>NZ_AP036007.1:0-4020940 GCF_059730595.1 Pantoea sp. X-Soil-YNGN-844
CCGGTAGTTATCCAAATAATAAGCGAAGAGCGATTTTTGAGCTGTGGATAACAACGGCTTTTGATCCCAGCTTATACGGATCAGGATCACCGATCACTCACAGCTAGTGATCCTCTTCATCCTGTTGTTTCTGCTGTGCTTCTGCCACATATCCACAGAAAACCGGGATCCTAATAAGAGATCTAACAGAAAGATCATATACAGATCTAAGATCCTTTCTTTTAAAACCGGACGATCCCGCGGCTTTCACCCCAGACGGAATTTGAGTAGAATCCACGCCCCAGGACGACGATCCTGCAAGTTCATCAACCGAGGTACCACTTCATGTTTTATCAGGATCCTTTTGACGTCATCGTAATTGGTGGTGGTCATGCGGGCACCGAAGCCGCAATGGCGGCAGCCCGAATGGGTCAGCAAACCCTGTTACTCACCCATAACATTGATACGCTTGGACAAATGTCCTGTAACCCGGCGATTGGTGGTATTGGCAAAGGACATTTGGTAAAGGAAGTGGATGCCCTGGGTGGTCTGATGGCCAGTGCGATTGACCAGGCGGGTATTCAGTTCAGGATACTAAACGCCAGCAAAGGCCCGGCAGTACGGGCGACCCGTGCTCAGGCCGATCGCGTGCTTTATCGCCAGGCGGTGCGTACGGCACTGGAGAATCAGCCCAATCTGATGATCTTCCAGCAGGCGGTCGACGATCTTATCGTGGAAAACGATCGTGTCGTGGGTGCCGTCACTCAGATGGGACTAAAGTTTCGCGCGAAAACCGTTGTTCTTACCGTCGGAACATTCCTTGACGGCAAAATTCATATCGGTCTGGACAACTACAGCGGCGGTCGCGCTGGCGATCCCCCGTCTATTCCACTGGCAAAACGACTGCGTGCGCTGCCGCTGCGGGTAAACCGCCTCAAGACCGGTACGCCACCGCGTATCGATGCGCGCACCATCGATTTTTCAGTGCTCAGCCCGCAGCACGGTGATAACCCGATGCCGGTCTTCTCGTTTATGGGCAATGCCTCTCAGCATCCGCAGCAGGTGCCGTGCTGGATCACGCATACCAACGAGAAAACCCATGAGGTGATCCGCAATAACCTGGATCGCAGCCCGATGTACGCCGGGATCATTGAAGGGATCGGCCCACGCTACTGCCCGTCGATCGAAGACAAAGTGATGCGTTTTGCCGATCGCAACTCGCATCAGATCTTCCTGGAGCCGGAAGGACTGACCAGCAATGAGATCTACCCGAACGGTATCTCGACCAGTCTGCCGTTTGACGTGCAGATTCAGATCGTCCGGTCGATGCAGGGCATGGAGAATGCGAAGATCGTGCGTCCGGGTTATGCCATTGAGTATGACTTCTTCGATCCGCGCGATCTCAAACCGACGCTGGAAAGTAAATTTATTCACGGCCTGTTCTTTGCCGGACAGATCAACGGCACAACCGGCTACGAAGAAGCGGCTGCGCAGGGAATGCTGGCCGGTCTGAATGCGGCCCGTCAGTCTGCCGACAAAGAGGGCTGGGCACCGCGTCGTGATCAGGCTTATCTCGGCGTACTGGTGGATGACCTCTGCACACTTGGCACCAAAGAGCCGTACCGGATGTTTACCTCCCGTGCGGAATACCGCCTGATGCTGCGCGAAGACAATGCTGACCTGCGCCTGACCGAAACCGGCCGTGAACTGGGCCTGGTGGATGATGCGCGCTGGGCGCGTTTCAATCAGAAGCTGGAAGCGATTGAACAGGAGCGTCAGCGCCTGCGCGATATCTGGGTTCATCCGAAGTCAGAGCATGTGACGGAAGTGAACACGGTACTCAGCGCACCGCTGACTAAAGAAGCGAGCGGTGAAGATTTGCTGCGCCGTCCTGAGCTGACCTATCTGAAGCTGATGACGCTGGAAGCCTTTGGTCCGGCACTGGCTGATGAACAGGCCGCAGAGCAGGTTGAGATTCAGGTCAAATATGAAGGGTATATCGCGCGTCAGCAGGAAGAGATTGATCGCCAGCTGCGTAATGAGAATACGCTGCTGCCGGTGGAACTCGACTATCGCCAGGTGAACGGTCTCTCGAACGAGGTGATTGCCAAGCTGAACGATCACAAACCCGTGTCGATTGGTCAGGCAACACGCATCTCTGGTATTACCCCGGCGGCCATCTCGATTCTGCTGATCTATCTGAAAAAACAGGGTCTGCTGCGTAAAAGCGCCTGATCTGATACGGGGCGAGGCGACTTGCCCCCGCTGAATGGACTTATGCTGTGATTAACTCACTCACGTCGCTGCTAAAGGCAGCCGGTATTTCTCTCTCCGATCAACAAAAACAGCAGCTGGTTGCCTATGTCGGCCTGCTGGATAAGTGGAACAAAGCCTACAATCTGACATCCGTGCGCGATCCGCAGCAGATGCTGGTTCGCCATATCCTCGACAGCATTGTGGTGGCGCCGCATCTGAAAGGTTCGCGTTTTATTGATGTCGGAACCGGTCCCGGTCTGCCTGGCATTCCGCTGGCTATCGTGATGCCCGAAGCGCACTTTACGCTGCTCGACAGTCTGGGCAAGCGGGTGCGCTTCCTGCGTCAGGTTCAGCATGAGTTAGGACTCACTAACATTACTCCGGTACAGAGCCGGGTTGAGGCGTTCCCGGCTGAGCCACCCTTTGATGGCGTCATCAGCCGTGCATTCGCCTCGCTGACCGACATGGTGAACTGGTGTCACCATCTGCCTGGCGGGGAAGGGCGCTTTTATGCGCTCAAAGGTGTCCGTCCGGACGATGAAATGGCTGAGTTGCCCGCTGGCTATGTCTCCGATGCAGTGATAAAGCTGCAGGTGCCTCAGCTGGAAGGTGACCGTCATCTGGTCATTATTCGTCACCAGTAGGCCTAAGTTTTCAGAAATTTAACGCTTATCTGACAGGGTTTTTATCAGGATATGGATGAAAAAAGTGCAGATGATGCGCTATCAATTAAAGATTTTGATTAAGCCCTGGCCGAGCGAAGGTTAAAAACGGAGACGGAAATTATCCGAAAAGCTCTGTTACATTTAACGATTAATTCACATTCAGTTATCAGAAATATCACTTGTATAGGCGGGTCGCGGAATAAAAGTAGTCACGCCGGAAAATATATCGTGGTAATAACTTTGCGTACGTAATATCAATTTCACGATTCTCATGCACAGTTCGATGTCAATAGCGTGTTTTCTGTGAAAATAGTCTTGCGGACACATTTTTGTAATTTCAATGTTCTGATTTTAAAGGGTTAATCTGTTTTGCAGATTGTTCTTAAATAGACTGCAGATAAAACTCAATGTCGTGTGAGTGCTTATTATGTGATCTAAAGCACGCTTTAAAAGCAAGATGCGAGTGAATTTTCAGTCAGATTCGGGTGAATCTCTGCAGGGTAATCTTTGGAAAAATAGCCCTCCGGAAAGAAATTTAAATAATTGTTCACCTTTTCGCTACTTACCGATTGAAATCGCAGGTGCGGCCCGTATAATTTGCACGGCTTTTGCTGCTTGACTCAACTGCGCAAAGGCAGTCTTATACGACACGCGACATACCCCTAACGGGGCAGGAGAGTATCAGCGTCATGTCAGTGTCTCTTTACAGTGTAAAATTCGCCCGAACGGTGCTGATGATTCAGCTGGTGACGATAGTCATCATCGGCGGACTCTTTGCTGCTAAAGATGTCACCTGGGGTGTCTCTGCTCTTGCTGGCGGAGCGGCAGCCTGGCTGCCAAACGTATTGTTTTTGTTTTTAGCCTGGCGCCTGCAGGGGCAACCCCCCGCTTCGGGGCGAGTCGCGTGGAGCTTCGCTTTAGGTGAAATTGCTAAAGTGTTTGCGACCATCATTTTGCTCATTGTGGCGTTGGGTCTGTTCGGGGCGGTCTTCTGGCCGGTCGGAATAACCTGGTTATCGGTGCTGGTGGTTCAAATGCTGGCACCGGCGGTAATTAACAACAAAGGGTAAGAGGCATCATGGCTGCAGGAGAAATCTCTACTCCGCAAGAGTACATTGGTCACCACCTGACTCATCTTCAGTTGGACCTGCGTACCTTCGAGTTAGTGAATCCGCACGACGCTCCCGCGACGTTCTGGGTATTAAATATCGATTCCATGTTTTTCTCTATGGTGCTGGGAATCATCTTCCTGGTGTTGTTCCGTAGCGTGGCGAAGTCTGCTACCAGCGGTGTACCAGGGAAAATGCAGGCGGCTATCGAACTGGTTGTCGGTTTCGTTGATAGTAACGTGCGCGACATGTATCACGGTAAGAGCAAACTTATCGCCCCGCTGGCTCTGACAATTTTTGTCTGGGTCTTCCTGATGAACTTCATGGATCTGCTGCCAATCGACCTGCTGCCATATATTGGTGAGCACGTATTGGGGTTACCGGCGCTGCGCGTCGTACCGTCTGCAGACGTGAACATCACGCTATCTATGGCGTTGGGCGTATTTATTTTGATTCTGTTCTACAGCATCAAAATGAAAGGCATTGGCGGCTTCACGAAAGAGCTGACGCTGCAGCCTTTTAACCACCCGATCTTCATCCCGATCAACCTGATTCTGGAAGGTGTGAGCCTTCTGTCTAAGCCTGTGTCACTGGGTTTACGACTGTTCGGTAACATGTATGCGGGTGAACTGATCTTTATCCTTATTGCCGGTCTGTTGCCGTGGTGGTCGCAGTGGGTGCTGAATGTGCCGTGGGCCATTTTCCACATCCTGATCATTTCGCTACAGGCTTTCATTTTCATGGTCCTCACGATTGTCTATCTGTCGATGGCATCTGAAGAGCATTGATTTTTTTCTCAACACTACTTTCCCTCTTGATTCCGGGTTGCAGCGTACTCCGCTGAAGCCCGGAAGATGAAGGGAGCATTTAACTGAAACAAACTGGAGACTGTCATGGAAAACCTGAATATGGATCTGCTGTACATGGCTGCCGCTGTGATGATGGGCCTGGCGGCAATCGGTGCTGCGATCGGTATCGGCATCCTCGGAGGAAAATTCCTGGAAGGCGCTGCTCGTCAGCCTGACCTGATTCCTCTGCTGCGTACGCAGTTCTTTGTTGTAATGGGTCTGGTGGATGCAATCCCGATGATCGCTGTTGGTCTGGGTCTGTACGTGATGTTTGCTGTCGCCTAAAGCCCTGTGTTCACTCAGCGCACAATGTGCAGGGGTGAACGGATTCTGCCGCTTATCACAACGATAACGGCAGAAAAGTTAAATACTCAATCTAGAGGCATTGTGCTGTGAACATTAATGCAACAATCCTCGGCCAGGCTATCGCGTTCATCCTGTTTGTCGCGTTCTGCATGAAGTACGTATGGCCGCCGCTCATGGCTGCTATCGAAAAGCGCCAGAAAGAAATTGCTGAAGGCCTTGCTTCTGCTGAACGTGCAAAGAAAGATTTGGATCTCGCGCAGGCTAATGCGACCGACCAGCTGAAAAAAGCCAAAGAAGACGCTCAGGTCATTATCGAGCAAGCGAACAAGCGTCGCGCGCAGATTCTGGACGAAGCGAAAACCGAAGCTGAAAACGAACGTAATCGCATCGTGACACAAGCGCAGGCTGAAATTGATGCCGAACGTAAACGTGCACGTGAAGAACTGCGTAAGCAGGTTGCGTTGCTGGCTATGGCTGGCGCCGAGAAGATCATCGAACGCTCCGTGGATGAAGCTGCTAACAGCGACATCGTTGATAAACTGGTCGCTGAACTGTAAGGAGGGAGGGGCTGATGTCTGATCTGATTACTGTAGCTCGCCCCTACGCCAAAGCAGCTTTTGACTTTGCTGTTGAGCATCAAAGTATAGAACGCTGGCAACAGATGCTGGCGTTTGCCGCAGAAGTGGCTCGCAATGAACAGATGGCTGATCTTCTCTCCGGTGCATTAGCACCTGAAGCGCTGGCAGCGTCGTTTAACGCAGTCTGTGGTGATCAACTGGATGAACCCGCGCAGAACCTGATTAAGGTGATGGCGGAAAACGGACGTTTGACAGCGCTTCCGGCTGTACTGGCCCAATACATCGAACTGCGTGACGCTCATGAAGCCACCGCTGAAGTTGATGTTATCTCCGCCAGTACGCTGAGTGACGACCAGCTGAATAAAATCAGCGCCGCGATGGAAAAACGTCTGTTACGCAAAGTTAAGCTGAATTGCAAAATTGATAAGTCTGTGATGGCAGGCGTGATCATCCGTTCGGGTGATCTGGTTATTGATGGCAGCGTACGCGGCCGTCTTGACCGTCTGGCTGACGTCTTGCAGTCTTAAGGGGACTGGAGCATATGCAACTGAATTCCACCGAAATCAGCGAACTGATCAAGCAGCGCATTGCTCAGTTCAATGTCGTGAGTGAAGCTCACAACGAAGGTACGATTGTTTCTGTAAGTGACGGTATCATCCGCGTACACGGCCTGGCCGATGTGATGCAGGGTGAGATGATTGCCCTGCCGGGTAACCGTTACGCTATCGCCCTGAACCTCGAGCGTGACTCGGTTGGTGCAGTGGTGATGGGTCCTTACGCTGACCTCGCCGAAGGCATGAAGGTTAAGTGTACTGGCCGTATTCTTGAAGTACCGGTAGGCCGTGGCCTGCTGGGCCGCGTTGTGAACACCCTGGGTGCGCCAATCGACGGTAAAGGCGCAATCGACAACGACGGTTTCTCACCGGTCGAAGTGATTGCACCTGGCGTTATCGACCGTCAGTCAGTCGACCAGCCGGTTCAGACCGGTTATAAGTCGGTCGATGCAATGATTCCAATCGGTCGTGGCCAGCGTGAGCTGATCATCGGTGACCGTCAGACCGGTAAAACCGCGATGGCGATCGATGCGATCATCAACCAGCGCGATTCAGGCATCAAGTGTGTCTACGTTGCGATTGGTCAGAAAGCCTCAACCATCTCTAACGTGGTTCGTAAGCTGGAAGAGCATGGCGCACTGCAGAACACCATCGTTGTTGTGGCGTCTGCTTCTGAATCAGCTGCACTGCAGTATCTCTCTCCGTACGCAGGTTGTGCGATGGGCGAATACTTCCGTGACCGTGGTGAAGACGCGCTGATCGTATACGATGACCTCTCCAAGCAGGCTATCGCTTACCGTCAAATCTCTCTGCTGCTGCGTCGTCCACCAGGCCGTGAAGCGTTCCCTGGCGACGTGTTCTATCTCCACTCCCGTCTGCTGGAACGTGCATCACGCGTGAGCGCTGATTATGTAGAACGTTTCACCAATGGCGCAGTGACAGGTAAAACCGGTTCACTGACCGCGCTGCCGATCATCGAAACTCAGGCGGGCGACGTTTCTGCGTTCGTTCCGACCAACGTAATCTCGATTACTGATGGTCAGATCTTCCTGGAATCGAACCTGTTTAACTCCGGTATTCGTCCGGCCGTTAACCCAGGTATTTCGGTATCCCGCGTAGGTGGTGCTGCACAGACCAAGATCATCAAGAAACTGTCCGGTGGTATCCGTACCGCGCTGGCACAGTATCGTGAACTGGCGGCGTTCTCGCAGTTCGCATCTGATCTGGATGATGCCACCCGCAAACAGCTGAGCCATGGTCAGAAAGTGACCGAGCTGCTGAAGCAGAAACAGTATGCGCCGATGTCTGTCGCGCAGCAGGGTCTGGTTCTGTTCGCTGCAGAGCGTGGCTACCTGAACGACGTTGAACTGGCAAAAATTGGCAGCTTCGAAGCTGCACTGCTGGCCTTCGCCGATCGCGACCACGCTGAGCTGATGGCTGAAATCAACCAGTCGGGTAACTTTAACAACGATATCGAAGCGAAGCTGAAAGGCCTGATCGATACGTTTAAAGCAACCCAGTCCTGGTAATGTCTGGCGGCTTGTCTGAAAAGGCAGGCCGCAAGGCTTTGAGGAGAAGCTAATGGCCGGCGCAAAAGAGATACGAAGCAAGATTGGAAGCGTGAAAAACACGCAGAAGATCACCAAAGCGATGGAAATGGTCGCCGCCTCCAAGATGCGTAAAACGCAGGAACGCATGGCGGCCAGCCGTCCGTATGCAGACACCATGCGCAAAGTGATTGGTCACCTTGCGTTGGGTAATCTGGAATACAAGCACCCTTACCTGGAACAGCGCGACGTCAAGCGCGTCGGCTACCTGGTCGTTTCTACAGACCGCGGGCTTTGTGGTGGTTTGAACATTAACCTGTTCAAAAAATTACTGGCGGATATGAAGTCCTGGTCCGATAAAGGCGTGCAGAGCGATCTGTCGATTATCGGTTCAAAAGGGGCGTCATTCTTCAGTGCTGTGGGTGGCAACATTGTGGCGCAAGTCAGCGGCATGGGCGATAAACCTGCCCTGTCTGATCTGATTGGCCCGGTAAAAGTGATGTTGCAGGCTTATGATGAAGGCCGCATCGACAAACTGATGATCGTCAGTAACAAATTCAATAACACCATGTCTCAGACTCCGACCATCACCCAACTGCTGCCGTTAGCGCCAGCGGAAGGTGAAGAAGAGATGAAGGCGAAGACCTGGGATTACCTGTACGAACCCGATCCGAAAGCGCTGCTGGATACCCTGCTGCGTCGTTATGTCGAATCGCAGGTTTATCAGGGTGTGGTGGAAAATCTGGCCAGTGAGCAGGCTGCACGTATGGTGGCGATGAAAGCCGCAACCGACAACGGCGGAAATCTGATCAAAGAGCTGCAGTTGGTATACAACAAAGCTCGTCAGGCCAGCATCACCCAGGAACTTACCGAGATCGTCTCGGGGGCCTCCGCGGTTTAACCAGGTTTGGAATTAGGTAGAGGATTCAAGATGGCAACTGGAAAGATTGTCCAGATTATCGGCGCCGTTGTTGACGTCGAATTCCCTCAGGACGCGGTACCGCAAGTGTACAGCGCCCTCGAGGTGATGAATGGTGATGCGCGTCTGGTGCTGGAAGTACAGCAGCAGCTCGGCGGCGGCGTAGTTCGTACCATCGCAATGGGTACGTCTGACGGCCTGAAGCGTGGTCTGAACGTCAACGACCTGCAGAAACCCATTCAGGTTCCGGTCGGTAAAGCGACCCTGGGCCGTATCATGAACGTTCTCGGCGAGCCAATCGACATGAAAGGCGAGCTGAAAGAAGAAGACGGCAGTGCAGTAGAGATCGCCTCTATTCACCGCGCAGCGCCTTCTTATGAAGATCAGTCTAACTCGCAGGAACTGCTGGAAACCGGCATCAAGGTTATCGACCTGATGTGTCCGTTTGCCAAAGGCGGTAAAGTGGGTCTGTTCGGTGGTGCGGGTGTCGGTAAAACCGTCAACATGATGGAACTGATCCGTAACATCGCGGCTGAACACTCAGGTTACTCTGTGTTTGCCGGTGTGGGTGAGCGTACTCGTGAGGGTAACGACTTCTACCACGAAATGACTGACTCAAACGTTATCGATAAAGTTGCGCTGGTCTATGGCCAGATGAACGAGCCGCCGGGTAACCGTCTGCGCGTTGCACTGACCGGTCTGACCATGGCGGAAAAATTCCGTGATGAAGGCCGCGACGTTCTGCTGTTCATCGATAACATCTACCGTTATACCCTGGCCGGTACAGAAGTTTCTGCACTGCTGGGTCGTATGCCATCTGCGGTAGGTTACCAGCCAACGCTGGCAGAAGAGATGGGTGTGTTGCAGGAGCGTATTACCTCCACCAAGACCGGTTCAATCACCTCCGTACAGGCCGTTTACGTCCCTGCGGATGACCTGACTGACCCGTCACCAGCAACCACCTTTGCGCACTTAGACTCAACGGTAACGCTGAGCCGTCAGATCGCTTCTCTGGGTATCTACCCGGCCGTTGACCCGCTGGACTCTACCAGCCGTCAGCTGGATCCGCTGGTTGTCGGTCAGGAACACTATGATGTTGCGCGTGGCGTTCAGTCACTGCTGCAGCGTTATCAGGAACTGAAAGACATCATCGCCATCCTCGGTATGGATGAGCTGTCTGAAGAAGACAAACTGCTGGTGGCACGTGCGCGTAAGATTCAGCGCTTCCTGTCTCAGCCGTTCTTCGTTGCGGAAGTATTCACCGGTTCACCGGGCAAATACGTTACGCTGAAAGACACTATCCGTGGCTTTAAAGGCATCATGGAAGGTGAGTTTGACCACCTGCCAGAGCAGGCCTTCTACATGGTTGGTGCCATCGAAGAAGCCGTGGAAAAAGCGAAGAAACTGTAATAACGGTTTCCCGGGAGGAAGATTATGGCTATGACTTATCACCTGGATGTGGTCAGCGCAGAGGAGCAGTTGTTCTCTGGTCTGGTACAGAAAATTCAGGTGTCAGGTAGCGAAGGTGAACTGGGGATTTTCCCTGGCCATGCGCCGCTGCTGACTGCCATTAAGCCTGGAATGATCCGTATCGTGAAACAGCACGGCGAAGAGGAGTATATCTACCTCTCTGGCGGCGTGCTGGAAGTGCAACCGGGCAGCAGCACCGTTCTGGCCGATACCGCGATTCGCGGTACCGATCTTGACGAAGCGCGTGCTCTGGAAGCAAAACGCAAAGCAGAAGAGCACATGAACAGCAGCCACGGCGACGTGGACTACGCTCAGGCCTCTGCCGAGCTGGCGAAAGCCATTGCTAAACTGCGCGTGATCGAACTGACCAAAAAAGCGATGTAATCCAGCTTTATGCGTCACGAAATGCCAGCCCTCGGGCTGGCATTTTTTTTGCCTGCGGCGCCCGATCTGCCTGTCCGCCTAATTTCGGCCTGAGAAAAATGTAGTAATCTCAACCCCAAACCGTTTTACTTTCACCCGTAAAAATTCACTCAGGATAGTTATGTCTAACAGTGCGATGAGTGTGGTGATTCTTGCTGCTGGCAAGGGCACCCGTATGTATTCCGATCTGCCTAAAGTTCTGCATACGCTGGCAGGCAAACCGATGGTTCAGCACGTGATCGATGCTGCCAAAGGGCTGGGCGCACAGCAGGTGCATCTGGTTTATGGTCACGGCGGTGACCGCCTGAAAGCGACACTTACCGACAGCACGCTGAACTGGGTGCTGCAGGCCGAGCAGCTCGGCACTGGCCACGCCATGCAGCAGGCCGCCCCTGCTTTTGCCGATGATGAAGATATCATGATGCTTTACGGCGACGTGCCGCTGATTACTCAGGCGACATTACAGCGCCTGCGCGAAGCAAAACCGCAGGGTGGCATCGGCTTACTGACCGTGGTACTGGATGACCCGACCGGCTATGGCCGCATTGTGCGCGAGAACGACACCATCACCGGCATTATCGAACAGAAAGATGCCACCCCGGCGCAGCTCACCATTAAAGAGATTAACACTGGTATTCTGATCGCCAACGGCGGCGATTTAAAACGCTGGCTGTCACAGCTCACTAACAACAATGCACAGGGTGAGTATTACATCACCGATATTATCGCGCTGGCGCATCAGGAAGGTCGGGTGATCAATGCGGTTCATCCGGCACGCATCAGTGAAACCGATGGCGTGAATAACCGTCTGCAGCTGGCGACATTAGAACGCACTTACCAGGCTGAACAGGCGGAAAAACTGCTGCTGGCCGGCGTGATGCTGCGCGATCCGGCACGGTTTGACCTGCGCGGGACGCTGACACATGGGCGGGATGTCGAAATCGACACTAACGTCATTATTGAAGGCCAGGTCACGCTGGGCTCGCGCGTCAAAATCGGCGCGGGCTGCATCATCAAAAACAGCGTGATCGGCGATGATTGTGAAATCAGCCCCTATACGGTGATCGAGGATGCTCATCTCGCTACCGCCTGTACCGTCGGACCCTTTGCCCGTCTGCGTCCTGGCAGTGAGCTGGCGCACGCCGCTCACGTGGGCAATTTCGTCGAAATGAAGAAAGCGCGTCTGGGCAAGGGATCGAAAGCGGGTCACCTCTCCTATCTTGGCGATGCGGAGATTGGCGACAACGTGAACATCGGTGCAGGCACCATTACCTGCAACTACGATGGCGCGAACAAATTCAAAACCGTGATAGGCGATGACGTATTTGTAGGCTCAGATACGCAACTGGTGGCTCCGGTCAGCGTCGCAGCAGGCACTACCATTGCGGCAGGTACCACCATCATGAAAGATGTGACCGAAGCCGGTCTGGTCTATAACCGTAAAGAGCAGAATCACAAAGCGGACTGGCAGCGTCCGGTGAAGAAAAAATAAAATTTTTAACGGCCCGCTTTATGCGGGCCGATGCAGTGCAGTGCCAAAACTATAATCCCCACTCTCTACAAGGCTCGGGGAACCGGCAAAGCCGGATATCAGGTCGCATGACAACAGAAGTGGCGAAAAGCCATGTAGTCAGGAAAACATCATTATGTGTGGAATTGTTGGTGCAGTAGCGCAACGCGATATCGCAGAGATTCTGCTGGAAGGTCTGCGTCGTCTTGAATATCGCGGATATGATTCGGCCGGTCTGGCCGTGGTCGATCGTCAGGGGCACGTCACGCGCCTGCGGCGGTTAGGGAAAGTGCAGAAACTGGCGGAAGCCGCTGAACAGCAGCCGCTGATTGGTGGTACCGGCATCGCGCACACGCGCTGGGCAACCCATGGCGAGCCGTCGGAAGCAAATGCGCATCCGCACGTCTCAGAGCACATCATCATCGTGCACAACGGCATCATCGAAAACCATGAGCCGCTGCGTGCTGAGCTGATCGAACGCGGCTACGTCTTTGCCTCTGAAACCGACACCGAAGTGGTGGCGCATCTGGTTCACTGGGAGCAGAAGCAGGGCGGTTCGCTGCGCGAAGTCGTATTGCGAGTGATCCCACAGCTGCGCGGTGCTTATGGCATGGTCATTATGGACAGCCGAGATCCGTCACTGCTGGTGGCCGCCCGTTCCGGCAGCCCGCTGGTGATTGGCCGTGGAATGGGTGAAAACTTTATCGCCTCCGATCAGCTGGCCCTGCTGCCGGTGACCCGCCGCTTCATCTATCTGGAAGAGGGTGATATCGCCGAGATCAGCCGTCGTGATGTCACGATAATTGACCGTGAAGGCAACACCGTGACGCGTGCCGAGATCGAATCGAACCTGCAATACGATGCCGGTGACAAAGGCATTTACCGTCACTATATGCAGAAAGAGATCTATGAACAGCCGATGGCGCTGAAAAGCACCCTGAGTGGGCGCTTCAGCCAGGGTCAGGTTGATCTCAGCGAACTGGGCGCGGGTGCAGAAGCGCTGCTGAGCCAGGTGGAGCATATCCAGATTATCGCCTGCGGCACCTCTTATAATTCCGGCATGGTGTCACGCTACTGGTTTGAGTCGCTGGCAAATATCCCCTGTGACGTGGAGATCGCCTCAGAGTTCCGCTATCGCAAGTCAGCGGTGCGGAAAAACAGCTTGCTGATCACCCTGTCGCAGTCGGGTGAAACGGCAGATACCCTGGCAGCGCTGCGTCTCTCGAAAGAGCTAGGGTACCTGGGGTCGCTGGCGGTCTGCAACGTGGCGGGTTCGTCACTGGTGCGGGAATCTGACCTGGCACTGATGACCAAAGCGGGCACCGAAATCGGCGTCGCCTCCACCAAAGCGTTCACCACTCAGTTAGCGGTGCTGCTGATGCTGGTGGCGAAACTGGGTCGTCTGAAAGGGATGTCTATGGAGACTGAGCATGAGATCGTTCATGCCCTGCAGGCGTTGCCGAACCGGATTGAGCAGATGCTGGCGCAGGATAAGCTGATTGAGAATCTGGCCGAAGGCTTCTCTGACAAGCATCACGCGCTGTTCCTGGGCCGTGGCGATCAATACCCGATTGCTATGGAAGGGGCGCTGAAGCTCAAGGAGATCTCCTACATTCATGCGGAAGCCTACGCCGCAGGCGAGCTGAAACATGGCCCGCTGGCGCTGATTGATGCGGACATGCCGGTGATCGTAGTGGCACCTAACAACGAACTGCTGGAGAAGCTGAAATCCAACATCGAAGAGGTGCGCGCACGCGGCGGCCTGCTCTATGTGTTTGCCGATCAGGATGCGGGCTTCAGCGACAGTGACGGGATGAAGATTATCCCGCTGCCGCACGTGGAAGAGGTGATTGCGCCGATCTTCTACACCGTGCCATTGCAGTTACTCTCTTATCACGTCGCCCTGATCAAAGGCACCGACGTCGATCAGCCGCGTAACCTGGCGAAATCGGTTACCGTGGAATAACCTGGTGGGCCCCGTCGCGGGCCCACTTCATTCTGGCCCTTTGTCATATAACTGTCATATTTCGTACATTTCACTGTCATCAAACTGTCCTATTTTCCCTCCTGCAGCAATCACAGACTCTTACTAAAACGGCCCCTAGCCTGACTTTTCTCCCCTGGAGGGAATATGACACTGATGCGTAGCACCGTAGCCCGAATCCTCGCCACCACCTTCGCCGTAAGCGCGGTATCTGCTTTTGCGGCCACCGATCTCACTGGTGCAGGCGGGACGTTCCCGGCGCCGGTTTATGCCAAGTGGGCAGCAGAATATCAGCAAGCCACCGGTAGCAAAATTAACTACCAGGGCATCGGTTCATCTGGCGGCGTCAAACAGATCATCGCCAAAACCGTTGATTTTGGTGCGTCCGATGCGCCAATGAAAGATGAAGATCTGCAGAAAAATGGTCTGTTCCAGTTCCCTACCGTGATCGGTGGCGTGGTGCTGGCGGTTAACCTGCCGGGCATCAAGTCAGGTCAGCTGACGCTGGATGGCAAAACCGTCGGTGATATCTACCTAGGCACCATCAAAAAGTGGAACGACCCGGCGATCGCCAAGCTTAACCCGGGCGTAAAACTGCCAGAGACCAACATCAACGTGGTGCGTCGCGCTGACGGTTCAGGCACCTCGTTCGTCTTCACCAGCTATCTGGCGAAGGTAAACCAGGACTGGAACAGCAAAATCGGTAAAGGCAACACCGTTAACTGGCCGGTGGGTCTGGGCGGTAAAGGCAACGACGGCGTCGCTGCATTTGTTCAGCGTCTGCCGGGTTCAATCGGCTATGTGGAATACGCCTATGCCAAACAGAACAATCTGACCTACACCAAACTGATCGATGCCGATGGTAAAGCGGTCGCGCCGAGCGAAACCAGCTTCAGTAATGCCGCTAAAGGCGCTGACTGGAGCAAATCGTTCGCACAGGATCTGACCTTCCAGAAGGGCGCGAATGCCTGGCCAATCTCCTCAACCACCTTCATTCTGATCTACAAAGATCAGGAGAATGCGGCCAAAGGCGCTGAAGTGCTGAAGTTCTTCGACTGGGCTTACAAAAGCGGCAGCAAAACCGCCACAGCGCTGGATTATGCTGCGCTGCCAGAGAGCGTGACCGAGCAGATTCGCGCCGCCTGGAAAGCCAACATCAAAGACAGTTCTGGTAAAGCGCTTTATCAGTAATTGACCGACCCTGGCCGGACGGCTGTCCGGTCAGACCCAACGGGCGGCTCATGCCGCCCTGATAACTTCTGAAGACTGAGACTTCTATGGCTGCAACGAAGCCGGCATTCAAAGCCCCAGGCAAACAAGGTGACAGAATTTTTGGCGCGCTGGTCAGGCTGGCTGCGCTGATTGTGCTGTTACTGATGGGCGGCATTATTGTCTCCCTGATCATCTCCTCGTGGCCCAGCATCCAGAAGTTTGGTTTCGCCTTTTTGTGGACCAAAACCTGGGATGCGCCCAACGAACAATTTGGCGCACTGGTTCCGATCTACGGCACCCTTGTGACCTCCATTATCGCCCTGATTATCGCCGTGCCGGTGAGTTTTGGTATCGCACTGTTCCTGACTGAACTCGCGCCAGGGTGGCTGCGTCGCCCGCTGGGTACCGCCATTGAGCTGCTGGCAGCAATTCCGAGCATTGTTTACGGCATGTGGGGCCTGTTTGTCTTCGCGCCACTGTTTGCCGAATATTTCCAGACGCCGGTTAACGATGTGATGTCGGGTATTCCGATTGTCGGCGAGCTCTTCTCCGGCCCCGCTTTCGGTATCGGTATCCTCGCGGCGGGAGTGATTCTGGCGATCATGATCATCCCGTACATCGCCTCGGTGATGCGCGACGTTTTTGAGCAGACCCCGGTAATGATGAAAGAGTCAGCCTACGGCATCGGCTGCACCACCTGGGAAGTGATCTGGCGCATCGTCCTGCCATTTACCAAAAATGGCGTGATTGGCGGCGTGATGCTGGGACTGGGTCGTGCGCTGGGTGAGACCATGGCAGTGACCTTTATTATCGGCAACACCTACCAGCTCGACAGCCCGTCGCTGTTTATGCCGGGTAACAGCATCACCTCGGCGCTGGCCAACGAATTTGCGGAAGCCGAATCGGGTGTCCATGTCGCCGCGCTGATGGAGCTGGGCCTGATCCTGTTTGTGATTACCTTTATCGTACTGGCCATTTCAAAGCTGATGATTATGCGACTGGCGAAAAGTGAAGGAGCGCGCTCATGACCACGATTGAAATTCAGGCGCGCGCCGAACTGGACGCATCACGTCGTAAAATGCAGTCCTGGCGCAGCACGAAAAATAAAATTGCACTGACGCTGTCGCTGCTGACCATGGCGTTTGGCCTGTTCTGGCTGGTGTGGATCCTTTTCACCACCGTATCGCGTGGCGTGGATGGGCTGTCATGGTCCCTGTTCACCGAATCAACGCCACCACCGAATACGGCGGGCGGCGGGCTGGCGAATGCCCTGGCGGGCAGTGGCTTGCTGATTTTCTGGTCGACCTTTTTCGGCACGCCGCTGGGCATCATGGCCGGGATCTATCTGGCGGAATATGGGCGCAAATCGGCCCTGTCAGAAGTAATACGCTTTATTAATGACATTCTGCTTTCAGCTCCCTCCATTGTGGTTGGCCTGTTCGTCTACACCCTGGTCGTGTCGCAGATGCAGCACTTCTCAGGCTGGGCCGGGGTAATTGCGCTGGCGCTGCTGCAGGTGCCGATTGTGATTCGGACCACCGAAAATATGCTGCGGCTGGTGCCAGACAGCATGCGTGAAGCGGCTTATGCGCTTGGCACACCGAAGTGGAAGATGATCTCGGCCATCACCCTGAAAGCCTCGGTCTCCGGCATCATCACCGGCGTGCTGCTGGCGATTGCCCGCATCGCAGGGGAAACGGCTCCGCTGCTGTTTACGGCGCTGTCGAACCAGTTCTGGAGCACCGACATGATGCAGCCGCTGGCAAACCTGCCGGTCACCATCTTTAAGTTCGCCATGAGCCCGTTCGCCGAATGGCAGAGCCTGGCCTGGGCGGGCGTGCTGATCATTACCCTCTGCGTGCTGCTGCTGAACATTGTGGCGCGGGTCATTTTCGCCAAAGGTAAACACGGTTAACTTCCGGCGCGGCCCTGCGCGGCGCCGTATAAGAGAGATGAATTATGAGTATCGCGACAGCAACAGCCGATAAAATTCAGGTCCGTAATCTGAACTTCTATTACGGCAAGTTTCATGCGCTGAAGAACATCAACCTGGATATCGCTAAGAATCAGGTCACCGCGTTTATCGGCCCATCGGGCTGTGGTAAGTCGACCCTGCTGCGTACCTTCAATAAAATGTACTCGCTCTATCCGGAGCAGCGGGCCGAAGGGGACATTCTGCTGGATGGCGAAAACATTCTGGCGACACAGCAGGATATTGCGCTGCTGCGCGCCCGCGTCGGCATGGTATTCCAGAAGCCGACGCCGTTCCCGATGTCGATCTATGACAATATCGCCTTTGGCGTGCGCCTGTTTGAAAAGCTGTCGCGTGCCGATATGGACGAGCGCGTCCAGTGGGCGCTGACCAAAGCGGCGCTGTGGAATGAAACCAAAGACAAGCTGCATCAGAGCGGTTACAGTCTCTCCGGCGGCCAGCAGCAGCGTCTGTGCATTGCACGTGGCATCGCGATTCGGCCGGAAGTCTTACTGCTGGATGAGCCCTGCTCTGCGCTGGATCCCATCTCCACTGGCCGTATTGAGGAGCTGATCACCGAGCTGAAGCAGGACTATACCGTGGTGATCGTGACGCACAATATGCAGCAGGCGGCACGCTGCTCTGACCATACTGCTTTCATGTATCTGGGCGAACTGATTGAGTTCAGCGACACCGACACGCTGTTCACCAAGCCCGCGCAGAAACAAACCGAAGACTACATTACTGGCCGCTACGGCTGATCTGACAGGAGATCGACATGGATAATCTGAATCTGAATAAGCACATCTCCGGTCAGTTCAATGCCGAACTGGAGCATATCCGAACTCAGGTAATGATCATGGGCGGCATGGTCGAGCAGCAGCTGACCGATGCGATTACCGCCATGCATAATCTGGATGGCGAGCTGGCGCAGCGGGTGATCGACGGCGACCAGAAGGTCAATATGATGGAAGTGGAGATTGATGAAGCCTGCGTGCGCATCATCGCCAAACGTCAGCCGACCGCGATCGATTTGCGGCTGGTGATGGCGATCATCAAAACCATTTCCGAGCTGGAGCGCATTGGTGACGTAGCGGAGAAAATCAGCCGCACGGCACTGGAGAAATTTGGTCAGCAGCATCTTCCCCTGCTGGTGAGCCTTGAGTCGCTGGGTCGTCACACCGTGCAGATGCTGCATGATGTGCTGGACGCTTTCGCGCGGATGGATCTCAATGAAGCGATCACCATCTACCGTGAAGATAAAAAGGTGGATAAAGAGTACGAAGGCATTGTGCGCCAGCTGATGACCTACATGATGGAAGATCCGCGCACGATTCCCAGCGTGCTGACAGCGCTGTTCTGCGCCCGCGCGATTGAGCGCATCGGCGATCGCTGCCAGAACATCTGCGAAATTATCTTCTATTTCGTCAAAGGTCAGGATTTCCGTCACGTGGGTGGAGATCGGCTCGATGAATTACTGTCAGGTGACGATGGCAGCAATCGCCCTTCCTGATCCATCTTATCCCTGTGCCGGAGTGGCGCAGGGATAAGCCTTTTCAATTGGTCACATCCTGAACTCTCTTTATAATTGCGGCACTTTTCTTTCAGAGGTGCGCAACGATGTCCCCTTCTCCCCAATCTAAGCCGGGCGTAACGCCGGGCAAAGCGATGCTGGCTGCGGTCAGCGGTTATGCCATGGATGGATTTGACCTGCTGATACTCGGCTTTATGCTGCCGGCTATCAGTGTTTCGCTGGCGCTCAATCCATCACAGGCGGGATCGCTGGTGACATGGACGCTGATTGGTGCGGTTATCGGTGGCATCGTCTTCGGTCATCTCAGCGACCGTTATGGTCGTATCCGCATGCTGACCGTCACGATTCTGGTCTTCTCGATCTTTACCGGCCTGTGCGCGGTGGCACAGGGCTACTGGGATCTGCTCGCCTGGCGAACGCTGGCGGGTGTGGGTCTCGGTGGCGAATTCGGTATCGGCATGGCGCTGATTGCCGAAGCCTGGCCTGCTGAAAAGCGTAACCGCGCCTCAGCGTGGGTAGGTATTGGCTGGCAGCTCGGCGTGCTGATGGCAGCCTTTATCACGCCGCCGCTGCTGAATATTATTGGCTGGCGCGGCATGTTCCTGGTCGGATTATTACCAGCGCTGGTCTCGTTTGCCATTCGTCGTGGCATGGGCGAACCGGAGGTGTTTCAGCGGCAGGTTAAACATGTGCCGTCGCTGTCATTTCCGGCGCGCCTGAAGCTGCTGGTGCGCGACCGCGCGACCGCCAAAGCCAGTCTCGGTATTTTTATCCTCTGTTCAGTCCAGAACTTTGGTTACTACGGGCTGATGATCTGGATGCCGAGCTACCTCTCTTCCAGCTTTGGCTTCAGCCTGACGAAATCCGGCCTCTGGACTGCGGTAACCGTGGTCGGGATGACCTTCGGCATCTGGTTGTTTGGCGTGCTGGCCGACCGCTTTGCGCGCTGGAAAATCTTCCTGCTCTATCAGTTTGGTGCCGTCGTGATGGTGGTGGTTTATGCTCAGCTGCGCGACCCTAACATCATGCTGTTTACCGGTGCGATCATGGGAATGTTTGTTAACGGCATGATTGGCGGCTACGGCGCGCTGATTTCCGATACCTTCCCGCCGCAGGTGCGTGCCACCGCGCAAAACGTCCTGTTCAACCTGGGTCGTGGCGTGGGCGGCTTCGGCCCGGTGGTGATTGGTCTGCTGGCGAGCCAGTTCTCGTTCACCGCGGCGATTACCCTGCTGGCGCTGATCTACCTGCTGGATATTGCGGCGACGCTGTTCCTGCTGCCGAAGAAACAGGGCCAGGAAGATACGCTGGGTGCAATTGGCTGATACTGTAGTAAGTGTGATGCTGGGATGTGTATGATCCCAGCATTTAAGAATCTGAGACCCTCTGTACTGACTTTATTCATCACCTGAATGTCTGTAATTATGCGGCAGAGCTGAGGCTGTATGAATTTAACCTGAAAGATTTAGGATTTAACGCGATAAAATGCAGAGCGTTAATATTAATCCTTCCGATATACAGAGGGTGCATGCTTCACGTTTTAAAATTGGCTCAGTGAAACACTAAAGATGTTTAATATAATATTTAATGGAAGATAAGGTTGTTATAGTCAGCCTGTAACAACCTTAATGTTCATTATCATCATGAAGACAATAATGAAAGTTTATTATGCTGCTGTATTAAATGAAGACAGGAAGTTATACAGACCTGTCATATGACCAGAGGCGATACTCAGGCCAAATTGCTTATGGCTCAGGCCGATGGTCTGACCGGTGCTGGTTGAAGCCTCTAGCGCTGTGGTAGTGTCAGTCAGGGCTGTATTCACATGGCTAATGGCCTTATTCAGGCCAGCCAGAAACTCAGTCAGACCTGCACCGCTCACCATGTCGATTTCGCTGGTATTTAATTCTTTCATTGGAATGTCCTTATTTAGTTTGTCTCCTGAAGTGGAGAGGCTTATTTATATCGCAATGAAAAAATATGTAAACAGAAAATAAATAAAGCTTGAGTATGTCAGCATGAATTGCTAATTAATCAGGGGTGGGGTAGCAAAATATCCATTTTTAAAATCAGGCTGCACAGATATTTTAAGTTAAGTCAATGTTTCCTGCCTGACGCATTTAGTCCTGAATACAGAACTGTAAAAATATTAACGTTTTATTTGAGGGGAAGGAATTATTTAATTTTCTTTTTTTCAGTTCTCATAAATAAAAGAATCACCTGTTTACAACAGGCGGTTTTAACCAGAACAAGCTGCAAGAGCCGGGCGCTCTACCACGCAAAGCCTGTTATCAGGCAGAGCGTCCGGGCCTCTTTACGTCATCAGTGGCAGGAGTTGCTGATACAGGGTCGCAAAGATCGCCCGACGCGACTGGTAATGCGCCAGCCTGACCGGATCCGGCTGATGTCGCTGCACCAGAACCGGCGTCGGGACGGTAACGTCTGCATCCAACGCCTGCTGCGCCAGCCTCCCTGCCCCCAGCGCCGGGCCAACGTCACCGCCGTGGCAGTAATCCAGCGTCTGACCACTGATATCTGCCAGCATCTGACGCCACAGGGCACTGCGTGCGCCACCGCCGATCAGCATAATGCTCTCTGGTTGCACGCCACACTCATGCAGCACGTCCATACCCTGCGCCAGGGCAAACCCCACGCCTTCCAGCACCGATCGTGCCAGCTCGGGACGACCATGCTGGTGGGTAAAGCCAAAGAAAGCGCCCCGGGCACTGGGGTTGTTATGCGGCGTGCGTTCACCGGAAAGATAGGGCAGAAACCATAGCCCTGGCACGTCATCGCGCGCGCGCTCCGCTTCAGCCAGCAGTTCTGGAACATCTTTGCATCCGGTCAGCGTGGCTGCCCAGTCGAGACAGGAAGCCGCACTAAGCATCACCGACATCAGATGCCAGCGCTGCGGTAACGCATGACAGAAGCTGTGAACCGCACGTTCCGGATTGCTGAGATAGCCGTCGCTCACCACGAAGTAGACGCCCGACGTCCCCAGCGACAGCATGCCCTGGCCCGGTTCGGTCATGCCGACGCCAACTGCGCCCGCGGCATTGTCACCACCGCCAGCGGCCAGCGGCACTGTGTTCATCTTCCAGCGCGTCGCCAGATCGGCATGCAACATGCCGGTCAGGACATTGCCTTCACAGAGTTGCGGCATCTGATCACGGCTGAGATCGCAGGCGCGCAGCATCACATCGCTCCAGTCACGCTGCGCCACATCCAGCCACATCGTCCCTGCGGCATCGGACATATCGGTGGCGAAGTCGCCACTCAATCGCCAGCGCAGATAATCTTTGGGCAAAAGCACATGAGCAATCTGACTGAAGATGGCCGGTTCATGCTGCTGCACCCACAGCAGCTTGGGGGCCGTAAAACCGGGCATCATCAGGTTGCCGGTTATCGCGCGTGAGTCAGGCACCTTCAGCTCCAGCTCACGGCACTGCGCCTCGCTGCGCCCGTCATTCCAGAGCATGGCCGGACGTAGCACCTGATTAGCGCTGTCAAGCAGCGTTGCACCATGCATCTGTCCGCTCAGTCCGATAGCCTGAACCGCGCGCAGGTCCTGCTGTGCGCTCAGGGCCTGCATGGCTGAATCCAGCGCCTGCCACCAGCTTTCAGGATCCTGCTCGCTCCACAAGGGCTGCGGACGCGAAACCTGCAGCGGCGACGTTTCTGTCGCCACCACGTTGCCCTGTGCATCCATCAGCACCACTTTGACGCCAGAGGTGCCTAAATCGATCCCGATAAACATGCGCTGCTCCTGATGGGTCAGAAATCAAACAGGTAGTGATTCACCAGATTTTCCAGCTGCTCCTGACGTCCGCTCTGATGCTGCGGATTGAGCTGCTGTTGCTGAGCATGCGCCGCCAGCGCCTCCAGTGAAAACTCACCTTTCAGAATTTGCTGGCCGAACTCACCATTCCAGCCACTGTAGCGCTGCGCCACACGCTTATCGAGTTCACCGTCACTGATCATGCGAGCCGCCACCTTCAGCGCCAGCGCCATAGTATCCATCGCGCCGATATGCCCGTAGAAGAGATCATATTTATCGGTGCTCTGACGACGCACTTTGGCATCAAAGTTTAAGCCGCCAGTGGTAAAGCCGCCCGCCTTAAGGATTTCGTACATCACCAGCGCGTTTTCTTCCACGCTGACCGGGAACTGATCGGTATCCCAGCCGCACTGCGGATCGCCACGGTTGGCGTCCACGGAACCAAAAATGCCCAGCGCAATGGCGGTCGCAATTTCATGATGGAACGAGTGGCCAGCCAGCGTGGCGTGGTTCGCCTCAACGTTAACCTTGATCTCTTTCTCCAGTCCGAACTGTTTCAGGAAGCCATAAACCGTCGCGACATCGTAATCATACTGATGTTTGGTCGGCTCCTGCGGTTTGGGTTCGATCAGCAGCGTTCCCTGGAAACCAGTTTTGTGTTTGTGCTCGACCACCATCTGCATAAAGCGGCCAATCTGTTCGCGCTCCTGGCGCAGATCGGTATTCAGCAGGGTTTCATAGCCTTCACGCCCGCCCCACAACACATAGTTTTCACCGCCCAGGGTTTTGGTGGCCTGCATGGCGCTGCAGACCTGGGTCGCCGCCCAGGCAAAGACCTCCGGATCGGGATTAGTGGCAGCACCGGCACCGTAGCGCGGATGGGTAAAGCAGTTAGCCGTGCCCCATAACAGCTTCACGCCGGTCTCCTGCTGTTTCTCCAGCAGTTTATCGGTCATGGCGGCAAAGTTTTCTTTATAGCTGTGCAGCGAATCACCTTCCGGTGAGACGTCCACATCATGGAAGCAGTACCACGGCACATTCAGCTTATGGAAAAACTCAAAGGCGACATCCGCTTTCAGTTTTGCCTGCTGCAGCGCATCCCCGTTTTTCTGCCACGGACGATCAAAGGCACCGACGCCAAACATATCCGCGCCATTCCAGCAGAAGGTGTGCCAGTAACAGGCAGCAAAGCGCAGATGCTCAGCCATGGTTTTGCCGAGGATGACCTCATCGGGATTGTAGTGGCGGAAAGCGAGAGGATGCGTCGACTGGGTGCCTTCATAACGAACCCGATCGATCTGATCGAAATAAGCGTGCATGGTTTGCTCCTTAGCATCAGTACCCGGATGGTCTGCGTTGAAGCAATATTCAATATGGGCTGTAACCTCAGCTCAATTACGATATTTCATTACGGGTGTCAGATAATTATTATTTGTGCGCTGGCTCGCAAAATAATGTTATTTGCGGGGCGGTTTATCCTTGTCACTCTTTTGTCCTAAAAAGATGAAACCTCGATCGCGCTCATAAAAAAAGAAATAAACCAAAAAACGTAATAGCCGGATAAAAATCAGTAATTGCTGCGACAGGAAAAGAAGGGCAACAATTCATCCGCCTGGTTTATCGGCCTGCGATAACAATAGCCTCCACCTACAGGATGATCACAATGAAGATGAAACATGCACTGTTAGCCGCCTGTGCGGCGCTGGCGCTCTTCAGCCAGACCAGCGTGGCAAAAGAAGTGAAGATCGGCATGGCAATTGACGATTTGCGCCTCGAGCGCTGGCAGAAAGACCGCGATATTTTCGTTAAACAGGCGGAGACGCTGGGCGCTAAGGTGTTTGTTCAGTCGGCCAACGGCAACGAAGAAACACAGATGTCGCAGATTGAAAATATGATCAACCGCGGTGTCGATGTGCTGGTGATTATTCCCTACAACGGTCAGGTCTTGAGTAACGTTGTCGCTGAAGCGAAACGGGAAGGCATTAAAGTGCTGGCCTATGACCGAATGATAAATAATGCCGACATCGATTTTTATATTTCGTTCGATAATGAAAAAGTGGGCGAGCTCCAGGCCGAAAGCATTGTGAAACAGGTGCCTAAGGGCAACTATTTTTTAATGGGCGGATCGCCGGTAGATAATAACGCCCGCCTGTTCCGTGCCGGGCAGATGAAAGTGTTAAAACCGTATATCGACAACGGCAGTATTAAAATTGTCGGCGATCAGTGGGTCGATGCCTGGCTGCCGGAAAACGCCCTGAAAATTATGGAAAACGCCCTGACCGCTAACAGTAACCACATCGATGCGGTCGTGGCCTCTAACGATGCCACCGCAGGCGGTGCGATTCAGGCGCTGAGTGCACAGGGACTTGCCGGAAAAGTGGCGATTTCAGGTCAGGATGCCGATCTGGCCGCGATTAAGCGCATCAAAGCGGGCACCCAGACCATGACGGTTTATAAACCGATCACCGAACTGGCCACCGAAGCGGCGAAAATTGCCGTCGAACTGGGTGATGGCAAAACACCAGCCAGCAACAGCAAGCTGAACAATGGCCTGAAAGATGTGCCGTCGCGACTGCTGAAGCCGATTCCGGTCAACAAAGACAATATCGAAAGCACCGTGGTGAAAGACGGTTTCCATAAACAGAGCGAACTCTGACCGCGCATAGCGTGAGGGAGAACAGTCGATGCTGCTGGAAATGAAAAACATCACCAAGCGTTTCGGTGCCGTGAAGGCGGTTAATGATGTCAGTCTGCAACTGGAGGCGGGCGAAGTGATGTCGCTGTGCGGTGAGAATGGATCGGGCAAATCGACGCTGATGAAAATCCTGTGCGGCCTCTATCCACACGGCGATTTTGAGGGGCAGATTCACTTCTCTGGCGACGACATTCAGGCGCAGACCATTCGCGATACCGAGCGTAAAGGCATTGTGATTATTCATCAGGAACTGGCGCTGGTGCGGCAACTCACAGTGATGGAGAACATCTTCCTCGGTGCCGAACTGAGCCGGTTCGGCATGGTGGATGACGAAACCATGACTCTGCGCTGCCAGCAGTTACTGGCGCGGGTCGGGCTGAACGTCTCTCCCGCGACCCGGGTCGGGGAGCTAGGCCTGGGTCAGCAGCAGCTGGTGGAGATCGCCCGCGCGCTTAACAAACAGGTCCGGCTGCTGATTCTGGATGAGCCGACCTCTTCCCTGACGGAGCAGGAAACAGATGTGCTGCTGGGCATCATCCGTAATCTGCGCGAACACGGCATCGCCTGCATCTACATCTCGCACAAGCTGAATGAGGTGAAGGCGATTTCCGACACCATCTGCGTGATCCGTGACGGCCAGCATATTGCGACCCGTCCGGCGGCGGGCCTGAGCGAAGATGACATTATCACCATGATGGTCGGACGCGAGCTGACCGCGCTTTATCCTCACGCGCCGCATCAGATCGGCGATGTGATACTGAAAGTCGACAACCTTACCGCCTGGCATCCGGTTAACCGCCACATCCGCCGGGTGAACAATGTCTCGTTCACGCTCAGACGTGGTGAAATCCTGGGTATCGCCGGGCTGGTGGGTGCGGGCAGAACCGAAACCGTGCAGTGTCTGTTTGGCGTCTGGCCGGGACGCTGGCAGGGTGATATCTGGATCAATGGCCAGCAGGTCAGCATCACCGACTGCCGCGCTGCGATTGCGCACGGCATCGCGATGGTGCCCGAAGATCGCAAAAAGGATGGCATCGTGCCGCTGATGGCGGTGGGCAAAAATATCACCCTGGCGGCGCTGGATCAGTTCAGTCACCGCCTCTCTACCCTGGATGAAGCGCAGGAGCAGCAAGCGATCAACGACGCGATCAGCCGGCTGCGGGTGAAAACCTCCTCGTCGGAACTGCCGATTGGCCGCCTGAGCGGCGGCAATCAGCAGAAAGCGATTCTGGCGAAGTGCCTGCTGCTTAATCCAAAAATCCTGATCCTGGATGAACCGACGCGCGGCATTGATGTCGGCGCCCGTCAGGAGATCTACCTGCTGATCAATGCGCTGGTGCAGCAGGGTATCGCGGTGATTGTGATTTCATCTGAGCTGCCGGAGGTGCTGGGCCTGAGCGATCGGGTGCTGGTGATGCATGAAGGGCAGATCAAAGCCGATCTGATTAACGATAACCTGACTCAGGAGCAGGTGATGGAAGCTGCCCTGCGGAGTGAACATTATGCTTAAAAGTGAAAGTACCCAAAGCCGCCTCACCGGCACGCCGGGCAAACCGTCACCGGGCAGGTTCACGCTGCCCAATCTGCAGGTGCTGGTGATGCTGGGCGCGATTGTGCTGATTGCGTTGTTCTTTACCTGGACCACCGACGGCGCGTGGCTCAGTGCGCGTAATGTCTCCAACCTGCTGCGTCAGACCGCCATCACCGGTATCCTGGCGGTGGGCATGGTGTTCGTGATTATCTCGGCGGAGATCGACCTGTCAGTCGGCTCCATGATGGGGCTGCTGGGCGGGGCGGCGGCGATATTCGACGTCTGGCTCGGCTGGCCACTGCCGCTGACCATCGTGGTGACACTGGTGATGGGGCTGTTGCTCGGTACCTGGAATGGCTGGTGGGTGGCCTACCGTAAAGTGCCGTCGTTTATTGTCACGCTGGCGGGGATGCTGGCGTTCCGCGGCATTCTGGTCGGAATTACTGACGGCACTACGGTTGCGCCCATCACGCCGGGCATGTCGCAGATTGGACAGAGTTATCTGCCGGGTGGCGTTGGTTTCGGCTTTGGCGTTGCCGGTCTGGCGCTGTTTATGCTGTGGCAGTGGCGTCTGCGTCTGCGTCGTCAGCAGCTCGGACTGCCGCAGGGCGCAGCCAGCAGCACCGTGGGGCGTCAGGCCATTACCGCCATATTAGTGCTCGGTGCCATCTGGTTACTCAACGACTATCGCGGCGTACCGACGCCTGTATTACTGCTTGCCGTACTGTTGCTGGCGGGCATGTTTATGGCCACCCGCACCGCTTTTGGCCGTCGTATCTATGCCATCGGCGGCAACATTGATGCTGCCCGGCTGTCTGGCATTAACGTGGCGCGCACCAAACTGGCGGTGTTTGCCATCAACGGTGTGATGGTGGCGATTGCCGGGCTGATCCTGAGTTCAAGGCTGGGCGCTGGTTCGCCGTCGGCGGGTAACATCGCAGAACTCGACGCGATTGCTGCCTGCGTCATCGGCGGCACCAGCCTGGCGGGCGGTGTGGGGTCGGTGGCGGGCGCGGTAATGGGGGCCTTTATCATGGCCTCGCTGGATAACGGCATGAGCATGATGGATGTGCCGACTTTCTGGCAGTACATCGTCAAAGGCGCGATTCTGCTGCTGGCGGTGTGGATGGATACCGCAACGCGGCGTCGGGTGTAATCGCGCGGGCGATCACATTGTGGCGCAAACAATTTTTTTTGCCCCTTTCAGCCGTGTTATGCAATGCGCTGAGGATTTAAGGGAACGCGCCACCATGCATGATAAACGCTATCGCATTACGCTGCTGTTTAACGCCAATAAAGTGTATGACCGCCAGGTTGTTGAGGGCGTCGGAGAGTATCTGCAGGCGTCGCAGACTGACTGGGATATCTTCATCGAGGAAGATTTCCGCTGCCGCATCGACAACATCCGTGAGTGGCTGGGCGATGGGGTGATCGCCGATTACGACGATCGCTCCATCGAAACCCTGCTGTCGAATGTCTCTGTGCCGATTGTCGGCGTTGGCGGCTCTTACCATCGTCAGGAAGATTATCCCCCGGTGCATTACATCGCTACGGACAATGCCGCGCTGGTGGAGAAAGCCTTTCTGCATCTGAAAGAGAAGGGCATTAACCGCTTTGCCTTTTATGGTTTACCGGCCTCCAGCGGCAAGCGCTGGGCACAGGAGCGGGAACAGGCGTTCCGCCAGCTGGTGGGGCGTGAGCGCTATCAGGGCGTGGTTTATCAGGGAATGGAAACCGCACCGGAGAACTGGCAGCACGCCCAGAACCGGCTCGCCGACTGGCTGCAGACGCTGCCGCCGCAAACCGGCATTATCGCCGTCACCGACTCACGGGCACGGCACCTGCTGCAGGCGTGCGAACATCTGAAAATACCGGTGCCGGAGAAGCTTACGGTGATCGGGATTGATAATGAGGAGCTGACCCGCTATCTGTCACGCGTGGCGCTCTCGTCCGTAGCTCAGGGCTCGCGACAGATGGGCTATCAGGCGGCCAAACTGCTGCATCGGCTGCTGGATATGCAGCCTCTGCCGCTTCAGCGCATTCTGGTGCCGCCGGTAAAAGTGATCGCCCGGCGCTCAACTGACTTCCGCTCGCTACGCGATCCGGCGGTGATTCAGGCGATGCATTACATCCGCTTCAACGCCTGTAAAGGGATTAAAGTGGAGCAGGTGCTGGATGCGGTAGGACTGTCGCGCTCTAACCTGGAAAAGCGCTTCCGGGATGAAACCGGCGACACTATCCATGCGATGATCCACCGCGAAAAGCTGGAAAAAGCCC
The DNA here is from genome assembly GCF_059730595.1 of Pantoea sp. X-Soil-YNGN-844. Taxonomy (NCBI): domain Bacteria; kingdom Pseudomonadati; phylum Pseudomonadota; class Gammaproteobacteria; order Enterobacterales; family Erwiniaceae; genus Pantoea; species Pantoea sp. X-Soil-YNGN-844. The sequence goes on from NZ_AP036007.1 coordinate 29,148, forward strand.
GCGAATTGCTGGCTTCCTCGTCGCTCAACATCAACGAGATCTCACAGATGTGCGGCTACCCTTCGCTGCAATACTTTTACTCAGTTTTCCGCAAAAGCTACGACACTACGCCGAAAGAGTATCGCCAGCATTTTGGCGAAAACCTGCTTTAACGACAGACCGGCGTAAAGAACGCTCAGGTTTTCATATAATGACCAGGATGAAAATTATATTTCATCCTGATGCCTCGCTGTCAGTCCAGGCGCCATCTTCGCAGGCTTAATCTGCCAGCCGAAACAGCCCAGCCTCATTGGATTAAGAGCCTAAAAATCAGCCGTTAAGGCTGAGGGCAGGCGGGATATTTTATCAGTCCCATACGGACCGCTTCAGCCGATATTTCTTCTGTCATCAGGTGTTTACCCTTGATGGAAAAACATCACCGCCCGGCTTTATCTCCTATATTACTGATTTATATGATTTTTGCTTAGGATTATCACCTGGCAAGTTTATAATTTTTTCCAACCTGCCTCACACTTCCGAAAGAATTAATCCAAATTTCTCCATTTAGAAAATATATTTCACGGGTGTCTGATCGCTGCAATTCCTGAACCCCTGACAATCACGCCTCCTCTTTCTGAACCGATGCGGTTCAGGCAGTAGAGAAAAGGAGTCTGTAAAAATGGAAACCCGGCAAAAACGTTACAACATGAAATATGTCATGCTCTGTTGCACCGTCGCCGCTTTTGGTGGCCTGCTGATGGGCTATGACTCATCGATTATCTCTGGCGCTATCGAGCCGCTTAGTGACTATTTCCAGCTGACCCCGGCAGAAACCGGCTGGGCAGTGTCTAACATCCTGCTAGGCAGTCTGGTTGGCTGCTTTATTGCGCCAAAGCTGAGCGATAAATTTGGCCGCAAAAAGTCGCTCGCTATCACGGCGCTACTGTTTACTGCCTCGGTGGTGGGGACTGCCATCGCCCATAACTTCTTCACCTTTGTCGCTTTTCGTATTCTTGGCGGATTAGCAATCGGGCTGGCCTCGGTGATCTCGCCAATCTATCTGGCTGAGCTTTCACCGTCGAAGTATCGTGGCCGCACCAGCGCGCTCTATGCGGTCTGCTGCGTCGGTGGGCAATCGGTGGTACTGCTCACCAACTACTTCATTAACAAATCGATGCTGCCCGAGATGATGGTCGATACAGGCTGGCGCTATATCCTGGCAACCGCGCTGGTGCCCTGTGCGCTGTTTATCTTTTTCATTGCTTTTATACCGGAATCACCGCGCTGGAACGTTCTGAAAGGCAAAGACAAAGAGGCGCTGGATACGCTGAGCAAAATCTCTGACCCGGTCCATGCCCGCACCGTTTTCAATGAAATTAAACACTCTTTCTCTGATGAGGCGGTGACCCGCCATAAATCCCGATTCCGCCTGAACAAAACCACGGTGCCGTTGCTCATCATTGGTATTGGCCTGGCTGTCGGCAACCAGATTAGCGGCATCAATGTGATTCAGTATTTCGGGCCAACGTTGCTGAAAAATGTGTCCGGCAGCACGGATTCGGCGCTGCTTCAGACCTTCTGGCTGTCCGTATGTCAGTTTGTAGGAGTGCTGATGGGTATGGCGCTGATTGATAAAGTCGGACGTCGTAAGCTGTTACTGCTGGGGGCGATTACCTCTGCCGTTTTCCTTGCCTACACCTTTATCGCTTTCTATTACAGTTTGCCCGGCTTGCTGGCGGTGGTGGGACTGTTTGCCTATATGGTTTTCTTTGGCATGACCTGGGGACAGATTGTCTGGACCGTACTGGGCGAGCTGTTTCCGACAGAAATCCGCTCAATCTGTGTCGGCATCTCCATTTGCGCCATGTCGATGGCCAATTTTGTCATCAGCACCACATTCCCGATTCTGAACAGTAATGCTTTTCTGCTTGAGATTTTCCACGGTGGCTTCCCGCTGTTACTGTTTGCGCTTTTTTCACTGGCTATGTACTTCTTCACTTTCCGCTATCTGCCGGAAACGGCTGGGATGCCGCTGGAAAAAATTCACGCGCGCGTGCTGGAGAAGTTTAATATTGACCCGCGTGAGGCGGGCGAACGGACAGATGCTCCGGTCAGCGAGACGCGATCATAAAGAAGAGGGCAGTCTGTGGGGGCACGCTCACCCCACACGCTGCTCACTCTGTTCCAGTACCGCCAGTGCCAGCCCGTTCGCCGGGTCAATCCGGTTTTCCGGGAAGTGCAGCTGGGTGTGCGCGGCGGTAAAGGCCAGTGCGTTGCCGTGTGCAGTATCGCGCACCGCCTTGCAGAAGCGCTCACTGGCGTTCCACGGACAATCAATGATGATGGTAGCGGGATTGAGCAGCAGCATAATCTGACTCAGCGCCGCGCCAAGATAGCCGCCCGCCTGCGCCATCACCTCATCCACCACGCGCGGGGCGCTGTCGCGGTTCTGCCAGCTCAGGCCTGGCTGACGCTGCGCCAGCTGCTGATTCACTGCAGGCTTGCTGACCAGCGCTTCCAGACACCCCCGGCGGCCGCAGCTGCAACGTGGCCCTTCAGGCTGGACAACCAGATGTCCTGCTTCGCCCGCCGTCCAGCTATGCCCGGTAAATACCTGACCCTGCTGTACCAGTGCGCCGCCAATCCCCTCGGAAATACGCAGATAAAAATGACCGCTCTCCGGCGATAATCCACTTTGCTCAACAGCCAGTAGCGCAGCGGCTTTGACATTATTCATAATGCGGATGGGCAGACGCACGTGCTTGCGCAGCGTGGTCAGCAGGTCAACATCCTGCCATTCCAGCGGCAATGAGATATGCATCCAGCCGCGCCGGGGATCGACGATGCCGGGGAAGCCGAGGCCAATACCGAGCAAGTCGGGATAGCGTTCTGTCAGTTCCCGGCACAGCATAGCCAGTTCAGCCAGCAGGCGGGTCGGGTGACGGGTATCGGTACGCAGCGTCGCTTCAGCCAGCACCTGGGAAAAGTAGTCGCAGACCCGCCAGTGGATCACGTTGCGTTCCACCATGACGCCAGCGCTCTTAAGCTTTTCCGGTCGCAGGGTGATCCCGATTTTAGGCCGTCCTGCAGCCGCGACGCTGACCGGCCCCAGTTCCTCTATCAGACCCTGCTCCAGCAGGTCATCAATGATTAATGAGACCGTGTTTTTGCTGAGGGTCAGCGCCTCCGCCAGATCCTGACGCGACGTCACGCGCAGCTTACGCAGCTGAGCCATCACCCGTTTCTGGTTATTGAGTCGCAGTAGTGCGGGGCCTTTGCCGTTCGTTTTCATCACGGATTCACCCAACAGAGGAGTAAGAATTGAGTGTATCAGCCCCGGCGTATTCTTCATGCCACACTTTTGCGGGCTGTTTCACACAACCTGATCGCCTGTGGCTGAGATCGTGACGGCGATCAGATCGCCAGCTTAAGCCTGCTTTTCTGCTGTACCGGCGGCCTCATTAGCGCAATGACCCGGCGTAGCCGGGTCATTGTTAATACTCGTCGCCGCGCACCCGACTGCGATAGCTTTCCCAGTCGAAACGTACCCACAGGCTGTTGCCCAGGCGCATACGGTCCATGACGCGCTCGCCCAGCAGCGCATTCATGCCCGCATGATCGAGGTTTGATAACATGCCGGTCGGGCGTTTCGATGAAGAACGGCGATCGACAATCTGGTTGATAATCACTTTTTCGTAGCGTGACTCGCTCTGCATACCGATCTCATCAATCACCAGCAGATCGACACTGCTGAGATCCTGAATCAGTCGCTCTTCGGTAATGCCACTGCTGCCGCTGAAGGTTCCCTTCATGCTGGACATCAGATCGGCGACCGTCACGATCAGCACGCTTTTACCGCGCAGGATCAGGTCATTGCCAATCGCAGCGGCCAGATGGTTTTTACCGGTGCCAGGACGCCCGGAAAAGACAAAGCTGGCGATGCTGCCATCAAACTCAGCGGCGTACTGACGCGCCAGCTCCAGCGCTTTGCGCTGTCCTTCGTTCTCGACCCGGTAATTATCAAACGAGCAGTTCATGTGTAGCTCGCGAATGCCGGAACGGCCCATCACGCGCTGCATTTTCATTGCGCGGTTCTCACGCACAATCGCCTCTGAACGCAGGCGACCCTGTTCCTGATTCCACGCCAGCAGCTCTTCGCCATTGGCAAATTTAGGACGGGTGCCCGCAGGCATCATTCTTTTCAGACGGTTAAAGAGATCATCTGGCGTTTTCATCATTCACCTCGGAAACCATCGGGAATGGTACGGTCAGGATCAGGCAACTGCGTGATATCACGCTTCGGTTGCCCGCCGTTTGCGGCGCGGTTCATCTGAATGCTGCGCGCCAGCTTCTGTTGCCACTGCACATGATGAAACATCCGGCCTTCCGCCTGCCAGTAGGCCACAAAGGCCGCCAGCTCGCCGGGCGTCACCGGTTCACTCAGCGCCACACCCCAGATGGCGGCCTGACGCGTAAAGTCGGCATCCGGCTGCCAGCCCGGATACATGGTGAACTTGCCTGCCGGCGTGTGTATTGCTGCGGGCGCGTCGTCATAGAGGCTGTCATCCAGCGCGACATCATTCGGCTGCCGGGCGGCGGCTTCCAGCGCCAGCAGCTCAGCCAGACGCGCTGGCGTGATGGCATACATCACCGGCGCATAATTATCTAACACCGCCAGCGTGCCCTTTTCCGCCTGCTGCAGGGCAGTCAGCGGATCCTGTCGGAAGGCATCCAGGCCAATGAGCGTTGAAGTTAAGATTTTAGCTGACATGAAAAGACCTGAGGTTAACGAACACCTTGCGCCGGGAACCTGTCGCCGACGCAGAAGTGTTTATTGTACCTGTTTTGAGGGTGCGGATCGCTTAAAAAGCAACTCCGCAGTCAGTGCGACGTGACCGGAGAGGCGTTGTGGCGGGCCGGTGCAGATTCGGTGGCGTGTACGCTGACAGCCGCGGCGATCGGACGGGTCTGCCATAGATAGCGAACCGAGGCCAGCCAGCAGAGGCTGTATCCCAGAAGCTCGGTGCCCTCTTCGGCCATGTTTTTCACTACGCGGTTGTAATCCCCCAGCATCAGATGCTGCCACAGCGCATGCACACCAAACAGTCGGGAGAAGACCAGCACCACTAAAAAGCCGGAGGCCATCACCGGCCAGCTGCGGTGCAGCAGCAGGTTAGCCAGCGCATGCAGGGTTTTCTTTGGCGTTCGCAGCGCAACGGCCAGCGAACCCGCCGTGACCGCCAGGGCAAACCAGACCCAGCTGCCGTGCTGAATGACATCAAACACGAAGTCGAGCTCGCGGATCAGCATGCAGCTGTAAAAGCCGGCGACCAGGGTCAGCGCTCCACGCTGGGCGGGACGGCGGCGGGCCGCAATGAAAAACAGCGCGGCGATCGTCGCCAGCATGATTTCCTGGGTGGTTTCAGTAAAAGAGGTTTCGTGCAGTGCGTCGTTCATCCAGGCCACATCAATGTAGACGGGGACGATAGTCAGGGCGAGAACCAGGGCGGCCATCAGGAAGACCGCGATTTCGCGGCCAATAATTGTCAAATCGTTGCGCATTTTGTTACCAGTATAATGATTAGCGGACTCATTATATTTTAAACGCCCGATTCCCTTTCTCTTTTCATGCCCCGCTAGAAGCTGGCGCTGAAGCCAAAGCTATAAAGTTGCTGCTGGTCGTTATTGAGCGCTTCGCTTTGTGAAAATGACGCGAAAGCCGCCAGATTATCGTTCAGTGGCATTTGTGCGCCGATGCTTAAATCGATACCGTCGGACTGGTCCGAGCCATTCGTTGCCTCGCGCCGTGGACTCTGCGGCGTATCCGCCATCAGATAGTGGTAACTCAGCTGCGCCCAGGGCGATATCCATCCCTGCTGCGAATCAATGCGCCATCCGACGCTGGCGCTTTGTTCACGGCTCTGCTGATCGCTGTAGTCGCATTGCAGACAGTTCATCTGCTGGGGATCGACCGCATACTGCGCCACGGGTCCGGTGGTCAATGACGGCGCAATGGGCATATCAACGCCCGCCCGATAGCGTTTACCCAGCGGCGTGGTGCCTACGCTACCGGTTTCACTGTGCAGGGCGATGGGGGGAGCAGTGGGAGAATTAATTGCAGCTTCAAACAGGGCGCGGCTCTCATCGCTGAACGCCAGTGGCGTCAGGGCGATCTTCTCCGCCAGAATCGTGTTGTAGTCGGGCAGAAAGTCAGGATGCTGAGGCGCAGAGGTGCCGCCGCGGGCAAACGTCGGTTGCGTGAACATTAACAGCCCTACAGCACAGCAGGTCCGCAGACCTTTCCAACCGCTTCTCGGCAACATCGCTTCTCCGGGCAAGGCTGAAGTTATGGCGTCTTAATGAATTTTTCGGCCCGTCTCTGTTATTTAACCGGTGATCGTTTAACTATCAACCGATTAATTCTAAGATCAAGCGGACCGCTAAAATATTCTCGTTATAAAGGAACAAAACGATGCAACGATGTGGCTGGGTAACGCAGGATCCGCTCTATCTGGCGTATCACGACAGGGAATGGGGTGTGGCGCAAAGAGAGACACGTGCACTGTTTGAGATGCTCTGTCTGGAAGGACAGCAGGCGGGATTATCCTGGATCACCGTGCTGAAAAAACGTGAAAACTATCGTGCGGCGTTTCATAAGTTTGATCCGCAGGCTATTGCGCAGATGGACGCTGCCGACATCGATGACCTGATGCTCAACAGCGGCATTATCCGCCACCCCGGTAAAATCGCCGCCATTATCGCTAACGCCCGCGCTTTTCTTGAGATGGAAGCGAAAGGCGAGGATTTCAGCGACTTCGTCTGGGAGTTTGTCGATAACGTGCAAATTGTGCACCATTATCCTGATTACAGCCAGGCACCCACCACGTCAGAGCAGGCTATTGCGCTCTCGAAGGCGCTGAAGCTGCGTGGTTTCAAATTCATCGGCCCTACAATTTGCTACTCCTTTATGCAGGCCTGTGGGCTGACAAACGATCATCAGAGCAACTGTTTTTGCCATCCTGACAATCAAAAGGCGTGATTCCCGGTAAATCAGGATTTTTCCGCACTACATTCCCGGTCACCAGACGGCATAATCGTGCCACTTATGGGAAAGGTTTTCCCCTGTGTGTCGAATGTAAGGGAACAAAAATGCAGAAGAAATTAATCGCCATCACCTTGTTATTAAGCGGCAGTCTGGCCCTGCCAGGCTGTACCACCAATCCTTACACCGGCGAATCTCAGGCGGGTAAGTCAGGCGTGGGCGCGGGCCTTGGCGCATTAGTCGGTGCCGGTGTCGGCGTGCTCTCTTCATCGAAGAAAGATCGCCGTAAGGGTGCTCTGATTGGGGCCGCAGGCGGCGCGGCGCTGGGCGGTGGCGTGGGTTACTATATGGACGTGCAGGAAGCGAAACTGCGTGACAAGATGCGCGGGACCGGCGTCAGCGTAACCCGCAACGGCGATAACATCGTCCTGAATATGCCAAACAATGTCACCTTCGACTCCAGCAGCAGCAATCTGAAACCTGCCGGCGCCAACACCCTGACTGGTGTTTCAATGGTGCTGAAAGAGTATCCGAAAACCGCGGTAAACGTCGTGGGTTACACCGACAGTACCGGCAGCCGTGCGCTGAACATGCGTCTGTCACAGCAGCGTGCTGAAAGTGTTGCCAGTGCGTTGATCGTGCAGGGTGTTGCCAGCGATCGCCTGCGCACACAGGGTGCAGGCCCGGATAACCCGGTTGCTACCAACAGCACCGAAGCAGGCAAAGCACAAAATCGTCGCGTTGAAATTACGCTCACCCCGCTGGGATAATCGCGGTCGCCCCTGAACGGGGGCGCCTCTTTATCTGTAAAGCATCACGTTAAAAGCACCAGTAATGTTTCTGCGGATAGAGCCAGCAGAGGCCTTATGGTAGTCTGATCAAAAATTGATCAGTGGACTTGCCCCATGTCTCTTAAAGCCATCGCTGCAGTTTTAGGTCTTTCCGTTACGACTGTCAGCCGCGCCCTCAATGGTTATCAGGATGTCGCTCAGGAGACGCGTAAACGCATCGAAGAGGAAGCGCAGCGGCGCGGCTACCGGCCTAATGCGGCGGCCCGACGGCTGAAAACCGGCCGTGCTAATGCTGTAGGGCTCGTTTATCCGGTCATTGAATCTTCCCTGAATGGCTGCGACTTCAGCGACATGCTGCTGGCGCTGGATCATCATCTTGCCCGTCATGAAATTAACCTGCTGTTGCTGGCGGATAAACAGCAGCAGAGCCATTCAACCCTGACGCGCCTGCTGCGCAGTGGGGCCGTCGATGCCCTGATCGTCGGCCATACCACGCCTGAAGACAGCCGACTGAATGCGCTGATGCAGACCAGTTTTCGCTTTCTGGCGCTGGGCCGCAGCGATCTGCCAGCCGCCTACGCCTGGTTTGATGTTGATCACCTTGCCGGTTCACAACTGGCGGTGGACTGGTCGCTGGCGCAGGAACGGCAGCGGATAGCCTGGCTCGGCAGCAATGAAAACAGCACGCGGGTACGTGACCGGCGTCAGGGTTATCTGACGGCGCTGGGTGACGTTGCGCCTTATGCGATGGCGGCGGTCGCACCGTCGCGCCGTGCCGGCTATCACCAGATGCGTGAGTGGCTGGCAGAGGAACCCGCGCCGGAAGTGATTATCACCGACTGCGCTGCGCTCGCTGAAGGCGCAGCCCTGGCGCTGCAGCAGGCCGGTCGGGCAGCGGGCGAGGACGCCATTCTGCTCGCAGGCTGGGAAGGATTACCGCGTGATGCGATTCTCGATCATCCCATTGCTGCGATTCGTCAGGCAACGCCGCATCAGGCTGGCGAACAGGTGGCTGACATGGTTATCAGGCTGATCAATGGCGCACCGCCGGAAACGTTACAGACCCTGTGGCAACCCTGGCTGCAATTACCGGCCTAGCACTTTTTGCGCCGGGCTTCGCTTGTGCTAGTCTCTGCCGGGTTTCTTATTTCGCAGGATATCTCATGAAAATCAGGCCGCCTCGCGCCACCATAAGCGATGTTGCTCACGCGGCACGAACCGGTAAAACCAGCGTTTCACGCTATCTCAATGGCGAGCTGCATCTGCTCTCTGCCGACTTAAAAGCGCGGATTGAACAGGCCATTGCGGATCTCAGCTACCGTCCGAGTCAGATGGCGCGCGGCCTGAAGCGCGGACGTACCCGCCTGATTGGGCTGATTATCGCCGACATTACTAATCCCTATTCCGTCGATGTGATGAGCGGCATTGAAGCTGCCTGCCGCGAACAGGGCTTCACGCTGCTGATGTGTAACACCAACAATGAAGTGGATCTGGAGCAGCACTATCTGCAACTCCTGAGCAGTTATCAGGTTGAGGGCATCGTGGTTAACGCGGTCGGCATGCGTGAAGAGGTGCTCAGCCATCTGCAACAATCCCTGCTGCCGATGGTGCTGATTGACCGTAAAATCCCCGACTTTCCCTGCGATGTGGTGGGCCTGAACAATGCCGAAGCGGCCGAGACGGCCACACGCCATCTGGTCGACAATGGCTATGACGCACTGCTGTTTCTCAGCGAGCCATTGGGCAGCGTTAACACGCGACGCGAGCGTCTGCAGGCTTTCCGCCAGCTGCTGGCGGCGCATCCGCAGGTTGAGCATGAAAATGCGGAAGTGCCGCTGCACCAGCCCGCCGCACTGGATCAGGCGCTTCTGACCTTCCAGCAGCGTCACACCGGTAAACGCTCCGCGGTGATGGTGGCCAATGGCGCACTGACGCTGCAGGTGGCGCGATCGCTGCAACGACTTAATCTGCACTGGGGCCATGATATCGGCCTGCTCGGTTTCGACGAACTGGAGTGGGCGGCGCTGGCGGGTGTCGGCATTACCACGCTGAAACAGCCGACCTGGCAGATTGGCTACAGCGCGCTGGAGCGATTGATTGCGCGCATAGAGGGCAGCGAATTGCCGGTTGCCGAGCAGGTCTTCTCAGGCGAACTGATCGTTCGTGGCTCCAGCCAGCCTCTGGGCTGAATTTCAGATTTAACCTTCCGTTTACATGCTCGCTTCGTGAGCACGATCATAATTTCACAGTTTGCTGCTTTGCTTTGGAACCGGTTCCATTTAGGGTTTTTCTATTCGTTATCGGCAGAAATCTGCCATGGAGTTGAATATGAAACCTGACATTATCGTGGTGACCGCCGCTTATGGCCACACGCAGATCGCTGCACTCGGCGGTCAGATTGCGTTACTGCCGATTATCCAGCAGGCGGGCGCTGACGGGGTCGAAATCCGCCGCGAACTGCTTGATGATGCGGCACTGGCCGATCTGCCAGCGCTGGCCAGGGCGATAGCGCAGCATCAGCTGCACGCCAGCTATTCCGTGCCCGATACGCTGTTTTGTGACGGCGGCGAAATCAATCCACGCATAACCCACTACGTTGAAGAGGCACGCCAGCTAAACGCGCAGCGGCTGAAAGTGGCGCTGGGAGACTTTACCGGTGCGCTGCCTCGCGAAACGTTGCAGGCGCTGCTGGCGGATTTGCCGTTTCAACTGACCGTGGAAAACGACCAGACCGAACATGGCCGACTGGCACCGTCCGTCGCGTTTTTCACGGCGGTACGCGAAGCCGATCTGCCGATCAGCATGACCTTTGATATGGGTAACTGGTGCTGGACCGGCGAAGACGCCGATCAGGCAGCAGAGCAGCTGGCCGCGCAGGTGGGCTATGTGCATGTTAAAGCCGCCGTGCCGCATCAGGATAGTTTCCGGGCGATTGCGCTGGATGAGGCTGATGACCACTGGCGCACGCTGCTGCAACAGCTGCCCGCCCGCGCGCCGCGCGGTATTGAATTTCCGCTGGAAGGCGACGATCTGACTGCGGTGACGCGCCACTACGTGTCGCTGCTGCGTAACGTGTAAGGAACAGATATGACGCACACTATGCATCACAACGGTCCGCTTGATGTTGTCACCATCGGTGAAGCGATGGCGATGTTCATCGCCCGTGAAACCGGCGACCTCGCCGCAGCAGAGACCTTTGTTAAACGTGCCGCGGGCGCGGAACTCAATGTCGCGACCGGCCTGGCACGTCTTGGCCTGAAAGTGGGCTGGGTCAGCCGTATCGGCGATGACGCTTTTGGCCGGTTTATCTGCCAGCAGCTGGAGAAAGAGGGGATCGATCACGCCTGTGTGACGGTCGATAAGCGCTATCCCACCGGTTTTCAGCTCAAGTCCAAAGTGGATGACGGCTCGGATCCGCTGGTGGAATATTTCCGTAAAGGCTCGGCGGCCAGCCATCTGTCTGTTGATGATTTTGACGCGGACTATTTCGGCTCGGCGCGCCATCTGCACCTCAGCGGTGTGGCGGCGGCGCTGTCAGAAAGCTCATTAGAACTGCTGAAGCACACCGCCAAAGAGATGCGTGCACGCGGCAAAACTATCTCGTTTGACCCGAACCTGCGGCCGGTGCTGTGGCGCAGCGAAGAGGAGATGCGTAAGCAGCTCAATCTGCTGGCGGAGTATGCCGACTGGGTACTGCCGGGCGAAAAAGAGGGGCTGATTCTGACCGGTTATAGCCAGCCGGAAGCGATCGCGGATTTCTATCTCGACAGGGGTGTGAAAGCCGTCGTGATTAAAACCGGTTGTGACGGTGCCTGGTATAAAACCGCGCAGGGCGAACAGGGCCAGGTTGCGGCGATCAAGGTCGATAACGTGGTGGATACCGTGGGTGCCGGTGACGGCTTTGCCGTTGGCGTCATCAGCGCGCTGCTGGAAGGTCAGTCGCTGCCGCAGGCGATTCGCCGCGGTAACAAGATTGGTTCGATGGCGATTCAGGTCATTGGTGACAGCGAAGGTCTGCCGACGCGTCAGCAACTGGGCGACGTGTAGTTCGCGCCCCTCTACAGTCACAGGAGTTCCCGATGAAAAAGCAGACAATCGCGCCAAAACGCTGGTGGTTCATCATGCCCATCGTGTTTATCACCTACAGCCTGGCGTATCTCGATCGTGCAAATTTTAGCTTCGCTTCTGCTGCCGGGATTAATGACGATCTCGGCATCACCAAAGGCATGTCTTCGCTGCTGGGTGCGCTGTTCTTCCTGGGTTACTTCTTCTTTCAGATCCCGGGTGCGATTTACGCCGAACGCCGCAGCGTCAAGAAACTGATTTTCGTCTGTCTGATCCTGTGGGGCGGCTGTGCCTCGCTGACCGGCGTGGTCAGTAACATTCCGATGCTGGCCGCGATTCGCTTTGTTCTGGGCGTCGTGGAAGCCGCCGTGATGCCCGCGATGCTGATCTACATCAGCAACTGGTTCACTAAATCGGAACGTTCGCGCGCCAACACCTTCCTGATTCTGGGTAATCCGGTCACGGTGCTATGGATGTCTGTGGTGTCGGGCTATCTGATTGAATCCTTTGGCTGGCGCGAGATGTTTATCTTCGAAGGGATTCCGGCGGTGGTCTGGGCGATTGCCTGGTGGTTCCTGGTGCAGGATAAACCGGCACAGGCGCGCTGGATGAGTGATGCCGAGAAAGCGGCATTACAGGCTGAACTGCAGAAAGAGCAGGAAAACATTAAAGCAGTGCGTAACTACGGCGAAGCGTTCCGTAACCGCAACGTCATCCTTCTCTGCCTGCAGTACTTTGCCTGGAGCATCGGCGTGTATGGCTTTGTGCTGTGGCTGCCATCGATTCTGCGCAACGGTACGCAGATGGGCATGGTAGAAGCGGGCTGGCTCTCTGCCGTCCCTTATCTGGCAGCGACCATTGCGATGGTGGTGGTCTCCTGGGCGTCGGACAAAACCCAAAATCGTAAGCTGTTCGTCTGGCCGCTGCTGCTGATTGGTGCGCTGGCATTCCTCGGCTCGTATCTGGTGGGATCGAACAATTTCTGGATGTCCTACACCCTGTTAGTGATTGCCGGAGCCGCGATGTATGCGCCTTATGGACCGTTCTTCGCCATTATTCCTGAGATGCTGCCACGTAATGTCGCCGGTGGCGCGATGGCGCTGATCAACAGCATGGGCGCGCTGGGGTCGTTCATCGGTTCATGGATTGTCGGCTATCTTAATGGTGCTACCGGCAGTCCTTCGGCGTCTTACATTTTTATGGGATCGGCCCTGCTGGTTTCGGTGTGGCTGACGCTGATTGTGAAACCGGCGCAGAATAAAGCCCCGCCGCTGCAGGGTGCGAAACCGGCCTGAAAGCGTAAACGCTAGAGAGTGCTGATTCATAAGCGCCTAAGGTTTAGTCAGCATATTAAAAGCGTAATCGTTAATCTCTGTTTCTCCGGGCGGCCTGCAAGCCGCCCGCTACTTATTGAACGGGAGCCACCGAATGAAACCCGCTGTAATTCTTTATAAAAAACTGCCTGACGATCTCTACGCACGCCTGGCTGAACAGTGTGACGTGACGGAAATCAGCGATCTGTCGCCGGAAAGCCAGCAGCAGCACGCTGCGGTGTTTCAGCAGGCAGAAGGGCTGCTGGGATCGGGCGGTAAAGTAAATGGCGAGCTGCTGGCGAAAATGCCCAATCTGCGCGTCTGCTCCAGCGTCTCTGTGGGCTATGACAATTTCGATGTTGATGCACTGAATCAGCGTCACGTGGTGCTGATGCACACTCCAACCGTGCTGACCGAAACCGTGGCGGACACCATGATGGCGCTGGTGCTGAGCACGGCGCGCCGGGTGCCGGAACTGGATGCCTGGGTGAAAGCGGGCAACTGGCAGAAGAGCATTGGTCCGGCGCAGTTTGGCATCGACGTGCACCATAAAACGCTGGGTATTCTCGGCATGGGACGCATCGGGATGGCGCTGGCGCAGCGCGCCCACTTTGGCTTCGGCATGAAAATCCTCTACAACGCCCGCCGCGAACATGAAGAGGCGCAGTCGCGCTTTGGCGCGCAGCGCTGTGAACTGGAGGCGCTGCTGAAGCAGAGTGATTTCGTCTGCATCAGCCTGCCGCTGACGGAAGAGACGCACCATCTGATCGGTGCTGCCGAACTGGAACTGATGAAGCCGGATGCAGTGCTGATCAACGCCGGTCGCGGGCCGGTGGTGGATGAGCAGGCGCTGATCGCCGCGTTGCAGGCGGGCAAACTGCATGCTGCCGGGCTGGATGTGTTTGAGCAGGAGCCGGTCTCTGCCGACTCTCCGCTGCTGTCACTGCCTAACGTGGTGACGCTGCCGCACATCGGTTCCGCCACGCATGAAACCCGTTACGGCATGATGCAGGATGCGGTAGAGAATCTCATCGCCGCGCTCGGCGGAAACGTTGAGAAAAACTGCGTGAACCCGCAGGCGCTGAAGTAATCCCCACGCCTTCCCATTGCGCCCGCCGATGGCGGGCGTTATGGTGGACCCCCGATTCGCTATCACAAATATTTAACCGCTATGTCCTTTTCTCAGTTCGGCGACAAATTTACCCAACATTCCGGCATCTCACGTCTGATGGAAGATATGGGCGCAGGCCTGCGTACGCCCGGCACCATCATGCTGGGTGGCGGCAATCCGGCGCAAATTCCGGCCATGAACGACTATTTTCAGCAACTGCTGCAGCAGATGCATGAGGAGGGCAAACTCAGCGAGGCACTGTGCAATTATGACGGTCCGCGTGGCAAAGCGACGCTGCTCGAATCGCTGGCCGGACTGCTGAGCGAACAGCTTGGCTGGCCGATTACCGCAGAGAACATCGCGCTGACCAACGGCAGCCAGAGCGCCTTCTTCTATCTGTTTAACCTGTACGCCGGTCGCCGGGCCGATGGCAGCAAAAAGCGGGTGCTGTTCCCGCTGGCGCCTGAGTATCTTGGCTATGCGGATGCCGGTCTGGAAGACGATCTGTTTGTGTCGGCGAAGCCGAACATTGAGCTGCTGCCGGAAGGCCAGTTTAAATATCATGTCGATTTCGAGCATCTGCCGATGAACGATGATGTCGGGTTAATCTGCGTATCGCGCCCGACCAACCCCACCGGCAATGTGATCACCGATGATGAGCTGATGCAGCTCGATGCGCTGGCACAGCAGCATGACGTACCGCTGCTAATCGACAATGCCTATGGCGTGCCGTTCCCCGGCATCATCTTCAGCGAGGTGCGCCCGCTGTGGAATCCCAATATCATTCTCTGCATGAGTCTGTCGAAGCTGGGCCTGCCGGGTGCGCGTTGCGGCATTATTATCGCGGATGAGAAGACCATTACTGCGCTGAGCAATATGAACGGCATCATCAGCCTGGCGCCAGGCAGCATCGGACCGGCCATCGCCAATGAGATGATTCGTCGTGGCGATCTGTTGCGGCTCTCCGAAGAGGTGATTAAGCCGTTCTATCAGCAGAAGGTGCAGCAGACTATCGCGATCCTGCGGCGCTATCTGCCGGAAGATCGCTGCCTGATCCATAAGCCGGAAGGGGCGATTTTCCTCTGGCTCTGGTTCCGCGATCTGCCGATCACCACCGAACTGCTTTATCAGCGGCTTAAAGCGCGCGGCGTACTGATGGTGCCAGGCCACTTCTTCTTCCCGGGATTGGAACAGGCGTGGCCGCACACTCATCAATGTATGCGGATGAACTACGTGCCGGATGCAGAGAACATCGAGCGGGCAGTGCAGATTCTGGCGGAAGAGGTTGAGATCGCCTGGCGCGACAGTTAATTCTGCTGTTCCTGTGAATCGGTTAACGACAGCTGGCACCACTGTGCCAGCTGCTGAATCGCCTGTTCCACCTCCGCATTCCAGCCGAAACCGGCATTCAGCCGGAAACAGTGATCGTAGCGCTGATCGGTAGCAAAAATGTGGCCGGGCGCAATCCCGATGCCCGCATTGCGCGCTTTCAGAAACAGCTCGCGCACGTTCAGTGCCCCCCGTGGCATTTCCACCCACAGCACATAGCCTCCCTCCGGATCGGACACCCGGGTTCCCGCCGGAAATTCCCGCAATACCGACTGCCGCATTTCACGGATTTGGCGCGCCAGCTCGCGCCGCAGTTTGCGCAGATGCGCATCATAGCCACCGCTGCGCAGCAGCTCAGCCACCGCCGCCTGTGACAGCACGGAGGTGCCCATGGTGGAGGTATATTTCAGCGAGGCGATTTTGCGCATGTAATTGACGCTGTGCACCCAGCCAATACGAATGCCCGGTGCCACGGTTTTAGAGAAGCCGCTGCAGAGAATGGCGTTGGGGCTGAAGGCACGCATCGGGAAGGGGCGACGCTCACCAAAGGCGGTATCGCCAAAAATATCATCCTCAATGATCACTACATCGTTCTCATCCGCCTGCCGCGCAATATAGGCTTTATGCTCGTTGGGAATACTCTTGCCCAGCGGATTATTGACGTTGCACAGGGTGAGAAAGACCCGTACCGCCTTGCGCTGAAACAGGCCGGTCAGCTTTGCCA
Source organism: Pantoea sp. X-Soil-YNGN-844 (assembly GCF_059730595.1). Taxonomy (NCBI): domain Bacteria; kingdom Pseudomonadati; phylum Pseudomonadota; class Gammaproteobacteria; order Enterobacterales; family Erwiniaceae; genus Pantoea; species Pantoea sp. X-Soil-YNGN-844. The sequence continues at coordinate 45,502 of NZ_AP036007.1, forward strand.
CATTCACATACCCTTCCGGCCCGGCTTCCACTTCAATTACCCGTAAATTGAGGTTATGCAGCATCTGCAGCAGCACGAAATAGCAGGGTGACTCTACGGCGACCACATCACCCGGCTGGGTGGTGGCGCGCAGCGACAGTGAGATCGCCTCGATACAGCCGTTGGTGATCAGAATATCGTCGGCGCTGATATTGCAGCCATAATCGACCGCGCGGCGGGCAATCTCGGTTTTCAGCGGCGCATAGCCGGTGCCCTTGACCGTATTGCCGAGCAGGGCCGGTTTGCTGTAGCCCATCTTGCGCATCAGCAGGCCGATGCGTTTGACAGGATAGAGCGCGCTGTCGCCGTTAGCCAGATCGAGGCGCACCCGGCAGTCTGAGCCAAGCATCGCCAGATGCAGTTCGGTCTGTTCATCCAGCGGTGCGATGGCGTGTGGCTGTTCGCTGATGGCGGGCAGCTGACGTGAAGAAGGCCGCTGCGGGGCGACAAAAAAGCCCGATTTAGGCCGGGCGACGGCGTAGCGCTCATCTTCCAGCGTGCGCAATGTTTTCAGGGCGGTGGTGAGGCTGACATTGTACTGCGTCGCCAGCGTGCGTACCGACGGCAGACGGCTGTCGGGAGCCAGCGAACCGGCATGAATAGCCTGCTTGATCTGTTCTGCTATCTGGCGGTAACGACTGCTCTGACTCTCCTGTTCCCCGATAACATCGGCCATCTGTTCCACCCCATATCGCGCTGATCTGTGCATATTCAACAGAGTACATTCAAAGTACTTTAGGCTGCATCTCTTAATTATTCATGATGCTGAACGGCACGGCGACCCCGCCAGCCACCGGGCTTCAGGCCATAAAGCGATTCTGTTCACCTGAGGGAAATGCGAGAAATGAATAATCTGCCCGCCATGATGAAGGAGATTGAAGCGTATCTGTCGCCCGCGATCATGGAGTCGGCTCAGCGCTGCTCCGCCCGCCTGCTGGCGGCGTTACCGGATAAGCTGCAGCTGGAGAACAACCGTGTGCTTCTCGCCTATGGCGGCGGAAAAGACAGCAGCTACATGGTGGCGTATGTGCGATACATTCAGGGCCTGATCTGGCAGCAGCAGGGCAGCACTTTCTCTCTTCGGGTCAGCACCAACCGCCATGCGGCGATGAATCAGAGCGTGATGGAGAATATCCATCGCGTGTATCAGGCGCTGGCGATGCATGACGATGAACGGGCGGAATGTCTGGTGGTGGATGGCCTGCTGATCCGGCCGTTTACCCGCGACCTGCCGATGCCGGAGAGCGTGCGGCAGCAGAACCGCCATGATGTGCTGATGAATGGCCACCGCTTTCGCGCCGATGGGCGCTCGACCTTCTGCAATGCCTGTAATCTCAGCATGGTGAACTCCTTTGGCCTGGCGGCAGACTACAACGGCGGCGTGGATCTGATTGTTACCGGCGACTCGCCGCAGGAGCAGGCTGCCTATGTTGCCTGGGCGCGGCACCTTTCACGGCTGTTTGATGCGCCGGTAGCGGACAAAGACCGGGGCTTCAGCGGCTTTCTCCAGACGCTGGACGGCGTGGCTGAGCGCTACTTCTCTGACGTTTACGGTGCCGATCAACTGACACCCGCACACCGCATTACCCACCAACTGGCGCGCGATCCGCTGTTTTTCAACATCTATCAGGACACCGCCTATGAAGCGGGCGCGCACTGGGCGCTGCTCAGCGAATTTATGCGTTTCCGTTTTGATGAGCTGATGTTCAGCTTTTCTGAGTCCGACTGCGGTAATCCGACACTGATGGCCCATCTGCGCGGACTGCGGGCAGAAACGCTGCTGCAGCGTAACTATGCCGAAGGGATCCGCGAATATGTGCGCTTTGCGCTGGGGCTGATGGTTAAGAAAGATTTTCCGCCACAGCTGATTGATGAGATGGCCGCGCGTTATCAGGATGACGACGCCATCTACCAGCAGCGGCAGCGAGCGGCGGACTTTGCCCTGCAGACGTTTGACCTTAACGACGACCAGCTGATCTGCATGATCTACTCACCCTTCCTGGCACAGGGAGAACAGCTCGGACAGTGGCTGTCGCAGCAGCAGATTGCGCTGGATGAAACCATCATTCGCGACCTGCTTGAGCAGCGCAGCGAGGATCTCGCACTGGCACAGCAGTTAACACAGCTCTCTGGCCTGACGCTGACGCAGATGCGGCACTGCTGGCAGAGTAAGCCGGTCAGTTCGCTGCTGGAGGGCAAAAGCCGCGATCCGCTGTCGCGCGTCCTGCGTTTTGATCCCCATAAAGCAGTGATTCAGGTCAATAACGGTGTGCTCAACGACATCGTGACAGAAATCATTTCCGGGCGTTAACCCGGTAAGGCAAGGCGATGAAAAAGATTTTCCTGCAAATTGGCGCCACCCGCGATGGACAGAACCCCTACTGCGAGGTGGCAAAGCGCGATGGCTATTTCACCGTGCTGGCGGAAATGGGCGATTTTGTCGATTACCAGTCGTTAAGCCTGGCGCTGCCGTTTGATCTGATCATCCGCCTCGACCGTCCTGATAATCCGTGGGAGGTCATGCAGGCCTATCTCCACGCCGGTTTACTGGCGCATCCGCTGGTGGTGCTGGCGGGCTTTGAAGCCTACAACGCCAGCGCCGGACGGCTGCGCGAAATGCTGGCCGGGCCTGACGCGCCCGCCGCCTTTATTCCGCTGGATAAATATGCGCAGCGCATGGCGCTGAAAAAAGCCTGGCCGCGCTTCCCGCAGCCGGAGTTCCGCTTTTTTGCCTCGCCACTCAGCATTCTGGATGCGGAACAGGCGCTGATCTATCCCTGCGTCGTGAAGCCGGTGGATGGCGGCGGCGGGCTGGGCATCTGGCTGATTGAGCGCGCCGATCAGCTGCATAGCGTAGTAACACAGCTGGTACAGACCATGAACTATGGCGGGCGCGGCTTCAGCGGCTTTATTGTGGAAAGTGCGCTGATCGGCGAGGAGTTTTCGTTGCAGGGCGTAGTGCATCAGGGGCATCCCCTGGCGCTGACCTGCTGCCAGAAGGTCATTGAGCAGCACCGGGATAGCGAAGGCTGCGTCAGCTTTTATGAATCGGGCCATGTAGCGATGGCGGCAGCAGCCCTGCCAGCGTCGTTCAGCAGTCTGATGACCTTCTGCTGCGAAACCTTTGGCTATCGTCAGGGCGCGTTTCACATCGATTTCATCGTGGTGAATGGCGTGCCACATTTCCTGGAGATGGGATTTCGGCTCTCCGGCATGGGGGTGGCGACGCTGGTGCAGGCGACGACCGGCATCAACTGGGCGGAAGTCACCTTCCGGCTGGAAGCGGGCGGCGCACTGCCTGCCTTTACCTTCACTCCACCCGGTGCGGTCGGCCAGCTGCGGTTACGGCAACCGGCGCAGCTTCAGGCGGCTGAACGCTGGATCGATCAGCATCAGCAGGGTGCGCTGTTGCCACCACTCAGATTGCCGGCATTACAGGTTTCACCCCGCTCTTCGCTCTATGCCGATCTGACCCGACACGCGGGCATTCTGGCAACGTTCAGCCTGACGGCCGCTGCGCGCGAACCCATTATGACCACGTTTCAGCAGGTGATTGCCGCGCAATCCGTTACAGCCGGGAGAGACAAAGTATGTGCAGGATGATTCTGGCGCATGGTCAGTTCGACAGCGCACAGATTTTAGAGGCGGCGCGTGCCATGAGCTGCGGTGAAGGCGCCGAACACGATGGCCCGATCAAATCGCATCCCAACGGCTGGGGCTGTCTGTGGCTGGAAGAGGGCGAGATTCGGACCCTGCACGGCACCGGCCCGTTCGCCGACGCCCTGCCGGGCATTGATGTGGATCGCCTGCGCAGCCGCTTTCTGGCGGTGCATGTGCGTCACGCCACGCTGAGTAAAAATCAGGGGATCGAATTTTCGCATCCGCTGTGGCGCAACAGCGCCGGACATCAGTGGTACATGATGCATAACGGCTTTCTGCCGACGATTTACCGCCAGCTTGGCCTGGCGGAATCCCGCTTCGATTCCGAAGAGTATCTGCGCTACCTGGTGGATCAGACCACACCCGCCGATTTCACCCGCGACTATCTGCGCGCAAAGATGGCGCAGATAGAACCCGGCGGCAGCGCAGGCAATGCCATTTTTGTCACCCGCGACAAAGCCTGGGCATGGCAGTGGCATCCGCACGACACCCCTTTTCCTGACTATTTTACGATGCATTTTCGGCAACAGGACGGTTGCACGCTGATCGCCTCTGAACCCGTAACAATACCAGGCAGCGCCGGCAGCTGGCGGCGAATGAACAATCATGAACTCTATGAAATACCGTTTAGGGAGTGATAAACATGGCTATTTTCAATCAGTTCCGCGTGATTAATCCCAACATGTTTGTGGAATCGACCTGGCTGGATGACATAGTCACCGCACGGGTGCCGCTGCTGGTGCTGCGTAATTTCCTGACGCCAGAGGTGCGGGAAACGGTGGTGGCTGACCTGCAGCGCTGCCGGGAAAAGATCCGTGTCTCTCACTATCCGAATGGCGCGCTGACCACGCTGGGCCCTTATCTGGCGCGCCATACGGCGGCTCCCGAAAACTATTTTACCGAGCTGCGTGATATCCAGCCGGCGTTGCCGCCCTCGCTGAACCAGCTGCGCGAACAGATTTATGGCTGGGTGCAGCATGCGCTGCGGCTGGAAAGCTTAAACATCGCCCACGAACCGGGTCATGGTGATTACGCCGGTTCTATCGTGCGCTTTCATGCCAATGGCGTCGCCAACCCGCTGCATAACGACAATATCGTGCGCGACGCCGCGCAGACTTCGCTGGTGGTGACGCAAATTCTGCATCAGCTCAGCTGCGTGGTCTGCCTGCAGGAGTGCAACGCGGGTGGTGCGCTGCGTATCTACAACAAAAAGTGGACGCCGGAGGATGAGCAGTTCAAAACCGCCGGTGAGCTGGGCTACCGCAGTGGCGTGATTGAAAACAGCGAGATCTGCGAATTTTCACCACGCAGTGGTGATATTTACCTGTTTAATCCGGCTTTTTATCACGAGATAGACCGGGTTGAAGGTGATACCCGCATCACCATGGGGTTCTTTTTCGGGCTGACCGATAAAAAGATGAAACACGCTATCGCCTGGAGCTAAGCCGGGTTGTGCAGGAATTTTTGCCAGAAGAGGAGAAGGGAATGACGACGTTTGAAAAAATTACTGCGCTGCTGGATCAGCATCAGGCCAGCTACCGCGTGGTGGAGCATGAGGCGGTCGGGCAGACCGATCAGATCAGCCAGATCCGTGGCAACGCGCTGGGCCAGGCGGCCAAAGCGATGGTACTGGAGGTCATTATGCCGGACGGTGCGCCATCGCGTCAGGTGCTGGCGATTGTGCCGGGTGACTGTCGGATCAATTTCAAAAATGCGGCGCGCGCCATCGGCGGCAAAAAGTCCTCGTTCGCCGCGCCAGAGCTGGCGCAGGCACTGACCGACTGTGTGATGGGCGCGGTGCCACCGTTTAGTTTTGATGACCGGCTGGCGCTGCGGGTCGATACCCGCCTGCAGCAGGTCGGCACATTATGGTTTAACGCGGGCGAGCTGGAGAAGTCGATCGCGCTGGCTGCAGATGACTATTTTCGCATCGTGGGTGAAGGCTGTTGTGCTGATATCGCCTCCCCGATTGCGATCACCGCCTGACGGCGGCTCAAGGAGTTTCAGATGTCGGTAAAAGATATGCTGTTAGCGCTGTGCGTGGTAGTAGCGTGGGGCGTGAATTTTGTGGTGATTAAGCTCGGGTTGCAGGGCATGCCGCCTTTTTTGCTGGCCGGACTGCGTTTCGCTCTGGTCGCCTTTCCCGCTATTTTCTTTGTGCGGCGCCCGCCGATCCCGCTGCGCTGGCTGGTGGTTTACGGCATGACCATCAGTTTTGGTCAGTTTGCGTTTCTGTTTCTGGCGATCAAGCTCGGCATGCCAGCCGGTCTGGCGTCGCTGGTGCTCCAGGCGCAGGCGTTCTTTACCCTGTTGCTGGGTGCGCTGCTGCTGGCAGAGAAGCTACGCTGGAATCATATCGTCGGGATTATCATCGCCACGCTGGGGATGTTCATGCTGGCGACGGCGGGGATGGAAGGGCAGACCAGCGCCGGGATTACGCTGACGACTATGATGCTGACCCTGTCGGCGGCGCTGTCATGGGGGCTGGGGAATATCACCAATAAGATCATTATGCGGAACCGTAGTGTGCCGATTATGTCGCTGGTGGTCTGGAGTGCGCTGGTGCCGGTCATTCCCTTCTTTGCCTGTTCGCTGCTGTTTGAGGGGCAGGCCGCCATCGTTAATAGCCTGCTGCACATCGGCCTGCAGACCGTGCTGGCGCTGTTCTACCTGGCATTTGTCGCCACCATTGTCGGTTACGCTATCTGGGGGAATTTACTGAGTCGCTATGAAACCTGGCGTATCGCGCCGCTGTCGCTGCTGGTACCGGTGGTAGGGATCATTACCGCCGCGCTGGTGCTGGATGAGCACCTCTCTGGTCAGCAGATGCTGGGGGCGGTGGTGATTATTCTGGGGCTGCTGGTGAATGTGTTTGGTGGCGTGCTGGGTCAGCGTTTAGCGATGCGAACGCAGCTTTGAAGATAGCCATAAGAGCAAAAAAAACGCCGCATGCGCGGCGTTGAGATTGTTGAAAAAGTCTGCCCTGGCTCGCTGTAAGATCCAGCCAGCGAAGGGAACAAAGTCAGATCGGAAAGACGCAACAACCGCCATCCATGGCATGCTCGGCCCGCGCCATCCCTGCCGCGGGACGCTTTCCTCCTCTGACCGTGTTCCCTGCGCATTGAGCTTATTCATTGCTGCCAGACTCACCCTAATTTGGGTTTTTCAGCAGCCTGAAACGCCGCTAACGCGGCGTTTGTCAGAAATTACTTCAGAATCTCAATACGGCGTGGTTTCGCCTCTTCCGGCACCAGTCGTTCAAGGTCGATGCTCAGCAGACCATTTTCGAGACGGGCATCGCGCACCACAATGTGGTCGGCGAGCTGGAATTTACGCTCGAAGTTACGCTCGGCGATTCCCTGATACAGGTACTTACGCTCGGCCTGCTCTTCAGGATGGGCACCCCGCACGATCAGCACATTATCGTGCGCCGTGATATCCAGTTCGCTCTGAGAAAAACCGGCCACCGCAATAGTAATGCGATAGTGATTTTCATCGACCAATTCAACGTTGTAGGGAGGATAGCCGCCATTGCTCTGATTCTGATTAGATTCGAGCAGGTTAAACAGGCGATCAAAACCGATAGCAGAGCGATAAAGTGGGGTGAGATCAAAGTTACGCATATTAAGACTCCTGAAATTCAGCAAGTTTTGGCAACCTTCCACTATTGGACAGGCTGGATACGGTACCTCACTGTCCCTTGCGGCGACGGTGAGTGCGTCCGTAAACTAAAAATGGGTGTCACAAAACGATTTTCAAGAGGGCGAAATGCAATTTTTTTCGCCAAATTGCGGAAATGACATACACTCAGGACTACTTTTGCCAGACGCAGACGGACTTCGCCCCAGAGTGTTGACGTTGTCTGGCAAGCCAACTCAGCCAGGCTTATGCCATGACTGAAGGGATGATGATGATGAAATTGATGAAGACCTTACCTCTGGCTGGAATGGTGTGCTGCGCAATGGCAACAACAAGCTGTTCCAGCGTGATGTCTCATACCGGTGCGAGTCAGGGCTATTATCCCGGCACGCGTGCCAGCGCCGACATGCTGACTGATGGTGATACCAGCTGGGCGCTGAAGCCGCTGGCGTTAATCGATCTTCCTTTCTCTGCCGTGCTGGATACCCTGCTGCTGCCGTGGGACTACTACCGTAGCGACAAAGACAAATCTCTCGACTCCCCACGTGAACGCATTCTGCAGAGCGAAAGGCTGGCGCATACTCAGGAAAGCCTGGCGCAGGCGCAGCCCATGCCACCTATGCGATCACAGCCGCAACTGTAAAGAGCTGCCGCCAGCCATTCACCTCACGCATAAAAGCAATCTGTGACCCGTCAGGTGACCAGACTACCGCGTCACCTGACGGTGCTTCTTCCGTTCTGCGCGTCAGACGCTGACACGCGCCGCTTTCAACATTACATCGCATCACGCTGTTATCGCAGATAAAGGCAATTGACTGGCCGTCAGGATGCCAGCTAAAGGCGGACTGAATGCTGTGGCTGAGTTCGGTGATCTGACGCGGTTCGCCGCCGTTGGGAGAAACCGTCCAGAGCTGGATCACCGCGCCGGCATCCGCCATCAGAAACGCGATCTGGCTGCCATCGGGCGCAGTACGCAGCCAGTGGCGCGGTTGCAGCGCCACGCCACGACTGTGCGTCAGGCGACGCTGCTGCACACCAGCCGGTGGCGCAGGTAACTGCGCGCAGGTGCCCTCCAGCGGCCTCTCTCCGGCGCGCGCGTAATCCTCCAGTTCGTCTGGCAGATCAACAATAAAGACTTCGGGACGCTTCTCGCCCTGCGCCGTCAGCGTATCGCCAATAAAAGCGATGGCCCAGCGCTGCCAGCGGCCATCCGGTTTCTGATAGCCACGTTCACCGACCCAGCACTCCTCATAAGCACGATTGATCTGGTCACTGCCCGGCTGCGGTTCCGCGCGGGTCTGGCTCACCAGCAGGCAGAAATAGCTGCCGTCATACTCGCGTGGATGCTGTTTAACCGGCGTCACCGCGTGCAGCGGCACCGCGATACCGACGTTGCGCAGATCGAGACGGCTATCCAGCTCATGCATCACGTGATCATTGTAGGTAAAGCTCAGGCGTGAACCGTCGGGGCTGAAGACATGCACATGCGAGCCGCCGCGCAGCGCGCCAGGGGTAAAAGGCGGCGTGATATCGCAGGCATCCAGATTCACCGCCGCGCCGTTCTCAACAATCACACCGCGCCGGTGGTGGAAGTCATACTGCCAGCTGGCATCGGGATGTTCCGGGCCATGAATGCAGACGTAGCGCGGGGGCAGATCGGGGCTGACCGTCACGACGCCGACATGCGCTCCGTGCCGAGCCTGATAGAGCACTTCAACGTCACCGGTCATCACATTGACCCGCTCAATGGTCTGGCTGGTAAAGGACGCGCCTGATGGACGGACGTCAAACGCCAGCCACTGGCTGTCGGCCGTCCAGACATTGATATTGGTGAGCTGATGCTGACGGGCAGCAAAGGTGATCTGTTTTTCTGACATGATGAAACCCACGGAGAAAGCGTTGCCCGACAAATTACGCGATTCCGTTTTGCGGTGCAGCTTTTTTGGTGGGGTAAGGGAGCCGGGCCGCAACGGCCCGGCAGAGAACAGGGCTGTTACAGCACTAACTCTTCAATGGCATGCGCGACACCATCTTCCATATTGGTTCTGGTAATGAACTGCGCGATTTTCTTAACAGAATCAATGGCGTTACCCATGGCGACACCTGTGCCGGCATATTCAATCATCGCCAGGTCATTCTCCTGATCGCCAATCGCCATCACTTCTTCCTGCTTCAGGCCGAGCTTCTCCGCCAGCATTCTGACGCCCTGGCCTTTGTTCACCCGACGATCGAGGATTTCGAGGTAATAAGGCGCACTTTTCAGGATGGTGTAAGTCTGCTGAGCATGCTCGGGCAGGCGGGCAATCGCCGCGTCGAGCAGGGCGGGCCGATCGATCATCATCAGTTTCGGGAAGCGCATAGCGCGATCCATCTCTTCCACCGCGCGATAGCGCACCGGAATGCCGGTCAGGCTCGCTTCATGGATGGTGTATTCGCTGATGTCTTTGTTCGGCGTGTAAAGATGGGATTTGTCGAACGCCTGGAAATGTACGGCAAGCTCGCGCGCCAGATTCTCAATGTAGAGGTAATCGTCAAAGGTCAGCGTCACTTCTGCCACACACTCACCATCTGCCGCCTGATGAACCAGCGCACCGTTGTTGCTGATCGCGTACTGGCCGGGCGCCTGCATATCCAGTTCCATCAGATAGCGCTGGATACCTACAAATGGCCGGCCCGTGGTCAGCACAATCGACACGCCCTGCTTACGGGCACGATCCAGGGCGGATTTCACCCCCGGCGTGATCTCATGTTGCGGATTGAGCAGGGTGCCATCCATGTCGATAGCGATCAATTTAATAGCCATAGAGTCCTCGTAGCGTCTGGGTTTTGTTCAATGCTAGCGCGATTCAGCGCACATTGACCAGTTTCCTGGCAGGCGGGAATGGCCAGGAAACCGCCAGGGTCAGGCGGTAAAGAGATCGCGGTGGATTTTAATCACGGCTTTTCGGATAGTTGCGGGTTCGCCTGGCGCGCAGCAGGGGCGATGAATATCGTGCGGGAAAAACAGCGCGAACATGTTGGGCAGCAGCGTAATCACTGACTCATTTAATATCTTCTGATAAAAAACGACGTCACGCTGCTGGGCGAAATCTTCGGTAATTTTTTGGTCGGCATGGACGCGGGCCACACCAATATTCTCGGTGCCTGCCAGCAGATACTGAATATCGATGTAACTGAAGTGGGACTCTGCACGACGCGCGCTGGCGGGTTCGGTCATCATCTCCTGCACCAGACAGAACATTTTGTTATCAGGCAGAATTTCATATTTGCCGGTGTCCAGCTGGCTGAAATCGGTTCCCGCAATCCAGCTTATCGCCTGATCGATGACCGGATGAAAGGCGTGACGTTCTCTGTCCCAGTCGTGACGATCGCAAACAATCATGGTGTAACTCCCTGTAAAAATGAGTGCGCCGGAATAGCGCAAAGAGAGGCAAGAGTAAGGGAGCTGACCGGGTTAAAACGTGATCGGGGTCGCAGCATACGGGCAGCAGGACCCGCCTCGCAGGGTTTTCGCCCATACGGCACAAAAAAAAGGCCATCACCTGAGTGATGGCCTGTAATGTCCGCTACCGATTAAATATCGATATTGGCCGCTTTCAGCGCATTCTCTTCGATGAAGGCGCGGCGCGGTTCAACCGCATCGCCCATCAGGGTCGTGAACAGCTGGTCAGCACCAATCGCATCTTTAATGGTGACGCGCAGCATACGACGGCTGTCTGGATCCATGGTGGTTTCCCACAACTGATCCGGGTTCATCTCGCCCAGACCTTTATAGCGCTGGACCGACAGGCCACGACGCGACTCTTTCACCAGCCACTCAATCGCCTGTTCGAAGCTTGCCACTGGCTGACGACGCTCACCACGTTCAATGTAAGCATCTTCTTCCAGCAGACCACGCAGTTTGCCGCCCAGAGCACAGATTTTGCGGTACTCAGGTCCCTGAATAAACTCAGCTTCCAGCGGATAGTCGGTATCCACACCGTGGGTACGGACGCGCAGCACCGGCTCGAACAGGTTAAGTTCGCGGTTTTCACGCACCTGTGCCAGATAAGTACTGCCGTGCGCTTCACGCTCTGTCAGATAGCTCACCAGGCCGTTCAGCCAGGTAGTGACCTCTGCTTCGTTGCTCAGGTCGCTCAGCGTGTCGTGATAAATCATCGCACGCAGCATGGCCATCGGATAACGGCGCTCCATACGCTTGATCATCTTCTGGGTGCTGTTGAAGTCAGAGACCAGCGTCTCCAGCGGCTCACCGCCCAGCGCAGGCGCGCTGGCATTGGTGTGCAGCGTTGCACCATCAAGGGCGATAGCGATCTGGTATTGGTCCATCGCCTCGTCATCTTTGATGTACTGCTCCTGCTTGCCTTTCTTCACTTTGTAGAGCGGCGGCTGGGCGATATAGACGTGGCCGCGCTCAATGATTTCAGGCATCTGCCGATAGAAGAAGGTCAGCAGCAGGGTACGGATGTGTGAACCATCGACGTCGGCATCGGTCATGATGATGATGCTGTGATAGCGCAGCTTGTCCGGGTTGTACTCATCGCGACCAATACCGCAACCCAGTGCGGTGATCAGCGTGGCCACTTCCTGCGAGGCAAGCATCTTGTCGAAACGCGCTTTCTCAACGTTAAGAATCTTACCTTTCAGCGGCAGAATCGCCTGGTTTTTACGGTTACGCCCCTGTTTGGCCGAGCCGCCTGCGGAGTCACCCTCCACCAGGTAGATTTCAGAGAGCGCCGGGTCACGCTCCTGACAATCCGCCAGCTTACCTGGCAGACCGGCCAGATCCAGCGCGCCTTTACGGCGGGTCATTTCACGAGCGCGGCGTGCTGCTTCACGGGCACGTGCGGCATCGATAATTTTGCCCACGACGATTTTGGCGTCTGACGGGTTTTCCAGCAGATATTCAGCCAGCAGTTCATTCATCTGCTGCTCAACCGCCGATTTCACCTCTGACGAGACCAGTTTGTCTTTGGTCTGTGAGGAGAATTTTGGATCCGGCACTTTCACCGAAACCACGGCGATCAGGCCTTCACGCGCATCATCACCGGTGGCGCTGACTTTGGCTTTCTTGCTGTAACCCTCTTTATCCATGTAGGCATTCAGGGTACGCGTCATCGCCGCACGGAAACCGGCAAGGTGCGTACCGCCATCGCGCTGCGGAATGTTGTTGGTAAAGCAGTAAATATTTTCCTGGAAGCCGTCGTTCCACTGCAGCGCCACTTCTACGCCAATGCCATCTTTCTCGGTAGAGAAATAGAACACGGTTGGGTGAATCGGGGTTTTGTTTTTGTTGAGGTACTCAACAAACGCCTTGATGCCGCCTTCGTAATGGAAGTGATCGGTTTTGCCATCACGCTTGTCTTCCAGGCGAATCGACACGCCCGAGTTCAGGAACGACAGTTCGCGCAGACGTTTTGCCAGAATCTCATACTCGAAATCGCGCACGTTGGTAAAGGTTTCATAGCTTGGCCAGAAACGCACGCGGGTCCCGGTGATGTCGGTATCACCAGTGACCGCCAGCGGTGCCTCAGGTACGCCGTGGACGTAAATCTGCTGATGGACTTTGCCTTCGCGACGAATGGTCAGCTCCAGCTTCTGCGATAGGGCGTTAACGACAGAGACGCCCACGCCGTGCAGGCCGCCGGAGACTTTATAGGAGTTATCGTCGAACTTACCGCCCGCATGCAGCACGGTCATGATCACTTCAGCGGCGGAAACGCCCTCTTCTTCGTGAATACCGGTAGGAATACCGCGTCCATCATCCTGCACCGAGACGGAGTTATCCGCATGGATAGTGACTACGATGTCACTACAGTGACCAGCGAGCGCTTCGTCGATTGCGTTATCCACGACCTCGAATACCATGTGATGCAGACCGGTACCGTCATCGGTATCGCCGATATACATGCCCGGGCGTTTGCGTACCGCATCAAGTCCTTTCAGGACTTTAATACTTGAGGAGTCATAAGAATTCGACATCAACGTTTCTCGCTCATTTTAATCTTCAGGTTGAACCGCTATTTTACCCTGTTCCACGCGGAACATCTTGCCCTTTTCGTCGGTCATGTCGATTACATGTCCGGCAGAAATAGCGCTGACAAACACCTGAGCCTGAGTGGCTTTTAACCGGTCCGCCAGCAGGCGCCGGCGGCTCTCATCCAGCTCAGAAGCAAAGTCATCAATGAGGTAAATACAGCGGCGTCCGCTCTGGCTTGTCAGGAACTCGCCCTGTGCCAGACGCAATGCACACATCAGCAGTTTCAACTGCCCGCGTGAGAGTAAATCTTCGACCGGCGTCCCTTCAGCGCGAATACGAAAATCGGCTTTATGGGGACCGCTGGCGGTATAGGTCAGTGCGCGATCGCGCTCAAAATTACGTTCCAGCAGTTCGGCGTAGTCGCTCTCTTTGTCCCAGCCACGCTGGAAAGAGAAGCGCAGCTCAAACTCCGGCAGAAACTGGGCGCAGGTGGCAGTGATCTCCGCTGAAATCGCCGCACTGTATTCCGCCCGCCACTGGCTGATCTGTTCCGCGAGCGGAACCAGCTCCTGATCCCAGGGACGAATCTGGCTGTAACGTGAAACCTGGCGCAGCGCCGCGTTTCGCTGCTTAAGCAGGCGACGCATGTTGTTCCAGGCGTTAAAGAAGCCGGGCGTATTATGGAAACAGCCCCAGTCGACATAGGCCCTGCGGTATTTGGGGCCGCCATTCAATAAACTAAAGCCTTCCGGCGTAATTAACTGCATCGGCAGCAGTTGCGCCAGCTCCGCGACCTTGTGTCCATCGCTGCCGTCAATGCGCACTTTGCTGTCACCGGCCCGGTTTTTGGTCAGCCCGACGGAGATTTCCCGCTCTTTGCTTTCCAGACGTCCGTGCAGCACAAACGCCGCCTCGTCATGACGGATTACGCGGCCCGCCTGCAGACTGCGAAACGATCGGCCATGCCCCAGCGTATGGATCGCCTCTAAAACGCTGGTTTTGCCGCTGCCGTTGACGCCCACCAGGAAATTAAAGCCGGGTGCCAGCTGCAGGTCAGCCTGCTCGATATTACGAAAATCTTTGATAAGAAGGCGGGTTAAAGCCATGAATCAATCCAGCGTGAAGGGCAATAGTCGGGATGAAATGGTTTTGCCTTATAACACAATTCAGTGCGTTGACGGCGAAGCAGGTTTGCCCGATATCGCCGTCACCAGGCCGTCGGCGTCGACGCCAGTCTGGTTCAGGCCAGCGCGCAGACCCTGGGAGCATACTGAAGTATGTGACCAGGGGCGAGCACTGCCCGGAAGCAGAATGGCAAGTAAGCCAGGCCGATATATCCTACAAGCGCATGGGCATCACGACGTAGGCCGCTGCGGGACTTGCTACATCTTCAATCTGCACGCTCGACACCGAATCCGTCAGCAGCAGGCGGACGTTTTCGCACTTCAGCGCGTTCAGCACATCCAGCACATAACTGACGTTGAAGCCAATCTCCAGTTCCGTGCCGTTATAGCTGACATCCAGCATCTCTTCCGCTTCTTCCTGTTCAGGGTTATTGGCAGTGATCTTCAGCTGATTCTCAGTGATATAGAGGCGAACGCCGCGGAACTTCTCATTAGAGAGGATCGCCGCACGGGCAAACGCCTGTTTGAGCAGATCGCAGCCCGCTTCCAGCGCTTTGTCGGGATTCTTTGGCAATACGCGGCGATAATCGGGGAAACGACCATCAACCAGCTTAGAGGTGAAGATATAGTCACCGACGTGCGCCCGGATGTTGCTGCCGCCAATCTGAACCTGCAGCGGGTTCTCGCCGCCATCCAGCAGACGCAGCAGCTCAATCACGCCTTTACGCGGCACAATTACCGAGTGACTCGGCAGCGCCTGACCAATCGGCATAGAGCAAACGGCCAGACGGTGACCATCAGTGGCCACAGTGCGCAGCTCTTCCCCTTCGGTTTCAAACATCATGCCGTTGAGGTAGTAACGCACATCCTGATGGGCCATCGAGAACTGCGTCGCTTCGATCAGCCGTTTCAGCGTTGCCTGTGGCAGGGTGAATTCAACTTCACTCTGCCAGTCGTCCAGATTCGGGAAGTCACTGGCGGGCAGGGTCGACAGCGAAAAACGGCTGCGGCCAGAGCGAACCAGCATGCGATCGCCTTCCAGCGCCAGCGTAATTTCTGCGCCATCCGGCAATCCGCGACAGATATCGAGGAATTTGCGCGCTGGCACGGTGGTGGAGCCAGGCTCATGCGCCTGCGTCAGCGCTACGCGCGCGACCATCTCCATTTCCAGATCGGTACCGGTCAGTAACAGCGACCCTTCCGTTACCTGCAGCAGCAGGTTTCCAAGGATCGGCAGTGTCGGACGACCGCCCAGCGGGCCACTTACTTGCTGCAGCGGCTTCAGCAGCTGCTCACGTTCAACAATAAATTTCATAGCGTCAGGAAGATAATGTTCTGATGAGATTAGAGAAATCTTCTTTGATATCGTGGCTCTCTTCACGCAGCTGCTCAATCTTGCGGCAGGCATGAAGCACCGTTGTGTGGTCGCGACCCCCAAAAGCATCGCCAATTTCTGGCAAGCTGTGGTTCGTCAACTCTTTCGCCATCGCCATCGCCATCTGGCGCGGACGTGCCACCGAGCGTGAACGACGCTTGGAAAGCAGATCCGCCACCTTAATTTTGTAGTACTCAGCCACGGTCTTCTGAATATTATCGATGGTGACCAGCTTTTCCTGCAGCGCCAGCAGATCGCGCAGCGCTTCGCGCACGAAGTCGATGGTAATCGCCCGGCCGGTAAAGTTGGCATTGGCAATCACGCGATTCAGCGCGCCTTCCAGTTCACGCACGTTAGAGCGTAAACGCTTGGCAATAAAGAAGGCGACTTCACCCGGCAGACGGATGTCATTCTCATCTGCTTTTTTCATCAGGATCGCCACGCGCGTTTCCAGCTCAGGCGGCTCGATCGCCACCGTTAAACCCCAGCCGAAACGTGATTTAAGACGATCTTCCACCCCGTTGATCTCTTTTGGATAGCGATCCGAGGTGAGGATGATCTGCTGATTGCCTTCTAATAAGGCATTAAAGGTGTGGAAGAACTCTTCCTGCGACCGCTCTTTATTCGCAAAGAACTGAATGTCATCGATCAGCAGCGCATCGACAGAACGGTAATAGCGTTTGAACTCTTCAATCGCGTTGTTCTGCAGCGCTTTAACCATATCCTGCACAAAGCGCTCGGAGTGCATGTAAACCACTTTTGCATTGGGTTTACGGGCAATGATGCCGTTGCCTACCGCATGCAGCAGGTGCGTTTTACCGAGACCGGTGCCGCCATACAGAAACAGCGGGTTGTAAGCGCCGCCTGGATTATCCGCCACCTGACGTGCCGCCGCGCGCGCCAGCTGGTTGGATTTACCTTCGACGAAGTTATCGAAGTTATGACGGTTATTCACATTCGAGCGATAGGTGACGTCGGCCGGTGCCGGGACATTATCCCAGCTGGGACGCAGGATCTGCGTCGGGGCCGGACGGATGTGACTCTGCACGGGCATGACGGGCGCGCTGACGCTGGCCATCACCGGCTGGCTGACCGCTGCCGCTGGCTGCTGAACCGGGCGCGTACCTACTTCAAAACGCAGTGCAGGCACGTTCGGACCACAGAATTCATTCAGCAGTGCATTGATACTGTTAAGGTATTTGTCCCGGACCCAGTCGAGTACGAAGCGATTTGGAGCATACAAGGCAAGCGTATTGTCGTTTAACTCAGCCTGTAGTGGACGGATCCACATGCTGAATTCGGTGGCAGGAAGCTCATCCTGCAAACGGGCAAGACACTGTTGCCAAAGCGTAAGTGACACGGCGGACTCCACTCGTACAAATTCGAAAAGAATAGTAGGCGTTACTCTAAGAAACGTTCATTTTTGACACAGACGCTAAGAAAGCGCCTGCGACCGCTATCAGCGGTTTCCCGTCCTGCAATCACCGGAGGATCGTCAGCGGAAGGGCGGATCATAGCGCAAAGCGAGGCAGAGATCTTCCCTTTCTACACAGTTTTGATCCTTTTTATCCACAGGCCTGAGACGCGCAAAGAAGTTTACGCCAGTTGCGGGAAAAACCAGCAGGGATCTGGCGCAATGCGCTAAATTTTCGGGCGACATCTCATTTTATCCCCAGGATCCGGCAAGCCGATCGCAATAAGATCCCGTACGATCCTTGCGCTTTGGAACGGAGCCCGTATAATCCTTCACCCGACATTATGCTGTAAGGCGCAACGTCGGGTCTCAGCGGGCTGTATGCGGGTTTTCAGGCACAACAACACGCGAAGTAAATTGACTCGGGACTGTACAATTATTACAATCCCGCCTCTTTATTAAAGACACATTGAGGCGTAGGTCGATTTACTGGCCCGAAACGCGTCATCCAGTGAAAATTTTCAAGTTTAGGTAGAAACCGCCATGAAACGCACTTTTCAACCGTCCGTACTGAAGCGCAACCGTTCACACGGTTTCCGTGCTCGTATGGCAACAAAAAATGGTCGTCAGGTTCTGGCACGTCGTCGTGCTAAAGGCCGTTCTCGTCTGACCGTTTCTAAGTAATAAAGCAAGCCCTGATGGGTAAGCTCGCATTTCCCAGGGAGTTACGTTTGTTAACTCCCACTCATTTCACTTTCGTCTTCCAGCAGCCACAACGGGCTGGCACGCCGCAAATTACTATTCTCGGCCGCCTTAACGCGCTGGGGCATCCCCGCATCGGTCTCACCGTCGCTAAAAAACATGTGAAACGCGCTCATGAACGCAACCGGATCAAGCGATTGACCCGCGAAAGCTTTCGTCTGCGTCAACATGAACTGCCGTCGATGGACTTCGTGGTGGTCGCGAAGAAGGGGGTTGCCGATCTGGATAACCGTATGCTGGCGGAAGCGTTGGAGAAATTATGGCGTCGTCACTGTCGCCTGGCGCGCGGCTCCTGATCGTCCTGATACGCGTCTATCAACGCGGTATCAGTCCATTACTGGGACCACACTGTCGGTTTCACCCGACCTGCTCTCATTACGGAATTGAGGCGTTACGCAGGTTCGGCCTGATAAAAGGCAGTTGGTTGACATTAAAACGCGTATTAAAATGCCACCCTTTGAACCCGGGTGGTGACGATCCTGTGCCGCCAAAAACCTTTGATACCAGAGAACATTAACGATGGATTCGCAACGCAATCTCTTTCTCATCGCTTTTCTGTTCGTGACCTTTATGATCTGGCAAGCCTGGCAGACGGACCACGCTCCGCAGCCACAGCAGACGCAGACCACACAGGGCACCAACAGCGTAGCGGGTGATACCGCCAGTCAGGGTGTACCGGCCAGCGGTCAGGGCCAGACGATCACCGTTAAGACTGATGTCCTGTCATTGAATATCAACACCCGCGGCGGT
Organism: Pantoea sp. X-Soil-YNGN-844; assembly: GCF_059730595.1. NCBI lineage: Bacteria > Pseudomonadati > Pseudomonadota > Gammaproteobacteria > Enterobacterales > Erwiniaceae > Pantoea > Pantoea sp. X-Soil-YNGN-844. Next base: position 64,245 of record NZ_AP036007.1, read on the forward strand.
GATGTTGAACAGGCACAGCTGCTGACTTTCCCGGACAAACTGGGTTCAGACCAGCCGTTCCAGCTGCTTGAAACAACGCCAGCGTTCCTTTATCAGGCTCAGAGTGGTTTAACCGGTCGTAATGGCCCGGATAACCCGAACAACGGCGCGCGTCCGCTGTTCACCACTGCGCAGGATCACTTCGAGATGGCTGATGGCCAGTCCGAACTGCGTGTGCCGATGACCTATACCGCTGAAAATGGCGTGGTTTACACCAAAACCTTCATCTTCAAGCGTGGCGAATATGCCGTTAATGTCGATTATCATGTCAACAACACCACTCAGCAGCCGCTGGAAGTGTCACTGTTTGGCCAGCTAAAGCAGACGATTGATCTGCCTAAGCATCGCGATACCGGCAGCAACAACTTTGCTCTGCACACCTTCCGTGGCGCGGCCTACTCCACCAGCGAGTCGAAATATGAGAAGTATAAATTCGACACCATCGCGGACAACGAGAACCTGAACGCAACCACCAGCAATGGCTGGGTGGCGATGCTGCAGCAGTACTTTGCGACTGCATGGGTTCCGCGTACTGAAGGCACCAACACCCTTTACACCAGCAACCTGGGTAACGGCGTAGCAGCGATTGGCTATAAATCTGCACCGGTCACCATCGCCGCGGGCGCTCAGCAGAATCTGGGTGCAACGCTGTGGGTCGGCCCGGAAATTCAGGACAAGATGGCCGCGATTGCGCCGCACCTTGATCTGACCGTGGATTACGGCTGGTTGTGGTTTATCTCTCAGCCGCTGTTTAAGCTGCTGAAATTTATCCACAGCTTCATCGGTAACTGGGGCTTCTCCATTATCGTGATCACCTTCATCGTGCGCGGCATCATGTACCCGCTGACCAAAGCGCAGTACACCTCGATGGCTAAGATGCGCATGCTGCAGCCGAAAATTCAGGCGATGCGTGAGCGTCTGGGTGATGACAAGCAGAAGCAGAGCCAGGAAATGATGGCGCTGTATAAAGCAGAGAAAGTGAATCCGCTGGGTGGCTGTCTGCCGCTGGTGATTCAGATGCCAATCTTCCTGGCGCTCTACTATATGCTGTCAGGCTCGGTTGAACTGCGTCATGCGCCATTCATTCTGTGGATCCATGACCTGTCAGCGCAGGACCCGTACTACATCCTGCCGATTCTGATGGGCATCACCATGTTCTTCATTCAGAAGATGTCACCGACCACCGTGACCGATCCGATGCAGCAGAAGATCATGACTTACATGCCGGTGATCTTCACCGTGTTCTTCCTGTGGTTCCCGTCAGGTCTGGTGCTGTACTACATCGTCAGCAACCTGGTCACCATTCTCCAGCAGCAGCTGATTTATCGCGGCCTGGAAAAACGTGGTCTGCATAGCCGCGACAAGAAGAAAGCGTAAGCGATCCAGCGCGGGAGCCATCCCGCCCTAAAATAGTCTATTCTCAGGCGGTCAAAGCGACCGCCTGTGTTTTTTGTAGCGAGAGAAAATTTATGAGCCACAGCGATACCATTGTTGCCCAGGCAACACCGCCCGGACGCGGCGGCGTAGGCATTCTGCGCGTCTCTGGCGCGCAGGCGGCAGAGGTCGCCCGCCAGCTGCTGGGCAAACTGCCTAAGCCACGATATGCCGATTACCTGCCGTTCACTGACAGCGACGGCAGCGTGCTGGATCAGGGCATTGCGCTGTGGTTTCCTGGCCCAAATTCCTTTACCGGCGAAGATGTGCTGGAGCTGCAGGGCCACGGCGGCCCGGTAATTCTCGATCTGCTGCTGAAGCGCATCGTGGCGCTGCCGGGCGTGCGTATCGCTCAGCCGGGAGAGTTCTCTGAGCGTGCTTTTCTGAACGACAAGCTCGATCTGGCGCAGGCTGAAGCGATTGCTGACCTGATTGATGCCAGCTCTGAGCAGGCGGCACGTTCGGCAGTGAACTCCCTGCAGGGCGTTTTCTCCACCCGTATCAATCATCTTGTGGAAGCACTCACTCACCTGCGCATCTATGTCGAAGCCGCTATCGACTTCCCGGATGAGGAGATCGACTTCCTCTCTGACGGCCGAATCGAAGCGCAGTTGAACACGGTGATTGGGGACCTGGATGCGGTCCGTGCCGAAGCGCGTCAGGGCAGCCTGCTGCGTGAAGGGATGAAAGTGGTGATTGCGGGCCGGCCTAATGCGGGCAAATCGAGCCTGCTGAATGCGCTGGCGGGCCGTGAAGCCGCCATCGTCACGGATATCGCAGGCACCACCCGTGACGTACTGCGTGAGCATATTCATATTGATGGCATGCCGCTGCATATCATCGACACCGCCGGTCTGCGTGAAGCCAGCGACGAAGTGGAGCGCATCGGGATTGAGCGCGCCTGGCAGGAGATTGAACAGGCGGATCGCGTGCTGTTTATGGTAGATGGCACCACCACCGATGCCACCGAAGCGGCGGCTATCTGGCCCGATTTTGTCTCCCGTCTGCCGCCGGAACTGCCGATTACCGTGGTCCGCAACAAGGCGGATGTCACCGGAGAGCCTTTAGGCCTGACAGAAGTAAATGGTCACTCACTGATTCGCCTGTCAGCACGCACCAGCGAGGGCGTCGATGCGCTGCGGGATCACCTGAAGCAGAGCATGGGCTTCGCGGGCAACATGGAAGGGGGCTTCCTGGCACGTCGTCGCCATCTGCAGGCGCTGGAGCTGGCGGCCACACACTTACAGCAGGGGAAAGCGCAACTGCTCGGTGCCCGGGCCGGTGAGTTACTGGCGGAGGAGCTGCGTGTTGCTCAGCAGGCGTTAAGCGAGATCACCGGTGAATTCACCTCTGACGATCTGCTGGGCCGTATCTTCTCCAGTTTCTGTATCGGTAAATAGCTTTCCGGGCCTGGCGGCATCGCGCTGTCAGGCCAGATTTCCTGTCTCACTGCCTCCCCTGTTATTCCCGCCTCTGCGTTGATTCTTGCTGATATGTTATTTTGCGGCGGCATCACGTTGTCGTATAACGGTAGATGCGCCGATCTGACGTGCGGCTATGATCGCGGTGAGTGAACCCCGCCTCATCCCGCCGTGTCGGGCCGGACGCAAACCCACTACGTGAACACCGTCAGGCGAACTTTTTGTCTGAGAAAGGAGAGTTGCATGAGTACACCGCTCGACACTGCCGCACTGGATACGCTGTTTAATGACGCCCGCACCCACAGTTACTGGCAGGATAAGCCGGTCGATAACGCCCTGCTGGAACAGCTTTATACCTTAACGGCGCTGGGTCCAACCTCGGCGAACTGCCTGCCTGCACGTTTTGTTTTCATCACCTCGGCGGAAGGAAAAGAGAAGCTGAAACCGGCCCTCTCGTCCGGCAATCTGGACAAAACCATGAGCGCGCCGGTTACGGTGATCGTGGCCTGGGACCGTGAGTTCTATGAGCAGCTGCCAGCGCTGTTCCCGCATGCAGATGCGCGCAGCTGGTTTACCGGCAGCCCCGAAGCGGCGAAAGAGACCGCTTTCCGTAACAGCAGCCTGCAGGCGGGTTACCTCATCCTGGCAGCCCGTTCGCTGGGTCTGGATGCCGGTCCGATGTCCGGTTTCGATCCGGCCAAAGTCAATGACGCCTTTTTCCCCGACGGTCAGTATCAGGTTAACCTGCTGATTAACCTCGGTTACGGTGAGGCATCAAAACTGCATCCGCGCCTGCCGCGTCTGAGTTTTGAGCAGGCAAGCCGCTTCGCCTGATGCGGCCCGCGTCGCGAGTCGAATCGCGACGCTTATCTCTGGTCGATCCCCGCGACTCTGCTCATCCTATTCCGAATTTACCCCAATCTGTGCGTTGCCAGGTGCATAAAGGTAAGAAAATTCCTACAATGTTTCTGATGATTATCTGACCATTTTCACGGAGCGACAGATGGCTGGTCATTTTGTACGCTGGACGGGCGATCCCGGCTTCCCGGCTAAAGAGATGTGCATTCCCCAGGCGATTACCGACACGGCACAGCAGTTCGCTGACAAACGCCGTGGACGTTTCCTTGCCGCGCGAACCCTGCTGGCACAGCTGATGCTGCGCGTTTATGGCATTCAAGAGCTGCCACGCCTGATTATCCAGAGCAACGGACGTCCCGTGTTTGCTGACAGCGATCTGCCCGATTTCAGCATTGCCTATGCGGGCAATACGGTGGGTGTACTGCTGGCTGAAGAGGGGGGACGTGCCGGTCTGGATATGGAGATCGTGCATGCGCGGAGCCGTCAGACTCAGGCACAGCTGATTCAGGGATTAACGTCGGGCGAAATCGCCTGGATTAATGCCCAGCAGGATGCCATGGAAGCGGTGACGCAGATCTGGACGTTACGCCAGAGCATTCTCAAGCTGACGGGAGAAGGCGATCGCGGACTGGATTCGCTGCGGCTGCTGCCAGGTGCCGGTCGGCTGCGATCGTCACTCTATCCTGACATTCAGGTGGTGTGTGATGCGGAACCCATGCTGGTCTGGTCGTGTGCGCTTTCGTCTGCGACACAGCGGCTGTACCTGTGGGAGATGGATAACGACTTTGAATGGCGTGCATTACGTGAAATTGAGATGGGTAAACCCAACATCGGGCCTCATGCCCTGCGGCTGACCAGTCTGCCCAGCGAGCGCAATCTGCATCCTGAAATGTAAAAAGCCGCAACCGGTGGGTTGCGGCTCTGACTGCGCTTAATGCGCGTCGATAAAGACAATCTTCAGCACAAACAGTAGCGCAACAATCACCACGCAGGGGCTGATCTCACGCCAGCGGCCGGTGCCCAGCTTCATGACACAGTAAGCAATGAATCCCAGCGCAATCCCTTCGGTGATGGAAAAGCTGAACGGCATCATGGCGGCGGTCACAAACGCCGGAACCGCTTCGGTCAGATCGTCCCAGCGCACGCGCGACAGGCTGGCCGTCATCAATACGCCCACATAAATCAGTGCGCCCGCGGCAGCGTAGGAGGGCACCATCGCGGCCAGTGGTGACAGGAAGGTCACCAGCAGGAACAGCAGGCCGGTCACCACAGCCATCAGGCCGGTACGGCCACCAATCGCCACGCCTGAGGTGCTCTCGATATAGGCGGTCACCGATGAGGTGCCCGCCAGCGCGCCACTTACCGAACTGATGCTGTCGACATAAAGCGCCTGCTGCATCCGCGGGAAGGTGCCGGTTTCATCGGTCAGTCCCGCTTTATCGGTGACGCCGATCAGCGTGCCGGACGAGTCGAACAGATTGACCAGCATAAAGGAGAAGATGACGCCCGCCATGCCAATGTTAAACGCACCTTTGATATCGACCTGACCCACCACCGACGTAATCGACGGCGGCGCTGAAAACAGACCGACAAACTTCACGTCGCCCAGCATCCAGCCAATACCGGTGGTGATCACCATTGAGATCAGCACCGCCGCGTGGATATTACGTGATGCCAGAATAGCGATAATAAAGAAGCCCAGCGCACCCAGCAGCACGCTGTGCGAGGTCAGGTTGCCCACCGCCACCAGGGTATCGGGATTTGGCACGATAATACCGGCGTTCTTCAGCCCCATCATGGCGATAAACAGGCCGATACCGGCGGTAATGCCAACGCGCAGGCTCAGCGGGATATTGGCAATCATCCAGTAGCGAACCCGCAGCAGCGTCAGGATCAGCAGACCGACCGCACCCCAGAAGATCGCGCCCATACCGACCTGCCATGAATAGCCCATCGCCCCGACCACCACAAAGGCGAAGAAGGCGTTCAGGCCCATGGCGGGGGCCAGCGCCACCGGCAGATTGGCAAACAGCCCCATCAGAATGCTGCCGAAGGCGGCAATCAGACAGGTGGTCACAAACACCGCCTGGGTATCCATGCCGGCGACGCCGAGGATCTGCGGGTTGACGAAGACGATATAGACCATCGTCAGAAAGGTGGTGATACCCGCGATCACTTCGGTGCGCACCGTGGTGCCATGTTCCTGCAGCCTGAAGATGCGCTGCAAAACGCCTTGCTTGCTCATGCCATCCATCCAGAAGAAAAAATCATCGGCGCGTATCCTGGCGATTTTACCGGGGCAATACAATGATTTTTCGCAACCGATTGCCAGTCTCGCAATCTGCGCTGAGTGCGGTAGAGTGTGGAGCACACCCCTGAATCGAAGGATAGAGTCTGATGTCAGTTGAATGCGTCTTTTTTGATTGCGATGGCACGCTGGTGGACAGTGAGTTGCTCTGCACCCAGGCCTACGTCAACACCTTTGCCCGTTATGGTCTCGAGCTGTCGCTGCAGCAGATGTTTGAAAAGTATAAGGGCGTCAAACTCTACGACATCATTCGTGACGTGGGCGACGCGCATCAGGTGACGCTGCCGATGGAAGAGGTGGAAACCGCCTATCGCGCAGAAGTCGCGCGACTGTTCGATCAGCAACTGCAGCCGATCTCAGGCGCAAAAGCGCTGGTTGAGCAGATCAAAGTGCCGATGTGCGTGGTCTCAAACGGGACGGTAAAAAAGATGCAGCACTCGCTGGGCTTAACCGGCATGCTGCCGCTGTTTGAGGAGCACCTTTATAGCGGCTATGACATTCTGCACTGGAAGCCCGATCCGGAGCTGATGTATCACGCGGCGGAACAGATGCAGGTGCCGATTGAGCGCTGCATTCTGGTGGATGACTCCGAAGCGGGTGCCCGCGCCGGTATCGCCGCCGGCATTCCGGTTTACTACTACTGCGCTGACCCGCACAACCCTGAACTGGACCATCCGCTGGTGACGCGCTTCGACGACATGGCGCAGCTGCCTGCGTTGTGGCGCGCCCGCGGCTGGGATCTGGTGTAGCGAGCCAGCATGACGCATACCGTCTGGTTTTTAACTCTGCCTGGCGTGATGGCGCTGGATCTGACCGGCCCGGCCGAGACGCTGAAGCTGGCGGGCGATCGCTTTACGCTGCGCTACATCGGCCCGCAGCCGGAGGTGGTCTGCTCCACCGGCATGACCATTGGCGGCATCGAACCTTTACCGGAACAGTTGCCCGCCGGGAGCCTGCTGGTGGTGCCGGGCGTCTTTGACTCGCAGATCTGTTATTCCACACAGCAAGCCGCAGAAGCACGCGACTGGCTGATGCGCCAGCACGCCGCGTTGCGCGCGCAGACCTTTATGCTGGTCTGCGTCTGCTCGGGGGCACTACTGGCGGCGCAGGCAGGCATGCTGGATGACGTGCTTTGCACCACCCATCATGATGTGATCGCCCGCCTGAAAGCAGCCGCCCCGCGCGCACGGGTGCAGGAGAATCGGGTGTTTGTCGGGCATGAGAATATCTGGACCAGCGCGGGCATCACGGCGGGCATCGATCTGGCGCTGCATCTGGTGAATCAGCTCTGCGATACGCCTACCGCGCTGGCGGTGGCGCGGGAAATGGTGGTCTGGTTCCGCCGCGCCGGGGACGATCCGCAGCTTTCACCCTGGCTGCGTTACCGCAATCATATGCATCCGGCCATTCATCGGGCACAGGATCTGATGATTGCCCATCCTGAACACGGCTGGACGCTGACCGAGCTGGCAGGGCGCACCCACGTCAGCAGCCGCCATCTGGCGCGGCTGTTTCGTCAGCATCTGGGGATCAGCGTGCGGGAATACCATGAGCAGCTGCGGGTTGGCGTGGCGCGCCAGCGTCAGCAGCAGGGTGAATCGGCCGAAAAAGCGGCGCTGGCGGCGGGGTTTTCATCGGCGCGTCAGCTACGACGCGCCCGCCAGCGCGAAGCCGATCAACTGACGAAGTGACGGGTATCGACCTTTTTCAGCGCCATCCCCAGCAGCAGACTGCCGCCCAGCGTCAGCCCGAACACCCAGGGCAGGTCGAGCCACGGACGCGACATATCATCGTAGTGATGCGTACGCAGATAGTGAATGAACAGCGCGTGAAAACCGTAGATTGGCAGTGAATAGCGTGCAATCACCGTAAAACCGGGCAGCGTGCGCTGATTCAGGCTGTTTTTAAACACAATCAGCAGGCTAATGGCCGCGATAAACACCAGTGGTCCGCAGTAGAGATACCAGGTATCGTTAAACGCGCCGTTGACGATCAGCGCCTTTTTCGTCCCTAACGTAATGCCAATTACGCAGGCGATAAACAGCCCGGCCGCCAGCGGCGTCAGCCTGCGGCGGCTGGTCTCCATGCTGCCGATAGCCCGTCCCAGCAGCGCATAGAGCAGGTAGTAGATGCTGTCGCCGCTGACATAGAGATTCACCGGCAGAAAATGGAACGGGCCCAGCGACTGGCTGGCCGTATTGGGGTTAGCGAGCACCGCCAGCACCAGCACCAGCAGCGCCACATAGCGCGCCTGCACGGTTTTCACCTGAATCAGTGGCGACATCAGATAGATGCCAATCAGCGCAAAGAAGAACCAGAGGTGATAAAACACCGGCTTCTGCAGCATCTTCAGGATCGACCGTCCTTCGCTGATGGGCGTCAGCCAGGTGATGTAGGCCAGCGAGACCGCGCTGTAAAACAGAAGACAGAGCACCAGCCGGAGCATATGGCGCGGCTGGGCGCTGCGTTCGCCGAAGAACAGATAGCCGGAGATCATAAAGAACAGCGGAACACAGACGCGTGATGCGGAGTTCAGCAAATTCGCCACATCCCAGGTAGTACCCGTTACCGCCATTGGGCCAGTGATGTACCAGGTAGTAGTGTGAATCACGATCACCATCAGGCAGGCAACCGCGCGTAAATTGTCGATCCAGTAAATCTTTTGCGGCATGGCGTCCTCTTGCGCATAGCTCCGTGCGCAAAAGGGTAGTCAAATGCGACCAGAGCAACAACTGCTGCCAGCAGGATTCGGAGCCATCTGTATGCCGGCCCCCGAAATTACCGTGAAAACGCGCCGGAACCGTCCGGGATTTACGGCTGCACATCGCGCGGTCAAAGGGTATACTGTCGGCCTCTTTTTTTAATCTAACCGAAGCGCGTGCACACTCAACATGCAAAAGTTTGATACCAAAACCTTTCAGGGGCTGATCCTGACCTTGCAGGATTACTGGGCGCGTCAGGGCTGCACCATTGTCCAACCGCTGGACATGGAAGTGGGCGCTGGCACTTCACACCCGATGACCTGCCTGCGCGCACTCGGCCCGGAGCCGATCGCCGCCGCTTATGTGCAGCCATCCCGCCGTCCTACCGATGGCCGCTACGGTGAAAACCCGAACCGTCTGCAGCACTATTACCAGTTTCAGGTCATCATCAAACCGTCACCGGACAACATTCAGGAGCTCTATCTCGGTTCGCTGAAAGAGCTGGGTATGGATCCGACGGTGCATGACATTCGCTTTGTGGAAGATAACTGGGAAAACCCGACGCTGGGTGCCTGGGGACTCGGCTGGGAAGTGTGGCTCAACGGCATGGAAGTGACGCAGTTCACCTACTTCCAGCAGGTTGGCGGCCTGGAGTGTAAGCCGGTGACCGGTGAGATCACCTACGGCCTGGAGCGTCTGGCGATGTATATCCAGGGCGTCGACAGCGTTTACGATCTGGTCTGGAGCGACGGTCCGCTGGGCAAAACCACCTACGGCGACGTGTTCCATCAGAACGAAGTGGAGCAATCCACCTATAACTTCGAATACGCCGACGTCGACTTCCTCTTTACCTGCTTCGAGCAGTACGAGAAAGAGGCTCAGCATCTGCTGGCGCTGGAAAAACCGCTGCCACTGCCCGCCTACGAACGCATTCTGAAAGCGGCGCACAGCTTTAACCTGCTGGATGCCCGCAAAGCGATCTCGGTAACGGAGCGTCAGCGCTATATCCTGCGCATTCGCACCCTGACCAAAGCCGTGGCTGAAGCTTACTACGCCTCTCGCGAGGCAATGGGCTTCCCGATGTGCAATAACAAAAAGTAAGAGGCAGCCATGACTGAACAAACCTTCCTGGTGGAGATCGGCACCGAAGAGCTGCCACCAAAAGCCCTGCGCAGCCTGGCAGAAGCCTTTGCCGCGCAGGTCACCGCTGAACTGGATGCTGCCAACCTGAGCCACGGCGAAGTCAGCTGGTTTGCTGCACCGCGTCGTCTGGCGCTGAAAGTTGCCAATCTGAGCGCCTCACAACCCGATCGGGAAGTGGAGAAGCGCGGTCCGGCGGTCGCTGCGGCATTTGACGCAGACGGCAACGCCACCAAAGCCGCTGAAGGCTGGGCGCGGGGTAACGGCATTACGGTCGATCAGGCGGAACGCCTCGCCACCGATAAAGGCGAATGGCTGGTTTATCGTGCCCAGGTGAAAGGCGAAGCAGCCCAGGCGCTGCTGCCAGCGATGATTGCGACTGCACTCAGCAAGCTGCCAGTGCCAAAACTGATGCGCTGGGGCGACAGCGATGTACAGTTCGTTCGTCCGGTGCACACCGTGACGATGCTGCTGGGCGATGAGCTGATCCCTGGCACCATTCTGGGCATCGCCTCAGACCGGATTATCCGTGGTCACCGCTTTATGGGTGAAAGCGAAATCACGCTCGAAAGTGCCGATCACTATCCTGATGTGCTGGAAAAACGCGGCCAGGTCATTGCTGACTATCAGGTCCGCAAAGCGATGATCAAAGCCGATGCAGAAGCGGCCGCACGCCGCTTAGGCGGTAACGCCGATATCAGCGACAGCCTGCTGGAAGAGGTAACGTCGCTGGTGGAGTGGCCGGTGGTTCTGACCGCAACCTTTGAAGAGAAATTCCTCAAGGTGCCTGCGGAAGCGCTGGTCTACACCATGAAAGGCGATCAGAAATATTTCCCGGTGTATGACAATGACGGCAACCTGATGCCGAACTTCATTTTCGTCACCAACATTGAGTCCAGCGATCCGCGCCAGATTATCTCCGGCAACGAGAAAGTAGTGCGTCCACGCCTGGCCGATGCGGAATTCTTCTTTAATACCGACCGCAAAAAGCGTCTGGAAGATAATCTGCCGCGTCTGGAGACGGTGCTGTTCCAGAAAGAGCTGGGCACGCTGCGCGATAAAACCGATCGCATTCAGGCCCTGGCGGGCTGGATTGCCGGTGAGATTGGTGCCGATGTGAATCACGCCACCCGCGCGGGCCTGCTGTCGAAGTGTGACCTGATGACCAACATGGTCTTCGAGTTCACCGACACCCAGGGCGTGATGGGCATGCACTACGCGCGTCACGACGGCGAAGCCGAAGATGTGGCGGTGGCGCTGAACGAGCAGTATCAGCCGCGCTTTGCCGGTGACGATCTGCCATCCAGCCCGGTCGCCTGTGCGCTGGCGATTGCCGATAAAATGGATACGCTGGCCGGTATTTTCGGCATTGGTCAGCATCCAAAAGGCGACAAAGATCCATTCGCACTGCGTCGTGCGGCGCTGGGCGTACTGCGTATCATCGTTGAGAAGAACCTGCCGCTCGACCTGCAGACGCTGACCGAAGAAGCGGTGCGCCTGTATGGCAGCAAGCTGAGCAACGCCCGCGTGGTGGATGATGTGATCGACTTTATGCTGGGTCGCTTCCGCGCCTGGTATCAGGAAGAGGGTCACAGCATCGACACGCTGCAGGCGGTTCTGGCGCGTCGTCCGACCCGTCCGGCTGACTTTGATGCACGCATGAAAGCGGTGTCGCACTTCCGTACGCTGGAGGCCGCCGCAGCACTGGCGGCGGCGAACAAGCGCGTCTCTAACATTCTGGCAAAATCGACTGAAACGCTGAATGAGAGCGTGCAGGCGTCGCTGCTGAAAGAGAACGAAGAGATCCAGCTGGCGACCTTTGTCACCGCGCTGAGCAGCAAGCTGCAGCCTTACTTTGCTGAAGGCCGCTATCAGGATGCGCTGGTCGAACTGGCACAACTGCGTACCGCGGTAGACAACTTCTTCGACAAAGTGATGGTGAACGCCGACGATCAGGCAGTGCGGGTCAATCGCCTGACGCTGCTGTCAAAACTGCGTGAGCTGTTCCTGCAGGTCGCGGATATCTCGCTGCTGCAGTAATGCTATTTGTTGTGCGGAAAAGGGACGAGCAATCGTCCCTTTTTTTATGGGATTTTTCAGGGTCGGGATGGCTACCCGATAGCGTGTTTATTCAAAGCACCTGCCGTAACCCTACACCACTCTGAACTTTACAGAAAACATCATCAGTTTTTGTGAGTCTCTTGCACAGTTTCCACAGAGAGGAAACTGCCGTGATGATCTTCTGCCAGGACTGAGAATCACAAATTACCGGAGGCGGACAATAATCGCCTTCATGCTCTCTTTTAATACGCAAATGAATGCGCAAAAGTGCTTAAAAAGGCTTTAAAGTCATCCTGCTGCGTTAAAGAGTATTTTTTTATCAGCATCATGCCAGTTTTTTCTCATTAAATATCATTGGCTTGTTTGTATTCTTAAGCCGGTTGCCGTGTTGCGCCCTTTCGTAAACCCACCGGTTAAGAAACCGCCTCAAAAATAGCCCTCCCCCTTGTTTTTGTCCCTTTCTGATGGATAATTCGCCAAAAGTTACACCCGGTTACAGTAAGTGAAATGGAATTTTCATGAAAAGGATTTTTTTATCGCTCTGGCATCCGCCAAAGCCTCTGCTCGTCATAGTCGCGGGCGCGCTGTTCTGCTTCTCTTTACCGCTGATGGCAGCCTCGCCAGCCGATACGCCCCGCGAAGAAGGTCAGGCGATTGATGCCCGCGAGCAACAGCGTCAGCAGACGCGCGAGCGCGTGCTGCAACAGCAGAATGCGCCGCAGGTAAATGAACATCTGCGGCGTCCGGATAGTCATCTGCCCGGTTATCCTGCTAATGAGCAGCCCTGTTTTCCCATTAATCGAATTGCCCTGACGGGCGAGGCAGCCAGCCGTTTTCAGTGGGCGCTTGATGCTGCTTCAGACGCCACCGGCCGTTGCCTGGGCGGACAGGGCATCGTGCTGGTCATCAACAAAGTGCAGAATGCAATTCTCGCCAAAGGCTATGTGACCACCCGCGTTATGGCGCAGGAGCAGGATCTGACGAAGGGCGTGTTGACGCTGACGCTGCAGCCTGGCCGTATCAGCCAGATCCGCTTCGAAGAACCTGTTTCCTGGCGTGGACGGCTGTGGAATGCCGTTCCGGCGTCATCGGGCGAGATATTAAATCTGCGGGATATTGAGCAGGGCCTGGAGAACTTTAAGCGGGTGCCCAGCGCCAGTGCTGACATTAAAATCGTGCCGGGCGAGCGGGAAGCGACCAGCGATCTGCTGGTCAATTGGCACGAAGGCAGACCAGTGCGGCTCAGTCTGGGGCTGGATGACAGCGGATCTGAAAGTACCGGACGCTATCTCGGTTCCGCTACGCTGGCCGTGGATGCGCCCTTTGCGCAAAACGACCTGTTTTACGCCAATATTGGCAAAAATCTTTTTGAGCATGGGCCGTTCGGCAACCGCTCGCACACCCTGAATTATTTTTTCCCGATAGGCTACTGGGCCGTTTCTGCCAACTACAACGACTACACCTATCACCAGAACATCCCCAATGCCAATGATGTGCTGCGCTACAGCGGCAAGAGCGACAATGTCCAGCTCACGGTCTCCCGGTTGCTCTACCGCGATCAGTCGAATAAAACCACGCTTAATCTGCGTGGCTACCGCAAACACTCCACCAACGCCGTCAACGATATCGACATTGAGCAGCAAAAGCGGCGCACTGCGGGCTGGGAACTGGGCCTGAATCAGCATAGCTATCTGGGCGGCAGCACGCTGGACGCCAGTATCGCCTGGCGGCGCGGTACCGGGGCGTTTAATGCGCTTCCTGCACCAGAAGAGTCGCGTCATCAGGGCAGCGCGCGTACCGGCATATTGCTGGGCGACCTCGGCATCAACCATCCTTTCGCCCTGGGCGAGCAGCCCTGGCGGGTCTACAGCAGTGTGCGGGGACAATGGAGTCCGAATGCCCTGACGCCACAGGAGCGAATGGCAATTGCCGGCCGTTATACGGTACGCGGCTTCGACGGTGAGCAGATGCTGTCGGGGGAAAAAGGACTGCTATGGCGTAATGAAATCGGCTGGAATCTTTTCTCGCGCGGGCATGAGCTCTATCTGGCTGCCGATTATGGCCGGGTAAGCGGACCTGCGACTCGCGATCTTGTCGGGCATCAGCTGGCAGGCAGTGCAATAGGGGTACGCGGCGCGCTCTGGGGGCGCTTCAGCTACGACCTGTTTGCGGGCATTCCGCTCTATAAACCTGCGGGTTTTCATACCTCAGGCGCGACGGCGGGTTTCAGCGTTAACCTGGAAATCTGACCACCAAAGCGGGCGATCCCGCTATCTGAACTGAGTGACTTTCACATGGATGTGACCCATGAATAAACATTGCTATCGCATTATCTTCAGCCGCACCCATGGGGAACTCCGGGTGGTGTCAGAACTTGCCCGCAGTTGCAGCACGGAACCCGGCCAGAGCCGTGGCAAAGGCGCGCCGCGTCTCTGGGTCACTTTACGCCGCACGGCGTGGCTGCTGGGAATGGCCCTGTTTGCCGGGCCTGCAATGGCGAACGGCATTGTGGCGGATAGCAATGCTACGCCAGGACAGCGGCCGGAGGTCATCGCTACCCAGAACGGGCTGCCGCAGGTTAATATCACCGCCCCCAATCAGGCGGGTATCTCGCATAACCAGTATCAGCAATTCGACGTCGCGCAGAACGGCGCCATCCTGAATAACTCCGCAGTGATGACCTCAACACAACTGGCCGGAATGATTCAGGGCAACCCGAATCTTAACCCAAAGACCCCAGCGGCGCGGGTGATCCTTAACGAAGTGAACAGCAATAATCCCAGCCAGCTTCGCGGTTATATGGAAGTGGCGGGCGGACGGGCGCAGGTGATCGTGGCCAACCCGGCCGGAATTGTCTGCAACGGCTGCGGCACCATCAACGCCGGACGGATGACGCTGACCACCGGCAAACCGCAGCTCAACGCCGACGGCAGCCTGGCGGGTTATCAGGTTGAACGCGGCGTGGTGCGCATTGAAGGCGGCGGACTTAATGGCGATTCCCGACATGATACTGAATACGTAGACGTTCTGGCCCGCGCGGTGGAGATCAATGCGGGTGTCTGGGCCAAAAAGGAGCTGGCGGTGGTGGC
Source organism: Pantoea sp. X-Soil-YNGN-844 (assembly GCF_059730595.1). NCBI lineage: Bacteria > Pseudomonadati > Pseudomonadota > Gammaproteobacteria > Enterobacterales > Erwiniaceae > Pantoea > Pantoea sp. X-Soil-YNGN-844. Next base: position 79,297 of record NZ_AP036007.1, read on the forward strand.
CGGTCGCAACCGCGTAAGCGCAGACTCGCAGACGGTCACACCGCTGGCTGACGACGGCAGCGCCAGACCTGAACTGGCGATCGACATGGGGCAGATGGGCGGCATGTACAGCGGCCAGATCCGCATGATGGGCACCGAAGCGGGCGTCGGCGTGCGCAATCAGAACGCCCAGGTGCAGGCGGGTAAAACGCTGGTGGTGAGCAGCGAAGGTAAACTCGTCTGGCAATCGGCGGCACAGGATGGCGTCACGCAGGCCGGAGGCGACATCAGCCTGGCGGCCAGAGACAGCGTTGATTATCAGGGCAAACTCCACAGCGGCGGTCAACTGACGGTTCAGAGCCGCGAAGGTGGGATTACTCAGTCCGGCACCCTTGCGGCGGCTGGCGACGTACGGCTGACGGCAGCCCGCAGCATTCAGAGCAGTGGACACCTGCTGGCCGGCAGCGACGCCGGCAGCCAGATTGTGCAGGAAGCCAGTCTGCATCTTGAGAGCCAGGATGCCATTCGCGCCAGCGGCAGCCTGTTGAGTAAAAAAGAGGTCAGCGTGCGCGGACGCCGGGTCGATCTCAGTGGCGCTCAGGTCGCCGCCAGCCGCGCCACCCTGACGGCTCAGGATGAGGGTGTTGCCGTGCGTCATGCGGTGATTAATGGCACGGAGCTGGTGATTAACACCTCAGGTGACATCGAGGCGCAGCAGGCGCAGATCAGCGCCGGGCGCTGGCAGATCGATGGACGCAGCCTGTTCAGCCAGCAGGCCGGATGGTCGCAGACCGGAAGTGGCGAAAGCCGCTTCACCCTGAGTGGTGGGCTGGATAACAGCGACGGCAATATTGAGAGCTGGCAGCTCAGCTTCCGGGCCGCATCCCTGAATAACCAGCGTGGACGCATGGTCGCACTCGACAATGCCGCCCAGAACTGGCGGATTGACGGTCTGCTCGACAACACCTCGGGTGAGCTGGGTAACAACGGCGATCTGACGCTTGAGACAGGCAGCCTGACTAACCAGGATGGCACCGTTAAAACTCAGGCCGCGCTGGCTATTAATGCCAGTGCGGCTGTTAACAACAGTCAGGGTAAGCTGCTTGCCGATAATGCGCTGACGCTCAGTGCGGGCGGTGATCTGAATAATCAATCCGGCATACTGAACGGCGGGCAGCTGTCGCTGACCGCACAGCATCTGAATAATGCGCAGGGCGAGATCGTCAGCCAGCGCGATCTCGACCTGACGACACTACAGGGCCTGGACAACAGCGGTGGCTGGATCGAAGCGGGCCATGAATTTTATCTTTTCAGCGGCGGACTCTGGCAAAACCGCGACGGGACGGCACAGGGCGGTGAGCGGGTCACGGCGACGGCAGATCAACTCAATAATGCCAGTGGCCGGTTGCAGTCTGGCGGTGATCTGGAGCTGACCAGCCGTGGCGATATCCTCAACCAGAGCGGCAAACTCACGGCGAAAAATGCCCTCGCGGTCCATGGCACCGCAGCGACGCTATTTGAAAACGATGGCGGATCGCTGCAAAGCGGCGGCGATCTGCTGCTGCAGGGCGGCGCACTGAACAATCGCCAGTCAGGGCAGATTCTCAGCCAGCAGGCGCTGACGCTTAACCTAGCGGGTGACTGGGACAACCAGGGCGGCACACTGACCAGCAACGGTAGCACCCAGGCCAGCGCCGCAAATCTGTTGAATGCCGGGGGGGCGATCAATGCGCTGGACGCGCTGGATATGCAGTTCACGGGCCGTCTGGATAACAGTAATGGCCGCATCTTCAGTCGGCTAAGCCAGACGCTCCAGGCGCAGGAGATGGGCAATGCGCAGGGCTGGATGGGCAGCCAGGGGAGCTGGACTGCCACGACTGCCGGTTTCGATAACACGGCGGGCAGCGTACAAAGTCAGCAGCAGGCTGAACTCTCGGCGAACTGGCTCAGTAACGCCAGCGGCGTGTTGCAATCGGCTGCTGGCATGGCGTTACGCATTGAGCAGGATATCAACAACCTGGCCGGTAAAGTCTCTGCTCAGCAGCAGCTTACCGTTCAGGGTCAGACCGAAGGCAGCCGCACCGGTAACATTAACAATGCGGATGGCCAGTGGCTGGCTGGTGAGGGGCTGACTATTACCGCTGCGCGTATCGATAACACCCAGGGCGGTCTGCTCTACAGTCAGCGGCAGTTGAAGCTGAATCTGGCCGGGGATCTGGATAACCAGGCCGGTAAGATACAGAGCGGCGAAGCGTTCCAGCTGGATGCGCAGACGCTGAACAACGCAGGCGGCAACATCGACAGCCAGCAACAGCTGACACTTCAGTTGTCAGGGCAGTTTGATAACAATGGCGGCGCGGTACGCAGCAATGGCGAACAGCAGATCAATGCCGCAACGATCAACAACCGTCAGGGCGTGTTCAGTAGCCGTGAAGCGATTAATCTGACCACCGTGCAGCTGGAGAATGCCAGCGGCACACTGATCAGCCAGGGCGCGGGAAGTTATCACGTCGGCACGCTCAACAACCAGCAGGGCAAAGTCCACAGCGGCGCGGCGCTGACTCTTGAAGCCGCACAACTGAACAATCAGGGCGGCCAGCTTGTCGCCACCCAGGATTTAGTGCTGAACACCACGGCGATCGATAACAGTACCCAGGGTGTGATCAGCAGTCAGGCGGGGCTCTCACTGCAGGCCGATCGCCTTATCAACCGCGACGGCGGCCTGTTACTCGGCACCACCTACAGCGACATTACTGCACGTGATATCGATAATAGCGCCGGGCGGCTGCAGAGCGCCGGAACGCTCATGCTGCGCGGTGTTGCACAGCTGGACAACCGGCAGGGAAGGGTGCTGGCGAATGGTGATCTCACCCTCAACGGTGATCTCTCACCGACTGATTCACCGCTGGTGCTGCTCAATCAGAGCGGAAGGCTGGAGAGTGCTGGCGCATTGAGCATCCATGCACACTCTTTTGATAATCAGGGCGGCACGCTGCTGGGCCTGCAAGCTCTGACGCTGACCGCGCAACAGGACTACACCCGCCAGGCGAGCGAAACCATCAGCAGTAACGGCACGGTGACTGTCTCTCTGAGCGGGGCGTTTACTAACCTGGTGGACTGGTTGCTGCCGGGTAATCTGGTGCTGAATGCGGCAGGCATAACTAACCCTGCGATGCTGGTGGGCAAAACAGTTCAGCTTACTACCGTTGCGCTGCTGAACAGCGGGCGTCTTGAAGCCGACGACCTGACGCTGAATGTCGACTCGCTGGATAACCGTGCCGCGTTGATGGGTGATGAAGTCACCGTGCATTCCCGGGTGATCGACAACCATGGACAGCCTGCGGTCATCGCGGCAACTCAAAACCTGACCCTGCAGGCCCGTGAGCGGCTGAGCAACACAGATGGCGCGCTGCTCTATAGCGGCGATCGCCTGTCGCTGCACAGCGATGACCTGATCGAGAACCGGGCGAGTTTTATCGAAGCGGACGGTGATATGACGCTTGAAGCGGGGCGGCTCGACAATCTGCGCGAAGGGCTGGAGATTGAGCGTGAGGCAGAGACCAGCGACTACAGCTGGCACCGATATAACTACTACTGGCGCTCGTTTGGTACCACGATAATGCCCGATAAGAGCAGCATGGCACCGACCACCCAGCAACTGACTTTTCAGGATGAGGCTGCGGCACAGAGTAATCCTTACGGCACGTTGCTGGCGATTGATGCCGCAGGCAAACGCGCCCAGGTCCGTGTCATGAACAATCAGGGCGTGCTGACCGATCTGTGGGTTAACTATCTGGCGCTGAATCCCAGCGCTGACGATAGTTATGCCATGACGTTCTATGAAACCCGCGGATTCAAGCAAAAAAATGTTCCTACCCCTTATCAGAACACGGTGTGGCGCGAACATGACCGTGGCCGTATTGAACAATGGGATCCTGAACAACATATCGATATCGACAGCGCCCTCTTTATCAGCGACTACAGCGCTTTACGTGAACGTAGTGTTACCGGCACTCTGACGCGTGACAGGCTGGTCAATGAAGGTGTCGGCGCACGTATTCTGACTGGTGGTGACATGAGGCTGCGCATCACCGGATCATTACTCAATGACGCCAGCGTGATCACGGCCAACGGTAATCTGATACTGGATGGCGGTGGCAGCATCGACAACCGGGGCTATTCGGTCAACGAGCGGCGTCAGGAGGTTATCGTCGATCACTATGACAGAAGCACGCGCCACTGGTATCCAACTTTCAATTCCGACGAGACCACCGCTCTGGCCACCGTTGACGGCATCATAACCGGCAACGGCAACGTCAGTATCAGCGGAGCCAGCATCAGTAATATCACGGTTAATCAGGCGCAGGTCAGCCAGCTTGAGGCAGCGCTACAGGCGGTGGACGCCGAGCGCGCTGAGTATGAACGCAATCCACTGGCTTTCACCGTGGACGGCGTCGCTCACCATGAAGGCGACACAGAACTTGCGGCGGGTGATAACACATCGGGTCACCCCCTGTTACCGGCTGAACTGGCCCTGACGGCGCTGCAACAGCTGGAGAAAGTCGCCACGGCTCTCCCCAATAACGGCCTGTTCAGTCAGCACACTGCGGCGGGCAGCCCCTATCTGCTCGTCACTGACGAGCGCTTTACCCGTTGGGATAAATTTATCAGCAGCGATTATCTGCTCGAACGGGTGGGCTATGACCCGTCACAGGTGCATAAACGCCTGGGCGACGGGTTTTATGAGCAGCGCCTGGTGCGTGAGCAGGTCCTGAAACTGACCGGCAGGCCTTCCGTTAATGGCTGGGATGCAATGGAGCAGTATCAGGAGCTGATGAACAATGGCACGAAAGTGGCGCAGGACTTCCATCTGGTGCCGGGTGTGGCGCTGACGCCGCAGCAGATTGCGGCGCTGCAGCAGGATATTGTCTGGCTGGTCAGCGAAACGGTTGATATGGCAGAGGGTCCGCAGACCGTGTGGGTGCCGAAAGTCTATCTGGCTCAGACTACCCTGCGCCTGACCGGCGATGGCGCGGTGATTGGCGGCGGTAATCTGCAGCTCTCGGCGGACAGCGTGACCAATGCCGGTAACCTGTTTGCGGACAAGGCGCTCGCCATCGACAGCGGGCAGTTTCAGCACCTGGGCGGCGACATCAAGGCAGGCAGCATTGATGTGAAGGCGGAGACGCTGACGATCAGCACCGATCTGCAGAATGCCCTGCGCCAGGCGACGATGAGCGCCGATGATATCAGCCTCAGCGGCACCGATATCCGGCTGCAGGGCGCGAAGCTGGATGCCACCAATAACCTCAGCCTGAGCGCGAGTAACAACCTTGAGATCGGCACCGCAAAAAGCAGTCACAGCGGCAGCGTGAATGTAATTTCCGGCGCGATGGGCAACCGTACCAGCAGCGGCATGGAAGAAGCGGATGAGCGCATGGCGCAGGTCAGCGGTGAGTGGCAGCAGGCGCAGGGTAGCGAGCTTAGCGCCGGTAGCAACCTCCTGCTCTCGGCCGGACGTGACCTGACGCTGACCGGCAGTCAGGCCAGCGCCTCCGGCTCTGCACGGGTACAGGCTGGCGGCGACATTCGCATCGGCGCGGAGACCACCACCAATACCACTCATCTTGAGGCTGGCAGCCGGACCTCGTCGGTCAGCAACAGTCGTCAGGAGGATCGTCTGCTGCTCAGCACACTGAGCGGCGATCAGGGCGTGACGCTGGTAGCGGGCAATAATCTGCTGGCCGAAGGCGCGCAGGTTAACAGCACACAGGGCAGCATCGGCGTCAGCGCGCAGAACGTTACCATCAGGGACGCACGCGCCAGCCTGTTAGCTCAGGACAGCGAGAACAAGCGCGAGGGCAAGACCCGCAGTCACCGCGAAGAAGAAAGCTCACGCGAGAGCAGCACCGGCAGTACCTTCAGCGGACAGCAGGGCATAACGGTGATCGGGCGCGAGGGCGACGTCACGGTGACCGGCAGTACGCTGCACAGCGAACAGGGCGCGGTCGGGCTGCAGGCGAAGCAGGACGTGGTGCTGAACACAGCCACCGAACGGGAGTCGTTCTACAGCGAGGAGCGCTCAGAGAATAAAGGTCTGCTGAACAAAAGCAGCGGCCACAGCGTAACGCAGGATGTTACCACCCGTGAGAACGGCAGCCTGCTGAGCGGCGAAAGCGTCACGGTCATCGCCGGGCGCGACCTGACGGTGACCGGCTCGGTGGTGGCCGCCGACCAGGATGTTAACCTGCGGGCCGGGCGCGACGTGGAGATTGGCGCGGCAACCGAGACCGACAGCCACTACCAGCTGAAAGAAAAGAAAAAGAGCGGGCTGCTGGGCAGCGGTGGCATCGGTTTCACCATCGGCAAGCAGTCCACGCGGCACGAAATTGATGAAAAAGGCACCACCCAGAGCCAGAGCGTCAGCACCATCGGCAGCAGCCAGGGCAGCGTGGACATCACGGCGGGCAACCGGCTGCACGTCGGCGGCGCAGACCTGGTGGCGGGTAAAGACATGAACCTGACGGGCGACAGCGTGAGCATCGATCCGGGTGTTGACCAGCGGACCCGCACCGAGAAGACCGAGTCGAAGCAGAGCGGACTGACGCTGGCGCTGTCGGGTGCAGCGGGCAGCGCGCTCAACACGGCGGTCAGCAGCGCGCAGCAGGCCAGGAAGTCGGGTGACGGGCGGGTCAGCGCGCTGCAGAACACCCAGGCGGCGCTGAACGGGGTGCAGGCGGCGCAGGCGGCTCAGATGGACGGGCTGAACACTGCCGCCGCAAACGCACACAATGCCGCCGGCGACCTGAAGCCGGGGCAGGACGGCTATCAGGCGGGCTCGACCAACACCATCGGCGTCAGCGCCTCGTACGGCAGCCAGTCGTCGAAAACCGAAGCGCGTACTGAGAGCAGTCAGTCGCAGGGCAGCACGCTGACGGCGGGCCGGAATCTGACCGTCACGGCAACCGGCAAAAACGGTACGGCGCAGAGCGGCGACATCAGCATCACCGGCAGCCAGCTGAAGGCGGGCGGCGACCTGAGCCTGGCTGCGGCGCGGGACATCCTGCTGCAGTCGGCGCAGAACACGCAGAGCACCGACAGTAAGAACAGCAGCAAGGGCGGCAGCGTCGGGGTCGGCATCGGCGTGGGGTCGGGCGGCTACGGCATCAGCGTGTCGGCGAGCGTCAACGCGGCGAAGGGCAGCGAAAAAGGCAACGGGCTGACGCACAGCGAGACCACGCTGGACGCGGGCAACCGGCTCAGCCTGACCAGCGGGCGCGACACGACGCTCACGGGCGCGCAGGCCAGCGGTGAGAGCGTGAAGGTGGACACGGGCCGCAACCTGACGCTGACCTCAGAGCAGGACAGCGACCGCTACGACAGCAAGCAGCAGAGCGCCAGCGCGGGCGGCAGCTTCACGTTCGGCTCAATGACCGGGTCGGCGAACGTGAACGTGAGCCGGGATAAGATGCACAGCACCTGGCAGAGCGTGACTGAGCAGACCGGGATTTTTGCGGGTCAGGGCGGCTTTGACGTGACCGTGGGTGAGCACACGCAGCTGAACGGTGCGGTCATCAGCTCGACGGCCACCCCCGATAAGAACCGGCTCGACACCGGCACGCTTGGCTTCGGCGACATTGAGAACCACGCGGACTATAAGGTGGAGCATCAGAGCGCGGGCATCAGTACCGGCGGCGGCATCGGCGGTCATTTCGCCGGGAACATGGCGAACGGCATGCTGGCGGGGCTGAACGGCAGCGGCAGCGCGGACAGCACCACGAAGGCGGCGGTGAGCGAAGGCACGATAATCATCCGCGACCCGTCGAAGCAGAAGCAGGACGTGGCAGGGCTGAGCCGCGACGTAGCGAACGCGAACCCGGGGCTGGACGTCATCTTTGACAAGGAGAAGGAGCAGAACCGGCTGAAGGCGGCGCAGCTTATCGGTGAAATCGGGGCTCAGGCGGGGGATATCGCACGGACGCAGGGCCAGATAGCAGGCATGAAGGCGCAGCAGGACCCGGCGGCTCTTCAGGCGGCGCGTGAGCAGCTGGCGGCAAGCGGTAAGCCTTATACGGAAGCCGATATATCGCAGCGGGCGTATGACAACGCGATGAAGCCGTTCGGCACGGGTTCGTCGCTGCAGCAGGGCATCAGCGCAGTGACGGCGGCGGTGCAGGGCCTGTCGGGCGGGAACCTGGCGCAGGCGATAAGCGGCGCGTCGGCACCGTACCTGGCGGAAAAGATACATGAACTGACGACGGACGCGAACGGTAAGGTAAATGTCCAGGCGAACCTGATGGCGCACGCGGTGCTGGGTGCGGTAACCTCGTACGCGGCGGGCAATACAGCGCTGGCCGGAGCCTCGGGCGCGGCGATGGGCGAGTACATCGCGCAGCAGCTGTATCCGGGCGTTAAGCGCAGTGACCTGTCTGAGGAGCAGCGGCAGACGATAAGCGCGCTGGGTACGCTGGCGGCGGGTCTTGCGGGCGGCGTTGTGGGTGACAGCACGGCGGATGTTGTGGCGGGGGCGCAGGCGGGGAAAAATGCGCTGGAGTTCAACTCGCTGAGTGGTGACAAAGCCCGTGAAACGGCGAAGCAGGTAGCTGAATCGCTGAAGAGTCAGGTCAGGGAAAAGCTGGGTGAGGGCACAACCTCTTCCATCGCCAACGGCATTATTAATGCGCTTGCTGATACCGGCGATGCGGCATTAGGTGGGGCAGATTACGGTGCTGATGCGGCAATGGCTCTTACCTCCTGCGCTATGGGTGATAGCTACTGTACCCAGGCGTTAAGCGATCTGTCGGGTAAAAATCAAGCTGCGGCAGATACGCTGAAAGCCCTGATGAAAAGCGAAACCTGGACAGCTGTTGCCGGGCAGGTTAAAGAAGCTGCACAAGGTAACCAGCTTGCTCTGGAAGCAACGGGTGGAATGTTGGCGGGGTTGTTCCTGCCAGGCAAGAAAATACCTGATGCTATTGCCATACAGACAATATCTAATTCTGTAGTTGATGCGAAAAAATTTGATTACCTTTTTGGAAGATCAACAGGAAATCCCCATACATTAGATCGCACAAATCAACTTTCTTTAGAAATGAAGAGATTAGGAGTTACTGATGATGTAAGTGGGCATGCAATGCTTGCTGAACACTTCACGACAGCAACAAAAAACCCAAGTAATATTGTGAAAAAATATACTGATCAGTACGGCAGTTTCGAAGTGAGGGAGTCTTTCTTTATGGGGCCTTCTGGTAAGGCAACAATGTTTGAAAGCACTTTTGAAGTAATGAGTAATGGTTCACATCGTTTTATTACTACAATACCGAAAAATGGAGCAACTCAATAATGTTTATAGAAAAAAAACCTGATGAGATAGAGTTACTCTCTTTTTTTGAAAGTGAGCCAGTTTCTTTTGAACGAGATAATATAAGCTATTTATATACGGCTAAAGATGAAAAAGGGGTGGTTATCGACTTCTCTTTCAGTGCTGTTGAAGGATGGATTCAGTACGCTATAAAACTTGATGGAAATGAACTTGTACATAATTCTATTGATGGAGTTAGTTCATTCAGTATAAAAAATGATAAATCAGGGGAGTATTTATTTACTGAAATAATTGCTAATGGAGTTATTACAAAGGTCGTGATACGCGTAAAGCCATATATATCAGCAATTAGTAGTTCTTTGATTATATGAAGAATCCCGGCCTTGTTGGTCGGGATTTTGTTTTTACGCTTTGAAAACCTCCACTTCTCGCCGCTGCAACTCTAGCACACAGAGTGGTGCGCTTACTTCCGGTTGTTCAGCGCTGACGATGCCGGACTCGGTGAGCCAGTCGCCGCCAATAATTACCTCGCCATCGGCGCGCAGCCGGGCAGCGCGGGCGACATCCTCGTGCAGGGCAGCCAGCTGAAGGCGGGCGGCAACCTGGGCCTGGATGCGTTGCGGGACATCCTGCTGCAGTCGGCGCAGAACACGCAGAGCAACGACAGTAAGAACAGCAGCAAGGGCGGCAGCGTCGGTATCGGCATCGGCGTGGGGTCGGGCGGCTATGGCATCAGCGTGTCGGCGAGCGTCAACGCGGCGAAGGGCAGCGAAAAGGGCAACGGGCTGACGCACAGCGAAACCACGCTGGACGCGGGCCGTCAGCTCAGCCTGACCAGCGGGCGCGACACGACGCTCACGGGCGCACAGGTGAGCGGTGAGAGCGTGAAGGTGGAGGCGGGCCGCAACCTGACGCTGACCTCAGAGCAGGACAGCGACCTCTACGACAGCAAGCAGCAGAGCGCCAGCGCGGGCGGCAGCTTCACCTTTGGCTCGATGACCGGCTCAGCGAACGTGAACGTGAGCCGGGATAAGATGCACAGCAACTGGCAGAGCGTGGCGGAGCAGACCGGGATTTTTGCCGGTCAGGGCGGCTTTGACGTGACCGCCGGTGAGCACACGCAGCTGAACGGCGCGGTCATCGGTTCCACCGCCACCGCCGATAAGAACCGGCTCGACACCGGCACGCTGGGCTTCGGCGACATTGAGAACCACGCGGAGTATAAGGTTGAGCATCAGAGTGCGGGCATGAGCACCGGCGGCAGTATCGGCGGGGACTTCGCCGGGAACATGGCGAACGGGATGCTGGCGGGGCTGAATGGCAGCGGCAGCGCGGACAGCACCACGAAGTCGGCGGTGAGCGAAGGCACTATCGTTATCCGCGACACATCGAAGCAGACGCAGGACGTGGCGGACCTCAGCGGCGACGTGGCGAACGCGAATCCGGGTCTGGACGTCACCTTCGATAAGGAGAAGAAGCAGAACCGGCTGAAGGCGGCGCAGCTGATAGGGGAAATCGGGGCGCAGGCGGGCGATATTGCAAGGACGCAGGGTCAGATATCGGGCATGAAGGCGCAGCAGGACCCGAAAGCACTGGCGGCGGCCAGGGAAGAGCTGGCCGGAAAAGAGAAGCTGAACCCGACGTCAGATGAGATAGCGAAGCAGGCTTACGACACGGCGATGAAGCCGTTCGGCACGGGTTCGGCACTTCAGCAGGGCATCAGCGCGGTAACGGCGGCGGTGCAGGGGCTGTCGGGCGGGAACGTGGCGCAGGCGATAAGCGGTGCGGCCGCGCCGTACCTGGCGGAAAAGATACATGAGCTGACCACGGACGCGAACGGTAAGGTGAATACCGAAGCGAACCTGATGGCGCACGCGGTGCTGGGTGCTGTAACCTCCTATGCGGCGGGCAACGCGGCGCTGGCTGGCGCATCGGGCGCGGCGATGGGCGAGTACATCGCGCAGCAGCTGTATCCGGGTGTCAAGCGTGAGGACCTGAGTGAAGAGCAGCGGCAGACGATAAGCGCGCTGGGGACGCTGGCGGCGGGTCTGGCTGGCGGCGTGGTTGGTGACAGTACCGGTAATGCTGTGGCGGGGGCACAGGCGGGTAAAAATGCGGTTGAGAATAATGCGCTGTCAGCCACAGATGATAAGAAACGTCAGGATGCGAAGTGGTCACTGCCTTATCTGGATGGTGAAAAGAAACAGCAGGCAGAGAAGTTAATCAGTGACCTGAATGCGAAGGACAAGGCATTCGATGCAGCGCTGGACTCAGCCTGTAAAGGACTTTCTTCAGCAGCCTGCCAGGGAATGCGGCAGGAACTGGCAGCGATGTCGAAGAGCTATGACCAGCAACTCGACGGCCAGTATATCGGCACGATGGGCAGCGTATATAAAGAAGGGAAAGGTCAGGTTGACGCGCTGATGTGGCAGTATGCCTCGGCGGATGCGAAAGCGGAGCGTGAAGCTAATGTTAACCGTATCGCTGAAAACTGGGGTGTGAGTAAGGAGACAGCAGACGGCCTCTATACCGCGATGACTGGTGTCCATACCACTGCAGCAATAGGTGGTGCTTTATGGGGATTGAAAGGTCCAGGCACTATAACTGTTTATCGTGTAGAGGGAACACCAAATACACGTGTACTCATAGGAGACAACGGACAGGTTAGTATCACTGGCAGTACAACGCTATATTTGAATTTTGGTGACAAAGCTAGGGCACTGGATTTTTTCGAAAAGCGTGTTGCGCAGAATATGGATGGTGCAGCGATCAAAACGTTTGAAGTTCCCCACTCTGTTCTGGATGACCTAAGAAACACTGCTGTAAAAGAAAGTGTAGCTCGTTTGCCAGAAAATAAAGGAAAACCTGTTATTGCAGATCCAACTAAAGCTAAGGATCAATATGGTGTAAGGCCGGAAAAAATGGAAGAATTTAAAGGCAAGATTATTCAGGGGACAGGAAGAAATGCAAATAAGTGATGAAAGATTACGACAGATACTACTGGAAAGAAGTAGATTAAAAAAACCGCCTCAGTCTATAGATAAGACTACTGGCGTTGGAATCGCACGATTCATCGTGTCATGCAATGACGTGTCTAAAGTATTGGGCATGGCAAAAAAGGTAATGATTATTGTAAATTATTACTCTACGCAAAAATGGCCGTCTCTAAAAGAATGGTCAACTTTTCTTCCATACCAGTTTGTTAATGGTTTTGTGGCAGAACCGACTGAAAAAGAAAAAGAAAAACGGAATGAAAGTTGGAATGAATTATCTTATGGGGAAAAGTTAGCTGAAGCTTCGAACGATAATGAATGGACATTAGCCTCATGGTTATCTTGGCTTGAGCCTGATGGGCGAGAGTGGTTTTGGTGGAATGCAGTGTTGTTTGATGAGCCATTAAATAATAGCCACTTCATAATTGAGGTGACAACACTTGACCTTTATTTCATGTCTGGCGCATTAAAATGGTTATTTAAAGCCTGTGGAGCTTCGAATATTATTTCAGAAGATGAATTATAATTCCTGGTTTTTGTCAATCTTTCTGGTTCTTCATAATTAACTGCTCTTAATACTCATTGAACTTTAACTTATGAATATTTGCTAAACGCGTTAATGTAACAGATGAAAAGTCTTATGGAATACGTGACAGTGGCAAGGATGCTCTCTGTCATTACCTTATCGGGACTTGATCTTTAGTAACAGCGACCGGTACGACAGCAGGCAGCAGAGCGCCAGCGCGGGCGGCAGCTTCACGTTCGGCTCAATGACCGGGTCGGCGAACGTGAACGTGAGCCGGGATAAGATGCACAGCACCTGGCAGAGCGTGACTGAGCAGACCGGGATTTTTGCGGGTCAGGGCGGCTTTGACGTGACCGCGGGTGAGCACACACAGCTGAACGGTGCGGTTATCAGCTCGACGGCCACCGCCGATAAGTACCGGCTCGACACCGGCACGCTGGGCTTCGGCGACATTGAGAACCACGCGGAATATGAGGTGGAGCATCAGAGCGCGGGGATAAGCACCGGCGGCAGCATCGGCGGAAACTTCGCCGGGAACATGGCGAACGGGGTGCTGTCGGGGCTGAGCGGCTCGGACAGCGCCTCGTCGGTGACGAAGTCGGCGGTGAGCGAAGGCACGATCGTTATCCGCGCCCCGTCGAAGCAGAAGCAGGACGTGGCGGACCTCAGCCGCGACGTGGAAAATGCGAATCCGGGGCTGGACGTCATCTTTGATAAAGAGAAGGAGCAGAACCGGCTGAAGGCGGCGCAACTCATCGGGGAAATCGGGGCGCAGGCGGGGGATATCGCCCGGACGCAGGGCCAGATAGCTGGGCTGAAGGCGCAGCAGGACCCGGCGGCGATGAAGGCGGCCAGAGAACAACTCGCCGCATCCGGCAAGCCGTTTACGGATGCGGACGTGGCGAAGCAGGCCTACGACACGGCGATGGCCCCTTACGGTACGGAAAGTGCAATGCAACGAGGAATGCAGGCGGCCACGGCGGTGATACAGGGGCTGGCTGGAGGCGATCTGGCGAAGGCCGCAGCAGGCGGGACGGCTCCTTACATCGCGAATATTATCGGCAGCAGCGGGCTGGATGACGCCGGTAAAGTCATGGCGCACGCCGCGGTGAACGCCGCGCTGGCCGTCGCACAGGGGACTAATGCCCTGGCAGGTGCCGCAGGCGCAGCAACGGCAGAAATGGCGGGAATGATCGCGCTAGAGGTCTACGGCAAAAGCGCCGGTCAGCTGAGTGAAACCGAGAAGCAGACGGTAAGCGCACTGGCAACACTTGCGGCGGGTCTGGCAGGCGGACTGGCCGGAGACAGTACGATCGATGCGATGGCGGGTACGCAGGCCGGTCAGACGACCGTGACTAATAATTTGCTTGGTGGTAATGAGGAGTCTCAGGCTGCATGGATACGCCAGCACGGTGTTGATATGGCGAGCTGTACAGCTGCACCCGGTTCCGCGAGTTGTCAGAAAGCATTAAATGAACGTGATGCTGTAGGGTTGGCTCTGGCTACAGGAGGTGTAGCGCTGCTGCCTGGTAGTGCTCAGGCAATGTGGGGGCTGGGAGCAGGTGCGAACGCAGGTATCAGTTATCTTGCAGATGGTACGATAGATCCGGCAAATGCTGCGATTGGTGGCTGGGTGAATGTTATAAGTATGGGCAATGGGTTGGACGGTACAGTTGGCTGGAATGCCGCAGGTGGTGCACTTGGTAACTGGCTGGATGACAAAAATCCATTGTCTGGCGCGCTTATCAATGGTGCTGGATCGGGTATCGGCTATGGCATTGGTAAAGGGCTTTCATGGGGAGTAAATGCTGGGGCAAACTGGTGGAAAGGTGGCTGGGATCCGAAATTCAATCCAACGCTTCAAAAATATACTGAAATAAAAAGTTATTATGGTATTTCAAAGGAAGTAACACCGAGCAATATCCCAGGCAGTTTGGGTGACATAGGAGCTTCTTTCTCTTCTGAGTATGGCGGCAAAAAACTTGAACCAATCATTGAGGATAAACTGAAATGAAACCTTTCAATGAGAAAATATTAAGCCTGTTTATTCTATTTGTCGTCTGTATGTTGGGGGTTATTATTAGTTTCCTGAGTATAGCCTTGTCCGTAGACTTTTTAGCTTGGATGCTAACAGGATCTTTCGATCTGGAAAAAGCCGATATATTAAAAACCATTAATATTGGCTGTGCTATTGGTGCTTTTACTGGTGCGGTTTTTGTCGTTGCCAGACTACTTAAACTAAAAGGATTTTAGATTGAAGATGAGATAAAAATTCGGCCAGTATGTTGGGATTGTTACCGTTGAGAATAATGCGCTGGGTGATATTGCGCAGGCGCAGTCTGAAGGTAAAACGCCGGAACAGAAGGCCGGTGAGTACGTTGAGGCGGAAAACGAGCGCTATAAAAAGGCCAACTGCGGCGGCATGAGTGCCGAAGCCTGCTCGGTGAAGATGTACACTGAACGGCGTGAAGTACTGAAAGATATGGCTTCGCTGGGCACTGACTTCGTGCCTGTTGTGGGTGATATCAAAAGCTTTGCTGAGGCACAGAGCGCGCTTGATTACCTTGTGGCTGCAATCGGTATCATTCCAGGCGCGGGAGATGCGGCAGGTAAAGCCATCAAGGCGGCACAAACGGCGCTGGCTAAAGGTGATGTAGCGGAAGCATCAAAACTGCTTAATAAAGCCAGTGATGAAATATCAGGATATTTACCGAGTCCTGGCCAAACATCTTTACCAAGTTCTGGAATTGGATCTAATGCTGCATTCTCAGTTAACAATGCACAATTAGGTAAAAAACTTGGAAAACACGTTGAAGATTTTGGTGGTAATGCATCGAACGCAGCAGATAGGCAGCGCGTATTAGATATTATCAACGATATCGGTTCTCATCCAGATAAAGTTATTGCTGGAAAGTTTGCGGGACAAGGTACTGACCTTGGTGCCAGTCGTGGAGATGTGTTTTTTAGGATAAAGGGTAATGATGTTGTTGTTACCAAGCCAGATGGTAGTTTCGTCACTATCCTTAAAGATGGTATTAATAATACATCAGTAAAAAATGCACTAAAGGGAGATCCGAAATGATTAATATTGTAAAGGGATATGAAGAATGGACTCGCAGTGTTGTTGAGAAAAAACTTCTAAGGGTTAATGGGGTAATTTATTCGCTTGAAAACCATGATTATATTCACCCTCAACAATTGCAGCTTGTTTTTTCAGAAGTTGATGAGATGGAGAGTTTTAAATGTGGAAAGGATGGCTCGACGCTTGAATTAACAAACTTGCCTCTCCAGGGATGTGATCTTGGTGAATATGGAAAAGAAACGGTTGTTGATATTTCACACATTTATCCGATCGTTAATTATATTGAAAAATTACTTTTAAAAGTATTTTTAATGTCTTCTTCATTAGAGGATGCATTTGTAGGTGTGAAACTTGTATTTGAAGGTGAATTAAACCTCTTTATTATGAATGTTGGGGATGAAATAAATATGTTGGAATCTTTGTCGTCATCATATGAACAAGACGAAGGTATTAAATATCAACAGTTATAAATTAAAATCTGAACCTCGCTTTACTAACGTCCTTTTTTACTTTAATGAGCAGTTTTTCGCGTACAGCAGGTTGGGAGTAGAGAGTAAGGCGTAGTAGGCCATCGTCATCGGCGTGAGCACACGCAGATGAACGGTGCGGTCATCGTGAGTACGGCGATGGCGGATGACCTCTGATGAGCTCGATCATCTTGTCACCCTGCAAATGATGGGTAATGACGAGATAACCGGAAAGTATCTGAGTTCGTTGCAGGATAAGTACGGTTTTGGCAGTGACTCAGCACCAAATGCCAGGGCCAATCTGACGGACGCAGAAAAGGCTGAGTTGGGAGGTGTGGGATCGGGAACGCCGGGCGGCTGGGAACTTCAGGATGAAGAGAATGCAAGGAATAATGAGAGTAATAAATCGTCACAAAATGGAGGTGATTTTACTGGCTCAGAGATAGATGATCGGATCGCATCAGCGAACAAACCGATCAATAATCAAGGAATGTCTGCTGCTGCTAGGGCATGGGAAAAACATGCTGGTAAACCAGGCGGAACATTCGAGCCCCTGAAGGGCAATCAGGCCCAGAAAAATGCAGCAGCGGAAAAGTTTATTCGGGATCTTCTAAATGATCCAGGTACGGTACGAAATGAACTATCTCGTGGTGGTGTTGAATATCGTGCATCTAAAGGTCAGGGAGTTAGATTTAATCCTGATGGTTCGTTCAATACTCTATTAGATCCGCTGGTGAAGAAATGACTCAGAAAAAATTAGAACTATTTTTTTCCAGTCCAATGGAATACGAAGAACTGACTCTTGAAGTTCAATTAGATCGAGAAAGAGTTATTGAGATCAACCAAGAAAAAGGAACAGATGATCTTGAAGTTGAATTATTTGGAACCGATAAAGAGCATGGATTTATCGCAAAAATGCCTCTTGATGATCTGATTAATATTTTGATTGAAGCAAAAGAAACGCTTCAGAATAAGTAAGGTTCTCAAATCCCGGCCACCAGACCGGGATTTTACCTTATATAGCTATCAGCTATCAGCTCCACCGCCACCGCCGATAAGAACCGGCTCGACACCGGCACGCTGGGCTTCAGCGACATAGAGAACCACGCGGACTATAAGGTGGAGCATCAGAGCGCGGGGATAAGCACCGGCGGCGGCATCGGCGGTCAGTTCGAAAGCAACATGACTCAAAACGTGCAGGCGGGGCTGAACGGCAGCGGCAGCGCGGACTCCGTAACGAAGTCGGCGGTGACCGAAGGCACTGTCGTTATCCGCGATAAGGAAAAACAGGCTCAGGACGTTGCAGATTTAAGCCGCGACGTGGCAAACGCGAATCCGGGGCTGGACGTCATCTTTGATAAAGAGAAAGAGCAGAACCGGCTGAAGGCGGCGCAGCTGATAGGCGAAATCGGGGCGCAGGCGGGGGACATTGCCAGAACGCAGGGCCAGATAGCGGGCATGAAGGCGCAGCGTGACCCGTCAGCGCTGGCGGCGGCCAGGGAAGAGCTGGCCGGAAAAGGGAAGCTGAACCCGACGTCAGATGAGATAGCGAAGCAGGCTTACGTCACGGCAATGAGGCCGTTCGGCACGGGTTCGGCGCTTCAGCAGGGCATCAGCGCGGTGACGGCGGCGGTGCAGGGGCTGTCGGGCGGGAACGTGGCGCAGGCGCTGAGTGGGGCGGCCGCGCCGTATGTGGCGGAAAAGATACATGAGCTGACGACGGACGCGAACGGTAAGGTGAATACCGAAGCGAACCTGATGGCGCACGCGGTGCTGGGTGCGGTAACCTCATATGCGACGGACAACTCAGCGCTGGCGGGCGCCTCGGGCGGGGCGATGGGCGAGTACATCGCGCAGCAGCTGTATCCGGGCGTTAAACGTGAAGACCTGTCTGAGGAGCAGCGGCAGACGATCAGCGCGCTGGGGACATTAGCGGCGGGGCTGGCAGGCGGCGTAGTGGGAGACAGCACGGCTGATGTTGTGGCGGGGGCGCAGGCGGGGAAAACGTCGCTGGAAAATAACGCACTGGGTAATAATGACGATGAGTTACAGCGGGAACATGGCAACCGACCGGTAAAAGTCATCCCTATAAATCCGATGAAGACTGGGGTACTGGATGATGCTGGAAATGTGAAGGGAGCGGGCGGCATTATTGGTGGTGGCAAAGGTTCCACGAAACCAGCTAATACAGCCAAAGAGTCTGTTCGTTTTATCGAAGGTGTTACAGTAAAAGATATAAAAACAGGGCAAACATTTTCTGGAACTGTAGATCTAAAACCCACACTTGACCGAATTGCTAGCGGTGGAACTAATCCACACAGAAACGATGGTTCAGTGTTCAAAAATCTACCTGACCGAACAACAGGCAAATCTGGCTTGCCCCCACAAACCACTGGATACTATAAGGAATATGTTCATCCAACTCCGAATATATCGGGGCCAGGCCCTCAACGAGTCATTGTCGGGAAAAATGGCGAGGCGTATTATACGAATGATCATTATAAAACGTTCATAAAAATCAGGTAATAATGTGATGAAAGTGTTTAAATTTGCAGATAAATCTGTATGTTATGATGTTGGTGAGGTGTTTGTAGCTAGGGTTGATCCAACGATCGGTGATACTGACGAGTTACTAAAATCTCTTTATTACTTACTTTGGTTTCCTGGATATTTTGGTCTCAACTGGAACTCTCTATATGATTGTTTACGCGATCTGGATTGGATTAGTGAAAATAAAGTAATGATCGTGCATGAGTCATTGCCGAGCATTGCTGATTCTGATTTGTGTATATATTTGGAGGTATTAAAAGATTCGGTTTTAGATTGGGTCGATGATAAAAGGCATCAGCTAGAGATTGTTTTTCATGAAAAAGATAAAGAAACAATAGAAAGGTTATTATCATCTTGCTAGCACTATTAAATGAATGAGAGATCCCTGCTTATGCCGGGATCTTTCTTTTAAGACTCTAACGCTATCGCTTACCGACGCCACAACCGAATCACACCGGGCGCAACAGTAATCTCCGGCTGTCCCGCCTCAGTGATTCCGAAACCAGTCAGCCAGCTGTCCGACAATGCTTTTGCGTGCTTGGGGTACAGCGGGTTCTGACGTAGAATCTCTTCCAGCCATAATTAACTCCTACCTAGTTAGTTGTGGTCAGCGGGCTGTTGGTGTTCCACCACCTTCAGCCCGCGCTAATAATCTCTCGTTACGCGCTTCCTTTCCTGTTTTCTCCTGTTCAAATATACACCCTCCGCTTTGTAAACTCGCTGAGAGCTAAGTAATAGATTGCGAGGTGTCTCTGAAAAATGGATTGTTCTTCCATTAACCATTTCGTTTACATCCTCTTCCCCATATCCTCTCCAGCATCCGTAATGGGCTATTTAGTTCTATTGGAGTGTCGATTTCCGGCATCGCACACGAGCGAAATGGAGATGACAGAGAAAGGGATGACAGGCATGATGACACCACAAACGACACCACGCGAGAGTCAGGCTATGAGCACTATCCACTTCAGGATTGATGACGATGTTAAACGACTTGCCATGCAGGCAGCCGAGCGCCAGAAGAAGACGCTGACTGAGGTTATGCGTCAGCGAGCGGAAGAGCTGGCTGCTGAAGAGCGGCACTATCAGGACAGTAAACATGATGCATGGCTGGAAGAGCAGATAGCAGCGGCATTCAGTCGTTATGATGCCGGTGAAAGTGAGTTCATCAGTAACGATGAAATGAATACCCGCATGGAAGAGCTTAAAGCGCAGGCCGCGCAGGGAAAATTGTGATAGCAGCCGTTCAATGGGAAAAACAGGCGCAGGCGGACAGGGAAACAATATTTCGTTATCTGTATCGTGAGGCTGGCCTGCTGGTAGCCAGTGCAACAGACGATAAGTTTACCCGGTTGGCCAGTTTGCTTAGCGAAAACCCGCGGGCTGGCACTAAAGTCGGAACAGAAAAACAGCTTAAACTGGTGGTGCCACGCTTACCGTTCATGATCATCTATGTAGCTGAAAAAGATACGGTTCGCATCCTGCGTATACTGCATACATCCCGAAAAATATCGGGCCGCTATCAAAGATAGTCAGCCACTTCAGCCTGCGTCAGATTGTCAGGATCATGAGCTACGGCAGAGAGAGCGGTGCGCTGAGGAGGCCGATGAAATCATCAGCCCCAGCCACCGCACCCCTCACCCCGCAGGCGGCGTCGTCCGCGCAAAGCTCTCGCGCTCAAACAGCGTTTCCGCCAGCTTCACCAATGCCGGACGTTCGACACACCAGTTTGGCACCACGCGGCGGAAGTTGAGGTAGCCGATCATGCAGCCAGTGGCGATATCTGCCAGATTGAGCTGGCCGTTGTTAAGCCATTTGCCCTCTGCGGCCACGGCTTCCAGCATATCGAGACTGCGCTGAATCTTTTCACGATTACGCAACAGCACCTCTTCCGACTGCAAATCACCCGGTCGCATCTGCTCACGCACAATCACCAGCGCGGCGTCGCTGACGCCATCCGCCAGCTTTTCCAGCTGACGAATGTTGAGTGACTCAAGCGGATCGGCAGGGAGTAAAGCCGGCTCCGCGCCGCGCAGTTCCAGAAATTCGGCGATGATGCTGGAGTCGAACCAGATTTGCTTATCGTCAGCGACCAGCGCCGGGACTTTGCCCAGCGGATTGTAGTGCGGCACGTGGCTGTCATCGCTGTAAGGCGATGCGTTAACGAATTCAAACGTAATGCCTTTTTCCAGCATGATAATCGAAATCTTACGCACAAACGGGCTGGTATAGCTGCCAATCAGTTTCATCGGGTTCTCCGGATTCAGTGACTATTCGCCAGGAAACATAAAGGGATTGAGACTGCTGCGCGCGAAGCCTTCCTGCTCCATCCGTGCATCCAGTATCAGCGACGCCAGGTCATCGGCCACCGGTTCAATGGCCGGATCTTTCTCCTGATAGAGCATCTTCAGATAGGTGCCGCAGTCGCCACAGCTCTCTGCCTTCACCGCCGCATGCTCGCTGTCGAGCGACCAGTAGTGCAGATCGCGGGACTGTTCGCACTGGGTACATTTGCTGCGCACCACGTGCCATTCACTTTCGCACAGATTGCAGTGCAGATAGCGCGCGCCTTCATGACTGCCCATATGCACCACGCTGGCGACCGGCATGCTGGCGCAGACCGGACAGAACTGACGCTGATCGCCCATCTCCGCGCGTGCTTTGCCCGGGATCAGGGCTGCCATCTGCGCCCAGTAAAGCGAAAGCGCCGCCCAGATAAAGGGCGCTTTATCGCTGCTGACCAGCGCATAGTCGCCGGTAAACAGCGCGCTGGCCAGGGTTTCCAGCTCGGTGGCGGACGCCTTCTCCAGATTCTCCAGCACTGCCAGTGCCTGACCACTCATCTCCGGCTTCAGCTCGGCAATCAGCGAGTGCAGCAGCCGTTGCCAGTGCGCATCGCGCGGCAGGGTGTGAATGTTCAGTGGCGGCTTGCCCTCGCTGGCACTCTGCGTCAGTCGGGCATGCAGGTCGATGTGCAGCGGATGGTCATACAGCACAATCTCCTGCGCTTCAGCGATCACCGCCGCAAAGCGCAGATAATCGCCAAGTGGATTTTTCGCCGCCAGGTCGCGCAGTCGCGCGGCACGACGGCTGTATAAATTTTTCAGCCGTGGAAAAAGTAACGGCGGAATCATCTCCGCCGTTGTCTTTTCGCTTTTCTCCAGCTGGTCCTGCGGGATTATGCGAATACTCATCAGGGGCGTTTTTCCTGTTTTATTGGCGGATTACGCTGCTCACGATACCAGCGAGGATGATGCTGTCTGGCCCATTCCGAGCTGACCCAGCCTTCCACCATCGCGGTCAGTGTGCCTTTGACCCACAATGCAGCATAAATATGCACCATAATGACGATGATCAGCGCCACCGCTGATACCGAATGCACAACCAGCGCCAGACGAATCAGCGGAATGGAAAAGGCATCAGCAAAGTAGGGTCGCCAGATCACAATGCCGCTGGCAAGCAGCAATACTAAGCTGATGATAGCAGCCCAGAACACACTCTTCTGACCAAAGTTATATTTACCGGTATCGCCAACCTCTTCGTTCAGCGCAATCCGGTGAATATTTCTGGCCCAGTAAAGGTCATCGCGATTAATCAGGTTGTGTTTCCAGTAACGTAAAAACATCAGCATAAAAGCGGCAAACATCACCACGCCAACAAAAGGATGCAGAATACGCGCCAGTTGTGGTGTGCCAAATATCTGCATCAGCCAGTTAAACGACGGAAAGAAAAACCCTAATCCGCTTAATGCGGCCATGACAAAGCAAATCGCGACGATCCAGTGATTGATGCGTTCAGGTGCGCGATAGCGCACCAGATGATCGGGCTTCTTCATTATTGATGCTCCTCAGGCTGATCATCGTTGTCGTCGTGCTCTTCAGTGACGCGATTCGGGCCAACGCCAACATAGTGGAAGATTGAGGCGGCAAACGTGGCGGCAAAACCGAACGCTGCCAGCGGTTTCCAGATCCCCTTCCAGAAGGTCACGGTCGGGCTGATGCCCGGATTCGCAGGCAGTCCGTGATAGAGCTGAGGCTTGTCCGCATGATGCAGCACATACATCACGTGGGTGCCGCCCACGCCTTCCGGATTGTAGAGGCCAGCCTGCGCAAACCCGCGTGACTTCAGCTCCGCCACGCGTTCCTCCGCCAGCGTCAGCATGTCGCTTTTGCTGCCGAAATGAATGGCACCGGTCGGGCAGGTCTTCACACAGGCGGGTTCCTGACCGACGCTGACGCGATCCACGCACAGGGTGCATTTGTAGGCGCGGTTATCCTCTTTATTCAGCCGTGGTACGTTGAACGGGCAGCCTGCGATGCAGTAGCCGCAGCCAATGCACTGCTCAGACTGAAAGTCGACGATGCCGTTGGCATACTGAATGATGGCGCCTGCCGACGGACAGGCTTTCAGGCAGCCGGGATCGGCGCAGTGCATGCAGCCATCTTTGCGAATCAGCCAGGCCAGCTTGCCGTTCTCTTCGACTTCGGAAAAGCGCATTACCGTCCAGGATTTGGCGGTCAGATCGGTGGGATTGTCATAAACCCCGATGTTGTGGCCGACTTCATCGCGGATGTCGTTCCACTCGGAGCAGGCGACCTGGCAGCCTTTGCAGCCGATACAGGTGGTGACATCGATAAGTTTCGCCACTTCGCGCTGGTGATCGCGCGCCTGCGGCGGTGGGGTAAAGCCATTGGTCGCAGAGCGACGGATAATATCTTGAGATTGATAAGCCATAGTCATCTGCCGTTACGCTTTTTCCACTTTCACTAAAAATCCCTTGTACTCCGGGGTCTGCGAGTTGGCGTCGCCAACCGAAGGCGTCAGCGTATTGGCGAGGAAGCCTTTACGCGTGGTGCCTTCAAAACCCCAGTGGCAGGGAATGCCCACGGTATCAACCGGCCTGCCGTCAATCATCAGACGCTGCAGACGACGCGTGACCACCGCTTTGGCTTTGATATAGCCACGACGTGACGTGACTTTGACGCTGTCTCCGGCCTGAATGCCTTTCTCCTCTGCCAGCTCAGTGCCGATCTCGACAAACTGCTCCGGCTGCGCGATTGCATTCAGCAGGGCATGCTTGGTCCAGTGGCGGAACAGTTCGGTGATGGAGTAGGTGGTGGCGACGCAGGGATAGTCGGCGGCCTCACCCAGCTGCGCGGCGTCGCTGCTGAACAGACGGACCACCGGACTGTGACGCTGCTGTGGATGCAGGGGATTGTCGGCGAGCGGACTTTCCATCGGTTCGTAGTGTTCCGGGAACGGGCCGTCGGCCATTTTATCGAGTGCAAACAGGTGGCCGAGACCATCGGGCTGCATGATAAACGGACCGGCCTGCTTCTGCGGCGACAGCGTTACCGGATAATCCGGTACGTCGATACCGTGCCAGCGTGTACCATCCCACTCAATCAGGCGGCGCTGCGGATCCCAGGCTTTACCCTGTGCATCCGCGGAGGCGCGATTATAGAGAATGCGGCGGTTAGCGGGCCAGGCCCAGGCCCAGCCTGAGACCGCCCCCAGACCCGACGGATCGGCGTTGTCGCGTCGGGCCATCTGGTTGCCTTCCGGCGTCCAGCTGCCGCTGTAGATCCAGCAGGAACTGGCGGTGGTGCCATCGTTACGCAGCTCAGAGAAGCCGTTGAGCTGCTGACCTTTTTTCAGCAGCAGTTTGCCGCTGGCGTCATAAATGTCGGCCAGCGCCTGCCCGTTGTTCTCCTGCGCCACCTCTTCCGGCTCAGGATTAAACGGGTCGTGGTAGTCCCAGCGCATCGCCATCAGCGGCTCAGGGGCTGCACCGCCTTCCAGGCGGTAGAGCGCGCGCAGACGCATAAACAGGTTGCCGAGGATTTTACCGTCGTGCAGCGCTTCAGCCGGTGGCTCGGCGGCTGCCCAGTGCCACTGCAGCCAGCGCGACGAGTTCGCCACCGAACCCGACTCTTCGGCGAAGCAGGAAGAGGGCAGGCGGAACACTTCGGTCTGGATAGTCGATGGATCGACGTCGTTGAATTCGTCATGATGCTGCCAGAAGCTGGCGGTTTCCGTGCGAAGCGGATCGATCACCACCATATATTTGAGGCGCGAAAGGGCCCGAACGGCTTTGTTTTTGTCCGGAAAGGCGGCCAGCAAGTTGAAGCCTTGGATCAGGCAGCCGTTGAGCGCGCCCTGCTCCATCATCTCTGCCTGCGCCATGCAGTCGTAAGCCTTGTCCCACTTCGGCAGCCAGTCGTAGCCCCACTGGTTCTCCGCCGTGGCGTTATCACCATAGAAACTCTTCATCAGGCTGACGAAAAACTTATCGGTGTTCTGCCAGTAGTTGACCTGGTCCGGCAGCGCCGCCACCGGCGTGGCCTGTTGCAGGTAAGTCGCCAGCGTGGTTATCTTCTCGGACGGCAGCGGCAGATAGCCCGGCAGGCTCTGCGCCAGCAGCCCGAGGTCGGTATAGCCCTGAACGTTGGAGTGACCGCGCAGCGCATTGATACCGCCACCTGGCATACCGATGTTGCCCAGCAGCAGCTGGATCATCGCGGCCGTGCGGATAATCTGCGAACCGTTGGTGTGGTGGGTCCAGCCCAGCGCATAAAGAATGGTTGCGGTGCGATTGGGCACGCAGGTAGAGGCGAGCTGCTCGCACACCGCAATAAAGGATTCCTGCGAGGTGCCGCACAGGCGCGTCACCATTTCCGGGGTGTAACGGCTGGCGTGGGTTTTCAGCAGGTTGAGCACGCAACGTGGATGAGCAAAGCTGTCATCGCGTCGCGCATGGCCGTTTTCATCCAGCTCATAGTGCCAGCTCTGGCGATCGTACTGGCGGGTTTTCGCATCGTAGCCGCTGAACAAACCGTCGCTGAAGCTGAAGCCTTCGCTGACAATCAGGGCCGCGTTGGTAAAGGCGCGAACATATTCCTGCTGAATCTGATTGTGCTGCAGCAGATAGTTGATCACCCCCATCAGGAACACCACGTCGCTGCCTGCACGCAGGGGTGCATAGAAGTCGGCGACCGCTGCAGATCGGTTAAAGCGCGGATCGACCACGATAACCTGTGCATTGTTATGGGTTTTAGCTTCAATCACCCATTTAAAGCCAACCGGATGCGCCTCGGCGGGGTTGCCGCCCATGATCATCACCACGTTAGCGTTTTTGATGTCATTCCAGTTGTTGGTCATCGCACCGCGACCAAAGCTCGGGGCCAGCGCCGCTACGGTCGGGCCGTGACACAGACGCGCCTGGTTTTCCAACGCCAGAATACCCAGCGCGCGGGCAAATTTCTGATCGAGCAGGCCGGTTTCGTTACTGGCGGCGGAAGAGCAGAGCATCGACGTGGTCGGCCAGCGGTTTACCGTCACGCCAGCGGCGTTGGTGGTCTGGAAATTGGCATCGCGATCCTGTTTCATCAGGCGGGCAATGCGGTCAAATGCCTCATCCCAGCTGATGCGCTGCCATTTATCGGAACCCGGAGCGCGGTATTCCGGGTATTTCAGGCGCTGTTCGCTGTGAATAAAGTCGAGCACGCCTGCGCCTTTCGGGCAGAGCGAGCCGCGGCTGACCGGATGGTCAGGATCGCCTTCGATATGGTAAATCGAGGCACGGGCATTTTTTGCGCCATCGCCCAGGCTGTAAATCAGCATGCCGCAACCGACTGAACAGTAGGTGCAGTTATTGCGTGTTTCTCTGGCACGAATAAGTTTGAACTCTCTGACGCTGGCTAACGCTGTGGTGGGGGCAAAACCGAGTAATGCCGCGCTGGTGCCCGCCAGCCCGCCAGCACAGATTTTGAAAAAACTCCGTCTGTTAATCTGCATTTTATCGTTCTTCTTTATTGGCTCCATTGCGAAGCCTTGCAAAATAGCAGTCCTGGTTGACTGTAAGTTGACCAGGGTCAACACGTTAGTCATTAGTAATTCTTTTTCTCAATTTTGTTAAAAATCCTCGGTGGTGTATTTGTGCTGCAAGCAGATTTTCAGACGGCGCAGATAATTACTGTTGTTTTATGCTTACTGATGTTAACGCGTAAAAGAGAACTATTCGCATTGTGTCCGCCAGCAGGCGTGGCTACGCCTTTTGGGGGAGAAAACCGCATGAATTGCCCCGCTGTTTATTTGCGCTGAATGGGGCTAAAAGGCAGAATCAGAGCGCGTCAGTGCTCTGCCGATCCGGGCACTGAATTACATAATTTATTAACAACAGGTCATATTTTTTGAAAGCTATCCAGCCTGACTCAGGCGAAGATTTAACAATTCAGGCCGGCGTCAGCAGGACGCAGGTGTGGCAGCGCACCGATTTGACGGCAGCAGAGTCTGACTGGCTGGCGGATGAAGTGCCGGTGGCGCTGGTCTATAACGGCATCTCGCACGTGGTGATGATGACTACGCCCAAAGATCTGGAGGCGTTTGCGCTGGGCTTCTCGCTGTCAGAGGGCATTATCGACGCGCCAGGCGACATTTTCGGCATGGACATCGTGCCGGGCTGTGACGGCATTGAGGTTCAGATTGAGCTGTCCAGCCGCCGTTTTATGGCGCTGAAAGCGCAGCGTCGCGCGCTGGCAGGCCGGACCGGCTGCGGCGTGTGTGGCGTTGAACAGCTGGATCAGATTGGCAAGCCACTCTCTCCGCTGCCGTTTACCCAGACCTTCGCGCTGGAGCAACTGGATCGGGCGCTGGGCCAGCTGAAAGATTATCAGCCGGTCGGACAGAAAACAGGCTGCACCCATGCGGCCGCGTGGATCCAGCCCGATGGTCTGCTGGCCGGGGGCTGTGAAGATGTGGGTCGCCATGTGGCGCTGGATAAGCTGCTGGGCTATCGCAGTCAGGCTGAGTGGGGACCGGGCGCGGTGCTGGTTTCCAGCCGCGCCAGCTATGAAATGGTGCAGAAGTCCGCCATGTGCGGCGTCGAAATCCTGTTTGCGGTTTCAGCCGCGACCCGCCTGGCGGTTGAGGTGGCTGAGCGCTGCAATCTGACGCTGGTCGGCTTCAGTAAACCCGGCCGCGCCACGGTCTACAGCCATCCTCAGCGACTGCGTTAAACCACCATCACCTCTGGCAGCGTCTGCTGCAATGCTTCAAGGGCGGCACCGTTGTCGCCGCCGCTGTCGGTAATCAGCATGGTGATCGTCTGCGGCGGCGCGTAAACCGTGCGGCTGACCACGCCCAGTTTGGTGTGATCGGCCAGCAGATAGCAGGCTGCAGATTGCTGCACCATCGCTCTGGCAATGGCGGCTTCGTGCGGATGAAAACTGCTGGCACCGCGATTCGCCTCAATGCCGACCGGCGACAGCAGCGCGACGTCGGCGCGGTAGCGGACGATCTCACCTACGGTGATTTCGCCGCGCGTCTGGTGCGCACCCGCTGGCATCATCCCGCCCAGCAAAATAATCTGGTTATTCAGCGGCTCATCTTCTTCTCCGGCGCTCAGCGCCAGCGCGGCCTGCAGGCTATTAGTCACTATCGTCAGGCCGGAAAGGGCGTGCAGCTCCTCTGCCAGCAGGGTGGTAGTGCTGCCCGCATCCAGAAACAGCGTCTGTCCCGGCTGCAGCAACCGTGCAGCGGCGCGGGCGATAGCACGCTTCTCGCGGGTCTGCGTACTGCGGCGTTGTGTCAGCGGCGGTTCAGCCGCCGTTTCAATCGCTACCAGGCCACCGTGAACGCGGCGCGCCAGACCCTGCGCTTCCAGCTCAATGATATCGCGGCGCGCGGTTTCGCGAGACACCCCCAGCTCCCTGATGATGCGTTCGGTACTGACCTGATTAAGCCGGGTCAGTAAGGCACGGATGCGATGAAGGCGCGTTTCCTGCAGCATAGAGGTTTCCTTATAAAGCGCGAAGAGCACGGATGATACGCCACTGACGCGAAAGATGCCGTCTGAATCAGAGGGAAGCTTAGCGCGGGGATCGGCCAGCGTCATGTGTATTTTATTGTATTTGTGTATTTGGTTGCATTTTAGATTCAGGCAGGCATGATACAGGGGTCAGCTCTTCCTCCTTCATCCTTGTCACGGGAGTCATTATGGCCACGCGTTCCACCATTATGGATACCAACAGTTTCCGCGCCGAACATGCGGATGCGCTCGACAGCGAAACGCGCAAACTGACCGATAAACGCAGCAAAGTACTTGGCGAATCCTATCGCCTGTTCTATCGCAAACCGGTTCATCTGGTGCGGGGTGAAGGGCAATATCTGTGGGACGCGGCGGGCGATAAATATCTCGACGTCTACAACAACGTGGCGAGCATCGGCCATTGCCATCCGGCCGTGATTGAGGCGGTGACGCAGCAGATGAAAATGCTGAACACCCACACCCGTTACCTGCATGAAAATATCCTCGACTACAGCGAAGCGCTACTGGCGACCACGCCTGCGGCGATCGATCGCGCGATGTACATGTGCACCGGGTCGGAAGCCAATGACCTGGCGATCCGTGTGGCGCGCGCTTTCAGCGGCGGCACCGGAATTATCGTCAGTAAAGAGGCCTATCACGGCACCAGTGAGCTGACCTCTGGCGCTTCTCCGGCGCTGGGCAGTGGACAGCCGCTGGCACCCACCACGCGGCTGGTGATGCCACCGGATGCGTATCGTGTGGATGCACCGGACCTGGGCGACTGGTTCGCTGACCAGATTCAGCAGCAGATTGATGATATGGCGGCGAACGGCATTAAATTTGCCGGTTTCCTGGCGGACTCGATCTTCTCATCCGACGGGGTTCTGCCCAATCCGCGAGGCTTCCTGAAAAAAGCGGTCGATGTGGTTCATGCCAACGGCGGCATCTTTATTGCCGATGAAGTGCAGCCTGGCTTTGGCCGTACCGGCGATGCGTTCTGGGGCTTTGGCCGTCACGATGTGGTGCCTGATGTGATTACTACCGGCAAGCCGATGGGCAATGGCATTCCGGTGTCCGGGCTGCTGGCAAAAAGCGACGTGCTGGCCGCCTTCAGTGACTCGATTCCCTACTTCAATACCTTTGGTGGTAATCCGGTGGCGATGGCAGCGGCGCAGGCGGTGCTGAACGTGATCACCGAAGAGGGATTACAGGAACACAGCCGTCTGGTCGGCACGAAGCTGCTGGCTGAGCTGCGAACCCTGATGGATCGCTATGAGTGCGTGGGGGATGTGCGCGGTGCCGGACTGTTTATCGGCTTCGAACTGGTCACCGATCGTCACAGCAAAACGCCAGACAAAACCCTGGCGCTGAACCTGATCGAGAAGCTGCGTGAACATCGTGTGCTGACCTCGGTCGCTGGCCCGTATGGGAATGTACTGAAACTGCGTCCGCCATTGGCTTTCCAGGAAAGCGACATCGACTGGCTGGTTGGTGCACTCGACAACTCACTGCGCGAGCTGGGTCAGTAAGGCACAGGGCAGGGCAGACGCGGCATCCGGGCAGGCGGCGTGCTTGCTGCTGCCCTGGCTTAAGCGCGCCGCGTGCGCTGTCGGATAAGTCAGAAAAGGCAGAGTCTGCAGCAGCACACTGAAAAAACAACGGGTTGCTAATGCCGTGTTTCGCAAATCCTTATGGTTAATAGGGCATTGATTACCCTTTTACGCTACATGAATTTAACTATAATGATTCGACTGCTTACGCGGCACGTCCCGAATTCGTCGTGCTGCTCACACTAAATGGAGAGGAAGAACATGAGTTATTCACTGCCATCCCTGCCTTACGCATACGACGCACTGGAACCGCATTTCGACAAGCAGACGATGGAGATCCATCACACTAAACACCACCAGACCTACGTGAACAACGCGAACGCAGCGCTGGAAGGTACTGAATTTGCTAATCTGCCGGTAGACGAGCTGATCACCAAACTGGATCAGCTGCCAGCAGACAAAAAAGGCCCACTGCGTAACAACGCTGGCGGCCACGCTAACCACAGCCTGTTCTGGAAAGGCCTGAAAACCGGCACTACGCTGCAGGGCGACCTGAAAGCGGCTATCGAGAAAGATTTCGGTAGCGTGGAAAAATTCCAGGAAGAGTTCGAGAAAGCTGCCGCCACCCGTTTCGGTTCTGGCTGGGCATGGCTGGTTAAGAAAGGCGACAAGCTGGCTGTGGTTTCAACCGCAAACCAGGACAACCCACTGATGGGTGAAGCGGTTGCCGGCGTTTCTGGCTTCCCGATCATCGGTCTGGATGTGTGGGAACACGCTTACTATCTGAAATATCAGAACAAGCGCCCTGACTACATCAAAGCGTTCTGGAACGTGGTTAACTGGGACGAAGCGGCAGCCCGCTTCGCATCTGCTAAATAAGTTAACCAAACGTAAACGTAATGAAGATAAAACCGGTGAAATCTATTTCGCCGGTTTTTTTTGTCCTTATTTTGTGCATTGCCAAAATGAAATGAAAATCGTCAATTATCGGTTTTAATGTTACTCTACATTAACTTTCCGTTGATATTGACTATGTTATGTTCAGTGACATTCCTGCTTAACTCACTGTGTGTCGCTGACTATGTCAATTATAACTACTCACGAAAATACGACCGAATCCTCTGCTTCACTTTTTTTCCAGTTAATCAGTGGAAAATACATTCCGGATAACCTCTGGGTCAGTAAACGTTTCCGTTTGAAATTTGTGTTAAGAACCTTAATATCGCCGCTGACCACGCTGCATTATCTGGATGCGCTGTCGCATCTGCCGCAACTTCCCTTGCTGATGAGCACCCAGGGATTGCTGCCAGCCAAGCTGCACCGGCCCTATCTGCGTTCGGGCATGAGCATTGCTGCGCGTGCGCAGGCGATTCTCGACCACTACTCGCTGATGAACAATCTCGAAAATCCTGTGCTGCGTCAGCTGCTGCAGAGTGCTTCAGATAATCCGCTTGCTGCGCTAGCCGGAAAAAATGGCGAGGCTTTTTTACTCTCCTGCAGTTCCGGTTATTTTGATCGTGAAGGGGAAGTGACGCTGGTATTACGTTATAACGACGAAATTATTGCTTCACTTTCTTTTTCGATTCTCAACGAGAATAACCAGCGCACCTTATTAATTGGCGGATTACAGGGGCCGCGGAAACATATTAATAATGAGATGATCCGCGAGGCGACCAAAGCGGCTCACGGTCTTTTCCCGAAACGCCTGTTAATGGAAGCGGTATTTATTGTGGCGAAGCAGTGCGGCGTGGAAAGTATTCAGGCAGTAGGCGATGAGACCCATGTATTTCGCAGCCTGCGTTATCGCCACAGCAAAGGGGATAAGTTCTTTGCCAGCTACAGTGAGTTCTGGCTGTCGCTGAGTGGTGAAGCGCGCAGGGATGGGATGTTTACGCTGCCGCTGAGCCTGCCGCGTAAAACGCTGGAGGAGATTGCCAGTAAGAAGCGGGCAGAGTATCGCCGCCGTTATGAACTGCTGGATGCGCTGGCGGAGCAGGTTTATGCCGCCGCCGGCGAACGCAAAGCCGATGTCGATCAGGCTGCTGCCTGATCGACCCGTCAGAATGCGGTTTTAGCGAAGCCCGTCATCGCTTTAAGGCCCATCTCACGTCCCAGCGCGGTCATTGGATGCACCACCACCAGGCCGCGTACGCTTTTCTTCAGCGCACCCAGATTTGCCTGCTCTTTTTTGGTAATTTCGCGGCTGAAGCCCATTTTCTGCAGCTTCTGCGCTTCGGCACTCAGTTTTTCGACCCGCTGACCGCGCAGACGCTCAATCTCAATGACCAGCGTTTCTTTCTCTTTCAGCAACGCGCCCAGTTTCTCGGTATCACCCGACTCCAGTAACTGCGGCTCTTTGCGGTTCAGTGCGTCCAGCTTATCGCTGAGAAGTTTAATTTCGTTCTTTTCTTGCTCTTTCATGACAACAACTCGTTGAGGAAAACAGGCCAAGGATACACCAAATCTGACGTATATTCCCGGCCAGGTTAAGACGAAAAAGGCGTCGTGATGACGCCTGACAGGATTAGCTACCGGACTTTTTAAACACCTGCTTCATACTGATGCGGGCGATCAGCTCGGTCAGCGACAGGACCATGGTGGACCGCACCATCTGCAGATAGCGCTGCTGCTGCATGCTGCGCAGCTCGGCATCGTCGGTGTGAAACACCGGCGCAGGTGGCCAGGCGGTAACGCAGTGCAGTTCACCAAACGGGCCCAGGATCTCATCGTCGGTGAAACGATAATCGCCGCTGTCGTGATTCAGCTCTTCGCGCAGCGCCAGCAGCAGTTCACCATCTTCATATTCGTGGCGACTGATGACGCCAAGTCCGTAAATCAGCTTCAGGCGAACCGAGAGTTCGCCCAGAGGACCATCGCCCAGCAGCAGCGGTTCTACCGCATATTTCACCGCATAGTCATCTTTACGAAACACCTGCAGCACCAGCAGATTGACGGCTTCAGCCAATAGCTCAACGGCGGCGATCAGAAAGCTTCTCACCGAACGACCGGCGTTCAGGCGCTCAAGCACCCGGTTCTCAAAAGCCTGCTTCTCTTCCATTATTGCCTGCATGGGTTCAATACCGCCGTCGGGCGCAGGCGAACTGCGCCCGGCTTGCATCACTAACACGCGCGTATTATGCCATAGCGTGCCAGGCGCTCACCACAGAAGCCACCACTTCGCTGTCGGCATCCAGCCCTGAAATCTCAGCCAGCGTCGCCTGTGGGCCTTTTTCGGCCAGCAGCGCGGCCAGCTCCTGCGCCTGGGGGTCCTGATCGCTGCGATAGTGCATCGCGGCGGCAATGCCCTGCACCAGGCTGGCGTGCGGCAAACCATACTCCAGCGTGCCCAGCGTCGGCTTGATCAGGCGATCGCCCGCGCTGAGTTTACGCAGCGGCTGACGGCCCACGCGCTCCACATCATCTTTCAGATACGGATTTTCAAATCGACCCAGAATCTTCCGGATGTAGGCCGCATGCTTCTCCGCGTCAAAACCGTAACGCTTAATCAGCACCGCGCCGCTCTCTTCCATTGCGCCTTTCACCACGGCCCGGACTTTTTCGTCGAGGATGGCGTCGCGAATGGTCTGGTGACCGGCCAGCTGGCCGAGGTAGGCGGTAATGGCGTGACCGGTATTCAGGGTAAAGAGTTTACGCTCAACAAAGGCCATCAGATTATCCGTCAGCTCCATGCCCGGAATGGTCGGCAGGTCGCCTTTAAATTGAGTTTTATCGACGATCCATTCGCTGAAGGTCTCAACGGTCACTTCCAGCGGATCGGTGCTGCCGGCTTCAGACGGGGGCACGATGCGGTCGACAGCGGAATCCACAAAGCCGACATGCTGCTCCAGCCAGGCGTGATACTGCTCCGGCAAGGCTTTCAGCACGTGTTGTTTCAGCTGGCTGGTGCCGCGCACCATGTTTTCACAGGCGATGATATTTAACGGACGAGTGTTGCCATTGTCGCTGCGTTTTGCCAGTCCTTTAGCCACACTGCCGGCAATACGCTCCAGAATCTGCGGACCCACGGCGGTGGTGACCAGATCGACTTCAGACACCAGGGTGATGATCTCATCGCTGGTGCTGTTGACCGCACTGACGCCTTTAACGGTTTCCACTTTGGCCTGCTCGCCAACCACATGAACGGGATACTCATGACGCGCGTTCAGTGCATCCAGCACCGTCTGATTCACATCAGCAAAAACCAGTTCGATACCGGCATCAGCCAATAATTTGCCGATAAAGCCGCGACCAATGTTTCCTGCTCCGAAATGTAACGCTTTCATAATTTTTGACCCATATCAAATGACGATGGGGCGGGCAAACCCGCCCCAGGAAATCGGGACGGGCATGACCGCCCCAGGGAAAATAATTGCTATAAATTACGCGATTACAGGCTTACCTGACAGCAAATCCAGCACTTCCTGGACGCTCGTGGTATTCGCCAGCTTCTCAATCACGCTGTCATCATCCAGCGCGTTGGTCAGGCTGGTGATCACCTGGATGTGCTCGTTGTTGCGGGCCGCAATACCAATCACCAGGCGTGCCACATCATCCGGCTCTTCGCCGAACAAAACGCCTGCCGGATACTGACAGAACACCACGCCGGTTTTCAGCACGCGATCTTTCGCTTCAACCGTGCCGTGCGGCACTGCGATCGACTCACCGAGGTAGGTCGGTGTCAGTTTTTCACGCGCCAGCATCGCATCAATATATTCAGGTTCAACGTAACCGCCTTTGACCAGCTGTTCGCCGGCAAAGCGAATCGCCTGCTCTTTGTTGCTGGCGGACAGACCGAGGAAGACATTATCTGCGCCCAGTTTAAACAGGTGTGCATTGCCTTCGTCGTAGCTGTCCGAGAGCGCGGTATTCACCGTCTCACGATGTACGTCGCTGCGGTTAGCCGCCACCAGACGTTCGGTCAGGGTGCTGTAGAGCGCGCTGTCGAGGAAGTTATTCAGCGAGATATGCTGGGCATGCGGCGCCTGGCGAATCGCGCGTTCAGTCAGGTCACGATGCGTAATCACCAGATCGACATCACCTGGCAGGGCGTTGATGGCGGTGTTGGTTACCGACACATTGCTCAGACCGGCGTCCTGCACTTTCTTGCGCAGCACGCCTGCACCCATGGCGCTGGAACCCATACCGGCGTCACAGGCCACGATGATTTTACGCACGTGATGCAACTCGACGCTCATGGCATCGCTGGCGACGGCGCCGCCCGTTGTGCTCTGGCCTTTAGACTGCGCTTTCATCTCATGCATGCGCTGGGTCGCGGCTTCAATATCGTCATCTTCTTTGACTTTGCTGGTTTTCAGCAGGATAGCGGAAACCACGAAGGAGACGGCGAAGGCTGCAGCGATAGCGGCGATGTTGGCGAAGTAGGCACCTTTTGGCGTCATTGCCAGCACGGCCAGGATAGAACCTGGTGAGGCAGGAGAGACCAGGCCACCGTTCAGTACGGTCAGCGTGAAGACACCGGTCATACCGCCCAGGATAACCGCCAGCAGCAGGCGAGGGGCCATCAGCACATACGGGAAGTAGATCTCATGGATGCCGCCGAGGAAGTGGATAATCGCCGCACCACCCGCAGACTGTTTAGCACTGCCACGTCCAAAGAACATGTAGGCCATCAGCACGCCCATACCCGGACCCGGGTTGGCTTCGATCAGGAAGAAGATCGACTTGCCGGCTTCGCTCGCCTGCTGGATGCCCAGCGGTGAGAAAATACCGTGGTTAATGGCGTTGTTCAGGAACAGGATTTTCGCCGGCTCCACGAAGATGGAAGTCAGTGGCAGCAGATTGTTCTGCACCATCAGATTCACGCCCGCGGCGAGAATGTGTGACAGACCTTCAACCAACGGACCGATTGCCAGGAACGCCAGCAGTGCCAGGATCATCCCGATAATACCGGCCGAGAAGTTGTTAACCAGCATCTCGAAGCCGCTTTTGATTTTGCCGTCAATCGCCCGGTCAAACGACTTAATTGCCCAGCCGCCCAGCGGACCGGCAATCATCGCACCGAGGAACATCGGCATATCTGCACCGACAATCACACCCATGGTCGTAATCGCGCCAACCACGCCGCCGCGATCGCCACCCACCAGACGCCCACCGGTAAAACCGATCAGCAGAGGCAGCAGGTAGGTGATCATCGGGCCGACCAGTTTGGCCAGCGTTTCGTTAGGGATCCAGCCAGTTGGAATAAACAGTGCGGTGATGATACCCCAGGCGATAAACGCCCCGATGTTCGGCATCACCATATTACTCAGAAAGCGACCAAAGCTCTGTACTTTGACCTTCACTGATGAGGACATAAACCCACCCCTTATTGAGACGCGCTGCAATAGGAGAGCGCGCTTGTTTTTGTTTAGCCACCCCGACGCGAAGCCGGTGGTATTACTGTATGCACGCGGACTCTATCACGCGAATTTGACGCTGCGTAGCGCATGGATCAAGTGTGATCTGTGTCACTGATTCAGGGTGGTGGCAGGGGTAATTTGCGTGACTTCGATCACATTTTTACCGGTGTTAAGGCTTGTTTTGCCTGGATTCTGGCCGGGCTGGCAGGCTATCTGTGAGATGAATCACACTTAGCGGCAGGGTATTTGTTATATAAATGTGACTTAGATCACAAACTATTTTTGGTCGAAAATGCGCCAGATCACACTTCATTATTCCGGTGACAGGAAGAGAGATGAAAAGGGGAATGAGCCGGGCAGACGAATAACGCCT
Organism: Pantoea sp. X-Soil-YNGN-844; assembly: GCF_059730595.1. Classification (NCBI taxonomy): domain Bacteria; kingdom Pseudomonadati; phylum Pseudomonadota; class Gammaproteobacteria; order Enterobacterales; family Erwiniaceae; genus Pantoea; species Pantoea sp. X-Soil-YNGN-844. Next base: position 116,303 of record NZ_AP036007.1, read on the forward strand.
GCCCGTTAAACGGTTTTACTGCAGACCACCCTGGACGGCAGCCTGTGCCTGAGGAAGCGCCTGGGCATTGGCTGATAAAGTGCTCATCAGCGCATTATATTGTGAAGCCTGATCCTGCGTCGGGAACTGCACGCCACCATCATTGAAGCTGACACGGGTTCCCTGCGTTTGCAGGAAATCGCCGGCCTGTACGGCACCCTGGCTCAGCGCCTGGAGTTTTGGCAGCAGCGGAATCAGTTGATTAGCGGGCACCGTGACCACTTTGTTGTAGGCGGTGTCATAGGCTTTTTTCAAATCATCCGGCTGCTTCAGGGCCGCTTTGCTGCTGTCCGCCTGCATTTTTGCGCTTTCAATCTGCTGGGTCACGATCACCAGTGCGCTGTTCGCCTGACGCAGGGAATCACGACGGCTCAGATAATCCTGCGGAACGCGAATGGCTGAAAGCTCATCCACCACCGGACGCATACCCTGCTCAACGGCCTTATTCGCCTGCTGCGAGAAGCCATACATGATGGCGTAATCGCTGGCGAAGTTGCCAAAGCTCTGCTTCTGGTTCTCGCTGAGGCTGGGCAGATGCTCGCCGCTGCGCATGACGGTGTTCTGGAGGAAATCGATAAATGCTTTGCGCTGCTCGCCTTCTTTATCACCGCACGCGGTGAGTTGCAGCACAATCAGCGCGCCAGCGAGCATCATGCCGCCGCGTGCCATAAGGCGTGTAAGTCCTGAAGCCATGGGTTCAACTCCTGTCGGTGATACTGTCGGATGTCCAGGTAAGAATGGTCTAAAGAATAGAACAAACCCGCATCACGGCACAATGTGAAACCACCTGCGAAACAGACGCTTTCTGAAACGCCGGTTAAAGCACGGGATTGTCTGCGTGTCATAAGGGGCTAAGGTCCCTGCCATCGCTGGCTTCAGCGCGTCGATTAAAGAGGCGTGTAGCGGCCTGGCGCGGCCTTAAAACACTACCGCCTGACCATCTTTGCGACTCTCGCTGGCTACGATATAGAAGCCCTGTGGATCGCGTACGATTACCTGTGCGCCACCAAAGTTGTAATTGCTCAGCGGATCTTCCAGCACCACATTGTGCCCCATACGGCGCAGGGTGCTCAGGGTATTGCGATCGAGAGTGGATTCAAACACCACCTCACGTCCCTGTACCACGCGCCAGCGCGGCGCATCAATCGCGGCCTGTGGATTCTGCCGATGCAGCATAATCCGCAGCGCCAGCTGAACATGTCCCTGCGCCTGCATCGGGCCGCCCATCACGCCAAACGCCATCAGCGGCTGGCCCTGCTGATCCAGCGCAAAGGCCGGAATAATGGTATGGAACGGCCGCTTACCGCCCGCCACGACGTTGGGATGCTCCGGGTCGAGTGAAAAGCCTGCGCCACGGTTCTGCAGGCTGATGCCGGTATCGGGTACGACCACGCCAGAGCCAAAGCCCATGTAATTGGACTGGATGAAAGAAACCATCATGCCGCTGGCATCCGCTGCCGCGACATACACCGTGCCGCTTTGCTGCGGTGATCCAAAGCGGAAATCTCCCGCTTTATCAGGGTCGATTAATGCTGCCCGCTGGCGGATGTACTCTTTGCTCAGGAGTAATTCAGCCGGAAATTCGAGGTGATCCTCGTCAGTGACATAACGGTCCAGATCAACCAGCGCCAGTTTCATCGCCTCAATAGAAAGATGCAGCCACTGCGGTGAATCGGGTGCATAGCGATTGATCTCCCACGCTTCCAGAATGCCGAGCGCAATTAAGGTCGCGATCCCCTGACCATTCGGCGGCAGCTCCTGCACCGATCCCCCGGCAAACGGATGCGACAGCAGGGTCACCCAGTTGGCGCGATGGTTTTTTAAATCCTCCAGCGTCAGCGCCGCGCCATGTTCGCGGGCGAAGGCCGCCATTTTCTGCGCCAGTGCGCCGCGATAAAAACTTTCACCTTCAGTCTCAGCGATCTCCTGCAGGGTGCGGGCCTGCGCCGGGTTGCGGAACAGCTCGCCCGTACGCGGCGGACGACCCTGTGGCGCAAAGCAGCTGCTGAAGCCAGGCTGATCCCGCAGCTTGTCATAGCCACGCTGCCACAGCTGACCAATCAGCGGAGAGACCGGAAAGCCGTCGCGCGCATAGTCAATTGCCGGTTGCGCCAGGGTGGTCAGCGGTAAGGTGCCGAAGCGCTGCGCCAGCGTCACCCACGCCGAGACAGCGCCCGGCACAGTGACAGACTCCCAGCCGGTTTCAGGCATCGCGCTCAGAGCGGCAAAGCGTTCGGGATGCCAGGCGGCGGGTGCCCGGCCTGAAGCGTTTAAGCCATGCAGTTCGCTGCCGTCCCAGACAATCGCAAACGCATCACTGCCGATGCCGTTTCCGGTCGGCTCCAGCACGGTTAAGGCGATGGCGGTAGCGATAGCCGCATCCACGGCGTTCCCGCCCTGTTGCAGCATCCGTAAACCCGCCTGTGCCGCCAGCGGTTGCGAGGTTGCGACGGCATTGCGGCCCATCATCGGCACGCGATGAGAGGGATAGCCGACGTTAAAATCTGTTTCACGCATCGCTTTTCCTTAAAGAGGTCAGGAGTGAATTTTCACGTCATCAGCACGTGATTCCACCGCTGCACGTTTAGCGCGCAAAGGGCTCGTTTTCAGCCGCCAGCTGCACCGTTATGAGGCATCAGCCGTTTCGTTAGGATGACTTTTGATTCATCTGACGATAGGGGGGCATTAAGAGTAAAAGATTTCTCCGCACTGCACTGTGAGCCGCCGCGCGCCAGGGTTCAGGCGCTAACCAGGACTATTCTTAAATTAATCAGAGCCGTGAATATAAGTGTTCAGGAAGTAAACCATTGGCGTATATTTTGCACTCACAAGGTGAAGAGGTGTAGTGCTTCACAGAAATGAGAATATGCCAGAGAAAAGCTTGATGGCATCCACATAAATCGCAAACACCATTTGATTTTTTTGCACGCTGTGCCAGCACAAAAATCAACTGCCTCAGCAGGTTAGAGGTGCTGGAACATTTCCGGCAAACCATAGTGAAAAAAATAATTATAAATTGCGCGGCAAATAGTCAGGTCTCTATCCATACTTAGTCTCCCGGCATTTGTTGCATTGACCTGACATCATTAAAGCAGTGCACCGCAGGCTGTGTCCCGTAATGGTTTTTCTCATAACAAAAATAAACCCTTGCGGGATCCAGCCTGAAACAGGCCCGGTTTCAGAGTCCTGACTTCAGGCTCGTACCTCTCTACTTTCACGTGCTTCATAGTGAGTTTTAAGGAGTTCTCTATGGAATTAAAAGACCCGATGTTTGAATTGCTCAGCAGCCTTGAGCAGATTGTTTTGACACGTGATGATCGCTCCGCCGAGTTACTTATTCAGCGTCAGCAACCCGCCCAGCCAGAGCCGCAGCGTCTGCGTGAAATGACCGGCATGCAGGTTGATGAATTTGCAAAAGTGATGGGCGTGAGCGTCTCTTCCGTAAAAAGCTGGGAAGCACGGCGTACCCGTCCTTCCGCGACTGCGCAGAAATTAATGAAGTTATTGCATGCCAATCCCTATCTGGGACGGCAGTTGCTTGAATAATCAGGCATCACGAGAAGAACCCGCCGCTGGCGGGTTTTTTTATGCGCGCATTTCGCTGTATTTAGCGGCCTGTTTCACAAACCAGCTCTCTGGCACGTTGTACGGAGGCTCCCGCAGCCGGGCAAGGCCGCTTTCAATGATCGTTGACGCCTGTTGCCATAACTGCGCATCGCCCTCTTTCAGCAGCGCAATCTGTATCTGTTTTTCCACCAGATAGACCCGCGCAAAGTCAGGATCAAAACGCACAATCGCGCGGGTATTGTCGATGATGTCAGCCAGTTTGATTGTCTGCGCCTCAGGACTGGCGCTGGCCGTATGGCGGAAGTGCGCCAGTTTACGGGCCGCCCGATTTTTTGCCGCTGTGGGTGTGCTGTCGGTCAGCATCTCCACCAGGCTGGCCACGCGCGCACCAAACTGGGCTTCGATATCCCCTTGCGTGGCAGAGGTATCTTCTACGGTATCGTGCAGCCAGGCGGCGGCTAACATGGCATCGTCATGAGTGACGCTGCGCACCAGCTCCACTACCGCAGCCGGATGAACAATGTAAGGCTCATCGGTATATTTGCGGCGCTGACCGGCACGGGCATGTGCCTCAGTGGCGAAACGACGCGCCTGTTCTTCCAGTGAATCCTGCATGCTTTTTCTCCTGACAAAAAGTTTGCTTGCAATTATCTAGCGCGCTATCTATATTAATCACCATGAACTGTGATCAAGATGACAAAAAAGTGAAAACGATGCCACTGTTGGTCGATCAGCAACTCTGTTTTGCGCTTTATTCTGCCAATCTGGCGATGAGTAAAGTCTATCGACAGTTGCTGAGCCAGCTCGACATTACCTATCCGCAGTATCTGGTGATGCTGGTGTTATGGCAGAAAGATGATGTCACGGTGTCAGAGATTGGCGAGCAGCTCTTTTTAGACTCGGCAACATTGACGCCACTGCTGAAGCGGCTGGAAAGCGCAGGTCTGATCAACCGCCAGCGTACCCGTCAGGATGAACGCCAGGTTGCGGTAACGCTGACAGAGGCGGGACGAACGCTGCAGCATAAAGCGGAGTCCATTCCTGAAGCGGTTAAATGTGCTACGGCTTGTGACGATGACGCCCTGCTGGCGCTGAAATTACAGCTCGATGGGTTACGTGATAACCTGAATCAATCACGATAATTATTGCCGACGGGTGCGCTGCACCCGTTGAACCTCACCGCCTGATTACGGTTAAATAAGTAGCGGGCGATTAAATAGTGTAACGGAGAAATGTCATGTCTTTAGAACAAGTGGTTTACCGCGCCAAAGCCAAAGCAACCGGTGGTCGTGATGGTCGTGCAACCTCTTCTGACGGTGTACTGGACGTTAAACTGGGCGTGCCAAAAGAGATGGGCGGTGCAGGCGGCGAAGTGACTAACCCTGAGCAGCTGTTTGCTGCAGGCTACTCTGCCTGCTTCCTGGGCGCGATGAAGTTTGTTGCTGGCCGCGACAAAATCGCGATGCCAAAAGATGCGTGGATTGAAGGTGAAGTCGGTATCGGTCCTATCCCTGATGGCTTTGGTATCGAAGCAACGCTGAACATCCATCTGCCAGAGATGGATGAAGCCGAAGCGCAGAAGCTGGTTGATGCGGCGCATATCGTTTGTCCTTACTCAAACGCTACCCGCAATAACATCGACGTCACGCTGAACATCATTCGCTAAGCGTGCTGCGGGCCTGAAACCATCAGGCCCGCACTTTATCCCTTCAATAAATCCTTTCACTCCATACTCTCTGCGCCAGTACGTCCGGTCTCTGCTCTCCGCAGTGTACAAAAAATGTGCTAATCCGGTCGACAACGATTATTTTCTGGTCTATCCATCGCTGCCATGTTTTACTGAGCCACCTCGCGTTATAGCCAGTAAATCCGTTCAGAATTTTCCTTCATCTTGTCCGGTCCGCTTATTCAGCGAACTCTGCCGCGTTTCGGCAGTCACATAAAAGATTTGGTCAAGCGCTTCACACCGGAGAAACCCCTTTTTTCATGAATTATATTAAAACCCTGACTCAGCAGAAGTTATCGCTATTGCTGGCGCTCTACCTCGGTATTTTGCTGAACTTACCGATTTTCTATCGTCGTTTTGACGGTTTTCTCAGGCAATCCACGGTAACGAACTGGCTCACTGCCGTCACCGAGGTGATTGCCATTGTGCTGCTGACCTTCTTCCTGATGCGTCTGCTGTCGCTGGGCGGAAAGTGGTTTTATCGCGTGCTGGCCACGATGATTGTTCTGATCTCTGTTGCCGCCGCCTATTACATGGCGTTTTTTAACGTCGTCATTGGCTACGGTATCGTGGCGTCGGTGATGACGACCGATACCGATCTTTCTAAAGAAGTGGTTGGCTACCATTTCATCCTGTGGATGGTGCTGGTCAGCGCGCTGCCGCTGCTGATGATCTGGCGCAACAGGCTGAGCATGACGCTGAATGAGCAGCTCCGTACGCCGGGACAGCGCCTGAAACCGACCCTGATTATGCTGCTCTGCGTAGCCCTGGTCTGGCTGCCTATCCGTTATTTCGACAAGCTGCAGAAGCACAATGAAGAGATTACTAACATCGATCTGCCGAGCTACGGCGGTGTGGTCGCCCACTCGTATCTGCCTTCCAACTGGCTGGCGGCTGTAGGTCTGTTTGCCTGGACCCGCGTGGATGAGTCGCTGAATAGCGAGGAGCTGCTGGATCCGGCGAAGAAGTTTACCTACGTTGCGCCTGCCGGGCTGGATGATACCTATGTGGTGTTTGTGATTGGCGAAACCACCCGCTGGGATCACATGGGAATGCTGGGTTATGAGCGCGACACGACGCCTAAGCTGTCGAAAGAGAAGAATCTGGTCGCATTCCGGGGTGAATCCTGCGACACCGCGACCAAGCTGTCGCTGCGCTGCATGTTTGTGCGCGAAGGCGGCACCATGGATAACCCAGGCCGCACGCTGAAAGAGCAGAATGTGTTTGCGGTGATGAAAGAGCTGGGCTTCACCTCTGAGCTGTTTGCGATGCAGAGCGAAGTCTGGTTCTACGACAACATCAATGCCAACAACTTTGCTTTCCGTGAGCAGATTGGTTCAGAGAAGCGTAATCAGGGCAAAGCGGTAGATGACATGCTGCTGGTGCCGGAGATGAAAGCGTCACTGGATCGTTTCCCTAAAGGTAAGCATCTGGTGGTGCTGCACACCAAAGGTTCGCACTATCTTTATTCACAGCGTTATCCGCGTAGTTTCGCGAAGTATCAGCCGGAGTGTATGGGCGTCGACGAGACCTGCAGTAAAGCGCAGCTGATCAACGCTTATGATAACTCTGTGCTCTATGTCGATAGCATGCTGGATAGCGTGCTGGATCAGCTGCGTGATAAGAAGGCGATCGTTTTCTATGCTGCCGACCACGGCGAGTCGATCAGCGAGAATATGCATCTGCACGGCACGCCGCGTGAGATGGCACCGCCGGAGCAGTTCCGCGTACCGATGATGGTCTGGGCGTCAGATAAGTATCTGGAAGACAGTCAGAACCGTAGTAACTTCGAACGCCTGCAGGCGCAGCAGCGTGTGGGCCGGACTCATCGTCACGTTGAGTTGTTCGATACCATTCTGGGCTGTCTGGGTTATACCTCGCCAGATGGCGGCATTAACCCGGCTAACAACTGGTGTCAGGCACCGGCTAAAAGTCAGGCTAAAGCGCTGTAATAGTCGTCTGAAAGGGACATGCAGGCGGTTGATTTTCGTTAACCGCGTGCTTTCCAGGCGATTGACGGCAAAAGCATAAAAAGCGGTTGACGCTGATCGGGGGTAGCAGTAACATGCGCCCCCATCGGCGAGTAGCGCAGCTTGGTAGCGCAACTGGTTTGGGACCAGTGGGTCGGAGGTTCGAATCCTCTCTCGCCGACCATATTTAAGAAACCTGTCTGAAAAGACAGGTTTTTTTTCGTCTGTAGAAAAGAGGATGAGAACCTCCGAAGGAGGTTTGAGCCGAGCGTAGCGAGACAACGTTGCTTCAGCAACGGCCCGAAGGGCGCTGCTCGCAGAGCAGAGTAATCCTCTCTCGCCGACCATATTTAAGAAACCTGTCTGAAAAGACAGGTTTTTTTTCGTCTGTAGAAAAGGGAAAGACTTACCGCTGAGCAGGCTTCAGGGAGCATACGCCTTCCGCAAAGACGCAAAAGATGCCATCCCTGGCATGCTCAGCGCGGGCGCTTACGCACCTCATCCCTGAGGTGCGCCCGTAGCCGGGCCAACGCGTTGCGTTGTTCAAAAACGGTCCCGGCGTTTTTGTCCATGGCCCGCGATGCTTTGCTACAGGCGTATGCTCCCTTCGCTTCACGTCTGGCAGACTCATCGGATACTCACATGAGCATTTCGGACGGCTGGGAGATCCAAAGTCAGGTGCATCTGACCGCAGGCATAAACTCAAGGCGGAGGGAACACGGGCAGAGGAGGAAAGCGTCCCACGCCATGGACGGCGTGGGCCGAGCGTCCAGGGATGGTTTAAGCGACTTTCCGATCTGCCCGTGTTCCCAAAGCAGTCTCGATCTGACCGCAATTGATAGCAAACCCTCTTCCCTGAACCTTTCCCGTTTTCAGCCTCTGGCTATAACCTTCCAAAAAGTTCCAGTAAACCCCATCCACCGTGTATTTCACTTACCCGCTGTTATTATCACCCCTTTTCCGCTGGCAGGCCTTGCCAGACAGGAGTTGCGATCATAATTCGCGACACATTCTTCTTATGACCGAAAGCGGCAACATGCTGATTTCTTATGCTTCTTTCCCAGCATATTCCGCTGGTTGAACGTCATAACGCACGGTGAATCGTTCAGTTATTCAACATTTGCCGGTTAAAGTTTTAAGTTTTTTAGCGGTGAGAATCACTAGCGATAGAGCCGCTATCCAGCACAATGCACGGAATTCAGGCCAGCTACGCTGTGCATTGTATGGCTTTCAGACAGAAACGGTTTTTATTACCGTTGCATGCTATTCCTCACACTCTGTGTAAATAAGTAACCGTTGTATTGACGTTCTTTGCAACTGTTGACAAATTGATGCGTCAATAAACGCGCAGTTACGGAATTTTCTGAATACACAATCTGTGTCAGAAAAAACATAAAAAACGCAGCGCGCGTTAACCACCTGTTCGGTGGTACGCCTGAACCGCATAAAAAAATCAGAGGTCGGGCAATACACACAACATCACATCACAATGGAGCAAAAGCATGATCAACTCCCTGGCTAAATCCGGGATGCTGAAGGTCGGTCTGAGCCTGATTGCTATGACTGTCGCCGCCGGTGTTCAGGCAAAAACCCTCGTTTACTGTTCTGAAGGTTCTCCGGAAGGCTTTAACCCGCAGTTGTTCACCTCGGGCACCACCTACGATGCCAGCTCACGTCAGATCTACAACCGACTGGTTGAGTTCACTATCGGCACCACCGAACTGCACGCTGCGCTGGCAGAGAAGTGGGATGTCAGCGAAGACGGTAAAACCTACACCTTCCACCTGCGTAAAGGTGTGAAGTGGCAGACCACCAAAGATTTCAAACCGACGCGCGACTTCAATGCGGATGATGTGGTGTTCACCTTTGAGCGCCAGCTGGATAAAAACAACGCCTATCACGGCGTCTCCGGCGGCAGCTACGAATACTTCGAAGGCATGGACATGCCGAAGCTGATCAGCAAAATCGAAAAAGTGGACGAGAATACCGTTCGCTTTGTGCTGACGCGTCCTGAATCGCCGTTCCTTGCTGACCTCGGCATGGACTTCGCCTCGATTCTGTCGAAAGAGTACGCTGACAACATGCTGAAAGCGGGCACCCCGCAAAACGTTGACCTGAACCCGGTCGGTACTGGCCCGTTCCAGCTGCTGCAATACCAGAAAGATTCGCGCATCCTTTACAAAGCTAACCCGGATTACTGGGGCACCAAGCCAAAAATCGATCGCTTAGTCTTCTCCATTACCCCGGATGCGTCGGTGCGCTACGCCAAGCTGCAGAAGGGCGAATGTCAGGTCATGCCATATCCGAACCCGGCCGACATCGCGCGTATGAAGCAGGACAAAAACATCAACCTGTATGAGCAGGCTGGCCTGAACGTCGGCTACCTGTCGTACAACGTTGAGAAAAAACCGCTGGATAACCTGAAAGTGCGTCAGGCACTGACCATGGCGGTCAACAAAAAAGCGATTATCGACGCCGTTTATCAGGGTGCAGGCCAGCCGGCTAAAAACCTGATCCCACCAACGATGTGGGGCTATAACGACGACGTAAAAGATTACGCCTACGATCCTGAGAAAGCCAAAGCGCTGCTGAAAGAAGCGGGCATGGCAGACGGTTTCTCCATCGACCTGTGGGCAATGCCGGTTCAGCGTCCGTACAACCCGAACGCACGCCGCATGGCTGAGATGATTCAGAGCGACTGGGCGAAGATTGGCGTCAAAGCCAAAATCGTCACCTACGAGTGGGGCGAATACCTGAAGCGCGCCAAAGCGGGCGAGCACCAGACCGTCATGATGGGCTGGACCGGCGACAATGGGGATCCGGATAACTTCCTGGCCACCCTGTTCAGCTGTTCAGCGGCCAAAGATGGCTCTAACTACTCGCGCTGGTGTGATAAATCCTTCGAGGATCAGATTCAGCCAGCTCGCGCCACCGCCGATCAGGCGAAGCGTATCGAGTACTACAAGCAGGCTCAGGTTGTGATGCATGACCAGGCACCGGCGCTGATGATCGCGCACTCAACGGTATACGAACCGGTCAGCAAAAAAGTCTCCGGTTACAAAGTCGATCCGCTAGGCGGACACTACTTTGCTCAGGTAGACATTAAAGAATAATTGTCGCCTTTTCCGGGGCGACTGCGCGTCGCCCCGGCTTTATCTCCCTGTTTTACTGGAAACGGTAGAGGCGCAGCCTGTCTGCGTCGCGGTCGGGCCTACCCGATCGTCAGATGTAAGCAATAACAACCCTCGCGGCGACGGTCGCGCGGACAAGAGAGAACCCGGATTATGCTGCAGTTCATACTCCGACGTCTGGGCCTTGTCATCCCAACGTTTATCGGTATTACATTACTCACCTTCGCGTTTGTTCACATGATCCCCGGCGATCCGGTGCTGATCATGGCGGGCGAGCGCGGTATTTCTCCTGAACGTCATGCACAGTTAATGGCGCTGTTAGGTCTGGATCAGCCGCTGTGGAAACAGTACCTGAACTACATTAACGGCGTATTACATGGCGACCTGGGCATTTCACTGAAGAGCCGCATCCCTGTCTGGGATGAGTTTGTTCCGCGCTTCAAAGCGACGCTGGAACTTGGTATCTGCGCCATGATATTTGCCGTGGCCATTGGTATCCCGGTTGGGGTGCTGGCGGCGGTAAAACGCGGTTCAATTTTCGATCACACCGCCGTGGGCATCTCACTAACCGGCTACTCCATGCCAATCTTCTGGTGGGGCATCATGCTGATCATGCTGGTCTCGGTGCAGCTCAACCTGACACCGGTTTCCGGGCGAGTCGGCGACACCGTCTTCCTGGATGACAGCATGCCGCTGACCGGCTTTATGCTGATCGACACCTTCTTCTGGGGTGAGCCGGGCGACTTCCACGATGCGGTGATGCACATGATCCTGCCCGCCATCGTGCTCGGCACCATTCCGCTGGCGGTAATTGTACGAATGACGCGTTCGGCAATGCTCGAAGTACTGGGTGAAGATTACATCCGTACGGCGCGCGCCAAAGGACTGACGCGGATGCGCGTAATCGTGGTGCATGCACTGCGCAACGCCATGCTGCCGGTGGTTACGGTCATCGGCCTGCAGGTCGGCACGTTGCTGGCCGGGGCGATTCTGACCGAAACCATCTTCTCGTGGCCGGGTCTGGGGCGCTGGCTGATTGAAGCGTTACAGCGCCGTGACTATCCGGTGGTGCAGGGCGGTGTGCTGCTGACCGCGGTACTGATTATTGTGGTCAACCTGCTGGTTGATCTGCTGTATGGCGTGGTTAACCCGCGCATACGTCACAAGAAATAAGGGGGCATCATGTCTGTTGTTGATCCCGGCAGCGTTACCGTTGCACCCAAGCCGATGACCCCGTTTCAGGAATTCTGGCACTACTTCAAACGTAACAAAGGCGCCGTCGTGGGCCTGGTCTACATCATCATTGTGCTGCTGTGCGCTATTTTCGCCGATGTGCTGGCCCCACATGCGCCTGCTGAGCAGTTCCGCGATGCGCTGCTGCATCCGCCGGTCTGGCAGGAAGGCGGAAACTGGAGCTACATTCTGGGCACCGACGACGTGGGCCGCGATGTGCTGTCGCGTCTGATGTACGGTGCGCGCCTGTCGCTGCTGGTCGGCTGTCTGGTGGTGGTGCTGTCGCTGATTTTCGGCGTGATCTTCGGCCTGCTGGCCGGTTATCTCGGCGGCGTGGTCGATGCCATTATCATGCGCGTGGTCGATATCATGCTGGCGCTGCCAAGCCTGCTGCTGGCGCTGGTGCTGGTCGCCATCTTTGGCCCCTCAATTGTTAACGCCTCCATCGCGCTGACCTTTGTGGCGCTGCCGCACTATATCCGTCTGACCCGCGCCGCGGTACTGGTGGAAGTGAACCGCGACTATGTGACCGCCTCCGGCGTGGCCGGTGCCGGTATGCTGCGCCAGATGTTTGTGAATATTCTGCCTAACTGCCTGGCACCGCTCATCGTGCAGGCGTCATTAGGTTTCTCCAACGCCATTCTCGATATGGCGGCGTTGGGCTTTCTCGGTATGGGTGCGCAACCGCCAACGCCGGAGTGGGGCACCATGCTCTCCGACGTTCTGCAGTATGCGCAAAGTGCCTGGTGGGTCGTGACCTTCCCTGGATTGGTCATTCTGCTTACCGTGCTGGCATTTAACCTGATGGGCGACGGTTTGCGTGATGCCCTCGACCCGAAACTCAAGCAGTAAAGAGGCACCGAGATGGCGTTATTAAATGTAGACAAACTATCGGTGCATTTCGGCGACGATAAAGCACCGTTCCGTGCGGTTGACCGCATCAGTTATCAGGTTGAGCAGGGCCAGGTCGTCGGTATCGTGGGCGAGTCCGGCTCCGGTAAATCCGTGAGTTCACTGGCGATCATGGGGCTGATCGACTTCCCCGGCAAAGTGATGGCGGAGAAGCTGGAGTTCAACCAGCGCGATCTGAAACGCATCTCTGAACGCGAGCGCCGCCAGCTGGTGGGCGCAGAAGTGGCGATGATTTTTCAGGACCCGATGACCAGCCTGAATCCCTGCTACACCGTAGGCTTCCAGATTATGGAAGCGATCAAGGTGCATCAGGGCGGCAACAAACGTACCCGGCGTCAGCGGGCAATCGACCTGCTGAATCAGGTCGGTATTCCCGATCCGGCGTCACGGCTTGATGTCTATCCGCACCAGCTGTCGGGCGGTATGAGCCAGCGTGTGATGATTGCCATGGCGATCGCCTGCCGGCCTAAGCTGCTGATCGCCGATGAGCCGACGACGGCGCTCGACGTGACCATTCAGGCGCAGATCATCGAACTGCTGCTGGATCTGCAGCGGCAGGAGAACATGGCGCTGATCCTGATTACACACGATCTGGCGTTAGTGGCAGAAGCGGCGCACCACATTATCGTGATGTATGCCGGACAGGTGGTGGAGAGCGGGAAAGCGACCGATATCTTCAAAGCGCCGCGCCATCCTTATACCCAGGCGCTGCTGCGCGCGCTGCCGGAGTTTGCGGCCGATAAAGCGCGTCTGGCGTCACTGCCTGGCGTAGTGCCGGGCAAATATGACCGCCCGGCTGGCTGTCTGCTTAACCCACGCTGCCCTTATGCGACTGACCTGTGTCGCCAGGAAGAACCGGAACTGCGCACCATTCCAGGACGTCAGTCCAAGTGTCACTATCCGCTGGATGATGCCGGGAGACCCACTTATGAATCATGAAACTACGAAAGATCAGTTCCTGCTGCAGGCGATTGATCTGAAAAAACACTACCCGGTGAAGAAGGGGCTGTTTGGTCAGGAGCGTCTGGTCAAAGCGCTGGATGGCGTCTCTTTTAATCTGGAGCGCGGCAAAACGCTGGCGGTCGTCGGCGAGTCAGGCTGTGGTAAATCCACGCTGGGCCGGTTGCTGACGATGATTGAAACCCCGACAGAAGGGCAGCTTTACTGGCACGGTCAGGATCTGCTGAAGCACGATCCCCAGGCGCAGAAGCTGCGTCGTCAGAAAATCCAGATCGTATTCCAGAACCCGTATGGCTCACTCAATCCGCGTAAAAAAGTCAGCCAGATTCTGGAAGAGCCGCTGGTCATCAATACCCAGCTGACCAAAGCGGAACGCCGCGAGAAGACGCTGGAGATGATGGCGAAAGTGGGCCTGAAAACCGAGCACTATGACCGCTACCCGCACATGTTCTCAGGCGGTCAGCGTCAGCGTATCGCCATCGCGCGTGGGCTGATGCTCGATCCGGACGTGCTGATTGCCGATGAGCCGGTTTCGGCGCTCGACGTTTCCGTGCGTGCTCAGGTGCTGAACCTGATGATGGATCTGCAGCAGGATATGGGGCTCTCCTACGTCTTTATCTCGCACGATTTGTCGGTGGTAGAACACATTGCCGATGAGGTGATGGTGATGTATCTCGGCCGTTGCGTCGAGAAGGGCAGTAAAGAGGCTATTTTTGCTAACCCGCGCCATCCTTATACCCAGGCTTTGCTGTCAGCGACGCCGCGTCTGAATCCGGACGACCGTCGTGAGCGTATTAAGCTGACCGGCGAGCTGCCCAGCCCGCTTAATCCGCCGCCAGGCTGTGCTTTCAATGCGCGCTGCCACCGACGTTTTGGCACCTGCGTCCAGTTACAGCCGAAGCTGAAAAACTACGGTGGCCAGGAGATTGCCTGCTTCGCGGTCGATCAGGATGAGAACCAGCCGGTGGGTGTGGCAGAAAAGGTCAGCTGAGGATGGTCGGCTCAGGCCGTTGATTCGGTGATAGCTCAGGGAGCATACGCCCTTCGCAAAGACGCAAAACGCTTCCGTAGCCCGCGTTGCTTTGCTCCAGGCGTATGCTTCCCTCTCCTGAAGAGGGTTAACCGTCCGTGCTTCTGATTGAGTAGTGTCATACTCCAGGCATCCTCACCTCTCTTCTCAGCCAAAGGCGCCTTTCTGGCGCTTTTTTTTATCTCAATTCCGCTGTAAACCAGCACCGCTGGCGGACCAGCCATCACGTTTCGGTTATTTCCCGTCTTTTTCCGTTATCAGATTTAACCTGTTTTTCTGCTGGCGATATTTGCAGCGAAAAAAGATAAACACTCTCAATCCCTTATGACAGCGATCAGGCTTTTTTGCGCCTGAGGCAGCCCGATTGCGGCTTAATATTGCGCTTATCGTGTCTTGCCTGGTTGTGCCAGTGGTTATCAGAGCGGCTAAGTCTTAAAAATTATTGAAACATCGCAGATTAATTTAACTTAAACATCACTTATTAATTATAGGGGCTAATCATCTTATATTGGCTTTATTCCGCCGTAAGTGAATCTTTATGATTAAACTATTTTATTGAATCTGCTTTATTTGTAATCAGGTTTTTCTGACTGACATTAAAGGGATGTGTTATATTCCAGGAAAATTCCTCCCTTGTTGCAGGCCACGGCCAATGAAGAATAATTACGATGATTTGCAGCGTTTTAAAGAGAAAACGCAAACGCTCGACATCGACTTTAAAGATATGTCTGGCCAGGCGCAGGAAGCGGCGGAACACAGTAAATGGGCTTTGATTCGCCAGCTGGCGAAAGAGGAGCATCAGACCTCACTGGGTGGCGGTCAGCGAATCGACCTGCCGCAGCCTCAGCCGCTGCGCGGGGATGAATTCACCGCGCCGCCTGAGGCACCGGCAAGGCCCGCCACACTCAGTGCGCAACCGACGACCTCAGCCCGCAGCTCAATTCTCGATAGTCTGTCAGGCAGCAGCCTGCCCGCAGCCCGCACGGCTGAACGTGACCCTTCATCACTGTTTCCGCCACCGCCGCCGCCGCAAAAACGGGGTGCGGCTGAGCCTGTTGCTGTATCACATCCTGAGCCCGTCCGGCCCGCCATGGTGATGGATTTGAAGCCCGCCATCACGCCTGCCACACCCCATTCTGAACCGGAACGGTTTGGTGCGTTGTTCCGCTCACGCGACAGCGAACCGTCGAATCTGCCGAAAGAAACCTTACTCAAACCGTTACTGGAGAAGATTGCGCTATGCCGTTAGTTTGTGTGTGCTCGCCAAAGGGAGGCGTGGGGAAAACCACGCTGGCGGCGAATCTGGCCTGGAGTCTGGCGCGTTCCGGTAGCAAAGTTCTGGCCATTGATTTTGATGTGCAGAATGCACTGCGTCTTCACTTTGGCGTGCCGCTACATGATGGTCGCGGATATGTGGCGCGCTCAGAAGAGCAGGCGGACTGGAGCCAGTCGATCCTCACCACTGGCGGCAATATTTTTGTCCTGCCTTATGGCGACGTCACCGAGCCACAGCGCGAACGGTTCGAAGAGAACCTGATGAAAGATCCTCACTTTATTAAGCGTGGTCTGGATACGGTACTTAATTATCCCGGTCTGGTCATTGTCGCTGATTTTCCGCCTGGTCCGGGTCCGGCCCTTAAAGCAATGACGACGCTGGCCGATATGCATTTAGTGGTGATGTTAGCGGATACCGCCTCTGTGTCGTTATTACCGCAGATTGAAGAGAACCGGATGACCGGGAAACCGCTCAATAATAAGCAGGGACACTATTTTATCCTGAACCAGTGCGATAACCGCCGGAATATTAATCGTGATGTCACTGCATTTATGCAGCAGCGTCTGGGCGATAATTTACTGGGCGTGGTTCACCGTGATGAAAGTGTGGGTGAAGCCAATGCTTCCCAGCAGTCCGTATATGATTTCAGCCCTGCCTCAGCAGCGGCATTTGATATTGAACTGATCGCCAAACGGGTCAGCAGCATTCTGAATATCACCGTGGGAAATGGCGAAGTTCAGGCTCCCATCCGCACAAATCATTTTTAGTCGGCTACTGCAGGCGACTGACTTAAACAGCTCTTCTCAGGGTGAATCATGAGTAAAATCGGGTTTTACCTGCTGCTGCTGGTGCTTGCACCCGTTGCCGCGGTGATCATCATTACGCCGATGGACAGCCAGAAACAGTATATTTTTGGTCTGATCAGCATCGGCATGATGTTTTTATTGGGTTTCAGCAAGAGCCGCAAAATAACCGTGGTGATGGTGATTCTCTCTGCCCTGATGTCCAGCCGTTATATCTGGTGGCGTACCACTGAGACGCTGCACTTTAATTCCGAAGTTGAGGCGATATTAGGGATTGGCTTATATCTGGCGGAGCTTTACGTCTGGCTGATCTTAATTCTCGGCTTCCTGCAAACCACCTGGCCATTAAAGCGCACCATTGAACCGTTGCCGGACGATACCCGTCTGTGGCCGACGGTCGATATTTATGTGCCGTCTTACAACGAAAGCCTGGATGTGGTGCGCGATACCGTGCTGGCGGCGCAGTGTATCGACTACCCGCGTGACAAACTCAAAATCTATCTGCTGGATGATGGCAAGCGCAGCGAATTTGCCCGCTTTGCGGCGGATGTCGGGGTAGGGTATATCACCCGCGACGACAACAAACATGCCAAAGCGGGTAACCTCAACCATGCGATGAAAATCACCAAAGGTGAGCTGATTTGCATCTTCGACTGTGACCACGTGGCGACCCGCACCTTCCTGCAGGCGACGGTGGGACCGTTTCTGAAAGATCCGAAGCTGGCGCTCCTGCAGACGCCGCACTACTTCTATTCGCCCGATCCCTTTGAGCGTAACCTGCGCGCTGCGCGCAGCATTCCCAACGAAGGCGCGCTGTTTTATGGCCCGGTACAGCAGGGTAACGATAACTGGAACGCCACCTTCTTCTGCGGCTCCTGTGCGGTAATCCGTCGTTCGGCGCTGGAAGAGATTGGCGGCTTTGCCGTTGAAACGGTCACTGAAGATGCACACACCGCCCTGAAAATGCAGCGCCTGGGCTGGGGCTCAGCGTTCCTGTCGATCCCGCTCGCGGCCGGTCTGGCGACCGAACGTCTGGGTCTGCATATCATCCAGCGAACCCGCTGGGCGCGCGGCATGACGCAGATTTTCCGCGTCGATAACCCGCTGTTTGGCCGTGGCCTGAAGTGGCAGCAGCGTCTTTGCTACCTCAACGCCATGCTCCACTTCCAGTTCGGCCTGCCACGCGTCGCCTTCCTGACCGCGCCGCTGGCTTACCTGCTGTTTAACCTGAATATTATTCACTCTTCAGCGTCGCTGATTTTTGCCTATGTGCTGCCGCACCTGGTGATGTCGCTTTACGTTAACTCGCGCATGAATGGCCGCTTCCGTTACACCTTCTGGGGTGAGATTTATGAGACGGTAATGTGCTTCCATCTGGTGATCCCGACCATCCTGACGCTGCTGTCGCCGAAACATGGCAAGTTTAACGTGACCGATAAAGGCGGCGTGCTGGATCAGGGCTTCTTCGATTTCCACATCGTGCGTCCGCACGTCATTGTGGCGCTGCTGCTGGGCATCGGGATTGTCGCGGGCGTGGTACGTGCGGTGATGCATGACTATTTTGGCGTCGACCCTTATGTTATTGCGCTTAACGTCGGCTGGGCGATTTTCAGCCTGATCATTCTGATGGCGGCGATTGCCGTAGCGCGCGAAACCAAACAGGTGCGTAAAACCATCCGCGTTGACGTACAAATCCCGGCGATTATTCACTACGCCAGCGGCATTTCATCACGCACCCTGACCAGCAACCTGTCGATGGGCGGTGCACAGCTTGATGCGCCGGATGGCCGTCATGAAACGGATGAAATTGAAGAGATTGATCTGCTGCTGAAATCCGGCGCGATCACGATCCCGGTGAGTAAGATTTCCGGCGATGACGAGACTATCCGTCTGCGCTTTGAGGCGATGCCGCTGGCGCGTCGTCGCGAACTGGTGCGTGTCGTGCTGGCGCGTGCGGATGCCTGGATCCAGCCGGAATATAAGCAGGACAACCCGCTGATTTCGCTGGGCACCATTATCCGTACCGTATTTGAGCTGTTCTGGCTGACCTGGAAAGGTCGCCATGATAAACGTAAAAAAGTCGACCCGGTTGCCGCGGCGGCGAAAGAGGATGGTGCGGCATGAAGATCCTGACGCACACGTTGCTGGCCAGTTCACTGACCGCCGCGTTATGGCTGACGCCCGCCGGCGCGGAAACGCCGACAGCCATTGATAACAGCAGTGCCGCGCCGGTAAACAGTGCGGCACCGATGCCGCCTGAAGCTGCTGCAACCAGCCAGCCAGCGGGTGCCGCCGTCAGTGCGCCGGTAAACAGCGCGGCTCCGGCGTCGTCTGAGGCCGCTGGAACCTCACAATCTGCTAATGCCGCCGTCAGTGCGCCGGTAAACAGCGCGGCACCGATGCCGCCTGAGGCTGCTGCAACCACACAGTCAGCCGATGCCACTGTCAGTGCGCCAGCAGAAAACCAGGCGCCGGCCAGCGGTGTGGCTCCGGCGACGCCACCTGCAACGCCTGTTAATAATGCTGCCACACCGGATGCCGGTTCAGCGCAGGTGACGGCCCCGGTGAGTGTTGGCGGGTCAGCAACGCCGTCAGTGCCATCCGCGGCGACGGCGACTCAGTCTGCAGAATCTGTACCGGCCTCTGCGCCACAGAGTGCAGTACCGGATGCCTCACAGACATCTGCGACCCCATCTTATGCTCCGGCTGCAGAAGCCGCCGCCGCACCTCAGGCGTCAGTAACCGGTGAAGCTTCACCCGCCGCGCCGGCCACCGCACCGGTGACGAGCAGCGGCGCTGTGACGCAGGACAGCAGCGCGCTCTCCGCGGTGCCGCTGCCGCAGGGGCTGAGCAGTGCCGATCCCGCGCTGGAGGCGGCCGCCAGTGCGCTGCCCTACGCGCCAGGCCAGACGACTGCGCCGGTTGCAGAACCGCAGATGCCGATTACGGCGGCTATCAATCAGCCGATCAGCAGCGTCATCTCCGTAGCCCAGATGGGCCAGTCACGCGGTATTACGCTGACCGGCGGTCAGTTGCAGTCGGGCATCACCTTTACCCTGCCCGGCGATGAAGTGATGACCAATGCGCGGCTCAATCTGACGCTGCGCGTCTCAGCCGCGCTGGCAGCACGCAATACCTCGCTGCAGCTGATGCTGAATGGTCAGCCGCTCGGCACGCTGCCGCTGGGTGCTACGGACAGCGACGTCAGCGATTATGAGCTGGATATTCCGGCGGCGATGGTGGTGTCGAACAACAACCTCAGTTTTAAAATCAACGATGCGGACAAGCTGCTGTGTGAGAAAGAGAGCGCGCAGCAGTATCAGGTCACCATTCTGCCGAATACCACGCTGCACCTTGAAGGGCAGAAGCTCAATATCGGCACCCGTCTGCGCAACTTCCCGCGTCCCTTCCTGGATCCGCAGCGGATGACGGCGTCCACCATCACGATGGGCTTTGCCAGTAACGTCTCACCTGATGCGGTCAGCGCGGCGGCACTGGTCGCTTCCTGGCTCGGCATTCAGAGTGATTATCGCGGCATCCGGTTCCCGGTGGTGCGCGGCGAACTGCCGGAAAACAACGGCATCCTGTTTGGTCATCCTGGCGATCGAATCGGCACCCTGACGTTCCCGGCCAGTAATGGCCCGATGCTGCAGATGGTGGATAACCCCAGTAACCCGGTTTACAAATTACTGCTGGTCAGTGGTAACAATGACGATCAGTTGCGTCAGGCGGCGAACCGTCTGACGACCCAGCCATTCACTACCGATGAGAGCCAGCTGCAGGTTCCTGTACAGACCATTGGCAACCGCAAACCTTACGATGCGCCACGCTGGATTAACACTGACCGCCCGGTCCGCCTGAGCGAACTGCTGCGTAAAGACCAGAGCCTGACCAGCAGCGGCATCTGGCATGACGCGCTGCGGGTTAACTTCCGCGCCGCGCCTGATCTGTTCCTGTGGGATGGCGACACGGTGCCGGTTAATCTGCACTATCGCTTCCCGTCTGAAAGCTGGATTGATGAGGACAACTCGTTCCTTAATGTCATGCTCAACGGCACCTTCCTGCGCAACCTGACGGTCAACAAAGTTGGCCTGCTGGAGAACGCCTGGCATCGTTTAGGCGGTGATGCGCGTCAGGAGCAGTATCAGCTGAATCTCGAGCCTTATCTGATCTATGGCGATAACCAGCTGGCGCTCTACTTCAATATCAAACCGCGCGCCGATGCGCCCTGCGGCGTGCTCCTGAATAACAACATCAAGAGCCGGATTGAAGAGGACTCGTGGATCGATCTGAGCCATACCCGCCACTTCAGCATGTTGCCGAACCTCTCTTACTTTGTCGGTGCCTCGTTCCCGTTCTCGCGGCTGGCTGATTTTGGCCAGACCACGCTGCTGCTGCCGGAAACGCCCAGCAATGCCGAGCTGTCGACGCTGCTGGATCTGGCGGCGCGGGCCGGAACCGCGACCGGCGTGGCGCTGACGCAGAATCAGGTGCTGTTTGGTCTGCCCACGGGCGGCACCCATCTGGCGCGCATACAACAGAGCGATCTGCTGGCGGTCAGCACGACAGGTAACACGGCCTTTAATCAGGCGATGCTGGCGGCGTCACCTTATGATGCCACCAGCAGCACCTTTGGGGTGAAAGAGCCTGACACGCTGGAAAAATTACGCGGCTGGCTGACCGGCGACTGGAGTCGTCAGCAGCTGGATGCGGATCGTTACTTCTCCTCCAACGAAGCGTGGCGGGGCTTTCTCAGCTACCGGTCACCGTGGAATCGCGATCGGCTGGTGGTGATGACGGTGGCAACCAGCGACGATCAGCTGTTGCGACTGCACAACGATTTGAGTTCGGCGCAGATTAACGCCGCAGTGCGCGGCGACACCGCGATTATCACCGATGAAAACGGCATTCGTAGTTTCCGCGTCGGTGCACAGTTCCCCAGCGGCGAAATGCCCTGGTACATGATGGTGGTGTGGTATGCCAACCAGCACTCGGTGCTGCTGGCGGTGGCGGCGATGCTGCTCTCTGCGTTGGTGGGCAGTACGGCCTGGGTGATGCTGAAGCGTCATGCCTGGCGACGTCTGAACCCCAGACAGAGCCATGATTCCGGCAGGAAGTAAGGAAAATAATAATGAAAAAAAATCTGTTAAGTGCCGGTATCCGCCATGCGTTGCTGCTGGGCAGCGCGCTGGCCCTGTCACCGCCGCTGCTGGCGGCGGAAAGCGCCAATCCGGCGTTGCAGGCCCTGTTCGACCAGGCTTCCTACTGGCATCAGAAAGCGCATGACGACCTGGCGAAAGCCTCGCTGCAAAAGGTGCTGATGGTTGAACCCGGCAACACCCAGGCGCTTTATCTGCTGGCCCTCTATTCACAGCAGGGTGGCGACACGGCTGCCGCAACGGAGTATCGCGCTCGTCTCAGCCAGGTCTCCCCCAGCGATCCGCACCTGAGCGAGCTGGATAATGCGCGCCAGATGCAGACCATTCCGCAGGCGCAGCTTTCGCTGGCGCGTCAGCAGGCGCGCAGCGGCAACATTCCGGCGGCGTTACAGACCTGGCGCAACACCTTCAGCGGTAATGAGCCGCCACCGAGCGTCGCGGCAGAATATTATCTTACGATGGCGGGTGACCGTACGCTGCTGCCGCAGGCGGTTGAGGCGCTGCGGCAGTTTGCGGCTCAGCATCCGCAGGACACCGGCGCACGGCTGGCGCTGGGTAAAGCGCTGACCTGGCAGGAACCGACCCGTCGCGAAGGCATTGAGGTGCTGAGTTCGCTGGCGAGTGGTAATCAGGATGCCGATCGTTCACTGCGCCAGGCGCTGTTGTGGCTCGGTCCGCAGCCGTCAGATGCGGCACTCTATCAGACCTGGCAGCAGCGTCATCCGCAGGACTCCGCCGTCATCGACTACTACCGTAAAAATGTCGGTGGCGCAGAAAAAGGAGCCGGATTCAGCGCGCTGAACAGCGGTGACGTCGGCGGAGCACAGACCAGCTTTGAAAAAGTACTGGGAGCCAATCCCCAGGATGCCGATGCGTTAGCGGGCATGGGCTATGTGGCTCAGCGAGCCGGACGTTATCAGGAGGCGGCTGATTATCTGCAGCGCTCTGCTCAGCAGGGCGGCGATCAGGGTTCCTCGCGTCAGCAGCAGGCCGACGATGCCCGCTTTTATGCGCAACTGACCAGCGCGCAGCAGGCGCTGAAAAACGGCGACAGCGCGCAGGCGCTGACCTTAAGCGAACCGCTGGTCCAGGCTGACGGTGAAAAAGGGCTGGCCGCCAGGCTGTTCCGCGCCGACGTGCTGCGCCGCACCAATCAGCCTGAGCAGGCGGAGCAGATCTATCGCACCATTCTGCAAAGTGATGCGGATAACCGCAGCGCCAAAGAAGGGCTGTTCTACGTTCTGCGTCAGCAGAACCGCAGTGCCGAAGCCAGTACGCTGCTGGGGGCACTGCCGGACAGCGTTCGTCAGAGCGTCACGCCACGGGCCAATGAAGCGGATGCGCTGCGTCAGCAGGCGAAGCGTCAGCTGGCGGCCGGTAACAACGCCGCTGCCATCGCGACGCTGCAGCAGGGCATTCAGCGCTATCCCTCTGACGGCTGGCTGCGGCTCGATTTAGCCCGGCTCTATCGTCAGCAGGGCGATACGCTGCTGGCGGCCAACGTGATGCAGCCGGTAATGCGCAACAAGGCCAGCACCAGCGAGCTCTATGCCGGTGCGCTGAACGCCAGCGAAAGCGGTGGCTGGCAGCAGGCCAGCGCGTTGCTGGCACGCATTCCCGCCAACGCACAGACGGTGGCGATGCGTGAGCTGGCGCAGCGGGTGAATTTCAATCTGCAGATGAGCACCGCCGATCAGTACCTGGTGCAGGGCGCGACGGCCGCCGCCGCCAATACCCTGAAAGCGCTCACGGTCACGCCGCCCGCTAATCCGGTGGATGCCGGAAACCTGGCGCAGAAGCTGGCTAAGGCGGGCGATCTCACCAGCGCGGTGTCGGTGGTGCGGACGAACCTGCAGCGTGGCGTGCAGGGCAATGCGGGCGATTATGCCGCGCAGATGGCGGTGCTGAATCAGGCGGGCCTCGGCGGTGAGGCGCAGCGCTTCCTCAGCAACCCGGAGCTGCAGGCGCGCAGTACCCCGACGCAGCTCGCCGGTATCCGCAACGGTTATCTGATTAACGAAGTGGATCGCCTGCGGCAGCAGCGGCAGTATGCGGTGGCCTATGACAAGCTGATTGGCGCGCTGCAGCAGGATCCGCAGAACCGCGACCTGATGTTCGCGATGGCCCGTCTCTATCAGGACGGCAAAATGAACCGGGATGCGGGCGTAGTCTATGACTACCTGATGACCCAGGATACGCCGACCCAGGATGCGCGCGTCGGGGCCATCAACGTTGCGCTGGCGCAGAACAATGCGCCGCGTGCTAACGAGCTGAGCCGCGGCCTTAACACCACCACACAGACGCCGGATCGCCTGCTGTTGCTGGCACGTGTCGCCGAAGCCAATGGCAACCATTCACAGGCGATGGCGTATCTGCGTTCCGCGCGCGGGCAGCTGACTGGCCTGCAGGGCGCGCAGCCTGGCAGCGTACCGACCGTGGGCGGCCTGGCGCTGGCGGACAATCCGTTTATCAACCGCACCACCTCGCCGGTGGGACGCTCACCGTCCAGCTACGGCACCGTGCTGCCGTGGCAGGCCGCACCGGCAGGTCAGACTGCTGGCGTGACATCACAGGGCGAACCGGCTGCGGGCAGCACAACGGTTTCTCAGCAGTCACAGGTTCTGCATGACGTCAACACCATGATGGATTCGCTGCAGGAGAAAACGGCTACCTGGAGTCAGGGCATGGTGCAGGTGCGCGGGCGCGACGGCGAGTCGGGCCTGAGCAAACTGACGGAAGCCAAAGCGCCGCTGACCTTCTCCACCGTGCCGTTTGAAACGGCGCGCCTCGACTTTACCGCCACGCCGGTCTCACTCACGGCGGGCAGTGGCGCCGCCGATGCCTGG
Organism: Pantoea sp. X-Soil-YNGN-844; assembly: GCF_059730595.1. Taxonomy (NCBI): domain Bacteria; kingdom Pseudomonadati; phylum Pseudomonadota; class Gammaproteobacteria; order Enterobacterales; family Erwiniaceae; genus Pantoea; species Pantoea sp. X-Soil-YNGN-844. Next base: position 140,955 of record NZ_AP036007.1, read on the forward strand.
CGTCGTTTTGGCACCAATGCGCTGAGCCAGGGCCGCGTTGTGGCCGCAGGCGGCGCGACGGTGAATGACCTGCCCAACGCGACCACCGATTCGCAGACCGCTTCTGGCGTCGAGCTGAATCTGGCGCTGAAGGGCGACAGCTACAAAGTGGATATCGGCAGTACGCCGCTAGGCCAGGATCTCAGTACGCTGGTCGGGGGTGTGCAGTGGTCACCGAAACTCACCGACTTCCTGACGCTGATCCTGACCGGTGAGCGTCGCGCGATTACCGACAGCCTGCTCTCTTACGTCGGCGCAGAAGATAAAACCAGCGGCAAACGCTGGGGACGCGTCACGAAGAACGGCGCGAACGCCCTGTTAAGCTACGATAATGGCGATGCGGGCTTCTACGCTGGCGGCGGCGCGTACAGCTATCTTGGTGAGAATGTTGCCAGCAACAACAACCTGCAGGCCACCGCCGGGGCATATGTTCGTCCGTTCCACAGTGACGACCGCGAGCTGAAAGTGGGCATGAGTCTGGCGTGGATGGACTTCTCAAAAAACCTCAGCTACTTCAGCTACGGGCAGGGCGGCTACTTCAGCCCGCAGAACTACGCGTCGGTCTCGTTCCCGATAGAGTTCACCCGCAAATTTGACGATTTAAACGTTAATATCGGCGGGGCAGCCGGTTATCAGACCTACAGTCAGGATAAGAGTGCGTACTTCCCGGCGGATGCCAGCCTGCAGTCAGAGCTGGAATCTCTTGCTGCCAGCGGCAGCGTGAAAGACGCGTACTACTCTGGCGGCAGTAAAAACGGCATCGGCTATAACCTGCACGCCGGGGCGGACTACAAACTCAATAAAGATGTGACGATTGGCGGCCAGCTGGGTTATGACACCTTTGGTGACTACAACGAAAGCAGCGCCCGGCTCTATGTCCGTTACCTGTTCGGAGAGAAGTAATGAGTGAGCATACGGGGATATCACATCCTTATCAGCCGGGCTGGTTTGACCTGCTCAGCGTGCTGATTGACGGGATGATCGCCAACGCCGGTCAGCAGGAGGCGGAAGCTTTTCTCTACAGGATGGGTGAATCGCTGGCGACCCGCTATCCTTTGCCAGAGTCGCGCACCGTGCAGGATCTGGAGCGCGAGGCCAACCTGCAACTGGCACGGTTTAACTGGGGCTTTGTGCAGCTTCAGCCGGAAGAAAAGGCGCTGATGATTGCGTATCACGCCTCACCGGCAGGCGACAATCGCCATTCTCCGGCTGACTGGCAGGCGGCGTTTGGTGCGGTCATCGCGGGGCTTTTTTCAGGCTGGTTGCAGGGCCAGGGCGGCAGCAGAATGGTGCCGGTGACGCTTGAACTCAACGATGGCAGCACGCTGCACTATCGATATCAATAGGATCAGAAATGAAACGTAAGCCATTCTGGATGGGCTGGATCTGCTCTGTTTTACTGCTGGCCTGCAGCGCGCAGGCCAATGCCAGCGGCTGGGATACCTTTAAAAGTCGTTTTCTGACCGCCGAAGGGCGGATCACGGATACCGCCAATAACAATGTCAGTCACACCGAAGGTCAGGGATATGGCATGTTGCTGGCGGTGGCCAACAACGATCGCGCCACCTTCGATCGGCTGTGGCAGTGGACACGCACTCAGCTGCGTAATCCGCAGACCGATCTCTTCTACTGGCGCTATGTGCCGGACAGTGACAACCCGGTTGCCGACAAAAATAACGCCTCGGATGGCGATGTGCTGCTGGCATGGGCGCTACAGCGCGCCGCGCAGAAATGGCAGGTGGAGAGCTATCAGCAGGAGTCTGACCGCATTCAGCGCGCGATCATCAAGCTGGATGTCACGAGCTTTGGCGGCCATACCGTCCTGCTGCCGGGCGCGCAGGGCTTCAATAAAACCAGCTATGTGGTGCTGAATCCCTCGTACTTCCTGTTTCAGGCGTGGCGGGAGTTTGGCGAGCGCAGTCATCTGCAGGTCTGGGATAAGCTGATTAACGATGGTTTTGATCTGCTGGGTAAGCTGAGCTTTGGCAAAACCGGCCTGCCGCTGGACTGGGTCGCGCTGAATGCGGATGGGTCGCTTGCGCCAGCGGTGGGTTACTCAAACCGCTTCAGCTACGACGCGATTCGCGTGCCGCTGAACATCTGGTGGTATGACCCGCACAGTCTGGCACTGGTGCCGTTTCAGCGCGTCTGGCAGGGTTACAGCCGCATGCTGACCCCTGCCTGGTTCGATGTGCTGGCGAATGCACCAGCTCCTTACCACCTTGAGGGCGGTCTGCTGGCGGTGCGTGACCTGACGCTGAATGAGACCGGCTATCTGAGCGATAAGCTGGCTGCCGATCAGAACTACTTCTCTGCCAGCCTGCAGCTGCTGACCTGGCAGGCGTTTCAGGAGAAGCGCTGATCAATCGCAGAACGGCGGCGCTGGCCGCCGTTCTGTGGCTGATAACCCGGTATGTCAGGCGCTGAGCCGTGCCTGACACACACTTCTGCTATCCGGCAATAATGCGTTACTGCGGATAGGGCACCCAGTCGCCGCCGTTGAGCCTGATCCAGGGTTTGCCCTGATACATCATCACCACCGCCCCGTCGTTTTCCGACACCACCGGCGTCTGCGGCAGCTTGTCGGTCAATACCGACATATTCACATTCGGCGCATTAAATACCTGTCCGTCTACCACCCGCGACACAATTTCTGAGATCGCCAGCAGGCTGGTCGGCGCATCAATATTGAGGGATTGTCCCTGATGCGGGGCCTTCATGCCGACAAACTTGATCCCCACCGGCACATGCGTAATAGCAGGGCTGGGAATATCCCGCAGGCCTGACATCTGCATCTTATCGCCCTCAAGTGCGGCGCCATGCTCCGGCACCACCAGCACCATCACCCGGCGGCCCGACTTCTCCAGCTGGGTGAGGAAGGCGTCAATTTGATCAAACAGCAGCTGAGCGCGCGGTTTCCACGGGGCGGTCTGGGTGCTGCCCAGCTCACGGGTGCCGTCGTGCAGCGGGATCAGGTTGTAGAAGGTGGCGCTGCGTGCATCGCTGCTCTTGCTGCGATCGTCAAGCCAGCGCTGCATCAGCTGGGCATCGTTAAGCACCGGCGAGCCGTCGAATGAGGTCAGCTCCGGGGCAATGCCCGCCTGCGACATCAGCGGTGCCTGAATATCGCCACCCTCGCGCAGTTCCTTGAGATAGTTACCGAACACGCCGGTGTGATCCATCATCAGCTGCTCTTTAAAGCCCAGCTTCGCCAGATTATCGAACAGATAACAGCGTGAATCGGTGGGTTTGTAGAGTTCGCTGTGCGAAGTCTGACCGCAGCTGGCACGCAGCAGACGGATCCCCGCCGGTCCGCTGTAGCTGGTGGCGGAGTTATAGTTGGTCAGCATGATGTCGAAATGCTGCCACAGCGGATGATTACGCAACTGGGAGGCATCCATGTCGGACCAGGCGAGTGAACAGATGTTGATCACCAGGATGTCGAACGGCTGTGAATCGGCCGGCAGACTGTCAGGGAAATGGGTGACGCGCTTGCGCTCACTCTCATAAAAACGGCTGAGCCAGGCGGTCAGGCTGGCGCTGGTGGGCGCAGTTGACTGATCGAGGCCATCCGGCACCGCCGCCGCCTGGCTGGCAGCTGCCGGTGTCTGATTCAGCACCACCTGCGGGGTCGTCGCGCGGGTCGGCAGCAGCGACATCGCTGGACCCGCAATGGTCAGTACGTTGAGCCAGATCAGCATCAGCGAAACCAGCACGGTGATGCGAACCCACTGCGAAATAAACAGATAGAGCACCAGCAGAACAAACAGGGCACCCACCATTTGCCAGTTGATAAAACGGTCAGCCAGATCGAGCAGGTACGCACCCGAGAAGCCCGCCAGCTGATCGCCCTGGCTGAGAATGCTGCTGAGTCCCGGCAACCAGGTATCATGCCAGAACAGCGCGAAGCCAACCGGGATCGAGACCCAGTGGCGCAGGCGATGCAGGCGTACCGACGGCAGCGGGAAAAGCAGCCAGGCGAGAAACACCAGATTGCTCAGGGCGTGAAAGTTGAGGTAGCCGTACCACAGCAGGGCGAATTTGACTAAAAAGTAGAAGTTCCAGCCGCCCAGTCCGCGCCAGCAGGACCACAAACGGGAAGAGTGGGCCGCAGCGGGTTGATCATTTTTCATTAATTTTTGCATCCGTTTTTGGAGATTGACGCTGCCAGTGACCTTCAGACTTCAGCGCGCGAGCAGGCAATAGCCGATTCAGCAGGCCGTTCCAGCGACGCGGCAGCCACTGATGCCAGATCGGCTTTAAAGTCAGCAAAATAACAACGACCAGCAGCGCAATCTGTACCCAATCCATCAGGTTCATCGGGATTCATTCTCCGGCAGTAAAGTGATGGGCAGGGGGGCTGAGCGTTCCTGTGCTTCATGCCGACGCTCCACGGCGGCACGTGTTGTCTCGGATACCGGCGTCAGATCCTGAATCGCCATGGGCGTCAGTTTCTTAATATTGCTGACTTCCGCAAGGATCTGATTATCCTCGAACCAGACCATTCGGTTTGCAAACAGCTCGTCGTGAGGCAGTGAAAATATATATTTCAATGCTTTATCAAGATCGTTATAGCGGCAGGAGGAGAGAAACAGAATGACGCGATCTTCCAGTACCGTGACCAGATCGCCAAAGCGGCGCGGCTTACAAAGTGTCAGGATCTGCTGCGGTTTAAGCTGTGGCACCGGCCGCAACGCCACCAGCAGGCCTTTATCATTTTCCGGCAGCAAAGTATTACTGATCAACTGGCTGACTGACTGGCAGAAGGCGTCAAGCCGCAGGTAGCCTTTTTCATGCAGAGGCTGCAATGAGGCAGTTAACGCCTCAAGACTGGCGGGAACGCGACGGTTAAACACCTGTCCCTGAACGCCTTCCAGCGTGGTCAGAAACCGCGACATGGGCGCGTTGGTCGGCACAATTACGTTTACCCCGCAGGCCAGCAGCAGACGCTCGTCGCTGTAACGCAGGCTGGCACCCATCTCGCGTACCACAATTTTCAGGCCGTTGCCGCGTCCGCGTCGCAGGCTGTGTACAAACTTCGCCAGTTCGTTGATCAGGTCGCTTCGGGTCAGGCTGAAAATAACCGTTGCGGCATTGGCCTGTTGAGCCCGTAACCAGACCTGCTCATTATCATCGAAGAGTTGCCACTGGCGTGAAAGTGGCGGTGCGCCCTCAAGCACGATTTTGTCCGCAAGATAATGCTGCTCGTCATTAAGGCTCAGCGGTTCCTGGTTTTCATTTAACGTAAAGAAACGATCGTCTTCACAGCCCAGGCGTATTGCACGATCGGCCAGCAGGCGTTCTGCGGCATACCACCAGTTAATTCGATACTGCCAGCTATCCTGCTGAAAACCCAAATGCGCCACGCCATCCAGCTGACGAAAATAACGCTGAAGATTATTACTCAGGTTTATTATAGTGGAGCCGGACGTCACGATTAACAGCGTGAGTTTTCTTTTATGCAGCGTGTGGCGCATACCCTTTATCCACCGCGTTAATTCGGCGTCATCGAGCTTATCCCATTGCGCTGCGCTGCTGTTAAATATTACCAGGCCGTTTTTGCTGCCGAGCGTGCGCAGAAAATCACTTTCCAGCTGCAACAGACTTCGTTTGCTTTTGGGAAGAGAAAACAGCGGGATACGGTCAGGACCGCCGACCGGGTCAGGCGTCAGTAAATCACGCGGCGGCTGATCAGCGCTGATCAGCGTGACGGCCTGCTGATGTGAAATCACCTGTCGAATAAAAGTGCGGGCGTCATCCTGCCGTGCACAAGTGACCCAATAACAGCCAGGGGTTTGCAATGCCGTTAATTCAGGCTGAACATGCAACAGCCCTAGCGAAAAAGAATTTTTCATATTGAATTCGTTATTTTTCCAGTCCAGGCTAGCTTATTATAGACAGGCTTGGATGTAACCTGAGAAATTTGAACATTGCTAATGACAGGCTGACTCACAATGTTCTGCAAATGCCGCGTTTCAGGAAATTTTTTTTCAATGCCCTTTTTTACGCGCAGACGGTCATTCTGAGTCTGACATTGTTTTATTTTTGGCGAAAAGTAATGAAAAACCAAAATCTTTATACCCCTGTCGCCACTGCCGGCGATCGTCAGGATGATATTAGCGCTTTGCGTGACGCCTTTTCTTTGCACTCTTTTCGCTATGTCGACATTGCACGTGAAGAGCGCCTGAAAGAGATTGTGTCGCGCTGGCCGCTGTTAGCGGAAACGCTCCCCAGCCAGTCTGAGCAATCTGACTGATGCCGCTGATAGCGCTTCAGGGCGTGCGGGGCGGCGTTGGCACAACCTCTCTTTGTGCCGGACTCGGCTGGGCGCTCGCGACCCTCGGCGAACGGGTCTTGCTGATCGACGGCTCGCCGATCAGTCAACTCGGCGTGCATTTTAATCTGCCCGCTCAGCAGGAGAGTGGCTGGATGCAGGCGCTGTGCGATGACGGGGAGTGGCAGCATGCCGCGCTTCGCTATCCCAATGGACCTGATTTGCTTCCACATGGTGTGCTTTCTCATCAGCATGCGTTGACTATTGCCCACCAGAATGAAGCGGTGGCCGCGCCGCTGCTCCAGGCATTGCCGGACCTGCAGGCGCGCTATCAGTGGATTATTTTCGATCTGCCCGCCGATCCTCTGCCGTGGCACGAAACGCTCTATCCGGCACTGGACGGTATACTGTGCGTGACTCAGCCAGATGCGAATTGTCATTTACGTCTGAGCCAGCGCCATTTTCCGGCACGTACCCGCTTTATCATCAATCAGTTCAATGCCAACAGCCGTCTGCAGCAGGACCTCCATCAGCTCTGGATGGCTTCGCTGACAGAGCTGATACCATTGCTGATCCACCGCGATGAGGCGCTGGCTGAATCGCTGATGATGAAGCAGCCGGTTGGTGAATATCGGCCACATGCGTTAGTCAGCGAAGAGATCGTCACGCTGGCAAACTGGCTGCTGCTCAATCTGAATGGGGTGAGGTCGTGAACCCGTTGCGCTGGCTGTTGACTGCCCCCGCCTGGCAATCGCTGCACAGCGGTTATACCACCGCACGTGGCAACGGCGCTTCCCGCTTCGCCAGTGCACTCCACCTGTTCTGGTCTGTTCTGGGGCTGATGCTGCTCCGTTTCGAAAGCCCGGCCTGGCAGCGTGTTATTCAGCAGCGCCGCCGCCTTTATCCGCACATTTCACCAGAGCGTCCGCGTCCGCTGGATATTTTGCGTTATCTGATTCAGACACTCTGGCTGATTGTGATCCGGCTACCGGGTGCGGGCGGCCGCGACGGCGTTAATCGCCTGAGCGTGCTGACTGGCTGGCGACACCACGGTTATCGCTGGCTGGATAATCTTGTCGCCCGCTCGCAAACCCACAGCATTGATACACGTCTTGAACAGCGGCTGAAGCGCCTGTCACCGCTGATGCGACGCAGCCTTTTCGTCGTCGTTGCCCTCTTTGCCACACTGCTGGCGCTGCTCTGTATCAGTCAGCCCTTTGGTCTGATGACCCAGTTTATTTTTGTCGTACTGCTCTGGGGGCTGGCGATGCTGGTACGGCGCATACCGGGGCGTTTCCCCACGATGATGCTCATCGTGCTGTCGCTGACCGTGTCGTGCCGCTACCTCTGGTGGCGCTATACCTCGACGCTGAACTGGGACGATCCGCTGAGCCTGAGCTTTGGTCTGCTGCTGATTGCAGCAGAGACCTACGCCTGGGTGGTGCTGGTGCTGGGCTATTTCCAGACGCTCTGGCCGCTTAACCGCCAGCCGGTTTCTATGCCGGCGGACCGTTCGCAGTGGCCCTCGGTGGACCTGCTGGTGCCGACCTATAACGAACCGCTCAGCGTTGTCAGACCGACGCTCTATGCTGCGCTGGGCATCGACTGGCCGAAAGATCGCCTGACTATCTATCTGCTCGACGACGGCAACCGACCGGAATTCCGCGAGTTTGCCACCAGCATTGGCATTAACTATGTGGTGCGTCCTTCTAACGAACATGCCAAGGCGGGCAACATCAACCACGCGCTGAAAAAGTACTGCCGCAGCGACTTCGTCTCGATCTTTGACTGCGACCATGTGCCAACTCGCTCATTTTTACAGATGGCCATGGGCTGGTTTATCAAGGATCCCCGGCTGGCGATGCTGCAGACGCCGCATCACTTTTTTTCGCCCGATCCGTTTGAGCGCAATCTCGGGCGGTTTCGCCGTACGCCGAATGAGGGGTCGCTGTTTTACGGGCTGGTGCAGGACGGTAATGATACCTGGGACGCCACCTTCTTCTGCGGCTCCTGCGCCATTCTGCGTCGTACCGCGCTGGAAGAGATTGGCGGTATTGCCGTAGAAACCGTGACTGAAGATGCTCATACCTCGCTGCGTCTGCACCGGCGTGGCTACACCTCAGCCTACATCCGCATTCCTCAGGCGGCCGGACTGGCCACCGAAAGCCTGTCAGCGCATATCGGACAGCGTATCCGCTGGGCACGCGGCATGGTGCAGATTTTCCGCCTGGATAATCCGCTGTTTGGTAAAGGGCTGAAGTGGGTGCAGCGGCTCTGTTATGCCAACGCCATGCTGCACTTTCTGTCCGGCATTCCACGGCTGGTCTTCCTGCTGGCACCGCTGGCATTTTTACTCTGCCATGCCTACATCATCTACGCGCCTGCGCTGGCGATCGCGATTTACGTTTTACCTCACATGCTGCATACCAGCCTCACCAACTCGCGTATCCAGGGGCGCTGGCGTCACTCTTTCTGGAGCGAAGTCTACGAGACGGTGCTGGCCTGGTATATCGCCCGCCCGACCACCGTAGCGCTGTTCAATCCCCACAAAGGCAAGTTTAACGTTACCGCCAAAGGCGGACTGGTCGAGGAGCAGCATCTGGACTGGGTGATCACCAAGCCCTACATGCTGCTGGTGCTGCTCAATCTGGCGGGTGTGCTGATGGCGTTCTGGCGCATACAGCATGGCCCGGCAAACGAGATACTGACCGTATGCGTGAGCCTGATTTGGGTCATCTACAACATGATTATTCTCGGTGGCGCGGTGGCGGTGTCGGTTGAAGCACGACAGATCCGCGAGGCGCATCGGGTAGAGATTGCCATGCCCGCTGCCATCGCACGTGAAGATGGTCATATGCTGCCCTGTACGCTGCGTGACTACTCTGACGGCGGTGTGGGACTGGAGATGCGCGAACCGGATATGCTACGGGAGAATGAAAAAGTCTGGCTGCTGCTGCGTCGTGGGCAGCAGGAGTTCAGTTTTCCGTGCCAGGTTCAGCGTGTCTTTGGCTGTCGGGCAGGTGTCCGTCTGCATCAGCTGACCACCCAGCAACAGATTGATTTTATCCAGTGCACCTTCGCCCGTGCTGATACCTGGGCACTGTGGCAGGACGGTTTTCCGGAGGATAAGCCAGTGCAGAGTCTGGCCGACATCATGATCCTCGGTTTTAAAGGTTATCTGCGCCTGGCGGAATATGGCCCGCCGCAGTTACGTCGGTTGTTTAACCTGCTTACCGCTGGGGTAAGCTGGCTGGCTTCGCTGTTGCCGCAAGGCATCGGACGCGTGCCCGCTTCAAAAAATCTGCATTGAGTTGATGATATGACGACAACAGGAATAAACAGGTGGGTCGCTGCGCTGCTGCTGGGCTCGGCAACGCTGAGCTGTGCCGTGGCGCAGGAGAGTGCACCGGTCATGGCTACCGGAGAAACGGCGGTGCAATCGTTGCCGCAGCAGCCTGCCGCGCCGCTGCGTAGCAGTCAGCTCAGCTTTGTTAAGCTGGCACCGCCGCCGGGCAGCATGACGCTGAGCGGAACGCGTCCCAGCGGGCAGATCGAGTTCGGGGTGCGCAGTGATGAGGTAGTGACACGTGCGCTGCTTAACCTCAGCTACCGGCCGTCGCCTGCGCTGCTGCCCACGCTGTCGCAGCTGAAAGTCTATCTCAATGATGAGCTGGTGAGCCTGATCACCCTGACGCCGGAACAGATTGGCAAACAGAATCAGATGCAGCTGGCGATCGATCCCCGTTTTATCACCGACTTTAACCGCGTGCGCTTTGAGCTGGTCGGTCACTACGCCAACATCTGTGAAAATCCGGCCAACAGCACCATCTGGCTCGATATCGGCAAAGAGAGCGGTCTGGATCTGACGCTACAAAAGCTGCCGCTGAAAAATGACCTGTCTCATTTCCCGGAGCCCTTTCTTGATACGCGCGACACGCGACCGCTGACCCTGCCGATGGTGTTTGCTGCCCGGCCAGACGTTAACCAGCAGCGTGCCGCCGCGATCCTGGCCTCCTGGTTCGGCAGCAAAGCCGCCTGGCGCGGACAGCATTTTCCGGTGCTCTACAATCAGCTGCCGCAACAGCAGCATGCGGTGGTGTTTGCCACCAACGATGCACGCCCGGATTTTCTGAAAAATTTGCCGCCGGTGATGAAGCCGACCGTGGCGATGGTAAGCCAGCCTGACAGCCCCTATGAAAAAATGCTGCTAATCCTGGGACGCAACGACGACGATCTGCTGACGGCGGTGCAGGGGATTGCGCAGGGCGAGCTGCTGTTACGCGGCGACAGCGCGACCGTCGACCGTGTCACACTGCTGGCTCCGCGTCAGCCCTATGATGCGCCAAACTGGGTGCGGACCGATCGCCGCACCACTTTTGCTGAGCTGACGCAGTATGAAAACCAGTTACAGTCTGACGGTCTGCAGCCCAACCCGATCAGCCTGACGCTGAACCTGCCACCCGATCTCTTCCTGGTGCGCGCGCGCGGTATCGATATGGATCTGAGCTATCGCTACACTTCGCCTGTTCACCCGGATGGTTCCCGGCTGGCCGTTAACCTGAATAATCAGTTTATTCAGGACTACCCGCTGGTGCCGAAAAACACCGCCGGGCAGCAACTGCTGCATATTCCGCTGATTCAGGGAATGATGGACAAGAATCATGAGCTGCTGATCCCGGCGCTGCGGCTGGGCGTAGTAAACCAGCTGCGCTTTGATTTTGACTATGCCAACACTTTTATGGGCGGCATCGCCGACGGGCGTTGTGAAACCGTGACGCCGGTAGGACATCATGTGGTGGTGGACGACAGTTCCAGCATCGACTTCTCTGGCTATCGTCACTACATCGAAATGCCCTCATTGCAGAGCTGGGCGAATGCGGGCTTCCCGTTCAGTCGCTACGCCGATCTGGCCCAGACGCTGGTGCTGGTCCAGCCCAATCCCGATGCACAGCAGGTCAGTACGCTGCTGAATGCGCTGGGCAATATGGGCGCGCAGACCGGCTATCCGGCGCTGCGCGTGCAGCTTACCGATGACTGGGGTACGGCGAAAAAACAGGATGCGGATCTGCTGATGATCGGCGACATCCCCAAAGATCTTCAGGATGACCGTCGGATCACGGCGCTGGTCGATGCTACCGCCAGTTGGCTGAAAACCCCGGCGCGAAAGGTTTCTCAGCCTGTTCAGCCGCTGAGTGAGGCTGAAAGAGCAGCGGAAAGTACCACAGCCATTGGTTCACGCGGCCCGCTGGCGACCGTGATCGGTTTCCAGTCGCCGTTTTACGATCAGCGCAGTGTGGTGGCACTGCTCGCCGATGGCAGTCCGCGCAGCTGGCAGTTGCTTGATGAGGCGCTGGCTGACAGCGGCAAACGCCAGGCGATCTCAGGCTCCACGGCGATTATCCGTGAGTCGGGCGTCAACAGCCTGCGCGTTGGAGAGACTTACTTTGTCGGCCATCTGCCGTGGTGGGAACGTCTCTGGTCACTGCTCTCTTCACATCCCTTCTGGCTGGCACTCTGTGCGTTCTTAGTGGTGGTGCTGTTCGCGCTGATGACATGGCGTCTGATGCGAATTATTACCCGTCGTCGTTTACTGGATGAAGATGAATAACGCTCAGTTATTGCGGACAGGCATGCTGCTCGGCGCGCTAAGTGCGCTGCCGGGAATGGCCGCGTCCGCTGACGGATCGGAAGTCTCGCCGGTCGACTGGCTGCTGACCCAGGTCCGTACCGGCGAGTCGACCAACAAATACGATCTGGTACAGCAATCGCTCTATCGGCTGGAGAAAATCGATCCCGATAATCCCCAGGTGCTGGCGGCACGTCTGCGGCTGGCGCTGCATCAGGGCGATATCGCCAGCGCGCAATTGCTGCTGGATCAACTGAAAAAGGTTGCACCTGATTCGGCAGAGACGCGCGAATCCGCTGTCGGCCTGGCGCTGACCTCATCCGATGGACGGCAGCAACTGCAGCAGGCGCGTCTGCTTGCCACCTCGGGGCGACTGACCGAGGCGAAAAGCGCTTATGATGCGCTGTTTAACGGCGTCTTCCCCGATCCCAATACCGCCCTGGAGTATTGGCGGCTGCTGGCGCGCCTTCCCGGCCAGGAGGGTGTGGCTTATCAGCAGCTTCAGGCACTGGAACAGCGCTATCCGGGCAATATCGGGGTTGAGCTACAAATTGCACGCATGGCGTTTAATCAGCAGCAGCCAGAAAAGGCGATAGCGCAGCTGAAAAAGCTGGCAAACAGCAATGGCGGGCGTGCCGCTGCCGCCGACCTCTGGCTGCAGCAGATCACCAGTCAGCCGATCAGCGACAGCAGCGTGGCACAGCTTAAAGCCTATCTGGCCGTGTTCACTGAGGGCGAGGCGTACCAGCAGGGCGCAGAGGCGCTCGCGAAGCAGCAGACGACGCTGGCCGATCCCGCTTATCGGGAACGGATGCGGGCGCTGGCGCTGGTTGACGCAGGCGACGTGAATAACGCGATGACGACCCTTAACCGGGCGCTGAAAGCGAATCCCGACGATGCCGAATTAATGGGCGCAATGGGACAGACCCAGGCCCGCGCGGGCCATCGTGATGCCGCCATTCTCTGGCTGGAACGCGCCATCAAAGCGGGCCAGCAGAGCACGCTGATCGGCAAATGGCAGTCACTGTTGCAGAGCAATCGCTACTGGCTGGCGATTGAGCAGGGCGATAAAGCGCTGGCACAGCACGATATTGATGCTGCCGAAAAGCACTATCGTGCGGCGCAAACGTATGACAGCAGCGACAGCTATGCCCTGATTGGCCTGGGCGATGTGGCGATGGCGCGCAAAGAGACGGCGGTGGCTGAACAGTTCTGGCAGCGCGCGCGACGGCTGGATGGCACCAATATTACCGCAGTGCGTCGGCTGGCGGGACTGTATCAGACGGTGTCGCCCGCCCGCGAGATGGAATTCATCAATACCTTGCCCGCTGCACAGCAGCGCGCACTGGCCGATACAATCCGAACGCTGCGCAGCGACAGCCTGCGCGCGGAAGCGGATGCCCTGGCGCAGCAGGCGCGCTGGTCGCAGGCCGCAGAGAAATATCGCCAGGCGCGCGAGCTGTCACCGGATGACGTCTGGCTCAGTTACCGGCTGGCGGGCGCACTGCGTAACAGCGGAGCCGGACAGCAGGCGGATGCGGTAATGCGCGCACTGCCGCAGGACGCCACCGCGCTTTATGCGACCGCACTCTGGTTCTCAGGCAATGATAACAACAGCGAGGCGATGGCCACGCTGCATCGGCTGCCCGACGCGCAGTGGAGCAGCGATATGCGCGAGCTGGCTGACCGCCTGAAGCAGGATCAGATCTTTGCCCAGGCTGAGGCGCTGCGCGCCGCCGGGCAGGAGCAGGCAGCGGTGACGCTGCTTGAGCAGCAGCCGGTTTCTACCCGGCGCGACCTGATGCTGGCCGACTGGGCGCTGGAACGCGGTGAAGCGCCGCAGGCGCTGGCGGAATATCATCAGGTGCTGTCGCGCCAGCCGGATAACGGCGATGCGGCGCTGGGACGAATCGAAGCGTTGGTTGCCCTGCAGCGCAACAGCGAAGCCCGACAGGCCCTGGCGCAACAGCCGCCCGTACAGGCGAGTGTCAATGCGGATCGCCGTGTTGCGCTGGCGTGGCAGGCGGTGGGTGAAACCACGCGGGCTGCTGCGCAGTTTACCGATCTGAAACAGCGCGCCGCCGCGCTGCCGCCTTCGCAGGATAAGGCGCTGGTGTTTCGTGATGCGGCACGGCTGGAGGGTGCGCAGCAGCAGCCTGAACAGGCACTGGCAGACTATCGTCAGGCGATGACGGCCAGCGGTATCGATAGCAGTGGCAATATCAGCCGCGCAACCCGCAACGATCCCCAGGATGACTGGCTGAAGCGCAGCCTGCGCAGCGACACGGCCGATCTTTACCGTCAGCAGCAGACCACGCTGACGGTGCAGCAGGACTATTCACGCAACAGCGGCACCGGTGGCATCTCTGATTTTACGGCGCACACCACCATGCTGCAGGCGGAACATCCGTTTGCCGATGGCCGTGGCTTTTTCCGTCTTGATCGGGTGGATGTCTCCGCAGGAACATTTGCTACCCAAAACGGCAGCATCGACGCCCTGTTTGGCAGCTGTGACGATGCGAACTCAGGCGGCTGCAGTCGTCAGACCCGCCAGCGCGATGAGGGTACGGCGCTGGCCGCTGGCTGGCATAACGCGACCTGGTCGGCTGATCTCGGTACCACGCCGCTGGGTTTTGAAGTCACGAACTGGACCGGCGGGCTGAGCTGGAAAACCGATGTGAAACAGCTCGGTGTCACACTTACCGCCTCACGCAGGCCGATCGCCAGTTCGCTACTCTCCTATGCCGGGACGCGCGATCCCGCCTCCAATGGCGGCAAAAGTTGGGGCGGCGTGGTGGCCACGGGCGGCAGCATCGGGCTGAGTTACGATCAGGGCGGCGCGCATGGCCTCTGGGGCGACATCAGTGCGCATCAGATCACCGGTAAAAATGTCGCCGATAACAGCCGCGAGCGGCTGATGGGCGGCTACTACTACAAGCTCATCAACAGCGACAACCGCCGTGCGACCGTCGGGCTGAACAGCATGCTCTGGCACTATCAGAAGGATCTCAGCGATTACACCTTCGGCCAGGGCGGTTACTACAGTCCGCAGCAGTATCTCTCCTTTTCCGTGCCAGTGACCTGGCGGCAGCGGACAGAGAACTGGTCGTTTGACCTGGGCGGTTCTGTCTCCTGGTCCCATTCGAAAACCAGTGCGCAGCAGCGCTATCCGGTTAATCCGGGTTATACCCTGGCCAGTAATCCGTCTTCTGCCAGCAGTTCCGGCGGCGGTACGGGCTATACGCTGCAGGCAGTGATTGAGCGACGGCTGACGTCAAGCTGGTTTATTGGTGCGGGTGTCGATATTCAGCAGGCGAAGGATTACACCCCGAGTCATGGTCTGCTCTATGTGCGCTATGCTGCCGGCGGCTGGGAAGGCGATCTCGATATGCCGCCACAGCCGCTGATCCCTTACGCAGATTTTAAATAACACGGAACGGGAAAAAGCAGGATTTTTCAGACGGTAAAAAAGTCAGTTTATGGGATATACTGGCGGGCATTGTCCTGTCTGCTATCTGGGCTTTTTTCATCGTCGGGAGAGAATTTTTTGCGCGTAAGCCGGTCACTTACGATAAAGCAGATGGCGACAGTTTCGCTGGTTGCGGTTATCACCATCAGTATCTTTATCGTCATCCAACTGTTTCATTTTGTGCAGCAGCGCAGGATTGACTATGCCCAGCAGATGGAGAATATCGCACACACCGTCCGCCAGCCGCTGTCGGAAGCGGTGCTGCGTGCCGATATTTCTCAGGCCGAACGCATTCTTCATTCACTGAAGCCAGCCGGTATTTTATCGCGCGCTGATGTGGTGCTGCCGAATGCGTTCCAGGCCCTGCACGCCGACTTTGAGACGGAAAAACCGGTGCCGCTTCTGGTGGCCCGCCTGTTTGAGCTGCCGGTGCAGATTACCCTGCCGCTCTATTCGGTGGAAAATACCGGGATGCCGAAGCCGCTGGCCTATCTGGTGTTGCAGGCTAACTCGACGCGCGTCTATCAGTTTATCCTCAGCACGCTCTCGACCATGATCATCACCTACCTGCTACTGGCGCTGATCCTATCCGTGGCGATCAGCTGGTGCATCAACCGGCTGGTGGTGCATCCGCTACGCAATCTCTCACGGGAGTTGCAGGAGCTGCCACCGCAGTCGATTCTGACGCATAAACTGACCCTGCCGCAGAGCCACCGCGATGACGAAATCGGCATGCTGATCCGCAGCTACAACCGCAATCAGCAGGTGCTGGAGTCGATTCATGACGAGATGAGTCGGCTGACCACCCATTTTGCCGTCACCGATCTGCCTAACCGTACGCTGTTTCTGGCGCTGGTCGAACAGTTCATGTGCAACCCTGAACAGTCACTGGGTCTGATGGTGATCCGCATTGAAACGCTGCAGGAAGCTAACGGCGTACTGAGCGATGAGCAGCGCGATACGCTGATGCTGACGCTGGTGGAGAAAATCCGGCATACGCTGGATGACCATACCCTGCTGGCGCAGACCGGTGTCAGCGACTTCGTGTTGTTAATGAAGCGCGCCAGCAATCCGTTCCGTGCGCTGCGCCTGGCGCGTAACCTGATGATTCGCCTGAATCAGCCGGTCAACCTGCATCAGCTGCAGCTGCGTCCTAACGTCAGTATTGGTCTGGCGCTGCGCGACGATAAGCCGCTGAGCGCGAATGAGCTGCTTGACCGCGCGACCTCGGCGATGATGTCGGCCCGTCATCAGGGCAAAAATCAGATCCTGTTCTTTGACGCCGCGCTGACCGAGCGTGCCCAGAAGCGTCTGACGCAGGAGCATGACATTCTGCAGGGGCTGCACGATGAGCAGTTCGCCCTCTACCTGCAACCTCAGGTGGATATGCGCACCGGCACGTTAACCGGCGCAGAAGCGCTGCTGCGTATGCGCCAGCCAGATGGCAGTTACGGTCTGACCGAAGAATTTATTGCCAGTGCCGAAGAGATTGGCGTGATTAGCGCGATTGGCCGCTGGGTGTTTGAAGAGGCGTGCCGTATTCTGGCTGGCTGGCAGCGACAGGGCATTATGCTGCCGCTGAGTGTGAATATTTCCGCGGTGCAGCTGCGGGATACCGGCGTAGTTTCTCATCTGCAATCCCTGCTGGCACGCCACCGCATCGCACCTGGCACCCTGGTGCTGGAAGTGACAGAGACGGCTCAGCTTGACGATGCGGAACAGGCGATGTCGATGCTGCGACTGTTGCAGCAGACCGGCGTGGCGGTGGCGCTGGACGATTTCGGCATGGGCTATTCCAACCTGAACTATCTCCATCAGCTGAAAGCGTTGCCGGTTAACAAACTGAAGATGGATCGCAGCTTTGTGGCGGCACTGCCGCATGACGACACCATGGTCCGCATCGTGGCGGCCATCGCCGAGATTATCCATCTTGAGGTGATTGCTGAAGGCGTGGAAACGGCGGAGCAGCGCGACTGGCTGCTTGCGCGCGGTATCGCTATCGGTCAGGGCTATCTCTATGCGGAAGCGCTGCCGGTGAGCCGATTCAACCAGACGTGGATCAAAAACTCCTCACTGCCGCAATAATTGCCTGATTCATTGATTTTGCGAGAATTTTAGTTACAAAACCCCTTGCTGAAGCGTTTCAGTTCAGAATTACGATCCCAGGGTTTCCTGGGCGTTTGTCACCCTGTATTAATCACGTAAACAGAGTGTTATTTTCGGGTTACTGTCAGGCGCCACCTCTGTTGCCCGCCAGTCACAATAACGAATCCGACAACATCACCTCACGGCGTTAGTGGACACCTGTTTATGAAAACCTCACTTTTTAAAAGCCTTTACTTCCAGGTGCTGATGGCGATTGGCATCGGCGTTTTGTTAGGCCATTTTTACCCGGAGTTAGGGACTCAGATGAAGCCGCTGGGAGATGGCTTTGTTAAATTAATCAAGATGATTATCGCCCCGGTGATTTTCTGTACCGTGGTGACCGGCATCGCTGGCATGGAAAGCATGAAAGCGGTAGGGCGGACCGGCGCAGTAGCCCTGCTCTATTTTGAAATTGTCAGCACCATCGCGCTGATTATCGGCCTGATCGTGGTGAACGTCGTGCAGCCAGGTGCCGGGATGAACGTTGATCCTGCCACGCTGGACGCCAAAGCCGTGGCGATGTACGCCCAGCAGGCAGAACAGCAGGGCATCGTTCCTTTCCTGCTGGATATTATTCCTAACAGCGTGATTGGTGCCTTTGCCAGCGGCAACATTCTGCAGGTATTGCTGTTCGCCATTCTGTTTGGTTTTGCCCTGCATCGCCTGGGTAACACCGGCACGCTGATTTTCAACGTGATTGAAAATTTCTCAAAAGTGATTTTCGGCATCATCAACATGATCATGCGTCTGGCACCGATAGGGGCATTTGGCGCAATGGCGTTCACTATCGGTAAGTATGGCGTGGGATCACTGGTGCAGCTCGGCCAGCTGATTATCTGCTTCTACATCACCTGCATGCTGTTTGTGGTGATCGTGCTGGGGCTGATTGCGCGTCTGTTTGCCGGATTCAGCATCTTTAAGTTCATTGCCTACATCAAAGAAGAGCTGCTGATTGTGCTGGGGACCTCCTCTTCCGAGTCTGCGCTGCCGCGTATGCTGGATAAGATGGAGAAACTGGGCTGTAAGAAATCAGTGGTCGGGCTGGTGATCCCCACCGGTTACTCCTTTAACCTCGACGGCACCTCGATTTACCTGACCATGGCGGCGGTATTTATCGCTCAGGCGACCAATGCGCACATGGATATCTTCCATCAGATTACGCTGCTGGTGGTGCTGCTGCTCTCCTCGAAAGGCGCAGCGGGGGTAACCGGAAGCGGATTTATCGTACTGGCGGCGACGCTCTCTGCGGTAGGACATCTGCCGGTGGCGGGTCTGGCGCTGATACTCGGTATTGACCGCTTTATGTCCGAAGCCCGTGCGCTGACTAACCTGATCGGTAACGGTGTGGCGACCGTGGTGGTCGCGAAGTGGGTCGATCAGCTGGATCATAAACAGCTGACCGACACGCTGGCAGGCCGTAATAAGGAGAATAAAGCGTCTGAATCTTCAATTTAATCATTGAATTTCACTTAAATTCTCACAAATGCCCGCTGTCGCTTGCCCTGACAGCGGGCATTTGCATAATGAACCCCACTTGTTTTTTTGACGTTTTTCACTTCGTTGCGCGACATCCTGAGCTTCCTGTGGTCAAACACTCTGTTGTTGGATAACAGCGCGATTCGGCGCCAGCCGATTCGTTAATAACAGCGGCAATATGCGCCAGTGATAACGATATTTGAATTATTTGAGTAGGGGTTCACATGCAGGGCACCAGAATTCGGCTTTTGGTTGGTGGATTAGTGCTGGCAGGCAGCTTTGGTCTCCAGGCAGAAACGCTGCAACCGGATCCGGCCTGGCAGGAAGGCAAGCTGGATAATGGATTTAACTGGCAGTTACTGGCCACACCGCAGCGCCCCAGTGACCGCATTGAACTGCGGCTGGTGGTGAACACCGGTTCGCTGGTGGAAAGTGCGCAACAGACCGGCTTCAGCCATCTGCTGTCGCGTCTGGCGATGGTGCATAACACGGCGCTCGATACGCAGCAGCAGCGCGCGCTATGGCAACAGGCGATGGATCCTCAGCATCCGCTGCCGCCCGTCATCGCCTCCTATGATTCCACCCAATATAATCTGAGTCTGCCGAATAACCGCCCCGAGCTGCTGAAAGAAGCGCTGAACTGGCTGGCGGCCACGGCAGGCAATATGGCGATCACTGAAGAGGTGGTTAACACCGCGCTGGCCGCTTCCGATCCGGTGGCGACCTGGCCGAAAGATCCGCAGGATGTCTGGTGGCGCTACCGCCTGAAAGGCTCCGCGCTGCTGGCGCACGATCCCGCTGCGCAGCCCCGTGCGCCGGTTGATTTAACCCAGCTCAGCGATTTTTATCATCAGTGGTACACCCCGGACGCGATGACGCTCTACGTGGTAGGCAACGTCGACAGCCGTAACCTCTCTGAACAAATCAACAAAACCTTCTCGGCGTTAACCGGCAAACGTGAAACCCCTGCGCCACTGCCCACCCTGTCGCCGCTGCCGCACGAGCCGGTGAATCTGGTCAGCAGCAACATGACCCAGGATCGTCTCTCACTGGTGTGGGATACGCCGTGGCAGCCGATTCGTGACTCTCAGAATCTGCAGCGTTACTGGCAGGGCGATCTGGCCCGTGAAGCGCTGTTCTGGCATGTGCAGCGTGCACTCAGCGACAGTAAGGCACAGGGCATCCAGGTCGGATTTGACTGCCGTGTGCTTTATCAGCGTGCGCAGTGTTCCATCAACCTGGATGGGCGCAATGAAAATCTGGCGCAGAATATGAATCTCGTGGCGCGTGAGCTGGCAAACGTGCGTGATAAAGGTTTACCGCAGGAGGAGTTTGATGCGCTGATGGCGCAGAAGCTGCTGGAGCTGAACAAGCTGTTTACCACGTATGCCCGCACCGACACCGATGTGCTGATGAGTCAGCGCCTGCGCTCGCAGCAGAACGCCGTGGTCGATATCGCGCCTGAGCAGTATCAGAAGCTGCGTCAGACTTTCCTGGCCGGCCTGACCCGTGAACAGCTGAACCAGGAGCTGCGCCAGCAGCTGACGCAGGAGCTGATGATGGTTCTGATTCAGCCGGAAGGCGAAGCAGAAACCAACGTGAAGAGCCTGCAAAACAGCTGGGACAAAGTGATGTCACCATCAGCAGCACCGGCGACCAGCAATGAAGCCAGTCCGCCGGATAGCAACGTCAAAGACGTTCCGCCCGCCGCGTAACGTCAGGTTTTTGCCCTGAGCCACTCGGTCACTAACATCGGCCAGCTGGCGAGGGGCAAATCTGCCACGCCACGGATACCAAATCCGTGTCCGCCTTTCTGATAGAAATGCACCTCTGCCGGGACCTTATGCTCACGCAGCGCGCCGAAAAACGCCATGCTGTGATTCACGGAGACATCATCATCGTCGGCGGCGTGGATTAACAGCGTCGGCGGCACCAGCGGATGAACACGGGTTTCCATTGAGTAGGCTTCAATCGTTTTCTGATCCGGCCACGCACCCAGCAGGCGGGTTCTGGCACCTTCATGGGCGATGCCGTCACGCATGCTGATCAGGGGATAGACCAGTACCATCGCATCCGGACGCGGCGAGAAGTTTTCAGCGCCATCCTGCACCGGATAGAGTTTCTCTGCGAAACGCGTTCCCAGACTGGCTGCCACGTGGCCACCCGCCGAAAAGCCCATCATCACAATGTATTTACCGTTCAGGCCACGCTGTGCCCGATCGCGCAGGACGCGAACCGCGCGCTGTGCATCGGCCAGCGGCGCGTCAGGGCCTTCGTGATGCCCGTCGTAGGGCAGGCGATAGGTCATGACCGCCAGGGTGTAGCCCATGGAGGTAAAGAAGGTCGCCAGCGCGCTGCCTTCACGATCGATCATTACACGCTGATAGCCACCGCCCGGTGCAACCAGCAGGGTAATGCCGTTGGATTCGACCGGATGCCAGATCGCCATCTCCGGGCAACGCACGCCGGTAGCGGCGCGATCGTAAGGCTCATACTCTTTTGCCATATCGACAATCTGCGGTTCGGCGCGGGAGTCGCTGGCGCCTGGCGCATCACCGTGTGGCCAGATATTAATAATTTCTGTGTGCATAAATAGATCCTGATGCGGGGAATATTTTAATTGTTTTGTTCGCGGCCGGAGAGAACAGCGTCCTGCTGTCTTTTGATTAAAAGATGGTCTTTTTTCAGGCGGTCGTCCATCCGAAAAGGGCGAATATGACCAGATTCGGACTATGCCTGGAGTGAGAACTGTCTGCGTAAATGATTAATTTTAATCAATAAATTATAAGAGGGATTAACGGGGATTGCCGCAGGGTGTCTGTTATTAACCACTAATTTTCAGCTTAAGGTAAATGGCTGGCACGGGCCGCTTTGTTAGCCGCAATTTACCGGATATCACGCTGTTTGCTGTTAAGACGACATAATGCTTTTAATGACAGAGTGATCTCCGCCTCGATGCTGAGATTAATGTGCCAGTCTCATTTGGGAATGGTCAGCATCATTTACCACGAGGCAGTTTCCTGTTGGTTGATGCGGTTTAACATAACATCATCCGTCTGTTCACAACGGTAAGATGCATCTCATGTTTGATACCGATCTCTCCACCAGACAAACCTTTGGTCGCCTGTGGCCGACAATTTCTCCTTTCAGGCTGGGACTGCTGGTTGCGGGTGTTGCCCTGATCGTCAATGCTGCTATAGACCCGTTTATGCTGACGTTACTGAAGACGCTGCTGGACGATGTGATTGGCAAAAATAACCACGGCATTCTGGTCTGGATGCCGCTGGTGATTATCGGGCTGATCCTGATCCGCGGCGTCAGCGGTTATATCTCCAGCTACTGCATCTCCTGGGTGTCAGGCAAAGTGGTCATGACCCTGCGGCGTCGGCTGTTCAGTCACATGATGGGCATGCCGGTATCGTTCTTTGATCAGCAATCAACCGGCACGCTGCTCTCCCGTATCAGCTACGACTGCGAACAGGTCGCGTCTTCCTCGTCCGGGTCGCTGGTCACGGTAGTACGTGAAGGGGCCTCGATTCTTGGCCTGTTTGCGATGATGTTCTACTACAGCTGGCAGCTTTCCCTGATCCTGCTGGTACTGGCACCGATTGTGTCGCTGGCGATCAGCATCGTCTCCCGGCGCTTCCGCCGCATCAGCAAAAATATGCAGAACACCATGGGGCAGGTGACCTCTCATGCAGAGCAGATGCTGAAAGGGCATAAAGAGGTGCTGATGTTCGGCGGTCAGCAGGTTGAGACCGACCGCTTCGGCCAGGTCAGCAACAAAATGCGTCACCAGGGAATGAAAATGGTCTCGGCGACCTCGCTCTCCGATCCGATTATTCAGCTGCTCGCCTCCTCGGCACTCGCCTTTGTGCTTTATGCGGCCAGCTTCCCCTCGGTGATGGCCACGCTGACGGCGGGCTCCATCAGCGCGGTGTTTTCCGCCATGCTGATGCTAATGCGTCCGTTAAAATCACTGACCAACGTCAACGCCCAGTTCCAGCGCGGCATGGCGGCCTGTCAGACGCTGTTTGCGATTCTGGATACGGAGCAGGAGAAAGACGAAGGTACACGCGTAGTTAAGCGCGCCACCGGCAACATTGAGTTTCGCGACGTCACCTTTACCTATCCGGGATCGGAAACGCCTGCGCTGCAGCATATCAATCTGACCCTTCCCGCCGGTAAAACCGTAGCGCTGGTCGGCCGTTCCGGTTCGGGGAAATCGACCCTCGCCAGCCTGCTGACGCGCTTTTACGACATCGACAGCGGTGAGATTTTGCTGGATGGGCATGACCTGCGTGATTACACCCTTGCCTCGCTGCGCGAGCAGATGGCACTGGTTTCTCAGCATGTTCACCTGTTCAACGACACGGTCGCCAACAACATTGCTTATGCCCGCACCGATGTTTTCCGCCGCAAGGAAATTGAAAAGGCGGCAGAGATGGCTCATGCCATGGAATTCATTAATAAAATGGATAACGGACTGGATACGGTGATTGGGGAAAATGGGGTGCTGCTGTCGGGTGGACAGCGCCAGCGCATCGCGATTGCCCGCGCCCTGTTGCGCGACAGCCCGATTCTGATCCTCGACGAAGCGACCTCGGCCCTGGACACCGAGTCTGAACGCGCGATTCAGTCTGCGCTGGAAACACTACAGCAGAACCGGACCACGCTGATCATCGCTCACCGGCTCTCAACCATTGAAAAGGCAGATGAAATTCTGCTGATAGAAGAGGGGAAAATTGTGGAGCGCGGTTCGCATCAGCAACTGCTGCAACAGAACGGCGCGTATGCGCGGCTCTATCAGATGCAGTTCAGTCAGCCGCTTTGTGCGTAAGAGGTATGAATGCCAACAGCTAAAAATGCGCCCAGGGGCGCATTTTTCGTCATCTACATTCGCAGCTCGATCCTTACGACGCTAACTGCTACAGCATCACTCAGGCATCGCCGCTGCCGGAATAATCGCGCCGCGATGCTGAATCACGGTGCTGGCGGTCAGGTGTCCGCGCTGCGCGGCGGCCTCTGCAGACGCGCCAGTCAGACGGCGCGCCAGATATCCGGCACTGAATGAATCGCCAGCGGCTGTCGTATCGATCACTTTCTCTTTCGCCAGATGTACCGCAGGCACCTCGATCAGCGGCGCATCGCCGATAGCGACCAGACAGGAGTCTGCACCCCGCTTAATGACGATTTCGCTGGCACCGGCCTGACGGGTACGCGCAATAACGCCATCAAGCGGCTGCTCGCCCCACAGCAGATGTTCATCATCCAGCGTCAGGAAAGCGATATCGGTGCAGTTGAGCATGGCGCGATATGCAGCCTGCGCGCTGGCGCGATCGGCCCATAAACGCGGGCGGTAATTGTTATCAAAAATCACCCTGCCGCCATTCGCCCGGCAGCGGGCCAGCAGCGCCATCAGCTTCTCACGGCTTGCCGGCGGCAGAATCGCCAGACTGATGCCGCTAAGGTAGAGATAATCGTAGTGCGACAGCTGTTGGGCTATCTCTGCGGATTGCGGGCTGTCGAGCCAGTAACGGGCGGCGGCATCACTGCGCCAGTACCAGAAGGTACGCTCGCCGTCGGCATCGGTTTCAATCACATACAGGCCCGGCATCTTATTATCGAGGCGCTGAATCAGGTCCGTATTCACCTTCTCCTGCTGCCAGGCGGCGATCATCTGATTGCTGAACGAATCCGTGCCCAGCGCGGTAACATAATCGACCCGTAACTGCTGCTCATCAACCTGGCGGGCGAGATAAACGGCCGTGTTAAGGGTATCGCCGCCAAAGCCCCGCTTAATGTTCTCACCCTTTTCGGACAGCTCAATCATGCATTCGCCGATGATGGCGATTTTCTTCTGCGTCATGGTTTCAGACCTGTAGTGAAATATCGCCTTAGTCTCGCGTCTGGTATGGCAGACGTCAATGGTTTTAAAACAGTGTTTTAATTTAACTTAAGGCGCTGAAAGGCCCCGATCCGGGCGATAAGAGCGGCTAATTTCGGCCTGTTTTGCCGATTATGCTAACGAATCGGCTGATAAACTCCCCGTTTTCATACGGCCGCTCCATTCATCTCATTATCACAGGCATTTACAATAATCGCTTCAGTCTCCCGTTTTGGGGACGTGTTATCAACCAGGAAAATAGCATGGTGATGGAGAGTATTAGCCAATGGCTGCCGTCTTCAACCGACCTTAATCTCCATACGGAAACGCCGCTCTTCTGGCAACAATGTCATCGACGCTATCGGTTTCAGCCGATCTATCGGGTAACCGGTCGGTTACTCGCCATTGAACTGCTGACCGCCGTTTATCATCCCATGGCACCGGAACGGAATCTCTCGCCTGAAGCCTGGTTTGCCGGACTCGACATCGCTCAGCGCCTGAACGTCGTGTATGAGCAGCTTGAACTCCTCGCAGAATGGACGGCATTTTTTGAACGTAATGATGTGGTCGCCTCGGTCAACATAGACGGCCCCTCACTGCTCGCCATTCAGCATCGACCTGCTATTCGCCAGCTTATAGCCCGACTGCCCTGGTTACGCTTTGAACTCACCGAGCACCAGGCGCTGCCGCAGGAGGAGAAAGTAGCGAAAATTCCTGAGCTGGGGGCGCTGTGGCTGGATGATTTCGGTTCGGGTATGGCCAATTTTTCGGCGCTGACCCAGCTCAACTATGATTACATCAAGCTCTCGCGCGATCTGTTTGTTTTGCTGGGCACCACCGATGAAGGGCGCAGCCTGTTTTCGATGCTGCTGGCGCTGATCAATCGCTACTGTAACGGCGTCATTGTTGAAGGGGTGGAGACGGAAGCGCAGTGGCAGCAGGTTAAAGCATCCCCCGCTATCGCGGCCCAGGGCTACTACTTTTCGCGGCCTGTCCCATTTTCTGAACTGAATCATCTCACTATCCAGCTTCCCTGATGCCGTTGCTCGCCGTCTCGACTATCTTTAACGCAGACCGTGAATGTGCAAGGAGAAAGCGTAATGTCGCGTACCGGGAAAATAGTCAGCTGGGTAGCAGGAATTCTGGTGTTATTAATCGTGGTGATTATCGTTGTCATCGCCACCTTTGACTGGAATCGCCTGAAGCCCACCATCAATCAGAAAGTTTCTGCCGAATTAAACCGTCCCTTTGCGATACGGGGAGATTTGGGTATCGACTGGGCAAGAAATCGCGACGAGGCAGGCTGGCGGCGCTGGGTGCCGTGGCCGCAGGTGCACGCGGAAGATATTATGCTGGGCAATCCGCCAGACATTTCTGACGTCACGATGGTGCATCTGCAACGAGTGGATGCCACGCTGTCACCGCTGTCGTTGCTGCATAAAGAGCTGTTTATTCCGTGGATTAAGCTGCAGCGGCCTGATGCCCGGCTGATCCAGACCGCAGATAAAAAGAACAACTGGACCTTTACCCTGGCCAATAGTGACAAAGACGAGAAGAATGCCGCGCCGTCTGCGTGGTCCTTCCGTCTGGATAATATTCTGTTCGATCAGGGACAAATCCGTTATCGCGATGCCGTTAACCGTGCGGATGTGACGGTACAGGTCAATCCGCTGGGTAAACCAGTGCCTTACACGCAGATTGCCGGCGGCAACGACCAGCAGAAGGGCGCGGGCAATTTTGTCTTTGGCTGGAAAGCCAGTGGCACCTATAACAACGAGAATCTCAGTGGCGACGGCAAAATCGGCGGCATGCTGTCGCTGCGCAGCCAGAACACCCCGTTCCCGATCCAGGCCGATGTGCGCAACGGCTCCACGCGCGTGCAGGTGACGGGCGGGTTACAGGATCCGATGAACCTCGGCGGGCTTAACGTGCGGCTGCGCTTCGCAGGCGATACGCTGGCGAATCTCTATGGTCTGACCGGCGTCCTGTTGCCTGACACACCGCCTTATGAAACTGATGGCCATCTGATTGCGAAATTCAATGGCGAAAAGGGTGCGGTCTACCGCTATGAGAAATTTAACGGACACATTGGCGACAGCGATATTCATGGCTCGCTGATTTACACGCAGGGTAAACCCCGTCCGACGCTGACCGGTGAGCTGACTTCTGAGCAGCTGCGCATGGCCGATCTGGGGCCGCTGATTGGCGTGGACTCCGGCAAAGGCAGTGAAAAAACCGCGCAGGCTAAAGCCCGTCGCGGTGAGAAATCGAATCAGCCCGCTGACCGCGTGCTGCCGCACGATAAATTTGAGACCAAAAACTGGGACGTGATGGATGCCGATGTGAAGTTCAGCGGCAAACGAATCGAACACAGTAATTCCCTGCCGTTAAGCGATCTCTACACCCACTTACAGCTGAAAAGCGGCGATCTGCTGCTGGATCCGCTGCGTTTTGGTGTGGCAGGCGGCAATCTCAACAGCACCATCCGGCTGGAGGGCGATCGCTCGCCGATGCGTGGCCGGGTTGACCTTCATGTCCGTAAGCTGCAGCTGCGCCAGCTCTTCCCGACGGTGGACGCAATGAAGAACAGCCGTGGTCAGCTCAATGGCGATGCCAGCTTTACCGGCACCGGTAACTCCGTGGCCGATCTGCTGGCGACCAGCAACGGTCAGCTTAAGCTGCTGATGAATGATGGGCTGATCAGCCGCAGCCTGATGGAGATTGCCGGACTCAACGTCGGTAACTACGTGGTGGGCAAGCTGTTTGGCGATGACCAGGTGCGTATCAACTGCGCCGCGACCGATCTTAAACTGCAGAACGGTGTGGCGACGCCTAACCTGTTTGTGTTTGATACCGAGAACGCGATTATCAATGTGTCAGGTAATGCGAACTTCGCCAGTGAGCGGCTGGATCTGTCGGTGAATCCGGAGAGCAAGGGTATCCGCATCGTGACGCTGCGCTCCCCGCTCTACGTGCGTGGCACCTTTAAAAATCCGGATGCAGGCGTGAAAGCGGGGCCACTGCTGGCCCGCGGTGCCGCTGCCGTGGCACTGGGTGCAGTCGTCGGTCCGGCAGCGGCGCTGCTGGCCATGATCTCGCCAAGTGATAACGAAGACAACCAGTGCAGCACCGTCCTGCAGCAGATGAAGGCGAAGAAGTAACTAGTTGCGGTAGAGCACTTTGATAATGTGATAACCAAAGCCGGTCTTTACCGGCCCGTAAGGCGTCAGCAGCGGGCAGGTAAAGACCGCTTTATCAAAGGCCGGCACCATCTGTCCCTGCCGGAACTCGCCCAGATCGCCCCCCTTACGGCCGGAAGGACAGGTTGAGTGCTTCTTTGCCAGCTCCTGAAAATTGCCGCCTTTCGCCAGTTTCGCCAGAATCTCTTTTGCCAGCGCTTCCTCTTTGACCAGGATGTGTAAAGCCGCCGCGGTTTTCGCCATGTTGGTATCTCGGTTGTGTATAATTGCCGCCCAGTATAAACCCCTTTCTTTTGATTCAATCAGGCGATTTCTTTTATGCGTTTAAACCCCAGCCAACAACGTGCCGTCGAATTTGTTACCGGTCCCTGTCTGGTGCTGGCGGGCGCGGGATCGGGTAAAACCCGCGTGATTACCAACAAAATCGCCCATCTGATTCGTGAATGTGGCTATCAGGCGCGCCACATCGCCGCGGTAACTTTTACCAATAAAGCCTCGCGCGAAATGAAAGAGCGTGTGGCGCAGACGCTGGGCCGCAAAGAGGCGCGCGGCCTGCTGATCTCAACCTTCCATACGCTGGGACTGGAGATCATCAAGCGCGAAACGGCGGCGCTGGGCATGAAGTCGAACTTCTCGCTGTTCGACGATCAGGATCAGCTCGCCCTGCTGAAAGAGCTGACCAAAGAGTGGCTGGAAGAGGATAAGACGCTGTTGCAGCAGCTTATCTCCACCATCTCTAACTGGAAAAACGATCTGATCGATCCGCAGGGCGCTGCTGCGCAGGCGAAATCACAGCAGGATAATATATTTGCCCACTGCTATGCCCTCTACAGTCAGCATCTTAAGGCGTGCAACGTGCTGGACTTCGATGACCTGATCCTCCTGCCGACGCTGCTGCTGCAGCGTAATCAGGAAGTGCGTGAGCGCTGGCAGCAGCGTATCCGCTATCTGCTGGTGGATGAGTATCAGGACACCAACACCAGCCAGTATGAACTGGTTAAGCTGCTGGTTGGCGCACGCGCGCGCTTCACGGTCGTCGGCGACGATGACCAGTCGATCTACTCCTGGCGCGGCGCACGGCCGCAGAATCTGGTGCTGCTGAATCAGGATTTCCCGGCGCTGGAGGTTGTGAAGCTGGAGCAGAACTACCGCTCTTCGCAGCGCATCCTGAAGGCGGCCAATATTCTGATTGCCAATAATCCGCACGTCTTTGAGAAGCGGCTCTTTTCGGAGCTGGGGCAGGGCAGCGAGCTGAAAGTGCTGACCGCCAACAGCGAAGAGCACGAAGCGGAGCGGGTCACCGGTGAACTGATCGCGCATCACTTTATTAACCGCACGCAATACAAAGATTACGCGATTCTGTATCGCGGTAACCATCAGTCACGGACCTTTGAAAAGTTTCTGATGCAGAACCGCATCCCTTATCGCATCTCTGGCGGCACCTCCTTCTTCTCCCGGCCGGAGATTAAAGATCTGCTCGCCTATCTGCGTGTGCTCACCAATCCTGAGGATGACAGCGCGTTTCTGCGCATCGTTAATACGCCGCGCCGCGAGATTGGCCCGGCCACGTTGCAGAAGCTCGGTGAATGGGCCAACCTGCGCAGCAAGAGTCTGTTTAACGCCAGCTTTGATGTCGGTCTGGGGCAGACGCTGAGCGGCCGTGGTCTGGAGCATCTGCAGCGCTTCACCCACTGGCTGAATGAGATTATCCAGCTGAGCGAACGTGAACCGGTGAATGCCGTCCGCGATTTGATTCGCGGCATCGACTACGAAAGCTGGCTGTTCGAAACCTCCGGCAGCCCGAAAGCCGCCGAAATGCGGATGAAAAACGTCAACACGCTGTTTCAGTGGATGACTGAAATGCTGGAAGGCAGCGATATCGATGAGCCAATGACGCTGGCGCAGGTGGTGACACGCTTTACCCTGCGCGACATGATGGAGCGCGGTGAAAGCGATGAAGAGCTGGATCAGGTGCAACTGATGACGCTGCACGCCTCTAAAGGTCTGGAGTTCCCCTATGTGTTCCTGGTGGGCATGGAAGAGGGACTGCTGCCGCATCAGAGCAGCATTGATGAGAACAACATCGAAGAGGAGCGTCGCCTGGCTTACGTGGGGATCACGCGGGCGCAGAAAGAACTGACCTTTACCCTGTGTCGCGAACGCCGGCAGTATGGCGAGTTAATCCGGCCTGAACCGAGTCGTTTCTTGCTGGAATTGCCGCAGGACGATCTGCAATGGGAGACCGAGCGCAAAGTGGTCAGTGCGGAAGAGCGGATGAAAACCGGGCAGAGTCGGGTCGCCGGATTGAGAGCGATGCTGGATAAGGCGAAGAAGAGTTAAACCTCGCGTGAGGCGAAGGAAATTCGCCTCACGCGGGTGCTATTACGACAGGGTTAACAACCAGTGGACGTAAGACTGATAGTGGCTTTCCTGCTCCAGCAGTTCGCTGCGCAGCGGATGCGCCTCCAGCCAGCCTGCGGGGAGGGTCAGATGCAGGGCATCATCGTCTGCCAGTAGCCGCACTGCAGGCAGGGTGTCATCGCGACGGCGGGTGGAGAAAATAATCGCCAGCCGCAGCAGACGGCACATCCGTTCCGCCAGGCGCGGCGGCAGCGCATTTTGCTGAGTCAGCAATGCCAGATCGATGCTGCCGCTCTGGTTTTGCAGTAAACAGGCCAGCAGCTTCTTCTGCGCCGGTGTGAAGCCAGGCAGATCGAGGTGACGCACCAGATACGCCGCATGCTGCGGCGCATGACGGAAGTCGACGCTCAGGCCAATTTCGTGGATCGCGCAGGCGCTGAGCAGCAGCTCACGACAGCGCTGATCCAGCTTCCACGGCGTGGAAACCTGACGGAAAAAGCTCTCAGCCAGCTGACGCACGCGGTCTGCCTGTTCGACATCAATGCTGAAACGGCGCTGGACGTTGTGCAGCGTGCGGGTCCGGATATCGCGGTCGATGGGCAGATGCAGCATGCCATAAACCAGTCCTTCACGCAGTGCGCCGCCGGCCAGCGTCATGCTATCGATGCTGAGCGTCTGGAAGATAGCGATCAGGATCGACAGGCCGCTGGGGAACACCAGTGCCCGTTCCAGCGTCAGTCCTTCAATTTCCAGCTCTTCCAGTTTGCCGCACTGAATGGCGCGCTGCTTCAGCTGCTGCAGTTTATTCAGCGTGATGCGCTCATCCATACCCTGCGCCACCATGATCTCCTGCAGCGCCTGAACCGTGCCGGATGCACCGACACAGGCCTGCCAGCCCTGCGCACGCAGCTGCGCGGCAATCGGCTGGATCATCTCACGGGCCGCCTGCTCAGCCTGGTCGAAGTTCTCTTTTGCCAGATGACGATCGCTGAAGAAGCGCTCCAGCCACGTCACACAGCCCATCGACAGGCTGAACAACACGGATGCGTGTGAGCCGTCGCCGGTAGCCAGTTCGGTACTGCCGCCGCCGATATCGACCACTAAACGCTTGTCGGAACCGCCGGTAGTGTGGGCCACGCCCTGATAAATCAGGCGCGCCTCTTCTTCACCGCTGATGACGTTAATGGTACAGCCGAGAATCTGCTGGGCGGTGTCGAGGAAGGTCTGCGCATTGGCAGCCAGACGCAGGGTGGCGGTCGCCACCACGCGAATCTGATCGGGGGGAATATCCTGCAGTTGTTCAGAGAAGAGTCTGAGGCATTGCCAGCCACGCGACATCGCGTCGGCTGACAACAGGTTATTTTTATCCAGACCGGCAGCAAGGCGAACCTTGCGCTTAATTTTTGCGACGGTCTGAATACTGCCAGAGACTTCGCGCACCACCAACATATGAAAGCTGTTAGACCCTAAATCGATCGCTGCATAAAGTGACGACGCGCTGAGCATGGTGGCCTAACCTGAACGTTTGCGGTTGTTGTTGCGTGGAGCACCGCGACGATTGGCGTTATTCCCTCCGCGACGCTGGCCATTGCCGGTACGACTGCGTTGCAGACGCTTAGGCGGCGGTAAATCGGTTAACAACGCCTCGCTGCTGTACTTGCTGACCGGAATGCTGTGGCCAATGTACTCTTCAATTGAAGGCAGGTTCAGTGCGTACTCTTCACAGGCCAGGCTGATAGAGTGTCCGCTGGCGCCGGCACGACCGGTACGGCCAATACGGTGAACGTAATCTTCACAGTCATCTGGCAGATCGTAGTTAAAGACGTGCGTCACAGCCGGAATGTGCAGACCACGAGCGGCCACATCGGTGGCGACCAGAATATCCACATCACCTTTGGTGAAGTCATCCAGAATGCGCAGGCGCTTCTTCTGAGCCACGTCGCCAGTCAGCAGACCAACACGGTGGCCATCGGCGGCCAGATGGCCCCAGATATCTTCACAGCGGTGCTTGGTGTTGGCGAATACAATGGCGCGATCGGGCCACTCTTCTTCCAGCAGGGTCTGCAGCAGGCGCATTTTCTCTTCGTTAGACGGATAGAAAAGCTCTTCCTGAATGCGATGGCCGGTTTTTTGTTCCGGTTCCACTTCGACATATTCAGCGCTGTTCATGTGCTCAAACGCCAGTTCACGGACGCGGTAAGAGAGCGTCGCCGAGAACAGCATGCTCAGACGCTGCGTAGCGGGCGGCATGCGACGGAACAGCCAGCGGATATCTTTAATAAAGCCGAGATCGAACATGCGATCGGCTTCGTCCAGCACCATGACCTGAATGGCACCGAGATTGACATGATTCTGCTTCGCGTAATCGATCAGGCGGCCGGTGGTTGCCACCAGAATATCAACGCCCTGTTCCAGCACTTTCAGCTGTTTGTCATAACCATCTCCGCCATAGGCGAGACCCAGTTTCAGGCCGGTTGAGGCGGTAAGGGGTTCGGCATCCGCATGAATCTGCACAGCAAGTTCACGCGTCGGCGCAAGAATTAAAGCCCGTGGCTGGTTAACCTGACGACCTTCCGCCGCAGGATGAGAGAGAAGATGATGAAACGTTGACGTCAGAAACGCCATCGTTTTGCCGGTACCGGTTTGCGCCTGGCCTGCAACATCACGCCCTGAAAGCGTAAAAGGCAGAGCTAACGCCTGAATTGGCGTGCAGTATTGAAAGCCTTTACTATCAAGGGCTTCCACCACTTTTGGGTGCAGGGCGAAGTCGGAAAACTTCTGTTCAGTTAAGTGTGTTTTGCTCATAGTGTGGTAGAATATCAGCTTACTATCGCTTTACGAAAGCGTATCCGATGAAATAAAGTCAACCAACATTGGTATATATTACGCCAATTCGCCAGGCATAATCTTTGGAGTAAAACATGAGCAGCGATAAAATCGTTCATCTGACTGATGACAGTTTCGACACCGACGTGCTGAAAGCCGACGGCGTTACACTGGTAGATTTCTGGGCTGAATGGTGTGGTCCTTGCAAAATGATCGCGCCCATCCTTGATGAAGTTGCAGAAGAGTATGATGGCAAGCTGACCATCGCTAAGCTGAATATTGATGATAACCCAGGCACGGCACCGAAATACGGCATTCGTGGTATCCCGACGCTGCTGCTGTTTAAAAATGGCGAAGTCGCCGCGACCAAAGTGGGCGCGCTGTCTAAAGGCCAGCTGAAAGAGTTCCTGAACGCCAACCTGGCGTAATTCAGGGCTGAACGTCTGGCAGTGGTGAATTTATCTCCTGCTGCTGGACGTTCGCTTTCGGGCGTGCTAAGTTACCAATACTGCATTACGAACTTACCTTGTAGTTTGCATCTTAAAGTTTTCCCTTGTTGAACCCTGTCGCCCTGTACCTTATAAAGATAGAACGGTTCAGCAATCTTACGGTTAGCTCCAACTCTGGCATCACATTCGGACATCTGCCTGCATACCGATCGCCATTTCATACGATGATCGTCGGGAAGAGCCGAAAAGAGCCATTAACGGCATGGATTAATTGCCATACCACTCACGACAAACATTCCGAGTATTACCCCGAGTTTAAGAACCCATCACTATGAATCTTACCGAATTAAAGAATACGCCGGTTGCTGAGCTGATTACTCTCGGCGAAAATATGGGGCTGGAAAATCAGGCTCGCATGCGCAAGCAGGACATTATCTTTTCCATCCTGAAGCAGCACGCGAAAAGCGGCGAAGACATCTTTGGTGATGGCGTGCTGGAGATTCTTCAGGATGGATTTGGATTCCTCCGTTCCGGAGACAGCTCCTACCTCGCCGGCCCTGATGATATCTACGTTTCCCCCAGCCAAATCCGCCGCTTTAACCTCCGCACTGGTGACACCATCTCTGGCAAAATCCGTCCACCAAAAGAAGGTGAACGTTATTTTGCGCTGCTGAAAGTTAACGAAGTTAACTACGACAAGCCGGAAAACGCGCGTAATAAGATTCTGTTCGAAAACCTCACGCCGCTGCACGCAAATAAACGTCTGCGTATGGAGCGGGGTAATGGCTCAACGGAAGATTTAACCGCTCGCGTACTCGATCTGGCATCGCCGATCGGTCGCGGCCAGCGTGGTCTGATCGTGGCACCGCCGAAAGCCGGTAAAACCATGCTGCTGCAGAACATCGCGCAGAGTCTGGCGTACAACTACCCGGATTGCGTGCTGATGGTGCTGCTTATTGACGAGCGTCCGGAAGAAGTGACCGAGATGCAGCGTCTGGTGAAAGGCGAAGTTATCGCCTCAACCTTCGATGAGCCCGCTTCGCGCCACGTTCAGGTTGCTGAAATGGTGATCGAGAAGGCCAAGCGTCTGGTTGAGCATAAAAAAGATGTCATCATCCTGCTCGATTCCATCACACGTCTGGCGCGTGCCTACAACACCGTGGTGCCTGCTTCAGGTAAAGTCCTGACCGGTGGTGTGGATGCCAACGCCCTGCATCGTCCAAAGCGTTTCTTTGGTGCTGCACGTAATGTGGAAGAGGGCGGAAGCCTGACCATCATCGCGACCGCGCTGGTTGATACCGGTTCGAAGATGGATGAAGTCATTTACGAAGAGTTTAAAGGCACCGGTAACATGGAACTGCATCTCGCTCGTAAAATTGCTGAAAAACGCGTCTTCCCGGCGATTGATTACAACCGTTCTGGTACGCGTAAAGAAGAGCTGCTCACCTCTCAGGAAGAGCTGCAGAAGATGTGGATCCTGCGTAAGATTATTCACCCGATGGGCGAAATCGACGCAATGGAATTCCTCATCAACAAGCTGGCGATGACCAAAACCAATGATGAATTCTTCGATATGATGAAGCGTTCATAATCCGATACTGCCAGGCCGGACCACAGATTCGGCTTTTTTAGTTCAAATGCGCAGAAAATCGACCTTACGCCACGTCTCAACGTGGCGTTTTTCATTTGTGAGCTATAGGATTGAACACTGGCAGGAGCATTTATAATGACTGTGGTAGTGATGGCGAATTTATGACCGTTCGTCTGTCTCTTTATGCAGAATTCGGAATCCGACACAGCACCAGGCGCGCTTTTTTGCGTATTGTGGTGCGGGATGTTAGCTGAGAGCGTTTAACGTGAATTTACTCACTATGAGTACTGAGCTTGGTTTAATTTTTCTCTTTTCCCTGGCTTTCCTCTTTTTTGCTCGAAAAGCAGCTAAAAAAATTGGTTTAGTTGATAAGCCTAACTCACGTAAACGTCATCATGGCGCGATTCCGTTGGTGGGCGGCATTTCCGTGTTCGCAGGTATCTGCTTTACGTTTGCCATCACTAACTACTATCTGCCACACGCGCTGCTCTATCTGGGCTGCGCCGGGGTTCTGGTGCTGGTTGGCGCACTGGATGACCGATTCGATATCAGCGTTAAAATTCGCGCAGTCGTGCAGGCCATCGTCGCGCTGGTGATGATGTTTGGCGCAAAACTCTATCTGCTCAGCCTGGGCTTTATTGTCGGTCCGTTCGAGCTTATCGTGGGGCCCTTCGGCTATGTCCTGACGCTCTTTGCCGTCTGGGCTGCGATCAACGCCTTTAATATGGTAGACGGGATCGATGGTCTGCTGGGCGGACTCTCCTCGGTCACCTTTGCCGCAATGGGCATCATCCTCTACTTCGACGGCCAGACCAGCCTTGCGATGTGGTGCTTTGCGATGATTGCCGCCACGCTGCCCTATATCCTGCTTAACCTGGGCTTCCTTGGCCGTCGCTTCAAAGTCTTTATGGGCGATGCCGGCAGCACCATGATCGGCTTCACCATTATCTGGATTCTGCTGGAAACGACGCAGGGCCTGAGCCATCCCATTACACCCGTTACCGCACTCTGGCTGATCGCCATTCCGCTGATGGATATGGTGGCGATTATGTATCGTCGCCTGCGCAAAGGCATGAGCCCGTTTTCGGCCGATCGTCAGCACATCCACCATCTGATTATGCGTGCCGGTTTTACCTCGCGTCAGGCCTTTGTCCTGATTACCGTTGCGGCGGCCATCCTCGCCGGTATCGGTGTACTGGGTGAATATCTGGCGTTCATCCCGGAGTGGGTGATGCTGCTGCTGTTCCTGGGCGCTTTTATGGTTTATGGCTACTGCCTGAAGCATGCGTGGCGCGTGGCGCGACGCGTCCGGCGTATCAAGCGTCGTCTGAGCCAACATCGCGAAGCAAAAAATAAATGAACCCGATGCTGAAAAAGGATACCTCTGCCATGCCTGCTGACGTTGTGGACAACGAACTGGATATTCGCGGCCTGAGCTGCCGTTTATGGCGTGGCAAACGCTGGATTGTCGGGCTGGCGCTGCTGTTTGCTCTGATCGCCTGGCTGGCGACACTGCTGCTGAAACAGGTCTGGAGCACCACGGCGATTACCGATCGCCCGACGGTGAACATGCTGGGCTCTTACTATGCACAGCAGCAGTTTCTGACCAATCTGGATGTGCGCAACAATGCCCTGACGCTGGCTGCGCCGTCACCGACGGTGATGGATCAGGTTTATCAGGAGTTCATCATGCAACTCGCCTCGTGGGATACGCGTCGTGAGTTCTGGCAGCAGACGGATTACTTCAA
Organism: Pantoea sp. X-Soil-YNGN-844; assembly: GCF_059730595.1. Classification (NCBI taxonomy): domain Bacteria; kingdom Pseudomonadati; phylum Pseudomonadota; class Gammaproteobacteria; order Enterobacterales; family Erwiniaceae; genus Pantoea; species Pantoea sp. X-Soil-YNGN-844. The sequence goes on from NZ_AP036007.1 coordinate 178,046, forward strand.
AAGCCGTAAAACCGGCAATGCGCATAACGATGCCGCACTGCTCGACGATTTGATCGGCAACATTCTGTTCACGCCCGCTGACGCAGCACATAACCTGCCCGATAACGTTAAACTTAAAGCGGAAACCGCGGGCGACGCCAATAATCTGCTGCGTCAGTACATCGCTTACGCCAGTGAGCGCGCCGCGCGTCATCTGAATGATGAGTTAAAAGGGGCCTGGCGTGCGCGTACCGATCAGCTGCAGGCGCAGGTGAAACGTCAGGAGGATGTGGCTAACGCAGTCTTCCAGCGCCAGCAGCATCGGCTGGAGCAGGCGCTGAAAGTCGCCAGCCAGCAGGGCATCAACGAGAAACAGACGCGCGAAGCGGGTGAGAATCTGGCGGACAGCGATCTGTTTCTGCTGGGCCAGCCCGTTTTACAGGGACAGCTTGATACCCTGCGTGCCACCGGTCCAGGGTTTGATATCAGCTATGATCAGAACAGAGCAATGCTGACCACGCTGCAGACCGGACCAAAACTGAACAGCCAGTTCCAGACCTACCGTTATCTGCGTACGCCGGAAGAGCCGGTATCACGTGACAGTCCGCGACGTCTGTTCATGATGATTATGTGGGGTGCCGTTGGGGCATTAACAGGCGCGGGTGTGGCGCTGGCACGTCGTCCGCGTCTGATGTCAGACGCGCATGATTGAGAGAAACAGTGTGAAAGTTCTGACCGTATTTGGTACTCGTCCGGAGGCGATTAAAATGGCGCCGCTGGTGCAGGCGCTGTCGCAGGATCCCGCTTTTGAATCACGACTGTGCGTGACCGCTCAGCATCGCGAAATGCTCGATCAGGTGCTGCGGCTGTTCAAGCTGGAACCGGACTATGATCTCAACATTATGCGTCCTGAACAGGGACTGACCGAGATCACCTGCCGCATTTTAGAGGGCATGAAAACCGTCCTGCTCGACTTCAGACCGGATATCGTGTTGGTGCATGGTGACACCACCACGACGCTGGCGGCGAGCCTGGCGGCTTTTTATCAGCAAATCCCCGTCGGGCATGTGGAGGCAGGACTGCGTACCGGCGATCTCGCCTCGCCGTGGCCGGAAGAGGGTAACCGTAAGCTCACTGGCCATCTTGCCCGCCTGCACTTCACGCCTACCACCCGCTCGCGTCAGAACCTGTTGCAGGAGAATCTGCCCGATACGCGCATCGTCGTCACCGGTAATACGGTCATTGATGCGCTGCTGTGGGTTCGCGATCGGGTGCTGGACGACAGTAATCTGAACGCACAGCTGGCGGCGCGCTATCCGTTTCTCGACCCGAATAAGAAACTGGTGCTGGTCACCGGTCACCGGCGTGAAAGTTTTGGCGGCGGTTTTGAACGTATCTGCAGCGCGCTGGCGCAGATTGCCTGTCAGCATCCCGAGGCGCAGATTGTCTATCCGGTGCATCTCAATCCCAATGTCAGCGAGCCGGTTAACCGGATACTCAGCGGCATTGAGAATATCATTCTGATTGAACCGCAGGAGTATCTGCCTTTTGTCTGGCTGATGAACCGCGCCTGGCTGATTCTTACCGATTCCGGCGGCATCCAGGAGGAAGCGCCTTCACTGGGCAAGCCGGTGCTGGTGATGCGCGACACCACCGAGCGTCCTGAAGCCGTCGATGCCGGAACCGTCAGACTGGTGGGAACCGATATCGCCAGAATCGTGGCGGAGGTCAGTACCTTGCTGACTGACGACGCTGCCTGGCAGGCGATGAGCCACGCCCATAATCCGTATGGCGATGGCAAAGCCTGTGGTCGTATTTTACAAGCCTTAAAAGATAACCGAGCCGAATTATGAGTTTTGAAACCATCTCCGTGATTGGACTGGGATACATTGGGCTGCCGACGGCAGCCGTTTTTGCCTCAAAGGGAAAAAAAGTGGTGGGCGTGGATATCAACGCGCGCGCCGTAGAAACCATCAATCGTGGCGCGATCCACATTGTGGAACCCGATTTAGATCAGGTGGTGCATGCGGCCGTGACGCGTGGCGACCTGCGCGCCACCACGCAGCCTGAAGCCGCCGACGCCTTTCTGATCGCCGTACCGACGCCATTCAAAGATGATCATCAGCCCGACCTGCGCTTTGTGAAAGCCGCGGCGGAGTCGATCGCGCCGGTTCTTAAAAAGGGCGATCTGGTGATTCTGGAATCGACCTCACCGGTGGGCAGCACCGAACAGATGGCCGACTGGCTGGCTGCGGCGCGTCCCGACCTGCGTTTTCCGCAGCACGCTGAGACGCCCGATATTTTTGTCGCCTACTGCCCGGAGCGCGTGCTGCCCGGTCAGGTGATGGTTGAGCTGATTAACAATGACCGGGTGATTGGCGGCATGACGCCTGCCTGTTCTGCCCGCGCCAGCGAGCTCTATCGGCTGTTTTTAAAAGGCGAATGCGTTGAAACCAACGCCCGTACCGCCGAGATGTGCAAGCTGACCGAAAACAGCTTCCGTGACGTGAATATCGCCTTTGCCAATGAGCTGTCGCTGATTTGTGCCGACCAGGGAATTAACGTCTGGGAGCTGATTGCGCTGGCGAATCGCCATCCGCGCGTCAACATTCTGCAGCCAGGTCCGGGCGTCGGCGGTCACTGTATCGCCGTCGATCCCTGGTTTATCGTGGCGCAGAATCCCGAATTAGCCCGCCTGATCCGCACCGCGCGCGAGGTGAATGACGCCAAGCCGCAGTGGGTGCTGGACCAGGTGAAAACCGCGCTGGCGGACTGCCTGACCCAGACCGGCAAGCGCGCCAGCGACACCACCATCGCCTGCTTTGGCCTGGCCTTTAAACCGAATATCGACGACCTGCGCGAAAGCCCGGCCGTCGGTGTGACACAGAAAATTGCTGAGTGGCACAGCGGCAAGACCTGGGTAGTTGAACCGCACATTGAGCAGCTTGCTGACTCGCTGGCTGACAAAGCAGAGCTGGTCTCCTGCGAGCAGGCGCTGGCACAGGCCGATATTCTGGTGATGCTGGTCGATCACCGCGCCTTCCGCGCCATTGATGCCGCCGACGTTCAGCAGAACTGGCTTGTCGACACCAAAGGTGTCTGGCGATGAAGCGCTTTCTAATCACGGGCGGTGCCGGTTTTATCGGCTCGGCTCTGGTGCGCTTTCTGATTGCAGAAACCGGACATCAGGTCGTGGTGGTCGATAAACTCAGCTACGCCGGAAATCTGGCGTCACTCGCCAGCGTGGCCGATTCGCCCCGATTCTGCTTTGAGCAGGTGGACATCTGTGATCGTGCGGCGCTTGATCAGGTTTTTGCCCGTCATCAGCCAGACTGCGTAATGCATCTTGCGGCTGAAAGTCATGTTGATCGCTCGATTGATGGACCGGTGGCCTTTATCGAGACCAATATTGTCGGGACTTATCAGTTGCTGGAAGCCGCGCGTTTTTACTGGCAAAACCTGGATGACGTGCGCAAGACGGCTTTTCTGTTCCACCATATCTCGACCGATGAAGTGTTTGGCGACCTGCATGACAGCCAGGCTTACTTCACCGAAACCACCCCTTATGCGCCAAGCAGTCCTTACGCCGCCTCTAAGGCCAGCAGCGACCATTTAGTGCGGGCCTGGCTGCGAACCTACGGTCTGCCCACGCTGGTTACCAACTGCTCGAACAACTACGGTCCCTGCCATTTCCCGGAGAAGCTGATCCCACTGACCATCATCAATGCGCTGGCCGGCAAAGCCTTACCGGTTTACGGCAACGGCCAGCAGATTCGTGACTGGCTCTACGTTGAAGATCACGCTCGCGCACTCTATCAGGTTGTCAGTCAGGGCAAGCCAGGCGAAACCTATAATATTGGCGGCCATAACGAGCGCCGCAATATTGAGGTAGTCGAAACCATCTGCAGCCTGCTTGAAGAGCTGGCCGCAGATCAGAAACCTGCGGGGCTGGCGCATTATCGCGACCTGATTACCTATGTCACTGACCGGCCCGGTCACGATCAGCGCTACGCCATTGATGCCAGTAAAATTGCGCATGAACTTGGCTGGGTGCCGCAGGAAACCTTTGAAAGCGGCATGCGCAAAACCGTGGCATGGTATCTGGCTAATCCCGCCTGGTGGCAGGCCATTCTGGATGGCCGCTATCAGGGCGAACGCCTCGGCTTATCGCAATAAACCGGAGTAAGGAGCAGCGATGAAAGGCATCATTTTAGCGGGAGGATCGGGCACGCGATTACACCCGATAACCCGGGCAGTTTCAAAGCAACTTCTGCCGGTCTACGACAAACCGATGATCTACTATCCGCTTTCCGTGCTGATGCTGGCGGGGATTCGCGACATTCTGTTGATCACCACGCCGGAAGATCGGGCACAGTTTGAACGCCTGCTGGGTGATGGCAGTGAATTTGGGATACGCCTGAGCTATGCGGTGCAGCCCAGTCCTGATGGGCTGGCGCAGGCCTTTATCATCGGCGAATCCTTTATCGGCAATGACAATTGCTGCCTGGTGCTGGGTGACAATCTCTATTTCGGTCAGGGTTTCAGTCCCAAGCTGCGGAAAGTCGTCGAACAGAATTGTGGCGCAACGGTATTCGGCTATCAGGTTATGGATCCGGAGCGTTTCGGTGTAGTGGAGTTTGACGATAACTTCAAAGCGATATCGATTGAAGAGAAGCCACAGCAGCCGAAATCGCGCTGGGCGGTCACCGGACTCTATTTCTATGACAACCAGGTTATCGAATTCGCGAAACAGGTTAAGCCTTCTTCGCGGGGCGAGCTGGAAATTACCGCCATTAACCAGATGTATCTGGAGCGCGGTGAGCTGACAGTCGAACTACTGGGACGCGGCTTTGCCTGGCTGGATACCGGCACCCATGACAGCCTGGTGGAAGCCAGCATGTTTGTGCAGACGGTGGAAAAACGGCAGGGCTTTAAAATTGCCTGCCTGGAAGAGATCGCCTGGCGTAACAGCTGGCTCAGTGATGACCAGCTGCGTGCTGCTGGTGACGCGCTGACAAAAACCGGCTACGGCCAATACCTGCTGGATTTATTACATGCCCGTCCACGTCAGTATTAATCCCCTTAGCTGGGAAAGTGCATTCTTCGGTGTTGAGACCGTGCGGCTGGAGCTGGAAGGTGACATTCCGCTGGAGCAGGCGCTGCGTCATCCCTGTGCGCTGATGCAGATGAAAGTCGCTGCCAGCGAGACGGCGCTGATTGATACGTTGCAGCAGCATCAGTTCCAGCTGGCAGAAGGCGAGGCGGACCTGATGCTGGCGGTTAACGAGACGGAACGTCAGGCGGGGATTCGCATTGCGCGCGAAGCACAAATCCCGCAGCTGCGTGATGCAGCGTCTCAGCTCTTCAGCCAGAGTCGTTTTCGCGCGCCCTGGTATGCACCAGACGCCAGCGGCCGTTTTTATGCGCAATGGATTGAGAATGCGGTGCGTGGAACGTTTGACGATCAATGCCTGGTGGCCAGTGACGCCACAGGTCAGCTGCAGGGTTTTGTTTCGCTGCGCGCGGTGGACGGCGATGCCCGTATTGGTCTGCTGGGCGTGCTGCCTGACGCGCAGAGCCAGGGACTGGGTCAGCGACTACTGCTGGCGGCGGCGGACTGGGCGCGGGTAAGACAGCTGGCTCAGCTTCGGGTGGCTACCCAGCTCAGTAATCTCACGGCGATGCGCCTCTATTTACGCAGCGGTGCCCGGCTCGACAGCACTGCCTATTGGTTTTACAGGAAAGGTCATGATTCCATTTAATGCGCCCCCGATTGTGGGCACAGAAATCGAGTATATGCAGTCGGCGATGAACAGCGGCAAGCTGTGCGGCGATGGCGGCTTTACCCGTCGCTGTCAGCAGTGGATGGAGCAGCGTTTTGGCAGCAAAAAAGTGCTGCTGACGCCCTCCTGTACCGCTTCGCTGGAGATGGCGGCGCTGTTAATCGATCTGCAGCCCGGCGATGAAGTGATCATGCCGAGTTACACCTTTGTCTCTACCGCCAACGCCTTTGTGCTGCGCGGCGCGCGCATCGTTTTTGTCGATGTGCGCCCGGACACCATGAACATCGATGAAACGCTGATTGAAGCCGCCATCACTGAAAAAACCCGCGCCATTGTGCCGGTCCATTACGCAGGCGTGGCCTGTGAAATGGATACCATTATGGCGCTGGCGGCAAAGCATAAGCTGTTTGTGATCGAAGATGCGGCGCAGGGTGTGATGTCACGCTACAAAGGTCGCGCGCTGGGCACCATCGGTCATATTGGCTGCTTCAGTTTCCACGAAACCAAGAACTACACCGCCGGTGGCGAAGGTGGCGCGACGCTGATCAACGACGCCAGCCTGGTCGAGCGCGCCGAGATCGTGCGGGAAAAAGGCACCAACCGCAGCCAGTTCTTCCGGGGTCAGGTCGATAAATATACCTGGCGCGACATGGGATCGAGCTACCTGATGGCCGATCTGCAGGCAGCCTATCTCTGGGCGCAGCTGGAAGCCGCTGAGCGCATTAACCAGCAGCGGTTACGCATCTGGCAGCGTTATTATGACGCACTCCAGACGCTGGCCCCCCAGGGCCGCATCAGTCTGCCGGTGATCCCTGCCAGCTGTGAACACAATGCACACATGTTTTACATCAAACTGCGCGATCAGGACGATCGCCAGGCGCTGATCAACTGGATGAAAGAAGCCGAGATTTTGACGGTGTTCCACTATATTCCGCTGCACAGCTCGCCAGCGGGTGAGCGTTTCTCTCAGTTTATCGGCGACGATCGCTTTACCACGCAGGAAAGTGAACGTCTGCTGCGCCTGCCGCTGTTCTATAACCTGTCCGATAACAATCAGAGCACGGTTATCAGCTCACTGCTGAGCTTCTTTTCCTGATGTCATTAGCCAGAGCTTCAGTGTGGACTGCGTCGTCCACGCTGGTAAAAATTGTGTCTGGTCTGCTGGTGGTCAAACTGCTGGCGGTCAGCTTCGGCCCTGAAGGTGTCGGCCAGGCGGGTAACTTCCGCCAGTTGATCACCGTGCTGGGTGTGCTGGCGGGCGCGGGCATCTTCAACGGCGTTACCACCTATGTCGCGCAGTATCAGCAGCAGCCCGGACAATTGCGGGCGATGGTGGGCACGGCATCGGCTATGGTGCTGGGCTTTTCCGGTGTGCTGGCGCTGCTGTTTCTGCTGGCGGCGGCACCTATCAGCACCGCGCTGTTTGGTCACGACCGCTATCAGGGCGTCATCCGCGTCGTCGCTTTTCTTCAGCTCGGCATCGCCTGGGCCAACTTTACGCTGGCGCTGCTGAAGGGCTATCGCGACGCGCGTGGTAATGCGCTGGCGCTGATTCTCGGAAGTCTGACTGGCGTGGCGGGCTATCTGCTCTGCTGGTGGCTGGGCGGCTATCAGGGCGCATTGATCGGCCTGGCGCTGGTGCCAGCCTTGCTGCTGCTGCCTGCGCTACTGATGCTGAAACGCCGCGCGCCGCTGCCGCTAAGCTGGCTGCGGCCACAGTGGCACCCTGAGCTGGCGCGTAATCTGGCAAAATATACGCTGATGGCGCTAATCACGGCCGTGACCCTGCCGGTTGCCTGGGTAATGATGCGTAACCTGCTGGCAGAGCAGGAGGGCTGGGCGCAGGTCGGATTGTGGCAGGGCGTCACCAGCATTTCCGATGCCTACCTGCAGTTTATCACCGCAACGTTTAGCGTCTGGCTGCTGCCGACGCTGGCGCGGCTCGACAACAAACGCGACATCGCGCGTGAGATTGGCCGTGCACTGCGCTTTGTCCTGCCCGCTGTGGCGGTTGCCAGCTTTGGCGTTTGGGTACTGCGTGACTTCGCCATCAGCCTGCTGTTCTCTGAGGCTTTTCGCGGAATGCGCAATCTCTTTGTCTGGCAGCTGTGCGGCGATGTTTTTAAAGTCGGTGCCTATGTTTTCGGATATCTGGTTATCGCCAAAGCCTCGCTGCGCTTTTATGTTCTGACTGAGATCAGCCAGTTTCTGTTACTGACCCTGTTCTCACGCTGGCTGATCCCGTTACAGGGCGCGACGGGTGCGGCGCAGGCCTATATGTTTACCTATATGGCTTACTTTGCCCTGTGTTGTGGCGCTTTCATTGTTTACTGCCGGAAAAAATGACTTTAATTCACGTTTTGGGATCGGACATTCCCCACCACAATCTTACGGTGCTGCGCTTTTTCAACGACGTTCTCAGCGTTGAGCAGCCTGCGGCTTCGCCACGCCATTTTATGGTCGTGACGCAGCAGCCAGAGAGCCTGGCTCCGTTCAGTGCGTTACAGATCGAGTGTTTTGCCAGCAAGAAAGCGCTGGCGCAGACGCTGCTGCAGCGGGCCAGAGATCGTCAGCAGCGTTTTTTCTGTCACGGTCAGTTTAACCCGTGGATCTGGCTGGCATTACTCAGCGGTAAGCTGCGCCGATATCAGATGTTCTGGCATGTCTGGGGTGCCGATCTCTATGAAGATTCGCGCAGCCTGAAGTTTCGCCTGTTTTATCTGGTTCGACGGATAGCGCAGGGGCGTGTTGCACAGGTTTTTGCGACCCGTGGCGACCTGCATCACTATCAGCAGCGTCATCGCCGCGTGCCTGGTTCACTGCTCTATTTCCCGACCAGAATGCCCGATGCTGCCGTTGAGTCGGCGCCGTCAGAGCCGTTTACGCTGCTGCTGGGCAATTCGGGCGATCCCAGTAACCGACATATTGAAGGCTTAAAGGCGATTCACGCACAGTTTGGCGAGCAGGTGCGCATTGAAGTCCCATTAGGTTATCCGCCGGGCAATGAGGCGTACATCAGCCAGATTCAGGCCGCAGCAGAGGCGCTGTTCCCGAACGGGCAGGTTAATCTGCTGCGTAAAAATCTGGCGTTTGATGATTACTTAGCCCTGCTGGCGCGCTGCCATGTCGGCTATTTTATGTTTGAACGCCAGCAGGGGGTGGGAACACTCTGCCTGCTGATCCAGGCCAGCGTGCCGTTTGTTCTGACCCGCAAAAATCCATTCTGGCGTGATGTGGCAGAGCAGCAGCTTCCGGTACTGTTCAGCGAAGATACGCTGTCGCCTGCAGTCATCACCGAGGCACGCCGGCAGCTGATGCGCTGTGATAAACAGGCGATCGCCTTCTTTGCGCCCGGTTATCTGGCAGGCTGGCGCGCAGCGTTACAGCTCAGCGAAGGGGAGTTGTCATGAGTCTTATGCAGTTTGGCGGCCTGCTGGTGGTCTATCTGCTGTCGCTGGTTTTTATTCTGACGCTGACCTGGCGGGAGTTTAAGCGCGTCCGTTTTAACTTCCACTTGTTCTTTACGCTGCTGTTTCTGCTGACCTTTTACTTCGGCTTCCCGCTGACCTCCGTGCTGGTGTTTCGCTTCAACGTGGACGTAATGCCGGTTGAGAATCTGCTGGAGGCGCTACTGTCGGCCACGGCGTTTTATGTCATTTATTACGTCAGCTATAAAGTGCGGCTGAAACCGGCTGGGGCGCCTCCGGCGAAGCCTTGGCTGCAGATGAATCGGGTTGAAACCCACCTGACCTGTGTGATTCTGGCGCTGGTCGCGCTGGGTACCGTGACGGTGTTCTTCATTCACAACGGTTTTCTGCTGTTCCGCCTGACCGCCTATAACCAGATTTTCTCCAGCGAAGTATCGGGCGTGGCGCTTAAGCGCTTCTTCTATTTCTTTATTCCGGCGATGCTGATCCCCTACTTTTTACGACCGACCCGCCGCAACTGGCTGCTGTTCCTGGTGGTGACTGTGGCCTTTGGTCTACTGACCTATGCACTGGTGGGCGGAACCCGCGCCAATATCATTATTGCGTTTGCCCTGTTCCTGTTTATCGGGATTACCCGTGGCTGGATCACCCTGTGGATGCTGGCAACGGCGGGTGTGATGGCGATTGGGGGGATGTTCTGGCTGGCGCTGCGCCGCTATAACCTCGACGTGATGGGCGATGAAGCGTTCTATACCTTCCTGTATCTGACGCGTGATACCTTCTCGCCGTGGGAGAATCTCGCCATGCTGCTGGATAACTACGACAAAATTGAGTTTCAGGGGCTGGCACCTCTGTGGCGTGATTTCTACGTGTTTATTCCGACCTGGCTCTGGCCGGATCGGCCGCTGGCAGTGTTGAACAGTGCCAACTACTTCACATGGGAAGTACTGAATAACCATTCGGGCCTGGCGATTTCCCCCACGCTGATCGGCTCCCTGGTGGTAATGGGCGGCGTCTGGGCCATTCCAGTTGGTGCTGTTGCAGTAGGGATGATCATTAAAGCCTTTGATGCGATCTATCAGCGTGGCTGCCTTGAGACCAACCGCTATACCGGTGCCATCCTGCAAAGCTTCTGTTTTGGCGCGGTGTTTAACATGATCGTACTGGCACGCGAGGGTCTCGATGCGTTCGGCTCTCGCGTGGTGTTTTTCTGCCTCATTTTTGCTGCCTGTCTGGGCATGGCTAAATTACTTTTCTGGTTACTGGATCGCGCAGGTTTGATTCGCGACCGCAGCAGGCGGGTGTTGCACAGCCCGCTCTGATTAACCTCTGGGATTGACGGAAGATATGACAACGTTAACTGAGACGCCGCAGTACCGTATTCGCGGCGTTGATTTGTATGGCTTCGAAAACATGCCGTCGGCAGTGAATTTTCTGATGCCGCCGCAGAGCGTTCGCAGCGGTATTTTAGTGGCGATCAATGCGGAGAAGATTCTGACCGCTGAGCAGGATGAAGGATTGCGCACGCTGTTAGCGCAGGCGGAATATGCGTATGCCGATGGCATCAGCATTGTGCGTTCGATTCGTAAAAAGTATCCGCAGGCGTCGGTGCAGCGCATTGCGGGGGCAGATTTATGGGAAGCGCTGATGGAGCGCGCCGGGCGGGAAGGGACGCCGGTGTTTCTTATCGGCGGTCGCCAGCAGGTGCTGGATGAAACCTGCGATAAGTTACGTCGTCAGTGGAATGTAAATATTGTCGGGGCGCAGGATGGCTATTTTGCGCCAGCCGATCAGGATGCGCTGTTTGCCCGGATTGCGGCCAGCGGTGCGAAGCTGGTGACTGTCGCGCTGGGCTCGCCACGTCAGGAGCTGCTGATGCTGGCGTGCCGTGCATACTGGCCGGATGCCCTCTATATGGGCGTAGGCGGAACCTACGATGTTTTCACCGGCCATGTGAAGCGCGCGCCCAAAATCTGGCAGCGGCTGGGGCTGGAGTGGCTTTACCGTCTGATTCGGCAGCCGAGCCGCCTGCGCAGGCAATTAAAACTGCTTAAATATTTGCGCTATCACTTGCGCGGCGATCTCTGATATTGCTGATAAATGCCGCATTTTCAGGCATTACGAGAGTGGAAATGTACTATTTGTCGACGAAATGCACAAAGCGTAATCAAACGCGTCTTTTTATTTAAAAAGCACTAGACACGATGGGCGCTTATCTCTAGTATGCACATCCGCAACGGCGCTACGCGCCCGTAGCTCAGCTGGATAGAGCGCTGCCCTCCGGAGGCAGAGGTCTCAGGTTCGAATCCTGTCGGGCGCGCCATATCGTTTGTGCGCATGAGCTTCGGTGGTTGATTTACCGCGGTTGGCAGTAGAGATTTAAATGCTGCAGGTTTTAAATCTGTAACATTAAGAATAGTGGTGGCTATAGCTCAGTTGGTAGAGCCCTGGATTGTGATTCCAGTTGTCGTGGGTTCGAGTCCCATTAGCCACCCCAGATTTTGCTGGGAAACGCGAAGGTGGCGGAATTGGTAGACGCGCTAGCTTCAGGTGTTAGTGTCCTAACGGACGTGAGGGTTCAAGTCCCTCTCTTCGCACCAGGCAAAACAGTTAAAAAAATCGGCGAGTAGCGCAGCTTGGTAGCGCAACTGGTTTGGGACCAGTGGGTCGGAGGTTCGAATCCTCTCTCGCCGACCATTTTTAGAAACCTGTCTGAAAAGACAGGTTTTTTTTCGTCTGTAGAAAAGTGGATTTGAATTTCTGCGGAAGATATGGGCCAGGGCCGGGTTAGGTACTGTGGAACAATGTTGCTGTGAGTTCGAGCCTGCGAAGGGAACACGGTCAGATGAATCCGGCTTTAGATCTTTCACCAGTCTGAAGCGTCCATGTAAGTTCCTGATGCGTCTGCCAGACTTGAAGCGAAGGGAGCATACGCCTGTAGCAAAGCATCGCGGGCCAGGGACAAAAACGCCGGGAGCGTTTTTGAACAACGCAAAGCGTTGGCCCGGTAACGGGCGCACCTCAGGGATGAGGTGCGTAATCGCCCGCGCTGAGCCCGCCAGGGATGGCGTCTTTTGCGTCTTTGCGAAAGGCGTATGCTCCCTGAAGCCCGCACTGCGGTGAGTGCGCGCTGGCGAAAGGAACACGGTCAGATCGGAAAGGCGCTTAAGCCATCCATGGCCGCTCGGCCCACGCCGTCCCTGGCGTGGGACGCTTTCCTCCTCTGACCGTGTTCCCTACGCGTTGGGCTTCTTCATTGCTGCTGAATCACTCTGCTTTGATTCCGCACGCAGTATTAGCAAAATCAATAGCGTCGTGAATCGCCGACAAATAAACCATTGTTATTATTACGTTCAGAGAGAGATTGATCTCGCTGTCTCCATTCAGAGACAGAGAAAATGCCAGCTGTCGCCTGATACCGACACTTCCTCATGTATCTCGCTAAAACCTGACCTGCCGATCTGATTAAGGCATTGATTTATAAATATATTTAAAAATAAACCTTAACCTGGCACGGCTTGTGCAATACTTCTGCTGTAGATGCTCATTCCACCTCTTATGTCTGCTGATGCTACATAAACCTGGGAATGATGCAGAGCCAATTTTAGGTACCTGTTGTCTGCCTGCCTGTATCGCGTAAGCCTTACAGGGTTAACAGACACCACGTTGAGTCAGGTACCTCCCGGTTGTCTTACCGACCTGATCTTACACCTGCCAATGGCAGGTGTTTTTTTTGCCTGCGGGAAAGCGGTGGCAGATTGCGGGCACAAAAAAGCCGGGCAAGCCCGGCTTTATACTGTCTGACAACGACATCAGACGTTGGGGTTATTCTTCAGCGTCAGCAGCAATCCTTCACGGCGCATTTTCGCGGCCTCTTCCGGACGATGCAGACGATCATAGACATCCGCCAGCCACGCATAATCAAACGCATCCGGACGCTGTGCCAGCGCCTGCTGCAGCGCTTCAGCCGCCTGCTGCCACTCACCATGACGCATCAGCAGCTGTCCCAGCGTACTGTGCAACAACGGCGTTGCGCCATGCTGTTTGATCTGCTGGCGTAATGCCTTCTCCAGCGCTTCCGGATTACCGCTTTTGATGCGCGGCATCAGAAGCACCAGACGATCGTCATAATGACGCTTGAGGCCTTCCAGCACGATCGACTGTGCAGTGTCGTGATCGTTGCATTCAATCAGATGATCCGCCATTGCCACCTGCAGGGTCGTATCCTGACGGGTTTTGCGGCTCAGCGTGCTCCACCAGCGCTTCAGGCCATCACTGCCCTGATCGGCCATTGCCTGATTCATCAGACCCAGCCAGGCCTGCTGCTGTAACGCATCACGATGCAGCTCATCACCGACCTGCGCCTTCTGCATAGCAGGCAGAATATCCAGCAATGCACTCCAGGCACCCGTACGGACGTACGCCTGTTCGGCCAGGCGCAGCACTTCAGGGTGACGCGGAGCCACTTCCAGCAGACGGTCAATGCTGTGCCGCGCCGCATGATCTTCGTTACGGGCCAGCTGAATACGAGCGCGGGCAATTTCAACCGGAATGGTATTGCTTTCGGACAGCTCAGCAGCACGTTCAAGATGCTGATTGGCACGGATCTCATCGCCACGCTGCTGGGCGGCTTCCGCGGCCAGCAGGTAGTTGGCTACCGGCACATCGGCGTGATCGGCATCTTTAGACAGCAGTTTCTCCACCTGACGGTGGTCGCCTTCTGCCAGCTTCATCAGCGCCGACTGAGTATGACGCTGGGCGCGACGGCGCTTACGGCCGGTAAACCAGCCGCGGGTACGCGCCCCTGTGTGCAGCACACGACGCAGCAGCCATTCCACCGCCAGAATCACCAGCAGGCTGATAATAAGGATAATCACCAGGCCGGTGACGCTGGTTTCGATATTCCAGTTATCGGTCTGAATCAGCACGTAGCCCTGATGACCGGCAATCATCGGTCCCAGCACCACGCCCGCAATCAGCAGGATAAAGAGGATAAATACCTTAAGCATGCTTAGCCTCCCTGCTGATTAGCAGCGGCAGACGGTTGCGCCAACAGGTTCCGCACGCGGGTCTGCATCAGCTGTTCAAGCAACGGCTGACTTTCCAGGTTTTCCGGCAGATCCATATTGATGTTCTGCTGGCTCAGCTCATCCAGCTGGGCAAGGAAGGCTTTGGTAGCGGCATCATTGGTGTCGTACCAGGCGCGAACCCAGGCGGACACGGTGTCGATAGATTGTTTATAAATCTCATCCTGATGACGCGGTACGGCCTGCGCAGCGATCAACAGACGCGAGCGGATATTCTCACGCAGATAAACATCCTGATTCGGAGCCAGCAGCGGCTGTGCGGTGTTATCGCGGCGGCGGATGGTAATAAAATCATCCATAAAGTTATGCCAGCTTTTCACCAGATTCTGACGCCATTCGCGCACTGAACCTGAGAGTTCGCCGCCATCGCTGTCCATCGGTGCATCATCACTATCGTTATCGGCCAGACGCAGATTATCAACGTTATTCGACAGCTGATTCAGCTTGAGGATCACGCCGTCGTAGTCGACCTGCGTAACGGAAGAGAGGTTACTGATATCCTGGGTCAGCGCACGACGCACATTCATCACGCTGGGATCGTTCATGTCAGCCAGGCTGGCATCGGCGCTTTTCAGCAGTGCCGCGGCGGTGGTGACATCCTGATCGCTCCAGAGTTTGCGGCCAGCCAGTTTCACCAGATAGTCCGCCTGTGCCAGCAGCCAGCTACGCACGTCGTTGCCAGAGATCACCGCCACTTTTTCACGCAGCGTTTCCAGCTCTTTTGCTGACGCGGTCTGCTGCTGCTGTGCCGTTTGCAGGGCAGTTTCAGCACCACTCAGTTGCTGTGTCAGCTGCTGTTTATCGCTGCTGGCCTGCTGCTGCAACACGCTTAACTGCTCGCTCAGCTTCTGATTGGTTTGTGCCTGTAAATCAGCCTGATGTTTCCCGTTAAGGTATAAACCCGCACCCATCGCCAGCGCGATGACAATCGCAACTGCACCCAACACCATGCCACCCTTTTTCGCATTACGCGGTGGTGTGCTGTTGCTGGAAGGAGAGCGGTCGACCGCTGGGGTGGTTTCTTCAACCATGGCGGAGGAGTCTTTTTGTTCCGTCATATGTGGCACATCCCATTGTTAAAGTTCAGCGTAACGCGCGCAGCAGCGCATCGTTATCGGCACCATCGGCTACCTGAATATCCTGCCAACCCAATCCTGCGGCCAGGGTAGCCAAACGTTCACTGACGACGATCAGTCGGCAGTTGAGCAGCCATTCCTCGCGATCAACCGCGGGGAATAGCGAAAAAAGCTGTTGTAACATTTCACCGCTGGTCACCACCAGCACAGAGACGCCGCGATCGCGCCAGCGGCGGCCTTCAACCGGCCCGTCATAATGCTTCTGGCAGCGCTGGTAGCAGGCAGCAAACGTTACCTCAGCACCTCGCCGGGTTAATGTCTCTGCCAGCAATTCGCGACCGGGATCGCCACGCAGGATCAGCGCACGTTTACCGGCAACCTGCTGAAGCGTGTTTATCTGGATCAATTCCTCACTGGTTTCATGAGCATGAGGCCAGGTCACCTGCTGCCCGCTGACGGTGTGAAACGCCAGCGCGGTGCTACGACCAATTGCATAATAGTCCAGCTCTGTGGGCCATGCTTTGATCGTGTGTTGCGCGTAGTGAATAACCTGCTGAGAAAGAATAAAGACGAGGTCGCCGGTACGAAGTCCGGCGAGCTTCTGGGGCAGAGTGGCGAGGTCAGCGCCCGGCGCAAACTCGATCAGCGGCAGGCTCCACGCCTGTTTGCCAAGGGCATGCAGGCGTGACACCAGCTCTGCCGCTGCGGGTTCCGGGCGCGTCACCAGGATGGTCATGCCGGCGGCTGCCCCTGGTAGACCTCTTTCAGGATTTCACGTGCGCCGCCATTCAGTAGCTCATCGGCCAGTGAAATGCCCATCTGTTCAGCCTGCGCGCGGGGCCCACGACGTTCTCCGCTAACCATAACCCGCCCATCGGGCGCGCCGACCATGCCGCGCAGCCAGAGCTCATCGCCTTCCAGCACCGCGAAGCTGCCGATGGGCACCTGACAGCCACCCTCTAAGCGCGTATTCATGGCACGTTCTGCTCTGACACAGACTTCGGTGTCATCGTGATTCAGCGCCTGTAACAGGCTGATTAAGGTGGTGTCGTCCAGACGGCATTCAATGCCGACTGCACCTTGACCCACGGCGGGCAGGGAGACTTCGGCAGGCAATGCCTGGCGAATGCGATCTTCCAGCCCCAGACGCTTCAGCCCGGCGACGGCAAGAATGATCGCGTCATACTCGCCGGCATCAAGTTTGCCGAGGCGGGTGCCGACGTTGCCACGCAGCGAGCGGATCACCAGATCCGGACGGCGCGCGCTAATCTGGCACTGACGACGCAGGCTGGAGGTGCCGACAATGGCGCCCTGTGGCAGTGAATCAATGGAGTCATAATGATGAGAAACGAACGCATCGCGCGGATCGTCGCGCTCGCAGATGGTCACCAGGCCCAAACCTTCAGGGAAACTGACCGGCACATCTTTCATAGAGTGTACTGCCATATCGGCACGGCCATCCTGCATTGCCAGCTCAAGCTCTTTGACAAACAGCCCTTTGCCACCGACTTTTGCCAGCGGCGTATCAAGAATGATGTCACCTTTGGTGACCATAGGCACCAGCTCAACGCGCAGTCCCGGATGGGCACTCATGAGTCGTTGCTGTACATAATGTGCCTGCCATAATGCGAGCGGGCTTTGTCTTGTAGCAATTCTGAAAATTTTGTCTAACATGCTGTTAACCATTTTTATCGTTCACTGAATATCCTATCATCTCTGGGTGAATACTGTCAGTTTCAACGGATTGAAAACGGCCTGTGTGCGGTTTCAGGCCCGGTTTATCAAGCCATAGCGTGGCAACCAGTGCCGA
The DNA here is from genome assembly GCF_059730595.1 of Pantoea sp. X-Soil-YNGN-844. Taxonomy (NCBI): domain Bacteria; kingdom Pseudomonadati; phylum Pseudomonadota; class Gammaproteobacteria; order Enterobacterales; family Erwiniaceae; genus Pantoea; species Pantoea sp. X-Soil-YNGN-844. Next base: position 195,209 of record NZ_AP036007.1, read on the forward strand.
AAAGGCGGGAAGCGGGTAAGAACGTGCTAAACTGTTAAGTAGCGCAACTTTCTTTACGGTCAATCTGCCGAGTGATAGATTGATCACGTTTCCAGCAATTATCTGCCCACTTTTTTACTTTTAATAAGCGGCAGAGCGTGGAAACAGGGTGCTTAAACACTGGGACAATCAGGCGAAACGTCTTGTACCTCTACATTGAGACACTGAAACAGAGACTGGATGCAATCAACCAGCTGCGCGTTGATCGTGCGCTGGCTGCCATGGGACCCGCTTTTCAGCGCGTCTACAGTCTGCTGCCAACCTTATTACATTATCAACATCCGCAGATGCCGGGTTACCTTGAAGGTAGCGTTCCACATGGCATCAGCTTCTTCACGCCTGATGAAAATCAACGCCAGCTGCTGGCCGACCTCACCGGCGACAGCGATCTGCGCCATGCCGATGCGCCGAAAGGCGAAATGCCGATCACCGCTATCTACTCTATGGGCAGCACCTCGTCTGTCGGCCAGAACAGCATCTCCGATCTTGATATCTGGGTCTGCCATCAATCCTGGCTCGATAATGAAGAGCGCCTGAATCTGCAGCGCAAATGTACGCTGTTACAGAAGTGGTGCGTCTCAATGGGCGTGGAAGTCAGTTTCTTCCTGATTGACGAGAACCGCTTCCGTCACAACGAAAGCGGCAGCCTGGGCGGTGAAGATTGCGGTTCAACCCAGCACATTTTACTGCTGGATGAGTTTTACCGTACCGCGGTTCGTATGGCGGGCAAACGCATCCTGTGGAATATGGTGCCGGGCGAAGAAGAGCATCATTACGACGACTACGTGATGTCGCTGTATGCCAAAGGCGTGCTGACACCCAATGAGTGGCTTGACCTGGGTGGCCTCGGTACGCTGTCAGCAGAAGAGTATTTCGGTGCCAGCCTGTGGCAGCTCTATAAAAGTATCGACTCGCCTTACAAAGCCGTACTGAAAACGTTGCTGCTGGAAGCCTACAGCTGGGAATACCCGAACACGCAGCTGCTGGCGATGGATATTAAACAGCGCCTGCACGACGGCGAAATCATCTGCTTCGGACTTGATCCTTACTGCATGATGCTGGAGCGCGTTACGCACTACCTCACCAGCGTTGACGATCAGCCGCGTCTTGACCTGGTGCGTCGCTGCTTCTATCTCAAAGTCTGTGAAAAGCTCAGCACCGACGATCATCAGCAACGCACCGGCTGGCGTCGCGAGATCTTATCGCAGCTGGTGAAAGAGTGGGGCTGGAACGAAGAGAAGATCGCCATCCTGGACAACCGTGCCGGGTGGAAAATCGAGCGGGTGCGCGAAGCCCATAACGAATTGCTGGATGCGATGATGCAGAGTTATCGCAACCTGATCCGCTTTGCCCGTCGCAATAACTTAAGCGTCAGCGCCAGCCCGCAGGATATCGGTGTGTTGACCCGTAAACTGTATGCCGCGTTTGAAGCGCTGCCGGGCAAAGTGACGCTGGTGAATCCACAGATTTCGCCCGATCTTTCTGAGCCGAATCTGACCTTTATTCATGTGCCGCCTGGCCGCGCCAACCGTTCCGGATGGTATCTCTATAACCAGGCACCAGACATGGATTCGATCATCAGCCATCAGCCGCTGGAATATAACCGCTACCTGAACAAGCTGGTGGCGTGGGCGTGGTTCAATGGCCTGCTGACCCGCAAAACCCGGCTGCATATTAAAGGCAATGAGATTTGCGACCTGGCGCGTCTGCAGGAGCTGGTCAACGATGTTTCCAGCCATTTCCCGCTGCGCCTGCCTGCACCGACGCCAAAAGCGCTCTACAGCCCGTGTGAAATCCGGCACCTCGCGATTATTGTTAACCTTGAGCACGATCCGACGGCGGCCTTCCGCAATCAGGTGGTGCACTTCGACTTCCGCAAACTGGATGTCTTTAGCTTTGGTCAGCAGCAGCAGTGCCTGATTGGCAGCATCGATCTGCTCTATCGCAACTCCTGGAATGAAGTGCGTACGCTGCACTTCAGCGGTGAACAGGCGATGATCGAAGGGCTGAAAACTATTCTCGGCAAGATGCATCAGGATGCCGCACCGCCGGATACGGTAGAAGTGTTCTGCTACAGCCAGCATCTTCGCGGGCTGATTCGCACGCGCGTCCAGCAACTGGTCTCAGAATGCATTGAGCTGCGCCTCTCCAGCACGCGTCAGGAGCCAGGCCGCTTTAAAGCGCTGCGCATGGCGGGTGAGACCTGGGGTCTGTTCTTTGAACGCATGAGCGTCTCGGTGCAGAAGCTGGAAAACGCGGTAGAATTTTATGGCGCGATCTCCAATAACAAGCTGCATGGGTTGTCGATCAAAGTCGAAACGAATCAGACGCCGCTGCCACCGGTGGTGAACGGCTATGCCAGCGAAGGCATCATTCAGTTCTTCTTTGAAAACACCACGGATGAGCGCGGCTTCAACATCTATATCCTCGATGAGAGCAATCGGGTTGAGGTTTATCATCACTGTGAAGGCAGCAAAGAGGAGCTGGTGCGCGACGTCAGCCGCTTCTACTCCTCGTCACACGATCGCTTTACCTATGGCTCGAGCTTTATCAACTTCAACCTGCCGCAGTTCTACCAGATTGTGAACACCGGTGAGCGATTCCAGGTGATTCCGTTCCGGAGTCAGACGCTGACGCAGCTCTGTACAACGCAGCCTGACAACGACAACAGCGATTATCAACCGCGCTATCAGGTGCATTGATGCTGACGGGCTGCCTGCGCTCTGCAGGTGGCCGCTATCTTCCTGGCCTGTCACCCGGTTCACGCTATTTGCGGGGATTTCCTGTTGCTTTTCCACCTTCAACTGCGATGATAAGCATCCAGGTAAAGGACATTAAGAGCATAAAGAATGAAGAAAGTAATAAGCCTGTTGGCCATGACACTGGCAGTAATCAGCCTTGCAGGTTGTGGTCTGAAAGGACCGCTCTACTTCCCGCCGAAGGACCAGCCGAAGAAACAACAAGCCCCAACTGAACGCCAGAAAGCGGATGCCACTAAAGCCGATGTCGGCGGGCTGGTGACCGGCAATTCAGGCGTAAAAGCGAACTAATCTGATGGCTTATCCGGCGGAGCAAAAAATGCAGTTCTCCAAAATGCACGGTCTCGGCAACGATTTTATGGTTGTGGATGCGGTGACACAAAACGTCTTCTTTTCGCCGGAACTGATCCGCCGGCTGGCCGATCGTCATCTGGGGATCGGTTTTGATCAGCTGCTGATTGTTGAACCGCCTTACGATCCCGATCTCGATTTTCACTATCGCATTTTCAACGCTGACGGCAGTGAGGTGGCCCAGTGCGGTAACGGTGCGCGCTGTTTTGCCCGCTTTGTTCAGCTGAAAGGGCTGACCAACAAAAGCGATATCCGGGTCAGTACCCAGAATGGCCGCATGGTGTTAACCGTGACGCCTGACGATCACGTGCGCGTGAACATGGGCGAGCCCAACTTTGAGCCTCAGCAGGTGCCGTTCCGCGCTAACAAAGCTGAGAATCTCTATCTGCTGCGCGTGGCCGAACAGACGGTGATGCTGGGTGCGGTGTCGATGGGGAATCCTCACTGCGTCATCCAGGTTGAAAGTGTTAAAACCGCGCAGGTTGAACTGCTTGGCCCGATTCTGGAGAGCCACGAGCGCTTCCCGGATCGCGTCAATGTCGGTTTTATGGAGATCATTAATCCCGAACATATCCGGCTGCGCGTCTACGAACGCGGAGCGGGTGAAACGCAGGCGTGCGGCAGCGGCGCCTGTGCTGCCGTTGCATGTGGCATTCAGCAGGGCATTCTGGCACCGAAAGTGCGTGTCGATCTGCCTGGCGGGACGCTGCATATCTCCTGGAAAGGCGCCGGTCAGCCGCTCTATATGACCGGGCCTGCGACACACGTCTACGATGGGTTTATTCATCTATGAAAAATATCGAAGAGCAGGCTGACAGTTCGGTTCTGCTGGACGATCAGGCCGTCAGTGATTATCTGCGGCAGAATCCCGATTTCTTCATCCGTAATGCCCGTGAAGTTGAACAGATGGCGGTGCCGCATCCGGTGCGCGGCAGCGTGTCACTGGTCGAGTGGCATATGGCGCGGCAACGCAACCACATTCAGCGGCTGGAAGAAGAGATCACACTGCTGATGGAGCAGGCCAGCGCGAACCATGAGCTGTTTGACCGTCTGCTGTCGCTGGAAAGTCATCTGGCCGCGGCTGATTCGCTGCAGGATATGCTCAACCGCCTGCATCGCTGGGCGCGTGAGCTGGGCCTGGCGGGTGCCAATGTGCGGCTGTTCAGCGACAAATGGCTGCTGGGTGCCCCCTCCGATTTCTTTCAGCTGAGCCTGTCGCGTCAGGCGTTTGAGCCGCTGCGTATTCAGCGCTTCGGCAACCAGCATCACTATCTCGGTAATATCAATGGGCCTGAACTGCTGCTGCTGCTGCCGCAGGCCAAAGCAATTGGATCGGTTGCGATGTCGCTGATGGGCGAAGCAGGCGATCTCGGCGTGCTGGTGTTCAGCAGCCGTGACAGCCAGCACTATCAGTCGGGCATGGGAACGCTGCTGTTACAGCATCTTTCACAGATGATGCCTGGCCTGCTTTCCCGCTGGGTTGAGCGCGCATGAGCAGCGCGCTGCAGGAGGCCGTCGACGGATTTCTGCGCTACCTGAAAGTGGAGCGCCAGCTGAGTCCGTTAACCCAGAGCAGCTATGCGCGCCAGCTTGCCGCGCTGGTGGCAATTGCGGATGAGATGAAGCTCGGCAGTTGGGCGCAGCTGGAACCGGCACAGGTGCGCAGCATGGCGGCGCGCAGCCGTCGCGCCGGACTTTCTGCCAGCAGCCTTGCGCTGCGCCTCTCCGCCCTGCGCAGTTTTCTCGACTGGCAGGTGAGCCAGGGGTTGCTCTCTGCTAATCCGGCCAAAGGGGTGATGACGCCGCGTAAAGCGCGCCATCTGCCTAAGAATATCGATGTGGATGAAGTGAATCAGCTGCTGGAGATCGACCTTAACGATCCGCTGGCGGTGCGCGACCGCGCAATGCTGGAAGTGATGTATGGTGGCGGGCTGCGTCTCTCCGAGCTGGTGAATATGGATTGCCGCCACGTCGACCTCGATTCCGGCGAAGTGTGGGTCGTGGGCAAGGGCAGCAAAGAGCGGCGGGTGCCGATTGGCCGCACGGCGGTCACCTGGATCCAGCACTGGCTGCCGTTGCGTGAAAACTTTGGCGGCCAGGATGATGCGCTGTTCCTGTCGACGCGCGGCAACCGCATCTCGCCCCGTAACGTGCAGAAACGCTTTGCCGAATGGGGCATCAGACAGGGCGTGGCGAGTCATATCCATCCGCATAAGCTGCGACACTCTTTTGCTACGCATCTGCTGGAGTCCAGCGGCGACCTGCGTGCCGTGCAGGAGTTACTGGGTCATGCAAACCTCTCGACGACCCAGATCTACACCCATCTCGACTTCCAGCATCTGGCTTCGGTGTATGACGCTGCGCATCCCCGCGCCAAACGAGGAAAGAACGAATGAAGTTTTATCGTCCGCTGTCGGCCATTAAAGCCATGACCTTCGATCTTGATGACACGCTCTACGATAACTACCCGGTGATCCGTCGCACCACGCTGGAGTCTCACGCCGCTTTGCAGGCTTTTCATCCGGCGCTGAGTGACTTCACGCCGCAGGATTATCAGCAGCTGCGCGATGAACTGCTGCAGCGCGAGCCTGAGATCTATCATGACGTTTCGGAGTGGCGACGCCGTTCGATAGAGCTGGCGATGCTCAATATCGGCCTCTCTGCTGCGGAAGCGACCGCGGGCGCGGCAGAGGTCATGGCGGTGTTCCATCAGTGGCGGAGTCAGGTCGAGATGCCGGATGAGACGCATCAGACGCTGAAGGCGCTGGCGGAAAAAATCCCGCTGGTGGCGGTCACTAACGGCAACGCCAGCCCGGAAAAAATGGGTATCGCTGAATACTTTCGCTTTACGCTGCGGGCCGGACCTGACGGGCGCGCCAAGCCGTGGCAGGATATGTATCAGCTTGCCGCGCAACGCCTTGATATCGCGCCACACCACATTCTGCATGTGGGAGACGACCTGACTACCGATGTCGCCGGCTCACTGCGCTGCGGCATGCAGGCCTGCTGGATTAACCTGCGACAGGGTAACCTGATGCATATCCCGGATGCGCGCCTGTTGCCGCATGTCGAAATTTCGCGGTTGGCATCACTCACCTCACTGCTATAATGGCTGTAAATTTATCCAGTCGTCTCCTCTTCTCTGCGTTGCCGCCGTCCCTTATCCGGCATCTGTGTCGCCGCCTGACTGGCCGCGACACTGCCTTGCGGCAGGCGGAATAAACAACGCGACGACGACGCTTTTTCTCTGGTAAACGGTGCTTATGGACGTTTCTGAACTGCTCGACGGTTTGAATGACAATCAGCGCGCGGCCGTTGCGGCTCCGCGCAGTAACCTGCTGGTGCTGGCAGGCGCGGGCAGTGGTAAAACGCGGGTGCTGGTGCATCGCATTGCGTGGCTGATGTCAGTAGAGAACTGCTCACCCTATTCCATTATGGCGGTGACCTTTACCAACAAAGCGGCAGCAGAGATGCGTCACCGTATCGAACATCTGATCGGCACCAGCCAGGGCGGGATGTGGATCGGCACCTTCCACGGTCTGGCGCACCGCTTACTGCGTGCCCACCATCTTGACGCCGGTCTGCCGCAGGATTTTCAGATCCTCGACAGCGAAGACCAGCTGCGTCTGCTCAAGCGCCTGATCAAATCAATGAACCTTGATGACAAGCAGTGGCCTGCGCGCCAGGGCATGTGGTACATCAACGGCAAAAAAGATGAAGGCCTGCGGCCAAAGCACATTGAAAGCTACGGCAATCCGATTGAGCAGACCTGGCTGCGCATCTATCAGGCCTATCAGGAAGCCTGCGATCGCGCCGGTTTAGTCGATTTCGCCGAGCTGCTGCTGCGCGCCCATGAACTCTGGCTCAACAAGCCGCACATCCTGAATCACTACCGCGAACGCTTTACCAACGTGCTGGTGGATGAGTTTCAGGATACCAACAATATTCAGTATGCCTGGATTCGGATGCTGGCGGGCGACAGCGGTCGGGTGATCATCGTGGGCGATGATGACCAGTCGATCTACGGCTGGCGCGGCGCACAGGTCGAGAATATTCAGCGCTTCCTGCAGGATTTCCCTGGTGCAGAAACGATCCGTCTGGAGCAGAACTACCGCTCAACCAATAACATTCTGAAAGCGGCTAACGCCCTGATCGCCAATAACAATGGCCGTCTGGGTAAAGAGCTCTGGACCGAGGGCAGCGATGGCGAACCGATCTCTATCTACTGCGCCTTTAATGAGCTGGATGAAGCGCGCTTCGTGGTCAACCGCATCAAGGTCTGGATGGAGAACGGCGGTGCGCTCAACGACTGCGCCATTCTCTATCGCAGCAACGCCCAGTCGCGCGTGCTGGAAGAGGCGCTGCTGCAGAGCAGCATGCCGTACCGTATTTATGGCGGCATGCGCTTCTTCGAACGTCAGGAGATCAAAGATGCGCTCTCCTATCTGCGTCTGATGGCGAACCGCAATGACGACGCCGCCTTTGAGCGCGTAGTGAATACCCCGACGCGCGGCGTGGGCGATCGCACGCTCGACGTGGTGCGTCAGACGGCGCGTGAACGTCAGATGACGCTGTGGCAGGCTACGCGCGAACTGCTGCAAAGTCGCGCACTGGCTGGCCGCGCCGCGTCTGCGCTGCAACGCTTCTGTGAGTTGGTCGATTCACTGGCTACCGAAACCGCCGAATTACCGCTGCATGTTCAGACCGACCGGGTTATCAAAGACTCCGGCCTGTGGCTGATGTATGAGCAGGAAAAAGGCGAAAAGGGTCAGGCGCGTATCGAAAACCTTGAGGAGCTGGTGACGGCAACGCGTCAGTTCAGCTATCAGGATGAAGATGAAGATCTGATGCCGCTGCAGGCCTTCTTATCCCATGCCGCCCTTGAAGCGGGCGAAGGTCAGGCAGACAAATGGCAGGATGCGGTTCAGCTGATGACGCTGCACTCGGCCAAAGGGCTGGAATTTAGTCAGGTCTTTATCGTCGGTATGGAAGAGGGGATGTTCCCGAGCCAGATGTCGCTGGATGAAGGTGGACGGCTGGAAGAGGAGCGTCGTCTGGCGTACGTCGGTGTGACCCGCGCGATGCTCAAGCTGACGCTGACCTACGCTGAAACCCGCCGACTCTATGGTAAGGAAGTGTATCACCGGCCTTCCCGTTTTATCGGCGAACTGCCCGAGACCTGCATTGAAGAAGTGCGTCTGCGCGCCAGCGTCAGCCGTCCGGTCAACCATCAGCGGATGGGTGCGCCGGTGACCAAAAATGACAGTGGATTCGCGCTGGGCCAGCGTGTTCATCATGCAAAATTTGGCGAAGGCACCATCATTAATCTGGAAGGCAGCGGTGAGCACAGCCGCCTGCAGGTGGCGTTTCAGGGGCAGGGAATCAAGTGGCTGGTGGCGGCTTACGCGAAGCTGGAAACGCTTTAGCGCGCGGTTGACGGCTTTTTCGTCTCAGCGTAACATGCGCCCACTATTATCATGAGAGGACAATGCCTTGGACACGCCCAGTCGATGCTGGCTCAATGACCTGGATATCAGGCATAACATCTAAGGCTACCTCTTTACGCGGGTAGCCTTAGCGGTTATCAGCGACCTCCCTTTTTGATTCCGTCGCGCGAGTCAGCACTGATTTATCTTTGAAACTCTGTTTCCGTGTTCAGGCTGCCTGTTCTTTTTAAAGGAACGGCGGACCGCTTTGTCCCATTTAGTCTGCAATGGGGAGTATTGCTATGCTGAGCGCATTTAAACTGGATCACAGCCGCCTGACGCGACTGGAGCTGGAAGACGAAAACGACAAACTGACCACCTCCGTCTGGGTCGATCTGATCGAGCCGGAAGAGGGCGAACGTGACCGGGTGCAGACCGAGCTGGGCCAGAGCCTGGCAACACGGCCAGAGCTGGAAGATATCGAGGCCTCGGCACGCTTCTTCGAAGATGAAGATGGTCTGCATATCCACTCCTTCTTCTTCTATGAAGATGCTGACGATCACGCCGGTAACTCCACCGTGGCATTCACCATTCGTGAAGGCCGCCTTTATACGCTGCGTGAACGTGAACTGCCCGCTTTCCGCCTCTATCGCATGCGTGCCCGTAACCAGACACTGATCGACGGCAACGCCTTTGAGCTGCTGCTGGACCTGTTTGAAACCAAAATCGAACAGCTGGCGGATGAAATCGAGAACATCTACAGCGCGCTGGAGAAACTCAGCCGGGTGATCATGGAAGGTCAGCAGGGCGAAGAGTACGATCAGGCGCTTTCACGCTTAGCGGAACTGGAAGATATCGGCTGGAAGGTACGTCTCTGCCTGATGGATACCCAGCGCGCGCTGAACTTCCTGGTGCGTAAAGCGCGGTTGCCGGGCAATCAGCTGGAGCAGGCGCGGGAAATTCTGCGCGATATCGAATCGCTGCTGCCGCATAACGAATCACTGTTCCAGAAGGTCAACTTCCTGATGCAGGCGGCGATGGGTTTTATCAACATCGAACAGAACCGTATTATCAAGATCTTCTCGGTGGTCTCGGTAGTGTTTCTGCCGCCGACGCTGGTCGCTTCCAGCTACGGAATGAACTTCGAGTTTATGCCGGAACTGAAGTGGAGCTTCGGTTATCCTGCGGCTATCGGCCTGATGATTCTGGCCGGACTGGCGCCTTATCTCTACTTCAAGCGCAAAAACTGGCTTTAAAACACGAGCGGGTCATCTCAGATGGCCCGTCTGACTGTTGATGAACCCAAATCAGGGTGAATTTTACCGCATGGAAGGCGCGGGCCGAGCGGGCCACGGATGGCTTTAGCGTCTTTCCGATCTGACCGTATTACCTGCGCCGGCACGATTTCACAGCTAGCTGGAGCAGACTTAGGTTAGCAGCATCCGTTCTGCTGGCTCCCGTCCCGATTTCTGCGTACTCTGACCCTCCTGTTTTTACAAATAATTAACTTCTTATGGATGCTTTTTCGTTGCGCACGCAGTGGGCGCTGCTGCTGCTGATCTCGGTACTACTGGGGGCGGTGCTGCACTATTTTCACGTGCCTGCCGCGCTGCTACTGGGACCGATGATGGTGGGTGTAGTGATGGGCCTGTCGGGTGCCAGGCTGCGGATTGATAAACGATTCTTCCTGCTTGCCCAGGCGGTGCTGGGTTGCATGATTGCCCAGAGCCTTTCGCCTTCGATTCTGACACCGCTGATTCAGGAGTGGCCAATCGTGCTGGCGGTGCTGCTGCTGACGCTGGCGGCCAGCGGCCTGTCCGGCTTTCTGCTGGTGCGCTTCAGCCATCTGCCCGGCCCAACCGGCGCCTGGGGCTCGTCGCCGGGCGGTGCTTCGGCCATGGTGGCGATGGCAGGTGACTTCGGCGCTGATGTACGGCTGGTGGCGTTTATGCAGTATCTGCGGGTGCTGTTTGTCGCCTCGGCCGCCGCGCTGGTCGCGCGTATCGGGCTGGGCGATGAAGCGCACAGCATCTCGCTGCTCTGGTTTCCCACGCTGAATTATGGCTTTGCGATTACGCTGGTGGTGATGCTGACGGGCGCGTGGCTGGGCACACGACTGCGCATTCCCTCTGGCGCATTACTGCTTCCCGCGCTGGCGGGCGCGATACTGAACAGCAGCGAAATCGCAGTGCTACAGGTGCCGGAATGGCTGCTGGCCGTAGCCTATGCGCTGATTGGCTGGAGCGTGGGTTTACGTTTTACCCGCCCGATCTTTCTGCTGGCACTGCGCACGCTGCCGCAGATGCTGGCCTCAATTTTCGGGCTGATGCTGTTGTGTGGCGGGCTGGCGTGGATACTGACGCGCATGCTGGATATCGATCTGATGACGGCCTATCTCGCCACCAGTCCAGGCGGGCTGGACACGGTGGCGATTATTGCTGCGGGAACCCAGGTCAACATGGCATTTGTGATGGCGATGCAGACGTTGCGTCTCTTTACCATCCTGCTGACCGGCCCGGCTTTAGCGCGCTTTATTTCACGCTATGCGCGCGCGGGAACGGAATGAAAACGCCACCGCATCGCAGACAAACACGAGTAGCGCCAGCCAGATAAAGCCGAAGGTCACCATCTTGTCTGGCGTGATAGTTTCACCGTAAAACACCACCGCCAGCACAAACATCAGCGTCGGGCCGAGATACTGAAAGAAACCGACCGTTGAGAGGCGCAGCCGGCTGCAGGCCGCCGCAAACAGCATCAGTGGAATGGTGGTCACAATACCTGCTGCAATCAGTTTCAGGTTGAGACTCAGCGGGTTCGCTGATAAATGGCTGGTGGCGCTGTCGGCAAAGCCAAACAGATAAATGGCTGCCAGTGGAAACAGCCAAAGGGTCTCAATCAGCATGCCGCTCTGTGCATCAACCTGGATCTTTTTGCGCATCAGACCATAAACGGCAAAGCTCAGGGCCAGGCCGAGTGCGATAACCGGCAACGATCCAAACTGCCACAGCTGTACCAGCACGCCGACGGTGGCCAGCAGCACGGCCAGCCATTGCAGACGGCGAAAACGTTCGCGCAGAAACAGCATGCCGAACACCACGTTGATCAGTGGGTTAATAAAGTAACCCAGGCTGGCTTCCAGCATATGCTGATTGTTGACCGCCCAGATAAACAGCAGCCAGTTGCCGCCAATCGTCAGCGCCGTGATCGCCAGCAACAGCACTTTTTTAGGCTGGCGCAATACGCTGCGCACGCCCGGCCAGCTGCGGCTCAGGGTAATCAGCAACAGCATAAAGAGTGCCGACCAGATCACCCGGTGCGTCATGATTTCTGTGGCGGGAACCTGTTTGACCAGCTTGAAATAGGCGGGCGCAATGCCCCAGATAAAGTAGGCACCCAGTGCAAAGCCAACGCCCTGGCGGGTTTGTTGCGTATCCATATGCGATCCATTCAGTGGCGTGGTTAGCCGATAAGATAGGTGGCGGTAGCCGTGGCGATATAATCGCCCTGTTGATTGTGCAGTTCCACGCGCGCCACGGCGACTTTGTTACCGGCCCGCAGCAGGCTGCTGGTGGCGGTGAAGCGCTCGCCGCGCCCGGGACGCAGATAGTCAACGCGCATGTCGATGGTGCCCATGCGTGACAGACGCTGACGCAGATCCGCTTCGCTGATGCTCTCCTGACGGGTTAACGCATTGCTGACGCAGACCATGCCTGCGGCCACATCGAGGACGGACGCGATAACACCACCGTGCAGAATCTGCTGCGCCTGATTGCCCACCAGCATGGATTTATTGTTGAAGCTGATCTCTGCGTAGTCTGCGTCAAGACGCATCAGCTCCAGGCCTAACGCCTGATTAAATGGCATGTGATAAACAAAAATTTCGCCGACCAGCTGGCGAGCGTCCTGCGGTGTCAGCACGGGTGATGACATGATGATGAGTCCTGAAAAAATCGTGCCAGAGGGGCGCGGAACATGAATGAGTTGTGTATTCTATGCCGCCTGCGAGGGTGTTTCCAGTTTAAGAAATCAGCACTCATGCTCACTGCCATTTGCGTGTAGAATGGCCTGCTTTTTACAACACCCTTTCAGTTATTCTGATACGCAGCTGCTCACCGGAGAATTTTATGCGTAAGCATCGCGCCTTGCTGGCGGCAATGTTGATATTTCCTGCGCTGGCGCAGGCGGATGAAGCCCGGATTAAAGAGGTTCATGACGCGCCACAGGTTCAGGGCAGCATTATTGCTAACCTGCTGGAGAAGCATGATAACCCGTTTGTTCTCTATCCTTACGAGAACAACTATCTGCTTTACACCTATACCAGTGACCTCAATAAAGAGGCGATCTCCTCTTATAACTGGGGTGAAAACGCCCGCAAAGATGAAGTGAAATTCCAGCTCAGCCTGGCGTTTCCGCTGTGGCGCGGTATTCTGGGTGACAACTCGGTGCTCGCAGCCTCTTATACCCAGCGCTCCTGGTGGCAGCTGTCGAATAGTGCTGAGTCATCACCTTTCCGTGAGACCAACTATGAGCCGCAGATTTTTCTCGGCTGGGCGACCGACTACTCGCTGGGTGGCTGGACGCTGCGTGATGTCGAACTGGGTCTGAATCACCAATCTAACGGACGAAGTGACCCGACCTCACGCAGCTGGAACCGTGTCTATGCGCGTCTGATGGCGGAGAACGGTAACTTCCTGGCGGAAATCAAACCCTGGTATCGCATCCCTGAAGGGGCGAGCAGCGATGATAATCCCGACATCACCAAATATATGGGTTACTACCGCACCCGACTGGGCTATAAGTTCGGCGACAGTATCTTCAGCGTAGAGGGCAACTATAACTGGAACAGCGGTTATGGCGGCGCGACAATGGGCTGGAGCTACCCTATCAGCGAGCACGTCCGCTTCTATACTCAGGTGTTTAGCGGCTACGGTGAATCACTGATCGATTACAACCATCGCCAGACGCGTCTGGGTGTGGGTGTAACGCTTAACGACTTGTTCTAATCCCTAACGTAAGACAGGAATCGCGTGGCAACCTCGGCAGTTCTTAATCAGGAAGCGCTGGCTCAGCAGGTATTGCAGGATACCTTCGGCTACCAGCAGTTTCGTCCCGGTCAGCAGACGATCATTAATCAGGCGCTGAGCGGACGCGACTGTCTGGTGGTGATGCCCACCGGCGGCGGTAAATCGCTCTGTTATCAGATCCCGGCGCTGGTGCGCGAAGGGCTGACACTGGTGGTGTCGCCGCTGATCTCACTGATGAAAGATCAGGTCGATCAACTGCTGGCGAACGGCGTGGCGGCAGCCTATCTTAACTCCACCATGACGCGCGATCAGCAGCAGACGGTGATGGCTGACTGCCGTACCGGCCGGGTTAAGCTGCTCTACATCGCCCCTGAACGCCTGATGATGGATAACTTCCTGGAAAGTCTGGCGCACTGGCAACCGGCGATGCTGGCGGTAGATGAGGCGCACTGTATTTCACAGTGGGGCCACGATTTCCGTCCGGAATATGGTGCACTCGGGAAGATGCGTCAGCGCTTCCCGGAATTACCGGTCATGGCATTGACGGCGACTGCGGACGAAACCACCCGCAACGACATCGTTAACCTGCTGCACATGCAGGATCCGCTGATTCAGATCAGCAGCTTTGACCGTCCCAATATTCGCTACACGCTGGTGGAAAAATTCAAACCCACCGATCAGCTGCTGCGCTACGTTCAGGATCAGCGCGGCAAATGCGGCATTATCTACTGCAACAGCCGGGCGAAGGTGGAAGACACGGCCGCGCGACTGCAAAGCCGTGGATTCAGCGTCGGGGCGTATCATGCCGGCATCGACAGCGAACAGCGTGCCCGCGTGCAGGAAGCGTTCCAGCGTGACGACCTGCAAATCGTGGTGGCGACCGTGGCTTTTGGCATGGGTATTAACAAGCCCAACGTCCGTTTCGTGGTTCACTTCGATATTCCGCGCAACATCGAGTCCTACTATCAGGAAACCGGACGAGCCGGTCGTGACGGTCTGCCCGCCGAAGCGATGATGCTTTATGATCCGGCTGATATGGCCTGGCTGCGTAAATGCCTGGAAGAGAAAGTGCCGGGTCCCTTGCAGGATATTGAGCGCCACAAGCTCAACGCCATGGGCGCGTTTGCTGAAGCACAGACCTGCCGCCGCCTGGTGCTGCTGAATTATTTTGGCGAGGGTCGCCAGCAGCCGTGCGACAACTGCGATATCTGCCTTGATCCGCCGAAACGGTATGACGGCCTGGTTGAAGCGCAAAAAGCGCTCTCCGGCATCTATCGCGTCGGCCAGCGGTTCGGTATGGGCTATATCGTTGAGGTCCTGCGCGGGTCCAACAACCAGCGCATCCGTGAACAGGGTCATGACAAGCTGCCGGTCTATGGACTGGGCAAAGATCAGAGCCACGAACACTGGGTCAGCGTGTTACGTCAGTTAATCCATCTGGGGCTGGTGACGCAGAACATCGCTATGCACTCGGCACTGCAGCTCACCGAAGCGGCGCGGCCGGTGCTGCGCGGTGAAGTGCCACTGATGCTGGCGGTGCCGCGTTTAATCACCGCGAAAACAAAGAGCAGCGGTCCGGCGAAGTTTCACGGTGGCAACTACGATCGCAAACTGTTCGCTAAGCTGCGTAAGCTGCGAAAAGCGATCGCCGACGAAGAGAATATTCCGCCTTACGTGGTGTTCAATGACGCCACGCTGATAGAGATGGCAGAACAGATGCCGGTCAGCGCGTCCGAGATGCTTAGCGTCAACGGCGTGGGTCACCGCAAACTGGAGCGCTTTGGCAAACCCTTCCTGGTGATGATCAAAGAGCATCTTGATGATGAAGAGTAAAGGACACTAATCATGCTGATGTTATTCGCAACCGTGGCGCTGGTACATCTGGTGGCGCTGATGAGCCCCGGCCCCGACTTCTTTTTCGTGTCACAGACCGCCGCCAGTCGCTCGCGCAAAGAGGCGATGATGGGTGTGCTGGGCATTACCCTGGGCATTGTGGTCTGGGCAGGCGTGGCGCTGATGGGCCTGCATCTGATTCTGGAAAAAATGGCCTGGCTGCACCAGATCATCATGGTCGGCGGTGGCCTCTATCTGCTGTGGATGGGCTGGCAACTGATGCGCTCGGCGCGCCAGCGTCATAAGCAGCCGCAGCAGGATGAGCCGGTGGTAGAGCTGCCGAAACGCGGCATGAGCTTTCTCAAGGGCCTGCTGACCAACCTGTCGAATCCTAAAGCGATTATTTACTTCGGCAGCGTCTTCTCGCTGTTAGTCGGTGACGATGTCGGTTCAGCAGAGCGCTGGGGTCTGTTCCTGCTGATTGTTGGTGAAACCTTTGCGTGGTTTACGCTGGTGGCGGCTATCTTTGCGCTGCCGTGGATCCGCGCCCGTTATCAGCGGCTGGCGAAGTGGGTAGATGGTATGGCTGGCGTGCTGTTCGCCGGTTTTGGTATCCACCTGATTATTTCGCGTTAAGCCCTAATGCCGGAGAGCGTGCTGCGCATCCGGCAGTCATTTCACCTCCTGTTGCCTCTTTCTGAACTTCACCTGGGTGACGGATATCACAATCCAGGCCTGCTGACGTCTTTCTGCTGTCATCGCTGACAAAAAGTCACCCTTCGTTAATTAATGAAACCATCACCTCCGGTATGGTCGTATCGACGGACTATTTTCATGGAGACGATGATGCGAGTAAAACCCCTTTTACTATTGTTTATCGCGGCCTGTGTCAGCGCCTGCGCTTCCCCTGATGCTGCCCATAATCGCGTCTCTGAAACAGCAGAAGTAGATAGCGTGTCAGCTATCCTGTCGCAGGCACGCCCGGCGTCAGAGCAGCCGCAAGGCGAAAGGATTAGCCAGATTTCTGCCGCGTTTCTCGGGACACCTTACCAGGCGCATACGCTGATCGGCTCGCCTGATATCCCGGAAGCGCTGGTGATCAATTTCAAGGGGGTGGATTGTTTCACGCTGCTTGATTATGTCCAGGCGCTGAGCCGAAGCCATGACCGCGCCAGCTTTGAGGCTAGCCTGATTCGGACCCGCTACGCTGGCGGTGAGGTCAGCTTTCTGAAGCGCCGCCACTTCTTTTCCGACTGGTTCGCTGAGAACCCGCGCAATGCCGATGATGTCACCGGCACCCTCAGCCCGGATGCGGTGACGGTAGTGAAGCAGCTCAATCATCAGGCTCGTGGAAAAGAACAGGTGCCCGGTCTGGGTATCATTCCTCGCCGCATCACCTACATTCCGGCCCGGGCGATCACACCAAAGGTGCTGGCGCAAATCCAGACTGGCGATTATATCGGGGTGTACACCCCCGCGCAGGGGCTGGATGTGACGCATGCCGGAATTGCCGTTCGGCATGATGGCCAGTTGTGGTTCAGGAACGCCTCATCACTGGCCGTTAATCGCAGGGTTGTCGATACGCCGTTCAGGGAATATATGCAGTCGAAGCCGGGCATGATTGTGTTGCGTGCGGTGCCACTGAGCGCACCGTAGCAGCGGTAAGGAAGAAATTGCGCGCCGGATTCGGCGCGTCAGGTGTTATGCGATTTTTCTGGCGCTGGCCAGCAGCGCGCCCACCGCCATAAACAGCCCACCAAAAATGCGGTTCATTAACTTCATCTGCTTTGGCCCTTTAATCCAGCCAGCAATGCGCGTTGCCAGCGTGGCGTAGCCAATCATCACGATGATATCGACCACCACGGTGGTCACGCCCAGCACCAGATACTGCATAAACAGCGGCTGATGCGGCTGGATAAACTGCGGGAACAGCGCCGCCAGAAAAACGATACTTTTCGGGTTGGTGAGATTAACCAGCACGGCACGTTTGAACAGGCGACGACGCGGCATCGCTCTGGCGACCGCATCCAGATCGATGCCGCCTGCTGAGCGCCACTGCTGAATACCCAGCCAGACCAGATAGGCTGCACCGGCCCATTTCAGAATTTCAAACGCCAGCAGCGACTGCGAAAACAGTGCGCCCAGCCCGATACCGACCAGCACAATGTGCAATGCCAGGCCGACCTGCAGGCCAGAGATAGAAGCCACCGTGCCGCGATAACCGTGGCTGATCCCGGTACTCATGGTATTGATTGCACCGGAACCCGGCGACAGGCTCAGGATTGTGGTGGTAAGCAGGTAGGTCAGCCACCATTCGATGGTCATGGGTCAGGCTCTCTTTAGTCGCGGATTTGTGACACAATACGCCAGAAATAAGCGCGGCGCTACGGCCTGCGCAGGGCGTTCAGGACTCTGTATCCGGTCATCAGGAGGGCGAATGAATCAACACAAAGCCAGCTGGCTGCGACGGGAAAAAGCCTTTGCAGCCTTCGCCACCGGGCCGCTGCTCGATTTCTGGCACCGTCGGGAGGAGCTTGAGTTTACCGGCGTGGGTAATCTGACGCTGCGCTATGTCCGCTTCACATCGCCGCAACACAAGCGTGTGATCCTGATTGTGCCGGGACGCATCGAGAGTTACATAAAATATCCTGAGCTTGCGTACGATCTGTTTCACTGCGGATTTGATGTGGTGATCCTGGACCATCGCGGTCAGGGGCGCTCCGATCGGCTGCTGGAAGATTCACACCGCGGTCACGTGGCAGAATTCACGCATTACGTTGATGATCTTGAAACGCTCTATCTGAAAGAGATCGTCAGCGGCCATTATCAGCAGCGCTATGCGCTGGCTCACTCGATGGGTGGCGCGATTTTAACGCTGTTTCTGGCGCGCCAGCCGCAGGCGTTTCATGCCGTTGCGCTGGTGGCACCGATGTTTGGCATCGCCTTACCGTTGCCCTCTTTTCTGGCTCATCGTATCCTGGACTGGGCGGAGAAACGTCCAGCCTTACGCGATGGCTATGCGCTCGGCACCGGACGCTGGCGCGCGCATCCGTTTGGCATTAACCGGCTGACCCATAGCGCCGAGCGTTACCGGCGTAGCCTGCGTTTTTATGCGGACGATCCGGCGATTCGTGTGGGCGGACCGACCTACCATTGGGTACGCGAAGGCATCCATGCGGGGCGCAACATCATCAGTCAGGTGGATAAGATCACTACGCCGCTGCTGCTGTTACAGGCCAGCGACGATCGGGTGGTCGACAATCGTTCGCAGGACCTGTTTTGTGCGGCGATGGCGGCGGCGGGTCATCCGTGTGAAGGTAATCAGCCACGGGTGATCGATGGCGCGCGTCACGAGATCCTGTTTGAAAAAGATGAGATGCGTGCCGAAGCACTCAATGCAGTGGTCGACTTTTTTTCATCGCACCACTGACGTTATTTATCCGACCGGTAAAAACCGGCAGAACCAGATACCCGAGGTTTTCATGTATCACATCGTTGCATCCGATCTGGATGGCACGCTGCTTTCTCCCGAACATCGCCTGACCCCTTTTGCACGTGAAACGCTGCAGCAGCTGGTCGCTAAGGATATTCACTTTGTCTTCGCCACCGGCCGTCATCATATTGATGTCGGACAGATGCGCGACAGCCTGGCGATTCCGGCCTATATGATCACCTCGAACGGCGCGCGCGTGCATAACGCAGAGGGCGAACTGGTGTTCAGTCATAATCTGGATGAGGATATCGCCAGCGACCTGTTTGGCCTGCAGTATCATCACAGCGATATTCTGACGCACGTTTACCGCGACGATGAGTGGTTTGTTAGCCGTTCAAGCCCGGCTGAGCAGGACTATTTTCGTGAGTCAGTCTTCAACTATCAGGTCTATGAGCCGGGCCTGCTGCCAACCAGCAACATCAGCAAGGTCTTTTTTACCTGCGAAAACCCTGAGCATCTGATCCCAATGGAGCAGGCGATTGAAGCGCGCTGGGGCGATCGGGTTAACGTCAGTTTCTCGCTGCCAACCTGCCTGGAAGTGATGGCGGGCGGCGTGTCGAAAGGACATGCGCTGGAAGCGGTCGCGAAAACGCTGGGTCATTCGCTGGAGAGCTGCATTGCCTTTGGCGACGGTATGAATGATGTGGAGATGCTGAGCATGGCAGGTAAGGGCTATATCATGCAGAACGCCCATCAGCGGTTGAAAGATACGCTGCCGGAGCTGGATGTGATTGGTTCGAATGCCGATGATGCGGTGCCGCAGACGCTGCGCACGCTCTATCTGGCTTAAGCCGTCAGCGTAAACAAGGGCCGGATAGCCGGCCCTTGTTTATTACCGTCAGACGAGGGTCTTTTTGTGTTTGTGTTCGCTGACCATGGTCAGTAACAGCAGAATAACCGCCAGCACACAGCCCGCAATCATCACCATAAAGCCGCCGTCCCAGCCGAAGTAATCAACGGTGTAACCGACAATGGCGCTGGCCGCGACCGAGCCACCCAGGTAACCGAACAGGCCGGTAAAGCCCGCCGCCGTCCCTGCTGCTTTTTTCGGTGCCAGCTCCAGCGCATGCAGACCAATCAGCATCACCGGACCGTAGATCAGGAAGCCAATCACGATCATGCAGGCCATGTCGACGCCAGGATTGCCCGCCGGGTTCAGCCAGTAGATCACGGTCGCAATGGTCACCAGCGTCATAAAGAACACGCCGGTCGCACCACGATTGCCCCGGAAAACTTTGTCCGACATCCAGCCACACAGCAGCGTTCCCGGAATCCCCGCATACTCATACAGGAAGTAGGCCCACGACGATTTATCCAGCGTGAAGTGTTTGACTTCGCGCAGATAGGTGGGTGACCAGTCGAGGATGCCGTAGCGCAGCAGATAGACAAAGACGTTGGCCAGCGCGATGTACCACAGCAGCTTGTTCGGCAACACATACTTCATGAAAATCTGTTTTGCCGTCAGCTCCTCTTCGTGGCTGGCATCGTAGTCGGGCGGGTAGTCGTTTTTATACGCTTCAATCGGTGGCAGGCCACAGGATTGCGGCGTGTCACGCATCAGCGCAAAGGCAATAATCGCAATAGCAATGGCACCAAACGCAGGCATATAGAGTGCCGCTTTCCAGTCGTTGAACCACGCCATGCCGAGCAGGAAGAGTAGTGGCGGAATACCACCGCCCACGTTATGCGCACAGTTCCAGACCGAAACGATCCTGCCGCGCTCCTTCTGCGACCACCAGTGAACCATGGTGCGCCCACAGGGTGGCCAGCCCATACCCTGGAACCAGCCGCAGATAAACAGCAGTACGAACATCACCATGATGCTGGAGGTCGCCCAGGGGACGAATCCCATGATCAGCATCACTGCTGCGGCCAGAATCAGACCGGCTGGTAAGAAGACGCGCGGGTTTGATCGGTCAGAGACCGAGCCCATGATGAATTTTGAAAAGCCGTAGGCAATGGATATGCCGGACAGGGCAAACCCGAGATCGCCACGTGAAAAACCCTGCTCGACCAGATAGGGCATGGCGAGTGCGAAGTTTTTTCTGACCAGGTAGTAGGCAGCATAACCAAAGAAGATCCCGATGAAAATTTGCCAGCGCAGACGACGGTAGAGCGGATCAACGTGATCCGCCGCCACCTGCGGCTGACGTGGTGCAGGTTTAAAAATGCTCAGCATCAGTGAGGCCCTCCAGGGCACATTATGGTTTTTCATTCCCGGCAGGTTGGAGCAGGAAAGTGCAGAAAAAAATGGATGCAGAATGTTCCATTTCGCGCAAAGAATAGTGTTAGTTGCGCAACGTTACTGTGATGAATGACACATTTGTTACAGTTTTATTACAGTCAGGAGCGGAAGTGATCATCTGATGGATCATTTCGCGCATTTTATCTGGCTGAAAACCTATTCTGTCGATTGATGTATCAGGAAGTGTAAGCAGGCTATCCGGTCAGCTGTTTAATCGCCTGGTTTATAATCAGATGTCAACCAGATTTCACAGCCTGACGGCGGCACATTGTTTACACTGTCGGCCTGTTAATTTCGGGGTCGTTGCCGTGTTTTTATTGATTATTACCACCATTCTGTGGGCCTTTTCGTTCAGCCTGATTGGCGAATACCTCGCCGGGCAGGTGGATAGCTGGTTCTCTGTGCTGATGCGGCTGGCGCTGGCTGCGCTGGTATTCATACCTTTCCTGCGCTGGCGGGGTTATCGCCCTTCCACGCTACTGCTGTATATGCTGGTGGGGATGCTGCAACTGGGCGTGATGTATCTGCTGAGCTTCGAAGCCTATCTCTACCTTAGCGTGTCAGAATTCCTGCTATTTACGGTGATGACGCCGCTCTATGTGACGCTGATTTACGATCTGATCAGCCGTCGTCCGCTGCGCATCGGCTATATCTTCAGTGCGTTACTGGCGGTGGCGGGTGCGGCGATTATTCGTTATGACAAAGTCAGCGATCATTTCTGGTTTGGTCTGCTGTTAGTGCAACTGGCAAACATCTGCTTCGCGGCAGGCATGGTGGGTTATAAGCGTCTGCAGGAAACCCGTCCCATGCCGCAGCATACGGCCTTCTCATGGTTCTATCTGGGGGCGGTGTTGATTGCGGTGATTGCCTGGTGTGCCTGGGGCAATCCACAGAAGTTGCCGACCACCTCATTGCAGTGGGGCATTCTGGTCTGGCTGGGCGTTGCGGCTTCCGGTCTCGGCTATTTTATGTGGAACTACGGTGCGACGCAGGTCGATGCCGGTACGCTGGGCATCATGAATAACATGCACGTCCCTGCCGGGCTGCTGGTGAATCTGGCTATCTGGCAGCAGAAACCGCACTGGCCGAGCTTTATTGCGGGCGCGCTGGTGATCATCGCCTCGCTGTGGGTGCATAAGCGCTGGGTGGTGGGGCGCGGTGACCTATCATAAACAGGGCTGTTGCATGGGTGCGGCCTCCCGGGCTGGCGCGTCCGATCGCTAAGGAATCTCACATCCCTGTGGATCGGCCGGGCCATCCCTGGCCCGGACGCTTCGCTCTTCAGACGCGCCAGCCCTGGAGACTTAACAGCATCATCGCGATTATTAATGGCTCAGAGCGAATATGAAGGAGGGGATGGAGCGCTGAAACGTAGAGCATTCGCGTTGGAGCTGGCGTGTGCGATTGCGAAGGAATCTTACAGGATGGTTCAGAAATGCCCCCGGCGCTTTTTCCCGTGCGACGAACGCTCCACCGATGACCCGCTTTCACTCCCCAGGGCTGGCCTGGTGTTGCTGATTAAAAAGCCATGAAGAAGCTTGAGGGAAGAGGTGGCGCAACTGAGGAGCAAAGCGTCCGAGCCAGGGATGGCGAGGCCGTGCTGCATGGATGCAGGCTTTCTTTGCGATCAGATGCGCCACTTCTGACCACGCAGGTACCCGAAGCGATCAGCCACAGACGTTAAGCAGGCTTCTCACTCTTAGGGCGCTGAATCATCGCCAGCCCTTTCAGGAAGTTACGCAGAATCTGATCGCCGCATTCGCGATAGTTCTTATGATCAGGTTTGCGGAAAATCGCACCAATCTCAGCCTGTGAAACGGTAAAATTCACGCGCTTCAGTACATCAGGAATGTCGGTGGTTTTCAGATCAAAAGCGATACGCAGTTTTTTCATGAAGATGTTGTTAGTCATTTTGCGTTCAATCGATGGTGCGGGCGCATCTTCACTCTTGCCGCGACGGTAAAAGATCAGGCCATTCAGGAAATAACCCATCAGCACATCGGGGCAGGGACGGAACGCCGCATCGTCATCTTTTTTCAGCCACGCCTGAATATCTGTCTGCGGCACGTCACATTCTGCCAGCGCAAAAATCTCCACCATTTTGGCATCGCTCAGGTTGAGCATGTAGCGCACGCTGCGCAGAATATCGTTGTTAGTCATGGTGAGATCTTCTCATGGTCAGTCGACAGGCTGCGCATTATAGGGGATTTTGCCCGCGTTCGCGCAGGTTTGTGCTGGCCGGATTACCGTTGCAACACCGTACCGGGCAGCGCGGCATCGCGCACAAATGGCAGATGCTCACAGGCGTGCTGACGGGCAAAACGGATAAACGCTTCCAGCACCGGCTGACGCTGCTCACCTTCACGCACGGCGGCATAAAGACGGCTCCACAGACCCTCACCCAGCGTGCGCGTGACGACCAGACCCTGCTTCTCAAAACTCTCCACCACCCAGTGCGGCAGTGCGGCAATCCCCATGCGTGCCGACACCATCTGAATCATCAGCAGGGTGTTATCCACACTTTTCAGGGCCGGACTGACGCCAGCGGGCTGCAGGAAGTGACGCCAGATATCCAGACGCTGACGCTGCACCGGATAGATCATCAGTACTTCATCGGCTAAATCTTCCGGTGAAATCTGCTCAACCTGCGCCAGCGGATGATCCGTCGCCAGCACCAGCCGCACTTCATAATCAAACATCGGCGAGTAGAACAGGCCCGAGCGCGCCAGAATGTCGGAGGTCAGTACCACATCCAGCTCACCCTGTTGCAGAGCGGGCTGGGGATCAAAGGTCACGCCCGATTTAAAATCCATCACCACCTGCGGCCAGCTCTGCCGGAATTTATCCAGCGCGGGCGTCAGCCACTGAATGCAGCTGTGACACTCAATCGCTACCCGCAGCGTGGTCTGATGCGGCTCATGGCAGGCCTGCAACGCCTGCTGAATCTGCGGCAGCACCTGTTCCGCCAGCTGCAGCAGAATATCGCCCTGCGGCGTAAAACGCAGTGGCTGACTTTTACGCACGAATAGGCGGAATCCCAGCCGCTGCTCCAGATCGCTGAACTGGTGAGACAACGCCGATTGCGTCTGATGAAGCTGGGCCGCCGCCGCCGCCAGCGATCCGGTATTGCGCAGAGCCTGAAGCGTCCGCAGGTGCTTGAGTTCGATCATGAGAGTCCTTCACATCGAAAATGAACATATTGCGCTTGAGCAACATACAGTACCCGCAGAGTATAGCAGTGTAAACATCTGGACGGCTAAACATCTTTGGCTGCCCATTTAAGCCAAAGTGAAAGATTATCTGGAGAACAGCATATGACTATCCTGAACCATACCCTCGGCTTTCCCCGAATTGGCCTGCGTCGTGAACTGAAAAAAGCTCTGGAGAGTTACTGGGCGGGCGACAGCACGCAGCTGGCGTTACTGGCAACGGGCCGCGAGCTGCGCGCCCGACACTGGCAACAACAGAAAGAGGCGGGTGTCGATCTGGTGCCGGTCGGCGATTTCGCCTGGTATGATCATGTGCTGACCACCAGCCTGCTGCTGGGCAACGTGCCCGCGCGTCATCAGAACAAAGAAGGGACCGTTGATCTCGACACGCTGTTTCGTCTGGGGCGCGGTCGTGCGCCGACTGGCGAGCCTGCGGCGGCGGCAGAAATGACGAAATGGTTTAACACCAACTATCACTACATGGTGCCGGAATTTACTCAGGACCAGACCTTTAAACTGACCTGGACTCAGCTACTGGACGAGGTGGATGAGGCGCTGGCGCTGGGCCATAACATCAAACCGGTACTGCTGGGACCGGTGACGTATCTGTGGCTGGGTAAAGTTAAAGGTGAGCCGTTTGAACGTCTGTCGCTGCTGGAAAGGATTCTGCCGATCTACCAGCAGGTGCTGGCAGAACTGGCGAAGCGCGGCATCGAATGGGTTCAGATCGATGAACCCGCCCTGGCGCTGGAGCTGCCGCAGACGTGGCGCGATGCGTTTAAACCGGCGTATGACGCCCTGCAGGGTCACAGTAAGCTGCTGCTGACCACCTATTTTGACAGCATCGGCCAGAACCTTGATGTTATTCGTGAGCTGCCGGTACAGGGTTTGCATGTCGATCTGGTCCATGGCCGCGATGATATTGAGCAGCTGAATCAGCAACTGCCCGCCAGCTGGCTGCTGTCGCTGGGCGTGATTAATGGTCGTAACGTCTGGCGTGCCGATCTGAGCCGCTGGTTCAGCCGTCTGCAACCGCTGCTCAAAGAGCGTCAACAGCTGTGGATCGGATCTTCCTGCTCGCTGCTGCACAGTCCGATCGATCTCAGCGTCGAGACCCGGCTGGATGATGAGGTCAAAAGCTGGTTCGCCTTTGCGCTGCAGAAATGTGCTGAGCTTTCACTGCTGAGTCAGGCACTGAATAACAATGATGCGACGCTGCTGGACGCCTGGAGCGCACCGGTACGTGCCCGTGCTCACTCCCGCCGCGTGCATAATGCGGCGGTGGGACAGCGGCTGCAGGCCATTACGCCGCAGCACAGTGAGCGCCAGAACGCCTACCCGGTGCGGGCAGCGCTGCAGCGTCAGCGTTTCAATCTGCCCGCCTGGCCCACTACCACCATCGGCTCATTTCCACAGACCACTGAAATACGCGGTCTGCGCCTCGACTTTAAACAGGGCCGTCTCGACAGCAACCATTACCGCACCGGCATCGCGGAGCACATCAGACAGGCGATTACCGAACAGGAGCGGCTGGGACTGGATGTGCTGGTACACGGTGAAGCGGAACGTAACGACATGGTTGAGTACTTCGGCGAGCATCTGGAGGGATTTGTCTTTACCCAGAATGGCTGGGTGCAGAGCTATGGTTCCCGCTGTGTGAAACCGCCTGTGATCATCGGCGATGTCAGTCGTCCAGAGGCGATCACCGTTGAGTGGGCGAAGTATGCGCAGTCGCTGACCGACAAGCCGGTAAAAGGAATGCTGACCGGCCCGGTGACGATTCTGTGCTGGTCATTCCCGCGTGAAGATGTGTCACGGGAAACCATCGCGAAGCAGATCGCGCTGGCGCTGCGGGATGAGGTGGAAGATCTGGAGAAAGCAGGCATTGGTATTATTCAGATCGATGAGCCTGCACTGCGTGAAGGTCTGCCACTGCATCAGTCTGAGTGGGCGGACTATCTGAACTGGGCGGTGGAGGCGTTCCGGCTGAATGCGGCGGTGGCGCAGGATGAAACCCAGATTCATACGCATATGTGTTACTGCGAGTTTAACGACATCATGGACGCCATCGCGGCGCTGGATGCGGATGTGATTACCATCGAAACTTCGCGCTCTGACATGGACCTGCTGGAGTCGTTCGAACACTTCGACTACCCGAATGAAATCGGCCCCGGCGTCTATGACATTCACTCGCCTAATATTCCCAGCGTGGCGTGGATAGAGGCGCTGTTGCTGAAGGCGGCGAAACGGATTCCGGAAACGCGGTTGTGGGTGAACCCGGACTGCGGTCTGAAAACGCGTGGCTGGACGGAGACGCGTCAGGCGCTGGCGAATATGGTGACGGCGGCAAAGAAACTGCGTGGTGAGACGGCGTAGGAAACGAGCCTGGTGGCCAAAAACAGGGGCGCAGAAGCACCCCTGTTTTCATCTATTTTGAAGCAATACCTTTATTTTGCTGCAACGCCATACTGCCTGAACCAGGCCAGCATCCGCTGCCAGCCATCATTGGCTGATTCAGCATGGTAGCTCGGGCGGTAATCAGCATTAAACGCATGCCCCGCCTCGGGATAGACGATGATCTCGGCGGTCGCATTGGCGGCATGCAGCGCCTGACGCATCTGCTCGACGCTCTCCAATGGAATACCGTCATCCTGACCACCATACAAACCTAACACCGGCGCACTCAGATCGACCGCAACATCAATTGGATGCTTCTGCTGCTTCAGCGTTCGCTCACCGATTAATCGTCCATACCAGGCAACCGCGGCGCGTAGCTGTGGGTTATGCGCGGCGTAGAGCCAGGTAATACGGCCACCCCAGCAAAAACCGGTGATGCCCATGCGACGGATATCACCGCCATTACGTGCTGCCCAGTTAGCGGCATGATCGAGATCGGCCAGCACCTGCGTATCCGGCACTTTGCTGACCAGTTCGCTGAACAGCGTCGGGATATCGTTATACTCAGTCGGGTCGCCTTCGCGGAAATAGAGCTCAGGCGCAATCGCCAGATAGCCTTCCAGCGCCAGACGGCGGCAGATGTCCCGGATGTGTTCATGGACGCCAAAGATCTCCTGCACAACCAGCACCACAGGCAGTGGGCCTTCTGCTGAGTGCGGTTTTGCAAAGAATGCCGGCATGTTTTCGCCCTGGCTGGGCACTGAGGTTTCACCTGAGTGAATGGCCGGGCTTTCGGTAATAATGGTGGTAGAGGCGGTGGGCTGCACGGCAGGGGCAAAGCCGCCCGTCGCCGGTTTTTGTGCCATAGTGTCACTGGGTTTCATTATTCTCTCCGTGCAAGCATTTGCGCAATCACGTAACTATAGCCTGGCCGTAAAGCGTCTGCGTCCAGGTGTCGGGTAACAGAATCAGCAGCGAATAAAATCATCCACCTCTTTAACATTGCGCCGACCCTGACACAGCCTCGCTAAGGGCTATCCGGACGAATAAGACGTAATTGTGTGATTAAAATCACATTTTATCTTCCGGGAAATGTAACTTTCATTTTCTTAAGTGAATGTTGTCACATATTTATCGAGCGTGCTGGCGTAGAGTGGCGCGCTACCTTCCCTTAACAGGAGTCTGAAAATGACACAGTCTGACGTTTTCCATCTTGGCCTGACAAAAGCCGATCTGCAGGGCGCGACCCTGGCGATTGTGCCGGGCGACCCGGAGCGTGTGAAGAAAATTGCCGGACTGATGGAAGATGCCACGCATCTCGCCTCACACCGTGAATTTACCTCCTGGCTGGCAAAACTTGATGGTAAGCCGGTCGTGGTCTGCTCAACAGGCATCGGCGGTCCTTCTACATCGATTGCGGTCGAAGAGCTGGCGCAGCTTGGCGTGCGTACCTTCCTGCGTGTCGGTACCACAGGTGCTATCCAGCCACACATCAACGTCGGCGATGTGCTGGTGACCACCGCGTCCGTTCGCCTGGACGGAGCAAGCCTGCATTTTGCCCCGATGGAATTCCCGGCTGTCGCTGACTTCGCCTGCACCACCGCGCTGGTTGCCGCCGCTGAAGCCTGTGGCGCGAAAACCCACATTGGCATCACCGCCTCTTCTGACACCTTCTATCCGGGCCAGGAGCGCTACGACACTGTTTCAGGCCGCGTCGTCAGTCGTTTCAAAGGATCGATGAAAGAGTGGCAGGAGATGGGCGTTCTCAACTATGAGATGGAATCTGCAACGCTGTTAACCATGTGCGCCAGCCAGGGTCTGCGGGCCGGCATGGTCGCGGGCGTGATTGTGAACCGTACTCAGAAAGAGATTCCGGATGCGGTCACCATGAAGCAGACAGAAAGTGACGCAGTGAAGATTGTGGTCGAAGCGGCGCGTCGTTTATTATAACGCCCGCGTCTGGCAGCAGGTTTTTTGTCCGGACTCAAAACCTGTTGCCGGTAGTTAACGGCGCGTAACATCAGTGAAACCTGAGAGTGTTTATGCGCAATACGATTCCTGTCCGACGTCCTGTCCCTGGCGCTAATCCTGCGGCAATCAATGCCCGGCTGGAACGCAGCGCCGAACGTTTTCGCGCTGCCATGCAGGAGGGTGACCACGCGCTGGCTGCCCGGTGCTGCGAAGACGTCTTGCGCTCAATGCCCAATCAGATGCAGGTGCTGAGCGACTACGCGCTCTGCCTGCTGCGTCTGGGTCAGTACAATAAATCGTACAAAATCTACCAGAAGATTTATCAGTCACCGCCCGCGGTGCAGGCCACGGCTTCTGAAACCTGGCTGGATGGCTTAACCGAAGTGTGCGGCTGGCTGGATAAAAAGGAAGAGGTGGCACGTTTCGGTCTGGCGTCGCTGATGCGCTCTGATGCGCGTTTCAGTCAGGGACAGCGTGCCGCGTTTCCTGCTCCGCAACCTGAGCCTGTCGATCTCAGCCAGCCACATCAGAATGTCATCGCCTTCTGCCTGTATGGCGATCAGCCACGCTATTGCGAAACGCTGATTAAAAACGTTGAGGTGGCGCCTGAGTTCTATCCCGGCTGGGTTTGCCGCATCTACCTTGATGACAGCGTGCCGCAGCATGTCTGGCAGCGCCTGGACCAGCCACATGTCCAGCTGGTCGATATGTCTCACGAGAAAACGCTGTTCCCGACCCTGTGGCGTTTTCTGGTGCTCGACGATCCGATGGTGAAGCGCTTTATTGTGCGCGATGCCGACTCGCTGCTTTCGGAGCGCGAAGCGGCCGCGGTTAACGCCTGGCTGGCGTCGCCTTACTGGTTCCACCATATGCGCGACTACTTCTCTCATACCGAACTGCTGCTGGCGGGAATGTGGGGCGGCTGTCACGGCGTCTTTCACAACGTGGAGCAGGCGATGCGTGATTTCATTGCCCGGTATCAGGGCAGTCAGCGCTTCACCGATCAATATTTCCTCAAAGTGGCGTTATGGCCGACAGTGCGTGAAAGCCTCCTGAGCCATGATGAGCTGTTCAGTTTTCATCAGGCCCGGGCGTGGCCTGATCATGCGCCCGTGCGCTGGCAGACGCCGCATTTCCACGTTGGCAGCAATGCCGGCTTTGCCAGTATGACCGGTAAATCCAGCGCCCCTGAGGGCAGCAGACAGCGCGTTGCGATCACCTCCGGCGAGACAACCTGGCATTATCTGGCGCAGGTCAAAAACGGCGAGTGGCTATTGCCGATGCCATTCTTCCTGATTGATGAGTGGCAGGCTGGAAAGCTGACGGTAGAGGCCCTGTAAGGCGCTGAATGCCGGTAAATTTATCTGGACATTCATACAGTGCGACTCTACCTTTTTCCTCAGCAGCCTGAGTCGCGGGGAAATCATGGATCAGCACATCATTATCAGCGCCTGTCTGGCGCTTGCCGGGTTGGGGATTGGCTGGATGCTGGCACAGTTACGTGCCGGCCATCAGGTCGCCAGTTTTCAGACCGAGCGCCGTCTGCAGGAAGAGGCGCAACAGCGTCAGCAGCAGCAAATCGAACAGCTTCAGCAGCAGACGCAGCAGCGTGAGCAGGAGCTGCGTCAGCTTCATGGCGCGCTGAGCGGGGCGAATGAGCGCCTGCAACAGCTCGATTACTGGCGCAATGAAAGCGAACAGCTTAATCGTGAACTGCGCAATCAGCTGGAGGTGAACAGCGCGCAGGAAGCAGAGCTGCGCGAAGTGACCATCCGCCTTGAAGAGACCCGTTTTGCCGCTGAAGAGAAACAGCGCCTGCTGACCAACAGCGAACAACGCCTGAGCGCCCAGTTTGAAAACCTCGCCAACCGTATTTTCGAAAACAGTGGCCGTCGCGTCGATGAACAGAACCGCCAGAGTCTGGACGGGCTGATTGGCCCGCTGCGTGAACAGCTGGATGGCTTCCGTCGTCAGGTGCATGAAAGCTTTGGCGCCGAGGCACGTGAACGGCACACCCTGACTCATGAAATCCGGCAGTTACAGCAGCTGAATGCACAGATGGCGCAGGAGGCGCTTAACCTGACCAAAGCGCTCAAGGGCGACAATAAAATCCAGGGTAACTGGGGTGAAGTGGTGCTGAGCCGGGTACTGGAAGCCTCCGGGCTGCGTGAAGGCTACGAATATGAAACTCAGGTCAGCATCCAGTCAGAACAGCAGGGCAGGATGCAGCCGGATGTCATTGTGCGTCTGCCGCAGGGCAAAGATGTGGTGGTGGACGCCAAAATGACGCTGGTGGCCTATGAACGCTACTTCAATGCGGATGATGAGATCGAACGTGAGCAGGCGATCCAGGAGCATGTCGCGGCCATGCGGGCGCATATTCGTCTGCTGGGACGAAAAGATTATCAACAATTGCCCGGTTTACGGTCGCTGGATTATGTGTTGATGTTCATTCCGGTCGAGCCGGCCTTTTTGCTGGCGATTGACCGACAGCCTGAGCTGATTGGCGAGGCGCTGCAGCAGAACATCATGCTGGTCAGTCCTACCACGCTGCTGGTAGCGCTGCGTACCATTAACAATCTCTGGCGCTACGAGCATCAGAGCCGCAATGCGCAGCGTATTGCTGACCGGGCCACGCGGCTGTATGACAAGATGCGACTGTTTGTCGATGACATGAGCGGCATTGGTCACAGCCTGGATAAGGCGCAGAACAGCTATCGCGAAGCGATGAAAAAGCTGGCAGAAGGGCGCGGCAACCTGATTGCGCAGACGGAAGGATTTCGTGCGCTGGGCGTGGAGATCAAACGACCCATCAATCCCCAGCTGGCCGAGCGGGCCATGCCGGAAAACCGGGCGGCTGACGACGCAGATGACGACAGGGATGCGGATGAAAGTGAGAGTCGTGTGAGACGCCTCCACGAATAGTATGGGCGCAGCGTGCCTGACTTCCGTGACTCTGATACACTTCGGGAAGTATTGTTTGTGGAGCAGGTAAAACCGATGGCAGATGAATCACAGCAGGAAACTACCCATTTTGGCTTTCAGACGGTCGCCAAAAGCGAAAAAGCTGACAAAGTCGCGGACGTGTTTCACTCCGTAGCGGCAAAATATGACCTGATGAACGATTTGATGTCGTTTGGCGTCCATCGTATCTGGAAGCGTTTTACCATTGACAGCAGCGGCGTACGTCGCGGTCAGCGCGTGTTAGATCTGGCGGGTGGTACCGGCGATCTCACCGCCAAATTCTCTCGCCTGGTGGGCGAAACCGGTCAGGTTGTCCTGGCGGATATCAACAGCTCCATGCTGAAGATGGGCCGCGAAAAACTGCGCAATCAGGGCGTGGTGGGCAACGTGAGTTACGTCCAGGCCAACGCAGAAGCGCTGCCTTTCCCCGATAACTATTTCGACTGCATCACCATCTCCTTTGGTCTGCGCAACGTCACGGAAAAAGAGAAGGCGCTGGCCTCCATGTTCCGTGTCCTTAAGCCGGGCGGACGCCTGCTGGTGTTGGAGTTCTCTAAGCCTGTTCTGGATCCGCTGAGCAAAGCGTATGACGCTTACTCGTTCCACATTCTGCCGCGCATCGGACAGCTGGTAGCGCAGGATGCAGAGAGCTATCGCTATCTGGCCGAATCAATCCGCATGCATCCCGATCAGGAGACCCTGAAAGCGATGATGAACGATGTCGGTTTTGAAAATACCACTTACTCCAATATGACCGGCGGCATTGTTGCGCTGCATCGCGGATTTAAGTTCTGAGTGAGATGGTAATGAACCTGACGCCCTTGATTACCGCGGGTCTGGAAACGGCGCTGAACCGTATCCTCTATCGCGATCGTGGCCTGAAAGCGGCGCGGCAACGCCTGAATGGCAAAGTGCTGACGCTGCGCCTGAGTGAGTTTTCGCATCCGCTGGTGCTGGTTTTCAGTGAGCAGCAGCTCGACGTATTAGCGGACTGGCAGGATCGCAGTGACTGCACGGTGATCACCTCGCTGAAAACGCTGCCTAAGCTGCGCGATCGCCAGCAGCTGACGCCGCTGATCCGCAGCGGTGGGCTGCAGGTTGAAGGTGACCTGCAGGTGGTGCAGCAGTTCTCCGCGCTAATGGATCTGGCTGAGCTGGATCCGGCAGAATATCTGGCTCCCTGGGTCGGCGATATCGCCGCTCAGGGCATCAGTCAGCACTCACAACAGGCATTACGCTTTTTCAAAGGTGAAGTGCAGCGTCGCCAGGATTATCTCGGACAGGCCATTACCGAAGAGTGGCGTGTTGCGCCTGGCTCGCTGGAGTTAGCCTGGTTTTCTGAGGAGGTCGACGCGATGGAACGTTCGCTTGAGGCGCTTGATGCGCGTCTGGCGCAGCTGGAGGCAAAATGAGTTTTGGAGAGATCCGCCGTTTATATCTGATCATGAAGGTCTTTCTGACCTATGGCCTTGATGAACTGATCCCTCAGACACGCCTCACTTTCCTGTTTCGCCTGTGGCGTCGCTCTGTTTTCTGGATCCCGAATCTGTATAAGCATGAACCGATTGGCGCACGCATGCGCATGGCGATGGAGCAACTTGGGCCGGTCTGGATCAAGTTTGGCCAGATGCTGTCGACGCGTCGCGATCTTTTCCCGCCGCTGATCGCCGATCAACTGGCAATCCTGCAGGACCGCGTTGCGCCGTTTGATGGCGTCAAAGCCAAAGCGCAGATTGAAGCCTCAATGGGCGCGCCGATTGAAACCTGGTTTGATGATTTTGATATCAAGCCGCTGGCGTCGGCATCCATTGCGCAGGTGCACACCGCCACGCTGAAATCGACCGGTAAGAAAGTGGTCATCAAAGTCATTCGCCCCGATATTTTGCCGGTCATCAGAGCGGACATGAAGCTTATCTATCGGCTGGCACGCTGGGTTCCGCGTCTGCTGCCGGATGGCCGTCGTCTGCGTCCGGTCGAGGTGGTGCGCGATTATGAGAAAACCCTGCTTGATGAACTGAATCTGTTACGCGAAGCCGCCAATGCCATTCAGCTGCGCCGGAACTTTGAAGATAGCCGCATGCTCTATGTGCCGGAAGTCTATTCAGATTACTGCAGCGAAACCATGATGGTGATGGAGCGCATCTACGGCATTCCGATTTCAGACGTAGCGACGCTGGAGCGTCATGGTGTGAACATGAAGCTGCTGGCAGAGCGTGGCGTGCAGGTCTTCTTCACCCAGGTTTTCCGCGACAGCTTCTTCCATGCGGATATGCATCCGGGCAACATTTTTGTCAGCTATGAGCATCCGGAAGACCCGCAATATATCGGCATCGACTGCGGTATCGTGGGTTCATTGAACAAAGAAGATAAGCGTTATCTGGCGGAAAACTTCATCGCCTTCTTCAACCGTGACTACCGTAAGGTCGCGGAGCTGCACGTTGACTCAGGCTGGGTGCCGCCCGATACCAACGTTGAAGATTTCGAGTTTGCGATCCGTACGGTCTGTGAGCCGATTTTTGAAAAACCGCTGGCTGAGATCTCCTTCGGCCATGTGCTGCTGAATCTGTTTAACACCGCACGTCGCTTTAATATGGAAGTGCAGCCGCAGCTGGTATTACTGCAAAAAACGCTGCTCTATGTGGAGGGTATTGGCCGTCAGCTCTATCCGCAGCTCGACCTGTGGAAGACGGCTAAACCGTTCCTGGAAGACTGGATTAAGGATCAGGTCGGTTTGCCCGCTATTATTCGTGCGGTCAAAGAGAAAGCGCCATTCTGGGCTGAAAAGTTACCTGAGTTGCCAGAACTCTTTTACGACAGCATGCGCCAGCACAAACTCTTACGGCACAGCGTCGATAAGTTAGTGGGCGACATGAACGCGCAACGCGTCCGTCACCATCAGGCGCGATACCTGTTTGGCGTCGGTGCAACGTTGCTGTTAAGTGGAACGGCGGTGCTGCTCACCCGACCGGACTGGGACTTCTTCCCGGCGGTGCTGATGGCAGCGGGAATCGTCTCCTGGTTAATCGGCTGGCGTAAGACAAACTGATTGTCACGTCTGTTTAAAAAAAGGTAATGTCGCTGGCTAAAGCCCGGTTAAAAAGGGCACTCTGTCCTGCATTACCTTATCGTTTTCACAGAATATTAGAGGCTATCTCATGGGCGGTATCAGTATCTGGCAATTGTTAATCATTGCCGTGATTGTTGTTCTTCTGTTCGGTACCAACAAATTACGTAATCTGGGTTCAGATTTAGGTTCTTCGATTCGTGGCTTCAAAAAAGCCATGAGTGACGAGGATGACAAAAAGGATCAGCCGAAAGAGCAGGACGCTGACTTCGCGGCCAAAACACTGGCGGACAAACAGCAAACGTCGGCTAACAAAGAAGAAGCCAAGAACGACAAGCAGGTGTAAACCGTGTTCGATATTGGTTTTAGTGAACTGGTATTGGTGTTCGTTATCGGGCTGATTGTTCTCGGCCCGCAACGTTTACCGGTTGCGGTGAAAACCGTGGTCGGCTGGATCAGGGCGATTCGCTCGCTGGCAGCCAATGTACAACATGAACTGGCGCAGGAGCTCAAGCTGCAGGAGTTGCAGGAGAGCCTGAAAAAGGTGGAAGAAGCGGGCCGCGGCACGCTCTCCCCTGAACTGAAAGAGTCAATGGAAGAGTTGCGTAAAACCGCGGATTCAATGAAACGCTCGGTCAGTCAGAGCATCGACATTGAAAAAGAGGAAGACGAGGCGAACACCATTCATTCGGCTCAGCACAGGCATGTACCTCAGGCGGCTTCTGAGACGGTGCAGGCATCTGAACCTGGCCCGGTTGAGCCTTCGGCAACGCCGGCTAGCGCAGAACATCAGGCCAGTGCCCCGGCACAGGCTCCCGCTGCGGTTTCCGATTCAGGTCCGGCCGTGCAACCTTCTGCGGCACCTGCCGCAGTCGCCACGGCTCCGGCACAGGCTCCATCCGCGGTTTCATCCGCTCCGGCTGTGCAATCCTCTGCCGCACCTGCCGCTGTGGCCAGCGCTCCGGCTCAGGCGCCTGCGAGTGATGTTGCCAGACCGGCAGATTCTGCGCGTAATCCCGCAGCCTCCCCTTCTGCAAGTGATGAACGATAATGGCCGTTGAAGATACTCAACCGCTCATCAGTCATCTGATTGAGCTGCGTAAGCGACTACTGAATTGCATTCTCGCTGTATTAGCGATTTTCCTGGTGCTGGTTTACTTCGCCAATGACATCTATCAGCTGGTCGCGGCACCGTTGATCAGCCAGATGCCGGTTGGCTCCAGCATGATCGCGACCGATGTGGCCTCACCGTTTTTCACCCCGATTAAACTGACCATTATTGTGTCGGTGTTTCTTGCGGTGCCGGTGATCCTCTATCAGGTCTGGGCGTTTGTCGCCCCGGCGCTCTACCGGCATGAGCGTAAGCTGGTTATGCCGCTGCTCTTTTCCAGCACCTTCCTGTTCTATTTCGGCGTGGCCTTTGCCTATTTCGTGGTCTTCCCACTGGCATTTGGTTTTTTCACCAAGACCGCACCGATTGGCGTCACCGTCGCAACGGATATCTCTAAGTACCTCGATTTTGTCATGACGCTGTTTATGGCATTTGGCGTGGCGTTCGAAGTGCCGGTAGCGATTGTGTTGCTGTGCTGGACCGGGATCACCAGCCCGGAAGAGTTGAAGAAGAAGCGCCCTTATATTCTGGTGGGTGCCTTCGTGGTCGGGATGTTGCTCACTCCGCCGGATGTTTTTTCCCAAACTTTGCTCGCTATTCCGATGTACTGCCTGTTTGAAGTCGGCGTATTCTTTTCCCGGTACTACGTGGGTAAAGGCCGACGCTTACAGGATGGGGAAGAGAACACCGACGCCTGATGCTGACAGCCTTACCCGCACTGGCGGGAAGCGTTCACTCCAAACCGCCCTGATGGGCGGTTTTTGTTTATAAACAGTGGGAAATATTATGTTTGATATCGGTGTAAACCTGACCAGCACGCAATTCGCCTCCGACCGGCAAAAGGTGGTTAAACGCGCGCGTGATGCGGGCGTCACCGGCATGCTTATTACCGGCACTAACGCGCTGGAGAGCCAGCAGGCTCAGCGACTGGCTGAAGCTCAATCCGGCTTCTGCTGGTCTACTGCGGGCGTTCATCCTCACCATGCCAGCGAATGGTCCACGGAAATCGCCAGTACCCTGCGTCGCCTGGCTGAAAAACCGGAAGTGGTAGCTATCGGTGAGTGCGGGCTCGATTTCAACCGCAACCTGTCGGCGCATGAGCAGCAGGAGTATGCGTTTGACGCGCAGCTGGCGCTGGCGGCCGAACTCAACATGCCGGTATTTCTGCACTGCCGTGAAGCCCATGCCCGTTTCGCCGCGGTACTTGAACCCTGGCTGCCGAAACTGGCTGGTGCGGTGATCCACTGCTTTACCGGCACGCGTGATGAGCTGGAAGCCTGTCTGGCGATGGGATTATCGGTGGGGATTACCGGCTGGGTTTGCGATGAGCGTCGTGGGCTGGAATTGCGCGAGCTGCTGCCGCTGATTCCGGCTGATCGGCTGCTGCTGGAAACGGATGCGCCTTATTTGCTGCCACGCGACATGCGTCCGCGCCCGACCTCACGCCGGAACGAACCCTGCTTTTTACCGCATATTGTTAATCAGGTGGCGACATGGCGGGGCGAGAGTGCTGAGGAACTGGCGACCCGCATCGATCAGAATGCGCGGACATTGTTCAGACTGGCTTAAATCTTACGGAACTGCTTGTTGTCGACGCTGCGCATCACCTGCTTATTCAGCAGATTCAGCAACAGAATCGAGCGCGTTTCACCATCCGGCTCGGCAAAAATGGCGCGCAGCCCTTCAAACGTCCCTTCGGTGATGACGACTTCATCGCCGCTTTGTGGTGTCTCAGGGTCAAGCAGGATTTGCGGAACGTCGGTTTCCAGCGCTTCTATCACCGCCGATGGCACGGTTGCGGGCGTGGTGCCAAAGCGCACGAAGTGACTGACACCGCGTGTACTGCTAATCGTCGTGGTGTGAATCGCTTCCGGATCGAATTCGATAAACAGATAATTTGGGAACAGTGGCTCACTCACCGTGGTGCGTTTGCCGCGCACGATTTTTTCCAGAGCGATCATTGGACTGAGGCAATGCACTTCCTGCCGCTCCAGATGCTCCTTCGCGCGCAATAGCTGTCCACGTTTGCAATAGAGTAAGTACCAGGCTTCCATAACGGCTCCCATTGAATGGACGCTAAGAATAGCAAACCTGCTGCCAGAGTTATAGCGCAGGGGCAGGGTAAAGCGCCCCCCAGCGAAAATAAACTGAGACTTTTCCTAACCTGCCGGATGGCGGTAAAAGCATAGATGGGTAATTGACGTCGGCTATTGCTCTGTATCAGACTCGATGACCATCACATCTGCACAAGGATCCTCTGATGGAACTCTTTCTGTTGAGCAATGGCAGGCTGGCCGATGATGCGCCGCTGCTGGGCTATGCG
Source organism: Pantoea sp. X-Soil-YNGN-844 (assembly GCF_059730595.1). NCBI lineage: Bacteria > Pseudomonadati > Pseudomonadota > Gammaproteobacteria > Enterobacterales > Erwiniaceae > Pantoea > Pantoea sp. X-Soil-YNGN-844. The sequence continues at coordinate 233,418 of NZ_AP036007.1, forward strand.
CAGCCACAGCTGCACGCCATGATCGCCCGACGCGCTATCCGCTCGGCGGTACTGATCCCCTACGCAATTATTCGTGGCGACCAGCAGCAACGTGCTGCCGAGCTCAGCGCTTCTCTGGGAATTCAGGTGGAGCGGGTTCAGGCATTCGCTTCGCCAGCTGATGCAATTGCCCAGGCAGAGCTGATTTTAGTCAGCGGTGGCAACACCTGGTTTCTGAATCAGATGCTGCATGAACAGGGTCTGATCGGAGCGATTCAGCGCGCGGTGCGGGAGCGGCAGGTACCCTATGTCGGCTGGAGCGCAGGCTGCAACGTGGCAACGCCCTCAATCCGTACCACTAACGATATGCCGGTACGCAGCAGCGTGGTGTTACCTGCGCTGGGCCTCTTTCCGGTGCAGATCAATCCCCACTATCTGGATGCCAGCGTCAGCGGCCATATGGGCGAAACCCGCGATGAACGCCTGGCGGAGTTCTGTGCAGTTAACCCTGCCGAGTCGGTCATTGCGCTGCGTGAAGGCAGTTTTCTGCACCTGCATGACAACCAGCTGCGTTATCACAGCGTGCGTAACGAAGATTTTAAACTGTTTCGCCATGACAAGCCGATTCAGGGGTATCACGATGCCCGTGCGTTACAACCGCTGGTTCCCTTTCAGTGCGTATGAGGCGGCCGTATAAACCTCAGCAACTCCGTGTAATCAGACCTATAATGGCCGACTCACTCTGGCCGGAAAGCTAAAGCCGCATGAAATATCACGATTTAAGAGACTTTCTCGCGCTGCTCGAACAGCGCGGTGAGCTAAAGCGCATTACCCAGTCGATCGATCCTGAACTGGAAATGACCGAAATTGCCGACCGCACCCTGCGTGCCAGTGGCCCCGCTCTGCTGTTTGAGAACCCGAAAGGGTACGACATGCCGGTGCTGTGCAATCTGTTCGGCACGCCAAAGCGCGTGGCCATGGGCATGGGCCAGGAGGAAGTCAGCGCACTGCGTGAAGTGGGTAAACTACTGGCCTTCCTGAAAGAGCCGGAGCCGCCAAAAGGCTTCCGCGATCTGTTCGATAAGATGCCGCAGTTTAAGCAGGTCCTGAACATGCCGACCAAACGCCTGCGCAATGCACCCTGTCAGGAAGAGGTGTTCAGCGGCGATGAAGTCGATCTGACGCGCATTCCGGTGATGAAGTGCTGGCCTGGCGATGCGGCACCGCTGATTACCTGGGGATTGACAGTGACGCGCGGCCCGCATAAAGAGCGGCAGAATCTTGGCATTTATCGACAGCAGGTGATCGGCAAAAACCGTCTGATTATGCGCTGGCTGTCGCACCGTGGTGGCGCGCTCGATTATCTGGAGTGGACGAAAGCGCATCCGGGTGAGCGTTTTCCGGTCTCGGTAGCGCTGGGTGCCGATCCCGCCACCATTCTCGGTGCCGTCACGCCGGTGCCTGACACGCTGTCAGAATATGCGTTTGCCGGGTTGCTGCGCGGCAATAAAACCGAAGTGGTAAAGTGCCTGTCGAACGATCTCGAAGTGCCGGCCAGTGCGGAAATCGTACTGGAAGGGTATATCGAAGCGGGCGATATGGCGCCAGAAGGACCTTACGGCGACCACACCGGCTACTACAATGAAGTAGATAGCTTCCCGGTGTTTACCGTGACACATATTACGCAGCGCCATAAGCCTATCTATCACTCCACCTACACCGGCCGGCCGCCGGATGAGCCTGCGGTGTTGGGTGTAGCGCTGAATGAAGTGCTGGTGCCAATCCTGGTGAAGCAGTTCCCGGAGATCGTGGACTTCTATCTGCCACCGGAAGGTTGCTCATACCGGCTGGCGGTCGTAACGATTAAAAAGCAGTACGCCGGGCATGCCAAACGTGTCATGTTTGGCGTCTGGTCGTTTTTACGGCAGTTCATGTACACCAAATTTGTTATTGTGTGTGACGATGATGTTAATGCGCGTGACTGGAACGACGTGATCTGGGCCATTACCACCCGTATGGATCCGGCCCGGGATACGGTTTTAGTGGAAAATACCCCGATCGATTATCTCGATTTCGCCTCGCCTGTTTCCGGGCTGGGGTCGAAAATGGGGATGGATGCGACCAATAAGTGGCCAGGTGAAACGCAGCGTGAATGGGGCTCACCCATCGTTAAAGATCCGGCGGTCACCGCGCGCATTGATGCTATCTGGGATGAGCTAGGTATTTTTGATCAGCCGCCACAGCGTTGATGGCGAGCACAACCATAAAGACGACCCGACAGAGGGAACGCATGACAACGTTAAGCTGTAAAGTAACTTCGGTTGAGGCGATTACCGACACGGTCTATCGCGTTCGCCTGATCCCTGAAGCGGAATTCAGTTTTCGCGCGGGACAGTATCTGATGGTAGTGATGGATGAGCGCGACAAGCGTCCGTTCTCGCTGGCCTCAACGCCGATGGAAAAAGATATTATCGAGCTGCATATCGGCGCGTCCGATCTGAATCTCTATGCCATGGCCGTAATGGACCGCATCCGTAACGATCGCCAGATCACGGTTGATATGCCGCATGGCGATGCCTGGCTGCGTGAAGAGAGCACCAAACCGCTGATCCTGATTGCAGGCGGCACCGGTTTCTCCTATGCCCGTTCGATTCTGCTGACCGCACTGGCGGAACAGCCAGAGCGCGACATCGCCATTTACTGGGGCGGACGTGAGCTTAAGCATCTGTACGATATGGATGAGCTGGATGCGCTGGCCGTGAAGCACCCGAACCTGAAGGTGATCCCGGTAGTCGAGCAGCCTGAAGCAGGCTGGCAGGGCCGTTCTGGTACGGTACTGACCGCAGTGATGCAGGACTTCAGCACGCTGAGTGAGCATGAGATCTACATCGCCGGACGTTTTGAGATGGCGAAGATTGCCCGCGATCGTTTCTGTGCCGAGCGTGGCGCCGTAGAATCACAGATGTATGGTGATGCATTTGCCTTTATCTGATTCCAGGTAGCAGCCAGAAAAAACCCGCCGATCAACGGCGGGTAAATCTGACAAAGTAAGACTCAACGTATTAAAGACGCTCGAATACGGTCGCGATCCCCTGGCCCAGTCCGATGCACATGGTGGCAAGGCCAAAACGGGCATCGCGGCGTTCCATGATGTTCAGTAATGTGGTGCTGATGCGTGCGCCGGAACAGCCCAGCGGATGACCTAAAGCAATCGCGCCGCCATTCAGATTGACCTTCTCATCCATCAGTTCCAGCAAACCTAAGTCTTTAATACAGGGCAGGGTCTGCGCGGCAAAGGCTTCATTCAGCTCAAACACGTCGATATCACTGACGCTCAGTCCCGCCCGTTTCAATGCCAGTCTGCTGGCCGGAACCGGTCCGTAGCCCATGATCGACGGATCACAGCCGACCACTGCCATGCTGCGGATACGTGCATGTGGCGTCAGCCCTAGTTCACGGGCGCGTGATTCACTCATAATCAGCATGGCAGCCGCGCCATCGGACAGGGCCGACGACGTACCCGCTGTGACGGTGCCATTCACCGGATCGAAGGCGGGTTTGAGTGCCGCCAGACCTTTGGCGCTGGTCTCCTCGCGGATCACCTCATCGAAATCATAGCGCTTAAGAATGCCGTCGCTGTCGTGACCATAGGTGGCGACAATTTCCGTTGCGAAGTCCCCGCGCTGTGTGGCCTGCCATGCGCGCTGGTGCGAACGCAGGGCGAACGCATCCTGCTGCTCACGGCTGATATGATGCATACGCGCCAGCATCTCGGCGGTTAAGCCCATCATGCCCGCAGCTTTAGCGACGGTGCGACCCAGGCCGGGATGAAAGTCGACGCCGTGATTCATCGGCACGTGTCCCATATGCTCCACACCGCCAATCAGGCAGCACTGCGCATCGCCGACCATAATGGCGCGGGCCGCATCGTGCAGCGCCTGCATTGACGAACCACACAGCCGGTTAACGGTCGTGGCCGGCACAGAGTGCGGGATTTCGGCCAGCAGCGCGGCGTTACGCGCGATATTAAATCCCTGTTCCAGCGTCTGCTGTACGCAGCCCCAGACGATATCGTCGAGGGATGCCGGGTTTACCGCCGGGTTGCGGCTCAGGATTTCGCGCATCAGGTGCGCAGAAAGATCTTCAGCGCGCACGTTCCGAAAGGCTCCGCCTTTTGAACGTCCCATTGGCGTGCGCACCGCATCAACAATCACCACATTTTCCATCTTCTTGCCCTCAGGCGCTTTTCAGCGCGGCTTCATCAATCGGTTTGGCGGCGGGATACCAGCTTTCATGCTGATGGGTTTTCTGCACCAACAGCGCAGGCAGGGCATACAGGCCACCAAGTGCGCTGTAGCGCCGGGCCTGATCGACCACATTGCTGTTGCCCAGGGTATCAAGGTAGCGGAAAGCGCCGCCACGGAACGGCGGGAAGCCGAGACCATAGACCAGCGCCATATCCGCTTCTGCTGGCGAGGCGATAATCTTCTCTTCCAGGCAGCGCACGACTTCATTCAGCATCGGCAGCATCATACGGTTCAGGATCTCTTCATCACTGAAGGCCCGCGCGGGCTGACAGACCTGTTGCAGCAGCGTATCCACTTCAGCATCCGGCACTTTCTTCAGCTTGCCCTTTTTATCCTCTTCCCAGCGCCAGAAGCCTTTGCCATTTTTCTGACCAAAACGACCGGCATCAAACAGCAGGTCTATCGCATCGCGATAGTCATGCTTCATACGATCCGGGAAACCATCGGCCATCACGCTTTGTGCGTGGTGCGCGGTATCGATGCCCACCACATCCAGCAACCATGACGGCCCCATCGGCCAGCCGAACTGTTTTTCCATCACTTTATCAATCTGACGGAAATCAGCGCCGTCGCGCAGCAGCAGGCTGAAAGCAGCGAAGTAGGGGAACAGTACCCGGTTCACAAAGAAGCCGGGGCAGTCATTCACCACGATAGGCGTTTTGCCCATTTTGCTGGCCCATGCCACCACTTTACTCAGTGTCGCTTCACTGGTTTTCTCGCCACGAACGACTTCAACCAGCGGCATACGCGGCACCGGATTGAAGAAGTGCATGCCACAGAAGTTTTCCGGGCGCTGCAGCGCCTGCGCCAGCTGGGTGATAGGAATGGTTGAGGTATTGGAAGCCAGAATCGCATCCTGACGCAGATGCTGTTCGGTTTCCGCCAGCACTTTGGCCTTGATCAGCGGATTCTCGACCACGGCTTCCACCACCACATCGGCCTGGTCAAAACCGGCGTAATCCAGGGTGGGCTGAATAGTGGCGATCACACTGGCGAGTTTACTGCCGTCGATTTTGCCGCGCTCCAGCAGCTTATTGAGCAGCTTGCTGGCTTCATTCATCCCCAGCGTTAACGCCTGCGGATTAATGTCTTTCATTCTGACCGGCACACCTTTCCAGGCCGACTGATAGCTGATGCCGCCACCCATAATGCCCGCGCCCAGTACGGCTGCCTGAGCCGGTACGCCGCTTTCGCTGCCGCGCTTTTTCGCCAGACTTTTAACGTACTGGTCGTTGAGGAAGATGCCGACCAGTGCGCGGGCTTCATCAGACTGCGCCAGCGGCACAAACGCCGCCGTTTCAAGTTTCAGCGCATCATCACGACCCAGGCTGGCCGCCGCTTCAATCGTTTTTACGGCCATCAGCGGAGCGGGATAGTGTTTACCTGCGGTCTGCAGCACCATCGCTTTCGCAATCGTGAAGCTCATCGCCGCTTCAATCGGGCTGAGTTTCAGCGGTGCCAGTTTCGGTGCACGGCGTGCGCGCCAGCTGTCATCTGCGGCAGCGGCCTTAAGCATGGTGATCCCCGCCTCGCGCAATTTCTCACGCGCCACGACCGCATCGACCAGACCGAGTTTCAGGGCGGCATTGCCATCCACATCTTTACCCGCTGCAATAATTTCCAGCGCGCTGTCGGCACCCAGCAGGCGCGGTAGTCGCACGCTGCCGCCAAATCCGGGCATGATGCCGAGTTTTGTTTCCGGCAGGCCAATGCGCGCGTCAGCGGTGGCGATACGCAGATCGGTTGCCAGTACACATTCGCATCCACCACCCAGCGCATAGCCGTCAATAGCGGCCAGGGTTGGCACCGGTAAATCTTCAAGACGGTTGAAGATGCTGTTGGCGTAGCTCAGCCACTGACTCAGTTTTTCGGTGGGTGCATCAAACAGAGAAAGGAACTCGGTGATATCCGCGCCCACAATAAAAGCAGGTTTAGCGGAGCTCAGCAGCAGGCCGCGCAGTTCTGGCTGCTGTTCCAGCACCGCAATCGCCTCGCCCAGACTGGCGACCGTTTGCGTATCGAGCTTATTGACCGAGCCTGTAGCGTCAAAAACCAGCTCGGCGATGCCATCGTCCAGCCAGTGAAGAGTAAGGTTAGCGCCTTGGTAGAGCATGTGCGTCTCCTGAAACCGCGAAAGGTGATCTGGTCATACCAGATGATCGTGAGTGTGGGAGCGATGTTAATTATTTGCAAACTGCTCTTTGCTTATTTGCTAACAAGATCACAGCTGCGCCGACTTCGGCATCTGCACAAGGGGTATGCTAAACTTGCGGCCATTTCGCGACACTGGAGAGACGTCAATGGATTCACTGAAGACCTTGTATCACGCGCATATCGCCACGTTGCAACAACGGGCGCAGCAGGTGCTGGCACGCAATAAACTGGATGCGATGTTGATCCATTCCGGTGAATTGTTGACGGTGTTTCTGGATGACCACACCTATCCGTTTAAGGTAAATCCGCAGTTCAAGGCCTGGGTGCCGGTAACGCAGGTGCCCAACTGCTGGCTGTGGATTGACGGGGTGAACAAACCGAAACTGTGGTTCTACTCTCCGGTGGATTACTGGCACAACGTTGAACCGTTGCCGGACAGCTTCTGGACCGGAGATGTTGAGGTTATCGGCCTGAAAAATGCCGATGAGATTGCGCAACTGCTGCCTGCACAGCGCGATAACGTCGCCTATATCGGCCCGGTTAACGCACGTGCGGCTCAGCTCGGTATCACTTCCGGCAATATCAATCCGAAAGCGGTGATTGACTTCCTGCATTTCCATCGCAGCATCAAAACAGATTATGAACTTGCCTGCCTGCGCCAGGCGCAGAAGCTGGCGGTTGCGGGTCATCGCGCAGCGAAAGAGGCATTCTCTGCAGGCTTAAGCGAGTTCGATATCAACCAGGCCTATCTGACCGCAACCGGGCATCGCGATACTGATGTGCCTTACGGCAATATCATCGCGCTGAATGAACACGCTGCGGTGCTGCACTACACCCGGCTGGATCATCAGCCACCGGCGAAACGCCACAGCTTTTTGATTGATGCCGGTGCTGAGTATCTTGGCTATGCCGCCGATTTAACCCGCAGCTATGCGGCGCAGAGCAGTTCGCTCTATGCCAGAATGGTTGAGGCGATGAACGCGGAAGAGCTGGCGCTGATCGCTACGCTGAAAGCGGGCGTGCGCTACACCGATTATCATCTTCAGATGCACCAGCGTATTGCGAAGATGTTGCTGAAGTTTGAGCTGGTGCAGGGGATTAGCGAAGAAGCGCTGGTGGCTGAAGATCTGACCGGTCCGTTTATGCCACATGGTCTGGGACATCCGCTGGGTCTGCAGGTGCATGACGTGGCTGGCTTTATGCAGGATGATCAGGGCACCCATCTGGCCGCGCCCGCGCAATATCCTTATCTTCGCTGCACCCGCGTGCTGCAACCGGGCATGGTCTTAACCATCGAGCCGGGCTTCTATATTATTGACTCATTACTGGCGCCGCTGCGTGCGGGCCGTTTCAGTCAGCACTTTAACTGGCAGGCTATCGATGCGCTTCGGCCTTATGGCGGGATTCGTATCGAGGACAACGTGGTGATCCATGCGCATCGCGTTGAGAATATGACGCGCGATCTGCATCTGGCCTGATGGACGCTTTTGATATTCCGGCTGTGCCAGTCAGCAGCAGTGAGGAGACGATCAAAAAGAGTCGCTTCATTACGCTTCTGGCACACACCGAAGGCGCTGAGGCGGCACGCGCGTTTGTCCAGCAGGTGAAAAGCGACCATCCCGCTGCCCGGCATCACTGCTGGGCGTGGGTCGCGGGCGCACCGAATGATTCCCAGCAGCTTGGCTTCTCTGATGATGGGGAACCCTCGGGCACGGCCGGCAAACCGATGCTTGCGCAGCTGATGGGCGCAGATATTGGCGAGATTACCGCCGTCGTCGTGCGTTATTACGGCGGCATCATGCTGGGAACCGGCGGCTTAGTAAAAGCCTATGGCGGTGGGGTCCAGCAGGGACTTAAGCTGCTGCCACGGCAGCGCAAAGTACCGATGAAGCTATTCACCTTGCAATGCGACTATCCACAGCTCAGCGATATTGAACGGCTGGTTCAGCGTTTCGACGGTAAGGTGACCGACAGTCAGTTTCAGGATCGCATTGCATTGACGCTGGCTGTACCTTACGGACAAATCGACGGATTCAAAAAAAATCTGTCAGACTTTAGTCGGGGCGCGTTATCGCTGATCCCGCTCACACCCTGATGTTCATCTCTATTATTTAAAGGAACGGCTGAATGCACTTTCGCGCCATTACCCGCATAGTCGGTCTGCTGGTGATCCTCTTTTCAGTGACGATGATTTTGCCCGGTCTGGTCGCCCTCATTTATCGCGATGGGGCGGGGCGGGCGTTTAGCCAGACCTTTATGATGGCGCTGGTGATTGGCTCGCTGCTGTGGTGGCCGAATCGTAAAAAGAAAACCGAACTCAAACCGCGCGAAGGGTTCCTGATCGTCGTCCTCTTCTGGACGGTGCTGGGCAGCGTAGGGGCCATGCCCTTTATCTTTGCCGAGCAGCCGCACCTTTCGGTGACGGATGCGTTCTTTGAATCGTTCTCGGGCCTGACAACGACCGGTGCCACCACGCTAGTGGGGCTGGACTCGTTGCCCAAGGCGATTCTCTTCTATCGGCAGATGCTCCAGTGGCTGGGCGGTATGGGGATTATCGTGTTAGCGGTGGCGATACTGCCGATTCTGGGCGTCGGGGGCATGCAGCTCTATCGCGCTGAAATGCCGGGTCCGTTAAAAGATAACAAGATGCGGCCACGTATCGCCGAGACGGCCAAGACACTCTGGCTGATCTACGTTCTGCTGACGGTGGCCTGTGCGCTAGCATTGTGGCTGGCGGGCATGCCGGCGTTTGATGCTATCGGTCACAGCTTCTCAACCATCGCCATTGGCGGCTTTTCTACCCACGATGCCAGCATCGGCTATTTTCATAGTGGCACTATCAATACCATCGTGGCGGTGTTTCTGCTGATCTCAGGCTGTAATTACGGCCTGCACTTTGCCATGTTAAGCGGACGTAATTTGCGCGTGTACTGGCGCGACCCGGAATTCCGCATGTTCATTAGCGTTCAGCTGACGCTGGTGTTGATCTGCACGCTGGTGCTCTGGTTCCACAATGTCTATGCCAGCGGCTGGCAGACGCTGAATCAGGCCTTCTTTCAGGTCGTTTCCATGGCAACGACGGCGGGATTCACGACCGACAGCATCGCACGCTGGCCATTGTTCCTGCCGGTGCTGCTGTTGTGCTCAGCCTTTATTGGCGGCTGTGCCGGTTCAACCGGCGGTGGCCTGAAGGTGATTCGCATTCTGCTGTTATGCAAGCAGGGTAACCGTGAGCTTAAGCGTCTGGTTCACCCGAATGCGGTCTACACCATTAAGCTGGGTAATCGGGCGCTTCCGGAACGTATCCTTGAAGCCGTCTGGGGATTCTTCTCGGCCTATGCACTGGTGTTCCTGGTCAGCATGCTGGCGATCATCGCCACCGGTGTCGATGACTTCTCGGCTTTTGCTGCGGTTGCCGCGACGCTCAACAACCTCGGGCCGGGTTTAGGGGTTGTGGCCGATAACTTCACTTCAATGAATGACGTGGCGAAATGGATTCTTATTTCTACCATGTTGTTCGGGCGTCTCGAGGTATTTACCTTGCTGGTACTGTTCACGCCTACTTTCTGGCGTGAATAATTAATAAGGATGCTGACATGAAAGCGCTGATTCTCTATTCCACTCGCGACGGACAAACAAAGAAGATTGCCTCTTCTATTGCTGAGGTGATCCGTCAGCAGCAACCATGTGATGTGCTGGACATCCAGGATGCCACTCTGCCGGACTGGGCGCAGTATGATCGCGTGCTGATTGGCGCCTCGATCCGCTACGGCCATTTCCAGCCGGTCGTCGATAAGTTCGTTAAGCAGCACCTCAAGGAATTGCAGCAGCGTACCAGCGGTTTCTTTTCGGTGAACCTGACGGCGCGGAAACCGGAGAAACGTTCGCCTGAAACTAACGCCTATACGCAGAAGTTCCTGGCCAGCTCGCCGTGGCAACCCGATTGCTGTGCCGTGTTCGCGGGCGCACTTTATTATCCGCGCTATCGCTGGTTCGATCGCGTCATGATTCAGCTGATTATGCGTATGACCGGTGGTGAGACAGATTCAACGAAAGAAGTGGAATACACGGACTGGCAGCAGGTACGCACTTTTGCCAATGATTTTGCACAGTTACCAGGCAAATCGTAGCGAAATAGCGCGATTTGATGAAAATTACTGCGAACGATAATCTTTTCGTAATAAACACTTGTCAGCCCGCGCGAACTCCCTATAATGCGCCTCCATCGACACGGAACACCGGCAACGGGAAACGGGTTGAGAGGCACAGGAGACTGCGCCGCCGGAGAAAAACTTCTGAGAAAGAAGTTGACTCTGCAGGAGGAAAGCGTAATATACGCCACCTCGCGACAGGACGCTAACGCACTGTTCGCACTGCTCTTTAACAATTTATCAGACAATCTGTGTGGGCACTCGCAGGATTGATATCAGCGTCTCCGGACGCAGCAAAATATCAAAGCCTCACGAGTGAACACATAATGAAATTCATTATGACGTTTTACAGATGAGCATCGCTGCACTTGTTGCAGCAAATCAAACTTAAATTGAAGAGTTTGATCATGGCTCAGATTGAACGCTGGCGGCAGGCCTAACACATGCAAGTCGGACGGTAGCACAGAGAGCTTGCTCTTGGGTGACGAGTGGCGGACGGGTGAGTAATGTCTGGGGATCTGCCCGATAGAGGGGGATAACCACTGGAAACGGTGGCTAATACCGCATAACGTCGCAAGACCAAAGAGGGGGACCTTCGGGCCTCTCACTATCGGATGAACCCAGATGGGATTAGCTAGTAGGCGGGGTAATGGCCCACCTAGGCGACGATCCCTAGCTGGTCTGAGAGGATGACCAGCCACACTGGAACTGAGACACGGTCCAGACTCCTACGGGAGGCAGCAGTGGGGAATATTGCACAATGGGCGCAAGCCTGATGCAGCCATGCCGCGTGTATGAAGAAGGCCTTCGGGTTGTAAAGTACTTTCAGCGGGGAGGAAGGCGGTGCGGTTAATAACCGCACCGATTGACGTTACCCGCAGAAGAAGCACCGGCTAACTCCGTGCCAGCAGCCGCGGTAATACGGAGGGTGCAAGCGTTAATCGGAATTACTGGGCGTAAAGCGCACGCAGGCGGTCTGTTAAGTCAGATGTGAAATCCCCGGGCTTAACCTGGGAACTGCATTTGAAACTGGCAGGCTTGAGTCTTGTAGAGGGGGGTAGAATTCCAGGTGTAGCGGTGAAATGCGTAGAGATCTGGAGGAATACCGGTGGCGAAGGCGGCCCCCTGGACAAAGACTGACGCTCAGGTGCGAAAGCGTGGGGAGCAAACAGGATTAGATACCCTGGTAGTCCACGCCGTAAACGATGTCGACTTGGAGGTTGTTCCCTTGAGGAGTGGCTTCCGGAGCTAACGCGTTAAGTCGACCGCCTGGGGAGTACGGCCGCAAGGTTAAAACTCAAATGAATTGACGGGGGCCCGCACAAGCGGTGGAGCATGTGGTTTAATTCGATGCAACGCGAAGAACCTTACCTACTCTTGACATCCACGGAATTTGGCAGAGATGCCTTAGTGCCTTCGGGAACCGTGAGACAGGTGCTGCATGGCTGTCGTCAGCTCGTGTTGTGAAATGTTGGGTTAAGTCCCGCAACGAGCGCAACCCTTATCCTTTGTTGCCAGCGATTCGGTCGGGAACTCAAAGGAGACTGCCGGTGATAAACCGGAGGAAGGTGGGGATGACGTCAAGTCATCATGGCCCTTACGAGTAGGGCTACACACGTGCTACAATGGCGCATACAAAGAGAAGCGACCTCGCGAGAGCAAGCGGACCTCACAAAGTGCGTCGTAGTCCGGATCGGAGTCTGCAACTCGACTCCGTGAAGTCGGAATCGCTAGTAATCGTGGATCAGAATGCCACGGTGAATACGTTCCCGGGCCTTGTACACACCGCCCGTCACACCATGGGAGTGGGTTGCAAAAGAAGTAGGTAGCTTAACCTTCGGGAGGGCGCTTACCACTTTGTGATTCATGACTGGGGTGAAGTCGTAACAAGGTAACCGTAGGGGAACCTGCGGTTGGATCACCTCCTTACCTGAAGATACCTTCCCGCGCAGTGCTCACACAGATTGTCTGATAAAAAGTAACGAGCAGAAAAAACCTCTACAGGCTTGTAGCTCAGGTGGTTAGAGCGCACCCCTGATAAGGGTGAGGTCGGTGGTTCAAGTCCACTCAGGCCTACCAAATTCGCACTCACGCTGCGTTATGTCTCCGGCTCGCATAGTTCACTATGCTTCGCGAAGACATGCCTTGCCTGAGCACGAATTGCATTTCTCACGAAGTGTACTCGGTTGAGTGGTAGTAGTGGTCTCTGCAGTAACTGTATGGGGCTATAGCTCAGCTGGGAGAGCGCCTGCCTTGCACGCAGGAGGTCAGCGGTTCGATCCCGCTTAGCTCCACCATACCGTTTTAACTGTTTTTTCTGAATACTTCAGAGCGTACCGGCAACGGTGTGCTGCGAAGTATTATGCTCTTTAACAATCCGGAACAAGCTGAAAATTGAAACGACGTGTCGTTTTCATTCTCCGTAATAAGAATGAAAAATACGATGCGTTCGAGTCTCTCAAATGCTTGCAGCTTGCAGCGTTGAAAAACGCCTGTGGGTTGTGAGGTTAAGCGACTAAGCGTACACGGTGGATGCCCAGGCAGTCAGAGGCGATGAAGGACGTGCTAATCTGCGTAAAGCGACGGTAAGGTGATATGAACCGCTACAGCCGTCGATGTCCGAATGGGGAAACCCGGTGCACTCTGTGCATCATTGCAGCATGAATACATAGTGCTGCAAGGCGAACCGGGGGAACTGAAACATCTAAGTACCCCGAGGAAAAGAAATCAACCGAGATTCCCCCAGTAGCGGCGAGCGAACGGGGAGCAGCCCAGAGCCTGAATCAGCATGTGTGTTAGTGGAAGCGTCTGGAAAGTCGCAGGGTACAGGGTGATACTCCCGTACACAAAAGCACACGTGCTGTGAGCTCGATGAGTAAGGCGGGACACGTGGTATCCTGTCTGAATATGGGGGGACCATCCTCCAAGGCTAAATACTCCTGACTGACCGATAGTGAACCAGTACCGTGAGGGAAAGGCGAAAAGAACCCCGGCGAGGGGAGTGAAACAGAACCTGAAACCGTGTACGTACAAGCAGTGGGAGCCTTCTTTATGGGGGTGACTGCGTACCTTTTGTATAATGGGTCAGCGACTTATATTCTGTAGCAAGGTTAACCGTATAGGGGAGCCGCAGGGAAACCGAGTCTTAACTGGGCGTTAAGTTGCAGGGTATAGACCCGAAACCCGGTGATCTAGCCATGGGCAGGTTGAAGGTTGGGTAACACTAACTGGAGGACCGAACCGACTAATGTTGAAAAATTAGCGGATGACCTGTGGCTGGGGGTGAAAGGCCAATCAAACCGGGAGATAGCTGGTTCTCCCCGAAAGCTATTTAGGTAGCGCCTCGTGAACTCATCCTCGGGGGTAGAGCACTGTTTCGGCTAGGGGGCCATCCCGGCTTACCAACCCGATGCAAACTGCGAATACCGAGGAATGTTATCACGGGAGACACACGGCGGGTGCTAACGTCCGTCGTGAAGAGGGAAACAACCCAGACCGCCAGCTAAGGTCCCAAAGTCATGGTTAAGTGGGAAACGATGTGGGAAGGCACAGACAGCCAGGATGTTGGCTTAGAAGCAGCCATCATTTAAAGAAAGCGTAATAGCTCACTGGTCGAGTCGGCCTGCGCGGAAGATGTAACGGGGCTAAACCATGCACCGAAGCTGCGGCAGCGACACTATGTGTTGTTGGGTAGGGGAGCGTTCTGTAAGCCGTCGAAGGTGTGCTGTGAGGCATGCTGGAGGTATCAGAAGTGCGAATGCTGACATAAGTAACGATAAAGCGGGTGAAAAGCCCGCTCGCCGGAAGACCAAGGGTTCCTGTTCAACGTTAATCGGAGCAGGGTGAGTCGACCCCTAAGGCGAGGCCGAAAGGCGTAGTCGATGGGAAACAGGTTAATATTCCTGTACTCGGTGTTACTGCGAAGGGGGGACGGAGAAGGCTATATCAGCCGGGCGACGGTTGTCCCGGTTTAAGCGTGTAGGCGGAGGGTCCAGGTAAATCCGGTCCCTTATTAACGCTGAGGCGTGACGACGAGGCACTACGGTGCTGAAGTGATAAATGCCCAGCTTCCAGGAAAAGCCTCTAAGCATCAGGTAACACAGAATCGTACCCCAAACCGACACAGGTGGTCAGGTAGAGAATACCAAGGCGCTTGAGAGAACTCGGGTGAAGGAACTAGGCAAAATGGTGCCGTAACTTCGGGAGAAGGCACGCTGGCGCGTAGGTGGAGGGATTTACTCCCCGAGCCGAAGCCAGTCGAAGATACCAGCTGGCTGCAACTGTTTATTAAAAACACAGCACTGTGCAAACACGAAAGTGGACGTATACGGTGTGACGCCTGCCCGGTGCCGGAAGGTTAATTGATGGGGTTATCCGCAAGGAGAAGCTCTTGATCGAAGCCCCGGTAAACGGCGGCCGTAACTATAACGGTCCTAAGGTAGCGAAATTCCTTGTCGGGTAAGTTCCGACCTGCACGAATGGCGTAATGATGGCCAGGCTGTCTCCACCCGAGACTCAGTGAAATTGAACTCGCTGTGAAGATGCAGTGTACCCGCGGCAAGACGGAAAGACCCCGTGAACCTTTACTACAGCTTGACACTGAACATTGAGCCTTGATGTGTAGGATAGGTGGGAGGCTTTGAAGCGCGGACGCCAGTCTGCGTGGAGCCAACCTTGAAATACCACCCTTTAATGTTTGATGTTCTAACGTAGGCCCGTGATCCGGGCTGCGGACAGTGTCTGGTGGGTAGTTTGACTGGGGCGGTCTCCTCCTAAAGAGTAACGGAGGAGCACGAAGGTCAGCTAATCACGGTCGGACATCGTGAGGTTAGTGCAATGGCATAAGCTGGCTTGACTGCGAGAGTGACGGCTCGAGCAGGTGCGAAAGCAGGTCATAGTGATCCGGTGGTTCTGAATGGAAGGGCCATCGCTCAACGGATAAAAGGTACTCCGGGGATAACAGGCTGATACCGCCCAAGAGTTCATATCGACGGCGGTGTTTGGCACCTCGATGTCGGCTCATCACATCCTGGGGCTGAAGTAGGTCCCAAGGGTACGGCTGTTCGCCGTTTAAAGTGGTACGCGAGCTGGGTTTAGAACGTCGTGAGACAGTTCGGTCCCTATCTGCCGTGGGCGCTGGAGAATTGAGGGGGGTTGCTCCTAGTACGAGAGGACCGGAGTGAACGCACCACTGGTGTTCGGGTTGTCATGCCAATGGCATTGCCCGGTAGCTAAGTGCGGAAAAGATAAGTGCTGAAAGCATCTAAGCACGAAACTTGCCCCGAGATGAGTTCTCCCTGACCCCTTGAGGGTCCTGAAGGGACGTTGAAGACGACGACGTTGATAGGCCGGGTGTGTAAGCGCAGCGATGCGTTGAGCTAACCGGTACTAATGACCCGTGAGGCTTAACCTTACAACGCCAGAGGCGTTTTTGAGAGACACGATTTTCAGCTTTGTTACCGGATATTCTGCGCGGCCCCTGTGGCGGCGCGGAGACAGAATTTGCCTGGCGGCTTTAGCGCGGTGGTCCCACCTGACCCCATGCCGAACTCAGAAGTGAAACGCCGTAGCGCCGATGGTAGTGTGGGGCCTCCCCATGCGAGAGTAGGGAACTGCCAGGCATTAAATAAGTGAAGAAGCCCCGCACGAGAGTGCGGGGCTTTTTTACGTCTGCAGATCGTGAAAAACCGCACCATAAACTCCGAAAACAGCCTGAGAACCCCTCTCTGATACGGTAAACTACGGCCAGATAACTCAGTAAAGGCCGTCAAATGTCCAGCCAGCATCCCTCCTTAAAAGCCGACAACACGCTTGGGCTTGAGGTACACACACAAAAACGCATCGTCGCAGAGACGCCAGCCGCCATTCTGGCCGCATGGCAGGATAGCCAGTGTAATCAGTCACCTTTCCTTGTGCTCGGGGAAGGCAGTAACGTCCTCTTCCTGGAGGATTTTGCCGGTACCGTGGTCCTGAATCGCATTAAAGGCATCAAAATTCAGGATGAATTTGAGTGCTGGAAGTTGCATGTCGGGGCAGGTGAGAACTGGCATCAGCTGGTTAAGAGTACGCTGGAAAAAGGGATCACTGGCCTGGAAAACCTGGCGTTGATCCCTGGAATGACGGGTTCGGCACCGATTCAGAACATTGGTGCCTATGGTGTGGAATTAAAAGATGTCTGCGAATACGTGGATGTACTTAATCTGCACAGTGGTGAGACAGAACGCCTCGATCGTGAAGCCTGTGAGTTTGGGTATCGTGACAGCATTTTTAAACATCGCTACCAGTCAGGCTATGTCATCGTCGCCGTCGGGGTGATCCTGCCTAAGCAATGGCAGCCGGTATTAACCTATGGCGATCTGAAAACGCTTAATCCGGTGACAGCTAATGCATGGGATGTCTATCACGCGGTTTGCCAGATGCGGCAGAGCAAATTACCGGATCCGAAAATCACCGGCAATGTCGGCAGCTTCTTTAAAAACCCGGTCGTCACTGAGGCGCAGTGTAGCTCCCTGCTGGCCCAATTTCCCACTATGCCACACTATCTGATGCCAGATGGAGAAACCAAGCTGGCCGCAGGGTGGCTTATCGATCAGTGTCAGCTGAAAGGGTATCGCATTGGAGGCGCCGCCGTTCACCAGCAACAGGCTCTGGTGCTGATTAACTCTGACCATGCCACGCCTGAGGATATCGTTGCGCTGGCAAAAACTGTGCGCGCCCGGGTGGGTGAAAAATTTGATGTCTGGCTTGAGCCCGAAGTCCGCTTTATTCAGGCGCAGGGTGAGTGCAATGCTGTCGGGGTGATCGCATGAAAGACCACAGCGTCCCGCTAAAACTGGTCGATATTTTATCTGATGGTGAGTTTCATTCTGGCGAGCAGCTGGGCGACACTCTGGGCATGAGTCGTGCCGCCATCAACAAGCACATCCAGACACTAAAAAGCTGGGGTCTGGACGTCTATACCGTGACAGGGAAAGGCTACAGTCTCTCTGCCCCGATACAGCTGCTGGATGAGCAGGCAATTCTGTCACAGGTGAAGCAGGGCAATGTCTCGGTTATCCCGGTGATTGATTCCACAAATCAGTATCTGCTGGAACGCATGCATGACATGCCGTCTGGTGCCGCCTGTATCGCTGAATATCAGCAGGCAGGTCGTGGCCGTCGTGGTCGTCAATGGTTCTCTCCTTTTGGTGCCAACCTCTACATGTCAATGTACTGGCGCCTTGAGCAGGGTCCGGCTGCGGCGATGGGTCTTAGCCTGGTCATTGGCATTGTCATGGCTGAAACATTACGTGCACTCGGGGCCGATGATGTCCGGGTAAAGTGGCCCAATGATATTTACCTCAACGATCGGAAACTGGCAGGTATTCTGGTCGAACTGACCGGGAAAACCGGTGATGCTGCGCAGATCGTGATGGGAGCTGGCATCAACCTGGCGATGCGGACAGCGGATGCTTCACAGATTAATCAGGGCTGGATTAACCTGCAGGAGGCCGGAGTAAGCGTGAACCGCAATGAGCTGGCAGCCCGTCTGATCAACAGCCTGCGCGAGGCACTGCCGCTGTTTGAGCAGGAGGGATTAACTGCCTTCATCTCGCGCTGGGCGGCACTGGACAATTTTATTAACCGGCCCGTTAAGTTGCTCATCGGTGAACGAGAAGTGCATGGTATTGCACGGGGTGTCGACAGCCAGGGTGGTTTATTACTGGAGCAGGATGGTGAAATAAAAGCCTGGGTGGGGGGGGAAATATCACTGCGTCCTGTTTGATTAAAAAAGCCTGCACTGATGCAGGCTTTTTTATGACCGCTGTTATTTACGCAGGCGAACCTTATCGACCGCATGATCGCCACTTTTGGTCATGATCAGGCTGGCCCTTTCACGCGTCGGCAGGATATTTTCCTGCAGGTTGAGCCAGTTAATCTCTTTCCATAAATTACCTGCTATCTCAACCGCTTCTGCCTCTGAGAGCTGAGCGTAATGGTGGAAGTAGGAGTCTGGATCGGTAAAGGCACCCTGACGGAATTTCAGGAATCGATTGATATACCAGCTTTGCAGAAGGTCTTCCTCTGCATCTACATAGATAGAGAAGTCAACGAAGTCCGAAACAAAGACATGATGGGGGTCATGGGGATAGTCCATGCCACTCTGTAATACGTTCAGACCTTCCAGAATAAGAATATCTGGCTGCTGTATCACTTTATCGCCATCAGGGATGACATCATAAATCAGGTGCGAATAGACCGGGGCGGTCACCTGACTGGCGCCAGATTTTAAATCGGAGACGAAATTGACCAGCCGGTGCATATCATAAGATTGCGGGAAGCCTTTTTTCTTCATTAAGCCACGCTCTTTCAGCACGGCATTAGGGTGAAGGAAGCCATCCGTCGTGATCAATTCCACTTTACGATGTTCAGGCCAGCGGCTGAGCAACGCCTGCAGTACACGCGCAGTCGTACTTTTACCGACCGCGACGCTCCCCGCGATACTGATGATATAGGGGATTTTCTGGCTATTAGTGCCCAGAAATTGCTCCAGTACAGCCTGCCGACGAACGTTAGAGCTGATATAGAAATTAAGCAGACGCGAAAGTGGCAGATAAATTTCTGCGACTTCCTCCAGCGAAAGATCTTCGTTGATGCCCTTGAGCTGCGCGATCTCTTCCTCTGACAGCGTCATAGGTACAGAATCACGTAATGCAGCCCACTGCTCACGAGTGAACTCCAGATAAGGCGTTGTCAGGGGGGTTGTTTTATCCATAAGCATGCATCTGACCGCAAATTCATTACTATCAACCGCGTATTAGCCGATAAGCAGGACAGCACGGGTGAAGTGAATCACGAATCGCTGGTTTATCAGTGAGAACAATGGGCTGGAGGGTATCACCAGTATGGCTTTTAACAGAAGTAAAAAGATAAACGCGATTGCGCTTTCGTCGGCATACCCACAAAACGTCACGATACCTTCAATTATGGCAGCATTCTCGTTGTTTATGATGTTACAGCCCATCAAAGCAAATGTGCGCTTTTAACGGTTCTGAACATTCCACCGACGGCTGAATAACATAATGCTGCTATAAGAGCGTATAGCGCGGCGGATAGGGTACACATTTAATGTGTCACCTGAGTAACTTCGAAAAATGACGCGCCTTAGAAAGGCATTTAGCGGTCTTATTTGGGGGCATCGCCGCGCCACCTGAAACTTGTGCCTGACAAAAATGACACAAGGCGGGTTAAAAAATCATCATTCAGTACAGAAGCATAAAATAAAAAAAGCGGCTGGCGGATCATTTATCCTCTGAAATAAAGTGTGCAGAGAGATATCAGGCGCTAGTGCAGTCTCGCGGGTCCAGTGAAAAAAGAGCCAGATTGCACAAATAATCTGCATAAAAACGTTAAAATGCGACAATTTGCACAAATAGTAAGCGATAGAAAAAAATATGCGATTTTTTAGTTGCATCCGACGCCCGACCTTCCTAGAATGCGCACCACTTGATGCCGGCTTAGCTCAGTTGGTAGAGCAACTGACTTGTAATCAGTAGGTCACCAGTTCGATTCCGGTAGCCGGCACCAATCAAGTAGGTGGGATTCCCGAGCGGCCAAAGGGAGCAGACTGTAAATCTGCCGTCACAGACTTCGAAGGTTCGAATCCTTCTCCCACCACCATCTCAGCCTCGCGGTTGAGTACAGATAAACGGCCTGTTTATCTGTCAGGTGAGTCATTTATCACCCTGAATTCAGACTGAGCGTTAGCGAAGTCAAAGCCGGTCAGCTTCGCTGGCAGGCAGTAGATAACAGAGAGTCATTCTCTGTTTTCTGCAAGCTACAGAAAGAACAGGTAGCCGAGTTCCAGGATGCGGGCATCGTATAATGGCTATTACCTCAGCCTTCCAAGCTGATGATGCGGGTTCGATTCCCGCTGCCCGCTCCAGATGTGCTGATATGGCTCAGTTGGTAGAGCGCACCCTTGGTAAGGGTGAGGTCCCCAGTTCGACTCTGGGTATCAGCACCACTTCCTTTAATCTCCCTCCTGATTTTCTCTGTAACTTCCTTGCAGTCAGGCATTGCCTGGTTAATGTGATGATATCATTGATATATCCGTGTCTTAGAGGGACTAGCGATGGCTAAAGAGCAATTTCAACGTAACAAACTGCACGTAAACGTGGGCACCATCGGTCACGTTGACCACGGTAAAACCACCCTGACTGCAGCTATCACTACCGTACTGGCTAAAACCAACGGCGGCCAGGCTCGTGCATTCGACCAGATCGACAGCACGCCTGAAGAAAAAGCCCGCGGTATCACCATCAACACCGCTCACGTTGAGTATGAGACTGCTGCACGTCACTACGCTCACGTTGACTGCCCAGGCCACGCCGACTATGTGAAAAACATGATCACCGGTGCTGCGCAGATGGACGGCGCGATCCTGGTTGTTGCTGCGACTGATGGCCCGATGCCACAGACCCGTGAGCACATCCTGCTGGGTCGTCAGGTTGGCGTTCCTTACATCATCGTGTTCCTGAACAAGTGCGACATGGTTGATGATGAAGAGCTGCTGGAGCTGGTAGAGATGGAAGTACGTGACCTGCTGTCACAGTACGACTTCCCAGGCGACGACACGCCAATCGTTCGTGGTTCTGCTCTGAAAGCGCTGGAAGGCGTTCCTGAGTGGGAAGCGAAAATCATTGAGCTGGCTGAACACCTGGACAACTACATCCCGGATCCAGTCCGTGCGATCGACATGCCGTTCCTGCTGCCAATCGAAGACGTATTCTCAATCTCTGGCCGTGGTACCGTTGTTACCGGTCGTGTTGAGCGCGGCATCGTTAAAGTCGGCGACGAAGTTGAAATCGTGGGTATCAAAGATACTGCAAAATCAACCTGTACCGGTGTTGAGATGTTCCGTAAGCTGCTGGACCAGGGTCAGGCAGGCGAAAACTGTGGTGTTCTGCTGCGCGGTATCAAGCGTGAAGACATCCAGCGTGGCCAGGTTCTGGCTAAGCCAGGCTCAATCAAGCCACACACCCAGTTCGAGTCAGAAGTTTACGTTCTGTCTAAAGACGAAGGTGGCCGCCATACTCCGTTCTTCAAAGGCTATCGTCCACAGTTCTACTTCCGTACAACTGACGTAACCGGTTCAGTAGAGCTGCCAGAAGGCGTTGAAATGGTCATGCCAGGCGACAACATCAAAATGGTTGTTACCCTGATCCACCCAATCGCAATGGACGAAGGTCTGCGCTTCGCAATCCGCGAAGGTGGCCGTACCGTTGGCGCGGGTGTTGTTGCTAAAGTTATCGCATAATTACCGATAACGTTTGACGCAATGCACACGGAAAGGGCATCATTTGATGCCCTTTTTGCACGCTGTTTCATAGAACCTGGCTCATCAGTGATTTTTTGAATCATAATCATTGCTGAGACAGGCTCTGTTATGCGGCGTTGGATACCGAGTTACGCCCCAAAAGCTCATTCGGTTTGGACGCCTCGCACTGCGGGGCAGAATAGTTTCTGAATTATTGTGGCAGGTTGGTTTATGAGTGCGAATACCGAAGCTCAAGGGAGCGGGCGTGGCCTGGAAGCGGTAAAGTGGGTAGGTGTTATATTACTGCTGCTTGCAGCGATTGTAGGTAACTACCTCTATCGTGATGTGTCACTGCCACTGCGCGCATTAGCCGTAGTTGTACTGATTGCAGCGGCTGGCGGCATTGCGCTTTTAACGACCAAAGGCAAAGCG
The DNA here is from genome assembly GCF_059730595.1 of Pantoea sp. X-Soil-YNGN-844. Taxonomy (NCBI): domain Bacteria; kingdom Pseudomonadati; phylum Pseudomonadota; class Gammaproteobacteria; order Enterobacterales; family Erwiniaceae; genus Pantoea; species Pantoea sp. X-Soil-YNGN-844. The sequence continues at coordinate 255,740 of NZ_AP036007.1, forward strand.
ACCGTGGCTTTTGCTCGTGAAGCAAGAACAGAAATGCGTAAGGTTATCTGGCCAACCCGCCAGGAAACGCTGCACACCACGTTAATCGTTGCCGCGGTTACTGCCGTGATGTCACTGATTTTGTGGGGGCTGGATGGTATTCTGGTCCGTCTGGTATCGTTTATCACTGGCCTGAGGTTCTGAGATGTCTGAAGCTCCAAAGAAACGCTGGTACGTCGTACAGGCGTTTTCCGGTTTTGAAGGCCGCGTAGCCCAATCGCTGCGCGAGCATATCAAATTGCACAACATGGAAGAGCTGTTTGGTGAAGTCATGGTTCCGACTGAAGAAGTCGTTGAAATCCGTGGTGGCCAGCGTCGTAAGAGCGAGCGCAAGTTTTTCCCGGGATACGTACTGGTTCAGATGGTGATGAATGACGCCAGCTGGCATTTAGTACGCAGCGTCCCGCGCGTGATGGGTTTCATCGGCGGTACCTCTGACCGTCCTGCACCTATCAGCGATAAAGAAGTTGATGCGATCATGAATCGTCTGCAGCAGGTTGGCGACAAGCCTCGTCCTAAAACGCTGTTTGAACCAGGTGAAATGGTTCGTGTTAATGACGGTCCGTTCGCTGACTTTAACGGTGTGGTTGAAGATGTGGATTACGAGAAGAGCCGCCTGACGGTATCCGTTTCCATCTTTGGTCGTGCAACACCGGTTGAGCTCGACTTCGGTCAGGTGGAGAAAGGTTAACCTCTTTCCGCTCACAAATTAGCTGTTGCAGCAGGCGCGAAATTTAACTACAATTTCGCGCCTTTTGTTTTTATGTGCTGTTGCCAGCGCATAAATCGTTATCACGGGGAGCCTTTACAGGCGCTATAACCCAATTGAGGAAATATCATGGCTAAGAAAGTCCAAGCCTACGTCAAGCTGCAGGTTGCAGCTGGTATGGCGAACCCAAGTCCACCGGTTGGTCCAGCTCTGGGTCAGCAGGGTGTTAACATCATGGAATTCTGTAAAGCGTTCAACGCTAAGACCGAATCTCTGGAAAAAGGTCTGCCGACTCCTGTTGTTATCACCGTATACAGCGACCGTTCTTTCACCTTCATTACCAAAACGCCTCCGGCTGCCGTACTGCTGAAAAAAGCAGCGGGCATCAAGTCTGGTTCTGGTAAGCCGAACAAAGATAAAGTCGGTAAAGTGACTCGTGCTCAGGTACGTGAAATCGCAGAAACCAAAGCTGCGGACATGACTGGTTCTGACGTTGAAGCGATGACTCGCTCAATCGAAGGTACTGCTCGTTCCATGGGCCTGGTAGTAGAGGACTAAGAAATGGCTAAGCTGACCAAGCGCATGACCGTAATTCGCGACAAAGTTGACGCGACCAAGCAGTATGACATTGCTGAAGCTGTTGCTCTGCTGAAAGAACTGGCAACTGCCAAGTTCGTTGAAAGCGTTGACGTTGCTGTCAACCTCGGCATTGATGCACGTAAATCTGATCAGAATGTTCGCGGCGCGACCGTTCTGCCACACGGTACTGGTCGTTCAGTACGTGTTGCTGTCTTCGCCCAGGGCGCTAACGCTGAAGCTGCTAAAGCAGCTGGCGCAGAGCTGGTAGGCATGGAAGACCTGGCTGATCAGATCAAGAAAGGCGAAATGAATTTTGACGTTGTTATTGCTTCTCCGGATGCAATGCGCGTTGTTGGCCAGCTGGGCCAGATTCTGGGGCCACGTGGCCTGATGCCAAACCCGAAAGTCGGTACTGTAACCCCTAACGTTGCTGAAGCGGTTAAGAATGCTAAAGCAGGTCAGGTTCGTTATCGTAACGACAAAAACGGCATCATCCACACTACCATCGGTAAAGTGGACTTTGACGCTGACAAACTGAAAGAAAACCTGGAATCCCTGCTGGTTGCGCTGAAAAAAGCTAAACCATCACAGGCTAAAGGTGTGTACATCAAGAAAGTCAGCCTTTCAACCACCATGGGCGCCGGCGTTGCCGTTGACCAGGCTGGTCTGAACGCAACAGCAAACTAATTGCTGCTTGAAACGGGCGAAAAATTCACCTAGAATCTTACGCCCGTTGTTCTGTTATTAGCAGAACAGGACACCAGAGAGCCAGAACCGACTGTTGCGTTTATCGCCATTCCCTCTGACTCTGCTGCGTCGCACAGAATTTAGGTTGGAGCCAGGCCTTATCCTGGCCTCCGTCCAAGACCGCAGGCGCTGTTTATCTCCGGATATTCCGCTTAATCCCCTGCGTAGACGGTGACAGAACCAAAAGAATTTTTTCTTAGCTGGATTCTGCTCACCGTGTTCGAGCGCTTATTACCCTTCGGGGTGAGTAAGTGAAGTGAGTTCCGGGGAAATCCTTTCCCGGTCAAATCCAGGAGCAAAAGCTAATGGCATTAAATCTTCAAGACAAACAAGCGATTGTTGCTGAAGTCAGCGAAGTAGCCAAAGGTGCGCTTTCAGCGGTTGTTGCGGATTCCCGTGGCGTTACCGTTGATAAAATGACCGAACTGCGTAAAGCAGGCCGTGAAGCTGGCGTTTACATGCGTGTTGTTCGTAACACCCTGCTGCGCCGCGTCGTTGAAGGTACTCAGTTTGAGTGCCTGAAAGACACGTTTGTTGGTCCGACCCTGATTGCATATTCTATGGAACACCCGGGCGCTGCTGCTCGTCTGTTCAAAGATTTCGCGAAAGCGAATGCAAAATTTGAGGTCAAAGCTGCAGCCTTTGAAGGTGAGCTGATCACGGCGGCCAATATTGACCGTCTGGCAACGCTGCCGACCTACGAAGAAGCACTGGCACGTCTGATGTCGACCATGAAAGAAGCCGCTGCCGGCAAACTGGTCCGCACTCTGGCTGCTGTACGCGATGCAAAAGAAGCGGCTTAAGGCCTTATTCTTTTCTTCGTACCTGCTTACGTATAAACTTTTTCTGATTCTTAGGAACAATTGTCATGTCTATCACTAAAGACCAAATTCTGGAAGCTGTTGCAGCGATGTCCGTAATGGAAGTTGTTGAGCTGGTTTCTGCTATGGAAGAAAAATTCGGCGTTTCTGCTGCTGCTGCTGTAGCTGTTGCTGCGGGCCCGGCTGAAGCTGTTGAAGAAAAAACTGAATTCGACGTCGTACTGAAAGCTGTTGGCGCGAACAAAGTAGCAGTTATCAAAGCCGTACGTACTGCAACTGGTCTGGGCCTGAAAGAAGCGAAAGACCTGGTTGAAGCAACTGGCGTAATCAAAGAAGGCATCAGCAAAGATGACGCAGCTGCACTTGAAGCTGCTCTGAAAGAAGCTGGCGCTGAAGTTGAAGTTAAGTAAGACAGCCTTCGGGTTGCAGTCTGAGTAGTTTCAGACTGATGGCTGGTGACTTTTTGGTCACCAGCCTTTTTGCGCTACAGGGTTTCAATGGGGTTTCACACTGTTTGTCCATTGTTACTCTTCAATATCTTTCTCTATCGACGACTTAATATACCGCTTTCCTGTGCGGGTTCCCTGCCTTCACAAAAGCGATGAAATGATTTAAGCGTGATAGAAAGAGGTATTGCACTGCTGCCGCGCAGCCAGTGAATCAAACAAAATCGTGTTGCATGAACTGTCCTGTCAGGACGGACAGCGTGGGTCGACTTGTCAGCTAGCTGAGGAACCCTATGGTTTACTCCTATACCGAGAAAAAACGTATTCGTAAGGATTTTGGTAAACGTCCGCAAGTACTGGACATACCTTATCTCCTTTCCATCCAGCTCGACTCGTTCCAGAAGTTTATCGAGCAAGATCCAGAAGGTCAGTACGGACTGGAAGCTGCATTCCGCTCTGTATTCCCTATTGCGAGCTACAGCGGCAACTCTGAGTTGCAGTATGTCAGCTACCGCCTGGGTGAACCTGTCTTTGACGTGAAAGAGTGTCAGATCCGTGGCGTGACCTATTCGGCACCGCTGCGCGTTAAACTGCGTCTGGTGATCTATGAGCGTGAAGCGCCAGAAGGCACCGTAAAAGACATTAAAGAACAAGAAGTCTACATGGGCGAGATTCCGCTCATGACCGACAACGGTACCTTTGTTATCAATGGTACCGAGCGCGTTATCGTTTCTCAGCTGCACCGTAGTCCCGGCGTGTTCTTTGATAGCGATAAGGGTAAAACCCACTCATCGGGTAAAGTGCTGTACAACGCACGTATCATCCCTTACCGCGGTTCATGGCTCGACTTTGAGTTTGACCCGAAAGATAACCTGTTTGTCCGTATTGACCGTCGTCGTAAGCTGCCGGCCACTATCATCCTGCGCGCGTTACAGTTCACGACACCTCAGATCCTCGATATCTTCTTCGAGAAAGTGGTGTTTGAAATCCGTGACAACAAGCTGCAGATGGAGCTGGTGCCTGAGCGCCTGCGCGGTGAAACCGCTACCTTCGATATCGAAGCGAACGGCACCGTCTACGTCGAAAAAGGTCGCCGCATTACTGCGCGCCATATTCGTCAGCTGGAAAAAGATGGCATTCAGCACATCGAAGTCCCGGTTGAATATATCGCGGGCAAAGTGGTCGCTAAAGATTACATCGATGAGAGCACCGGTGAGCTGATTGTTGCAGCGAACATGGAACTGTCACTGGATCTGCTGGCTAAACTGAGCCAGTCCGGTCACAAGCGCATCGAAACGCTGTTCACCAACGATCTGGACCACGGTCCATATATGTCCGAGACCCTGCGTGTCGACCCAACCAGCGATCGCCTGAGCGCACTGGTTGAGATCTACCGCATGATGCGTCCTGGTGAGCCGCCAACACGCGAAGCTGCAGAGAACCTGTTTGAGAACCTGTTCTTCTCAGAAGATCGTTACGATCTTTCTGCGGTCGGTCGTATGAAGTTTAACCGCTCATTGCTGCGTGATGAAATCGAAGGTTCAGGCATCCTGAGCAAAGATGACATCATCGAAGTGATGAAGAAGCTGATCGACATCCGTAACGGTAAAGGCGAAGTGGACGATATCGACCACCTCGGTAACCGTCGTATTCGTTCAGTGGGTGAAATGGCTGAGAACCAGTTCCGTGTAGGTCTGGTGCGTGTTGAGCGTGCGGTTAAAGAGCGTCTGTCTCTGGGCGACCTTGATACGCTGATGCCACAGGACATGATCAACGCGAAGCCGATTTCTGCTGCGGTGAAAGAGTTCTTTGGTTCAAGCCAGCTTTCTCAGTTTATGGATCAGAACAACCCGCTGTCAGAGATTACGCACAAACGTCGTATCTCTGCTCTCGGCCCGGGTGGTTTGACGCGTGAGCGTGCCGGCTTCGAAGTGCGTGACGTACACCCAACGCACTACGGTCGTGTCTGCCCAATCGAAACCCCTGAAGGTCCGAACATCGGTCTGATCAACTCCTTGTCTGTCTATGCACAGACCAATGAGTACGGTTTCCTTGAGACACCTTATCGCCGTGTTATCGACGGTCTGGTTTCTGACGAGATTCACTACCTCTCTGCTATCGAAGAGGGTAACTACGTTATCGCTCAGGCGAACGCCCCTCTGGATGACAACGGCGCGTTTGTTGATGACCTGGTCACCTGCCGTAGCAAAGGCGAATCAAGTCTGTTCAGCCGCGATCAGGTTGACTACATGGACGTTTCCACCCAGCAGGTGGTTTCTGTCGGTGCATCCCTGATCCCGTTCCTGGAACACGATGACGCCAACCGCGCCCTGATGGGTGCGAACATGCAACGTCAGGCCGTTCCGACTCTGCGTGCTGATAAGCCGCTGGTTGGTACCGGCATGGAACGTGCTGTTGCCGTTGACTCCGGTGTAACAGCCGTGGCGAAACGTGGCGGTACCGTACAGTACGTTGACGCATCACGTATCGTTATCAAAGTTAACGAAGACGAAATGCATGCTGGCGAAGCCGGTATCGACATTTACAACCTGACCAAATATACCCGTTCTAACCAGAACACCTGCATCAACCAGATGCCATGTGTTTCTCTGGGTGAGCCGGTTGAGCGCGGCGACGTGCTGGCAGATGGCCCGTCCACCGATCTGGGTGAACTGGCACTGGGCCAGAACATGCGCGTGGCGTTCATGCCGTGGAACGGCTACAACTTCGAAGACTCCATCCTGGTCTCCGAGCGCGTGGTTCAGGAAGATCGCTTTACGACTATCCACATTCAGGAACTGGCTTGCGTGTCGCGTGACACCAAACTGGGGCCGGAAGAGATCACTGCTGATATCCCGAACGTGGGTGAAGCTGCACTCTCTAAACTGGATGAGTCAGGCATCGTCTACATCGGTGCTGAAGTGACCGGTGGCGACATTCTGGTTGGTAAGGTAACGCCTAAAGGTGAAACCCAGCTGACGCCAGAAGAAAAACTGCTGCGCGCTATCTTCGGTGAAAAAGCCTCTGACGTAAAAGATTCGTCACTGCGCGTGCCGAATGGCGTGTCAGGTACCGTGATCGACGTTCAGGTCTTTACCCGCGATGGCGTGGAAAAAGACAAACGCGCGCTGGAAATCGAAGAGATGCAGCTGAAGCAGGCCAAAAAAGACCTGTCTGAAGAACTGCAGATCCTGGAAGCGGGCCTGTTCAGCCGTATCCAGAACGTACTGATTTCGGGTGGCGTTGAAGCAGACAAACTGGACAAGCTGCCGCGCGAGCGCTGGCTGGAACTGGGTCTGACTGATGAAGCCAAGCAAAACCAGCTGGAGCAGCTGGCAGAGCAGTACGACGAACTTAAGCACGAGTTCGAGAAAAAACTCGAAGGTAAGCGTCGTAAGATCACCCAGGGCGATGATCTGGCACCAGGCGTGCTGAAAATCGTTAAGGTTTATCTGGCAGTTAAGCGTCAGATTCAGCCGGGTGACAAAATGGCAGGCCGTCACGGTAACAAAGGTGTTATCTCCAAGATCAACCCGATCGAAGATATGCCTTACGATGAAAACGGCACGCCGGTTGACATCGTTCTGAACCCGCTGGGCGTACCATCGCGTATGAACATCGGTCAGATTCTGGAAACCCACTTGGGTATGGCAGCGAAAGGCATCGGCGAGAAAATTAACGCCATGTTGAAGAAGCAGGAAGAAGTCGCGAAACTGCGCGAATTCATCCAGCGCGCTTATGATCTGGGTACCGATCTGCGTCAGCGAGTTGATCTGAACACCTTCTCCGATGACGAAGTACTGCGTCTGGCTGAGAACCTGAAGAAAGGTATGCCAATCGCCACGCCGGTGTTTGATGGTGCGAAAGAGAGCGAGATCAAAGAGCTGCTGCAGCTCGGCGGCCTGCCTTCTTCCGGTCAGATTACCCTGTTTGACGGCCGTACCGGTGAGCAGTTCGAACGTCAGGTAACCGTTGGCTACATGTACATGCTGAAACTTAACCACCTGGTTGATGACAAGATGCATGCACGTTCTACCGGTTCCTACAGCCTGGTTACTCAGCAGCCGCTGGGTGGTAAGGCGCAGTTCGGTGGTCAGCGCTTTGGTGAGATGGAAGTATGGGCACTGGAAGCATACGGTGCCGCGTATACCCTGCAGGAAATGCTTACCGTTAAGTCTGATGACGTCAACGGCCGTACCAAGATGTATAAAAACATCGTTGACGGTAACCATCAGATGGAACCGGGCATGCCGGAATCCTTCAACGTACTGTTGAAAGAGATTCGCTCGCTGGGTATCAACATCGAGCTGGAAGACGAGTAACCCCTTTTCAGGCTACGGTTCGCCGCCGCCTGAAAGCGCAGGGTTTAAAGCGCTCGCAATTGTACTGGTTACGGGGCGTTCAATTTCGGTTGGACGCCCCCTGAGTCTCACTCCGACGGGAGCTAATCCGTGAAAGACTTACTTAAGTTTCTGAAAGCGCAAACTAAGACCGAAGAGTTTGATGCGATCAAAATTGCGCTGGCTTCGCCAGACATGATCCGTTCCTGGTCTTTTGGTGAAGTGAAAAAGCCAGAAACCATTAACTACCGTACTTTTAAGCCAGAGCGCGATGGTCTGTTCTGTGCCCGTATCTTCGGGCCGGTAAAAGACTATGAGTGCCTGTGCGGCAAGTATAAGCGCCTCAAACACCGTGGTGTGATTTGTGAGAAGTGCGGCGTTGAAGTGACCCAGACTAAAGTACGCCGTGAGCGTATGGGCCACATCGAACTGGCGTCGCCGACTGCGCACATCTGGTTCCTGAAGTCACTGCCATCGCGTATCGGCTTACTGCTGGATATGCCACTGCGTGACATCGAGCGCGTGCTCTACTTTGAATCTTACGTGGTAATCGAAGGTGGCATGACCAACCTCGAGAAGCGTCAGATCCTGACTGAAGAGCAGTACCTTGACGCTCTGGAAGAGTTCGGTGACGAGTTCGACGCCAAAATGGGCGCCGAAGCGATCCAGGCCCTGTTGAAAAACATGGATCTGGAGCAGGAGTGCGAGCAGCTGCGTGAAGAGCTGAACGAAACTAACTCTGAAACCAAACGTAAAAAACTGACTAAGCGCATCAAGCTACTGGAAGCGTTCGTCCAGTCTGGCAACAAGCCAGAGTGGATGATCCTGACCGTGCTGCCTGTTCTGCCACCGGATCTGCGTCCGCTGGTACCGCTGGATGGTGGTCGTTTCGCTACGTCGGATCTGAACGATCTGTATCGTCGCGTGATCAACCGTAACAACCGTCTGAAGCGCCTGCTGGATCTGGCTGCGCCAGACATCATCGTGCGCAACGAAAAGCGTATGTTGCAGGAAGCGGTCGATGCACTGCTGGACAACGGTCGTCGCGGTCGTGCGATCACCGGTTCCAACAAGCGTCCGCTGAAATCGCTGGCTGACATGATCAAAGGTAAGCAGGGTCGTTTCCGTCAGAACCTGCTGGGTAAACGTGTCGACTATTCTGGTCGTTCGGTTATCACCGTTGGTCCATACCTGCGTCTGCATCAGTGCGGTCTGCCGAAGAAAATGGCACTCGAACTGTTCAAACCGTTCATTTACGGCAAGCTGGAACTGCGTGGCCTGGCCACCACCATCAAAGCCGCGAAGAAAATGGTTGAGCGTGAAGAAGCGGTTGTCTGGGATATCCTCGACGAAGTGATCCGTGAGCACCCGGTTCTGCTGAACCGTGCGCCTACGCTGCACCGTCTGGGTATTCAGGCCTTTGAACCGGTTCTGATCGAAGGTAAAGCGATCCAGCTTCACCCGCTGGTTTGTGCGGCTTATAACGCCGACTTCGATGGTGACCAGATGGCTGTTCACGTACCGCTGACGCTGGAAGCCCAGCTGGAAGCGCGTGCGCTGATGATGTCGACCAACAACATCCTGTCACCTGCGAACGGCGAGCCAATCATCGTTCCATCTCAGGACGTTGTACTGGGTCTGTATTACATGACCCGTGACTGTGTTAACGCCAAAGGCGAAGGCATGGTGCTGACTGGCCCGAAAGAAGCTGAGCGTATTTATCGCGCCGGTCTCGCCTCTCTGCATGCTCGCGTTAAGGTGCGTATCACCGAACACGAGAAGAATGAGCAGGATGAATGGGTTGCTAAAACCAGCATCATCGATACCACGATTGGCCGTGCCATCCTGTGGATGATCGTGCCAAAAGGTCTGCCTTTCTCCATCGTTAACCAGGCGCTGGGCAAAAAAGCTATCTCCAAAATGCTGAACACCTGTTACCGCATTCTGGGCCTGAAGCCGACCGTTATCTTTGCTGACCAGACCATGTACACCGGTTTCGCTTACGCTGCCCGTTCAGGCGCGTCTGTCGGCATCGACGACATGGTTATTCCAGAGAAGAAAGTGGAAATCATCACCGAAGCGGAAGCTGAAGTGGCTGAGATTCAGGAGCAGTTCCAGTCTGGTCTGGTAACCGCAGGCGAACGTTATAACAAAGTCATCGATATCTGGGCCGCAGCCAACGAACGTGTTGCCAAGGCGATGATGGAAAACCTCTCTACCGAAGTCGTCATTAACCGTGACGGCGAAGAAGAGCGCCAGGTTTCCTTTAACAGCATCTTTATGATGGCTGACTCCGGTGCGCGTGGTTCTGCTGCACAGATTCGTCAGCTGGCCGGTATGCGTGGTCTGATGGCGAAGCCAGATGGCTCCATCATCGAAACACCAATCACGGCGAACTTCCGTGAAGGGTTGAACGTACTTCAGTACTTCATCTCAACCCACGGTGCACGTAAAGGTCTTGCGGATACCGCACTGAAAACAGCGAACTCCGGTTATCTGACGCGTCGTCTGGTTGACGTTGCTCAGGATCTGGTGGTTACCGAAGATGACTGTGGTACACACGAAGGCATCATGATGACGCCTGTCATCGAAGGTGGTGACGTTAAAGAGCCACTGCGTGAACGTGTACTGGGTCGTGTGACTGCTGAAGACGTTCTGAAGCCGGGTACTGCTGATATTCTGGTCCCACGCAACACGCTGCTCGATGAGCACTGGTGTGACGTGCTGGAACTGAACTCAGTCGACAGCCTGAAAGTCCGCTCGGTAGTAGGTTGTGAAACCGACTTTGGTGTGTGTGCGCATTGCTACGGTCGCGACCTGGCACGTGGTCACATCATCAACAAAGGTGAAGCGATCGGTGTTATCGCGGCACAGTCCATCGGTGAGCCAGGTACACAGCTGACGATGCGTACGTTCCACATCGGTGGTGCGGCATCACGTGCGGCTGCTGAATCCAGCATCCAGGTGAAGAACAAAGGTACCATCAAGCTGACCAACGCCAAGTCGGTAACGAACTCGGCAGGCAAGCTGGTGATCACCTCGCGTAACGTTGAACTGAAAATGATCGACGAATTTGGTCGTACCAAAGAGAGCTATAAAGTTCCTTACGGTTCTACCATGGCGAAAGGTGATGGTGAGCAGGTTGCAGCGGGCGAAACCGTCGCAAACTGGGATCCGCATACCATGCCAGTCATCACCGAAGTGGGTGGTTTCATTCGCTTCACGGATATGGTTGATGGCCAGACGATTACCCGTCAGACAGATGACTTAACCGGTCTGTCTTCGCTGGTGGTTCTGGACAGTGCTGAACGTACTGCAGGCGGTAAAGATCTGCGTCCTGCGCTGAAAATTGTTGATGCCAACGGCAACGACGTTCTGATCCCGGGCACCGACATGCCGGCTCAGTACTTCCTGCCAGGTAAAGCGATTGTTCAGCTGGAAGATGGCGTTAAGATCAGTGCCGGTGATACGTTAGCGCGTGTTCCGCAGGAATCTGGCGGTACCAAGGATATTACCGGTGGTCTGCCACGCGTTGCTGACCTGTTCGAAGCGCGTCGTCCGAAAGAGCCAGCTATTCTGGCGGAGATCAGCGGCATCATCTCCTTCGGTAAAGAGACCAAAGGTAAGCGTCGTCTGGTCATTACTCCGCTGGATGGCAGTGAGCCATACGAAGAGATGATTCCGAAATGGCGTCAGCTGAACGTGTTCGAAGGTGAACGTGTTGAGCGCGGTGACGTGGTTTCCGATGGCCCAGAGTCTCCACATGACATCCTGCGCTTGCGTGGCGTGCATGCGGTGACCCGTTACATCACTAACGAAGTGCAGGAAGTTTACCGTCTGCAGGGCGTTAAGATTAACGATAAGCACATCGAAGTCATCGTTCGTCAGATGCTGCGTAAAGCAACCATCGTGAGCGCAGGAAGTGCAGACTTCCTGGAAGGTGAGCAGGCTGAATTCTCTCGCATCAAGATCTCTAACCGTGATCTGGAAGCGAACGGAAAAGTCGGCGCAACCTTCATGCGTGACCTGCTGGGTATTACCAAAGCGTCACTGGCTACCGAATCGTTCATCTCTGCAGCCTCGTTCCAGGAGACCACACGTGTCCTGACCGAAGCAGCAGTAGCAGGCAAGCGTGACGAACTGCGCGGCCTGAAAGAGAACGTGATCGTGGGTCGTCTGATCCCGGCCGGTACCGGTTATGCGTACCATCAGGATCGTATGCGCCGCAAAGCGGCAGGTGAAGTTCCGGTTGCACCGCAGGTGACTGCGGATGAAGCCTCAGCCAGTCTGGCTGAACTGTTGAACGCCGGTCTCGGCGGCAACAAAGACGATTAATCGTCCTTTGCCTGATAAAAACCCTGCCTCGGCAGGGTTTTTTTTGTCTCAGATTCAGCCATTCCAGTCACTGCGGCTGATACCAATATCTTTCAGCTGACTATCGCTTAACTTCGACAGGATGAGGCGTGTCTCACGCCGCAGCTGCCAGCGTTTGTAACTGCGCCACAGATAACGAACCAGGTGGTAAGGCGTGCCTGTAAACGGTTTAGCTGCGCGATTCTCGTCATATCCCATGATAGTGCCCTCAGTGAAGTGTCTGAGGACCATTTTCAGTAGATTGCTCTGTATGATACAGACGCAAAAATCACTTTTATTTAACATACAGATTGCCGTCAGGACGATCTGAATGGTAAAAAAGAGACGGAACTGTACTGGTTACTGCTCAGCATGTGAGCCTCTGGAGATACAATGACCCGCTATGAACATCTGGCTACGCTGCTGGCTCAGCGTATCGAACAAGGCTTATATCGCAGCGGTGAGCGCCTGCCTTCAGTACGCAGTCTGAGTACGGAGCATGGCGTCAGTATCAGTACCGTGCAGCAGGCTTATCATCTGCTGGAAGAGAAGCAGATGATTACGCCACAGTCGCGCTCGGGCTATTTTGTGGCGTCACGCAAAGCAACGCCGCCGATCCCTGCGCTGACCCGTCCCGCACAGCGGCCGGTTGAGGTGACACAGTGGGATGCGGTGCTGGAACTGATTAACGGCCGTCTGGAAGATGATGTGTTGCAGCTGGGCAGTGGCATGCCCGATTTGACCCAGCCGACGCTTAAGCCACTGTGGAAAGCTTTCAGCCGCCAGGCGCAGAAGCAGGACATGGCGCTGCTGAATTATGACAACCTTTATGGTGTGCTCGCGCTGCGGCAACAGGTTGCACGGCTGGCGATAGACAGCGGCTGTCAGCTCACGGCCGATGACATTGTCATTACGACAGGCTGCCACGAAGCGTTATCGGTCGCCGTACGCGCGGTCTGTGAGCCGGGCGATATCATTGCTGTTGAATCACCGTCGTTTCACGGCATTATGCAAACCCTGCGCGGCTTTGGCATTCGTGCCATTGAGATCCCGACCGATGCAGTCACCGGCATCAGTCTGGAAGCGCTGGAGCTGGCCTTTGATCAATGGCCCATTAAAGCCGTCGTTGTCGTGCCGAACTGCAATAACCCGCTGGGATTTATCATGCCTGAGCCGCGTAAGCGGGCACTACTGGCGCTGGCGCAAAGGTTTGATGCGGCGGTGATTGAAGATGATGTCTACGGTGAGTTAGCCTGGGAATATCCGCGTCCGACCACCATTAAAGCGCTGGATCTCGATGGCCGGGTGCTGCTGTGCAGCTCCTTTTCCAAAACGCTGGCGCCGGGTCTGCGCGTCGGCTGGGTTGCACCAGGCCGCTATCGCGATCGCGTGCTGCACATGAAATATATCGTCACCGGCTCCACCGCCACGCAGCCTCAGCATGCGGTTTCCGAGTTTGTCCGCCAGGGTCATTATCAGCCTCATCTGCGCCGGATGCGGCAACTCTACCACCGCAACTATGAAACTTTTAGCTGCTGGGTACGCCACTATTTTCCCTGCGGCATCTGCGTTTCCCGTCCTCAGGGCGGCTTTCTGATGTGGATAGAACTCCCCGAAGCGTTTGATGCGGTCCGGCTTAACCGCGAACTGCGCGAGTCAAAAATTCAGATTGCTGTAGGCTCCCTGTTTTCAGCGTCGGGGAAATATCGTAACTGTCTGCGCTTAAACTACGGGCTGCCGATCAACGAGCAGACTGAACAGGCGCTGGCGCTGGTGGGTGCGGCCGTCGAACGTGCCATGCTCTCGTGCCAGCATGAGACCCAGACTTCAGCCTCTACGCTCGCGTAGCGAAGAGAAGAAGCAGGGCCGGCAAGAGGAGGGAACCGGCCCTGGTCAGATAACCTTAACCTGACGGATGCCACGTTAAGGTTTTGGATCACAGCACGCCAGCGGCAACATGCACCTTTGCGCGCTGCTTTCCCGGAAGAACGCTGGCGTTACCGATTTTGCAGCCAATATGCGCGGCAGGTTCCATAAATGCTTAATCGCCTGGTCCTGCCAGCGCCAGAAGGGTGCGCGTTGCGGCACGCCAGTCATCTGCCTGAGTAATGGCACTCACCACCGCAATGCTGCCGACGCCGGTGGCCAGCACTTCGGGTGCGCGCGCAATCGAGATACCGCCAATCGCCACGGTGGGAATATGCGACAGACGTGTCAGGTGCCGCTTCAGCTGTGCAATGCCTTGCGGTGCAGAAGGCATCTCTTTGGTCTGCGTCGGGAAAATATGCCCAAGTGCGATGTAAGAGGGCTGGATTGCCAGTGCGCGATCCAGTTCCGCATCGTCGTGGGTAGAGAGTCCGAGACGCAATCCGGCCTGATAAATGCGGGCAAGATCGGCGACATCCAGATCCTCCTGACCCAGATGTACGCCATAAGCCTGATGTTTAATCGCCAGCTGCCAGTAGTCATTGATAAACAGGCGCGCGTCATAGCGTTTGCCCAACGCAATTGCCTGAGCAATAGCGGGTTCGGCGACCTCATCAGGCTGATCTTTGATGCGCAGCTGCAGCGTGCGAACGCCCATCTCCAGCAGGCGTTCAATCCACTCGGGGCTATCAACCACCGGATAAAGTCCCAGGCGTTGGGCGGTTGCAGGGAATGCAGGCATCATTACTCCTCCTTAAGGGCATCGGCGGGGTGATACAGTTCACCGCCGTGGCTGCGAAAACGGTCTGACATCTGCGCCATGCCTACCTCTACCGGTTCGGTGCGGGCATCCTGACGTGCTGCAAACTCGCGCACTTCCTGGGAAATTTTCATCGAGCAGAATTTGGGGCCGCACATCGAGCAGAAATGGGCCACCTTGCCCGACTCCTGCGGCAGGGTTTCATCATGCATTGCCCTTGCCGTATGGGGATCCAGCGCCAGGTTAAACTGATCTTCCCAGCGGAATTCAAAGCGCGCTTTGGACATGGCGTTATCACGGATCTGCGCACCGGGGTGGCCTTTCGCCAGATCGGCAGCATGCGCCGCGATTTTGTAGGTGATCAATCCCTGCTTCACGTCCTCTTTGTTCGGCAGACCCAGATGCTCTTTGGGCGTGACGTAGCACAGCATGGCGCAACCAAACCAGCCAATCATGGCGGCACCGATACCCGAGGTGAAATGGTCGTAGCCGGGCGCGATATCAGTGGTCAGCGGGCCAAGCGTGTAGAAGGGGGCTTCATCGCACAGGTCGAGCTGTTCGGTCATATTACGGCGGATCATATGCATCGGCACATGTCCCGGACCTTCAATCATCACCTGAACGTCATACTCCCAGGCAATACGCGTCAGTTCACCCAGGGTTCGTAGTTCGGCAAACTGCGCCTCATCGTTGGCATCCTGAATGGAACCCGGACGCAGACCATCACCCAGCGACAGGGAGACATCGTAAGCGGCGCAGATTTCACAAATCTCCCGGAAGTGCTCATACAGGAAGCTCTCCTGATGATGCGACAGGCACCATTTCGCCATAATCGATCCCCCCCGCGACACAATCCCGGTGAGACGTTTCGCCGTCATCGGGACATAACGCAGCAGCACGCCCGCGTGGATAGTGAAGTAATCGACGCCCTGTTCCGCCTGCTCCAGCAGCGTGTCCCGGAATATTTCCCAGTTCAGCGCCTCAGCCACGCCATTCACTTTTTCCAGCGCCTGATAAATCGGCACGGTACCGATGGGCACCGGGCTGTTTCGCAAAATCCATTCTCGCGTTTCATGAATATAGCGACCGGTAGAGAGATCCATCACCGTATCGGCACCCCAGCGGGTCGACCAGACCAGCTTTTCCACTTCTTCCTCGATAGAAGAGGTGACTGCCGAGTTACCGATATTAGCGTTGACCTTAACCAGGAAGTTACGACCAATGATCATCGGCTCCGATTCCGGGTGATTGATATTGGCAGGGATGATGGCGCGTCCGGCAGCGACCTCCTGACGGACAAACTCGGGGGTGATGTCGGCGGGCAGATGTGCGCCAAAACTGTGCCCCGGATGCTGTTGCAGCAGTACCTCACTGCGGATTCGCTCACGGCCCATGTTTTCCCGCAGGGCGATGAACTCCATCTCCGGGGTAATCGTGCCCTGACGGGCATAGTGCAGTTGCGTGACACGACGGCCTGCACGGGCGCGGCGCGGTGTCGGCAGGTGATCGAAGCGCAGATGATCCAGCCCCTCGTCAGCCAGCCGCTGCTGGGTATAGCCCGAGCTGTTCTGTTCGAGAAGCTCACTGTCGTCGCGCTCAGCAATCCAGCGAGCGCGCAGCTTTTCCAGACCACGATGCACATCGATCTGCGCCGCGGTATCACCATAAGCACCCGCCGTGTCATAGACCGGCACCGCTTCATTTTTCTCATAGAGAGGTTGTTCTTTGCTGCCGCCGATGTGGGTCGGGCTTAGGGTGATTTCACGCATCGGCACGCGAATATCTTCCCGGCTGCCGGTAATCCAGATGCGACGGGACTGGGGAAAAGCACTGCCGCTTTGCAGGGAATCGATAAATTCCTGCGCCTGGGCACGTTGTTCACGACGGGTCATTTTTGGGTCAGACATAGCAATCTTCCTGTTAAGGGGGAACGATGCTTGTCCGGAGTTCGGAAGGAGTAACCGTATAGACAGCACAGGCATGCTGGCATACAGAGAATTTTTACTCTTGTTCCCTACGCAGGTTCTAACCTGGTCAGGTTCCGCGGATCCCGAATTAACGGTCTCAGCCCAACTGGGCACTCCGACAAGAAGCAGTTTTTACGCGGGTGTCTGATAACAGACCCGGGCGTAAAAACCTTACATTTCAACGCTAAAATAAAAAAGGTTCTTTGGAAAGTACTCCTCAGAACCTGTTCAGCATAAAAGGGCTACGGGATAATCTCAAGCCCTTTGCCGTTGTTAACCATCAAGCCGGACGCGCGATATGGCTGTCATTCGCCACTGGCGGCGTAGCAAGCTGGTTATCCCAGGCCAGCTGGATCAGCTTATCTTCCAGCGTAAAGCGTGATTCCAGCACTTCGCCCACTTCGGAGAGTGCCTGCTGGAAGGTCATGCAGTTTTCATCGTCAATCGCCTGCTGCAGGTGACCGTCATACAGCTGCATCAGACGCTCAGTATTCGCTTCCAGCGGAGGGTAGATCTGCGCGGCAGCGATCATCGGGCTGTCGCCACTCATTTCGCTGATTACGCGCTCATAGATACTGAAGTGACCGGCAGAAAGATAGTCGACCAGGCCGTGACAGAAGTTGTCGAGCGCCTGCTCGTCAAGACGCGTCAGCGCCTCTTTTTTAGGTTTAAGACCGACCAGGTGATAATAGGTCACCAGTAGCTGGCGGCGCGCTTCAAGCCACGAATCGACCAGTTCATTACTGCCACCTACGCGTTCAGCCAGGACGTCTAACTGGTTAAGCATATCTAACTCCATGTGAGTTATAGTTGTTTATCTACACACTTAACATCAGGGCTTCAGCGTGCGGGTTGACGCTAAGGATGACGAAATAAATGCAATGCGAAATCTCAAGCGTAGACGCTGGATGGTGGATTGTCAGCCATGAACAGAAACTTTGGTTGCCACAAGGTGATTTACCCCACGGAAACGCCGAAAAATTTGGTTTAACCGGCAGTAAGGCCCGGACCATTGGTGAATGGCAGGGCGAAAAAGTCTGGTTGATTTGTGAGCCGCGTTCTTCCGATATGTTCTCCGTGCGACAGCTGATCGATCAGGATGTGGAGCTGTTTCAGCTGGTGGGTCGCGGTGTACAGCTGGCGGAGTTCTACCGTTCTCATCGCTGGTGCGGCTATTGCGGCCATGAGATGCACCACAGCAAACATGAATTTGCCTGTCTCTGCAGCCATTGCCGTGAGCGTTACTATCCGCAGATCGCGCCCTGCATCATTGTGGCTATCCGTCGCGGCGATGAAATCCTGCTGGCGAATCATGCCCGCCATCGCAACAAGGTCTACACCGTGCTGGCCGGTTTTGTAGAGGTCGGCGAGACGCTGGAGCAGGCCGTTGCCCGGGAAGTGATGGAAGAGAGCAATATCCGCGTCAAAAACGTCCGTTACGTGACCTCCCAGCCGTGGCCCTTCCCGCAATCGCTAATGACCGCTTTTATGGCGGAGTATGACAGTGGCGATCTGCAACACGACGGTAAAGAGCTGCTGGATGCCGCCTGGTTCCGTTTTGATGCGCTGCCTTTGCTGCCACCGCCAGGCACCGTGGCACGCCGCCTGATTGAAGATACCGTCGCCCTGTGCCGCGCCGAAGCGTGAAAGTGCTACACTACACGCCTGTTATTGAGAGAGTGTTGAGATGAGTGAACTGAAGAATGATCGTTATTTGCGTGCCCTGTTACGTCAGCCGGTCGATGTCACGCCGGTATGGATGATGCGACAAGCCGGGCGCTATTTGCCGGAGTACAAAGCGACACGCGCCCAGGCGGGTGACTTTATGTCGCTGTGTAAAAACGCCGAGCTGGCCTGTGAAGTGACCCTGCAGCCGCTGCGCCGTTATCCGCTGGATGCCGCCATCCTCTTCAGTGACATCCTGACCATTCCGGATGCGATGGGACTGGGTCTCTACTTTGAAACTGGCGAAGGCCCGCGTTTCTCTAACCCTGTCACCTGTCGCGCCGACGTTGAGCGTTTGCCGGTGCCCGATCCTGAAATGGAGCTGGGCTATGTGATGAATGCGGTCCGCACCATCCGTAAAAACCTGAATGGCGATCTGCCGCTGATTGGCTTCTCCGGCAGTCCGTGGACGCTGGCCACCTACATGGTGGAAGGCGGCAGCAGCAAGGCGTTTACCAAAATTAAGAAGATGATGTATGCCGATCCCGCGACGCTGCACGCGATGCTGGATAAGCTGGCCGACAGTGTCATCCTCTATCTCAACGCTCAGATCCGCGCAGGTGCGCAGTCCGTCATGGTCTTTGATACCTGGGGCGGCGTGCTGACCGGTCGTGACTATCGCGAATTCTCCCTGCACTACATGCACAAGATTGTCGATGGCCTGCTGCGTGAAAACGACGGCCGCCGCGTGCCGGTGACGCTCTTTACCAAAGGCGGCGGACAGTGGCTGGAAGCGATGGCAGCCACCGGTTGTGATGCGCTGGGTCTCGACTGGACCACCGATATTGATGATGCGCGCCGTCGCGTAGGCGACAAAGTTGCGCTGCAGGGCAACATGGATCCCTCTATGCTCTATGCGGCACCTGAACGTATCGAACAGGAGGTGGCTGGTATTCTGGAGCGTTTTGGCTCAGGCACTGGTCACGTCTTTAATCTGGGGCATGGCATTCATCAGGATGTTCCGCCCGAAAATGCCGGTGTCTTTGTTGAGGCTGTGCATCGTTTATCACGTCCCTGGCATCAGGAGTAATCATGGACATTGCCGCACTTCGCGCTGAGCAGTTACAACGCGCCGCTGACGTGGTGCGTGAAGATGACTTTGACGTGCTGCCGCCCCGCTTTATTGGCGGGGCAGACGTTGGATTTGAGCAGGACGGCACCATCACGCGGGCGGCGATGGTGATACTGGAATATCCCTCGTTAAAGCTGGTGGAGCATCGCATCGCTCGCGTTGAGACCACCATGCCCTATATTCCGGGCTTTCTCTCCTTCCGTGAATATCCGGCGCTGATGGCTGCCTGGCAGATGCTGGAGCAAAAGCCTGATCTGCTGTTTGTGGATGGACACGGTATTTCGCATCCAAGACGACTGGGCGTTGCATCGCATTTTGGCCTGCTGGTGGATGTGCCCACGATTGGCGTTGCGAAAAGTCGTCTCTGCGGTCGTTTTGACGATCTGGATGCGCAGCCTGGCAGCCGTCAGCCGCTGATCGACAAAGGTGAGCAGATAGGCTGGGTATGGCGCAGCAAGCTGCGTTGTAATCCGCTGTTTGTCGCCACCGGTCATCGTGTCAGCCTGGATACGGCGCTGCAGTGGGTCGAAAACTGTACGCGCGGTTACCGGTTGCCGGAACCGACCCGCTGGGCCGATGCGGTTGCCTCTAACCGAACCGCTTTCCAGCGCTGGCAAAACGCGCTTTAACACTGTTTGTGCTGCGGTTTTGCAGTTACACTGCGGCCAGAGAAACGAATAAGAGCCACCTTTATGTTACAGAACCCCGTTCATCTGCGTCTGGCGAAGCTGGAAAGCTGGCAGCACCTGACTTTTATGGCCTGCCTGTGCGAACGCATGTATCCCAACTATCGCGCATTCTGCGAGCAGACTGAATTTGCCGATCCGGCACTCTATCGCCGGATTCTTGATCTGATCTGGGAAAACCTGACGGTTAAAGATGCGAAGATTAACTTCGACAGCCAGCTGGAAAAACTCGAAGCCGCCATTCCTGATGGCGATGCATTTGAGGTTTACGGCGTTTATCCGGCTATCGATGCCTGTGTGGCATTAAGCGAAGTCGTCCATGCGCAGCTGAGCGGCGAAACGCTTGAGCATGCTATTGAAGTCAGCGAGACCTCAATTACCACTGTCGCTATGCTGGAGATGACCCAGGCTGGACGCGAAATGACCGATGAAGAGCTGCGTGAAAACCCGGCTATCATCGATGAGTGGGACCTCCAGTGGGAGATTTTCCGTCTGCTGGCGGAGTGTGAAGAGCGCGACCTTGAATTGATTAAAGGTCTGCGATCTGACCTGCGTGAAGCGGGAATTAGCAACATCGGTATAAATTTCCAGCAGTAAGGCGATAAAACGTGACTTCAGGCCCGAATTAGCGCGCCTGAAGGCTTCACATTGGCCCCCTGTCTGGTCTACATTTGGGGGGCTGAAAATTGTGGCTATCGGTGCGTGCAGGCAGAAGAGTGCCAGAATATGGCTTTTCCCTCGCACTCGTTGCTTAGCAAGCGATAAATACACTTTAAGGATAACTTATGAACAAGACTCAACTGATTGATGTGATCGCAGAAAAAGCTGACCTGTCTAAAACCCAGGCAAAGGCAGCGCTGGAATCTACTCTGGCTGCGATCACTGAGTCTCTGAAAGATGGTGATGCTGTACAACTGGTTGGTTTTGGTACTTTTAAAGTGAACCACCGCGCTGAGCGTACCGGTCGTAACCCGCAGACTGGCAAAGAGATCAAAATCGCTGCAGCAAACGTACCGGCATTCGTGTCTGGTAAAGCGCTGAAAGACGCCGTTAAGTAAGACGTCGCACTGCGGTTAAGCTTTAAAACAGGGGGCGTTTCGCCCCTTTTGTTTTTAAGAGGCCAGCCATCATGACTTCGCTGTTACCGCGTTTATCTGTTCTGTTTCTCTCTCTGTTTCTTTTCGGCTGCAGCTCGACTCCGGATATTCCTCCCTTTTCTGCCAGTGGCTATCTTGCCGATCGTGGTGTTGTGCGTATCTGGCGCAAAAATAGCGACCATCAGTCGGTTCATATTCGCACCCTCTATACGCCGTTCAGTGGCGGGGAAGGTGAAGTGACTGACTATGTCTGGCTGGAAGAGTCATTGGTCAGCATTCAGCGTCAGGTAAAGGGCAAGCAACCTGACGATGTGACCCTGCGTTTTGACCAGGCAGGTGGTCTCAACTTCATGCAGCGCCAGCTTGCAGGCCGACGTGAAGCGGTCAGCCCGGATGCAGTTGAACTCTATAAGTTTGATGCTCAGCGCATGCGTAACCTCAGCGATGCGCTGTTAAGCGGTCAGGTGTTTCTGAAACAGGGACACTGGCTGGGAAATAATGTGCTGGAGAGTTGTGAAGGCCAGCAGGTCAGACCCGCTTTTGATGCTGACGATCTGCAGATGCTGATACAGCAGCAGCGTAGCGCATCGGCACCGCTGATGGTGTCATGGCTTGAAGCGCCTGAAGGGATACAGTTGTTGCGGGTCAGCCAGCAGGATGACTGCTCACAGCAGCCGACAGAAGACGATATGTGAATTGAAGAGGGGGCACCATGTGCCCCCTTTGCTTATTTGCGATTAATAGCGCGATAGCCGATATCGCGGCGACAGAATCTGCCCTGCCAGGAGATCGGCTTTGTCAGCTCGTAAGCCCGCTTTTGTGCCGCAGCCACATCGTCACCCAGTGCGGTGACGCACAGCACGCGGCCACCGTTCGTCAACACCCGATCCTCTTCCAGACGTGTTCCGGCGTGGAAAACCTTGCCGTCAGCCACTTCTTCCAGTGGCAGGCCATGAATCTGATCGCCCTGAGCGTAATCACCCGGATAACCGCCGGCCGCCAGTACCACACCCAGCGCAGGGCGGGGATCCCATTGTGACGTTTTCTGATCCAGCTTGCCGTCGCAGGCAGCCAGGCAAAGATCGACCAGATCCGACTGCAGGCGCAGCATGATCGGCTGCGTTTCCGGGTCGCCGAAGCGGCAGTTAAATTCGATCACTTTCGGCTGCCCGGTGTGATCGATCATCAGGCCGGCATAGAGAAAACCGGTGTAGACGTTGCCTTCAGCCGCCATGCCACGCACGGTCGGCCAGATAACCTGATCCATCACGCGCTGGTGGATCTCATCGGTGACCACCGGTGCCGGTGAGTAAGCGCCCATGCCACCGGTGTTCGGACCGGTATCGCCATCGCCGACACGTTTATGATCCTGGCTGGTGGCCATAGGCAGCACATTCTCGCCGTCCACCATCACGATGAAGCTGGCTTCTTCGCCATCCAGAAACTCTTCAATCACAATACGGTGTCCGGCATCGCCAAAGGCGTTACCGGCCAGCATATCCTGAACCGCATCTTCAGCTTCCTGCAGCGTCATCGCGACAATGACGCCTTTACCTGCGGCCAGGCCGTCGGCTTTGATAACGATGGGCGCGCCTTTCTCACGCAGATACGCAAGAGCAGGCTCAACATCGGTAAAGTTCTGATACGCTGCGCTGGGGATCTGGTGACGCGCCAGGAAATCTTTGGTAAAGGCTTTAGAGCCTTCCAGCTGTGCCGCGGCCTGCGTCGGACCAAAGATAGCCAGCCCCGCTTCACGGAAGGCATCTACGACGCCAATCACCAGCGGCGCTTCCGGTCCGACAATCGTCAGATCGATCTTTTCACGCTGAGCAAACTCAAGCAGAGCAGGGATGTCGGTGGCTCCGATTGCGACATTCTGCAGCGCAGGCTCTAATGCCGTGCCCGCATTACCCGGCGCGACAAATACGGTTTCCGCCAGTGGCGACTGGGCCGCTTTCCAGGCCAGAGCATGTTCACGTCCGCCGTTGCCGATTACTAAAATTTTCATCTGTTACTCTCCGAATCGATTAATGGCGGAAGTGACGCATGTCGGTGAAGATCATCGCAATGTTATGCTCATCCGCTGCCGCAATCACTTCTTCATCGCGGATGGAGCCGCCTGGCTGGATAACGCAGCTCACGCCTGCCGCGGCGGCAGCATCAATACCATCGCGGAACGGGAAGAAGGCATCTGACGCCATGGCTGAGCCTTTCACTTCCAGACCTTCATCGGCTGCTTTAATACCTGCAATTTTTGCGGAGTAAACGCGGCTCATCTGACCCGCACCAATGCCGATAGTCATGTTGTCGCGTGCATACACAATGGCATTGGACTTAACGAACTTCGCGACTTTCCAGCAGAACAGTGCATCGCGCAGTTCCTGCCCGGTTGGCTGGCGCTTGCTGACGACACGCAGCTGGCTGGCTTCCACCATGCCAAGATCGCGATCCTGGACCAGCAGGCCGCCGTTGACGCGTTTGAAATCCAGCGCGGCGGTACGGTTTTGCCATTGGCCGCAGATCAGGACACGGACATTCTGCTTCGCAGCGGTAATTTTCAGCGCGGCTTCGGAAACGGCGGGCGCGATGATCACCTCAACAAACTGGCGGCTGATAATGGCCTGCGCCGTTGCTTCATCCAGCTCGCGGTTAAAGGCAATGATGCCGCCAAACGCGGAAGTGGGGTCGGTCTGGTAAGCACGCTCGTAGGCTGCCAGCAGATCGTCACCGGTTGCGACACCACAAGGGTTGGCATGCTTAACGATGACGCACGCGGGTTCACTGAACTCTTTCACACACTCCAGTGCCGCATCTGTGTCAGCAATATTGTTATAGGAGAGCGCTTTGCCCTGAACCTGCTGCGCGGTCGCTACTGAGGCTTCAGTGATATTCTCTTCTATATAGAAGGCAGCATCCTGATGGCTGTTCTCGCCGTAACGCATATCCTGCTTCTTGATGAAGTTCAGATTCAGCGTCCGTGGGAAACGGCCGGCGGGCTGATTGCGTTCGCCGTGATAGGCAGGCACCAGGGTACCGAAGTAGTTAGCGATCATGCTGTCATACGCGGCGGTGTGTTCGAAGGCCTTGATGGCCAGATCGAAACGGGTCTCGAGTGTCAGCGCGTTCTCGTGAGCGTCCATTTCAGCAATGATGGCGTTGTAGTCGCTGCTGCTGACCACAATGGCGACATCTTTATGGTTCTTGGCAGCAGAGCGCACCATGGTCGGGCCACCGATATCGATGTTTTCCACCGCATCTTCCAGTGAACATCCTTCACGGGCGACCGTCTGTGCAAAGGGATAGAGGTTAACGACCACCATGTCGATTGGGCTGATGTCGTGCTGCGCCATGATGGCATCATCCTGGCCGCGACGACCTAAAATGCCGCCATGCACTTTCGGATGCAGGGTTTTGACGCGTCCATCCATCATTTCCGGGAAACCGGTGTAGTCAGAGACTTCGGTGACAGCCAGGCCCGCATCCGCCAGCAGGCGAGCGGTTCCACCTGTGGAGAGCAGTTCGACACCGCGCTGGGAGAGCGCCTGAGCAAATTCGAGGATACCGGCTTTGTCAGAGACACTGAGCAATGCGCGGCGTACAGGACGAGGTTGTTGCATGGTGGTTTATCCCTTGGCTTTGTTTCGCGTATATAAGAGCGTTACATCAGGTTTTATCGCGGTTTTCTCTTCTATATAAGAAGAAAAGATCAAAAACCTCAGGTAACGCCCCGATAAGGGGGTCCGGAATATTGCCCGGCATTGTAGCGAAAACGTTTGCGTGATGCTCGCCTAAATTCGATTAGCCCGCTCTGTGTGGATAACATTGTGCGTAACTGCGTATAACAGCGGCTTTTGCTGTGGAATGCAGCGAACGCGCTTTTTTATGCATTTTATGGGTTGCGCCTCTGCGCGAACTCCCTATAATGCGCCTCCATCGACACGGAACACCGGCAACGGGAAACGGGTTGAGAGGCACAGGAGACTGCGCCGCCGGAGAAAAACTTCTGAGAAAGAAGTTGACTCTGCAGGAGGAAAGCGTAATATACGCCACCTCGCGACAGGACGCTAACGCACTGTTCGCACTGCTCTTTAACAATTTATCAGACAATCTGT
This sequence comes from Pantoea sp. X-Soil-YNGN-844, assembly GCF_059730595.1. Classification (NCBI taxonomy): domain Bacteria; kingdom Pseudomonadati; phylum Pseudomonadota; class Gammaproteobacteria; order Enterobacterales; family Erwiniaceae; genus Pantoea; species Pantoea sp. X-Soil-YNGN-844. The sequence continues at coordinate 281,119 of NZ_AP036007.1, forward strand.
GTGGGCACTCGCAGGATTGATATCAGCGTCTCCGGACGCAGCAAAATATCAAAGCCTCACGAGTGAACACATAATGAAATTCATTATGACGTTTTACAGATGAGCACCGCTTAACTTGTTTAAGCAAATCAAACTTAAATTGAAGAGTTTGATCATGGCTCAGATTGAACGCTGGCGGCAGGCCTAACACATGCAAGTCGGACGGTAGCACAGAGAGCTTGCTCTTGGGTGACGAGTGGCGGACGGGTGAGTAATGTCTGGGGATCTGCCCGATAGAGGGGGATAACCACTGGAAACGGTGGCTAATACCGCATAACGTCGCAAGACCAAAGAGGGGGACCTTCAGGCCTCTCACTATCGGATGAACCCAGATGGGATTAGCTAGTAGGCGGGGTAATGGCCCACCTAGGCGACGATCCCTAGCTGGTCTGAGAGGATGACCAGCCACACTGGAACTGAGACACGGTCCAGACTCCTACGGGAGGCAGCAGTGGGGAATATTGCACAATGGGCGCAAGCCTGATGCAGCCATGCCGCGTGTATGAAGAAGGCCTTCGGGTTGTAAAGTACTTTCAGCGGGGAGGAAGGCGGTGCGGTTAATAACCGCATCGATTGACGTTACCCGCAGAAGAAGCACCGGCTAACTCCGTGCCAGCAGCCGCGGTAATACGGAGGGTGCAAGCGTTAATCGGAATTACTGGGCGTAAAGCGCACGCAGGCGGTCTGTTAAGTCAGATGTGAAATCCCCGGGCTTAACCTGGGAACTGCATTTGAAACTGGCAGGCTTGAGTCTTGTAGAGGGGGGTAGAATTCCAGGTGTAGCGGTGAAATGCGTAGAGATCTGGAGGAATACCGGTGGCGAAGGCGGCCCCCTGGACAAAGACTGACGCTCAGGTGCGAAAGCGTGGGGAGCAAACAGGATTAGATACCCTGGTAGTCCACGCCGTAAACGATGTCGACTTGGAGGTTGTGCCCTTGAGGCGTGGCTTCCGGAGCTAACGCGTTAAGTCGACCGCCTGGGGAGTACGGCCGCAAGGTTAAAACTCAAATGAATTGACGGGGGCCCGCACAAGCGGTGGAGCATGTGGTTTAATTCGATGCAACGCGAAGAACCTTACCTACTCTTGACATCCACGGAATTCGGCAGAGATGCCTTAGTGCCTTCGGGAACCGTGAGACAGGTGCTGCATGGCTGTCGTCAGCTCGTGTTGTGAAATGTTGGGTTAAGTCCCGCAACGAGCGCAACCCTTATCCTTTGTTGCCAGCGATTCGGTCGGGAACTCAAAGGAGACTGCCGGTGATAAACCGGAGGAAGGTGGGGATGACGTCAAGTCATCATGGCCCTTACGAGTAGGGCTACACACGTGCTACAATGGCGCATACAAAGAGAAGCGACCTCGCGAGAGCAAGCGGACCTCACAAAGTGCGTCGTAGTCCGGATCGGAGTCTGCAACTCGACTCCGTGAAGTCGGAATCGCTAGTAATCGTGGATCAGAATGCCACGGTGAATACGTTCCCGGGCCTTGTACACACCGCCCGTCACACCATGGGAGTGGGTTGCAAAAGAAGTAGGTAGCTTAACCTTCGGGAGGGCGCTTACCACTTTGTGATTCATGACTGGGGTGAAGTCGTAACAAGGTAACCGTAGGGGAACCTGCGGTTGGATCACCTCCTTACCTGAAGATACCTTCCCGCGCAGTGTCCACACAGATTGTCTGATAGAAAATAACGAGCAAAGTGTCTTTCGAAGACAGACTTAATTGTCCCCTTCGTCTAGAGGCCCAGGACACCGCCCTTTCACGGCGGTAACAGGGGTTCGAATCCCCTAGGGGACGCCAAAGCTTGGTGACAGGTGAAAGATGTTGCCCACATATCTTAAAGATGACTTACGAGTCATGTTTAAGATATTGCTCTTTAACAATCCGGAACAAGCTGAAAATTGAAACGACGCAGCGCGTCATTCCTCCGTAATAAGGAATGACAGAGCGATGCGTTCGAGTCTCTCAAATGCTCGTGACCTACAGCGTTGAAAAACGCCTGTGGGTTGTGAGGTTAAGCGACTAAGCGTACACGGTGGATGCCCAGGCAGTCAGAGGCGATGAAGGACGTGCTAATCTGCGTAAAGCGACGGTAAGGTGATATGAACCGCTACAGCCGTCGATGTCCGAATGGGGAAACCCGGTGCACTCTGTGCATCATTGCAGCATGAATACATAGTGCTGCAAGGCGAACCGGGGGAACTGAAACATCTAAGTACCCCGAGGAAAAGAAATCAACCGAGATTCCCCCAGTAGCGGCGAGCGAACGGGGAGCAGCCCAGAGCCTGAATCAGCATGTGTGTTAGTGGAAGCGTCTGGAAAGTCGCAGGGTACAGGGTGATACTCCCGTACACAAAAGCACACGTGCTGTGAGCTCGATGAGTAAGGCGGGACACGTGGTATCCTGTCTGAATATGGGGGGACCATCCTCCAAGGCTAAATACTCCTGACTGACCGATAGTGAACCAGTACCGTGAGGGAAAGGCGAAAAGAACCCCGGCGAGGGGAGTGAAACAGAACCTGAAACCGTGTACGTACAAGCAGTGGGAGCCTCTTTATGGGGTGACTGCGTACCTTTTGTATAATGGGTCAGCGACTTATATTCTGTAGCAAGGTTAACCGTATAGGGGAGCCGCAGGGAAACCGAGTCTTAACTGGGCGTTAAGTTGCAGGGTATAGACCCGAAACCCGGTGATCTAGCCATGGGCAGGTTGAAGGTTGGGTAACACTAACTGGAGGACCGAACCGACTAATGTTGAAAAATTAGCGGATGACCTGTGGCTGGGGGTGAAAGGCCAATCAAACCGGGAGATAGCTGGTTCTCCCCGAAAGCTATTTAGGTAGCGCCTCGTGAACTCATCTCCGGGGGTAGAGCACTGTTTCGGCTAGGGGGCCATCCCGGCTTACCAACCCGATGCAAACTGCGAATACCGGAGAATGTTATCACGGGAGACACACGGCGGGTGCTAACGTCCGTCGTGAAGAGGGAAACAACCCAGACCGCCAGCTAAGGTCCCAAAGTCATGGTTAAGTGGGAAACGATGTGGGAAGGCACAGACAGCCAGGATGTTGGCTTAGAAGCAGCCATCATTTAAAGAAAGCGTAATAGCTCACTGGTCGAGTCGGCCTGCGCGGAAGATGTAACGGGGCTAAACCATGCACCGAAGCTGCGGCAGCGACACTATGTGTTGTTGGGTAGGGGAGCGTTCTGTAAGCCGTCGAAGGTGTGCTGTGAGGCATGCTGGAGGTATCAGAAGTGCGAATGCTGACATAAGTAACGATAAAGCGGGTGAAAAGCCCGCTCGCCGGAAGACCAAGGGTTCCTGTTCAACGTTAATCGGAGCAGGGTGAGTCGACCCCTAAGGCGAGGCCGAAAGGCGTAGTCGATGGGAAACAGGTTAATATTCCTGTACTCGGTGTTACTGCGAAGGGGGGACGGAGAAGGCTATATCAGCCGGGCGACGGTTGTCCCGGTTTAAGCGTGTAGGCGGAGGGTCCAGGTAAATCCGGTCCCTTATCAACGCTGAGGCGTGACGACGAGGCACTACGGTGCTGAAGTGATAAATGCCCAGCTTCCAGGAAAAGCCTCTAAGCATCAGGTAACACAGAATCGTACCCCAAACCGACACAGGTGGTCAGGTAGAGAATACCAAGGCGCTTGAGAGAACTCGGGTGAAGGAACTAGGCAAAATGGTGCCGTAACTTCGGGAGAAGGCACGCTGGCGCGTAGGTGGAGGGATTTACTCCCCGAGCCGAAGCCAGTCGAAGATACCAGCTGGCTGCAACTGTTTATTAAAAACACAGCACTGTGCAAACACGAAAGTGGACGTATACGGTGTGACGCCTGCCCGGTGCCGGAAGGTTAATTGATGGGGTTATCCGCAAGGAGAAGCTCTTGATCGAAGCCCCGGTAAACGGCGGCCGTAACTATAACGGTCCTAAGGTAGCGAAATTCCTTGTCGGGTAAGTTCCGACCTGCACGAATGGCGTAATGATGGCCAGGCTGTCTCCACCCGAGACTCAGTGAAATTGAACTCGCTGTGAAGATGCAGTGTACCCGCGGCAAGACGGAAAGACCCCGTGAACCTTTACTACAGCTTGACACTGAACATTGAGCCTTGATGTGTAGGATAGGTGGGAGGCTTTGAAGCGCGGACGCCAGTCTGCGTGGAGCCAACCTTGAAATACCACCCTTTAATGTTTGATGTTCTAACGTAGGCCCGTAATCCGGGCTGCGGACAGTGTCTGGTGGGTAGTTTGACTGGGGCGGTCTCCTCCTAAAGAGTAACGGAGGAGCACGAAGGTCAGCTAATCACGGTCGGACATCGTGAGGTTAGTGCAATGGCATAAGCTGGCTTGACTGCGAGAGTGACGGCTCGAGCAGGTGCGAAAGCAGGTCATAGTGATCCGGTGGTTCTGAATGGAAGGGCCATCGCTCAACGGATAAAAGGTACTCCGGGGATAACAGGCTGATACCGCCCAAGAGTTCATATCGACGGCGGTGTTTGGCACCTCGATGTCGGCTCATCACATCCTGGGGCTGAAGTAGGTCCCAAGGGTACGGCTGTTCGCCGTTTAAAGTGGTACGCGAGCTGGGTTTAGAACGTCGTGAGACAGTTCGGTCCCTATCTGCCGTGGGCGCTGGAGAATTGAGGGGGGTTGCTCCTAGTACGAGAGGACCGGAGTGAACGCACCACTGGTGTTCGGGTTGTCATGCCAATGGCATTGCCCGGTAGCTAAGTGCGGAAAAGATAAGTGCTGAAAGCATCTAAGCACGAAACTTGCCCCGAGATGAGTTCTCCCTGACTCCTTGAGAGTCCTGAAGGGACGTTGAAGACTACGACGTTGATAGGCCGGGTGTGTAAGCGCAGCGATGCGTTGAGCTAACCGGTACTAATGACCCGTGAGGCTTAACCTTACAACGCCAGAGGCGTTTTTGAGAGACACGATTTTCAGCCTGTACCGGATAAAAATTAGCGGAAACGAAAGATTTTGCGGCGTGACAAGGCGCAGAGCGAGGACGTCAGCGGGAGCATACTGAAGTATGTGACCGGTGCGGCCGAGCGATGGCAACGCGGTCATGGCGTGAAAGATTCGTTTCGTGCACAAAGAATTTGCCTGGCGGCTTTAGCGCGGTGGTCCCACCTGACCCCATGCCGAACTCAGAAGTGAAACGCCGTAGCGCCGATGGTAGTGTGGGGCCTCCCCATGCGAGAGTAGGGAACTGCCAGGCATTAAATAAGTGAAGAAGCCCCGCACGCGAGTGCGGGGCTTTTTTACGTCTGTTGTTTGCCACTTTAAGCTGAAACCTTTTCATTTTCTGCATGAAACCTCGACATCTTACAACGATCAGGCTAATGTTGGGCATCCAGATGTCTAAACGTTTATATGGTTGCGAGAGGTGAGCAGGTTATGCCAATCAGGGTTCCCGACGAATTACCGGCAGTGAATTTTTTGCGCGACGAAAATGTCTTTGTCATGACATCGTCGCGCGCCAGTGTTCAGGAGATCCGACCGCTTAAAGTGCTTATACTGAATCTGATGCCGAAAAAGATCGAAACGGAGAATCAGTTTCTGCGTCTGCTTTCCAACTCGCCCTTACAGATCGATATTCAGCTGCTGCGCATCGACAGCCGCGAGTCACGTAATACGCCCACGGAGCACCTCAACAATTTTTACTGCAATTTTGAAGATATCCAGCACGACAACTACGATGGCTTAATCGTGACAGGTGCACCACTGGGACTGGTTGATTTTAATGATGTCGCCTACTGGCCCCAGATTCAGCGCGTACTGCACTGGGCCAATGAGCACGTCACCTCCACCCTGTTTGTCTGCTGGGCTGTGCAGGCTGCGCTTAATATTCTGTATGGCATTCCCAAGCAAACCCGGCATAACAAGCTGTCTGGCGTCTATGAGCACCAGATTCTGCATCCCCATGCGTTACTGACCCGGGGTTTTGATGATAATTTCCTTGCGCCACACTCACGCTATGCTGATTTTCCTACTCAGCTGATCACGGATTACACCGATCTTGAGCTGTTTGCTGAATCGGAACAAACCGGCGCCTATCTGATGGCGAGTAAAGACAAACGTCTGGTGTTTGTTACCGGTCACCCGGAGTATGATGCGCTGACGTTGTCGGGTGAGTATCATCGTGATTATGAAGCGGGAGTAAGCCCGGAAGTCCCGTATAACTACTTCCCGCAGGATAATCCGGCTCTGCCACCGCGCGCCACCTGGCGAAGTCACGGCAATCTGCTGTTCTCGAACTGGCTTAACTACTATGTTTACCAGATCACCCCGTTCGATCTGCGCCGCATGAATCCAACGCTGGAATAGTCCCACCTGACGATCAACTGAACCGTGTTAGCCAAAGGCAACACGGTTTTTTTTCGTCTGTAAAACGCTAATGAAATCCGTTCCTTTAATAAAAATAAATTTAATTGCATGTAAAACATTGGGATAGAATTATTTATATATAAAAATGGAAATAGTTTTTGATTTAGAAAAATAAATGATTATGCTCTGATCCTGTCGCTCACAAAACGAACACCATGTGGATCCGCTGCATTCGATCCTTTGAATACAGGAGAAAGCCAGCATGACAGACTCAGTGATCAGCCATACCCTCTCTTTCAGCCAGCCCTTTAACCATGCTGAACAGCAGTTGTTAACTCCCGAGGCCGTCTCTTTTCTGGAGGCGCTGGTTGCGCGCTTTGCACCGCAACGCGACGTGCTGTTATCAGATCGCCAGCAGCGTCAGCAGCAATATGACCAGGGCTATCTGCCAGGCTTCGATATGGAAACCGCTTCCATAAGAGCCAGTGAGTGGCATATTCAACCCATTCCGGCAGACTTAGAAGATCGTCGGGTCGAGATTACGGGGCCACCCGAGCGAAAAATGGTGATTAATGCCCTGAACGCAAACGTAAAAGTTTTTATGGCCGACTTTGAGGATTCGCTGTCGCCGGAGTGGTCAAAGCTGATTGACGGGCAGCTGACACTGCGCGAAGCGGTGCAGGGCACCCTGAGTTACACCAGCGACACGGGCAAAATTTATCAGCTCGGCGCTAATCCAGCGGTGCTGATGTGCCGGGTTCGCGGCCTGCATTTGTCAGAAAAACATGTCAGCTGGCAGGGTGAGGCGATTCCGGGCGGACTGTTTGATTTCGCGCTCTATTTCTTCCACAACGTCCGGCCTTTGCTGGCTAAGGGCAGCGGACCTTACTTCTATCTGCCTAAGACCGAGAGCTGGCAGGAGATCGCATGGTGGCGTGAGATCTTCAGCTTCAGCGAGGATCAGTTCGATCTGCCGCGCGGCACGATCAAAGCAACAGTGCTGATTGAAACCTTACCCGCCGTGTTTCAGATGGATGAGATCCTGTGGAATCTGCGCGATCACATCGTTGGACTCAACTGTGGCCGCTGGGATTACATCTTCAGCTACATCAAAACCCTGAAACAGCATCCGGATCGCGTCCTGCCGGATCGCCAGTCCGTCACCATGTCTCAGCCGTTTCTGGATGCTTACTCGCGTCTGCTGATTAAAACCTGTCATCGCCGGGGAGCATTCGCGATGGGCGGAATGTCAGCCCTGATCCCCGCTAAAGACCCGACGCGCAATGCCTGGGTATTGCAGCGCGTAACGGAAGATAAACAACGGGAGGCGGGCAACGGGCATGACGGCACCTGGATTGCGCATCCGGGCCTGGCAGATACCGCAATGGCAGTCTTCAATGCCGTGCTGGGCGACCGACCCAACCAGCTGCATGTCATGCGTGAAGAAGATGCCCCGATCACGGCGGAGCAGTTAATCGCACCCTGTCAGGGTGAGCGCACCGAAGCGGGGATGCGCGCCAACATCCGCGTCGCGCTGCAATACCTTGAAGCCTGGATAAGTGGTAACGGCTGTGTGCCGATTGACGGGCTGATGGAGGATGCCGCTACTGCTGAGATTGCACGCACCTCAATCTGGCAATGGATTCGTCATCAGCAAATGCTGAACAGTGGTCAGCAGGTCACGGCCGAACTGTTTCTGCGCTGGCTGAACGAAGAGCTGCATCTGCTGCAAAACGCGCTGGGCGAAGCCCGCTTTAGTGCCGGTCGCTATGACGACGCGGCGCAGCTGATGGCGCAGATCACTACCGAGCGCGAGCTGGTTTCCTTTCTTACCCTGCCAGGCTACCGCCTGATCCCCTGAACAGAGGAGCTATTGCCATGACACGAACTCAACAGATAGAACAACTGGAACAACTCTGGCAGACCGCACGCTGGCAGGGCATTACCCGCCCTTATAGCGCCGCAGAGGTCGTCAATCTGCGCGGTTCAGTCCTGCCCGCCTGTACGCTGGCGGAGCGCGGTTCGGAGAAGTTATGGGCGCTGCTGAACGGCGAAGCGAAGAAAGGGTACATCAACAGTCTGGGGGCGCTCAGCGGCGGGCAGGCACTGCAGCAGGCCAAAGCGGGTATTGAAGCAATTTACCTTTCTGGCTGGCAGGTGGCTGCGGATGCCAACGTAGCCGGGCAGATGTATCCCGATCAGTCGCTCTATCCAGTGAACTCGGTGCCGGAAGTGGTGACCCGCATCAATCAGACCTTTCAGCGCGCCGATCAGATTCAGTGGTCCAGCGGTATCGAAAAGGGTGATAGCCGGTATACCGATTTCTTTCTGCCGATTGTCGCTGATGCGGAAGCCGGTTTTGGCGGAGTACTCAATGCGTATGAGCTGATGAAGGCGATGATTCAGGCGGGCGCGGCTGCGGTTCACTTCGAAGATCAGCTGGCGGCGGTAAAAAAATGCGGTCACATGGGCGGCAAAGTGCTGGTACCGACTCAGGAAGCGATTCAGAAACTGGTGGCGGCGCGGCTGGCTGCGGATGTCATGGACGTGCCAACGGTACTGCTGGCCCGCACCGATGCCGACGCCGCGGATCTGATTACCTCAGACTGCGATGAATACGATCGTCCTTTTATCCGTGGCGACCGGACGGCAGAAGGCTTCTTCCGCACACACGCTGGCATTGAACAGGCGATCAGCCGCGGGCTGGCCTATGCCCCTTATGCTGACATCCTGTGGTGCGAAACCTCGACGCCGGATCTGGCGATGGCGCAGCGCTTTGCCGACGCCATCCATGCGCGCTTCCCCGGCAAACTGCTGGCCTACAACTGCTCGCCATCGTTCAACTGGAAGAAGAACCTCGACGACCGCACCATCGCGAAGTTCCAGCAGGCGCTTAGCGACATGGGCTATCGCTTCCAGTTCATCACGCTGGCGGGCATCCACAGCATGTGGTTCAACATGTTCGATCTGGCGCATGCCTATGCCCAGGGCGAAGGGATGCGTCACTACGTTGAAAAGGTTCAGCAGCCTGAGTTCGCTGCCCGCGATCGCGGTTACAGCTTCTCGTCACATCAGCAGGAAGTCGGCACCGGCTATTTCGATCAGGTGACCAACATCATTCAGGGCGGTAAGTCTTCGGTCACCGCGCTCACCGGTTCGACTGAAGAGCATCAGTTCTGACGCTTCTGCTATGACGGATTCCCCGCCCGCACCACGCGGGCGGGCATTGACCGGAGCTGACTATGCCGCCACGTGAATCCCTGATCGCCCACACTATCCTGCAGGGTTTTGATGCTCAGTATGGCCGTTTTCTGGATATTACCGCCGGGGCGCAGCAGCGGTTCGAGCAGGCAGAATGGCAGGCAGTGCAGCATGCGATGAAGGCCCGTATTCATCTCTATGATCATCACGTCAGTCTGGTCGCCGATCAACTGCGGGTGCTGAATGGCGCGGCCAGCTGGGATGAGATTTTCTGGCTGCGGGTCAAGGATCATTATCAAAGTCTGCTGCCCGGCTATCCCCGGCATGAAATTGCTGAAAGCTTCTTTAACTCGGTTTACTGCCGGCTGCATGGACATACCGACCTGCAGCCTGACCGGCTGTTTATTTTCAGCTCTCAGTCCCGGACTGCGCCGGTGGCACCTTTGCGACCGTTGTCGCGCCATTATCAGCCGGAGCGGGGCTGGCAGGCATTGGTGGATCAGGTGCTGGGAGATTTACCGCTGACGCTGCCCTGGCAGCACCGCGCGCGTGATGTCGGCTGGATTGTCCGCCACCTGCAGTCGCATTTCCCCCGGCTGGATCAGGGCTGGCTTGAGGTTAACAGTGAACTCTTCTATCGCAACAAAACCGCCTGGCTGGTGGCGCGCCTGCATCAGCCGGAAGGCATTTTTCCCTGTCTGCTGCCGATCCAGCGCACTGACAGCGGCGAGCTGTGGATCGACAGCTGCCTGACTGATGTGAATGACGCCAGCATTGTCTTTGGTTTTGCCCGTGCCTATTTCATGGTGTATGCCCCGGTGCCTGCGGCGCTGGTCGCCTGGCTGCAACCGATTCTGCCTGGCAAAACGCTGGCGGAGCGCTATATGGCGATTGGCTGCCAGAAGCACGGTAAAACTGAAAGCTATCGTGAATATCTTCAGGCGCTGGCAGAGGGTGACACCGCTTTTGAGATCGCGCCCGGCGTGCGCGGCATGGTGATGCTGGTCTTCACGCTGCCGGGCTTTGACTGGGTGTTCAAGGTCATCAAAGATCGCTTCGCACCGCAAAAAGAGGTGACGGAAGCGCAGGTCCGCGCCTGTTATCAGCAGGTCAAAGAGCACGATCGCGTGGGACGGATGGCGGATACGCAGGCGTTCGAGCAGTTTGCGCTGCCGTTGTCGCGTATCTCACCGGCGCTGCTGGCGGAACTCCACGCCTGCGTGGCAGAAAAGCTGCATATCGAAGGCGATCGCCTGATCATCCGTCATCTGTGGCTGGAGCGTCGTATGCAGCCGCTTAATCTCTATCTGGCGCAGGCCAGCGACGCTGAGCGACGACACGCCATTGAGGAGTATGGCAATGCCATTAAACAGCTGGCAGCCGCCAACATCTTTCCTGGCGACATGCTGTTTAAGAACTTCGGCATAACCCGCCATGGGCGCGTGATTTTCTACGACTACGATGAGATCCGCCCGATGCAGGAGCTGAATTTTCGCGAGGTGCCTGCGGCGCGCTATGAGGAGGATGAACTCAGCGCCGAACCGTGGTACAGCGTCGGGCCGGACGATGTCTTCCCGGAAACCTTCCGCTATGCGTTATGCAGTGAAGCTGCGACCGGTGCCTTGCTGCTGCAACTGCATCCGGAGATATTCGACGCCCGCTGGTGGCGCGCGCAGCAGCAGCGCCTCGCTCTGGGTCATGTGGAAGAGGTGATCGCCTGGCGGCAGACGCAGCGTTTCAGCGTCCGCTATGCGGCAGAGACGGTCAACGGCCGCTATACGCCAGCGTAACCTGACGCGCTTCGCGGATGACCAGCGCACCTAATTCCGTAATCCGATCGTCTGTCATGCGCGCGATGGGACCGGAGATAGAGAGCGCGGCAAACGCTTCGCCATGTTCATCATAAATGGGCGCGGCGACACAGCGCAGTCCGAGCGCATGCTCTTCATCATCCAGTGAAAAGCCGGCTTTGCGCACCTGGGCCAGATTCTCTTTCAGGCTCTGCGGCGACATCAGGGTCTTCGGCGTGTAGTAGTGCAATCCTTTCTGATGCAGCAGGGCGGTGATCTGCTCATCACCCAGATGGGCCAGAAAGGCTTTGCCTGCGCCTGACGCGTGCATCGGCAGTTTGCCGCCAATCGGCGCAGACATCCTCATCAGCTGGGTGCACTGCACCTGATCAATGATCACCGCCTGGTGGTCGCTGAGATCCAGCACCGCCAGATTCACCGTCTCACCGGACTGTTCCATCAGGCTACGCAGCACCGGGTGGACCAGCGCCAGCAGATTGCGGCTTTGCAGGAAACTGCTGCCGACCACAAAGGCGTGCGCGCCGATTGTCCACAGCCCGAGATCGCCCACCTGACGGACAAAGCCCTGCTGTTGCATGGTGCTGAGCAGGCGATGCGTGGTGGAGTTAGGCAGGCCCGCCTGCTGTGCCAGCTCGGTCAGCGCCACGCTGCCATGAGAATCCGCAATCAGCTCCAGCAGGGTCAGGCCGCGCGTCAGCGATTGAACCTGACCGCCCGCCGGTGCGGCGACAGGGGTGCCGCGGGGTTTCTTACCGCGCTTAACAGGAACGGGCGTTGCCATCGTTGTCTCTCCTTTTGCATTGTGGAAATCATTTTCGTTTTAATCACACCGTTTGCAAACGCTGGTTTTCTGGTCAGACCTGTATGACCATGGCTGGAACCTGTCGCAGAAGAGGTTACTTTGTCGCCAGACAGGCTTGTGCCAGAATGAAAAACAGGGTTTTCCGCCAGCAGACTGACGTGAATGGGGCAACAGTGAGCACTAAAATCGACGCGCTACATCAGCAGCTCGCACAACGCATTATGGTGTTAGATGGCGGCATGGGCACCATGATCCAGAGCTACCGGCTGGAGGAAGAGGATTATCGCGGCAGCCGTTTTGCTGACTGGCCCTGCGATCTCAAAGGCAACAACGATCTGCTGGTGCTGAGTAAACCCGAGGTGATCCGCGAGATCCACGACGCCTATCTGGCTGCCGGTGCAGATATCCTGGAAACCAACACCTTCAACGCCACGTCGATTGCGATGGCGGATTACCAGATGGAAAGCTTGTCGGCGGAGATCAATTTCGAAGCGGCCCGGCTGGCGCGCGCCTGCGCCGATGCGTGGACGGCGAAAACGCCGGATCGCCCGCGTTATGTCGCGGGTGTACTCGGCCCGACCAACCGTACCTGCTCGATCTCACCCGACGTCAACGATCCTGCTTACCGCAACGTCACCTTCAATCAGCTGGTGGAAGCCTACCGTGAATCGACCCGTGCGCTGGTGGAGGGCGGTGCTGACCTCATCATGATTGAAACGGTGTTCGATACGCTGAATGCCAAAGCGGCCATTTATGCGGTGAAGACCGAGATGGACGCGCTGGGTGTGAAACTGCCGCTGATGATCTCCGGCACCATCACCGATGCGTCCGGCCGGACGCTCTCCGGCCAGACCACGGAAGCGTTTTACAACTCGTTGCGTCATGCCGAACCGCTCTCTTTTGGCCTGAACTGCGCGCTGGGGCCGGATGAGCTGCGTCAGTATGTGGCGGAGCTTTCGCGCATCGCCGAGGGATACGTCACTGCCCATCCCAACGCCGGTCTGCCGAACGCCTTTGGCGAATACGATCTCGATGCAGAACTGATGGCGGAGCAGATTGGTGAATGGGCTACCTCGGGCTTCCTGAACATTATTGGCGGCTGCTGTGGCACTACGCCGCAACATATTGCGGCTATGGTCGCGGCGGTTGAAGGCGTCGCGCCGCGCAGGTTGCCAGTGATTCCGGTGGCCTGTCGCCTCTCCGGTCTGGAGCCGCTGAACATCACCGCAGAGTCGCTGTTTGTTAACGTTGGTGAGCGCACCAACGTCACCGGCTCAGCAAAATTTAAGCGGCTGATCAAAGAAGAGAAGTACAACGACGCGCTGGAAGTGGCGCTGCAGCAGGTGCAGAGCGGCGCGCAGATTATCGACATCAATATGGATGAAGGAATGCTCGACGCCGAAGCGGCGATGGTGCGGTTTCTGAATCTGATTGCGGGCGAACCCGATATTGCCCGCGTGCCGATTATGATCGACTCCTCGAAATGGGAGGTGATTGAGAAAGGGCTGCAGTGCATTCAGGGCAAAGGTATTGTGAACTCGATTTCTATGAAAGAGGGTGAAGCGGCCTTTATCCACCATGCGCGCCAGGTGCGGCGTTACGGCGCGGCGATGGTGGTCATGGCGTTTGACGAAGTGGGCCAGGCGGATACCCGCGCCCGTAAAATCGAAATCTGTCGCCGCGCTTACCGGATCCTGACCGAACAGGTCGGCTTCCCGCCGGAAGATATCATTTTCGATCCCAACATCTTTGCGGTCGCTACGGGCATCGACGAGCACAACAACTACGCGATGGATTTCATCGGTGCCTGTGAAGACATCAAGCGTGAACTGCCCCATGTGCTGATCTCCGGCGGCGTCTCTAACGTGTCGTTTTCATTCCGTGGCAACGACCCGGTGCGTGAAGCGATACATGCGGTGTTTCTCTACTACGCCATCCGTAACGGCATGGACATGGGCATCGTCAACGCAGGCCAGCTGGCCATCTATGACGATCTGCCGGCAGAACTGCGCGAGGCGGTGGAGGATGTGATCCTCAACCGACGGGATGATGGTACTGAGCGGCTGCTGGCGCTGGCGGAAAAATACCGTGGCGGCAAAAGTGACGGTACGCAGGACAAGCAGCTCGCCGAGTGGCGCAGCTGGGACGTGGTGAAGCGGCTGGAATATTCGCTGGTCAAAGGCATCACGGAGTTCATCGAGCAGGATACCGAAGAGGCGCGTCAGCAGGTGCCACGCCCGATAGAGGTGATTGAAGGGCCGCTGATGTCCGGGATGAACGTGGTCGGCGACCTGTTCGGCGAAGGCAAAATGTTCCTGCCACAGGTGGTGAAATCGGCGCGCGTGATGAAGCAGGCGGTGGCGTATCTGGAGCCGTTTATCGAAGCCAGCAAAGAGGCGGGGCGCAGCAACGGTAAAATCGTGCTGGCCACGGTTAAAGGCGACGTGCATGACATCGGCAAGAATATCGTCGGCGTAGTGCTGCAGTGTAATAACTACGAAATTATCGACCTTGGCGTGATGGTGCCGGGCGAGAAAATCCTCAAAACGGCGCGTGAAGTGAAGGCGGACATTATCGGCTTGTCTGGCCTGATTACGCCGTCGCTGGATGAGATGGTCAATATGGCGAAAGAGATGGAGCGGCAGGGTTTTACCTTACCGCTGCTGATTGGCGGCGCGACCACCTCGAAGGCGCATACTGCCGTCAAAATTGAACAGCACTACAGCGGCCCGACGGTCTATGTGCAGAACGCCTCTCGCACCGTTGGCGTGGTGTCGTCGCTGCTTTCCGCCACGCTGAAAGACGACTTCGTTGCCCGAACCCGCAAAGAGTATGAGACCGTGCGCATCCAGCATGCACGTAAAAAGCCACGCACGCCGCCGGTCTCGTTGCAGGCGGCGCGCGACAACGCCACGTCGATTGACTGGGAAAGCTACACGCCGCCGGTGCCGCATCGCGCTGGTGTCAGTCAGGTGGAGGCCAGCATTGCGACGCTACGCAACTACATCGACTGGACGCCGTTCTTTATGACATGGTCGCTGGCGGGTAAATATCCCCGCATTCTTGAAGATGAGGTGGTGGGTGAAGAGGCGCAGCGTCTGTTTGCCGATGCCAGTGCGATGCTCGACAGATTAAGTGAGGAGTCACTACTGAAGCCGCGTGGCGTGGTCGGTATTTTCCCGGCTAACCGGGTTGGCGATGATATCCATATTTACCGCGACGAGCGACGCGATGAAATTTTGTGTGTGAGTCATCACTTACGTCAGCAGACAGAGAAAACCGACTTCGCCAACTACTGTCTGGCGGATTTCGTTGCCCCGAAGTCAGCGGGAAAAGCGGATTACCTTGGCGCGTTCGCGGTGACCGGCGGACTGGAAGAGGATGCGCTGGCGGAGGCCTATGATCGTCAGCACGATGACTACAACAAGATCATGGTGAAAGCGCTGGCTGACCGTCTGGCGGAAGCTTTTGCTGAATACCTGCACGAGCGGGTGCGTAAGGTGATCTGGGGCTTTGCGCCCAACGAAAACCTCAGCAATGAAGAGCTGATTCGCGAAAATTATCAGGGGGTACGTCCGGCGCCAGGCTATCCGGCCTGCCCTGATCACACTGAAAAAGCTGCCATCTGGCGTCTGCTGGCGGTTGAAGAGCAGACCGGCATGAAACTGACCGAATCCTTTGCCATGTGGCCGGGTGCGGCGGTGTCCGGCTGGTACTTCAGCCATCCTGACAGCCGCTATTTCGCCGTGGCGCAGATTCAGCGTGATCAGGTAGAGGATTATGGGGCACGCAAAGGCATGTCGGTCAGCGAAGTGGAGCGCTGGCTGGCACCCAATCTCGGCTACGATGCGGATTAAATAAAAAAAGCGGGCAGAAGGCTGCTTGAAGGGAGGGGAATCAACTCGGGGCCTGTCAGCTGTGATATCGAGCCAGCGCAGGAAACACGGTCAGATCGGAAAGACGCAAAAGCCGTCATCCATGACACGCTCGGCCCGCGCCGTCCTGGCGCGGGACGCTTTCCTCTTCTGACCGTGTTCCCTGCGCATTGAGCTTAGGTGTTGCGGCCAGATTTACCCTGAGCCTGCGTCTGTAAACAGTGTTGAGCGGCCCGGAGGCCGCCTCTGCTTAGTTGAAGCGAGCGTCGCGATCCGACGTCAGATCATACAGCTGGTATTTACGACCCAGCATCTGACCGCCATCACGCGTCAGCGGTACCCAGTTCACCTGCGCGCGACCGCGTGTTGGCGTCACGGTGAACAGATCCATCGGGATGGAGATATAGAAGCCTTTGGTGAAGTCGCCTTCGCCATACTCTTCAGACGACACGTTGGTTTTGGTGGCATAAACACCGACCATCACGCCGCTGTCGAAGCGCTTCGACACATCGACCGTCACACCTTTATCTTTCGCCAGATACTGACCGACGCTGGTTTTCACCAGCACATCCTGCATGAACCACGGACGCCAGTAACCGGTCAGGTTGCCGGTTGACGCTTTGTAGCGGTTAAACTGCATCATATTGTCCCAGTCACGCTGACGGACGTAGTTGGCATCGACGCCCACCGCCCAGTTCGCATCGACCGGACGATAAAGCAACTCGCCGCCCACGCCGCCGTACATCGTCTCCAGATAGCCGCCGTAGACCTGACCATAGAAGCCGTTACCGAGGTGGCCCATATAGTTCGCCTGCAGATCGTTAACGTAGACGTTGTTCTCAACGTAGTCGCGGATATGGGTACGCACGCGCGGCAGCGAAGAGTCCGCCGGTGCGCCGTTGTAGTTGAATTTGTCGTAGTTGTTAGCGAGGTTACCAAACAGACTGCCGCCCACCAGCAGGTGATCCGTCAGCCAGTAATCCGCGCTGGCCATCACGCCAACCTGATACATGTAGAAGCTTTCCGGGCCGCCCACCGACTGATTCAGCACCGGTGAGAGGCTATAGTTCAGGCGATCCTGGCGGATAAACATCCCCTGCTCGGTGTTACCCGGATCGACCGGTTCTTTGCGGGTTTGTTGCAGCCGCTGCTCATGGCCCAGCGGGTAGCCTTCCAGATCGTTACGCAGACTGGCAACTTTCGTCTCAGTAGTCACCTGCGGCATGTTAAAGCGCGACTCGGTCACATTGATGGTGTCGATGCCGTCCGGCAGGTGGTTCATGATGATGCGGTTAGCGCGATCAACGCCTTCACGGGTATCACGATACTTCGTCTGCTCGCCTGACACATACAACGTGTGGCCCTGAGTCTGAATCCGCGGACCATCAAGACCTGCGTTGTATTTCAGATCGGTCAGCTGAGTTCCGACTACCGTCGGTTCCAGCAACTGAGGCTGCGGCTGCGGATTGTAGGCCGGCTTCTCGCTGTCGATGTGCGCCTGACGCAGATCGTTGAAGTTGGTACGGATGGTGACACCAAACATAAAGGTGTTGCCGCGCTCGTAGCTGGCGTTGATGTCAGCCCAGTCGGTCACACGATAAATCGCGCCGACATTGAGCTTGCTGCGCTGATCAAGGCGGCCAGCAAAGTCATTCTGGTAGTCGTTGCCCTCATACTCCATCTTGAGACGCAGCGGCTGCCAGGGCGTCTGATACTCCACGCCGCCGAAAAATGCTGTCGGACCGTGGAACATCTGCGAGCCATTGATGGAACCCGCTTCGCCCACCCGTGGACGCTGGCAATAGCTGTCGCTATAGGAGCAGAACGGGTTCTTCACGGTGCCGCTGTTGCCGAGATAGCCCCAGCCGAGGCCCAGGGTGAAGTCGAACGGTCCCCAGGCTTTGGTTCCCACCACATATTCACTGTCAAACAGGCCGGTACCGCCGAGATCGCGCGTTCCCACCGCCACTTCCGGCAGCCAGAAGCCTTCCTGCCACAGACGCAGTTTCAGGTCGAAGGCTTTATCCTTATAGCTCTGCGTGCCACTGAATTCTGACACTGCACTGTACTGCCGGGTGCGCACGTCGGTATAACGCACGGTCGTCTCCAGCCAGGGAAAGAGCTGCAGTGACGCAGAGTAATAGCGGTACTGATCGTTATCGCGCGCATTGAGGCTGAACTCGCCTTCTTTGGCCATGCGCGCCGTCGGCACCTGCATCAGGCCCACACCACCGAAATCAGATTGTGACGGGCCCACCGGCGCGGGGAAGGTGTCGGCCTGGGCCTGACAGGCTGCCGCCACGGAAACAGCCAACAGGCTGAAGAGATAACGTTTTTTCATCAGTCTGGTATCCGGTGAGTCAGTACGGAAAGAATGCGATCGTTCAGATCTTCATAGCTGCCTGGCAGGCTCCATGAGGAAAAGCCGAGCCAGATAACGCTGCCTGGCTCCACTTCCGCGTGGCGATGATTCCAGTAAGCAACCGGCACCTGCTGTGTGGCGCCGGAAGGCGAAATCACCGTGACAAAATTGCGTTCTGCGCCGGAGAGTGACGGGTGACCCTCCAGATAGTCGCGTACTGATTTACCCGGCTGCCAGCTCACTTTGCCTGCGCCGCTTAGTGCGCCGAGCAGCAGCACTGAATCGGATGGCGTCTGCAGCCAGAGGTCATAGCTGCCTTCAAGCCGACGGTTGTCCGCCGGATGGAGACGGATCCAGTCCGGGTCAAGCGGGGTGAACTGGCGACCTGTCACGTTGATGGCGCTCAGCTGGCGAATGACCTCATCAATGGCCGCCGCCCGATCGCCGCTGCTGTCAGCACGCCAGGCACGTAAAGCCCCCATCGTCTGTTGATATTGCTGCTGTGCGACGGCGCTGGCACCGCGCTCGGCAATAACGGTACGGCGCCAGTCCGTGTTGGCCTGCAGCGGAGGCAGTGTCACCAACTGAGAGAGATCCGCGATCTGGTTCAGCTCAGCCTGACCGCCGTTGTGCGGTGCATGAACGATAACCTGCGCAGTCGCCTGCGCTTCTGCGGCGCTGAGCAGGCTCAGCCCGGCCAGCAAAATAGTGATTTTTTTCATGATTTCGCCGGCTTCAGAATAGTGATATCGACAGGGAAGGCATCGGCCGCCAGCATCTGATGGGCCTGCACCACATCACCGCTGCTGTTGTCGATCCAGAAGGTGTTTTCCCACTCGCGGTTACTGCTGTCGATGCTTACCTGCTCATGCCAGACACGGCACGGGATACGGTTGCCCGCCACGGTCAGCACGTCGTCGGTGCCGCGCTGGAAGGTGGAACGCACGGTCGCGCCGCGAACCTTGCCCTGCTCGGTCCACTGCACGATGCGGGTCCAGCCTGCGCCACTGCTGATATGCAGGCTGTCAGCAAGCGGATCCTGTTGCAGATTGCTGACGCTCAGCAGGTTATCCGGTAAGCCCAGGGTTTTAACCAGGCGGCCGTGCTGTGTCACCAGCATCGCCTGATCCTGCGTCACCCATTTCTGCTGCCCCTTCTCGCTGTAGCCCAGCACCACAAAAATGCGCGGACCGTCATTCAGACGAGCATAGAGACTGGCATAGGGAAGATTGTTGACCTGTTGATCGGTGACGGTCACGTCATCCGGACCGTTAACCGCGAGCAGCAGGGTCTGTTCAAGACCTTTTTGCGTTTGTGTACAGGCCTGCAGCAGCAGGCAAGCGAGCAGCAGAGGAAGTCGGCGCACTGTGTGTCCCTGATAAGTCATGCCAAAGTAAAAAATAACCACACAGGCGTGTGGTTATGTTTAAAGGTGCTCTGCCCGTCACGGCTGGCTGCAGAGATACAGGTTACAAGGCTCAGCGTCATCACTTAACTGAGTCAGTGATTCAGCCTCGGCCCGTTTGCTGCACATCAGCAATCAGACGGGAGTCGGGCATCCATCAACGAGTGGTGCTCGTCGTGGTCGTGGTTGTTGTACCGGTATTTGCGCCGTCACCACCGCCAGAAGCAGCAATGCCGAGCCCGACCAGCGCGCCAAGTGCGCCGATACCCACAGCTGTGGACGTGCCAGCAGAGATTGCTCCCGCCTGCGCGCCAGCTGCAGTACCTGCTTCACCTGCTTCCTGCGGCGCAGCAAATGCGCTGGAAGAAGCGGCAACGAGGATCAGGGCTGCACCGGCAACCATAGTTTTTTTCATAACAACGTTTCCTGCATTGAGTGAATGAAGGATCTCTGACCGGCGACAATGGCAATACAGACAGGCTGCAACCAGAGCGACGGACAGTCCCATTGCGGGCGCGTTCATTATAGGGCAACAAAATATCAGAGTTCAGTGCCATAAAAACCAGGGCAAATAGCGGGGTGATTGCGTGATTTAATCAGCTGGATTGGGGATAACTACTTTTTATATCGGAGTTTTTCCGGTTGATACCCTATATTTCGCTACGGGTAAGGCAAATGCAAAGCGGAATGTTCTTTTTTAGTTATATCTGGTACGGAATAAGAATAATCAGAATTTACTCAGAAGGGCTTAAATTAAATATGACTATAAATCAACAGCTAACCCTGCGTACCGCCTGTTTTCAGATCCATTTTATACTGGATTACACTCTGTTTTGTCACCAGATGTTCAGAATTATCTTAGGGTATTTTAAGACTTTTCCCGCGCTGGCGTGAATGACAGAATCGATAATCAGGTCATCCAGATGGAAAAAGAGACAAAAAAAGGGCGGCAACGTTGCCGCCCGATGAAATTAACGCCGATTAACGCCAGGATTTATAGCGGTTAATTAAAGCATTAGTGGAACTGTCATGAGAGGTAATTTCGTCCTCATTTTCCAGTTCCGGCAGAATACGGTTCGCCAGCTGCTTACCTAATTCCACACCCCACTGATCAAAGGTGAAGATATTCAGGATGGTACCCTGCGTGAAGATTTTGTGCTCGTACAGCGCAATCAGCGCGCCCAGGCTGTACGGCGTAATCTCACGCAGCAGGATGGAGTTAGTCGGGCGATTACCTTCAAACACCTTGAACGGCACAATGTGGGCCACAGATTCTGCAGATTTGCCGGCATCGGTAAACTCTTTCTCCACGACGTCGCGTGACTTACCAAACGCCAGCGCTTCGGTCTGGGCAAAGAAGTTAGAGAGCAGTTTTGGATGGTGGTCCGCCAGCGCGTTATGAGTAATAGCCGGCGCAATAAAGTCACACGGAACCAGTTTGGTACCCTGATGGATCAGCTGATAAAACGCATGCTGACCGTTAGTGCCGGGTTCGCCCCAGATAATAGGGCCAGTCTGGTAGTCCACCGGGTGACCGTCGCGATCCACATATTTGCCGTTTGACTCCATATTTCCCTGCTGGAAATAGGCGGCAAAGCGGTGCATGTACTGGTCGTAAGGCAGAATCGCTTCGGTTTCGGCACCAAAGAAGTTGTTGTACCAGATACCAATCAGCGCCAGCAGCACCGGCAGGTTCTGCTCCGCCGGGGTAGAGGCGAAGTGCTGGTCCATGGCATGTGCGCCGCTCAGCAGCTGCTCGAAGTTATCGAAACCAATCGAGAGAATGATCGACAGGCCGATCGCTGACCACAGTGAATAGCGGCCGCCAACCCAGTCCCAGAATTCAAACATGTTATTGGTGTCGATACCGAATTCACCCACCGCTTTGGCATTGGTCGACAGTGCAGCAAAGTGTTTCGCTACATGCTGCTGATCGCCTGCGGTTTTCAGGAACCAGTCGCGCGCGCTGTGGGCGTTGGTCATGGTTTCCTGAGTCGTGAAGGTCTTCGATGCAACCAGGAACAGGGTGGTTTCCGGGCTGAGATCTTTCAGCGTTTCGGCGATGTGGGTGCCGTCAACGTTGGAGACAAAATGCATATTTAGATGGTTTTTGTACGGGCGCAGTGCTTCCGTCACCATAAACGGGCCGAGGTCGGAGCCGCCGATACCGATGTTCACTACGTCGGTGATCGCTTTACCGGTATAGCCTTTCCATTCGCCGCTGATGATGCGCTCTGAGAAGCCTTTCATCTTGTCCAGCACCGCGTTGACCTCTGGCATCACATCTTTGCCATCCACCAGAATCGGCGTGTTACTCCGGTTACGCAGTGCGACGTGCAGCACCGCACGATCTTCGGTGCGGTTAATCTTCTCACCCGAGAACATAGACTTAATGGCACCGCTGAGATCGGTCTCTTTGGCCAGCGCCTGTAACTTATCGAGGGTTTCCTGGGTGATGCGGTTTTTGGAGAAATCCACCAGCATCTGATCATCAAAGGTGGCAGAGAATTTGGCAAAACGATCGGCATCCTGAGCGAACAGATCGGCAATTTCTACCGATTTCATCTGCTCAAAATGCTGTTGCAGCGCTTTCCAGGCTGCGGTTTGTGTCGGATTGATATTTTTCATGGCAACACTCTTGTTGATATTAAGAACCGTCATTCCATCGGAGGCACATCATGCCCGTTTAGCGTTTCAGTATGACCACACTTGTAACTGAAAGGAAAAATTTTGTCAGCGCACGCCGCGCAGGCGAGGTGAACGCTGCGATCTGACGTCAGCATTCACTGGCGCGAACAGCCTGCGGATGGCCGCAGTATCACGCGCTAAAGTGTGACGCGAAAGTCTGCGCAAAACGTTGTGCCGTGTCAGGGATTGTTGCAGGGGCTGAACCCATTAAGCACTGTAGCCCCTGCGGCGCAGGGTCATTTGTTTTCTAATGCGGCTCTCCGGCCATCGCTGACATTGACAGCAGGTCCAGAAAAGGCTAGATCTATGCGCCTACTTGCGCACCTGTGTGCAAGCCAGAAGAGGCGCGTCGCCCAGGCAGTGTGTTGGAGGAACCGTATCCGGTGAAAACACATCATGGGGAGCGACGCCGAGGTGGGTCAGCACGCGGTGTGTTGCCTGTCGGCTACAGGGGCTGAATCCTCTGGGTTGTCACCAGAAACGTCTGCAGTCGACGTTTTGCAAGGTGGGGCGCTTCTGGGTGACTCGTCTATCCGATCTTGTCCGCCCGTTTCTGCTCTTTCCTTGTGCCTGGCTGAAAGCATGTTTCTCGACCCTTTCATCGGCGAGAACAAGATAACCTGACACGAGGTCCTACATGTCTCAAACTCTGATAGTGGCAAAATTTGGCGGCACCAGCGTAGCCGATTTTGAAGCGATGAACCGCAGCGCCGATGTGGTGTTGCAGGACGCCAGCACGCGTCTGGTGGTGCTCTCTGCCTCGGCAGGCATTACCAATCTTCTGGTTGCGCTGGCTGAAGGCCAGCAGGCACCCCAGCGCGCTGCTCTGCTTGATGATATCCGCCGTATCCAGTACGCCATCGTCGATCGCCTGCAGCGTCCGGACGTGATCCGCGATGAAATTGATCGGATGATCGACAATATCAGCATGCTCTCAGAAGCGGCGTCACTCGCCACCTCAAATGCCCTGACCGATGAACTGGTCAGCCACGGCGAGCTGATGTCTTCACTGCTGTTTGTTGAAATTCTGCGTGAACGTCAGGTGAATGCAGAGTGGTTTGATGTTCGCAAAGTGATGCGCACCGACGATCATTTTGGCCGCGCAGTCCCGGATGTCCAGGTGCTGGCGGAGCAGGCGACGGCGCAGTTGCAGCCGCGCATTGAGCAGGCGCTGGTGATTACCCAGGGCTTTATCGGCAGTGAAAGCGAAGGGCGTACCACCACTTTAGGGCGTGGCGGCAGTGATTACACCGCCGCGCTGCTGGGCGAAGCGCTGAATGCGGCGCGAGTCGATATCTGGACGGATGTGCCGGGTATCTATACCACCGATCCGCGCGTCGTGCCGACGGCGAAGCGTATCGATGAAATCACCTTCGAAGAAGCCGCTGAGATGGCGACGTTTGGTGCCAAAGTATTGCATCCGGCGACGCTGCTGCCCGCCGTGCGCCGGGGTATTCCGGTCTTCGTCGGTTCCAGCAAGGATCCGGCCGCAGGCGGTACCCGCGTCTGCAACGAAACCCGCAATCCGCCGCTGTTCCGGGCGCTGGCGTTGCGTCGTAAGCAGACGCTGTTAACGCTGCACAGCCTTAACATGCTGCATACGTTTGGTTTCCTCGCCGAACTGTTTAACATTCTGGCGCGTCATAACGTCTCCGTTGACCTGATCACCACCTCCGAAGTGAGCGTGGCGCTGACGCTGGACACCACCGGATCGACCTCAACCAGCGCCAGTCTGCTGACCCAGGCGCTGCTGACTGAACTCTCGTCGCTGTGCCGGGTAGAAGTGGAGGAAGATCTGGCGCTGGTGGCGATTATCGGCAATGAGCTGTCAAAAGCCTGCGGTGTCGGCAAAGAGGTGTTTGGTGTGCTCGACCCGTTCAACCTGCGGATGATTTGCTATGGGGCCAGCAGCTACAATCTCTGCTTCCTGGTGCCGGGCAACGACGCGGAAAGCGTAGTCCGTACGCTGCACCGCAATCTGTTCGAGTAAATTTATCTGCTGTTCAGGCCGCGTCTGCGCGGCCTGAACAGCGGCAAAAAAACTTCACTTCGTTCTGATCCTCCGCTGGTTTCTTTCTCCCAGATAATTCAATTAATCCAACGTCTTATTGCCCACTATTGCCAAATGGCAACCCCTTTCTTTGCGCATTTCGTGTACCGGCGTTGCGCTCTCTTTCCTCAGATTTATAATCCCGCCGCTGAATCAATTCACCCAAATTTAGGAAATATCATGAAAAGGTTAGTCGCAGAGGCGCTGGGGACTTTTGTACTGGTCGCAGGCGGTTGTGGTAGTGCCGTACTGTCAGCGGCGTTCCCGGAACTGGGCATTGGCTTCATGGGCGTCGCGCTGGCTTTCGGTCTGAGCGTACTGGTCATGGCGTATGCAGTTGGTCATATCTCAGGCGGTCATTTTAATCCGGCGGTCACTCTGGGATTAGTGGCAGGCGGACGTTTCTCCGCCTCGCAGGCCATTCCTTACATCATCGCACAACTGGTGGGCGGCATTGCTGCTGGCGCGGTGCTTTATCTGATCGCCAGCGGTAAAGGCGACTTCAGCGCAGCGGCCAGCGGCTTTGCGGCGAACGGTTACGGCGAACACTCGCCGGGCGGCTTCAGTTTGCAGGCAGGCATGATCACTGAGGTCGTGATGACGGCTATCTTCCTGATTGTGATCATGGGCGCGACCAGCGAACGCGCGCCAAAAGGCTTTGCGCCGATCGCGATTGGTCTGGCGTTAACCCTGATCCACCTGATCAGCATTCCGGTGACTAACACTTCTGTTAACCCGGCACGCAGCACCGCAGCAGCCCTCTTCCAGGGGGACTGGGCGATCGCTCAGCTGTGGATGTTCTGGTTGATGCCGATTATCGGCGCCGTGATTGGTGGTTTGATCTACCGCGGTTTAGAGGATAAAGCAGCGTAATTTCGTCGATATTCAGCGGATCGGCAGCAGTCGATCCGCATTTTCCTGCCTCGCCCCATCTTCGCCTTACGCCATGATAATGAAGTGTTATGATCCCGGCCTCGTCACGGCAGTCGTTCCTGCATGATGACGCTCTATGGCAAATCTGCACTAAACATAACATTCTTATAAGGAAGTCTGGCTATGCTCGCCACGTTAACCCGCCTGTTCCCGCTCTGGGCCGTGCTGCTGTCTGTCGCCGCTTATTACTCTCCAGGTACCTTTCTCGGCATCGGCCCCTGGGTCACTTATCTGCTGATGCTGATTATGTTCGGCATGGGCGTGACCCTGAATATCGACGATTTCAAACGGGTGCTGACCCGGCCTGCACCGGTGATTGCCGGCACTTTTCTGCACTATCTGGTGATGCCGTTAGCCGCCTGGGGGCTGGCAAAACTGTTTCATATGCCGCCCGATCTGGCCGCCGGTATGATTCTGGTCGGCTCAGTTGCCAGCGGCACCGCCAGCAACGTGATGATCTATCTGGCGAAAGGCGATGTGGCGCTGTCGGTAACCATTTCTTCCGTCTCTGCGTTAGTGGGCGTGTTCGCTACGCCGCTGTTAACCCGCTTTTATGTGGATACCCACATTCAGGTTGATGTGGTGGGCATGCTGCTGAGCATCGTGAAGATCGTGGTGATCCCAATCAGCCTCGGACTGATCATTCATCACAGCATGAACAGCGTGGTTCGCCGGGTGGAGCCGTGGCTGCCTGCGTTTTCGATGGTCTGCATTCTGCTGATCATCAGCGCGGTGGTGGCGGGCAGTCAGGGCTTCATCGGATCGGTAGGATTGATGGTGATCGCGGCGGTGATCCTGCATAACGCGATTGGTCTGCTTGGCGGTTACTGGGGCGGCAAACTGTTTGGCTTTGATGAGTCAACCTGCCGTACGCTGGCGCTGGAGGTCGGCATGCAGAACTCCGGTCTGGCGGCGACGCTGGGCAAACTCTACTTCTCGCCGCTGGCGGCATTGCCGGGCGCACTCTTCTCGGTGTGGCACAACCTGTCAGGTTCGCTGCTGGCGGGTTACTGGTCCGGTAAGCCGATTAAGAAGAAGTAACTGTGGCGGCGCATTATTGCGATGCGCCGCTTCTCACTGCTGTTGCGCCGGACGAGTGCTCCGGCGTAATTGTCTGTTCACACCCCTTATTCATAATCTCGTTCATCGTCGGGCTGGTCCAGTACGGTATAGGCCACGCTGCAGAACAGGGAATTCAGGCGCTTCATGTCGCCGAGTAAACCGAGGTGCAGCGAGCTGGTTTCAATGCTCTGCACGTTCTGCTGATGCAGGCGATCAACGTGGGCGTGAGAGTAGCGACGAATCATCAGGCGGAAGCGATGTTTTGCGCGGCGCAGACGTCTGGCGCTGGTGACATCGTGCGAAAGAAAGACTGACAGGCTCATTCTGAGGTTGGCGATCAACAGTTCCTGCAACTCCTGCAGCTCCTTTAATCCCTCGGCAGAAAACGCGCGGCCCGCTGCCAGCGACTTGTCAGCGACATCGCCGCTCATCCGCTCAATAATGTCACCGGCCTGCTCCAGATTCAGCGACATCTCAATAATTTCACCCCAGCGGCGCGAATCCTCTTCGGGCAAATCCTCTTTGGGCATCCGCGCGAGATAAAGTTTGATGGCGGTATAGAGCACATCGACATCATCATCCAGCCGACGCACCGTGCGCTCCTCGCGGGACTCGCCATGCACGACTTTATTAAACGCTTCCAGCATCTGCTCCAGCACGTCACCTATTCGCAGCGCTTCGCGGGCGGCATTCACCAGCGCCAGCGCCGGGGTATCCAGCGCGCTGCGATCGAGATGCTTTGGCTTAAGCTGCAGCGCGTTGTCGACGTCGTCGGCAATGAGCCGACGGCAGAGGCGCGCCATCAGGTCAGCAAACGGCACCATCGCCACGCAGCGGATCAGGTTGTAAAACACATGGAAGAAAATCACTAACTCTTCATCGTTGACCGGCAGCTTATCGAGCCAGGTCGCCACAATATCGACAAACGGCAGAATCAGGACGCAGCCAATGAACTTGAACAGCAGGCTGCCGAGCGCTACGCGTTTGCCCGCGGCATTCGAGCCGCTGGCGTTGATCATCGCCAGCAGACCGCTACCGAGATTGGCACCAATCACCAGACAGAGCGCGACCTTGAACGAAATCACGCCGGTGGCAGTCAGTGTCGCGGTAATCAGCACAGCGGCCAGACTGGAGTAACTGATAATGGCAAACACTGCGCCCAGCAGCGCATCAAGCATCACGTCGCCGGTCAGGCTGGAGAAGAGCACCTGCACACCGGCGGCCTGGGTAATCGGACGCGCCGCTTCGACAATCAGCTGCAGCGCCAGCAATATCAGGCCCAGGCCGATACTGGCACGGCCTAACTGACCGGCGCGGGTCTGTTTGCGGCTGAGGAAGAACACCACGCCAAAGAAGATAAACAGCGGTGAGAGCCAGGAGAGGTCAAAGGTCAGGATGCGCGCCATGATAGCGGTACCGACATCCGCGCCCAGGATCACCACCAGCGCGGGCGTCAGGCTGACCAGATTCTGTGCCACAAACGAGGTGACCAGCAATGTCGTGGCATTGCTGCTCTGTACCAGCGTAGTCACGCCGAGACCCGCCAGAAACGCCATTGGTTTTTTTTCTATACTGCGGCTCAGCACGCGGCGCAGATCGGCACCGTAAACCCGCATGATGCCGGTTCGCACGATATGTGTGCCCCAGACCAGCAGGGCCACTGCAGAAAGCAGATTAAGCAGAGTTAACACGGGGTATCGCTCCTCGTTTGTCAGGCTTCAAACAGCACAGACTGCCAGCCTGACAGCAAGAGCAATCTGTGAAGGGGATTGCCGTGCTATGCGTGATTTTTTCCTGTGTTTTAAGCCACCTGGCGCAAAGTCGACAGCTCTAATTGTAGACCAATCTGCCTGCCAGCGGGGTGCAAATCCGCCGCCGATCGGTTAAGCACATCGACCGAAAGCTCCACGTCATGCGCCCGGATACGGTAGCGGATGACGTTGCCCAGCAGGCTGTGGCTGAGGATTTCCGCAGGAATACCCTGGCCCGGCGCGGTAAACAGCATCGATTCCGGGCGAATGGCGACCTGGCTGTGGAAAGGCTGGCCGGTCAGCCGCGTCGCCTGCTCGGCACTCAGCAGGTTGTAATTGCCAATAAATCCGGCGACAAAGAGATCGACCGGCTGGGTATAGAGCGCTTCGGCATCGCCGTTCTGCACGATTTTGCCCCGGTTCATCAGCACAATGCGGTCGGAGAGCGTCAGCGCCTCCTCCTGATCGTGGGTGACGAAGAGGGTGGTGAGATTCAGCTCGCGCTGAATGCGCCGGATTTGATCGCGCAGATGGCGACGGATGCGCGCATCCAGCGCCGACAGCGGCTCATCCAACAGCAGCAGACGCGGACGCGTCACCAGCGAACGCGCCAGCGCCACGCGCTGACACTGGCCGCCTGACAGCTGATGCGGATAACGACGCGCATACTCACTGAGTTCCACCAGTTCCAGCACCTCCAGCACCCGCTGGCGGATCTGTGCCTCGGGCAGCTTCTGCATCTTCAGGCCAAACGCGACGTTCTTCTCCACCGTCATGTTGGGAAAAAGCGCATAGCTCTGGAACACCATGCCAATGGCGCGTTTCTGTGGGGCCAGCGGCACGATATCTTTGCCCTCCAGCCTGATTTCACCGCTGTCGACGCTGGTTAATCCCGCCAGACAGCGCAGCAGCGTCGATTTGCCGCAGCCGCTGGGGCCGAGCAGGGTGACGAACTCTCCTTCGGCGGCGCTGAAATCGATCTGCTCAAAAATCGGCGTCGGTCCATAGGACTTGTTCAGCTCTCTGACCTCAAGGTAACTCATATTCAGCCTCGTTCAGGATTCAGGGCGTTGGCCAGCCAGGTGACCAGCAACACCACAAAGAAGTAGGAGATCACCAGCGCGCTGGTGAAGTGACCGCTGCCGTTCCGCATATTGAACAGGTAAACCTGCAGGGTTTCATAGCGGTTGCCGACCAGCAGGTTAGCGAAGACAAACTCACCAATCAGAAAGGAGAACGAGAGCAGCACGGCAATCAGCATCCCCTTGCGCAGGTTAGGCAGCACCACCCACAGCGCCGCCTGCCAGGTGCTGGCACCCAGCAGCTGTGCAGCATCAATCAGCTCTTTAAGGTTGATCGCCTGCATATTGTTCGCCAGCGCCCGATAGATAAAGGGCAGTGCGATGGTGAAGTAGCAGCCGATTAAGATCCACGGCGTGCCGGTCAGCATCAGCGGTGACGAAGAGTAGAGCTGGAGTAATCCCACGGATGACACCACCGGCGGCACGGCAAAAGGCATCAGGATCAGGATGTTCATCACCGAATCCAGTCGGGGAAAGTAGTAAGCGATTACAAACATGGCAGGCAGCACCAGCACCAGCGAGAAGAGCAGCGCACCAAAGCAAATCAGCAGCGAATGGCCCAGCGCCGTCAGAAAACGTGGATCGCTCCAGAGCTGGATGAACCACTTCAGGCTATAGCCCTGCGGCAGAATGGTATTGCTCCAGTCGGACGAAATCGCATAGAGCAGCGTCGCCAGCAACGGCAGCGCCAGCAGAGTAAAGAGTAACCCGACCATGATCCGGTGATAGAGATGCTCAGCACGTGACATGACGGCTCCTTTCATGGCTGTTTCGCATTGAGATAGCTGCGGCGCACCAGATACTGCTGCACCAGGGTGATCAGCGCCATGATTGCCACCAGCAGCATCGCCAGCGCGCTGCCGGTGTTGGGATCGAGCGAAATATCACCGGAGACCAGCGCGGCGATGCGCACCGGCACCACGTTGAAATTACCGGTGGTCAGCGCATAAATCGTGGCGTAAGCGCCCAGCGCATTCGCCAGCAGGATCACAAAGGTTCCGAGCAGCGCCGGGAACAGAATCGGCAGAGCGATGTGCCAGACGTAGCGCCAGCGGCTGGCACCCAGCAGCGCAGCGGACTCCTGCCACTCTTTTTTCAGCCCGTCGAACGCCGGGAAGAGCAGCAATACGCCCAGCGGGATCTGAAACCAGGTGTAAACCAGCACCATGCCGTTGCGCGAGAAGAGTCGGAAGCTCTCAATCACACCATAATGGCGCAGCAGCAGCGTCAGGCAGCCGTTCAGCCCCAGCAGAATCACAAAGGCAAACGCCAGCGGGACACCGGCAAAGTTGCTGGTCATGTTGGTAAAAGAGATAAGAAAGCGCTGCAGTCGTCCGCCGCCGAGCTGATGCAGCGAATAGCCAGTGATGAGCGCAATCAGCAGTCCCCAGACGCTGGACCAGAGCGAGATATCCAGTGAGAAGCGAAATGCCTGCTGGTAGAACGGTGAGGTGAGGATGTCGTGATAGTTATCCCAGCCCCACTGGCTGTTCATGTCACTCCAGAAGCTGTTGATGGCGATCCACAGCAGCGGGGCCAGCTGAATGGCGACCCAGAACAGGGTGAAAGGCAACAGCAGCAGCAGTGCGAATCCTTTTCCCTTCATCTTTGCGGCTCCGCCAGCAGCCCGCGACAGACCGGCTTGTCATGCGCCACTTCCAGCAGTTCACACAGCGTGCCGCACAGATCGGTCTGCTGCGGCGCAAGGTCAGGCTGCAGCGAGAAAGCGTGGCCAAAGACAAACAGCGGCACCGTGGTCTCCTCCGGCAGAATTCCGCCGTGGGAGCGATCGTCATTCATGCCGTGATCGGCCGTCACCATCACCTGGTAGCCTTCGGCCAGCCACAGCGGCATCCACTGCGACAGCAGGCCGTCGGCAATGCGTGCCCGGTTGCGGTACTGCGGCGAGGAGAGCCCCGACTTATGACCGGCATCGTCGATATTCATCGGGTGGATTAGCAGGAAATCGGGATCGTGACGCAGCCGCAGGCTCTCTGCATCTTCGAACAGATGTGAGTCGGGATAGCTATCGTCAGAATAAAAATGGCCGTACTGAATCGGCAGGTCTGGCGCGTCGGTGTGACGATCGCGCGCCGGAACGAACGGTGTGCGGTTATAAAGCTCACTTACCCAGTGGTAGGCCGCCGCCGCTGTCGTCAGCCCTGCCGCGCGCGCAAAGTGAAACACGCTGCGTTCGCGACTTAACCGGCTGACGCCATTATGAATAATGCCGCTTCTCACCGGAGGAACGCCGGTCAGAATGCACTCATAAAGCGGGCGCGACAGCGACGGTAATTCACAGGTCATACGGTAATAGAACCCGTTGCCCTGCGAACACTCGGCATGCAGGTAACCCATTGCATGTTGTGCGACCTGATTGCTCAGTCCGTCCAGTACCACCAGGATGGTTTTCATTCCGTTCTCCCTGCCGTGAATTACTGCTGCATGTTGATGATGACGTTTTCCTGCCACAGGCGCGGCAGCATTTTCGACGATTTATCCCAGGCAGCCTGATCCTTAACCGGACGGGCATTTTTATATTCGGACTGCGGCAGCAGGCGAGCCTGAACGTCCGCTGGCAGTGTCAGATGCTCGGCACGAATCGGGCGCGCATAGCCCTTCGCCAGATTGATCTGTCCCTGGTCTGAGAAGATATATTCGCGCGTCAGTTTTGCGGCGGCAGGGTGTTTCGCATATTTGTTGATGATAGTGGTGTAGCCGGAAGTGACGGAGCCGTCAGACGGGATTACCACTTCATAGCGATTTTTGTCGATCTGGTCACGGTAGTTCAGGGCGTTAAAGTCCCATACCACCGCCATCTGCACTTCGCCTTTTTCGATGTTAGCGATTACCGGATCGGTCACGCCAAGACGACCCTGTTTGGCCAGATCGGCAAAGAACGCCAGCGCCGGTTTCAGGTTCTTTTCATCGCCGCCTAAGGCGTAGTTTGCAGCCAGTACGCCATTAGCCGCCTGAGCTGCCACACCGACGTCGCCGATAGTAACCACATACTTACCTTTCTTCAGATCGGCCCAGCTGTGGGGAATATCTTTCACCTGCTGCTTGTCGATCAGAAAGGCAATGGTGCCGGTGTAGGCCAGCGCCCAGTGACCGTCTTTATCTTTGGCCCAGGCCGGAATCTGATCCCAGTGCGTCGGTTTGTAAGGCTGGGTTACCCCTTTGGCGACGGCAATCGGGCCAAAGGCGGCGCCCACGTCACCGATATCAGCGCTGGCGTTCTCTTTCTCTGCATCGAATTTCGCCAGCTCCTGCGCCGATGACATATCGGTATCGCTGTGCTTAAGGCCATATTTGCTGCTGATGTCGTTCCAGGTATCTTTCCAGTTGGCCCAGCTATCCGGCATCCCGACGCTGTTGACCTGACCTTCACTGCGCGCGGCTTTTTCGAGTGCGGCGAGGTCGTTATCGGCGGCCTGCGCAACGGGCAGGGTGAGGACTACAGCACTGGCTACTACAGAGGCGATAAACGCTTTCATCTCAGTTGCTCCGGGTGTAAGTTGATGGGCCTGGCTGGACTAGTCCAGCAAGAACCGAGCCAATGTAGCTCCTCTATATGAACGATTTATGACAAGGCGGCGCGGTGCGGGGAAGGGACGACAAAAGACGCGGACCGTTCGCCCACCTCAGGCGCGTTTACCTGAACAGTAAGAGTGCGAAGTCGCACCAAAATGAGGCTACTGTTGTGGAGTCGATAGCACTCAAAACGGCGGATGCGATTGCCAGCGCACTGCTGACGCGCATCCAGGCCGGTGAGTTCAGCGGCGGGCGACTGCCAGCGGAACGTGCCTTAAGCGAGGCTTTCAGCACCACGCGGATTACCCTGCGGGAAGCGCTGGGTAAGCTGGAGGCCCAGGGGATGATCTACCGGGAACTGCGTCGCGGCTGGTTTATCGCGCCACCACGTCTGATTTACAACCCGCTGCATCACAGCCACTTTCATGCCATGGCGAGGGAGCAGGGACGGCAGGCGACCACCGAAGTCATCGCCGCAGAACAGGTTGCGGCGCACGACAGCGTAGCAGCCGCGCTGCGTCTGGCTCCAGGTTCGTCGGTTTACTGTATTCGCCGCCTGCGGCGCATTGATGGGCGTGCGGTGCTCTATGTAGAACACTACCTTAATCCGCGTTTTTTCCCTGGCCTGCTCAATGAAGATCTGACCCGCTCCCTGACCGATCTTTATGACCAGCGCTACGGCATTCGCTACGGCGGCGCGCGCTTCACGATTCTGCCCGGCCCGTTGCCGGAGATTGCTGCACCTACGCTGAATGTCGCGCCGGGCAGCCCCGGTCTGCTGATCACCCGTATTAACCGCAATCAGCAAAAAGAGGTGATTGATTGCGACTGTGAATACTGGCGGTACGACGCGCTCTGTGTGGATGTGGAGGCTTAGGGTTATTGTGATTTGCATCACACTCACGCATGATGTTGCGCGCTGATAACTCCTTTTTAAAGGCGCAACATGAGTGACAAAAATCCTTTGGCCCGCCACCTTGCAACGGTTCTGCAATGGGTGCTGAATCTGGGTCTGCTGAGTCTGGCGATCATCCTGATCGTCTTTTTAGGCAAAGAGACTATTCATCTGGCAAACGTCCTGTTTAACACCGGCGAGCAGGCCTCTTCATACCTGCTGATTGAGGGAATTGTTATCTATTTCCTCTACTTCGAATTTATTGCCCTGATTGTTAAGTACTTTCAGTCGGGCTATCACTTTCCCCTGCGCTACTTTGTCTATATCGGTATCACGGCCATTATCCGCCTGATTATCGTCGACCATAAAAATCCCTTCGATACCCTCTGCTACTCAGCGGCGATTCTGATTCTGGTTGTCACGCTGTGGCTGGCCAACAGTAACCGGCTGAAACGCGAGTAATCCCCCTGCCGTCTGACACGACGGCAGGTGTTCGCATCGCCGCTCTGCGCTAAACTAGCGTCCTGAAAATTATCGGGAGTGGTGCCATGTCGCAAGACGCACTCAGCTTATTACGTTCGCTCAACTGGCTTTCTCCGTCGCAGGCCACCCTTGCGCCGCCCTTGCTCGACTGGCTGATGGAGGAGGATTCGATGACGCGCCGCTTTGAGCAGCACTGTCAGCGGGTCACGGTTCAGCCGCTGCGTGAAGGCTTTATCGACGCCAGCGAGTTAGGTGAGGAAAGGGCGTTGTTGCCAGGTGATGAACGCTTCTGGCTGCGCGAAGTGCTGCTGTCCGGCGACGATCAGCCCTGGCTGGCTGGCCGCACGCTGGTGCCGGAAAGCACCCTTAACGGGCCAGAGGCAATGCTGCAACAGCTCGGCACCCGTCCTCTTGGGCGCTATCTTTTTTCGTCGTCGACGCTGACCCGCGATTTTATTGAGCCGGGGCAGGTGGAGGGATTGTGGGGACGACGTTCCCGTCTGCGTCTCTCCGGCAAACCGCTGCTGCTGACTGAACTGTTTTTACCGGCATCGCCGCTTTATCGCGATCTGGTCTGAGGATTTTGTGGTGCAAACGAGCTTAAGTATGAATAAATGGCGGGCCTACGCTCGCCTGATGCGTATCGACAAACCGATCGGGACGCTGCTGCTGATGTGGCCCACGCTCTGGGCATTATGGCTGGCTGACAGGGCGATCCCGCCACTGCCGGTGCTGGTGGTATTCGTTGCCGGGGTGTTTGTGATGCGCGCGGCGGGTTGTGTGATCAATGACTACGCCGACCGCAAAGTTGATGGTCATGTGGAGCGTACGAAGCACCGGCCACTGGCCAGCGGCGCGGTGAGTGCAAAAGAGGCGAAGCTGCTGTTCGTGATCCTGGCGCTGGTGGCTTTTGCGCTGGTGCTGACCATGAACCTGATGACGATCATGCTCTCCGTCGTGGGACTGGCGCTGGCCTGGGTCTATCCCTTTATGAAGCGCTACACCCACCTGCCGCAGGTGGTGCTGGGGGCCGCGTTTGGCTGGGCGATTCCTATGGCCTGGTCCGCAGTTAGTGAGTCCTTACCTCTGGTCTGCTGGCTGGTGTTTATTGCCAACATTTGCTGGACGGTCGCTTACGACACCCAGTATGCGATGGTTGATCGGGATGATGACCTCAAGATTGGCGTAAAGTCGACGGCGATTTTATTTGGTCGTTTCGACAAGCTGATCATCGGGTTGCTGCAACTGGCAACCCTGCTGCTGATGGCGCTGGTGGGCATGATGCTGCATCTGAACGGCGCCTTCTACTGGACGCTGCTGCTGGCGGCTGCGCTGTTTGTTTATCAGCAGAAGCTGATCGCCGGACGCGAGCGCCAGCCCTGTTTCCAGGCTTTTCTCAATAATAACTATGTCGGGATGGTGCTGTTCCTCGGTGTGCTGATGAATTCTCCGCCGTTCAGCCAGCTGTTCTGATAGAGAGATTCCAGACATAAAAAGGCGATCCGGGAAGTCGCCAAACCTGATGAGGGTGAATCTGGCAGCAATGGATAAGCTCAACGAGCAGGGAACATGGGCAGAAGAGGAAAGCGTCCCGCGCCAGGGACGGCGCGGGCCGAGCAGTCAGGGATGACGCTTTTGCGTCTTTCCGATCTGACCATGTTCCCTGAGCAGGCACCGTCTTACAGCGAATCGGACCAGACCTGGTCTATAAAAAAGGCGACCTCATGAGGTCGCCTTTTTACTGGGCGCGGGTGTCAGTCGTGCGCCACCGCGGTTTCAATCGTCATGCGGACATCACTGGTGACCAGGTCAGCCAGGATATGCCAGGTCGCCAGGGTCTGCGCGACATCGGCATCACCGCTGTCGCTGATATACCCTTCGTCACGCAGCGTCAGCACCAGTGAGGTAAAGACCGCTTTGTCGAAGAACTCCGGCGCGTTGATACCGTGCAGTACCGACAGACGCTGCGCCAGCGTCCGGCTCTCTTTCTCCAGCGTGCCACGGTTAATCGTCGGCTTGGCGCTGAGAATAGAGAAGGTAATGGCATAACGCTGCAGCGTTTCGCGCACACCGGCAGCCAGCAGTTGCAGCGTGCGGTAGCGTGCCGCAGTAAAGCGCAACTCACCGGCTTCGAAGGTAATCAGGCCCTGACGCGCCAGCTCCTGACTGATATCGGTCAGCAGTTGCGGCAGCTCATCGGTCTGCCAGCGCAGGAACAGTTCGCTCTTCAGCATCGGGTAGATCAGGCTCACCTGACGCAGCAGTTCGGCTTCAGTCAGCGTCTGATGCTGCTGAACTATGGCGGCAATCAGCGACGGCATCACCAGCATGTGATGAATATTGTTGCGATAGTAGGTCATCAGCACCGCCTGCTCACGCGGCAGAATGATGATGTCGCCAATACTGTCCTTTTCACTCTCAAACTTATTCATACCCATGGCGTGATCCAGCAGCGCTTCCGCTGAAAGATCGGGTACGGTCGCGTTAGGTGAATAAGGCACATTGCGCAGCAACTGGGTATAGCACTCCAGCTGTTCAATCAGCTGTTCACGGGTGAGTGAGCGCTGACGTGACGCCAGCAAAGCGGTAACACAGAGGTTCATGGCATTGGCCGCGCCCGCTTCATTGATACGCACCATCAGACTGGCCGCGATATCATTGACCGTCGGTGTTAACCAGCTCGGACGCTGCGGCTCAATCGGATCGATGGCATCGCGCCATTCCGGCACCTGCTTATTGAGATAGTTGACCAGCGGCAGCGGCTCGCCAAAGTTAACATAACCCTGACCGAGATTGCGCAGCTTGCGCAAGCCACGCACCATCTGCATGAAGCCCTCTTTCTCTTTCGCCGCGCCGCGCAGTTCTTTGGCGTAAGTACCCACTTCCATCACGTGCTCATAGCCGATGTAGATCGGCACCAGCGTGATCGGGCGGTTACCGCCGCGCAGCATCGCCTGCAATGTCATGGCTAAGGTGCCGGTTTTCGGGTCCAGCAGGCGGCCGGTACGAGAACGACCACCCTCGACAAAGTACTCAACCGAATAGCCGCGGGTAAACAGCTCGCCGAGATATTCACGGAACACCGTGGCGTAGAGCTTGTTGCCTTTAAAAGTACGACGAATAAAGAATGCGCCCAGACGACGGAAAATCGGGCCGGCTGGCCAGAAGTTGAGGTTGATACCGGCAGCAATGTGTGGCGGGACCAGGCCCTGATGATAGAGCACGTAGGAGAGCAGCAGATAATCCATGTGGCTGCGATGGCACGGCACATAGACAATCTCGTGGCCATCCTGCGCCAGCTGGCGCACTTTTTCGCCGCCATTGACGTTGATGCCCTGATAGAGACGACTCCAGAGCCAGCCCATCACGCGGTCGGTAACGCGAATCGCTTCATAAGAGAAGTTGGCGGCAATTTCTTCCATCATCTCGACAGCATTCTGCTGCGCTTTCTCATGGGAGATTTTTTTGCTGCGTGCTTCATCTTCGACGGCTTTTTCAATCGCTTTGGATTGCAGCAGACGGTTAAACAGATCCTGACGCGCCGGTAACCGCGGGCCAATCGCCGCCAGCCGCTGACGGGCAAAATGGATGCGCGCCACGCGAGCCAGTTTCTGGGCAATCGACTTATCCGTACCGTGTTCCGTGGCCATGCGGCGCAGCGAAACGGTCGGCGAGAAGCGAACAAAACTGTCGCGTCCGTGCCAGATCACCGCAAAGAATTTCTGTACGCCGTTCAGCACCCGCAGGTGTGGCGTGGCTTCGCCCTGAACTTCACGTCCTGGTGCGCGACCAAACATCACCGTTACCGGCAGCATCTGGATATCCAGCGTAGGATTATTGCGATGCAGATCGAGGTAATCGTGAAAGATTTTCACCGATTCCACGCTGGGCACAAAATAGGGGAAGACGCGCGGGCCATCGTGGATAAATACGTGGCGCGGCAGCAGTGAACCATCAATCTCCAGCGGAGAGAGCGGGTCAGGCAGATGATGCCGCAGACACTGCGCGCGTAAAGTCAGTAAGTCGGCCTTCGAATCGTAAGGCAAAACATACATAATAGGTCGGGTCGGATCCAGACCATGTTCAGACACGGGATCGGCCGGAATGGCCTTACTTTTTACCAAAAACGACAGTGGTAAATTAAGCAATTTGTAATAGAGTTTACGCCAACCTGACATAGACAACATGAAGCCTCTTGTTAGCAAAGCGCCGCAAGCATACCAGAAAGTGCAGCGAAGATCTGTGGTGGTGCCAATTGCACGCAGCCCAGACATTGACGTCAATCCGATAAAAGGGTTCCCACATCATGGCAAATAATGCCACCGGACTTATCAGAATAGTTAAAGCCGCAGGTTACTCCTGGCAGGGACTGCGTGCCGCCTGGCAACATGAAGCGGCGTTTCGTCAGGAAGCCCTGGCTGCGCTGGTCGCCATTATTATCGCCTGCTGGCTGGATGTCGATGTGGTCTCACGCATCCTGATGATCGGGGCAGTGGTGCTGGTCGTCATTGTTGAAATCCTTAATAGCGCCATTGAAGCGGTCGTTGACCGCATCGGTCAGGAGCATCATCCGCTGGCGGGCCGGGCCAAAGATATGGGCTCTGCGGCGGTACTGATCAGCATCTTACTGGCACTGTTTGTCTGGATCGCGCTGCTCTGGACACATTTGCGATAAGCGTTCCATATCGCGCCGGAAGCCGCGTTTTGCCTGACAATCGGTTTCCATTTCGCCAATACCTGTATATACTCACAGCGACTGTATAAACAACCAGGGGGCGGGATGAAAGCATTAACCAGCAGGCAGCAGCAGGTCTATGACCTGATTCGCGACCATATTTCTTCAACAGGCATGCCGCCTACGCGCGCAGAGATTGCTGCACAACTGGGCTTCCGCTCACCGAATGCGGCAGAAGAGCACCTGAAAGCGCTGGCGCGTAAAGGTGTCATTGAGATCGTTTCGGGTGCATCGCGCGGCATTCGTCTGTTAATGGAAGAAGAAGCCTCAGAAGGCATACCGTTGATTGGCCGGGTTGCTGCCGGTGAGCCGATCATGGCGCAGGAACATATCGAAACCCACTACAAGGTCGATCCGGGCCTGTTTAAGCCGTCTGCCGACTTCCTGCTGCGCGTCAGCGGAATGTCGATGAAAGATATCGGGATTATGGATGGCGACCTGCTCGCGGTACATAAAACCCAGGATGTGCGCAACGGCCAGGTTGTCGTTGCCCGCATCGATGATGAAGTCACCGTTAAGCGCTGGAAAAAGCAGGGTGCTATCGTGCATCTGCTGCCTGAAAACAGTGATTTTGACCCGATTGTTGTCGATACCCGTGCACAGTCCCTGACCATTGAAGGTTTGGCGGTTGGCGTGGTGCGCAACGGCGAGTGGCTCTGATTTTAGGCCTGCGTGCATTCGCCTTTTCTGATGCTATTCTGTCTGCCCTAATTTTGTCGCTGACTGTTTTGCGCAGCGACACCGAGCACGGAACGGCGAATGCGCTTTATCACGGCAACCGATAAAAATCTCTGGCGGCTTGCGCTGCCGATGATCCTTTCAAATATCACCGTTCCCTTACTGGGAGTGGTCGATACTGCAGTTATTGGTCATCTCGACAGCCCTGTCTATCTTGGCGGGGTTGCGGTCGGGACCACGGTGACCAGCTTCCTCTTTATGCTGCTGCTTTTCCTTAGAATGAGTACGACTGGCCTTACGGCGCAGGCGTTTGGTGCGGACGATAAAACCGCGCTGGCACGCGCACTGACGCAGCCGCTGATCATTGCGCTGCTGGCAGGTGTACTGTTCATCGCTTTACGTTATCCGATTATTCAGCTGGCGACCCATCTGGTTGGCGGTAATCCCGCGGTACTGGAACAGGCGGCGCTGTTTATTCAGATTCGCTGGCTCAGTGCGCCTGCTACGCTGGCAAATCTGGTCATTCTGGGCTGGCTGCTGGGCGTGCAGTATGCGCGCGCGCCGGTGATCCTGCTGGTGGTGGGCAATGTGGTTAATATCGTACTCGATCTCTGGCTGGTCATAGGCCTGCACTGGGGTGTCGCGGGTGCGGCAACCGCCACGGCGCTGGCGGAGTACATTACGCTGGGTGTCGGCAGCATCATGGTCTGGCGGGTCCTGAAGCTGCGTGGTATTCCCCTGAGCCTGCTGAAGCAGAGCTGGCGCGGTGACAGCGGCCGGCTGCTGCGGCTGAACCGGGATATCATGCTGCGCTCACTGATGCTGCAACTCTGTTTCGCCTCGCTGACCGTGCTGGGCGCGCGGCTGGGCCCGGATGTGGTGGCAGTTAACGCGGTATTGCTGATGTTCATCACGTTCACGGCCTATGCGCTGGATGGCTTCGCCTACGCGGTTGAAGCGTTTGCCGGCGAGGCGCATGGTGCAAAAGATGGCGGCAAACTGCGGCGCGTCTGGCACTCTGCCTGTCGGCAGGCGGTGGTGGTGGCGCTGTTCTTCTCGCTGATCTATGCCATTGCTGGCCCGCAGATTGTTACCCTGTTGACCTCCCTTCCTTCGCTGCAACAAAGTGCTGACCGCTATCTGGTCTGGCAGATCGTTATGCCGCTGATCGGTGTCTGGTGTTATCTGCTGGATGGGATGTTTATCGGCGCGACGCGCGGACGTGAGATGCGTAACAGCATGGTGGTAGCAGCAGCAGGCTACTTTCT
This sequence comes from Pantoea sp. X-Soil-YNGN-844, assembly GCF_059730595.1. Lineage (NCBI taxonomy): Bacteria > Pseudomonadati > Pseudomonadota > Gammaproteobacteria > Enterobacterales > Erwiniaceae > Pantoea > Pantoea sp. X-Soil-YNGN-844. The sequence continues at coordinate 322,114 of NZ_AP036007.1, forward strand.
GACGCTGCTGAGCGTACCGGCGCTGGGCAATCACGGACTGTGGCTGGCGGTAACGGTTTTCCTGGCGCTGCGCGGTCTGTCACTGTGGCTCATCTGGCGCAGGCACTGGCGTCAGAACAGCTGGTTTGATGCCTGACGCTGTACAGGCTGATACAGATTATTCCGTATTATTCCGGGTTTGTGAATCTGGCTACTACAATTAACTTTATCCGGCGCAGTTAACCAGCGCTTTATATCGTTATTTTGTTAAGTAACAAGATAATCATTAAACCCCGAGGATTGGAGGTCTGCCATGAATAAAGATGAAGCGAGCGGCAACTGGAAGCAGTTTAAAGGCAAAATGAAAGAGAAATGGGGCAAGCTGACCGACGATGACATGCAGGTTATCGAAGGCAAACGCGATCAGCTGGTCGGCAAAATCCAGGAACGTTATGGCTATGCGAAAGATGAAGCAGAGCGTGAAGTGACGGACTGGGAAGGCCAGAATAAAGACCACCGCTGGTAATGCAGCGCTGATCAGTTAACACGTTCCGGTGCACCCGCACCGGAACCACACAAAGATGCGCCAGTTACCCGCGTTTTCCCCGCTTTTTACCCTCATCCTGATGATCGTGTTCGCAGCTTTCATGGTGCGTACAGGCTTCTACTGCAGCACAATTTTCACACAGGCCATGCGCTTCAATCACACTGTGGCGTAAAGCGAACTGCGCTTCACCCGCCAGCGTCGCGATAATCTTCTCCACGCCCTGCGCCTGTTTCTCCGTTACCGCTGCACAGCGGTCGCAGACCAGCATCACTGAGGTATGCGCCGGTGCCTCAAAGTGGTGACACATGACGTAGCTATTGTTGGACTCCACCCGATGAATGAAACCCTGCTCCAGCAGGAAATCGAGTGCCCGATATACGGTGGGGGGCTTGGCCTGCGGTTCGTTGATGCGGAGTTGATCCAGCAGATCGTAAGCGCTGATCGAGCCTGGCTGTTCGGCCATCAGGCGCAATACCTCAGCACGCTGCGAAGTCAGACGTACACCGCGCTGCAGGCACATTTTTTCAGCCTGAATCAAAATTTGCTGCGACGTCATGTTTGTCATGAAAAATTCTCCGCTGGATAAGTGATGTTATTTTATCACACATAGTTTTGCGGCGCCGATGTTCGTTTTCGCCTGTTAAAACAGCATTATTTGCCTGATAAAGCAGCATTTTAAGAATTTCAGCCGCTATCTATCTCAAATCTGACGAGAAATCAGATCCATTCTCAATCGACATGAAGCGGAATTTGTTGGCATTTTGCTTTGCATCTCACTGAGTTAAGAAGTAATGTTCAGAAAGACTTAAGGAAAGTCTGGCAGTATTTGAAATAACCCGACACAGTCTGAACAATTACAACGGTTTTTTGATTGGAAAACGTCCAATCCTTTGAATTAAGACACTGTTTCCTTTGAATTCACAGCAATAACGCGTTAGCCAGGGTTCACAATAGGGCTAACAAACTATTCAGTCGTTGAATGTTTCAATGACAATTTCTCAGGTGATGGCAGGCAAATGGTGAAAAAATCCGCTCAACGTTCAGCGCTGAATTATTCCGCTGCAGCGACCGCGCTTTTCCTTTCTTCTTCCGCCATGGCGGCAGGGACCTGGTATGATGCACGTAATGACGCCATGGGTGGCACCGGCGTAGCATCTTCTGTTTATGGCTCAGCAGTGCTGGCGAACCCGGCATTAATGACGCGTGCTAAATCTGACGATAACGTCAGCATTATTATTCCCTCGGCAGGTATTCAGGTTACTGACAAAGATAAGCTGATCGATAAAGTCGATGATATTACCGACACCGTGGATCGCTATCGCGACGTGATTGGTAACCTGACTTTTGCGGATTATCTGCGTGGCTACCCTGAACTGCGTGCTGCCTCCGGCGACGTCGCTGACAAGCTCAGCGATTTGCGCGGTAACAAAGCGGACGGCAGTGCAGGCGTGGCCGTGGCCGTCACGATCCCTAATGAGACCCTGCCTTTTGCGTTTATTACCAAAGCCTACGGTACGGCGCACGTCCGTGCCAACGTGGTCCAGGGTGATATCGACTACCTGCGCGGTGTTGCTAACGGAACGGTGCTGCCACGTCCAGGCGATCAAAATAACCTTCGCTCCAGTGCAAATGGCTTAGCGGCACTGACCATTGATTATGGTGTGGCGGTCGCGCATGAGTTCACCATCGCCGGTCAGCCGGTCTCGGTGGGCGTAACGCCGAAAGTGCAGAAAACCTCGCTCTATAACTACACTGCCAGCATCTATAACTACGACAAGAACGACATCAACAATAGCCAGTATCGCAGCACCGACACCGGCTTTAACGTTGATGCCGGTCTGGCGACCACCTTTGCTGAAAACTGGACGCTGGGCGTGACCGGACAGAACCTGGTTTCGCGCGATCTGCAGACCAAAGAGGTCAACGGGTTCCGCGATACCTACCAGATTCGCCCGCTGGTCACCACCGGACTATCCTGGGATAAAGGGCCGTTTACCGTGACAGGCGATGTGGATCTGACTGAAACCAAACGCTTCAAAACCCAGGATAACAGCCAGTATGCGGCAGTGGGCGCGGAGTACCGCGTGCTTGACTGGTTGCAACTGCGTGCCGGTTATCGGGCGGACATGCGGTCTAACGACGAAAATGTTGCCACCGCAGGTTTTGGTCTGTCACCGTTTAACAAAGCTGTCCATCTGGATCTGGCTGGCTCGGTGGGGGCTAACAACACCTGGGGCGCGATGATGCAGCTGGGCTTTAACTTCTAAGCACGTTATTCCGGCTGTTCGGGGGCGGGCGATGCACTATCGCCCGCCCTTGTGTTATCCTTGCACAGAATTCCATCACCCTTAATTACCGGATTGTCTGCGCTTCATGCCTAATTTCTCTTCGCAACGTTTCTCTATCGCCCCCATGCTCGACTGGACCGATCGTCACTGTCGCTATTTTCATCGTCAGCTGACCGGTGACACGCTGCTCTACACCGAAATGGTGACCACAGGCGCGATCATTCATGGCAAAGGGGATTACCTGGCATACAGCGAGGCGGAACATCCGGTCGCGTTGCAGCTTGGCGGTAGCGATCCGGCGGCGCTGGCGCAGTGTGCGAAGCTGGCAGAGCAGCGCGGCTACGATGAAGTAAACCTGAATGTCGGCTGTCCTTCGGATCGGGTTCAGAATGGTCGTTTTGGTGCCTGCCTGATGGCCGAGGCGAATCTGGTCGCGGATGCGATTAAAGCGATGCGCGATGTGGTATCGATTCCGGTGACGGTGAAAACCCGCATCGGGATTGATGAGCTGGACAGCTATGAATTCCTGACGGACTTTATCGGCACGGTGGCAGGTCGCGGTGAGTGTGAGACGTTTATCATCCATGCGCGCAAAGCCTGGCTCTCTGGCCTCAGCCCCAAAGAGAACCGCGAAATTCCCCCGCTGGACTATCCACGCGTCTATCAGCTGAAACGCGATTTCCCGCATCTGACGATCGCGCTTAATGGCGGCGTAAAAACGCTGGAAGAAGCCCAGACCCACCTGCAGCACCTGGACGGTGTGATGATGGGACGCGAAGCCTATCAAAACCCCGGCATTCTGGCCCAGGTCGATCAGACGCTGTTTGGTCGTCAGCACCCGGCGGCAAACCCGGTGGAAGTGGTGCGCGCCATGTATCCCTATATCGAAGTGGAACTGGCGAAGGGCACATATCTGGGACACGTCACGCGCCATATGCTGGGACTGTTCCAGGGGATCCCGGGCGCCCGCCAGTGGCGACGTCACCTGAGTGAAAACGCTCACAAGCCGGGGGCGGATGTTCGCGTACTGGAAGCCGCGCTGGCGCTGGTGGCGGATAAGATCCCACAGGAAGCCTGATCCCTAATCGTAACCCTGAAAAACCAGCTCTGATCAGCTGGTTTTTTTACGCCAGAATGTGGTTTTTCTCACCAGGTCGCTACACTTTTTTTAATCCTTATCAGCGTTAAATCAATAAGTTATCAGTTGGCACGCTTTTTGTAATAGCTATAACAACTGATTTCAAAAAGGAGCGCTGACGTGGAAATTTTATTCGTATTAGGGTTTTTCCTGATGCTGTTGCTGACCGGCGTTTCACTGCTGGGCGTGCTGGCAGCACTGGTGGTCGCAACCCTCGTGATGTTTGTCGGTGGACTGTTCGCAATTGTTATCAAGGTGTTGCCGTGGCTGGTGCTGGCGGTCATCGCTGTATGGCTGCATCGTGCCTTTTTTGGCGATAGCGATGAACGCGCGCGCCGTAAGCTGAGACGTAAGATCAACAGGTTAGATCGCAAAGGCTGGCGCTAAATGCGGTAGCGATCACAGTGTGAGAGATTGTTCGGCGCTGATCTGCAATTAAACATATTTTTTACTTATGTTTTCTGGCAGGATGCCTGTCGTCAAATCGATGTGCCATCGACTCGACATGAATTCATCGCCGCTGTCCCTACACCAGCGCGAACAAAAAATAAAAAAAAGAAGAGGGCTTCCCACGGGAAGCCCTTTTTGCTGCTTACGGGGTGCTGGCTGTTACGGGATTAACAGGCAGGATCCCTGCGTGGCACGGCTCTCCAGCATCTGGTGCGCCTGGCTGGCCTCTTTCAGCGCAAACTTCTGCTGCTCCGGCACATCAACCTTGATCGCGCCGCTCGCCAGCAGGGAGAACAGCTCGGCACTGGCGGTTTCCAGCTCCTGGCGATTGGTGATATAGCCAAACAGGGAAGGTCGGGTTACAAACAACGAGCCTTTCTTATTCAGAATGCCCAGATCGATGCCGGTCACCGGACCCGATGCATTACCGAAACTGACCATCAGACCGTGACGGCGCAGCGAATCCAGCGATGCTTCCCAGGTATCTTTACCCACGGAGTCATACACCACACCCACTTTTTTCCCTTCCGTCAGTTCGCTGACGCGCTGTGCAATATTCTCTTCGCGGTAGTTAATGGTGGCCCAGGCACCGGCGTTTTTCGCCATGGTGGCTTTTTCTGCTGAACCCACGGTGCCGATCAAATGCGCACCCAGCGCTTTTGCCCACTGACAGGCGATTAACCCGACGCCGCCCGCCGCGGCATGAAACAGGAAGGTCTCACCGGCGCTGATTTTATAGGTCTGACGCAGCAGATATTGTGTAGTCAGCCCTTTCAGATAGCTTGCTGCACCCTGTTCAAAGCTGATCGCCTCCGGAAGATGCATCAGGCGATCTTCCGCTACGTTGTGCACTTCACTATAGGCTCCCATCGATGCCAGACAGTAGACTACGCGATCGCCGGGTTTAAACAGAGTCACGCCACGGCCAACCCGCGACACCACACCTGCGGCTTCCGTTCCCAGGCCAGAGGGAAAAGCGGCAACCGGATAGAGCCCGCTGCGAACATAGGTATCGATGTAATTAATCCCGATAGCGCGATGCTCAACCTGCACTTCATGTTCAGCCGGGTCAGCAGGTTCAAAATCTGTCCACTCTAAGACGTCCGGGCCGCCATGCGCGCTGAACTGAATACGCTTTGCCATTCTGACTCCTGTGATTGTTTCATCATGAGGGTGAGGCGCGCACCCCAACTAAGGTATACTTGCGCGTCCCCACAGAAGATCGGTAATGCATTCACTATGGCAGGAAATAAACCCACCAACAAATCGAACGAAACGCAGGATCGCCAGCTCGCAGGCGTGAAAATGCCCCCGCATTCTCTGGAAGCGGAGCAGTCGGTGCTCGGTGGGTTAATGCTGGATAACGAGCGTTGGGATAACGTCTCTGAGCGCGTCGTCGCGAATGATTTTTTCAACCGCTCGCATCGGCTGATTTTTTCCGAGATGCAGCGGCTGCTGGAAAACAGCAAACCCATCGACCTGATTACGCTCTCTGAATCGCTGGAAACCCGTGGCGAACTGGAGATGGCCGGTGGCTTCGCCTATTTGGCTGAGCTGGCGAAAAATACCCCGAGTGCGGCGAACATCGGCGCTTATGCCGACATTGTGCGCGAACGCGCAGTGGTGCGTGAGATGATCTCCGTCGCCAACCAGATTGCTGATGCCGGCTACGATCCGCAGGGACGTAACAGCGAAGAGCTGCTCGACTTCGCAGAGTCGAACGTCTTTAAAATTGCGGAAGCGCGTGCGGATAAAGATGCTGGCCCGAAAAACATCGAGCAGATTCTGGAATCAACCGTCTCCCGTATCGAATCGCTCTATCAGACACCGCATGACGGCGTCACCGGCGTGGATACCGGCTATCAGGACCTCAATAAAAAAACTGCCGGCCTGCAGGGCTCTGACCTGATTATAGTTGCCGCCCGTCCTTCGATGGGTAAAACCACCTTTGCGATGAACCTGTGCGAAAACGCCGCCATGCTGCAGGAGAAGCCGGTGCTGATCTTCAGTCTGGAGATGCCCAGCGAGCAGATCATGATGCGTATGCTGGCGTCACTTTCCCGCGTCGATCAGACCCGCATCCGAACCGGACAGCTGGATGATGAGGACTGGGCGCGCATCTCCGGCACCATGGGCATCCTGCTGGAGAAGAAGAACATGTACATTGATGACTCTTCTGGCCTGACGCCCACCGAGGTGCGTTCGCGCGCCCGGCGTATCTACCGGGAAAACGGCGGCTTAAGTATGATCATGATCGACTATTTGCAGCTGATGCGCGTGCCGGCGCTGTCGGACAACCGTACGCTGGAGATTGCGGAGATCTCCCGCTCGCTGAAAGCACTGGCCAAAGAGCTGAATGTGCCGGTGGTGGCGCTGTCGCAGCTTAACCGTTCACTGGAGCAGCGTGCTGACAAACGGCCGGTCAACTCGGATCTGCGTGAATCGGGTTCGATCGAGCAGGATGCGGATTTGATCATGTTTATCTATCGCGATGAGGTTTACCACGAGAACAGCGATCTGAAAGGGATCGCCGAGATCATCCTGGGTAAACAGCGTAATGGCCCGATCGGTACAGTGCGCCTGACCTTTAATGGCCAGTGGTCACGCTTCGACAACTACGCGGGTCCGCAATACGACGATGAATAATCTCTGCTTTGTGCTGTCATGCACGATCTGTGCATGGCAGCCCTCATCATCAGAAAATAGTGTTGGACAACCTCTCGGGTTATCGGGTTATCTGTAACAAAGCGACGCCCATTACGCTGTGGAAACGGAATGACTCACGTAGACGATTACGACCTTAAAATCCTGACTTTATTACAATCTAACGGCCGGCTGACCAATCAGGAACTCAGCGATCTGGTCGGCCTTTCTGCCTCTCAATGTTCCCGCCGCCGTATCAATCTGGAACAGGCTAACCTCATTCTGGGTTATCACGCCCGGCTGTCACCCGATGCCATCGGGCTTGGCATGGTGGGATTAATAGAGGTGCGCCTGATTAACCACACCGCGGAATATGTTGAGAGCTTTCACCGCATGGTGGAGCAGGAGCAGGCGATCGTGGATGCCTACAAAACCACGGGTGATGCAGACTATCTCCTCAAAGTGGCGGTGGCCGATCTCAACTCCCTCAGTGCGTTAATCAGCCAGTTGGTTGCCGGTCACCAGAGCGTTTCTCATGTGAAAACCTCGGTAGTGCTTGGGCGAATGAAAGAGAACGGGCTGATGATGATCCCCGGAGAGAAGACGCGCTAAAAGAGTGCGTGCTGTGCGATTTTGGTGCACACTGGCGGCAGTTAATGCAAATAACGCGCATTTAAGATGGCTTTGGCGCATAGGTTGACGGAATCAGTCGAGATTCATGCACAAAGTTCCGTTATAAAGCGCCTTAGATATCAATGGGATATCGCTGGCATCCGCTTCACAGCCGTTCAGTGCTGTGACGATGGTGCGTTTTTTGCATCGGAACCGCATCATTTGCACTGAGAAACCCCCCATGGATAACATCGCAGAACCCACCCGCGTCCCGCATTCGCGCATTGAAGATGCGCTGGCGATGGTGCTCGGCACCCTGATGGTCTCGTTCGGCGTCATTATGCTGAAACAGGCGGGCGCGCTGACCGGCAGCACCGCAGGTATCGCCTTTCTGATCAGCTATCTCTCGCCGCTCTCGTTCGGCAGCGCGTTTTTCCTGATCAACATCCCGTTTTACTGGCTGGCGGTAAAACGCATGGGCTGGGAATTTACCCTGAAAACCTTCTGCGCCGTCGGGCTGGTGTCGCTCTTCACCCAGCTGCACCCGCTGTTCGTTCACTTTTCTGACCTTAACCCCTTCTATGCGACACTGTTCGGTAACGTCATCATGGGAATCGGGTTTATAGTGTTATTTCGTCATAAGGCGAGCCTGGGCGGCATCAATATTCTGGCGCTGTGGCTACAGGATCGCTTTGGGATCCGCGCGGGTAAACTGCAGATGGCAGTCGATACCTGCGTCGTGCTGGCGTCACTATTTGTGGTGAGTGGCCCCATCCTGCTCGCGTCGATTGCGGGTGCGGTGATCCTGAACCTGATTATTGCAATGAACCACCGTCCGGGACGCTATCGGGTTTAATCCGCCGCTTACGGACCAATCATGGAGACCTACACCGTGTTTCAAAACGTTGATGCCTATGCTGGCGATCCGATTCTGTCGTTGATGGAAGCTTTCAAACAAGACCCACGCGAACACAAAGTTAACCTGAGTATCGGGCTCTATTACGACGAACAGAACATTATCCCGCAGCTGAAGGCTGTAGCGGCTGCCGAAGAGCAGATCTATGCCGAGCCGCATCAGGCATCGCTCTATCTGCCAATGGAAGGACTGAACAGCTACCGTAGTGCGATTGCACCGCTGCTGTTTGGTGCCGATCATCCGGTGTTAAAGGCGGGCCGTATTGCGTCGATTCAGACCCTGGGTGGTTCTGGCGCGCTGAAAGTCGGCGCGGATTTCCTCAAGCGCTACTTCCCGCAGTCTGCCGTCTGGGTCAGCGATCCGACCTGGGAAAACCACATCGCGATTTTTAACGGCGCAGGTTTAGAGGTAAATACCTATCCCTGGTATGACGCCGAAACCCACGGTGTGCGGTTTGATGCCTTTATCAGCACCCTGAAAACCCTGCCCGCGCAGAGCATCGTGTTGCTGCATCCCTGCTGTCATAACCCGACCGGCGCTGACCTGACTGATGCGCAGTGGGATCAGACCGTCGAGGTGCTGAAAGCACAGCAGCTGATTCCTTTCCTGGATATCGCCTATCAGGGCTTTGGTGCCGGTATGGAGCAGGATGCGTATGCCCTGCGCGCGGTCGCGGCGGCGGGCCTGCCTGCGCTGGTCAGCAACTCCTTCTCCAAAATCTTCTCGCTCTATGGCGAGCGCGTAGGCGGTCTCTCTATCGTCTGTGACAGTGCCGAAGAGTCAGCACGCGTGCTGGGCCAGCTAAAAGCTACCGTTCGCCGTAACTACTCCAGCCCGCCGAATTTCGGTGCGCAGGTTGTCGCACGCGTCCTCAACGATGAGGCGCTGAAGGCCAGCTGGCTGGCTGAAGTGGAGGCGATGCGTCTGCGCATTCTCGCGATGCGCCAGTCGCTGGTGGACGTGCTGAGCACCGCGCTGCCAGGTAAAAACTTCGACTACCTGCTGAAGCAGCGCGGCATGTTCAGCTACACCGGCCTGAGTGTGCAGCAGGTTGATCGCCTGCGTAACGAATTTGGCATCTATCTGGTGGGCAGCGGCCGCATGTGTGTGGCCGGTCTGAACAGCAAAAATGTGCATCAGGTAGCGGAAGCGTTTGCCGCCGTGATGTAACAGCAGCCAGGCTGTAAACAAGACCGCCAGGGTTTTCTCTGGCGGTTTTTTTATGGGTCAGGGTTTACCTTTCGGCGACATGCTGCACACTTAAACGGGATAACCGTTTCAGGAATAAGCTATGTGGCATCAACAAACTATAACGCTGAGTGCGAAGTCGCGCGGGTTTCATCTGGTCACCGATGAGGTCGTAAATTCGCTTTCCGGACTGCGTGATATCAAAACCGGACTGCTGCATCTGCTGTTGCAGCACACTTCGGCGTCGTTAACCTTAAACGAGAATTGCGACCCGACGGTGCGCAGCGACATGGAGCAGCATTTCATGCGGCACGTGCCGGAGAATGCGCCTTATCAGCACGACTACGAAGGACGTGATGATATGCCAGCGCACATCAAATCATCGACCTTAGGGGTTTCGTTGTTATTACCGGTTCAGCGGGGACGTCTGGTGCTGGGCACCTGGCAGGGTATCTGGCTGGGCGAGCATCGCATTGATGGCGGTGCCAGGCGGATTGTCGCCACTTTACAAGGGGAGTCGTAATGAATAACTCAGACTTACTGACCTATTGCATGAGCAAGCCGGGCGCGGAGCAGAGCGTCCACAATGACTGGAAGGCTACACAGATTAAAAGTAACGGCGTGCTGTTTGCAATGGTGCACGAGGTAAAAGGGCGGCCCGCCGTCTCGCTGAAATCGACGCCAGCGCTGGCCGAATTGCTGCGCGAAGAGCACAGCGACATCATTCCCAGCGAGCATCTGAATAAGTCTCACTGGAGCACGCTGTTCCTCGACGGTTCGCTGAAAGATTCACAGATCTACTATCTGGTCGATGCCTCATACCAGCAGGCGGCGGCTGCCCGTTAAACGGCAATAAAAAACCCTCTTACCTGAGCAGGAGGGTTTCAGATCAGACCGCTTACGCGGCAGACTGATCGCGCAGGGTGTTAATATCAATAACAAAGCGATACTTCACATCGCTTTTCAGCATGCGCTCATAGGCTTCGTTAATCTGGTCCATCGCGATCAGCTCAATGTCTGACGTAATCCCGTGCTCGCCACAGAAATCGAGCATCTCCTGGGTTTCCGCGATGCCGCCAATCAGTGAACCGGCGATGCTGCGACGTTTAAAGATCAGGTTGAAGACCTGCGGTGCCGGATGATCGTGCTCCGGTGCGCCCACCAGCGTCATGTTGCCATCCAGCTTCAGCAGGGTGATGAACGGATTGAGATCGTGCTGAGCCGCCACGGTGTTCAGGATGAAGTCAAAGCTGTTCGCGTGCTGCGCCATCTGATCCGCATCTTTGGAGATCACCACTTCATCGGCACCCAGACGTTTGCCATCTTCAATTTTGGATGGCGAAGTGGTGAATAGCACCACATGTGCGCCCATGGCATGCGCAATCTTCACGCCCATATGGCCCAGGCCGCCTAAGCCTACGATACCCACTTTCTTGCCAGGACCGACATTCCAGTGACGCAGCGGCGAATAGGTGGTGATACCGGCACACAGCAGCGGTGCCACGCCCGCCAGCTCCAGGTTTTCCGGGATCCGCAGCACAAAGCTTTCATCAACCACCATCGACGTTGAGTAGCCGCCGTAGGTAATGGCGCCGGTTTCGCGATCTTCGCCGTTATAGGTGCCGACAAAGCCGTTTTCGCAGTACTGCTCCAGACCCTGCTGACAGCTCGGACAGCTGCGGCAGGAATCGACCATACAGCCGACGCCAACCAGATCGCCGACTTTGTATTTCTGCGTCTGTGGACCAACAGCAGTTACGCGACCCACAATTTCATGCCCCGGAACGACGGGAAAAATGGTGTTTTTCCACTCATTACGGGCCTGATGCAGGTCTGAGTGGCAAACGCCACAGAACAGCACCTCAAGCTGAACGTCATGGGCGCGCAGCTCACGCGGCTTAAAATCGAACGGTGCCAGTTTGGATTTTGCATCCTGAGCAGCATACGCATGCGTAATATTCATGGTGTCTCCAGTTTCGATGTGTCGTGAGTGTTTTTTGATGATGTGCAGCAGCGTGGATGTGCTGCGAAAACAGGGCGACGCCAGGGGCGTGCCAAAGAGGAACCGCTTAAGGATAGTCAGCGTGAGGAAAAGCGTATATGCCTATACATGTCTGAATCTTGCCTGATTCTGCATTTTTCTGGCTGAATCGGCAGGGGATAAAAAAGGCCCGCACGCGGCGGGCCTGAGAGAATTACTTCTGCAACAGGGGCTTCAGGAAGCGCGCGGTGTGGGATTTCTCACACTCCGCTACGGTTTCTGGCGTACCCGCCACCAGGATTTCACCGCCGCCGCTGCCGCCTTCCGGACCAAGATCGACAATCCAGTCTGCGGTTTTGACCACATCGAGGTTGTGCTCAATCACCACGATAGTATTGCCCTGATCGCGCAGCTTATGCAGCACTTCCAGCAGCTGCTGGATATCGGCAAAGTGCAGGCCGGTGGTCGGCTCATCCAGAATGTAGAGCGTCTGACCGGTGCCACGCTTCGACAGCTCACGCGCCAGCTTCACACGCTGGGCTTCACCGCCGGAAAGGGTGGTGGCGGACTGACCGAGGCGGATATAGGTGAGACCCACATCGATCAGCGTCTGCAGCTTACGCGCCAGCGCTGGCACGGCATCGAAGAACTCACGCGCCTCTTCGATCGTCATCTCCAGCACTTCGTGAATGCTCTTGCCTTTGTACTTCACTTCCAGCGTTTCACGGTTATAGCGTTTGCCTTTGCACTGGTCGCACGGCACATAAATGTCCGGCAGGAAGTGCATTTCGACTTTCAGCACGCCATCGCCCTGACAGGCTTCACAGCGTCCGCCCCGCACGTTGAAACTGAAGCGACCCGGATTGTAGCCGCGCGAACGCGCTTCCGGCACGCCCGCAAAGAGTTCACGCACTGGCGTGAAGATGCCGGTATACGTGGCCGGGTTGGAGCGCGGTGTACGACCAATCGGGCTCTGGTCGATGTCGATCACTTTGTCGAAGTGCTCCAGGCCTGCCACGTCACGGTAAGGTGCCGGTTCGGCAATGGTCGCACCGTTCAGCGCCCGCTGAGCAATCGGGAACAGCGTATCGTTGATCAGGGTCGATTTACCCGAACCGGACACACCGGTAATACAGGTGAACAGCCCGACCGGCAGCGTCAGCGTAACATCCTTAAGGTTGTTGCCGCGTGCGCCAGTAATCTTCAGTACTTTGGCCGGATCGCCTTTGACGCGCTCCTCTGGCACCACAATGCCACGCTTGCCACTCAGGTACTGACCGGTCAGCGATTCTTCCTGCGCCATAATCTGATCAACGGTACCTTCTGCGACCACCTGACCGCCATGCACACCTGCACCCGGGCCGATGTCGATCACATGGTCTGCGGCACGAATCGCATCTTCATCATGCTCAACCACAATCACGGTGTTGCCGAGGTCGCGCAGATGAATCAGGGTGCCGAGCAGCCGTTCGTTGTCACGCTGGTGCAGGCCAATAGAAGGCTCATCCAGCACATACATCACGCCGACCAGACCGGCACCGATCTGGCTGGCCAGACGGATACGCTGTGCTTCCCCCCCGGACAGAGTTTCCGCAGAGCGTGACATCGACAGATAGTTCAAGCCGACGTTGACCAGGAAGCTCAGGCGATCGCCAATCTCTTTCAAAATTTTCTCGGCGATCTGCGCACGCTGGCCGCTGAGTTTCATGTTTTCAAAGAAGGACATCGCATGGCCGATGCTCATCTCAGAGATGGTCGGCAGCGTGGTGTTCTCCACGAAGACGTGGCGCGCTTCACGACGCAGACGGGTGCCTTCACAGCTGGCACAGGCGCGGTTGCTGATAAACTTCGCCAGCTCTTCGCGAACCGCAGAGGATTCCGTCTCTTTATAGCGGCGCTCCATATTATTGAGCACGCCTTCAAACGGATGACGACGAACCGAGGTATCGCCGCGATCGTTGATGTACTTAAATTCGATGCTCTCTTTGCCTGAGCCATACAGAATCACTTTCTGCACATTGTCTGGCAGGCTGCCGAATGATGCTTCGATATCAAAATCGAGGTGTTCCGCCAGCGAACGCAGCATCTGGAAATAGTAAAAGTTACGACGATCCCAGCCGCGAATGGCGCCGCCCGCCAGCGAAAGTTCAGGGTTCTGCACCACGCGGTCAGGATCAAAATATTGCTGTACGCCCAGGCCGTCGCAGGTCGGGCACGCGCCCGCCGGGTTGTTAAATGAGAACAGGCGCGGCTCCAGCTCACTCATGCTGTAGCCACAAATCGGACAGGCGAAGTTAGCCGAGAAGAGCAGCTCTTCTGCGTCGCTGTCATCCATGTCCGCCACGATAGCCGTGCCGCCGGAAAGCTCCAGCGTGGTTTCAAACGACTCTGCCAGACGGGTTGCCAGGTCTTCACGCACTTTGAAGCGGTCAATGACCACCTCAATGGTGTGCTTCTTCTGCAGCTCAAGCTTCGGCGGATCGGAGAGGTCACACACTTCGCCATCGATACGCGCACGGATGTAGCCCTGCGTCGCCAGATTCTCCAGCGTCTTGGTGTGCTCACCCTTACGATCTTTCACCACCGGGGCCAGCAGCATCAGGCGACGGCCTTCCGGCTGCGAGAGCACCTGATCCACCATCTGGCTCACGGTCTGCGCCGCCAGCGGCACGTCATGATCCGGGCAGCGCGGTTCGCCTACGCGGGCAAACAGCAGACGCAGGTAGTCGTGGATCTCGGTGATGGTTCCCACCGTCGAGCGTGGGTTGTGCGAGGTGGATTTCTGCTCAATAGAAATGGCGGGCGACAAACCTTCGATATGATCGACGTCCGGCTTCTCCATTAACGAAAGAAACTGGCGCGCATATGCAGAGAGCGACTCCACATAGCGGCGCTGACCTTCCGCATACAGCGTATCAAACGCCAGTGAGGATTTACCGGACCCTGACAGGCCGGTTACCACAATGAGTTTGTCGCGTGGGATGGTCAGGTTGATGTTTTTCAAATTATGGGTGCGGGCACCACGAACTTCGATCTTATCCATTCACCTTTCCCGGATTAGCTGCACTCACCGTGCCTTGCCGACACGGCCAGAATAAACGTGTCATTATGGCACAAAAAATAGACTGAATATATATCCAGTACTCTCGGGTCTGGAAGCGGAGAGGGATTAAAACTGGAACCCCGCTCGAAAGTGGGAAACAGTCCGCAGGACGTGTTAGAATTGATGGATTAGACTGTATGCATTAACTCATCGGGAGACAGCAACATGGCCAGTCGTGGCGTTAACAAAGTGATTCTTGTCGGGAATCTGGGTCAGGATCCGGAAGTACGTTACATGCCCAATGGTGGCGCGGTTGCCAACATTACGCTGGCTACGTCGGAAAGCTGGCGCGACAAGCAGACCGGTGAAAACAAAGAGATCACTGAATGGCACCGTGTGGTGCTGTTTGGCAAACTGGCTGAAGTCGCAGGCGAATACCTGAAAAAAGGATCGCAGGTCTACATCGAAGGTCAGCTGCGTACCCGTAAATGGCAGGATCAGGGCGGCCAGGAACGTTACACCACCGAAGTCGTGGTCAACGTTGGCGGCACCATGCAGATGCTGGGTGGCCGTCAGCAGGGCGGCAACGCGGGTGCACCAGCAGGTGGTGGCGCGCAGGGCGGTGGCAACAACAATGGCTGGGGTCAGCCGCAGCAGCCGCAGGGCAACAACAACCAGTTCAGTGGCGGCGCGCAGTCCCGTCCGCAGCAGCAGCCACAGAGCGCACCGGCCAGCAACAACAACGAACCACCAATGGATTTCGACGACGATATTCCGTTCTGATCCCGCTGGACAGAGAGTGCAAAAAAGCCCGCTTATGCGGGCTTTTTTATGTGCGTCTTTCGCGGGCGGTTACGACCATTCCGCCACAATCTGATCTGTGCTCAACACGCGCGGCACGTGGCCGGGAATCGACAATGAGGACCAGACCTCATTGTGCTGGTTTATCAACGCTTCAGCGCTGACCCAGCGACGATCGGCGGTAGTATGCGCATCAGCAGCCACGGTAATGGCATAGCCCGCACTGGCACCCACTTTTATGGTGGTATCCAGACAGTAGTCAGTGGCACAACCGCACGCCACAAACTCCTCCACCGCCAGCTTCTTTAACAGTGCGGCCAGCTCAGTCTGCCAGAAGCTGTCGCAGGCGGTTTTTGTCACGTAATGTGCGCCAGGAGGCTGAACCAGTTCCGGCAGCAGATTAAAAGCCTCATTCCCCTCGCACATTGCGCCTTCGCGGTGCTGGATAAAAATGGTGATATCGGCGCGTTCAGTCAGCCGGTTAATCTGCGCCACCCGTCCCGCCTGGTCGAAGCGCGGCGAGCTGAAGACCCCATTCTGCATATCGATAACCACTGCCACACGCTGTGCCATGCTTAACCCCATCCGTCTGAAAAAAACAGTGTTACCTGTGGCATTGCGGATAGCAATCTTTTGCATTTCAGACCCGGTCACAGGCATGCTTAGCAGACTGGTTAAATAAGGAGAGAGAAGTGGACGGTGTTCCGGCAAGTTTCCCCTGTGAGAAAGATCGCGCCCGGTTCCGGCAACTCGCAGAGCTGCCCGGTGTGGAACTCTATCAGGCCCACATCTCCCGCTACGCCTTTGAACCCCATACCCACGAAGCCTTTGGGATCGGCACCATTGAAGCGGGCGCACAGCGCTTTCGCTATCGCGGCACCGAATATACTGCGCCGGAGAACTCACTGGTCATGATGAACCCGGATGAGCTGCACACGGGTGAGTCAGCGTGCGAAGAGGGCTGGCGCTATCAGATGATCTACATTCAGCCGCAGCTGATGGATGAACTGACCGGCGACCGCGGCTGGTGGTTTAACGAGGCGCTGCTGACCGATACGCGCGTGGCGCAGCCGCTCTCCCGCCTGCTTGCCGCACTCTGGCAGGCAGAGTCTGAACTGGCGCGCCAGAGCCTGATTGCTGAGCTGCTGCTGCAAATCCGTCCGCTGGCGCGTATGTCTTCACAGAGCAGACCCGATGCCCGGCATCGTTTCGACCAGGTCAGAGATTTTCTGCGCGCAAACCTCGCAGAACCGGTGCGGCTGGAGGAGCTGGCGGCGCTGGCTTCACTGTCGCCGTGGCACTTCTTACGCGCTTTTCGCCAGCACTATCACGTTACGCCGCATCAGATGCTGATGGCTTTCCGGCTTTATGACGCCAAGCAAAGGCTGGCTCAGGGTGAAGCGGCCGCCAGCGTCGCGGCGGCGGTCGGATTAACCGATCAGGCTCATCTTACCCGCGCCTTTGCTCACCGTTATGGCATTACGCCGGGCCGCTATCAAAAGCAGGTTCGCCAGCCCTGATACCACCGCAATCTGCTACAAGCATTTCCCGCCCGAACCCGCCACACTCTGCCAAAAGTCTGTATAAGGAAGAAATCATGTTTGCGGGAATTATGTTTGCCGTCACCGCCGGGCTGATGTGGGGGCTGATCTTTGTCGGGCCGCTGCTGGTGCCGGACTATCCTGGCGCGCTGCAATCGGCGGGACGTTATGTGGCGTTTGGGCTGATTGCGCTGCCGCTGGCCTGGCACAGCCGTCGTCGTCTGCGTCAGCTGTCACGCGCTGACTGGCTTGAGGCCGTAAAGCTCTCGCTGGTGGGAAACCTCTTCTACTATGCGTTTCTGGCGAACGCCATTCAGCGTACCGGCGGGCCGGTCTCCACCATGATTATCGGCACGCTGCCGGTGGTGATCGCCGTCACGGCTAATCTTTGTTATGGCCATCTTGAAGGACGACTGCCGTGGCGGCGGTTGTTCCCGGCACTGGTCATGATGGCGGCTGGCTTGCTTTGCGTGAACGCGGCGGAACTGCAGAGTCAGGGTGCCACGCTGGATCTCAGTCGTTATCTGACCGGTATCGTGCTGGCACTATTGGCGGTAGTCTGCTGGACCTGGTACCCGCTGCGTAATGCCCGCTGGCTGCGCACGCATCCTGAACTGCGCCCCTCAACCTGGGCTACCGCGCAGGGACTGGTGACGCTGCCGATGGCACTGATCCTGTACGTGCTGGTCAGCGTTCAGCTCGCCTGGCAACAGCCCGATTTTTCGCTGCCGTTCGGGCCGCGCCCCACGGTATTCATCGCATTGATGCTGACGATTGGCCTGCTCTGTTCCTGGCTTGGCACCTTATGCTGGAATGCTGCCAGCCAGCGTCTGCCTACCGTACTGATGGGGCCGCTGATCGTTTTCGAAATACTCTTTGGCCTGTTATGGACTTTTCTCTGGTATCAACGCTGGCCGCCGCAGCTCACGCTGATGGGCATTGTTTGTCTGATGGCGGGTGTGATCTGGGCAATGCGCATCAAACCGCAACCTCAGGTCGTCGCGATTAAAGAGTAAACCGTAAAGCTCACCTGAATGCCTTTACCGCGCGGACAACACGCCGCGCGGCTTTTTAAGATTAAACCCTATCCTGATTTGCTCGCTCTCCGGCAGATTTATACCGCGAAATCGATTTCATGGTTCCGCACTGTTGTCCGGTATCCCCCGATAACCTCCTTCATCCTCCCTTTGTCAGTAAAAAAACGGCCCTTTCTGGCACCTGAAAGTGGCCTGTTCCAGCGCTGGCAACCTTTCACTGGTCAGATATCGGTCATTAATCAGGAAAAATAGCGCAGCATTATGGACGTTACGCTTTTACCCACTGCTGTTTATTGCGTTAGGGTCCTGAGAAAAGGGGACTAAAAACCACCATTAACTTCACTCAGTGTTAAATGAGTAAGAGAATTCCGCCGCTGCGTTAATAAATAAAGATTAATCTCTGGCATCAATGATGCGCAATGAAGAGAGTGAAAAGATAGACCCATAACGTTAGTGATAAGGAGCAATAAACTATTTAACCCGGATTAATCCTGGAGTAAGTTAATGCAATAAACCCATCATCGGGAATTAAAGCGCAGCCGCAAAATTTCAGGCAGGTCCACCATTAACTCAAATTTACGGTGATTATTGTTTGTGCGATGTTTAAAGCGGCTTAATGATATTGAGACGATTTAGTTCCGACGATTAGCAGGACTAAACTAAAAAAGGGAAGGCCCAATCCCGCGTAAACGGGATTGGGAGGGGAAGATAAGGCGTGGAATGCGAGACTTTTGCTGTTGTGAATCAATTTTACCGCAAAAAAAGAAGCTTAGCCGTGAAGCCATTCATTAGTTATAAATGGAGCGGAAAAGGGTGCCGCAATTGTCCTGTTAAATGATCTTCATCTCTTCTGGTAAGAACAAATCTCAGCGTTAAGTCTAAAAAGCGCGGTAGCATTAGGTTTAGCGATTCTCCGTGCCTGACGGATAGTGGTATACGCTGCGGCTGATATCTAATAAGCGGCAGCTGCGACGGGTGCCAATGTCGAAGGTAGTCTGCAGGAAATCCACAGCCTGTCGTTTTTCATTAGTCGTAAAGAAGTGCTTCAGAACGCTCTGCAGCATCTCTTTGTCCGAGTTGAGCGTCTGCAGTTCACGTGTGACATTCTGCAGCTTTTCTTCCAGCTCCTTGATTTTTCTGCCTTCTTCCGAAGACAACCCAGAAAACTTCTTTTTCCAGCTATAGAACGTGGCTTCAGAGATGCCTAACTCTTCACAAATCTCTCTGACTTTCACGCCCGATTCAGAAGCTTTAATGGCATTTGTGATTTGATCTTCGCTGTATCGTGACTTTCTCATAAATGCTCTTACCTTTCTTATCGATTAATGGATGAGAATGACTTTAATAATTTCTGGCACTGTAAGATTTTATTAAGGCAGTATTAAAGTGCGCGAATTGAATTGCGAAGCCTAAATTAAGATATTTAGAAGAAATATCATCATGGGATAAATCTTATTTTATTCTTATCCGGGGGGCGTGCCTTCCTGGAGGCGGTTTTTTGTTATAAATTCATCGCATCCAAAATACGAAAAAATTCTACGTACACTGGATATTTAGCTTCGCCGACTTGATTAATATGCCGGTGTAGCTCTTTAAGGTTGTTTTATTTTCAGCCTGAAATCGTTTCCATCAGAAGTGATTCGCGCCATTTATAATAAGAATTATCCTGAATTCACTCTCCGGATCATGATTTACATCTCAATTTTCGGACCAGTTTGGTCTGAAGTCTTACATTTTCGCCAGGCCCACTGAGCGCTTATTAATTCGTTACAGGGATGTTGTACCGAAGCGGTTGTAGTTGAGTAATACTAAGGAAGAGTCGATGAAATTGAGCGTAATGTCTAATGCCGCCTGGATGATGTCTGAGAAGATCATCTCCGTTTTTGGCGTCATTTTTGTGACGTCTTACGTGGCTAAATCCTTTGGTCCAACGGTGTTTGGCCAGATGGCGTTTTCTACTTCACTATTTGCCATGGTGCAAACCGTCGCAATCTTTGGCACCGAAACCATTCTGTTTAAGCGCGTCAGCAAAAATGCGTCGAAAGGCCTGCGCCTGATGTCCATCGCCCGTACGCTGCGCATGGTGCTATTGCTGGTCACGTCGGTGCCAGTCTTAATTTGGGTCTGGTACAACATGCAGGAAAACTTCCTGGCGTTTGCACTGGCCTCATTTGTTGCCTCGGTTTTTGTCACCCAGGACACTTTCAGCGTTTATAACAACGCGCGTCTTGCCTCGCGTCTCAACACCATTGCTAACGCTGTGGGCATGCTGCTGAGTTTCGGCATCAGCTTTACCGTCGCCTGGCTGCGTCTTAATCCGCTCTGGCTGACGCTGTCGATTGTGGCCGTGACGCTGGTGCCTTACCTGATCAAGCGTCACAACTTCTATCAGGACCATCAGGATCAGATGCCGCCGCGCGAAAAGCGCACCGCCTATCTGCGCTATCTGATGTACGCCGGTTTGCCGCTGGCGATCTCCAGCATCTTTATCTCGGTGCAGGTTAAAGCGGCACAGATGTTCCTGGCAGGTACGGCGCCTGCGCGCGACCTCGGTCTGTTTGCGGCGGCGAATACCATTTCCGCCTCCTGGATTTTTATCCCGGTTGCGCTGATCACCTCCTGCTTCACTGAAATCTTCAGGGAGCGCGGCGAGGTGGCTATTAAGCTGGCTGCCCGGCTCAATGGCTACGTTATGGCAGTTTCATTGCTGATGCTGCTGGTCATTTCGCTTTACGGCGAGCAGATCATCATCGCGTTGTACGGACCGGAATACACACAGTCAGGAAGTCTCATTACGTTGCTGTCGATAGCGACCAGCTTTTCGGCAATGGGGACCGTAGCGTATCGCTACATGGTCAAAGAGGGAGGATTTAACTATTTGCTGAGGAAAATCATCTGCCTGATGGTCATCAGTCTGCCGCTCTCCTGGTGGTTGATCCAGGGTCACGGCATCATGGGGGCCGCGTGGAGCGTTTTCCTTTCAGAACTTTTGTCCCTGACCGTAATGAATTACTTCTTTAAAAACGGCGTCATTCAAAAGATTCAGGTTTCCTCACTCAACTACAAAACATACAAATGAGGTCAGATATGCTCAAGTTGAAAGAAGAACTCAGAAAAAGTGTGCAGTACTTTATCAAGAAGATGCCCTGGGCTTATCAGGACCGCATCTACTACTTCCATAAGTTCAGAAAGCTGCCCAATCTGCGTCAGCCAAAAGTGTTCAACGAGAAGGTGTTGTACCGTAAGTTTATCTTCGGCGATTACCAGAACTACGGTCGTCTGTCAGATAAGTACTCGGTGCGCGAATTCATTGCTGAAAAAATCGGTAATGAATACCTGATCCCGCTGGTACACGAAACCACTGACCCGACCACGCTGAACAGCCTGCCTTGCTGGAAGGGAACGGTGATCAAGCCGAACCACGCTTCCAACATGGTAGAAATTCTGCTGGAAGAGCCGGACGCGTTGCGTAAGCAGCAGATCATTCATGACTGCTATCGCTGGCTGAAGACCGACTTCGCCAACGAAGCGCGCGAGATTCACTACCGCTACATCAAGCCACGCATCCTGGTTGAGAAGTACATTGGTGATGGCAAAAGTGCACCGATCGATTACAAGTTCCATATGTTCAACAAGCGTGATGGCCGGTTCGAATATGTGCTGCAGGTGATCTACAACCGCTGTCAGCCGCTGCTGTCGATGAATTTCTACGTGAATAACCTCAATGAGGCCTATCACAAGATTCGCGATACCGGTCTGGATGTTTCACCGATTATGCCGTCACTGGAACATGCGCTCGAACTGAGCAAAAAGCTGGCCAGTGATTTCGACTACGTGCGTGTGGACTGGTATATCCATGACGAGCATATCTACTTTGGCGAGCTGACCTTCACCCCAGGTGCAGGGCTGGTTACCGGATTGGATCGTGGTTTAAACCAGATGATGGGAGATATGTGGATTCAGGACCGCCGCGGAACGCAGAGCCCGGGCGTTACAGTGCAGGATGTTAATATCCCTGCCATATTGAAGAAAATTTAAGTTCACACAGCAATATAAAAAACCCCGCTTAGCGGGGTTTTTTATGCGTAAAAATCAGGGCATCGGCCAGTCAGCAGGCGCCTGGCTCATCGCATCAATAAAGGCGTGCTTTGAGATTTCCACGAAGTTATGCACGTTTTCCATGCTCAGGGTAATGCCCATCAGACCGGTAACAAACCAGCAGGTCATGCCTAAACCAATCCCGCCACACATAAAGGCCATCACGTGACGGCTGTCCTGACGAAGTTTGGTTTTCAGGGTGCTGGCAAAAAACATCATGATTGCGCTCAGCAGTTCCCAACGCATAACAAGAAAACTGGCGGTTAACGTAGCCATCGGCCGGACCTCAATATCAGTAAGTATTCCTGACAATCTGCGGACATCACCGGCGACAAAAAAGTGTGTCAGGTAGGACTTTTTTGCCGTCAACCCAGGTTCAAAGTGTGACTTGTGTCACATTATATCACCCGATTTTAAATTTTGAACAAAATTTGACTCTTGTATGGTAGTGGCGTGCAGAAAAAGTGAGCAGCAGAAGAAGAACGGCGCGGAAATCAGGCAGATGCGCCCGGAGCGGGCGCAGCAAAGAATTAACGGACCGGGCAGCACTCGCCGGTGGTGCGCTGAGTAAAGCTGTTGATCGGATCGTTAAAGCCAAAACTCAGCAGGCGAGGGCGCTGAATCGCCTGGCGGCGCATGGTGTGGCGGTAAGCGGTCGGGGTCTGTGAAAACTGACGACGAAACACCCTGGAGAAGGTCTGCTGCGAGTCATAGCCATATTGCATCGCGATATCAAACACCGGACGCTGTGTCTGCGATAGTGCTTCTGCGGCCAGCGTCAGGCGGCGCTCACGAATATAGCCACCCAGCGTCTGTTTCGTCACGGAACGGAACATACGCTGCAGGTGCCATTTCGAATAGCCTGATTTTGCCGCAACCTCATCAATCGACAGGCTCTTATCGAGGTTCTGGTCAATCCAGTCCGTCAGGGAATGAATGATCTCTTCTTGCATCATGGCCTCATCCTTCTGGTGCTTAATAAGGGGTAATGGGAGTTTAGGGGTTTCAATGGAGAAGGAGTATAATTCCTCAAGTTAACTTGAGGTAAAGGGTCTGATGAAAAAAGAACGCAACTATCCAAAACCGGTTTTAACACCCGGTGAAGTGGCGCGCCGCAGCGGTGTGGCGGTCTCAGCGCTGCACTTTTATGAAACCAAAGGCCTCATTTTCAGCACCCGTAACAGCGGTAATCAGCGCCGATACAGCCGCGACGTGCTGCGACGCGTGGCGATCATCAAGATTGCGCAGCGCATTGGCATCCCGCTGGCGACGGTCAGTGACAGTCTTGACCACATTCCGCCCGATAAGCGCATGTCGACGACGGAATGGGATGCACTGACCCGGCACTGGCGCGAAGAGCTGGATAAGCGCATTGAAACCCTGACTCGCCTGCGCAATGACCTGGATGGCTGTATCGGCTGCGGCTGCCTGTCGATGCGCGACTGTCCGCTGCGCAATCCTGGCGACCGGCTGGGTCAGCAGGGCTCGGGTGCAGTGCTGCTTGACCCGGAACAGGATGATAAACATCCGCCTGTAGAGTGACGTCTATACTTGGTGAAGGTCAACACACAGGGAATCATGATGATCACCGTTCACCATCTTGAGAAATCGCGCTCGCATCGGGTGCTGTGGCTGCTGGAAGAGCTGGAAGTGCCGTACCAGATTAAACACTATCAACGCGAACCCACCATGCTGGCCCCGGAGGCGCTGAAAAAAGTGCATCCACTGGGAAAATCGCCGGTCATTACTGACGGAAACCAGGTGGTAGCTGAATCGGGTGCCATTCTCGAATACCTTGAAGAGAAATATGATCGCGAATTCCGGCTGAAAGTGAGTGATGAGGCTTCACGATTACAGTGCCGCTACTGGCTGCACTATGCTGAAGGCTCACTAATGCCGTTGCTGGTAATGAAGCTGATCTTCGGGCAGATGGGCAAAGCGCCGGTGCCGTGGCTGCTGCGTCCGGTCGGCGCGGCATTTGGCAAAGGGGTGCAGAAGGCGTTCCTGGATAAACAGCTTAAGCCGCACAGGCAGATGATCGAACAGCATCTGGCAGCCAATCCGTGGTTTGCCGGTGAGCGTTTCACCATTGCGGATATCCAGATGAGCTTTCCGCTGCTGGCACTGGCGCGGCGTGCCGGACTGGATCAGATGCCCGCCACCGGGAAATGGTTGCAGACGGTGCAGCAGCGCGCCGCCTGGCAACGCGCGATTGCGCAGGGCGGCGAGCTTTCGCTGCCAGGTTAATCGTCTCTCTCCACCGGCGCGTGCTGTACGATCACCGCTGCGCCGGTGCAAATCCTCTCTTTATATAACATTAAGTTTATGGCCTCAGCGTTTCAGACGGGTCTCTGCCAGCCTGTTACGCCCAATCTTTATGCCAAAGAATCTCCCTCTTAGAGTTGAAAACGTGGCGCTAAACGCCGGATAATCGCATGCCTTTTTATCTGGCCGCTTTTGACGGCTAATTATCTGCGGCAAGGTAAACGTTTGCCTGGCGGATTAATCCTGACAGTGACGCCGTTTACCCGCTTATTCCAGGGACAGCGATGGTCGCAGAGCGATCCACACAACAAAAATTTTTTGAGGCTCAACTATGTCAACTGAATCACGCCCGGCCAGTGGAAAACTGGACGCCTGGTTCTCGATCTCGGCGCGCGGCAGCAGCGTGCGTCAGGAAATTCTGGCCGGACTCACCACCTTCCTGGCGATGGTTTACTCCGTCATCGTGGTACCGGGGATGCTGGGCAAAGCCGGTTTCTCCCCCTCCGCCGTGTTTGTCGCCACCTGTCTGGTCGCCAGCTTTGGTTCCATCCTTATGGGCTTGTGGGCCAACCTGCCGATGGCGATTGGCTGTGCGATCTCCCTAACCGCCTTTACCGCTTTCAGTCTGGTACTGGGTCAGCATATCAGCGTGCCGGTGGCGCTGGGCGCAGTGTTCCTGATGGGCCTGCTGTTTACGCTGATCTCCGTGACCGGCATTCGTGCCTGGATTTTGCGCAACCTGCCGATGGGCGTGGCGCACGGCACCGGCGTCGGGATTGGCCTGTTCCTGCTGCTCATCGCCGCTGATGGCGTGGGTCTGGTGGTAAAAAACCCGGCTCCGGGCCTGCCGGTGGCGCTGGGTCACTTCACCACTTTCCCGGTGATAATGACGCTGCTGGGACTGGCCGCGATTATCGGACTGGAGAAGCGCCGGGTACCGGGCGGCATCCTGCTGACCATTATCGCTATTTCGCTGCTCGGGCTGATCTTTGACCCGTCGGTGACCTGGCAGGGACTGTTTGCCCTGCCGAGCCTGCGTGATGCCAGCGGTCAGTCGCTGCTGTTCAGCCTCGACATCATGGGCGCGATGCAGCCTGTGGTGCTGCCCAGCGTGCTGGCACTGGTGATGACGGCAGTCTTTGACGCCACCGGCACCATCCGTGCGGTCGCAGGGCAGGCTAACCTGCTGGATAAACAGGGCCAGATTATCAATGGCGGTCGTGCGCTGACCAGCGACTCCGTCAGCAGCCTGTTCGCAGGTCTGGTAGGCGCGTCACCGGCTGCGGTCTATATCGAATCGGCGGCTGGCACGGCGGCGGGCGGTAAAACCGGCCTCACCGCGATTGTGGTGGGCCTGCTGTTCCTCGCCATCCTGTTTATGTCGCCGCTGGCTTATCTGGTTCCCGCTTACGCGACTGCGCCTGCACTTATGTATGTCGGTCTGCTGATGCTCAGTAATGTGGCAAAAGTCGATTTCGGTGACTTTGTTGATGCGATGTCGGGCCTGCTCACGGCGGTGATCATCGTGCTTACCTGCAACATCGTGACCGGCATCATGATCGGTTTCGCCAGCCTGGTAGTGGGGCGTCTCTTCGCCGGTGAATGGCGTAAGCTCAACGTCGGCACCGTGATCATTGCCGTCGCGCTGGTGGCGTTTTACGCCGGTGGCTGGGCGATCTGACTGTATAACCGGGCCTGCGACTGCGCGCCCGGAATTTTTCACTTTTTTCCCGCCCGGCGCACGCGTAGCTGACAACCTTCACCGCCGTTTGTTTTACACTTTAGCGCTTAACCAATGATTGAAAGAAACGACGCCTAAGGAAAGCATGGAAATCTTTTTTACTATTCTCATCATGACGCTGGTCGTGTCGCTCTCTGGCGTCGCGGCCCGCATTCTCCCTTTTCAGATCCCGTTGCCGCTGGTGCAGATCGCCGTAGGTGCGATGCTGGCCTGGCCAACGTTTGGTCTGCATGTCGACTTTGATCCGGAGCTGTTTCTGGTGCTGTTCATCCCGCCGCTGCTGTTCGCAGATGGCTGGAAAACGCCGATCAGTGAGTTCCTGCATCATGGTCGCGAGATCATCGGCTTAGCACTGGCGCTGGTGCTGATTACCGTGATTGGTATCGGCTATCTGATCTACTGGATGGTGCCGGGTATCCCGCTGATCCCGGCCTTTGCGCTGGCGGCGGTGCTGTCGCCGACCGATGCCGTGGCGCTCTCCGGCATTGTCGGTGAAGGCCGCATTCCTAAGAAGATTATGTCGATCGTGCAGGGTGAAGCCCTGATGAACGATGCATCGGGCCTGGTATCACTGAAGTTTGCCGTGGCCGTGGCCATGGGCACCATGGTGTTTACCTGGGGCGGAGCAAGCGTTGAGTTCATGAAAGTCGCCATTGGTGGCCTGATTGCCGGTGTGGCCATCTGCTGGCTGTACGGGAAATCACTGCGCCTGTTCAGCCGCTGGAGCGGTGACGATCCGGCGACCCAGACCGTGTTGTTGTTGCTGCTGCCATTTGCGTCTTACCTGATTGCCGAACATCTGGGTGTCTCAGGCATCCTGGCGGCCGTGGCGGCCGGTATGACTATCACCCGTTCCGGCATTATTCGTCAGGCACCGCTGGCGATGCGCCTGCGTGCAAACAGCGTCTGGCAGATGCTGGAATTCATCTTCAACGGCATGGTCTTCCTGATGCTGGGCCTGCAGTTGCCGGACATTCTGCAGACCTCAATCGATCAGGCGCAGGCCGATACTAACGTCGAGCTGTGGATGTTGTTCGCCGATATCGGGCTGGTCTATGCCGCGCTGATGCTGGTGCGTTTTGGCTGGCTGTGGATCATGCAGCGTATGAGCAAACGCCTGCTGAAGAAGAAGCCGCTGGAGTTCGCTAACTACTCGCTGCGTGAGCTGTTGATCGCCACGTTTGCCGGGGTGCGCGGGGCGATTACCCTGGCGGGTGTGCTGTCGATTCCACTGTACCTCACCACGGGTGATCCCTTCCCGGCGCGCTATGAGCTGGTGTTTATCGCCACCGGCGTGATTCTGGTCTCGCTGCTGGTAGGGGTCGTGATCCTGCCGATTCTGCTGCGCGGCATTGATAGCATCGATAAAGGTGCCCATCGCCGTGAGCTGCAGAATGCCCGTGCGGTGATGGCGGGTGCCGCCATTGAGAGCCTGCATAAGATGGAAGATCGGCTGGAGAATGAGTCGGAAGAGAACATCGATCCGGAACTGCTGAAAGAGGTCAGTCTGCGCGTGATTGGCAACTTACGCCGTCGCGCTGAAGGGAAGAATGATCTTGAGCATGCGCTTTACGCTGAGAACCTTGAGCGTCGCTTCCGCCTGACCGGGCTGCGTGCCGAACGCGCAGAGGTCTATCATCTGCGCGCCACCCAGCAGATCTCCAATGAGACGATGCAGACGTTACTGCACGACCTGGATCTGCTGGAAGCACTGCTGATCGAAAAAGAAGAGTAAGCCTCTGACTGGCACGCCTGTGGATTCATGCAGGCGTGCCAGCATTTCATACCGACAGGCGCGGCGGTTCATCCGGCCAGTGCTCGCGACAACAGTTGATCCACGCCTGCGCACTGCGCGACAGATAACTCCCTTCCCGCCAGATCAATCCCAGACTCCACTTCAGCTCCGACTCCAGCGGCAGCCACATTAATGACTGCTTATCCAGCCGCTGACAGATCGGCTCCGGCAGAATCGCCAGCCCCATCTCCGCCTGCACCATCGCCGCCAGAAAATCCCACTGACCGCTGCGCACCGCCACCGTTGGTGTCAGGCTGAGCCGCTGAAAAGCCTGCATCAGCTGACGATTCAGCGAGAACTCCTCATTGAAAATCAGTAAGGGATGCTCTGCCAGCTCTGCCAGTCCTATCTGCTGGCGGCTGAGCCACTCCGGGCGGCGCGGCAACAGCACGCAGAGCGGATGATGCATCAGTGGCAGCGTGTTCAGCGGCAGCTCAGGGTCAACCGGCAACGCAGTCAGGGCGATATCCAGCGTGCCCGCCAGCACCGCCTGTTGAACGGTCAGGCCGCCGAACTCTGAAATTTTCAGCTTCACACCGGGATAGCGACGGCGAAAGGCGGAAATCGATCCCGCTATCTGCATACCCACCATCGGCGGAATACCAAGCCGCAGCTCGCCGGTTTTGAGCTGGTTGATGTCACCAATCTCCGCCTCCAGCTGATGAAACTCCTGCAGGATCGCCAGGCCGCGCTGATAAACCGCCTGGCCGCTGTCGGTAAGGTGCAGACGACGGCCATCCCGCAGGATCAGCGTGCAGCCCAGCTCCTCCTCCAGCTGACGCAGCATTTTGCTGATAGTCGGCTGCGTGACAAACAGCTTTTGCGCCGCACGGGTAAAGCTCTGCTGGCGGACCACTTCAGTAAAGTAACGCAGGGCGCGGACATCCATAACTATTCCTTTAAGGCATGATTGCGATAATTTTAATTCATTTTTTTCACCTTGTGCGGGCGTTTTATACTGGTGACATCAATTTAATCGGGGAGACAAGGTGATGGCGTCAGCACTCACTTTACGCAGCAACCGCACAGTGCAGTGGATCAGTCTGCCGCTGCAGCTGGGTTTCTATATCGGCCTGTTTGTTGCCTGTGACCGGCTGGTGAGCTGGCTGCACCTGCCGCTGCCCGCCAACATTGTCGGGATGCTATTGCTGCTGGCGTTAATCGTGACGCGGGTTGTGCCGCTGAACTGGGTAAAAGCCGGATCGCGCTGGCTACTGGCCGAGATGCTGCTGTTCTTTATTCCGGCGGTGGTGGCGGTGGTGAATTATGGCGATCTGCTGCGGGTCGATGGCTGGCGCATCTGCGTGGTGATCGGCGTCAGCACGCTGCTGGTGCTGGCCTCTACCGCCTGGGTGGTGGATCGGCTTTATCACTATGAAGTCGCGCGCGCCGCGCGTAAGCAGGATCCTCATGCGTGATTTTCTGCTCAGCCTGCTATGTGTGGCGGTTACGCTGCTGGTGTATGCGCTGAATAAACGACTTTACCGCCGCTGGCGGACGCTGCTGTTAATGCCGCTGGTGATGACGCCGCTGGTGCTGGTGGCACTGCTGCTGCTGACCCACATCAGCTGGCAGGATTACATTGCAGAAAACCACTGGCTGCTCTGGCTGCTGGGACCCGCGACGCTGGCGTTTGCGGTGCCGGTCTATGAGAACGTGGAGATTATTAAGCGCCACTGGCTCTCCCTGAGTGCGGGTGTTCTGACCGCCACGCTGGTCGCCGTCTGCAGTTCGGTCTGGCTGGCGCGGCTACTGACGCTGCCGGAGTCAATTCAGCGCAGTCTGGCCGTACGCTCCATTACTACGCCGTTTGCGCTGGCCGCCGCCGGGCCGATTGGCGGTCAGCCCGATCTGGTGGCGCTGTTTGTGGTCATCACCGGCGTGTTTGGCATGGCGGTGGGTGACGTGCTGTTTCTGCGCATCGCGATTAAGCAGGGGGTGGCAAAAGGGGCCGGGTTTGGGGCTGCGTCGCACGGTGCCGGCACAGCTCGCGCTTATCAGCTTGGGCAGCAGGAGGGCGTCGTCGCCAGCCTGGTCATGATGCTCTCGGGGGCGGTGACCGTGATACTGGCTCCGGTGATTGGACACCTGATGTGGACAATATAGTCTACACTGCGTTGCGCAGGGACAGCTGCAATTCTGAACGCGACACGTATTTTTACGTAAAGTTTCCCGGATTTTGTTGTCTCCCCGTTTCAGGCTGTTAACCTTGCGGCCGAATTAATTGTCCTTCACGGAGTGGAATCATGTTTAAGCAACTTGTTACCGGGAGCGCCCTCGGGCTGGTTTTACTGAGCGGTGCCGCTCAGGCGATTGAAGGGAGTGTTGATGTCAGCGAACACAACACCAACCTGAATCTGGGCCTGGGCACCACTACTCCCGGTCTGTTTCTGAAAGGTAACTGGCTGCGTAGCGACCATGACGGCAGCACCTACGGAGCCGGTCTGGGCTATAACGTTGACTTCGGGCCGCTGCGTCTGGCGCCGACCGCAAAAGCGATCTTCACCCATCCTGAAGATGGAAAAGATGGGTTTGCGGTGGCGGTGGGTGGTGCAGCGCACTACAGCCTGAACAACATGTGGGGCCTGTATGGCGAATATTATTATGCGCCAGAGTCGTTCACCGATCAGCTCGACAGCTATCAGGAAGCCGCTGGCGGCCTGAGCTTCACGCCGGTTTCACTGCTTAACCTGCGTGTGGGTTATCAGTACATCGAACTGAACAACAAAGATGGGCGCAAAGATAACGTGCTGGTCGATGGCCCGTACGTGGGTGCATCACTGCGCTTCTGATTCTGCTGCGTGAAAGAAAAGGGCGACTACCTCGGTAGCCGCCCTTTTTTATTGTCCGATCGTCAGGCGTGAAAAACGGCGATCAGTGCGCTTTGCCCTGTTCAATACCGGTCCCGGTCTGCGAGCGAATAAACTGCGCGCGGAAGCGTGAACGCTCCTCTGCGCCCTGCTGCGAATGGTCGGTAATCGAGAAGAGCCAGATACCGACAAAGGCCACCACCATCGAGAACAGCGCCGGATACTCATACGGGAAAATCGGCTGCGCGTTGCCCAGCACCTGTACCCACACGGTCGGGCCGAGGATCATCAGGATAACCGCGGTCAGCAGACCCAGCCAGCCGCCCACCATCGCGCCACGCGTAGTGAGTTTTGACCAGTACATCGAGAGCAGGATGATCGGGAAGTTACAGCTGGCCGCAATCGAGAAGGCCAGCCCGACCATAAAGGCGATGTTCTGCTTCTCAAACAGAATACCCAGCGCAATCGCCACCACGCCCAGCGCCAGCACGGTAATTTTGGAAACCCGCAGCTCATCTTTTTCGCTCGCCTGGCCTTTACGATAGACGCTGGCGTAGAGGTCATGCGACACCGCCGACGCACCCGCCAGGGTTAAGCCTGCGACTACCGCCAGAATCGTGGCGAAGGCCACCGCAGAGATAAAGCCCAGGAAGGTGCTACCGCCGACCGCGTTAGCCAGATGCACTGCCGCCATATTGGTGCCACCAATCAGCGCGCCGCTGGCATCTTTGAAGGCCGGGTTCGCGCCCACCAGCAGAATCGCTCCGAAGCCGATAATAAAGGTCAGGAAGTAGAAGTAGCCCATAAAGCCGGTGGCCCAGAAGACGCTTTTGCGCGCCTCTTTGGCATCGGCGACGGTGAAGAAGCGCATCAGGATATGCGGCAATCCGGCCGTACCAAACATCAACCCCAGCCCCAGCGACAGCGCCGAGATAGGATCTTTGACCAGCCCGCCAGGCTGCATGATCGCGATGCCTTTGGGATGGACCGCCATTGCCTCGGTGAACAGCGTATTAAAGCTGAAGTTAGCCGCCTTCATCACCATTATGGCCATAAAGGAGGCCCCAAACAGCAGCAGCACTGCTTTGATGATCTGCACCCAGGTGGTCGCCAGCATGCCGCCAAACAGCACATACATCACCATCAGAATGCCGACCAGAATTACCGCGACATGGTAGTTCAGGCCGAACAGCAGCTGGATCAGTTTACCGGCTCCCACCATCTGGGCGATCAGGTAGAGCGCCACCACCACCAGCGAACCGCAGGCTGACAGCGTACGGATTGGCATCTGCTTCAGACGATAGGAGGCGACATCGGCAAAGGTATAGCGACCCAGGTTGCGCAGCCGCTCGGCGATTAAAAACAGAATCATCGGCCAGCCCACCAGGAAGCCGAGCGAGTAGATCAGCCCGTCATAGCCGGAGGTGTAAACCAGCGCCGAAATGCCCAGGAACGAGGCCGCTGACATGAAGTCGCCCGCCATCGCCAGGCCATTCTGGAAGCCGGTGATATTGCCGCCTGCGGTGTAGTAGTCGTTACGCGAACGGGTTCGCTTTGACGCCCAGTACGTAATCCCCAGCGTGGCACCGACGAAAATCGTAAACATGATAATCGCCTGATAGTTGGTCGCCTGGCGCTGCACCGCACCGGTGATCGCATCGGCAGCCAGCGCTGAAAACGGCAACATTAAGGCCAGCAGCCATAAGGTGAGACGGGTCATGATTTCACCTCGCTGAGGATCGCTTTGGTTAAACGGTCAAACTCACCGTTGGCGCGCCAGACATAGACGCCGGTCAGCACAAACGACATCACAATCAGCCCGACACCAATCGGGATACCGCGCGTGACGTTGGTGCCGGCATGCAGCGGCGTGCCGAGCCAGCCGGGGGCAAACGCAATCAGCAGGATAAAGCCGACATAGAGCACCAGCATGATCAGCGACAGCAGCGTCGCGAACGACTGGCGCTTACGGACTAACTCATGAAAACGGGGATTACGTTCAATCTGCTGATTGATTGCATCCTGATTCGAAAGGGCGTCATTCATCACATTTTCTCCAGAGGGCTTGCAGGCGAGAACCTCACGACAGGGCGCGGATTCAGCTGGTTATAATTTTTGTGACTAGCGAAACAGACTGCGTAGGGCGGGTGTGGCGGGAAGCGATCTTCCCGCCGGACAGCGTGCGCTTAAGGCATTTTGATCGACTGTTTCTCCTCAAGCAATTTTTCGACAACGCCAGGATCGGCGAGGGTAGAAGTGTCACCCAGGTTACTGGTATCGCCGGTGGCAATTTTGCGCAGAATACGCCGCATGATTTTGCCGGAGCGGGTTTTCGGCAGTGAGTCGGTCCAGTGCAGCACATCAGGCGTGGCGAGCGGGCCGATCTCTTTGCGGACCCACTGTCGCACCTCGGTATAGAGCTCTGGCGACGGCTCTTCGCCGTGATTCAGCGTGATATAGGCGTAAATCGCCTGACCTTTAATGCTGTGCGGAATCCCGACCACGGCAGCTTCGGCAATTTTAGGATGCGACACCAGCGCCGATTCAATCTCGGCGGTGCCAAGACGATGACCGGAGACGTTGAGCACGTCGTCAACACGTCCGGTGATCCAGTAATAGCCATCTTCATCGCGACGGGCACCATCACCACTGAAGTAGACGTTTTTAAAGGTGGAGAAGTAGGTCTGCTCGAAACGGTCATGATCGCCAAAGAGGGTGCGCGCCTGTCCTGGCCAGGACTCGGTGATCACCAGATTGCCTTCACAGGCACCTTCCTGCGGCTGACCTTCGTTATCCACCAGCGCCGGTTGCACACCAAAGAAGGGTCGGGTGGCGGAACCCGCTTTCAGTTCGGTCGCACCCGGCAATGGCGTTATCATGAAGCCACCGGTTTCGGTCTGCCACCACGTATCCACAATCGGGCAGCGGCTGTTGCCGATTTTTTTGTAGTACCACTCCCAGGCTTCCGGGTTAATTGGCTCACCGACCGATCCCATAATACGCAGGCTGCTGCGATCGGTACCTTCAATGGCCTTATCTCCTTCGGCCATCAGTGCACGGATAGCGGTGGGTGCGGTATAGAGCAGGGTGACTTTGTGTTTATCAACCACTTCTGCCATGCGGCTCGGTGTTGGCCAGTTTGGCACCCCTTCAAACATCAGCGTGGTGGCACCGCACGCCAGCGGGCCATAAACCAGATAGCTGTGTCCTGTTACCCAGCCGACATCGGCGGTACACCAGTAAATGTCATCCTGATGATAATCAAAGACGAACTTAAAGGTGGTGGCGGCATAGACCAAATAACCGCCGGTGGTATGCAGCACGCCTTTGGGTTTGCCGGTAGAGCCAGAGGTATAAAGGATAAACAGCGGATCTTCCGCGCCGACTTCGGCTGCAGAGTGGTTGGTGCTGGCGTCCCGCATCAGGTCATGCCACCACCGATCGCGGCCTTCAACCCAGCCTACATCTTTGCCGGTGCGCTGGAACACCACCACGTTTTTCACGCTGGTGACATTCGGGTTTTTTAACGCGTCATCGACATTTTTCTTCAGCGGAATACTGCGACCGGCGCGGATCCCTTCATCGGCGGTAATCACCAGCGAGGCGCTGGAGTCGACGATGCGGCCAGCGACCGCTTCCGGTGAAAAGCCGCCAAAGATCACGGAGTGAACGGCGCCGATACGCGCACAGGCCAGCATCGCCACCGCCGCTTCCGGCACCATCGGCATGTAGATTGCCACCACGTCGCCTTTTTTCACTTCCAGCAACTCAAGCACATTGGCGAAGCGACAGACTTCAGCATGCAGCTGGCGGAAGGTCAGGGTTTTGCTTTCGCTGGCGTCGTCGCCTTCCCAGATAATCGCCGGGTGATCGCCGCGCGTCGCTAAATGACGGTCAAGGCAGTTTGCCGCCAGGTTGAGCGTGCCATCTTCGTACCAGCGAATGTTAATGTTACCTGGCGCAAACGAGCAATTTTTCACCTTGCTGTAAGGTTTAATCCAGTCAAGGATTTTGCCCTGTTCGCCCCAGAAACTGTCTGGATCGTCGACAGATTGCTGATACATCGCCTGGTACTGTTCAGCCGTAATCAGGGTGTTTGCTGCAATGTTCTCTGGAACGGGATGTTTATGTATTTGGCTCATGGCGGATCTCCTTGAAGATGTTAATGATATGTCAATCAATGGTTAATTGAAGCATGCGCCATAGCTTTGTTTCTTTTTTGCGCCACAGATCACGAGATAAACCTCTTCGGGAGAAGCGTGAAGCCGTTCTGATATTTCCGGTTAACTCTCTGGCGGCGAGGGGGAATTAAGAAGCGGTGTCATCCGGGATTAGGCTGGATAAAAAGCAAGCAAACGCGCCGGACGCGTTTTTAACCAACTCTGCATAGCTATGCGGAAATTCATCTAAGTATTACTTTTCATAACAGCAGGTTAGGGATTTTTACTTCCGGCAGCACTTTATGCTACTCAGGTGGCTAACTTTTAATCGGATTCGCCAGGGGTTGCATTTACCACAGTGAAAATGGTACTTATCTCGCCCCTGTTCTGCAGGTATCAACTCAGACCGCGTCTGAAAATGGGTATGGGAATCATCAGATTTTCATACGAGGCGCTGTTTCTAAACACCCTCTAATTTACCGGGCTTTTTGCTCACTCCCTGTGTGTATTGTCTTCTGCACCTTCGCAGTAGAGAGAAACGGGTTTTGACTGAGGAAATTACGCG
Organism: Pantoea sp. X-Soil-YNGN-844; assembly: GCF_059730595.1. Classification (NCBI taxonomy): domain Bacteria; kingdom Pseudomonadati; phylum Pseudomonadota; class Gammaproteobacteria; order Enterobacterales; family Erwiniaceae; genus Pantoea; species Pantoea sp. X-Soil-YNGN-844. The sequence continues at coordinate 357,712 of NZ_AP036007.1, forward strand.
TTATGAAAGGTTTTAAAATCAGCCTGGCCTGGCAGATTCTGACAGCCCTGGTGCTCGGCATCGTTGTGGGTGCTGTGTTGCATAATCAGCCAGACAATCGTGAATGGTTAGTCACCAACATTCTCAGTCCTGCAGGCGATATCTTTATTCATCTTATCAAGATGATTGTGGTACCGATTGTGATTTCATCCCTGATTGTCGGCATCGCTGGCGTGGGTGATGCAAAGAAGCTGGGACGCATCGGCGTCAAAACGATTCTCTACTTTGAAGTGATCACCACCATTGCCATTGTGGTCGGTATTACGCTGGCCAACGTATTTCAACCCGGCACCGGCATTGATATGTCAACGCTGGCAACGGTGGACATCTCTAAATATGAAGCGACAACGGCAGAGGTACAGGGCGGTCCGCACAGCCTGGTAACCACCATTCTGTCGCTGATCCCGCAGAATATTTTCGCCTCGATGGCGAAGGGCGACATGCTGCCGATTATCTTTTTCTCGGTGCTGTTTGGCTTAGGCCTGTCGTCCCTGCCGTCAGAACAGCGCGATCCGCTGGTGAACCTGTTCCGTGGCATCTCTGAAGCGATGTTTAAAGTAACGCACATGATCATGCGTTATGCGCCGGTCGGTGTGTTTGCGCTGATCGCGGTGACGATTGCTAACTTCGGTTTTGCCTCGCTGTGGCCGCTGGCTAAGCTGGTGCTGCTGGTTTATGCGGCGATTCTGTTCTTCGCCTTTGTGGTGCTGGGCGGGGTAGCGCGCTTCTGCAAGCTGCGCATTACCACGCTGATGCGTATTCTGAAAGATGAGCTGATTCTCTCTTACTCCACGTCCAGCTCGGAAACCGTGTTACCGCGCATCATGGAGAAGATGGAAGCCTACGGTGCGCCGAAAGCGATCACCAGCTTCGTGGTGCCGACCGGTTATTCATTTAACCTGGACGGGTCAACGCTGTATCAGAGTATCGCGGCGATCTTTATTGCGCAGCTGTATGGCATTGACCTGTCGCTGACCGATGAGATTGTGCTGGTCCTGACGCTGATGGTGACCTCGAAAGGGATCGCTGGCGTGCCAGGCGTATCCTTCGTGGTGCTGCTGGCTACGCTGGGCAGCGTTGGCATTCCACTGGAGGGTCTGGCATTTATCGCCGGTGTTGACCGCATCATGGACATGGCGCGTACCGCGCTGAACGTGGTCGGTAACGCGCTGGCGGTGCTGGTGATTGCCCGCTGGGAAAACCAGTTTGACGCCGAGCAGGCAAAAGCGTATGAGCTGCAGCTGCGGACGCAGACCGCAAGCTGAGAACAGCGTTAGCGTAAAAAAGGGCTCAACGAAAGTTGGGCCCTTTTTGTTTGAGTGGCTTCTGGTGGCTGTCTCTGGGAGGATGAGGCTTCATATTAATGGTTATATAATAATAACTAAAATTCGCTTTAAATAACCATATGGTTGCTTTAATAACCAGGTTTGGTTATGTTCTGGAGATGAGTTGAATGCGTGCTTTGACAACATGGAGTGTTGATGAATGCCAGAAATTAACTGGACGAAAAAGGCATTGAAACAGCTATATGGACTGCCTCAGAAAGACGGTAACGCCATTGAAGATGCTGTAGAGGCGTTGGCTAAGTGGCCTGATATCCCCCATCTGAAAGTGGAAAAGCTGACGGATGATAAAGAGAAGCGAATGAAGCTGGTGGTGGGTCACTATCGTGTGCTGTGGAAGATAGAGAAAGGTCAGCCCGTGGTGATAGCTATTCTGGAAGTTGTAAGAAGAACATCAACCACGTACAAAAAACGCTAGCAGGCGGTTGGGGTTAGCCTGCGTTACCATTGAGTTTAAAGCAGATAAGAACATAGCTAAGCCGCGCCAGCAGATGAACACAGGTCTGCTCTGCCGCGGCAGTAAGGAGTGATTACCCATGAATGCGATACAGTTTCTGACAGACGAGCGCGGGAACCGCACTGGTGCCGTCATCCCCATTGAGTTGTTTAACAGGCTCATGGCCGAACGTCATTTAGACGATGTGTTTGAGCCTCTGCCCTATAAAGCGGGATCGGATGACGATGAGACTATTCCCCACGACGTCATGAAAATCAGCCGGAGACAATCTGTTCCTTTGCATGTTGCGTGGCGTTTGCATCGGCAAATGTCGCAGGAAGAGGTCGCGAATAAATTAGGCATCACGCAGGCTGGCGTTTCGAAGTTAGAGTCGAGAAAGAAACCTCAAAAACAGACGCTTGAGAAGCTGGCTGCCTTATATGGCTGCAGAACGTCACAACTTTATATTGATTAAATGAATGTGCTTTTAACCCGTAATGCGTGGGGTTTTATTGTCTTCTGGATGAGTGACATAGTATGGGAGGTGAAGTCTTTGAATGGAAAACATTACTTCGTTCAGTCGGATACCCGCAGTGACTGCGTAAAGTCGGCGTAAACCCCTCCCTGTGGCCTCGTCCGCCGGTTACTCGCCTCATCCATGAGGCTCGCCCGCAAGCGGGCCAGCGCTTTACGTTGTTCAAAAACGCTCCAGCGTTTTTGTCCATGCAGCGGACGCTTTACTCCGCTACTACTGATATCCGCCTTCGCAACCATGTCCGGCTAAAACTTCTTTTCAAACAGCAGTAAAACAGCCTGAGGGAAGAAAAGGTTCACCTGAAAAGTAAAGCGTCCCACGCCAGGGACGGCGTGGGCCGAGCGTCATGGATGACGAATGCGTCTTTACGATCAGGTGAAGCTTTTCTGACCCGGCGGGATTTCAAAGCAACTCCGTTCAAATACTCTGCGCCTGAGCAAGCATGCGCAGCGATCAAATGCCGAATGCCCGATATCACTCATTCAGCCCACTCCCCGCAACATGATTCACCCCACATCCATTGAAAAAAGATCTCACCCAATGAATTAATCATTCGTTATGATGTTTGGTAATTTGAATAATTTATTCCTTAACGGAGCCCGCCATGAAACTCGACCTCAGCCAGATGATCACCGAAGGCCGCAACCCGGCCAGCCAGAACATCGATGAACTCTCTACCGAAGCGATGCTGCGCGTCATTAATGATGAAGATAAAAAGGTGGCACTGGCGGTCGAGGCCATCGTGCCGCAGATCGCCGACGCCGTTGACGCCATCTGCGCTGCGTTCCAGGCGGGTGGGCGATTAATCTATTGCGGTGCGGGCACCTCCGGGCGACTCGGCATCCTGGATGCCAGCGAATGCCCACCTACCTTTGGTACGCCACGCGAGCAGGTCATCGGCCTGATTGCCGGCGGTCATACCGCTATATTACAGGCGGTAGAAAACGCCGAAGATAACCGGGAGCAGGGCGCGCAGGATCTGAAAGATATCCACTTCAGCCGCCACGATGTGCTGGTGGGTATCGCCGCCAGCGGCCGCACACCTTATGTGCTGGGCGCGCTGGCTTACGCTAACGAGCTTGGCGCAACCACCGTGTCGCTCACCTGTAATCCCGGCAGCGCCATGTCGCAGGTCGCTGCGATTGCGCTCACGCCGGTGGTCGGCCCGGAAGTGGTCACCGGCTCCTCCCGCATGAAAGCGGGCACCGCACAAAAACTGGTGCTCAACATGCTCACCACCGGGTCGATGATCCGCAGCGGAAAAGTCTACGGCAATCTGATGGTTGATGTGGAAGCGACCAACCAGAAACTGGTGCAGCGTCAGATCAACATTGTCATGCAGGCCACGGACTGTGATGATGCGACCGCCAGCGCTGCGCTCACCGCCTGCGGTGGACACTGCAAAACCGCAATCCTGATGGTGCTGGCTGACCTGGCCGCCGATGAGGCGAAAGCGCTGCTCAGTCAGCATCAGGGCTTTATCCGTCAGGCTCTGCAGGCAGCGGGAGCACGCTAATGGCGAAAATCACCGAAGCACTGTTGCGTGACATCCTGCAGGCGGTCGGTGGCGCGCAAAATATTGCGGCCTGTGGTCATTGCATGACACGGCTCCGCCTGACACTCAATCAGCCGGAACTGGCCGATCTGACTCAGCTAAAAAGCCTGCCGGGCGTGCTGGGCGTTATCAACAGCGAGGCGCAGTTACAGATTGTGCTGGGGCCAGGCAAAGCGCAAACCGCCGCCGAGGGGATGCAGAGCCTGCTGGTGCAGGATGAAAGCACACCGGCACCACAGGACGAAACAGCCGATCTAAGCCAGCGGGCGGCGCAGCAGAAGCAGCAGCTAAAGGCGAAACAGACCAGCGGCGTGCATCAGTTCCTGTCGCGCTTCGCCACCATCTTCACCCCGCTGATTCCGGGCTTTATCGGCGCAGGGCTGCTGCTGGGCTTTGCCACGCTGATTGAACAGAGCCTCCACCTCAATGCGCCCGGCGACCATGCGCCCTGGCTGCTGCACACCGTGGCGTACATGAAAGTGTTCGGCAAAGGGCTGTTCACCTTTCTCAGCATCCTGATCGGCTACAACGCGCAAAAAGCCTTTGGCGGCAGCGGCGTCAATGGTGCCATCATCGCTTCGCTGTTTGTGCTCGGCTATGTGCCCACGGCCACCACCGGCTACTACAGCGGCATGGAGAGCTTCTTTGGCCTGACGATCGACCCGCGCGGCAACATTATTGGTGTGCTGATGGCGGCGATTATCGGGGCGTGGATTGAGAAACAGCTGCGCAAAATCATTCCCGATAACCTCGATATGATCCTGACTTCGCTGTTTACGCTGGTGATTACCGGGGCCATCACCTATCTGCTTATCATGCCGCTGGGTGGTGAACTGTTTAAGGGGATGTCGTGGCTGTTTATCCATCTCAATAACAATCCCTTTGGCTGTGCGCTGCTGGCCGGGTTGTTCCTGATCGCGGTGATGTTCGGCATCCATCAGGGCTTTATTCCGGTCTACTTTGCGCTGATGGAAACGCAGGGTTTTAACTCGTTGTTCCCGATTCTGGCGATGGCAGGCGCAGGTCAGGTCGGCGCATCACTGGCGCTGTGGTGCAAAGCAGAAAAAGGAGCGCTGCTGCGGGCGCAGATCAAAGGTGCCATTGTGCCCGGCCTGCTGGGCGTCGGAGAACCACTGATCTACGGCGTCACGCTGCCGCGCCTCAAACCCTTTATCACCGCCTGCGGTGGCGGGGCGCTGGGCGGGTTCTTTATCGGGCTGGTAGCGTGGCTGGGTTTGCCGGTCGGGATGAATACGGTATTCGGCCCTTCCGGCCTGGTCACGCTGCCGCTGATGACCTCCAGCCAGGGAATCTTCGCCGGTATGGCGGTTTACCTGGCCGGGCTGATGGTGGCCTGGAGCGGCGGATTTCTGCTGACCTGGTGGTTCGGCACCCGGAATGTCGACCTCAGCTAGCCGACTGCCGCAATCCTCAAATCCGGCTAACGGATGAATAATCACCCAAAAATGTGAAAGCCGCTGCAAAGCGGCTTTTTATTGCCAGTAATTTAACTTAATCGCTAAAGAGTAGGCGGACGCATGCCGAAAACATAAAAAAAGGTAATCGTTATTTCTCAGCCCACCGTTTTCACGCTGACACGCAGACTGTCACGTGCAGGACGTCGGGTCTTCAAGGACTTTTGATGCGTAACAACCAGCCTGTCTCTCAGCGTGAATATCAGTTTGACGAACATGCGACACTCATGTCGACCACCGATCTCAACAGCCACATCACTTATGCCAACGACGCCTTCATCGAAGCGAGTGGATTCTCCGCCGAAGAGATTAACGGCCAGCCGCATAACATGGTGCGTCACCCCGATATGCCACCAGAAGCGTTTGCCGACATGTGGGCGACGCTGAAACAGGGTGAACCCTGGACTGCACTGGTTAAGAACCGCCGTAAAAATGGCGATCACTACTGGGTGCGGGCTAATGCCATTCCGGTGGTGCGCGACGGTAAGGTGCAGGGCTATATGTCAGTACGCACCAAACCCACGGCAGAGGAAGTCCGTCAGACCGAAGCGCTCTATCAGGATTTTCGTGAAGGCCGGGCCAGAGGGCGACGTTTTCACAAAGGCCTGCTGGTTCGCAGCGGCTGGCGTCGTCCCGCCTCCATTTTGAAAACGCTGTCCCTGCGCTGGCGGATCCGCAGTACGCTGCTGGCATTACTGCCCCTCTCGGTGGCAGGCGTCTGGGCGCTGGGTATGACGCACGCAGCACTGGCCGGCTTTGCCGCAGGCATGGCGGCGCTACTCACACTGAGCAGTCTGTGGCTGGAGCAGCAGATTTCACGGCCTATCGAGCGGATGTGCAAACAGGCGCTGAGCGTGGCGACCGGTGCGAGTCACAAGGTCGAGCAGATGGACCGCGTTGATGAAGTCGGCGTCACGCTGCGCGCTATCGGTCAGCTCGGATTGATGTTCCGCTGGCTGGTGGATGATGTCAGCGGTCAGGCGATCAATGTGTTAAGCGCCAGCGACGCCATTGCTCGCAGCAACAACGAACTCAGCCGCCGTACCGAGCAGGCCGCGGCCAACGTACAGCAGACCGCAGCCACCATGAACGAAATGACCGCCACGGTGAAGAGCAATACTGACACTGCGAACGAGGTGAATACCCTGTCAGCCGACACCAGCCAGGCTGCCAGCAAAGGGGGCGAGGTGATGACCGAGATGATGGGCATGATGGGCGAAATTGCTGACAGTTCAAAGCGGATTGCCAATATTACCAGCGTTATTGACGGCATTGCATTCCAGACCAATATCCTGGCGCTGAACGCCGCAGTAGAAGCGGCACGGGCCGGTGAGCAGGGCAAAGGCTTTGCGGTGGTGGCAGGCGAAGTCCGTAGCCTCGCACAGCGCAGCGCCAAAGCCGCCAGCGAAATCAAAATGCTGGTCGAAACCAGCGCCAGCCGCGTTCAGTCGGGCAATGAGCACGCCAGCGCAGCAGGCCGGACGATGCAGGATATCGTGTCACAGGTACAGAATGTGACTGCCCTGATCGCTCAGATCAGCGCCGCCACGGCCGAACAGGCAACCGCGCTCAGCGAAGTCAGTTCAGCGGTGGAAGATCTCGATGACATCACCCACCAGAACGCCGCCCGCGTAACAGAAAGCGCCGAGGCTTCAGGTCGCATGACCCACCAGGCTAACCGACTGGTGGAAGCGATTAGCGTGTTTCGTTAAGAGATAAGATTACGAGGCCAGCGCCTGCGTGCCGTCGCGTCCGGCACGCAGCGCGCCTGGCGACTGCCCGACAATCCGCTTGAAGGCGCGACTGAACGCCGCAATCGAGCCGTAGCCGAGATGATAAGCGACGGCTTCCACCGCTTCGCCATTGTTTACAATCCGCTTCACCGCCAGCCGCATTCGCAATTCGGTCAGATATCGCAGCGGCGTCATGCCGGTAGCCGTGAGAAAACGTCCGGCGAACACCGAACGCGAACAGCCCGCTACGCTGGCGAGTCGCGCCACCGTCCAGTTTTCGCCCGGCTCCCGATGCATCGCGGCAATCGCCTGGCTCAGACGCGGATCGCGCATCGCCTGCACCAGCCCGCTACTCTGGCCGCAGCCGTTCTCTACCCAGCCGCGAACTAGCAGCGCGGCAACCACATCAGCCAGACGCGACAGAATCCCGGCAAATCCCGCCTGGCGGGTCCGCGACTCCCGCTCCATCGCCGCCAGAATCGGCTGAATTTCCGGGTACTGCGACAGCAGCGTACTCACCAGCATCACATCCGGCATGGTGTTGATCAGCGGTTGCATGCCGCCAAGCTCAAACGCCATGCAGGCGCTGAACAGCAGCACGCTGTGCTCGTCATCACAGGCATCTTCCGGTGCAGCAATCGCACAGACGCTGTCGCAAATCGGCTTACTCGCCATGTTCTTAATACACTGGCAGTCCGCCTCCTCACTGGAGATCAGGCTGTGCGGCTTACCGTGTGGCACCAGCAGCGCATCGCCGCTGTTGAGCTGGAACAGTTCGCCGGAGGCGCCGCGCACCAGCAGTGAGCCGCGCCCGACAAAGTGAAACTGCGCCCGCCCCGGCGCGTGCTCATAATGCAGCCCGAACGGCGCGCTTACCGCGATACGCTGATAGTTCACGCCATACAGACGCATTCCCATCAGCAGCTCACTGGTCAGATCTCCATAGTGGCTCATACGATTCCAGACGAATTATCAAAAATGAAGGTGTAAGCATCATAGATCGTCCTGACGCTCCACTCTATGCTCTCACTCACTTTTTTATCTTCCGGAGAAGCAGCATGAGTCTGACAACCGAAGTGGCTGATGAGGTTTCCTCGCCGACCCGTCCCGCCTGGGGCGCGGTATTTGCTATGGCGTTTGGGGTGTTCAGCCTGATTACCGCCGAATTTTTACCCGTGAGTCTGCTGACGCCAATGGCCCACAGCCTGGGCGTTTCAGAAGGGCAGGCGGGACAGACCGTCACCATCACCGCGCTGGTGGCGCTGTTTACCAGTCTGGTTACCGGCAGCGTCACGCGGCGCATCGATCGCCGCATCGTTATGCTGGTGTTTTCGCTGTTGCTGATCGCCTCGGCGCTGATGGTGGCGTTTGCGGCTGACCTGAAGGTGATCCTGCTGGCGCGGGTACTGCTGGGGATGGCCATTGGCGGCTTCTGGACGCTCTCAACGGCCATCACCATGCGTCTGGTACCCACCGATCAGGTACCGCGTGCGCTCTCTATTGTCTTCAGCGGGATCTCGCTGGCGACGATTATCGCCACGCCACTTGGCAGCTATCTCGGCGGACTGGTGGGCTGGCGCAACATCTTTATGCTGACCGCCGGACTGGGTGCGGTGGCGCTGCTGTGGCAGTTCTTTACCCTGCCCGCCATGCCAGCAGAGAACAAAGCCCGCAACGGCGGCGTGCTGGCGCTCCTGCGTATCGGCGTGATGCGCTGGGGCATGCTGGCGGTGATCATGATGTTTACCGGCCACTTCGCTTTCTTCACCTATCTGCGTCCATTTTTGGAAGGCGTTGCACAGCTCAACCTTAATCAGCTGTCGCTGGCGCTGCTCGCCTTTGGCGTGGCGAACTTCTTTGGTACTTCGCTGGCGGGTTTCCTGGTCACCCGTAGCGTATCGCTGACGCTGAGCGGGATGGCGCTGTTAATGAGCGTCACGGCGCTGATGCTGGTGAGCTTTGGCGATGTCAGCTGGATGGTAGGCGCAGGCGTGGCAATCTGGGGGATGGCATTTGGTTCGATGCCAACCGGCTGGTCAACCTGGATTTCGCGCGCGGTGCCCGATGACGCGGAATCGGGCGGCGGGTTACTGGTCGCCACCATTCAGCTGGCGATTACCGTCGGCGCGGCTGCGGGCGGCTGGATGTTTGACCTGCGCGGCGCAGGCGGCGTGTTCGTTGCCAGTGGCGTGCTGATGCTGCTGGCTGCACTGACCATCTTCATCCGGGTGCGGCATCACGGTTAATCTTCTGAGGGCAGCGCATTATGCTGCCTTTTTTATCGAATTGGGTTATTAACCTTTTGAGCGATAACTGTGCGATACGTGCTTTTTATGTTCAATTTTACTGAAAGAGATAAGCAAAACCCTCCGCTTTTTACTGATCAACTTCCGGACTAATATATATATCAACAAGGCAGCACGCCTTACCTGATAAAAATTAACCGAGGAATTGACCATGAAATCTATCAAAACTTTTGCAGCTGTTATCGCGCTTTCTGTTCTGCCATTCGCCAGCTTCGCGCAATCTGTGACCGCTATCGACTCTACGCTGGATGGTGCAGAAGCGAAAATTGCTGCACAGGCGCAGGAAGCTGGTGCTTCATATAAAATCACTGAAGCTTACACCAACAACGGCGTTCACATGACCGCTGAGCTGCTGAAATAAAACGCTTTACCCTCTTGTGCTGACAGGACGCCTCCGGGCGTCCTGGCTTCGTTTCTCCGCGAATAATCCTGTCCCTTTTCTTCATAAATAATTATCATTCTCAAAAAAACGTACATCAGCCTGTGCGACAGGCCTTTCTGGTTGCAATGTCGGGCTTTCTTATCACTGCGTCTGCAGTGGATTAACTCTGGAGAAGTTATGAAAGCGATTACCATTACGCGCCGGACCCTGCGTCCGCTGTTACTGGCTACGGCCCTGTTCTCTGCCTCAGGATGGCTGGCAGCGCAGGCGGCGGATCTTAATCAGTCCGTGGGTAAAGGTGTTTATGAACTGGTGGTCAGCCCGAAAGACAACGCGCTGTTTGTGGCGACAGCGCAGAACAGCAGCGGTAACGGCGGTACGGTTTTCCGTCTCGACCCGTCTACGCTGGCGGTACAGCAGGCAATCAACACTGAGCTGAAATCCTTTGGTGCGGCAATCAATCCACAAACCAACCTGCTTTATATTGGTAATACCGTAAACGGTTCGGTCACCGCTATCGATGCCAGTAGCGGTAAGGTACTGAATACGCTGGTGCTGGATAGCCGTCCGCGCAGTGAGACCGTGCGTCCGCTGCAGCCGCGTCAGGTGGCGGTTGATACGAAAACTAACCGGGTTTATATCACCGGACTGGGACCGCAGAGCGTGGTCTGGGTGGTGGATGGCAGCACGATGAAGCTTGTCAGCACCATTCCGAATACCGGCAAAATGGGCACCGGTCTGGCTGTGGATGCCGATGCGCAAAAGGTCTACGTCACCAATGCCGATGGCGAACTGGTCACGATTAATGCGCGTACAAATGCGGTTGAGAAGAAGCAGAAGATTGACGGCGATAAAGAGCACTTCTTCCTGAACCTTGCGCTGGATACCGGTGGTCAGCGCGCTTTCCTGACAGATTCAAAGCAGGCGCAGGTGCTGGTTGTGGATCTGCGTAATCAGCAGGTAATTCAGCGGATTGATGTGCCTGAATCGCTGGCGGTGTTGTTCAATGCGCAGCGTGATGAGCTTTATGTTACCCACCGCAAAGCCGGTGAAGTCAGCATCATCGACGCCAGTAGCTATAAGGTGAAGCGCACGGTAAAAACCCCGGCATTGCCTAACAGCCTGGCGCTCTCGGCGGATGGTAAGGTGCTGTACGTCAGCGTAAAACAGCCCGGCTCGCGCAAGGAACCGCCAAATAATCCTGACAGCGTGATGCGTATTGTACTGTAAGGCGTGACGTCCCGAACACTACTGTGTTGAAGCTGTTTTACATCCGGTCGTTGTAAACGAGAAAGCCACTCTGACGAGTGGCTTTTTTATTTAAACAGAATCGCTTTCGCCGTTTTGAGGGTTCAGATGCGAAAGGCCACTCTTTTTCCGGTCGGAAGTTCCACATCAAGACTGAGTTTTCCGCCCATTGCTTCGACATAGCGTTTCAGCGTGGCAACCTTAATCTCATTTCCGCGTTGCTCAATCTGAGCAACGGCAGGCTGACGCACGCCCATGGCCTCGGCGAGCGTCTTTTGTGATAACTGAAGCTCTTCGCGAATCATCTGAAGCCCGACTTCCAGAATCATTTCATCAGACATTTTTTTGATTCGCGCCTGACTCTCAGGGGAGAAGTCGGCGATAACATCATCCAGGGTTCTCATTAATTATTTCCCTTCTCCTGTTCAGCCAGCCAGGCTGAAAATTCATCGTCAGCGATGCGTATCATTCGGATATAAAAACGTTTGTCATGACTCTTATCTCCGGCACATAACACAATAGCCTGGCGGACAGGGTCAAATGCATAAAATGCCCGAATTGGCTTTCCTGAAAACTGTACGCGGAGTTCTTTCATATTCCTGTACTGCGAGCCCTTGAGAGTATCAGCATAAGGGCGAGGCAAATCAGGGCCGTATACTTTTAACTTTCCCAGATCCGCTAACATTTTTTCCTGCAGGGCTTCTTCCTGCTCACTTAGCCAGCTTTCAAAGCGCGGGCTCAGGAGTACGGTCCACATGACATACTTCCTTGTATATATTCCGTGATACAGGGTACAGATTATAAGCTACAGCTTATAAATTCAAGCCAGAGAACACGCATGACAGCTGATTTAAGCATTAAAAAAAGCCCGCTTTCGCGGGCCAGGAGCAGCACATCTCTGCTGTTACAGGAGTCCTGCAGGTTCTTTGCGGGATGATCCGTGGCTGAGGAGAGTGGGGTGGCAATCGATCCGTGCCGCCATTCTTAAGTCGTTACACCTCTTCCGACGCTTCGCGCATCATCTCATCGTGCGGAACATCATCCAGAATCTGCTCAAAGCTGCGCAGACGCTTGTAAATCGACATCAGTTCAACCAGCGTTGACCACGAGGTGATCAGATACTGGAAAGAACCGCGAACCTGATCGAACACGTTGCTAATTTGATTGAGCAGACCCAGTGTTATCGTTCCTGCGGCGATTGATGGGAACAACATGACCAGGCCAAAGAGATTATCTATCTGTAAATAGAACATTCTGGCGATATTGAAGTACAGATAATGAAAATAGAGACGAAAGTAATTCAGTCTGACGTTGTCAAAAAGCACTCTTACCGTCGGCGGTGTAGCGCGGTCAGCATTGTCTTCGCCGTAAACCAGTTCTTTACGATAAGCTGCTTCTACTCGCTGGTTACGAAACTCCAGGCCTGGTAATTTTAATCCGACTACTGCTAACAGTCCTGTTCCCAGTACAGACCAGACAACGGCGGCAATGACCAATGCATAAGGTATGGCGCCAAGAATCGGTACGCTTTTTACATGGTGTGACAGCTGAACCAGTACTGGCAAAAAAGCGATGAGCGTCATGATAGCCTGTATGAAACTGACTCCCCATCCCTCCAGTGTGAGAGCAAAGCGCATCGTATCTTCCTGCACACGCTGCGCTGCGCCTTCAATATGACGTAATCGCTGCCAGTGGTGCATATAATAATTATTCATCGCGGTACGCCAGCGGAATACCCAGTGGCTAATAAAAAAGGCATTTATTACGCCAATAGTCACAGCAACCATAACAATGCCTGCTACGCCCACAATTTCAGAATAGAGCTGGCTAATTGATACAGAACCGGCTTTTGTTATTGCCTTTTGGATCAAGTCGTAAAAGGGTTGATACCAGGCGTTAATTGCTACGCCGACCTGAACCCCAAACCAGGTAACAAAAATAATTAGCGCAGAGCCCCACACTGACCAACGCTGCCAGGGATGGTTATCAATCACTCGCCAGGCTAGTGCGAACAGGGCAACCATTATCCAGTAATAGGCATAAAACCATAACTCACCTGGTGCAATGAAGCGCATCACTGTTGTAGGCAAAGGCTGCTTTATCGCAGCCTGAAAAGCAGGCCAAAAATGAGCAGGCAAATCGCTGGCAAAGCCGAACCAGGCAAAAATCGCTACTAAGCTCCAGACAGCCGCAGAGCTGAAAAACAGCGCTGGCCGCGGAAAAAAAGACTTAAACATAGGCACTCCGCTGTTGTGTGTTGCCTGTTATAACGTTTTTGGCGGGTCGCTGTCTGTAGTCTGTTGTTTCTGCTCATGACAGGACGGTGATAGATGTTAATGAAATTGTGCGGTTTTGTTTCGTGGAACTAAATCTTTGTGAATGGCAGTGTTACAATATGGTGCTTTGTTACCGGTAACAAAAATCTGTCACCCTGAATTTGCTTATAAAAACCATTACAACGCAACCCTCTACTTTTTCATACCGCTCACGATAGCGGGAATGAGGCAATGTCATGTCAGAACAAAAAAAAGGTCATTCACGCAGGGATTTTTTGCTGAAGACGATTACCCTTGCGCCTGCAATGGCGGTAGGTTCCACAGCGATGGGCGCGCTCTCCCTGCCGCTCGCTGCGCAGGCGGCTGAAACCCCAGCGGGTCCACAGCAGGCGCGTGACTACCAGCCAGCCTGGTTTACCGCCGAAGAGTTTGCCTTTATTACTGCCGCCGTAGCTCGCCTGATCCCCAGCGATGAACGCGGGCCGGGTGCGCTGGAAGCCGGCGTGCCGGAGTTTATCGATCGTCAGATGAACACGCCGTATGCCACGGGTTCGAACTGGTATATGCAGGGGCCGTTTAATGCCGATCTGCCGAAAGAGCTGGGCTATCAGCTGCCGCTGGTACCTCAGCAGATCTATCGTCTCGGGCTGGCCGATGCCGACAGCTACAGTAAAAAGCAGCACGGCAAGGTGTTCGCCCAGATCAGTGGCGAGCAGCAGGATGCCCTGTTGCAGGCAATGGAAAGTGGCAGCGCTGAATTCAGTCAGCTGCCATCAAAAGTCTTCTTCAGTTTCCTGCTGCAGAACACCCGCGAAGGCTTCTTCAGCGATCCCATCCACGGCGGAAATCAGGGCATGGTCGGCTGGAAACTGATCAACTTCCCTGGCGCACGCGCCGACTTTATGGACTGGGTAGAGCGCGGCGAACGGTATCCGTTCCCGTCAGTGTCGATTCGCGGGGAGAGAAGCTAAGTATGGCTAACGAAATGAAAAAAGTGGATGCGGTGATTGTCGGCTTCGGCTGGGCAGGCGCAATTATGGCGAAAGAGCTGACCGAAGCGGGCCTTAACGTGCTGGCGCTGGAGCGCGGACCGCATCGCGACACCTATCCTGATGGCTCTTATCCGCAGTCAATTGATGAGCTGACCTATAACATCCGCAAAAAGCTGTTCCAGGATCTGTCGAAAAGCACCGTGACCATTCGTCATGACGCTTCGCAGACGGCCGTTCCCTATCGCCAGCTGGCGGCGTTTCTGCCCGGCACCGGTACTGGCGGCGCGGGCCTGCACTGGTCCGGCGTCCATTTTCGTGTCGATCCGGTTGAACTGCGGATGCGCAGCCATTACGAAGAGCGCTACGGCAAGAACTTCATCCCGGAAGGCATGACGATTCAGGATTTTGGCGTCAGCTACGATGAGCTGGAGCCGTTTTTCGACAAAGCAGAAAAAGTCTTTGGCACCTCCGGCAGCGCCTGGAGCATCAAGGGGAAAGTGGTCGGCAAAGATAAAGGCGGCAACCCGTTTGCGCCGGATCGCTCCGATAACTTCCCGCTGCCCGCGCAGAAGCGCACCTATTCGTCACAGCTGTTTGCTCAGGCGGCCGAGTCGGTTGGTTATCACCCTTACGATCTGCCGTCCGCCAATACTTCGGGTCCTTACACCAACACCTATGGCGCGCAGATGGGGCCGTGCAATTTCTGCGGTTACTGCAGCGGCTACGCCTGTTACATGTATTCCAAAGCGTCGCCTAACGTCAACATCCTGCCCGCGCTGCGTCAGGAGCCGAAGTTTGAGCTGCGGAACAATTCTTATGTACTGCGGGTCAATCTCAGCGATGACAAAACGCGCGCAACTGGCGTGACCTATGTGGATGGTCAGGGTCGTGAGCAGGTTCAGCCTGCTGATCTGGTGATCCTTTCCGCTTTCCAGTTCCACAATGTGCATCTGATGCTGCTGTCAGGCATTGGTAAACCCTACAACCCGATCACCAACGAAGGCACCGTAGGCCGCAACTTCGCCTATCAGAATCTCTCAACCCTCAAGGCGTTGTTTGACAAAAACACGACCACTAATCCGTTTATCGGCGCGGGTGGTGCGGGCGTAGCGGTTGATGATTTCAACGCAGACAACTTCGACCACGGACCGCTGGGCTTTGTCGGCGGTTCGCCATTCTGGGTTAACCAGGCGGGCACTAAACCGATCTCTGGCCTGCCGGTGCCAGCGGGTACACCTAACTGGGGCAGCAAATGGAAAGCGGCGGTGGCGGATACCTACACCCACCATCTGTCGATGGATGCGCACGGTGCACATCAGTCCTATCGCGCCAACTACCTCGATCTCGATCCCAACTACAAAGATGCCTATGGGCAGCCGCTGCTGCGCATGACCTTTGACTGGCAGGATAACGACATCAAAATGGCGCAGTTTATGGTCGGAAAGATGCGCAATATCGCGGAAGCGATGAATCCGAAGATGCTCATCGGCGGCGCGAAAAAGCCGGGCACCCATTTTGACTCGACGGTGTATCAGACCACCCACATCAGTGGCGGGGCGATCATGGGAAACGATCCTAAAACCAGTGCGGTGAACCGTTATCTGCAAAGCTGGGACGTGCCAAATGTGTTTGTACCAGGCGCATCCGCCTTCCCGCAGGGACTGGGTTATAACCCGACCGGCATGGTGGCGGCACTGACCTACTGGTCAGCCAAAGCGATTCGCGAACACTACCTGAAAAACCCCGGCCCACTGGTGCAGGCATAAGGAGATGGCGATGAAAAATGGCATTCTGGCTCTGATTCTCGGCTCCCTGTCGTTCGCCGCCCTGGCGGACAGCAGTCAGGACGATCTGGTTAAACGGGGTGAATATCTGGCGCGCGCCGGTGACTGTGTGGCCTGCCACACCAGCAAAGGCGGCGCGGTGTTTGCCGGTGGTCTGCCGATGGCGACACCGATTGGCACCATCTACTCCACCAACATCACGCCCGATCGCGACACCGGCATTGGCGAATACAGCTACGACGACTTCCAGAAAGCGGTGCGTCACGGCGTGGCGAAAAATGGCGATACGCTCTATCCGGCAATGCCATTCCCCTCCTACGCGGTGGTCAGCGATGAGGACATGAAGGCGCTTTACGCTTACTTCATGCATGGCGTTGCGCCTGTCGGCCAGCCCAACCGGGAGAGCGACATTCCCTGGCCGCTGTCGATGCGCTGGCCGCTGGCGATCTGGCGCGGAATTTTTGCGCCCGATGTAAAAGCCTTCCAGCCTGCCGCTCAGGAAGATCCGGTGCTGGCACGGGGTCGTTATCTGGTTGAAGGATTGGGACACTGCGGGGCCTGTCACACGCCGCGCAGCATTACCATGCAGGAGAAGGCGCTGACCAACGAGGAGGGCAACGACTATCTGGCGGGCAGCAGCGCACCCATTGATGGCTGGACTGCCAGTAATCTGCGCGGTGACAACCGTGACGGGCTGGGTCGCTGGAGCGAAGAGGACCTGCGTCAGTTCCTGCGTTATGGCCGCAACGATCAGACCGCTGCGTTCGGTGGCATGACCGACGTGGTGGAACACAGTCTGCAGCATCTGAGCGAAGCCGATATCACCGCCATTGCACGTTATCTGAAGTCACTGGGCGCAAAAGACCCGCATCAGGCGGGATTCAGCGTGGATGATGCCACGGCAAAAGCGCTGTGGCGTGGCGATGACAGCCAGACCGGTGCAGCGACCTACGTCGACAGCTGTGCGGCGTGCCATAAAACCGATGGCAGCGGCTATAAACGCTTCTATCCGGCGCTGCGCGGCAATCCGGTCATCTTGGCGGATGACCCGACCTCACTGATCCATATCGTGCTGGTGGGCGGACAGTTGCCTGGCGTCAATGGCGCGCCGTCGACCATTACCATGCCGGCATTCGGCTGGCGTCTGAATGATCAGCAGGTGGCGGACGTCGTGAACTTCGTGCGTAACAGCTGGGGCAACAAGGCGACAGAGCAGGTCAGCGCGAAACAGGTCGCGGCGCTGCGTAAAGATGAGAAAGATCGGCTGGGCAGTGCAGATATCAACGTACTGGAAGGCAAATAACCGGCAGTAATAGAGGCCGTCATCATCAGGATGACGGCCTTTTCTTTTAAATATTCTCCAGATCGATTCCGCGCGTTTTTGGCCCGTAAATCCCTACTGACAGTATCACCATCACCATGCTCAGCACGATAAAGGTAATCACACCTGGCGTTCCGGCGTACTGCAATATCACCCCGATGAGAATACTGCTGAAGACCGTTGAGAGACGGCTGAAGGAGTAGCAGAAGCCGACCGCCCGCGCCCGAATGTGGGTGGGGAAGATCTCGGTCTGATAAGCGTGGAAGCTGAAGGTCAGCCAGGCATTTGACCAGGTGATCAGGAAGCCGCACATAATCAGCAATACCGGCTGCGTCTGGAAGGCAAAGAGCGTACCGAACACCACCGTCATCAGCGACGACAGGACGATCTGCCACTTATTCTCCATTTTATCAGCGTAGCGGCTGCAGATCAGCGATCCCAGCGGATAGGCCAGTGTGATGAAGAAAGCATAGAGCAGGCTGTGCGTCACCGTGGCACCACGTCCTGACAGCAGTGCAGGCAGCCAGTTACCAAAGCCGAAAAAGCCAATCGCCTGGAAGAAGTTCATCACTACCAGCATCAGGGTGCGCTTGCGGTAAGCGGGTGACCAGATCTCACTGAAACGCCCCTGTTTTGGCAGCTGCGCCGCCGCGTCATCGGCCTGAACAGCAGGACCGGGCGAGATGCCACAGCGCTGCTCCATCGCGGACAACACCTGATTCGCTTCCTGATGACGACCCTGCTGCGCCAGCCAGCGCGCCGACTCCGGCAGATTTCTGCGCACCAGCCAGATCACCAGCGAACAGACCGCGCCCGCGATCACTACCCAGCGCCAGCCTTCCAGACTGAACAGCGTTTGCGGAATCAGCCACCAGGACATCAGCGCCACCGCAGGCACCGACAAAAATTGCACGAAAAAGGAGAAGGCAAAAGCGCGGCTGCGCAGATGGCTCGGCACCCATTCCGACAGATAAGTATCGATGGTCACCAGCTCGACGCCCAGCCCGATCCCTACCAGAAAGCGGAACAGAATGATCATCTCCGCGCTCTGCTGGAACGCCATCAGCAGTGAAAACAGCCCGTACCAGAGCAGCGCGCACATAAAGGTCAGGCGGCGGCCAAAGCGGTCAGCGTAGGGGGCGAGCAGGCTGGCACCGAAAAACAGACCCAGGAAGGTGGCCGAGGCGAATGCCGCCTGATCGGAGAAACCCAGCACGCCCGCCGCGCCCGTGTGAAATACGCCCGCCGACAGCAGGCCGGTGCTGATATACCCGGTTTCAAACAGGTCATACAGTTCAAAAAAACCGCCCAGCGCCAGCAGCGTGATAAAGCGCCATAATCCGGCAGAGGAGGGCAGCGCATCAACGCGTGCGGCTAAGCTGTTACGGGCCGCCGATAAAGCGTGCATCGGCGGCAGGCTGGTAGAAGTGGTGGTCATATCAGCGTGAACCTCAGGCAGTGTGGACACGACTCGCAGCCGGTCAGAGGCTTATACCGTTAGCAAGCGAAGAGATAGCAGAATAATCAATTCATCTGCCAATGCCGAGAGCGTCGTTGCTGACGATTTAGCAAGATACATTGCAGGTTTTGCCATTCGTGGCGGGCACCCCGACAGCGGCGGCCAGGCCAGCATCTGCCTGCAAACTCAGCGCTGTCTCTCATTTCGGTCACACGATTGCAGGCCCGCATGGAGGCAAATGACGTTCCTGCGTTAGCATAGGCCCGCTTTGTGACACCTTCTTCACGGACGCGGAAAAAGCTGAGCTGAAGAAGCAGACCCAATTACAGAAAGATGAGGTTAACGTGAGTTTTTTTAACGAGCTGAAAGCATCGCTGGAAGAAGCTGTTGAGATCAAAAGCGGCGTCCGGGTGCCTGGTCGTGTTACCCACTATGCGGTGGCCGATGTGAAGACTATCGGGGCACTCAACTCACGCCCCGATATCCCCCAGCCGGAAAAGAGAGAAAGCGCCACCGATAATGCCCGCATCGGTGGCACGTTACTTTAAGGCAGTTGCGGCCAGACGCCGGGTCCAATCGGCAGTCCCAGCCAGTACCAGGCGACCAGCAGTGCTATCCAGCTGATAAAGAACACCAGCGGATAGGGGAAGATCAGCACGTAATAGGTCCCGAGCTGCGCATCTTTCTGGTAGCGCTGCAAAAAGGCCAGGAACAGCGGCAGAAACGGCGACATCGGTGCCAGCGGCAGCACGGCGGAGTCGGCGATGCGGAAAATCATCTGGGCAAAGGCGGGATGGAAGCCGAGCAGCATAAACATCGGCACGAAGACCGGGGCGAGAATCGACCAGATTGCTGAGCCGCTGGCGATAAACATGCAGAGAAACGCCGACAGGAACATCAGGCCGAGAAACGCGGGCGCACCGCTGACGCCTGCGCTCTCCAGCACGTCGGTCAGCCCGATTGCCATGAACTTGCCCATGTTGCTCCAGTTAAAGAACGCCACGAACTGCGAGAGCGGAAAGACCATCACGATAAAGCCCGCCATGCCCTTCATCGGATCGACCAGCAGCTGCGGGATATCATCCGGACGGCGGATCTGCCGGGTGACCACGCCGTAAGCAATGGCGACCACAAAGAAGAACAGAATGATGATCGGTACGATGCCCTGAATAAACGGCGAGGGAATAATGGCGCCGGTAGCGGGGTTACGCAGCGGCGCATTTTCCGGCACCACCAGCAGCGCCATCACGGCGATAAACAGTAATGCGGCGATCCCGGCGGCCCGCAGGCCGCGGTTCTCCAGCGGCGTCAGTGCCGCCAGCTTCTCACCATTGCCCTGCCACTCTGGCAGGCGCGGCTCGACAAATTTGTCGGTCAGCAGCGCACCCACAATCGTCAGTACAATCACCGAGGTAGCCATAAAGAACCAGTTATCGATGACGCTGACGTGCACTGTGTCGCTGACCGCTTTAGCCGCCTCGGTGCTGATCCCCGAGAGCAGCACATCGGTGGTGACAATCAGCAGGTTGGCGGTAAAGCCAGAAGCCACACCGGCAATCGCGGCCAGCAGGCCCGCCACCGGATGACGCCCTACCGCCAGGAAGATCAGCGCCCCCAACGGCGGCATCACTACCAGCGCGGCATCCGAGGAGATATGGCTGAAGAAGGCGATAAACAGAACCATGTAGCTGGCATAGCGGCGGCTGACGCGCGATGCCATCTTTACCATCAGCGACTGTAACAGGCCGACCTTTTCTGCCAGTCCGGCACCAATCACCAGCGCCAGAATCGATCCCAGTGGGGTAAAGCTGCTGAAGTTCTTAATGATATTGGGCAGTATCCACTGAATGCCTGCAACGCTCAGCAGGTTGTTCACCCGGACAAGTTCGCCGTTGCTGGGGTTTTTTACCGCCAGGTCCAGCGCGCTGATAACGGCGGTCGCCACCATCAGAACAACAATCAAATAGACAAACAGTAAAAAAGGGTTGGGCACTTTATTGCCCACGCGCTCGATCCAGCTGAAAAGCCGGCCAGGGCTGCGGTTCCCGGAGGTTGCTTCCATGGTATTGGTTCTCGTCTTGTATTCCCCTTATCGGCGGAGGTCCGATCTGACGCCGGTCGTGGTAGACGACAGACGGTGAGTTCAGTTCCGGCTCCGCTGAATCAGGGAAGTGTTTGCAATATTTTTATAATGGTCCGCGTCAGAGACACGGCCGTTGGCTCATTCGGCCAGTTTTGTGGGTGTGATCCCCGCCGGGATCGGACAGATATAAGGCTGCGCGCCACGTACCCGTTCGAACTCGGCCCTGCAGCCAGCCAGTGCCTGCGGTTCTGTTAACAGCGTTAACACCGTGGCCGCCATCACTTTGCCCGCCAGAAACATCCCCTTATGCCCGATACTGGTGCGACCCTGCGCCACCAGTTGCCAGGTGTGCAGCGGTGTACCGAAGGTAAAGCAGGGCGCAAAGCACTGTGCGGTCGGCGTCACCCAGCTGACATCGCCGACATCGGTGGAGCCGTAGAGCAGCTCGCGCGTGACCGCATAGGGC
Organism: Pantoea sp. X-Soil-YNGN-844; assembly: GCF_059730595.1. Lineage (NCBI taxonomy): Bacteria > Pseudomonadati > Pseudomonadota > Gammaproteobacteria > Enterobacterales > Erwiniaceae > Pantoea > Pantoea sp. X-Soil-YNGN-844. The sequence continues at coordinate 379,145 of NZ_AP036007.1, forward strand.
GCGACCTCATCCATAAACAGCTTATCGCCCAGCTGTTCAGCCCAGGCATGACCGGCTTCGCCACCAGTGCGGGCGACATTGAGCCGGGCATTGCGCAGATCGTCATCGGTCAGGGTGGCACGCAGTTCGGCCGCAAACGCGCGCTCTTCGTCGCTGTAGTCGGGCAAACCAAACTGATGCAAATAACGCTCCATCACCGCTTCCAGCGCGCGGTTAGGCACGTAGTCCGAACAGGCTTTGTCAAAACGCACGGTCAGCGTGGTATCGGTCATCAGCGCTGCGCCCCTGGCGATATTGATGACTCTCTCATAGATCGCCTGCGCCTGAGGCAGTTCCGGGGCGCGAATCAGGTAGAGCACTTCTGCATCGGCCTGCACCACATTCGGTGAGACGCCGCCGCTGTTGGTGATGGCGTAATGCAGACGCGCCTCCTGCACGATATGCTCGCGCAGGAAGTTGGCCCCGGTATTCATCAGCGTGACGGCATCCAGTGCGCTGCGGCCTAGATGGGGTGAGTTGGCGGCGTGAGCGGCGACACCTTTGAAGCTGAAGGCAGCCTGTATATTGGCAAGCGTCCGCAGATTAAACATCCCGCTGAAACCTTCAGGATGCCAGGTCACGGCGGCATCGACGTCGTCAAACAGCCCTTCGCGCACCATAAAGGTTTTGCCCGAGCCGCCCTCTTCGCCAGGACAGCCATAAAAGCGAACCGTGCCGCCCGTGTGATGCTGTTCCATCCACGCTTTCACGGCGCAGGCTGCAGCAACACCTGCCGTACCGAGCAGGTTGTGACCGCAGCCATGGCCGTTGCCGTTGGCTTCCAGCGGTTGTGGCCGGGCGCAGCCCGACTGCTGGCTCAGACCGGCCAGCGCATCAAACTCGCCGAGGATGGCAATCACCGGCCTGCCGCTGCCCGTGCTGGCGATAAAGGCGGTGTCGATGCCCCCCACGCCGCGCTCTACTGTGAAATCCTCTTCCTGCAGCGCATCAGCCAGCAGAGCAGAGGAACGGGTCTCGGCGAAGCGGGTCTCAGGCGTGTCCCAGATGGCGTCGCTGAGCGTGCTGAAACGAAGCTGATGACGATTGATATAGTCGGCAATAAAGTCTTCTATCATCATGAGCCCCCAAACTGCGCCTGGTTCAGCGCCAGGGTTGCCAGCAGCGTGATGGCGTCCGGCATCACCCGCTCATTAAAGTCGAATTTCGCATTGTGGTGACCCGCCGCCAGCGCACAGCCGAAAATAACGTAAGAGGCCTGGCCGCCGCGCTGTTTTACCCGCTCCATCATGTAGGTCGCATCTTCCGAACCTGCTGCCTGCGCTTTACGATCGACGACCGAGTCGAACATACCGAGTGCGTCCGCCTGCTGGTGGATGAAGTCGACCCACGGCTGCGTCGGGGTACAGCTGCGCGCGGCCCCCATCAGCGAGACCCGCTGCTCAACGCCATACATCGCCGCCGCACCGGCAATCACCCGCAGCGCCTGCTGATAAATATCGTCATTAACCTGATTGGTCACGCCACGGGTTTCGACTTTCAGCAGGGCGCAGTCGGCTACCACGTTGCGTCCGGTTCCCGCCTGCAAAACGCCCACGTTGACCCGCGCCACGCCGCCGCTGTGCTGGGTTAAGCCATGCAGCGCCAGCGTCGCTTGTGCGGCGGCCAGCAGAGCATTGCGACCCTCTTCAGGGCGACCGCCCGCATGGGCACCGACGCCGGTAAAGTGAACATCCAGCTTGGTGGTAGCCAGGAAGCTGTCGCTGCCGCACACCACTTCACCTGCCGGCACGCCTGTACCGATGTGAATTGCGGTGAAACGATCAACGTCATCGACCACGCCCGCGGCGACCATCGCTTTTGCGCCGCGCACGCCCTCTTCGGCGGGCTGGAAGATCAGTTTAATCGTGCCGCTGAGCTGATCTTTCATCGCCATCAGCACTGAGGCGAGGCCCAGCCCAATGGTGGTATGACCATCGTGGCCGCAGGCGTGCATCATCCCGGCGTTACAGGAGGCAAACCCTTCGCGCTGCGGCAGATGATCGGCTGCCTGGCTTTCATTGAGATCCAGTGCATCCATATCGACCCGGAAGCCCATCACCGGACCGGGACGGCCGGTCTCAAGCGTCGCCACGATGCCGCAGAATCCACCGGAGAAGTGACTGATCCACTGCGGCAGCGCGCCCTGTTGCAACGCACGCGCCTCCTGCTGCTTCAGTATGGCTTCGTCGGGCAAGCCCATCCGCGCATCGGCATCTACGACCTCACGGCCCAGCTTCAGTTGATAACCGAGCTTATGCAGTTCTTCTGCGACTAACGTCGCGGTGCGGAACTCCAGCCAGCCCGATTCGGCGTAGTGATGGAAGTCGCGACGCCACTGTTGCAGCTGTGGCAGCAGGGCGCTGATGCGGTCTGAAAGGGATTTCATCGGCTCTCTCCTCATTGTTGATTTTTTATGCACTGCGTCGAATCTACACAATGGTACTGGGCGGCATAAGATGCGAATATCTTGTGACTGATAAACAACGGTTATCGCAAAACTATGTCTGCCAATCTCAAACTTCATCAGCTGCGCGCCTTCACTGACGTGGCAAGACAGGGCAGTATCCGGGCGGCAAGCCGGCTGTCCGGGCTGTCGCAACCGGCGTTAACCAAAGCGATTCAGGAACTGGAGCGAGAGCTGGGCGCAAAGTTGTTTATCCGCCGTCAGCAGGGCGTAGTGTTAACCGATATCGGTGATAACTTTTTTCGTCATGCCAGCCTGGTGCTGGCAGAGCTGCGGGTCGCAGAAGAAGATATCCAGCAGCGGCTGGGACTGGGTGGCGGTCAGGTAAACATCGGCGTGGGGGGCAGCGTGGCACGCACCATCATGCCGCAGGTGATAAACCAGTTTCATCGCGAATACCCGCTGGTTAAGGTACGCATTGTCGAAGGACAGCTGGTGTCGATGGTGCACGAACTGCGTCAGGGGGCGCTCGATTTCACCATCAATACTTACGATCAGAGCCATCTCGATCAGGAGCTGATGTATGAACGGGTGATGGAGCGCGAGTACAAAGTGGTGGTGCGCAAAGGCCACCCGCTGGAAAAGGCCCGTTCTCTGGCGGCGTTACAGCAGGCGGACTGGACGATGCCAACGCCAAAAGGGAGTTACTACCGGCTGCTGCACGATTTGTTTGGCGAGCGCGGCATGGCACCCAAAATCGTGGTGACCTGTGAAACCTTTATGGCCTGCACGAGCCTGGTGGCGCAAAGCGATTTCATCAGTATTCTGTCGGTCGACGTGATTGACGATCCCATTCTGGGACGGTCGCTGGTGGCGCTGACGCTCGACGAGCCCTTGCCGAAAGCCATCTTCTATCTGATCCAGCGCAAAGACACCGCGCTGACGCCGATGAGCAGTTATATGGCGCAACTCTTTCGGCGTTATTGCCAGTAAATTCAGGGAGTAAAGTCGATCGTCTACACTATAGGGGTACTGTAAAAAATCCACCCGACAAATAGAGGTTACGATGCAAGTCAGTCCTTATCTGTTTCTCTATGGCCGTTGTGAAGAGGCTATCGACTTTTACCTGCAGGCGACCGGGGGAGAGCTGCTCTCTAAAATGAAATTTGGTGATATGCCGGATCAGGGTGAGCAGGTCGGCGATCAGTCTGCTGCACCGCAGCCGCCAGAAAAGATCATGCATGCCCAGCTGCGTATCGGTGACGGTGAGCTAATGCTCAGCGACGGCAACACCGAGCAGCCGCCCGCGTCTGAACATGCCGGTTACGCGGTCAGTCTTTCTACCAATGATGTCGAAGAGGGGAAAGCCTGGTTTGAGAAATTGTCGGCAGGCGGGAAGGTGACAACGGAGTGGCAGGAGACGTTCTGGTCGAACGGATTCGCGATGTTTATCGATAAGTTCAACATCCCGTGGCGCATTAACGTTGAGAAGCCACAGGAATAACCGAAGATAAGATGCAGGACTGAGTTGCTAACACTGCCTCTCAAAAGCTGGCCTGGAGGAGATAACGCTCCAGGCCAGCTTTCCTGCGTGACGGGCGTTTTTTTCAGCCGCCCGTTATCTTTATCAGAAGTTGTAACCCGCTACCAGGTAGTAACCCCAGCCAGTCGATTTCACTTCAAACGGGCCTTTGCCGAAGTTCAGCTCCTGACCATCCGCCCACTGTCCGCCGTTGTGGAAGTAACGTGCCACCGCAGAGAAGTGCCAGTGATCGTAACCCAGTGACAGAATGTGGCTGGAGGCGATGGAGTTGCTGGTGCGTGATGAACCGCCTTTCTCGTTGAGATCGGAACCCCAGTCGAAGTTGGTGAAGCCCACATAGCCCAGATTACCGCCCCACAGCTGGGTGATAGGCACGAAGTATTTCACCTTGAAGCGATAGCCATCCCAGCTGTTTTCGTTCGCCGCGCCATAGTTTTCCCACTGATATTTGGCATAGACGTTCAGCGACAGGCCGACATCGCTGTGCGTATCGATATCGGTGCCCAGACCCATATACCAGGTGTTCTGGCGGTTATCGCTGTTGCGGCCCATGTCGTAGATGTAGTTGTTAGCGAAATACCACTCTTTGAACGGACCAAAGGCCAGGCTGGTGCCGGTCAGTTTGTCGATAGAGAAGCGCGGCTCAATCTCCATAAACATCGGTGAACCGTGGTCGAAGACGCCGTTGGCATTGCTGTTGCCCACGCCGAAGAAGTTAGGCACGTCCAGATAGCCGTAGAAATCGAACCAGTCTTTCTTCGCAAACGCTTCATATTCCAGATAAACGTCGTTGTTAAACTGCGGTCCGAAACGCGTGTGGTAGCTGCCTACCACGTTAACGCTCTGATGCCACCAGTCGGAGAGGTACTGCGGATCGCTTTCAGCAGCCTGCGCAGCACCACTCAATGAACATGCCAGCACGGCACCTGCTATCAACGTTTTAAATTTCATTATCATCAGCCACATGCTTTTGACCGCCGCACAGCAGACGCAGTCAGAGAGAAGTCGGTCCCTGGAGGGGAGTGAGGTATTCAGCAAAAAACAGCCAGTTCTTCAGCCCGCGTAGCGTGCCTGTAACAGATCGATAGAAAATAGATTTTGCTCACGTTTGTCAAAAAGTGTTGCATTACAATTCCGCTAAAATGTGATGCACTTCACAATAATGACCAGGATCGAACGGAACCAGGCAACCGTTTACGTTGTCTGGTTCGTGATCAAACGCGCGGGATCAGGGAAAGGTGACGCGAACCTGCAAACCACAAACAGCACCCTGTGGTGTCAGGCAATTGGAAAGGGCGACATGTATCTGATGTTTCTCTGCGACATTACGCACAATGGAGAGTCCCAGCCCGCTGCCCTGGGCTTTGACGTCAGGCGAACGGGTAAAACGGTCGAACGCGCGTTCGATAAAGGATTCCGGCATGCCCGGTCCGTTATCGACAATATCGACCACCGTTTTGCCCGCGACCCGATGCAGCAGCACATCAACCAGGCTGCCTTCCGGCGTGTGCAACATAGCGTTACCAATCAGGTTGTCGAACAGGCTGCGCAATTCGGAACGGCTGGCCTGCAGGCGATACTGCGTGGAGCCATTAAAGCCGATATCGATGCCGCGCTTATCCGCCACCACCATCAGCTGCTCAATACTCTCTTTCAGCAGATTTTCCAGTTCGATATGCTCCACGCTGGACACCACGCTCTGGTCATCCTGACGTGAGACATTGAGTAACTGCGTGACCAGGTGACGGGTGCGCGTGACGCCCGCTTCCAGCTGGCTGAACTGACGGCTCGCTTCACCCGGCTGAATATGCTGACGCAGGTTTTCCAGCTGTAACGTCACCGCTGTTACCGGCGTACGCAGCTCATGGGCGGCATCTTCCAGGAACTGACGCTGCGACGACCAGGCGTCACGCAGCTTACTCAGCAGCGAGTTGTAAGCGGCTACCAGCGGCAGGATCTCATCCGGTAAGCCCTCCGGTGAGACATTGTGTGGATGATGAGTTTCCTGTGCCGCAATCTGACGTGAAGCGACCTGCAGATCGCGCGTGATCTTGCGCACTACCAGCCAGATCACCAGCAGCGACAGTGGCATCATCAGGATCATCGGAATGATCGCCGACAGCGCCCGCTTAACCATCGAGGCTTTCATGTAGCTGAGGTTGTGCATCACCTGGATGGTTTTAATCTCACTGCCGGGCATGCCTGGCCGGGTAAAAATACGCCATTCACAGTCGTCGCACTGACCCACATGCACATCGTGATATCCGCGCTGATTTTGCAGCGGAGCCTGTAACTCCGGCCATGAGCTGGCCCGCAACTGGCCCTGATCGTCCCAGAGCTGAACCACAAAGGCGCTTTTTGCTTTGTCCGGCGCAATGAGCATCGGCATCAGGGCGGGCATCTGTTTATTAGTGGACCAGGCATCAGCGATTTTTGCCAGCTGATCGTCCTTCATGGTACCGACCATATCGCCGTAACAGCTGAAGAAATACCATGTGACGCCGCCGATCATCAGCAGGTGAATAACCAGCAGCGTAGAGAGAAGTTTGTTGCGCAGTGAGCGCATAAAGCGGAAAGGTTTCATATTGCCGGAACCCGCCAGCCCAGCCCGCGCACGTTACGGATCACGTCGTTGTCGAGCTTGCGACGCATGCCGTGGATCAGCACATCTACTGCATTGCTGCTGACCTCATCGCCCCAGCCGTAGATACGGTTTTCCAGCTGTTCGCGCGACAGAATAGCGCCCGGCCGCTCCAGCAGCGCGTAGAGCAGGGCATATTCCCGCGCCGTCAGCTGCTCGCGCTGGCCTTTGTAGAGTACCTCGCGGGTCATCATATCCAGCTGGACATCGCCGCTGCCCAGCACCGAGTCTGCTGCGCCGTGGCTGCGTCGCGTAATGGCACGCATCCGGGCCATGACTTCCTGGAGATCGAACGGTTTAAGCAGGTAGTCGTCCGCACCGCTGTCGAGTCCCTGTATCCGCTGCGCCACGGTGTCGCGTGCGGTAAGAATCAGCACCGGCGTCGCGTCGCCGCGCCCGCGCGCCCGGCGCAGAACCTGCAGACCGTCATCGCGCGGTAAGCCGAGATCGAGCAGCACGCAGCTGTAGCCGCCTTCGCTCCAGGCATTCTGGGCATAAACGCCATCGCGCACCCAATCTACTGACCAGCCCGCGCCCTGCAGTGCCTGTTGCAGGTTCGCGCCGATCATTTCATCATCTTCAACCAGTAACACGCGCATGGCTGATCTCCTTCATAAAGATAAGAGAGAGTTTACTCACCAATTGTTAGGCCAGAATTATCCTTCCGCCGTCATACTTCGTGCTGTGGCGGCGTTGGCTGCGACTTACCGTCCAGGTCACTGACTTTTGTCAGCTCTCTGGGACGGCTGCGTCTGGCCGCCCTGGCACAGCACGAATTATTCTGGCGGATTGCAGTCTTCATACCTGGCACTGTGGCGGCGTTGGCTGCATCTACAGTGCTCAATCAGAACCCTACCCGCATTTACCAAATTAAACGAGGGCAAAACCACATGTTTCAGGATGAAATTTTGATGTTTTCATTATTAAGTAAACACTATCCAGAATCTGCAGGAGTTATTTAATGACACAATTACATTAAAATGATTTTTATTAAATACGGACTTAGTTTTCGATAATCAAACTCAGCGCAAAAATGTTAAAACTATGCAATGAAAATTAACTCTGCGAACGAATTGTGCTCGATGTCACAAAAGCACATAAATATTAATATTCTGGCAAGGTAATTAGACAGGAAGGAACTCAAAAAAACCTTTTATATCCGTGAATCTATTTGATATTAATTGTTTTTTTCTAAATTTCATTAAGGATAATAAGTAGTTGCTCATAAAAAGCTCAATTGATATAAAAGTGCTGGCAATAGAGATTGCTAAAGATAAAAAAACAGAAGGAATTTGTTAAATGAAAATCTTAGAAAATAATCAATGTCTTTTCGTTACAGGTGCAAGCGGTGCATATGACCCTGCCTATGCTGGAGCGTCAGCTAAACAAAGTCAGCATGGAAGTACATCGAGTGGACACTCAGGCGGCGTAGCATTCAACCCTAATCATCCTGACGTCATTTCCTGCAATAACGGAATTATTGGTGGAATGATAGCCGGAGTTTGGGGGGGAGTGCCTGGCCTTGCTGTTGGGGTGATTGGCGGTGCATTCAGTGGCGGTTGTTTCACCAATGGTAATGGAAATGGTGGCGGCAGTGGTTCATCTAATTGCAGCAGTGGCTCTGAATGTAACTGGTAGTTATAATGAAAAAAAATATCATTAGGTGTATATCAATATTTGTCGGAATTCTTATTTCGTTCTCATTGTTGAGTGGGGCTAACGTGATGTTTGAACATTGGTATGCTGCGCCCAAGGGAATGTCAGAATTCTTAATCATGATTTGTACTGCGATTAGTATTGTTAAATTTATTGACTGGGTTCTTCTTTTACTCTTTTCGAAGCAGGAGTGATCTGTTTTCTAATATCAATGATCCCCAGGATAAGACGCTTCAGATAAAATCCATTTTATACCGCAAGGGGCTTAGGCCCCTTTAAATTTAACTAAACCAGTAAAACGAGAAATACATTTTGTCGTGAAATGTAAAGAGTTTAACTGTGGTAATGGTGACACATGCTGAACACAGTGGTTCGCCTCATAGTGTACAGACTGCTGCTCCGGATCGCCCTCATCACCCCTGACGTAAAATTTTTATTTTTGCCTCTTTTTTATCAACAATCGCACGATTGATTCCCCCAAAGCCCGCTGGCCTCGCCCATTCTCTCCCTTGCTAATTCTGCGCTAATTTTCTGCTAATTAAGGGATAAATTTTAGCGGGTAGAGTGACTCCACTGCACATCAGCATCAACAGGAGGAACCATGAATCAGCGCGAGTTTATTCGGAGTTTGCTGGACTGGATTGAGAACAACTTAGGACACGATCTGCATCTGGATGAGGTGGCACGCCGCTCGGGCTATTCGCGCTGGCATCTGCAACGCCTGTTTCGCCAGCACACCGGCTTTTCACTGGCAGAATATATCCGTCAGCGTCGCTTAACCGAGTCTGCACTCAGTCTGCTAAGCAGCAACGAAGCGATACTGCAGGTAGCGATGAACTACGGCTTCGATACCCAGCAGGCCTATACCCGCACCTTTAAAAACTACTTTATGATGACGCCAGGCCAGTTGCGCCGTCAGCGTCGCGTCGAGCCGGATCGGCTGCTGTTCCCTCTGGCGATGGCCAGCTGATGCCTGATAAGACCTTCCCGTCACAGATGCAGACGGGAAGGTCAGCCCGCGTTCTGCGCCGATCTCCTCCTGAACTTCGCCTCGCCTTTTTTGCCCGTCAGCCACAGTGAACCCGACCGAACGTGTTAGTTTGTTGCCAGCCCCTTTTACTGCTGGAGTCGGGAAACATGGAAAATGGCGCGAACTTAACCGCCATGCTGGTATTTGCACGGGTTGTGGAATTACAGAGTTTCAGCGAGGCGGCACGCGCGCTTGGCCTGTCCAAATCTCACGTCAGCCGGGAAATTGCCCGTCTGGAGCTGCGGCTCGGTATCCGGTTGCTACAGCGCACCACCCGGCGGCTGGCACTGACTGAGCTAGGCCAGGCTTATTATCCCTACTGTGTGCGGATGCTGGCTGAAGTGCAGCGTGCCGAGGCGTTTGTGCAGCAGGTGCATCAGCAGCCCACTGGGCATGTCAGGCTGCAGGCGCCCGTCACCTTTGGCTGCCAGTGCGTGGTTCCCGTTCTCAATCGTTTCCTGCGCCGCCATCTGCATATCAACGTCGATCTCGATCTGACCGATCGCAATTACGATCGGCTGGACGATCAGGTGGATCTGGCGATTGTGATCCGATCCCGCTCGCCGCAGCAGGGCAATTTCCGGGTGCTGAGCGATATCGAGTGGGGACTCTATGCCGCGCCGGCTTACCTGGCGCAGCGACCCGCCATTACGCATCCTGAGATGCTGCCGCGCCATGACCTGCTGATGTTTCACGGTCCGGCGCACACCGCTGCGCTGCCATTCCGCCGTGATAAACAGCGGCTGGCACTAGACGTGCGCAGCCGCTTTCGCGCCAATAACAGTATGGCGCTGCTCAATGCCGCACTGGCAGGCAGCGGCATCGCTTATCTTCCCTCCTACATGGCGCAGGAGGCGATGGCACGCGGTGATATTCAGCAACTGCTGCCGGAGTGGCAGATGGATCGTCTGCAAAGCTATCTGCTGCTGCACAACACGCCTGAACCGGCGTCGCCGGTGACACTGCTGTGCGATGCCCTGATTACGGCGCTCAATCCGGGCTGACTGTTGCCTGCTGACAACAATCAGCGCCACAGAGTAACTATTCCGCCACGACTGTTGTTACTCTGCGACTCCGGTTAGCCTGTATCCCTGATCATTCAACGGATATCCCCATGCAACAGTCACCTGAAACGGCAGAGTTTCAGCACTGGCGACGTAACTTAGCGGTCTGCGTCGTCGGCTCTTTTACCACCATCGTGGCGATGACGCTGCTGCTGCCGTTTCTGCCGCTCTATGTGCAGCAACTCGGCGTTGAGCAACCCGCCGCTATTGCCCGCTGGTCCGGGCTGGCCTATGGCGCGACCTTTTTCAGCGCCGCGCTGACTGCGCCGCTGTGGGGCAGGCTAGCTGACCGCTATGGTCGTAAGCTGATGCTGATCCGGGCCAGCCTGGGAATGGCGATTGCGATGTCGCTGATTGGCATGGCGACCGCGCCGTGGCAGCTGGTGGCGCTGCGGTTGCTGGCCGGGCTGCTGGGTGGCTACGCATCGGGATCGACCATTCTGGTGGCGGCGCAGACGCCAAAAGCGCAGACGGGCTGGGCGCTGGGCGTATTGTCCTCCGGCATTATGGCGGGCAACGTGGTCGGGCCGCTGCTGGGTGGAGTGTTACCACCGCTGATCGGCATCCGTCAGACGTTCTGGCTGACCGGGGCGGTAATCTTTCTCGCCTTCCTCGCCACCACCTTTTTACTTAAAGAGCAGCCGCGTGCTGCCGCGTGGTCGCGTGCCAGCCAGCAAGCGCAGTCCGCAGGCAAGCCGGTGAATCACACCCTGGTGCGGCTGATGTGGCTCTCTGGCATGTTGCTGATCTTCGCCAGCATGTCGATTGAGCCGATCATCACGCTCTACGTGGGCGAGTTCGTGCAGGGCGACCATCAAATCACGATGATCGCCGGACTGGTGATGTCTGCGGCGGCGCTGGGTACGGTGCTGGCGGCACCCCGGCTGGGTCGTCTGGCCGATCGGGTAGGGCACTGGCGGGTTCTGACCGGCGGATTAGTGGTCAGCGGACTGCTGCTGATTCCCCAGGCGTTTATCACAGCGGCCTGGCAACTGGTGCTGCTGCGTTTTCTGATGGGGATGGCGCTGGGCGGATTGATGCCGTGCATTACGGCGATAATCCGCCATAACGTGCCGGGTTCACAGGTCGGGCGGATGCTGGGGTATTCGACGTCGGCGCAGTATATCGGCCAGGTCAGCGGTCCGCTTTTTGGTGGACTGGTGGGTGGGACATTCGGGATGCGGCCAGTGTTTCTGGCGACCTGCGCAGTGATGCTGTTTTGCGCCTGGCTCAACTGGCGCGGGATGCGTAAATAACGCGATCAAAAAAGGCGGACCGGAGTCCGCCTTAGTTTATTCACAGCGTCGTGAATTACTTCTGGTCTGGCAGGGCGTAGGCAATCACATAATCGCCCAGCTTAGTACCAAACGAACCGTGACCGCCTGCTGCGATGACAACGTACTGCTTGCCATTCACTTCATAGGTCATTGGGGTCGCCTGGCCGCCTGCTGGCAGACGCGCCTGCCATAACAGCTCGCCGGTATCGGTGCTGAACGCACGCAGGTAGTTATCTGCTGTCGCACCAATGAAGAACACCTTACCGGCAGTGGTGATAGGACCACCCAGCATCGGCATACCCATTTTGAACGGCAACGGAACCGGTGCGCTATCGCGAACGGTACCGATACGCTGTTTCCAGACCACGTCGTTGGTCTTCAGATCCACCGCGGAGATGTAACCCCAGGCAGGCTGTTTACATGGCAGACCAAACGGTGACAGGAACGGATTCAGCTCGACGCCATACGGCACGCCATACTGTGGCTGAATACCGGTTTCCGTACCTGAACCACCCTCTGCGCCTTTCGGCGGCTCAATCGGGTTGCCCGGGCCACGTGGAACCAGCTTCGAGACAAACGGCAGCGCCATTGGGTTAGCAATCGCAATCTGACGATGTGGATCGACGGCAATACCACCCCATTCGAACATACCGAGGTTACCCGGGAACACCAGCGTACCCTGCTCAGATGGCGGAGTGAACGGACCTTCATAGCTCAGGCGCTTGAAGATCACGCGGCACACCAGCTGGTCAAACATCGTTGCGCCCCACATATCCTTGTCCGTCAGGTTCTGCTTCGGACGGAAGGTCAGCTCAGAGTAGGGCTGAGTGGCGGCAACGTGGTCGCCTTTGGCAGCACCCTGTGGCACTGGCGTTTCTGGCGCAGGGACCACTGGCTTGCCGGTACGGCGATCCAGGACAAAGATGTTGCCGGTTTTCGCTGGCGCATAAACCACCGGTACGGTGTTGCCATCTTTATCGGTGATGTCAGCCAGCGTTGGCTGCGACGGCAGATCCATATCCCACAGGTCGTGATGAACGGTCTGATATGACCAGACCAGCTTACCGGTGGTGGCGTTCAGAGCCAGCACGCTGCTCGCATAACGCTCCTGCTCTGGTGTGCGGTTACCGCCCCAGATATCCGGTGTGGTCACACCCATTGGCAGATAAACGGTATCCAGTTTCGGATCGTAAACGGCCGGTGCCCATGAGTTCGGTGAATTCATGGTAAAGGTGTGTTCATCAGCCGGAATGGCATTCGGGTCTTTCGCGCCTGGATCAAACACCCACAGCAGTTTGCCGGTATTCACATCAAAACCACGAATCACGCCTGACGGCTCGCGGGTTGAGAAGTTATCGGTTACTGCACCGGCCATGACGATGGTGGTGTTGGTAATGACTGGTGGAGAGGTCGGCTCATACATACCCGCAGTGGTAACAGGCTGTTTGTGCTGCAGATCCAGCTCACCGTTAACGCCAAATGACGGGCAACGTTCGCCGGTCTCTGCGTCCAGCGCAAACAGACGGCCATCGTTGACAGGCAGATAGATACGACGTGAGCAAAGCGCAGGCTGTGTGTTTGCCGCATCGGCGGCTGCCGGTACTTCGTGATAAGAAACTCCACGGCAGGTCACGTGCTGGAAGGTTGGGTTAACCTTCATGCCCGGATCAAATTTCCACTTCTGCTTACCGGTGGCCGCATCCAGCGCAAACAGGATCTGGTGTGGCGAGCAGAGGTAAAGCGTATCGCGGATTTTAATCGGGGTAACTTCGTCGGTGATTTCACCCGGATCGTTAGGGGTTTTCATGTCGCCCGTCTGGAACTGCCAGGCAACCTGCAACTCTTTCACGTTCTGGTGATTGATCTGCTTCAGCGGCGAGAAACGAGTTCCCTGCTGATCGCGCGCATAAGCGGGCCAGTCAGCATCCGGGATGTTGCTCAGCGGCGCAGCCTGCGGGGCGTTGTCAGCGGTTTCTGGCACTGAACCGTTTATCACCTGCGGGTCGTTAAACACCGCATAGGCCAGCACGATAGCACTGGCAACCAGCGCCACAGCCATCGTACCTAGCGCGGCTTTACTGCCCGCGTTAACACTGCGATAAACAAACGGCAGGATCAGCCAGACACCAAAGATCACCAGCACATCGGTGCGCGGTGCCAGTGCCCAGAAGTCCGTACCCACTTCCCATACACCCCAGATCAGGGTGGCGATCAACAGCAGCGCATAGAGAACCAGCGCGGTGCTTTTACGACGGGAAAGCAGATAAGCGGTGATAAGCATCACCACACCGCCGAAAACGTAATACCAGGAACCACCAATGGCGGCTAACCAGCCACCGCCAATCAGCATAAACGCGCCCGTCAGTACTGCGAACAGCACTGTCAGGAAACGAATTACGCCAAATGATGAGGAGTTTTTCCCCATAATATCGACCTCGTTTCGTTGCCATAAAACACACGAAAACAACCAGATAGGCTGTTTCCAGTTATCAAGTACAAATGATTAGGGTGTTCTGAAGTATCTCTTCCGTTAAGACAGACGATCCCTTTGTGTTAAATGTTATAGCAAAATCAGATCGAGATTTGATTTTTTTGGCTTAAATCGCTTAACAACCGGAATAATACGACATTTTATGGGGGATTAAAGGACGTTAAGCGCACCGCCGTGTGCCCTTAACGCCGGAAGGCAGGATTTGTGAATCAGCAGCTAATAAGATCGCCGTCCGAGCGTTGCTGTTGCCAGCCGCTGATATTTATCTCAGCAAACTGCTCAGCCGTTAAAGTCGGCGTATGACTTCGTACGATGACCTCTGCCCCTTTTTCACGAAATGTCGCCATGAAAAAGGGAAAGGTAAATTTTTCATAATTGTCATTAAAGAACGCTTCGTTTAAAACAATCCCTGAAAAAGGAAAAGATTCCAGTAGTCGCCAGTCTGCTCCCGGCGGCGCAAAATCATAAAGCCAGAAATCAAATTTCTTAGTTAATTCAAGTAGTGGCGCATAGTGTGCCGCTAAACTGGAATAATTGATTCCAATCCGGATACGCGCATTCTGTAAATGTGAATAAGCATCCGGTACAGCAATCATTCCCCGTAATCGCATATCATCGATTGGAATAATCATTAATGCTGCTTCAGTGGCGATTTGATTGTGCAATGAAATAATGTTGTTTGTATTAAGTGTATTGCCGATTTCCTGGTTTTGTTGAAGATAAGGCACGCTATAGCAAATGCCAGAGACATTACGCCTAACGTGATGGATAGGTTCAGTAACATAGGGGTTATATAAACTGTTTCTCATTATCTCTATGAAATGCAATAAAAAAGGATTTGTTGATAATTAATCATATAAAAAGTCGCATTTTTTTAAACGCGTGAATAAATATAGATCATCTCTTTAATGCAAATCATCCTTTTATTACCTGAGAAGGTAAATAAACTCATTAGCAAAACGATCATAATTCCTTTGGCGTCTGATGATATGCTGGAATATATTCAATAGTCGGGACCAATAGGCTGGTAATAGTCAGGAGAGGTCGGACGTGCCTGTGCCGGACAGGTATGCGTTTTGTTGGGCAGAGAGCCAGGGCTGGAGCCGCAGCCATTCAGGTCTCATCCGGTCTGTTAATTTAACATCATCAATCACCACACCAATAACACCGCGCAACGATGCGGGCTTCCTCACCTGATTTGGGATAAGACATGGGATTTATGGCATCAACAGCGGAAGAATCGCTGTGGCGACATCGGACATTTGTCGCGTTCTGGCTGGCGCGTACCTGCTCATCATTTGGTTTTCAGATGTTCTCGGTGGCAATCAGCTGGCAGATCTATGCGCTGACCAACAGCGCAATGGCGTTAGGGATGATTGGCCTGATGCAGTTTCTTCCGTCGGTATTGCTGGCGCTACCTGCCGGTCATCTTGCGGATCAATATGACCGGCGGCGCATTGTGCTGCTGGGGCAACTGGTGGAATTTGCTGCACTGGTGGCATTAGTGGTGCTTACCTTATTGCATACCGCCGATAAGACTGCGCTGTGGGGGCTGGTGTTTATGATTGCGGTGGCGAAGGCGCTGGAGTGGCCCGCGATGTCCTCAATGTTGCCGTCGCTGGTGCCGCCCTCGATTCTGGCGCGCGCGATGGCGATGAACTCGGTAGGGGGCCAGGCGGCGGTGATTGTCGGGCCGACGATGGGCGGCTTGCTGTATGTTGCCGGGCCGCATGTTGTGTATGGCGTTTCCGGGCTGTTTTATCTGATTTCGCTGACGCTGGTGAGTCTGCTGCGTTATGAGCGTCCGGTGCAGACCCGTCTGCCGATGAATATGAAGAATCTGTTTGCCGGGATTCACTTTATCCGTGAGCGCAAAGATGTGCTTGGGGTGATTTCGCTCGATCTGTTTGCGGTGCTGCTCGGTGGCGCAACGGCACTGCTGCCGATTTTTGCCAAAGATATTCTGCATACCGGGCCGTGGGGGTTAGGGATGCTGCGCGGTGCGCCCTCGGTAGGCGCATTGCTGGTGGGCATCTGGCTGAGCCGTCACAAGCTGGACAAGCATGTCGGGATGATTATGTTTGGCTCAGTAGCGGGCTTTGGCGTGGCCACGCTGGTATTCGCGCTGTCCACGCAGCTGTGGCTGTCGCTGATTGCGCTCTGTGCGCTGGGCGGCTTTGATATGGTGAGTATGGTGATCCGGGGTGCGCTGGTGCAGCTGGATACGCCGGATGCCATGCGCGGACGGGTGAATGCGGTTAACGCTATTTTTATCAATACGTCGAATCAGCTGGGCGAGTTTGAGTCGGGATTGCTGGCAGCCTGGATGGGAGCGGCACCCGCGGCAGCAATTGGCGGCATCGGTACGCTGATTGTGGTGGCGTTGTGGATGAAGCTGTTTCCGCATCTTCGGCGGCGTCAGAAGCTGGAGAATGAGGGGGATCCGGTTTAGGAGTGGTGTTGGGGCTGATTGGATTGGCTGAGGGGATTTGTGTGGTTATGGGCTACGGTGCGCGCTCAGGGAACATACGCCTTTCGCAAAGACGCAAAAACGCCATCCCTGGCAAGCTCAGCGCGGGCCATCCCTGGCCCGCTATGCTTTGCTACAGGCGTATGCTCCCATCGCCTTAAGAATGTAAGCGGCCTGAACCTTCAGAGTGGTGTTTGAGATTTGGGAAGAGCTATTAAGGTGGCGATCAACATCAATAATGTAACTGGCCCGAAGGCCAGTACAGGAAGTTACCAGTCATACTGCCATTCAAAACCCGGAGTCAGAGGGGGAGTCTGACCCGCAGGCTGGGACCATCAGGCCCCGGTTTTTCCCAGGTTGGCGTCAAATGTTAGCCAGCTTTCACGCATGTCCACTACGCTGCGGGTTTTGCGCGCCTCATCGATTTTTATGGCGGTGAGGCCCGCTTCCAGCGCGTCCACAACTGAAACTTTCAGCGGTGTTCCCTGTTTAATATGTTTAACGATCTCTTCTGCCATCAGCGCATCTGCGCCGTAGTGGCCATCATACGCATTGCCGCTGTAGGCGGTGTCGACCTCTTTCTCACCGCTGCGTGCGTTGTGTACGCGGAAGTAGTTTCGTACGAAGTCGCCCTCGGCCATGCCGTCGGTGCCCATGACGCAGAAACGGCGGAACTCATCCGGCACGTTCAGGTTGGCGTGGAAGGCGAGCGTCGCCCCGCCTTCGTACTCAATCAGGGCGGTCTGGTAGTCGACTATATCGGCGTCGCTGTCGAAGACCGCATCGGTGCCTGACCAGCCGCTGGGCTTCTCGTGATAGAGCGCTGACTCAGCGGTGATCGCCCCCTGCGGCGCATGAGCAGGCGTAAAGGATTTACGGCCACCAAAGCTGGCAACGCGGATCGGACGCTGCTGTAACAGGCCCTGATAGAGGTCGATGTCGTGGCAGCACTTCTCCAGAATGTAAGGGCCGGCATACTTCTCCAGACGCCGCCAGTCGCGCTGGAAGAAGGCGCCGTGGTAAGGCTTGATATGTTCTGTCGCCTCAATCGAGGTGATTTCACCTAATTGCCCGGCATCGCGTGCCGCCAGCAGATCGTGATAGAGCGGGGAGTAGCGCAGCACCAGGCCGACCAGAATGCGTGCCTCGCCATACTGACGCACCAGCTTCGCCATCTCCATGGTCTGCGCTTCATTGATCACTACCGGCTTTTCGGTAAATACGGTGTAGCCCGCCGCCAGCGCCTGACCTACATGCTCCAGATGCAGGAAGTTGGGGGAACCAACCAGCACCACATCCATGCCGCCGTGTTCCAGCAGCGCGTCGATGGATGCAAAGGCCTGGCCGGGCGCGATACCAAAGCTGTGCAGATTAGGCAGTCCGGCCGGGGCCGGATCGTAATACCCCACTACCGAGAAGGCGTCGTCGGCGTTGCTGAACTCTTTGATCACGTGGGACAGACGAAAGCCGAGACCGATAATGCCTACTTTCATGTTAAACCCCTGCTCCTGAAATCGGATAATGCATAGCCCGCCTGTGATCGGGCGCGCCTGTTGATAATCTGACCACCAACTTATTACGACAGAAAAACTAATGTCAATAACACGCTGCGCGTTTTGCGGCGTACATTTTGTTATCTTAATGTAAAATAAACAAAAAACGTCAATATATTTTTGCCATATTTATTTGTTATTGCGATTTAAGTTTTTTTATCCTATCGTTCGCTCATTATGGCTATAACCCAAAATCGGGAAGGAAGCGCGTGCAACCACACTATCTTCTTGGCATTGATGGCGGCGGTACACAGTGTCGCGCGCGGTTAACCGATCTGCAGGGCCGCGTGCTGGCGGAAGCCACCGGCGGGCCTGCCAACGTCTGGTCAGACTATGACGCGGCGCTGACCTGCGCCGGACAGCTGATTGACCAGGTATTGTCACTGGCGGGATTAGCGCCGGAGGCGCTGGCGCAGACTACGCTGGTGGCCGGATTAGCGGGTGCCAATGTCGCTTCGGTGCAGGCGCGGCTCGCCAGCTGGCAGCCCGCCTGCGCCGCGTTACAGGTGGTCAGTGATGTGGAGATCGCCTGTGCGGGCGCGCATGCTGGCGCTCCTGGCGCCGTCTTTATCATCGGCACCGGCAGTCAGGGCGCGGCCTGGGATGGCGAACGCTTTACGCTGCTTGGCGGCTGGGGCTTTGCCCTGTCCGATCAGGGATCGGGTGCGGAACTGGGCCGCCGTGCGCTGCGTCTGGCGCTGCTGGCCCATGAGGCGATTATCCCGCCGACCGCCTTTTCCCGGCAGCTGATGGCACAGTTCGGTGACAGCCCGGAAACGATGCTGCTCTGGACGCGCTCCGCGACGCCAGCTGACTGGGCGCGCGTGGTGCCACAGATTTTCGCAGCCGCCGACGCGGGCGATCGTCACGCACAGGATCTGCTGCATCAGACCGCCGCCGATATCGGCATGATGGTACGCCGTCTGATTGCGCTGAGCAGCGGACGGGTGGCGCTGATGGGTGGCCTGGCGACGCCAATTCAGCGCTGGCTGGACGACGATATCCAGGCCCGGCTGGTGACGCCACAGGGCGATGCCCTGAGCGGGGCGCTGATACTGGCGCAGCAGCTGACCTCTGTCCGATTACCGATCTGAAACTGGCTGAGCTTTCTCAGCCAGATAACCCGAGGAATTTATGACCGCTCCCAACGTAACCGCGCGCATTCTGCGGTTGATTGTTGAAAATGCGCCGATCAGCCAGTCAGACCTGAAAGTTCGTAGCGGACTGAGCATGTCGACCGTGTCGCAGGCCACTAATCGGCTGCTGGCGCAGGAGATTGTGCAGGAGCTGGGGCTGCGTCGCGTGTCGATGGGGCGGCCAAAAACTCTGCTGGGCCTCAATCCCGATCGCGCCAGCGTGATTGGCATTCAGCTCAATGCGGAACGTAACCTGATCGTCATGACCGATCTCAGCGGCAACCTGCTGGGCGAACAGCAGATGCCGAAAGGTACGCTGACACCGCGCCAGCTGGGCGATGCGCTGGCGAAGTTCCTGCGCGGCGTGGAGGAGAGGCGGGTCGGGGCGATAGGCCTGGCGCTGTCGGGCCTGGTCGATGCCGAAAATGGCTACTGCATCCGCTCTAAAGTGCTCGACTGGGATAACGTCCCGATTGCACGCCTGCTGGAAGAACGCTTCTCGCTGCCGGTCTTTATCGAGAACGACGCCAACGCTATGGCAATGGCGGCGCTGGTGTTTGGTCAGCTCGGCAACGCCCAGTCGGCGGTGATCGCGACCTACGGCAAAGGGATCGGGGCGGGCATCATCCTGAATCGTCAGCTCTACCGCGGTCGTCACGGCAAGGCAGGGGAGATTGGCAACGGGCTGGTGGGCGACGGCTCGCTGCGTCTGCTGGAGGATGTCGCCTCATCGCGCGCCATTCTGCAGCAGCTGGCGGAGCAGGAACCGGTGGAGAGCCTCACGCTGCAAGCGCTGGACCAGCGGCCCACGCCTGAGGTGCTGGCGGTGCTGGAAGAGGCGGGGCGCGAGCTGGGGATTTCGCTGGCGAACCTGTCTGTGGCCTACGACCCGGATGTGGTTTATCTGGCGATGGAGCCGCACATGGCCTCACGCATTCTGCTCGATCACATCACCCAGAGCTTCCAGGCTTACCGGCTCAAACTGACGCCGCACATGACGCCGTTGCAGTTCCTGACGGAATCGAACCGGATGTGGGCGCTGGGCGCGGCGGGTTTTGCCGTCAACCGGCTGCTGGATCTGCTGGCGGCGCAGGCCAACGAAGAGCCGGTCACCTGAGTTAACCCTCGAATAAAAACGGACGCCGCGGCGCCCGTTTTTGTTTCTGCATTTCTCTTAGCGCAGGCGCATTCCCTGCTCATCAAACAGCAGGCAGTGTGCGACAGAAAAGCCCAGTTCAACCTGCGTGCCCAGATCGCGCGTAGTCGCCTCGCGCTCTTCCACCACCAGCATCTGTTCACGTCCGATATCCAGGTAGATATAGTTGGTGTGGCCCAGCATCTCGCCATAAGCCAGCTCGCCGTGAAAGCGCTGTGCCTGCGGCGTCTGCGCGGCAGGCTGGAAATGCTCAGGACGAATGCCCAGCGTCACGGTCTGGCCCTCGCGGCAGTCGGCGGCGATTTTCAGCACCAGCCCCTCAATCTTCAGTTCCGGCACCCGCAATTGCACTTCACCTTCGCCGGTGGCGCTGATCTCCGCCCGCAGGAAATTCATCTTTGGCGAGCCGATAAAGCCAGCGACAAACAGATTATCCGGGTCGTGATAGAGCGTCAGCGGCGCGCCGACCTGCTCAATGCGGCCCTGACGCAGCACCACAATGCGGTCAGCCAGCGTCATCGCCTCCAGCTGATCGTGGGTCACATAAATCATCGTGTTACCGAGCGAGGCGTGCAGCCGGGCGATCTCAATCCGCATCTGCAGACGCAGCTCGGCATCGAGGTTAGAGAGTGGCTCATCGAACAGGAAGATGCGCGGATGACGGATAATCGCCCGGCCAATCGCCACGCGCTGCCGTTGTCCGCCCGAAAGCGCGCGCGGCAGGCGATCGAGCAGTTCGGTGAGATGCAGACGGGCTGCCGTCTGCGTGATCGCCTCATTGATCTCCGCTTTGGACTTTTTCATCACCTCCAGCGGATAGGCCAGATTGCCGCGCACCGTCATGTTGGGGTAGAGCGCATAAGACTGAAACACCATCGCGATGCCGCGCTCGGTGGCGGGCTGCTGCGTCATGTCCTGCTCCTCAATCAGCAACTGTCCGCTGCTGATCTCTTCCAGCCCGGCGATCATCCGCAATAGCGTCGATTTACCGCAGCCGGATGGCCCGACAAACACCACAAATTCACCGCTGTTGATGGTCAGATCGATGCCATGAATGACATTAACGTGTTCATACGACTTCTTCACATTCTGCAAGCGCAGGCTGGTCATCGGCTACCTCACTCAGAGTAACTGGCCCATGTAGATGGCATTGCTGCGCAGGATGGGGGTAAACCCCATGCGCGCATAGAAGGCACAGACCTGCTCGTTCTGCAGGCTCACGCCAAGATGGACACCGCTGACACCAGCAGCGCGCAGCGCCGCCAGTTCATGCTCAATCATCCGGCGACCCCAGCCGCCTTTCTGTGCTGCCGGCAGCAGGTTGATATGCAGATGCGCGGGCCACTGCGTCACCAGGGGGTCAGCCGCCTGATCGGGATGGCGTATCGCGTCGAGCACCTTGCTGTCGAGCGGGGCGCTGGCGCTGCGGTCGCGATATTTCTCCTGCAGCTGCGGCCACCATTCGGCCTGAAGCTGTGCTTCGAACGCGCGGGTATCCGGTGTTGCAACGACATACCCCTGCACCTCACCGTCCCGCTCCAGCACAAAAGCAAAGTCAGGCGCGAAGCGCGCATAGGGGACGGCAAAACGCTGGCCGGGATAGTCAGGATCGGAGTAGAGCGTGCGGGCATCGCCGCCCGCATCGGCTGTTTCCAGGCAGATGCGGTAGAGCGCCGGGTAGTCCGCCGGCGTGGCCGGACGAATGACACCTTGATTCGCCATGGTGAATTCTCGTGAGTGAGGGAACCGGTCAGGGATTGAACAGATCCGCAGATGAAAGTTACGTTAATGAAAGTGGACTTAGTTTTCAAGATAGAATAATTACCTTATCGCACTAACATGGGCGGTTCGGCAACGTTTACCGGCGTCAGGATGCACAACTGTGATCGCCAACACGCCCGCAGCGCGGCGGCTGGCCGATGTTTTAAGACTGTCCAAAAGAGAAAAGTGTGAGCGTGATAGGATTTTCATATGTTTTATCAGGACGTTATTTTGCGATTATCGTAGAGGTATCTCCTGCTGAAGAAAAAGCGGCTGGCGACGTGCCGCCACGGTTAATCGTGTGAGAGCCAGCGCGGTGTGCTGAATTTCGCGCTATGTCGCTGTTTATTTGCGCGTGCTCACAGCGTTGCAATTCCCAATGCAGGCTGTTTGACTTTATTTTTCTATTAAAGTAAGTATGAGTGAGTGCATTTGTGTGCGGCTGCAGCCTGCAGGATGTCAGGCGGTGAGATGAAAGGATGCCGATCCTGGTCTGAAGAAGGTGAGCATAATGTCTGTTTCCTCCGTTCGTTCGTTCCGAATTCGCAATGTGGGTCGGCTGCTGGCAGCGGGCCTGCTGGCGGGCAGCGTTTCTCATGCCGCTCACGCCGCTGTTACTCTGAATGAGTGGGATATCTACAACTACCCGGAGCAGACTGCCGCGGTGGATGAAGGGATTAAAGAGTTCTCACAGCAGAATCCCGGCATCGTGATTAACCGTTCGGTTCACTCCTTTGAAGATACCCGTATTCCGCTGAAGCTGGCACTGACTGCCGGTGATGGCCCGCAGATCGCCCAGGTCAATCAGGGCGGCGGTGATATGGGGTCGCTGGTTAAAGATAAGCTGCTGCTGCCACTCGACGGCTATGCCGCCAGCTACGGCTGGACCACCCGCTTTCCGGACTCGATTCTGAAACGTAACCGCTGGTCAGACAGCGGCGAGTTCGGCAGCGGCAAGCTTTACGGCGTCGCCAGCCTGGGCGAAATGGTCGGCCTCTATTACAACAAAGCGCTGATGGATAAAGCGGGCATCGCGGTGCCAAAAACGCTGGCCGAGCTGGAAAGTGCCATGGTGAAACTGAAACAGCAGGGCACCGCACCGATGATGCTGGGCCTGCTCGATGGCAATATGGGCCAGCAGCTGCTCAGCACCCTGTGGCAGGCGCAGATTGAGAGCCACGACCGCAAGACGCTGGATAATCTGATTTACGATGTGGGTGGCACATTCAAAGACAGCAAGCTGGTCAATGCCGCCACCATGATGAAAAGCTGGACCGACAAAGGGTACTTCTTCCCGGGTTTCCAGGGCATTGGTCACGACGATGCGGCGACGCTGTTCCAGAACGGCCAGGCGGCGTTCCTGGTCAGTGGCACCTGGTATCTCGGCCAGTTTAAAGACAACAAGGATATTCACTTCGCTGCGATGCCTGCCGGTGACGGCGTGAAGCAGCCACTGATGGTAGGCGGAACCGATCTGGCGTTCTCGATTACCAGCACCGCCAAAGGCAAAGATCAGCAGGAGGGCGCGGCAAAGTTCATCAACTATATGGTCTCGGATGCCATGGCGAACCGCTGGCTGAAAGTGGGCTTCCTGCCGGCCAGCACCAACAAAGCGGCCAAAATGCCGGCGGATAATCCGCTGCTGGCAGAGGCGTATCAGGTCTGGCTGACGCTCAATGACTATGATGGCTTAGGTCACTATGTAGACTGGGCCACGCCGACCATGAATGCCGAGCTGAATCAGAACGTCCAGCTGCTGCTGGCGGGTCGTCAGACTGCCGATCAGATGGTGGTGAATTTTGATAACAACTATCAGCGTTACCTGAAAACCCTGAAGCATTAAGCCGGAGGCCCGGCGCACAGCCGGGCCTGAGCATCGTTCTGAACCACGAGTAGGGTTATGTTGAATTTAAGCAGCTGGCGTAATTTTCTCTATGTTCTGCCTGCGGTGCTGGTCTATGCGGTGTTTCTGCTGTTCCCGCTGCTGGCCTCGCTGGGCATCAGTTTTACCGAATGGGACGGCACCTCGCTGCCGGTGTTTAGCGGCATCAGCAACTATCTGCGGATGTTCAGCGATCCGGTGTTCTGGATTGCGCTGGGCAACAACGCCATCCTGATGCTGTTCTATACCCTGTTGCCGATTGGCGTCGGCCTGCTGCTCTGCAGCTTTCTCTATGACACGCGCAACAACAGCGAACGCAGCGTGCTGCGCATTCTCTTTTTCCTGCCCTACATTATGCCGATGGCGGTACTGGGCGTGGTGTGGCGCTGGCTCTATAACCCGGCGTTTGGCCCCATCGATCAGATATTACGCGCGATCGGCTTGCCACAGCTGGCGCTCTCCTGGCTGGGTGATTTCACCTGGGCGCTGCCCGCTGTCGGTCTGGTCGCCACCTGGTACTTCTTCGGCTTCTGTCTGGTGCTGTTTATGGCGGGCCTGCAGCGCATGGATCCTTCTCTGCTGGAAGCCGCCGATCTGGATGGCTCATCGCGTCGCCAGAAGTTTATGCGCATTACGCTGCCTGGCCTGCGGCCCGAACTGCGGATTGCCCTGCTGCTGACGGTGATCGCCAGCCTGAAGGCCTTTGACCTGGTCTATGTGATGACGCAGGGCGGGCCGGGCACCTCCACTATGGTCACCAATATCTTTATGTATAAGCAGGGCTTTGACCTGCACTACTTCGGCTACGCCTCGTCAGTCGCGGTGTTCAGCATGATCATTGTTTTAGGGATTAACTACCTGATCCATCTGGCCTTAAAGGAGCGTTACTGATGCGAAGCACGCCGGTGATTTCACGCGCGCTGATCTGGGTCGTGGCGCTGATGACGATTCTGCCGTTTCTGATGGCGCTGATGACCTCGTTTAAAACCCAGATGGAGCTGTTTCAGGGTGTTTTCACGCTGCCCGCCTCGCTGAATTTCAAAAACTACGTGACCGCCTGGCAGCAGGGGCACTTCAATGTTTACTTCCTGAACTCCGTGCTGGTGGTGATCCCGGTGGTGCTATTCAGCGTGCTGCTCGGCATTCTGGCCGGGTTCGGGTTCGCCTGGCTGAAAATCCCCGGTAAAAAAGTCATCGGGGCGATGCTGGCGCTGGGGATGGTGCTGCCGAGTGAAGCCTTTATCATTCCGCTCTATCATGAGCTGCGCTGGATGGGGCTGACCAACACCTACCTGGCGCTGATCCTGCCACAAATTGCCCTGTCGCTGCCCTTTACCACGCTGATGATCGCCAGCGCGTTTCAGCAGGTGCCGAAAGAGCTGGTAGAAGCGGCGGTGATGGATGGTGCGTCACGCGTCAAAATTCTGTGGGGCATTCTGGTGCCCGCTATCTGGCCGACTCTGTCAACGCTGGGACTGCTGCTGTTTATCTGGACCTGGAATGAGTTCCTGATCCCGCTGATTCTGGTCAACAAGGATGAGCTGCGCACGCTGCCGATTGGCATGATGTTTTTCCAGAACAAAAACACCATCGACATTCCGGTGCTGATGGCGGGCGCGATGATTGTGATTATGCCGCTGATCGTGGTGTTCCTGATTTTCCAGCGCAAGTTTATTAGCGGCGTTACCGAAGGGGCCGTGAAGTAAGTCGTGATGTCCCGCACGAAACGGCGCACTGGCGGCCAGACAAAGGTTTGCAGCGCCGTGTCGTGCTGCAATTCCTCCTCCTCAACCCTGCGGGAGACGCATGATGCACCTTTCCCTTGCTGATTTTCACCCTGTCGCCGATGGCGAAACCCCGGACACGGCCGTACTGCAACGCGCGATGGATCAGATTGCGGCGGCAGGCGGTGGCCGTCTGACGCTGCCTGCCGGACGTTATCGCAGCGGCTGCCTGAATCTGCCCTCTGATTTTGAACTCCACCTTGAAGCGGGTGCAGTGCTAATCGCCAGTCCGCGGCTGGCGGACTACCAGGCGGTACAGGCGCTGAGCTGCGCGGAAAAGTCCCACAACGTGCTGCTCTATGCGCTAGGCCAGCGCAATATCACTATTAGCGGCACCGGCCGCATCGATGGCGAGGGTGAAGCCTGGTTTGCCACAGATCGGGATGAACAGGGCTATCGCCTGCCACGAGCCGACCGGCCACGCATCATTGTGTTTGAAGATTGCGAACAGGTGACGCTGACCGCCTTTACCATTATGCAGGCACCGATGTGGACAGTGCATCTGGTGAGCTGTCGCCATGTGCATATCGACCACCTCACCATCGATAACGCCATGACCATGCCGAATACCGATGCGCTCGACATCGACAGCTGCGAAGCCGTGTTTGTCAGCAACAGCTACCTCAGCGCCGCTGATGATGCCATCTGCATTAAAACCACCCATAAACCGGCTGCGCTGCGGCGACCGGCGCGGCAGATTATGATCACCAACTGCCTGCTGCGCAGCTACAGCTGCGCCTTTAAGATCGGCACCGAAACCTGGGATGACGTCGAAGATGTCACGGTAACCGGCTGCACCATTTTTGATTCCAACCGCGGCATCGGCATTCTGTCGCGTGATGGCGGCGCGATGCGGCGTCTGCTGTTCAGTAACCTGACCTTTGCCTGTCATCACGCGCCGCCCTGTCACTGGGGTAAAGCCGATCCGCTGCATATTTCGGTGCGCCGCCGCGATCCCGCCATCCCGCCTGGCATCGTGGAGCAGGTACAGTTCAGTAACCTGACGGGCGTAGCAGAAGGGGCAATTAACCTGCATGCGGCAGAACCCGGCTGGATACGCGATGTGGTCATCAGCCAGCTGCAGATGCGGCAGAGCGTGTCGCCGATGACACAGGGACACTTTGACGTGCGACCACCCTGTAATCCGGACTCGCCGACCGGCATGGGGCTGGATAACGCCTACAAACTTGACCCGAAAACCGGCGAAGCCTTTGGCGTCGAGCGCTATCCCGGCGGACTGCCGGGCCTGTTCGCGCGTGGGGTAGAGAACCTGCAACTGCACAGCCTGGTGATAACCCGTCCGGAGCCGTTACCGTCAGGCTGGCACCCTGAGTGTGTGGTGCAGTTGCCTGATTGATTTACAGCGCGGCGGCGATGGCGGCACCGAGCTGTTCGGTGCTGGCGCTGCCGCCGAGATCGCGCGTCAGATGCTGTCCCGCCGCCAGCGTACGTTCAATCGCCTCTAACACCGCATCACCCGCTGCTTTGTAGCCGAGGTGCTCCAGCATCATCGCCCCGCACCAGATCTGCCCGATGGGATTGGCGACGCCTTTGCCAGCGATATCGGGCGCAGAACCGTGAACCGGCTCGAACAGGCTCGGGAACAGGCCTTCCGGGTTGATATTGGCGGAAGGCGCAATGCCGATGGTGCCGGTACAGGCCGGGCCGAGGTCGGAGAGGATATCGCCAAACAGGTTGCTGGCGACCACCACATCAAACCAGTCCGGGTGCAGCACGAAGTTGGCGGTGAGAATATCGATGTGATATTTGTCGACGCGAACCTCGGGGAACTGGCCGGACATCGCTTCGACGCGGCTATCCCAGTAAGGCATGGTGATGGCGATGCCGTTGGATTTGGTGGCGGAAGTCAGGTGTTTCTTCGGACGGCTCTGCGCCAGCTGATACGCAAACTTCAGGATACGATCGACGCCGGTGCGCGTCATCACCGTCTCCTGAATCACCACTTCACGGTCAGTGCCGGGGAACAGGGTGCCGCCAACGCTGGAGTATTCACCCTCGGTGTTTTCGCGTACCACATAGAAGTCGATATCGCCGGGCTGACGATTCGCCAGCGGGGCTTTGACGCCAGGCATCAGCCGCACCGGGCGCAGATTGACGTACTGGTCGAACTCCCGGCGGAACTGCAGCAGCGAACCCCACAGCGAAACGTGGTCGGGCACCACATCGGGCCAGCCCACCGCGCCAAAATAGATCGCATCAAAGGCTTTCAGCTGCGGGAACCAGTCGTCAGGCAGCATTTTGCCATGCTGCTGCCAGTAGTCGGCGCTGGCGTAATCGAACCACTCCCAGCGCAGCGGAATGTTAAATTTCTTTGCGGCCGCATTCATTACGCGGACGCCTTCCGGCATCACTTCTTTGCCGATGCCGTCGCCAGGGATGACAGCAATAGAGTGAATTTTGTCAGTCACAGGGTACCTTTCCGGTTGATGTTCGAATTGTGTACGCAGTATAACTGTCGATTCCGGGGAAATAATGAGCCTCAAAGGCAATCCATTGTTGAATCAAAGTAGAGAATCCCGCACCTCCACCGATGACTTAGCCTTCTTTGTTCGCCTGGCCGCGCTGGACAGTCTGACCGCGGCGGCGCGCGAACTGGGCCTGTCGCTGGCGGCGGTCAGCAAGCGTCTGAGCCAGCTGGAGCAGCGCCTTGGTGTGCAACTGCTACGCCGCACCACGCGACGGCTGGAGCTGACGCCGGAAGGTCGCCGTTATCTGGCAGGTGCGCGCCCGTTGCTGGATCAGCTGGCGGCGCTGGAAGAGGCGGTCAGCGGTGAAACGGCTCAGCTGCGTGGCACACTTAACATCAACGCCTCATTTGGTTTTGGTCGTCGCCATATTGCGCCCTGCGTCTCGGCCTTTGCCGCGCTGCATCCGCAGCTCTCGCTATCGCTGTCGCTCAGCAGTCAGCCGCTTAATTTTCTGGATGCGCACATGGACATTGATATCCGCGTCGGCGAACCGCCCGACTCGCGGCTGGTGGCGCGTAAACTGCGCACGAATCCGCGCATTCTCTGCTGCTCACACGCCTATGCTGCCCGCCACGGCCTGCCCGTTACGGTGCGCGATCTGGCGCAGCACAACTGTATTCTACTGCGCCAGCACGACAGCGATTTTACGCTGTGGCGGCTCACCAGCGGCGAACAGAGTATCAGCCAGAAAGTGCGCGGTAGCCTGATTACCAACGATGGTGAAGTGGCGATGCGGCTGGCGATGGATGGGCATGGCATTCTGCTGCGTTCCTGGTGGGACGCGCAGCACAGCCTGGCAACGGGCGAGTTGCTGCATGTCTTACCCGACTGGCAGGCAGCTGATGGCGATATTTTTGCGGTCTGGCAGGCGCAGCGTCAGCTGCCGGCGCGCATTACCGCATTTGTGGCGTTTTTGCAGAATAACCTTCAATCTGTTGAAAAATAGTGATTTTATATTGATGGGCGGGCGTGAAAAAGCATCTGCGGACAATTAACATACCGCATTAAGCTGATTCGGTGGCTTCAGGCTGCCGCTGCGTTTACAGCCTTTTTTCTGATGCGTATGATTCTTATTCATTTTCTTCCCTGCCTGCCCTCTGCGCTGCGGCCAGCCGGGAGAGCAGGTCGATAGTGGAGTTAAGCATGAAAGCGTTGTTCAGCCCGCGTAAAACGGCACTTGCACTGGCGATGGTCACCACCGTCAGCCTGACTGCGTGCCAGACTGCGGTGAAAAAAGTGGATGGCGGCGCCGTAGTGATGCAGCCCTCCAGTCCCGATAACCTGATTGAGCGCGAGCTGGGTGAAGGGTTGTATGAGATGGCGTACCTGCCTGCCAGGAATGCGCTCTATGTTGCCAGTGCGCCGGAAGGCAACGATATCAGTGGCGGCATGATCTACCGTCTTGATGGCACCACGCTGCAGAACATCGGGACGGGGCATTTCGACCTGAAAAACTTTGGGCTGATTAGCGAGCCGGACGGCAGCGCACTCTACGCCACTAACTCACTGGACGGCGGTATCTCTAAAATCGATCCGGAGAACGGAAAGGTGCTGAAGCGCCTGATGTTTGACGACAAAAACGAGAAAGGGTTACCGGTCGGCACGCGTGACATCTTTCTGCATGACGGGCTGCTTTATGTGGGCGGCGCGGGTGAACCGGGTGTGATCTGGGTGGTTGATGCGAAGTCCCTGACGCTGAAAGCCCGCATTAAAAATGCCGGGAAGGGTGTTACAGGCATTATCTTCTCGCCGGTCAGCGACCGGATTTACGCGGCGAACGGCAGCGGTGAAATCCTGGTAATCAATCCGCGTAATCACAAAATTGAACAGCGGCTGACAGCCGGGGACGGGCAGGATTACCTGTTTCTGAACATGGCCGAAGATCCGGCGACGGGACGCCTGTTTGTTACGGATAATTCTAAGGCGAAAAACACCCTGGTGTTTGATGAGCGCAGCGGCAAGGTGATTAAGCGTCTTGATGTGGGTGATTCGATAGGGATTAAGTTTAACGGCAAGCGCAATGAGATTTACATCAGCCAGCCTGAGTCGAAGAAGGTGCTGCAACTGGATGGCACGACCTATGAAGTGAAAAACAGCTGGTCATTTGATCGTCACCCTGACAATCTGCTGGTCTCACCGGATGGGCAGACGCTCTATGTCACCACCAGGCCTGACTTTAATCAGCATCACAGCAGCAAAGAGCTGGACGGCGTAGCACGTATTCAGCTGAATTAAGTTAATAAATGGCGGCCGCAGGCCGTCTTAATGCTTTTATCTGATTCTCAATTTCAGTTGTTGTTTTTAATTATTAGCAAAATGTTTCTTGTCTTTCTGCATGGACCTATTTCACTGGCAGGGGAACGGCTTTTGCTATTCATTCTGGAATTAATGTTGTCAAAAAATTAACCATATAACCAGGTGGCTGGCTTTTTTTATTATTATCATTCCAATATTATCCCGATTTTTATGATTATTTCATAATATCTGGAAAGTTATTTTATTATGTTTAGGTTTTTCCAGAAAATGGATTTTTTTACTATTTTTTTTAGCATTCTGCTGCTGTATTGTTCCTGTAAATCAATTTTACATTTCCTGAAATAAAAGGGCTTATAAACTTACGTTAAATAGCCGGGGTAAAATAATGAGAAAGCTAAAGGAATACGAGATTAGTGTCGTGAGCGGTGGCGCTCCAGCGACGGCCGATGAGGTTAACGCTTTTTTTGAAGGTATTGTCTGGGGGGCGCTGGATGGATTAGCAACCGGTGTTACTGTCGGTGGAAGCGCAAGCCGTGATGCCGTATTCGGCATTATCGCACAGGGCGTCGGAGCGATATTAGGTGGCATTATTGGCCCAATTGCGGGCGCGATTATGGGCGCAATGGTGGGCAGAGACGCAGTTGCAGCGTATGCGGCTGACTTCAGAAAGCAATACGCCAGCTAACTGCAAGCGTTGCGTCATACCCTCTTCATTAAAAATACTTTTTAATGAAGTGTTTTTATCAATACTTATTTTAAATAAAAGGAAATTAATCATGCGTGAATTATCTTTGATTGAAATGGAAACCGTAAGCGGTGGTGCATTAGTGACTACTCTGGCTGACGCTGCGGAAGGTGCGGTCTGGGGTATCATTGAAGGTCTGGCTACAGGCGTAACAGTCGGCGGCAGCGCCAGCCGTAGCGCCGTGTTCGGTCCTATCGCTCAGGGCGTGGGGGCTATTCTGGGCGGCATTATCGGTCCGGTTGTAGGTGCCGTGATGGGTGCGCTGTGGGGTAAGGACACTGTGGCCGCCTATGCTGCTGACTTCCGTCAGAATTATGGCACCAACGGCAGCGCAGCCATCGTTTAAAATTTTCTGAACGAAATATGATCTGAGTTGTACGATAGCGCTATTATCTATCCATAATGTTAGCGATGGATTTTTACTAACGCTTTTGAAAATAAAATCAGGGACGATATTCGAATACTCAGAGAGTTTAATCAAATCCGTAACGTTACGACGTTGCGGATTTTTTTGTGCAGTTATGTCAGTAACCTGTTGGCGAATGAGAATTTAAGCCGCACCTTAATGGCTACGGCTTACTGTTCTCATAGTCATGACAGGCTATGACTGCTCTACACCCTGGACCAGCACCACACGGTATTCCGCACCTTTCAGGCGATGCTGTTTCGCTTCCTGATATTCCGGGCTGTCATACCAGCCGTGCGCTGCTTCAGCCGTCGGAAACTCCAGCACGACAACGCCGTCCGCTTCCGGTCCTTCCAGCGTCTCAAGCTGTCCATAAAACGCCAGCGGCGTAATTGGATGGTCGCCGCGCGCTTTGCCCGCTTTCTCGCCGTAAATAGCGAATTCCTCAGGGTCAGTAATTTTGTCGCGAATAAAGATGACATATGCGCTCATTGTGGGCTCCTTTACGCCTGGCGTTTATCTTCAGTGTTAATGTCAAAATCGGCTGCATCATGACGCTCATGCAGCTGATCGGCCGGGTCACCCATAACGCGGTTAACCTTGCGGCCACGGATGACGGCAGGACGCTGTGCGATCTCTTTCGCCCAGCGCACCACGTTTTTATAGGACTGCACATCCAGGAATTCGGCCGCGCCATACTGATCGTTGAGCACCATGTTGCCGTACCACGGCCAGGTGGCGATGTCAGCGATAGTGTAGTCATCACCGGCCAGATAGCGGTTATCAGCCAGCTGGCGATCCAGCACGTCAAACTGACGCTTCGCTTCCAGCGTGAAGCGGTTGATGGCGTACTCAATTTTTTCTGGCGCGTAGTGATAGAAATGACCGAAACCGCCGCCGAGGTAAGGCGCAGAGCCCTGCAGCCAGAACAGCCAGTTCAGCGTTTCAGTGCGGCCAGCGATATCTTTCGGCAGGAAGTAACCATATTTTTCCGCCAGATAGAGCAGGATATTGCCTGATTCAAATACCCGAATCGGCGGTGTAGCCGAGTGGTCGCTCAGCGCCGGGATTTTTGAGTTCGGGTTCACGTCGACAAAACCACTCGAGAACTGATCGCCGTCGCCGATACGAATCAGCCAGGCATCATACTCGGCATCTTTGACGTTAAGCGCCAGCAGCTCTTCCAGCAGGATGGTGACTTTCTGGCCGTTAGGCGTGCCGAGCGAATAGAGCTGCAGAGGGTGTTTGCCGACCGGCAACGCTTTCTCATGGGTGGGACCAGCGAACGGACGATTAGTTTTAGCGCCGTTACCTTTGGCTTCAGGATCCCAGGTCCAGACTTTTGCGGGCTGATATGCATTTTCCGACATAATGAAAGTTCGCCTTATGGTGTGGTATTGGTCTGGAGTGTAGCAGGTGCTACGAAGGCGGTTTAACTCTGCTGGCTGCGCGAGGGCGTGCTGTGACGGGCCGATGTCAGGCGGAGAGCGGCTCAGGGGAAAAGTGCTTAAAAGTGTGTCAGACGGGACGATGTTTGTCCTGCGCGGACATAACCGTGCAGCCAGCAACGACTGCACGGCAGGCAGAGTTACAGCAGTTCGCGCTCAATCAGTTCGCGGGTTTCAATCGCCTGCACCTTCATCTTTTCCGGGTAGCCAAACAGTGACGCCGCGATAATCGGTTCACCGCCCACTTTATGCGTGCGGGTAGCAAAGCCAGTGTCGCGCAGGGTTTTAAACAGGGTATCGAAGTCGACTTCACCTTCGCCTACGCCAACATGCTGGTGAATAGTGGCATCCACGCCTGGCGGGTTAACGATATAGCGACAGTGCTTCGTATGGTTCATGGTGTCGGCGATCAGCATGTGCGACAGATCGTCACCCGCATACTCCAGCATCGGTTTCACATCGCCTTTGCCTTTGTCATAGAAGAAGGTGTGCGGCGCGCTGTAGATATACTTCACGTTATCGCTGCGGAACGACTTCACGATATCCACGGTTTCATTGTTCTCTTCGCAGAAATCCCACGGATGCGCCTGAATTTCGACGCGGATGCCTTCACGTTCGATAATCGGCAGTAACTCTTCCATCGAGCGATAGAACATCTCTTCACAGATTTCCGGTTCGTTAGGCGTGCCGGAAAGTTCGGTGTTAATCACCTGCACACCCATCTCAACCGCAACCTCAATCATCCGCTTCCAGTTCTTTACCGCCGCCTGACGGCGCAACTCATCCGGGCCGGACCAGCGATAGACCACGATAAAAGATGAGATTTCAAGCCCGGTGGCGCTCAATGCATTCTTATACTCGGTGATAATTTCACGGCTGGCTTTGGGATGTTTATAAAACGGGTTGATCTGCGGATGCGGCGACTGTTCGATATATTTGTAGCCCCAGTCGGCCACCTGATGAACCATTCGGGTGATGCCTAAGTCTTTAATCACATCCACATCAAAAGCGATTTTCATCTTTCTGCTCCGGGCACATTAAGGTTGCTGTTCTTCGTTGAAGGTCACGCCGATCTGCTGCCTGACGTTGTCCATTGCGGCCAGGGTGATGATCGCCTGGTCAAGCGAATGGACAGGTGAATCGATCAGGTTCTTGCCGACACACCAGGCGAAGTGGTTAATTTCATGACAGAGTTGTTCATAGCGGTTAGTGGATTCCTGCCACTGCAGGCGGTGACGCCGATCGCTGGAAGTGAGCGTGAAGTTACCGGGTGCATAGAACTGGCCCGCCAGCTCAAGCGTGGCGTCGCGACCGGCAATCACCGCGCAGCCGGGCGTGTTGCTGAACAGGGTAGTATTCAGCACCGACTGCATGCCGTGCTGATGGGTAAACAGCATCGACGTCTGACCGTTGACGCGGCCATCCGGGATGGGCTGACCACGGGCGACGATTGTGTCAGGTGCACCGCCGCCAATAAACACGCTAAGCGCCACCAGATAACTACCGAGATCGAGCATCGGACCGCCCGCCAGATCGGCATTGAAGATGCGGTGATCCGGGGTGAAAAACTCACCGTGATCGGCAATCAGGGTGTGGACGTCACCGAGTACACCATCCGCCAGCAGCTGACGGATAACGTCATACTTCGGCGCAAAGTTGCACCACATCGCCTCCATACAGAGCCGATTCGCGGCCGCGGCGGCCTGTTTAAGCTGAGCCGCCTGCTGCGCATTCAGCGCCAGCGGTTTTTCGATCAGCAGATGCTTTCCGGCGGCAATCGCGCGCAGGCCATCGGGAAAATGGTGATTGTGGGGTGTCGCGATATAGACTGCATCCACATCATCCCGCGCCAGCATCGCATTGAGGTCGCCTGTGGCATGGCCGATTGACCATTTGTCAGCAAAGGCCTGTGCTTTTGCCGGGTCGCGCGCAGCCACCGCCGTGATCTGCTGGTGGGTATGCTGGCGCAGCGCATGGGCAAAATGGTCGGCGATCCAGCCTGGCCCGATAATGCCCCAGCGCAGTCGCGGAACCTGGCGGGCATCGGTTGTGCGTGGAGCCGGAAGCGTTGATGGGAACATTACTTTTCCTTTTTTACGTGCAGGCTGGGGGTGCTCAGGTCTCCACTATAAAAAGCTCACCGTCACCGCTCTAACCTTTTGATGATGTGATCCCATCAACCGGATCGACGCGGGATTTTTACCCGTTTTAGCAAATAGACGTTTTAAAGAGAATACAGAAAGAAATGGATGTTTCATTTTGAGAGGGAGATCAAAATTAGCTCTGATTTTCTATCAAATAAATGAGAGGAAATAGCCCTGTCGCGATAAAGTAGTGCTGTTTTAAACAACAGAGCATAAAGGCGTAGCCGTCAGCTAACGCCATCAGAAAAAGCAGGAGAAGGGTGATGTCAAAAGTGACGATGACGGCCATTGCGCAGGCGGCGGGCGTGGGTGTGGCGACGGTAGACAGGGTGCTGAACCGCCGTGCGCCGGTACGCAGTGTGACCGAGCAGAAGGTGCTGGCTGCGGCCCGCGAACTGGGCTATCGCTTGACCCAGGCGCACAGTCAGACCACCGCGCCACTGGCTGCGGCCACACTCCGCGTGAGCTTTATCCTGCTGCCTGCCCGCTATTCGTTTTATCAGCAGCTGGGCGAGGCGCTGAAACAGCAGATCAGGGCGCAGCAGCCACAGGGCAGCGAACCTGAATTCTGCTGGCATGATATTCACGAGGTTGAAGCCGTCGCGCATTCCTTGCGTCAGCTGGCACAGCGCAGCGATGTGATTTCTCTGGTGGCGCTGGATCACCCGCTGATCCGTCACGCAATCCAGGATGTTTCACGGCTGGGCGTGCGGGTTTACGCGCTGTTCTCCGATTTCTCGCCCTGTGACCATGCCGGGTTTATTGGCATCGATAATCAGAAAGCAGGACGCTCTGCGGCCTGGATGGCACAGCATCTCCTGCGTCAGCCGGGATGTGTCGGTGTGCTGCTGGGCGACCACCGTTTCACCTGCCAGGAGAGCAGCGAAATCAGTTTTCGCTCCTACCTGCGCGAGTCGGGCATCAGTCAGCGGGTACTGGAACCGTTAAAAACGCATGAGTCGGGTGAAGGAGGCTATCAGGCGACCCGGCAACTGCTGGAAGCCCACGACGATCTGGTCATGATTTATGCGCCCTGCGGCGGCATAGAGGGCGTAATACAGGCGCTGCGTGAGAGCGGTCGCACGCAGATTGATTTGCTGTGCCACGGCCCGCTGCCCGGCGATGAACTGGCGCTGATTGACGGCACCATCACGCTGATGGTGCGGCACCGTATTGATGCGATGGCGGAGGCGGTGATCGCTACCTGTCTCAGCAGCCGGAGGGATCAGCCTGACCATTTTGCACAGGTGACCGTGCCGTTTGAGATCGTTACGCGTGAAAACCTGTAGAATGAACAGGTTAGCCATTATTTGATAGTAAACTATCATTTAATGGGATTTTTAAACGCGATCTCTATCAAAAAATGAAACTTTCATTGTTGTGTGAGATGAAATTTTTATTTGATACTGCCAGCAGTTTTCACTGCACAGGCAGATACCATGACCTTTCATATTGCGAATGCGCCCTGTAGCTGGGGCGTGGATGATCCCGCTAATCCCTTTCTGCCGCCGTGGCAGAAAGTCCTGACCGAAGCCGCGCAGGCCGGCTATCCCAGTATTGAACTCGGCCCCTGGGGCTATCTGCCAACCGATGCCGCCGAACTCACCCGGCAGCTTAATGCGCATCAGCTTTCGCTGGTGGCAGGCACGATCTTCGATGATTTGGTCAGTGAGGCGCATTTTCCGGCACTGGTGACGCTGACCCACAATCTGTGTCGCACGCTGTCCAGCGTACCTGTTGCGACAAAAACGCCCGGTGCCAGCGCGCCTTATCTGGTGATCATTGATTTCGGCAATCCGGAGCGGGCGAAATATGCCGGTCAGTCTGAAAAAGCGCCACGGCTTTCCGCTGACGACTGGCAGCGCATGATGCAGCACATCACCCTTCTGAGTGAGATCGCCTGGCAGGAGTATGGCGTGCGGCCGGTTATCCATCCGCATGCGGGCGGCTGCATTGAGTTTGCCGATGAGCTGGCGCAACTGGTCAGTGATATTCCGCATCAGGTCGCCGGTTTGTGCCTGGACACTGGTCATCTCTATTACGCCGGGATGGATCCGGTCGCTTCGCTGAAACAGTACTGGGACCGTATCGACTATCTCCATTTTAAAGACGTTAATCAGCCGGTCTGGCGTGATGCCCTCTCGCAGGGACTCGACTTTTTCACTGCCTGCGCGCAGGGGGTGATGTGTCCGCTGGGGCAGGGCGCAATCGACTATCCGGCGGTGCGCAGCTTGCTGACTGAACGTCATTATCAGGGCTGGATCACCATCGAACAGGAGCGCGATCCGCGTCATGCCGACACCAGTCTGCAGGATGTGAAAGCCAGCCTGGACTATCTCCGATCAACAGGATTCTGAGGACAACAGCATGATTAACGGTAAAAAAGCAGTTAACCGCTCGCTGCGCTGGGGCATGATCGGCGGCGGCGGCACCAGCCAGATTGGCTATATCCATCGGTCGGCGGCGCAGCGTGACGGCAATTTTGCATTGCTGGCGGGGGCGTTTGATATCGATGCGGCGCGCGGCCGCGATTTTGGTCAGGCGCTGGGTGTGGCACCTGAACGCTGCTATCCCGACTACGCCAGCCTGTTCGCCGGAGAAGCGGCGCGCGAAGATGGCATTGAAGCGGTGTCGATCGCCACGCCAAACAATACCCATTTCGCCATTTGCCGTGCGGCGCTGAATGCCGGGCTGCATGTGGTGTGCGAGAAGCCGCTCTGTTTTACGGTCGAAGAGGCCGATGAGCTGGAGCAGCTGAGCCGGGAGAAGCAGAAGATTGTCGGCGTCACTTACGGCTATGCCGGGCATCAGCTGATTCATCAGGCCAGAGAGATGATCGCTGAAGGCATACTGGGTGAGATCCGCATTGTAAATATGCAGTTTGCTCACGGCTTCCATAATGAGGCGGTGGAGTTGCAGAGTGAAAGCACCCGCTGGCGGGTAGATCCGCGCTTTGTCGGCCCGAGCTACGTGTTGGGCGATCTGGCAACACATCCGCTGTTTATCGCCGAAACGATGTTACCGAAGCTGAAGGTGACGCGCCTGCTCTGTTCGCGCCAGAGCTTTGTCGCCTCGCGTGCGCCGCTGGAGGATAACGCCTTTGTGATGATGGAGTATGACAACGGCGCGGTGGGTACGCTCTGGGCCTCGGCGGTGAATGCAGGTTCCATGCATGGGCAGAAAATTCGCGTGGTCGGATCGAAAGCCAGTCTGGAGTGGTGGGATGAGCAGCCAAACCAGTTGCGTTACGAAGTGCAGGGCGAGCCGGTTCGCATTCTGGAGCGCGGTATGGGCTATCTCAGCCCGCGGGCGCTGGAAGAGGACCGCATTGGCGGCGGGCACCCGGAAGGGTTGTTTGAAGCCTGGTCGAATCTCTATCGCCGCTTCGCGCTGGCGATGGATGCCACCGATCGCCGTGACACCGCTTTCCTGGAGGATTTCTGGTATCCCGATGTGCATGCCGGATTAGCGGGCGTGCGCTGGGTGGCGCAGTGCGTGAAATCAGCGGATGCCGGGGCGGTATGGGTGGAAGGATAAGGGCGTGATAAACAAAACCTCAACCCGCCAGAGACGGGTTGAGGAAAGCGGCGTCACACTGGGCGTATACCGCACTGTCGCTGACGTTTTAATGTTCAACCGTTGAAAAGGGCCGTAACAGGCAGGACAAAAACACCCTGAGGATGATGGCATCCATACGACATTATCAACTTTTTATCCCGGATAGATCAGCCTGTAAAGCGAGACGCCAGGGAGACCTGCTCCTGACGACGTCAGGCAAGACTGTGCGGGACTAAGCCATGCGTAGCATTGAAGCAATAAAGCTTAGCGAGCTATGTTGAACAGACTGCAACACGTTCTCAATGCTGCTGATCGTTCCGCCGGCAATCATATTTCGCGAGTGTTTTCCGTCTACCGTAATGATGTTGTCACGGTAAACCGTGACGTTATTGCCTTCGTCACGAAGAACAGGACTGATTTCATCTGCATATTTCCCGCCCAGTTGCAGAGCGGCTCCCTGACGACTTTGATAAGGAAGCGGCGCCTGCCATCGACCCGCAGAAATAAGGTAAGTTGACTCAAATGAATTGACGCCGCTTGCTGCTGAGCTCAGGCAACTAATTCCGCTAATACGTGGGTTAATTTCCAGCAGATAAAGGCTATTTTCCGTAACAATAAAATCGACACAGCAGACACCCTTGAAACCCAGGTGATTTAATAAGAGGATTAGTTTTGTCTGGACCTCGCCGGTTAACTGTTTGCTGAAAAGACCAGGATGACAGACGCGTATCGTATCAAAATCAGAGCGAACGCCCTGTGAACTCTGGCCGGTATAACAGGGAGGCTGGAAAAAGTAATTCCCTGGCGTACCAACAATTTCTAGGCAACCGAGTGCACCGTCAATAAAGGACTCAATTAAAATATTCTTGCGCTGATTCTGACTCAGAGTCTTGAACAGCTGGTCTTTGTTACTGATTATCTCAATACCATGCCCCATACAATCCCACAGGGGTTTCAGAATGACGGGAAAAGCGATATGGCTGACCAGGTCCTGCTCAAGTTTGTCTCTGCAGCCCGGTTTTAAAAGCTCGCCATGTGTAAATTCGCGGTCCAGAAGTTCCCAGCGCGGCGTGGGAAGAGCGAATTGCTCAAAAAGCATTTTGGTTGCTCTTTTATCGGAGAGCTTATAGACAGCATTAATCGGGCCAGGGACCGCGCTGACGCCTTCTGACAAAGTGATGTCTTCAATAGTCCTTTCATTGGGAATGGACCAGGAAATAACGTGGCTGCCTGAAGCCGGCTGAAGCTCACCTGGGGCAGAGTCAATTGCGGTATCAGACCTCATCGGAGACGAAGAGTGAGGCTGATCTTTGAGCAGCAGTCGTGAGTCACTGTGCTTGCTTTTGATCGTTTCCCAGGCCATTTCGAGAAAGGGTGTTGCCTGGCTTATATCCAGCGAGCGGATGCAGAGTACAGGAAAATCACTCATACGATAGAGACCCTGGTGCTTTGTGAGAATTCATCCATAGCCAAAAGTATCGACTGCTCAGAATTAGCGGTAAAAATGGCCCATCCCAGACGTTCAATATTTGTAGAGCCCGGTTTTACCTGCGAATTTTCACTAACGGTAGAGCGGGTTTCAATGACGGATGCATTTTCCAGCCGGGCGGGAATTTCAAGCTGCTTTAAAACGCCTTCGGCGTCAGGCCGGACAAACTGAATGGCACAATAGCGTTTAGGCGCGGCAGGTTTGAAATCGCTATCCAGCCTGCCGACCGCCTGGCGGGCATAGATTTCAAGCGGGTCCTGTTCAGTGGAAAGGGCGACAAGATGAGGAATATAGTCACCAGCTGGCCGTGAACAGCTCTCAATAACGCGTGGCCTTCCATCTTTGTCTAATTTGATTTCGGTATGGCTTATACCATTCGTGATGCCCAGGGCAATAACCGCCTGAGCGGCAACGTTCAGAATCTCATCGCGTAAAGCGTCTGGAACCGGTGCCGGGAAAATGTGCCCGGTTTCTGCACGCGCTTTGCCGGGCGTGGTGAACTTCATTGTCACACCCCAGGGCGCATATCGACCTGATACGGAAAGGCCTTCAACACTAAACTCCTGTCCGGGAATATATTCCTGAACCAGAATTTCTTTGCTGAAAGGGATACCGTGTGGGTATTCATGCGTCCATTGTGATGCGTCTTTACATGCCTGAGGAAACTCTTTGCTCTCCATCAGCACTGAAACGCCAAAGGATGCTGCATTTTCAGCCGGTTTAACCACCAGAGGAAACGCCAGCTCTTCCAGAGGAAGCTGATGCACATCATCCTTGTCAGTTAATACCGCCAGCAGTGCCGGTAACGGACACTCTGCCTTCGACAGTGTGCGGTACATTTCATATTTGTTTCTTCTGGCTCTGGAAAGCGAGGCATCCGGACCGCAAAGATTGAGCCTTTGTGCGACTTCTGCTGCGATATCTGTCAGGAACTCCCAGGCGACCACCACCCCGGAAACGCCTTTCTTCTTCGCTTCGCTGACCAGCGTCTCAATGGCCTGCTGGCGCACCGAAAAGTCCAGAAAAATGAGGTCATCAATCATGCCTGAGACCTCTTGCAGCATGGAGGCATAGACTTCTTCAGTCGTGGCAACGACTGAATGATAACCCAATGCGCGAATGGCCTTAAGAAGCAGCTCTCCTCCCATACCGATCGGCTCAATAACCAGTATGTTTTTATTTCCATTAATAGTTGTATTCATTAACTCCTCCTTTTAAATTTCTGAATCCCAGACTAAAAGTGACTGCGGTCAGTAAGAGCAGTACTATCCAGGTGGAATGCGTATTCATATCCAGCAGCCAGCCAAAAATTGCCGGAGACAGCGTCATTCCTGCCGACCAGGTCATCTGAAAGGCAGCCATGTAATTTCCATTATTTACTTCCGGAGCTAGTTTTATACTTAGCATGTTAACCGACGGCGTAGATAACATTTCCGCAAGGCTGTAAATAAGCATCGCAACAATTAACAGTCCGCCGGTTAATATCTGATTACTTACATTTATGCTGGCACACCAGAAAATAATGAACGAAAGAATGTTCAGGTAATAAGCGTTTTTTATGTTCCGGACGGGATCGTTCTCTTTTGTCCATGCTGCAATATGGGTGCTGATTAGCGCCACAAGGGCCGTATTTAAAATGACCAGTCCGCCTGAGAAAAGAGCAGGAAGGCCAAGTTGTTGGGTGGCATAAATAACGATTACGAGCGGAATAACCATTGCAGCAATGACTAAGCCAAAATTGACAATCAGAAGCTGGCGATAGCTGGGGTCGCTCAACACTTTTCTTATGTTATGACTTTCTGCTTTTTTATGGCTATTGTTTACCGTCTGCACGGCGACAGGATGCCACATCAAAAGTGCCAGGCAGGATAGAAAGTAAAGTGATGCCGACGCGATGATGATAAAATGCAGACTGCTGTCGGAATCAACAGAAAAAGCCAGTGAAGTAAATATGGTGCCCAATCCCAGGCCAATATTCCTGATTGACGCAATGAGTCCGAACCAGGTTTGTGTGCCTTTCCCACCTGAAGCCAGTGAAACCAGCCCTCGGTTGCTCGTCCAGAAAATATGCGATCCCGCTTGGGTAAAAAACTGCGTCAGCATTATGGTTAAAGGGTCTCTGGCGAAAAGACACATGATAAAACCCGCGCCGCTAATAAAATCGCCCCATATCGACAGTTTTTTAGGACCGAGCCTGTCCAGTAACCTTCCAATCAGGACAGGTACTAAAGAGGAAAGGGCGCGGCCTGTGGCAATAGCTACACCTATTATTGAGAGCGTAAGCGTTGTCGTTCTGTCGAAGTAGATCATCATAAACGCCATGATCAATCCGCCACCCGTTGCATTTAATATTGTCGATGCAACAAATAGTCTGGAGCGTTTTATATTTGGCACTGAAATTCTTAATGTGGTTTTC
This sequence comes from Pantoea sp. X-Soil-YNGN-844, assembly GCF_059730595.1. Classification (NCBI taxonomy): domain Bacteria; kingdom Pseudomonadati; phylum Pseudomonadota; class Gammaproteobacteria; order Enterobacterales; family Erwiniaceae; genus Pantoea; species Pantoea sp. X-Soil-YNGN-844. The sequence continues at coordinate 421,983 of NZ_AP036007.1, forward strand.
ACGCAGAGACCTTTAAAACTAAGTGATTAAGCTGCTATTTACCGGATTCTTCATCGAGGTAAACGCCTGGTAAAATTCATCTGAAATCGTGCTGATTGCCGCAAGTGTTTCCTGGGATTTCCACTTCCTGCTCAGATATTCAAGTGCGGCAATGTGGAAATCACTATTGCCCAACTCCTTGAGGTAATTGCTGATAATGTCCCGATCGACATTTAGCTGCAGCGCATTATAAATTTTCAACAAGGTCGCGGCCTTTCTGAAAAAAGGATCGGCGATATTCTTCTCGATATCAGACGATTTTTTAAAGTTTCCGTTTCGTGAAGCGTCTTCAGCCTGAAAAACTATTGCTAACACTTCATCGATATTATCTACGCAAGTGGTTATTTTCGTCGGGTTAATCTGACATTCGTACATGCTTACCGGGTTCTTCATGCTGCTGATTTTCTCTGCAGTAGAGTAATGACGGTTATAGATATGGAATGTGCCTACATACCAGGATAACTTTCCGACTTTCCACCCAAGCGTATTAGCAATAATTTCGTGTAAAACGCTCCACTCAAAAAAATTGATGCCGCTGAATCCCCAGATGGCGTCATTCGCGCGGACGGTAACATGTAAATCAATATAGCCGCCTCGCTGGATGAAGTGCAGCCAGTTATTACAGGGAACATCTTTTGTTTCCTGATAATCCGTTTCAGGATCAAAGATGTTCATTACTGCACGTTTAGTCAGAGGATCTTCTCTGAGGCGATTGACCACTCCCTGCAACTGGTCTACTTTCCCTTTCCATTTGCGCAACCGGGGTCCGTAGGCTGCTCGCCAGGTCAGGGCGTCATCGGAATAGTCCTCTGCGCGAGGAAGATAATGTTTAAGGAACTGCAGATCATCTCGTCCTGCGAGTACCCACATCGTTTCTGCAACCTGCGCAAAGACGTTATTATTTCTGTGGGGCAACACCAGAAATCGCTCTGTGGGATGGCTGATTTTGGTTAATGTTGAGAGCACTTCCCGTTGCTCCTGATCGCGTGAGCCAACATCGTTACCATTGATCATGATGTTATTTACGGTATTAACCAGTGCATGCGTAATATTACGATTCATGGGCGACCTCGTGACCTAATTTCGCCATTTCACTTTCGATAATCTGAAACGCCTCTTCAACCTGCTGATAATTATAATGGCGACATCCCTCGCTGCCAGATATCATAGCTGAAACGCTTTTATCATTTTTCCTGTAGAGCGTGATAACCGGAATGCGCCAGCTGATTGCAGTCGCAATTTCATAACCCACTCCCAGGCTTGGTGTGGTGACTTCAGCGACAACCACCTGAGAATGGCGCAGCCAGTGCAAATCACGGTCATGAATAAATTTGTCACTCAGGAAAGACTGACCACCATCAGATAAACTGTAATCACCCACGTGTTCGGTAATAACTTTACCGTATCCCTTGAGCTTATTAATCAGTTTCGCGTAAACAGGAACATCATCCCGTCCGGCTCTGATTGAACCAGCAAAATAGATAACTAATCCATTATCAATAATAGTTTCAGGCGAAAGGGTATGTACTAATTCACTCACGATGCTTCTCCATATAAGGGTTTCCCTTGACCGAAAAATAACAGTCATGCTTTCATTTTTTTGAATCTTATAAAAAGAGGTTTATCAGGCTTATTAATGGAATTAATAAAGCCGGGGAGCTACTCTTTCTATTTTGAAAATTTGAAAAGCGACAGTGCCGTTCAGGTGATTTAACAATTCATTTTCATCAAGACTAAAATGCAGTGACATTATTGTAAATATAAGTAAAGGTACTTACACTAAGGAAAAAAATTCCACAATAGGAGGAGGTATGGAGAGTCTGCGAGGCCTCAGAGCGTTTGTTTATACGGCTGAACTGGGCAGCTATGTTGCAGCGGCGAGGGTGTCAGGCATCTCTTCTTCAGCGATTGCAAAGAGTGTTGCGAAACTTGAAGACGAACTCGGGGTGAGGCTTTTTCATCGGACAACGCGCAGCATCGGTCTGACTGAAGAAGGGAATGTCTTCTATGAACGGTGTAAGTTCATCCTGAATGAGATTCGCGATGCCAGAGCCCTGATTGCCGAAACGCGCATTACGCCCTGTGGCAGATTGCATATCAGCGTGCCGCAAATTTTCGGGCACTCCCTTTTAATGCCCATACTTCCACGCTTTATTGAAAAGTACCCGGACATACAGCTTGATATCGATTTTGAAGATCGCGTGGTGGATCTGATTGCGGAAGGAATAGATGTCGCGGTGAGAAGTGGTGAGCTGGCAGATAACCGCCTGGTGAGCAGAAAGCTGGGAGAGCAGTATTTTGTCGTCTGTGCCAGCAGAGAGTATCTAAAAATGCATGGCGTTCCTTTAAACCCTGCCGAGCTGGTCCATCATCGCTGCATACATTTCAAATACCCCTCAAGTGGCCGTATCGCGAGCTGGGCTTTCACTGCCGATTTTGAAAACCTGGACCTTCCGAGGGATCTTATATTCAACAATACTCACGCTGGCTTGCGGGCAGCCATTGATGGGTCAGGTGTCGCTCATCTGCCGGTCTATGTTGCTGAAGAAGCATTCGAAAAAGGATTACTTGTCCCTTTGCTGACTGAATACATGCTGCCATTAGGGGCGATGTCGCTAATCTGGCCTTCTAACCGCCATTTATCCCCGAAGGTCAGAGCATTTGTGGATTTTGTCAGCAGCGAACTGGTTCAGGGGAACTATTTTACCAATATTGGCAGTCAGACGCTGAGTGGGGTTGACGAAGCGTGAATTGAAGGGGACGGGCGAACCACAGGATGTGGTGAGTGTATCGAACCTTCGATAACGGGTTCGCTCTATAACGCAAAAAACCCGCCAGAGGCGGGTTTCTTTAAATTTTGGTGCCCGAACCCGGAATCGAACCAGGGACACGGGGATTTTCAATCCCCTGCTCTACCGACTGAGCTATTCGGGCAACGGGGCGCATTAAACCGTAAAGGCCGCGGGTCGTCAACGGCTTTCACTAAAAAACCCCTGGAAACGTGACTGATTGCCTGATTTTCAGTCAAAGCAGGCAAAACCTCAGGCCAGCGCGCCATTTTTACGGCACAGCGCGATGCTGTAAACATCTTCCGCCAGTCGCTGGGCGGTGGCAACATCCTGCACATTGCGCTTCACCAGCAGCTTGCTGAGGCAGCCTTCAAGAATCAGCTCCATCTGATCGGCCACCATGCTGGGGTTGTCCAGCGCCTGCTCCACCAGAATGTCGTGGGTGAACTGCCATGAGCCGCGTTTCTGCTGTTCGGCCAGTTGATGGATGGGCTGATCGGGCTGCGGGTAGAAGCTACAGGCGGCGATAAACAGGCAGCCTGGAAAGCGTCCTTTGCTGACCTGCTCACTCAGGACCTCATAGCGTGCCATGAGCTTCTGGTCGGGCGACAGCGATTCATCCAGCAGGATCTGGCGTCGCCAGGTATCAATCTGCTGGCCATGATAGCGCAGCGCATCATAGAGCAGAGCATCACGATCGGGCCAGAACAGCTGAAGCTGCTCAAGGGTTAATTCAGTCTGTCCCGCCAGGGTTTCCAATGAGAGGGTGGCGGCGAGGCCGTTCTGTTCAAGCACATTCAATGCATGCTCGAGTATCTGTTCACGCTGCAAGTGACTCTCCTCTGGTATGCAGGCCCGGTCATTCACCGGGCAATGACCTGACTCCAGTGTTGTTTACGGGGTAAGTTTCTGCAAATGCGCTCTGAAGTCGGCGGCATTGAGAAACCCGGTGATGCGCGAATCGGGGATTTCACGGCCCTGCGCATCAAAGAACAAAATCGTCGGTAAGCCCAGCACCTGAAGATGCTGCAACAGCGCGTTGTCGCTGGCATTGTTGGCGGTGACGTTAGCCTGTAGCAGCTGTACCTTGCTCAGGCTATCGCGCACGGCGCTATCACTAAAGGTATATTTTTCAAACTCTTTGCAGGCGACGCACCAGTCGGCGTAGAGATCGACCATGGTGATACGGCCGCTTGCCTGCTGCAGCGCGCTATCGAGTTGCTGCGGCGTCTGAAGCGTCTGGAACGGCAGCGGAGCTACAGCATGCTGTCCGGCCGGGCCGCCAAAGGCCCAGTCCTGCAACGGACGCGCGCTGATCAGCGCCGCGGCCAGCATGAGAATCTGCACCACGCGCCACTTACCGCTGCTGGCGCGCAGGCTCACGCTGAACGCCCAGCCAAAGAAGGCCACGCCGAGCAGGCTCCAGAGCCGCACTCCCCACGCGTCGCCCAGCACCCGCTCCAGCAGGAAGACCGGCAGCGCAAGAATGACAAAGCCAAAGCCCTCTTTAACCGTTTGCATCCACGGGCCGCTTTTCGGCAGCAGCCGGTTACCAAACAGGGTCACGGCGATCAGTGGTAAGCCCATGCCGACCGCATAGAGCCACAGCGTCCCGGCACCGGCCCACAGATTACCGCTCTGCGCGATGTAGAGCAGAATGGCGCTGAGCGGTGCTGTCGTGCAGGGCGAGCAGATCAATCCCGCCAGCGCGCCCATCAGGAAGACGCCGGGCAGCGATCCGCCCTGCTGGCGATTGCTCCACAGGGTCAGGCGGGTTTGCAGGCTGGCGGGCAGTTGCAGCGTAAACAGGCCGAACATCGACAGTGCCAGCACGATAAACAGCAGTGAGAGCGTGAACAGCACATAAGGATGCTGCAACGCGGCCTGGAAGCGCAGGCCCGCTGCCGCGACGACCACTCCCAGCAGCGTGTAGGTCAGCGCCATCCCCTGCACATAGACCATCGCCAGCGCGAACAGTCGGCCCAGCGAATAGTGGCGATTACCGCCCAGGATAATGCCGGAGATCAGCGGATACATCGGCAGCACACAGGGTGTAAAGGCCACGCCGATGCCGATCAGCAGTGCCCAGAGCGGGGAAAAGGGCTGTGGGCTGGCGGGCGCGGGCTGAGCACTGACCGGCGCTGGCGCGCTGCTGGCTGCTACCGCACTCACCGGCACGCTGCGCGTCTCCGGCGGATAACAGAATCCGGCGGCGGCACAGCCCTGATAAGTCACGCTGAGCGTGGCACCTGGGCCTGCCTGTTGCAGCGTCACCGGCAGCGTCAGGTCCTGCGGATAGATCTCACTTTTGCCAAAGAATTCATCTTCATGCGGCTGACCGGCGGGCAGCGTCAGCGGCGCGATGGTCGCGTTCTGCGGCGTGATACGGATCTGCTGGCGATAGAGGTAGTAACCCGATTTCACTTTCCAGTGCAGGTTGAGCTGCGCGTCCTGCTGGTCGAAGTCAAACGTAAACGCCTGATCGACCGGCACAAAGCGACTGGTCGTCGGATTTGAAAAGAGTGAAGCGTGCGCCTGCAGGCCGATAAACAGCGTCAGCAGGAGCGTAATTAAGCGAGAGATGCGTGCAGCCATGACAAGTATTCACTGTCTCCATATTGAACCGGCAGCGCCAGCAGTTCGGGTACGTCGTAAGGGTGTGCTTCTTTCAGCAAATCACACAGCGCCTGCTGATGATCGCTGTCGCACTTCAGCAGCATCTGGACTTCGCTGTTCTGCTCCATTTTGCCCTGCCAGAGATACCAGGAGGTGGCGCCCGGCAGCATTGTCACGCAGGCTGCCAGTCGGGCTTGCAGCGCTAAGCCAGCAAGGTGCTCCGCCGTGGCCTGATCGGGCGCAGTGCAGAGGATAACGACCGCATTCATTCTGTGACTCCTGTTGAAAAGAGCGCCGATGATAGCACGCTCCATCTGTAACACGATGACGGCGCTACAACAGCAATCCGCCAAACACGAAGCCAGAGAGTACGGACAGCGCAATGGCGATCACCCCGGGAATAATAAAGGCGTGGTTAAAGACAAACTTGCCAATACGGGTTGAGCCGGTGTCATCCATCTCCACGGCGGCCAGCAGGGTCGGGTAGGTCGGCAGCACAAACAGCGCCGAAACCGCCGCGAATGACGCGATGGCCGTCAGCGGGGTCACGCCCAGCAGCAGCGCGGCGGGCATCAGTGCTTTGGTGGTCGCGGCCTGTGAGTAGAGCAGCATGGAGGCGAAGAACAGTACCAGCGCCAGCATCCACGGATAGGTTTTCAGCGCGTCGCCCGCCAGCATCTGGATCTCCGCCAGATGCGCTTTGACAAAGGTATCGCCCAGCCAGGCGACGCCCATCACGCAGATGCAGGCGCTCATGCCAGATTTAAAGGTGCTGGCGCTGAGGATTTCGCTGGTGTCGAGTTTGCAGGTCAGGCTGATCAGCGTGGCGATGGTCAGCATAAATACCACAATCGCTTCGTTACGTGGCAGCGGCGGATTGGCGATCAGGCCGACGCTGGCGCTGGTCGCAGTGGCATAGAGCACCACGGCCACAATCCCTATCAGAAACAGCAGCACCGACTTTTTCGCGCCCGGTTTTGCCTGGAAGATGCTGGCACCGCGCAGCGTGACTTCGCCTTTGGCGAGACGTGCCTGATAGACCTCATCATCTTTCAGCTCACGGCCCAGGAAATTTGTCACCAGTGCCGCCAGGAAGAGACCCACCATAGTTGAGGGGATGGCAATCGCCAGCAGCGTGATGTAGCTGACGCCGCGCGGTTCAAGCAGGGTAGCGAAGAAGACCACCGCGGCTGAAATCGGTGACGCGGTAATCGCGATCTGCGAAGCCACCACCGCAATCGACAGCGGTCGGGAAGGGCGAACGCCTTGCTCCTTCGCCACTTCCGCAATTACCGGCAACGTCGAAAACGCGGTGTGCCCGGTTCCGGCCAGCAGCGTCATCAGATAGGTCACCAGCGGGGCCAGCAGCGTGACATGGCGCGGATGACGACGCAGCAGACGTTCCGCCAGGCTTACCAGATAATCCATGCCGCCCGCCACCTGCATGGCGGCGATCGCGGCGATCACCGCCATGATGATTTCAATCACATCAAACGGGATAGTGCCAGGCGACATGCCAAATCCCAGCGTCAGGACCAGCACGCCCATTCCGCCGGCGAACCCGATACCAATGCCGCCAAGACGGGCGCCCAACCAGATCGCCATCAAGACGATAAGCAGCTCAACCACAAACATGAATCACTCCTGTAAAGTAAACCGGTAAAACCTGGGTGTGCTGTGTAACAAAAAAAAAGGCACACCGTGTTGATCGCGGTGTGCCTTTGGTTAACCAGCGTCGGTTAAGCCTTACTGTTCGTTTTCATCGGTATAACGTTTGGCTTTATAAACCGGGTACATCAGGTTCTGCACCGAGAAGATATCGTCCAGCTCACTTTCCGTCAGCAGGCCGCGCTCCAGCACCACCTCTCGCACGCTTTTACCAGTTTCCGCACAGATTTTGCCGACGATATCGCCGTTGTGGTGGCCGATGTACGGGTTGAGATACGTTACAATACCAATTGAATTGAAGACGTAGGCTTCGCACACCGCGCGATTGGCGGTAATGCCGTTGACGCACTTCTCCAGCAGGTTGTAGCAGGCGTTAGTCAGGATGCTGATCGATTCAAACAGCGCCTGGCCAATCACCGGCTCCATCACGTTAAGCTGCAACTGACCCGCTTCAGAGGCCATTGTGACGGTGATGTCGTTGCCAATGACTTTGAAGCAGACCTGGTTGACGACTTCCGGCACAACCGGGTTGACCTTGGCCGGCATGATAGAGGAACCCGCCTGCAGCTCTGGCAGGTTAATTTCGTTCAGGCCAGCACGCGGACCGGAGGAGAGCAGGCGCAGGTCATTACAGATTTTAGAGAGCTTCACTGCCAGACGTTTCAGCGATGAATGGACCATCACATAGGCACCGCAGTCAGAGGTCGCTTCAATCAAATCTTCTGCTGGCACCACTGGCAGGTTACTGACTTCCGCCAGACGCTGAACCGCCAGGTGCTGGTAGCCTTCCGGCGTATTGAGGCGGGTGCCGATGGCGGTCGCGCCCAGGTTCACTTCCAGCAGCAGTTCAGCAGTGCGCAGAATGCTTTTGGTCTCTTCGTTCAGCAGCACGCTGAAGGCGTGAAATTCCTGGCCGAGGGTCATCGGCACCGCATCCTGCAGCTGGGTGCGGCCCATTTTCAGGATGGTCTGGAATTCATCGGCTTTGCGCTGGAAGCCTTCGGCCAGCTGGCTGATGCCATCAAGCAGCTTCAGCAGCGAGCTGTAAACTGCGATGCGAAAACCGGTCGGGTAGGCGTCGTTAGTGGACTGGCATTTGTTCACATGATCGTTGGGGTTAAGGTACTGATATTCCCCTTTCTGGTGGCCCATCAGCTCCAGGCCGATGTTTGCCAGCACCTCATTGGTGTTCATATTGACCGAGGTTCCGGCACCGCCCTGATAGACATCCACGGGGAACTGGTCCATACAGCGACCGTTGTTCAGCACTTCGTCGCAGGCCTTGATGATGGTATCGGCAATGTTACGCGGGATGGTCTGCAGCTCTTTATTAGCCATCGCTGCCGCTTTTTTAACCATCACCATACCGCGGACAAATTCAGGTATGTCGCTGATTTTGCTGTTGCTGATATAGAAATTTTCAATCGCACGCAGAGTATGAACGCCATAATAGGCATCCGCCGGAACTTCGCGCATACCTAACAGGTCTTCTTCGATACGAATGTTGTTCGCCATGATAACCTTCTTGTTGTTGCCGCTAACCATCACAAAGGATGTGTTTATTTTGTTGTGGTGTGCCCGTGCCGACATATTATCCGTCTTCACCGTGGCATGTGCGATCATATTCTGATGCATAAGAAAAGCACGCATGCAGATCACTTAATGCTGCCGTCTGGTTAACGATATGTGAAGTTGGTTACAAAATTAACCCCGCAGGATAAATTTGACAGGATCGGTTGAAAATGGCGGCGCGGGTGCCCATCTCTTTTCTTATCATCCTCAGGATGAACGCTTTCTGCTGACCGGCACGCTGCCGTTCAGCCCCTACTTACAGGAGAGTACGGTGCGCTGGATACCGTTATTAGTCTTTTTTATTCTGGCCTGGATCGAGATTTCGCTCTTTATTCAGGTTGCACACGTCATGGGCGTGCTGCTCACCATGCTGCTGGTGGTCTTTACCTCGTGCATCGGGGTGTCGCTGGTTAAAAATCAGGGCATGAAGAACTTCATGCTGATGCAGGAGAAGCTGGCGCGTAACGAAAGTCCTGCCAGTGAGATGATCAAAAGCGTATCGCTGATCATTGCCGGTTTCCTGCTGCTGTTGCCGGGTTTCTTTACTGACCTGCTCGGTCTGTTGCTGCTGCTGCCTCCAGTGCAGAAGCATCTGACGCTGAAGCTGATGCCTCATCTGCGCGTCTGGCGCGGACCGGGTGCCGGACCGGACAGCGGTTACACCATGGATGGCGAGTTCGAACGTAAAAACAGCGATCGACTTGAGCACCATGATGATCACAAGGATCGTTAATCGCAGCGGTCACTTTTGAAAGCGCAGCCTCCGGGCTGCGTTTTTTATTTGTCGCGCCTTCTGTTCAAAAAGCCGCCACTTATCACGTTCGGGTAAAAAATTTGTTGTCCGCCCCCTTGAAAGCAGGTGGGTATGGCCCAATCTCTCTGGTCACGAGGCCGGAAGCCATGCAGCCCGGTGTTCAACCCCAAAACTGAATGATTGGACTTCTCAAAGGAGAGCTATCAAATGAAAATTCGTCCATTGCACGATCGCGTTATCGTCAAGCGTAAAGAAGTTGAAGCTAAATCAGCTGGCGGCATCGTGCTGACCGGTTCTGCAGCCGGTAAATCCACCCGTGGTGAAGTTCTGGCTGTCGGCAATGGCCGCATCCTTGAGAGTGGCGACGTTAAGCCGCTGGACGTGAAGGTTGGTGACGTCGTGATCTTCAATGAAGGTTACGGTGCTAAAACCGAGAAAATCGACAACGAAGAAGTGCTGATCATCTCTGAAAGCGACATTCTGGCGATTGTTGAAGCGTAATTTTTTCGCGTAACTCACTGAACGAAACGAATTTAAGGGACAATTGAAATGGCAGCTAAAGACGTAAAATTCGGTAATGACGCTCGCGTAAAAATGCTGCGTGGCGTGAACGTACTGGCAGATGCAGTAAAAGTTACCCTGGGCCCGAAAGGCCGTAACGTGGTTCTGGATAAATCTTTTGGTGCACCGACCATCACTAAAGATGGTGTTTCTGTGGCACGTGAAATCGAGCTGGAAGACAAGTTCGAGAACATGGGCGCCCAGATGGTGAAAGAAGTGGCCTCTAAAGCGAACGACGCTGCGGGCGACGGTACCACCACGGCAACCGTACTGGCACAGTCTATCATCACCGAAGGCCTGAAAGCGGTCGCAGCGGGTATGAACCCGATGGACCTGAAGCGCGGTATCGACCAGGCCGTTATCGCTGCGGTTGAGAAACTGAAAGCGCTGTCTGTGCCTTGCTCAGACTCTAAAGCGATTGCGCAGGTAGGTACTATCTCTGCTAACTCCGATGAAACCGTAGGCCAGCTGATTGCTCAGGCGATGGAAAAAGTCGGTAAAGAAGGCGTGATCACCGTTGAAGAAGGCACCGGCCTGCAGGACGAGCTGGATGTGGTTGAAGGTATGCAGTTCGATCGCGGTTACCTCTCTCCTTACTTCATCAACAAGCCAGAAACTGGCGCGATTGAACTGGAATCTCCGTTCATCCTGCTGGCTGACAAGAAAATTTCTAACATCCGTGAAATGCTGCCAGTACTGGAAGCCGTTGCGAAAGCAGGCAAACCACTGCTGATCATCGCGGAAGATGTTGAAGGCGAAGCGCTGGCAACACTGGTGGTTAACACCATGCGCGGCATCGTGAAAGTGGCTGCGGTTAAAGCACCAGGCTTCGGCGACCGTCGTAAAGCTATGCTGCAGGATATCGCTATCCTGACCGGTGGTACCGTGATCTCTGAAGAGATCGGTATGGAACTGGAAAAAGCGGCGCTGGAAGATCTGGGCCAGGCTAAACGCGTTGTGATCAACAAAGACACCACCACCATTATCGACGGTGTGGGTGAAGAGGCGACAATCCAGGGCCGTGTAACCCAGATTCGTCAGCAGATCGAAGAAGCAACTTCTGACTACGACAAAGAAAAACTGCAGGAGCGCGTAGCGAAACTGGCAGGCGGCGTAGCCGTTCTGAAAGTAGGCGCAGCAACTGAAGTTGAAATGAAAGAGAAGAAAGCACGCGTTGAAGATGCGCTGCACGCAACCCGTGCTGCTGTCGAAGAAGGCGTGGTTGCAGGTGGTGGTGTGGCGCTGGTTCGCGTTGCCGCACAGCTGGCCGATCTGCGTGGTCAGAACGAAGATCAGAACGTCGGTATCAAAGTTGCGCTGCGCGCAATGGAATCGCCACTGCGTCAGATCGTCTCTAACGCCGGTGAAGAGCCATCCGTTGTTGCTAACAACGTGAAAGCGGGCGACGGCAACTACGGTTACAACGCGCAGACTGAAGAGTACGGCAACATGATCGACTTCGGTATCCTGGATCCAACCAAAGTGACCCGTTCTGCTCTGCAGTACGCGGCCTCTGTTGCGGGTCTGATGATCACCACTGAATGTATGGTCACTGACCTGCCAAAAGGCGACGCACCTGATTTAGGCGGCGGCGCTGGCGGTATGGGTGGCATGGGCGGTATGGGCGGCATGATGTAATTGCCGTTGACTGCTTAAGTCATCACAGAACCCCCGATCGGAAACGGTCGGGGGTTTTTCTTTTGGGCAGGAAAATAGTATAAGTAGTGACACAATCGTTCGTCTTTCCTCTGATATCTCCCGCTGTCTGCGCGCTGACTGTTGCCGCCCTGCCGGATTGACTTACTGCTGTAAGTTTATCGGGATGCGCCAATCTGCCAGCCTGAACTCAGTATGAAATATTGAGGTGATATAACGGGATCAAGGCAATGAATGTTCAGAAAAAAGTGATCTTTTTCTGCTACGCTGCCACCCGACTCTGATGATAATAAATGGGGATTACAATGCGGATTAACCTCTTGCTCGGACTGACGGCTGGCGCGTTATTGCTGGCGGGCTGCAGCAGCTCTACGCAACTCTCTTCAGCAGGACAGCGCGTGACGTTTACCGATCAGCAGCCTGGCAATAACTGCCAGCTTCTGGGCAATATCACTGGCTCACAGAGCAACTGGCTGAGCGGTGCAGGCGGCGAAACCAGCGCACTGCGCGGTGCAGCGAATGACCTGCGCAATCGCGCAGCGGAGATGGGCGGCAACGTCATTTACGGGGCAACCAGCCCGACGCAGAACCTGTTGTCCGCGTTCGCACCACTCGACAGCAAAATGACCGGTCAGGTTTATAAGTGCCCATAATGTGAATCCGGCATCCTGATCTGTTAAACCGGCCAGCCTTTTGCTGGCCGTTTTTATTCCTGACGCAGCTGTAAATCCAGTGGTGTTTTACTTGGCTCTCCACCAATTTCACGCGCCAGCTTTGGCACCAGATAACCCGAGACCTGTGACAGTAGGGCACGCACCAGTTGACGGGCTTCGTCATCAGACACAAAGAAATGCGCGGCACCCTGTACCTTATCCAGCACGTGCAAATAGTAGGGCAGAATACCGGCATCAAACAACGCATTGCTCAGCGTGGCCAGCGTCCGGGCATTATCGTTGATACCACGCAACAGCACGCTCTGATTCAGCAGGGTGACGCCGGCACGCTTCAGGCTGATCATCGCCTCGCGCAGCTCATCATCAATCTCCTGCGCATGATTGATGTGCGTCACCATCAACACCTGCAGACGGGTTTCGCTGAGCATCTGACAGAGCCGATCGGTGATGCGCGCCGGGATCACTACCGGTAAGCGGCTGTGGATGCGCAGACGCTTCAGGTGCGGGATCTTTTCCAGCGCCGCGATTAGCCAGGCGAGCTCATGATCTTTCGCCATCAACGGATCGCCGCCGGAAAAAATGATCTCATCCAGTTCAGGATGGTCGGCGATATAGTCCAGTGCAGCCTGCCAGCTACGCTTGTTGCCGGGATTATCCTGATAGGGGAAGTGACGACGGAAGCAGTAGCGACAGTTGACGGCGCAGCCGCCTTTTACCAGCAATAACGCCCGGTTTCGGTATTTATGCAGCAATCCAGGTACAACGTTGCTTTGTTCATCGAGTGGATCGGTGCTATAACCTGGCGCATCGATGAATTCCTGGCGGCGGGTCAGTACCTGAAGCAGTAGTGGATCGTGCGCATCGCCTTTTTTCATCCGGCGGATGAACGCATGCGGAACACGCAGGGCGAAAAGACGCCGCGCATCCACACCCTCAGCCAGCTCGGTGTGCTGATCAAGGGCTAAAATCCGCAGTAATTCATCAGGTTCAGTGACAACATCAGCAAGTTGCTGCAACCAATCTTCTCTGGAAGGTGTTTTTAGGGTTACAATGTGTGCCATTTTTTTGGCTTAGTACCAGTGTCAATTTTCGTAGAGGGCCTTCATGGCGACTTATTCTAGCAACGATTTCCGTCCCGGTCTTAAAATCATGTTCGAAGGCGAGCCGTATGCCATCGAATCCAGTGAGTTCGTTAAACCGGGTAAAGGTCAGGCATTCGCACGCGTTAAAATGCGTCGCCTGCTGACGGGTTCTCGCGTTGAGAAAACTTTTAAATCTACCGACTCCGCCGAAGGCGCAGACGTTGTAGATACCAACCTGAACTACCTGTACAACGACGGCGAGTTCTACCACTTCATGCACCCGGAAAGCTTTGAGCAGTTCCCGGTTGAAGAGAAGACGGTAAGCGATGCAGCAAAATGGCTGCAGGATAACGCTGAATGTATCGTTACGCTGTGGAATGGTCGTCCAATCGCCGTTCAGCCGCCGAACTTTATCGAAGCGGAAGTTATCGAAACCGATCCAGGCCTGAAAGGTGATACTGCGGGTACTGGCGGCAAGCCAGCCAAGCTGTCTACCGGCGCCGTGGTGAAAGTGCCATTGTTCGTGCAAGAGGGCGAAGTGGTCAAAGTTGACACCCGCTCTGGCGAATACGTGTCACGCGTGAAATAAGATTCGCAGGCGCATCTTCTGGTGCGCCTTTTTCTTGTCTGAGAGAAAAAATGATCAAGCTGGCAAAATTAATCGCATTCGCGTTGCTGGTCTCTTCTGCGCTTAGCGCCTGCAACACATTCCACGGTTTTGGCGAAGATGTCTCCCACTTAGGCGGTGCCATTTCGCGTGCGGCAAAATGACCTTAACCGATTGTCCTTTTTAGAGTCCCGCCGGCAGCAACTGCCTGAAATCCGGCTATGCTTAAAGCGCTGTACTTTACATCCATCAAAAAGGACATTGTTATGTTAAAGAAAAGTATTGCCGCAATCTTCTCTGTACTGGTGCTCTCTTCTCTGCTGACGGCGTGTAATACCACGCGCGGTGTCGGTGAAGATGTCGAAGCGGGTGGCCAGGCGATTCAGAACAGCACGAAGTAACCTGTTATTCCAACCGGTACGAAAGGCTTTTCGTACCGGCTTGTCATATTCTGCACTATTTCTGTTTTACCCAGATTAGCTCTTCGACCGGAAAACCATCCCGACGTGCCTGCTCAACCAGTTTCTCTTTTACGCCCGGCTCCAGTTGGGGTGTCCGTGACAGTATCCAGAGATAGTGGCGATTCGGGCCGCACACCAGCGCATAGCGATAGTCGGGATCCAGTGCGATAACATTATAGCCGCCGTAGAAGGGGCCAAAGAAAGAGACTTTCAGTGACGCACGCTGGGGTTCACCAGTAAAGTAGGCTTTACCGACGCTCTCCTGCCAGCGCTGCTTTTTGACGTTATAGCCACGATTAATCACCTTCAGGCCGCCATCTTCACGCGGGCTGTAGTTTGCCGTCACCTGCTCAAGGCCACGCTCAAAGGGATGGTTAAGGCGGGCAATCTCATACCACTGACCGAGATAGCGCTGACTGTCAAAGTTATCAATGACCGTGACGTTCTTTGGCGGCGTGGTGCTACAGGCAACTGAGAGAAAAGCACTCAGGCTGGCAACAACTGTTTTCCATGGAGACATAGTGGGATTCCTTTGTGATTTAACCGCTTAAGTATAGAAGCCGAAACGCTGTTTTTGGCAGCGCGGGCACGAGATTGTTTGCCGCAGGCATTGCAGGTAGACTTCCCCCCCTAATTTGTATCAGGAGTCATCACCATGAGCGAAACGGCAAGCTGGCAACCAAGCGCATCCATCGCCAATTTGTTAAAACGCGCCGCTATTTTAGCCGAAGTGCGTCGTTTCTTTGCCGATCGCGGCGTGCTGGAAGTCGATACGCCGGCGATGAGCCAGGCAACGATTACCGATATCCATCTGGTGCCCTTCCAGACGCGCTTTGTCGGACCTGGTGCGGCGCAGGGGCGCGATCTCTGGCTGATGACCAGCCCGGAATATCATATGAAACGCATGCTGGCGGCGGGCAGTGGCCCGATCTACCAGATGGGGCGCAGCTTCCGCAATGAAGAGGCGGGACGGCACCATAACCCCGAATTTACCATGCTGGAGTGGTATCGTCCGCATTACGACATGTATCGTCTGATGAACGAAGTCGACGATCTGATGCAGCAGGTGCTGGAGTGTGACAGCGCCGAGTCGCTCTCTTATCAGCAGGCATTTATCCGCCATCTGGATCTGGATCCGCTGTCAGCGGACAAAGCGCAGTTGCGTGAAGCAGCAGAGAAGCTGGGTGAAGGTGAGCTGGCGCGCGCAGAAGAGGATCGCGATACCTTGCTGATGCTGCTGTTTATGCTGGGTGTGGAACCAAAGATTGGTCAGGATAAACCCTGCTTCGTTTATCATTTCCCGGCCAGTCAGGCGGCACTGGCGGAGATCAGTACGGAAGATCATCGTGTGGCCGAGCGTTTCGAGGTCTATTACAAAGGCATTGAGCTGGCGAACGGTTTCCGTGAGCTGACCGACAGCCGTGAGCAGCGTCAGCGCTTTGAGCAGGATAACCGCCGCCGTGCGGCGCGTGGCCTGCCTGTGCATCCGATTGATACCTATCTGCTGGATGCACTGGCGCATGGCATGCCAGCCTGTTCCGGGGTCGCGCTGGGTATCGATCGACTGATCATGCTGGCGTTGAAAGCGGAGTCATTGAGTGAAGTGATCGCGTTTCCGGTGGATCGTTGCTAAAAGTCCGGGTGAAAAGGGCAGGGATGGCCCATCTGATCGCAAAGGAAACCTGCATCCCTGCAGGTCGGCCTCGCCATCCTGGCTCGGACGCTTTGCTCTTCAGATGGGCCACCCCTGCCCGTCAGGCTAAGGCATTGCTATTAGTCTAAAACCCCGCCAATCAGCTGCTGCTATCCGGAAACTCCTGAATGGTTACCGGCAGCGTCAGCTTCTGGTCGTTTCGCAGCACCTGTACATCAATTACTGAACCCGGACGAATTTCGGCCACCTGATCCATGGTCTCCTGCGCGGAGATGGCGGGCTTGCCGTTGACGCTGAGCAATACATCGTTGGCCTGAATCCCGGCTTTATCTGCCGGTCCATCTGGCGTGACCACACTGACAATAATCCCCTGAACCCGATCCAGATTGCTGCCCTGTCCGTGCAGCGGCGGCAACTCACGCCCGGTAATGCCGATATAGCCGCGGATGACCCGGCCATCACGAATCAGCTTATCCATGATTTTTGAGGCTAAGACAGTTGGAATGGCGAAACCGATGCCTTCCGGGGTTTCACCATCATTACTCTTATCAAACGTCAGGGTGTTAATGCCCATCAGTTCGCCAAGCGAGTTAATCAGCGCACCGCCGGAGTTACCCTGGTTGATTGAGGCATCGGTCTGCAGGAAGTTCTGTCGGCCTGACGAACTCAGACCTACGCGGCCTGTGGCGCTGATAATGCCCTGCGTTACCGTCTGACCGAGGTTATAGGGGTTACCGATTGCCATTACCACATCGCCGATATGCGGCTGCCGGTTGGGATTAATCGGGATAACGGGCAGGCCTGAAGCGGTAATCTTCAGCACGGCCAGATCGGTCATGCCATCGGAACCCACCAGCGTCGCTTCAAAGAAGCGGCCATCCTGCAATGCCACGATAATCTGATCGGCATTGTTGATCACATGCTTATTGGTGAGGATGTAGCCTTTCGTATTCATGATCACCCCGGAACCCAGGGTAGTGATGCCACGATTGTTGTTGCCATGAGCGCTGCGGTTGTAAACGTTCACAACGGCAGGCACGGCGCGGCGCACCCCCTGATTGAAGCTAAAGGGCGTTTCGTCGGTAATATTTTCGTGGTTATAGAGGGCGTCGCTGCCCATACGCAGTGCAGGCAGTGCTGCGAGCAAAATACCCGCCACAATCAGGCCCAGCACCACGGCACGCAAAAGTTTAAGAAACATGGTGTTAAATCACGCCAGGGGAGATCGCAGGGGAGAATAACATGAGAGCGGCGGACACACACGCGCTTGTGTCCGCCGTAATGCGAGGTTTATCTCAACAACAGATAGATACTTTCATCGCCGCGCACCACATTCAGTGCCAGGACCGGCGGTTTTCCTTCCAGAATTTTACGCATTTCTGCAATGGTCTGAACGCGATTGCGGTTAACGCCGATAATCACATCATCTTTCTGCAGGCCAACCTGTTCAGCCGGCGTACCTTTTTCGATGGTATCGACCTTCACGCCTTTATCACCGGTTTTGGTCTGTCCATCACTCAGGGTTGCGCCCTGAAGTGCAGGTGACATCAGCTGAGCGCTGGCGGTACTCTGGGCGCTCTGTTCCAGCGTGACGGTAACGGTTAGTGGCTTACCTTCGCGCAGCAGGCCAAGTTTAACCTGTTCGCCTGGCGGCGTGGTGCCCACTTTGACGCGCAGCTCTGCGAAGCTGGTAATCGGCTTATCGTTAATCGACGTAATGATATCGCCTGACTTCACGCCTGCTTTCTGTGCGGCAGACTGCGGTAAGACTTCTGAGACGAAGGCGCCGCGCTGCGCATCGACATTGAACGCTTTAGCCATATCGGCCGTCATTTCAGTGCCTTTGATGCCGAGCTGACCGCGCTTCACTTCACCAAATTTGATCAGCTGTTGCGCGAGGTTCATCGCCATATCGCTCGGAATCGCAAAGCCGATGCCGATGTTGCCGCCGCTGGAGGCCAGAATCGCGGTGTTGATACCGATCAGCTCACCGTTAAGGTTAACCAGCGCACCGCCTGAGTTGCCGCGGTTAATGGCAGCATCGGTCTGAATAAAGTTTTCCAGCCCTTCCAGGTTCAGGCCGCTGCGGCCCAGCGCAGAAATAATCCCGGAGGTGGCGGTCTGCCCCAGACCAAACGGGTTACCGATCGCCACTGCGAAATCACCCACTTTCAGCTGATCGGAGTCTGCGACTTTCACCTGCGTGAGGTTTTTTGCACCCTGAATCTGAATCAGCGCGATATCGGTCTGCTCATCATGGCCGATCAGTTTGGCTTCATATTCACTGCCGTCGCCAAGCTGTACGTTGATCTTATCCGCACCGTTAACCACGTGATTGTTAGTCAGCACATAGCCTTTAGCGGCGTCAATGATGACGCCAGAACCTAAGCCTTCAAATGGCTGCGGCTGACTGTTTCCGCCAGGCATCTGGCCGAAAAAACGCTTCAGGGGTTCAGGAATATCCTGAGCCTGCGCACCGGAATCAGTGCCTTCCACGTGAACACTGACCACGGCGGGCAACACTTTCTCCAGCATCGGTGCCAGACTTGGCAGTGGCTGGCCCGCAATTTGTGCTGGCAGCGTTGCCATCGCGTCTGGCGCGGCGGCAAGGCTCATCCCAATACTCAGGGCTAATGCGCTAAACAGGCGTGCTTGTTTTTTCATTGCTACAACGCTCTCGCTGCAAAAGGTGGGAGGAATCAATGAGTGTGACAGTCGTTTGCGATCAGGGTTCGCAAAAACAGTGGGCGCAGACAGGCTGCGCCCCAAAAAGATTAGTCGCGGGCAGGGCGCTCGCCACGCAGTAAACCGGATGCGCCTTCAGAGTAGTCGCGCGGCATCTGCACCGGCACCTGATCGTTGTCCGCTTCAGCTTCAGTCAGCTGATAGGCAAACGGATTTTTCTGGCCAGGCAGATTTGGCAGCAGGTCATTCGAGCCTTTTGCCATATGCTGATAGAGCTGACGATAGTCACGCGCCATGTTGTCCAGCAGCTCCGCGCTCTGCGCGAAGTGGTTGGTCAGCTCTTCGCGATAATCAGCCAGCTCCGCTTTCGATTTTTCCAGCTCATACTGCATGCTGCGCTGCTCACGCAGCTTTTTGTTGCCAAAACGCATGGCGACTGCGCCGACAATAATACCTACCACTAAACCAATTAGCCCGTATTCCCAGGTCATAATGACTCCCGTGTTATTTCCATTGTTCCGTAGGGCGTTACACCATGTTCAATAATAGTCACTATACCCGTTAATCTTATGGATGTGGAACTCCGGAGCAGCATGGCTTAGTGTAGAACGGCCTTTTTTTCAGCAACCGTGGTATCAATCAGACACCATTCAGGGACTTTGAAACAATAATGCAAACCTCAACTCCGCTTGCACGCTATGAGCAGGCGCTGTCGCAGGGCGAATTCAGGCCCGATGACGTACAACGTGAAGCGATTACCCGTTTAGACGCGCTGCAGCAGGCGCTGGTTGCCCGGCAACAAGCCGCCGCGCCTTCCTCATCCGGCCTGCTGGGACGCCTCTCTAAATTGATGGGCAAAGAGAAAAACGAGACGGCACAACCGGTACGCGGGCTCTATATGTGGGGCGGTGTCGGTCGCGGTAAGACCTGGGTCATGGATCTCTTTTTTCAGTCTATTCCTGGCGATCGCAAACTGCGTCTGCACTTCCACCGTTTTATGCTGCGCGTACACGAAGAACTTACGCAGCTTCAGGGCCAGAGCGATCCGTTACTGATCGTGGCGGACAAATTCAAAGCCGAAACCGACATCCTCTGTTTTGATGAGTTTTTTGTCTCCGATATCACCGATGCCATGCTGCTGGGCACGCTGATGGAAGCGCTGTTTGAACGTGGCATCGCGCTGGTCGCCACCTCGAACATTCCGCCGGACGATCTCTATCGCAATGGTCTGCAGCGTGCGCGCTTCCTGCCTGCGATTGAGCAGATAAAACGGCACTGTGATGTGATGAACGTGGATGCGGGTATCGACTACCGGTTACGCACGCTGACCTCCGCGCATCTGTGGAACTTTCCGCTCAACGCAGAGACGCATGCCGAGATGGGCCGGATGTTCAAAGCATTGTCAGGCAGCCAGCCTGAAGCGGCACCGGTTCTGGAAATTAATCATCGCCAGATGCCGACGCTGGGTGTGAGCGAAGGCGTGCTGGCCATTAATTTCACGACCCTGTGCGGTGAGGGACGCAGTCAGCATGACTACATTGCGCTTTCGCGCCGTTTTCACAGCGTGCTGCTCTATGACGTGCCGGTGATGATCTACAAAACCGAAGATCAGGCGCGCCGTTTCCTGGCGCTGGTCGATGAGTTCTATGAACGTCATGTGAAGCTGGTGGTCGCGGCGGAAACGTCACTGACCGAGATTTATCAGGGCACGCGACTGAAGTTTGAATACCAGCGCTGTTTATCCCGACTCCAGGAGATGCAGAGCGAAGAGTATCTGCGTTTGCCGCACCTGCCGTGAGAATAAACAGGATAAATACCGAAATAGGGTTCGATTTTTGTAACCGACTTCTCTATAATCTTGCGACCCCACGTTACAGCAAAGGATTTTTTTCCCAAATCCTCTGTGTTCCAGTAACTCTATCCGAAGGGGTGGCTTGCTGGTCAAAATGGTCGTGTGAGCCTCATTCGTTTACTTAAGCGTTTGGGATTTCACCAACGTGTAACTTAATTTGGGTAAGCTTTTCGATGAAAACTTTTACAGCTAAACCAGAAACCGTCCAACGTGACTGGTTTGTAGTTGACGCAACGGGCAAAACTTTGGGTCGCCTGGCGACTGAACTGGCGCGCCGTCTGCGTGGTAAGCATAAAGCGGAATACACTCCGCACGTTGATACGGGTGATTACATCATCGTTCTGAACGCAGAAAAAGTTGCTGTAACCGGCAACAAGCGTACTGACAAGATCTACTATCACCACACCGGCCACATCGGTGGTATCAAACAGGCGACCTTTGAAGAGATGATTGCTCGCCGTCCTGAGCGTGTGATTGAGATCGCGGTTAAAGGCATGCTGCCGAAGGGCCCGCTGGGTCGTGCTATGTACCGTAAACTGAAAGTTTACGCAGGCAACGAGCACACCCATGCGGCACAGCAACCGCAAGTTCTTGACATTTAATCGGGATTAAAGGCAATGGCTGAAACTCAAAACTACGGCACTGGTCGCCGCAAAAGCTCTACCGCTCGCGTATTCATTAAGCCGGGTAGCGGTAACATCGTAATTAACCAACGTTCTCTGGAACAGTACTTCGGTCGCGAAACTGCCCGCATGGTAGTTCGTCAGCCGCTTGAGCTGCTGGACCTGGTTGGTAAATTCGATCTCTATGTCACTGTTAAAGGTGGCGGTATTTCTGGTCAGGCTGGTGCGATCCGTCACGGTATCACCCGCGCTCTGATGGAATACGACGAATCACTGCGTGGCGAACTGCGTAAAGCAGGCTTCGTTACTCGTGATGCGCGTCAGGTTGAACGTAAGAAAGTCGGCCTGCGTAAAGCACGTCGTCGTCCTCAGTTCTCCAAGCGTTAATTGTTTGCAGCTCCGGCTGCAGCAATTGGCTCAAAAAACCCGCTTCGGCGGGTTTTTTATTTTCTGCCTTCCCACGACTTCCCGCGAAAACCGTAACGTCGCGCTCAATTTACCTGCAAAGATTCATTACACGCCCACAAGCAGCCTAAAATCTGGTAAACTCTGTGTCACTTTGCGCCCGCAGGCCGGTGCGTTATGCGCCTTCCCTCTGTCGGGGCGTCAGTATCTGTGACGCGGCTAACCAGGTTGCGTGCGAGTTCGATAAGCTGGTGAATCGCCGTGTGGTTGGCTATTCGCAGTATCTTTTTGTGAACAAACTTGGAGGTTTTCATGGCTGTCGCTGCCAACAAACGTTCGGTAATGACGCTGTTTTCTGGTCCTACTGACATTTTCAGCCATCAGGTTCGTATCGTCCTGGCGGAGAAGGGTGTCAGCGTAGAGATCGAGCAGGTCGAAATGGATAACCTGCCGCAGGATCTGATTGACCTCAATCCGTATCGCACGGTACCAACGCTGGTAGATCGTGAGCTGACGCTGTATGAATCACGCATCATCATGGAATATCTGGATGAACGCTTCCCGCATCCGCCACTGATGCCGGTTTATCCGGTTGCCCGTGGTGACAGCCGCCTGATGATGCATCGCATCGAGCAGGACTGGTACAGCCTGATGCGGAAAGTCGAGAACAGCACGGGTCAGGAAGCCGAAGCCGCACGCAAGCAACTGCGTGAAGAGCTGCTGGCTATCGCCCCACTGTTTGGTCGTACGCCTTACTTCATGAGCGAAGAGTTTAGTCTGGTCGATTGCTACCTGGCGCCGCTGTTATGGCGTCTGCCTTCCATGGGCATCGATCTGATCGGCTCGGGTTCAAAAGAGCTGAAAGGTTACATGAACCGCGTATTTGAGCGTGATTCTTTCCTTGCTTCATTAACTGAAGCTGAACGTGAAATGCGCCTGCAAGCCCGGGCTTAACGTATGGAAATGTCGCAACTTACTGCACGTCGTCCCTATCTGCTGCGCGCCTTCTATGACTGGTTGCTCGACAACCAGCTGACGCCGCATCTGGTGGTCGACATTAATCTGCCAGGTGTGCAGGTGCCGCTGGAGTATGCGCGTGATGGTCAGATTGTCCTGAACATTGCGCCACGCGCTGTGGGTAACCTCGACCTGGCTAATGATCAGGTGTCGTTCAACGCCCGCTTTGGTGGCGTTCCTCGCCAGGTTAACGTGCCGATGGCGGCGATTCTGGCGATCTATGCACGTGAAAACGGTGCCGGCACGATGTTTGAACCGGAACCGGCTTACGAGCTGGGTATGCAGGAGGCATCAGAGGGTCAGGAAGAGACCATGATGTCAGTGATTGATGGTGATCGTCCTGACGACGCCAGCGATGACGAGACACCACCTGATGACGATCCACCGCCACGTGGCGGACGGCCTTCACTGCGCGTCGTGAAATAGCCGTGACATAACAGCGAATACCCGCCCATCCGGCGGGTATTTTTTTGCCTGTCATCCATAAAAAAAATCCGGCTGCCTGCGCAAGCCGGATTTTTCAGCAGACCTTCGCGATTAGTAGACGTCGCGCAGGTAGCGTTTCTCTTTCTTCAGCTGATCGACATAGTCGGCAGCGCGCTCGGTGGAGAGACCACCAAACTGACGAACCACTTCATACAGCGCATTATCCACATCTTTCGCCATACGCGAAGCATCGCCACAGACGTAGAAGTAAGCCCCTTCCTGCAGCCAGGCGTAAAGCTCAGCGCCCTGTTCCAGCATCCGGCTCTGCACGTAGATCTTCTTCTCCTGATCGCGTGAGAAGGCCAGATCCAGACGCGTCAGCAAGCCATTATCCCGCCAGGCCAGCAACTCATCCTGATAGATAAAGTCATGTTCCTGATGCTGATCACCGAAGAACAGCCAGTTTTTGCCCTGCGCGCCGGTTGCCTGGCGTTCCTGCAGGAAGGCGCGGAACGGTGCGATACCGGTGCCCGGTCCCACCATGATCAGCGGTGCGCTGTTATTGGCAGGGACGCGGAACGCTTTATTGGGTGAGATAAAGATGGCGGGCTTCTCACCACGACGCACGCGTTCGGCCAGATAGGTCGAGCAGACGCCACCGCGATTACGGCCGCCACTGTGATAACGCACAGAGGCAACGGTCAGGTGCACCTGATTCGGATGGGCTTTAGAGCTGGATGAAATTGAGTAAGCACGATGCTGCAGCGGGCGCAACAGGGCAACAAACTCCGGCACTGTCAGCGTGCGCGTCAGTTCGAGCTGCAGCAGGTCAAGGGTATCTTTGCCCCACAACCAGACGCCCAGTGCATCTTTATCATCATGCTGTAAGACATGACGCAGTTCCTGATTGGTGGTGTTCTGTCCAACCCACTCGATTAACTTGCGTGACGGCTCAGAGATTTCGAACTGATAGGTCAGCAGGTCGCCGAGGCTGCGGTCAAAGCCAGGCACTGGCGTCTGGTAATCAGCATTAAGCTGCGTCAGCAGAAGGCTGACCAGTGACGGCTCGTTGACCGGAATCACGCCCAGCGCATCGCCCGCTTCATACTTCAGGCCGCTATCCGACAGATCGAATTCAAAATGACGAATATCTTTGGCTGACTGCTCACCTGACAAACGCTTGTTGGTGATTAGCGCGGCGGCATACGGATTCGATTTGTTGCTGCCTGGAATGACCGGCGCTTCAGGCGCGCTCTCCAGCACGGTGCCGCTGCTGCCTGCGCTGGCGGCAAACTGTGGCATTGAGCTGTTCAGCCACTCGCTGGACGGCTCTTCATAGTCGATATCGCAGTCAATGCGATCCACCACGCGTTTTGCACCCAACTGCTCAAGGCGCATATCGATGAATTTGCCCGCCTGACAGAAGCCATCGTAACCCGTATCGCCAATCGCCAGCACGGCGAAATGCATCTGCTCCAGACGCGGTGCGGTACTGGCAGAGATCGCATCCCAGAACAGCTGGGCATTGTCCGGCATCTCACCTTCACCATAGGTCGAGGTGACAATCAGTACATGGCGCATGGTGGCAAACACGTCGAGATCGACATCGCCCAGCGCCTGAACCACCGGCACCAGCCCTTTCGCACGGGCAGATTTCGCAGCGGTCTGCGCCAGCGCTTCGGCATTGCCGGTCTGTGAGCCGTACAGAATATGCAGTTGCGTGGTCGCGGCCGCGCCCGTGCCTGCAGCAGGTTGCTGCTTGTCTTCTAAGACCAGCAAACGGGAGTGAAGGCCCGCGAGAAAGCCAGCCAGCCAGTACTTCTGATCGCCATTAAAAGGTGCATCTTCTGGAATATAAGGAATTTTCATGGGTACTTTTACTCAATCCCGTTCTCGCCCGATATCAGTGGCGTTCCCCGGTCTGAAAGCGGTTCCGCCTCCCCGCGCCGCAGTGTGTGCAGCAGGGGAAAGCGGTTCTGCCTCTGTCCGGTACAACGATTAATCCGGGCAATGATCAATTAATAATATTCAGTTCAGCCTGATCAGTATCACTGTCAGGAGAGTTTACCCACCGCAGCGGCAATTTCCGGCAATGCCGCACGTGCAAACAGCTCTTCAAAGTCAGGCAGGTGGCCCAGCACTTCCCGGTTACAGGCATCCTGATACATGATCCAGCCGTAGGTCGCCAGACTGTCCATGGAGCGGATGTTACGTTGCGTCAGTGCCGCTTTGTAATCTGACATGCGTTTAGTACCAATCAGACTGGCCAGTTCATCATCGCTGTAACTCTCGATGGCAGAACGGGCATGACGTTGCAGCTTGCTGACCAGTGAAAAGTCTTCCGTCATCAGCAGATTGCGGACCGCTTTTTCCACCGCCGCATCTTCAACCGGCGTGCCTTTTGGCAACTTCGCCAGTGCCAGCTGCTGGGCAAAGCTCAGCACGGTGTAGTTGTTCAGCAGGACAAACATCTCCTGCGTATCGGTCGCGCCATAGGCCGGAACGGCACCGTTGGCGATGGTTTTACCCTGACGCCACGCGGCTTTGAATTTCGCTACCTGATGGCCTGCCAGCGCCGTGGACAGCTCTTCGAGCAGATCTTTGCGGCTCTTGGCTTTCAGGATCTCGCCGCCATCCTGATAGAGCAGCAGTGAGCGCGGCATCACGTAAACAAAGTGGTGGCACTCTGTTTCCCAGTTCTCCAGCAGCCACGCGGCACGCGGTGACTGGGTCGCCTCCAGGTGCCAGTTCAGCATGGTCAGCACGGCCTGCTTGTGCACCTGTGCCATCTCATCCTGATCCGCAATCGATCCGAAGCGTACTGAATCACCTGCAGCGTGGCTGGCCAGCGATCCATACGGGTCGTACTGGTAAGCAAAGCCGCCGCTCATGCCGTTGCCAAATCCTTTACCAAAGGTACCGAGGTTGAGAATGGCACCGTTAGTCATATATTCGCAGCAGAAGTCACCCACGCCTTCAACCACAGCCGTTGCGCCGGAGTTACGCACTGCGAAGCGGTCGCCAGCCTGGCCCTGCACGAACAGTCGTCCGCCAGTCGCGCCAAACAGGGCAAAGTTACCGATCAGCACGTTGCCATCGCCATCCTGCGCGCCGCCGCCAGGCGACATCACAATCAGCTCACCGCCACACTGTCCTTTGCCGACACCGTCGTTACAGGTGCCGTAATGGGACAGCTGCATGCCATCGTTGCAGAAGGCGCCAAATGACTGACCGGCAGATCCGGTGGTAGAAATTTTTACGCTTTCAGGGGCCAGATAGCGGCGACCGCGATCGTCGGTCATTACCGCAGGCATCGCCTGCAACTGCTCTGCGCTGAGCTGATGGTTCAGCATGCGCTCAATGTCGATGGCCAGCTGGCCGCCGACGCTTTTGTTGCGGTTGTTCAGGACGATGCTGTTGCCCAGTGAGACGGCAGGATTTCCCTGCTCCACCAGTGACAGCTTCAGCTGCTCAATCCAGCCATCATCCAGCTCAAAATCTTTTTCCAGGTAAACCGGCTTGTCGATTTTCAGCTCTGACACCACGGTGAGCATGGCGCGTAAGTCGAGTTTGCCGACCTCCAGCGGATGATCCATCAGGTGCAGCAGGTCAGAGCGACCACGCGCCTCACGCAGGGAACGCAGGCCCATACGTGCCAGAATTTCACGTACTTCATGCGCGACGTTGAGGAAATACTGCGCCAGCTGACGCGGGTCGCCATCAAAGGCCTCGGCGTTAGTTGTTAAGCCAGCCGGGCACTTCACGTTGCAGTTCTTCGCCATCACGCATTTCAGCATCATCAGCGCGGTGGTACCGAACTCAAAGCTATCGCCGCCCAACAGGGCAGATTTCACCACGTCGCTGCCGGTCTGCTGTGCGCCAGAGCAGCGCAGCAGGACTTTCTCACGCAGGCCGTTGGCACACAGCGCCTGGTGGACTTCAGCGATGCCGATTTCGGCCACGCGTCCGGTATATTTCAGGCTGGTTACCGACGCCGCGCCGGTCCCGCCGGTGTTGCCTGCCACGTTAATCACGTCGGCACCGGCTTTAGCCACGCCAACTGCGATGGTGCCGATCCCTTCTGACGACACCAGTTTGACGATAACGCGTACCCGCGCGGCTTTACAATCGTGGATCAGCTGCGCCAGATCTTCGATGGAATAGGTGTCGTGATGCGGCGGCGGCGAGACCAGCTCGACGCCAGGCGTACCGCCACGGGCCGCAGCAATCTCGACCGTCACTTTGGCCGCCGGTAACTGACCGCCTTCGCCAGGCTTCGCACCCTGACCAATTTTAATCTCCAGCTCTTCCAGCATCGGATCCGCCAGATAAGCAGCCCAGACGCCGAAACGACCCGAAGCCAGCTGTTTGATACGGGAGGCACGGATGGTGCCGTGACGGGAGTAATGCTCGCCGCCTTCACCGCAGTTGCTCATGCCGCCGACCATGTTGGTGCCGTGTGCGACCGCTTCATGAGCCGGCGCGACCAGTGCACCGTGGCTCATTGCCCCGGAAGCAAAGGTGCGGGTAATTTCACAGGCTGGCTGTACTTCGCTCAGCGGCAGTGAGGGCAGGGTGGTGAAGATACGTGACAGATAATCTGCCGCTTTACCGTATGCGGTCACTTTCAGAGCGCCAGTGACGACGTCGCTGCTCTCGATATCATCGCCGAAACGGGATTTCAGGGCGCGGGACAGATTCTGCAGACGTTCACTCTCAGGCTTCAGCCCCTCAATCGCATCGGTCAGACGCAGCATAAAGTGATTCAGGCTGCCATCCACCGCTTCACACTCCATGCCACGAATAGCAAAGCCGTTGTTGGTCAGCGAGTAACGTCCCAGCTTGCGACGGAACTCCGCTTCGCTGTCAATGTGGGTCAGATCAGCCGGGAATGTCAGAATGTCACGCAGCGCCGCCGGGCGACGTTTACGCTCTTCATACATCAAACTTGAGAACTGACGGTAATCGGCCGTAATCGCAAAGTTGTTGATCACGTCATCCGGGATGCGCTCAAAGCTGCTGTCTTTGAAGGTCTCTGGCTTGATGCCAAAGGCGTTATCCAGTTTTGCCAGTGTCATCAGACGAATGAAGTTGTCCTCTTCGCGCGCCTTGTCGGCAAAGCGAATCGGCTCTTCAGTCATGTCGATGAAGGTGCGCACGGCGATAGTGCCGTAGGAGTGACCTGCACCTTCTGCACGCTCTTTAAACAGGCCCAGCAACGGCACTTCAGATTCGCCCTGAATCCTGAGCGCGCTCTGGTGCCAGTCAACGGCCATCGCTGCGATGGCTGCGAAGCCCGCGCCACCCACTGGGGTTTTGATATTCGGGAAATACTTTTTCAGCACCGGATCGTCGGTGTTGAGGAAGTTAGGCTCAAAGAATTCGCCGCTGCTGTAACTTTCAACGGTACAGAGGCCCACTTTGCCCATGGTTTTCATCAGCGCTTTTTCAGCGGCTTTGGCATAGCGCTTAAAGGCTTTGTTGCCTTCTTCACCTTCACCAAATTTCTCCTCTGCGCGCATCTGTACGCCCAGTGGATAGATAGCGGAAGCCCCAAAGCCGAGTGTGGCGGCAATATGGTGCGAGGAGATGCTCTGGCCGCTTTCTACAACCAGAGACACATCCAGACGCAGGCCCTCCTGCACCAGACGCTGGTTGATGGCGGAAACCACCAGCAGCATCGGGATCGCGGCGTGCGTTGACGAGATGTGACGGTCAGTAAGCACGGCGATGCCACCCTGCGAACGGGCAAAATCCACGACCTGTTGCGCCAGGTCATCAATCGCTTTTTCCAGCGCGTTTGCGTTCGCGGTGGTGCTCAGCAGATCTTTGCCGATGACCGGCTCATAGAGCATCTCAAAGCGGGCGTAAGGTGCGATGGTCTGCTCGCGCAAACGCAGCATATCAAGATGGCTGAGGATGGGGCTCGGTACCACGATCTGACGACCCTTGCTGCGGCCCAGATGGGGTTTTGCGCCCAGCGCGACACGAAGCGTCATGCCATCCACTTCGCGGATTGAGTCCAGCGGTGGGTTGGTGACCTGAGCAAAGCGCTGAGAGAAGTAGTGCGCCATGCCGCCTTCATGATCGGATAAGCCGTTAATGGCGTTGCCGTAACCCATGGCGGAGATTTTCTCTGCGCCGGTGTTCAGCATCGGGTCCATCATGAATTTGAAGCTTTCCTGGTTGTAGTAGTAAGCCACAAAGCGCTGATAGGTTTTCAGATCGCCGCGATAACGCAGCGGTGAACCCTGCTGTTCTGCCGGAATCTCAGGCAGATCGTCAAGACCGACGCGCGCTTCACGCAGCAGCGCTGAATAATCTTTTTCCGCCGCCAGTTTTTCCAGCGCCTGCAGCGTGGTGTAGCTGCGTTTTTCACGATGATCGAAATAGAGCATGCCGCCCGCTTCGATACGGCCACGACGTAATACGCTTTCGGGTGGGAAGGCGATCTGGCCGGCTTCTGACATCGCACCAATATACTCAGCCGTTTCGACTGAGCGCAGTGGACGCAGGCCAAGACGGTCAAGACGGGCGCCAATCACTTCACCATTGCCAAAGATTAATGCTGCCGGGCCGTCGTTCTTCTCTTCGTACAGAGAGAAATATTCCAGCATGTCACGCACTTCTGGCGGCAGCGAACTGTCGTTTTCCCAGGCGGGCGGCATCATTGAAACCACGGCGGTGATGAGATCGAGGTTATCTTCCATCAGACGGCTGTGGATACTCTGGTCCAGACGCGAGCTGTCAGACTGACCTTTCGGCCGCACGATTTTCTTGCCACGGGCCAGTGCCAGCGCGGACTCAGCGATGCGGTTTTTACGATCGGTATTCAGCTCACCGTTGTGCGCCATCAGGCGGAACGGCTGGGCCATCGTGGTATGCGGATCGGTGTTGGTGGAGAAGCGGGTATGGAAAAACAGCCCACGCACCTGATGATCGGGATCGGTCAGATCTTTGAAGTAGGGGATCACTTCATTGGAATTCAGGCGGGCTTTAAACACCTGGGTGCGCGACGACAGTGACAGCGGATAGAGGCCGCCAAATTCGCTCTCGGTAAACGCGCGGGCTTCAATCGTTAACAGGGCGCGGTAGATGCGTTGCTCGAAGTCGTTCTGGTCAACCACGTCCTGTGGCGCAGTGAAAATCCACTGCAGGATCGGTAACTGAAACTGTACGGCGGCCGGACGCGTCACGCTGCTGTCGAGCGGCATGTCACGCTTCATGATCACCGGCAGGCCAAAGCTGTTGAGTGTCTCATCTACCAGACGTTCGGCATTCGCGCGCAGCGCAGCATCTTTCGGCACAAAGAAGTTGCCGACGCCAAAGCGGCCCGCTTCCAGCATCTGGCCGGTAATCTTGCGGAAGAAATGCAGGGAAAGGTCAACGTTGACCCCCGCGCCGTCGCCGACGCCTTCCGCTGACATACCGCCGCGATGTGGCACCGTGCACAGGGCGCTGTGCGCCATCTGCAGAATTTCGTGGGTCTGCTCGCCGTCCTTGCGCGTAATGAAACCTACACCACAGCTGTCACTGCCTGCTGTTGGATCATACAAGCCATAGGATTGAGGTTTTTTAGTGGACATTGAGGGTCTCCTTAACTGCTTTGACATTACCTGCACTGTTTCAGGGTCTGAGCGCAACGAGCGCTATCATTTTCATCGCCATGCTCTGTCGAGCGCGCGTCATAGCCCTGAGCATTTCTCTCCAGACATCGATAAAACGTCCTTAATTGAGCTGCTCTCTGATTTCCGGTCTCTTAAAGGAGATGACTTAAACCGCGCGGGAGTCTTCTTGTTGCATAGATATGCCGAGACAATGGCCCGTCTGGAAAGCTTTCAGCGGATTTCCAACTTATCGGGAAAGCGTAATCAGGTCAAATAGGGCGGCCAGACAGGGTTAACAGGTGTTTTATCCGCTTAACATTATGAATTTATTGTTTTTTTAGGTTTAAAATGTATCACTCTGCTGCCTGCCGATCGGCCCATAAATGTGAACTGACTCACTGTAGTGCAGGCGTCAGATCTCTGCACCATGCTGGTGACGGGGTATTAGACAGCATTAAATGCTGTTCAGAACCGTTGATGCATAGCATGTATCTGTTTTTCTTATGTCCGTCTATTTGAATGAAACAGCGGTTGGTTATAAGAAAAATTAATCAACACGGGCGTGCTTAAAACAGCATTTAAGTTGAATGGGTATGCATGTGAACAAGGTGTGCCTGCGCAACAGGACGTTGCCAGGATATTGAAAACAGGCCATACGGAGAAATCACGGATTCGCTGGCGGCATTACAGATTATTCATTTGGCACAATCAGTCAAGGGTTTTAACCGCTTTGTCCTTAACGTCGCCGATCGGCTATGCGAATGCACCATAAAAGCGCATTTGATCCCGTATCTTCACGCGACGTGCCGGGACGTCAGCAGGCTAACTGCGCTATTATGAGGCTGTTTCTCTTCCAGGGAGTTGTTATGAAACAAATTCGTCTGTTGGCGCAGTACTACGTTGATTTAATGGTCAAGCTTGGACTGGTGAGGTTCTCGCTGCTGCTGGCATCTGCGCTGGTGGTGCTGGCGATGATCGTCCAGATGGCGGTTACGATGGTACTGCGGGGTCATGTCGAGAGCATTGACGTGGTGCGTTCGGTCTTCTTCGGGCTGCTGATTACGCCCTGGGCGGTCTATTTTCTGTCTGTGGTGGTCGATCAGCTGGAGGAATCGCGGCAACGGCTGGCACGGCTGGTGGATAAGCTGGAAGAGATGCGCACCCGCGACCTGGAACTGAACCAGCAGATGAAAGAGACCATCACGCAGCTGAATCAGGAGATCAGCGATCGTAAGAAGGCGGAGCTGGCTCGCGAACAGGTGATGGACAAGCTTCGTGAAGAGGTGACCCGTCGCGAGCAGGCACAGATTGAGCTGGAGCAGCAATCCTCCTTCCTGCGCTCATTCCTGGATGCTTCGCCTGACCTGGTTTTCTATCGCAACATCGATAAGCAGTTCTCCGGCTGTAATCGGGCGATGGAACTGCTGACCGGCAAAAGCGAGAAGCAGCTTATTGGCCTGACGCCGCGCGATATCTATGATGATGAAGCGGCAACGAAAGTGCTGGAAACGGACGAGAAGGTGTTCCGTCATAACGTCTCGCTGACTTATGAACAGTGGCTGCAATATCCCGACGGGCGCAAAGCCTGTTTCGAGATCCGTAAAGTGCCTTATTACGACCGCGTCGGTAAGCGCAGCGGGCTGATGGGCTTTGGCCGCGATATAACGGAGCGTAAGCGCTATCAGGACGCGTTAGAGAACGCCAGCCGGGAGAAGACCACCTTTATCTCTACGATCAGCCACGAGCTTCGTACGCCGCTTAATGGCATTGTCGGCCTGAGTCGTATTCTGCTGGATACCGACCTTAATCAGGAACAGCTGAAATACCTGAAAACCATTCACGTCTCTGCCATCACGCTGGGCAACATCTTCAATGATGTGATTGAGGTGGACAAAATCGAGCGCCGCAAAGTGCAGCTGGACAATCAGCCGCTCGACTTCACCGGTTTCCTCGCCGATTTAGAAAATCTTTCCGGCCTGCTGGCTCAGCCAAAAGGGCTGAAATTTGTGCTTGCGCCACAACTGCCGCTGCCGCATATGATTTCGACAGATGGAACGCGTCTGCGTCAGATTCTGTGGAACCTGATTGGTAACGCCGTGAAGTTTACTCAGCAGGGCGAAATCGTAGTGCGGGTAGCCTATGAGCAGGACGAAACGCTGCGCTTTGAGGTGCAGGACTCCGGTATGGGTATTCGGCAGGAGGAGCAGGATAAGATCTTTGCGATGTACTATCAGGTCAAAGATCAGCATGGCGGTAAACCGGCGACCGGCACCGGTATCGGGCTGGCGGTTTCACGTCGTCTGGCGCAGGCGATGGGCGGCGACATCCGTGTACACAGCGCACCAGGGCAGGGCTCATGCTTCACCGTAGAGATTAAGGCGCCGCGCATTGCTGAAGAGGTGGAGGATGAAGGCCTGGACGACAGCCTGCCACTCCCTGCGCTGCATGTGCTGCTGGTTGAAGATATTGAGCTGAATGTGATTGTGGCGCGCTCGGTGCTTGAGAAGCTGGGCTGCAGCGTCGAGGTCGCCATGACCGGCAGCGAAGCGCTGGCGCTGTTCGACCCGCTGGAGTTTGATCTGGTGCTGCTGGATATTCAGCTGCCCGATATGACCGGGCTGGATGTCTCGCGTGCGATTCGCCAGCAGTATCAGGGAACGCATCTGCCACCGCTGGTGGCACTGACCGCCAATGTCCTTAAAGACAAAAAAGAATATTTCGACGCGGGAATGGATGATGTCCTGAGCAAACCGCTGGCCGTGCCGGCGCTGACCGCGATGATCAAAAAATACTGGGATTATCAGGCAGATTCGGAAGAGGAAACCGCAGAGGTCAGCGATGACAAAACCCGGATGCTGCTGGATGTCGCGATGCTCGAACAGTATATCGAGCTGGTTGGTCCCGGTCTGATCACCCAAAGCCTGACGATGTTTGAAAAGATGATGCCGGACTATCTTGCGGTGCTGGAATCGAATCTGATGGCGCGCGATCAGAAAGGCATTGCTGAAGAGGGGCACAAGATCAAAGGGGCGGCGGGTTCGGTCGGGCTGCAGCGCTTGCAGATGCTGGCGAAACAGATTCAGAGTCCTGAATTACCGGCTTGGTGGGACAACGTTGTTGAATGGATTGACGAGCTGAAGCATGAGTGGCGACATGATGTGCAGGTATTGCGCGACTGGGTGGCAGAGCAGGATAAGTCATATCCCGGAAAAAAATGACCCCAGCCGAGGCCGGGGTGCGCGAATACTGCGCCAACACCAGGGAAAGCATTGCGGCCGCTATGATTTGAATAATTAATGCAGCCGCAGGGTATTGGTTAACACTGACATCACCTTAGCAAATTCATCTTCTCATGCGACAAGATTCATTAAAATTTGTGATATTGAGCAGCGTTTAAATACAGAAAACATTAATTTGGCAACACAGTCAAGTAAGGAATCATTTTCTCTGCTGCATTGCTGTTATTTTAATCAAATTTGTGGTTTTTGGTATAGTTTTGATGCTGCTCAGCTGCAAAGCAAAGACTGAACAGCAGTAAATTAAGCTGGCATTAACCTTTGCCTCTTCAGGGAAGCTAACGCGCTGATATTGCAAGTGACCGCCCTGAAATGACACGAATTATCCAAAACGATTTGGAATGATAAAAAAGAATCTAAAACTTTGTCCTTAACTTGCGCTGACATCATTGCGCTTAATGAGAGTAAAGAGGGACACAATAACTCTGAGCAACGCGGATAAGCGCTGTTTATTTAAACGTTATCAGCGTGATTCTGTTTAAGCTTTGGGCGGCTCATCATTCATAAAAAAATAACAGTTAAGAATATTGAATGATTTGAACCGGCGCTTATCACCCATTATTAAGTGTTTATCTGGAAAGATGCTAAGCCGTGACAATCAATGGAACCGATTCCTTTTTTCCGGAAGTCCTTGAACTATTTCGAACTGTTGCAGCATTTTGATGCAAAATGATTGAATAAAGTCTGGAAACCGCTGTGAGGTTTTCAGCGATTTTTGTGAAAAAGCTGCTTTTCTGGCAGTGATTACATGAGTGATTAATTAACGTCTGAAACAGGTATGGGAAGATTGCATGAACAAGCATAAAGGAAGCGTCGGACAGCGTATCAGACGTATTATTGGTCGTGTTCTGCTGGTATGGCTGGGCGTATGGCTGGCGGGAATTTTGCTCTTTTCGTTCCTGCCGGTACCGTTTTCAGCGGTAATGGCTGAACGACAGATCGGTGCCTGGTTACGCGGTGACTTTAGCTATGTCGCCCATTCTGACTGGGTCGGACATGATGAGATTTCGCCGTGGATGGGGCTGGCCGTTATCGCCTCAGAAGATCAAAAGTTTCCGGACCACTGGGGGTTCGATGTCGCGGCGATTGAATCTGTACTGGATAACAGCGATAGCCGGATGCGTGGTGCCTCCACATTGTCACAACAGACAGCAAAGAATCTGTTTCTGTGGGATGGCCGCAGCTGGGTGCGTAAAGGTCTGGAAGCGGGGCTGACAGTAGGTATTGAGACAGTCTGGTCGAAACGTCGTATTCTGACCGTCTATCTTAATATTGCAGAGTTCGGGCCGGGTATTTTTGGCGTTGAAGCAGCTTCACAGCGCTACTTCCACAAGCCAGCCAGCCGGCTTACCGCTGCCGATGCCGCCTTACTGGCGGCCGTTCTGCCTAATCCTATTCGTTATCGTGCGGGTGCGCCTTCAGGCTACGTCAGAGAGCGACAGCAGTGGATAATGCGTCAGATGCGCCAGCTTGGTGGGGAGGGCTTCCTGCAGCGTAATAAGCTCGACTAAGACTTAGTCTTCATCAAAGCCCGCTTCAAACAGCTCAATGACCGCTGCCAGCGCCGGTATTTCCTCCGGGCCGCTGGCTTCAATCTCTATGTGCCCGCCTTTAGCCGAGTCGAGCATCAGCAGCGCAATCACGCTGCTGGCCTCAGCTTCCGTGCCCGCTTCGTTGCGCAGCAACACTTCGGCATCGAAGCTCTGCACCAGCTCAAACAGCTTCATTGCCGGACGGGCATGCATGCCCAGCTTATTTTTGATTTCTACAGTTTGTCTGACGGTCATGATTTGCGCTTTTCCAGCGTGCGATGGCGTGACTGTACATTCTTACCGCGCGAACGGAAGTAATCCGCCAGCTGTTCTGCAATATAAACTGAGCGGTGTTTGCCACCGGTACAGCCAATCGCCACGGTAAGATAGCTACGGTTATTGGTCTCCAGCATCGGCAGCCAGAGTTCAAGATAGCTGCGTGTCTGGTAGATAAAGTTGTGCACTTCAGTGTGGCGGTCAAGGAAGGCCGCCACCGGACGATCGAGGCCGGTCATCGGGCGCAGCTTAGGATCCCAGTGGGGATTAGGCAGAAAGCGCACGTCAAAGACATAATCAGCGTCAATCGGGATGCCATGTTTGAAGCCAAAGGATTCAAACACCATGGTCAGTTCGCGTTCACGCTTGCCCAGCAGACGGGTACGCAGCATCTCGGCCAGCTCATGTACCGACATCTCTGAGGTGTCGATGATCAGATCGGCACGCGAACGCAGCGGCTCCAGCAGATCGCTCTCTTCATCAATAGCGCTCTCCAGCGACAGATTTTTGCTGGAGAGGGGATGCAGACGGCGCGTATCGCTGTAACGACGAATCAGGGTATTGCGATCGGCGTCGAGAAACAGCAGCTGAGGTGAAAATGTGTCAGGTAGATTATTCAGCGCGGTTTCAAAAATTTCCGGGGATTCAGGCATGTTACGCACGTCGATGCTGACCGCCGCCGAAATATTGCGTTCCGCCAGCGAGTTGGCCAATTCAGGCAGCAGCACGACCGGCAGGTTATCAACGCAGTAGAATCCCATATCTTCCAGCGCACGGAGCGCCACTGACTTCCCCGAGCCTGAACGACCGCTAACGATCATCAGCACCATGACCTTCTCTCCCGTTTTAAAACCGGCACCGGGCCGGTAAAGACGCGTTACTGCTCTGTCTGGACTTCCGTAATAATGGCATAGAGCTCTTCATCACTCTGCGCAGCACGCAGACGACGGCAAACCGTTTTATCTGCCAGACGTTTTGCCACCAGTGAAAGGGTGTGCAGATGTGTTTTGCACTGGTCAGCCGGAACCAGCAATGCAAACAGCAGGTCGACCGGCTGGTTGTCGACGGCATCAAACGCAATCGGCTGCTCAAGGCTGATAAATACCCCAACCGCTCGCAGAGTATCCTCTTCCAGCTTGCCGTGAGGAATGGCTATTCCGTTACCAATACCGGTACTGCCCATGCGTTCGCGGGTCAGAATCGCTTCGAAAAGCGTCTGGTGCGGCAGGTTGAGCTGCTTAGCGGCCAGTTCGCTGATGATTTCCAGCGCACGTTTTTTGCTCTGGCAGTGTACGCCGCTGCGGGTGCAGTCTGGCGAAAGCACTGTGCTCAATTCCAGTGTAAGGTCGTTGTTCATTATCGTTTCACTTGCGTGTTCACCAGGCCATTCACCACCAGCGCGCTGATATGTGCGACAAACGGCGCTTGCTCAGATGACAAAACGGGGCGGATTATCCGCCCCATCCTGTCGGCTCTGCGCGCCATGCGCGCGTAGCTAGCGTGAAGGTTAGTGTTTTTTCAGTTTATCTTTGTGTTTGGTCAGCTGACGGGCGAGTTTATCGATCAGCCCGTCAATTGCCGCATACATATCTTCCGCTTCCGACGTAGCGTGCAGCTCGCCACCGTTCACGTGGAGTGTTGCGTCAGCCACCTGCGTGACTTTCTCAACCTTCAGGACAATATAGACCTGATTGATATGTTCAAAATAGTGTTCCAGTTTGGCAAATTTACCGCTGACGAATTCACGTAAAGGTGGCGTGATTTCAACATGTTGCCCGGTCAGGTTCAGCTGCATAGGTCTTCCTTCTCATTTCTTTCAAACCAGCTGTTTACGCTGGTTCGATGGCGGGATGGATAAAGACTCACGATATTTGGCGACGGTACGCCGTGCCACCATGATCCCCTGATCAGATAACATGGAGGTCAGTTTACTGTCGCTCAAGGGTTTGGCTGGATTTTCCGCCGAAATTAATTTCTTCACCAGAGCACGGATCGCGGTAGAGGAGGCTTCACCGCCACCTTCCGTATTAACGTGACTGGAGAAAAAGTACTTCAGTTCAAAAATGCCACGCGGGCTGTGCAGATACTTCTGCGTGGTCACACGGGAAATGGTCGATTCGTGCATCTCAACGGCCTGGGCGATATCGGCCAGCACCATCGGACGCATAAATTCTTCACCCTGCTCGAAGAACGCCTGCTGCTGCTCAACGATACAGCGCGTAACTTTCAGCAGCGTGTCATTGCGGCTTTCAAGGCTCTTAATCAGCCAGCGCGCTTCCTGCAGATTACTGCGAATGAACTGGCTGTCGCTGTCATTGCGCGTTGAGCCACCCATTGCCGCGTAGTGCTGGTTAATCTTCAGACGCGGCACGCTGTCGGCATTGAGTTCAACTGTCCAGCGGCTGCCAACCTTACGCACCAGCACGTCGGGGATAACATATTCCGGCTCGCCGGTGTTGATGGACTGACCCGGACGCGGGTCCAGCGACTGAATCAGCAGCATCGCCTCTTTCAGCACCTCTTCTTTGAGGCGCGTGACGCGCATCAGGCTGCGGAAGTCGTGATTGGCCAGCAGGTCGAGATGTTCGCTGACAATCAGGCGTGCTTCAGTCAGCATCGGCGTTTCTGGCGCATACTGGGAGAGCTGAACCAGCAGACAGTCACGCAAATCACGTGCGCCCACACCAATCGGGTCAAAGCGCTGGATGCGTTTCAGCACCGCCTCAACCTCATCCGCTTCAAGCTCATCATTGCCGATGCTGTCAAGGATCTCCTCAAGCGAGACGGTGAGATATCCGGTGTCATCGATAGCATCGACGATAGAGGTCGCAATCGCGCGGTCGGTATCGCTGAAAGGCGTCAATTCGACCTGCCACATCAGGTAATCCTGCAGTGACTGCGTGGTTTCGCCCTGATAGACCGGCAACTCATCATCCTGATAATCGGTACCGGTGCCGGAAGGGGTACCAGCGGTGTAGATTTCATCCCAGGTGGCATCCAGCGGCAGCTCATCAGGCATCTCTTTCTGCTCAAGCGCTTCACGGGTATCCAGCGCTTCGGCTTCTGACGATTCCCGGGAGTCAATCTCGTCATGCAGATCGGTCTGCTCAAGCAGAGGATTACTTTCCAGTGCAAGCTGTAACTCCTGCTGGAGTTCAAGCGTGGAGAGTTGCAGCAGACGAATCGCCTGCTGCAATTGTGGAGTCATTGCCAGCTGTTGGCTGAACCTGAGTTGTAAACCTTGCTTCATAGACAGGATGGTAGTTCCCAGGTAAACATCGGTATTAACGACACCTTATCAGAGTCTGAACTCTTCACCCAAATAAACCCGCTTAACCTGCTCATCCGCAAGAATTTCATTGGGTGTACCATGCGCAATCAGATGGCCCTGGCTGACGATATAGGCCCGCTCACAGACCGCTAACGTTTCGCGCACGTTGTGATCGGTAATCAAAACGCCGAGGCCGCTGTCACGCAGATGCTCAATGATCTTCTTGATGTCGATAACGGAAATAGGGTCAACACCGGCAAAAGGTTCATCCAGCAGAATAAACTTAGGATTGGCAGCCAGCGCGCGGGCAATCTCAACACGACGTCGTTCACCACCCGACAGCGCCTGACCCATGCTGTCACGCAGGTGCTCGATGTGGAACTCTTCCATCAGTTCACGGGCGCGATCCTGACGTTGCTCTTCGGTGAGGTCATCACGGATCTGCAGTACCGCCATCAGGTTATCGTAGACGCTGAGGCGACGGAAAATCGATGCCTCCTGCGGCAGATAACCGATGCCGCGACGCGCACGCGCATGCAGCGGCAGGATGCTGATGTCTTCATCATCAATGACAATGCGGCCAGCGTCACGCGGCACAATGCCCACCACCATGTAAAAGGTGGTGGTTTTACCGGCCCCGTTCGGACCCAGCAGGCCGACAATCTCGCCGGATTTTACCTGCAGACTGACATCTTCTACCACGCGACGGCCTTTATATGCCTTCGCCAGGTTTTCTGCGATTAATGTGGCCATAGCTATCAGTTACTCTTCTTTCCGCTGTTGGACGAACCTTTATCCTGAAGTTGCGACGGCACCAGTACGGTCGTGACGCGCTTGTTCTGGCCCTGGCTGTAAGCCTGCATTTTCTGCTCTTTTACCAGATAGGTAATACGATCGCCTTTGATGTTGCTGTCCTGCTGCTCAATGAACGCATTGCCGGTCAGTTCAACGAAATCGTTGGCCAGTTCGTAGTGCAGTTTAGAGGCATG
Source organism: Pantoea sp. X-Soil-YNGN-844 (assembly GCF_059730595.1). Classification (NCBI taxonomy): domain Bacteria; kingdom Pseudomonadati; phylum Pseudomonadota; class Gammaproteobacteria; order Enterobacterales; family Erwiniaceae; genus Pantoea; species Pantoea sp. X-Soil-YNGN-844. Next base: position 462,095 of record NZ_AP036007.1, read on the forward strand.
GCCCTGAACCGGCTTGCCGCTGTCCTGCATCTGATAGAAAGTTGCGGGATTACCGTAGGCGTCAACGATGGTTTTCTTGCTGTCGCCGCCCGGACGGGTCACCACGACTTTATCGGCCGTGATTTTGATAGAGCCCTGCGTCACGATGACATTGCCGGTAAAGGTCGCGACATTGCCCTGCAAATCCAGCGCCTGATTCTGCGAGTCAATATTGACGGGTTTGTCCGAGTCACCGGTCAGGGCCAGCGCCGGAACGCTGGTTGCCAGTAACATGCTGGCCAGTAAAATCTTCAGGCTATTTTTGTTCATTTTGAATTTCATAAGAGGTTTTGACCTTTTCGATTAACTCGGCGTTTTTTGTCCGTAAATTGCCGCGCATTTTCATGCCGGTGGAGTTAAAGCTGCGGCCATACAATGTCACCTGGTCATCAGAGGTAACGTCCTGAGTAACAAGGTTAATCTGTGCATTATCGGTTTTGATCCGCTCAAGCTGAGAATCCTGCGTCAGCGTATTCAGCTCAACATGGCCATACAGATAAAGCATACGATCTTTGGTGAGCTTTGCTTTATCTGCGCGTAACGTCCAGGTGGGAATTTTGTTCTCATCAAAGGTAGTCATTACCGGATTGTCGAACCAGCTCAGCTCGTCATCCGAGAAATAGGTCACTTTGTCAGAGACCAGTTTATATGACAGCGCGCCCTGCGGGTTATACACCACAGTGTGAGAATCATCACTGGTATAGGTCGGCGACTGACTATCCGTCCCGACTGGCGTGCCATCGCCATCCTGGTTGGTAAGATTCCAGCCGATCAAAACCAGTGCAATCAAGGTCAGAATCAGCGTTATCCAACGCCTGCTTTTACTCATACTGATTGCCCTTTGGCATCCTCAAATTTGTTCTGCGCCATTAAGATCAGGTCACATACTTCGCGTACCGCGCCGCGTCCACCCGCAATCCGCGTAACATACTGCGCGCGCGGCAACAGTATCGGATGTGCATCCGCTACCGCCACGCTTAATCCCACTTTCGCCATCACCGGCCAGTCGATCAGGTCGTCACCGATGTAGGCGACCTGATCATCAGAGAGAGACAGTTTATCCAGAAGTTCACGATAGGCCAAAAGCTTATCCGATTGCCCCTGATAAAGATGACGGATGCCGAGTGTTTTGCAGCGATCTTCCATCAGACGGGCATTGCGGCCAGTAATAATAGCCACCTCCACATTGGCGGTCAGCAAACAGCGTACACCGTAACCATCCCGTACGTTGAAGGCTTTCAGCTCTTCACCATTGTTTCCCATGTAGATCACCCCGTCGGACATGACGCCATCGACGTCGCAGATCAGCAGACGAATGTTGCTGGCGCGCGCCATGACGTCAGCACTGACCGGTCCATAGCAGGTGTCAATCGTGGGCGTTACCTGTTGCATTTTCTTTTCCTGTTCAGACTACGCCAGCGCGCAGCATGTCATGCATATGTACCACACCGAGCAGATGGTCGTCATCGGCCACCAGAATCGAGGTAATGTTTTTGGTCTGCATCAGGTTCAGGGCTTCAACCGCCAGCATATTTGGCCGGACGCGGATGCCACCTGGCGTCATCACTTCCCCGATGGTGGCGCGCTGAAAATCGATGCCCATATCAAAGATGCGGCGCAGGTCACCATCGGTAAAGATACCTTCAATTTTCATCAGACCGTCGACGATGACCGTCAGGCCCAGATTTTTGCGGGTAATCTCCAGCAGCGCATCACGCAGTGAGGCGTCACGGGTGACGTGCGGCAGCTCATCGCCGCTGTGCATGATATCCGCTACATGCAGCAGCAGTTTGCGGCCCAGCGCACCGCCAGGGTGGGAGAGGGCGAAATCTTCCGCCGTGAATCCACGTGCTTCCAGCAGCGAAACCGCCAGCGCATCGCCCATCACCAGTGTGGCTGTGGTACTGGTGGTTGGCGCAAGGCCTAACGGGCAGGCTTCCTGCGGAACATGGACACACAGATGCACATCGGCAACCCGGCCCATCGCGCTGTCAGGCCGTCCTGTCATGCAGATCAGCGCAATGTGCTGACGTTTTAACACCGGAATCAGCGCGAGGATTTCATTCGACTCACCGCTGTTGGAGATGGCGATCACCACATCATTTTTGCTCACCATGCCCAGGTCGCCATGGCTGGCTTCGGCCGGATGAACAAAAAAGGCTGGCGTACCGGTACTGGCAAAGGTCGCCGCCATTTTTTTGCCGATATGACCAGACTTACCCATGCCCATCACGACCACTTTACCCTGACAGGCGTAGATCAGGGCGCAGGCGCGGGCGAAATCGTCATTAATATATTGATCGAGCTGTTCCAGTCCTTCACGCTCGATGCGCAGGACGGTTTTCCCCGCCTGCTGAAAATCAAATGCTGTTGGTTGCTGATATGACATAGTGAGTCTGTCCTTGTTAGCCGTCCATGAATGCCGGCTGCATCCACAGCAGCGTCACCCAGACGAAGAAACCACAGAGTAAAATCAGGCCATTGATGCGGCCAACGCGTCGGCGACGCAGCAGGCAGAGCAGGGCAAATAGCACGCTGACGCCCAGCATCACCCAGTAATCACGAGCAAAGGCGTGATAGTCGATACTGCCGGGGTGAATCAGCGCCGGCAGGCCCAGCACGATGGCAATATTATAAATGTTGGCACCGATCAGATTGCCGATCGCGATATCATCTTCACCTTTCAGCGCCCCGGCAATCACCGTCGCCAGCTCAGGCAGGCTGGTGCCCACGGCGATGAGCGTCAGGCCCATCACCAGTTCGCTGACGCCAAAGTAGTCGGCAAAGGCGGTGGCATTGTCGATCACCATGCGGGTGGACATCGGCAGAATTATCAGCGCGACGGCCAGCCAGAGAAAGGCCACCGTGTTTCCGCTCTCTTCACGGGGCAGCTCGGCCAGCTGCTCGCGGGTCAGGGTGTCGTTGTTGTCCCGTTCTGCTTTACGCGCAATGCGAATCACCACCATCAGATAAATAGCGGCGATGGCGATCAGGCCAATTCCGTCCAGTCGACTAAGCTGATTGTCAAACAGCATGAATCCGCTGAGCAGGGTAACCAGCAGCATCAACGGCAGTTCACGGCGTATCAGATTAGAATGAACGCTGAGTGGATGCATTAGCGCAGCGGCACCCAGAATGAGTAAAATGTTGGTAATATTCGAGCCGAGCGCGGTGCCAACTGCCAGATCCATCTGGCCATGCTGGGCCGCGGAAAAGGAGAGGATCATTTCTGGCAGCGAGGTGCCGATGCTGACAACGGTCATGCCAATGATCAGCGGCGGAATGCCAAAGGATCGACACAATATAGAGGCGCTAAACACCAGACGATCGGCACCATATGCCAGTAAAAGCAAACCGATAATCAGCAGTGCAGAAGCTACGAACATGAAAAATCCTTGCGTAAAAACCCGGGCCGGCAATGCCTTTACCGACCGGTTTAAGGTTCTGTTTGGCGAGACAGCCGCTGATTTTGACCGTCTGAACGGCAAAAGTAAATTTAATGACCATTTTCGCCAAATCTTAGCGGTAAGTTTCTGTAAAGCTATCGTGAATCAGGACCGAACAGGCTACCATCGTACCCCATGTTTACGCCCGATCCTTACAAGAGGTAATAATGATCCAGCAGCAAACGAATCTGGTTGAGGTTCGTGGCGTGAGTTTTTCGCGCGGAGATCGCACCATCTTCGACGACATTTCGCTGACCGTGCCGAAAGGCAAAGTGACGGCGATAATGGGACCGTCGGGGATAGGGAAAACCACTCTGCTACGCTTGATTGGGGGGCAACTTCAGCCGACCCGCGGTGACATCTTTTTCCGTGGCGAAAACATTCCGTCATTGTCGCGCGCTAAATTGTATGAAGCGCGCAAGAAGATGAGCATGCTGTTCCAGTCTGGCGCGCTATTTACTGACTTAACGGTCTATGAAAATGTCGCCTGGCCGCTGCGTGAACATACCCGTCTTCCCGCACCTATTCTGCACAGCACGGTATTAATGAAGCTGGAAGCCGTGGGGCTGCGTGGCGCAGCTCAACTGAAACCGGCTGAGCTGTCGGGCGGAATGGCGCGTCGTGTGGCGCTGGCGCGCGCGATTGCGCTTGAGCCGGAGCTGATCATGTTCGATGAGCCTTTTGTCGGTCAGGATCCTATTACCATGGGTGTGCTGGTCAAACTCATTGATGAACTGAACCATTCTCTGGGCCTGACCTGTATTGTGGTCTCGCACGACGTACCGGAAGTACTGAGTATTGCGGACTATGCCTATATCGTGGCCGGACAAAAAATTATCGCACACGGCACCACGCCGGAACTGCGAGAGAATAACGACCCGCGCGTCCGCCAGTTTATTGATGGCGATGCGGATGGTCCGGTTCCCTTCCGTTTTCCTGCCGGCGACTATCTCGCTGATTTAACCGGCTCAGGGAGTAACTAAACAGATGGTCTTGAAGGCGCTGGCGTCATTCGGTCGTCAGGGAATTGAAACGTGCGCCAGTTTTGGACGCGCAGGATTAATGCTGTTTCACGCGCTGGTAGGAAAACCCGCGTTCCGCAGACACTCGCCGCTACTGATTAAACAGCTCTATAGTGTTGGCGTGTTGTCGTTACTGATTATTGTGGTGTCGGGCCTGTTTATCGGCATGGTACTGGGACTGCAGGGTTATCTGGTACTGACCACTTACGGTGCTGAAACCAGTCTGGGCATGCTGGTGGCGCTGTCGTTACTGCGTGAGCTGGGGCCGGTCGTGACCGCGCTGCTGTTTGCCGGACGGGCAGGCTCGGCCCTCACGGCTGAAATCGGTCTGATGAAAGCCACTGAACAGCTCTCCAGCATGGAGATGATGGCGGTGGATCCGTTGCGTCGCGTCGTTTCGCCGCGCTTCTGGGCCGGTTTTATCAGTATGCCGCTACTCGCACTGATCTTTACCGCGGTAGGCATTGCTGGCGGTGCCCTGGTTGGCGTGAGCTGGAAGGGAATCGATCCTGGTTTCTTCTGGTCAGCCATGCAGAACGCGGTCGATTTCCGCACCGACGTTGTTAACTGCATCATCAAAAGCGCCGTCTTTGCCGTGACGGTTACCTGGATTGCTCTTTTTAATGGCTATGACGCGATTCCCACTTCTGAAGGGATCAGTCGCGCGACAACGCGTACCGTAGTACATGCTTCACTGGCGGTGCTCGGGTTGGATTTTGTGCTGACAGCACTGATGTTTGGGAATTGATGCAATGCAAAGTAAAAAAAGCGAAATCTGGGTTGGCATTTTTATGATTATGGCGTTGATCGCCGCATTGTTTCTCTGTCTCCGCGTCGCCGATTTAAAGTCGATGGGCACAGAGCCAACATGGAAACTCTACGCCACGTTTGACAATATCGGCGGCCTGAAAGCCAGTTCGCCGGTCAAAATCGGCGGTGTGGTGATTGGCCGGGTAACGGACATTGAGCTTGAACCGAAAACGCTGCTGCCACGTGTCACGATGGAGATCAGCGATCAGTATGCGAATAAAATTTCAGACACCAGCTCGCTGGCGATTCGCACGCAGGGACTGCTGGGTGAGCAGTTCCTGGCGCTCAACTTAGGCTTTGACGATCCTGAACTCGGTTCGGCGATGCTGAAAGATGGCGATACGCTGCGCGATACCAAGTCAGCGATGGTGCTTGAAGACCTGATTGGCCAGTTCCTTTATAAGAGCGGCGATAACAAGCAAAACAGTGACAACAAGGATGCGCAGGAAGGCGACAGTGCTGCGCCTGCGGCACCGGCTCAACCTTAAAGAAGAGGGTATACCATGTTTAAACGTTTACTGATGATTGCCATGCTGGTGGTTGCCGTACCGCTGACGGCGACAGCAGCCGATCAGAGCAATCCCTACAAGCTGATGAATGAAGCGGCGGAAAAGACGTTTACCCGTCTTAAAAATGAGCAGCCGAAAATCAAGCAGGACCCAAACTACCTTCGTCAGATTGTGCGTCAGGAGCTGCTGCCCTATGTACAGATCAAATACGCGGGCGCGTTAGTGCTGGGCCGCTACTATCGTGATTCGACCCCGGCGCAGCGTGAAGCTTACTTCAGCGCCTTTGGTGACTATCTGGCACAGGCTTATGGTCAGGCACTGGCACTCTATAACGGGCAGAGCTACCAGATTCAGCCTGAGCAGCCGTTGGGCGATGCTCAGATTGTCGCTATTCGGGTCTCCATCGTCGATCCTAATGGCCGTCCACCGGTTCGTCTCGACTTCCAGTGGCGTAAAAACAGCCAGACCGGTAACTGGCAGGCTTATGACATGATCGCCGAAGGCGTCAGCATGATCACCACCAAACAAAATGAGTGGAGCGATCTGTTACGTACTAAAGGTATTGACGGTCTGACAGCGCAACTGAAATCCTCTGCGGCACAGCCAATTACGCTGGATAAACAAAAATAATGCACGAATCGTTACGCTGGGAGCGGGAAGCCAGCACGCTATTGTTGAAAGGCGAACTGGATCGCGACACGTTAATGAGCCTGTGGCAGCAACGTGAAACGCTGATTAAAGATGTCGATACCATCGACGTTGCAGCGCTGGAGCGTGTTGATTCTTCCGGTCTCGCCCTGCTGGTGCACCTGCGGGAAATCGCCCGGGCACAGGGCATTACGCCACGCTTTACGGGTATCAGCGACAAACTGCACTCGCTGATTACGCTTTACAATCTGCAACAGATTATTGTTTCTGCGGATAAAAGCGCCTGATTTCCGGTTGTTATCCTAAGCCCCTGTTTTCAACAGGGGCTTTTGCGTATTTAAGAGTCAGCCGCTTTCCTCTACTATGTCAGCCTTATTATTATTAAGTGAAGTTAAGCCCAATGGAAAACAGTGAAATTCAGGCCGTGCTGATGGCCGCATTGCCTTTAGACGAAGTTCATGTGATGAGCAACGATGGCAGCCATTTTCAGGTGATCGCCGTAGGCGAACTGTTTGGCGAACTGAGCCGTGTCAAAAAACAGCAGGCTGTCTACGCGCCGCTGATGGAATTCATCGCGGATAACCGCATGCATGCTGTCTCTATCAAAACCTATACTCCCGCTGAATGGGCGCGTGACCGTAAACTCAACGGTTTCTGATCCCGCAGCGTAGTGAACTCGCCGTGGGCGAGTCCAATTTTAGCTAGTTAATTGAGAGCCGTGTTAATGGAAAAATTTCGTGTGCAAGGCCCCACCCGCTTAAGTGGTGAAGTCACCATTTCCGGGGCGAAGAACGCCGCACTTCCTATTCTGTTTGCTGCCCTGCTGGCTGAAGAGCCGGTAGAGATCCAGAATGTGCCAAAGCTACGCGACATTGATACCACCATGAAGCTGCTGAGCCAGCTGGGTGCGAAGGTGGAACGCAACGGTTCTGTGCATGTCGATGCCAGCGCGGTAGATGTCTTTTGTGCGCCTTACGATCTGGTTAAAACCATGCGTGCCTCAATCTGGGCGCTGGGCCCGCTGGTGGCACGTTTTGGTCAGGGTCAGGTTTCGCTGCCGGGTGGCTGCGCGATTGGCGCGCGTCCGGTTGACCTGCACATTACCGGTCTGGAACAGCTGGGTGCCGAGATCAAGCTGGAAGAGGGCTACGTGAAAGCCTCAGTTAATGGTCGCCTGAAAGGCGCGCTGATTGTCATGGACAAAATCAGCGTTGGCGCAACCGTGACCATCATGAGTGCTGCGACGCTGGCGACCGGTACTACCGTGATTGAAAATGCGGCCCGCGAGCCGGAAATTGTGGATACCGCCAACTTCCTTAACACCCTGGGCGCTAAAATCAGTGGCGCAGGCAGCGACAAAATCACCATCGAAGGCGTAGAGCGTCTGGGTGGCGGTGTCTATACCGTCCTGCCCGATCGTATCGAAACCGGTACCTTCCTGGTGGCTGCCGCGATTTCGGGCGGCAAAGTGATGTGTCATAAAACTCAGCCCGATACGCTGGACGCTGTGCTGGCAAAGCTGCGTGATGCGGGTGCCGATATCGAAACCGGTGAAGACTGGATCAGTCTGGATATGCACGGCAAGCGGCCAAAAGCGGTTAACGTGCGCACCGCACCACATCCGGGTTTCCCGACCGATATGCAGGCGCAGTTCACTCTGTTAAACATGGTTGCGGAAGGCACGGGCGTGATTACCGAAACCATCTTTGAAAACCGTTTCATGCATATCCCGGAACTGATTCGTATGGGCGGACATGCTGAGATTGAGAGCAACACGGCGATCTGTCACGGGGTTGAAACCCTGTCAGGTGCGCAGGTGATGGCGACGGATTTGCGTGCGTCTGCCAGTCTGGTTCTGGCAGGTTGCATTGCGGAAGGAACGACGCTCGTTGATCGCATTTATCACATCGATCGTGGCTATGAGCACATCGAAGATAAGCTGAAAGCGATGGGCGCGAACATCGAGCGCGTCAGCGAAGAGTAATCCTGCAGATGCGCTGAAATAGCCAGCCCCCGCGGGGGCTGGTTTTTTTTCGCCTGAGGATCGCCAGAGATCTCAGGCGTTATCCGTCTGATCGCCAGGCGTCCGGATACGTTTTCTGCGATCCAGCAGGCAGTTTGTATCGGGATCGTAATAGCGGCTGGGCCAGATCTCACTGGGATGAACCTTAATCGCGTCGGCGATCAGCCATTCACCTTTGGGCCATGGACGCGTCAGTGCATTCGCCAGCGTGGATGAACTCAGGCCTGCTGAGCGTGACAGCGCTGCCAGCGTCATACCACGCTTATGCAGCGCCGCGATAATGTCAGCCGGGTGCCAGTCTTCCTTTATTTTTTGCATAACCTGTTCTCCTTTTCCTTGTCATTGCATCATCCAGCGAGACGCTGGCTTTCCTTTTACCATTATCTGGAAATAGTCAGAATTTTATAGCAAATGTTTCCTGTTAATTTCCAGTAATATTTGGATCCCGCGTCTGGTCTGTGTGGTGGCACGCAACAGGAGTGCAATAGCTAAGAGGGAACAAAAAGAAGTGAGAGCAGGGTCGTAAAAACGGAGCCCGGCAGGCTCCGTGAGGGATCAGAAGTCGCGCTGAACTGACATGTGTGCCAGCGACTCCAGCGCGCTGCGCCAGGGGGATTCAGGCAGAATCCGCAAGGCTTCAATCGCTTTATCCGCTTCCTGTTCCGCGCGGCTGCGCGTCCATTCCAGCGAACCACACTGATTCATCGCTTCCAGCACCGGCTCCAGCAGATGGCGGCCATTTCCCTGCTCGATGGCTTCACGGATCATCTTCGCCTGTTCAGGCGAGCCGTGCTGCATGGCATGCAGCAGCGGCAGCGTCGGTTTGCCTTCGCTCAGGTCATCGCCGGTATTTTTACCCAGCGTCTCGCCGTCAGCACTGTAATCCAGCAAATCGTCAATTAACTGGAAAGCGGTACCCAGATAGCGCCCATAATCCTGCAGCGCTTTTTCCTCTTCAGGCGTCGCTTCAGCCAGTATCGCCGAGGCCTGTGAGGCCGCTTCAAACAGGCGCGCGGTCTTACTGTAAATCACGCGCATGTAGCTCTCTTCGGTGATGTCCGGGTCGTTGACGTTCATCAGCTGCAGGACTTCGCCCTCAGCAATCACGTTTACCGCCTCTGACATCAGCGCCAGGATACGCAGCGACCCCATGCTGGTCATCATCTGGAAGGCGCGGGTGTAAATAAAATCACCGACCAGTACGCTTGCCGCATTGCCAAACGCCGCATTCGCGGTCGCTTTGCCACGACGCATATCGGATTCATCCACGACATCGTCATGCAGCAGCGTGGCGGTGTGGATAAATTCGATCAGCGCCGCATTGGTCACGTGCAGGTCGCCCTTGTAGCCCATGGCACGTGCGGATAGCACGGCAATCATGGGACGGATACGCTTGCCCCCGCCACTGATGATGTAGTAGCCCAACTGGTTGATGAGCGAGACATCCGAATTCAGCTGGTCGAGGATGGTCTGGTTAACGGCAGCCATATCCTGTGCGGTTAATTCATTAATCTGTTCTAAGTTCATTCGTCTTTTCAGCTATGACTCGTTATCTCTGCCATGGTAAGTGGTTTACCCAGCCAGCGTTCAGGTAATCTGTTACTGATTGTACTTGAATTTTGTGCCTGAGAAACGGTTGCATTCAGCCTGTGTTTTTTTTCTGCAAGAGTGTGCAAAGTGCTCTTGTCTTCTTCTGGAGTTTTGCGTAGAATTCGCGCCCTATTGTGAATATTTAGCGCGCCGCCTGATGAACTAAAAGGCAAGCGCAGAAGCGGAGTTTTATATGTACGCGGTTTTCCAAAGTGGTGGTAAACAACACCGAGTAAGCGAAGGTCAGACCGTTCGCCTGGAAAAGCTGGACATCGCAACCGGTGAAACGATTGAGTTTGACCAGGTTCTGATGATTGCTAATGGCGAAGACGTGAAAATCGGCGCGCCACTGGTTTCAGGCGGAATGATCAAGGCAGAAGTTGTTGCTCACGGTCGTGGCGAGAAAATTAAGATTGTTAAGTTTCGTCGTCGTAAGCACTACCGTAAGCAAGCAGGCCATCGCCAGTGGTTCACTGATGTGAAAATCACTGGTATCACGGCGTAAGAGGAGATCTGACAAATGGCACATAAAAAGGCTGGTGGTTCGACTCGAAATGGTCGTGACTCCAATGCAAAACGTCTGGGTGTAAAACGTTTCGGTGGCGAATCTGTTCTGGCAGGTAGCATCATCGTTCGTCAGCGTGGCACCAAATTCCACGCCGGTACCAATGTAGGTTGTGGTCGTGACCACACCCTGTTTGCTACCGCAGACGGTAAAGTACAGTTCGAAGTTAAAGGTCCGAACAACCGTAAATACATCAGCATCGTTGCTGAGTAAGGTTGTCGTGACGCAGACGTCTGACGTCTGAACGCACGAATTGAAGGCCCCGCAGCTCCTGCGGGGCTTTTTACATTCTGCGGTCTGTCGCGGTAAAAGCGACGCATCACAAAAGTTTGCTGTACACTTTGTGTACGCACTGGCGAAAGCCAATCCTGATTTATCCGCCGCTGGTCAGCGCAGAAGACCCTGGCGGACCCGTCTGCAGAGTGCTGCAGGCGATTGTGTGACGGAGATTTAAAAATGAAGTTTGTTGATGAAGCGACAATTCTGGTCGTCGCCGGTGATGGCGGTAATGGTTGCGTCAGCTTCCGCCGCGAAAAATATATCCCGAGAGGCGGCCCTGATGGGGGTGATGGTGGTGACGGCGGTGACGTTTATCTGATCGCTGATGAAAACCTCAATACCCTTATCGATTATCGTTTCGAAAAATCTTTCCGCGCCGAACGTGGGCAGAACGGCCAGAGCCGCGACTGTACCGGTAAACGCGGTAAGGATATCGAAGTTAAAGTGCCGGTCGGCACCCGGGTAATCGACCAGGGTACCGGTGAGACGCTCGGCGACATGACGCGCCACGGTCAGAAACTGATGGTCGGTAAAGGCGGCTGGCATGGCCTGGGCAACACCCGTTTCAAATCGTCAGTGAACCGCAGTCCGCGCCAGAAAACCATGGGTACCCCAGGTGAAAAGCGTGACCTGCAGCTGGAGCTGATGCTGCTGGCGGACGTCGGGATGCTGGGCTTACCGAATGCCGGTAAATCGACCTTTATTCGTGCGGTCTCGGCAGCCAAACCTAAAGTAGCGGACTATCCGTTTACCACCCTGGTGCCAAGCCTGGGCGTGGTGCGTATGGACAGTGAGCAGAGCTTCGTCGTGGCCGATATCCCGGGTCTGATTGAAGGCGCAGCAGAGGGCGCAGGCCTTGGCATTCGCTTCCTGAAGCATCTGGAACGCTGCCGCGTGCTGCTTCATCTGATCGACATCGACCCTATTGATGAAAGCGATCCAGTTGAAAATGCCCGTATCATCCTCGGCGAACTGGAAAAATACAGCGAGAAGCTGTTCAACAAACCACGCTGGCTGGTCTTCAACAAAATTGATCTGATCGGTGAAGAAGAAGCGCAGTCACGGGCGAAAGCGGTTGCTGAAGCGCTGGGCTGGAAAGATAAGTATTACCTGATCTCTGCCGCAAGCCAGACCGGCGTCAAAGAACTCTGCTGGGACGTGATGAGCTTCATCAACGCTAACCCGAAAGAAGCGGAGCTTGAAGAGAAGCAGCCGGAGAAAGTGGAGTTCATGTGGGATGATTACCACAAAGAAACCATTGAAAACACGGTCGAAGTGGAAGATGAAGAGTGGGATGACGACTGGGATGATGAAGACGACGAAGGCGTTGAAATTATCTATCAGCGTTAACAGAACGCCTGCTACAGCGTAATATGTGATGCCCTCTTTCAGTATGAAAGGGGGCATCGTTCTTTCTGCCGCTAGCTCATGACCGCTACGCTCAGTCGCGCACTGCAGCACAGCTGATCCCGACTGTTCCGAATCTCAATCTGCCAGCTCTGACTGCGTTTACCCAGATGCAATGGACGGCAGGTGCCCCGTACCCGTCCCGCTGACACCGCGCGATGATGGCTGGCGTTAACTTCAACACCGACCACGCTGCTGCCTTCTTCAACCGCCATATACCCGGCAATTGAACCCATCGACTCCGCCAGCACCACGGAGGCGCCGCCATGCAGCAACCCGAACGGCTGGTGCGTCCGGGCATCGACCGGCATCGTCGCCTCCAGATAATCGTCACCTATCGCGGTAAAAACGATCCCCAGATGCGCCACCAGTGAGTGCTCACCCAGCGCGTTCAGTGCAGGAAGATCAAGGGATCGTTTCCAGATTGCTGTCATCATCAGGCTCCCAGGGTTGCGCCACCATCGACCACAATATCCTGCAGCGTCACATGGCTGGCAAGATCCGACGCGAGAAACAGAACGGTGGCCGCAATTTCCTGCGGCTGCGCGATCTTGCCCAGCGGAATACCCAGCTTGAACTGATCCGGGAAGCCCGCAATCATCTCCTGCTCGCCGGTCGGTGTGTGCCACAGGCTGCGCTGCATAGCGGTGTCAGTGGAACCAGGCGAAACAATATTACAGCGCACACCGTAAGGCGCCATTTCCAGACCTACAGTCAGACAGAGGCTGCGCAGCGCGGCTTTTGACGCACCATAAGCGGACATACCAATACGCGGTGCATGCGCTGAATTCGATGCGACAGTAACGATGGCACCGGCGCGCTGTTCACGAAAGCGCGGCAGCGTCTGCTGGAACAGATTAAACGCACCACCCGCATTGACGTTAAGACAGGCCTGCCAGTCAGCAAATGAGAGCGCATCGGTGGTACCAGTACGCAGAATACCGGCTGCGTTGACCAGCACATCGATGCGCGGCTGGGCGGCCAGCACCCGCTGACACACTGATTTTACCTGCGCCGGATCGGCTACATCCATGATGTGACAGGTAAACGGATAGTCATGACCCTGGAACCGCAGATCAAAGGCCTCTACCTGCGCGCCCGCCTGGTGAAAGGCCAGCGCTATGTGGTAGCCAATGCCCTGACCGGCACCGGTCACCCAGACGATTTTACCGCTGAAATCGGATACATGGCTCATTCAGCGGGCTCCCGCGACAGCAGCGCCCACCAGCCGTCGATGCTCGGGTTTTTGGCCAGGCTGACAAAATCGATATCACGATGTAACTGACGCCAGCGTGCCGCCAGCGCCATCACGCGGACCGAATCCAGCCCGTAGTCGATCAGGTTTTCATCATCGTCCGGTACCTCATCATCTTCCAGCAGCGGCAGGATCAGCGCGCGTAGTTCATCTTTGCTGAGCGGTACAGGCATCAGATCGGCGATCATCACCACTTTTCCGCTGCGACCCGCGGTGTAGGTCAGCGCCATCATATGTTCCTCACGGCTGAAGTCAGCCAGCGCATCGGCCACCATAAACGGCTGGATATTACGCATAAACGCATCCGTGGCGGTGGTCAGGCAGCCGATATGGGCATAGACGCCAGTGATAATCAGCTGATCGCGGCCCATCTCCTGCAGGATCGCCTCCAGCGGCGAGCGGTGAAACGCACTGTAGCGCCACTTAGTCAGGACCTGATCGTGCTCATCCGGTGCCAGCGCCTCCACGATCTTCTGCTGATCGGGATGTTTATTCAGGCCGGGTCCCCACATATCGTTGAGCAGCGCACGATCTTCATCGCTCTGCGCGTTAGGCTGAGCGGTGTAAAACACCGGAATGCCCTGCGCTTTGCAGTAGCGTCGCAGGCGGACAATATTGTCAACGACCTGCTCAACCAGCGGGCTGTTATCGCCCCAGAAGTTAAGGAAGTAGCGCTGCATATCGTGGATCAGCAGGGCAGCACGGCAAGGCTCCAGCGTCCATTTCACCTTGTTGTTCGGCAACTCAGTGGCGTCAGGTAGCGGATAAGAGGTCAGTTGTGGAATAGCCATTAAAATTCTCCGGACAGATCAGGCTTGCGCACGCTGATCGGCAAGTTGTTGGCGCAGACGTTTTTTGTCCACCTTGCCGACCGCGGTCAGCGGCAGGGCATCTACGCAGGTAATACGGTCGGGCAGCTTAAATTCGGCGACGCCCAGTTCACGCAGGTGACGACGCAGCGCCACCGGTTTCACCGGCTGACGGGTGACAATAAACGCACAGCTCTTTTCACCCATCAGTTCGTCGCTCATAGAGACCAGCGCCGCGTGGATCACATCCGCATGGCGCTGCAGCAGGTTTTCAATCTCTTCAGCTGCGATCTTTTCGCCGCCCCGGTTGATCTGATCTTTCTCACGACCCTGCACAATGATGTTGCCAGCAGGGGTGATCTCAACCAGATCGCCAGAGCAGTAAAAGCCCTGGTCATCAAAGCTGGCGGCGTTATGTCCCGGGCTGTTGTAGTAGCCACGGAACGTATAAGGACCGCGCGTCATCAGGCGCCCAATGGCACCGACCGGCAGCGGTTGCCCCTGTTCGTCTGCAACCCACACCTCGTCATCTGGAGAAATAGGGCGTCCCTGCGTGGTGAGAATGGTCTGTTCATCGTCATCCAGCCGGGTGTAGTTCACCAGACCTTCCGCCATCCCAAACACCTGCTGAAGGGTACAGCCCATCTCGTTCTGGATGCGCGCAGCCAGCGTTTCACCCAGCTTTGCGCCACCGACCTGAATGCGTTGCAGTGAGGCCAGCGCGGCATTGCTGCCCCATTCCTGAATCGCCTGGAGCCAGAGACTGGCCGCGGGTGGAACCAGGCCGGTATCAGTAACCTGATGTTTTTCAATCAGCGGGAAACAGAGGGTCGCGCTGGGATCGGCGGCTAAAATTACCTGTCCGCCCGCGTAAAAGACGCCCAGCGCGCCCGGAGAACTCATCGGGAAATTATGCGCAGCGGGCAGAGCAATCAGGTAACGGGTATCTGCGTTGACCCCGCAGATCACGTCACTTTCCCGGATGCTGTAGTAGTAATCATTGTGGGTACGCGGGATCAGTTTCGGGGTGCCGGTACTGCCGCCCGACAGCTGGAAAAAAGCGACGTCATCGCCTGCGGTCGGGGTTGCCCTGAAGTCACCTGCGGGTTCTGCCAGCAGGGCGTCGAGACTGTTTTCCGCATGAGCGTCATTACGCAGGATCACCTGCTGCAGTGAATGCTGTTCCCGGCGAAGCTGCGTGATAAAGGCGTCATCGGCGAACAGGAGATGGCTGCGATCGGCAATTAACAGGCGCGGCGCGATCTGACTGGCATAGGCAGCCAGTTCGGTACGCTGATGGCTGAACAGGGCGTTAACCGGGGCGACGCCGATTTTGAACAGCGCAAACAGCGTCAGGTAAAATTCCGCCACGTTGCCAAGCTGTACCAGCGCCGTATCACCGGGTTTCAGGCCACGACGCTGCAGGGCCGCTGCCAGATTGTCGCTCAGTAAGGCCAGCTGGCGATAGGTAAACTGCCGGTCGCCATCAATCACCGCCACGCATTCGCTGTCGCGGTGACGTTCCAGGATGTCGGTCATCGGCAGATCCAGCCAGTACCCTTTTGCACGGTAACGTGCGGCCAGATCGTCCGGCCAGCGGCTGTAAGAAATCGTCATACAGGTTCCTTTAGTGCAATCCAAAAGCGCGAAGCATGGTGTCGAGCTTGACGCCGGTTTCGCGCCACTCGGATTCAGGTTGTGAGTCCGCCACGATGCCCGCGCCAGCAAACAGCCGGACCCGCGGACCATTCACCGTGCCGCAGCGGATGGTGACGACCCATTCGCCGTTGCCCTGATCGTCACACCAGCCGACGATGCCGCCAAACAGCTGACGCTCAAACGGTTCAAGCTGCTGAATCAGCGCCTGAGCACGCTGATGCGGAAAGCCGCTGAGCGCCGGTGTCGGATGCAGCAGGCAGGCCAGTGACAGCGCATTTTCGCGGTCGTCCAGCACTTCGCCCCGAATCTGCGTGGCGAGGTGCCACAGTGTCGGGGTGGTCAGCAGGGAAGGGATTTCCGGGACTGACAGCAGGCGACTGCGCGGCTGCAGCGTTGTGCGCATCGCATCCGTCACCAGTTTATGTTCATGCCGGTCTTTGGCTGACCGCATCAGGCTGTCACCTGAGGCCTGGTCACGCTGTGGATCGCTGTTGCGCGGCGCTGAACCGGCCAGCGGACAGGAGTTGAACTGGCGGCCCTGCTTACGGATCATCAGTTCAGGGCTGGCACCCACCAGCGCGCCGCCATCGGGCAGCGGCAGATGAAAGTGATAGCTGTCAGGGTTCTGCGCCAGGATGCGCTGCATCAGGGCGGCCGTATCGACCGGCTGTTCCGCCACGATCTCCATCAGCCGCGACAGCACCACTTTATCCGGATCGCCGCGCTGCGTGGCCGCCACGGCCTGCGCAACCATATCAGTGAAGGTGTCATGATCCGGCAGCGCCATACGGCGACGAACTTTTGGCAAATCGCTTTCAGCCGATGAGGCGTGGGCTTTCAGATCGTCTCGTTGAAAGGTCTGATACGACTCAGGGATAAACAGTGCAGCGGGCTGATCCACATCGAACGGGATCGCACCCACCAGAATGGGATGGGCTATGCCCTGTTTTCTGGCCGAGGCAAAATGATGCTGCAGTTGTTGTTGAAACTCTCCGGTCAGCTGCTCGCCCTGGTTTACCGGAGCAGTGAGTGTCGTAAAACAGCCCTGAGTCGTCAGGCTTCGCCAGGGAGAAGTAAACAGGAAGCCACGGCAGAGTGCCGGAAAATCCTGCAGCAGGGGATGTTCAAATGCCAGCGATTCCACCATAATTTCACCTATAAATGATAAGATAACTAATAATGATTATCATTTGTATTATGTTGCAGTAACCTACGTCGAATAGCCGAAGGTGTCAATAAATACGCGGTGATCCAGCTGGTTTTGTTGGTTAAATCAGCACAAGTTGTCGTCCGGATTACCTGGGAGATAAAGGATGGAAACAAATGACTAAACAGGCAGTAAGGTCGGCGTTAGCGCTGTTTTTCCTGAGTATCACTCTGTTCAGCGTGACCGCTATTGCACAGACCGGCTGGCCACGAACCCTCGCCGGGGCAAAAGGTCAGGTCACCCTGGCTCAGGCACCGACTCGCATTGTTTCGACCAGTGTCACCCTGACCGGATCGCTGCTGGCGATCGATGCACCGGTAATTGCCAGTGGCGCAACCGCACCCGGCAGCCGGCTGGCTGATGAGCAGGGATTCTTCCGGCAGTGGGGGCGTGTGGCGAAACAGCGTGGCGTAAAGCGGCTCTATATTGGTGAACCCAATGCGGAAGCGATCGCTGCGGAAGCGCCAGACCTGATTGTGGTCAGCGCCACCGGTAATGATTCAGCGATCAAACTGGCCGATCAGCTCTCGGCGATTGCGCCGGTACTGGTCGTTAACTATGACGATAAAAGCTGGCAGCAGCTGGTGACACTGCTGGGTGAGGCGACCGGGCATGAGGCGGATGCTGCTGCGCGGATAAGCGAGTTCGACGCGCGTGAAAAGGCGCTGAAGGCAAAGCTGACCCTGCCTCCGCAGCCGGTTTCTGCAATGGTATGGAACGGAGATGGCCGGGCTGTGAATCTCTGGACGGAGGCATCGGCACAGGGGAAGTTACTGCAGGCGCTGGGCTTCACGCTGGCAACGCCACCGTCGACGCTTCAGTCCGCTCACAGCATGGGACAGCGTAAAGATATTCTTCAGCTGTCAGGCGAAAATCTGGCGGAATGCCTGAATGGACAGACTTATCTGCTATTTGCCGCCGAAGATAACACTGCTGAGCAGGTAATGAGCAATGCTTTCCTGGCGCAGACCCCAGCGGTGCGCGCTAAAGCGGTCTATGCGCTGGGGCTGGATAGCTTTCGTCTCGACTACTACAGTGCCAGTCATTTACTGACGCGGCTGGAAGCGCTGTTCGTGGAATCATGATGTGGCTTCGTCGGGGGCAGGCCGTTGATAGCGTCGCAGGCGGGCCATCAGCAGCCACATGATGAGACCCAGCACGGTGGCTGCCAGGCCACAGAGGGCGGCTGCCTGCTGCGGCAACAGCAGTGAACCTATCGCGCCAATTATTGCTGCACCTATCGCATCGCCGGTGACATTCTGCGCTGTCCAGAGGCTGTTGATCCTGCCAAGCAGCGCATCGGGCGTCAGTGTCTGAATTAGCGCGTACTGCACCAGGCTGCTGATGGCACTGAAATAACCAAAGGCTACGAGGCAGATCAGACTCAGGCTGAACCACGGCATCAGGCTGAACAGAGCCAGTGCGACGAATGCCGCGATGGCACTGACCAGAATCAGGCGGCCCGGCTGTGGCGACTGCGCCAGCCGTCCGCTGGTCAGCGCGCCTGTCGCAGCACCCAACGGCACGGCGGCGTACATCAGCCCCAGCTCCGTCAGACCGACCTGCCAGTGAGGGGCCAGCGCCGGATAGAGCACGCGCACCGCGCTGGCTAACGTCACCAGCGCGCCAGTCAGCGCCGCCATACCTACAATCGGCGTATCGAACAGGAAGCGGACGCCGCTGCTTAGTGCCTTTATGGGATGTTCACGCGGCTGCGGCGGTGGCGCAAGCGGCGGCAACCGCAACAGGGTTAACACCGTCAGCAGCGTGCCGAACGCGGCCAGCCCGTAGTTCCACGCCACACCGCCCTGAGCAATCACCATACCCGCAATCGCGGGTGACAGAATCGCGCCAAAGCGCACCGTCAGCATAGTGATGGCACCCGCCTTCATCAGATTCTCACGCCCGACCAGCGCCGGAGTGGCTGCCAGCAGCGCCGTGACGCCTATCGCGCCGAAAAAGCCATCCCAGAGACCCAGCACAAAGACGGCGATGACCGACGGCGAAGGGAGCAGGGCATTAATGCACAACGCGGCAAAACCCAGACCACAGGTGGAGCGGGCAAACAGGATCAGGCGACGACGTGCATAGCGATCGGCCAGCACGCCGCCGGTCAGCAGGCCGATAAACATACCGGCTCCGGCCAGCGTTACCGCCAGTCCTACCAGCAATGGTGATTGCGTCAGCTGCTGAATCTGAACCGGGACCGCCACCGCCAGCATGCCGAGAGCGACAATCGAGATAAAGCGGGCGATAAACAGGGCGCGAAAGGCGGGATGGGTTCTCAGCAGAGTGAGATCGATAAAATGGGAAGGTTTGTTCATAACGTCGCTTTTTTGCACCCATTTTCCTCATCATTCATTCCGGGAGTCATGGTAACATACAAAAAATAGTTAATAACGATAACAAGTATCATTATCATAAACACTCGCAATTGCGGGCCATGTTGAATTCGTGAAGGTTTAAACGTTATGCGTCAACTCCGTGCAATAGCCGGTTCAGGGATGCTGCTATTGTTGCTTATCGCGCTCAGCCTGATGCTGGGTGCCAGACCTGTCCCCTTTCATGATGTCACACATGCCTTACTCTCCGACTGCAGCCGCATTGATTGCGTGATCGTGCGCGATGCCCGGCTGCCGCGAACCCTGGCGGGACTGCTGGCCGGGATCAGTTTAGGTCTGGCGGGCGCACTGATGCAGAGCCTGACGCGCAATCCACTGGCTGACCCAGGCATTCTTGGTGTGAATGCCGGAGCGGGTTTTGCGGTGGTGCTCGGCATCGCCCTCTCTGGCGCCGATTCTCCTGCGGAATGGCTGGGTTTTGCTTTTACGGGTGCACTGCTGGCGTCGCTGCTGGTGGCCATGACGGGTGCGATCGGCGGCGGCCGCGTCAATCCGCTGCGTCTGACGCTGGCAGGTGTGGCGCTGGGTGCGGTGCTGGAGGGCTTAACGTCTGGCCTGTCGCTGCTTAATCCCGATATTTACGATCATCTGCGTTTCTGGCACAGCGGTTCGCTGGATATCCGCAATTTCGCCATTCTGCGCACTGTCTTTCCGGCGGTCGTAGCCGGGAGCCTGCTGGCGTTGCTGCTGGCACGTTCGCTCAACAGCCTGAGTATGGGCGGAGATATGGCAACCGCGCTGGGCACCCGTGTGATGCGTACTCAACTGGTGGGATTGCTGGCGATTGCACTGCTGAGCGGTGCGGCGACGGCGGCAGTCGGCCCCATCGCCTTTGTCGGATTAATGACACCGCATCTGGCCCGCTGGCTGCTGGGCAACGATCATCGCTGGATGCTGCCGGGAACCCTGGTGATCACTCCCTGTCTGCTGCTGGCGGCTGATATTCTGGGACGGCTGCTGGTGCCGGGTGAACTGCGCGTGTCAATTGTCACGGCCATTCTCGGTGCGCCGATGCTGATTGTGCTGGTACGCCGTAAGCTGGGAAGAGGGCAGATATGACACGGACGATGATCAATGCGCTACTGCTGCTGATGGCCTGCGGGGCGCTGGCTTTTCTGGGCGTCACGCGCGGCACCTTACCGATCTCCGCCAGCCAGTTATGGGCACTTCTCAACGGCGAGGCAGCGCGCAATGTTCAGCTGATTGTACTGGAGTGGCGTCTGCCGCGCGTCATGATGGCGCTGCTGATTGGTGCGGCGCTCGGCGTCAGCGGGGCGATTTTCCAGTCGCTGCTGCGCAACCCGCTGGGCAGTCCCGATATTCTGGGTTTTAACACTGGCGCTTACAGCGGTGTGCTGGTGGCGCTGGTGCTGTTCCAGCAAAACATGGAAGGGATGACGCTGGCGGCGCTGGCAGGCGGGCTGCTTACGGCGGGTGTGGTCTGGCTGTTCAGCTGGCGCAACGGCGTGGAGACCTTCCGGCTGATTATTGTGGGCATCAGCGTGCGGGCACTGCTGATGGCGCTGAACAGCTGGCTGATTATCAGTGCTTCACTGGAGGCGGCACTGAGCGCCGGGCTCTGGAGCGCCGGTTCACTTAACGGCATTACCTGGGCGAAAACCACGGCGGTGATCGCCGTGCTGCTGCTGGCGCTGCTGGCAACAGGCATGCTGGCCCGCCGCATGCGACTGCTGGAGATGGGTGACGACACGGCCTGCGCGCTGGGCGTCCCGGTTGAGCGCAGCCGCGTCATGCTGATGCTGACGGGTGTTATCCTCACCGCCGCCTCGACGGCGCTGGTCGGTCCGATCTCCTTTATTGCGCTGCTGGCACCGCAGATTGCGCGACGTCTCAGTGGTGGTACTAAAGGCGCGCTGCCGCTGGCGGCCTTGTGTGGCGCGCTGCTGTTAATCGCCGCAGATTACGCCGCGCAGCACTTTTTCCTGCCTTATCAGCTGCCGGTTGGCGTAATCACGGTCAGCCTGGGCGGACTCTATCTGATTGCGCTACTGGTGCGGGAGGCACGACGTCAATGAAAGTGACAACACGTTTGCAGGGCGACGCGCTGACGCTGGGCTATGACAAAAAAATCGTGGCGGAGAATCTCTCTGTAGCGATTCCTGACGGTGAGCTGACCGTGATCATCGGTCCCAACGCCTGCGGAAAATCGACGCTGCTGCGTACCTTAAGCCGTCTGGTTTCGCCGCTGCAGGGCGAGGTGCTGCTGGATGGCAATACGATTGCTCACTACGCTACCAAAGAGGTGGCACGCCGGCTGGGGCTGCTGCCGCAAAGCTCGAACGCGCCTGCGGGTATCAGCGTCAGCGAACTGGTGGCGCGCGGGCGTTATCCGCACCAGTCGCTGTTCGGACGCTGGCGACAGGAAGATGAGGCAGCGGTGCAGCAGGCCATGCAGGCCACCGGCGTGGCCGATTTAGCGCAGCAGCAGGTTGATACGCTCTCTGGCGGTCAGCGACAGCGGGTGTGGATTGCGATGGTGCTGGCTCAGCAGACACCGCTATTGCTGCTGGATGAACCGACCACCTGGCTGGATATCGCCCATCAGATTGAACTGCTGGAATTAATGCAGGATCTCAATCAGCAGCATGGACGAACGCTGGTGGTGGTGCTGCACGATCTTAATCAGGCGTGCCGCTACGCCAGCCACCTGATAGCGATGCGCGACGGGAAAATCATTGCCGAAGGGAAACCGGCGGAGATTGTGACGCCGGAACTGATAGAAGCGATCTACGGCCTGCGCTGCATCATCATTAACGATCCGGTGGCCGGTACGCCAATGATTGTGCCGCTGGGCAGTGGCTGACCCGCGCCTTCTCCTGTGAAGAAAGCGCGAGGTCAGGATGGCTCAGGGAATCAGCGCCGCCAGAAACTGCTGCAGTCGTGGGCCAATCTGCTCGAACATGCGCGGTGAGATGATTTCGACGTGCGCACAGTCCAGCGGCCAGACGGTCAGTTCACCGACCCAGGGCGCCCAGGCGCGACGCACATCCTGACCGGGCTGCTGCGTCTGTTGCGCCAGGAATAGCGTGGCGTGTCCCCCGAAGCGGGCACTGCGTGCCGTCGCCAGCAGGCGCACCGAACTGGCGTAGTTGGCTTCAATGGTGGTGAACAGCGCCGCCATCCCTTCACCGGCCTGCTCGCGCTGTGCTGCGATAAACTGCTCGCGCTCACGATTCACCTCTGCCAGCACCGCCGGGTCCAGCACGTTCTCGCCGCGCCGTTCATCCCAATTCTGCGTCTCTGGCGGCCAGGTATCCAGCAGCCCGAGGAAGGCGACCGTTTCACCCTCCGCTTCCAGCCGCGCGGCGATACCCTGTGCCAGCGTGCCGCCCAGTGAATAGCCCAGGAAATAGTAGGGCCCCTCTGGCTGCTGCTGGCGCACCGTCGCCAGATGTGCGTCACACACCGCATCAAGGTGCTGCGCCTGATTCAGCGGGCTGGTAATGTCGGGTGACTGAATACCGAGCAGCGACCAGCGGGCATCCAGATAGCGCTGCAACACGCTGAACTGCCAGGCAAAACCGGAGGCGGGATGGAAGCAGAACAGGGTCGGGCCGTTACTGCGCCGCAGCGGCAAGACCGCCTCAAATCCGGTGCGGGCTGTCTCCGCGGATTCGCTACTGAGCAGGGCGGCCAGCTTTTCTGCCGTAGCTGCCACCATAATCTGGCCCACTGACACCGGCTGATTCAGCGTCCGCCGCAGCTGCGCCGCCAGCCGCATCGCTAGCAGCGAATGGCCACCCAGCGCAAAAAAATCATCCTGTGCGCTGATGGACTCACGTTCCAGCAGCGTGGCGAACGCCTGCGCCAGCGTGGTTTCCAGACCAGGGTGCGGCGCACGACCGGCAGCAGCTGTCCGGGTCTGTGGCAGCGGCAGCGCTTTACGATCCAGCTTGCCGTTGCTGCTGAGCGGTAATGCCGCCAGCTGAACAATCGCCACTGGTACCATATGCGCGGGCAACTGTGTCGCCAGCGTCTGGCGCATGATGTCGGCATCAATCGGGCCATCTGCCACTACATAGCCGACCAGCTGGCGGGCATCACCCTGCTGGTCGCTGCTGCTGCCCAGCACGACCGCATGCGTCACGGCCTGCACAATGCCAGGCAGCGCAGCCATGGCATGATCGATCTCATTCAGCTCGATGCGCTGTCCGCGGATTTTAAGCTGATCGTCGCTGCGACCCAGATACTCCACCGCACCATTCAGCAGCCAGCGCGCCACATCGCCGGTGCGGTACATTCGGGAGCCGTGGCCCCATGGATCTGCCACAAACCGGCTGGCCGTGAGGTCGGGACGATCCAGATAACCCTGTGCCAGCTGCACGCCGGTCAGCCAGAGATCGCCCGCCACGCCAGGCGGCACCGGCTGCAGGCGCGCATCCAGAATCCGTAAGCCGGTGTTCCAGACCGGGAAGCCAATCGGCACGCTGGCACCGTCGACGGCCGCCAGCTCAGGTCCGAAAGCCGGGTAGAAGCTGACATCCACTGCCGCTTCGGTCGGGCCATACAGGTTATGCAAGGGTACCCGGGTCAGCGTCTGCCACTGGCGCGACAGCTCAGCGGGCAGCGCTTCGCCACTGCAGAACACCTGCCGCAGGGTGGTACACCTTGCTATCGCGTTGTCATCCTGCAGCGAGGCAACAAAGGCCGCCAGCATCGAGGGAACAAAATGGGTGGTGGTCACGCGGTAGCGGGCAAACAGCTGCTGCAGGGCTTCCGGGTCGCGGTGGGTATCAGGCGGTGCCATCACCAGCTGTGCGCCAGCGATCAAGGGCCAGAAGAACTCCCACACCGAGACATCAAAGCTGCTCGGCGTTTTCTGCAGCACCACATCATCACCGCCGAGCGGATAACGATCCTGCATCCACAGCAGCCGGTTGACGATTGCCTCATGACTGACCAGCACGCCTTTTGGCCGACCGGTCGAACCAGAGGTATAGATAAGGTAAGCGCCATCATGCGGACGCGGAGCCTGTGTCAGCACGCGATCAACCGGGGTTAACAGCGCGTCGTAAAACAGCGGCGCAACCGGTGAGAGAGCCGCCAGCCGGTCTGCCAGTTCGCGGCAGGTGATCAGCGTTTTCGGCGCGGCATCTTCCAGCATCATCTTCAGCCGATCGTCCGGGTAGCCGGTATCAAGCGGCAGCCAGGTTGCGCCTGTGCTGACAATCGCCTGCAGCGCCAGCGATAAAAAGACCGAGCGCGGCAGCGCCACGGCGACGATGTCACCCCGTGTCACACCCTGCGCAATCAGCTGTTGTCCCAGCGCGGCGACCTGCTGCTGCATCTGCTGATAATTAAGCTGATGCGCCTCATCCGCCAGCGCCACGGCGTGCGGCGTACGCTGCGCCTGCAGCAGCAGCAGGCTGCTTAGCGTCTCTGCAGGCAGCATCACGGCGGTCTGATTGATCGCTGCCAGCTGCTGATGTTCTTCCGGCATCAGCATATCCAGCTCGCCACAGGCGCACGCTGGCCGGACGGCAAGCTGCTGAAGCAGCAGACCAAAGCGGCTGGCATGTTGCTTCAGCACGGTTTCGCTGTAGCGCGCTGCATTAGCCAGTAGTTCCAGCGTCAGGTCGCCCTGTTCGCTGAGGTAGATAGCAATCTCCAGATCGCGAACCGGGCCTGATGCCAGCTGATGAGTGATGCCTTCAATGCCGGCGAAATCGAGCTGATAGTCGAACATCTTCAGGTTAATTACCGGCCCATAGAGCGGAGCACTGTCACCCAATCGCCCCAGATCGCGCTGCACCTGCTCAGCGTCGTAACGCTGATGACGGCGCATTTTTCTGACCTCGCCCGCCAGCTGCGCGGCCAGTGCCGTCAGCGGCTGTGCCGGATCGTAATGGATCGCCATAGGCAATACGTTGATCACCGGACCGGTGGCGCAGAGCGCGGCCGAGCCGATGCGGCGCATAAAGATGAAACCGGCGGCAAAGTCGTTCTGACCGGTGAGGCGAGCCAGCCACAGCGCCACCAGCGCAAAGGCGGTGTCCGCCGCGCTGAGATTCTGCTGCTGAGTATGCGCCAGCAACGCCTGAAAGATGTGTCGCTCCACGGCAAATGTGTGTCGCAGCAGGTTGGTGCTGGCACTTTGCCCCGCCAGCGGCAGCGTGGATAACGAGGCGGGCGCAGGTAAATGCGCCCCTTTTTCCAGCCAGAACTGACGATCGCGCTGCCAGGTCGAAGAGTGCTGATAGCGCTGATACTCGTCGACGACCTCGCTGAACGGGACAAAGGGGCTCGGCTCCGGCGTGTCGCCGTGCTGCCAGGCGCTGTAGAGATGGGCGATGCGGCGGGTCAGGGCGGTGAAGCTGAAACCATCGACCACCAGATGATGGTAGCGCTGATACCAGTACCAGTGATCCTCGCCCAGCCGTAGCAGGCTGTGATGATAGAGCGGCGCACCGCTCAGCACCCGCAGATCGCCGGACATATCCTGCTGAATCAGCGCCCGTGCGGCCGCCGCCGGATCGGCGGCATCGCGCAGATCGATTATTTCAGGCTCGCGAAAATGCTGGGGGGCAGGCCACTGCAGCGGTTCACCCTCCTGCTCGCCAAAAGCCATATTCAGCGTGTCCGCTTCCTGCATGCCGGCAACGATGGCGCGAGACAGCAGCACGCTGTTCAGCGCACCACGCAGTTCAACGAAATGCGCCACGGCGTAGGCATTGGAATAGGGAGATAATTGGTCAGCGATCCAGATACCGGGCTGAGCGGCCACCAGCGGCAATGTGTTTTGCTCTGTCAGCGGGTTCAGAATGGTCTCAGACATTGCGGCTCCCACTATCCTGCGTCATAACCGGACGGACATCGTGCCAATTTTCATTCAGCCAGCTCAGGCAGCGAACCTGTGGTTCGGGCCCATAAACAGGCTGCCATCCTGGCGGAACCGCACAAAAGGCGGGCCATAAGCTGTATTGCTGCTGATCGTTTTTCAGCACCTGACAATCCTGCTGGGGATCGTCGAAAGGATTGCGTTGTTGCATGTTGGTCTCCTGTCCGAAGTCGTCGGGCGCGTTAACGCCGCTCTCCTGCGTATCCTTTTTCTTTTAATGGCGCATGGGCGGCGGGAGTTCAGCGGGTTATGACGATTGCCACATAGCTTTAAGGCCCGCCAGCAGCCCGCCGCGCCAGCACAGCGCATCGTGACCCCCTTCAACCGGGTGATAGCTGACCTGATGTCCTGCCACAGTCAGATCGCGCTGAAACTGCTCGTTTGCCGCCAGAATCAGTCGTTCGCGCCGTCCCGCCTCCAGATAAAAGCGGCGAGAGGGCGCCTGCAGCAAACCCTGCTGTAACTGCTGCGGCAGCCAGCCATTCGGGTCGCCGCGCGCGGGCCACCAGAACGAACCGGAAAGACTGACGGCACCCGCAAAGGTTTCCGGCCAGGTCAGGGTGGCGTAAGCGGCAGAAAGGCCGCCAAAACTCTGTCCGGCCACCAGCGTACTGTCGGCCCGGAACGGTGCCCACTGCTGAATTTGTGGTAACAGCTCATGCTGAATCGCCAGCCAGAAATCGGGATTACAGGTGAGCTCACGCGTGCGGTGTTCGCGGTCAATGATGTCGATCATGACATAGACCGCAGGAGGCAGTTCGCCTGCCTCAGTGAGTTGCTGAAGCGGACCGGCAACCGGCATGCTGTGCGCCCAGAACTGACCATCCAGCAGCAGCGCCAGCGGACGATCGGCAGCGTCTGCCTCGCCGGTGACATAAAGCCAGACCTGACGCTGATTGCCCAGCCGCTGGCTGCGCCACAGATGCTGCTGCAGCGGAATCCTGGCGGCGCGATCTTCATCAACTGCACGCCAGACCTGCTGCTCAGGCGCAAGCGGCAGATGCAGCGGTGAGACGCTCATGCCGCGCCCGGCCGACCAGCTCCGCAGCGGATTGAGCAGATCGCTTTGTGCCTGCCGGAATTTCTGACTCCACCACTGGCGCAGCGCCTGCATATCAGCCTGCCCGGTAAACGTCTCTGTCTGGTTGTCAGGGATCAGGCAGTAGCTGCCGCGCCAGTCAGCGGGCAGGGTGGTTTGCCACCACCAGACATCGGTATCAGGAACAGGTGTTAAGGAGGAAGGTGAAGCTGTGTGATGATGATCGGTTACACCGGTAATGTTGATCCAGACGCGCCGGGTATCAGAGTGCAGCGGGTCACCCTGCGGATCACGCCAGAAAAAAGTGACCTGACAGGTGCCCTTTTCGCCAGGTTCAATCAGGGGAATACCCTGTTGCTGCAGCTGCAGCCACCAGCGTTCGCTGCCGGTCTCTTCGTTTAACCACGCCATTCGCGCCATGATTCAATCACACTTGCTTAAGGTCATGCATGTTACAGATAATAGTATTGATAATTATTTGCATTTGCAATAGGGTGTTTCCGCTCGACAGGGAGCGCGCGCATTCTCTCTGTCGCATCGGATTTCAGACGTAAGTAACGCGGTTCTGAAGCAGGTGTGGCGGGAGGGTTAATGCGTTGCAGGCAAGGTTATGACCTTTTTACCGGTACGCCGGCAGTGGCACGCTCGCTGGCACTCCAGGAACAGAAAAATGAAAAAGTTATCCCGGCTTTCGTTAGCCATTATGATTGAACTGGGTTTTACTGCCTCTCTCATTTCTGCTGGCGCAGTGGCTGCCGAAGCCCACAGCGACCCGGCGATCAACAACACGTCAGACACGATCCACGACGACACCATGATGGTCACCGCCGCTGAGCAGACGCTGCAGGCGCCAGGCGTGTCGACGATTACCGCCGGCGAAATCAAAAAACATCCGCCTGCGCGCGACGTCGCCGAAATCATCCGCACCATGCCCGGTGTCAACCTGACCGGTAATTCCACCAGCGGCCAGCGTGGAAACAACCGTCAGATCGATATCCGTGGCATGGGCCCGGAAAATACCCTGATCCTGATCGATGGGCTGCCGGTAACCAGCCGTAATTCCGTGCGGCTTGGCTGGCGCGGTGAGCGCGACACACGCGGCGACACGAACTGGGTACCGCCAGAGATCATTGACCGCATTGACGTCATCCGTGGTCCGGCAGCGGCCCGTTACGGCAATGGCGCGGCGGGTGGCGTGGTGAATATCATCACCAAAAAAGAGATGGATAATCAGTGGCACGGCTCGTGGAGCGCCTATTACAACGTGCCGCAACACAAGGAGGAGGGCGCGACGCGGCGTAGCAACTTCAGTCTTGAAGGACCGCTGGGCGATGATGTCAGTTTCCGGCTCTATGGCGGTCTGGCAAAAACGCAGGCCGACGCTTACGACATCAATGAAGGTCACGCCGCTGACCGCACCGGCAGTTATGCAGGATCCTATCCGGCGGGCCGGGAAGGTTCAGTCAATAAAGATATTCATGGCCTGCTGCGCTGGGCGTTTGCACCAATGCAGGCGCTGGAAGTGGGGGCCGGTTACAGCCGTCAGGGCAACCTCTATGCTGGCGACACCCAGAACACCAATACCAACGCGCTTGTGAAAAGCAAATATGGTGACGAGACCAACCGGCTCTATCGGCAGAACTTTTCGGTTAAGTGGACCGGCGCCTGGGATAATGGCATCAGCACCAATACCTATGCGCAGTATGAAAACACCCGCAACTCGCGCCTGAATGAAGGGCTGGCGGGCGGCACTGAAGGTATCTTTTCCAACAGCAACTTCAACACTATCCAGCTGGATGATGTGTTGCTGCACAGCGAGATCAGCGTGCCGTTTGAGTGGCTGGTGAATCAGACCGCAACCTTTGGCACGGAATGGAATCAGCAGCGGATGAAGGATCCGTCCTCGACGACGCAGGCCGCCAGCTACGGTTCGATTCCCGGTATCGCCACCACTGGACGCTCTCCCTATTCGCAGGCGGAGATTTTCTCACTGTTTGCGGAAGACAATATTGAGCTGACCGACAGCACCATGCTGACGCCCGGCCTGCGCTTCGATCACCATTCGATTGTCGGCGATAACTGGAGCCCATCGCTCAACCTCTCACAGGGATTAGGCGATGAGGTCACCCTGAAAATGGGCATTGCACGCGCTTATAAAGCGCCGAGCCTCTACCAGACCAACCCGAACTATCTGCTTTACAGCAATGGTCAGGGCTGCGCGGCCAGTGCCGGTGCCTGTTATCTGATGGGTAATGATGACCTGAAAGCGGAAAATAGCATCAATAAAGAGATTGGACTTGAATGGAAGCGCGACGGCTATCAGGCGGGTCTGACCTGGTTCCGCAACGACTACCGGAATAAGATTGAGGCAGGCACGGCTCCCACCGGCACGGCGTCTAACGGCAAAACCGACATCTACAAATGGGAAAATGTGCCAAAAGCGGTGGTTGAGGGGCTGGAAGGTACGGTTAACGTCCCGTTCTCCGACAGCGTAACGTGGAACAATAACTTCACGTATATGCTGCAAAGCAAAAATAAAGAGACCGGCGATCGCCTGTCAATTATTCCGGCGTATACGCTCAATTCGACGCTGAGCTGGCAGGCGACGCAGGATCTCTCCCTCCAGACCACCCTGACCTGGTACGGTAAACAGGTGCCGAAGAAGTATGACTATAAGGGTAACGCCGTCACCGGCAGCGCGACCGATCAGGTCAGCCCCTATTCGGTGGTGGGGATGAGCGGCACCTATGATGTTAATCAGTATGCCAGCGTCACGGTCGGTATCGACAACCTGTTCGACAAGCGTCATTTCCGTCAGGGCAATGCGCAGACTACCGGCAATGCCACCACCGGCGCTTACCTCTACGGCGCGGGAGCCAATACCTTTAACGAATCGGGCCGCACATTTTATATGAGCGTGAACACCCGCTTCTGATCGGTTCAGCCATAAAAAAACGCAGCAGGGTGATCACCCGCTGCGTTTTTTATCTCTGCTTTATCAGTTGTTCTGATTGATATCGCGGTAGAGCCGGCTCTCAAAACGTACCAGTGGAATACGGCGGGTACGTTGATCTTCCGGCGGCACTGCATAACCGGAAAGGAACTGAACAAAGGCGACACGGGCACCACTGGAGGTGGTAATAAAGCCCGCCAGATTATAGACGCCCTGCAGTGAACCGGTTTTCGCCGAGACCTTACCATCCAGTCCCGCCTCATGCAGCCCGCCGCGATACTGTAGCGTGCCGTCATAGCCCGCCAGCGGCAGCATCGAAATATAATCCAGCGTGTTGTCATTCTTCGCAATGAACTGCAACACCTGCATCATGGTTTGCGGCGAAATCAGATCGTGGCGCGACAGACCGGAACCATCGACCTGAATGCTGTTGCCCATATCCACATTGGCTTTCGCTTTCAGAATACGACGAACGGCATCCTGTCCGGCGCGGAAGGTACCTGGCACGTTAAAGTAGTGATGACCTATGGTGCGGAAGACCGTGTCGGCTATCATGTTGTCTGACTTCTTCAGCATGGTGTGCAGCAGCGTATGCAGCGGGGCAGACTGGGTCGATGCCAGTACGGTACCTGGCTCCGTAACCTGCGTCTGGCGTACCAGATGACCACTGTAGTCAATCTCTGATGACCGCAGCTCTGCCTTCAGGATTTCACCCGCCCACGCCGCGCCATCCTGCACCGCAAAGGCCAGCGGCAGCGGTTCGGCACGCTGGCGCATACAGCCTGTCAGGGTGTAGCGGTTCAGCTCACCCGGAACCACATCCAGTTCACAATATTGCCCTTCACCGCTGTTACGGCCGATGGTGCGGACCTGGCTGTACATATGCGCCGGATAATAGGAAGCGATGCGCACAAACGCATTTTCACCCGGCGTATTAGCGCTGTAGAGCGACACCGAGAAGCAGTTTTTATCCACAATCGCGGCACCCGGCGGGGCGCTGAAGCACTGGGTCATATCGTTCCACGGCCAGCCCGGTGCCATGTCATGACTGGCAAAAACCGAGGTGTCGATAACCAGGTTGCCTTTGATATGGTTAATGCCCTGCTTCTTTATCGCCGCGACCATGTTGCGCAGATCCTGACGGCTTAACGTCGGATCACCGCCGAAACGTGCGACTAAATCGCCGTTCAGGGTGCCATCTATAATGGCACCCCGGGTCTCAAACGTGGTCTGAAAACGGAAGTCGCCACCCAGTTCCAGTAGTGCCGCCAGCGCCGTCACCACTTTCATGGTACTGGCGGGCAGGGCCATCTGTTTGCCGTGGTAATCAATGATCGGTGTTGATGCACCCACTTTCTGAACCATCAGCGCCAGATTGGCGCCATCTGGCAGGTACTGCATGTATTCATCAACTGGCGCTGCGTGTGCCTGCAGCATAAATGCGCAGCTTAATCCGGTAACAAGTCGTGAAAATCGCATAATCTCGCGGTAACTGGCAGGTGAGGGCG
Source organism: Pantoea sp. X-Soil-YNGN-844 (assembly GCF_059730595.1). Taxonomy (NCBI): domain Bacteria; kingdom Pseudomonadati; phylum Pseudomonadota; class Gammaproteobacteria; order Enterobacterales; family Erwiniaceae; genus Pantoea; species Pantoea sp. X-Soil-YNGN-844. The sequence continues at coordinate 494,124 of NZ_AP036007.1, forward strand.
TCAATACTACGTCGCTGGGCGGTGCAAAGTAAACGATGACCCGCAGGGAACTCTGGGGTAAAATACGTATCAAATTGCAAAACTCTTTTCTGGCCTGGAGGCATCTCTGGGTCAGGATTCTTTTATTTGCAAAAACGGGCTAATGCGCCGCAGAGCGCTTTTTTCTGCGGTCACCGGTCAGGATGACATCGTTAAACAGGAAAGAGGGCGAGGAGCTTAAATGAATCAGATTCCGATGACGTTAAGAGGCGCTGAAAGATTGCGCGAAGAGCTGAACGAGCTGAAAACCGTGAAGCGCCCGCGCATTATCGCCTCTATCGCTGATGCACGCGAACATGGCGATTTAAAAGAGAACGCGGAATATCACGCTGCGCGTGAAGAGCAGGGCTTTTGTGAAGGCCGTATCCAGGAGATTGAAGCCAAACTCTCCAATGCGCAGGTTATCGATGTCACGCAGATGCCGAAAACCGGCCGCGTGATCTTTGGTGCCACGGTGACCGTGCTGAACGTCGAGACCGACGAAGAAGCCACGTATCGCATCGTGGGCGATGACGAAGCGGACTTTAAGCAAAATCTGATTTCGGTCAATTCGCCAATGGCGCGTGGCCTGGTGGGTAAAGAGGCCGATGATGTGGCTATCGTAAAAACCCCGGGCGGCGACGTTGAGTATGAGATCCTGAAGGTGGAATACCTTTAAGATGTTGCTACGCTTTGAAAAGCGTTCAAGCACAATGTAAAGAAAGGAAAAAGGCCGCATTGCGGCCTTTTATCTGAGGTAAGAGCATGTCACTTTCTTTGCCCACTTAGCGTGGCAGAGAAATTTTGCTCTCTTTAGAGGGGCGATACAGCACCAGCGTTTTGCCGATCACCTGTACGTTGCTGGCACCGGTCTCACGCACGATAGCCTCGACGATCAGCTGTTTCGTTTCACGATCTTCAGAGGCGATTTTTACCTTAATCAGTTCGTGATGCGACAGAGCCTGCTCAATTTCGGCCAGCACGCCTTCAGTCAGGCCATTGCCACCCAGCATAACCACTGGCTTGAGCGGATGGGCGAGGCCCTTGAGGTGCTGTTTTTGTTTGGTACTTAGATTCATCGTAGTTTTTTACTTACTCAGGGATTGAAAACGGTTCATTCTACCGCCATCTCGGGTATATCACCAAATCGACGCAACCCATTGCGTGCAGGTTTATCGCTACGATGACGATTTAACTGGAATTATTATGACGGGTAAAAAGCGTTCGGCCAGCTCCAGCCGCTGGCTTCAGGAACACTTTAGCGATAAATATGTGCTTCAGGCGCAGAAAAAAGGGTTGCGTTCGCGCGCCTGGTTTAAACTTGATGAAATACAACAGGGTGACAAGCTTTTCAAACCCGGCATGACCGTGGTAGATCTGGGTGCTGCACCTGGTGGCTGGTCGCAGTATGTGGTTCAGCAAATCGGGAATAAAGGGCGCATCATTGCCTGTGATATCCTGCCAATGGATCCGATAGTCGGTGTCGATTTCCTTCAGGGCGATTTTCGTGAAGAATCGGTGATCAATGCGTTGCTTGAGCGCGTTGGCGATCAGAAAGTTCAGGTTGTCATGTCCGATATGGCGCCGAATATGAGTGGTACACCTGCCGTAGATATTCCCCGGTCGATGTATTTAGTGGAACTGGCGCTGGAGATGTGTCGGGATATCCTGGCACCTGGCGGCAGTTTTGTAGTGAAAGTGTTTCAGGGAGATGGCTTCGATGAATACCTGCGGGAAATTCGCTCCCTGTTTACGAAAGTAAAAATTCGTAAGCCGGACGCTTCACGTTCACGTTCACGTGAAGTGTACATTGTGGCGACTGGGCGCAAACTATAACCAAATTGCTGGAGAAGTCCGCAGCTTTGCTGCGATTCCATGTATGCAGGAACTATAGTACCCTACGCTATCTGTTAACACCGATGTAATATGAGGTTAATCCCTTGAGTGACATGGCGAAAAACCTGATTCTCTGGTTAGTCATCGCGGTCGTGCTGATGTCAGTATTCCAGAGCTTTGGGCCCAGCGAGTCGAATGGCCGTCGGGTTGATTATTCAACCTTCCTGTCGGAAGTGAACCAGGATCAGGTCCGCGAGGCACGTATTAACGGGCGTGAAATTAACGTTGTCAAAAAAGACAGCAATAAATATACCACCTACATTCCTGTCAATGATCCTAAGTTGCTCGATAACCTCTTGACCAAAAACGTCAAAGTGGTTGGCGAACCGCCGGAAGAACCGAGCCTGCTGGCTTCGATCTTCATTTCGTGGTTCCCGATGCTGCTGCTGATCGGTGTGTGGATCTTCTTTATGCGTCAGATGCAGGGCGGCGGCGGTAAGGGCGCGATGTCCTTCGGCAAAAGCAAAGCCCGCATGTTGACAGAAGACCAGATTAAAACCACTTTCGCCGACGTTGCGGGTTGTGATGAAGCGAAAGATGAAGTGGCTGAGCTGGTGGAATATCTGCGTGAGCCGAGCCGTTTCCAGAAGCTGGGCGGTAAAATTCCAAAAGGCGTTCTGATGGTGGGGCCGCCGGGTACCGGTAAAACCCTGCTGGCAAAAGCGATTGCCGGTGAAGCCAAAGTGCCTTTCTTCACTATTTCCGGTTCTGACTTTGTAGAAATGTTTGTCGGTGTCGGTGCATCCCGTGTGCGCGACATGTTCGAACAGGCCAAGAAAGCCGCACCGTGCATCATCTTCATCGATGAGATCGACGCCGTCGGTCGTCAGCGTGGCGCCGGTTTAGGCGGTGGTCATGATGAACGTGAGCAGACGCTGAACCAGATGCTGGTTGAGATGGATGGTTTCGAAGGTAACGAAGGAATTATCGTTATCGCCGCGACTAACCGTCCTGACGTACTGGACCCTGCCCTGCTGCGTCCAGGCCGCTTTGACCGTCAGGTTGTGGTCGGTTTGCCAGACGTACGTGGTCGTGAGCAGATCCTGAAAGTGCATATGCGTCGTGTGCCACTGGCAACCGACATTGATGCTGCGATCATTGCACGTGGTACGCCAGGCTTCTCCGGTGCCGATCTGGCCAACCTGGTGAACGAAGCAGCGCTGTTCGCCGCTCGTTCAAACAAGCGTGTCGTGTCGATGGTTGAGTTCGAGAAAGCGAAAGACAAAATCATGATGGGTGCGGAACGTCGCTCCATGGTGATGACGGAATCGCAGAAAGAATCCACTGCCTATCACGAAGCGGGCCACGCCATTATTGGCCGCCTGGTGCCAGAGCATGATCCGGTGCATAAAGTCACGATTATCCCGCGCGGCCGTGCGCTGGGTGTGACCTTCTTCCTGCCTGAAGGCGACGCGATTAGCGCCAGTCGTCAGAAACTGGAAAGCCAGATCTCAACGCTGTATGGCGGTCGCCTGGCAGAAGAGATCATCTACGGTGTGGAACATGTTTCTACCGGTGCGTCCAACGACATCAAAGTCGCGACGAATCTGGCACGTAACATGGTGACGCAGTGGGGCTTCTCTGAAAAACTGGGTCCGTTGCTGTATGCAGAAGAAGAGGGTGAAGTGTTCCTTGGACGTTCTGTCGCGAAAGCGAAACATATGTCCGATGAAACGGCCCGCATCATCGACCAGGAAGTTAAGCACCTGATCGACAGCAACTACCAGCGTGCCCGTCGCATTCTGGGTGAGAACATGGACATTCTTCACGCGATGAAAGATGCGCTGATGAAGTATGAAACCATTGATGCACCACAGATCGACGACCTGATGGCACGCCGCGAAGTGCGTCCGCCAGCGGGCTGGGAAGATCCAGGCAGCAACTCAGACAGCAACGGTACGCCAAAAGCGCCACGTCCGGTTGATGAACCGCGTACGCCGAATCCAGGCAATACTATGTCAGAGCAGTACAACAAATAAGACGCATCATCGTCAGACAAAACCCCGGCTGGTCCGGGGTTTTTTACATCCAGATATTGATCAGCAAGGAGTTTTCACCATGAAGTTGTTTGCCCGTGATTCCCATCTCGATTTATCGTTTCCACATGTGATGGGCATTCTGAATGTCACGCCGGACTCCTTTTCAGATGGTGGTAAACATAACGCGCTGGTCGATGCGCTGACGCATACCAATGAGATGGTTAATGCCGGCGCAACCATTATCGATGTAGGCGGCGAATCAACCCGTCCTGGCGCTGATGAGGTCAGTGTGGAGGAGGAGCTGGAGCGGGTCATTCCGGTGATCGATGCCATTGCCCAGCGTTTCGAAGTCTGGATTTCAGTAGACACCTCTAAAGCGGACGTGATCCGGGAAGCCGCGCGAGTGGGTGCTCACATCATTAACGATGTCCGCTCACTCTCCGAACCGGGGGCACTGGAAGCTGCTGCCGCAACCGGACTGCCTGTCTGTTTAATGCATATGCAGGGCGAACCGCGCACCATGCAGCAGGCACCGGTTTACGAAAACATCTTAAGCGAAGTGGACACTTACTTCGCTCAGCAGATTGCGCGTTGCGAAGCGGCGGGAATGAAAAAAGAGCAGCTGATACTCGACCCGGGCTTCGGTTTCGGTAAAAATCTCAGCCACAATTATGAATTGCTGGCTCATCTCAGCGATTTTCACCACTTTGGTCTGCCACTGCTGGTGGGGATGTCGCGTAAATCGATGATTGGCCAGTTGTTAAATGTCGGCCCATCACAGCGTTTAACCGGCAGCCTGAGCTGCGCGGTGATTGCTGCCATGCAGGGCGCGCAGATTATTCGCGCCCATGACGTAAAAGAGACGGCCGAAGCGATGCGCGTGGTCGAAGCGACCCAAAGAGCAAAAGGAACATCATGAGTAATCGTAAATATTTCGGTACAGACGGCATTCGCGGCAAAGTCGGTGAAACACCTATCACGCCAGATTTCGTCCTGAAGCTGGGCTGGGCCGCGGGTAAAGTACTGGCGCGCCACGGTTCCAAAAAGATCATCATCGGCAAAGATACCCGTATCTCTGGCTATATGCTGGAGTCTGCGCTGGAAGCGGGTCTCGCCGCCGCAGGCCTGACCGCTGCGTTTACCGGTCCGATGCCGACCCCCGCCATCGCCTATTTGACCCGCACTTTCCGCGCTGAGGCGGGCATCGTTATTTCAGCGTCGCACAATCCGTTTGACGACAACGGCATTAAATTCTTCTCGTCCGAAGGCACCAAACTGCCTGATGACGTGGAAGAAGCGATTGAGCTGGAAATGGAAAAGCCAATTACCTGCGTGGAGTCCGCGCAGTTAGGGCGCGCCAGCCGCATCGTCGATGCAGCGGGGCGTTACATTGAGTTCAGTAAGGGGACTTTCCCCAGCGAGCTCAATCTGAATGCCCTGAAAATTGTGGTCGACTGTGCCAATGGCGCCACTTACCACATTGCGCCGAATGTCCTGCGCGAGCTGGGCGCAACCGTCATCGCAATCGGTGTGCAGCCAGACGGCATGAACATCAACAAAGAGTGCGGCGCGACCGATCTTAAACTGCTGCAGCAGCGCGTACTGGCAGAGAAGGCAGATATCGGTCTGGCCTATGATGGCGACGGCGACCGCATCATGATGATTGACCATCTGGGTGACAAAGTGGACGGCGACCAGATCCTTTACATCATTGCACGTGAAGCGCTTCGTCAGGGACAGTTACGTGGCGGTGTAGTGGGTACGCTGATGAGCAACATGGGCCTGGAATTAGCGCTGAAACAGCTCGGCATTCCGTTTACCCGTGCCAAAGTCGGTGACCGCTATGTGCTGGAAAAGATGCAGGAGAAGGGCTGGCGTCTCGGCGCGGAGAACTCCGGTCATGTGATCCTGCTGGATAAAACCACCACCGGAGACGGTATCGTTGCAAGTTTGCAAGTGCTTACTGCGATGGTGCGTAACCACATGAGCCTGCACGATCTCTGCAGTGGCATGAAGATGCTGCCGCAGGTTCTGGTCAACGTACGCTTCGCGGGCGAGCATGACCCGCTGCAAAGCGACGCCGTGAAAATGGTTACCGCCGAAGTGGAGAAAGCGCTGGCGGGTCGCGGACGCGTTCTGTTGCGTAAGTCAGGCACTGAGCCGCTGATTCGTGTGATGGTCGAAGGCGAAAATGAGGCGCAGGTCACCGAACTGGCTAATCGTATTGCCGATCAGGTTAAGGCGGTTTAACCGTCTTAAAGGCGGTCTTCAGAATACTGAACCGCCTGTAAAATCACCGGGATGGCGCTTTTTTCTGCAATCAGTTTGCGTAAGAGAAATTGCACTTGCAGAGATATGCGCCTTTGGTTAGTATTCACACCCGCTTCTGATGGGTGATGACGAGATGCCCCATCAATACTGGTTGAAGCTTTAACTGTACGATTATCGTGCAAGGAACAGGTTGAATATGTACGAAGCTCTTTTAGTTGTTTTCCTTATTGTAGCTATCGCCCTCGTGGGTATGATCATGCTGCAGCAAGGCAAAGGCGCTGATATGGGAGCCTCATTCGGTGCAGGCGCATCCGGTACGGTGTTTGGTTCTTCGGGTTCAGGTAATTTCATGACCCGTACCACTGGCATCTTAGCGGCACTGTTCTTCATCATCAGCCTGGTTCTGGGTAATCTGAACAGCAATAAAGCCTCGAAAGGAAGCGAGTGGGAAAATCTTTCTGCGCCGGCGCAGTCTTCTCAACAGACTGAAAAGCCAGCTCAACCGGTTACACCGGGCAGCGATATTCCTAAGTAAGGTCGTCAGCACAACGAATCGTTGTGGTCAGTGCAGTGCCGTGGTGGTGGAATTGGTAGACACGCTACCTTGAGGTGGTAGTGCCCGATTGGGCTTACGGGTTCAAGTCCCGTCCTCGGTACCAAATAGCAGTATCTCTTGCATTTTATGCAGGTCTGGCGTATTATTCGCCACGTTTTCGGACGCGGGGTGGAGCAGCCTGGTAGCTCGTCGGGCTCATAACCCGAAGGTCGTCGGTTCAAATCCGGCCCCCGCAACCAATTTTCCCTTTGAGTTCTTTTTCAAATATACTGTATGCATCGACGGACGCATTCACGGCTATTTTTTGAAAGAAAATTCTTTGGATGGAGTCCGGGCCGCATTGCGGCATACAGGGTCCAGTGACTAAAAGCCCCGAATATTCGGGGTTTTTTGTTATTAGCGAATCGTAATACTGGGCTATAGGCCCTTTTTTTATGTCTTGGGGGTGGGCTTGTCCACATTAGAGCAAAAATTGACAGAGTTGGTATCGGCTCCCGTAGAAGCGCTGGGTTACGAACTGGTTGGAATTGAATTCGTTCGTAGTCGCACATCTATCCTGCGCATCTATATTGATAGTGAAGATGGCATCAATGTCGATGATTGCGCCGATGTCAGCCACCAGGTAAGTGCGGTAATGGATGTTGAAGATCCGATTACGGTACCTTACAACCTTGAAGTCTCTTCACCGGGACTCGATCGTCCTCTGTTCACCGCAGAACACTACACCCGTTTTATGGGTGAAGAAGTGAGTCTGGTGTTGCGTATGGCCGTTCAGAACCGCCGTAAATGGCAGGGAACCATCAAGTCAGTTGATGGCGAGATGATCACGGTGCACGTTGAGGGTAGCGATGAAGTGTTCGCGCTGAGTAATATTCAGAAAGCGAACCTGGTCCCCCACTTTTAAAAGTCCGGATTGAGGCTAACCAGGATGAACAAAGAGATCTTAGCTGTTGTAGAAGCCGTTTCTAACGAAAAAGCCCTGCCGCGTGAGAAAATCTTCGAAGCGCTGGAGAGCGCGCTGGCGACTGCGACCAAGAAAAAGTACGAGCAGGAAATTGAAGTACGCGTCAGCATTGATCGCCGCAGTGGCGATTTCGATACTTTCCGCCGCTGGGAAATCGTAGAAGAGGTGACACAGCCGACGCGCGAGATCACGCTGGATGCGGCCCGCTTCGAAGATGAAGCATTCAATCTGGGCGAATATGTCGAAGATCAGATTGAATCGGTCACCTTTGACCGTATCACTACCCAGACCGCTAAGCAGGTTATCGTGCAAAAAGTGCGCGAAGCTGAGCGCGCGATGGTGGTTGATCAGTTCCGTGAGCAGGAAGGCGAAATCATCACCGGTGTGGTGAAAAAAGTTAACCGCGACAACATTTCCCTCGACCTTGGCAGCAATGCCGAAGCGGTCATTCTGCGCGAAGATATGCTGCCGCGTGAAAACTTCCGTCCAGGCGACCGTATTCGTGGCGTACTCTACTCTGTACGTCCGGAAGCGCGTGGCGCGCAGCTGTTCGTGACGCGTTCCAAACCGGAAATGCTGATTGAACTGTTCCGCATTGAGGTGCCAGAAATTGGCGAAGAACTGATTGAAATTAAAGCCGCTGCCCGCGATCCGGGTTCGCGCGCTAAAATTGCAGTCAAAACCAACGATAAACGTATCGATCCGGTGGGTGCCTGTGTGGGCATGCGCGGCGCACGTGTTCAGGCTGTTTCCAGTGAACTCGGCGGCGAGCGTATCGATATCGTGTTGTGGGACGATAACCCGGCGCAGTTTGTTATTAACGCCATGGCTCCGGCCGATGTGGCGTCAATCGTGGTTGATGAAGATAATCACACCATGGATATCGCCGTAGAAGCTGGCAATCTGGCTCAGGCGATCGGCCGTAACGGCCAAAACGTGCGTCTCGCTTCGCAGCTGAGTGGCTGGGAGCTGAACGTGATGACCGTCGATGATCTGCAGGCTAAGCATCAGGCTGAAGCGCATGCAGCGATCGATATGTTCACTAAACATCTCGACATCGACGAAGAGTTCGCCACCGTACTGGTGGAAGAGGGCTTCTCCTCGCTGGAAGAGCTGGCATACGTGCCAATCAACGAGCTGCTGGAAGTCGACGGCCTTGATGAAGAGACCATTGAAGCCCTGCGTGAACGAGCAAAAAATGCGTTAACCACCCTGGCACTGGCGAAAGAAGAGAGTCTTGGAAATCAGGAGCCCGCAGCGGATCTTCTGAATCTTGAAGGCCTCGATCGTGCGCTGGCGTTCCGCCTGGCGTCAAAAGGCGTTTGCACGCTGGAAGATCTCGCTGAGCAAGGTGTTGACGATCTGACGGATATTGAAGGCATGTCTGATGAACAAGCCGGCGCGCTGATTATGGCCGCACGTAATATCTGCTGGTTCGGCGATGACGCGTAATAACAGGAAGGAACAGCATGACAGATGTAACCGTAAAATCGCTGGCCGCAGAAATTCAGACTCCGGTCGATCGCCTGGTACAGCAATTTGCTGATGCGGGGATCCCTAAGTCTGAAAATGACGCGGTGACCCAGCAAGAGAAAGAAACCTTACTATCTCATCTGAACCGTGAACACGGTCAGGTCGGTTCAGCTAAGCTGACGCTGCAGCGTAAAACGCGCAGCACCTTGAATATTCCAGGCACCGGGGGTAAAAGTAAGTCGGTGCAAATTGAAGTCCGCAAAAAGCGTACCTATGTGAAAGGTGATGCAGAGTCTGAGCAAGCTCAGGCAGAAGCTGAAGCCCAGGCGCAGCGTGAAGCGGAAGAGCAGGCGCAACGCGAGGCTGAAGAAAAAGCCCGTCGCGAAGCTGAACAGAAAGCGCAACGTGAAGCCGAAGATAAAGCAAGGCGCGAAGCCGCTGATAAGGCCAAACGTGCAGCAGCGGAAAATGACAAAGTGACAAATCAACCTACCGACGAAGTGACCAGGGCTGCGCAATCAGACAAAGCCCGTCGCGAAGCTGAAGCTGCTGAACTGAAGCGTAAAGCTGAAGAAGAAGCCCGCCGTAAGCTTGAAGAGGCTGCCCGCCTCGTAGCCGAAGAAGCCCGCCGTCTGGCTGAAGAGAAATCAGCTGAATGGGAAAAACCGGAAGAAGAGGATAAAGGCGACTATCACGTCACCACTTCGACCCACGCCCGTCAGGCAGAAGACGAAAACGACCGTCAGGTTGAAGCAGGCCGTGCGCGTGCGCGTACGACTGCTAAAGCTGCGCGTCCGGCGAAAAAAGGCAACAAACATTCTGAAGCCAAAACTGACCGTGAAGAAGCGCGTGCGCAGGTTCGTGGCGGTAAAGGCGGTAAGCATCGCAAACCTAGCGCACTGCAGCAGGGCTTCAACAAGCCAGCGCAGGCCGTTAACCGCGATGTTGTGATTGGCGAAACCATCACCGTAGCCGAACTGGCGAACAAAATGGCGGTGAAAGGTTCTCTGGTCATCAAAGCGATGATGAAGATGGGCGCCATGGCGACTATCAACCAGGTCATCGATCAGGAAACTGCACAGCTCGTAGCCGAAGAGATGGGCCACAAAGTGACCCTGCGTCGTGAGAACGAGCTGGAAGAAGCGGTAATGGACGATCGTGATACCGATGCGGCACAGGAGTCTCGTGCGCCGGTTGTGACCATCATGGGCCACGTCGACCACGGTAAAACCTCTCTGCTGGACTATATCCGCTCCACTAAAATCGCCTCTGGCGAAGCGGGCGGTATTACACAGCACATTGGTGCTTACCACGTTGAAACCGACAACGGTATGGTCACCTTCCTGGATACCCCGGGCCACGCCGCGTTTACCGCGATGCGTGCACGTGGTGCACAGGCGACCGATATCGTTATCCTGGTTGTCGCAGCGGACGATGGCGTGATGCCACAGACTGTCGAAGCTATTCAGCACGCCAAAGCCGCTAAAGTGCCGGTTGTGGTTGCCGTGAACAAGTGCGATAAGCCAGAAGCGGATCCGGATCGTGTTAAAAACGAACTGACTCAGTACGGAATTATTCCGGAAGAGTGGGGCGGCGAAAACATGTTCGTGAATGTCTCTGCGAAAGCGGGTACCGGCATTGATGACCTGTTAAACGCTATCCTGCTGCAGGCGGAAGTGCTGGAACTGACCGCTATCCGTGAAGGTATGGCGAGCGGCGTAGTGATTGAATCGTTCCTCGACAAAGGTCGTGGTCCGGTTGCTACCGTGCTGGTTCGTGAAGGTACGCTCAACAAAGGCGACATCGTTCTTTGTGGTTTCGAATATGGCCGTGTTCGTGCAATGCGTGACGAACTGGGTCGCGAAGTTCTGGAAGCGGGTCCTTCTATCCCGGTTGAGATTCTGGGCCTGTCCGGCGTGCCGGCTGCGGGTGATGAAGCGACCGTGGTTCGTGACGAGAAGAAAGCACGTGAAGTTGCGCTCTATCGTCAGGGCAAATTCCGCGAAGTTAAACTGGCTCGCCAGCAGAAATCTAAGCTCGAGAACATGTTTGCTAACATGACCGAAGGCGAAGTGTCTGAACTGAACATCGTTCTGAAAGCTGACGTTCAGGGTTCTGTGGAAGCCATCTCTGATTCCCTGCAAAAACTCTCCACCGACGAAGTGAAGGTGAAGATTGTGGGTTCAGGCGTAGGCGGGATTACCGAAACCGATGCAACCCTGGCGGCTGCTTCTAACGCCATCCTCCTTGGCTTCAACGTTCGTGCCGATGCCTCTGCGCGTCGCGTCATTGACGCAGAAAGCCTGGATCTGCGCTACTACTCTGTCATCTATAACCTGATTGACGAAGTTAAAGCGGCGATGAGCGGCATGCTGGCACCAGAGTACAAACAGCAGATCATTGGTCTGGCTGCAGTGCGCGACGTGTTCAAATCACCGAAGTTTGGCGCGATTGCCGGTTGTATGGTGACGGAAGGTAACATCAAACGTCACAATCCAATCCGTGTCCTGCGTGACAACGTGGTGATTTACGAAGGCGAGCTGGAATCTCTGCGTCGCTTTAAAGATGACGTCAACGAAGTGCGTAACGGCATGGAGTGCGGTATCGGCGTGAAGAACTACAACGACGTTCGCGTTGGCGATATGATCGAAGTGTTTGAAATCATCGAAATTAAACGCACCATCGAGTAATAGACTGCTGATGTGTGGCAATTTGGGAGGCCTCTGGCCTCCCGAATTATTTGGGAGAAATAATGATGGCGAAAGAATTTGGTCGCCCGCAGCGCGTGTCACAAGAGCTGCAAAAAGAGATTGCGATGATCCTGCAGCGTGAGATTAAAGATCCGCGCCTTGGCATGATGGTCACCGTATCCGGCGTTGAAGTGTCACGCGATCTTGCTTACGCAAAAGTGTTCGTAACGTTCCTCAACGACAAAGATGAAGATGCGATTAAGCATGGCCTGAAAGCGCTGAAAGAAGCCTCAGGTTACATTCGCATTCTGCTCGGCAAAGCGATGCGCCTGCGTATCGTGCCTGAGCTGACGTTCTTCTACGACAACTCGTTAGTCGAAGGGATGCGCATGTCTAACCTCGTCACCAGCGTCGTGAAGAACGATGCAGAGCGCCGTGGTCCGGATGCCACCGGCGATGACGAGGAGGCGTAATGAGTCGTCCGCGTCGTCGCGGTCGCGACGTCCATGGCGTGTTGTTGCTGGATAAGCCACAAGGCGTTTCGTCGAATGATGTCCTGCAGAAAGTGAAGCGTATCTTCAACGCCAATCGCGCAGGCCATACCGGCGCGCTTGATCCACTGGCCACCGGCATGTTGCCAATCTGCCTGGGTGAAGCGACCAAGTTTTCGCAGTATCTGCTCGATTCCGACAAACGCTACCGTGTGATTGCCCGACTGGGCGAGCGCACTGACACGTCAGACGCCGATGGCAACATCGTGCAGACTCGTCCGGTCAGCTTCAGTCAGGCCGATCTGGATAGCGCCCTTGAGAGCTTCCGCGGCGACACGCTGCAGGTGCCATCAATGTTTTCAGCGCTGAAGCATCAGGGTCGTCCGCTGTATGAATATGCGCGTCAGGGCATTGTGATTGAGCGTGAACCGCGCCCGATCACGGTCTATGAGCTGCAGTTTATTCGCTGGCAGGATAATGAGCTGGAGCTGGAAATTCACTGCTCCAAAGGCACCTATATCCGTACCATCATCGATGATCTGGGCGAAAAGCTGGGATGCGGTGCGCATGTCATCATGCTGCGACGTGTACAGGTTGCCCGTTATCCGTATGAACGGATGGTGACGCTGGAACAGCTCAATACCCTGCTGGCCGAAGCCACAGAAGCGGGCATCCCACTGGAAACGCAGCTCGATCCGCTGTTATTGCCGATGGACAGCCCCGCCTCTGATTTCCCTGAAGTGAATATCCCGCCCGCCGTGGCAGATTTTTTCCGCCAGGGACAGCCGGTGCAGGCCAGCAATGCGCCTGCGCACGGGCTGGTCAGGGTATCGGAAGGTGAAGCGCGTAAGTTTATCGGTATGGCAGAAATTGCCGATGATGGCCGCCTCGCGCCACGTCGTTTGGTGGTTGAGTATCAGGATTAAGCCAGGCGTTCACTTTTCGCTGATGGGGCATTTGCGTTGCTATCGGGCGCAGAGTAGAATAGCGCGGCTTTAAAGCGGGATGCTGAATTAGAGATCGGCACCCATACATTCATATATTACTGGAGTTTATTATGTCTCTAAGCGTAGAAGCTAAAGCAGAGATCGTTGCTAAATATGGCCGTGGTGCTAACGACAGCGGTTCAACTGAAGTTCAGGTTGCCCTGTTGACCGCGCAGATTACCCATCTGCAGGGTCACTTCTCTGAGCACAAAAAAGACCATCACAGCCGCCGCGGTCTGCTGCGCATGGTATCTCAGCGTCGTAAGCTGCTGGACTACCTGAAGCGTAAAGACGTTGCACGCTACAGCAGCCTGATCGAAAGTCTCGGTCTGCGTCGCTAAGTCTGAAGAATCTGATCGTCGGGGCATTATGCGAGCTTTTGCACTGTGTGCAGCTTACGATCAGATTTGTGCGAGTTTCGTGAAGAGGGGGCCTTTATGGCCCCTTTTTTCGAGCAATCGGCAGCAATCCGGGCCAAACTGATGTATTGTTGCTTAGTGTGATCTTTAGTTTGCAGAATTTCGCGCGGCTAATGAGAGGCTTTACCGCAGGGGCGGTCGAGGGTTGTCATTAGTCGCGAGGATGCAGCTGAAGATTGGTAATCAATGGCGGGCTACAGATAGCCCAGCCCCGAAGTTAAGGACTTTGATTTTGCTGAATCCGATCGTACGCAAATTCCAATATGGTCAACATACCGTCACGCTGGAAACCGGCATGATGGCTCGCCAGGCGACAGCCGCTGTGATGGTGAGCATGGACGATACTGCAGTGTTCGTCACTGTCGTAGGTCAGAAAAAATCTAAACCAGGTCAGGACTTCTTCCCACTGACCGTGAACTATCAGGAGCGTACTTACGCTGCTGGTCGTATCCCAGGCAGCTTCTTCCGTCGTGAAGGCCGTCCAAGCGAAGGCGAAACCCTGATTTCGCGTCTGATTGACCGCCCGATTCGTCCGCTGTTCCCGGAAGGTTTTGTTAACGAAGTCCAGGTTATTGCCACCGTGGTGTCTGTTAACCCACAGGTTCATCCGGACATCGTTGCAATGATTGGTGCCTCTGCTGCACTGGCGCTTTCTGGTCTGCCGTTTAATGGCCCGATTGGTGCTGCGCGTGTCGGTTACATTAACGATCAATATGTTCTGAACCCAACCGCAGATGAGCTGAAACAGTCTCGTCTGGATCTGGTCGTTGCCGGTACGCAGAATGCCGTTCTGATGGTTGAATCTGAAGCTGAGATCCTGTCAGAAGAGCAGATGCTGGGCGCCGTGGTCTTTGGCCATGACCAGCAGCAGATCGTTATCGAAAACATCAATGCCCTGGTGGCTGAAGCAGGCAAACCACGCTGGGACTGGCAGCCAGAAGCGGCTAACACCCCGTTGATTTCTCGTGTTGCTGCCCTGGCAGAAGCGCGCATCAGCGATGCTTACCGCATCACTGACAAGCAGGAGCGTTACGCGCAGGTTGGCGTCATCAAAGACGAAACCATTGCTGCGCTGCTGGCTGAAGATGAAACGCTGGATGGTTCAGAAATCGGCGACATCGTGCATAGCCTCGAAAAAACCGTCGTTCGTACCCGCATCCTGAATGGCGAGCCACGTATCGATGGCCGTGAAAAAGATATGATCCGCGGTCTGGACGTGCGTACTGGCGTATTGCCACGTACTCACGGTTCATCACTGTTTACCCGTGGTGAGACGCAGGCACTGGTTACGGCAACGCTGGGTACTACCCGTGATGCGCAGAACCTGGATGAGCTGATGGGCGAACGTACCGACAGCTTCCTGTTCCATTACAACTTCCCTCCATACTCTGTCGGTGAAACCGGCATGGTCGGTTCGCCGAAGCGTCGTGAAATTGGTCACGGTCGTCTGGCGAAGCGCGGTGTGTTAGCGGTAATGCCTAAAGCGGAAGATTTCCCTTACACCGTGCGTGTGGTGTCTGAAATCACTGAATCTAACGGCTCTTCTTCGATGGCCTCTGTCTGCGGTGCCTCACTGGCGCTGATGGATGCAGGTGTGCCAATTAAAGCCGCCGTTGCCGGTATCGCAATGGGTCTGGTAAAAGAAGATGAGAAGTTTGTAGTTCTGTCAGACATCCTGGGCGACGAAGATCACCTGGGCGACATGGACTTCAAAGTAGCCGGTAGCCGTGAAGGTATCACCGCGCTGCAGATGGACATCAAAATCGAAGGCATCACGCGTGAAATCATGCAGGAAGCCCTGAACCAGGCCAAGGGTGCGCGTCTGCACATTCTGGGCGTGATGGAACAGGCTATCAGCACACCGCGTACTGAGATTTCTGAATTCGCTCCACGCATCTACACCATCAAAATCAGCTCTGACAAGATCAAAGATGTGATCGGTAAAGGCGGCTCAGTGATTCGTGCACTGACCGAAGAGACCGGCACGACGATTGAAATCGAAGATGACGGCACCGTGAAAATCGCTGCGACCGATGGTCTGAAAGCGAAAGAAGCGATTCGTCGTATCGAAGAGATCACTGCAGAAATCGAAGTGGGCCGCATTTACAGTGGTAAAGTGACCCGTATCGTTGACTTCGGTGCCTTCGTTGCTATCGGCGGCGGTAAAGAAGGTCTGGTTCACATTTCACAAATCGCTGATAAGCGCGTTGAAAAAGTGACTGACTATCTGCAGATGGGTCAGGAAGTGCCGGTTAAGGTGATGGAAGTTGATCGCCAGGGTCGCGTACGCCTGAGCATCAAAGAAGCGACAGAAACTAAGCCGCAGACTGAAGAAGCTGCAGCGGTGACCACGCCTGACGCTGAATAAGTCGTTGCTGATTTGCCCCTCTTTGCCTGGCAGAGAGGGGCGTTTGTATCATCGCGAGGGCGGGAATCCTTGTGCACAGCAGGCGGATGACAGGATGGTTATCCCAATGTTTGTATTCGGGAGTGGGAAATGAAGCCTTTTCTGCGCTGGTGTTTTGTTGCGACAGCTTTGACGCTGGCAGGATGCAGCAACTCCAATTGGCGTAAGAACGAAGTTCTTGCAGTGCCTTTACAGCCCACACTGCAGCAGGAAGTGATACTGGCGCGCATGGAACAAATTCTTGCCAGTCGCGCTCTCACCGATGATGAACGCGCACAGCTGTTATATGAGCGCGGAGTGTTGTATGATAGTTTAGGTCTGCGGGCATTAGCGCGGAACGATTTTTCGCAAGCGCTGTCTATAAGACCAGATATGCCCGAAGTGTTTAACTACTTAGGCATATATTTAACGCAGGCGGGCAACTTTGATGCCGCCTATGAAGCGTTTGATTCTGTACTTGAGCTTGATCCAACTTACAACTATGCGCATTTAAACCGTGGTATCGCCCTCTATTACGGCGGTCGATACAAGTTAGCGCAAGATGATCTGCTGGCGTTTTATCAAGACGATCCTAACGATCCTTTCCGCAGTCTGTGGCTCTATCTCGTTGAACGTGAGATGGATGTCGACAAGGCAAAAGTCGCGCTTCAACAGCGTCACGACAAAGCGGTCAGAGACCAATGGGGATGGAATATTGTCGAGTTCTACCTTGGAGATATCAACGAGAAAACGTTGATGGAAAGTCTCAAGGCGGACGCAACGGATAACACCTCGCTCGCTGAACATCTCAGTGAAACCAACTTCTATTTAGGTAAGTACTACCTAAGTCTGGGGGAGAAGGACGACGCGAAAGCGTTGTTCAAACTGGCGGTGGCCAACAACGTTAACAACTTTGTTGAACACCGATACGCATTGTTGGAACTGGCGCAACTCGGCCAGGCACAAGACGATTTATCAGAATCTGACCAGCAATAGCTGACGAACTTAATATGCCTGTAAAACCTGTTAAGTCATCATCTTAAGGGATGAAGGCTTTTCTGTTCGTCAAAACTTCTAATTTGAGCCGGTTCACACTTTTTGATGAAAATGACTGAAAGTTTTCACGACGAGTTATGTAGACTGGCCGCCGCAATCTAAGAGGCACGTGTACTACATGACTGATATTCAAACCACTTTTGCTGACCTTGGCCTGAACGCCGACATCCTTGAATCACTGAATGGCATGGGCTACGTAAAGCCATCCCCAATCCAGGCTGAGTGTATTCCTCACCTGCTGGCGGGCCGTGACGTGTTAGGCATGGCGCAGACCGGGAGTGGTAAAACTGCGGCGTTCTCTCTGCCGCTGTTAAACAACATCGACCCGACTGTTAAAGCACCACAGATTCTGGTGCTGGCACCGACCCGCGAACTGGCGGTACAGGTTGCTGAAGCAATCACTGAATTCTCTAAGCACATGCGTGGCCTGAACGTGGTTGCCCTTTACGGCGGCCAGCGTTATGACGTGCAGCTGCGCGCTCTGCGTCAGGGACCACAGGTTGTTGTGGGTACCCCTGGTCGTCTGCTTGACCACCTGAAACGCGGCACGTTAGAACTCTCTAACCTGCGCGGCCTGGTGCTGGATGAAGCTGATGAAATGCTGCGTATGGGCTTCATCGAAGACGTTGAAACCATCATGGCTCAGATTCCAGCCGGTCATCAGACTGCGCTGTTCTCTGCAACCATGCCGGAAGCGATTCGTCGCATCACCAAACGCTTCATGAAAGATCCACAGGAAGTGCGTATTCAGTCAAGCATGACAACGCGTCCTGACATCAGCCAGAGTTACTGGACCGCTTACGGTCGTAAAACAGACGCACTGGTTCGCTTCCTGGAAGCAGAAGACTTTGATGCTGCCATCATCTTCGTGCGTACTAAAAACGCAACGCTGGAAGTGGCAGAAGCGCTGGAGCGTAGTGGCTATAACAGCGCCGCGCTGAACGGTGATATGAACCAGGCACTGCGTGAGCAGACGCTGGAGCGCCTGAAAGATGGTCGTCTGGACATCCTGATTGCAACCGACGTTGCGGCCCGTGGCCTGGACGTTGAGCGTATCAGCCTGGTTGTAAACTACGACATCCCGATGGATGCAGAATCATACGTTCACCGTATCGGCCGTACCGGTCGTGCCGGTCGTGCTGGCCGTGCGCTGCTGTTCGTTGAGAACCGCGAGCGTCGTCTGCTGCGCAACATCGAACGTACCATGAAGCTGACTATTCCTGAAGTCGAGCTGCCTAACGCAGAACTGCTGGGTGAGCGTCGTCTGGCTAAGTTTGCCGCTAAAGTTCAGCAGCAGCTGGAAAGCAGCGATCTGGATCAGTACCGTGCTCTGCTGACTAAAATGCAGCCGGAAGATGAACTGGATCTGGAAACGCTGGCAGCCGCACTGCTGAAGATGGCACAGGGCGAACGTCCTCTGATTCTGCCACCAGAAGCACCACGTCCTGCACGTCGCGAATACCGCGATCGTGACGAGCGTGATGGCCGTCGTGACAGCCGTGAAGCGCGTAGCGATCGTGGCCCACGTGAAAGCCGTGACAGCCGTGATGGCGATCGTCCACGTCGCGAACGTCGTGACGTTGGCGAAATGCAGCTGTACCGCATCGAAGTGGGCCGTGATGATGGTGTTGAAGTTCGTCACATCGTTGGCGCTATCGCTAACGAAGGCGACATCAGCAGCCGTTACATCGGTAACATCAAGCTGTTCGGTAACCACTCGACTATCGAGCTGCCGAAAGGCATGCCAGGCGATGTGCTGCAGCACTTCACCCGTACGCGTATTCTGAACAAACCGATGAATATGCAGCTGCTGGGTGATGCACAGCCAAACGAAGGCCGTGGCGATCGTCGTCCAGCCGGTGCTGGCGGTGAGCGTCGCAGCGGTCCTGGCGCAGCCAACCGTGAAGGTGGTCGTCGCTTCTCTTCTGAACGCCGTGAAGGTGGTCGTGAAGGCGGTGGACGTACTTTCAACCGTGAAGGTAGCCGTGGTCCACGTCGTGAAGAAGGCGCAGCTGCCGCTCCACGTCGTCGTGATGCATAACGACTTAACGTCGTAACGAAAAGGGAAGCCGCTGGCTTCCCTTTTTTTATGCCTGTCAGGCACCGCCGCTGATCATAACGCGCTCGCCGCTGACATAAGCGGACTCTTCAGAGGCCAGAAACAGTGCGACCTGCGCCACATCCTCCGGCAGACCAAAACGCCCCAGCGGGGTAGCCGCCAGCAGCTGTGCCTTGAGCTGCGGGCTCATCCTTTTCGCGGCCAGCAATCCTTCGGTCAGAATCATGCCAGGTGCCAGTGCGTTAACCCGGATATTTTTTGCGCCCAGCTCGCGCGCCAGCCCCTGAGTCAGCGTATCCACTGCACCTTTGGTGGCCGCCCAGAGCACGGAACCTGGCGTACTGTTTTTACTGTTCAGGGCGCTGAGATTAATAATGCTGCCACCGTGCGCGGGAAAGTGACGAATCGCCTGCTGACAGACTATCAGCGTGCCGAGCAGGTTAACGTTAATCTGCTGCTGCATCTCCTCCGGCGTCAGCGCCGCAAACTCGCCATGATGAAAACTGCCCGCATTATTCACCACAATATCGGGTGCGCCAAAACACTCTGCGGTGGTGGCAAACAGCCGTTCCACGTCCCGCAGATGAGAAATATCAGCCTGTACCGCTACGGCTTCACTGCCCAGCGTGACGATATCGTTGACCACGTCTGCCGCTCCCACCTCGTCCTGACGATAGTTGACCACGACCCTGGCGCCCGCTGCGGCGAACGCGATGGCAATCGCTGCACCAATGCCTTTTGAGGCGCCTGTCACCAGTGCGATTTTGTTCTGCAGTGCTTTCATTATGTCATTCTCCGCCGTAATGATTGCGTCGAAAGACTATGCGCGCTGGTGACGAAAAACGGGTAGCGCAATCCTGCAAGCTTCTTGCACGATCCTGCAAAAGTGTGGCAGCAGGACAGGTATTTCACCTGACGTCAGGTAATATCGGCACAGAGAGCGGAAGGAGAGAACGCAGTGACAGAGAGTGACAAGTGGCAGGCGCTGGCACAGTTAATTGCCCGTCATGCGCCGGAGGATGGCCGGCATTCCAGCGCCATCGATTGCCTGTTTTTTGGCCGGGTTTCAGCACCCACTGAGCCGATGCACTTTGCTCAATGGGCCAGTTTTGCGCTGGTGGCGCAGGGCAGCAAAGCACTGCATATGGGTGATGAGGTGCTGCACTATGGACCGGGAGATCTGCTGCTGGTGACGCTGGATATGCCAGTGCGCGCCTGCGTTACTGTCGCCACGCCGGAAAAGCCGAATCTCGGGATAGGTATCGCTATTAATGAATCCCGGCTTATGCGCTACCTTGAACAGTTTCCGCCAGCGCTGCCGCTGTCGACCGCAGGCAATGAACGTGGTGTCACCGTGCATAAGGTTTCACCTTTGCTGGTGGATGCGGTCATCCGGCTAGTGCGTCTGCTTGACCATCCGGAAGATATTGAAGCGCTGGCCCCGCTCATCGAGCAGGAGATTTTCTACCGGCTGCTGACCGGACCGGAGGGATCGCGCATCCTGAACATGGCGCTGGCTGAGCGGCCGGGTAACCGGGTGGCGCAGGCTGCCCGCTGGTTGCGGGAGAATTTTCATCAGCCGCTGAAGATAGACCAGCTCGCCAGCAGTGTCGGCATGAGTATCTCTTCGCTGCATCATCACTTCAAAGCCGTCACGGCCATGACGCCGATGCAATACCAGAAACAGCTACGGCTCAATGAGGCGCGACGTCTGATGATGGTGGAAAAGCTGGATGCCGGTACGGCAGGCTATCGGGTAGGCTATCAGAGCGCATCACAGTTCAGCCGGGAGTATCGCCGCCTGTATGGGCAATCCCCGGCCAGGGACAGTCGTCAGCTGGCGGTGAACCCGGATACCCTGCGCCCACCGCAAAACTGATTACAGGCTGTTTGCCGCTTCCATCGCAATGGCAAAGGAGCGCAGACGTGCCTCGCTGTCAAAAATCTGGCCATTAACCATAATTTCATCCGCCTGCGTTTCACGCATCAGCGAGGCCAGGCCATGACGCACCTTGTCGGTATCGCCTACCAGCGACATGCTCAGCGCCTGCTGCACGCCATACTGCTCTGACGGCGACCAGAGGTTATCCATGTTCTCAACCGGTGCCGGCAACGGGCCAGGTTTGCCGCGGCGCAGGTTAATAAACTGCTGCTGCTGCGAGGTAAACAGGAAGCGCGCATCACGTTCATTATCAGCGGCAACCACGTTAATACAGACGGTGGCATACGGCTTGTCGAGACGCGCTGAAGGCTGGAAGTTCTCACGATACACGTGCAGCGCCTGGAAGAGCTGGTCAGGCGCGAAATGGGAGGCAAAGGCAAACGGCAGGCCCATTTTCGCTGACAGCTGCGCGCTGTAGAGGCTGGAACCGAGCAGCCAGACCGGGATCTTCAGGCCCAGACCCGGCACTGGCTGGACCGGCAGTTGCGCATCCGGGTCAGCATCAAACCAGTGAATCAGCTCAGCCACATCTTCGGGAAAGGTGTCAGCGTGCATGCTGGCCTGGTGACGGCGCAGCGCCATCATGGTGCGCTGGTCAGAACCGGGCGCACGGCCTAAGCCGAGGTCGATACGGCCAGGATAGAGAGAGGCCAGGGTGCCAAACTGCTCGGCGATGACCAGTGGCGCATGGTTAGGCAGCATAATGCCGCCGGAACCCAGCTTCAGGGTCTCGGTGTTCGCCGCCAGATAGCCGATCAACACCGACGTCGCAGCGCTGGCAATCCCTGTCATGTTGTGATGTTCAGCCAGCCAGTAGCGTTCGAAGCCCAGTTTTTCAGCCTGACGCGCCAGCGCCAGTGAATTATGGAACGCATCCCGTGCGGTCGCGCCCTGTGGAATCGGCGCAAGATCCAGCACGGACAGGCGAAGAGGTTTTTTATCAGACATGACTACTCCCGTTGTATGGCGCAGGCGTAAAAACCTGCACCATTTAGTATTACGCATCATTCCTTATATTAAAACTGCTAACCTCAGCAGGAATATAGCCGGTATGTGCTTTTACTCAGGATGCCAGCGTCATACCCGCCAGTTTGCGCCAGTAACCGTTACAATCGCAGCCTTTCGCAACCATAAGCGGGGCCTGGCCATTTTCATTGGCGCGGAAACGGTCAATCTCAGCCAGCGTCGACGTATCCTGCGGCGAGAGTCTCACGCAATCGACCTGGCCACGCATTTCCGCCAGATCGTTACCCAGGTTATAGCAGTAGCCACTCATGGTCTGAATGCCATTGAGGACGAACACCTGCTGTCCCTCCTGAGAATTGACGCGGCGGCCTGTCGGATAGTTGATGCAGCAGGTTTCGCAGTCATCTTTCGCGCGGTTTTCCGAGCGGGCGGTGAAGCAGCGCGCTGACAATGCCAGCGGCAGATGACCGTAGCCCATCACCTCCACCTCAAACTGCTGACGGATACCCCGCGTTTCGCACTGTGCCAGCAGCTGTAGCAGCCAGTCACGCGACATCTCCACCGGCATACACCAGCGCGTCATGCCCTCTTTGACCAGCAGCTGCAGCGTGTCGGCGTTATAGACATTCAGCGTCGGACCGGCGACAAAAGGCAGATGACGCTCAGCGGCCATATTGACCGTGCCGATATCATTGGCTTCAATCAGGAACTCGCCGTTTTCTACATAGCGCTGCAGCTCTTTCAGCTCAGAAGGGGATTGCAGCAGCGCCAGCGTGCTGAGTACGACCTGTTTGCCGCTGGACGCCACGTCACGCGCCAGCGCCATCCAGCGGGCATAGGGCGTGGCGCGGCGTTTACTGCACACCGCCTCGCCGAGATAAATAATATCCGCACTACTGCGGGCAGCCTGCTGGTAGAAATCTTCCAGCGTATCGGTCGGCCAGTACCAGAGCACCGGCCCAAGGGCATATTGCATCATGACTCCTTATTGCCATTCACGGTGATAAGCACCCAGCGTGGTTTGCGTGCCTTCAGAGAGATCGCCCAGCGTCTGCATCCACTGTGGCGCGACGTCAAACTGTTCCGGCTGCGCCTTGCAGCGATCGATCGCCTGACGCCAGACGCGCGCCACATCAGCGACGTAGGCGGGACTGCGCTGGCGGCCTTCGATTTTCACCGAGGCGATGCCTGCCCGCAGCAGCTCCGGCAGCAGTTCCAGTGTGTTCAGACTGGCAGGCTCCTCCAGCACGTGATAACGCTGATTGTTAACCTCATAGCGTCCTTTGCAGAGCGTCGGGTAACCAGCGCTCTCATCGGGCGCGTAGCGATCGATTAACACCTCATTCAGGCGTGACTCCATGCCCTGCGGCGTCTGCTGCCAGCGCACAAACTTCGCCGGGGAGCAGGCACCTGCGCTGTTAGGCGATTCGCCGGTCATCCAGGAGGAGAGATAGCAGCGGCCTTCCGCCATAATGCACAGGCTGCCAAAGGCGAACACCTCCAGCGGCACCGGCGTGCTGCGCGCCAGTTGTTTTACCTGATGGATCGACAACACCCGCGGCAGCACCACGCGCTGCAGATTGAAGTGGCGATGATAAAAGCGAATCGCCTCAAGATTGGTTGCCGAAGCCTGCACAGAGAGATGACGTTCAACCTGTGGATAATGCTTCGCGGCATACTCCAGCGTGGCAATATCGGCCAGAATCAGCGCGTCGGCTCCGTTTTGCGCCGCCACATCAATCGCCCGCTGCCAGCGTCCCATGCCATCCGGGTGGGCAAACGTGTTGATCGCCACATGCAGTTTGCGCCGATGCTGATGAAGATAGCGCGCCGCTTCAGCCAGCTTTTTATCGGTGAAGTTCAGGCCCGCAAAGTGTCGGGCATTGGTGTCATCTTTCAGTCCCACATAGACCGCATCTGCGCCATTCTCTGTGGCGGTGCGCACTGCGGGTAAGTTTCCTGCCGGGCAGAGCAGTTCCATAGGTGTTCCTCTCAACATGCGATGGGCGTCGAGTCTAGGCATCTGGTCCGGCGAGCGTGTTGATTTGGGGCAGTGAAATTCCAGTTCATCCGGCCTGGCGGCGCTTTTTTTCCCTCTATAGCCGCGTTTTTTATTGATCCCGGATGAGGCGCGCAGAAAAGGATATGGCAATATACGTAAAATTTTCTGAAGGGAGTGACGAAAGTGTTAGAGCGGATACATGCCCATTGTGTGAAAAACGGTCCAAAAATCTTAGGGTTACCCGTAGCACTTACCCCATTCCCGGTCAAAAAGTTGCTGCTGCAACAACTCTTAAACTGGCAATTTCGCCATGCTTTGGCTGAAGGTGAGTTAGACTTTCTGAATGGTCGCCTGCTGGGTATCGTGATTGCCGATCTCAATCTGCAATGGATAACCACGCTGCAGGATGGCCGACTGGCGGTATTGCAACAGTCCGAAGCGGATGTCTGGTTTCGGGGCAATGCCAATGATCTGTTGCTGGTGGCAGCACGTAAAGCAGATCCCGACATGCTGTTCTTTCAACGCCGTCTGGTGATTGAAGGCGACACAGAACTGGGACTTGAGGTGAAGAACGTAATGGATGCTATTGAACCCGAGGCTATGCCCACCGCGTTACGCACGGCTATTGAGCAGATGGCGGCATTTGTCGACGCCGGCATGAAACAGGACGCGAAGGCCACACAGGCGCGCGCGGGTGCCGCATGTTAATCCGTAGCGAAATTGGTGTTGATGCCGCAGGCATCGACGTACTGCTCAGACGCTGCTTCAGTCGTTCAGCCGAGGCGGAACTGACACAGGCGCTGCGTGAAGATGGCCTGCTGACCCTGGGCGTGGTCGCCACGGATGATGAGGGACAGGTGCTGGGTTATGCCGCATTCAGTCCGGTCAGCGTTCAGGGTGAAGATCGCGGCTGGGTGGCGCTGGCACCGCTGGCCGTCGATGAGACGCTGCGCGGTCAGGGCATTGCCAGCAAGCTGATTTATGAGGGGCTGGATACGCTCAATGAATTTGGCTACAGCGCGGTCGTGGTGCTGGGCGATCCGGCGCTGTTCAGCCGGTTTGGTTTTGAACCGGCTGCACGCCATGGCCTGCGCAGTGACTGGCCGGGAACAGAGGCAACGTTCCAGGTCTACCGTCTGGCGGACAATGCTTTTGACGGCGCGGAAGGGCAGATCGACTACGCCGAACCTTTTAATCGCCAGCCGTAATACCCAGCCAGCTCTCCAGGCTGATCGGCTGACCCGCCACCAGCAGTAACTTCTGCTGACGGGTCAGTTGTTTAACCTGATACTCCAGTCTGGAGGCGCTGGCGCGATCGCCCGCCTCACAGTGAAACACCAGGTCCAGCGGACCTTTGCCGCGCAGCGCACGGGCGCCGCGTCCGCTCTGGTGCTGAGCAACCCGACGCACCACATCCGTGGTGATGCCGGTGTACAGGCTCCCTTTCGCCGTCCGAACGATGTAGAGTTGCCACTGCTGACCCATCGTAATCTATTCCCAAAAAAAGGTGCCGGGCAGTGTAGCGCGCTTCACGCTCCGGTGCACCGCCAGGAGTTTATCTTGTCCGATCACGCCCATCTGGTTTGCTACCTCCGAAAGCAGCATGTGCTTTCACTCAGCTGTACCGCCGACGATCAACTCTGGTGCGCTAACTGCTACTACGTCTTTGATGAGACGCGCATGGTCTTCTGGATCATGACCGAACCTGATACCCGCCACGGTGAACTCATGATGCTGAATCCGCAGGTTGCAGGCACCGTCAACGGCCAGCCCAGAACTGTCCTGCTGATTAAAGGAGTGCAGTATCGTGGCCGGGTCACACGGCTGGAGGAGGCATCAGAGCAGATCGCCAGAGCGGCTTACCAGAAACGTTTTCCGGTCTCACGCAAAGTGTCGGCCCCGCTATGGGAGATTGAGCTGGATGAGGTGAAGATGACGGATAATGCGCTGGGATTCGGCAAGAAAATTGCCTGGCAGCGAGAAAAATAGATACGCCCCTTTCAGCAGAAAAGGGCGTGGCGGATTTACAGCGCTTCGAGGATCCGCAGGGATTCACGGTTAAAGGCCGGTAAATCGTCTGGCGTCCGGCTGGTGACCAGCTTATCGCCGTCCACGACCACTTCCTTATCATGGAAATCAGCACCGGCATTGATCAGGTCAATGGCAACGGCTTTAACGGTGGTCATCTTGCGACCGCGCACGCCGTTCGCGCTAATCAGCAGCTGTGGACCGTGGCAGATGGCAAAGATCGGTTTGCCGCTGGCGACAAACTCTTTGGTAAAGGCAACAAAACGATCGTCGCCGCGCAGCGCGTCAGGCGAGTGGCCGCCTGGCAGCAGCAGGGCATCAAATTCCGCCGGGCTGACGTCGTCAATGCTGCGGTCGATGGTCACTTCCGCTTCGCCTTTCTTGCCTTTAACGACATTACCGGCCTGTTTCTCAATGGTCACCACCTCAAAACCAGCGCCTTTGTAGGCTTCCGCAGGTGAGGTAAATTCTGAGTCTTCAAATTCATCGGTAATCAAAACCGCCACTTTCTTGCTCATTTTTTCCTCCTTAAATTTGTGGAGCGCGAGGTGCGCTATCCGGATAACGTTGTAAGCCTGGTCGCTGAGCGTGAGAACGCAAGCCAGCTCGTTAAGATCAGCTATCTTTTAAGCTGTCAGCAGTGAAATAAGGACGAATCTGAGATGAATCGCGTATTACTGACCGGTGCCACCGGCTTAGTCGGGTCGCATCTGCTGCGCTTACTGATTGAGGATCCGCGTGTTGATGAGATCATCGCCCCCACCCGCCGGCCACTGCCCGTAATGCACAAAGTGGTGAACCCGGTAGAGGCCGATCTCACCGATGTGCTAGGGCCGTTGCAGAGTTCGCTGGATACGGTGTTCTGCTGCCTGGGCACCACACGTAAGCAGGCGGGCAGCAAGCAGGCCTTTATTCACGTCGATTACACGCTGGTGGTGGACAGCGGGTTATGCGGATTACGTCTGGGGGCGAAGCAGATGCTGGTGGTCAGCGCGCACGGTGCCAGCCGTCACTCACCGTTTTTATACAATCGCGTCAAAGGCGAAATGGAGAATGCGCTGCGCCATCAGGGCTGGCCGCGCCTGACGCTGGTGCGGCCTTCACTGCTGCTGGGGGATCGCGCGCAGAAACGACAGGGCGAAAGCCTGGCGGGACCGCTGTTTTCGCTGCTGCCGGGCAACTGGCGGGCGGTTCACGCACGCGACGTGGCACGCTGTCTGCATCAGCAGGCATTCACGCCGGGTGGTGAGAGCGTCAGCATCATTGAGTCGGGCGATATCACGCGTCATTCAGCGTAACTGCCACACGATCTGATTTCGGCTGCCGCGCCATTGCAGCGTGGCATCCTTCTCCTCTTCGACAAAGCGGCCATCGATCAGCACGTCGAGATAGTCCAGCACGGCACGCTGTGCCGCATTCAGCTCCTGCATGCGATAGCCGGTCCAGAGCCAGATATCTTTACCGGGGCATGTCTGTCGCACCCGTTTCACCAGACGGCGAATGTACGGTACGTTATGCGGATGAAGGGGATCGCCACCGCTCAGCGATAATCCCTGGCGCGGAATGCGTGTGTCCTGCAAATCCGCCAGCAGTTGCTCCTCCATCGCCAGCGTAAAGGGCACGCCGGAGTCAGTGCGCCACGTACTCTGGTTGTAGCAGCCGCGACACTGATGTTCGCAACCGGCGACAAACAGCGTGCAGCGGGTGCCGGGGCCATTCACGATATCCACATCG
Source organism: Pantoea sp. X-Soil-YNGN-844 (assembly GCF_059730595.1). Classification (NCBI taxonomy): domain Bacteria; kingdom Pseudomonadati; phylum Pseudomonadota; class Gammaproteobacteria; order Enterobacterales; family Erwiniaceae; genus Pantoea; species Pantoea sp. X-Soil-YNGN-844. The sequence goes on from NZ_AP036007.1 coordinate 522,040, forward strand.
TAGTAGCGGTGAATATGCATCATCCCAGCGGCCCTTCGGCCAGATGCTTAACGCGACGCTGCACTTCCTGTTGCTTACCGGCGTTAAAAGGTCGCGCATCCGGGCTGCCCAGATAGCCACAAACCCGCCGTGTCACAGAGACGCGTGCCGGATCGTGATTGCCGCAGTTCGGACAGGTAAAGCCGCGGCTGGTACAGGTGAACTCGCCGTTGAAGCCGCACTCGTAGCACTCATCAATCGGCGTATTGGTACCGTAATAGGGGACGCGGTCGTAGCTGTAATCCCAGACATCCTCCAGCGCTTTGAGGTTGTGCTGTACGTTCGGGTATTCGCCGTAACAGATGAATCCGCCATTCGCCAGCGGCGGATAGGGCGCTTCAAAGTCGATTTTATCGTAAGGATTCACCTTCTTCTCAACGTCGAGATGGAAGCTGTTGGTGTAATAACCCTTATCGGTAACGCCCGGCACCACGCCAAACTGCGCCGCATCCAGTCGGCAGAAGCGGTCACACAGATTCTCACTCGGCGTGCTGTAAAGGCTGAAGCCGTAGCCTGTTTCCGCTTTCCAGCGGTCGGTGGCGGCGCGCAGGTACGCAATGATCTCTACGCCTTTGGCGCGCAGTGCCGCGTCATCGTAAGGGTGCTGGTGGCCGCCGCTGAGGGCATTCAGGGTTTCGTGCAGGCCGATGTAGCCCAGCGACAGTGACGCCCGGCCATTACGGAAAATAGGTCCCACTTCATCATCAGCATTCAGCCGGACGCCGCAGGCCCCTTCCATATAGAGGATGGGCGCGACGCGTGCTTTGGTCTTCTCCAGGCGCGCCACCCGCGTCATCAGCGCCCGCTTAGCCAGCAGCAGGCGGGCATCAAGCAACGTCCAGAAGCGGGCTTCATCCCCAGCCGCCTCCAGCGCAATGCGCGGCAGGTTCAGGCTGATCACACCAATGTTGTTACGGCCCTCATGGATCTGCTCGCCATTCTCTTCATAAACGCCCAGGAAGCTGCGGCAGCCCATGGGCGTTTTGAACGAGCCGGTGACTTTCACCACCTGATCGTAATTGAGGATGTCGGGATACATCCGCTTGCTGGCACACTCCAGCGCCAGCTGCTTGATATCGTAGTTAACGTCGCCCGTCCGGCGGTTGACGCCTTCACGAATGCTGAACACCAGTTTAGGGAATACCGCAGTTTTACGATTTTTGCCCAGTCCGGCCAGCCGGTTACGCAGAATCGACTGCTGAATCAGCCGTGCCGCCCAGTCCGTTCCCAGGCCGAAACCAAAGGTGACAAACGGCGTCTGGCCGTTGGCGGTGTGCAGGGTATTCACCTCGTACTCCAGCGACTGAAAGGCGTCGTAGCACTCTTTCTCCGTACGCTGACGTGCATACTGCTCAGCCTGCGGAATCTGCCACTGCTCAGCGATCGCCAGATGCCGGGCATAGCTCTGCTCAACAAACGGGGCCAGCACTTCATCAATGCGGTTAATGGTGGTGCCGCCGTAAATGTGGCTGGCGACCTGGGCGATGATCTGCGCCGTCACAGCAGTGGCGGTGGCGATCGATTTAGGCGGCTCGATCTCAGCGTTGCCCATTTTAAAGCCGTTGGTCAGCATGCCTTTCAGATCGATCAGCATGCAGTTAAACATCGGGAAGAAGGGCGAATAGTCGAGATCGTGATAGTGAATCTCGCCGCGCTCGTGCGCCAGAACGATATCCCGCGGCAGGATCTGCTGCTGCGCGTAGTGCTTCGCCACGATCCCGGCCAGCAGATCGCGCTGTGTCGGGATCACTTTGCTGTCTTTGTTAGCATTTTCGTTCAGCAGCGCCGCGTTGGTCTGATCGACCAGACCGCGAATGGCGTGGTGTAACTGGCTCTGACGATCGCGGGCGACATCGCGATCGTGGCGATATTCAATGTAGGCGCGTGCCAGCTGCGGGTAAGGACCCGCCATCAGCGTCTCTTCTACCGCACACTGAATCTCACGAATATCCACTTCGGGACGATCGGCCAGCCGCAAAGCAACGCGCTCGGCGACCTGCGCGCACCAGGCCACATCGTCGACCTCTGCTGCCCGTGCCGCCGCCGCTACGGCCTGCTCGATACGCTGCGCATCAAAACCTGTCCGGCATCCATCACGCTTGATTACCACCGTTGCCATTACACTCTCCATAAACTACATATAGGGGTTGCGTGAATTCTATCCCCTACATGTAGTGATTTCCGAAAATTAATGCGCACGGCTTTGACCTGAAACAAAGAAGGCTCAACATGGTTGATCGTGCTGACGGGTATAAAAAGGGAGAGCAGGTTAATGTCTGGTGCGGGGGAGCGGCGGGGAGCGCGGATGCGCCGGACCCGCCACCGCGGCGTCAGGCCGGGCCGCTGACCGAGTGACGGCGCACCAGCGTCGGGCTGAACATGTGAGTGACTTCCGGCAGCGGCAGATCGTTGGCCAGCGCCAGGGCCAGCTGAGCGGCCTGCTGCGCCATGGTGACAATCGGATAGCGGACTGTCGTGAGGCGTGGTCGCACATAGCGCGACACCAGCACATCATCGAAGCCGATCAGCGACATCTCTTCCGGCACGCGGACGCCGTTATCGCTCAGCACCGCCAGCGCGCCCGCCGCCATGGAGTCGTTGTAGCAGGCGACGGCGGTGAAATTTCTGCCGCGTCCCAGCAGTTCTGTCATCGCCTGCTCACCGCCCACCTCATCCGGTTCGCCCCAGGTCACCAGCCGATCGCTGCACGGCAGACCGTGCTCTTTCAGCGCATCGTAGTAGCCCTGCAGGCGATCTTCGGCATCAGAGATGGTGTGGGTTGAGCAGATAAAGGCGATATTCTGGTGGCCGAGCTGGATCAGATGGCGGGTCGCCAGCCAGGCACCGTAGCGATCGTCGAGTGCAATACAGCGCTTTTCAAAGCCTTTAATCAGGCGGTTCAGCAGCACCATACCCGGCACCTGCTTCATCAGCACTTCCAGTTCTGCGTCGGGAATTTTCTTGGCGTGCACCACCAGCGCCGCGCAGCGGTGACGCATCAGCTGTTCAATCGCCTGCCGCTCTTTTTGCTCATTATGGTAACCGTTACCAATCAGCAAAAAGTTACCGGTGTCGCCTGCCACCTCATCCACGGCTTTCACCATGGCGCCAAAAAAGGGATCGGAGACGTCACCGACAATCAGGCCGAGCGTTTCGGTCGATTGCTGCGCCAGCGCGCGTGCGTTGGCATTCGGGTGATACTGAAGCTGCTCCATCGCCTGGCCTACGGCCTGTCGGGAGCTGTCGCTGGCTTTGGGAGAATTATTGATTACACGGGAGACTGTGGCGACAGAAACGCCAGCCAGTCGCGCAACATCCTTTATGGTAGCCATGCGTTGACCTGCTTTGGGGAAAACGTTTACACATCGCATCAGTGTTACGGAAAAGGGCGGACACATCAACCCGACAGAATGCCAGCGTTGTCGCAAAAAGGGGCAAAACCGGCCGCTGTTGCACATCTTCTGCTGAGACGTCGCACCATGTTATGCTCAGCTCCCCACCTGGCTACCGTGAAAAAAACAACGATGAAAACCAAAGTGCCACATCTGGCGCACTGGGGCGCGTTTACCGCCGTCACTGAAAACGATCGTCTGATTGGCTGCGAACCTTTCTTCGCCGATGCCGATCCGTCACCGATGATCCACACCATTCCCGAGCTGGTCTACTCCGATAAACGCATTCGCCAGCCGATGGTGCGCCGCTCGTGGCTGAAGTCACGCGAGAAGAGCGACCGCACGCTGCGTGGCCGGGAAGATTTTGTCGCCGTGGACTGGGAAACCGCGCTGGATTTGGTGGCGGAAGAGAATCGCCGTGTCCGCGATCGCTACGGTGCGTCGGGTATTTTCAACGGCTCCTACGGCTGGTCATCGGCCGGACGCGTCAACCATGCCCGCACGCTGGTGCGTCGCTTCTACTTTCAGGGTGGCGGCGGCGTCGATCAGCAGGGTAACTACAGCTGGGGCGCGGCGCAGTTCTTCCTGCCCTATGTGATCGGCACCTATATGCCGCTGACCGGGCGCGTCACCGAATGGCCGCAGGTGGTGGAGCATGCCGAAATATTTGTCGCCTTTGGCGGGCTGGCGCTGAAAAACGCCCAGGTTGCCTCGGGGGGCGCAGGGCAGCACAGCCTGAAACCGGCGCTGATGCAGCTGGCGGCTAAAGGCACGCCGGTCATCAACATCAGCCCGATGCGCGATGACTGCCCGGAATTTGTTAATGCCGAATGGATTCCGATTCGCCCCAATACCGACGTGGCGCTGATGCTGGCGCTGGGTCACGAGATCACCCAGCGCGGCGCGGTTGACGAGGCGTTTCTCGCCAGCCACTGCACCGGCTGGCCGCAGCTGCGCGCCTATCTGCTGGGCGAAACCGACGGCGTGGCGAAAACCGCCGGCTGGGCCAGCCGTATCACCGGCATTCCGGCTGACCGCATCGTGCAGCTGGCGCAGCAACTGACCGGCAGGCGCAGCTTTATTACCTGCTCCTACTCCGTGCAGCGCGCCCATCGCGGCGAGCAGCCTTACTGGATGATGATTGCGCTCTCCTCAATGCTCGGTCAGCCGGGACTGCCGGGCGCGGGGTTCTCCTTTGGTCACGGTTCGATGAACAGCGTCGGCAACCCGCGTCAGGAAGGACCAGCGCCGATGATGAGCACCGGCCCGAATCCTTCGGGACTGTCGATTCCGGTGGCGCGCATCAGCGATATGCTGCTCAATCCCGGCCAGCCCTATAGCTTCCAGGGCGAAACCCTGCACTATCCCGACATCCACATGGTGCACTGGGCGGGCGGCAATCCGTTCCACCATCACCAGCAGCTGAACCGGCTGGTGGAGGGCTGGCAACGGCCCGATACGGTGGTGGTGCAGGATATCGTCTGGACGCCAGCGGCGCAGATGGCGGACATCGTGCTGCCTGCGACGACCACGCTGGAGCGCAACGACATCGGCGGCTCCTCACGTGACCGCTTTGTGCTGGCCATGCATCAGGCGATTAAGCCGCAGCATCAGGCGCGCAACGACTTCGATATTTTTGCCGATCTGGCAGAGCGTCTCGGCTATCGCGACACCTTTACCGAAGGACGCAACGAGATGCAGTGGATCGCGCATCTCTATCAGCAGTGTGCGACTGCCCATCAGCGCAAAGGCATCGATTTCCCGGAGTTTGATGAATTCTGGCAGCGCGGCTTTGTGGAAATTCCGGAAGGCGGCAAGCCCTACCAGTTTATGGAGGATTTCCGCGCCGATCCGCAGGCGAATCCGATCAAAACCGCCAGCGGCAAAATCGAGCTGTTCAGCCAGACCATTGCGGACTACCAGCTGGACGATTTCGCCGGTCATCCGGAGTGGCGTGAACCGCAGGAGTGGCTCGGTTCGCCCGTCAGCCGTGACTATCCGCTGCACATGATCTCCATTCAGCCGTCCGACCGGTTACACAGCCAGCTCGATGCCACCGACACGGTGCAGGGCAACAAAACGGCCGGACATGAAACGCTCTGCATGCATCCAGTGGATGCGGCCGCGCGCGGACTGGTGGAAGGCGATGAAATTGAGGTGAGCAACGCCCGTGGTGTGATGCTGGCGGGTGTGCGCATCACTGAGGGTGTAACGCAGGGCGTGGTGATTATCGCCACCGGTGCCTGGTTTGATCCGGGCTTCGGCAAGGCGTGGCAGCCTTTTGATCGCGCGGGTAACCCCAACGTGCTGACGCTAGACATCGGCACCTCGTCGCTGACGCAGGGGCCAAACGCCATGAGTTGCCTGGTGGAAATCAAAAAACATCAGGATTGCACAATAGCGTAAGGATCTCATGGCTGGTTACATTTTGCGGGTAACTGTTGCGTTTAGGCGATGGCCGTCGATCAATCCCCTTTGCTACATTCAGGGTCCCAGAGGTATTGATGGGTGAACATCAATAGATTTTCTTGATTACACCAACCTGCGCAGATGCGCAGGTTTTTTTTGCCCGCAATCTGCCGTCGATAACGAACTGATACACAGTTTTCCTGTTATACGGCCAGCGCTTTCTTTATAACTGCTGGCACCAGCCCCTTTCTCTTTATTTTGCGCAGCGGAATGCCATGCCCCGGATTAAAAAACTACTGGGAAAAGACCAGATAAAAGCGCCCTTTAACCCTTTTCGTTTTCGGCTGATCTGCCTCGGTGTCACGACCTGCCTGGTGGTGCTGCTGGCGCGCGTCGCGGACCTGCAGTTCCTGAATCAGCCGATGCTGGAGCACGAAGCGGATCAGCGATCGCTGCGAACCGTCACGCTGCCCACCAGCCGCGGCACCCTGCTGGATCGTAACGGCGAAGCGCTGGCGCTCAGCGTGCCATCGCGCGATGTGATTGCCGATCCACTGCGCGTGCTGGAGAGCAACCCCGATTTTACCAGTGCCAAATGGGCCTATCTTGCGGCGGCGCTGAACACTCGTCCTGAAGAGCTGGCGGCGCAGATCACCGCCAACCCGAAACGTCGCTTCCTCTATCTGGGGCGTAAAGTCGAACTGGGCATCGCCAAAGACATTAAAGAGCTGAAGCTGAAGGGCATCAGTGAAGTTTATGACGACAGCCGTTTCTATCCGATGAGTGAAGCCTCTGCGCCGCTGATCGGCATCGTTGGCGCGGATAACGTCGGCCTGAACGGGCTGGAAAAAGGCTTCGATAAGGTGTTGCAGGGCGAGCCAGGCAAAGAGGTTTATCGTCAGGATGCGGCAGGCAATATCATCGCGATGATCAACTACCAGCCGCCGACGCAGCCGCCAACAGTGCAGCTCAGCATCGATAAATATGACCAGTACACGCTCTACAGCAAACTGCGTGACGGCGTGCTGATCAACAAGGCGGACTCGGGTGCCGCCGTGCTGGTGAAGATCGACACCGGCGAGATTCTGGCGATGGCCTCTTATCCGTCGTTCAACCCCAACAACTATGAAGGGGCCACCCCGGCGCAGATGCGTAACTCGGCCATCAATGACAGCTACGAACCGGGATCGACCGTGAAGCCGTTAGTGGTGATGGAAGCGCTGGAGCGCCATCTGGTTCGGCCGGACTCGGTGATCGACACCACGCCTTACAGTGTGAATGGCCACCTGATCCGCGACGTCGGCCACTGGCCGCGCCTGACCATGACCGGCATTCTGCAAAAATCGAGCGACATCGGGGTCTCTCATCTCGCGCTGGCGATGCCCGCAGAAGCGCTGGTGAATACCTATCATGCGTTTGGCCTGGGCAAACCGACCGGATTAGGGCTGACCGGCGAAAGCGTCGGTTACTTCCCGCTGCACCGTGCCCGCTGGGCTGACATTGAGCGGGCCACCTTCTCCTTTGGTTATGGCCTGCGCGTCACGCCGCTGCAGATTGCCCGCGAATATGCCACGCTCGGCTCTTATGGCGTTTACCGTCCGCTGTCGATCACCCGCGTCACGCCACCGGTCATGGGACGGCAGGTTGCCAACCCGGAAACGGTGAAAGAGGTGGTGCATATGCTGGAGAGTGATGTCCTGCCGGGCGGAACCGGACTGAAAGCGGCGGTGCCGGGCTATCGTCTGGCAACCAAAACCGGTACGGCGGAAAAGATGGGCACCAGCGGCAAGTATGATGGCGGCTACGTCAACTACACCGCCGGTATCGCGCCCGCCAGCCATCCTGAAGTGGCACTGGTGGTGATGATCAACCATCCGACGGCGGGCGATCACTTCGGTGGTTCGGTTGCTGCGCCGGTATTCGGCAACATCATGGGGCCGGTACTGAAACACATGAACGTTGCGCCGGATGCCATCTACACCAGGCCTGCGGCCAGCCCTTCGGATAAATCTTAGTTAAATCAGAGTGTAAGCGAGGCGTGAAGGATATACACACCTCGTTGCACTTCCCCGAATTCGGTTGCGTTTTCCTGCTGTCTCCGCGCGGTCAATCAGTGCGAGGATAGCAGTCCCAGAGGTATTGATGGGTGTGAAAACAACACCGCTTCGGCAGTGAGACCCTGTTATTACACCGACCCACGCAGATGCGTGGGTTTTTTTTGCCTGCGCACCGGACCCTGCCTTTTCGGCTGTATCAACCGCCGTTAAATCATCATCGTTCTTAACGAAACCCTGACAGTTTGCCGGTAGAAACGCGCGTCGCCTTTCACCGATAATGGCCGCCGTGACGCCTGGCGTTTTTTTGCTCGCCACAGCCGGTTTTCACTGCCGCATTCCGCACGTTCCGGGATTTCTTTTTCTGCTTATCTGAAGAGTTCGACGATGACTCACCTTTCTCGCCCCGCGCGTTCCTTTGGGCTTAAATGGCTGCTCCTGTTGCTGGTTGTTGCGATTGTCGCGGGCGTTATCTGGCGTCTGCTCTCTTCGGGGCACGGGCCGGGTGAGGGAATGCCGCCGGGCAGACCGGGTGCGCCAGGCATGATGGGCGGCGGTGGAACGCTGGTTCACAGCGGCGTCGCCAGCACGGCGGATGTGCCGGTGTGGCTGAACGCGCTCGGCACGGTGATCCCCAACGCCAGCGTGACGGTGACCAGCCGCGTTGACGGTCAGCTGGAGCAGGTTTTCTTCACTGAAGGGCAGAAGGTCAGCGCCGGGCAGCTGCTGGCGCAGATCGATCCGCGCAGCTATCAGGCGACGCTGAACCAGTATCAGGCTGAACTCAGCGAAAACCAGGCGCTGCTGAAAAGTGCCGAGCTGACGCTGGCACGTTACCGCAAACTGGCGGCGCAGGATGCGCTGGCGCGTCAGGATCTGGACAGTCAGATTGCCACCGTCGGGCAGTATCGCGGTGCTGTTGCTGCCGATCAGGCGCAGATTGCCAGTGCGAAGCTGAGCATTGAATATGCCCGGATCACCGCCCCGATCAGCGGGCGCGTCGGCCTGCGTCAGGTCGATCCGGGCAACATGGTACAGAGCTCGAGCAGTACTGGTCTGGTGACCATCACTCAGATGCAGCCCGCCGCCGTCACCTTTAGCGTGCCACAAAGCGACATCCCGGCGCTGGTCAGCGTGCTGCATCAGGGGCAGAGCCTGCCCGCCACGCTGTTCGATCAGGACAACCAGCATCCGCTCGCCAGCGGCGAAGTGAAGTTCATCAGCAACCAGATTGACACCGCCACCGGCACCGTGGCGCTGAAGGCGATGTTTGCCAACCAGGATGAAGCGCTGTTTGCTAACCAGTTTGTGAATATCAGGCTGCAGACCCGGGTGCTGAAAGGCGCGACGGTGATCCCGGCGCAGGCGCTGCAGTTGAGCAGCGATGGCAGCTTCGTCTTTGTGATCAACAAAGATCACACCGTCACGCGCAAAGCGGTCACCACCGGCCCGGCGTTCGGCGACGATCAGCAGGCGATCCTCAGTGGCGTTTCGCCGGGCGATCGGCTGGTAACGGAAGGGATCGATCGTCTGACCAGCGGCAGCAAAGTCACGCTGGCGGATGAGACGCCCGCTGCCGGTGCTGTATCGAAATGAATCCGTCTCGCCTGTTTATTCTGCGTCCGGTCGCCACCATTCTGCTGATGGTCGGCGTGCTGATCGCGGGCATCTTTGCCTATAAATTTCTGTCGACCTCGGCATTGCCGCAGGTCGACTATCCGACCATTCAGGTCACCACGCTCTATCCGGGCGCCAGCCCGGATGTGATGGCGTCGTCGGTCACCTCACCGCTGGAGCGCCAGCTAGGGCAGATGGCGGGGCTGAGCCAGATGAGCTCCACCAGCGCCAGCGGCTCGTCGATCATTACCCTGAAGTTCAGCCTCGATCTGTCGCTGGATGTCGCCGAGCAGGAAGTACAGGCGGCCATTAACGCGGCAAATAACCTGCTGCCTGACGATCTGCCTAATCCGCCGACCTACAAAAAGGTTAATCCGGCGGACAGCGCGGTGGTGACGCTGGCAGCCAGCTCAGACACGCTGCCGCTGACAGAGGTGCAGGATCTGGTCAATACCCGTGTGGCGCTGAAGCTGTCGCAGATTTCCGGCGTCGGCATGGTGACGCTGGCGGGCGGTCATCAGCCCGCAATTCGGGTGCAGATGAACCCGCAGGCGCTGGCGGCGCATCATCTGACGCTGGAGGCGGTAAATACGCTGATCGGCAACAGCAACGTCAATGGCTCTAAAGGCGGCTTTGACGGCAAATATCATTCGGTCACCATCGACGCCAACGACCAGCTGCGCACCGCCGAAGAGTACGGCAACCTGATCCTCACTTACGAAAACGGCGCGGCGCTGCGCCTCAAAGATATCGCCCATATTGAACAGGGGCCGGAGAACAGCTTCCAGTCCGCATGGGCCAATAACCAGCCCGCGATTGTCATCAGCGTGCAGCGTCAGCCCGGCGCAAACGTGATTCAGGTGGTGGACAACATCAAGGCGCAGCTTCCTGCATTGCAGGCGGCGCTGCCGGACGGGGTGAAGATGACCATTCTCTCCGACCGCACCCAGACCATTCGCGCCTCAATCAGCGACGTGCAGTTTGAGCTGATGCTGTCGATTGCGCTGGTGGTGATGGTGACCTTCCTGTTCCTGCGCAACGTGGCCGCCACGCTGATCCCGAGCGTGGCGGTGCCGCTGTCGCTGGTTGGCACCTTTGGCGTGATGTATCTGGCGGGCTTCAGCCTGAATAATCTGTCGCTGATGGCGCTGACCATCGCCACCGGTTTTGTCATTGATGACGCTATTGTGGTGGTCGAGAACATCTCCCGGCGGCTGGAGCAGGGCGAGTCACCCATGGAAGCCGCGCTGAAAGGCTCACAGCAGATTGGCTTCACCATCATCTCGCTGACCTTTTCGCTGATTGCGGTGCTGATCCCGCTGCTGTTTATGGGCGATGTGGTCGGGCGGCTGTTCCGGGAGTTCGCGATTACGCTGGCGGTGGCGATCCTGGTGTCGATGGGGGTGTCGCTGACGCTGACCCCGATGCTGTGCGCGTATCTGCTGCGGCACATTCCGCCCGAGCAGCAGTCAACCTTTTCCCGCAAGGGCGGCGCGCTGTTTGACCGGCTGGTGCGCGGCTATGACCGGCTGCTGACCGTAGTGCTGAATCATCAGAAACTGACGCTGCTGGTGGCGCTGGCGACCTTCGGGCTGACGGCGCTGCTCTATCTGATGGTGCCGAAAGGCTTCTTCCCGACGCAGGATACCGGGCTGATTCAGGGCGTTACCGTCGCCTCACAGGATGTCTCGTTTAACGCGATGGCTACGCGCCAGCAGGCGCTCTCTAAACTTATCCTGAAAAACCCGGCGGTGGAGAGTGTCTCATCGACCATCGGTATCGACGGCACCAACACCAGTCTCAACAGCGGACGGTTGCAGATCAACCTTAAGCCGTTTGGATCCCGCGATCTCAGTGCCAGCGAGGTCATCAGCCAGCTGAACCAGGCGACCGCCAGCGTGCCGGGTATCCGGCTCTATCTGCAACCGGCGCAGGATCTCACCGTCAACGATCAGGTGTCGCCGAGTCAGTATCAGTTCACCCTTGACGACGCCGACAGTGAAAATCTGGTCCGCACGTCGCCGAAACTGGTGGCGGCCTTGCAGCAGCGGCCCGAGTTTAATGGCGTGGTGAGTAACCTGCAGGATCAGGGGCGTGTCTCTTACGTGGAGCTGAACCGCGACAAAGCGGCGCGCTTCGGCATTACCGCATCGGACGTGGACACTGCGCTCTATAACGCCTTTGGTCAGCGTCTGGTCTCGACCATTTTTACCCAGTCGAATCAGTATCGGGTGGTGCTGGAAGTGGCGCCGGCTTACCAGCAGGGGCCGGCGTCGTTTGATGATGTTTATCTGCAGCCGTCCACCAGCAGCAGTTCAACGTCGTCATCCACCAGCACGACGTCATCTGCCTCTTCGTCCACCTCTTCGTCCACCTCTTCATCCACATCTTCATCAACGTCGACGTCCACCTCAGGTTCGGACAGCACCACGGCCAGCAACGGGATGGTGAAACTTACCGCTATCGCGACGATTCATCAGCGCACCGGCTCGCTGATGCATATGCGGCTGAATCAGTTCCCGGCGGTGATGATCTCCTTCAACCTTAATCCAGGCTACTCGCTGGAGGATGGTCAGCGGGCAATTGCAGAGGTGCGCCAGCAGCTGCAGCTGCCGGAGAGCACCACGCTGCGCTATCAGGGGGAAACCTCGGCGTTCCAGAGCGCCACCGGCAATACACTGTGGCTGATTCTGGCGGCGCTGATCACCATGTATGTGGTGCTCGGTATCCTCTACGAAAGCTTTATCCATCCGGTCACGATTCTTTCTACGCTGCCGTCGGCGGCGGTGGGCGCGCTGCTGACGCTGCTGCTGGCGGGCACGGAGTTCAGCCTGATTGCGCTGATTGGCGTCATCCTGCTGATCGGCATCGTGAAAAAGAACGCCATTATGATGATCGACTTCGCGCTGGAGGCGGAGCACCAGCAGCACCTCAGCCCGCGTGAGGCAATTCATCAGGCCTGCCTGCTGCGCTTCCGCCCGATCCTGATGACGACGATGGCGGCGCTGCTTGGCGCGCTGCCGCTGATGCTCGCCTCCGGCTCGGGTGCCGAACTGCGGCAGCCGCTGGGGCTGGTGATTGTCGGCGGGCTGATTGTCAGTCAGGTGCTGACGCTCTTCTCTACGCCGGTCATCTATCTCTGGTTTGACGGGCTGGCGCAGCGCGGCAACGCCTGGGTGAAACGCCGTCAGCAGCAGGCGCGGAGCGGGCAATGAATCTGACCCGACTGTTTATCTTTCGTCCGGTGGCGACGCTGCTGCTGACGCTGGCGATCCTGCTGCTCGGCGCCCTGGGCTACCGGCTGCTGCCGGTGGCACCGCTGCCGCAGGTCGATTTTCCGACCATCATGGTCAGCGCCAGCCTGGCGGGGGCCAGCCCGGAAACCATGGCAGCGACGGTCGCCACCCCGCTGGAACGTTCGCTGGGGCAGATTGCAGGTATCAGTGAGATGACCTCCAGCAGTTCGCAGGGCTCCAGCAGCATCATCCTGCAGTTTGAGCTGGACCGCGATATCAACGGCGCGGCACGCGACGTGCAGGCGGCGATTAACGCGTCGCGCAGCCTGCTGCCGAGCGCGATGGCCTCGCTGCCGACCTATCGCAAAGCCAACCCGTCGGATGCGCCGATTGTGATGCTGGCGTTGACCTCTGCCACCCGCACGCCCGGCGAGCTTTACGATCTGGCGGAGAGCAAGATCGAACAGGCGATGGGGCAGGTGCAGGGCGTGGGCGAAGTGTCGCTGATGGGCAGCGCCTTACCCGCGGTGCGGATTGATCTGCAGCCGCTGAAGCTGACCCATTACGGCATCTCGCTGGAGACGGTACGTGCCGCCGTCGCCAACAGCACCACCAATCTGCCCAAGGGGATTTTACAGGGCAGTGACCAGTCTTGGCTGGTGGACAGCAACGGCCAGCTGGAAAAAGCCGCCAGCTATCGCGATCTGATCGTCACGTATCAGCAGGGCAAGGCGGTGCGGCTGCGCGACGTCGCCACCGTCTATGATTCGGTGGAAGATCGCTATCAGGCGGGATTTCTGAATGCCACGCCTGCGGTGATGATCGGCATCAAACGTCAGGCGGGCGCTAATATGCTCGAAACCATCGACGCGATAAAAGCGCAGCTGCCGCTGCTGGAAAAGAGCCTGCCCGCGGACAGCCAGCTGAAGGTGGTGGTTGACCGCTCGCCCGGCGTCCGCGCCTCGCTGTATGACACCGAAGAGACGCTGCTGATCGCGGTGCTGCTAGTCATCGCGGTGGTGTTTATTTTCCTGCGCAATCTGCAGGCGGTGATCATTCCGGCACTGGCGCTGCCGGTGTCGCTGATCGGCACCTGCGCGGTGATGTACCTGCTGGGATACAGTCTGGATAACCTGTCGCTGATGGCGCTGATTATCTCCACCGGCTTCGTGGTGGATGATGCGATTGTGGTGCTGGAGAACATCACCCGTCACATTGAGCGCGGGCTGAGCCCGCTGCGGGCGGCGCTGCGCGGGGCGCAGGAGGTGAGTTTCACCGTGCTGTCGATGACCGTGTCGCTGATCGCGGTGTTCATCCCGATCCTGCTGATGGGCAGCCTTGTCGGACGGCTGTTCCGCGAGTTTGCCGTGACGCTCACCGTATCGCTGCTGATCTCGCTGTTTGTCTCGCTCAGCCTGACGCCGATGCTCTGCGCACGCCTGCTCAAACCAAAGCCGCCCGTCAGCCAGCGGCCGCATCCGCTTTATCAGTTTATTGAAAATCAGCTGAACCGCCTGCTAGCCGCCTACGGACGCGGGCTGGCATGGGTGATGCGCCATCAGAAACTGACGCTGCTCAGTCTGCTGCTGACCGTACTGCTGAATGTTTTTCTGTTTACCGTAGTGCAGAAGGGCTTTTTCCCGAATCAGGACACCGGGCTACTGATGGGCGCGCTGCGAGCCGATCAGAACATTTCATTTCAGGCGATGAAGCCGAAAATGCTGATGTTCACGAAGATCATTCAGGAAGATCCGGCGGTCGAGAGCGTGATGTCGTCGATGGGCAGCGGGATGTTTGGCTCCCGTAACAGCGCCAACTTCTTTGTGCGGCTTAAGGACTTTGACCAGCGCGATGCCACGGCCACCGAAGTGGCCAACCGGCTGACGCGTAAAACCAGCCACATCGCCGGGGCGCAGATGTTCCTGATGGCGGCACAGGATCTGCACATTGGCGGACGCAGTGCTAACGCCACGTATCAGTACAGCCTACAGGCGGACGATCTTGATCTGCTGCGGGTCTGGACGCCGAAAGTGCAGGCGGCGCTGACGGCGATCCCTCAGCTCAACAGCGTAGACTCCGACTCGCAGACCGGCGGGCAGGAAGTGGAGCTGACCATTGATCGTGACCGTGCTACCCGGCTGGGCGTCAACGTGAAAATGCTCGATACGCTGCTGAACAATGCGTTCAGCCAGCGGCAGATCGCCACGCTCTATCACACCCTGAATCAGTATCATGTGGTGATGTCGCTGCAGGATAGCGACACCGCCAATCCGGAGACGCTGCAGCAGCTCTATGTGATTAACGACAGCGGTGACCGCGTGCCGCTCTCCGCCTTTGCCCGCTTCAGCGGCGGCAATGCGCCGCTGTCGGTGGCGCATCAGGGCCAGTCCGCCACCAGTACCGTAGCATTCAACCTCAATGAGGGCGTCTCGCTGGAGCAGGCGCAGGGTCTGATTAAACAGGCGATGGCGAAGCTGGGTCTGCCGTCGACCATTCATGCCGGTTTTGCCGGTACCGCCGCCGCCTTTTCCCAGCTGACCGCCACCATGCCGTGGCTGATTCTGGCGGCGCTGGCAGCGGTCTATATCGTGCTCGGCGTGCTCTACGAGAGCTACATCCATCCGCTGACCATTCTTTCGACGCTGCCGTCTGCGGGCGTCGGCGCGCTGTTACTGCTGCTGCTGACCAACACGCAGCTCACGGTGATCGCGCTGATTGGCATTATCCTGCTGATTGGCATCGTGAAAAAGAACGCCATCATGATGATCGATTTTGCCATCGACGCGGAACGGCGGCAGGGCATGTCGCCGCAGCAGGCGATCACCCAGGCGTGTCTGATGCGCTTCCGGCCGATCATGATGACCACGCTGGCCGCCTTTTTCGGCGCGTTGCCGCTGGCGCTGGGCAGTGGCGGGGATGCCGACCTGCGCAGCCCATTGGGGATCGCTATCGCGGGTGGACTGGCGCTCAGCCAGCTGCTGACGCTGTTTACCACACCGGTTGTTTATCTGTGGCTTGACCGTCTGGGTCGTGCCACTCAACGTCAATGGCGTCGTCTGCGCCATGCGGAATCCTGATCCATGAAACCATTTATCCCGTTTATTGTGCTGCTGCTGGCTGGCTGTAGCGTCGGTCCCGACTATCAGCGCCCGGCGGTGGCAATGCCGGTTCACTATAAAGAGGCCCGGGGCTGGCAGCAGGCGACGCCGCTGGATGCGCAAAGCAAAGGCGAATGGTGGTCGGTTTATCATGACGCCACGCTAGGCGGGCTGCTGAGCCAGGTCAGCGTGTCGAATCAGAATGTGGCGACCTATGCCGCGCAGTACCGGCAGGCGCAGGCGCTGGCGGCGGAGTCTCGCGCGGCGCTATTTCCTTCGCTGGGCTATGACGGCAGCGTGACGCGCAGCGGCAGCCATGCAACCAACAGCAGCGTTCGCACTACCAGCAGCAGCCATCAGGCGGAGCTTAGTGCCAGCTGGGAGCTGGATCTGTGGGGCAAACTGCGACGCACGCTGGAGGAGAACCGCGCCAGCGCCTCGGCCAGTGCGGCGGAACTGGCCAATATCACCCTGAGCGCCCAGTCTGAGCTGGCACAGGACTATTTTCAGCTGCGCATCATGGATCAGAAAATCGCGCGCTATCAGCAGAGCGTTGACGCCTATCAGCGCTACCTGAACGTCATTACCAGCCAGTATCAGGCGGGGACCGCGTCGCGGGCGACTCTGGCTCAGGCGCAGCTTCAACTTGAGAACGCCAGCGCCTCGGCGCAGGATTACCAGTGGCAGCGCGCGCAGATGGAGCACGCCATTGCGCTGCTGGTCGGCAAAGCCACCGCCGACTTCAGCCTGGCTGCCGCGCCGCTGACCGCCACGCTGCCCGCGATTCCGGCGGCCCTGCCGGGCGAGCTGTTGCAGCGCCGTCCCGACATCGCGTATGCCGAACGCAACATGGCCGCCGCCAATGCCGCCGTGGGTGTGGCGGTGGCCGGTTACTATCCCGACCTGACCCTGAGCGCCAGCGGTGGCGTCAGCGCTTCAGTACTGCATTCGCTGTTTTCGCTGCCGAACCGCGTCTGGTCACTGGGACCGGAGCTGAGCGGCACGCTGCTTGACGCGGGCGCGACCTCTGCCAAAGTCGATCAGGCGCGGGCTGGCTGGGATGCCAGCGTCGCAACCTATCGTCAGACGGTGCTGTCCGCGATGCAGGAAGTGGAAGATAAGCTGGTGGAGCTGAACACGCTGCAGGGCGAAATCGCCGCACAGCAGCGCGCCACCGATGCTGCACAGACCTCGGCGCGGGTGACGCGTCTGCAGTATGAGGCGGGCATGATTAACTACCTGGATGTAGCGACCACGGAGAACAGCAGCCTGAGTGCGCAGCAGAGTTTGCTGACGCTGCAGAGCACGCAGTGGGTCAGCAGCGTGGCGCTGATTGCCGCGCTCGGCGGTGGCTGGCAGGCCCCCTGAAGCCGCGTCAGACTGCCGATAATTCGGTTGTCGAACCGCGTCAAATCCTGCATCGTGAGGGGCTAATTTTCACGATGCTAAGGAACCGGCATGGCTTTCAAAATTTTACGCCTGATATTTCGCCTGTTATGGCGGGTCGAACTGCGTGGCGACGTCGCCGAACTGCATAAGCAGAAGGTCTTGATCACGCCGAACCATATGTCGTTTCTTGACGGCATGTTGCTGGCGCTCTTTTTACCGATTAAACCGGTGTTTGCCGTCTACTCGACCATCAGCGAAAGCTGGTTTATGCGTCTGATTAAACCCTTTATCGACTTTGTGCCGCTGGATCCGACCCGGCCTATGGCGCTGAAGCAGCTGGTACGGCTGATTGATACGGGCCGTCCGGTGGTGATCTTCCCGGAAGGCCGGATAACCGTGACCGGATCGCTGATGAAGATCTACAGCGGGGCCGGCTTTGTCGCCGCGCGTTCAGGCGCGAATGTGGTGCCGATGCGCATCGAAGGCGCTGAATACACGCCGTTTGGTCGTCTGGCCGGCGTATTTAAACGTCGCCTGTTCCCGCGCATTACCCTGACCATTCTGCCCGCGACCCGCATTCCGATGCCGGAGGCGAAGCGGGCGCGCGACCGGCGCGTGCTGGCCGGGGAGCATCTGCATCACGTGATGATGGAAGCGCGCATGGCGGTGCGTCCGCGTGAAACCCTGTTTGAGGCGTTTCTGGCGGCGCGCACCCGTTATGGCGCGTTTAAGCGCTGTATCGAAGATGTCAATTTCAAACCGGACAGCTACACCGGACTGCTGAAGAAGTCGCTGGGCGTGGGCCGTATTCTGGAGCGCTACAGCCAGCCGCGTGAAGTGGTAGGGCTGCTGCTGCCCAATGCCACCGTCACGGCGGCGGCGATTTTCGGCGCTACGCTGCGCGGGCGTGTTCCGGCCATGCTCAACTACAGCGCAGGCGTTAACGGCATGCGGGCTGCACTGACTGCCGCGCAGATCAAAACCGTCTTCACGTCGCGGCAGTTCCTGGACAAAGGCAACCTGTGGCATCTGCCGCAGGGGCTGGACGATGTGCAGTGGATCTATCTGGAAGATCTCAAAGATACCGTCACCGGCAAGGACAAGCTGTGGATCCTTGCGCATCTGCTGATGCCGCATCGTGCCCAGCTGCCTCAGCAGCCGGAAGACGCCGCGATGGTGCTGTTTACCTCCGGCTCGGAAGGCAATCCCAAAGGCGTCGTACACTCACATAAAAGCCTGCTGGCAAACGTCGAGCAGATCCGCACCATCGCCGACTTCACGCCGCGCGACCGTTTTATGTCGGCGCTGCCGCTGTTCCATGCGTTTGGTCTGACCGTCGGGCTGTTTACGCCGTTGATGACCGGCGCACAGGTCTTCCTCTATCCCAGCCCGCTGCACTATCGCATCGTGCCGGAACTGGTTTATGACCGTAACTGCACCGTGCTGTTTGGCACCTCAACCTTCCTGGGTAACTATGCACGCTTTGCCGCGCCCTATGATTTTGCCCGTCTCCGCTATGTGGTCGCGGGTGCGGAGAAGTTGCAGGAGAACACCCGTCAGCTCTACATCGAGAAGTATGGCATTCGCATTCTCGAAGGCTACGGCGTAACCGAGTGCGCGCCGGTCGTGGCGATTAACGTGCCGATGGCGGCGAAGACGCACACCGTGGGGCGCATTCTGCCGGGCATGGATTCACGACTGATGTCGGTGCCGGGCATCGAGCACGGCGGACGTCTGCAGCTGCGAGGGCCGAACGTGATGAAGGGCTATCTGCGGGTCGAAAATCCTGGCGTGCTGGAAGCACCGGCCGCCGACGATGGTGAAGGCAATATGGAAGCGGGCTGGTATGACACCGGCGATATCGTCAGCTTCGATGAAGGCGGCTTCTGCCAGATTCAGGGCCGAGCCAAACGCTTTGCGAAGATTGCCGGTGAGATGGTGTCGCTGGAGATCGTCGAGCAGATCGCCCTCAAAGCGTCGCCGGACAAACAGCACGCCGCTTCACTGCGCCCGGATGGTCAGCGCGGTGAGGCACTGGTGCTGTTCACCACCGACGCTGAGCTGGCCCGCGACAGGCTGCAGAAGGCGGCTCGTGAGCTGGGTGCGCCAGAGCTGGCACTGCCACGTGATATCCGTGTCATGAAGCAGCTGCCGCAGCTGGGCAGCGGTAAACCCGACTACGTCACGCTGAAAAAAATGGCGGAAGAGGAGCAGGCATGAGCCTTGATCGTAATGCGCCGCTGATGTCGCGCGGCATGATTGCCGTGATTATCGCCCAGTTCTTTTCAGCCTTCGGCGATAACGCGCTGCTGTTTGCCACGCTGGCGGTGCTGAAAAGTCAGTTCTATCCCGAGTGGAGCCAGCCGGTATTACAGATGCTGTTTGTTGCAGCCTACATTCTGCTGGCACCGTTTGTCGGGCAGGTGGCGGACAGCATGGCGAAAGGGCGGGTGATGATGCTCGCCAACAGCCTGAAGCTGCTGGGCGCGCTGGTGATCTGCTTCGGCTTTAATCCCTTCATCGGCTATACCCTGGTGGGTGCGGGCGCAGCGGCCTACTCGCCGGCCAAATATGGCATCCTCGGTGAGATCACCCACGGCGAGAAGCTGGTGAAAGCCAACGGGCTGATGGAGGCGTCGACCATCGCCGCCATTCTGCTTGGCTCGGTGGCAGGCGGTATGCTGGCTGACTGGCATATTCTGGCGGCACTTGGGATCTGTGCGCTGACCTACGGCATCGCCGTGGTCGCGAACCTGTTTATCCCGAAGCTGCAGGCGGCACGGCCGGGTCAGAGCTGGCAGTTTGGCATGATGACGCGCAGTTTCTTCAGTGCCACTGCGCTGCTGTGGCGTGACGCAGAGACGCGCTTCTCGCTGCTCGGCACCAGTCTGTTCTGGGGCGCAGGCGTGACGCTGCGTTTCCTGCTGGTGCTCTGGGTGCCGGTCGCGCTGGGCATCAGTGACAACACCACGCCAACCACGCTGAATGCCATGGTCGCGATCGGCATCGTGATTGGCGCGGCGGCGGCGGCGAAGCTGGTCACGCTGGAGACCGTGCGTCGCTGTATGCCAGCCGGTGTGCTGATTGGCGTGATGGTGGTGGTCTTCGCGCTGCAGCATTCTCTCATGAATGCCTATTTAGTGCTGATGCTGATTGGTGCGCTGGGCGGTTTCTTTGTGGTGCCGCTGAATGCGCTGCTGCAGGCGCGGGGCAAAGAGAGCGTCGGGTCAGGCAATGCGATTGCGGTTCAGAACCTGGGCGAGAACAGCGCCATGCTGATCATGCTGGGGCTCTATACGCTGGCGATTAAGGCGGGCGCACCTGCGGTGGCGACGGGCGTCGGTTTTGGCGTGCTGTTTGCGCTGGCGATTACGGTGCTGTGGCTATGGCGACCGGCTAAGCGGTAACAAATTCGCCGCCTTTCTCCGGCTTACGCGGGAAGAGGCGGCGTGAGGCTTAGCGACGGACGGCAATCGCTTCGATTTCGATCTTCACATCTTTTGGCAGACGCGCCACTTCAACACAGGAACGCGCCGGGAAGTTAGCCTCATGCTCGGTGAAAAACGCTTCATAGGTCGCGTTGACCGTAGCGAAATCATTCAGGTCCTTCACAAACACCGTGGTCTTCACGATGTCACCCACCTTCAGACCCGCGGCTTCAACAATCGCCTTCACATTTTCCAGTGACTGACGCGCCTGTGCGGCAATGTCATCCGCCACCTGGCCGGTCACCGGATCGACCGGGATCTGACCTGAGGTGATGATCATGCTGCCCAGATCGACACCCTGAACATAGGGACCGATCGCGGCAGGGGCTTTTTCCGTACTGATTTCACGAGACATCATGGCTCCTTTGATTATGTCGTCAGGCGGCGGTGCCGCCGGTGTTGCCCATTATAAGGTCGGGCAGGGCGATTACCAGTGACCCAGCACCACATGACGGGCGAACTCTTTCTCGCAATATTTGCATTTGAGATGCACATCGTCGGCGCGCTGCTTCACGGCAAAGCTGGAGAAGACCGGCTCGCTGCGGCTGATGCAGTTGCTATTGGGACAGGTCAGCACCCGCTCGATGCGATCCGGCAGCGTCGGGGCGATCTTCGCCACCACTTCGTAGTCGTCGATGCGGTTAACCGTGGCGTGCGGCGCATAGACCGCCAGCTGATTTACCTGATCGTCGGTGAGAAAGGTGTTCTCAATTTTGATCAGATCTTTGCGGCCCATCTCGCCTGACGGCAGATTCAGACCGATGGTAATGCGCTGATCGGTTTCGGTCAGCCGGAACAGGGAGAGCAGTTTAAAGCCGATCTGCGCCGGAATATGGTCGATGACTGTGCCGCGCTTGATCGCTTCGACCTGCAATTTGTTGTCCTGCGTCATGGGGGTTCTCCTTACAGGGCGAGTTCGCTGTTTAAAACCAGTGCCAGCAGAGCCTGGCGCGCATAGATGCCGTTACCCGCCTGCTGGAAATACCAGGCATACGGGGTTTTATCGACATCGGTGGTGATCTCGTCGATGCGCGGCAGCGGGTGCAGCACCTTCATGTTGTCGCGCGCTGTGCTGAGGTCGGCAGCGCGCAGAATGAACTGTGCTTTGACGTTGGCATATTCGGACGGGTCGAGCCGCTCTTTCTGCACCCGGGTCATATAGAGGATATCGAGCTGCGGCATCACCTCTTCAAAACTGTCGTGCCGTGACCAGGCGATGTTCTTCTCATCCAGCATGTCGGTGATATAGGCCGGCATCGCCAGCGCATCGGGTGCGATGAAAAAGAAACGGTTGCCATCAAATTTCGCCAGCGCCTGCGTCAGGGAGTGCACGGTGCGGCCATACTTCAGGTCGCCGACCATCGCCACATTCAGCTGATTAAGACGGCTCTGCGTCTCCTGAATGGTGAAGAGATCGAGCAGCGTCTGGGTCGG
The DNA here is from genome assembly GCF_059730595.1 of Pantoea sp. X-Soil-YNGN-844. Lineage (NCBI taxonomy): Bacteria > Pseudomonadati > Pseudomonadota > Gammaproteobacteria > Enterobacterales > Erwiniaceae > Pantoea > Pantoea sp. X-Soil-YNGN-844. The sequence continues at coordinate 544,196 of NZ_AP036007.1, forward strand.
ATGCTGGTTTGCGCCGTCACCGGCGTTGAGAATCGGGATTCCGCCGGAGAACTCGGTCGCCAGCCGCGCCGCGCCCTCCTGCGGATGACGCATCACGATCGCATCAACGTAGGTGCCGATGACGGAAATGGTGTCGGCCAGGGTTTCGCCTTTCTTGCCCAGCGAAGTATTACTGCCGTCCGCAAAGCCCACTGCGGACGCGCCCAGGCGATGGATCGCAGTTTCAAACGACAGGCGGGTACGGGTTGAGGCCTCAAAGAAGCAGCTGGCGATCACCTTGTGCTTCAGCAGTTCCGGCTGCGGATGAGCTTTCAACTTTGCGGCGGTGTCCAGTGCCAGTTCCAGCTCTTCACGACTGAGGTCGTTGATTGAAATAATGTGCTTGCGATATAGCGGGTTAGGCATAGCTCTCTCCTCTGCGCGGCCGGATTGCGGACAAAAAAAAGCCCCTGCTTAAGGGGCTTTTTTATGATCGGGTCGATGACCGAAAGAAACAGCAGCGCCGCCTGCGGTCAGGCGTGATTGAGCGTCAAATTGTCCGCTGTACTGTCGCATATTTCCTCCGGCAAATTGGGCCGCATTATACCCGTTCGCGGTAGGGCGGCAAGAGGAAAACGTTTGCGCCTCGGTAGCAGCTAAGCGCGCATGGGAGGTCAGACGGGTGACGCGCTCTTCACCAGCGGACGTGACTTAGCGTCCTCAGCCCGTCTGAACCCCGCCGGTCAGCGCTGGCCCAGCGTGGCGACCATCACCGCTTTGATGGTGTGCATCCGGTTCTCGGCCTGGTCGAACACAATGCTGTGCGGCGACTCAAACACCTCGTTGCTTACTTCCATGCCGTTGGGCAGATCGTACTGCTCTGCCATCTGCTGGCCCAGTGTGGTCTGGTCGTCGTGGAAGGCGGGCAGGCAGTGCAGGAATTTCACCTGCGGGTTGCCGGTCAGATCGAGCATCGCGCGGTTAACCTGATAGTCACGCAGCAGGGCAATACGCTCGGCCCAGACTTCTTTGGCTTCGCCCATCGACACCCAGACGTCGGTGTAGATAAAGTCAGCGCCTTTTACGCCATCAGTAATATCTTCGGTAAGGGTAATTTTGCCACCGGTCTGCTGCGCAGCGTCGCGGCACTGCGCCACCAGTTCGTCCTCTGGCCAGCAGCTCTTCGGTGCCACCAGACGCAGATCCAGGCCGACCTGAGCGGCGGCTTCCAGCATGGTGTTACCCATGTTGTTGCGTGCATCACCCACATAGACCAGCGTCATCTCGCTGAGTTTTTTGCCCGGCAGATGCTCCTGCATGGTCAGCAGGTCAGCCAGCAACTGGGTTGGGTGAAACTCGGTGGTCAGACCGTTCCACACCGGCACACCTGCGTGTTCTGCCAGCGTCTCCACCAGCTCCTGACCGTAACCGCGATACTGAATGCCATCGTACATGCGGCCCAGCACCCGCGCGGTGTCGCGCATCGACTCTTTATGGCCGATCTGACTGCCACTCGGGCCCAGATAGGTGACATTCGCACCCTGATCGTAAGCGGCAACTTCGAAAGAGCATCGGGTACGGGTCGAGTCTTTTTCGAAGATGAGCGCGATGTTTTTGCCTTTCAGATACTGCACTTCGCTGGCGCTTTTTTTTGCCTGTTTCAACTCAGCGGACAGGGAAAGCAGGTGATCAATTTCGGCGGGGGTAAAATCCAGAAGCCTGAGGAAATGGCGCTGATACAGTTGACTCATACAACACTCCGGTAATCATTAAAATGAATTAAAATTCAATTTAACCGTATGAATATTCATTTTCAAGTCTGGAGCTAATAAACTTTTCGTTTTGTGTAGTGGCGCGACAGGCAGTGTGGGAAAATAATTGATTATTGCCGAACTCAGAGAGGACATTGTCATGGCATATGAAGCATTACTGGAAGAGCAGCAGGAAGAGACGCGGCAGATTATCGAAGAGCTGCTGGAGGATGGCAGCGATCCTGATGCGCTCTATACCATCGAGCATCATCTCTCATGCAATAATTTTGATTCACTGGAAAAAGCCGCGGTTGATGCATTCAAGCTGGGTTATGAAGTGACCGAGCCGGAAGAGCTGGAGCTGGAAGATGGCACCACCGTGATGTGCGTCGACATCATCAGCGAATCTGCACTGAAGCCTGAACTGATTGATGTGCAGGTTGAGCAGCTGGTGAACCTGATTGGTAAGTACAACGTCGACTACGACGGCTGGGGCACCTATTTCGAAGATCCTGATGCCGAAGATGAAGACGAAGATGACGACGCCATCGAAGATGAAGATGATGATGGTATTCGCCACTAAGTAGCCGGGGCGGAGAGTTCTCCGCCTGTCACTTCTGCCACCCCTTTTGACATCATGAATTACGCACCCTTACTCGAACCGATTTATCAGTTTCTGCACTGCCGTACGCCACAGGCCTGGATTGATGAGGCGCGGAAGCCGGAAAACCTGACCCTGCTGTTAACCGACCATCTGGTGTGCGAGCTGAAAGCCGCCCAGACAGCGGTGTGGCTGATCCGCAAATATGTCGCTGACAAACCCAGCGGCGATGCCATTCTGGCGTGGCTCAAGCCCTATGAAGATTTTATCTTCCGCGAAGATGGCGACAGCGACTTTATCAACGCCCATAAAAATCTGACGAAACGCATCATCGTGCGCAATGCGCTGCCGTGGGCGGATGAGCTGGTGGAGAAGATGGTGCTGCTGATTAAAGAGGAGCTGCATCACTTCTATCAGGTGTGGGAAATTATGCAGTCGCGCGGGCTGGTCTATCAGAAGATTACTTCCAGCCGCTATGCCAAATCGCTGCTGCGCGAAGTGACCACCCATGAGCCGGAAACGCTGGTGGATAAGCTGATTTGTGGCGCTTACATTGAGGCGCGATCCTGCGAGCGTTTCGCCAGTCTGGCACCGTATATTGATGATGAACTGGCGAAGTTCTATATTTCGCTGCTGCGCTCCGAGGCGCGGCACTATCAGGACTATTTAACCCTGGCGACGCAAATCGCCGGTAAAGATATCGCGCCGCGGGTGCAGGCGATAGGGATAACAGAAGGGCGGTTAATCAGCGAACCGGACAACGAACTACGCTTTCACAGCGGCGTTCCCGCCTTCTGATCCGGCTGCACGGGCAGCCCCGTCTGTCACAGTAGTTTCAGCATCCGCACTTCGCAGTCGACATGGCCTGTGCAGCCCATCGCGCTGTCGATATGCTCAAAGCCCAGCGACTCATAAAGTTTAATCGCCCGCGTCAGGCTGGCGGTGGTTTCCAGATAGCAGCGACGGAAGCCGTGGCTGCGCGCATATTCTAACGCCCGCAGCGCCAGTTCTCGCGCCAGACCCTGACCTCGCACCGCAGGCAGAAAGTACATCTTTTGCAGTTCGCAGATATCGGGCGCGCTGCAGGCGAGAGGCGCCACGCCTCCGCCACCCACGACCTTGCCCTGATACTCCACAATCCAGTAGGCGCTCTGCCCGGCACTGTAGAGCTCAAACAGCTGGTCGAGCTGGGGATCGGAAACGGTATAGCCTTTGTCAGCCGTCAGGCCGAACTCCGCAGAAACATCACGGATCACCTGGGCAATATGCGGATTATCGGCGGCCGTAATTGGCCGCACCTGGAGGTCAAAACGCGGGATGGTACTGGTCGTCATCATCTCTTCCGGATTTGTACGAGGTCAATAAAAAAGCCGGGCAAGCCCGGCTTTATGAATAAGCTGTCAGCTAAGACGCTTACAATGCCGCAATGACCGCCTGCTGTTCAATCAGTTTTGCTTTTGATTGTTGCAGGTCTGCCACACGTTCGCGCTCTTTTGCAACGACGGCTTCCGGCGCACGTGACACAAAGCCTTCGTTCGCCAGCTTGGTCTCAATCTTCTCGATTTCCACATCCAGCTTAACCAGCTCTTTCGCCAGACGCTCCAGCTCGGCGGTCTTATCCACCAGATCCGCCATCGGGATCAGCAGCTCTGCGCCTTCAACCAGTTTGGTCACCGACACCGGGCCTTTCTCGCCTGCAGGCAGAATGGTCAGGCTTTCCAGACGCGCCAGGCGCGACAGGAAGTTACGGTTCTCTTCAACGCGGCGCTGGGCAGCCGGTGAGCAGTCACGCAGCAACACATCCAGCGGCTTACTCGGCGCGATGTTCATCTCGGCACGGATATTACGCACGGCAACGATCGCCTGCTTCATCCACTCGATATCGGCTTTCGCTTCCGCATCTTCTTTCGCCGCATCGTACTGCGGGAAAGGCTGCAGCATAATGGTGTCGTCGCTGATATTTTTCAGCCCCTTCACGCGCTGCCAGATGGTTTCAGTGATAAACGGAATAATCGGGTGCGCCAGACGCAGCAGCGCTTCCAGCACGTGAACCAGCGTATGACGGGTGCCGCGCAGCTCCGCTTCGCTGCCACTGTTCATCACCGGCTTGGTCAGCTCCAGATACCAGTCACAGAACTGGTTCCAGGTGAAGTCATACAGAATGTTCGCCGCGATATCGAAACGGTAGCTGTCCAGGGCTTCACGGTAGGCTTTCACCGTATGGTTGAACTCGGTCAAAATCCAGCGATCCGCCAGCGACAGCATCATGTCGCCGCCGTTCTGTCCGCAATCCTGCTCTTCGGTGTTCATCAGCACAAAGCGGCTGGCGTTCCACAGCTTGTTACAGAAGTTGCGATACCCTTCCAGGCGCTTCATATCCCAGTTGATGTCGCGACCGGTGGAGGCCAGTGCCGCCAGCGTAAAGCGCAGCGCATCGGTGCCTGATGGCTCGATGCCGTCCGGGAATTGCTTCTCGGTACGTTTGCGGATCTTCTCCGCGAGCTGTGGCTGCATCATGTTGCCGGTGCGTTTCTCCAGCAGCGCTTCCAGCGAAATGCCGTCGACCATATCCAGCGGGTCAATCACATTGCCCTTGGATTTTGACATCTTCTGACCTTCTTCATCGCGGATCAGACCGGTCATGTAGACGGTTTTGAACGGCACCTGCGGTTTGCCATTTTCATCTTTGATGAAGTGCATGGTCAGCATGATCATGCGGGCAATCCAGAAGAAGATGATGTCGAAGCCGCTGACCAGCACGCTGGTTGGATGGAAGGTGCGCAGCGCTTCGGTGTTTTCCGGCCAGCCCAGGGTGGAGAAGGTCCACAGACCGGAGGAGAACCAGGTATCCAGCACGTCATCATCCTGACGCAGCGCCACATCGGCGGCCAGGTTGTTCTCGGCGCGGACTTCATCTTCGGTACGGCCAACGTAGACGTTACCGTTGTTGTCATACCACGCCGGGATGCGGTGACCCCACCAGAGCTGACGGGAAATACACCAGTCCTGAATATCACGCATCCAGGAGAAGTACATGTTTTCATACTGCTTCGGCACGAACTGGATGTCGCCATTCTCAACGGCTTCAACGGCGACTTTTGCCAGCGGCGCGGTGCGTACATACCACTGGTCAGTCAGCATCGGCTCGATCACCACGCCACCACGATCGCCGTAAGGGACGGTCAGATCGTGCGGCTTGATCTCTTCAAGCAGGCCCAGCTCATCGACAGCGGCAACAATCGCTTTACGCGCGGCAAAGCGCTCCATGTTCTGGAAAGCGGCCGGGATCTCATCGGAACAGGCATCGCTGGCTTCGCCGTTGGTGTCATACACTTGAGCGCGGTCGCGGATATCACCGTCGAAGGTGAGGATGTTGATCATTGGCAGCTTGTGACGACGACCGACTTCGTAGTCGTTGAAGTCATGCGCCGGGGTGATCTTGACGCAGCCGGTGCCTTTTTCCATGTCGGCGTGTTCGTCGCCCACAATAGGAATCAGACGACCAACCAGCGGCAGCATCACGAATTTGCCAATCAGATCTTTGTAACGTGGATCTTCCGGGTTAACGGCCACGCCGGTATCGCCCAGCAGGGTTTCCGGACGGGTGGTGGCAACGACCAGGTAATCTTTACCGTCGGCGGTTTTTGCGCCATCAGCCAGCGGATAGCGGATATGCCACATCGAGCCTTTGCTCTCGCGGTTTTCCACTTCCAGATCGGAGATCGCGGTGCGCAGCTTAGGATCCCAGTTCACCAGGCGTTTGCCACGGTAGATCAGGTTCTCTTTGTAGAGGCGAACAAACACCTCTTTCACGGCGTTGGAAAGGCCGTCGTCCATGGTGAAGCGCTCGCGCTCCCAGTCGACGGAGTTACCCAGGCGGCGCATCTGACGGGTAATAGTGCCGCCGGACTCCGCTTTCCACTGCCAGATTTTCTCGATGAACGCATCGCGGCCATAGTCCTGACGCGTTTTGCCCTCTTCAGCCGCAATTTTGCGCTCAACCACCATCTGCGTAGCGATGCCCGCGTGGTCAGTACCCGCCTGCCACAGGGTATTTTTCCCCTGCATGCGCTGGTAACGGATCATGGTGTCCATGATGGTTTGCTGGAAGGCGTGACCCATGTGCAAGCTACCGGTGACGTTCGGCGGCGGGATCATGATGCAAAAGCTTTCCTGGCTGGTATCGCCATTCGGTTTGAAGTAGCCCTGCTTTTCCCAATGCTCGTAAAGCGGCTGCTCGATATCTTGCGGGTTATATGTCTTTTCCATTTCTGCTATGTCGTTTGCGGCTGTGGTGGCGCTGCCGTATTCAATTGGAATCCAACGCTGCGATACGCTTTGTAGCGGTCGCGCGCCAGTTGTTTGAGAGCGTCCTCGTAAGGAACGAAGTCTATCACTTCATGGAAAGCAGTAGCAAAATCTGCGAAGTGGGGCAGCAGGCTAATCAGCAGGTCGCGCTGTGAACTGCCGCGACGCTGTGGCCAGGCCAGCTCGACCGGCGCACCGTAGCGCGGGCCTTCACCCGCCAGGTTGTGCGGCACGAAGGCGTTTGCCGGTCGTTGCCACAGCGCTTCGTCAAGACGAATGGCCTGTTGTTCATCTTCGCAGGCGATCAACACCCGCTTTCCGGCCCGCCAGCGTGTTTCCGCCAGATTGCACACCAGCGCTTCAACGGCGCTCAGGCCATCGCTCGGGGCATCGGTTTCCAGCACGTAGAAGGTTGCGTTTTTCATCGGTTAGCTCATCAGAAGATCAAGGGCGGATTCAGATCCGCCCCTGCTGTCAGAAAAGAGGGCGCTTAGTCGTCGCCGTTCAATCCTGCCCGATTCAACAGAAACTGCGACAGCATCGGCACCGGACGTCCGGTGGCACCTTTGGCCTTGCCGGAACGCCAGGCGGTACCGGCGATATCCAGGTGCGCCCAGTTATATTTGCGGGCAAAGCGTGCCAGGAAGCAGGCGGCGGTAATCGCGCCGCCAGGACGGCCACCGATGTTGCCCATATCGGCAAAGTTGGACTCCAGCTGCTCCTGGAACTCATCCGCCATCGGCAGACGCCAGGCGCGGTCGCCGGACTGCTCGGACGCGCTGATCAGCTCATGCGCCAGCGGATTGTGGTTCGACAGCAGACCGCTGATGTGATGGCCCAGCGCAATCACGCAGGCACCGGTCAGCGTCGCGACGTCGATCACCACTTCCGGGTCGAAACGCTCGACGTAAGTCAGTGCATCACAGAGTACCAGACGGCCTTCGGCGTCGGTGTTCAGCACTTCGACCGTCTGGCCTGACATGGTGGTCAGCACATCTCCCGGACGCATCGAACGGCCATCCGGCATGTTTTCACAGCCCGCCAGCACGCCGACCACGTTCAGCGGCAGGTTCAGCTCGGCCACCATCCGCATGACGCCATAGACCGCGGCGGCGCCGCACATGTCATACTTCATTTCATCCATGCTGTCGGCAGGCTTGATGGAGATGCCGCCGGAGTCAAAGGTCAGCCCTTTACCCACCAGCACAATCGGGCGCGCTTCGGCGTCTGGATTGCCTTTGTATTCAATGACCGACATCAGCGACTCATTCTGCGAACCGGCACCGACGGCGAGATAGGCGTTCATGCCCAGCTCTTTCATCTGCTGTTCGCCGATCACGCGGGTGGTGACATTTTTGCTGAAGGCATCGGCCAGCTGGCGCGCCTGCGACGCCAGATAGGCAGCGTTACAGATGTTTGGCGGCATGTTGCCGAGATCTTTAGCGGCTTTCATGCCGACAGCGACCGCTAATCCATGCTGGATAGCGCGTTCGCCGCTGGTCAGTTCACGGCGGGTCGGCACGTTAAACACCAGCTTGCGCAGCGGACGACGCGGCTCGGCTTTGTTACTTTTCAACTGGTCGAAGTTATAGAGCGCCTCTTTTGAGGTCTCCACCGCCTGACGCACTTTCCAGTAAGTATTGCGGCCTTTGACATGCAGCTCGGTCAGGAAGCAGACCGCTTCCATAGAGCCGGTGTCGTTCAGCGTATTAATGGTTTTCTGAATGACCTGCTTGTACTGGCGTTCATCCAGCTCACGCTCTTTACCGCAGCCAATCAGCAGAATACGCTCGGACAGGATATTTGGCACATGATGCAGCAGCAGTGTCTGGCCCACTTTTCCTTCCAGCTCGCCGCGGCGCAGCAGGGCGCTGATGTAGCCGTCGCTGATTTTATCCAGCTGCTCGGCAATCGGTGACAGACGACGCGGTTCGAAAACGCCAACGACAATGCAGGCACTGCGCTGTTTTTCCGGGCTTCCGCTTTTTACACTGAACTCCATGCACTCTCCTGAATCTTAAAGACAACGGCCGCTGCTGCCGCTAGAATGTAGCGCGCTCATGACCCATTTATTCATCGTCGCAGCATGACATTCTGCCGCTGGAGGTCATAATGAATCAGGGTGACAAGATGTTGTTTTTTCACCACCCGGACGCGTTTTTCATACAAATTTAGCTACGGCGACGGCCATTGATGAAGAAAAATGGCTGATAAGCGTTGAAACTAGCGATTTTCCTGCAAAAAGACAAGTTTTCACAGGCGTACTAAGCGTGATCATCATTAGATATCTGGTTCGGGAAACGCTCAAAAGCCAGCTGGCTATCCTGTTTATCCTGCTACTCATCTTCTTTTGCCAGAAGTTAGTCAGGATCCTGGGAGCCGCGGTGGATGGCGAAGTGCCGACAAACCTCGTTCTGACCTTGTTAGGACTCGGTGTGCCTCAAATGGCACAACTTATACTGCCCTTAAGTCTGTTTCTGGCGATCCTGATGACGCTGGGGCGTCTCTACACGGAAAGTGAAATTACCGTGATGCACGCCTGCGGCCTGAGTAAGGCCGTGCTGGTAAAAGCGGCGATGGTACTGATGCTGTTTACCTCGGTGGTGGCAGCGGTGAACGTCATCTGGCTGGGGCCATGGTCATCCCGTTATCAGGATGAGGTGACGCAGAACGCCAAAGCGAACCCAGGTGCGGCAGCGATGGCTGCCGGACAGTTCCAGACCTCCAGCGACGGCAGCGCCGTGCTGTTTGTCGAGGATGTGAAGGGCAACAACTTTGGTAACGTGTTCCTGGCGCAGTTACGGCCAAAAGGCAACGCGCGTCCTTCGGTGGTGCTGGCTGACAGCGGTCACATGGAGCAGCACAAAGATGGCTCGCAGGTGGTAACGCTGGATAAAGGCACCCGCTTTGAGGGCACGGCACTGCTGCGTGATTTCCGTATCACCGACTTCACCAACTATCAGGCCATCGTGGGCTATAAAGCGGCAACGCTCGATCCTAACGATGCAGAGCAGGCCAGCATGACCGACCTGTTCGCGAATAAGACACCGGATTTCCAGGCCGAGCTGCACTGGCGTCTGACGCTGGTGTTTGCGGTGCTGGTGATGGCGCTGATGGTGGTGCCGCTCAGTGTGGTGAACCCGCGTCAGGGGCGCGTGCTGTCGATGCTGCCCGCCATGCTGCTCTATCTGATCTTCTTCCTGTTGCAGAGCTCGCTGAAGTCGAGCGGGGCGAAAGGGCGGCTTGATCCGGCGCTCTGGATGTGGGTGGTGAATATCAGCTATCTGGTGCTGGCGGTGTTGCTTAACCTATGGGATACGGTGCCGATGCGTCGGATTCGCGCCCGCTTTACCCGCGGAGGGTCGGTCTGATGTTTCGCGTACTTGACCGCTATATCGGTAAAACCATTTTTAATACCATCATGCTGACGCTGTTCATGCTGGTGTCGCTTTCTGGCATCATCAAGTTCGTCGACCAGCTGCGTAAAACCGGCCAGGGCAGCTATAGCGCGCTGAGTGCCGGTTATTACACCCTGCTCAGCGTGCCGAAAGATATTGAAATTTTCTTCCCGATGGCGGCCCTGCTGGGTGCGCTGCTGGGACTCGGCGCGCTGGCGCAGCGCAGTGAGCTGGTAGTGATGCAGGCAGCGGGCTTTACCCGCATGCAGGTGGCGCTGTCCGTGATGAAAACGGCGATTCCGCTGGTGCTGCTGACCATGGCGATTGGTGAGTTTGTTGCGCCATCGGGCGAGCAGATGGCGCGTAACTATCGGGCGCAGCAGCTTTATGGCGGCGCACTGGTCTCAACGCAGAATGGTCTGTGGGCGAAAGATGGCAATAACTTCATCTATATTGAGCGCATCAAAGGCGACAATGAAATTGATGGTGTGAGCATCTATAACTTCAACGATCAGCGTCGCCTGCAGAGCGTGCGTTACGCGGCGACGGCGACCTGGGATGCGGCTAAGAAGCGCTGGATGCTGTCACAGGTCGATGAGTCAAATCTGACCGATCCGAAGCAGATTACCGGTTCACAGAGTCTGAGTGGCGAATGGAAAACCAATCTGACGCCGGACAAGCTGGGGGTGGTGGCGCTGGATCCGGACGCGTTGTCGATTCGCGGTCTGCACAGCTACAGCAAGTATCTGAAGCAGAGCGGCCAGGAAGCGGGACGTTATCAGCTGAATATGTGGAGCAAGATTTTCCAGCCGCTGTCGGTGGCGGTGATGATGCTGATGGCGCTGTCGTTTATCTTCGGTCCGCTGCGTAGCGTGTCGATGGGAGTGCGTGTCGTAACCGGTATCAGCTTCGGCTTCCTGTTCTACGTGCTGGACCAGATTTTCGGTCCGCTGAGCCTGGTTTACGGCTTGCCGCCGATTCTGGGTGCGATTCTGCCGAGCTTTGCGTTCTTTGCGATCAGCATGTTTATGCTGATTAAGCGGCGCTAAGCGCAGTAAACGAAGTTAAAAAAAGGCCGCGAAAGCGGCCTTTTTTGTGACCCGTGTAAGGCTTGGTGAGCATACGCCTTCCACAAAGACGTCATCCATGACCCGCAATGCTTTACGACAGGCGTATGCGCCCATCGCTTTATGTCTGCCAGCCGGAGGAGTAACTGCAGTGGCCTGAAACGGCGTTACGCCACGCTATTTATCCAGCCTGGCAGTGCGGGCAGCACGGCGGGCAACTGCGACAGCAGATAGAGAATCAGCCCGATGGTGCCGCCGACCAGCGTGCCGTTGATACGGATAAACTGCAGGTCTTTACCGATATTAAGTTCGATCTGCTGCGACATGTCGCGCGCATCCCAGCTCTTCACGGTGTCGCTGATATGACGCGTCAGGAAGCTGGCAAACTCCGGCGCAACGCTGCGCGCCGCCTGTTCCAGATGCTGGTTCATGGAGTCACGCAGCGCCGGATCGGCGGCCAGGGTTTCGCCCAGCCACAGGGCTGCACCGCGCACTTTCTCCTGCACGCGTGAATCCTCACTGCTCAGATCCGCCTTGAGCCAGTTACGCATATCATTCCACAGCTCGCCGATGTAGCGATTGAATGAAGCATCCTCTTTCAGCCAGCCCTTAATTTCTTCGGCGCGCTCGGCCATTTCCGGGTCGGTCTGCAGCTTAACGATCAGTTTATCAACCGCCCGGTTGAAGCCGAGGCGCAGCTCGTGGCCCTGATCCAGCGCCACATCATCCAGCAGGGAATCGACCGCGTTTGCCACCAGTTCGGCGCTGTGTTCGCCCAGCCATTCGGTCGGCAACATTTTGGCTTTGATCGGATGCTCGCGTTTGAGCCAGCGCACCAGCTGCATCGCAATAAACTCGCGGGTACTGGGTTTATGCAGCAGCTTCAGCAGCTGTTCAATGGCCGCATCCAGCAGCGCCTGATGACGGTTATTTTTGGTCAGGCTTTCCAGCACCATGGCGCTGGTCTGGGTGAGATCGACCTTGTCGATAGCGCGATGCACGGCGCGGCGCATAAAGGTCTGAATTCGTGCGTCATCGGTCAGATCAAGGAAACCGCGCATCACCTGCAGCAGATGGCGGCCAACGCGGTCAGCATTGCCCGGCGCATTCAGCCACTGGGCCAGCAGGTTTGAGGGATCGTGACGGCGAATCAGATTCAGCAGAGAGTCGGTATCCAGAAACTTCTCCTGCACAAAGCGCCCGAGGTTTTCACCGATACGATCTTTGTTACGCGGAATGATGGCGGTATGGCGCGAGATAAAGGGCACCGGCACGCGCCGGAACAGCGCCACCACGGCAAACCAGTCCGCCAGTGCGCCGACCATCGCAGCTTCCGCAATCGCTTTGACGCCGCTGACCCAGAAGCCAGGCGGCAGAAAAAGGGTGACGATAAAAGTTGCGGCGGCGAGCAGCAGCAACAGCAGCGCCAGGCGTTTCATCCGTTTCAGTTCGTAGGGTTTATCCATAACCTGATCTTAGCAGAGAGCGCGGTTCATCGGCGACGGCCACCCAGCAGGCTGCCAAGCACCCCACGGATGATCTGATTGGTGATCTGGCGGGTGGCGCTTTTCGCCATGGTCTGCACCACGCCGTCGTGTTTGCCGCCTCGCGGGCCGGTGTGACCGAACAGGATCTCTTTCAGACCGCCGAGAATGCCATTGTCGACTGCGACAGCGTTGCCTTTGGCCGGTGGCGCACTCGCCTCATCGGTGGCGGCCTGGAAGCCTTTTTGCAGCTTTTCAAACGCCGATTCGCGATCAATTTCGGTGTCATATTTGCCATAGAGCGGCGAATGGTTGATCAAGCCGTTACGCTCATCGCCGGTGACCGGACCCATGCGCGAGCCTGGCGCAATCACCATCGCGCGCTCCACTACCGACGGGCTGCCTTTGGCATCCAGGAAGGAGATCAGCGCTTCGCCGGTGCCCAGCGCCTGTATCGCCTCCACGCTGTCAAACGCCGGGTTGGCACGCAGCGTATCTGCGGCCGTTTTCACCGCTTTGTGATCTTTAGGAGTGAAGGCACGCAGGGCGTGCTGGACGCGGTTGCCGAGCTGGCCCAGCACCCGGTCGGGAATATCTGTCGGGTTCTGGGTGACGAACCAGACGCCGACGCCTTTGGAACGGATCAGCCGCATCACCTGCTCGATTTTCTCCAGCAGCACCGCTGGCGCATCGGTAAACAGCAGGTGTGCCTCATCAAAGAAAAACACCAGCTTTGGCTGATCTAGATCGCCCGCTTCCGGCAGATGCTCGTAAAGCTCCGACAGCAGCCACAGCAGGCTGGTGGCATAGAGTTTTGGCATCTGGTAGAGCTTCTCGGCGGAGAGGATGTTGATGACGCCTTTACCGTTGCTGTCGACGCGCATCCAGTCGGCGATATCCAGCATCGGTTCGCCAAAGAAGTGTTCCGCACCCTGCTGCTCCAGCGTCAGTAATCCGCGCTGGATCGCGCCCACCGAGGCGCTGTTGATATTGCCGTAGTGGGTCTGGAAGTTTTTGGCGTTGTCACCGATGTATTGCGTCATGGCGCGCAGATCTTTGAAGTCCAGCAGCTGCAGACCCTGATCATCGGCGATGCGGAAAATAATCTGCAGCACGCCGCTCTGTACTTCATTCAGATTCAGCAGGCGCGCCAGCAGCAGTGGACCGAGATCGGAAACGGTGGCGCGCACCGGATGGCCTTTCTCGCCGAAGATATCCCACAGCACCACCGGATTGCTCTGCGGCTGCCAGTCGGTGACGCCGATTTTCGCCAGCCTCTCCTGCAGCTTTTCGCTGGACTTGCCCGCCATCGCCACGCCGGTTAAATCGCCTTTGACGTCAGCCATAAAGACCGGTACGCCACTCGCAGAGAACGATTCGGCCAGCTTCTGCAGCGTCACGGTTTTCCCGGTGCCGGTCGCACCGGTAATTAAACCGTGACGGTTGGCCATTTGCGGTAACAGATGAAGTTCGACGTCTGGCGTGCGGGCAATCAGTAGCGGGGAAGTCATGGTTTTCCACTCTCAGTCAAAGGATTATGCCTGAAGGATAGCAAGCGGAGCATAGACAGGAGGAGAACAATTCGTCAAAAACGCGGCCGCTGCCCGCAGAGCAGCGGCCTGAAACGCAGGATTACTTCTGCACCTCTTCGAAATTGAGCAGGCTGACGCCGATGCCCTGCTGCAGATGACTGAGGTTGCTGCGCACCGCCACCTGGGTCGCGCCCTGTAAGAGTACGATAAACGGCGAATCCTGCTGGATGCGGGTTTGCAGCCCGGTATAGAGGCTACGGCGTTTAGCCGCATCGCTCTCTCCGGCGGCGGCGCGGGTCTGCGCACTCAGCTCCGGAATGGTCCAGCCGACACGCCATGCCAGGGTTTTGCCGCCGCCTGGCACGTTAGAAGCAAAGGTGCTGGCATTGGTGTTAGGGTCGATGTAATCTGCGCCCCAGTAAGTAAAGATGGCCTGGAAGTCACGGCTGCGCATTTTGCTCCACAGCTCCGATTCCGCCACCGGCTGGATATCGAGCTGCACATCCGCTTTGGCAAAACTCGCCTGCAGCGCCTGCGCCACATCGATATAAGGCGGCTGGTTCACCACTGTCAGCGCGATGTGAGTGCCCTGTTTGATGCCGCCTTTCTGCAGGATTTCCTGCGCCTTTTTCAGATCGTAATGGAACGGCGTGGTGTTCAGTGCACCATCGAAGCCGTCCGGCAGGAAGCTCTGATGGATGCGGTACTGACCTTTCAGCAGCTGATTTGCCAGGCTGTCATAGTCCACCAGCCAGCGTGCCGCCTGCCACAGCGCCGGATTTCCCAGTGCCGGTTGCTGTGCGCTCTGAGTGTTTAAGCCGATGTAATAAACCAGGCTGGACGGGAAGGCGTCGACCCGCACATTTGCCTGTGTTTTCAGCGCGGCTATCTGGTCCGGACCAAGCTGATAGGCGACATCCACATCACCCTGCTGGAGCAGCAGTCGGCGGCTGCCGGCATCGGCTACGCCCTTGAGCAATACGCGTTTAAGATGCGGCTTCTGCGTGCTGTAAGAGTTAGCTTCCAGCACCAGCGCCTGCAGCGGGACAAACTGTTTAATGGCATATGCCGCGCTGCCAGCCGAGTGCGTTTTCAGCCAGGCGTTGCCGTAATCGTTATTGCTGATGTGTTCCTGGGCCAGTTTACTGTCAACGATGGAGGCGACCGGCGCGGTCAGCAGGCGCAGTGCCAGATCGCTGCCAATTTCAGCGGGCCAGCGCAGCTCAAGCTGGTGGTCACTGATCACCGTGAACTGCTGATCGATATTTTCCGGCGTCCAGCCAAACTCCCCCAGGATAAAAGAGGGCGCTTTATTCAGCTTCACCGCGCGGGTTAAAGAGAAGACCACATCCTGCGCGGTCAGCGGATGACCGCTGGCGAAACGGGCCTGCGGGTTGAGATCAAATACCAGGCTGTGCGGCGTTTTTCCGGCCTGCCAGCGCGTGGCGGCCAGTGGCGAGAGTTGCTGAGGGTTCTGATGATCCGGCTCCAGCAGCGTCTGGTAGATATTGCGCAGGCTGCTGCTACTGACCGTTTCAAAACTTTCCGCCGGATCGAAACTGATGATGCCATCGAGTGGCACGGCGACCACCAGTGTGTCGGCAGGCGTCGCGGCCTGTGCCGGGTGAATCAGTGCCAGTGCAGTCAATAAAGAGAGTGAGAGTAGCGTTTTGCGCATCGAGAGTTATCCTGAGTCGTTGATCGCTCTACTCTATCGGGTGCCGGATAATCTCAAAATGCCGCTTTGTTATGAGCTTTGCACAATTACATGCTTAGTTATTCAGGCAAAAAGACGAATTAAGATAATGTCGGTCAGTAATTATTTCAGCGTCATTTTACAGCAGACGGAATAAAGCCGGATTTATTCAGGCGATCACAATTTGCGCACTGTCTGATTGTATGACCATCAAAGTCACTATAATGTTAACGATGAGAATGATTCTCTGGTATGGAAGTATGATATTTTTTTATCGGTTATTCAGCGTGATGATGACAGGACGAAAATAATATCCGCTGCTCCTGCGTTAAAACGGCTAAATACCCGATGTTTATGCGGTTTTAGCTGCAATTTCATCGCTGTAAATCTTTTACCTCTCCGCAACTCTTCCGCAACACCATGATAAACTTTCACTGCGACACATTTTAAATTCAATTTTTACATTCAGACATATTTATATCCCTAATATTGCCAGGTTATTAACCGATATGTTCCGTTAGTCACCGAACCATAATTCTACCTGCCTTCGCTGTTCTGCCGTTGTCTGTGCTGTGTGCGTTCATCCCTGCGGGGAGTTTCCCGCCTGCATTCAGATTTTCAGCTGCATAACACCGTAAGCGGGTATTTAGCAGATGAGAGTCGTGCGGATATGCTGTTAGAAAAACCCACCACCAGGCGTAAATTTTTGCTCGGTTCACTGCTGGCGTTGCCATTAAGTGAGCTGGTCCTGAAAGGCATGACTGCGGCACAGGCTGCAGAGATGGCCGCACCCGAGTTAGCCGATTACAAACCGATCTTTTTTAGTGCCGATGAGTGGCAGTTTATTCTGGCCGCCACCGACCGCCTGATTCCGGCGGGCGGCAAAGGCAAAGCGCCAGGCGCGCTGGAAACTAACGTGCCGATCTTTATCGATCAGCAGCTGCACAGCGAAGCGTTTGGCAGCGAAATCTATATGCAGGGGCCTTTCAACACGAAAGCACCCGCCACGATGGGTTATCAGATCCCGTTCCGTCCCCAGCAGATGTATCAGACCGGTATCCGGCTGATCAATCAGTGGTCGCAGACTATGCATCAGAAAGCGTTTCATGCGCTGACGCTGGAAGAGAAAGATGCGGTACTGACCCAGGTCAACAAAAACGAGATCGACTTTGCCGCGCTGGGCGAAGCCGATCTTAAACCTTCCCATTTCTTCAGCCAGCTGCTTTCCGATACCAAGCATGGCTACCTGGCCGACCCGATGTACGGCGGTAATAAAGGCATGAAAGCCTGGATCGCCATCGGATTCCCGGGCGCGCGTGCCAGCTTCACCGAATGGGTGAAACAGCACAACGTTCCTTATCCGCTCGGCCCCGTCAGCATCAAAGGTGAACGCGCATAAGCGCTTCCACATCAGGTAAACAGGATTATCATGGCACAGGTTACTAAAAAAGAAGTCGACGTCGTGGTCTGCGGCCTCGGCTGGGCAGGCTCGCTGATGAGCATCGAGCTGGCACTGGCAGGTCTGGACGTGCGCGCCCTGGAGCGCGGCGGCGATCGCGATTATGACGAGTTCGCCTACCCGAAACCGGCGGATGAATACGCCTATGCGGTGCGCAACAAAGTGTTTGCCACACCCGCCGAAGTGGCGGTCACCGTGCGCTACAACAGCAGCCAGACGGCATTGCCAACCCGTAAATGGGGCGCGTTTGCACCAGGCACTGGCGTAGGCGGTTCCGGCCTGCACTGGACGGCGGTATTGATCCGTCCGACGCCGACCGATATCAAACTTAAAACCTACGTTGACGAGGCTTACAAGCCGGGCATTCTGCAGGAAGATATGCGGGTGATGGACTTTCCGTTTAGCTGGGAAGAGATCGAGCCTTATTTTTACAAATTTGAACTGATTTGCGGCCAGTCGGGTAACACCGGCAACCTGCGCGGCAAAATCCTGGAAGGCGGCGACCCGTTTGAAGGCCCGCGTTCCGAGCCTTACCCGCTGCCTGCGCTGGATGACACGCTGAACAACGTGATGTTCAAAGAGGTGGCGACGAAACTCGGTTACCACCCGTTCCCGAACCCGTCAGCCTGTGTGTCGCGTGCGTGGAAAAACCCGTACGGCAACCAGATCGCACCGTGTAACTACTGCGGCTACTGCAGCAAATATCCGTGCCTGAACTACTCCAAAGCGTCGCCGCAGACCGCGGTGATGGATTCGCTGAAGCGTATGACGAACTTCTCGTATGAAGTGAATGCGGAAGTGATTAAGGTCGTGCTGAACGATGACAAGAAAACCGCCAAAGGCGTGATCTACATCGATGCGCAGGGCAACGAGTGCTTCCAGCCCGCGAAAATCGTGGTGCTGAGCAGCTTCCAGCTCTACAACGTGCGTCTGATGCTGCTTTCCGGCATCGGCAAACCTTACAACCCGATTACCGAAGAGGGCGTGGTAGGCCGTAACTACGCGTTCCTGTCGAACGGCGGCGCAACGCTGTTCTTCAAAGATAAAAACTTTAATCCGTATGCGACTGCGGGCGCGACCGGCCAGATGTTTAACGATATCTCGCCAGGCAACTTCGACGGCCCTTCACTCGGCTTCCTGGGCGGCGCGAAGATCCACAGCTCACAGGCAACCGGCACGCCGATCAGCACCGCGCTGCCAAAAGGTACGCCGACCTGGGGCATGGGCTACAAGGAAGGGCTGGAAGAGTGGTACGGCCATTCGATGAAGATCAGCATCACCACCACCTGCCAGTCTTATCGCGACATCTATCTGGATCTCGATCCGAACTACAACGATCACCGTGGTTTGCCACTGCTGCGCATGACGTTTAACTGGAAAGAGAACGAGCTGAAGCTGCAGCAGCATCTGAAAGGCATCGTCGGCAACATCGCCAAAGAGCTGAACCCGGACAGCATGAGCATGAGCTTCCTGCCGATGGGCGCGGACTTCGATATCACCAAATATGTCTCTACGCACAACGTGGGCGGCGCGGTGATGGGCGATAACCCGAAAACTTCGGCGCTGAACAAGTATCTGCAGAGCTGGGATGTGCATAACGTCTTTGTGCCCGGCGGCAACGCCTTCCCGCAGAACTTCCAGGCGAACCCGACCGATACCATCGGTGCGATTACCCTGATGGCGGCGCAGGCGATCAAAGATCACTACCTGAAAAATCCCGGCCCACTGGTACAGGCATAAGCGCATGAATAAGCTGAAACTGAAGTCTTTTATTTTTGCTAACGCGGTGCTGCTGGCCAGCGGATTTGCGCTGCCGGTTCACGCCGAAGATGAAGCGCAACTGATTAAGCAGGGCGAGTATCTCTCGCGGCTGGGCGACTGTATGGCGTGCCACTCGCTGCCCGGCAAACCGGCCTATTCGGGTGGACTGGCGATTGAGTCGAACCTCGGCACTATTTTCTCCACCAACATCACGCCGGATAAGCAGCACGGCATCGGCAACTACAGCGAGCAGCAGTTCTCTGACGCGGTGCGCAAGGGCGTATTACCGGATGGCTCGCACCTCTATCCGGCGATGCCGTATCCTGACTACGCCAAAATCAGCGATGCCGATATGCACGCGCTCTACGTCTACTTTATGAAAGGCGTGCAGCCGAGCGCAGAACAGCCACCGGAAACCGATCTGAGCTTCCCGTTCAGCCAGCGCTGGGGCATGCGGTTCTGGAACTGGGCGTTCGCGTCCGATAAGCCGTTCCAGCCGATTGGTGGCGCATCAGCCGAAGTTAACCGCGGTGCCTATATCGTGGAGAGTCTGGGTCACTGCGGCAGCTGTCATACGCCGCGCGGTCTGGGCATGAACGAGAAAGCGCTGGATAGCGGTGACGATAAATTCCTGGCGGGCGGCAGCCTGAACAACTGGGATGTGCCGTCACTGCGTGGTCTGCCACACTGGAGCGAGCAGGAAGTCATCGACTACCTGCAGACCGGCCGTAACGATAAAGCGGCAGTAGGCGGCGAGATGACCTCGGTGGTTGAGCACAGCAGCTCACACATGACCGATGCCGATCTCAAAGCTATCGCGGCCTACCTGAAGTTCCTGGGCGGCAATCCGCCATTGCAGGCGTTCAACGTGCAGGCGCAGCAGGCAACGGAAGCGAAACTCACCGCCGCGAAGAACCTCAGCGAAGGCGAGCGTCTCTATCTGGATAACTGCGGTGCCTGTCACTTCGTGACCGGCAAAGGCGCACCGGGGATCTTCCCGGAGCTGGATCAGGCGACGATCGTCAATGCCAAAGATCCAACCGGCTTGATTCACACCATCCTGGCGGGCGCACAGCAGCCTTCCACCGCGAAAGCCCCGTCGAAACTGGCGATGCCGGGCTTTGCCCAGCGTCTGAGTGATGATGAAGTCGCGCAGCTGGCGACCTTTATTCGCCAGGGCTGGAGCAATACCGCGCCTGCGGTGAGCAAAGATCAGGTTGCTGAAGTGCGTAAAACGCTGAAGTAATGGCGCTTTCCCCTCTGCCTGTCCGGAGAGGGGAAAACCCGCATTAATGGAAGGTGCGCACCACTTCCAGCACGCCGTTAATGATAAACTGCACGCCCATACAGACCAGCAAAAATCCCATCAGGCGTGAAATCGCCTCAATACCGCTTTTACCCACCAGCTTCATGATGGCCCCCGAACTGCGCAGCGAGATCCACAGGATCAGGCTCACCAACAGGAAGGTCAGCACCGGCGCAACACTGATCACCCAGGCAGGAAAATCGACGCCACTTCTTACCGTTGAGGCAGAGGAGATGATCATCGCAATGGTTCCCGGTCCCGCCGTGCTTGGCATCGCCAGCGGCACGAAGGCGATATTCACCGGCTCTTTAGCTCCATCCAGCTCATCCAGTTTCTGCTTAGCTTCAACTGAATGCCCGGCAGGTTTAGCCGGGAACAGCATCCGGAAGCCGATAAAGGCGACAATCAGACCGCCCGCCATGCGCAGACCCGGTATAGAGATACCGAAGGTGTTCAGCACCGCACTGCCCGCGTACCACGCCACCATCATGATGGCGAAAACGTAGATGGAAGCCTGGCGCGCCTGACGGTTGCGCTCCTCGAAATTCATGTCACCCGCCAGCCCTAAAAATAGCGCCACGGTGGTGAGCGGGTTCGCGAGCGGCAGGATGACGACCAGCCCCAGGCTGACCGCTTTAATCAGCTCCAGCATGTCCGATCTCCCTGGTTAGTGTTTCGGGCGCTCCAGCGCCTCAAGCAGCTCCGGGAAGAAGTCCTGCAGGATTTCGGGCGTCATCAGTTCGGGATACTGCATAAGATGTTCGCGGATACGCTCATTGACGTCCGGCATCAGACGCTGGGCCGCGGCGCTGGCGGTGATTTTATGCTTCTTCATGGCGCGCAGCAGATCGCCCGGCAGCGTGTCTTCGTCATCGCCGTCATCCACCATCTCCAGCGCATCCAGCTCGTCGAACATCTCCATCAGCGCTTCGGTCTGCGGCGTACGCGACTCATATTCACGCGGATGTTCATCTTCCAGGAAGCGCAGCATGGCGCGCATCGGCGTGCCGTCTGGCGTGGAAGGCGGCTCGGTAGCAAACCAGCTCAGCAGCTGATGCATGGTGACCTGATGGACGCGGAATCCGCTGTCGACCAGCTCATCGGCCAGCAGTTCGGCGGTTTCGTTTTCAATCAGGCAGATGTGGGTGCGATTAGGTTCGTACTGCTCCAGCCACTGGTAGATCTCTTCAATCACGCCATCGTCATACTCGAATTTTTTGCTGAGATAGCTGCCGTCCTGTTCATGAACGCAGGCCTGAATCTGATCGGGGTCGAAGTAAAGTGCGATGTTGATGCCTTTCATGCGTGCTGTCCTGTAGAAACCAAAACAACACTATAGCGCTCAACACCAGGTTAAGGGAATGTCAGGCATCACAGCAAAGCGGGGTTTAACGCTCCCCTCTGAGAAGAGAGGGGAGAGAAGAGGAGAGGGATCAGGAGATAAAGTTTTTGCCCTGCTTCAGAACCACGTCACAGGCTTTGGTTTTCAGCTTCTCACCCATCGGCGAGTTGCTCAGGCTTTGCAGATTAAGCTGCTGGCCGTTCCCGGTATTCAGCAGGCCTGCCACGCCCTGGGTGTAGTCGGTTTTCTGTTCCTGCGCGGTCGTCGTATTCAGACCGAGCTTGCTCAGCACCTGATCTTTCACCGACTGCACATTGTTTTTCACCACGTTGTGTTCGACGCAGTACTGCATCACACCGGCCGCATTGGTCATGCTATTGGCGCTGACCGCTTTGTCGCCGCCGCCCAGCATGCTGGTAATAGTAGAGAGCGACATGCCGCTATTCTGCTGGGTGGTGCTGGTGGTGGTGCCGTTATTCTGCTGGCTGAGCTGTGACGCTGCACTGCTCAGCTGATCCTGCCAGCTTGCCGCTGATGCACTGCCTGCTACCAGAAGTGCCGCCATGCCCAACATCCATGCACTGCGTTGTGCCTGTTTCATCTTAACCTCAGTATCTGCGTATTCAGTTTTGCTAAGAGAGCCTGACGACCAGAAAGTTCCTGAACTTCCTTCATAAATAACGCTTTGGGAATCTTCTGTAATAAAGACGATTAAATATCCGGATGAGCACGGGTGTTATTATTTCGTGAGATGACTTTCCCTTGTGAGTTAATTATCTCTTCGGCTGAAACATTCTTTAATATTCTCGCCATTTTTATCAGGAATTATCCTGGTCTGAATTAAAAAATCCGTTTTTCCATAAGCGATTTTATAAGTCTTTGTGTCTGCGGTGTTAATATTTACCTTCGCAATTACTTCTTCATAGGCTTCAGTTTTATATGGTTTTTTTATTTTTAGCGTAGCGGTAGCGAAAGAGATTTCGCGGGATTCAGACGGGATTTTTCGTACCGTAATTAAATTGGACTTGCAAAAAATTTTATTATTCCGCCTTGCGAAAATCGTGAGGGTGTTCATGCTTAATCACTGTGTCAGGCAGTTGTGGCCGATATTTAAATTAACGGGAGAGTTATTATGGCTGGACAGCCAGAGCACAATAATAATGCAGAGGTCACGCTTAAACTCGCTGAAGAGCAAATAGCCCTGACGAAGCAAAAGATTGTGGATGGACATGTCCGCGTTACCCGTTCCACAACTGAACATGACGAGGTCATCAGTACACTGCTTACCCAGGAGAAGGTTGAGGTTGAGCATGTAGCGAAAGCGCAGCCCGTTGAAACGATGCCCGACATCAGGGAAGAGAATGGTGTACTGATTGTCCCGGTAGTAGAGGAAGAAATCCAAATCGTCAGAAAGCTGGTGCTTAAAGAGGAAATCCACATCCGAAAAGTGCAGGAGAATGTTCCTTTTCAGGAGGTGGTGACCCGACGTGAGCAGCAGGTGAACGTTGAGAGAGATGACGATCAAATCAGCTAACAGAGAGGAACCTATCATGGCACAGGAAAAAATCGTAACACTGTTCGATTCTGCAATTCAGGCAGAGGCCGCGAAAAGAAATCTCGTGAAAGCAGGCTTTTCTGATCGGGACATCAGTCTTATCAGTGGAGAACGTTTGCAGCAGGAAGGGCAATCTATCCGCCATCCGAGCCTGTGGCAGCGTCTGTTTGGGCACGACGTCGATAAAGATGAGGCAGATGTCTATACCCGAGCAATGGACAAGGGCGGCGTCGTGCTGACCATCCGCACCGAGGAAGAGAAGCTGGCCCGCGCCATGACGATTCTCCATTCTCACGACTCGGTAGATGTGCCGTCACGTATGCAAAGCTCAATTAATAACGGCACCACCGCACCGGGCATTAACCCGACCGCAGGCAAGCAATTTGCCGGTGAGACCAACGACCGCCCGGCTGAGCCGCTACGCACCTCACTGACCGGTGATGAGAGCGAAGCAGATATTCTGCGTCTGGCCGAAGAGCAGGTTGAAGTGGGTAAACGTCTGGTTAGCGAAGGCTCGACTCGTGTTCGCCGCTATACCGTGACCGATACCGTATCTGAAGATATCTCGCTGCATGAGCAGCACGCTGACATCTTCCGCCGCTCGGTGAATGAACCCGCGCTGGCCGGAGAGGTGGACTGGTCTGAGAAAACCGTCGAGGTCGCTGAGACCCATGAGCAGCCGGTAATCAACAAAACGACCCACGTGAAAGAAGAAGTGGTGGTGCGTACCGACGGCAGCGATCGTACCGAGACCATTAACGACACGGTGCGTCGTCAGGAAGTGGATATCGACCATGCACGAGGTGGTCTGGAGAGCGAGCTTCCGGGTACGACAGCAGGCGTCAAACCTGTCAGCGCAGGTACGCAGTCACCCGGCGCGCACAATCGCGACCACAAAGAGAGCCTGACTGAGAAGGTGAAGGACAAAGCTGGCGAAGTGAAAGATAAAGTGGAGCATAAGCTGCATGATCATTCGCACTGAGGCGCTCATCCTGACAACGACAGGCGCTGATGGGTATCGCTATACCCGATGCTGAAGATGCAAGAAAGAGCCAACCGCGAGGTTGGCTCTTTTGCGTTGTGGGGAGGGAGAAAAAACGGATAACGACGTCAAATTCTCTTCGATATAATCAGGCGCTATCTGTGCAGGCCGGACAGAAATAAAACCTGAGGGATTAAAGTGAACTGTAAACCGATGCTTTTCGTGCTGGCGATGCTCTCCCTGTCGGCTCAGGCCGCCCAGAGCGGAAAAACGCTTGAGCACAAAGACTGGGAAGTTGTCTGTGATAACACTCGGACCTGCCGCATTGCGGGTTATGCCAAAGAAGAGGATCCCTCCGGCTCCATCCTGCTCACCCGTGCCGCTGGACCGGGAACGGAGACAGTGGGCGAAGTGACGCTCGGCGACACCGAAGATGACAGTGAACCAGCGGAAAATCTGACGCTGTGGATCAATGGCAAATCCGCTGGCGATCTGGTGGCGGCCGATGACAACTGGCGAATGTCGGCCAGTCAGACTGCTGCGGTCATCAGCGCCGTGAAAGGCAGCGGTAAAGTGGAATTTAAAGGCGGCACTAAGCCATTCCAGCTTTCCGGCGAGGGCGCGTATGCCGTGCTGCTGAAAGCGGACGACGTGCAGGGCCGTATCGGCACGCCAGGTGCGCTCACCAAAAAGGGCAATAAACCGGAAAGCAGCGTGGTTAAGGCTGTGCCCGCACCGGTTATTCAGGCGGCTAAAACCCTCGGCGGCGAACCCCGTCTGCTGACCGCTACAGAAAGCGACGCACTGAAAACCCGACTGCTTGCAACGGTCAATCACAATGATGATGACACGTGCGACAGCCTCTATTCACCTGCAGAAAACAGTGACCCTGAAACTGACGGACTGACTCTTACGCCACTGGATGACACACACGCCTTGCTTTCGGCGCTCTGCTGGCGTGCCGCTTATAACGAAGGCTATGGCTACTGGGTCATTGATAATCAGCTCAAAGGCAAGCCTGAACTGGTGACCATTTCTGGTTCCGATTACGACAAAGGCGAGATTACCAGTGTGCAGAAAGGCCGGGGCATCGGTGACTGCATGAGCCAGGAAAGCTGGGTATGGGATGGCAAGGTTTTCCGCAAAAGCTATGATGGCGGGACCGGCATGTGTCGTTATATCCATGCGGGCGGCACCTGGGATCTGCCGACGCTGGTGACTGATGTGAAGCCGGTATCGGGTTAGCGCTTTTGTTATGACGGTGAAACCTGAGGGCTGACTTGAGTGTTTTGCAGCGGGCCAGGGTAAGCGAAGCATTTCTGACAAGGATGTCACGCAGCGTCGCTGAGAACCCAAAAGACGTTTTTTTCAGCAGTTGCACCACTGCCTGCGGATAAGGGTTGCGGAAACAGGGGGTAACGGTATAATCCTCAACGTTTTCCGCATACCCTTCAGTGCCGAAGTGGCGAAATCGGTAGACGCAGTTGATTCAAAATCAACCGCCGCGAGGCGTGCCGGTTCGATTCCGGCCTTCGGCACCAGGTATACGAATTAAAGTCGCTCAAGGGCGGCTTTTTTTGTGTCTCAAGTTCGGTATCCGCAATGTTTTCATCCTCGTTCATTCATCCGAAGCCACCTTATTCAAACTACAGCAAGTTACAGATGCGAGTACAACTGTGGCTACATCTTGGTTCGATAATGTTTGTAAGTACGAGCTGGTTCGTATTGATCGCAGGGAATTCAACTGGCAAGAACAGTCCCCATATCTGCGGGCAGTCGATATTCTGCGGGCGCGACAGGCAACTGGTTTATTGCGCCGAAGCCGTAAAAATGCTGTACGTTAAACAACATCTTTTTTATTACCTCCTTGATTATTGATTTCATAATGCACCAGCCGATAACGACCGGTGCATTTTATTTTCTCGTTTAAAAATCCTAAAATAAGAGATTGAAGTTTTTATCAGTAGTGATGGGATATTTTTTATCAATGCCGACTATATCCTTCGAATAATGGTCTGCTATGGAATGATTCAAGTCAGTAATATTTTACAAATTGATTTTGAAAGGCTCGTTTAACATGAGCCAATTGCTCTTCCCATCCCATGAAATGAATTTCGAATGTAAGTGAAACAACCTCATCAAAATCCTCCCCGAGATTGTTGGAGCGTTTTACTGACTCTCTACACATTGATTCGTAAACCTTTATCAAGGTAGGGCATGAAAGATAATCCCTGAAACGACTTTGTGCCTCTTCGAGACTCTGCCAAAGTGGGATGCCATACTGATGTTTGTCATAAGGTGCTGCTGCCATAAAACGCACCTCACGATCTCGAAGATAATGCAACAGAAGCGCTGAATCGATAATAGGTACGTCATTCAGTGGAAAACCCGCATGAAATTGACCATTGATTATTACTAGTGGGATAACCTCAACGTCTTCTGTACCAGATAAGTGGGGGTAATAATCCTTACAAAAATGCTCAAGATGATTTTTAACAAATGCTGCTTTTCTAATGGCCTGCTTGGTTTTATGCACCAGCCCGTTAGAATCGAAAAGTTCATTGTCATAATCGAGTGGCGTGATAGATGTTTTACGGCTACGAGCTTCTACAACAATTAGTAAGTTTCCAAAAGAGAAGGTCAGATCTATTTCTTCCGTATGTCCATGATAGTTTGGTTCAATTGCAGAGGTATAGCGCAAATGCTCCTTCATCACCGAGTTTCCATTTCGGCACTCTTCCAATACTCTAATCAAATCCTTCTCAAATAGTTTTCCACGGCGAGTATCATTGGGATCTATTTTAGCCATCCAACAATCTATATTGCGGGTTAGGCTAGCTGTGAGAAAAGCACTGATCGGGAAAATATAATTATCCTCTACAGACACCAGAGGCTGCACCCATAAATCCTCCTGCGGCGACTTTCCTCTCCAGGTCAATAAATCTAGGGCATCGATGATCTCAGTTTCACTATATTCACAACACTGTATTAGTGCAGCAATAAGATTAGAATGTTCAAATTGAGGTGCAAGATGAACTAGTTTTGACCAGTCGATGATTTCCTCGTTTGTATGCAGATGTTCATCAATCTGAACAGCCAGCACAGATAGATGAACCCATATATCTAAAACACTTTGTAATTTACGTTCAATACAAGGGGAGGATTTACGTTTTAATAGTGATTTGAGGTGGTCGTCAAGCTGAATTAAAGCCGATAAAGGCTGATATCTGGCAATCATTTGCGAGCTTTGAGATAATGTTCGCCATGGTGCTGGGCTCAACGCTTTACCTGGCTCATAATGTAGATAATTTGACCAAGGATTGATATTCTGAAATTTATCCATTACGGTACGAGCTTCAGTTATTGAAGTGGCTAAAAAATGATCTCGACGGTATTCTGCAATTGTTTTCATTCGGTGATAGTCAGAATGACATTGCATGAAAAAGACTCGCTTCTGCTGGAAAGTGAATACTGCACGACCATAGAGTAAGTCTTGCCACAGCGAAGAAAAGCTATGGAAGTGCTGAGACAGCCTCATTTCTGCGAGATAAAAGTCAAGTTTTGATAACTTGTTCGGGCGATCATCAGGAAAGAGTATATGCATATGGTCCTTATATTTAAATAGCTCGAACAATGGACCTCTTAGACTGTCAAGCCTATGCATATTTACACTGTTTACACTTACCGGGTCGCTTTTTCCTACCTTCGAAGTTTTTAAGATAATAAACTGCTCTATAGCTGTATTGCTTGTATCTTCAAAAATCTCTTTTTGTTCATCGCATACCTGCCAAAATGCATAATTAGCGCTGGCGATATGTGCCCTGATCATTTCATGATATTCAGGTCTGCAGCCCTTTAAAAAACAAATTTGCTTTCGAGTATTATTCACACTTTGAAAATTATTATTGAGCCACGTTGCACCTGAAATGTATGCTGAAGCCTCTGCAGTTAGCGGACCTATTTGGTCCATGAATTTAATCCAGTATTCTTGATTGAATTTATTCAGCTGGGCTGGATGCGGTAATTTTTTATCTCTTGCCGCTTTGATAAGGGGGTGTATGGGTTGCATGTTTCCTCTCTGTCGGAACGTATACCGATTGACATTATAACTCTTTTGACGTCTCAATATGAACTTTATATGACAAAGAAAACATGAGGTTATGATCACAATGTTGGTAAGGCTCTATGGTGTAATAAAGACATTTACATACTTGTCCTCGATTAACTCATAGCAGATGCTCAAAGACTACCTGTTTGATGAGGACCTTTTAGTCGTGCATTTACTTGGGCAAGTATTAGTGATTTTCGAGGGTAAGCCTCTGACTTTCTGAATCTTGCTTTGATAGCTATATCGGTGTTCTACTGGTATGGCTTTATACCCACTTGCAATGTCTATTTTTTGTACGGATTTTAACTTGTGGGTACAAATGCGGGTTTAACTATTAATTCCTGTTTATAAAGAATGTTGATATCAGTATATTAAGTGTGAAATTCGAGTCCGGCCTTCGCACCAATTACTTAAAATATACATATCAATAAGATGGCTAACTATTTCTGACTTTTATAAATTTACAGATTTCTTCTCTATCTTCCCGTTTAAAAGCCGCTGTAGTTGATAATGGTGAATGGGATGTGAACTCATAGCGGCGTGTAGTTCCAAGCTTCAAATAAGTACAGTTTCTTAACCTGAATCACTATGACATTACTAACGTCTCTAAACATTCCCAAAACAGTTTCATCACAAACATTTAAGCCCGATGTCTAGCCTTTTAACAGCCAAACATGCCTGTGGTGGTAACGTACCTTCACACTATATGCAGGCTCCGCCAGCGCTTCAGCCATGCTCCCGTAAGGGTACACGGTTATCCTGATTAGGTGTGTTCACTCTGGACAGATGATGGAGCTGCTACGCTCTGTTTGTTAGTAGTACCAGCAACGGGCTTTATGGCTGCTTTTACCAAAATAAGTCCAATTTAACTTATGTAATGATAATATTTTATAAATTAGAAAAATGCGTCATTTGAACATTTTATTACCTGTTTCTATACTTAGGTTATGGTTTTTTTATCATGAAAACAGTATGTTAAAAAACATAACAATGGAGGTGGCTATGAATTTGAATAGAATTGCTTACGCATATTATGACCCGAAATGGGATCGGACAAGACATTCCATAGCTGTTTTAGTCCGTACTGAAATTGAACCTTTAGATTATCTTGTTGAAATGAAAGGACACCTGCACTGTCCTTCATGCTACGAACCTCTTACTCGTGTTCCAAATGATCCTGCAATAGCTGTAATGGCAAATGGAAGAGAGGCTTTATTTAGGCATTTTCCTGATGAAGATGCACCTTATTGTCGCTTGCGAAGCAGTCAATTGGCTGGCAAAAAATATAGTTCTGAAGAAGAGGCGCGACAGGCAGTCGAGGACCAAGACTTAGTCATAATAAGTGGCTTTATGCAAGAAAGGCCAAAAAATAACCCGCGAGCTGATTTCGAAGGTGAACAGGAGCCATTACAAACCGAATTTGAAAGTGAAGATGGCCCTGAAGTTGCGGTTCCCGTCTCAAGGCATGAGGGCGAAACTTTCAGACTCCCTAGCAAGATAACGAGCGTTCAATCTCTTTGTACAAACTTCAGGCACAACTATCACAGAGAAATCCATATAGTTGTTGAAGAAAATGTGTATAGTTATGTTTTAGATAGCGATTTAAAAGATGCTGCGGAAATAAATGATGTAGATGAAGAGCCTAAATTCTATTTTGGAGAAATAGTTCGCTTTAAGCACTATGATTCAACCTCGCATATCTTCTTGAGACATCCATATCTACAAGGTAACGTTGATTTTAGAATCTCTGCAGATAAAGGCGATTTAGAGGCAAGGGGAATCAAAGAGGATAATGCTTTAAGACGTATACTTATATTCTTTGGCAAGATTGAGAAAGTAGGTGCCGGCTATTGGTCTCCTAACAAAAAGTGGGGTGAGATAGCCTTATTACCTAAGAAGTATGAGGACTTCCTCAGGGCAAATTATACTAAAAGATAATATACATTATTGATGCTATGCAGCTTTGATTGCTCATTGTACTAAAAGAGCATTTGCATCTTTTTCGATGCAATAAGGAATTGTGATGCCTATTATTTGTAAGCTATGTCTTCAGGCCAGAGAATTAAAAAAATCACAAGTCATTCCAGGAATTAACTTCAAACGATTGAAGCAACACGGCGAGCTTGCAACAGGTCAACAATGCGCTGGCAAGTGTCAACATTCTGACGCAATCCATCCTGTCGATAGCCTTCCGGGGTGAACTTACTGCGCAGTGGCGGGCAGAAAACGCGGGATTGATCAGCGGTGATAACAGCGCTGCCGCATTAATGGAAAAAATCAAAGCCGAACCAGCAGTCAGCGCAGGTAAAAAAGCCACACGTAAAAAATCCTGATTCTTATTTTATTACGCACCTTTCTGGTACGACTCTTATTATTTACTGCCAGCTAAAAAATAATTTTTATAACCAAATGCTTTTATAAATAGCTTATTCAAGGCTGATTTAAACTGGACTTTCCCTCTCTTTCCTGATGATATATACAGGTATTTAGCGCGGCGCGGATGTGCGCCAACATACCCGCGCCGCTAATCACAATCACTATTTATAGGGAATAGTAATCATGACTGACGCCCATTCTATTGCACAATCCTCAGAACCAGAAGTCACCCCGGCAAATAACCGTCAATTAACTGTTGGCTACGCGAGTCGCTATCCGGATTACAGCAGAATGCCCGCCATCACCATGAAAGGGCAATGGCTGGAAGCAGCCGGTTTTGCTACGGGCACAGCAGTTGATGTAAAGGTAATGGAAGGCTGTATTTTGCTCACCGCCCGGCAGGAGAGCGAACTGATGCAGTCTCTGCGCCAGGTGTGCAAGCTGTCGGCGCGGAAACAAAAGCAGGTGCAGGAGTTTATTCAGGTTATATCCGGTAAACAGAAACTCGTCTGAATGAGAAGCCGCTCCCGACATCGTATCGGGAGCGGTTAACTATCAGGACCAGAACACTTCTACCAGCACATCCGTTGCCGGGCTTTCTTCATTGTTGGCCACGTTCACCGCATTGCAGCCTGACGCCTTAATGCCCGACTGCAAAGAAATACTATCTCCGACGTCAACGTTATATCGACTTCATACAAAGTGAATGTGCCAGCACACCAATCCTTGATAAAAGCGAATATTCAGCCTCTGCCGACATTTGCCATCCGCATAATTAACGGGAGGCTGAGGATACTTTTATGACTTCAGGCTTTAAACACCTGCGTCTGATGCCACTCAATAAATCGCTCAGCAGGCCACAGCATTTTATCTTTAGGCAGATGAAGCCTATGTCCTTCAAGCGCCCAGAAAAGCTGGTCCACAATGGGGCTACGATTGACCCCACCTGATATCTGAATCTTCAGGTCTTCATCAATGCCGATAGCGCCTTTGTCGAATGCAGAATGGTGTACGGAGCAGAGGGCCAGTCCGTTATTGACTTCACAAGGGCCACCATATTGCTTCCAGCGTATGTGCGCCGCCTCAAGTCCGACCAGCGCACCATCCAGTCGCAGGTCATATCCGCAAATGGCGCATTGCGAGTGATAAGCCCGTAAAATCATGTCGCGAAAGCGAGGGTCGCGAGTTCTCATCAGCGTGACTAAATCGAAGCCTAGCAGTTCGGCCAGTTTAATCTGGAGACTCTCGGGAAAACGCTCAGTCAGAATCTGCTGCGCCAGCTTGTCGATCAGGGCTGGATTTTTTTGCAGCGTTTGATAATTCTCTTCATCAAATCCGCCGCTAACCTGATTTTGAATCAGCTCGCGCTTAGTCGGCTGGATGTTGCCTTTACGAGGTCTGCAGTTCTCTGAGTTTTCGAGCGTCCAGAATCCATCTGTTCTCAACCGCCAGAAAGGCATATTGGGATAGTACTCACGCCTTTTCGGACCAAACTCAATCAGCAGCCTGGTTAACGGCTCGTCAATCTCATTTCCATAGTTAAATAGCCGCGAATGACCTTTCCTGTATTGGGATAATACATAGAGCAGCAATAGAGGTTTATGAGGGGCGCATTGATCGCCTTTGCGCCAGACCGCGACATCGGAAATTGCAGTCTGAAGTGATTGGGCTGGAGTCATAGTCAGGGCTAAGCAACGGATAATTATTGCGATCATGCTCTTAAAAGGTATGAGATTCAATGCATGCTAAGAAGAGCATTCAGAGAGTTGCATCTGTTCTACGACCTCACAGTCCTTGTTGCCTGAACCGCCCTGCAGACAATGTGGAGTATGAATCAATGGGAAGCAGGCTAATGAAATCCGCTTCTCGTCTGGACTGCCTGAAAAATCAGCTATACCATTCTCGGGCGAACTACATAAGGAGATGTAAGTATGAGCACCAGAAGAGAAATTAAGGATGGAGCATCATTTGACGTACTCGACAGAGGCATTGTCTATACCGAGGTGTTGGGCTGGATTGACATGGGCCATGCTCGTGGCAATGATGTTGCTGCCCTGTGGCGTCAATTCGTTGAGGGCGAGCGCAGCGGCAATCCATCTTATTCAGTCATGTATCGGCAGGATATGGGCGTTTTTAAGTTCAAATCGCGGTTTGGCGTCGGGAAATTTTCTCACTGGGAAATCAAGCGAGGCCGCAGCACCGATGAGATAAACAGAATCATGCTGGCGATGATGATGAACACCGCGTCCAGATTTGAAGGTCTGCAAAGTCTGCGTTCATTCTCATGGTATACAGACAGTGGCTTCAGTGGTGAGGATTTGGTGTCTGATCTGTTCGGGTTTTATCGGGCTATCATACCGGGTCGGTATGGCTATCGTCTCAAGCCAGTCAGCTATGATTCAGCTGTTCGGCGCTGGGACTACTACGGGGCTATCGGTTCCCATAAAAATCATGGATTCCGCCCGATTCTTTTTCCTGACCCGGATGACAAATGCGTCCGACATCAGCCATATAAGGTAAATCTTCCGCATTTTATGACCTGGCTCAGGCCATGGAACGATTTCACTTCTGGAATCGTTAAGGTCGTTACCAATGATGGGACAACACTCTCATTCATGGGGACGAAGCAATGAAAAACCTGTTTAAGTGGTTAGCACTTATAGCTGTCACCATACTTGTTTGCGGCGGCTTGTTTATCTGGTTTGTTGCATCAGGCTCTGATGGGGCAACTGTCTATAAAGAAAATGATTTCGTTAACTATCACATGCTGACAGATCCGGATATTGAAAATGCCCCGCGTATAACGGACAACTACTACTTTGAATCGCATCCTGGTGACGGTTATTCCCCTTCAAATAGCATCGTATTTAAAGAAGCTTCAGATACTGCATCGCTGCGCAATTATCTCGAAAGGCTGGGATACGAGAAGCAAAAGCGTAGTCTGGGTGAGAAGGAGATATGGGCAAAGCCTGATCAGCTGGATGGGGATCTGTTTTATCTGTACGTTAACCCTACTACCCGTGAGATTGAGCTGACTAAGGTTTTGCATAATTGAGTCACCTGAACGGGAAATTGTTATGGCGATGCCGATCTCTGCCGCTTGTCATCGCGCTGCTACTGGTGGGATGCGCCCGCTCTGACGCGCTGTGGACGGTCACGCATGACCTCTGCATGAATAACTATCACTACCGTCGCGATCCGGCACCTTGCCAGCAAGTCTATCTGCCGCAGGACAGCACACAGGGCTACAGCATTATCCAGAATCCTCGCCATAAGCTGCACTTTATCCTGGTGCCCACGATGGCGATGTCCGGTATTGAGAGCATTGCGCTGTCGCGCCCCGGACGTCCCGATTATTTCGGCTACGCCTGGTTAATGCGTTATCGTCTGATGGCGGCCTATGGTGCTGAAGTACCTGAGGATCGGCTCGGCATGGCGCTTAATTCCGCTTATGGCCGCAGCCAGAATCAACTACATATTCATCTGACCTGCCTGCGGGAGGATGTGTATCGCCAGCTTCAGGCCGAGCACCCCTTTATTCATAATGACTGGCGACCCTTGCCCGACCGTTTGCTGAATCACACCTACTATGCCCGTCGCGTTATGCAACCGACGGCAATGGGTATCTATCCTGTTTCCTCCGTGGCGCGCCATTTCCATCTGTCGCCGCCGCAGCTGGCGGAGTCTGGTGTGGCGCTTATCCCGGCGACGTTCTCAGGAGAAAAAGGGTTTATGCTGCTAACCACCCGGCGCGGCTGGGATAAGGGCAATCGGGCGTCCGTTGAGTCGCTACTGGATAAACGCTGCGCTATTCTTTCAGCGCCGCCAGCTGACGTTTCAGCCGCGGGTAATCAAACTTCATCACCCTGAATCATCCACCGACCCAACCGCTGTGCTGTAATTAAACCCTCTCATAGCACTAACCCGGCTGACGAGGACGATCGCCCGCGCATCGGGTCTGATCCCATTAAGCGCTGGTGACTGACTTACCAATACAGCGACGCTTTCCCACAGAATTAAACAGTGCCATTTTCGCCGCGACCAATTTTACCAAAAAGCATGTCCAGGCAGGTTCAGAAGCCCGGACATGCATTTTCACCGTTCCATCTTCAGCCCCTGCAGATTTTACCTCTCCCGCAGCGCTTCCTTCGCGCGGTTCAGCGGTTTCATCAGATACTCCATAATGGTTTTGCTGCCGGTGTGGATCTCACCCATCGCGATCATCCCCGGATAAACCGGAAACTTTTTGCCCTTTTTATTCACCAGATAATCCTTATCGGTGCGGATATAGACGCGATAATAGTACTGGTCGCGATGCACTTCATCCTGAATGGTGTCGGGTGAAATAGAAGCCACTTTGCCCTCCAGACCCCCATAGATGTTGTAGTCATACGCGGTCAGCTTTACCACCGCACGCTGGCCTGGCGTGATAAAGGCGACATCGCGCGGGGCGATCTGCGCCTCAATCATCAGTTGCTCATCCAGCGGCACAATTTCCATCAGATTGCCGCGCTGTGGGATAACGCCACCGACCGTGTTTACCTCGATATCTTTAACTATCCCTCTGACCGGCGTGACAACGACTGTGCGCTTCAGCGAGTCCGCCCGCCCGATGATAATCGATCGCTGAGATGCCGCTTCGGCGTTGGCTTTCGCCAGCTCTTCACGTGCCTGCACGATGTAGTTATTTTCCGCGTCGTTGAGCTTACTTTGCAGGTCGTTAGCCTGACGTTTCAGGCGCAGTACTTCCACGTTACTGGCCGCGCCTTTTGCCACCAGGGAAGAGGTCAGCTGCAGCTCGC
Source organism: Pantoea sp. X-Soil-YNGN-844 (assembly GCF_059730595.1). Classification (NCBI taxonomy): domain Bacteria; kingdom Pseudomonadati; phylum Pseudomonadota; class Gammaproteobacteria; order Enterobacterales; family Erwiniaceae; genus Pantoea; species Pantoea sp. X-Soil-YNGN-844. The sequence goes on from NZ_AP036007.1 coordinate 579,703, forward strand.
GGTTAATCAGGCTCAGCGCTTCGGTCAGGCCGCTAATGGTTTTGCTGTAGTTCTCACGACGCGAGTGATAAAGCGCCGTCTCAGCGGCCACCAGGGACGGATCCGCTAATACTTCCGGCGGAAAGGTCAGCGGCGTGCCCGCCGTCTCAGCCTGCAAGCGAGCCGCCGTCGCGAGCGCCGCGCGTAAACGCGACGTGCTCTCCTGCACACCCGAGTCAATCTGGGTGGGATCCAGCAATGCTAGTACCTGACCTGCCTCAACCACATCCCCTTCGTGAACCTTCAGCTCTTTCAGGATCCCGCCCTCCAGTGACTGGATGATCTGCTCGTGTGAGCTGGGTACCACTTTGCCGACACCGACCGTGACTTCATCCAGTTCGAAGTTAGAAGCCCAGATGAAAAACAGCAGCAGCATGACCAGCACTGACATGATGATAAGGCCGCCGGAAGAGACGCGCTGACGGGAACGCTGATGCTTCTTTTTACGGAATAAGGAGAAAATCATGCCTGTGCTCCCTGCGGTTTAACATTGACTTTGCCCTGATGAGGTGCGGCGCTGGCTTCGGGTCGGGTGACCAGCATCTCTGCCTTTGAGCCATCCCGCGCAATCCTGCCCTTATCCATCAGCATGATGCGATCAACCAGCTGCAATACCGCCGGGCGGTGAGTAGCAATAATCAGCGTCCGGTTACCCATCCACGTCATCAGCCGTTCAATCAGATGTTTTTCAGCGGCATCATCCAGCCAGGCGGTCGGTTCATCCAGCAGCAGTACGCTGGGCTGGCGGAGCAGGGTGCGCGCCAGCAACAGCTGCTGGCGCTGTCCGCCAGACAAGCCTTTGCCACCCTCCTGTAACAGATAATCCATGCCTTCCGGCAGGCGCTGAATAAAGTCGAGTGCGCCGCTGATCTCCAGGGCCTGAAGCATCTCCTCTTCCGTCGCCAGCGGCATGCCCATGCGTAAGTTCTCGCGAATCGTGCCGTAAAACAGGGATGCGTTCTGGGTGAGCAGCCCGACGTCACGCCTTACATCCAGCGGGTCAATGGAGGAAAGCCGCACGCCATCCAGCAGCAGGGCACCTTCGCCCGGCTGCAACAGACCTGCCATCAGTTGCAACAGCGTTGATTTACCGGATCCGTTACGCCCCAACAGCACCACTTTCTCACCGGCTTTAATGGTCAGCTTTTTCACCGTCAGCACCGGATCAGGGGAGTTCGGGTCGTAGCGATAGATGACGTCAGAGAGCGCATATTCGCCGTTTATGCGCGGGCGATGAATGCGGATGCTGCGTTCTGGCTGATCGACCTCGCTGTTAAGCAGGTTCTCCAGTCCTTCGCGCGCCACTTTGGCCTGCTGCCAGCGGCCAAATATCATCGCCAGCTGGCCCAGCGGTGCCATCATGCGTGAGGCCAGCATCGAGCAGCCAATTAACACGCCGGTAGAGAGGTCACCGCTCATGGCAAAAAAGGCACCCACCAGCACCACGCTGACATAGGCAACGGTCTGGACTTCACTGGTCCAGCTCATCAGCAGGCCGCTGACAAAACGCTGCTTCTGTGAAGATTTACTGATCACCTCATTCAGGTGATTCCACTGGTTCTGAAAGTAGGGCTCTGCGCGCAGCAGCTTGATGTCATCCATGCCCTGTACGGTCTCAACCAGCATAGCGCTGCGCACTGCGGACTCGCGCATGGTCGCTTTGGAGAGCTTCGCCAGCGAACCCTGCGCCAGCAGGCCTGGAATAACAATCAGCGGAATCGCCGCCAGCGGAACCAGTACCAGCCATCCACCCAGTAACCAGAGGATAAACAGAAAGATGATTAAAAAAGGCAGATCGGCAATTGCTGAAATGGTGGTCGAGGTAATCAGCTCACGGATCTGTTCCAGCTCGCGGATCTGAGCAATAAACGATCCGGTCGATTTGGGACGCTGATCGTTACGGATCCGCAGCGCGTGACCAAAGACGCGATCGGAGATGCGCAGATCCGCGCTTTTACCGGCTGCATCAGAGATATGCGTGCGGATAATGCGCATTACAAACACGCAGGTCAGGGCAATCATGACGCCGCCAAACAGTACCCAGAGAGAGGGAACGGACTGGGAAGGGATCACCCGGTCATACACCTGCATGGTGAAGAGCATCGCTGAGAGGCCCAGCACGTTGGAGATCAGCGACGCAAACATCACGTTTACATAGGCTGGCCACTCACGAAGAATGGTCTGCCACAGCCAGTCAGCACGATGCGGCTTAATATAGTCATCCACCCGCGCATCCGGCACGGAAGACTCCGGCTTCGCCAGCAGTACGCGCTGTGCATGCTGCGACAGATCTTCAATACTCAGCGTGGTCTGCAGCTGTTTTTCACCGCTCAGCATCACGCTGACCTGGCCATCTTCGCCCACCGTGGTGATGACGCCGACGCCGCGGGGACCGAAATCGACGATCAACGGCATGCGCCATGGATCGAGCTGATCCGGGTCAAACGCGTCAAAAATCACCAGCAGGCCGAGCTGGCGCGCCATATTTTCAATCAAGGCATCCTGTGAAAGGTGCTGCATATGCCATTCCGCTTCGCCTTTGACACGTTCTGGTGAACCATCAAGGCGGTAATGTTTCGCCACCAGCAGTAGCGCGTCGAGCCAGGGGGTATAAGCTTTTTTAGCCTCAGGCTGTGCTGATGCATTTTCGCTGTCAGATATCGTGTTCATTATCATCTTCTCTTCATTGCTGACAGAATTACGGCGCAATGCGCAGTCCCTGAATGACCTTATTATTTAAATCAAACGCTTCGCGTGCCATACCGGTTACTACCAGATAATTAACGGAAGAGGCCCAGAGGTCGCAGCGGGCATTAATTAAATCCTGCTGAGCACGGCTTATTTCCTGTTCGGCGTTAAGTAAGTCGAGTACGTTTCGATTACCCAGCGATAAATATTGCTCACGATAAAGAGAGCGCGTCTCCATAATCGTTTTCATACGACGCGTCAGCAGGCTGATATTTTTTTGTAATCCCTTTACGCTCTGGAAATAATTGCGTTGCTGATCGCTGATCTCCAGTTTTTTACTGGCTATAGTGGTTCTGGCCGCTTCAAGTGCGCGGGCACTGGCACTTTCCTGCGCCACTAATGCGCCGCCCTGATAAAGCGTGCTGTTAACAGACAGATAAACGTTCTGGTACTGGCTATGGCGCTGATAATCCGCAATGTCGCCGATATATTTATTGGTGTTGGCTTCAAGCGATAAAGTGGGATAGCGCTGCGCTTTGTAATTACGTAACTCGGCCAGTGCCACGGCGGCATCGGCCTGGGCGACTAAAATGGTCGGGTTACGGTTTAAATCGATCCGGGCATTCTGACGCTCAATCAGCGGCAGCAGGGAGATCGGCGCGGATATTTTCTTTTCGGCAACCGGCTGTCCCAGCAATGATTGCAGATGGTATTTCTGCTGCTGGAGTTTGATTTCCAGATCCAGTTGCTCTGCCTGTGCGGCTTCAACGCGCGCCTGCGCCTGAACTGGATCCACCCGTGTGCTGGCTCCGGCATCGGCACGCATTTGCGTCAGCGCCAGGATATCCCGCAGGGCTTTCACCTCTTTCTTCGAGTTATCAAGTAGCTGCGTCGAGCGATAAACGTCATTCAGCGCCAGTGCGGTTTGTTCGATAATGGTGTCGATCTGCATCAGAACAGTGGCCTGCTGGCGCAGATATTTCGCGCTGGCCTGATCGACCGCGCTGCCGGTTTTACCAAAGTCGTAAAGCATCTGAGAGAGGCCGACGGTGGCGATATGGCCGCTGCCTTCATCCTGCTGTCGACCGGTTGTGATGCCCGCTTTTATAGAGGGCAGATAGCCCGCTTTTGCGGCATCAATGGTGAACCCTGAGGACTCCAGCGTCGCAATGCTGCTGCTGATGGAGGGATGATGATTCACCGCCAGCTGGATAGCCGCCTGCCAGTCAGCCGGAAAGCTTTCAGCTCCGTTCGACGCTGCAGGCTGCATTTCAATTTCTGCCGGATTAATTTGTAATTTATCTGCCAGCGCCGATCCGCCCGCAGGTAAGGTTCCGGGATCCGGCGTTTTAGAAAATACGCCCCAGAAACCTGCCGGAGCTTCATTAATGGCTGGCTCGCTGCCTGAGAAAATTTTTTGATCGGCAGCAAAAGAATATTGGGTAATAAGAATGCAGTGCAAAATGATAATAATTTTTTTCATGATGTTTAGATAATTAAATATATCTCCGTCATAAAAGGTGGATTAAAGCGCGGGGAAGTAGCAGGCTGGTATAAATAACCCAGCCTGCTTTTAATGCGGATATTAATTATCCGATGGTGATATCGTCTTCAATATATAACTGTACCACGGAGCCATCGGCTGCAGAACTGGTGTAATGGTTATAGTTAACCCCATTTGCCACTATTCCGTCTGCCTGCTCCCAGTTACCATTCAGCGTCACCGTGTCGCCATTTTCCCCTCTGACATATAACGTATTATCGTTATCAGTGACCTTCAGCAGACTTTCTGCGCTTACCACCAGATTGTCTTTTCCGGCATCCGTCATCAGGTCGATGGTTTCGATATTATTAACCCTGGCGGAGATATCACTGAGGTTCAGCGTTCCTGTGCCATGCCAAGCCAGCGTATCGTTACCATCGGCACCGTTGATAGAGATGAAATCGGTGTCATAGACTTCGAAAACATCTCCACCGCTGGTACCGGTGAAGGTAATTGCGCCGCCTTCGCTGCCATCAACATCAACGCCCAGGTTAAAGCTCAGAGAAGCATTGCTGCCGTCTGACAGGGCATAGGTGAAGGTGTCAGTGTTTCCGCTGTGCGCATACGCATCATCCACCACGTAGCTGTAGTGACCCGCTTCATCGATAACCAGCGTGCCGTAGGCACCTTTGACGCTCACCGCATCGTCAGTGATCGCGGTGGTTTCACCGTTCTGGCTCACCGATACCACGGTCAGATCGGCGGAGACATCCTCGATGGAACCGGCGAGATGCTCTGTCACCTCGTTGAACTGAAGACCCTGCTGAACATAGAGTTTGATTGCCGTGCCATCCAGCGCCGTGCTGGTGTAGAGGGTGTAGGTGATGTTATTCAGCGTTTCCACGCCGTTAACAGCCCACACGCCCTGCAGTGAAAGGGAGTCATTGCTGCCACCCCTGACATACAGCACATTGCTGGCATCCGTGATTTTCTCAATATCATCGGCACCAATCAGCAGCGCCGTTGCCTGGGCGTTATCCTGCAGATCGATGATTTCGATATTGTTCACTTTGTCCGCAATCTCACTGACATTCAGCTCGCCTGTGCCATTCCAGACCAGCGTATCCTGACCGGACTTTCCGTCCACCGAGGTGAACTGGGTGTCGTGAACGGTGAAGCTGTCATCGCCAACGGTACCGGCAAAGATCAGCGCGCCACCTTCAGAGCCATCCACGGAGACACCCAGCGTGATCACCAGATTTTTGGTGCTTCCATCCGCCAGAACATAGGTGAATGAATCTTCACTGCCGGTCAGTTTGATCACCGAGTCGCTATTCAGTGTGTAGCTGTAGCTGCCATCATTCTTAATCGTCAGCGTGCCGTAAGTCCCTGCGATAGTGGTTCCCGCAGCGGCAACCAACGTATAGCTTGCGGCACCGGTCACAATACCCGCCGTTATCGACGTCACTACCAGCGAACTGTCACTGGTGCTGTCGCTGGTAAAGACCGAACCATTGACGCTGGAACTGGTGCTGACTTTATAGTCGGTGGTGCTGACGATGTTCACTGCCACTTTCACGGTGAGCGCGTCATAGCTGGTAGACCACAGGAAGCCAGGATGTCCGGACTGCGTGCTGTCGACCACGATGCGGTAAGTTCCCGCATTCTGACCCGCCAGCGAAACATTCAGCGGACTACCGCTGGTGATCGCCTGTGTGCCGGTGGTCACGTTGTCCCAGCGCAGCGTCTGCTCGTTGTAAACCTGCAACGACCAGTTCACCGAAACAGTATTGCTGGCATTGATCGACGCCCCGGTCACGCTGACGTTAATCTCCTGCAGATCGCTGATGCTGTTAACCGTGAAGCTCTCACTGGTAAAGCTGCTGGTTGCGGTGTTCATCGTGGTGCTCTGTGCCACGCTGTCGCTGAGCAGGGCAACGTCGCCGGTCACGTCGGCCGCATTGTTTTCAGAGGCGGTTTCGGTGCTGCTCAGTTTCATGTCGCGATCAACGTAGAGATTTACTGTCTGACCATCAGCGGTGGTACCCACGTAATGAACGTAATCCACATTGTTGACCACTTCACTGCCTGACAGCGTCCAGCTACCAGAGAGTGTCAGTGTGTCGGTGATAGCACCCTTAACAAACAACGTGTTATCAGCATCGGTGATATCCGCCACGTTTTGCGCGGTGACCACCAGATTATTCACTGCGCTGTCATTAACCAGCTCGATCTCTTCGATGTTGCTGATTTTCGACTGCAGATCGCTGAGCGTCAGGGTGCCGGTACCGCTCCACACCAGCGTATCCAGACCTTCACCCCCGTCAATGTGGGTAAAGCTGGTGTCGCTCACGTTGAAGATATCGTCGCTCGCCGTACCTGTGACATCCTGCGCAGCGGTAACGGTATATTCCGTCCCATTCTGGCTATCCGTATAGGTGACCGAGGAAAGATTAATCCCCTGCTGCACGTAAATATCGACCAGAGTACCGGCAGCGGTGGTGCTGGTATAGTGCGTGTAAGTGATGCTGTCGACAATCACCGTGCCACTGTTGATCCAGGTGCCTTCCAGCGTCACGCTGTCGCCAGCGATGCCCTTAACATAGAGCGCATTACTTTCGCTGGTCACATCTTCTACGCTCTGCGCATCCAGTACCAGGTTGTCACTGCTGGTGGTTGAGGTCAGCATGATCGATTCGATATTACTGACTTTCGCCGCGACGTCGCTCAAGACCAGCTTGCCATTGCCGTGCCATGCCAGCGTGTCATCGCCAGCCGCGCCATCTACCGAGGCGAAGCTGGTGTCATACACATCAAACACATCGTTAACTTCGGTGCCGTGGAACACCAGCGCACCGCCGTTGCTGCCGTCAACCTCAACGCCCAGATGGATCGTGACGGTGGCATTAACCACTTCACCATTAGCCCCTTTCAGCGCATAGGTGAAGACGTCTTCAGAGCCTGCTGGCAATGTGGTGGTGGCAGGCGTGTAGGTATAAGCACCGTTGTTATAGATCACCAGGGTGCCATACTGACCCGCAATGGAGACGCCACTTTCGGTGACCCAGGTATAGCTGTCATCGACCGTTACATCGCTGGTGCTGTCACCGGCTTTGGCATACATCCGTGTATAGATAGAGCTGAGTTTATCAACTGCACCGTCTGTGCCTTCGTCGGTCAGAACGTTGCCGGTTGCGACCTCATTCGCGGTGATAACGTACTCGGTGGGGCTGACTGTCTGAACTGACATATTCAGTTTCACCTCGTTTGTTGCACCCGTGGTTGAAATCGCCACGCGATAGGTTCCTTCACCCAGGCCGTCCAGCAGCGACGCCATCTCCAGGTTCTGGATAACTTCTTCATTGTGCTGTCCGGCTGCCACGACGGCAGTCTGCGTTTTCACCGTGGTCCATGTGCCATCACTGTTCTGCATTTGCACGGCATAGGTGATGTTCAATGGTGAGTCAAAGTTGTTGCCAAATAATCCCCATGCGGTGGTTAGCGTCAGCGAACCGGTAACCAGGTCGTCATTCCCTGCCAGGGTAAAGGTCGAACTGTAGTTCTCGGTCCCGCCTGCGACCAGCTTAACGTCGGTATTCGTCGCGCTGGATGACTCGTAAGTCACCGTAACGCTGGCATTCGCCTCGTTGCTGGAAGCGATATCCGTCACGGCTGTTGCAGAAGGATCGGTAGCATCCCAGCTCAGATCCAGCGCTTCGTTTGTTGTACCAATCTGTACGTGAATCTGAGCTGATGAGCTCAGTCCCGTCGCAGAGTCAGTAATGGTATAGGTAAACGAATCCACCTTACCGATGCTGTCCATGGATGAGATCGGGGTATAGACATAGCTGCCATCAGCGTTGATGACCAGCGTGCCATACTGACCGACCAGCGTGGCGGTTTTGGTGGTAGCATCCAGCGTGACAGATGTCACGGTGCCATCACTGTTGGTCACGCTCGCCGCGCTCACAGAGGTGTAGGCACTGTGCGGAATACCATCTGCACCATAAACGCTGTCGACGTCTGTTATCACATTGCCGGTTGCGGTGGTGTAGTCGGTCGGTGTGCCCTGTTCCGCCAGCGTATAGACGGTTTTAGAGGCTTCCAGATTAAAGCTTACGCCGACGTTAATACCGCTGGTGGTGTAAACCAGCTGATACTGGCCGGCAGTCAGCCCGGTTAGCGTGATGGTGGAAGTCGATGCGCCCAGTCCAAACATGCCAAACAGGTTTCCGCTGTTCTCTTCAGACACGGTGACCCAGGTGCTGGTTGACGAGTCATACTTCTGCAACACCAGTGTCGAGTTACTGGCGACGTTAACGAAGGCAGAAGAAGTCGCGGTTACATCAAGATCGATAATGGTGCCGTCTGCGACCACAATCGGATCACTGACGATCTTATTGTTGAATGCGATTAACCCGCCGTCCTGCAGGATGGTTCCCAGATCCTCACTGACATCAACCGGATAGGTAAAGCCTACCGCGGCACCTGAGCTGACATTGTCGGAGGCCGTCAGCGTGATGGCCTGCACATTCAGATCCAGCGTGCCAGATGGCGTGCTGCTGTTGCCTGCCGCGTCTGTGACAGTAAAGGTCACTTCATGGCTGCCATCATACAATCCGTCAGTGGCGGTGAAAGTCCAGCTGCCATCTTCGGCGACGGTGGTTTCACCGACAACCTGGCCTTTGTCGTACATCGTGACAGTGGTACCAGGCTCAAGATCGCTGCCGCTGAAGGTGAGTTTGCTGTCGCTCTGGATTTCTGCTGTATCGATAGCCGCACCCACTTCATCCGTGATGACCACGGTAGTAATGTCCACGCCTTCAGGTGCAACAGAGTCCACGACATAGCTGACAGCCTCAGATTCACCGCTGCTGTTACCTGCAGCGTCGACTGCCTCAAACGTAAAGCTGTGATCACCATCAGTCAGCGCTTCAGACGGCGTGAATGACCAGCTGCCGTCATCTGCAACCTGCGCTTCACCCAATACCGTATCGTTATCGCGAACGATAACGGTGGTGCCTGCTTCCAGTCCTGAGGCACTGAAGGTCGGCGTGGTGTCACTGATCGCGCTGCCAGCAGCTAACGCATTACCAGCATCATCAGAGACGACCACTGCGGCCAGATCAATGATCTCTGGCGCAACGGTGTCGACCACGACGTTAACGGTGTCGGTGCGGGTGTTTCCTTCCGCATCCGTTACGGTCACGATTAATGCATGGTCACCGTCAGCCAGCGCGGTATCAGGCGTAAAGCTCCAGCTTCCATCCTCAGCAACCACGACACTGCCCAGCACAGTTTCACCATCGGCGATGGTGACTGTTACGCCTGGCGTCTGATCCTGGCCGCTAAAGGTCGGTGTGCTGTCGTTAATGGCTTCCCCATTCACAATCACATTGCCGGCATCATCGGTAACCACAACACCCGTGTTGATACCTTTAGTTGCGGAGATTGACAGGTCCAGCGCTTCAGATACGCCACTGCTGTTACCGACTGCATCGGTGACTTCGAATGTGAACTGATGTTCACCATCGTCAAGCGAGGTTGAAGGCGTAAAGGACCAGCTGCCATCTTCGCTGACCGTGGTTTCACCCAATACGGTTTCACCATCGCGAATAATCACGGTTGCGCCCGGCTCCAGCGCTGTACCACTGAAGGTTGGCGTATTATCTGCTGTGATACCGGCTGCGGTGATGGTGGTACCGTCGTTATCGACCATCGTCACAGTAGAGATATCAACCCCTTCAGGCGGTGTGGTATCGACAGTGACGTTGACGACTCCGCTGGCACTGACGCCCTGTGGATCCGTCACCGTAACGTTGATGGCATGAGCGCCGTCTGTCAAAGCCGTGGCCGGTGTGAAGGTCCAGCTGCCATCTGCGCCTACAGTCACAGTAGTCAGCGTGGTATCGCCGTCTGCGATGACAATCGTGGCTCCAGGCTCGAAGTTTTTACCGTTGAACGTTGGCGTACTGTCACTGATGGTGTCGCCATCCAGAATAGCGGTACCGTTATCATCAACGATCTCCATCGACGGCGCGGTTTGCACCACGACATTAATGGTGTCATTGACATGGTTACCGCTGGCGTCTGTACCGTCGACAACCAGGGCGTGCTCGCCGTCGGCCAGCGCGCTATCCGGTGTAAATACCCAGTTGCCTTCGGCGTCGACGGTGGCGGTGCCGAGTTCGGTGTCGCCATCCGACACAGTTACGGTGGAACCGGGCTTCATACCACCGCCGTTAAGGGTCGGTGTGCTGTCACTGGTGGTCGCACCGTCGGCGATCGGGTTGCCGGCGTCGTCGGTCAGGCCCGGTACGGTGGCGCTGGTGTCGATGGTCACGTTCACGGTGTCGTTCACCGCGTTGCCGTTCGCGTCGGTGCCGTCAACGACCAGCGCGTGATCGCCGTCGGCGAGTGCTGCATCCGGCGTGAAGGTCCAGTTGCCATCGGCGTCGACGGTGGCGGTGCCCAGGTCGGCGTCGCCGTCAGAGACGGTTACGGTGGAACCCGGCTGCATGCCGCCGCCGCTGAGGGTCGGGGTGCTGTCGCTGGTGGTCGCGCCGCCGGCGACCGGGTTACCGGCGTCGTCGGTCAGGCCCGGCACGGTGGCACTGGTGTCGATGGTCACGTTCACGGTGTCGCTGACCGCGTTACCGTTCGCGTCGGTGCCGTCGATCACAAGGGCGTGTTCGCCGTCGGCCAGCGGGGCGTCAGGCGTGAAGGTCCAGTTGCCGTCGGCATCCACGGTGGCGGTGCCGAGGTCGGTGTCGCCGTCAGAGACGGTCACGGTGGATCCCGGCTGCATGCCGCCGCCGCTGAGGGTCGGGGTACTGTCGCTGGTGCTTGCGCCGTCGGCAACGGCGTTACCGGCGTCGTCGGTCAGGCCCGGCGCGGTGGCGCTGGTGTCGACAGTAACGTTCACGGTGTCGCTGACCGCGTTACCGCTGGCATTGGTACCGTCAATGACCAGAGCATGCTCGCCGTCGGCCAGCGGTGCATCCGGCGTAAAGGTCCAGTTGCCGTCCGCGTCCACGGTGGCGGTGCCGATTTCAGCATCGCCGTCGGAGACGGTTACGGTAGAACCCGGTTCCATGCCGCCGCCGCTGAGGGTCGGGGTGCTGTCGCTGGTGCTTGCGCCTTCGGCGACGGGGTTACCGGCGTCGTCGGTCAGGCCCGGCACGGTGGCGCTGGTATCGATGATGACATCTACAGAATTGCTGACGTTGTTGCCGCTGGCATCAATACCACCAGTGATAATCGTATGTGCGCCATCGTCCAGCGCAGTATCTGGCGTAAACGTCCAGTTGCCGTCGGCGTCCACGGTAGCTTCGCCGATTGGCGTGCTGCCGTCGGTGATGACCACGGTGGAGCCAGGCTGCATGCCGCCGCCGCTGAGGGTCGGGGTGCTGTCGCTGGTGGTCGCACCGTCGGCGACCGGGTTACCGGCGTCGTCGGTCAGGCCCGGCACGGTGGCGCTGGTGTCAACGGTCACGTTTACGGTGTCGTTCACCGCGTTACCGTTCGCATCGGTGCCGTCGATCACGAGCGCGTGCCCGCCGTCGGCCAGTGCGCTATCCGGTGTGAAGGTCCAGTTGCCGTCCGCGTCCACGGTGGCGGTGCCGATTTCAGCATCGCCGTCAGAGACGGTCACGGTGGAGCCGGGCTGCATGCCGCCGCCGCCAATGGTCGGCGTGCTGTCGCTGGTGCTGCTGCCGTCGGCCACCGGGTTACCGGCGTCGTCGGTCAGGCCCGGCACGGTGGCGCTGGTGTCGATATTGACGTTTACGGTGTCGTTCACCGCATTGCCGTTTGCGTCGGTGCCGTCGATCACGAGCGCGTGCCCGCCGTCGTCCAGCGGGGCGTCAGGCGTGAAGGTCCAGTTGCCGTCGGCATCCACGGTGGCGGTGCCGAGGTCGGTCTCGCCGTCAGAGACGGTTACGCTGGAGCCAGGCTGCATGCCGCCGCCGCTGAGGGTCGGGGTGCTGTCGCTGGTGGTCGCACCGTCGGCGACCGGGTTACCGGCGTCGTCGGTCAGGCCCGGCACGGTGGCGCTGGTGTCAACGGTGATGTTTACGGTGTCGTTCACCGCGTTACCGTTCGCATCGGTGCCGTCGATCACAAGCGCGTGCCCGCCGTCGGCCAGTGCGCTATCCGGTGTGAAGGTCCAGTTGCCGTCCGCGTCCACGGTGGCGGTGCCGATTTCAGCATCGCCGTCAGAGACGGTCACGGTAGAGCCGGGCTGCATGCCGCCGCCGCCAATCGTCGGCGTGCTGTCGCTGGTGGTCGCACCGTCGGCGACCGGATTACCGGCGTCGTCGGTCAGGCCGGGCGCGGTGGCGCTGGTGTCAACGGTGACGTTTACGGTGTCGTTCACCGCATTACCGTTCGCGTCGGTGCCGTCGATCACGAGCGCGTGCCCGCCGTCGTCCAGCGGGGCGTCAGGCGTGAAGGTCCAGCTGCCGTCCGCGTCCACGGTGGCGGTGCCGAGGTCGGTCTCGCCGTCAGAGACGGTTACGGTGGAGCCGGGCTGCATGCCGCCGCCGCCGATAGTCGGGGTACTGTCGCTGGTGCTGCTGCCGTCGGCGACCGGGTTACCGGCGTCGTCGGTCAGGCCCGGCACGGTGGCGCTGGTGTCGATATTGACGTTTACGGTGTCGTTCACCGCGTTGCCGTTCGCGTCGGTGCCGTCGATCACGAGCGCGTGCCCGCCGTCGGCCAGCGGAGAGTCAGGCGTGAAGGTCCAGCTGCCGTCCGCGTCCACGGTGGCGGTGCCGATTTCAGCATCGCCGTCAGAGACGGTCACGGTGGAGCCAGGCTGCATGCCGCCGCCGCCAATCGTTGGCGTGCTGTCGCTGGTGGTCGCACCGTCGGCGACCGGATTACCGGCGTCGTCGGTCAGGCCGGGCGCGGTGGCGCTGGTGTCAACGGTGACGTTTACGGTGTCGTTCACCGCATTACCGTTCGCGTCGGTGCCGTCGATCACGAGCGCGTGCCCGCCGTCGTCCAGCGGGGCGTCAGGCGTGAAGGTCCAGTTGCCGTCGGCGTCGACGGTGGCGGTGCCGATTTCGGTCTCGCCGTCAGAGACGGTTACGGTGGAGCCGGGCTGCATGCCGCCGCCGCCGATAGTCGGCGTGCTGTCGCTGGTGCTTGCGCCGTCAGCGACCGGGTTACCGGCGTCGTCGGTCAGGCCCGGCACGGTGGCGCTGGTGTCAACGGTCACGTTCACGGTGTCGCTGACCGCGTTGCCGTTTGCGTCGGTGCCGTCGATCACGAGCGCGTGCCCGCCGTCGTCCAGCGGGGTGTCAGGCGTAAAGGTCCAGTTGCCGTCGGCGTCGACGGTGGCGGTGCCAAGTTCGGTGTCACCGTCGGAGACGGTCACGGTGGAGCCGGGCTCCATGCCGCCGCCGCCGATCGTCGGGGTGCTGTCGCTGGTGGTTGCGCCGTCAGCGACCGGGTTACCGGCGTCGTCGGTCAGGCCCGGCACGGTGGCGCTGGTGTCGATATTGACGTTTACGGTGTCGTTCACCGCATTACCGTTCGCGTCGGTGCCGTCGATCACGAGCGCGTGCCCGCCGTCGGCCAGCGGGGCGTCAGGCGTGAAGGTCCAGTTGCCGTCCGCGTCCACGGTGGCGGTGCCGAGGTCGGTCTCGCCGTCAGAGACGGTCACGGTGGAGCCGGGCTGCATGCCGCCGCCGCCGATAGTCGGGGTACTGTCACTGGTGCTGCTGCCGTCGGCGACCGGGTTACCGGCGTCGTCGGTCAGGCCGGGTACGGTTTCGCTGGTATCAACGGTCACGTTCACGGTGTCGTTCACCGCGTTGCCGTTTGCGTCGGTGCCGTCGATCACGAGCGCGTGCCCGCCGTCGTCCAGCGGGGCGTCCGGCGTAAAGGTCCAGCTGCCGTCCGCGTCCACGGTGGCGGTGCCGAGGTCGGTCTCGCCGTCAGAGACGGTTACGGTGGAGCCGGGCTGCATGCCGCCGCCGCCGATAGTCGGGGTGCTGTCGCTGGTGCTTGCGCCGTCAGCGACCGGGTTACCGGCGTCGTCGGTCAGGCCCGGCACGGTGGCGCTGGTGTCAACGGTGACGTTTACGGTGTCGTTCACCGCATTACCGTTCGCGTCGGTGCCGTCGATCACAAGCGCGTGCTCGCCGTCGTCCAGCGGGGTGTCAGGCGTAAAGGTCCAGCTGCCGTCTGCGTCAACGGTGGCGGTGCCGATTTCAGCATCGCCGTCAGAGACGGTTACGCTGGAGCCGGGCTGCATGCCGCCGCCGCCGATGGTCGGCGTGCTGTCGCTGGTAGCCGATCCGTCCGCCACCGGGTTACCGGCGTCGTCGGTCAGACCGGGTACGGTTCCGCTGGTGTCGATGATGACGTCGACGGTGCTGCTGCTGGCGTTGCCGTTCGCGTCGGTACCGTCAACGACCAGCGCGTGCTCGCCGTCGGCCAGCGGAGAGTCAGGCGTGAAGGTCCAGTTGCCGTCTGCGTCCACGGTGGCGGTGCCGAGGTCGGTCTCGCCGTCAGAGACGGTTACGGTGGAGCCGGGCTGCATGCCGCCGCCGCCGATAGTCGGGGTACTGTCGCTGGTGCTGCTGCCGTCAGCGACCGGGTTACCGGCGTCGTCGGTCAGGCCGGGTACGGTTTCGCTGGTATCAACGGTCACGTTCACTGTGTCGCTGACCGCGTTGCCGTTTGCGTCGGTGCCGTCAACGACCAGTGCGTGTTCGCCGTCGGCCAGCGGAGTATCAGGCGTAAATGTCCAGTTACCGTCGGCGTCTACTGTTGCTTCGCCGATTACGTTCTCACCGTCTTTAATTACTACTGTTGAACCGGGCTGCATGCCGCTGCCGCCGATAGTCGGGGTGCTGTCGCTGGTGCTGCTGCCGTCGGCGACCGGGTTACCGGCGTCGTCGGCGAGAGATGGCGTTGTGGCAGGAATAACACTGGTAGCACTATTGTCTTCACTGGTTGCTGCGGAGTTGTCTTCATTCGCGGCTACAGAGTTGTTATTTCTTGAACCCCCACTGCCACCAGAGTTTGATGCTGCAGCCACACCAATCAATGCAGCGAGACCACCTAAAACACCTCCCGCTACATAGACATTGTCCGCGATAAGGGGATCCGTCGAGGTCGAAACAAGTTCATATACGCTATTAGCCGCATCATAGTCATAAGCGTAGATTGCACCGTCCGAACCAGAGGCTGTCATGACCGGCATTTCTTCTGCACTGACGTTTTGCAGGACGATGTCATACTGTTCACCCGTGACATCATCCACCAGCTTGAATTTCATCTGGCCATTCGCTTTTGACGCAATGATCTTCTGGGGAGGCTGCCCATCAACACTGTGAACTTCATAGGACGCAGTCTGTGGCATAGACTCCAATGCCAGCGACTTTCCAGGTTGTAAAGCATGTTGAGCAATAACATTGCCCTGCGTGTCTTTAATAATTAATTGTATTTTCATTTTTCACCAATAGAGTTGAAATGAACCTGGCGATTAAAATGTAGCCAGATGCTGTTTTGTTATGTTGATAAAAAAATTTAAAAATAGTGAATTAACCTCCGGATGGCAGTGAGTTATGGCCCGATAACGCGGTGTGATAAAAATGGGTAAAATATATTTTTATCTTAACGCTTAATAATCAGTGTGATTTGACACTCTATTTAATAATGCTGACCGGTTTTTTCTGAGCTCTGCTATAGGGTTGGTTATCTATTTCCATGGCAAGGTTTTATCCTGTTCATGGCTAAACACTTGTCCGGGTGGATAGATAAGTGTTTATCACTTTCATCACTTCTATCTTATAGAGAGAGGGATGATTTAGTGAGTTGGTTAACTTTAATCTGCATTCTTACAAATAAAATCCTGAAAGGGAATTTACACACTCTTGTCCACACGCTGTAGAGAAGAAGTCTAAAATTAGCCTATCAGACAGAATAAAATTATTTTTTATGGACTTTTTGCGATTTTAAACTCTGGAAAAACAACTGATCAGACATTACATGCAGGAATTTTTTGTCAATCTTGTGTAAATATATTTAATAAGCTGCTATCAACACAGAAATGATTTTCGTTTGTTTGCGTTTTCATTTATTACCAATGCTATCAGTAGGTTATATGTTTTTTTTGCGGTCTGATTGATTATTTTTTTATAAATTTAAGCGTAGAAAATACGATTGGAATCAATGTTATTTTAACAAAAAATAATCGTGCGTTATCACATGGCAATAAATAACATTGTTTCATATTTAGCATTAAGTGCACTTTTCAAAATCAGCTAATTGATAATGGCGTTAGATTGCAAATTTATAACTATTGTTAAAATAAAGATGTATATCTATCAAGATTTATAGGGAGTGTTAAACCCGGGCAGGCTATATCTGATGTGAACTTAATGGTGAATTTTTAAACATAATTTTTTCCAACTACGTAGAGTGAAAAAATATTAAGTTTTATTCCTAATCGGGAAGGATGCTTATCACAGGAGGGTAAAATCGTGCTTACCTTAGCGATAAGCATATTATTGTTCAGGGAATGCACTGCCTGATCGTAGAAGGTAACGGATAGATAATCTGGCGAGACCTGCCGGGCGGTAGTAACACCCGGCAGGTGATGGGGCTAATCAGTCAATCAATGCAGACAGCACTGCTTATACTTTTTGCCGCTGCCACACGGGCAGGGATCGTTACGACCAGGCAGTTTCTCAGCTGAGACAGGTTTCTGTGGCACGGGGATCGCTTCCGGCTGGGAGATCCAGTGATCGTGCAGCGCCAGTGCAGCAGGGCGAATCGCCTCAATGCTGGCTTCCATCTCGTCCGGCGTCATGGCGTCGATCTTTTCGAGGTTCTCTTCCACACCGTGCAGGGCGATAGCGTCCAGCGCAGGCTGCAGATCCGCAGGCAGGGCAGACCAGTCGGTCAGCGCGACACCGCGCATGTAACCGAAGCACCACTCTTCCACCACGGTAAATTCCAGACCTTCCATCTCGCGGATGCCAAACAGCGGTTCGAACTGCTCCGGGAATTCAGATAAGCGATCAGCCACATCATTCATATGCTGGAAGCAGAGCGACATAAAGCGCGTCATTTCACGCTCGTTGCTCCATTTTGGAATCTGCTTTTCGCCACCCCATAGAGCTACCAGCCACTGGCTGGGTTCGACAGTGACAGGGCCGGAGAGGACAGCAGTCAGCAGGCCATCCAGCTCAGAAACATCAATAATCGACGCTTCGCTGCCATATTTTTCCAGCATATCTTCCAGCCATTGCAGCTCTTTTTCGGACAGTGGGCCTTCTTTCATGCGGTTGCCTCCCGGGCATTTCAAAATTTCAGCGCGGCGTTAAGCCTTAAAACCGCAGCAGTGTACACCCTTGTGAGCTGCAACACAGCTAACCCTGTTCGGGCATTCCCTGGCAGCTAAACCGTGTTCAGCCTCTCTGTCACCCTTTATGCAACTGCAGGCTCGTCGCATCTGAGGTACGTTCTGGCGCTACCGCCACTCTGCTGCGCGTTAAAAAATGACTGACAGAAGAAAAACAGTCTTTCCTGCAGCATGGCTTTGGCTGGCTGTTTCACACAGCTCGCCGCTATCGGCCAGTGGATGAGCAGATAACAATGCGATTTAATCTGCCTGCTGGCGGGGGGGTCACCCTGTCGCCGATCTCCGCGCTGGCGGGCTATATCGGCGGCAATACCAGTTTAATCGGCTACGACAAACATCACGGTAATGCGATTAGGGTGCTGCAGAACGGCTGTAACCGGAGCAACAATTCAGGCATTGGGTTGTTGGTCGATCGGGCAACTCAGGATAAAGTGGTCTGATCCGTTACCTGACCTGTGTGCAGTAAAGCGAACCGCGCTGTTTTCCCTGCACATAGCATCAGCACAACGGAACTGAAGTGCGATAAACTTTAGCCTGACTGTCAAAATTCAACGTGGAAATCATTATGCGCAGGACTCAACGTGTACTTTTATCAATGGGATTACTGGTTGGCTCGCTGAGCCTGATCCCCGCTGTACAGGCTGCTGGCGAAGCAACGGATAGCGTTCCGCCACCGCCGCAGATCCAGCCCGCTAATCCTGATGCTCAGCCCGCGACGCCTGATACCGGCAGCGTCCAGCCGGATGCCGGTGCGGCGCAAAACCAGGCACCGACCAGCTCACAGTCAAATGATGGTATTACGCCAACCACGCCAAACACGCCGTCAACGGTCAATGGTGCGCGCCCTAATTACGATCTCAGCACCATTATCATTGACTACAAACAGTACAACATCGGTGACATCGTGCCAGAGAAGTACACCGATAAAACTTTCACCATCACCGAGTGGCAAAAGCGTAATCTGCCTGCACCGCAGGAAAATACCCACTGGGCGTATATCAACGCCAACTACATTCTTATTACCAATGACACCGGCAAAATCGTCATGGGTAAATCGGGCGATATCTTCTTCCGTGGCTGATTCCGTAGATAAATAAAAATCAGCCGGTCGTGATGACCGGCTTTTTTTAGCTGAAACGCTCTGCACTAAAGCCTGCCAGCATCGGGTGCTTCTCACCGCTTACGATCTCCTCCGCCAGTAATTCCCCGACAATCAGCGCCAGCGTTGCGCCCGAATGCGTGAACGCGACATAACAGCCGGGGACCTTCTGCAACTGGCCCAGCACCGGATCGCCATCGCCCGGAATCGGCTTCAGGCCAATCTTCCAGCTCTGAACGCTGAGCGGCTCGTCACCCCGTAACAGCCTGCTCGCTTCGTCTGCCAGCTTTACCACGACCTGCTCATCAATATGGTACTCACCGCCGGGCAGCAGCCGGATATCCTCTTCGTACCAGTCATGATCCAGCGCATAACGGTTACCGGGGTTGGGCCGGATGGCGGCGCGAGGCGTGTTCAGCACCGATTTCAACTCATGGCTGCCTGGTTCGGTGATGACCAGCATGGAGACCGGCGATCCGTTGGGGATCGTCACGCCAAGCGGTGCAACCACATCCGGTGTCCAGGGACCGCACGCGACCACCACCGCATCTGCCCGCAGTTCACCCTGTTCACTGCGGATGCCACAGGCGCGGCCCTGATCGGTGAGCACGCTGGCTTTACCGGCGTGCTCTATCACTTCACCCCCGCGCGCCCGGAACTGATTCACCAGATAATCGGTCAGGTGCGGCAGGCTGACCCAGCCTTCACCGGGATTGAATATCGCCTGCGACGGCAGTGCGTCGGGATCGATGGCCGCATCTGCCTGCGCCACGTTATCCGCGGTCATAAGTTGTGAGTCGTAGCCGTGGGCTTTCTCATAGGCATGCCGCGCCTGGGTTCCGGCTGCATCGTCTTTAAACCAGCAGACCCCGCCATCAAAACGCAGCCAGTCGAGGTCAGGATGTTGAGCAAACAGGGTGCGATAGCGATCGATGCCCGCCATGCGCAGCGCGTGATAGGGCAGGGAGCGCTCACCCGCTGAGTTGAGCCACGACAGTGAACGTCCCGATGCGCCGGAACAGAGCGCAGCTTCGGTCACCAGCGTCACCGCCGCACCGCGTTTGGTCAGTTCCAGCGCCGTCGAGACACCGATCACGCCACCGCCCAGTACCACCACTTTCAATTCAGTTTTTAACGCCATTATCAGGTTCCTTGCTCAGTTACAGCACTTCAGAGAGAAAACGTTGCAGTCGCGGCGACTGCGGTGCATCAAAAATGGCACCCGGCGGTCCGGCTTCAACAATCTCGCCTTCGTCCATAAACACCACCTGATCTGCCACTTTGCGTGCAAAACCCATTTCATGGGTCACCACCACCATCGTCATGCCGCGACGACAGAGATCCGCCATCAGCGTCAGGACACCTTTTACCAGTTCGGGATCGAGTGCGGAGGTCGCCTCGTCAAACAGCATGACTTCGGGGTCCATCGCCAGCGCACGGGCAATCGCGACCCGCTGCTGCTGGCCGCCGGAGAGATCGCGTGGCCGGTGATCGGCGCGCTGACCCAGGCCCACCTCTTCCAGCCGCTGACGCGCAATCGCCATCGCCTGCGCTTTAGGGAGGCCTTTGACCCGCCACGGGGCCAGCGCCACGTTCTCCAGCGCGCTGTGATCGGGGAAGAGATTGAAGTGCTGAAATACCATGCCAATCCGCAGCCGTAGCGCATCAGGCTTGTCGTGCAGCACCGATCGGTCAGCCAGCAGGACATCACCGGACTGCGGCTCATGCAGCCGGTTGATGCCGCGCAGCAGCGTCGATTTACCCGAGCCGGATGGCCCGATAATGCAGGTGGTGCTGCCTGGCGCGACCCGCAGCGAGACCTTACGCAGCACCTCGATCGGGCCATAGGCCAGCGTCAGATCGCGCAGCTCCAGGCTGGCACCGTGCCAGCTCGCGCCGTTCAGGTTATTCATGGGTGCCTCCGATTCGGGGGTGCGTGACCAGTGAAACGCCGGGCGTTCTGACTTCATCCACCTCTTTTAAGCCGCTTTGCGGAGCCGCCAGGCGACGGCGACCGGTGCGATAGCGCACATCGACATAGTTGACCATGTGCGTCAGCGGCACGGTGATGATCAGATAGAACAGCCCGGCCAGCATCAGGGGCGAGAGGTTGCCGGTGAGCACCGCCGCATCCTGACCCACGCGAAACAGCTCCCGCTGCTGGGTCATCAGGCCCAGCAGGTAGACCAGCGAGGAATCTTTGATGATGGCGATGAACTGGTTAACAATGGCGGGCAGCACGCGGCGGATCCCCTGTGGGATCACCACCAGCCGCATTGCACGGCCATAACTCATTCCCAGCGCCCGGCAGGCCTCCATCTGGCCGCGTTCCACGCTCTGAATACCGGCGCGAAAAATCTCGCCCATATAGGCGCTGGCGATCAGGCTGAGGGCGAAGATCCCCAGCGGATAGGGCGTCGGACCGAACAGCTGATAGCTGAAACGCGCCAGGCCCTGACCAATCAGCAGAATGGTCAGAATCGAAGGCAGCCCGCGAAACAGATCAGTATAGAGCCGGGCCGGCAGGCGCAGCCAGCGTGAGGGCGAAATGCCCATCAGCGCCAGCAGCAGACCAAACAGCGTGCCGAGCAGCGTGGCTGCCAGCGAGATAATCACCGTGTTGACCAGCCCGGTGGTCAGCATCTGCGGCAGCACTTCCATCATGGATGGAAAATCAAAGAAGGTGCGGGAAAGAATCGTGAGCAGGTCCATCGCCGTCTCCATGCAGGGCGGGGCTTCCCCCGGTTAACTCAGGACGCGAACGTCCGCCTCT
The DNA here is from genome assembly GCF_059730595.1 of Pantoea sp. X-Soil-YNGN-844. Lineage (NCBI taxonomy): Bacteria > Pseudomonadati > Pseudomonadota > Gammaproteobacteria > Enterobacterales > Erwiniaceae > Pantoea > Pantoea sp. X-Soil-YNGN-844. The sequence continues at coordinate 601,169 of NZ_AP036007.1, forward strand.
TTATTGCCCGCCAGGCAGATACTGTTTTGGCATCGGCGATCCGGGGAACCACTTCTCGTAAAGTCGTTTCCAGGTGCCATCCTGCATGGCGGCTTTGATGGCACCGTCCAGCGCGGCCTTAAAGGCGGGTTTGCCTTTGGCTATGGCAATGCCAGCCGGTGCATCAAACGAGGGAATGTCGGCGGCAGAGACCAGTTTGAAGCGTTCGGCGTAGCTTTTTGCCGCCTCGTAGTCCAGGAAGATGGCGTCGAGTGTGCCGTTGTTGAGCGCGGAGACGGCGCTGTTGTTATCCGGGAAGCGCACCAGGTCCGTCTGTGGGAAGTGTTCGACGGCATAGCTCTCCTGCAGCGTGCCCTGAACGACGCCGAGCCGGTGTTTTGCCAGGCTGGCGACATCCTTCACGCCGCTGTCAGAGCGGGTGAGAACGGTGAGAAATCCCGCCAGATAACCCGTCGAAAAATCGACCGTCTTTTTCCGCGCAGGCGTGATGCCGATAGCCGCCACCGCCGCATCATACTGACCGTTAGCCACGGCCGGCATGATCGCCGAGAAGTCCTGACCAATAAAATCGACCTTATCGATCCCGATACGGTGGGCGACATCCCGGAAGAACTCGACGTCAAAGCCGGTGAACTGACCGCTGGCATCCGTGAAGGTGTACGGTTTGGAGTCGCCGACGCTGGCGACGCGAAGCTGACCGGGTTCGATCAGCCCATAAGGATTATTATCGCTGGCAGCCAGCGTACAGAACGAAAGTGAACAGAGTGCGAGGGCGGTGCCGAGCAGTGTGCCCAGGGTGGTTTGCGATTTCATAGCTCATCCGTTTTTGCAGGTTTAAACATCAGAGACTGTTGAGCCAGCAATTATAATTGAGACCGGTCTCAACGCAGGTGGCACCTTAAGACGTGGGCATTGTGAGACCGGTCTCAAGGGGTTACAATGAGTTTAAGCACAGCCTTTTTTCGGCGTCAATATTCCTGTCATCAACCTGTGATTCAAAATAATTATGACGAGTCAGAAACGACAATCGAAAGCGCCTACCGTGGCGGATGTGGCACGTGCAGCAAACGTCTCTAAAGCTCAGGCGGCGCGTGCGCTGGGAGGCTATGGGGCGGTCAGTGATGAGGTGCAGGAACGGGTCAGTAGCGCAGCCTCTGCGCTGGGCTACCGTCCGAATGCACTGGCCCGCAGCATGAATACCGGGCGTTCTAATACCATCGGTGTGATTGTCGGTGATATCGAAAATCCTCACTTTGGTCTTGCGCTGCGCGGGATGGCCGATGTGGCACGCACGGCGGGTTACCATCTGCTGCTCAGTAACAGCGATGAGAAACTGCAGGCTGAGCAGGATGCAGTGCGGGTGATGCTGGAAAAGCAGGTCGACGGCATTATCGTGGCGCCATGCTGTTCAGAGCACCAGCACAACAGCCATCTGACGCAGGTACTGGAAGAGGGCAGAGCGCTGAAATTATTTGATCGCGCAGTGACTGACCTTGATGTGGAAGCGATCTGCTGCGAATTCGCTGACGTCGCTGAACAGGCGACCGCCCGGTTGCTGGAGGCAGGTCATCGTCATATCGCCTATGTCACCAGCATGGCGCTGGCAACCGACTACAGCACGCCGGGCGATTTTGGCCTGACGCCAGTCGCCCAGCGCGTTGGCGGCATGATGCAGGCCTTTGCTGCCGCGGGCGTGGAATTTGATCCAACGCTGGTGAAAGTGAACGCGCTGGATGAAACCGAGATTGCCCGTATTGTGGCTGAGCTGTGGCAGCGTCCGCAGCCGCCTACGGCGCTGGTGGCCTCAGACAGCGTGGTCGCGATGTGGCTGCTGCGGGAAGTCACGCAGCGCGGACTGCGCATCCCTGCCGATCTCTCCTTTGTGATGTATGACAATTTTCCGTGGAGTGAGATTGTCACGCCGCCGCTGACTGTAGTGGCGCAACCGGTGTATGAGATGGGCCGGGAAGCCGCACGACGCCTGATTTCGGAGATACGCGGCGAAGCCGTCGGGCCGATGCCGCGCTTTGATGCCCGCCTGATGATTCGCCAGTCGATTGCTGCGCCAGCCGGCCTTGTCAGCGCGGAATGATTAGGTTATCCGGGCCAGCCGAGCAGGCGGCTTAGCTGGCGCGTCGCTGCGGTAATTTGCGTGTCGCTGCAATTACCATAGCCAATAACCAGCCCCTGCTGCACCGGTTCGCACAGACAGAAGGTCGAGAGAGCCGTGGGCGCGTAGCCCGCCTGGAGCAGTGTGCGGGTAATAGCAACGTCATCCCGATGAGGATCGAGTGGCAGCACCAGATGCATACCGCTGTTACCACCCAGCAACGGAATCGCCTGACCTGCAGCGCGCTGCAGTTCGGTGCGTAGCCATGCCTGTCGCTGACGATATAGACGACGCATTTTGCCCAGATGTCGGCGATAATCACCACTGAGAATAAAACGCGCCAGCGCCTGTTGTTCCAGCCGGTTTCCGCCGCGCAGGATTTGATGGAGTGCCGGTCGCAGACGCCTGACCAGCGGCGCGGGCAGCACCATAAAACCGATGCGCAGCGCGGGGAATAGCGTCTTGCTGAATGAGCCGAGATAGATAACCGGAGCATTATCAGTCATGCCCTGCATCGCCATTACAGGTTCGCCGTGGTAATGGAAGTCGCCATCATAATCATCTTCAATAATCCAGGCCTGGTGCTGCTGCGCAGCTGCAATCAGCGCCAGACGCCGGGCCGCGCTCATGACGACGCCGGTGGGATACTGATGGGTAGGCGTGGTATAAATCAGACGGGGTGGAGCCTGTTTCCAGTGTTCCGGCTCGGGGGCCATTCCCTGGTTATCGGTGCGGATCGGGACAACGTTAAGTTCTCCGGCCTGCAGAGCCGATTTGGCATTACGATAACCCGGTTCTTCAATCCAGCCATGATCGGCCGGATTACTCAGCAGGGCGACGCACAGCGTTAACGCCTGCTGCACACCTTCAGTAATCACAATCTGTCCGGGGTCACAACGTACACCGCGCGTGATACGCAACTGTTGCGCCAGTACGGCACGCAGTTCTGCTTCACCAAAGGGATCGCCATAGCCGAGCAGCGACGGCGGCGGGTGACTCATTACCTGACTCAGCGCCCGGCGCCAGGCCGCCATCGGGAAATGATTCAGGGCGGGTATGCCAGGTCGCAGCGGCAATGAGCCGGTGTCGATCCACTGGCTTTGGTGAAAAGCCTCAATCCGTTTTGCCAGCGGCCAGCTGGCTAGCGTGTCGTCATCCGCCTGCCCGGCAGGCAAAGCCAGTGAGCTGACGCGGCTGCCCTGTCGATCGCTCATCAGATAGCCCTCAGCCTGCAACTGGGTCCAGACGTTAAGCACGGTATTCCGCGATACCTGCAGCTCAACTGCCAGCTGCCGTGTAGCCGGTAACATCGCGCCAGCGGCAAGCTGACCCTGCAAAATGCCCTGTTTTATCCGCTGATAAAGTTGCTGCTGCAGCGTGGTCCCGGCGGCGGGTATCAATGGTGCCAGCAGCAAAGGGGAGATCTCTGGCTTCATAGTCGGGTCCCGTGGATCTATCATTTTTCCTGATTGTGGTACTTTTTAACCCACCATGATAGTGGCAATCTGCAGATATCATCTGCAGCCGGGAGGCGATATGTCACCACACCTGAATCAATTCGAACAGCCGGTCGGCCACTCTTTACCAGACTGGCAATCCCGTCCTTTACCGCAGCATCAGGTTTTCACCGGCGAGTCATGTCGGCTGGAGCCTTTCAGTGCAGCACGGCATGGTGATGCACTGTCTGAGGCCTGGGGGCTGGCTGAGGATGGACGCGACTGGACTTACATGTTTATGGGACCATTTGCTGACAGGCAAGCGTGGCAGGATTATTTCAGCCAGATGGAGGGCAGTCGCGACCCGCTGCATTTTGCGGTGATCGATATCGCCACCGAGCAGGCGGTGGGCAGTCTGTCGTTAATGCGCATCCAGCCTGAACATGGCGTAGTGGAAGTCGGACACGTTGCTTTTTCGCCCAGGCTGAAGCAGACCCGCATGGCAACGGAAGCGCATTTTCTGCTGATGCGTTACGCGTTTGAGACGCTGGGTTATCGTCGTTATGAATGGAAATGCGACAGCTGTAATGCCCCGTCGCGTAAGGCTGCGGCCCGTCTCGGTTTCCGTTATGAAGGGGAGTTCCGTCAGGCAATCGTCTATAAAGGGCGTTCGCGTGACACCAGCTGGTTTTCGATTATCGACAGCGAATGGCCGCAGGTGAAAAAGGGCCTGCAGCGCTGGCTGGCAGAGGAAAACTTTACCGCTGAGGGCCAGCAGCGTGAAAAGCTGGAAGCACTGCGCGACAGACCCTGACCGGGCAGTGGGATTAAAGTAAAATATCTTTCAGGACCGCTGCCAGCAGGGTGGTGGTCATGAGGATAGATAACCGTTTGATCCAGCGCATATCAGTGCTCAGTGTCACAACGTCATTTCTCAGGCTGTCAACAGCGCCCGTTAATCGGAAATTCATTTCACTGAGCATCCCTTCCATCTTATCCACTTTGATATCCAGGTGATTAAAACGGATGGCCAGCTTGTCGGTTTTTCTTTCAACATGGCCAAGCCGCTCGTCGATCTGATTAACTTTTATGGTGAGATGCCCAAGCCGCTCGTCGATCTGATTAACCTTTGTGGTGAGATGCCCGAGCCGCTCGTCAATCTGATCTACTTTCGTCGTAAGCTTGCCGAGTCGATTGTCCATCTGGTCGACTTTGGTCGTAAGTTTGCCAAGTTGATCGTCAATCAGATCCACTTTTATCGTAAGTTTGCCGAGCCGCTCGTCTGTCTGTTCAGCTTTTGTCTGAAGCTGGCCGATCCGGACGTCAATATGATTGGCTTTGGTCTGAATCTGACCGAGCTGCTTCCCGACCTGTGCGCCTGGCTGCCTCTGCTGCATATCGGTAAAAACCTCCACCATCGCCTCCGCTTGCTGATCGTCGATCCCCGCCTGTTGCAGCGCTTTAAAGGCTTTGTGGGTACTCATCATTGTGCTTGTCATCACGACACCTCCCTATGTACTTCGGCGATAACCGCATCATGACAGGCAAAAAGCGTATCACCACTCAGTCGATTATATTTTGCGCGCCTTGCCGAAAAATATCAATTAGTACAACAGGTAACGTGCAGCGAAGTGCGGGCTGGCTCGCAACATGTCGCGGGAAATAGGATGAGGCGCCTCTGCGGTAATCCGCAGCGGCGGGAGAAGAAAAAACGGGTCTTAAGGCTGGGGTACGATTTTAATTTCAACCATGCCGATGCCCAGTTTGCGCGGATCCTGGCCGGTGATATTGCCGGTGTTACTCAGCTGCGGCTCAGGGGGGGCAATCACCAGCTGATGGCTGGCGCCTGGGTTATCGAAATGCAGGGTATGCGTCGATATCTCTTCGCCCAGCGACAGCAGTTGCTGCTGATCGCCGACCCGAACCGGGATCGCGCGGTGTGCGTTGGGGCCATATGCACGTGCGGTAATGACCAGATCAAACTTAGCCGGGAGTGCATCGACATAATCGATATGCACTTCTGGCGCGAGATTGGCGTTTGACCAGCGCCCCCAGCTCTCTGGCCGTGAGATGCCGCTGAAGCTTTTAATCGTTTCCGGCGCGCCAGGTACATCAAGCCGGAAGCTGTCAGCGCTATAGCGAATGTTGTTATCTTCAATGCGGATCTGCGCCAGGTTCTGCTGGTAACGTGCCTCGCTGACAGCGCCGTCCGGGAACTGCACTTTGCCTTTCCACTGCGGTTTGTCGACATGTGTCACGGTTGGCGTGCCGCCGAGCTGCCCCATCGCCACACAGAGATCGCCGGAAAGGGCCAGCGAAGGCTGCCAGAGTCGCGCCATTTTAAAACAGCGATCGACCCAGAGAAATTTATCGGCTGAAGCGAAATCGGCCAGCTGATAGCGCAGCGGGGCCGAATATTCCCCTTCCGGCATCGGCTCAACATGCTTATCGCTGATGCGGAACAGAATCGGCAATTTAAAGGTGGTGCCTGAGAAGCTGAACGTATTCTTCGCCTGATCCACCGTGAAGCTGTCTATCTTCTTCGGGAAGTTCCAGAGCTGGATGATGTCGGGTTTCCAGCTCGCCACCTTACTCTTCATATCGTCGAACTGGGTGGAGAGCGAAAGAGAGGAAAGGCTGCTGCGGCCCAGGCCAATCGCGTTATCGCCGCCGAGAATATCCAGCAGCGTCGCGCCATTATCCAGCGTGCTGCGCTTCGCCTCCATCAGCTCCGCCTGCGGTTTATCACCCCGGATCACCATGAACAGATTGCGACGTGGCTGTTTGACCAGCCACGGATGCGCCGTGTTGTTCATGGCCAGATGATCGGAGCTCACCACAATCACGGTGTTTTTAAACCACGGCGATGCTTTGATGCGTGTGATCAGCCGCGCCACATGTTCCTGCGAGCAGGCGACCGCGCTGAAGGACTGATTCGGTTTGCCATCAATGCTGTAGCTCCTGCGATCGCAGCTGCGTGAGATAAACCCGTCCGGGTGATGCGTATCGACGGTCAGTGTAAACAGCGCGAAAGGTTTACCGGCCTGCGAGAGTTCCTGATACTTCTCAAAGACTTCATCCAGCACCGTATCGTCGTAATAACCCCAGTTATTGCGATAAGCAGGATCGGCAACGCGGCTTTTCAGCTCCTGCGAACCATAAAGATTTTCGGGGTCGAAACCGTGCGATTTCAGGAAGACATCTTTACCGGCAAAACGCAGATCGGCACCCTGAATAAACCAGTTCTGGTAGCCGGAGTTTTTCAGGATGTCGCCCAGACAGACGTTTTGCGGATAGAAGCTGGAGAGCGACGCCGACGCATTACCGTCAAACGGCGCAAACAGTGGAATGCCGCACTGTGAGGCGACCATGCCTGCAATGGTGTAGTCGGTGCCGGGTAACTGTTCGGTTTCGCTGAAGTCGATACTCTGCTCTTTCTGCCGGCTCAGCTCAGGCGCCAGGCCAGGAAAGGCGATGGGGTCGAAATAGGTGCGCTCTAAGCTTTCACCATAGATGTAAACCACGTTGAGACGCGGCTGTTCAATGCGATTACGCGGCACTTTATAGAAGTTGTCGAAGTCAGAGTCCGCCATCTGGGTATGCGACACGATGAGCGTTGCGACCTGGCGAAAGGCCGGGGTGGTCTGCACCGAGCCGAGCGCGCAGGCTGCCGCCAGCAGCGACCAGCCCATGTGATGCGGACGCTTACGCCGCCGCAGAATCCACGACAGCAGGCAGAATAGCAGAAACAGCACGATTATCAGCCCGATCGCTGGCACCACATATTTACTGACACCCGCGCCGGTCAGGCTGTTAGTCAGCGTGTAGAGCACCGCATCGTTGATGCCGTCACCGGTAAAATAGTTGCTGGCATAAAGGGTGGCGTTCAGGACAACGAAAAGCACCAGCAGGATAAGAACAAGAATAAACCAGAATTTGTTACGCCCGGCTTTACAGGAATAGATTGCAATAGCGGCCAGAAACAGCGCGACGGAGACCAATTCGGACAACGGTAAATCCTCTCTCTACAGGGTTGCACGAGGCTTCACGCAACCGGCCACCTTCGGGGATGGTTTTTCGACAATCTATATTGGCTGTCATCCGGCTGCAACATATCCAGCCCGATTTGTGCGGTGGAGAGCAGATTGGTTCAGAAGTGAGGTTTTCAGGCGTGACGGTGGCTGGCGCACCGTCAGCAGAGCAGAAGTCAGGACGTTTTTCAGAGTTTGCCGGTGAGGTATTGCGCTTCGCCGTCGGCAAAACTCCAGTCACCTTTGTCGTTGGTAATAAAGCTGATCATTAAATCGTTGCCCTGCACGCCACAGTGCTCACGTAGCTCACGCGCCAGCTCCGCCATAAAATGCTGCTTCTGTTCACGACAGCGTGGGCTGGTATAAACCCGCACCATCACCAGATTATCGCTGCGGCTGAATCCCAGGCCGGTATCCTGAAACACCATCTGATAGCGCTTGTTTTCCTGAACAATCTGATAACGATCCCGTTCAGGCACCTTAAAGGCTGTCAGCACGGCACGGTGCGCCGCATCCAGCAGTGTACGCAGTTCTGATTCTGAACGACCCTGAATAACATCGAATTGCAGCAGTGGCATAGTGAATTCCTCATCGTGATTAATGAACCTATGGTGACCCCTTTATCCGGCGGGAAAAAGCGCGTAGCCTGAAATGATTATTCACCATAATGAACAATCGCAATGAAAGAGATGAAAACGGATACGCTGTGGGATCATCTTCACTGGCTGACCGTACTGGCTGAGCAGGGCAGCTTTACCCGCGCGGCGGAGCGGCTGGACGTCAGCAAAGCTGCGATGAGTCAGAAAATCAAAGAACTGGAACAGATAGCCGGTGTACTGCTGGTACAGCGCACCACGCGCAGCGTACGACTGACATCGGCGGGTGAGAAGCTGGTAGAGGAGTTGCGCGAGCCTTTTGCCCGCATCGAACAGAGTTTTTTTAGCGTGCGTGATACCGCCGGGCCAGTGCGTGGTCTGGTGCGTATTACCGCGCCGGTGGCGTTTGCCCGGCAGCAGCTGGTGCCGATTATTGGTGAGTTTCTGCGTGACTATCCGCAGGTGCGTCTGCAGCTGGATGTGACCGACCGCATTGTGTCGCTGAGCAGTGAGGGGTTTGATCTGGCCATCCGGCACAGTGACTCGCTGCCGGAAACCCATGTGGCGCTCCCGCTGTGTGATACGCAGACAGTGCTGGTGGCCTCACCTGCCTATCTTAACCAACAGGGTATACCGAACACGCCGCAGGATCTGATGCAGCATAACTGCCTTTACTATCCGCGTGGTGTTGAATCACCGCGCTGGCGGTTTGTAACCGCAGCGGATGGCGAAGAGGTGCAGGTGCGGATTCAGGGCAGCTTTGCCACTAACAACAGTGAGTCGATACGTGATGCCGCTCTGCAGGGACTGGGAATCGCGATGCTGCCCGACTTCAGCGCCCGTGAAGCGCTGGCCGCAGGCTCTTTGCAGCAGGTGTTACCTGAGTGGCAGCCGGTAGAGGCCTTTGCCGCCCGCCTGTGGATCGTCCGGCCCTGGGCGGCGCAGGTGCCCCGCGCGGTCACCACTTTTACGCAGTGGCTACGCGCGCGCTTTGACCGTTGATGGCAATGCCAGCGCTGATGATGATGTATGCATCATCTCGCCAATCAGGCTGCTGCGGTTATACAAACCCAGCCGCAGATTGAAGTCGAGATGCAGTCGCTCGTTGCCGGTTAATTTGATAATCGGTGGTGGCGTCTCTGGCCGCTGCTGAAACATCACAGACTGCGCAAAGGCGGTGCTGCTGTCGGCATGCAGGCGCTGATAGTACCAGGCGCTGGCTTCCCCTTTACGCAGATAAAGATTAGCCCGCCGGTATTCGCGCATCGCCACCTGCTGCGCCAGCGACAGGAGCTGACGTGACGGATTATCTACATTTTGTACAATCAGCGGAAAATCATCACGCTTCTTCAGCTCATGGAAATAGTTGCGGATACCGACGTTTTTAACCGGTGCCAGCTGTTTCAGCCATTCGCGAATAAAGGCATTCTGCGGCGGTGCGGCAATAAACCAGCTCTCTGTGACCGGCGCAAGCAGGTTCAGCGTTGATTGCTCGCGATAGTAGCCGATGAGATCCATTGGTCGCGCATGGTGAACGCGATGTACCCAGGCAAGATTTTCAAACAGCAGGGTGCTGCAGTCGATGCCGATACCGCCATAGCGGTGAATCAGCTCAAGCCGGATGATTTCACTTTTATGTGCCAGCGTCAGATCGGAAGAGATAAAGCTGAGTTCGGGCAGCCACTGCGACAGAGTGCGCTGCGTGACCAGATAAACCTGGTGATCGGGGTTATCCCGCCGGATTTTACTGATATTCAGCGCCATTGATGTCGGCAGCTGATCGTTATGCCAGACCATCCAGACAATCTTTGGAATCTCGGGCAGATGTTTCTGCTGAGCAATCAATACGACATTATCTTCCTGTCCCGGATCATATTCCGGTGCCTGACAGAGGCTCTGCTGTTTCTTATTCCATAACATCTGGCTACTGAACGATATTCTTTTCCAGTTACGCCAGAGTTTATGCGCTGGACGTTGGCGATGTGAAGTCATGGTACACCTGTTATTTTTATTTTCCCGCTATAGTGCTGGCTCTGCCCGTTGCGCCTGAAGCGTGAACGGGCGGCATTGCATACTGAGTGCAATCCCGATGAGCGCGGAAATTAATGAATAGTTTTCCCTGGTGGCGACGCAGTGCGGGAGCGCGCGATAGTTTCCTCACGGCTTTTTAATTGCACTGCACCTTTTTAATAAAACATTATTTACACATTAGCTATGTCTTTTTTTGACTTTAGGATAATACGGAAATAATCCGGTCACCTTAATGGAATAATAATATCGCCACGGTTAATCAGTTATTTAAATGTGGCGGAACGCATAACTAAGGAATGTCTGAATATTATGTTAAGCCTTTGGCTTCTCTCAGGGCCCGGACCTCTGAAACAGTGAATATTGCGCTTAACGTGTGGCGTAAGCCCGGCTCAACAATGTGCGGAATCGGACAGCCTGAAGAGGATTGTCTACGCTTAAGAAGAACTTACTGAGAAAGGAGCGCGCATGCAGAGTGAATCCTATGGTTTACTGGCGGTTGATAAGCAGGGCAATCGCGTCCTGTTTCTTAACCCGGAAACCTTCGCGGTCGAGCGCGAGCTGAACGCTTTTCCACCGCGGCCGCATGAACTCCTGATGCTGGCACCCTGGGGTAAAGCGTATGTGCCCATCTATGGTGACGGCGTTCATGGCAATAACCCGCATCCGGGTCACAAAGTGGCGATCATTGATTTGCAGCGTCGCGAGATCAGCGGCTTTATCGATCTGTCGCCGTTGCGAGCACCACACAGCGGGCAACTGGGCCGCGATGGCAAAGTCTATCTCTGCTGTGAGCAGAGCGCCGCCGTAGCCGTAATCGATCCGCAGACCGACAAAGTGGAAAAGATCATCCCGATTCCTTCTCACAACGCGCATCGCCTGACGCTGTCACCCAGCGGCCGCAAACTGTTCACCGATAACGAAGAGGATGCGACCATCACCGTCGTGGATCTCTGTGAAGCAGAGGGACGGGTGATTGATACGATTCTGCTGCCGGGCCCGATTGCGGGTATCGCCGCCTCACCAAAACACCCTTATCTGGTCGCCAGCGCAGCAGATGCGCCGTTGCTCTATGTGATCGACCGACAGAGCCACCGTATTCGCCAGCGCATTACGCTGCCGGGTCATCAGCAGCCCTGCCAGGTGGTTCGCTTCAGCGCCGATGGCGAACAGCTGGTGGCGATTGGCGATCAGGAACCGCTGGTAACGCTGTTTGATGACCTGCTGAATCCGCTGGGCGATATCAGCGTGGGCAACATGCCGATGGATGGCTGCTTCACGCCAGACAGGCAACAGCTGCTGATTGCGAATCAGGATGACGGCACGCTGAGCGTGATCGATCTGGCGCAGCGTAACGTGATTGCCACACCGCGTGTCGGAACGGGCTGTGAGGTACTGGGCTATTTTCCGATGGGTCAGATAAACGGACGATGATAGATCGCAGAACTCCAGTGGCGGCTGCTGGCATGTTTCTCTGCCTGCCAGCCGCGTTTACGTAATTCTCGCGCAATCATCTTGTTCATGATGCCGTGGCCCAGCAGCAGCACCGTGCCACGCTGTGAATGCTCGATCAGTTTTTCTGCCGCCGCCGAGGCCCGGCTGCGCGCATGTTGCAGCGACTCCGCTTCACCCGCATAACCGCATAACCACAACAGCCGCAGTAAGGCCAGCCAGCAGATTGTCGGCAGTTGAAAATCCCCCGTTCGCAACAGCGGTACGGCGACTTCGCTGTAGAGCGCATCAATCTCATGAGGATGCAGGCCAAGCTGGCTCAGAGAAGATTGTGCGCGGGGCAGGGGACTGCAGACAATAATTGCGGCCTGACGGGCAATCTTAATACTGCGCGGTGGCGGCCCGTCACTGACTCCGGACTGATCGTAAGCTTCGCACCAGTCTGCCAGTGCCTGCACGCTCTGGCGACCCGCTGCCTGGTGGTCAGGTTTACCGTGTCGCATCAGAATAATGGTCATAACACCTCTGTCAGGCTTTTTTTCAGGGTAACGCATTGTCTGCGCTTGCAGCGATTTTTCAGAATAAAGATGAAGTGTCATCTGCAGGTAATCCGGGTGTGCGACAACAGAACCCGATGAAAGGATTTTAGCCCCGCTTATAACGCTTAATGATTAGAGAAAATGCTAACTTACCGCGCAAAGTGATTTTTTATTGTGCGATATAGTGGAGTTAACTGGCTGAATTTGCGCTGAAAATGTGTGATGACGCAATGTGATAGTGAAGTTTTACTAACAATTTGCGCCAGGATCTCTTGATTTATCTACGCGCGTAGATAAACTAGGTCCCCAGTGATTGCTCACGGTGCGATGCACAGTAGGCTCCATTGATTGTTAAGTTACATTCGCTCAGTTTAAGCGACCGGTGAAAAATACATCGGCGAAACGGGGCGAAGAACACGATTCCAACACCAGGGAATCCTTTAACCTTTCATCATGGTTAGTCAACTGAACGTCGCCACCGGGGGAATTCCGCTTTCATCAGGGAATCGACCCATGGACGGGCGTTTATCAATCTGCATACTCATTCAGGGATAGGGTTATGACGGCACACAATTCCGTTAAGCAGCAGGCATCACTGTCTTCCACCTCAGCCGCCGACGAGCGGTTTAATACTTCTTCAGGCCGCAAAGATTTCTGGCGCGCCACTTTCTCATGCTGGCTCGGAACGGCAATGGAGTACGCGGATTTCGCGCTCTACGGTCTGGCTGCCGGTATCATCTTTGGCGACGTCTTCTTTCCGGAATCGACTCCCGCGATGGCACTGCTCTCCAGCTTTGCTACCTGGTCAGTCGGCTTTGTTGCCCGGCCTATCGGCGCACTTTTTTTCGGCTGGCTGGGCGACCGCAAAGGCCGAAAGGTCGTGATGATCTCCACCATCATTCTGATGGGCACTTCCACCACCTTTATCGGCTTAATACCGAGCTATGCCGCGATTGGTGTCTGGGCTCCGGCCTGTCTGGTGCTGCTGCGCTTTACCCAGGGTTTCGGCGCGGGCGCAGAGTTATCGGGCGGCACGGTGATGCTGGGTGAATATGCGCCCGTTAAGCGTCGTGGCCTGGTTTCATCCGTTATTGCTCTGGGGTCTAACAGCGGTACGTTGCTGGCCTCGCTGGTCTGGCTGCTGGTAGTGCAGATGGATCAGCAGAGCCTGCTGGAGTGGGGCTGGCGTATTCCCTTCCTCAGCAGTGCGCTGATTGCCCTTGTTGCGCTGTGGATTCGACGTCACCTGCGTGAAACGCCAGTATTTGAGCGCAGGAAAGCGGAGATGGAAGCGGAACGTGCAGGCGTACTGGCCGCGACAGTCGTGGACTCGCGTCCTTTCTTCCAGCGTACTCGCGCTTTCTGGACCATGATAGGTTTGCGCATCGGCGAAAATGGCCCTTCTTATCTGGCTCAGGGCTTCATGGTGGGTTATGTCGCGAAGGTGCTGATGGTGGATAAGTCCGTACCGACGACGGCGGTGTTCCTTGCCTCACTGCTGGGCTTCCTGATTATTCCGTTTGCGGGCTGGCTCTCTGATCGTTTTGGTCGCCGGATCGTTTATCGCGTCTTCTGCCTGTTACTGATGATCTACGCCTGGCCCGCCTTTACGCTGCTGGACACGCGTGAACCGATGCTGGTGATCCCGATTATCGTGGTCGGTATGGCGCTGGCGTCACTGGGTATTTATGGGGTGCAGGCGGCATGGGGCGTGGAAATGTTCGGCGTTCAACATCGCTACACCAAAATGGCGGTGGCCAAAGAGCTTGGCTCGATTTTATCCGGCGGCACGGCGCCGCTTATTGCTGCTGCTATGCTCTCTTATACCGGTCACTGGTGGCCGATTGCGGTCTACTTCTCGGTAATGGCCGCCATTGGATTCTTTACCACTTTTGTCGCTCCTGAGACGCGAGGGCGGAATCTCAATCTGCCTGAAGATGCCATCTAGATTTACCTGAAGGTGCCGTCTGCCAGGAGAGAGCTATAAACAGCAGGCCGTGTAAAGCGGCCTGTTTTTTTTATGGAGGAACGTGATGTGCCTAAGTCGTTAACGGGAAAAGTGACCCGCAGTGAAGTTGCGAAAGCGGCAGGCACCTCAGTGGCAGTCGTCAGTTATGTCATTAATAACGGGCCTCGTCCGGTCGCTGAGGCGACCCGTCAGCGGGTACTGGAGGCGATTAAAGCCACCGGTTACCGGCCCAATGCAGCAGCACGCGCGCTGGCCTCCGGTAACACCAAAACGTTTGGGCTGGTGGTGCCCAACATCGGCAACCCCTTCGTGGCGTCAATGGCGCACGTGTTGTTGCAGGAGTCGATGAACCACGGTCACGTCATGCTGCTGGGTGATGCCGGTGACGATCGCAAACGCGAACTGGAGTTAATTCAGGGGCTGCTCAACCGGCAGGTCGATGGACTGTTTTACAACAGCGTCGATCGCCATCCTTACATTGACCTGATTAAAGCCAGCGGAACGCCGCTGGTGATGCTGGAGCGGGTTGAGCCTCAGCCGGGCGTGAACATGCTGCGGGTCAATGAGCGTCAGGCCGCGTGGCAGGTGACGGCACATCTGTTGAGTCACGGTTATCAGCAGGTGGGGATCATTAGCGGCCCGGTCGATATGCTCAACGCACAGGATCGTATTCAGGGCTGGCGCGATGCCATGCACGATCGTGGCCTGCCGATAGATGAGTCGCTGATGTTCCCCGCCAACTACACCCCACAGGGCGGCTACGAGGCGGCACAAACCATGATCGCCCGCGGCTGTGTGCCTCGTGCGTTGTTTACCAGCAATGAAGGTCAGGCGATTGGCGCGCTTCGCGCCTTTTCCGAACATCACATTCGCGTGCCGCAGGATGTGGCACTGGTCTGCTTTAACGGGACCGATCACTCGTCGTTTCATGTCCCGACATTAACGACCGTGCGCCAGCCACTGCGTGAGATGGCACGCTCTGCGATTCAGATGCTGAAAGAGGGGCAGAGTGAAGCGCAATTAAAGGAGTTTCCACACTATCTTGAAATTGGTGAATCCTGCGGCTGTCAGCCGCAAAGTCAGAGTTAAACTATAAAAATATGAAAAGAATCATTATTGATTGCGATCCCGGCAATGGTATCGCGGGTGCCAACACCGATGATGGGCTGGCGATTGCGCTGGCCTTAGCTTCACCAGCCCTGTCGCTGGAATTGATCACCACCGTAGCGGGTAACACGCCATGTGACGTGGGTGCACGCGTTGCCAAAGATCTGATCGTCCGGCTGGGATTATCTATCCCGGTCGTACAGGGCGCGACGCAGGCGTTACAGGAAGATCCTGCGCCATGGCGCGAGACGCTGGACCATCGGGTCAATCAGCTTGCGCTGGGAAAACTCTGGCAGGATGTGCGTCAGCCAGCCAATGTTGCGGCGGATGCGTTTGATGCGGCTGACGCTATCGGCAAACTGATTTGCGACAATCCGGGCGAGATTACGCTGGTAGCAATTGGTCCGCTGACGAATGTGGCGCTGGCGATGCAGCGCTATCCCGCCATGGCAGAATCGGTGGCGGAAATTGTGATCATGGGCGGCGTCTTCTCGCTGGATGATTACATCAAAGACACCAATTTTGGTCTGGATCCCGAGGCGGCGCATCAGGTGTTGCACAGCGGTGCTGCGGTAACACTGGTGCCGATGGATGTCACCACGCAGACGCTGCTGACCCAGCAGGATCTGACACGTCTCACCGCGGCCGATCATCCGCTGACCGAATTTGTACGCGACACGCTGCGCCCGTGGATCGACTATTCAATGGAAACCCGTCAGCTGGCAGGATGCTGGATCCACGATGCGCTGGTGGTCGCCTGGTTGCTGAATCAGCGAGTCGCCTCGGGCATCGATTACCGGGTTGATATCGAACTGCGTCCCGGTGCGACGCGTGGCAAAAGCTGGCGTTATCGTCAGCCGCTTCGGCTCACTGTCGGTGTGCCTGATCACTGCGGCGCATCGGTGCATGTGCTGCATAGCGTCGATAACACGCTGCTGTTGTCGATCATCGAACAGGCATTTAAGCGCCTGACATCCTGAAGTCATGGGCGATTAACTGCGCCCGCTTACTGCGCGTGATTAACTGCCATGATGGGGCGGTGATTATCATCGGCTGATAAAATCTGTCAGGTTGTCAGCAGCATTCGGGCGCAGGCAGAAATGCAGGGTTTGTGAGCCGATGCAAAGCGTTAAATCGCTTCGCACACGTCGATCCAGCGGGCGTTAGTCAGTTCAGCCATCTGCTGTGGCGAGATGCGGACGGCGCTGTGGATAGCGCCAGCGGCGGGCAGGACTTCTTCGAAGCTGCGCAGTGAAACATCACAGTAGACGGTCAGCGGATTCTCCAGACCGAACGGACAGACGCCGCCCACCGGGTGGCCGGTCCAGTTAATCACCTCGTCGACGCTCAGCATCCGCGCTTTCGCGCCCAGAGCCGCTTTCAGCTTGCGATTATCCAGTCGGGCATCGCCGCGTGTCACAATCAGCACCACGTCGTTTTTCACTTTCAGTGACAGGGTCTTGGCAATCTCTCCTGGCGTCACGCCATGGGCGCGTGCAGCCATCCCGACCGTTGCAGTGCTTTCTGCCAGCTCAATAATTTCAATTTCAGGGGCGTGTTCGGCAAAGAACTGGCGCACGGACTCCAGACTCATCTTTCTCTCCAGGCTGATCGAAGGCGTAAAAATTGCCACAAGCCTCAGTGCCTGTAAACGAGATAAACGGAGAATTCGCTGTAATTAAGTCTGTTTAGCTGCCGCTCAGGGTGCAGTTGCCGCATTGTTCGACATCAGGGATGCGATAACGCTGGCAGCAGCTGCGACGGACCAGTTCGCCGTTGCGCGGGATCATGGTGCGGTAAAGTGGGTTTTCGCTGCCATCCAGCAGCCGCTGGTTGAAGAACAGCGCCTGCTCCAGTTGCAGGATCAGCGCCTCATCGATCTGGCTTTTCAGCTCACCCAGGAACCACTGGAATGAGTAGCCCATGTTGTTCCAGATGAGTCGGGCGTTGATATCACCATGCTGCGTAATACCCTTGACCACCGGGATCAGATGCTGCTGAATCAGCCGATCAATGCGCTGCAGCGAATTAAGATAGCGCGCTTCTTCATCTTCCTGCACATCGATCCAGAACGTGGCCGGATGGCCATTCTCATGAAATCCGACGCGAATATGCTCAGGCGAGCAGTCCAGCGCACGTGACTCCTGCAATAACGCCATGATGAGCGGAGGCAGCAGCAGGCCAAAATACCACTGTGCCCAGAGTGACAGCACCGGTTTCGCTTCACGAACGGCATCAGGATGATCGCGATAGAGATAATCGCTATAGCGCTGGATGAGCGGGGCAAAGGCCTCTGATTCCGACCAGTCGGCAAGCGTCAGCGTATCGCGCGGAGCAGACTGGCTGAACTTCGTCGATTCAAGCAGATAGCTGCGCTGTTGCTGCAGCCGCTCATGCAGACTTTCCGCCAGCGGGCGGTCATTCTGCCGGAAGATCATCGACTGAGCGCTAAAACGCTGTTCCTGAGCTGAAGCAGTTGCCATGACGACTCGCAGAAAGTGTAGATAAGAAAGCAAATGATAATCGTTATTGATTAACTCTACAAGTCGTGTAAAAATTCGTCGCTGCTGGCGGGAAAACGGCGGGGGTTGAGAGTGGTCATCAGGCCAGATAGAGCAGCACATCGCTCGCCACTGTTCCGGTCAGCAACGACCGCGTTATGCTTACTCAGGCATGTTCGCTGGAGGTCTGAGGCTGCTGTCGGGGCAAATCTTCCCAGGCGAGAATGGTATTGCGACCCTGATTTTTAGCCACATATAACGCGCTGTCCGCATTGGCGACCGCCAGATCGAACTCATTATCATAAATGGGCGCGATGCCCGCACTGATAGTCACGTGAGTGGAAACGGTCTCATTGAAAAGGTGAGGGATTTCTAAATCCAGCACATACTGGCGAATTCGCTCTGCCAGCTTCATGGCGATCGAACTGTTCACATTGGTCATCAGCACCAGAAACTCTTCGCCGCCGTAGCGGGTGACGACATCGCGCGAACGCACTGCATCACGAATCGCGACAGAGACCCGCGCCAGTGCCTGATCGCCCATCGCATGCCCATAATTATCGTTGTAGGCCTTGAAGTGGTCGATATCCAGCAGCAGCACGTAGTGGCTGCCGGCGTGGTTTTCCAGAATATTATCGAGCCGGTTCTTTAGGCCGCGGCGGTTATAGAGTCCGGTCAGCGGATCGAGCATGCTGAGGTCACTGAATGTCTCTTTCTCTTCATAGAGCTGATGCATCAGGCGCAGGGTAAAGTTGTCGGCACGGCGGCGCATCAGATGCTGCAGGGAGAAACCGATCAGAGGCAGGATGATGGTCAGCAGGATCA
The DNA here is from genome assembly GCF_059730595.1 of Pantoea sp. X-Soil-YNGN-844. NCBI lineage: Bacteria > Pseudomonadati > Pseudomonadota > Gammaproteobacteria > Enterobacterales > Erwiniaceae > Pantoea > Pantoea sp. X-Soil-YNGN-844. The sequence continues at coordinate 619,763 of NZ_AP036007.1, forward strand.
GCGGCAGATGCTGTCCATTGTCGAGCAGTAATACGGTGAAGACCGGCGGCGCGACGTGCAGACAAAATGCACCCAGATAATCGCTCAGGGCGATAGCACTGATAAATAACACACTGATCAAACTGATAATAAGAAAGCCACCATCAAAATAGAACACCTGATGAAAGCGATAATTAATGTGCCAGGCCCAGAGCATGCCCAGCAGGAGTGCCACAGGATTTAACAGGGGAAGTTTTAGTCTGGGCCATATTAAATAGGTAATTAACATGATGCCACTAAACGCAGCGACACAAATTACCGGCAATGTCGCGTCATTGGTCTCATTGCTCATTACAGGCAGCAGATAAAATAGCGAAACGGCGATATTTAAAAAGAGAAAAAGCATCACTGAAAGCCGGTATTTACTCTGTTTCAGTTCTTCATATGATTGTAATTTCATTATAAATACTCGTGACGGCCCTGAAATACCAAAGCGCAAGCCGGCAAAAAAAGATTCTGCCAGAGAGTGAGCAAATTATTGCTGTTGCTGTTATTAAAAGTGTTATCGGCCGCAATCTAGCATTTTCCAACTGGTCTGTCATCTTCGTTGCCGGACGCGACAAAAACAGGCTGCAAGGGCGTTAAAACTGTCATATGATAATGGGAATGCTTATCATTTGAGGTTTGCGTCATGGGGATAGCGATTATTGCGGCCTGCGGCCTGTGGGGAGTCAGTTGGGCATTGGGTAAAAAACTGGATAGCGCGTGGGGCGTATTGCTGCCCTGCATCGCACTGCCGCTGTTCGCCTTATGGGAACCGAGCTTCAGTCAGTGGCGGATGGTCATGACGGTGGCGCTGCTGCTGACTGTCGTGATGCTGTTTAATCAGCGTCTGCGACACTATCTGCTGTTGCCATCCTGCCTGGCATTAGCGGGTGGCCTGGCGGCTATCTCTGTGAATTTTAATCTGATTTAATCGAGGCGAAGAGGATGAAATCGACGTGCCGGGTGAGCTAAAGCGAGCTGAAAAACTAAAATGAGCAGGGGATAAAACGATACTGCAAGGGAAGCAAAAGGGCATTGCGGGGAAAACAGAGGATGACAACGTTGGTGCGAAGAGAGGGACTTGAACCCTCACGTCCGTTAAGACACTAACACCTGAAGCTAGCGCGTCTACCAATTCCGCCACCTTCGCATCGAGTTGTCTGTTCATATCACCGCAATGGTGCGAAGAGAGGGACTTGAACCCTCACGTCCGTTAAGACACTAACACCTGAAGCTAGCGCGTCTACCAATTCCGCCACCTTCGCGCAGTGCTCGCGATATGAAACATGTGATTTTGGTGCGAAGAGAGGGACTTGAACCCTCACGTCCGTTAGGACACTAACACCTGAAGCTAGCGCGTCTACCAATTCCGCCACCTTCGCATACCCGTAACACCCTGAGAATGTTACAACCACGGAGGCGCATTCTAGAGATTTTACTCTTTGCGTCAACAACTATTTCGTCGGGCTGAAACGATCGCTGTAAAAAGCAACGTTTTCAGCCCGGCAACGCCATTAACGCCGGGAAAAGCGCTTAGCGCGTTTTGGCTCCGCGACCGTAAACAGCGCGATAAACTTTAAAACGACCGGTCTGTGCGATGACTTCGTGACTGCCGAAGGCTTCATCCAGCGCCTGCGGGTAAGGCAGGAAGGTGTTCGCCACAATACGCAACTCGCCGCCGGTGTTCAGATGTTTCACTGCGCCACGGATCAGCGCCTGGGCGGCGTCGAGGCTGGTCTGGGTACCTTCATGGAACGGCGGGTTCGAGATAATCATGTCGAAACGACCCGTGACGTCAGAGAAGACGTTACTGGCGAAGACTTCTCCCTCGATGCCATTGGCGGCCAGCGTCAATTTACTCGCTTCAATCGCAGCCGCGTGCACGTCGCACAGCCACAGACGCACTTTAGGCGAACGGGCCGGCAGAGAGGCGGCAATCACGCCTGCGCCACAGCCCATATCCAGCACTTTACCTTTGGTATGCGGAGTAAAGGTCGAGAGCAGCAGGGCACTGCCGCTGTCCAGGCCGTCACGGCTGAAGACGCCAGGCAGGGTATGAATCGTCAGACCATCAAGCTGATACTGATGACCAAAGCTGCTGGCATCAAACTCAGGCTGTTTGTCCAGGCGACCATGGTAGAGACCACAGCGACGCGCGCTGTCGATTTTTTCCAGTTTCACCCACGACTCCACCATGCCTTCGGCACTGCGCACGCCGCTGCGGTTTTCACCGACAACGAATACGTCACAGCCGACCGGCAGCAAAGAGAGCAGGTTCTGCAGCTGGAACTGCACTTCAGGCTTATTCTTGGTCCAGAAATAGACCAGGGTATCGCAGCCCTGCACATCTTCTGCCTGCGCAACCATGCCGTAACGCGCCTGCTCGCCCATACGGCGGCTCAGGTTTTGCCAGTGATGATATTGCTGGGTGTGAACGCGCGACGAGGCGGTTTCCAGCTGAGCGGGCAGGTCATCCTGCAGATCGCCAGCAAATAAAACATGGCGGGCGGTAAATTCATCACTGTGGCGCAGAATGACTTCGCTGGCCGGGGTTAAAGCAGACATGTAGGGCTCCTGTAAGATCTGAGCGGGGATTATAGTGGTTTGTTGGCGCATGTTCGATGGGTTTGCTAGCATAGCGTCGCATTCAGGCAGCAGAACAGGTAACACCATGACGTCCAGGCGCGACTGGCTTTTACAGCAAATGGGAATTACACAGTACCAGCTGCGCCGCCCGCGCGTGCTTCAGGGCGAAATTGCCGTCACGCTGGCACCGGACACGCAGTTAATTATTGTCGCTGACGCGCCGCCCGGTCTGCATGAACCGCTGATGCGCGACGTGCTTCATGCTCTTAATCTGCAACCCGCTCAGGTGATGACCGTGACGCCGGATCAGCTGCAAATGCTGCCGGAAACGCTGAACTGCGCGGGCTGGCTGCTCGGCGTAGAGAGCGAACAGACTTTTAATGGCGTGGCTTTAACCAGCGCCTCTTTCAATGAACTGATCAGTAGCGGCGTCGCCAAACGCGCGCTCTGGCAACAGATGTGTAACCATGACAGCCATCTCTTTACTCACCCCTGACGATCTGGCGCAGGCCTACGCCATTGAGTGTCGTAGTCACGCGTTTCCCTGGAGTGAAAAGACGTTTGCCAGCAATCAGGGCGAGCGCTTTATCAATTTACGTCTCGATGTCGACGGTAAAATGGCTGCTTTTGCCATTACCCAGGTGGTGCTGGACGAAGCCTCGCTGTTTAACATCGCGGTCGATCCCGCCTTTCAGCGCCAGGGACTGGGCCGCCAGTTGCTGCAGCATCTGATCGATGAACTGATCAAACGCGACGTGCTGACGCTGTGGCTGGAAGTGCGGGCCTCGAACCTGCCCGCCATTGCGCTCTATGAGCAGCTTGGATTCAATCAGGTCAGTCGTCGTCCCAATTATTATCCCACCGCCAGCGGCCGTGAAGATGCCCTTCTCATGGCCCTGACGCCGTAGTGGTGTTAAGGAGCTTTAATGTTAGATAACTGGGATTGCATCCTGTTTGATGCCGACGATACCCTTTTTCATTTCGACGCCTATGCTGGTTTGCAGCGCCTGTTTGCGGGTTATGACGTGCAGTTCACTGACCAGGATTACAGCGATTATCAGGCGATCAACAAACCGCTGTGGGTCGATTATCAGAACGGCACCATCTCAGCGTTACAGCTGCAGACTCAGCGTTTTAACCACTGGAGTGAAAAGCTCAGCGTTGCGCCAGAGATCCTTAACAGCGGTTTTCTCACCGCAATGGGGGAGATCTGCACGCCGCTGCCGGGTGCGGTCAGTCTGATGAACCAGCTGCATGGGCGGGTAAAGATGGGCATTATCACCAACGGCTTTACCGCGCTGCAGCAGACGCGTCTGGAGCGCACTGGTTTCCGTGATTACTTCTCGGCGCTGGTGATCTCTGAGCAGGTGGGCTTGCCAAAACCGGCGGCAGAGATTTTTGATTATGCGCTGGAGTTGATGGGCAATCCGGATCGTCAGCGGGTGCTGATGGTGGGGGATACCCCAGAGTCAGACATTCTGGGCGGCATGAATGCTGGCCTGAAAACCTGCTGGCTCGATCATGGCACCCGGCCACTGCCGGAACATATCAAACCGACCTGGCAGGTCAAATCGCTGAGTGAGCTGGAAGCGCTGCTGATCGGCTGATGGAAGCTGCCTCGCAAATCCGCAACTTTCCAATAAAAAAGGCCCGCTGTGCGGGCCTTTCTCGTTTTATCTTTACCGCAGCCGGCGCGTTACTCTTTCTTCTCGTCGTCCTCATCCCGGTCCTCTTTCACCGGGGTGCTGGCGGTAAGCAGAAACGGTGACTGCTGCCAGCGGGTGCGGCGATGACGCAGCAGAGTGCGGGAGAGAATAATGCCGATCGCCAGCGCCAGCAGCATCATCAGACGCAGAATATTGGTGGTGTTGTCGACCTGATGTGAGTCGGTGACCAGCACGTGAGTATCCAGCGTTACGCGCAGAAAGCCCAGCGGGCCATCGTTTCCGGCCAGCGGCTGCACAATCTGGTGGTTGAAATAGCTGCCCGCGCGCTTGCCGTCGAGCGCCAGCCGGTCACGGACATTGATGTTTTCACCGCTGTGCGCTACCAGGCTGCCGTCGCCGTCATACACGGACGCATCCAGAATACGGCTGTTCGCCGTCATCTGATTAAGAATGGCTTCAATCTGATTGCGGTTATTTTCACTGTTGTCCATCAACGGCTTAAGGCTGAACGCCACCTGGCTGGTCAGCGTATGCGCCAGCTCCTCGACCTGCTCAGAACGCGCCGTCTGATGGCCGAGACTGAACCAGGAAGCGCCCTGCATCAGCACGACCAGCAGCGCCATCGAGATAAGAACGATCACGGTACGATGTAAGCGAAATTTCAGTGCGGTTTTAGCCATTAATCATCCGGGTCATATCACAACAGAAAGCCTGGAGATTATGTTGCCAGAAGCGGCGCAGACAAGGTAGCCTCTTGCGTGGTTTTGTTGTCCCTACAGGAGCTCTGATGCCAAATCGTTTAACCTGGTGCGATCTTCCCGCCGATGTCTCCCTCTGGCCGGGTTTGCCCCTTTCTCTTAGCGGTGATGAAGTGATGCCGCTGGATTATCGCGCTGGCCGCACCGGCTGGCTGCTGTATGGCCGCGGGCTGGATAAGCAACGGCTGACCGATTACCAGCACCAGCTGGGTGCGGCGATGGTGATCGTCAGCGCCTGGAACGTCGATGAGTATCAGGTGATTCGCCTGGCGGGATCGCTGACGCCATTTGCCAGCAAGCTGGCGCACGACGCCGGGCTGGACGTAGCGCCGCTGGGCAAAATCCCGCATCTCAAAACGCCGGGCTTACTGGTCATGGATATGGACTCCACCGCGATTCAGATCGAATGCATCGACGAGATCGCTAAACTGGCGGGCTGCGGCGAGCAGGTGGCGGAAGTGACGGAACGCGCAATGCGCGGCGAACTCGACTTCACCGCCAGCCTGCGTCAGCGCGTCGCCACGCTGCAGGGCGCGGACGCCAATATTCTCAAACAGGTGCGTGATGCGCTGCCGCTGATGCCAGGCTTAACGACGCTGACGCAGAAACTGCAGGCGCTGGGCTGGCAGGTTGCCATCGCATCCGGCGGCTTTACCTACTACGCCGACTACCTGCGCGACAAACTGCATCTGTCGGCGGTGGCGGCCAATGAACTCGAAATCCGCGACGGCAAGCTGACCGGCAACGTGCTGGGTCCGGTTGTCGATGCACAATACAAAGCCGATACCCTGAAGAAACTGGCGCAGCGTTTTGACATCGCGCCGGAACAGACGGTGGCGATCGGCGATGGAGCCAATGACCTGCTGATGATCAAAGCCTCAGCGCTGGGCATTGCGTTCCATGCTAAACCTAAGGTGAATGAGCAGACTGCGGTCACCATTCGCCATGCCGATTTAATGGGGGTGTTCTGCATCCTCACCGGCAGCCTGATCCACGAAGAGCGTTAACAGAGGTATTGATTTGGCCAAAGCGGCAAAACGCGCATTTGTCTGTAATGAATGCGGCGCAGATTACCCACGCTGGCAGGGGCAATGCAGCGCCTGCCACGCCTGGAACACCATCACCGAGGTGCGCATCGCCGCCTCGCCCGCCGCTGCGCGTAACGAACGTCTGAGTGGCTACGCCGGCAGCGCCGGAACCAGCCGGGTGCAGAAGCTCTCTGAAATCAGTCTGGAGGCGTTACCGCGCTTCTCGACCAGCTTTAAAGAGTTTGACCGGGTGCTGGGCGGCGGCGTCGTGCCGGGCAGCGCTATTCTGATTGGCGGCAGTCCCGGCGCGGGCAAATCCACGCTGCTGCTGCAGGTGATGTGCCGGTTGTCAGAAGGGATGAAAACCCTGTACGTCACCGGTGAAGAGTCACTGCAACAGGTGGCGATGCGTGCCCATCGTCTGGGATTACCTACCGAAAATGTGAATATGCTGTCGGAAACCAGCATTGAGCAGATCTGCCTGATCGCCGAGCAGGAGCAGCCGCAACTGATGGTGATCGACTCGATCCAGGTCATGCACATGGCGGAGATCCAGTCATCGCCGGGCAGCGTGGCTCAGGTACGGGAAACCGCCGCTTATCTGACGCGCTTCGCCAAAACGCGCGGCGTGGCGATCATCATGGTCGGCCACGTCACTAAAGATGGCTCGCTGGCCGGGCCGAAGGTGCTGGAGCACTGCATCGACTGTTCGGTCCTGCTGGATGGCGATGCCGACTCCCGCTTCCGCACGCTGCGCAGCCACAAAAACCGCTTCGGCGCGGTGAATGAGCTAGGTGTGTTTGCCATGACCGAGCAGGGCATGCGTGAAGTCAGCAATCCATCCGCTATCTTCCTGTCGCGTGGCGAAGAGGTCACCTCGGGCAGTTCGGTCATGGTGCTGTGGGAGGGAACGCGTCCGCTGCTGGTGGAGATTCAGGCGCTGGTCGATCACTCAATGATGGGCAATCCTCGCCGCGTGGCGGTGGGCCTGGAACAGAACCGTCTGGCGATTCTGCTCGCCGTTTTACACCGCCACGGCGGATTGCAGATGGCGGATCAGGATGTGTTCGTCAACGTGGTCGGCGGCGTTAAAGTCACCGAAACCAGTGCGGATCTGGCGCTGATGCTGTCGATGGTGTCGAGCCTGCGCGATCGTCCACTGCCGCAGGATCTGGTGATCTTCGGCGAAGTGGGACTGGCCGGTGAGATCCGTCCGGTGCCCAGCGGTCAGGAGCGCATCTCTGAAGCCGCGAAGCATGGCTTCAAACGCGCCATTGTACCGGCGGGGAATGCACCGAAAAAACCGATTGCCGGGATGCAGGTTTTCAGCGCGAAGAAGCTGGCCGATGCGCTGGCGATTCTGGACGATCTGTAACGCGCCTGCGGCCAGCCTGCGTCGCGGGCTGGCCGCGCCCACCTTAACCGCATTGATGCAGGAGGCACGACATGTCGTCGTTTGAATATCTGAAAACGGCCATTCGCCAGCAGGGCCATACGCTGCAACAGGTCGCTGATGCCAGCGGCATGACCAAAGGCTATCTGAGCCAGTTGCTCAATGCCAAAATTAAAAGCCCCAGCGCGCAAAAGCTGGAGGCGCTGCACCGCTTTCTGGGCCTGGAGTTTCCGCGCCGCGATAAAACAGTGGGCGTGGTATTTGGTAAGTTTTATCCGCTGCATACCGGCCATATTTATCTGATTCAGCGAGCCTGTAGCCAGGTGGATGAGCTGCATATCATTATGGGTTATGACGAGCCGCGCGACCGCGAGCTGTTTGAGAACAGCGCGATGTCACAGCAGCCGACGGTCAGCGATCGCCTGCGCTGGCTGCTGCAGACCTTTAAGTATCAGAAGAATATCCGCATTCACGCCTTTGATGAGGAGGGGATCGAACCTTATCCGCACGGCTGGGATGTCTGGAGTCAAGGCGTCAGCGCGTTTCTCAGTGAGCACGGCATTGCGCCAGACTGCATCTACACCAGCGAAGCGCCCGATGCGGAGATGTACCAGCAGCACCTGGGCATTCAGACTGTGCTGGTCGATCCTAATCGATCCTTTATGAGCATCAGCGGCGCGCAGATTCGTCAGGATCCGTTCCGCTTCTGGGATTACATTCCCACGGAAGTGAAACCGTTCTTTGTGCGCACCGTGGCGATCCTTGGCGGAGAGTCGAGCGGTAAATCGACGCTGGTGAATAAACTCGCCAACATCTTCAATACCACCAGTGCCTGGGAATATGGCCGCGATTATGTCTTTTCCCATCTGGGCGGTGACGAAATGGCGCTGCAATATTCCGATTACGACAAGATCGCGCTGGGCCAGGCGCAGTACATCGATTTCGCCGTCAAATATGCCAACAAAGTGGCGTTTATCGACACCGACTTTGTCACCACGCAGGCGTTTTGTCTCAAGTATGAAGGGCGTGAACATCCCTTTGTGCAGGCGCTGATCGATGAATATCGTTTTGATCTGGTGATCCTGCTGGAGAACAACGTGCCCTGGGTCGCGGATGGCTTGCGCAGCCTGGGCAGTTCAGTGGATCGACGGGAGTTTCAGTCGATGCTGGTCACGATGCTGCGGGAAAACAACATCGAATTCCTGCACGTGAAGGAAGATGATTATGACACTCGCTTCCTGCGCTGCATTGAACTGGTGAAAGCGATGCTGGGCGAGAAAAACGCCCAGCCGTAACGCATGCATTGGCCCGGTCTGCCGAAAGGCAGCCGGGTCAGCGCATTAATAGACCATCACCACTTTGCCGCGCATGTGGCCTTCCAGCACGCGCTGGTGGGCGGCAGTTAAGGTCTCAACGCTCAAGCCGTGCAGCGTTTCGCTCAGCGTGGTTTGCAGCTTCCCTTCGTCCAGCAATGCCGATACCGCATCCAGAATCTCGCCCTGACGCGCCATATCCGGTGTGTTGAACATGCTGCGGGTATACATCAGCTCGAAATGCAGTGCCGCACTCTTCAGCTTCAGCTGGTCCATCGACAGCGGATGTTCGTTTTCCACGATGGTACAGATATGACCCTGCGGAGCGATCAGCTTCGCCATGGTTTCCCAGTGACCGTCGGTGTCATTCAGGCAGAAGATATAATCGACCTGCTTAATGCCCTGTTTCTCCAGCTCACCGATCATATCTTTGTAGTTGATCACCAGATCGGCACCGCGATCGCGGCACCACTGGGCTGAATCTTCACGCGAGGCGGTCGCAATGATCTTCACCTTGCTGCGCAGCTTCGCCAGCGGGATCGCCAGCGATCCGACACCGCCTGCGCCGCCGACGATCAGCAGCGTCTGATCTTCTGATGCTGTCTCAAGATTCAGTCGTTCAAACAGGCCTTCCCAGGCGGTTAGGGCCGTCAGCGGGATCGCCGCTGATTGCGCCCAGTCCAGGCTCTCTGGCTTGTGACCGGTGATACGTGAATCCACCAGCTGCTCGGTGCTGTTACTGCCAGGACGCGTCAGGTCGCCCGCATAGAAGACTTCATCGCCAGGCTTAAAGTTGCTGACTGAGCTGCCCACTTCCAGCACGACGCCGCTGGCATCCCAGCCGAGGATGCGTGGCTGCTGTAAGCCGTTCTTCTTCGCCCCTTTATGCACCTTGGTATCGACCGGATTGACCGACGCGGCTTTGACTTCAACGCGCAGGTCATACTCACCTGGCGCTGGGGTTTCAGGGAAAATTTCAGTGAAGTGTTCAGGATTTTCGGGGTTTACTGCGATAGCGCGAATAGACATAACGTTTTCCTGTTGAGTCAGGCCAGGAGCCTGGATTGTGTGGTTGCTATGCTGACCCTGAAGAGTGCTCACACTCGCAGGGGTTGAGCCACGCTGTCCGTGGCAGACTGCTGTAATGATTCGGAACAGGCTTTAAGTGTAGAACCTGGTTTTAGCGGTGATAAGATGGACAATCTTTCATAGAGTGTTCGTCTGAGGTGAACAATGGCGTTTCGTCAGTGGCAGGATATGGCGCTGTTTGCGCTGGTGGCGGAGTGCGGCAGCTTTACCGGCGCGGCGGAACGCGCGGGTCTGCCCAAATCGAGCGTCAGTCAGCGCATCAGCCAGCTGGAGCAGCGGCTGGGGATCCGGTTACTGAACCGCACCACCCGCCAGCTTAACCTGACCTTTGCCGGTGAACGCTATCTGCTGCACTGCCAGGAGATGATGCAGGCCAGTGAACGCGCCGATCAGGCGATTGCCAGCCTGCGGGAAAACCCCAGCGGGCGCCTGCGCATCACCAGCCCGGCAGGGATTGGCGCCACGCTGCTTGCGCGCTGTAACGCGGAGTTTTTACGTCTCTATCCGGATGTGACGCTGGATGTCTCAATCTCCGATGAGATGCGCGATCTGGTGCAGGAGGGCTTTGATGTGGCGCTGCGCACCGGTCAGCCGCAGGAATCTTCACTGATTGGCCGGCGGATTGGCAACTGTCCGCGCCTGCTGGTGGCATCACAGCACTATCTTAACCAGCACCCGCCGCTGCTGCATCCACAGCAGCTGTCGGCTCACCGCTGTATTGCGCATCGCGCCTGGAATGAATGGGTTTTGCAGCGTGATGATGAGTTCTACCGCTGGCTTCTGCCGCCGGGTCATCTTACCGACAATTTACTCTATGCGCGTGAATCGGCGCTGGGCGATGCGGGCATTACGCTGCTGCCGCACTTTCTGACCGATGGTGCGATGGCGGATCCCCGGCTGGTGCCGGTGTTGCCGGAATGGGAAGTAGAGGGGAATGAGCTGTGGCTGGTCTATCCGGGTCGAAAACTGAACTCACCCGCGCTGGCGCGCTTTATTGAGTTCGCACTGCAGTCCCCGGTGTTCAGGGAGTTTTATCGCTGATCGGCACAATGTGGCACAGGAACAGTGCCGCCATTTTTTCCGGGCCACTCTGGTAACCCGCGATATTTGCCGCTAACCAGTCGCTGGCGCTCAGGCCTTTCCAGCTCACCTGATAGCCCGCATGAAGAATAATATGTTCGAACAGAATGCGTAATGCCCGACCGTTTCCTTCCCGGAAGGGATGCAGAATATTGAACTCGCAATAATACCAGGCAATCTGATGACAGAAGGCTTGATGGTCAGGTTGTTCCAGCAACCTCTCCTTCGCCAGTTTTGCAAATAATCTCTCCGCTTCACGCGCAATAAAAGCCGGCTGGCAAAATCGGGTCTGCCCTTTGCTGATTGATATATCGCGTATCTGTCCTGCCCAGCTATAGAGCTCGTTAAACAGGCAGTAATGGATGTGGCACAGCGACTGAAGGGTGAAAGGGGGATGAGAGAGCTTAATGGTGTGAATAGTCAGCGCGGTAACATCACGCTCAGCCTGATCGAGCAGAGTCTGGTCGCGAATATCGTAACGATTAATCAGAACATCGGAATCGGGGTAACAGTAGTGATCTCGCCAGACAAGATAACGATTCACGTTCAGCTCCTGTCACTGCTTATAGCGGCGTCGAACCTGTTCCAGGGTTGATAATTCCACATCGGCTGAAATACGTATCCCCTCCAGCAGGGAACTTGCGGCAAAGTTTGCGACTTTAGTGGCTTCATAAATCGCTTCAGCTTTTTTAGCCACTGGCCGCTCAGCTTTTTTCTTCATTGCGTTCAGCCCTTAAAACGTCACTGGTGAAGCAGGAGGAGGCCTGAGCCTCCCCCTGACATCGTTACTTCGTCATACGTTTGTACTTGATGCGTTTCGGCTCCAGTGCGTCGGCGCCGAGGGTACGCTTCTTGTACTCTTCATATTCGGTAAAGTTACCTTCGAAGAATTCGATGTTGCCTTCATCCTGATAATCCAGAATGTGCGTGGCAATACGGTCCAGGAACCAGCGGTCATGCGAGATCACCATCGCACAACCCGGGAACTCCAGCAGGGCGTTTTCCAGCGCGCGCAGGGTTTCGATGTCCAGGTCGTTGGTTGGCTCATCGAGCAGCAGCATGTTGCCGCCAACCTGCAGCAGTTTTGCGAGGTGCAGACGACCACGCTCACCACCGGAGAGTTCGCCCACGCGTTTGCCCTGATCGACGCCTTTGAAGTTAAAGCGGCCGACATAGGCGCGGCTTGGCATCTCGGTGTTACCGATACGCATAATGTCCTGACCGCCGGAGACCTCTTCCCACACGGTTTTGGAATTATCCATGCTGTCGCGGAACTGATCGACGGAGGCCAGCTTAACGGTCTCGCCCAGCACGATGCTGCCGGAATCAGGCTGTTCCTGACCGGACATCATGCGGAACAGCGTTGATTTACCCGCGCCGTTCGGACCGATAATTCCGACAATCGCGCCTTTTGGCACAGAGAACGAGAGATCGTCAATCAGCACACGGTCGCCATAGGACTTACGCAGATTGCTGACTTCCAGCACTTTGTCACCCAGACGGGCACCTGGCGGAATGAACAGTTCGTTGGTTTCGTTACGCTTCTGGTAGTCGGTGTTGTTCAGCTCTTCAAAGCGTGCCAGACGGGCTTTGCCTTTCGACTGCTGGCCTTTAGGTCCTTTGCGAACCCATTCCAGCTCTTTCTCAATCGACTTACGACGAGCGGCTTCAGAAGAGGCTTCCTGCGCCAGACGCGCATCTTTCTGCTCCAGCCAGGAGGAGTAGTTACCTTCCCACGGAATACCCTCACCGCGGTCAAGTTCCAGAATCCAGCCTGCTACGTTATCCAGGAAGTAACGGTCATGCGTAATCGCTACGACGGTGCCTTCGAAGTCATGCAGGAAGCGCTCCAGCCAGGCGACAGATTCGGCGTCCAGGTGGTTCGTTGGTTCGTCCAGCAGCAGCATGTCTGGTTTTTCCAGCAGCAGGCGGCACAGGGCGACGCGGCGACGTTCACCACCGGAAAGGGTCGCAATTTTCGCGTCCCAGTCCGGCAGGCGCAGCGCATCGGCAGCACGTTCCAGCTGGGTATTCAGGTTGTGACCGTCGTGTGCCTGGATGATTTCCTCCAGACGGCCCTGCTCAGCGGCCAGCTTGTCGAAATCTGCACCCTCTTCGGCATAGAGCGCATAGACTTCGTCGAGACGTTTCAGTGCGCCAACCACTTCTGACAGCGCTTCTTCAACCGACTCGCGCACGGTGTGTTCAAGGTTAAGCTGCGGCTCCTGTGGCAGGTAGCCAATCTTGATGCCTGGCTGCGGACGCGCTTCCCCTTCGATATCTTTATCGATGCCGGCCATGATGCGCAGCAGGGTAGATTTACCCGCACCGTTCAGACCGAGTACGCCGATTTTTGCGCCAGGGAAGAAGCTGAGGGAGATGTTTTTCAGGATATGACGCTTCGGCGGAACCACTTTGCCGACGCGATGCATGCTATAGACGAATTGAGCCACGTTGGTTTGAGCCTCTGGGTCTGTTGGTCGTTGGAATGATGTCGAAGTTTAGCCTTTTTCACCGTCTAATCCCAGCCGGGGGGCGGCGAATAATGCCCTGTAGGACGTGATGCCGGGCAGCATGCGGGATAACTGACTGATTTCCGCGCTCAATCGCTGACAGGGCCAGACAATCGGGCAGAGGCAGGCCTCAGGGCAGGCGCAGCGGTATCGCCTGCTGTGCCAGCCAGTTCTGCAACGTCTGATCGGGCGCGCTATCACTCACCAGCAGATCAAAGCGCTGCAGCTCGGCGATGCGTGCAGGCAGCACTTTGCCATATTTACTGCTGTCCGCCACCAGCACCGACTTACGGGCGCGCAGCATGGCGTGATGTTTCATCATCAGCTCATTGGTGTTGTAGCAGGTCGCACCCTGATCTTTGTCGATGCCCGCGGCAGAGATAAAGGCCAGCGTCGGACAGAGATCGTCAAGAATGGTATGCACGCCAATCGGTGTAAACAGCGCATTGTCGGCATGAAATTCACCGCCGCTGAGAATCACATTGCAGGCCGGTTTCTCTTTCAGGGTCAGAAAGGTATTCATGGCGCAGCAGATAGCGGTAAACGACAGCGTGTCAGGAATGGCATCAACGATATAGGGCAGGGTGGTGCCGCAGTCAAAGAAGACCGTATCGTTTTCACCGATCAGGCTGGCCGCCGCCTGCGCCAGCCGCTGCTTTCTGGCGGCATTCTGTCCATGCTGATCGCTGACAAAATAGTGGCCGGCATGACTTTTCGGATCGCTGACAATGTAACCGCCCAGCAGGACCACGCTGGAACCCGGCTCGGTTAAATCGCGGCGAACCGTCATCTCTGAGACACCCAGCAGCTGGGCCGCATCTTTCAGATGCAGTTTGTCTGTGCGTTTCAGCGCCTGCGTCAGCTTGTGAATGCGTTCGTCGCGCCGGGTTTCCATGGTCATCTCTCTGTTACCTATCCTGCAGTGCGGAGAAGGGACGTCATAATCAACGTCGATACGCTACAAACCTCACAGATTTGAATGAGTTGCGTCTCATCCGCCAGGCTGGCAGTCAATCTTACCCGCAATCTGTAAGGGCCGCAAACCTCCGCCGTGCGGTGATAACGGACCTTCCCTGCAGGCGATCGCGCCTCTCAGTCGCCACGCTCCATGATGTTATCTTGTTATAATAGTAACATTTTAAATCCCCGTTCATGCCATTTACCGGCATTATTCGCCGCTTCAGGATGTGGTTTTTGTCACATATTTAACCTTTAAGAAAGGTTATTGTTACTTTAATAACATTTTAAATGTGAAAAACATCGGGGAGGTTCGTCATGACAGTTGCGGTCATCGGCTCAAACATGGTCGATCTGATTACCTATACCAACAGCCTGCCGAAAGCGGGCGAAACCCTTGAAGCGCCCGACTTTGCCATTGGCTGCGGCGGTAAAGGCGCTAACCAGGCGGTCGCGGCCGCGAAAATGGGTGGCAGCGTGATGATGGTCAGCAAGGTCGGCGACGATCTCTTTGCTCCCAATACCGTGGCCAATTTACAGCAGCAGGGCGTGGACACGCGCTTTGTCACCACCGCACCGGGCACCTCCAGCGGCGTGGCACCGATTTTTGTCGATGATCAATCGCAGAACCGCATTCTGATTATCAAAGGCGCCAACCAGCAGCTGAAACCCGCCGATATCGACGACGCGGCAGAGGCGCTGAAAGCCTGTGAACTGATCATTCTGCAGCTGGAGATCCCGCTGGAGACGGTCTATTACGCCATCGATTTTGCCCGCCAGCATCAGATCAAAGTGATCCTGAATCCGGCGCCAGCCGTTGCCACGCTGGATATTCACTACGCCTGCAAATGCGATTTCTTTATGCCTAACGAAACCGAGCTGGAGATCCTCACCGGCCTGCCGGTCAGCACCGATGAAGAGGTGATCCTCGCCGGGCAGTCGCTGCTGAAGCGCGGCCTTAAAAATCTGATCATCACGCTGGGCAGCCGGGGATCGGTCTGGATGAGCGGTGACCAGGTGCATCGCGTGGCCGCCACGCCAGTTCAGGCGGTCGATACCAGCGGCGCGGGTGATGCCTTTATCGGCTGTTTTGCGTATCTGCTGGTGAAAACCGGCGATGTGGCCGCCGCCATGACTCAGGCTTCTGCTTATGCCGCCTGCAGCGTCACCGGGCGCGGCACGCAGTGTGCTTATCCCGACGCCGAGGCTTTCCAGCGTTTTCTCAACCGTAACTGAGGTGCTGCTATGCAACAGAAAATTGTTCAGCAATCTGATGGCTATCTGAATAAAACGCCGCTGTTTCAGTTCATTCTGCTGTCGTGCCTCTTTCCGCTCTGGGGCTGTGCGGCGAGTCTCAACGATATCCTGATCACCCAGTTTAAAAGCGTGTTCGCCCTGAGCGATTTTGCCAGTGCGCTGGTGCAGAGCGCCTTTTATGGCGGCTATTTTCTGATTGCGATCCCCGCCTCGCTGGTGATCCGCAAAACCAGTTACAAGATGGCGATTATGATCGGCCTGGCGCTCTACATTGCTGGCTGTATCGCCTTCTATCCCGCTTCGCACATGGCGACCTACACCATGTTCCTGGCGGCGATCTTTGCCATCGCCATCGGCCTGAGCTTCCTGGAAACTGCGGCCAATACTTACAGTTCGATGATTGGCCATCGCGACCACGCCACGCTGCGCCTCAACGTCAGCCAGACCTTCTACCCAATCGGTGCGCTGATGGGGATCGTGCTGGGTAAATATCTGGTGTTCCAGGAGGGCGACAGCCTGGAAAGTCAGATGGCGACGATGACGGCAGAGCAGGCGCATGCCTTCCGCCTGACGATGCTGGAACATACGCTGGAGCCCTACAAATATCTGGTCATGGTGCTGGTGGTGGTGATGCTGCTGTTTATGTTCACCCGCTATCCGCGCTGTAAACCAGAAAGCAGTGAGAAATCCAGGCCGTCGCTGGGCGAAACCTTCCGCTATCTGGTGGCTAATCGCCACTTTAAACGCGGCATTGTGACCCAGTTCCTCTATGTCGGCATGCAGGTGGCAGTCTGGTCATTTACCATTCGTCTGGCGCTGACGCTAGGGGCGGCCAATGAACGTCACGCCTCTGACTTTATGATCTACAGCTTCGTCTGCTTCTTTATCGGCAAGTTCGTGGCGAACTTCCTGATGACGCGCTTCCGTGCAGAGAAAGTGCTGATCGCCTATTCGGTGCTGGGCGTGCTGACGCTGGCCTATGTGATGCTGGTGCCGAACTTTACCGCCGTCTACGCCGCCGTGTTTGTCAGCGTGCTGTTTGGCCCCTGCTGGGCAACGATCTACGCCGGGACGCTGGCGACGGTCGATAATAAATACACCGAAGTGGCAGGCGCGTTTATCGTGATGGCGATTGTCGGCGCGGCCTTTGTCCCGGCGCTGCAGGGCCTGGTGTCTGACACGCTGGGGTCAATGCAGCTGGCGTTTGGCGTCTCGCTGCTCTGTTTTGCCTGGGTCGGCTTCTACTTCTATGGCGAACTGCGCCATAAAAAACAGCCGGTTGCCGCCGGTCGTCTGGTGGGGGAGTTACCATGAAAACCCGTTTACCCTTAGCGCGTGACCAGTTTCACGCCACGCCGTGGGTGTTGCTGGAGAGCGATGACTTCCGGGTTGAGTTGTTTCGCTACCCGGCGGGCATTGAGGCGGTGCGTATTCATAACCGGCGCGGCAGCGTGACCGTGCTGCCATTTCTCGGACAGATGATCTGGGACGTGCAGTTCGACGAGCACAATCTGACCATGGGCCACAGTTTTAAACAGCCGCTGCCCGCCAGTTCGATCATCGACACCTATGGCTGTTTTGCCTTTCATTCGGGGCTGCTGGCTAACGGCTGTCCCACGCCAGAGGAGGATCATCCGCTGCACGGTGAGATGGCCTGCGCCCGCATGGACAGCGCCTGGCTGGTGCTGGACGATCAGACGCTGTCGCTGGAAGGGGAGTGTGAATATGTCAAAGGCTTCGGCCATCACTACCTTGCGGCACCTGCCGTCCGCCTTCAGGCCGATCGGTCCCGTCTGACGATCGAGATGACGGTGACCAATCTCGCCGGTGCACCGATGCCGTTGCAGTACATGTGTCACCTCAACAGCGCGTGGATCGATCAGGGACGATTCCGGCAGTCGATCCCCGAAGAGGCATTCCAGCTGCGACGCTCGATCCCCGCGCACCTTAAACCCACACCCGCCTGGCGCGAGTACACGGATCGCTTATCGCGCGATCCACAAGCGTTACAGCAGCTCGATCAGCCGCAGCTCTGCGATCCGGAGATCGTCTTCTTCGCGGACGATCTGCCGCAGTATGGCGATGAGGTGCAGTTTGAGCTGCACTCGCCGCAGGGCTTTGCGCTGATGACGCGCTTCTCTACCGCGCAGTTCCCGCACGCGACCCGCTGGCTGCTGCATAACCACGATCAGCAGGTGGCGGCCTACATTCTGCCCGCTACCTGTCGGCCAGAGGGCTTTCTGGCCGCGCAGCAGGCTGGTACGCTGATCACCCTGGCGAGCGGCGAACAGCGCCGCTTCTCCGTAGAGACCGGTTTACTGTGAGCCGGATTTAAATCGCCACCAGGCCGCGCACACCCTCTGCTTCCATGGTGTCGCCGCGGCCCCGCTGTACGATCTCCCCGCGCGACATCACCAGATAGCTGTCCGCCAACTCAGCTGCGAAGTCATAGAACTGCTCCACCAGCAAAATCGCCATATCGCCCCGCTGCGCCAGCTGGCGGATCACCGCGCCGATCTCTTTGATCACCGAGGGCTGGATCCCTTCGGTCGGCTCGTCAAGGATCAGCAGCTGTGGCCGACAGGCCAGCGCCCGGCCGATCGCCAGCTGCTGCTGCTGACCACCCGAGAGATCGCCGCCGCGGCGTGACTTCATCGCCAGCAGCACCGGAAAAAGCTGGTAGATCTCCTCCGGCACTTCACGCGCCGCTGCTGCCGGAAAGCGCGACAGACCCATCAGCAGGTTCTCTTCCACCGTCAGACGCGGAAAGATTTCCCGCCCCTGCGGCACATAGGCGATACCCGCCTGCACCCGCTGGTGCGGCTTACGGCCATTCATCCGCTGCTGCTGCCACTGGATCTCGCCCGACTTCGCCGGGATCAGCCCCATCAGGCATTTCAGCAGCGTGGTTTTCCCCACGCCATTGCGCCCCAGCAGGCAGGTAATTTCGCCAATCTTTACCTCAAACGACAGGCCGCGCAGAATGTGACTGCCGCCATAATATTGATTTAGTTCAGTAACCTGTAACATCTCAGCGCCCCAGATAAACGTCGATAACCTGCTCATTAGCCTGCACTTCGCGCAGCGAACCCTCGGCCAGCACCTGCCCCTGATGCAGCACCGTGACATGGTCGGCAATGGTCTCGACAAAGCCCATGTCATGCTCCACGACCATCAGGGAATGTTTACCCGCCAGGCTGCGGAACAGCTCGGCGGTGTAGTCCGTCTCCGCGTCGGTCATGCCCGCCGCCGGTTCATCCAGCAGCAGCAGATGCGGCTCCTGCACCAGCAGCATGCCGATCTCCAGAAACTGCTTCTGGCCGTGTGACAGCAGACCCGCGCGACGCTGGCGTTCGCCACCCAGCCGCAGCAGTTTCAGTACTTCATCAATACGGTCACGCTGTTCGCTGCTGAGGCGCGCGCGCAGGCTGGCCCAGACCGATTTATCGGCTTTGAGCGCGATCTCCAGATTTTCGAACACGGTTAACGCCTCAAACACCGTAGGCTTCTGGAACTTACGGCCAATCCCGGCGCGGGCGATCTCGACGGGTGAGAGACGGGTCAGATCGCTGTCCTGGTCGTAGATCACGCGACCGGCGTCTGGCCGGGTTTTGCCGGTGATCACATCCATCAGCGTGGTTTTCCCCGCGCCGTTGGGGCCGATCACGCAGCGCAGTTCACCGACGCCGATCTGCAGCGAGAGATCGTTCAGCGCCCGGAAGCCGTCAAACGACACGCTGATCTTCTCCAGTTGCAGCACCGGATCGCGCTGCGCCCGGTGGCGATCCGCCAGCTGGGGTTGGGTAAACAGGGCATCACTCATTTTTTCCTCCGGCGCAGCAGGCCAATCACGCCGTGCGGCAGAAACAGCGTGACCAGGATAAACATCAGGCCCAGGAAAAAGAGCCAGTATTCGGGGAAGGCGACGGTGAAGAAGCTACGCGCGCCGTTTACAATCGCCGCGCCCAGCAGCGGGCCAATCAGCGTGCCGCGTCCGCCCAGCGCCACCCAGATCGCCGCTTCTATCGAGTTGGCCGGTGACATCTCCCCCGGATTGATAATGCCGACCTGCGGCACATAGAGCGCCCCGGCCAGGCCGCACAGCACGGCGGAGAGCGTCCAGACAAACAGCTTGAAGCCGCGCGGATCGTAACCACAGAACATCAGACGGTTTTCGGCGTCCCGCACGGCCGTCAGCACCCGGCCAAACTTGCTGCGCGCCAGGGCAAAGCCGATCACCAGACTCAGCAGCAGCAGCAGTACGGTGGCGATAAACAGCCCGATGCGGGTGCCGGTCGCCGTCACCGAAAAGCCGAGCAGGGTGGTAAAGCCGGTAAAGCCGTTGTTGCCGCCAAAACCGGTTTCGTTGCGGAAGAACAGCAGCATCCCGGCGTAGGTCAGCGCCTGGGTCATGATGGAGAAGTAGACGCCTTTGATCTTCGAGCGAAAAGCGAAGAAACCAAACACCAGCGCCAGCAGGCCCGGCACCAGCATGCTCAGACAGAGCGCCCAGGCAAAGTATTCGGTGCCGGTCCAGAACCAGGGCAGCTCACGCCAGGAGAGAAAGGACATAAAGGCGGGCAAGCCTTCACTGGCGGCCTGACGCATCAGGTACATGCCCATGGCATATCCGCCCAGAGCAAAGAACAGGCCGTGACCCAGCGACAGCAATCCGGCGTAGCCCCACACCAGATCGAGCGCCACCGCGACCACCGCATAGCAGAGGATTTTGCCGACCAGCGTCAGGGTATAAGTGGAGATCGCCAGCGGATGCGTGGCGGGCAGCAGCGCCAGAAACGGCATCACCAGTAACGCGAGGGTGATCGCCAGGCCGATGCTGATCGTCAGTCGCGGCGCCGTGCGCACCGCGCGGAGCGTGATGGGTTGCGTCATCAGTCAGTCACCCTTCCTTTAACCGCAAATAGTCCCTGCGGACGTTTCTGAATAAACAGCACGATAATCACCAGAATCAGGATTTTACCCAGCACCGCGCCAATCTGCGGCTCCAGCACTTTGTTCAGAATCCCCAGGCTGAACGCGGCAACCACGGTGCCCGCCAGCTGGCCGACGCCACCCAGCACCACCACCAGGAACGAGTCGATGATGTAGCCCTGACCCAGCTCCGGTCCGACGTTACCGAGCTGCGACAGAGCGACGCCGCCCAGCCCGGCAATGCCGGAGCCGAGGCCAAACGCCAGCATATCGACGCGGCCGGTCGGCACGCCGCAGCACTCTGCCATGGCGCGGTTCTGGGTCACGGCGCGCACGTTCATGCCAAGACGGGTCCGGTTAAGCAGCAGCCAGGTGAGCGCCAGCACAAACCCCACAAACAGGATCACCGCGATGCGGTTCCACGGCAGCACCAGATTAGGCAGCAGCTGTAAGCCACCCGAGAGCCATGACGGATTCGCCACCTCCAGGTTTTGCGCCCCGAACAGCACACGCACCAGCTGGATCAGCATCAGGCTGATGCCCCAGGTCGCGAGCAGCGTCTCCAGCGGACGGCCATAGAGATGGCGGATTACCGTGCGCTCCAGCGCCATGCCAATAGCGGCAGTGACCATAAAGGCAACCGGCAGCGCCAGCAGCGGATACCAGGCTAAGTAGTGCGGGGCAAACTGCTGAAACAGGCTCTGAACCCACCAGGTGGCGTACGCGCCGAGCATCAGCATTTCACCGTGCGCCATGTTGATCACGCCGAGCAGGCCATAGGTAATCGCCAGGCCCAGCGCGGCCAGCAGCAGGATAGAACCCAGTGACAGGCCGCTGAAGGCCTGGCCCAGCAGATCGCCCCACATCAGCCGCTTCTGAATCTGCTGCAGGCTCTCCGCCGCGGCTGCCCGCACCGTGGCGTCCGGTTCATTCGCGGGCTGAGTCAGGCGTTGCAGGCTGGCCTGGGTATTGGGATCGCTGGACTCACCCAGCAGTTTCACCGCCCGCAGGCGCACCATCGGTTCGCCATCCGCCAGTTGCAGATTCGCCAGCGCCAGCGCTAATGCGGCGTGAACGTGGCTATCTTTTTCGGCGGACAGACGCTGTTCCAGTAGCGGCAGCTGGTCTGCAGAACCATCATTCTGCAGCTGCTGCGCCGCGCGCAGACGCAGTGCCGCATCGCTGCTCACCAGCTGATGGGCCGCCAGCGCGTTGTTCACCAGCACGCGCAGGCGATTGTTCATAAACAGCTTTTTAAGGTTGCCGGTGGGCTGTGCCACCGTATCCAGCGGCTGCAGCGTCGAACCCTGCTGGCTGAACGGCTGTTTGTTCTGGTCGATGACCACGGTTTCGGCCTTCAGCGCTTCCAGCAGCGGCAGACGATGGCTGTCAGGCGCGGCGGCCCACTGTTGCAGCAGCGTGGCCTGCTGGCTGCGGCTGGCGGCGGCAAAGTCAGCCGCTGGTCCGGCACTGGCAAACAGCGGGACCAGCAGCAGCAGGCTGAAAAAGCAGCGACATAGAATCATAAAAGGAGCCTCGTTTGGGAAGGTCAGCACGGCAGCCTGAAAAGTGGCTGCCATGCTGCCGCGTCACTGCGGGTGACGCTTTCTCATCAGCAACGCGCGCTTACTGCGCGGTCTTCACCGGGTGATCGGGCTTCTTGTCGTTACCGGCAATATACGGGCTCCATGGCTGCGCACGCACCGGCTTATCGGTCTGCCACACCACGCTGAACTGGCCGTTCTCTTCCACTTCGCCAATCATGACCGGCTTGTGCAGATGATGGTTAGTCTGATCCATGGTCAGGGTAAAGCCATCCGGCGCTTTAAAGGTCTGACCGGCCATTGCCGCCCGCACTTTATCCACGTCCGTCGTGCCCGCTTTTTCCACCGCCTGCGCCCACATATGAATGCCAACATAGGTCGCTTCCATCGGGTCGTTGGTCACGACGGTAGCCGCGTTCGGCAGGTTGTGGGCTTTGGCGTAGGCGCGGTAATCGGCGACGAATTTCGCGTTGGTCGGATTATCGATCGACTCGAAATAGTTCCAGGCCGCTAACTGACCCACCAGCGGTTTGGTGTCGATGCCGCGCAGCTCCTCTTCGCCCACCGAGAAGGCGACCACCGGAATGTCAGTGGCTTTGATGCCCTGGTTAGCCAGCTCTTTGTAGAACGGTACGTTGGAGTCGCCGTTGATGGTCGAAACCACTGCGGTTTTACCGCCTGCCGCGAATTTTTTGATGTTGGAGACAATGGTCTGGTAGTCGCTGTAACCAAACGGCGTGTAGACCTCTTCGATATCTTTGTCTGCCACGCCTTTACTGTGCAGGAAGGCGCGCAGGATCTTATTAGTGGTGCGCGGATAGACATAGTCGGTGCCCAGCAGGAAGAAGCGTTTCGCGCTGCCGCCATCTTCGCTCATCAGGTACTCCACCGCCGGAATCGCCTGCTGGTTAGGTGCCGCGCCGGTGTAGAAGACGTTGGGCGACATCTCTTCCCCTTCGTACTGCACCGGATAGAAAAGCAGGCCGTTCAACTCCTCAAACACGGGCAGTACCGATTTGCGTGACACCGAGGTCCAGCAGCCAAATACCACCGCCGCTTTATCCTGGGTCAGCAGCTGCCGCGCTTTCTCGGCAAACAGCGGCCAGTTAGAGGCGGGATCGACCACCACCGGCTCCAGCTTTTTCCCCAGCACGCCGCCTTTGGCGTTGATCTCATCAATAGTCATCAGCGCTACATCTTTCAGCGGCGTTTCTGAAATCGCCATGGTGCCGGAGAGTGAATGCATGATCCCCACTTTGATGGTGTCAGCCGCCTGCGCACTCCAGGCGAAACCCAGACTGACAACGGTAGCGGAGAGGGCGAAAGCCTTGATCAACGAACGTCTTTTCATCATTTAAACCCCTGAGTGGTTGTTATGTTATTCGGTGAGCTGAAGCCGGGCCTGCTGCAGGCGGTGCAGGGTGATCTTCCTGACCTCCGCCTTACTGATGGCGATATGATCGGTCAGGATGCGTTGCGCCTCGCCTGTCTGCTGCTGAAAAATGGCCTGTAAAATCTGCGCATGTTCCTGATAGGTGGCACAGACGCGGTCGTCGCGGGTAAAGTCGAGCCGGCGAATAATACGGATCTTCTCCGTGAGTTCGGCGTGAATGCGCGCCATCTCCGGATTGCCCGCTGCCGCCACCAGCGTCATGTGAAACGCCTCGTCATGCTGAGACACTACCAGGCCCTCGGTGAGCGCCTCTGCCTCACACCAGAACTGGTTCAGTTCGCTTAACAGCGCGGCACACTGCGGCGCGGGCAGGGCGCAGAGGCGTTTTACCGCCTCGCACTCCAGCACGGTGCGCAGGTCATACAGCGATTCGAACCAGGCAAAATCGAAGTTTTTAATCTGCCAGCCGCTGCGGAACCACACTTCGACAAAGCCTTCGCGCTCCAGCCGGAACAGCGCCTGGCGCACCGGCGTGCGGCTGACTGCCATCCGTCCGGCAATTTCGCTTTCGCTGAACCGGTCACCCGGCATCAGGCGAAAGGCGAAAATATCGGCCTTCAGCGCCTGATAGACCCGTTCGGCCAGCGCTTCCGGGCGCGCTTTAGGGGATTGAGGTTGGGTTGTCATCGGTGCTCCCTATTCCAGCCACAGCAGGTTATCGCCAGGGCTGACCGGTCGGCCCGCCTGACAGGCGATCCGCGTCACCCGACCGGCCTGCGGTGCGACAATCGCCAGCTCCATCTTCATCGCCTCGACGATAATCAGCGTCTGTCCGGCGCTGACCGCGTCGCCCGGCTGTACCAGCACTTTCCAGATGTTGCCATTGAGGTCCGCCTGCACCGCCAGCCCGGCTTCCGCCTCTGCGCTGACGCTGGCCTGCGCCTCATCCGCCTCTGGTGCGTTCTGTTCTTCCTGCGCCCAGAGCTGCACTTCCTGTTCAAAGGCAGTGGCCTGGCGCTGGCGGAACGCGGCAATCTCAGTGGCGTGATCGGCGAGGAACTGCTGGTGGGCAGCAAAATCAAACTGCGTCTCTTCAATACGCAGGCTGGCACGACCTTCCCGGAAATCTTCGCGCAACTGGTTCAGCTCGGTTTCACTCACCGGATAGAAGCGCACCTGATCGAAGAAGCGCAGCAGCCACGGCGCATCGGCCGCGAACTGCGGGTTTTTCAGGAAGGTGTTCCAGATAGGCAGCGTACGGCCCACCAGCTGATAACCGCCGGGCGAATCCATGCCGTAGATGCACATGTACATGCCGCCGATGCCGACGGTGCCTTCGGCGGTAAAGGTGCGCGCCGGACTGTATTTTGAACTCAGCAGGCGATGGCGTGGATCGATCGGCACGGCGCAGGGCGCGCCGAGATAGACATCGCCCAGTCCCAGCACCAGATAGCTGGCGTCGAACAGGGTGTCGCGCACCTGCTCGCGGCTGCTTAAGCCGTTAATACGCTGGATGAAGTCCACATTGTTCGGCAGCCAGGGCGCGCTGGCACGCACCGTCTCCTGATAGCGGCTGACCGCACCCAGCGTGGCGCTGTCTTCAAATGCCATCGGCATCCACACCACGCGCGACGGGACTTTCAGCGAGCTGACATCGCCCAGTGTCGCTTCCAGCGCCAGCAGCAGCGACATCAGGGCGGACTGGTGAATGATGCGGCTGTCGTAGCGCACCTGCAGCGATCGCACGCCTGGCGACAGCTCCTCGACACCAGGCTCCGCCTGTGACGTCAGGGCATTCATCAGCAGGTGGACGCGCAGGCGCAGTGCCAGATCCAGCACGTTGTCGCCATACTCAATCAGCACATATTTGTCGCCCGCCTGGCGATAGACCACTTTTGGCGTGCTGCCGGTAGCTTCAATAGCGGCCAGAATGGTGGCGGAGCCGTGGGCGGTTTCGGCCAGCGACGGCACGGCAAAGGTCGGTGGATGTTCCGGCCGCAGAGTTTCAATCAGGTGCATCTGCGCTTTTTCCCGCGCCAGCGCATCGTCGGCCGTAATCGGGTGGAAGCGGATGGTGTCGCCAGGTTTGACCTGACCCACTTTCCACAGCTCGGCTTTGGCGATGGTCACCGGACAGACAAAGCCGCCCAGGCTCGGGCCGTCGTGCGTCAGGATGACCGGGAAGTCGCCGGTGAAATTGACCGCGCCGATAGCATATTCACAGTCGTGAACGTTGGAAGGGTGCAGGCCCGCTTCGCCGCCGTTGGCGCGGGTCCAGGTCGGTTTCGGGCCAACCAGCCGCACGCCGAGGCGGTTGGAGTTGTAGTGCACCTGCCAGTCGCTGGCAAAAAATTCATCGATGGCGGCCTGGGTGAAGAAGTCTGGTGCGCCGTGCGGACCATAGAGCACGCCGATGCGCCATTCGCTGCCGTAATGCGGGATCAGCGCGGCATCCAGCGGCTGCGGGTCGCTGACCGGGGCAGGCGTGGTGCAGGCTGCCCGTTCAGGCTGTGAGATCGGCAGCATATCGGCCACCCGCAGGGTGCGTCCGGCGTGACCGCCAAACTGGCCCAGTGAGAAGGTGCTGCGACTGCCCAGATATTCCGGCACGTCGAAGCCGTTGCGCACCGCCAGATAGCTGCGGCAGCCCTGCCGGGCGCGTCCCAGTGTCAGTGTCTGTCCGGCTTTCACCGTCAGCGGCTGCCAGGTGCTGACAGGTTCACCATCAAGCGTGGCGTCGCAGTCCGCGCCGGTCAGCGCCAGAATGGCATTACAGTGGAAGCGCAGTGTCGGCCCCTGAAGAGTAAATTCCAGGCCTGCAGCTGTGTCATGGTTACCGACGATGCGGTTAGCCAGCCGGAACGCGAAGTCATCCATCGGGCCGGAAGGCGGCACACCGATATCCCAGTAGCCGAGGCGGCCAGGATAGTCCTGAACCGAACTGAAGGTGCCGGGTTGCAGCACTTCCACCACGGAGGCGGCCGGGACGACGCTGTCGAGATAGCGCGTCCAGACGTTGCCGCTGCGAAAGGCGTCGCTGCTGGTAATCTGGCGCAGATAGTCGAGGTTAGTGGCGATGCCATGCAGCTGCGTGGCATCCAGCGCCTGGTGCAGTTTTTCCAGCGCCGCATCGCGGGTGTTGGCATGGACAATCAGCTTGGCGATCATCGGATCGTAGAAGCTGGAGACCTCACTGCCGGTTTCGATGCCGCTGTCGACCCGCACGCCGTCAGGGAAGGTGACGCCGGTGAGCAGGCCGGGGCTGGGCTGAAAGTTCTTCAGCGGATCTTCCGCATAGAGCCGCACCTCAATGGCCGCGCCCTTGGATGGCTGCTGCAGACGTGACCAGTCCACCGCATCGCCCGCCGCCACCTGCAACATGCACTCCACCAGATCGAGTCCGGTGACGCATTCGGTGACCGGATGCTCCACCTGCAGACGGGTGTTCACTTCCAGAAAGTAAAAGGCCTGCTGGCTGACGTCGTAGATATACTCCACGGTGCCTGCGCTGCGGTAGTTGACCCGCTCGCCGAGCCGCACCGCCGAGGCGAGCAGGGCGTCACGCGTCGCCTGCGACAGCCCGGGTGCAGGCGTCTCTTCTACCACCTTCTGATTGCGGCGCTGCAGGGAGCAGTCGCGTTCCCCCAGTGCCACCACGTTGCCCTTGCCGTCACCAAAAATCTGCACTTCAACGTGGCGGGCGCGATCGATACAGCGCTCCAGAAACACGCCGGCATCACTGAAGAACTGTTCGCCCAGACGGCGCACGCTCTCCCAGGCGCTGGCGAGCGCATCGGCATCTGCGCAGCGCGTCAGGCCAATGCCGCCACCGCCCGCCGTGCTTTTCAGCATCACCGGATAGCCAATGTTATCCGCGGCCTGTAACGCCTCCTCCAGCGAAGCAAGCAGCGGTGTGCCTGGTGTCATCGGGACACCCGCGCTGGCAGCCAGCTCACGGGCGCGGTGTTTCAGACCGAACTCACCAATCTGCTGCGCGGTGGGACCGACAAAGGCGATGCCCGCCGCGTCGCAGGCGTCAGCAAACGGCTGGCTTTCAGAAAGAAAGCCGTAGCCCGGCCAGATCGCCTGCGCGCCGCTCTGCTGCGCCGCCGCCAGAATTTTGTCGATGCGCAGATAGCTGTCGCTGGCTTTGTCGCCGCCCAGCGCGATAGCGATATCCGCCTGCTTGACGTGCTGCGCATTGCGGTCAGCATCGGAATAGACCGCGACGCTTTTCACGCCCAGGCGCTTCAGGGTGCGAATGGCGCGGCAGGCAATCTCGCCTCGGTTGGCAATCAGTACGGTGGTGAACATGATCAGTGACTCCCCTGTGAGGCCAGCCAGTTGCGCCAGCCGCCCGTCTCAGTAATTTCCAGCGCGCTCTTCAGCGCCGAGCTTTCGCAGATAAAGCCTTTCACCACCCGGCCATCAGCCAGCGTCAGGCTGCCGATACCCAGCGGTGCGGGGATCTCCGCCACAAACTCGCCAAAACGCGCGACCGGGATATCCCACAGTTCAACGGTGATCGCAGCGCCCTGTTCGTCACGCATCAGGCCGGGCTTTTTGATCGCGCCCTCCAGCAGGGCGAACAGGCGATAGTGTGGCGCGGTCTGCGTCTCTTCGACCCAGACGGCCTTGCGTTCAGTGAGCTGGAAATTAAGCGGCATGCCGGTCAGATGCGCGCCCACGACCGCCAGCCGGACGTGGTCGGGCGATGCGGGCAGCGAAGTGCGCCGGGCCGGGAAGGGCTGGCCGGTGGCGCCCAGCGGCAGAGCGAGCTGCTGCTGCCAGCGAAGACCAAACTCCGCCAGCGCCCGATCGTGCCAGGCAGGCGCAATCAGCGTGATGCCCGCCGGGAGATCGTCGTTGCGGAACGGGCCGGGCAGCGCCAGCGCAGAGAGGTCGGCAAGATTGGTGAAGTTGGTATAGGTGCCGAAATGCGAGTTGTAGAGAATCGGCTCCTGCTTCATCTCCTCAAGGGTATGGATGGTGGGCGAGGTGGGCACCACCAGCGCATCAAACTGTGCCAGCGTCTGGTGTATCTGGCGCGTCAGCTCGGCCCGCAGATACTCCGCCTTATAAGCATCGACCGCGCTGTATTTCAGGCCGCTGGCGACGATCTCATGCACCACCGGGTCCATCTCCGCCGGACGATCGAGCATTCCGCCCACCGCCGTCGTGCGTTCGGCGACCCAGGCACCGGAATAGAGCTGTTCAGCCAGCTTGCTGAACGGGGTGAAGTCGATCGGGTGCAGCGTTGCGCCGCCCGTCTGTAAAGCCTCCAGCGCCTGATCCCAGGCC
Organism: Pantoea sp. X-Soil-YNGN-844; assembly: GCF_059730595.1. Lineage (NCBI taxonomy): Bacteria > Pseudomonadati > Pseudomonadota > Gammaproteobacteria > Enterobacterales > Erwiniaceae > Pantoea > Pantoea sp. X-Soil-YNGN-844. The sequence goes on from NZ_AP036007.1 coordinate 648,598, forward strand.
GCTTCGGCCGCCGCATCATCAAAAAATTCCGGGTTCAAAGGTACAGCAAAACGGGGATGAACCGGCAGGCTGGCCGGGGCGGTGCGCGGATTCACGCGTGAATAGGCGTCACCGGCATCATAGCCTCCCATGACGCAGGCGACGCTAAACGCATCTTCTGCCGTCAGCGCAAACACCGAAAGGGTGTCGTTGAGGCGACAGGCGGGCACCACGCCGCGCGCAGAGAACCAGCCTTTGGTCGGCTTGAGTCCGACTATATTGTTAAAGCCTGCCGGCACGCGGCCTGAACCGGCAGTATCGGTGCCCAGTGAAAAGGCGACCAGCCCGCGCGCCAGCACGGATGCCGAGCCGGAGCTGGAGCCGCCACTGACATAATCAGCATCAAAGGTGTTACTGACCGCACCATAAGGTGAGCGGGTGCCCACCAGACCGGTCGCGAACTGATCGAGGTTGGTTTTGCCGATGACGACGGCACCAGCGGCTTTCAGCCGGGCAACGGCGACCGCATCTTCGCTGGCGGTATAGGTAAAGGCAGGGCAGGCGGCGCTGGTCGGCCAGCCCGCCACATCGATATTGTCTTTAACGGCAAAGGGCACACCGAACAGCGGTAGTGAGCCGGGATCGCGCTGATAATCCGCCAGCAGTGGCGCAATCTGTGCCGCTAACTGATCCGGTGTCGCGAGGTAGATCCAGGCATTATCACGGGTGTCGAGTGCTGCCAGGTGTTCAGTCAGCAGTGAGGTTATCTGTTGCGGAGCCTGCTGATAGCGCTGCTGCCAGGCAGGAAGTGTCAGGCCGATGGTTGAAGTCATATGAAGAATTCCAGCTGGTATACAAGATGGGATTCAACAGAGCAAAGGGTGTGCCACTTTTTTAACGCAATGATTCAACGGTTTAATGCGTTCAGTGATAAGATTTTCTGATGATAATTTGCACAATGACGGCGCGCACGCTGATCGATGATGGTGCGTTTAGTGTCCGTGTGCGTAAATTTTGTGAAGAACATGGCAAGAGTCCGGTGGCCCGGTTAGCATGAAAGACTGTCTGGCAACTCGCCGGCGCCCAGCAACAGAGGAGATTTACGTGGTGAAGTGGCGTAACTGGATGATAGGGATCTGCCTGGTCGGTTCGGCCAGCAGCGCATGGGCCGATTCGCTGGATCAACAACGGCAACGTTATCAACAAATTAAACAGGCCTGGGACAGCAACCAGATGGCGACCGTGGATCAGTTGTTGCCGACGCTCCAGGATTATCCGCTCTACCCTTATCTGCAATATCGCCTGCTGGCACAGGATCTCGATCAGGAAACCGCCCTGGCCGTGCAGAACTTTATTCGCCAGTATCCGACGCTGCCACCCGCGCGCTCGCTCAGTACCCGCTTTATCAACGTGCTGGCTTACCGTCAGGACTGGCAGGGCGTGCTGAACTTCAGTCCGACCGAACCCAAGCCGGTGCAGGCACGCTGTAACTGGTATTACGCTAAATGGGCCACCGGTCAGCAGCAGGCCGCGTTTGATGGCGCGAAGCAGATCTGGCTGCGCGGCACGGCACTGCCCGCGGACTGCGATAAGCTCTTCTCGGTCTGGCAGGCGTCCGGTCAGGTTTCGCCTATTACCATCCTGGAGCGTATCCGGCTGGCGATGAAAGCGGGCAACGACAGCCTGGTGAGTTATCTGGCGAAAACGTTACCTGCCGACTATCAGACCATGTCTGACGCGATACAGTCCCTGCAGCAGGATCCGTTAACGGTCAGCACCTTTGCCAGCGCCGTCGGGCCAACTGACTTTACCCGGCAGGCCACGATTTACGCCTTTACGCGCGTCGCGCGGCAGGACATGGAAAATGCCCGCAGCCTGATTCCGATTCTGGTCCGGGCGCAGAAGATGGGACCGGAAGATGAGCAGGCGCTGAAAGAGATTGTGGTCTGGCGCATGATGGGCAGCGATCTCACCTCTGAGCAGGCGCGCTGGCGCGATGCGGTGGTGATGAACAGTGAGTCGACCGCGCTGGTGGAACGCCGGGTGCGCCTGGCGCTTTCTCAGCATGACAGACGCGGCCTGAATACCTGGATCGCTCGTTTGCCGCTGGAAGCCAAAGAGAAAGATGAGTGGCAGTACTGGCAGGCTGACCTGCTGTTTGAAAAAGATCGTAAAGAGGAAGCAGAAGAGATCCTGCGCAAGCTGATGCAGGCACGTGGCTTCTATCCGATGGTGGCCGCCCAGCGACTCGGTGTTGACTACCCGTTGCAGGTCGATGAAGCGCCGAAGCCTGACAGTGCCACGGTGCAGGGACCGGAGCTGGCCCGCGTACGCGAACTAATGTACTGGGGGCTGGACAATCTGGCACGCAGCGAGTGGAGCAATCTGATTGCCAGCCGCACCCACACGCAGCAGCAGATGCTGGCGCGTTACGCCAATGAGCAGGACTGGTGGGATCTCAGCGTGCAGGCGACCATCACCGCCAAAATGTGGGACAGCCTGAAAGAGCGCTTCCCGCTGGCGTGGCAGAGCGTCTATGAGCGTAACACCGAGGTCAAACAGATCCCGCCAAGCTATGCGATGGCGATTTCGCGCCAGGAGAGCGCCTGGAACCCGAAAGCGCGTTCGCCGGTCGGGGCCAGCGGTCTGATGCAGATTATGCCTGCCACCGCGGCGCATACCGTAAAGATGTACAACATTCCTGGCTACAGCAATACCAGCCAGCTGCTGGATCCGGAAACCAATATCCAGATCGGCACCCAGTATCTGGAGTATGTCTATCAGCAGTTTAATCAGAACCGGATCTTCGCCTCCGCGGCCTATAACGCCGGTCCGGGCCGGGTGCGAAGCTGGCAGAAAACCAGTGCAGGCAATCTCGACGCCGTCGCGTTTATTGAGACCATTCCGTTCTCTGAAACGCGCGGCTACGTGAAGAATGTGCTGGCGTATGACGCCTACTATCGTCACTTCATGGGCAAGCCTGACAGGATCCTGTCAGATGCTGAGTGGAATCGCCGTTACTAGCTGTGCTAAGCTTCCGTACTCTTTAGCGAGTACGGAAGCCTCTTCATGACCCATTCTGATTCCCCCTCTACCGATGCGCATCCGCCAGAAGATAGCTGGCAACGCTTTGTCGTGCTGATGCAGCAGGCCTTTGCCGATGGTCATGCCTTGCCACTGATGCAACTGATGATGACGCCTGATGAGCGGGAAGCATTCGGCACCCGACTGCGGATTATCGAAGAGTTGATGAACGGCGAAATGAGCCAGCGCGAGCTGAAAAATGAGCTCGGCGTCGGCATCGCGACCATTACCCGCGGCTCTAACAGCCTGAAAGAGGCGCCGCCAGAGCTGAAGCGCTGGCTGGAAGCGCATCTGGGACGTGTCTGATTACTGCTGATAGAGCGGATGGACGAACGGGCAGAGCGCCAGAATCAGTGCCTGATGATAGACACTGGAGCGGCTGAGCAGGCCGTTGGTGAACGCACCGATAGCACCCCCCTGGTGTTTGATATTATCGATGCCGGTTAAGCGCGCCATCTCTTCGCCCAGCTCCCGGCCTTCGCGCAGGCCTGCCAGCACGACTGGCGGCAGGGTAAAACTGGCTGAGCGCGATTCACCGCGCTGCTTCTGGTTCTCCACGACCATCCAGGCAAATGCGGTGTCATCTTCGATGCCTGCCTCAATCGCCACCCAGAACGCCGCTTCAGGCCGGACCTGGCGGGCATTCATGACGCGCTGACGTGCACCTGTTCGCGTTTCCAGATGGGTTAACGGTTGTGCTGCTACGCCGCTATCGACCTCGACCCCTTCAATATGGCAGGATCCCTCGCCGAAAACGTCGCTGAAAGCCTGAGCAATCGCGTGAATCTTCGCTGGGTTGGTTGTGGCTGCGACAACATGGTACATAATTGGTTGAACCCTCAGGTGATTAAGAGCCTGGCCCATCAGGCGATTTTACGGGCTGGTCTGAACCTGAGCAGTGTCACGATCCTCGCGTACTCCGTGTACGCCGGGTTATTCCGCACGCTCCGTGTCCAGACTGCCTGCAACAATGACGCCTGATGGGGCAGGCTCTGAGACGATTTTTGTCGCAGTATAACGGAAACTAACATGCTACAGGTCTATCTTGTTCGTCACGGTGAAACGGTATGGAATGCGGAACGCCGCATTCAGGGACAATCCGACAGTCCGCTGACGGAAAAAGGTGAGCAACAGGCTTATCAGGTGGGTGAGCGCGTCAAACATCTGGGCATCACGCACGTGATTGCCAGCGATCTGGGGCGTACGCGCCGCACCGCGGAGATTATTGCGGACGCCTGCGGATGCGCAGTGACGCTGGATCCGCGGCTGCGTGAGCTGAATATGGGCGTGCTGGAGAAGCGTCCGCTGGATGGCTTAACGGCGGAGGAAGAGCAGTGGCGCGCCACGCTGGTCAACGGCACCGAAGGCGGCCGTATTCCAGAAGGCGAGTCGATGACGGAGATGGCGACGCGCATGCACGCCGCGCTGAATGCCTGCCTCGAACTGCCTGCCGGAAGCCGTCCGCTGCTGGTCAGTCACGGTATGGCGCTGGGATCGCTGGTCAGCACGATTCTCGGTCTGCCCGCGTATGCGGAACGTCGCCTGCGACTGCGTAACTGCTCAATCTCACGTGTCGATTATCAGCAGAGTGCCTGGCTGGCAGAAGGGTGGATTGTGGAGACGGCGGGGGATATTTCCCATCTTGATGCGCCTGCGCTCGACGAGCTGCAACGCTGATGTCGTGAAAGCTGCCGTCCTGAGACGGCAGCCCTGACCTTAGCTGGCGACGGTCTGGCGGCGAATCGGAATCAGGTATTCGCACCGGATCTCGGTCGGTGGCTCGCTACGCTTTTTACCGCCATGAGTATAAAAGCGTTCGATGTCCTGTCCCTGACGACGGGTTAGTCCTAGCGTTGGCATGCAGGTGCCGTAAAGCAGCAGGATAAATTCCTGCAGATTGACGCGCGGGCCATTGTAGGTGAACTGCACGTAATCGCCCGCTTCCAGAATAACACTCTGTCCGGAGTGCAGGTTGACCGCGCTGTCAGCAGGCACCGCCGTGGTGTAAAGAATCTCCTGCTCATCATCTTTGTCCTGACTGGCACGCACCTGATGCAGGCCATACAGCACCGGCGGAACCGTGTCCGTTTCCAGCAGGAACTGCTTCCAGAAGTGAATCCGCATCTCGTCGCGATAGCTGGAGATCTGCTCCAGAATACAGGTGTAGTTCTGAGTTTGTCCTACCAGTACCGTTTCCGGCAGGGTAACGAAAGCCGGTTCCGGCTGCGTCTCATCGTCCAGGCGAATCGGGGGACGTATACCGAATGAGTTCCAGTCGGAAGCACGACGATACCAGGCCGGTGTCTGAGCAAACTGCTTTTTGAATGCGCGAGTAAAAGTCTGCTGTGAATCAAAACGATACTGCAGGGCGATGTCCAGAATCGGGCGACTGGTCAGGCGCAGCGCGACAGCCGCTTTCGACAGACGACGCGCACGGATATAGGCACCTATTGCGTGACCGGTTACGTCCTTGAACATCCTTTGTAAATGCCATTTAGAATAACCGGCTTTCTGGGCAACATTGTCCAGTGAAAGGGGTTGATCCAGATGGCTCTCCAGCCAGACAAGCAAATCGCGAATGATACCGGCTTGGTCCATAAAACATCCTCATACTCTGGTGGTGCAGCTAAACGCATTCGAAGAATATTAGCACTCATTGCTCAAAAGACGTGGGCCGTTTTCCGGGGAAGGTTGTGCTAAATCAGTGCGGGCTTAAACCCGTTTTAGTTTGGTCATTAATTCGTTTGACAGTACATTACATTCTCATCTATTCCATTTGCAATGGTAACTCCATGACAATAACGCGTCTTATGATCGCTGCGCTGACCACGCTGACCTTTTCCAGCCCGCTGCTTGCCGAACAGATTGGCTCTGTTGATACGGTATTCAAGATATTCGGGCCTGACCACAAGATCATTGTTGAAGCATTCGATGACCCGGACGTTAAAAATGTAACCTGTTATATCAGCCGGGCGAAAACCGGCGGTATCAAAGGCGGACTGGGGCTGGCAGAAGATACCTCTGATGCCGCGATTTCCTGCCAGCAGGTAGGTCCGGTCGAACTGAGTGATAAAATTGCGCAGGGCAAAGCGGAGGGAGAGGTCGTCTTCCGCCAGCGCACCTCTTTAATCTTCAAGAAGCTGCAGGTTGTACGCTTCTTCGACAAAAAGCGCAACGCTCTGGTCTATCTGACCTATTCCGATAAAGTGGTTGATGGCTCACCGAAAAATGCGCTCAGCGCCGTGCCGATTATGCCGTGGCACTGATTAAACTGCGGTATTGAGCATAAAAAAAACGCCCGCTGGGGCGTTTTTTATTTATCGCATCTGACAGCGGATTAATCCTGCAGATCGCCACAAAAGCGATAACCTTCACCATGGATGGTGGCGATGATCTCAGGCGTGTCTGGCGTGGATTCGAAATGCTTGCGGATACGACGGATGGTGACATCAACGGTGCGATCGTGCGGCTTAAGGTCGCGGCCGGTCATTTTTTTCAGCAGGTCGGCACGGGTCTGAATTTTGCCTGGGTTTTCGCAGAAGTGCAGCATGGCGCGGAACTCACTGCGTGGCAATTTGTAGTGCTCGCCGTTCGGGTTGATCAGTGAGCGGCTGTTGATATCCAGCTCCCAACCGTTAAATTTATAACTCTCTACCTGACGGCGCTCTTCGCCTGGCATCGCCAGGTTCATGGTGCGTGACAGCAGGTTGCGGGCACGAATAGTCAGCTCACGCGGGTTAAACGGTTTGGTGATGTAGTCGTCAGCGCCAATTTCCAGACCAAGAATTTTATCGACTTCGTTGTCACGGCCGGTCAGGAACATCAGGGCGACATTGGCCTGCTCACGCAGTTCACGGGCCAGCAGCAGGCCGTTTTTACCGGGCAGGTTGATGTCCATAATAACCAGGTTAACGTCATTGTCGGTCAGCACCTGATGCATTTCAGCACCATCAGTCGCCTCGTACACCACATAACCTTCCGCCTCAAAAATGCTCTTGAGGGTATTACGCGTGACCAGTTCGTCTTCAACGATAAGAATGTGCGGGGTCTGCATGTTTAGCTACCTAAAATTTGCCAACAAATTGAAAACAGGGCGTACAGCGGTATGGCGTTCTCCATCATCGAGAGCGGCGGGCCGCGCTGAACCGTTGTACGAAATCATATTTTGATAAGCCATCTATCAACGTCAACAACAGGTTTAGCTCAGCCAGTCAGGATGAAAATTGCATGCCCCGGGCGTTAATGATAATGGCGCATATCCTAACTGTATTAACAGCAACCTAACAGCACCAACTACAACCGATAAGCATAAAAACAACGCTTCGTTGACTTATATCAAATGCAATTGTAGCACGTTAACACTTTTGTGAAAAACTTCTCGCAGATTGCCTGTTTAGCTCACAAAAAGCATCATTTTCGTTACATTTATTACGCTTGTGACCCAAAATGAAACCATTGGGTAATCAAATTTTATCTCTTTGAAGTTAAATAGATTAATAATGATTTCTTTAATAAGGCTGGTTTCGGCGATAAAAATATTCAGGACATCAATTTTCAGTGGTTTTAACATTGTTAACGCCCGATTTTCTTATTACCTTCTGACAACTGAATCAATAACAGCCATGTTAATATGGCGTTATGTAAATGGACCAATGGAATAAATATGCTTTTTCCCCTGATTCTCGTCTCGCCCGCGCGGCCAGAAAATATCGGCGCTGCGGCGCGTGCCATGAAAACCATGGGATTCAGCCAGCTGCGCATCGTTGCCAGCGACGCCTGGCAGGATCCGGCAGCGCGCCGGGTAGCCCATGGCGCGGATGAGATCCTCGATAATCTTCAGACCTTTGCTACTCTTGCCGAGGCATTAGCGGATATCGATTTTTCGGTCGCGACGACGGCGCGCAGCCGGGCAAAGTTCCGTTACTACGCCACACCTGAGCAGGTTGAAACGCAACTGCTGGAAAAGCGTCAGTGGGTCAACAGCATGGCGCTGGTGTTTGGCCGCGAAGATAGCGGGCTGACCAACGAGGAGCTGGAGCAGGTTGATCTGCTCACCGGCATCCCGATGGCAAATGACTATCCCTCCCTGAATCTCGGTCAGGCGGTGATGGTCTACTGCTATCAGCTGTCGAAGCTGAATCAGGTTGAAGCGCGGGTCGCGTCAGCCGCCGACGGGCAGCAGCTGCAGGCGCTGCGTCAGCGTTTCCATCAGCTGCTGGCGCAACTCGATGTCAGTGACGATGAGAAGCTCTCAGACTGGATCGATCAGCGAGTGGGTCTGCTGGAACAGCGTGACAGCGCGATGCTGCATCGTCTGCTACACGATATTGAAAAAAAACTCACAGATAAATCCTCGGCAAAAAGCTGATTTTACAGCAACAGATCGCAGGGAATGTCTGCATTGCAAACGATCGAGCAGCGTTTTACGGTTTGACCGGAGGCTGTGCGCAGTGGTGGAAAACTGTTCGCCGGACAAATCGGGTTGACTTAATGTGCGCTTTGCTTTACTTCTGGAAGCAAGACGGACAGACAAAAACAGACAGAAAATAAATCTAAATGCGTAAAATCAGCCTGAACACCACAATTATTACCACCACCATTACCTCAGGTAACGGTGCGGGCTGACGCATACAGGAAAAACAGAAAACAAGCCCGCACCTAAACAGTGCGGGCTTTTTTTTCGGCTTAAATTCAGGAGAGTTAATATTATGCGAGTGCTGAAATTCGGCGGGACCTCGGTAGCGAATGCGGAGCGTTTCCTCCGCGTCGCTGACATTCTGGAAAGCAATGCGCAACAAGGACAGGTTGCAACCGTGCTCTCTGCACCTGCGAAGATCACCAACCATCTGGTGGCGATGATTGAAAAAACCATCAGTGGTCAGGACGCTTTGCCGAATATCAGCGACGCCGAACGCATCTTCAGCGAGCTGCTGCAGGGGCTCGTAGCCGCGCAGCCGGGCTTTGAGTTTGATCGACTGAAAACCCGCGTTGATCTGGAGTTTGCGCAGCTGAAACAGGTACTGCACGGCATCAGCCTGCTGGGCCAGTGCCCGGACAGCGTCAACGCAGCGATTATCTGTCGTGGTGAAAAACTCTCGATTGCAATCATGGAGGCGCTGCTGCAGGCGCGCGGTCATGAGGTGAGCGTGATTGATCCGGTCGAGAAATTGCTGGCGGTCGGCCACTACCTCGAATCCACTGTCGATATCCCTGAATCAACCCGCCGTATCGAGGCGAGTCAAATCCCGCCGCAGAACATGATCCTGATGGCTGGCTTTACCGCCGGTAACGAGCGCGGCGAGCTGGTGGTGCTGGGCCGTAATGGCTCCGATTATTCAGCGGCTGTGCTGGCCGCCTGCCTGCGCGCCGACTGCTGTGAAATCTGGACCGATGTGGATGGCGTCTATACCTGCGATCCGCGTCAGGTGCCGGATGCACGCCTGCTGAAGTCAATGTCCTATCAGGAGGCGATGGAGCTCTCCTATTTCGGCGCCAAAGTGCTGCATCCCCGCACCATCGCGCCTATCGCCCAGTTCCAGATCCCGTGCCTCATCAAAAACACCGCCAATCCGCAGGCGCCCGGCACGCTGATTGGTGCTGAAGGCGAACAGGATGAGAGCCCGGTAAAAGGCATCACCAACCTGAACAATATGGCGATGGTAAACGTCTCCGGTCCCGGCATGAAAGGGATGGTCGGGATGGCGGCCAGAGTCTTTGCGGCGATGTCGCGCACCGGTATCTCGGTGGTGCTGATCACTCAATCCTCTTCCGAATACAGCATCAGTTTCTGCGTGCCGCAGAGCGAGCTGGCGCGGGCGCGTCACGTGCTGGAAGAAGAGTTCTATCTTGAGCTGAAAGATGGCCTGCTGGATCCGCTGGGTATCATTGAAAACCTGGCGGTGATTTCGGTGGTGGGCGATGGCATGCGTACCCTGCGTGGCATCTCAGCGAAATTCTTCTCGGCGCTGGCACGCGCCAATATCAACATCGTGGCGATTGCACAGGGCTCCTCGGAGCGCTCCATCTCGGTGGTGGTAAATAATGACGAAGTGATCACCGGCGTGCGCGTGGTGCATCAGATGCTGTTCGCCACCGATCAGGTGATCGAAGTGTTTGTGGTCGGTGTCGGCGGTGTCGGCGGAGCGCTGCTGGATCAGTTACATCGCCAGCAGGCGTGGCTGAAGCAGAAGCACATCGACCTGCGGGTCTGCGGCATTGCGAACTCGCATGCGCTGTTAACAAACGTCCACGGCATTGATTTAAGCAACTGGCAGGCGGCACTCGCCGAAGCGAAAGAGCCGTTCAATCTCGGACGCCTGACCCGTCTGGTGAAAGAGTATCACCTGCTTAATCCGGTCATTGTGGATTGTACCTCCAGCCAGGCCGTTGCCGATCAGTACGCGGATTTCCTCAGCGAGGGCTTCCACGTGGTGACGCCGAACAAAAAGGCCAACACCTCCTCCTGGAATTACTATCAGCAGATGCGCGCCGCCGCCGCCAAATCGCGTCGTAAATTCCTTTATGATACCAATGTCGGGGCCGGGCTGCCGGTGATCGAAAACCTGCAGAACCTGATGAACGCGGGTGATGAACTGCTGCGCTTCTCCGGTATCCTTTCGGGATCGCTGTCGTTCATCTTCGGCAAGCTGGATGAAGGGGTTTCGCTGTCGCAGGCAACGAACATGGCGCGTGAGATGGGCTTTACCGAGCCCGATCCACGTGACGATCTCGCTGGCACCGATGTGGCGCGTAAGCTGCTGATTCTGGCACGCGAAGCAGGCCATCAGCTGGAGCTGAGTGATATTGAGATTGAGCCGCTGCTGCCCGCCAGCCTGGTCGACATTCAGGATGTGGAGCAGTTTATGCAGCGTCTGCCTGAGCTGGATAACGCCTTTGCCGACCGCGTTGCACAGGCGCAGAATGAGGGCAAAGTCCTGCGCTATGTGGGCGTGATTGAAGAGGGCGGTGTCTGCAAAGTGAAGATTGACGCCGTTGACGGCAACGATCCGCTCTATAAAGTAAAAAACGGCGAGAACGCCCTGGCGTTTTACAGCCGCTACTATCAGCCGATTCCGCTGGTGCTGCGCGGATACGGTGCAGGAAATGATGTCACAGCGGCCGGTGTCTTTGCCGATCTGCTGCGCACGCTGTCATGGAAGTTGGGAGTTTAATCATGGTAAAAATTTACGCACCGGCCTCGATTGGTAACGTCAGCGTCGGGTTCGATGTGCTGGGCGCGGCGGTTTCGCCGGTAGATGGCTCCCTGCTGGGTGACTGCGTCTCCGTGGAAGCGGCAGAGCAGTTTTCACTGACCAACGCCGGACGTTTTGTCAGTAAACTGCCCGCCGATCCTAAAGAAAATATCGTTTATCAGTGCTGGCAGCGTTTCTGCGAGGCGATTGGCAAAGAGATCCCGGTGGCGATGACCCTGGAGAAGAATATGCCCATCGGCTCCGGTCTGGGCTCCAGCGCCTGTTCAGTAGTAGCCGGTTTAATGGCGATGAATGAGTTTTGCGGTAAGCCACTCAGCGACAGCACGCTACTGACGCTGATGGGTGAGCTGGAAGGGCGGATCTCCGGCAGCGTACATTATGATAATGTCGCTCCCTGCTTCCTCGGCGGCATTCAGCTAATGCTGCAGGAGAATGACATCATCAGCCAGGCGGTGCCAGGCTTTGACGACTGGCTGTGGGTGATGGCCTATCCGGGCATTAAAGTGTCGACTGCCGAAGCGCGCGCCATTTTACCGGCGCAGTACCGCAAAGAGGACTGTATTAAGCATGGCCGCCTGCTGGCCGGCTTCATTCACGCCTGCCATACGCGTCAGCCGCAGCTGGCAGCTAAACTTATGCAGGATGTGATTGCCGAACCCTACCGGACCCGGCTGTTGCCAGGCTTCGCCGAGGCGCGGCAGGCCGCGAAAGAGATTGGCGCACTGGCGTGCGGTATCTCCGGCTCTGGTCCGACACTTTTCGCCGTTTGCAATCAGATGGAAACGGCACAGCGGATGGCTGACTGGCTGAGCCAGCACTATCTGCAGAATGATGAAGGCTTCGTCCATATCTGCCGTCTCGACACGGCTGGCGCACGACAATTGGGATAACGCATGAAACTCTACAATCTTAAGGATCACAACGAGCAGGTCAGCTTCGCCCAGGCGGTGAAACAGGGTCTGGGATCGCAGCAGGGTCTGTTCTTTCCGCTGGAACTGCCAGAGTTTGAACTGACCGACATCGACGCGATGCTGGAGATGGATTTTGTCAGCCGCAGCAGCAAAATTCTCTCGGCTTTCATTGGCGACGAGATTCCGGCCCATCAGCTGCATGAGCGTGTTAAAGCCGCTTTTGCCTTCCCGGCCCCGGTGAAAGCCGTCAGCGAAGATATCGCCTGTCTGGAGCTGTTCCACGGTCCGACGCTGGCGTTTAAAGACTTTGGCGGCCGTTTTATGGCGCAGATGTTGTCGTATGTCTCAGGCTCCGATGAGCAGATCACCATTCTGACCGCCACCTCCGGTGATACCGGCGCGGCCGTGGCGCATGCGTTCTACGGCATGAAGAACGTGCGCGTGGTGATCCTTTATCCGCAGGGCAAAATCAGTCCGCTGCAGGAGAAACTCTTCTGTACCCTGGGCGGCAACATCGAAACCATCGCTATCGACGGCGATTTTGATGCCTGTCAGTCGCTGGTGAAACAGGCGTTTGATGATGAAGAGCTGAAAAAGACGATTGGTCTGAACTCGGCAAACTCCATCAACATCAGCCGCCTGCTGGCGCAGATCTGCTACTACTTTGAAGCAGTCGCGCAGCTGCCGCAGGAAAAACGTAATCAGCTGGTGGTCTCCGTGCCGAGCGGCAACTTTGGTGATTTGACCGCCGGTCTGCTGGCGAAATCGCTGGGCCTGCCGATCAAGCGCTTTATCGCGGCCACCAACGCCAATGACACGGTGCCGCGCTTCCTTGGCAATGGCGAATGGCAGCCTAATCTGACGGTCTCTACGCTGTCGAATGCGATGGACGTCAGCCAGCCGAATAACTGGCCGCGTGTGGAAGAGCTGTTCCGCCGTAAAACCTGGCGCTTAACCGATCTCGCCTGTGGTGCGGTCTCTGATGAGACTACGCGCACCGCAATGCGTGAACTGGCTGAGATTGGCTACGTTTCCGAGCCACATGCCGCTATCGCCTGGCGTCTGCTGCGCGATCAGCTGCAGGAAGGGGAATATGGTGTGTTCCTTGGGACTGCGCACCCTGCGAAATTCCGCGAAAGCGTGGAAGCGATCCTTGAACAGACACTGACGCTGCCGCCGGAGTTAGCGGAGCGCGCCGACCTGCCGCTCCTGTCGCACGAGATGAAGGTGGACTTCGCCTCACTGCGTGCGTTCCTGCTGAAGTAGTGCTGTGAATGGCTTCCCGGTGACGGGAAGCCCATTTGCAGAGAGTACACTACGCGCGCGGGGTATTACTGCTCCGCGCGCTTAAAGACCAGTTCGCTTTCGCTGCTGCTGGCCGCATCAAAACCATAGCCATCCAGATCAAACGCCTTAAGCTGCTCCGGCTTTGTCAGGCGCTGCTGAATCACATAACGGCTCATTAATCCACGCGCCTTTTTGGCGTAGAAGCTAATCACTTTATAGCTGCCATTCTTCTCGTCGAGAAATACCGGCTTAATCATTTGTGCCTTCAGCGTCTTCGGCTTAACGGCTCTGAAATATTCGTCCGAGGCGAGGTTAATCAGTATCTCATCACCCTGTTCCGCCAGCGCGGCATTCAGCGTTTCAGTGATGAGATCGCCCCAGAAGGTGTAGAGATCTTTGCCCGCCGGATTCGCCAGGCGAATCCCCATCTCCAGCCGGTAAGGCTGCATGAGATCGAGCGGACGCAACACGCCATACAGGCCTGACAGCATGCGCAGGTGCTGCTGAGCAAAGCTGAAATCCTCATCGCTGAAGGTTTCGGCCTGCAGACCCGTGTAGACATCACCTTTGAACGCCAGAATGGCCTGACGGGCATTCTGCGGAGAAAAATCGGGTTGCCAGCTGTTAAACCGTTCGGCATTGAGGTGCGCCAGTTTGTCGCTGATACCCATTAACGAGGCGATGCTGGCGGGTGACAGCTCGCGCGCAATCTCAATCAGCTGTTGTGATTTTTCTAACAGCGCAGGCTGGGTAAAACGCGTGGTCGCCAGCGGGCTTTCATAATCGAGCGTCTTGGCAGGAGAGATCACCATCAACATTGTTGCTTCCTCGGTTAATGCCTGGTTTAACAGGGCATTGGCTGCTTATCAGGCTCTGCAGTGTACCAAAAAAGCCGCAAAGAATGACGAATCACACCTATTTGTTCGCGCTATCGTAAACGGCATTCCCTGACCTTGCGCGACCGTTGGCGCGTGATATTATCCCAACAGCCTTTTTTCACACTGACAGTTAACTAAGAGAAAAGAACATGACGGACAAACTTACCTCCCTGCGCCAGCTCACCACCGTCGTCGCCGACACCGGTGATATCGCAGCTATGAAGCTGTATCAGCCGCAGGACGCTACCACCAACCCTTCTCTGATTCTTAACGCCGCACAAATACCTGAATACCGTAAACTGATCGATGAAGCGATCGGCTGGGCGCGTGAGCAGAGCAGCAACAAAGAAGAGCAGCTGCAGCTGGTTTCTGACAAGCTGGCCGTGAACATTGGTCTGGAAATTCTGAAACTGATCCCAGGCCGTATCTCGACTGAAGTCGATGCGCGTCTCTCTTACGACACTGAAGGCAGCATCGCGAAAGCGCGCAGCCTGATCAAACTCTACAATGATGCCGGTATCAGCAATGACCGCATCCTGATCAAACTGGCCTCTACCTGGCAGGGCATCCGTGCTGCAGAGCAGCTGGAAAAAGAGGGCATCAACTGTAACCTGACCCTGCTGTTCTCCTTTGCTCAGGCGCGTGCCTGTGCCGAAGCGGGCGTGTTCCTGATCTCTCCGTTCGTTGGCCGTATCCTCGACTGGTACAAAGCTAACACCGACAAGAAAGAGTATGCCGCGCACGAAGATCCAGGTGTGGTTTCAGTCTCTGAAATCTATAACTACTACAAGCAGCACGGCTATGAAACCGTGGTGATGGGCGCGAGCTTCCGTAACGTCGGTGAAATCATTGAGCTGGCTGGCTGTGACCGTCTGACTATTTCGCCTGCGCTGCTGAAAGAGCTGGCAGAGAGCGAAGGCACCCTGGAGCGTAAACTGAGCTACAGCGGTGAAGTGAAAGCGCGTCCGGCCCGCATGACTGAGTCTGAGTTCCTGTGGCAGCACAACCAGGATCCAATGGCGGTGGCTAAGCTGGCAGAAGGGATCCGCAACTTTGCCGTTGATCAGGGCAAACTTGAGAAGATGCTGGCAGAACTGCTGTAATCTGCTGACCGTGGCGGCGCAGGCTGCCACGGTTTTCTCTTTTCCGACCCTTTCACTTTATATTATCCTTTCTGCTATTCCCCGTTTACTCCACCGCACCGCGGTAAATCACAGCGAAGCTCATCATGAATACATTACGCATTGGCCTGATCTCGGTCTCCGATCGCGCCGCGAACGGCATCTATCAGGATCAGGGGATCCCCGCGCTGGAGAGCTGGCTTGGCAGCGCAATCAGCAGCCCGTTTGAGATTGAGTCCCGGCTGGTACCGGACGAGCAGCCGATGATTGAGCACGCCATTTGCGAGCTGGTCGATGAACGCTTTTGCCATCTGGTGTTAACCACCGGCGGCACCGGTCCGGCCCGACGCGATGTCACGCCCGATGCCACCTTAGCCGTGGCCGATCGGGAAATGCCCGGCTTTGGCGAGCAGATGCGCCAGATCAGCCTGCAGTTCGTGCCGACCGCGATTCTGTCGCGTCAGGTTGGGGTAATCCGCAAACAGTCGCTTATCCTCAATCTGCCCGGTCAGCCGAAGTCGATCAAAGAGACGCTGGAAGGGCTGAAAGATGAGCAGGGTAAGGTAAAAGTTCACGGTATCTTTGCTTCTGTACCTTATTGTTTACAGCTGCTGGAAGGACCTTACGTTGAAACGCATCCCGACGTGGTAGCAGCATTTCGGCCTAAAAGCGCCATTCGTGAGATAAATAACTAAATATTCCGCATTTCAGGCATAAGCTATAGTCCTGCTGGTGTGGCAAAAGATTGACGATATAGTAAGGGTATCTTTACAACCTTGTCTCTTTTGCCTCTGGACTATTATGAATCCGACTTACACGCAGCGTCTGACCGGTAAGGATTACAAAACCCTGGCGCTGGCCGCGCTGGGCGGCGCGCTGGAATTTTACGACTTCATCATCTTTGTTTTCTTCGCCACCGTGATTGGCGAGCTCTTCTTCCCCTCCGATATCCCGGAATGGCTGCGTCAGCTGCAGACGTTTGCCATTTTTGCCGCAGGCTATCTGGCACGTCCGCTGGGTGGCATCGTGATGGCGCATTTTGGCGACAAGCTCGGGCGCAAAAAGATGTTCAGCCTGAGTATTCTGCTGATGGCGCTGCCAACCCTTATGATGGGCGCTTTACCCACCTGGCAGACGATTGGCATTGCTGCGCCACTGCTGATGCTGTTGATGCGGATGTTGCAGGGCGCTGCGATTGGCGGTGAAGTGCCTGGCGCGTGGGTGTTTGTCGCTGAGCACGTGCCTTACAAACGTATCGGCATCGCCTGTGGCACACTGACAGCCGGGCTGACTATCGGCATTTTACTGGGCTCTTTGGTGGCGACGCTGATTAATACCTCAATGTCGCAGCAGGCGATTCATGACGGCGGCTGGCGTATTCCGTTCTTCCTCGGTGGCGTGTTTGGTCTGCTCGCAATGTACCTGCGGCGCTGGCTGCATGAGACGCCGGTGTTTGTTGAGATGCAGCAGCGTAAAGCGCTGGCTGAAACCCTGCCGCTGAAGACGGTGCTGGCGGAGCATAAAAAGTCGGTTGTGATCTCCATGCTGCTGACCTGGCTGCTCTCCGCCTGCATCGTGGTCGTGATCCTGATGTCGCCGGTCTGGCTGCAAAAGCAGCTGAGCATTGCGCCCGCGCTGACCCTGCAGGCCAACAGTATCGCCACCGTGATGCTCTGCATTGGTTGCATTGTTGCCGGACTCGCTGTCGATCGTTTTGGTGCCAGTCGTACGTTATGTGTCGGCAGCCTGCTGCTGGCACTCTGTAGCTGGCAGTTCTATCACCTGACTGCCCTCTATCCGCAGCAACTCTTTCTGCTCTATGGCGCGGCAGGTCTGAGCGTCGGTATTGTCGGCGTCGTGCCCTTTGTGATGGTGCGTGCCTTCCCGGCAGAGGTGCGTTTTACCGGCCTCTCGTTTTCCTACAACCTTTCCTATGCCATCTTTGGCGGGCTGACCCCGATTTTTGTGTCGCTGCTGATGAATATCTCCGTGATGGGGCCGTGCTGGTATGTAATGGCGCTGGCGCTGGTGGGATTGCTGACCGGTATCTGGCTGCGGCGTGATGTCAGCCATGAGCCGGACCTGCAGCAGGGCGTTAAGACGTTGTAACAGGGAAACGCGGAGCCAGGCTCCGCGTCTTTTTCAGGCGTGAAGCAGGCTTAAAGCGCCTTTGCGCCAATTGGCAGAAGAGTGCGGCCAAAGGTTTCGTTCAGCACTTCACCCATTGCCAGATAGCAGGCACTGGCACCACAGATGATTCCGACCCAACCCGCAGACACGACCAGCGAAGGCTGGTGCAGAAGGTGAGCTACGGCCAGCAGCAGAAACAGCAGGGTGAGCGAGCCAAAGACAAACTGCAGCATCCGCGCACCTTTCAGCGTGCCGATAAACATAAACAGCGTGAAGATGCCCCACAGTGCCAGCCATGTACCCAGGAAGCGTTCATCAGGCGCTTTCGCCAGACCCATCTGCGGTAACAGCAGGATCGCCACAAAGCTTAACCAGAACATGCCGTAAGAGGTAAAGGCGGTCAGCCCAAAGGTGTTGTTCTTTTTAAATTCCAGCAGACCGGCCAGCACCTGCGCGATCCCGCCATAAAAAATCCCCATCGCTAAAATTGCCACGTCCATGTCAAACAGACCCGTGTTGTGCAGGTTCAGCAAAATGGTTGTCATGCCAAATCCCATTAAGCCCAGCGGGGCAGGATTAGCCAGCGTTGAATTTGCCATAGTTCCTCGGCAGTAAGATGATCGTTAATGAAATAAAAGGACTTCAGCCTGCTCACAGAAAGGAGCAAGGCGACGCATCATATTCAGTGGGTTAACCGTGTTCTTTGATCCCGGCAGGACCAGAGGTAGAAAATTTTTTTTGGTTTAGCCCTTGATGCGCATCGAAGCGGCCCCATTTACTTGTCATCGAGCGTTGTGAACGTTGGAAAAAAAGCATGTGCTGGCAGGTTGAATGCAAACAACCCGCCCACATAAAAGGTTCACAACCCAAATTGGCAACGAATTTAAGTGGGAGATGTTTAGATGGGTAAGATTATTGGTATTGACCTGGGTACAACCAACTCTTGTGTTGCGATCATGGATGGCACTAAAGCACGCGTGCTGGAAAATGCCGAGGGCGATCGCACCACGCCTTCAATTATTGCGTATACACAGGATGGCGAAATTCTGGTTGGTCAACCGGCTAAACGTCAGGCAGTGACCAACCCGCAGAATACCCTGTTCGCAATCAAGCGTCTGATCGGTCGTCGTTTCCAGGACGAAGAAGTGCAGCGTGATATTAAAATCATGCCATACAAAATCACCGGCGCTGACAACGGCGACGCCTGGCTGGAAGTGAAAGGCCAGAGAATGGCACCACCGCAGATCTCTGCTGAAGTGCTGAAGAAAATGAAAAAGACCGCCGAAGATTACCTCGGTGAGCCAGTGACCGAAGCGGTTATTACCGTACCGGCCTACTTCAACGATGCGCAGCGTCAGGCGACCAAAGATGCCGGCCGTATCGCGGGTCTGGAAGTCAAACGTATCATTAACGAACCGACTGCTGCAGCACTGGCATACGGTCTGGACAAAGGCCAGGGCAACCGCACCATCGCGGTTTATGACCTGGGTGGCGGTACCTTCGATATCTCAATCATCGAGATCGACGAAGTTGACGGCGAAAAAACCTTTGAAGTTCTGGCAACCAACGGTGATACCCACCTGGGTGGTGAAGACTTCGACAGCCGCCTGATTAACTATCTGGTTGCTGAATTCAAGAAAGATCAGGGCATCGATCTGCACAACGATCCATTGGCGATGCAGCGTCTGAAAGAAGCGGCAGAGAAAGCGAAAATCGAACTTTCTTCTGCACAGCAGACCGACGTTAACCTGCCATACATCACGGCAGATGCGACTGGTCCTAAGCACCTGAACATCAAAGTGACCCGCTCTAAACTGGAGTCACTGGTTGAAGATCTGGTTGCACGCTCAATCGCGCCTCTGAAAGTTGCGCTGCAGGATGCGGGCCTGTCTGTTTCAGACATCAACGACGTTATCCTGGTGGGTGGTCAGACCCGTATGCCACTGGTTCAGGCGAAAGTGACCGAGTTCTTCGGCAAAGAGCCACGTAAAGACGTGAACCCGGACGAAGCTGTTGCCGTTGGTGCTGCGGTTCAGGGTGGTGTACTGGGTGGCGACGTGAAAGACGTGCTGCTGCTGGACGTTACCCCGCTGTCACTGGGTATCGAAACCATGGGTGGCGTGATGACGTCGCTGATCAGCAAGAACACCACTATCCCAACCAAGCACAGCCAGGTCTTCTCGACGGCGGAAGATAACCAGTCAGCCGTGACCATTCACGTGCTGCAGGGTGAGCGTAAGCGCGCCAATGACAACAAGTCACTGGGCCAGTTCAACCTCGACGGTATCCAGAATGCGCCACGCGGTATGCCACAGATCGAAGTCACCTTTGACATCGATGCGGATGGTATCCTGCATGTATCGGCGAAAGACAAGAACAGCGGTAAAGAGCAGAAGATCACCATCAAAGCCTCTTCAGGTCTGAGCGATGAAGAGATCCAGAAAATGGTGCGTGATGCAGAAGCGAACGCTGAATCTGACCGCAAGTTCGAAGAGCTGGTACAGACGCGTAACCAGGGTGACCAGATTGCCCACAGCACGCGTAAGCAGCTGGACGAAGCAGGCGACAAACTGTCAGCTGATGACAAAGCGCCAATCGAAGCCGCTCTGGCCGCGCTGGAAACTGCGCTGAAAGGCGAAGACAAAGCGGAAATCGACGCCAAAATGCAGGCGCTGATGGAAGTATCCGGCAAACTGATGGAAGCAGCACAGCAGTCTCAGGCGGGTGCAGCGGATGCCGGTGACGCGTCAGCGAAGAAAGATGACGACGTTGTCGATGCTGAATTCGAAGAAGTGAAAGACAACAAGAAATAATTGCCCCTGACCGGGCGCGACGGTTGGCCTGACAGCCGTTGAAACCAGCACGGGCGTAGGAGATCTCTCCACGCCCGTGCGATCATGTTAAGGGCTAAAAAAACATGGCGAAGAGTGATTACTACGAGATTTTAGGCGTCGCCAAATCCGCGGACGAGCGTGAAATCAAAAAGGCTTACAAACGCCTGGCAATGAAATTTCACCCGGACCGCAATCCCGGTGACAAAGAAGCCGAAGCTAAATTCAAAGAGGTCAAGGAAGCCTACGAAATCCTGACCGATGCGCAGAAGCGTGCGGCCTACGATCAGTATGGTCATGCAGCCTTTGAACAGGGCGGCATGGGTGGTGGTGGATTCGGTGGCGGCGGCTTTGGTGGCGGCGGTGCAGACTTCAGCGATATCTTTGGCGACGTATTCGGTGACATCTTTGGTGGTGGACGCCGTCAGCGCGCCTCCCGTGGCGCCGATTTACGCTACAACATGGAGCTGTCGCTGGAAGAAGCGGTACGCGGCGTGACCAAAGAGATCCGCATTCCAACCCTGGAAGAGTGTGATGTCTGCCACGGCAGCGGCGCGAAAGCGGGAACGCAGCCACAAACCTGTTCAACCTGTCACGGTGCAGGCCAGGTGCAGATGCGCCAGGGCTTCTTCACCGTTCAGCAGGCCTGTCCGACCTGTCACGGTCGCGGCTCGGTGATTAAAGACCCGTGCAACGCCTGTCATGGTCACGGCCGCGTCGAAAAGTCGAAAACGCTGTCAGTGAAAATCCCGGCAGGGGTCGACACCGGCGATCGCATTCGTCTGAGTGGTGAAGGTGAAGCAGGTGAGCAGGGCGCACCAGCCGGCGATCTTTACGTTCAGGTATCGGTGAAGAAACACCCGATCTTCGAGCGTGAAGAGAACAACCTCTACTGCGAAGTGCCAATCAACTTTGCGATGGCGGCACTGGGCGGCGAGATTGAGGTGCCGACACTGGATGGGCGCGTGAAGCTGAAAGTGCCGTCAGAAACCCAGACCGGCAAGCTGTTCCGCATGCGTGGACGTGGCGTCAAATCGGTACGTGGCGGCGCAGTCGGCGACCTGTTATGCCGTGTCGTGGTGGAAACACCGGTCAGCCTGAATGAGAAACAGAAAACGCTGTTGCGTGAACTGGAAGAGAGTTTTGGCGGCCCAAGCGGCGAGCACAACAGCCCGCGCTCTAAGAGCTTCCTGGACGGCGTGAAAAAATTCTTTGATGACTTAACCCGTTAAGCTCATCCACTCTGAAAGCCAGCGCCTGCCGCTGGCTTTTTTTTGCCTGCCCTGCACGATTCGTTATTTCCGAGTGATACCCACTAAATAAACTGTTTTTTTCGAGCTGTTGTTACCGCTATTCTTAGGGCCTTTGATTGAACTCTGGATTAAGGACAACACGTGTGAACATCAGACTAAAAAAAATCCTGGAAAGCGACGCCACCGGCGGTGTGGTGCTGATTATCGCTGCCGTACTGGCGATGCTGCTGGCCAACAACGACGCCACGCAACAGGGATATCGCGATCTGCTGGCCATTCCGGTGGAATTCCGCTTTGGCAGTCTCGATATCAGTAAAGACCTGCTGCTGTGGATTAACGATGCGCTAATGGCGCTGTTTTTCCTGATGGTGGGACTGGAGGTCAAACGCGAACTGGTGATGGGTGCGCTGGCTAAACGTGAACAGGCGCTGTTCCCGCTGATTGCAGCGCTGGGTGGCATGATCGCCCCGGCGATCATTTTTCTGCTGTTTAACGGTGCCGATGCCGCTACCCGCAGCGGCTGGGCGATCCCGACCGCCACCGATATTGCCTTTGCGCTGGGCATCCTGGCACTGCTGGGAAGCCGCGTGCCGCCTGCTCTGAAAATTTTCCTGATGGCGCTGGCGATTATCGACGACCTCGGGGCTATCGTGATTATTGCGCTGTTCTACACGCATCACCTTTCGATGGCCTCGCTGGGCGTAGCCGCCGCTGCCATTGCCGTACTGGCGCTGATGAACCTGCTTAACGTGCGCAACACCGGCCTCTATCTGCTGGTGGGGCTGGTGCTGTGGGTGGCGGTGCTGAAGTCGGGTGTGCATGCGACGCTGGCGGGTGTCGTGGTCGGCTTCCTGATCCCGCTGGCGAAGAAAGAGGGCCACTCTCCGGCGATTCATCTTGAGCATGCGCTGCATCCCTGGGTGCGCTGGGTGATCCTGCCCCTGTTTGCCTTTGCCAATGCGGGGGTGTCACTGACGGGCGTTTCGTTCGGCAGCCTCTTCTCGCTGCTGCCGCTGGGCATCATCGCCGGGCTGCTGATTGGTAAGCCACTGGGCATCACGCTGTTCTGCTGGCTGGCAGACAAAACCGGCATAGCCAGACTGCCGGAAAATACCCATATCAAAGATATTGCGGCGGTAGGGGTGCTGTGCGGTATTGGTTTCACCATGTCGATATTTATCGCCTCGCTGGCCTATGGCGACATCAGTGCTGAACTGATGACGCTGGCGAAGCTGGGGATTCTGTCAGGCTCGATTCTATCGGCGGTGCTGGGCTATGTGATCCTTGGCTGGCGTCTGAAGCAGCGTGCGGCGTAGGGCAGCCTATGGCGCACATTAATTACAATCACCTCTACTACTTCTGGCACGCCTGCCGCGCGGGGTCGATTACGGGTGCTGCAGAGGCCCTCTCGCTGACGCCACAGACCATTACCGGGCAGATTAAGGCGCTTGAAGAGCGCCTGCAGGGCAAGCTGTTCCGGCGTCAGGGGAGGGGGCTGGTGCCGACAGAACTGGGGCAACTGGTGTTCCGCTACGCTGACCGCATGTTTATGCTGGGTCAGGAGATGCTGGATATCGTTAACTACCGCAAAGAGTCCCATCTGCTGCTGGATGTTGGCGTGGCAGATGCGCTCTCTAAGCAACTGGTCAGTAAGGTGCTGGAGACCGCAGTGGCTGCCGGGGAGAAGATTCACCTGCGCTGCTTTGAGTCGACCCACGAAATGCTGCTGGAGCAGCTCAGTCAGCATAAGCTGGATATGATTATCTCTGACTGCTCCATCGATCCGACCCAGCAGGAAGGGCTGTTTTCGGTGAAGCTGGGGGAGTGCCCGATCAGCTTCTGGTCCGCGCAGCCGATCACCGATCTCTCTTTTCCGGTCTGCCTTGAGACGCATCCCCTGCTGATTCCGGGTCGCCGCTCGATGCTGGGGCGCAAAATCCTCAACTGGATCACAACTCAGGGACTGCAGGTAGAGATTCTCGGGGAGTTTGATGATGCAGCCCTGATGAACGCATTTGGTGCGCGGCAGAAGGCGATTTTTGTGGCAGCAGCGCTGGACAGGGATCAGCAGGAGGGGAGTTATGAAGTTGGCCGGCTTGATGCGGTGTCAGAGGAGTATCACATCCTCTTCGCGGAGCGGATGATTCAGCATCCGGCGGTGCAGCGTCTCTGTCACGCTGACTTCAGCGGACTCTTTCCCCGCCAGAGTACAGACGAAAAAAAACCGGCGTAAGCCGGCTTTTTCAACAAAGCGATTAACAACGGGCGATTAAGCCAGTTTGTTGATCTGTGCAGTCAGGTTTGATTTATAACGTGCAGCTTTGTTCTTGTGGATCAGACCTTTAGCGGCCTGACGATCCACGAGTGGTTGCATTTCATTGAATGCGTTCTGCGCAGCAGCTTTGTCGCCTGAAGCGATCGCCGCGTATACTTTCTTAACGAAGGTACGCATCATTGAGCGGCGGCTAGCGTTATGCTTGCGGCGTTTCTCAGATGTTACGGCGCGTTTCTTAGCTGATTTGATATTAGCCAAGGTCCAACTCCCAAATGTGTTCTATAGAGACAAATCAAAGGCCGAGGACTATGCCCTTCTAACCTGATTTTGTCAATGGATTTGTGCAAATAAGCGTCGCTCTATGAGCAGCACTCGGTTACGTATTTGATGGCGCAAGATTCTACCAGCTTCCCCTCGCTGAATACAGTATTTCGCGACAAAATTCTTAACATGCGCATCTGTAACAGGAAATGCAGCGCCTGAAGCATGAAAGGCGTGCTGACGGGTTAACCTGAGTCGCTTTCAAGGGTATAATCCGCCGATTTCCACCGGTTTGGGCCAGCCATGAAGTTTATCCGCGGTATTCATAATCTTAACGAGCAGCATCGCGGCTGCGTTCTGACCATTGGTAATTTCGATGGTGTACACCGCGGGCATCAGGCGCTGATGTCCCGTCTGTGTGAAGAGGGACGTAAGCGTAATCTGCCGGTCGTGGTCATGGTGTTTGAGCCACAGCCGCTTGAGCTGTTTGCCGGTGATAAAGCCCCGGCACGCCTGACGCGCCTGCGTGAAAAACTGCGCTATATGGCGGAAGCCGGCGTCGATAAAGTGCTGTGTGTGCGGTTTGACCGTCGCTTCGCAGCCCTGTCCGCCCAGCGTTTTATCAGTGATCTGCTGGTCGACAAGCTGGACGTAAAGTACCTCGCGGTAGGCGATGATTTCCGCTTCGGTGCTGGTCGCCAGGGGGATTTCCTGTTATTACAGAAAGCCGGTGCGGAGTATGGTTTTGAGGTCGTGAGCACCGAAACCTTCTGTGACGGCGGGAAGCGAATCAGCAGCACCGCCGTGCGTCAGGCGCTGGCCGCAGATGATTTAGCGCTGGCGGAGTCGCTGTTAGGTCATCCTTTCACCATTTCCGGCCGCGTCGTGCACGGTGATGCACTGGGACGCACGCTGGGGTTTCCCACTGCGAACCTTCCTTTACGCCGCAGCGTCTCACCGGTGAAAGGGGTCTATGCGGTGGAGGTCCAGGGTCTGACGCCCGAGCCACTGCCGGGTGTTGCTAATATCGGCACCCGTCCGACCGTAAAAGGTTTACGCCAGCAGCTTGAAGTTCACCTGCTCGACATCAATATGGATCTCTATGGTCGTCACATTGATGTGGTGCTGAAACAGAAAATACGAAACGAGCAGCGCTTTGCCTCACTGGAGGCGTTGAAAGAACAAATTGCGAACGATGTGGTAACGGCCCGGCAGTTCTTTGGGCTGCTTTAACCTGAGCGAAAAACGGAATCGAGAATCTGATGAGTGACTATAAATCTACCCTGAATTTGCCGGAAACGGGATTCCCGATGCGTGGCGATCTGGCCAAACGCGAACCGGGAATGTTGCAACGCTGGTATGCCGACAACCTGTACGGCATCATCCGCGAAGCCAAAAAAGGGAAAAAAACCTTTATCCTGCATGATGGCCCTCCGTATGCGAACGGCAGCATTCATATTGGTCACTCTGTTAACAAGATTCTGAAAGACATTATCGTTAAGTCGAAAGGCATGGCGGGTTATGACTCGCCGTATGTGCCGGGCTGGGACTGTCACGGTCTGCCAATCGAACACAAAGTTGAGCAGATGATCGGCAAGCCAGGCGAGAAAGTCACCGCCGCTGAATTCCGTGCCGCGTGTCGCAAGTACGCTGCTGAACAGGTTGAAGGCCAGAAGGCGGACTTTATCCGTCTGGGCGTGCTGGGCGACTGGGATCGTCCTTACCTGACCATGGATTTCGGTACCGAAGCCAATATCATCCGTGCGCTGGGTAAAATCATCGGCAACGGCCACCTGCACAAAGGCGCGAAGCCGGTGCACTGGTGCCTGGATTGCCGTTCTGCTCTGGCAGAAGCGGAAGTCGAGTATTACGACAAAACCTCTCCGTCAATTGATGTTATGTTCAACGCCATCGATGCCGACGCGGTGCGTCAGGCATTTGGCGTAGCACAGGTCAATGGCCCGATCTCACTGGTGATCTGGACAACGACGCCGTGGACATTACCGGCTAACCGCGCCATCTCTCTGCATCCTGAATTTGAATACCAGCTGATCCAGATCGAGGGCCGCGCCCTGATCCTGGCGAAAGAGCTGGTTGCGAGCGTCATGAAGCGCGCCGGTGTCAGTGAATGGCAGGTACTGGGCGAATGCAAAGGCGCTGCGCTGGAGCTGCAGAAATTCCAGCACCCGTTCCTGGCGATTGAGTCGCTGGTGGTGCTGGGCGATCACGTGACGCTGGACGCGGGTACGGGTGCAGTTCACACCGCACCGGGCCACGGTCCGGATGACTACGTCATCGGTCAGAAATATGGCATCGAAACGGCGAATCCGGTCGGACCGGATGGCAGCTACCTGCCCGGCACTTATCCGACGCTGGATGGGATTAACGTCTTTAAAGCCAACGACATGATCGTTGAGCTGCTGAAAGAGAAAGGCGCGCTGCTACACGTTGAGAAACTGCTGCACAGCTACCCGCACTGCTGGCGCCACAAAACGCCGATCATCTTCCGCGCCACGCCGCAGTGGTTCATCAGCATGGATCAGAAAGGACTGCGTGCGCAGTCGCTGAAAGAGATCAAAGGCGTACAGTGGATCCCGGACTGGGGCCAGGCGCGTATCGAATCGATGGTGGCGAACCGTCCTGACTGGTGTATCTCCCGTCAGCGTACGTGGGGCGTGCCAATGGCGCTGTTCGTTCATAAAGAGAGCGAAGAGCTGCACCCGGACACGCTGGCGCTGATGGAGAAAGTGGCGCAGCGCGTTGAGCAGGAAGGCATTCAGGCCTGGTGGGATCTCGATCCGCGCGAACTGATGGGCGACGACGCCGATCATTACGTCAAAGTGCCGGATACGCTGGATGTCTGGTTTGACTCCGGTTCTACCAGCTACTCCGTGGTGGATGCGCGTCCGGAATTTGGCGGACATGCACCTGACCTCTATCTGGAAGGTTCCGATCAGCATCGCGGCTGGTTTATGTCCTCGCTGATGATCTCCACGGCGATGAAGGGCAAAGCGCCTTATCGTCAGGTACTGACACATGGTTTCACCGTGGATGGTCAGGGCCGCAAGATGTCAAAGTCGATCGGCAACACCGTTGCGCCGCAGGATGTGATGAACAAGCTGGGCGCTGATATTCTGCGTCTGTGGGTGGCCTCAACCGACTACTCAGGCGAAATGGCGGTCTCCGATGAGATTCTCAAGCGCTCTGCCGATGCCTATCGTCGTATCCGTAACACCGCACGCTTCCTGCTGGCTAACCTCAGCGGCTTCAACCCGGCCACCGATCTGGTGAAACCGGAAGAGATGGTCGTAGTGGATCGCTGGGCAGTGGGTCGCGCACAGGCGGCACAGGCCGATATCGTCGCCTCCTATGAGAACTACGATTTCCACGAAGTGATCCAGCGTCTGATGCAGTTCTGCTCGATTGAGATGGGCAGCTTCTATCTCGACATCATTAAAGATCGTCAGTACACCGCGAAAGGCGATAGCCTGGCGCGTCGCAGCTGCCAGACCGCGCTGTGGCATATCGTTGAAGCGCTGGTGCGCTGGATGGCACCGATCATGTCCTTTACGGCGGATGAGATCTGGGGCTACCTGCCAGGTGAACGCGCGCAGTATGTCTTCACCGAAGAGTGGTATCAGGGTCTGTTTGGCCTGGCGGAAGATGAAGCGCTGAATGACGCCTACTGGGCTGAGCTGCTGAAAGTGCGTGGCGAAGTGAACAAGGTAATTGAGCAGGCGCGTGCGGATAAACGTATCGGTGGCGCGCTGGAAGCCACGGTGACGCTGTATGCCGATCCGGAACTGGCGGCTAAGCTGCAGGCGCTGGGCAATGAACTGCGCTTTGTGCTGTTGACCTCTGGCGCACAGGTGGCGGATTACGCCCTGGCGAACGACGAAGCGCAGCAGAGTGAAGGGCTGAAAGGTCTGAAAATCGCGCTGCACAAGGCGGAAGGCGAGAAATGTCAGCGCTGCTGGCATTACACTACCGACGTCGGACAGAATCCTGAGCATGCTGAGGTCTGTGGTCGTTGTTACACTAACGTAGCCGGTGACGGCGAACAGCGTGAATTTGCCTGATGCGTAAACCTATTTTATCAACCGGATTGCGCTGGCTGTGGCTGGTGCTGGTGGTGATTGTTGTCGACTTCGCCAGCAAGCAGTGGGTGATGAACAACATGATGCTGCATGAAACCCAGCCACTGATGCCCTACCTGAATCTGTTCTACGCGCACAACTACGGCGCGGCGTTCAGTTTCCTGGCTGACAAAGGTGGCTGGCAGCGCTGGTTCTTTGCGGGCATCGCATTGGCTATCGTGATCTCACTAGTCGTGATGATGTACCGTAATCATGCAAGCCAGAAGATCGCGAACATTGCCTATGCCCTGATCATCGGCGGCGCGGTAGGCAATCTGTTCGATCGCTCGTACCATGGCTTTGTGGTCGATTTTATCGATTTTTATGTCGGTAACTGGCACTTCGCTACATTTAATATCGCTGACTGCGGCATCTGTATTGGTGCGGCATTGGTGGTGCTGGAGGGCTTTTTCAGCCCGAACGGCAAACAGGCTAAACAGAAAGGGTAAGTGATGACTGAGTCCGTACAGCGCGAAAGCGCGGTGTTGGTGCATTTTACGCTGAAGCTGGAAGATGGCTCGACGGCGGAATCGACCCGTGCAAACGGCAAGCCCGCGCTGTTCCGTCTCGGTGATGGCAGCCTCTCTGCAGCACTTGAGCAGGCACTGCTGGGGCTGAAAACGGGTGAAACCAAACAGTTCACTCTGGCACCGGAAGACGCCTTTGGTGGCGTCAGTCCTGACCTAATCCAGTATTTCTCGCGTCGGGACTTTATCGACGCAGGTGAACCGGAAGTGGGTGCCATCATGCTGTTCAGCGGCATGGGCGGCAGTGAAATGCCAGGCGTGATCCGTGAAGTCTCCGGTGATTCTATCACCGTGGATTTCAACCACCCGCTGGCAGGTCGTCGTATTCAGTTTGATGTAGAGGTGTTGGAAATCGATCCGGCCCTGGAGGCGAACGATGCAAATCCTGTTAGCTAATCCGCGCGGTTTCTGCGCTGGCGTTGATCGCGCCATCAGTATTGTTGAGCGCGCGCTGGAGATGTATGGCGCGCCCATCTATGTTCGTCACGAGGTGGTGCATAACCGTTACGTGGTGAACAGCCTCCGTGAGCGCGGTGCTATCTTCATTGAAGAGATCAGCGAAGTGCCGGATGACGCGATTCTGATCTTCTCGGCGCACGGTGTTTCACAGGCAGTGCGTGCCGAAGCCAAAGCGCGCAATCTGACCATGCTGTTCGACGCCACCTGTCCGCTGGTAACCAAAGTGCATATGGAAGTGGCGCGCGCCAGCCGTAAAGGTGTGGAAGCGATACTGATTGGTCATGCGGGTCATCCGGAGGTTGAAGGCACTATGGGGCAGTACAACAACCCTAATGGCGGCATGTATCTGGTGGAGTCACCGGAAGATGTCTTCAGACTGACCGTTAAAGACGAAAACAATCTGAGCTTCATGACGCAGACCACGCTGTCGGTGGATGACACCTCTGACATCATTGATGCCCTGCGTCAGCGTTTCCCTGCGATCATCGGGCCGCGTAAAGATGATATCTGCTATGCCACCACCAACCGTCAGGAAGCCGTTCGTACGCTGGCGAAAGATGCGGAAGTGGTGCTGGTGGTCGGTTCGAAGAACTCCTCGAACTCTAACCGACTGGCTGAGCTGGCACAGCGTGCCGGTAAACTGGCGAAGCTGATCGACTCTGCGGATGATATTCAGGAAGAGTGGGTAAAAGGTGTGGCCTGTATTGGTGTAACCGCAGGTGCCTCAGCCCCCGATATTCTGGTGCAGCAGGTGATCCAGCGACTGCGCGAGCTTGGCGGTGAAGCGGCGATTGAGCTGATTGGCCGTGAAGAGAATATTGTTTTCGAAGTGCCTAAAGAGCTGCGCGTCGAAGTACGTAACGTGCAGTAACTCTTCGATATAACTGATAAAAAGGCCGACTCTGTTCGGCCTTTTTTGTTTTTTGGATCTGACAAAAAAGTCGTTATTTGCTGCGGTGATTGCTTTTACTGATAATCACGGGCGGCTGGCATAAAATTCTTATTATCACGGATTAATAGTGGCGTGACTGTTAACTCATCGTTAACCTGATGACGCTTTGGATGCATAGTTTTGTTTTAGGAATGAATAAATATGAACACTATCCGCATTGCTATTGTGGGCGCGCCGGGCCGTATGGGCCGTAATCTGATTCAGGCGACGCAGCAGGCAGAAGGCGCAGAACTGGGTGCGGCACTGGCTCGCCCGGGCTCATCGCTGACCGGCAGCGACGCTGGTGAATTAGCGGGCATCGGGAAAAATGGCATCATCATCGCTGACGATTTACGCGCGGTGATTAACGATTTTGATGTGCTGGTCGACTTCACCCGCCCGGAAGGCACGCTGGAGTATATGGCGATCTGCCGTGAGCAGGGCAAAGCGATGGTGATCGGCACCACCGGTTTTGATGAAGCAGGTAAAGCGGCCATTCGTGCCGCGGCAGAAGATATCCCCATTGTGTTCGCCGCTAACTTCAGCGTGGGGGTTAACCTGGTGCTGAAGCTACTGGAGAAGGCTGCCAAAGTGATGGGGGAGTACGCGGATATTGAGATCGTTGAAGCACACCACCGTCATAAAGTGGATGCGCCGTCTGGCACCGCGCTGGCGATGGGTGAGGCGATAGCCGACGCGATGCAGTGGAAACTGGATGAGCATGCAGTCTATACGCGTGAAGGCCACACGGGTGAACGTCAGCCGCAGACTATCGGTTTTGCGACGGTGCGCGCAGGTGACATTGTCGGTGAGCATACAGCGATCTTTGCAGATATCGGTGAGCGGGTAGAGATTACTCACAAGGCTTCAAGCCGTATGACCTTTGCAAATGGCGCAGTTAAGTCAGCTTTGTGGCTAAAAGATAAGAAATCCGGCCTGTTCGATATGCGGGATGTGCTGGATTTGTCGATGTTGTAAGTGTTGCGAACCATCGTGATGTGGTTATTTCAATCGGTAATTGATTGATTGAAAAGGGGCAATGTTTTCATTGCCCTTAATTTTACCTAAAAAATACCATTCTGAATTAAAATCTATCTCTGGTACTTATTTGTATCGGTTTTTCGGGTTCGGTAACCCTGTGAAACACCATTTTTGACCATTTGGTCAAAAATAAAGGCCCTGCTGCGCCGGTTTCGTTTTTATGCTGCCTGGCAAACGATTATTCCGCCGGGTTTTCCCCTCTTTTTGCCGCTTATGCCCGTTTTTTTCCTTATAAGGCAGATAAACATTAAAAAATGCCGCTTCAGGGTAGACAATGCCCAGGGCGATCATTAGAATGCGCGCAATTTGCCAAAAATCGACAATTCAGGCGGTTTTTGCATTGATTCAGGCGGCTATTTTGAATTAATATGCAGATATATTGACTGTTTATTCCCTGGAGGATGTTTTGATCAAGTCAGCAATCCTGGTTCTGGAAGACGGAACCCAATTCCACGGTCGGGCCATCGGGGCAACAGGATCGGCAGTGGGAGAAGTCGTTTTCAACACTTCAATGACCGGTTATCAAGAAATCCTCACTGATCCTTCCTATTCCCGCCAAATCGTTACTCTCACTTATCCCCATATCGGTAATGTCGGTGCCAATGCCGCCGATGAAGAATCCAGCCAGATTCACGCGCAGGGCCTGGTTATTCGTGACCTGCCGCTGATTGCCAGCAACTTCCGTAGCGAAGAGGGCTTATCTGCTTACCTGCAGCGCAACAACATCGTGGCGATTGCCGATATCGATACCCGCAAGCTGACGCGCTTGCTGCGTGAGAAAGGGGCGCAGAACGGCTGCATTATTGCTGGCGACAATCCGGATGCTGCGCTGGCGCTGCAAAAAGCCCAGGCGTTCCCGGGACTGAAAGGAATGGATCTGGCAAAAGAGGTCTGCACCACAGAGACTTACAGCTGGCAGCAGGGCAGCTGGACGCTGGACGCGGGTCTGCCAGAACAGGCTGCTGTGGAGTCTCTGCCTTACCATGTGGTGGCTTACGACTACGGCGCTAAGCGCAACATCCTGCGTATGCTGGTCGATCGCGGCTGCCGTCTGACCGTGGTTCCGGCACAGACACCTGCCGAAGAGGTCCTGAAGCTGAACCCGGATGGCATTTTCCTCTCCAACGGTCCTGGCGACCCGGAGCCGTGCGACTACGCCATCAGCGCGATTCAGGCCTTCCTGAAAACCGAGATCCCGGTGTTCGGTATCTGCCTGGGTCATCAGTTGCTGGCGCTGGCCAGCGGAGCGAAGACCGTGAAGATGAAGCTCGGCCACCACGGCGGCAATCATCCGGTGAAAGATCTCGAAAACAATCGCGTCATGATCACCGCCCAGAACCACGGTTTTGCAGTCGATGAGAACAATCTGCCCGCGAATCTGCGTGTGACCCACATTTCGCTGTTCGATAAAACCGTCCAGGGTATTCATCGCACTGACAAGCCTGCATTCAGCTTCCAGGGACACCCGGAAGCCAGCCCTGGACCGGGTGATGCTGCGCCGCTGTTTGACCACTTTATTGAATTGATTGACGCATTCCGTCTGCAAGCGAAGTAATCAGGAGCTAATTCATGCCAAAACGTACAGACCTAAAATCCATCCTGATTCTTGGTGCCGGTCCGATTGTGATCGGCCAGGCCTGCGAATTTGACTATTCCGGTGCGCAGGCGTGTAAAGCGCTGCGAGAAGAGGGCTATCGCGTCATTCTGGTGAACTCTAACCCGGCGACGATTATGACCGACCCGGAAATGGCCGATGCAACCTACATTGAGCCGATTCACTGGGAAGTGGTGCGCAAAATCATCGAAAAAGAGCGTCCGGATGCGGTGCTGCCAACCATGGGTGGCCAGACGGCGCTGAACTGTGCGCTGGAGCTGGAGCGCCATGGCGTGCTGGAAGAGTTTGGCGTCACGATGATTGGCGCGACCGCTGATGCGATCGACAAAGCGGAAGATCGTCGTCGCTTCGACGTGGCGATGAAAAGTATCGGTCTGGATACCGCGCGCTCCGGCATTGCGCACACTATGGAAGAAGCGCTGGCCGTGGCAGAAGATGTGGGCTTTCCGTGCATTATCCGTCCCTCCTTTACCATGGGCGGCACCGGTGGCGGCATCGCCTATAACCGCGAAGAGTTTGAAGAGATTTGCGAACGCGGTCTCGACCTCTCACCAACCAATGAGCTGCTGATTGATGAGTCGCTGATTGGCTGGAAAGAGTATGAAATGGAAGTGGTGCGCGATAAGAACGATAACTGCATCATCGTCTGCTCCATTGAAAACTTCGACGCGATGGGCATTCACACCGGTGACTCCATCACGGTCGCACCTGCCCAGACGCTGACCGATAAAGAGTATCAGATCATGCGTAACGCCTCGCTGGCGGTACTGCGTGAAATCGGTGTTGAAACCGGCGGCTCCAACGTGCAGTTCTCGGTTAACCCGAAAGATGGTCGCCTGATTGTCATCGAGATGAACCCACGCGTGTCGCGCTCTTCGGCGCTGGCCTCTAAAGCGACCGGCTTCCCGATTGCGAAAGTGGCGGCCAAACTGGCGGTGGGCTACACCCTCGACGAGCTGATGAACGATATCACCGGCGGCTTAACGCCAGCCTCGTTCGAGCCATCAATCGACTACGTCGTCACCAAGATCCCGCGTTTCAACTTTGAAAAATTTGCCGGTGCCAATGATCGCCTGACCACGCAGATGAAGTCGGTGGGTGAAGTGATGGCGATTGGCCGCACATTCCAGGAATCGATGCAAAAAGCGCTGCGCGGTCTGGAAGTGGGCGCTAATGGCTTTGATCCGAAAGTGCACCTGGACGATCCGGAAGCGTTAACCCGCATCCGCCGCGAGCTGAAAGATGCCGGTTCAGACCGTATCTGGTACATCGCAGACGCTTTCCGCGCTGGCATGTCGGTTGATGGCGTGTTCAATCTGACCAACATTGACCGCTGGTTCCTGGTGCAGATTGAAGAGCTGGTGCGGCTGGAAGATCAGGTGGCAAGCGAAGGGGTGAATAGCCTGGATGCCACGTTCCTGCGTACCCTGAAGCGCAAAGGCTTTGCTGATGCGCGGCTGGCGACGCTGGCGGGTGTGGCAGAGAGCGAAATCCGCAAGCTGCGTCAGCAGTTTAACCTGCACCCGGTTTATAAGCGTGTAGACACCTGCGCCGCAGAGTTCGCGACGGATACCGCTTACATGTACTCCACCTATGAAGAGGAGTGCGAAGCTAATCCGAGTCCGGATCGCGAAAAAATCATGATTCTGGGTGGTGGACCA
Organism: Pantoea sp. X-Soil-YNGN-844; assembly: GCF_059730595.1. NCBI lineage: Bacteria > Pseudomonadati > Pseudomonadota > Gammaproteobacteria > Enterobacterales > Erwiniaceae > Pantoea > Pantoea sp. X-Soil-YNGN-844. The sequence continues at coordinate 683,191 of NZ_AP036007.1, forward strand.
AACCGCATCGGTCAGGGTATCGAATTCGACTACTGCTGTGTTCATGCCGCTCTGGCGCTGCGTGAAGATGGTTACCAGACCATTATGGTGAACTGTAACCCGGAAACGGTCTCGACCGATTATGACACCTCCGACCGCCTCTACTTTGAGCCGGTCACGCTGGAAGATGTGCTGGAAATTGTGCGGATTGAGCAGCCAAAAGGCGTCATCGTGCAGTATGGCGGTCAGACCCCGCTGAAACTGGCGCGTGCGCTGGAAGCCGCAGGCGTACCGGTTATCGGCACCAGCCCGGATTCCATTGACCGTGCGGAAGATCGTGAACGTTTCCAGCAGGCGGTTGATCGCCTGAAACTGAAGCAACCGGCTAATGCCACGGTAGCGACGCTGGAGCAGGCGGTCGAGAAAGCCGCTGGCCTGGGTTATCCGCTGGTGGTGCGTCCTTCTTATGTGCTGGGCGGCCGTGCCATGGAGATCGTCTACGACGAGATCGACCTGAGACGCTACTTCCAGACGGCGGTTTCGGTTTCCAACGATGCGCCGGTGCTGCTGGATCGCTTCCTGGATGATGCGGTCGAAGTGGATGTGGATGCGATTTGCGACGGTGAGCGGGTGCTGATTGGCGGTATCATGGAACACATTGAGCAGGCTGGCGTTCACTCCGGTGACTCCGCCTGTTCACTGCCGGCCTACACGCTGAATCAGGAGATTCAGAACGTGATGCGCCAGCAGGTTGAGAAGCTGGCGTTTGAGCTGAACGTTCGTGGCCTGATGAACGTTCAGTTCGCGGTGAAAGACAATGAAGTCTACCTGATCGAAGTTAACCCACGAGCGGCGCGTACCGTTCCGTTCGTCTCTAAAGCGACCGGCGTACCGCTGGCGAAAGTGGCCGCGCGCGTGATGGCAGGTAAAACACTGGCAGAGCAGGGCGTCACGGAAGAGGTGATTCCGCCTTATTACTCGGTCAAAGAAGTGGTTCTGCCGTTCAACAAGTTCCAGGGTGTTGACCCGATTCTGGGACCAGAAATGCGTTCTACCGGTGAAGTCATGGGCGTGGGCCGCACGTTCGCTGAGGCATTCTCCAAAGCGATGCTGGGCGCCCAGAGCAATATGAAGAAGTCGGGCCGTGCGCTGCTGTCGGTGCGTGAAGGCGACAAAAAACGTATCGTCGACCTGGCTGCGAAGCTGCAGAAGTTTGGTTTCGAACTGGATGCGACTCATGGCACGGCGGTGGTGCTGGGCGAAGCGGGCATTAATCCGCGCCTGGTCAACAAGGTTCATGAAGGACGTCCACACATTCAGGACCGCCTGAAGAATGGCGAGTATAGCTACATCGTCAATACCACGGCGGGTCGTCAGGCGATTGAAGATTCCAAGCTGATTCGCCGCAGCGCACTGCAGTATAAAGTGCACTACGACACTACGCTGAATGGCGGCTTCGCCACCGCGATGGCGCTGAATGCTGACCCGACGGAACAGGTTATCTCCGTTCAGGAAATGCATGCTCAGATAAAGGCGATGTAAGATAATGTAGTGTGAAAAACGGCTCCTGCGGGAGCCGTTTTTTTTGCCACCTTTCTGGCGATAATCTGAATTTCAGGTTCCGGTAAAGCCAGGCATTTGCGTTAAAGTGACTGATTTGGCTTAAATTTTTAGCTTTAGGTGCGAATGAGGCCGGTTCGCACAAATTTATAAGATAAAGACTTCCTGTGCGGATTTTTCGCCAGTACTATGCCTGCCGCTTATCACTGAAGCGTATCAGGACATAAATAAAAAATGAAAATGCGTACTTTTTCTCTGAGTGCAGTGGCTGCACTGATGGTTACTCTTCCTTTCGCCAGCCAGGCGGAAATTACCCTGTTAAAACAGGATCCGCAGGCGGGCGATCCACTTAGCCGCCTTACCCTGAATGTTGGCGGCAGCATCCGTGCTCAGGTCAATCATCAGACCGGCGTGAATGACAAATCCTACAAGCGTGACGGTTTCGATGGCGGCACCCGTTTCCGTTTCGGCGCGGATTACTACCTGTTTGATGACGTTAGCTGGATCAGCTACTACGAGCTGGGCGTTAACATCCCGGCAGTGTTCAGCTGGGATCGTCACTATGCGGACGGTGCTAATAACACCACGCGTCGCCAGCTCTACACCGGTCTGAAAAGCAAAACCTGGGGTCAGCTTACCTTTGGTCAGCAGAACAGCGTCTATTACGACACCGTGGGCGCCAAGACGGATATCTGGGATTACGATATGGTCGGCCAGGCACCGGGCAACGGTATCAATGGCGACTACGACGGCTCTTACCGCTCACGTAAACAGCTGAAGTATAAAAACAGCTTCGGCGACGCGGATGTCTACGCTTCTTATCTGTTCGAAGATAACGAGTATCTGCCAGGCAACGGCCTGCGCTATAAGCGCAAAGGCGGCGGCTCGCTCGGCGTGGATTACCACATCACTGACGATCTGAGCTGGGGCACGGCGTGGAACTACACCCGCGCGGCGATGCGTAACCCGAACAACGGCGACAGTCACGATTACGACCAGAACATTTACGGCACTGCGCTGAGCTGGACACCAGGCAACTGGACGCTGTCAGCCGGTGGTGGCTGGTATGAAAACTTCATGACCACCAAACGCAAAGATGTCCATAACTACTTTGCGGGCGATGCGTGGGGCATTGAGTATTTCGCCGGTTACAAGATCCCTGTGGCGCAGTATGGTCTGAAAGCTGTCCAGCCTTATGTCATGGGTGACCGTATCGAGTATGCGACAGGCCGTGATTACCAGCGCATCGACAACGGTCTGGGTGTGGTGCTGTTCCTCGACTACGGTTTCCGCGTTGATTACGAACATGTGTTTACCTCCAGCACCGATAACCTGGGTGATATGAATCTGGTGCGTCTGCGCTACGACTTCTGATAACCCTGACGGCTCCTCCGGGAGCCGTTTTCTTTTGCGCACGACTTTTGTGCCAGCCTAAGGCCGATCGCTGGCGAGCTGCGGCAAACTGACGCGATTACGCGGTGAAAAACGCTGCACAGGTCGTGAAAAACGGCGTCCTGAAAAGGTTTACGCAATTAGACCTTTCCCCCTATCGACGAAAGTTTCACCTTTACGTATCATGGCGCCAATTTTTTTCAGTGAGTGGTTAACATGATTAGTCTTATCGCGGCATTAGCAGCAGATCGCATTATTGGAATGGAGAACGCCATGCCGTGGGACCTGCCTGCAGATCTGGCATGGTTCAAGCGCAATACGCTGAAGAAACCGGTCATTATGGGTCGACTGACCTTTGAATCCATCGGGCGCCCGTTACCTGGCCGGCTGAACATCGTGGTCAGCAGTAAGCCAGGCACCACGGAAGGCGTCACCTGGGTTACGTCGCTGGATGAGGCGTTACAGGCAGCCGGTGATGCAGAAGAGATCATGGTGATTGGGGGTGGACGTGTCTACGAGCAGATGCTGAAGCGCGCCGATCGTCTCTATCTGACGCACATTGATGCGGAAGTGGAAGGCGATACGCAGTTTCCGGATTACGAGCCGGATGAGTGGCAGTCCACGTTCAGCGAGTTCCACGACGCAGATGAGCAGAACTCCCACAGCTACTGCTTTGAGATTCTTGATCGTCGCCGTTAATCCTCTCCCAGTCTGGCTGTAACCTGGCTGTCATCTCTGTTTATTAGCATTGCTTCTTTTCTGGGATCGTCATAAAGGAAGCAATCAATAATGAAAACCGAACTCTCCGCATTAAGCACTGACCGTCTTCGTGATCCACATCGCCGTAAATTTCTTGCCGGTTCCGGTGCGGTAGGGCTGACCGGCTTTCTCAGCGGCGGCCTCACGCTCTCATCCAGCGCACTGGCGCAGACGAAGCCTGCCGGCAGTCCGCTACTGGGCTTTCAGGCGATTGCCGCATCCACGGCCGATGAGGTTGTGGTCGCACCGGGCTATCGTGCTGACGTGCTGATCTCCTGGGGTGATCCGCTGGTAAATGGCGCGGCCGCGTTTGACCCGCTGGGCAATAACAGCGCAGAAGAGCAGGAAAAGCAGTTCGGTGATAACAACGATGGCATGAGCTTCTTCGCCATTGATGAGCATCGCGGCGTGATGGCGATTAACAATGAGTATGTGAATGAGCCGACGCTGTTTGCCCACGGCGGCAGCAAAGCGACCAGCCTGGAAGATGTGAGGAAGTCACAGGCGGCACACGGCGTCTCCATCGTTGAAGTTAAACGGGGTGAAGACAATCGCTGGCAGGTGGTACGTCCTTCTGACTACAACCGCCGCATTACTGCCAATACGCCTATGCGGTTTTCCGGTCCGGCCGCCGGTGATAACGCGCTGAAGACCGCCGCCGATCCCCAGGGAATGCATGTCCTTGGCACCTTTGGTAACTGTGCCAACGGTAAAACGCCGTGGGGCACCTATCTCACCTGTGAAGAGAACTACGACACCTACTTTGGCACTCATCAGGCAGACTTTACCCCGACTCCACAGCAGAAGCGTTACACTCTGAATGCCGCCGATCCGGAGCGCAACTGGTCTGACTTTGATCCCCGCTTCGATATCGCGAAAAATCCCAACGAATTTAATCGCCACGGCTGGATTGTCGAGATCGATCCCTTTGATCCTCACGCTGTGCCGGTCAAACGCACCGCGCTGGGCCGCTTTAAGCACGAGAACGCGGCTGTGACGGTCGCGAAAACCGGGCAACTGGTGGTTTACATGGGCGACGATGAGCGCGGCGAATATATCTATAAATATGTCTCGGACGACAAGGTCATTCCGGATGATGCCAAAGCCAGTCAGGGACTGCTGGATAAGGGCACGCTCTATGTGGCGCAGTTCAACGGCGATGCGCAGGGCACACCACTGAAAGGCACCGGGCGCTGGCTGGCGCTGAAGTGGGGCGAAAATGGACTCAACGCTGAGAAGGGCTTTAACAGTCAGGCTGATGTCCTGATCAATGCGCGTGCTGCCGCCGATGTGGTGAACGCCACGCGGATGGACCGGCCCGAGTGGATTGCCGTTAACCCGCACGATGGCCGTGCCTACTGCACCCTGACCAACAATAACAAGCGCGGCAATGATGACATGCCGGTCAATGCGGCGAATCCGCGGCCCAAAAATATCTACGGTCAGATTATCCGCTGGGATGAGAAAGGCGATGCTACGGCACAGACCTTTGAGTGGGATATCTATGCGTTGTGCGGCAACCCGATAGCGCATCCCGAGGGGATCTATCGCGGCACACCCAACATCACTGCTGAAAACACCTTTAACAGTCCGGATGGCCTGGGCTTTGATGCGCACGGGCGCTTATGGATCCTGACCGACGGCAAGTACAGTAACAAAGAGGATTATCAGGGGCAGGGGAATAATCAGATGCTGGTGGGGGATCCTGACAGTGGAGAGATCCGCCGCTTTATGGTCGGCCCAAAATCGTGCGAGCTGACCGGCATTACCTTCACGCCCGACTACAAAACATTGTTCGTGAACGTGCAGCATCCCGGTGAAGAGGGTGACTCGCACTTTCCCAATAACAGTCCACGCCCACGCTCATCGGTGATCATGATCACCCGTGAAGATGGCGGCATTATCGGCGCCTAAAACAGGAGGCTGGCCTGACGGGCCAGCATCAAAGTTTACAGCGTGGGCGGTGCCAGACTGTCGCTGGAGGCCAGCGCTTTTTCGCGATTGGAGTGCTGCACCACATAGCGTTGTGTCTCCCAGTGCAGCAGGGTCAGCGTTCCGCCCCAGCAGCAGCCGGTATCGAGGCCGATAATGCCTTCTGGTGTTCCTTTCCCTTCCAGCGACGCCCAGTGACCAAACACGATGGTGTAGTCACGTGCGACCGGTCCCTCGATGTTAAACCAGGGCTTCAGCGGCGGAAGGGCGGATTCAGGGGCATCTTTGCAGATCATGTCCAGCTGGCCGTTGGGGAAGCAGTAACGCATGCGGGTCAGGGCGTTGGTGCTGAAGCGCAGACGCGCCAGACCGGTCAAATCCTCACTCCAGTTGTTCGGCATATCGCCATACATGGCATCCAGGAACAGCGGATAACTGTCGCTGGCGAGCACCGCTTCAACTTCACGCGCGCACTTTTTCGCAGTCTCAATATCCCACTGCGGCGTGATGCCGGCGTGGCCCATCACCAGCTTTTTCTCTTCATCCACCTGTAACAGCGGCTGACGGCGCAGCCAGTTGATCAGCTCATCTGCATCGTCCGCTTCGAGCAGGGGCGTCAGGCGATCTTTAGGCTTGTTACGGCTGATCCCGGCGTAGACAGCCAGCAGATGCAAATCGTGATTGCCCAGCACCAGACGTACCGCGTCACCCAGCGATTTCACGTAGCGCAGGACATCAAGGGAGCCCGGACCGCGTGCCACCAGGTCGCCGGTCAGCCACAGCGTATCCTGCTCAGGATTAAAATCGACCTGTTGCAGCAACGCACGTAATTCATCGTAGCAACCGTGAACATCGCCAATCAGGTATGTGCTCATAACGTTTTATCCATCAGGAAGGTGCCCGACTTAACGGGCAAAAAGCGTGTAAATCAATGAATGTGGGTCTGAATGGCGAGGCGGAACACCGGGATCTCGACGTGGAAGGTATCGCCCTGTTCGTCGACCATCACGTAATGTCCCTGCATGGTGCCCATCGGCGTTTCGATCACGGCACCGCTGGTGTACTGAAATTCATTGCCAGGCGCAATAAACGGCTGTTCACCGACCACGCCTTCACCCTGAACTTCCGTTTCGCGGCCATTACCGTTGGTAATCAGCCAGTAACGTCCCAGCAGTTGCACGGAGGAACGGCCCAGATTGCGTATCGTAATGGTATAGGCGAAGACGTAACGATCATCATCCGGTGAGGATTGTGAGGCGACGTACTGGCTTTGCACATGGACGGAGACGCGGGCCGTTTCACTCATGACTTACTCCTGCGATTTTCCCTGATGATTCGCCAGCCAGTTTGCCAGCTGACAATATTGCGCGACGGAGACGTTCTCGGCACGCAGGGTTGGATCTATGGATAACTCTTCCAGTGCTCCGGCAGCTACCATGTGGCTCAGGCTGTTGCGCAGCGTTTTGCGGCGCTGGCCGAATGCCTCCGTGGTAATACGGCTCAGTATACGCACATCGCTGACCGGATGAGGCGGCTCAGCAAACGGCACCAGACGCACTACGGCCGAGTCCACTTTCGGTGGCGGCGTAAAGGAGTGCGGAGGCACTTCCAGCACAGGGATGACCTGGCAGTAATATTGCGCCATCACCGTCAGACGACCATATGCTTTACTTCCCGGACCGGCAACCAGACGGTTGACCACTTCTTTCTGCAGCATGAAGTGCATATCTTTGATCGAACCAGTATAGCTGAAAAGGTGGAACATCAGCGGGGTCGAAATATTGTACGGCAGGTTACCAAATACCCGCAGCGGCTGGCCTCTCTCCTGCGCCAGCGCGGCGAAGTCGAAGGTCATGGCATCCTGCTGGAAGATAGTCAGTTTCGGGCCAAGGAACGGATGGGTTTCCAGACGCGCAGCGAGGTCGCGGTCCAGTTCTATTACCGTTAATTTATCGAGGCGTTCGCCAACCGGCTCGGTTAAGGCACCCAGGCCCGGGCCGATTTCCACCAGCGCTTCGTCGCGCTGTGGATGGATGGCGGAGACAATGCTGTCGATAATGTACTGATCGTTCAGGAAGTTCTGCCCGAAACGTTTACGGGCGTAGTGCCCCTGATGGACGCGATTATTCATTACTGCTCTTGATCATAGTGATGGCGAGGTTAAGCGCCGTGATGAAGCTGCCCGGTTCAGCCTGACCCAGACCGGCGAGTTCTAGCGCGGTGCCGTGGTCAACGGAAGTCCGGATAAAGGGCAGACCGAGGGTGATATTCACCGCCCGGCCAAACCCCTGAAATTTGAGTACCGGCAGGCCCTGGTCGTGATACATCGCCAGTACCACATCGGCATACTGCAGATATTTCGGCTGGAACAGCGTATCCGCAGGCAGCGGGCCGGTCAGATTAATGCCCTGCTGACGCAGTTCGTTAATTGCTGGCGTGATGGTCTCGATCTCTTCACGTCCCATGTGGCCACTTTCACCCGCATGAGGGTTAAGACCACAGACGTAAATATGCGGTTCGGCAATCGCAAATTTCTGCTGCAGATCGCGATGCAGAATCGTGATCACTTCATGCAGACAGTCGCGGGTGACCGCAGCGGGGACATCTTTCAGCGGCAGATGCGTAGTCGCCAGTGCGACTCGAAGCTCTTCTGTCGCCAGCATCATGACTACGCGATGGCCGCCAGCGCGATCGGCGAAAAATTCGGTATGGCCGGTAAAGGCGATACCGGCATCATTAATAACACCTTTGTGCACCGGGCCGGTTATCAGGGCAGCAAATTCACCGTCGAGACAACCGTCACAGGCGCGCGCCAGCGTAGCCAGTACATAGTCGCTGTTGGCGACGCAGAGTTCACCTGGCGTAACCGTCTCTGCCGTTTCAATGGGCAGGACAGTCAGCGTACCCGCCTGCTGCGGCTCTGCCGCCGCGTCAGGCTGGTAGGTCCGCAGCGTCAGCGGCAGACCAAGTTGGGCCGCACGCTGCTGCAACAGTGCTGGCGAGGCGCACACCACCAGTTCAACCGGCCACGACTGCTGAGCCAGCTGAACCGTGAGATCGGGACCAATCCCGGCGGGTTCGCCGGGCGTGATCACCACACGAAGATTACTGCGCATTGCCATCCAGAATTTTCACGTAGGCGCTGGCGCGTTGTTCCTGCATCCAGGTCTGCGCTTCTTCCGCGAACTTACGGTTAAACAGCATACGGTAAGCACGCTCTTTCTGGGCGGCATCAGTTTTATCCACCTGACGGCTGTCCAGCAACTGAATCAGATGCCAGCCGAAAGAGGAGTGAACCGGCTGGCTGGTCTGGCCTTTCTGCAGACGCAATAGCGCGTCGCGGAACGCCGGGTCGAAGGATTCCGGTGAGGTCCAGCCAAGATCGCCACCCTGGTTCGCCGAACCCGGGTCATCAGAGTACTGTTTGGCCGCCGCGGCGAAAGTGGTTTTGCCGCTGCGGATATCAGCAGCGATCTGTTCCAGCTGCGCCCGCGCCTGTTCGTCTGTCAGAATCGGCGACGGCTTCAGCAGAATGTGACGTGAATGGACTTCGGTGACAGAAACATTTTTGCTCTCGCCACGCAGGTCGTTTACTTTCAGGATGTGGAAGCCGACACCGGAGCGAACGGGTCCGACGATATCACCTTTTTTTGCGCTCGACAGCGCCTGCGCAAACAGGGTTGGTAACTCTTCGATTTTACCCCAGCCCATGTTGCCGCCTTTCAGCGCCTGAGAGTCGGCAGAGTAGGTCACGGCCATCTTGCCGAAGTCTGCGCCATTTTTCAGTTCGCCAACCAGCTGTTTCGCCAGCGTTTCCTGCTCATCAACCTGCTGCTGCGTCGGGTTTTCCGGCAGCGGCAGCAGAATATGGCTGACGTTCAGTTCGGTGCCCTGACTGTTCTGAGAGCCGATCTGGTTAGCCAGCGTATCGACTTCCTGCGGCAGAATGGTGACGCGACGACGTACTTCGTTGTTGCGCACTTCAGCAATGGTCATCTCTTTACGGATCTGAGAACGATAAACGCTGTAGTTCATGCCGTCATAAGCCAGACGGCTGCGCAGCTGATCAAGGCTCATGCGGTTCTGCGCAGCGATGTTCTGAATCGCCTGGTCCAGCTGCTCGTCGCTGATCTGGATCCCTGCTTTTTCACCCATCTGCAGAATGATGTTGTCCATGATCTGACGTTCCAGAATCTGATGGCGCAACGTTTTATCATCCGGCAACTGCTGACCTGCCTGCTGGGCCTGAGATTTAACCGTGCCCATCATGCCGTCCACGTCACTCTCAAGAACCACGCCGTTATTGACCACGGCTGCAACTTTATCAACGACTTGTGGTGCTGCGAACGCGGTGTTGGCACTGATTGCCACACCAAGAATCAGCATTCTCCAGTTCTTCATACTTTATCCATTGTTGGTTCCGCACTGCGGGATTGCCTGTCAAACATCACAACATCAGAAAGCGGGCTGGTAAGGGATAATGCCCTGACGCAGCATATCGTTGGTGCCTAAGCCATAGTTAGGACTCAGACCACGCAGCTCAATGTTGAATGAGATTTGGTTGTCATATTTACTGTCGTTGTTTTCCCAACCGTTAATTTTGCGTTCGTAACCGACCCGGATCGCGTAGCAGCATGAGCTGTACTGCAGCCCAACCAGCTGCGACGCCGGACGCGTGTTGCGGGTATCGTAGTAGTAAGCACCTACCACAGACCATGCATCCGCAATCGGCCAACTGGCCGTGGTACCTACCTGTGAAATCCCGTTTTTGTAGATAGGGTTTGTCACCAGGCTGCTATCGTTCAGCGCGGTCGCTACATATTCCGGGCTGCTGTAACGGTAGCTCAGCTGTACCATGCGGTCGGCATCACGACGGTATTCCAGTACGGTATTGCCCTGGGAGACGTTGTCGAGTTTGGTGTCATATTGCAGCCCACCTCTGACGCCCCAGCGATCGCTGATTTTCCAGTATGTATCACCAGCCCAAATCAGGCTGCCGGTATCATCTTCTTTACTGGTTTGATTCACACCAGTACGAGAAGGGGTAAACGAGTAGATTTGACCCACAGAAACGTTAAAACGTTCAACCAGATCGGTATCATAAATACGCGAGGTGACACCGGTAGCCACTTCATTGGCCGACGCGATGCGATCCAGCCCGCTATAAGTACGATCGCGGAACAGACCGGTGTAGTCGGTTTGCAGCAATGTTGAGTCGTAGGGATAGATGTTGCTCTGGTTACGGTACGGGATATAAAGGTACTGCACGCGCGGTTCCAGTGTCTGGGTATAGCCCGCAGCCGAATTCATATCGCGGTCAAACACCAGCCGGCCATCCACTTTAAACTGCGGCAGGGTGCGGTTGACCGATTCATCCAGTTCGCCGCTCTTATCACCCCTGAGACCGTTAGCAGCGTTGTTATAGTAATCAACGTCAGTCTGCTGATAGTGGGTCGCCAGGAACTTCGCTTCGGTATCCAGGCTGGCCCAGCCATTGGACAGTGGCAGGTTCAGCGTTGGCTCAACGTGTAAACGGGTCGCCTCAGGATAGCGGCTGTTGACATTGGTGAACTTCACCGCCTGGGCATAAACGCGGCCATCAAACGGGCCGATATCGTTCTGATAGAGATTAACGTCCAGCTGCGGCATCGCGCGGTAAACGTTATTGCTGGTGGTATTGCCGAATACCTGAAAGTCTTTGGTAGAGAGCGTGGCGTCCCAGTTGGTATCTGAATAGCCAATGCTGAATTTTTGCGTGGCGTAGTTGTCAGTCGAGCTGTAGTACTTCGAGTCGAGATCGTTGAAGTAATATTTGTCGCTGACTTTGGTGTAGTCCGCGCTGAAACGCCAGTGCTGGTCATAAACACCCGCATGACGCCAGTAGAACAGCCAGCGATCGGAGCTGTCGTTTTCGGCGATGCCGCGCAACGCTTTGTCGTTATCGTACTGTTTATCGGAGCCGAGGTAGTCGAATTCCATCAGACCGGCACCCAGCGTGGTCAGATAACGGAATTCATTTTCAAACTTCATGCCGCGCTTACTGATGTAGTGCGGCGTGATGGTCGCATCGGCCTGTGGCGCGATGTTCCAGTAGTAGGGCAGAACGAACTCAAAGCCGTTATTGCTGCCATATTTTGCGTTCGGGATCAGGAAACCAGACCGGCGGCGATCGCCAATCGGTAACTGCAGATAGGGGCTGTAGAACACCGGAACCGGACCGAGCTTAAAGCGGGCATTCCAGATCTCCGCCACTTCCTCTTCGCGATCCTGGATCACTTCTGAACCCACTACGCTCCAGCTGTTGGAGCCAGGCAGACAGGATGTAAAGGTACCGTTTTCCAGGATGGTATAGCGGTTATCGCCGCGCAGCTTCATCTGATCGGCGGTACCACGTCCCTGACGATCCACCATCTGGTACTGACCATTCCAGACGTTGGTATCTTTGCTGTTGAGGTTTGACCAGGCTTTCGGACCTTTCAGGATGACCTGGTTGTCATCGTAGTGCACATTACCCAGGGCATCGACGGTACGCACGGGCGCGGTCTGGCCTTCCTGCTGACGCTGATGAAGCTGAACTTCATCCGCCTGCATACGGCTGTTGCCCTGCTCAATGTTTACGTTGCCGGTAAAGACCGCATCATTGGGATAGTTCCCTTTCGCGGCATCGGAGTGAATGGTGACAGGCAGCTGGTTCGTATCACCGTTCACCAGCGGGCGGTTGTAACTCGGCACGCCTAACATACACTGCGACATCAAATCGTCGGCAAAGGCTTGCTGGCTAATGGCTGCGCCGATCAGTGTGGCCAGCAGGGTAGGTATATGTTTTTTCATACGCGGTATCGAGAATTCCATGAAAACTGGCATCATGCCGACAATCGGGTCAGAGACTAACTTACTGCCCGGCGTTGCGCCAGTGTTAATCCTGGTCTGTCAGCGTTGCCGTTAGGCGCTGAGATAAATGACAGGTATGATAATGCAATTTTCAGCCGCAAGCATGGCGAATTGAGGAGTTTATGCGCTACTGGGGAAAAGTTATGGGTCTGGCGGTGGGATTACTTTCCGGCGCAGGCTTTTGGGGTATTGTGATCGGTTTGATCATTGGCCATATGATTGACAAAGTACGCGGCGCACAAGGCAAGGCTTACTTCTCAAATAATCAGACCCGACAGACGCTGTTTTTCAGCACCACCTTTCAGGTGATGGGCCATCTGACCAAGTCAAAAGGGCGCGTCACGGAAGCGGATATTCAGATTGCTTCGCTGTTGATGGAACGGATGCAGCTGCACGGGGACTCCCGCAGTGCAGCTCAGCGCGCGTTCCGCGAAGGCAAGCAGGCGGATTATCCGTTACGCAGCAAATTGCGTGAACTGCGCAGCGCCTGTTTTGGCCGGTTCGATCTGATTCGGATGTTCCTGGAGATCCAGATTCAGGCCGCCTTTGCCGACGGCTCACTGCATCCCAATGAGCGTCAGGTGCTCTATGTGATTGCTGAAGAGCTGGGCATTTCACGGGTCCAGTTCGACCAGTTCCTGCGCATGATGGAAGGTGGTCAGCAGTTTGGCGGCGGTCAGCGCAGTTCAGGCGGTTTCCAGCAGGCGCAACGCGGCCCAACGCTGGAAGATGCCTGTAGCGTACTGGGCGTGAAAAGCAGTGATGACGCCACCACCATTAAACGCGCCTATCGCAAACTGATGAGCGAGCATCATCCCGACAAGCTGGTGGCGAAAGGATTACCGCCCGAGATGATGGAGATGGCGAAACAGAAAGCGCAGGAAATTCAGGCAGCGTACGATCTGATTCGCAAAGAGAAGGGCTTTAAGTAATCACTGTGTCCCCTGGCCTCTTCTGCAACAGAGGAGGCCAGGGTGACAAGTCGAACATCTCAAAAATCGGCGGGCTGACGAAACGTCATAGCATTACCAAATGCCGGATGGGTAATAGTCAGTGACTCCGCATGCAGCAGCAGACGGGCTGCCATCGCTTTGGCTTCCGGGGGCGCATAGAAGTTATCTCCCAGAATCGGATGGCCCAGCGCCAGCATATGCACCCGCAGCTGGTGTGAACGGCCGGTAATCGGCTTCAGCGACACGCGTGCACTGTTATCCGCACGATATTCCAGCACCTGATACTCCGTCTGCGCGGCTTTGCCGGTCTCGAAGCAGACCATCTGCTTTGGACGATTTGGCCAGTCGCAAATCAGCGGCAGATCAACCAGTCCCTCTTCCTTTTCAGGATGCCCCCAGATACAGGCCACGTAGGTTTTGGAAGGCTCCCGTTCGCGGAACTGGCGTTTCAGCTCGCGTTCCGCCGCCTTGGTCAGCGCCACCACCATTACGCCGCTGGTCGCCATATCGAGTCGGTGGACCGACTCGGCCTGCGGGAAATCACGCTGTATCCGCGTCATCACGCTATCTTTGTGCTCATCCAGACGACCGGGTACTGAGAGCAGACCGCTGGGTTTATTCACCACCATGATATGTGCATCCTGATAAAGGATGTGCAGCCAGGGTTCACGCGGTGGATTGTAAGGTTCCATGGAGCTTTCCAAAAATAAGGGGCCATGCGGCTGAGATTGTTGACAAAGTCTGGTCTGATTAGCTGTGAGAGTGTGCCAGCGCAGGAAACACAGTCAGATCGGAAAGACGCAAAAGCTGTCATCCCTGACAAGCTCGGCCCGCGCCGTCCATGGCGCGGGACGCTTTCCTCTTCTGCCTGTGTTACCTGCGTTTTGAGTTTCTCAGTTGCGGCCAGATTCATCCAGGCCCCTGAGCTTACTGGTGTGTTACCACAATCAGGCGCAGCGCGTCGAGACGCCAGTTGGCCTGGTCGAGACTTTCAAGCACCTGTTCGCGGTTGCTTTCCAGCGCCTCAACTTCATCGTCGCGGATGTTCGGATTGACAGCTTTCAGCGCGTTAAGACGCGAAAGCTCGGCACCCAGCTTCTCGTTCGCTTCAGCACGTGCCGCATCAATCACCGCACGTGCTTCACTGACGACGCTCTCTTCGGCTTGCGTCAGAATCGCATGCACATCCTGCTGCACCGCATTCACCAGTTTACTGGCGGTGTGACGGTTAACCGCATTCAGCTGACGGTTAAAGCTTTCGAACTCCACTTTGCCCGCCAGGTTAGTGCCTTTGGTATCCATCAGCAGACGGATTGGCGTCGGTGGCAGGAAGCGGGTCAGTTGCAGATGCTTCGGTGCCTGCGCTTCAACCACATAGATCAGCTCGACCAGCAGCGTCCCCACCGGCAGCGCCTTGTTCTTCAGCAGTGACAGCGAGCTGCTGCCGGTATCGCCTGACAGGATCAGATCCAGACCGTTACGGATCAGCGGGTGTTCCCAGGTAATGAACTGAGTATCCTCGCGTGACAGTGCCTGATCGCGGTTAAAGGTAATGGTGCAGCCATCTTCCGGCAGGCCAGGGAAATCGGGCACCAGCATGTGGTCGGAAGGGGTCAGCACAATCAGGTTATCGCTGCGATCTTCCTGATTGATGCCGACGATATCAAACAGGTTAAGCGCGAAGTTCACCAGGCCAGTATCGTTATCCTGCTCGCTGATGGCATTGGCCAGCAGCTGCGCTGATTCACCGCCGTTGGAGTTCAGCTCCAGCAGGCGATCGCGACCCTGTTCCAGCTGCGATTTCAGTGCGTCGTGCTGTTTACGGCAGTCAGTGATAAACGCATCGAAGCCTTCATTGTTCTCCGGCGCGGCCAGATAGCCGATCAGCTGCGAATGGACGCTGTCATAGAGGGTACGGCCGGTCGGGCAGGTGTGCTCAAACGCGTCCAGCCCTTCGTGATACCAGCGCAGCAGCACCGCCTGTGCGGTCTGCTCCAGCCACGGCACCAGAATCTGAATATCGTGCGCCTGACCGATACGATCCAGACGACCGATACGCTGCTCCAGCAGGTCCGGGTTAAACGGCAGGTCGAACATCACCAGACGGCTGGCAAACTGGAAATTACGGCCTTCAGAACCGATCTCGGAGCACAGCAGCACCTGCGCGCCGTTCTCTTCTGAGGCGAACCAGGCGGCAGCACGGTCACGTTCAATGATCGACAGACCTTCGTGAAACACCGCGGCGCGGATGCCTTCACGTTCACGCAGCACCTGCTCCAGCTGCAGCGCAGTGGCGGCTTTGGCGCAGATGACCAGCACTTTCTCTTTACGGTTGCTGGTGAGATAGCCCATCAGCCATTCGACACGCGGGTCGAAGTTCCACCAGGTCCCGCTGTCGCCCTCAAATTCCTGATAAATCTGCTCCGGATAGAGCAGGTCACGCGCCCGCTCCTCGGCGCTTTTGCGCGTACCCATAATGCCGGAGACTTTAATCGCCGTCTGATACTGCGCAGGCAGCGGAAGGCGGATCTGGTGCAGCTCGCGTTTCGGGAAGCCTTTAACGCCATTACGGGTATTACGGAACAGTACGCGGCTGGTGCCGTGGCGATCCATCAGCATGGAGATCAGCTCCTGACGCGCTTCCAGCTTGCCGTCACGATCGCTGTTGGCGACCTGCAGCAGCGGCTCAATGTCCTGCTCGCCGACCAGATCGTTGATCCGGTTCATCTCCTCCTGGGAGATCGCCTTGTCAGCCAGCAGCGCTGTTACCGCATCGGCAATCGGACGGAAATGCTGCTGCTCTTCAACAAAGGCAGCAAAATCATGGAAACGGTCCGGATCGAGCAGGCGCAGACGGGCAAAGTGACTCTCCATGCCGAGCTGTTCCGGCGTCGCCGTCAGCAGTAGCACCCCGGCCGTTTTCTCAGCCAGCTTTTCGATAACCTGATATTCGCGGCTTGGCTCGCCTTCTGACCAGGCCAGATGGTGCGCTTCATCCACTACCAGCAGATCCCATTCGGCATCGGCCAGCATCTCAAGGCGCTGTTTGTTACGGCGCACAAAGTCCAGCGAGCAGATAATCAGCTGCTCCGTTTCAAACGGGTTGTCGCTGTCGTGCTGCGCTTCGGTATAGCGATCGTCATCAAACAGCGCAAAGCGCAGGTTGAAGCGGCGCAGCATTTCGACCAGCCACTGATGCTGTAAGGTTTCAGGCACCACGATCAGGACGCGCTCAGCACGACCCGCCAGCAGCTGCTGCTGGATGATCATCCCGGCTTCAATGGTTTTCCCCAGGCCAACTTCATCGGCCAGCAGCACGCGCGGCGCATGGCGACGGCCGACATCGTGGGCGATATGCAACTGGTGAGGGATCAGGTTGGTGCGCATACCGCGTAAGCCGCTGATCGGCAGGCGGTACTGCTCACTCTGGTATTTACGGGCGCGGAAGCGGAGGGCGAAACGATCCATCCGGTCGAGCTGGCCGGCAAACAGGCGATCCTGCGGCTTACTGAATACCAGCTTGCTGTCGAGCATCACTTCGCGCAGCATCACGTCGCTTTCTTCGGTATCCAGACGGGTACCGATATAGGTCATCAGGTCATTTTCGTTACGAACTTCATCGACGCGCATCTGCCAGCCTTCGTGGCTGGTGATGGTATCACCCGGATTAAAGATGACGCGGGTAACCGGCGAATCGTTGCGGGCGTAGAGGCGGTTTTCCCCCGTGGCCGGAAACAGCAGGGTGATCATGCGGGTATCGATCGCCACCACGGTGCCCAGTCCCAGTTCACTTTCCGTATCACTAATCCAGCGCTGACCTAATGTAAAAACCATATATTTTTTGCTCGAATTTTAACGTTTTTAGAGGTGTTCCCAAAGCTCAGGCAATAGCGTTACCGCCAGACAAACGAGGTCTGGAGCGGGAGTAAGAGCGGTGAGTTTCAGGAAGGGCGCTATGGTACTGGATGGCAGGGCGTTCGTCACCTGTCAAAAAAGCCCCAATTGTCCTGTAATCAGTGTAGCAAAGTCCCCTTCAACAAAAGGCAGAATCCCCTCAGCGACCGGCTGAAGTTGCTTCGTTACATAGTGGTCATAGTCCAGCGGCGTGCTACGCGCTTCCAGTGGTTCCGGGCCTGCCGTCGCCATAACGTAACGAATACGGCCTCCCTTCTGATACTGTAATGGCCGGTTTAATTTACGATTCTGCTCATCGGCCAGCCTGGCGGCACGCACATGCGGGGGCACGTTTCGTTCATATTCATTCAGCGGCCGCCGCAGACGCTTTTTATAGATTAGCTGATCGTCGAGTTCACCCGCCAGCAGCTGCGCTACGGTCGTGCGGATGTAGTCCTGCCACGGCTCACGGTGAAAAATGCGATGGTAGAGCTGCTGCTGAAACTGTTTGGCCAGCGGCGTCCAGTCGGTTCGCACCGACTCCAGCCCCTTGAAGACCATGCGCTCACCGGCAGCGTCACGAATCAGTCCGGCGTAGCGTTTCTTGCTGCCCTGTTCCGCGCCGCGAATGGTCGGCATCAGGAAGCGGCAGTAGTGGCTTTCATACTCCAGCTCCAGCGCGCTGGTCAGCCCGTGGGTCTGTTGTAAGTGGCCACGCCACCAGGCATTCACTTTCTGCACCAGCTGCTGACCAATCGCGGCAGCATCTTCTTCACTGTGCGCCGACTTCAGCCAGACAAAGGTGGAGTCGGTGTCGCCATAGATAACGTCGTAACCTTCCGCTTCAATCAGCGTGCGGGTCTGCTGCATTATGGCGTGACCGCGCAGGGTAATCGAGGAGGCGAGACGCGGATCGAAGAAGCGGCAGGCGCTGGTGCCCAGTACGCCATAAAAGGCGTTCATGATGATCTTCAGCGCCTGGGACAGCGGCTGATTATTCTGCTTTTTCGCTGCCTCACGACCCAGCCAGATCTGCTCAACAATCGCGGGCAGGCAATGGGTATGCCGTGAGAAACGCGCTTCGCGGAAACCTTCGACTGAATCGGCATCATCCGGATGGGCCAGTCCCTCTACCAGACCCACCGGGTCGATCAGGAAGGTGCGGATAATCGACGGATAGAGGCTTTTGTAATCCAGCACCAGCACCGAGTCATAAAGGCCGGGGCGCGAATCCATCACATAGCCGCCAGGGCTGGCTTCCGGGGCGACATCGCCCATGTTCGGGGCGACAAACCCGGCGCGATGCATCCGCGGAATATAAAGATGACCAAAAGCCGCCACCGAACCGCCGTGGCGATCGACGGCCAGGCCATTCACCGCCGCACGCTCCAGCAGAAATGGCATAATCGCGGTTTTGTGAAAAATGCGCGTCACCAGCTCGCAGTCTTTCAGGTTATAGCGTGCCAGTGCCGGTTTATCGTTGGCAAAGCGCCAGTTGATCTCCTCCATGCGCTGCCAGGGATTATCGATCGCTTTCCCTTCACCCAGCAGCTGCTGCGACACTGATTCCAGGCTGAACGACGGAAAATCCCAGAACGCCGCTTTCAGGGCGTCGATGCCATCGATAATTAACCGGCCACTGGCCTGCGCGAAAAAAACGCCAGGCTTGAAGCCATGTTCACGCCACTCCAGGGCGGCCTGCTGGCGGCCAAGACGCAGCGGTATACCGTAACGATCGGCATGCTTCTGCAGCACCCGCAGGTCAAACTGCACCACGTTCCAGCCAATCAGCACGTCCGGATCATGCTCTGCAAACCACTGGTTCAGCGCTTCAAGCAGCTGCGGGCGGCTGTCGAGATAGATCAGCTCGAAATCCAGCGTGCTGGCATCGCCATTGACGGGGCCGAGCATAAAGACCTGGCGCTGACCGCAACCCTCCAGCCCGATACAGTAAAGCTCGCCATGCTGCGTGGTTTCAATATCCAGTGAGACCCATTTCAGCGGCGGGCGATAGTCGGGATGGGGTTTGAGTCGCGCATTGACCACGCTGTCACCGCGCTGCTCGCCATCAAACCAGACCGGCGCGGTAATAAAACGCTCCATCAGGTAGCGCTCCGGCGGGCGGATATCCGCCTCATAGACCGGAATGCCCTGTTCGCGCAGCCGCTTTTCGATGCGCTGTAGCTGACGGTTCTGTGGGCAGTAGAGGCCAAAAACCGGGCGGCGGCGGAAATCTTTCAGCGCCAGCGACTGAATCCGAAACTGACGTTCATCCTGGAGTAATTCGCTGACCTGTGCCTGAAACTCCTCGGGAATAAACGCAACGGACTCCTGTACCGGCAGCACCACGCGCTGCGCGCCAGCATCCGTGGCGAGCCAGAGGATAATTTCGGTGCCTTGCGGGCTGTCGCGCCAGTGGCGGGTGAGCAGAAAACCTGCGCGGGCCATATTCAGATGTTCTCCGGACTCAGCAATTCAGGGATGAGAAAACTGCTTAAGTATATCATGGATATTTATACAGTTCCCGCCGCCGCTTTTGTCAACATTGTCCTACAATTCTTGCCTTGACGCTGTGTGGCTGGCTCTGGACAATCCAGCCTTCTGCTTTTACTTAGGATGATTATGGAAGCCTGGATTCAACAACTGATTACGCAGTCCCTGGAGTGGGCGCTGTTTGCCGTTGCGCTGGTGACGTTTCTGGAGTCGCTGGCGCTGGTCGGGCTGTTGCTGCCAGGTACGGTAATGATGGCCAGTCTGGGCGCGCTGGTGGGCAGTGGCGAGCTGGGCCTTTATCCGGCCTGGGCAGCGGGCTTTGCGGGCTGCCTGATTGGTGACTGGGTCTCTTACGGCATCGGCTGGAAATTCCAGGGGCCGCTGCATCGCTGGAAGTATCTGCAAAAGTATAAAGGCCTGCTGGATAAAACCGAGCACGCCCTGCATCAGCACAGCATGTTTACGATTCTGGTCGGGCGCTTTGTGGGGCCGACACGTCCGCTGATTCCGCTGGCGGCCGGTATGCTGGAGCTGCCGGTGCGTAAATTCCTGCCGCCGAACATTATTGGCTGCATCCTCTGGCCGCCGCTCTATCTGCTGCCCGGTATTCTGGCGGGTGTAGCGATCGATGTGCCGAAAGCCGCGCAGGGCGGCAGTTTTAAGTGGCTGTTACTCGGCGCAGCCCTGCTGATCTGGCTGGGCGGCTGGCTATGCTGGCGCTGGTGGCGCAGCGGCAAGAGCCGCGACTGGGCGACTGCCTGGCTGCCGCCTGAGCGCCTGCGCTGGGCAGGACCGCTGGGGCTGGTGATCGCCGTTGCGGCGTTTGTGGGTATTCAGTTCCATCCGATGATGCCGGTTTTCCGTCATCTGCTGTGGCAGGTGTTCTTCGCCTGACGCTTAACGACGCGGGATGCCGAGCACTTCGGCCTCCCGCGTGTCGCCCGACAGCAGCTGTCGGGTCTCACCATTCCAGTACACCCGGCCATCCACAATCACCACGCTGCGCGGCGCAATCTGCTGGGCATCTTCCAGACTGTGCGACACCATTAGCAGCGTGATGCTGCGCGCTTCACACACCGAACACACCAGCTGCAGCATCTCTCCGCGCAGCGCGGGATCCAGCGCAGAAAAAGGCTCATCCAGCAGCAGCACCGGACGGTCACGCAGCAGACAGCGTGCCAGCGCCACGCGCTGTCGCTGTCCACCCGATAGCTCGCCCGGCAGGCGCGTCAGCAGATCGCCTAATCCCACCTGATCGGCCAGCGCTGCAAGCTGCTGGCGCTGCCCGGCGCTCAGCTTCAGTCCGGGGTGCAATCCCAGCGCCATGTTCTGCTGCACGCTGAGGTGCGGAAACAGGTTGTTCTCCTGAAACAGCATCGACACGGGCCGTCTGGCCGGCACGCTGTGGGTGTGCTCCTGACCGTCAATCATCAGGGTGCCCTGTTTCACCGGCAGAAAACCAGCAATCAGGCTCAGCAGGGTGCTTTTACCGGCTCCGCTGGGTCCGAGGATCGCGATGCGCTCGCCGCGTGTGGCAGTGAGGCTGAAGCGCATCGGCAGATGCTGATAAAGGTAAGTGAGGTTATCAAGTGTCAGCATGGCGGCCTGGTAATTTTTCCATTAGCGTGAACAGCAATAAGCAGAGCAGCAGCAGCAGCAGGGCAGTGACCGCGCCATCTGCACCGCGATAGGCACCAATCTGCTGATAAAGGTAGAACGGCAGCGTGCGGAAGTCGGCACTGCCAAACAGTGCCACCACGCCAAAATCACCAATCGACAGCACGCAGGCAAAGGCCAGCGCCTGGGCCAGCGGACGCTTCAGCGCCCGCAGCTCAATCAGCCGCAGCCGGTTCCAGCCGTGGATATCCAGTGAATCGCAAAGTCTGCCGTAGCGCTCTGCGACATCCCGCATCGGATTTTCCAGCACTTTCAGCGCATAGGGAATGGCGATTAGCGCATTGGTAAAGATCACCAGCCCGTCGGCCGACTCGGGCAGGCCGATGGTGGCGTTGAACAGCAGGAAAAAGCCAGTGGCGAGCACAATGCCTGGCATCGCCAGAATCAGCATGCCGCTGGTGTCGATCAACTGTGCCGCCGCCGGACGCTGACGCAGACGCAGTTCACGGCTACTCCACAGCAGCATCATGGTCAGCACCACTGAAAGTAAACCGGCACCCATGGCGATGCGCAGTGAGGTAAAGGTGGCCTGCCACAGTGCAGGCTGTGCCAGCGCGCCACGCAGTCCGCCGTGCAGACCATCGACGATCACAGCCGCCAGCGGAGGCAGCAGCAGGATCAGCGCCAGCCCGATCAGCAGCGCATCCATCAGCTGTGCTGCACGGGAATCCTGCGGATCGCGCCAGCCGTTCAGCTGACTGGTTCCTGCAGGAATCGCCTTGCTGAAGCGCTGACTGAGCAGCACCAGTGTAAGGCAGCAGCCGAGCTGGATCAGCGCCAGTAGCGCCGCACGTCCGGGATCGTAGTCATAACTCAGCGCCTGAAATATCGCCAGCTCAATGGTGGTAGCCTGGGGACCGCCGCCCAGCGACAGCACGGTGGCAAAGCTGGCGAAACAGAGCATAAAGATCAGCGCGCCGGTCGGCAGCAGCTGACGCTGCAGCCACGGCCACTCCAGCAGACGAAAATGGTGCCAGCCGCGCAGGTCAAGCTGTGCCGCCAGCTGACGCTGTTCCGCCGGGATGCTCTCCAGCGCCTGCAGCATCAGGCGGGTCGCCAGCGGCAGGTTAAAGAAGACGTGCGCCAGCAAGATGCCCGGCAGACCATAGGGCGAGAAGTGATAACCGATGCCGAACAGCTGGCACAGCTGCGCCAGCCAGCCATTGCTACCGTAGACGGTCAGCAGGCCAAACACCGCGACCAGCACCGGCAGCACCAGCGTCATGGCGCACAGGCGCAGCAGCAGCTGGCGGCCAGGGAAACGACGTCGATAGAGCGCCCGCGCCAGCGGCACCGCAGGCAGCAGCGACAGCAGGGCGGAGAGCAGCGCCTGAGCGAAAGAGAACGCGATAACGTGATGCAGGTAGTCATCCTGCAGCACGCCGCGTAAGTCCGTGTCCGGTGCGGCGCTCCAGAGTGCACCGAAGGCCAGAAACGCCACGAGGGTCAGTAACACCGTGGCGAGGGAACCGGGGATCAGCCAGCGCGGCATCAGCGGCTGACGGCGCGTTGCCACTGGCTAATCCAGCCCGAACGCTGGCTGGCAACCTCTTCCGGCGAGAACTGCAGAGCAGTGGACGGCACGCTGAGCGCTGCGAAACCGGCAGGCAGAGGCGTGTCGATCACCGGGTACATCCAGTTGCCGGTTGGGATGGTGCGCTGGAAGTCAGGCGAGACCATAAACTTCATGAACTGCTGTGCCAGAGCGGGCTGTTTGCTGCTGGCTAACTGCGCGGCCACTTCAACCTGCAGATAGTGTCCTTCGGCAAAGGATGCGGCAGCATAGTTCTCTTTCTTCTCTTCGATGATGTGGTAAGCCGGTGAGGTGGTGTAGCTCAGCACCAGATCGCCTTCGCCCTTCAGGAACAGGCCATAGGCTTCACTCCAGCCTTTGGTCACCGTCACGGTTTTCTGCGCCAGCTTTTGCCACGCCTGCGGAGCCTGATCGCCATAGACCTTCTGCATCCACAGCAGCAGACCTAAGCCGGGCGTGCTGGTGCGGGGATCTTCGTAGATCACCCGCCACTTCTCCGGACTGTCGACCAGCTCTTTCAGGCTTTTTGGCGGATTTTTCAGCCGGGTTTTGTCATAGACAAAGGCGAAGTAGCCATAATCGAACGGCACGAAGGTTGTGTTGTGCCAGCCATCGGGCAGTTTTAATGTCGAGGTGTCGACCTGACTTTCGGCAAACAGGCCAGTTTTTTGCGCCGCCTGCACCAGATTGTTATCCAGTCCCAGCACCACATCCGCTTTACTGTTTTTGCCTTCCATGCGCACGCGGTTCAGCAGTGACACGCCATCTTCCAGCGTGACGAATTTCAGCTCGCAGTCGCACCGTGCTTCAAAGGCTTTTTTCACTGCCGGGCCAGGGCCCCAGTCGGCGGAGAAGGAGTCGTAGGTGTAGACCGTGAGAACCGGCTTAGCCGCCAGAACGGGGGCGGAGAGTAACAGCAGCACCGGCAGAACTTTGTTTAACACTTTGCGCTCCTTCAGGAGAATAGGGGATGAGTCGCAAAGGATCTGAGCACAGAGGCCTCTCAAATCCCTACGTCGGTATTAACCGAATCAGGTTCGACGGGTCTCTCTCAGCGGCTTGCTTGTGGCAGGCCGCACCCCGTTGAGAACGTCACATTCTAGTCATTTCAGCGCCGGGGCGAAAGCGTCACAGCGCCGGTGGCGCGAACCAGGCCGATTTAAAATCAAACCAGCCCAGGGTATTCATCCGCACGCCGCGCATACTGCGTTGTCCTTCAAGCAGCAGCCAGTGATGAAACAGCGGATGCAGACCGGCTTCTTCGACCAGTT
Source organism: Pantoea sp. X-Soil-YNGN-844 (assembly GCF_059730595.1). Lineage (NCBI taxonomy): Bacteria > Pseudomonadati > Pseudomonadota > Gammaproteobacteria > Enterobacterales > Erwiniaceae > Pantoea > Pantoea sp. X-Soil-YNGN-844. The sequence continues at coordinate 707,526 of NZ_AP036007.1, forward strand.
GTTTGCTCCATTCGGCCAGCGGCAATGTTTTCTCACGCCAGCGGGCCGCATCGCCGTGCCAGTCGATCGGCAGACAGTGATGCAGCAGTGGAATCTCATAAAGTTGCGCGAACAGGGAATAATTGAGCGGCAGGGTAAAGTTCACGCTGCCCAGCCAGATATCACTTTCCGCCTCGCCCTGATACCAGCTTTCGTAGCTGATCTCGCGTGTCTCCAGCGTGACGCCATGCGCTGCCAGCAGCGGACGCAGCGCGTTGGCGATGCCCTCATGCTCCACATGCTGACTGTACCAGGTCAGCGTCAGATGGGTTAAGCCGGGCGGTTTTTCCACGGGCGTCAGATCGCGCCGGTGGTGCCAGCGCGGTAACAGGCCATACGCCGGAAACCAGTAACGCTGATAACCGACACCGGCGTGATTGAGCAGGGCGATGGGGTTAAACAGGTAACTGACCCAGCGCCGCACCGCCTCGTTGCGACCCTGCTCTGAACGCTGATCGAACAGCAGATAGTAGCAGCCCTCTTCAAGGCGGCTCTCCTCCTGAATCTCATCAATGCTGTCACCCTGCAGTCGGACACCGGCATAGACCAGCTCATCGCTGATGTCGGGCAGGACCCAGATAGAGACATCATCAATCAGGGCGCGAAAACCGAAGTAGTCATCAAACGCTTCGATCTTCAACTGGCTCTCCTGATTGCGGATTACCCGGTAAGGACCGGTGCCAACCGGCTGACGGGCAAAATCACGCAGTGTCGGCCATTCGCGCGGCAGGATCATCGCACTGACGCTGCCCAGCAGCCAGGGTAAACCCTCGTCGGGCTGGCTTAAACGGATATCCAGTGTCCAGGGGGCAGGCGAGTCAATCTGCGCGATATGGGAAAAGAGTGGATGGGCGCGCTGACGTTCCAGCGTGGCGAGCACATCCTCCATCTCCAGTTCTCTGCCGTGATGGAAGCGAATCGCCGGACGCACAAAGAAGCGCCAGTGAAGCGGGGAAGTCTGCTGCCAGTGGTGCGCAATATCGGGCTCGATTTCCCCGTTTTCCTCATTTATCCGCGTCAGGCCGTTAAAAATCTGTCGCGCAATATGCGTTTCCGAGCGCCGCAGCGGCGAACCGGGCAGCAGGTTAAGCAGCGGACGGTAGTAGAGCACCCGCAGGATATGCTTGCCCTGGCGGAAACTGCGCCCCAGATGCGCGCCGATCATCTGTCGCACCTGATTTTTATCCCCTACCAGCTGTACCAGTTGATCGATGCGATCCTGTTCCAGCAGATCCTCAGCACGCTGCTGCTGCAACGCCAGACCGGTGTAGCAGAAGGTGAGTTGCGATCGCCTGCCGCGCCCGGCTTCCGCCTGCCAGATCAGCCAGCCTGCAGCCTGCATCCGGTTGAGCAGATTACGCATATGACGGCGAGAGCAATGCAGCAGGTCAGCCAGTTCGCTGAGGGTAATCTCCTGCGTTTGCCCCTGGCAGCTCTGCCACAGGCGAATGAACTGCTGCTTCAGACGTGATGAGGACATAAAAGGGGAACTCCCGGTGAAAAGCGCTCTGTTTTTTCTGCCCCATTTTAAGAGCAAACTTTGCGCTATGGGAAGAGCGGGAGGCATTCATCAGTGAATGGCGTTCGACCCTCACTTCGCTGTTCAGTGGAGTGCTTTTCTGAGTAGGGTGCATTTACACCGCCAGCAGATGATCTCTGCTGGCTTTTTTCGTGTTGCGCGGTATCGTCTACCCTTCTTTTTCCCCTCTGTTTGTTCTGAAAGGGATTTCGCTATGAAATCGCTGTTAACGCGGCAGCGCCGCATCAATCCGGTTTACCTCGCTTTTATGGTTGCCTCGTTCATGCTGGGTATCGCGGGTGCACTACAGGCACCCACGCTCAGCCTGTTTCTGACGCGCGAGGTGCAGGCGCGGCCCTTCTGGGTCGGGCTGTTTTTTACCATCAATGCGGTGGCCGGTATCGTGGTGAGCATGCTGGTAGCTAAGCGCTCAGACAGCGTTGGCGATCGTCGGCATATCATTCTCTTTTGCTGCCTGATGGCGCTGATGAATGCGCTGCTGTTTGCTTTTACCCGCCACTATCTGACCCTGCTGACGCTGGGTGTACTGCTGTCGGCGCTGGCCAGCGTCTCTATGCCTCAGCTGTTTGCGCTGGCGCGGGAGTATGCCGATCAGTCGGCGCGTGAAGCGGTGATGTTCAGTTCGGTGATGCGTGCGCAGCTGTCGCTGGCGTGGGTAATCGGGCCGCCGTTATCGTTCGCGCTGGCGCTGAACTACGGTTTTGTGACGCTGTTTATGGTGGCCGCCGCACTGTTTCTGATCTGTATCCTGCTGGTCTGGTTTACGCTGCCGTCGGTGCCACGCACGCAGCCGCTGATGCAAAGCGGCGGGCTGCCGATAAGCGGCTGGCGCGATCGGGATGTGCGGTTGCTGTTCATCGCCTCCGTCGTGATGTGGACCTGCAACACGATGTATATCATCGATATGCCGCTCTATATCAGCACCACGCTGGGACTGCCGGAGAAGCTGGCCGGTCTGCTGATGGGGACGGCGGCCGGGCTGGAGATCCCGGTGATGCTGCTGGCCGGACATTACGCGCGGCGTATCGGCAAGCGCCGGTTAATGCTGATCGCGGTGGCGGCTGGCGTACTGTTTTATCTGGGGCTGGTGCTATTCAATTCCCGCACGTCGCTGATGGTGTTGCAGCTGTTTAACGCGGTGTTTGTCGGGATTATTGCGGGTATCGGGATGTTGTGGTTTCAGGATCTGATGCCAGGACGGCCTGGTGCAGCGACCACCATGTTCACCAACTCGATATCGACCGGCATGATTCTGGCTGGCGTTATTCAGGGCACGCTCAGTGAGCGGCTGGGACATGAGGCCGTTTACTGGCTGGCATTCGGGCTGGCGATTGTGGCGCTGGTGATGTCGGCGCGGGTGCGCGACGTATAAAAGAGAAGGGCGACCGGATGTCGCCCTCAGAGTGCTGATAACGTCCGGCTCGGTGGCGGTAAGACCGAGCTGGCGAAGGGAACACGGTCAGATCGGAAAGTCGCTTAAGCCATCCCTGGCCGCTCGTCCCGCGCCGTCCCTGGCGCGGGACGCTTTCCTCTTCTGACCGTGTTCCCAGCGCATCAGGTTTTTTTATTGCTGTCAGATTCACCCTGATTTGGGTTTGTCAGCAGTCTGAGGGCGACCCGATGTCGCCCTTCTTTGAATCAATCAGCGCAGGAAAGCGGGCTGATTCTGCTCGTACTGCGAAATCGAGGCTTCGTGCTGCAGGGTGAGGCCGATGCTGTCAAGGCCATTAATCATGCAGTGGCGACGGAAGCTGTCGAGTTCGAACGGATAGACTTTATCGCCTGCGGTGACCGTCTGCGCTTCCAGATCGACCGTAAAGCTGATACCCGGCTGGGCCGCAACCAGTCTGAACAGCTCATCCACTTCCTCTTCGCTTAACTTCACCGGCAGCAGCTGGTTGTTGAAACTGTTGCCGTAAAAAATATCCGCGAAGCTCGGCGCAATCACCACGTGGAAACCGAAATCGGTCAGCGCCCAGGGCGCATGCTCACGTGAAGAGCCACAGCCAAAGTTCTCGCGCGCCAGCAGGATGCTGGTGCCTTTGAACTCAGGCTTGTTCAGCACAAAGCCGGGCGTCGGCACCGTACCGGCGTCATCTTCAAAGCGCCAGTCATGGAACAGATGCTGACCGAAACCGGTGCGGGTCACCTTCTGCAAAAACTGCTTGGGAATGATCGCGTCCGTATCAACGTTCGCGGCATCCAGCGGCGCAACAATGCCGGTGTGCTGAGTAAATTTATTCGCCATGACTTAATCTCCTGTCGTCAGTTCACGGATGTCGGCAAAGTGGCCGGTCACGGCAGCCGCCGCGGCCATCGCCGGGCTGACCAGATGGGTACGTCCACCACGGCCCTGGCGACCTTCAAAGTTACGGTTGCTGGTAGATGCGCAACGCTCGCCCGGATTCAGGCGGTCATTGTTCATCGCCAGGCACATTGAGCAGCCAGGCAGACGCCATTCAAAACCTGCTTCCAGGAAGATTTTATCCAGACCTTCTGCTTCAGCCTGCGCTTTAACCGGGCCGGAACCTGGCACCACCATCGCGACCACGCCAGGCGCGACTTTGCGGCCTTTGGCGATAGCGGCGGCGGCACGCAGATCTTCAATCCGTGAGTTGGTGCAGGAGCCGATAAACACTTTATCAATCGCAACATCGGTCAGTTTAATGCCCGGCTGCAGGTTCATATAGGCCAGCGCTTTTTCCGCTGAGGCGCGCTCAACCGGATCGGCGAATGAGGCCGGGTTCGGGATCAGCTGATCAACGGCAATCACCTGACCCGGGTTGGTGCCCCAGGTGACCTGCGGTGCAATCTCTTCAGCATGCAGCGTCACTACCGCATCATACTTCGCGCCTTCGTCAGATTTCAGGGTGCGCCAGTATTCAACGGCCTGCTCCCATTTCTCGCCCTGTGGGGAGAACTGACGACCTTTCAGGTAGTTGAAAGTAGTGTCATCCGGTGCTACCAGGCCCGCTTTCGCACCCATCTCAATCGCCATGTTGCACAGGGTCATACGACCTTCCATGCTCAGCGCCTGAATCGCCGGACCGCAGAATTCAACCACATAACCGGTGCCGCCTGCGCTGCCGGTTTTACCGATGATCGCCAGCACTATATCTTTGGCGGTAATGCCGGTGGACGCCTGGCCCAGTACTTCAATCTTCATGGTTTTCGCCCGACCCTGTTTCAGGGTCTGAGTCGCAAACACATGTTCCACTTCGGAGGTGCCGATACCAAACGCCAGAGAGCCGAACGCGCCATGGGTAGCGGTGTGCGAGTCGCCGCACACAATGGTCATGCCCGGCAGTGTCATACCCTGCTCAGGACCGATAACGTGGACGATGCCCTGGAACGGGTGATTCAGGTCATACAGCTGTACGCCAAATTCTTCGCAGTTCTTCATCAACTCCTGCATCTGAATACGCGCCATCTCGCCCGACGCATTGATGTCTTTGGTCTGGGTAGAGACGTTGTGATCCATCGTGGCAAAGGTTTTGCCCGGCTGACGGACTTTACGTCCGTGTGCGCGCAGGCCATCAAAGGCCTGTGGCGAGGTCACTTCATGGATCAGGTGACGATCGATGTAGAGTAACGGCGTTTCGTTCGGCGCTTCGTGGACGACATGTGCATCAAATAACTTCTGGTATAAGGTTTTCATTTTTTTATTTTTCCTCGGCGATAAAGCGGGCAATGATGCTGCCCATCTCATCTGTGCTGACCGCTGGGCCATCACCGGCTAAATCTTTGGTACGGTAGCCCTGTTCCAGCGCACGGCTGATGGCGCGCTCGATACTGTCGGCAGCGGCATCGGCATTCAGGCTGTAACGCAGCAGTAATGACAGCGACAGAATCTGGGCGACCGGGTTAGCAATATTCTGACCGGCGATATCCGGCGCTGAACCACCCGCCGGTTCGAACAGGCCAAAGCCCGCTTCATTCAGGCTGGCGGACGGCAGCATACCCATTGAGCCGGTGATCATGGCGCACTCATCAGAGAGAATGTCACCGAACAGGTTAGAGCAGAGCAGCACATCAAACTGCGACGGGTCTTTGATCAGCTGCATGGTCGCGTTGTCGATATAGATGTGGCTCAACTGCACGTCCGGATACTCTTTCGCCACTTCATTAACGATTTCACGCCACATGACTGAAGTCTGCAGGACGTTGGCTTTATCCACCGAGGTCACTTTATTGCGGCGTTTACGCGCAGACTCAAACGCGATACGGGCGATGCGCTCAATTTCGAAACGGTGATAGACCTCGGTATCAAAGGCACGCTCTTCCGGGCCGCTGCCTTCGCGGCCTTTCGGCTGACCAAAATAGATGCCGCCGGTCAGTTCACGCACGCACAGAATGTCGAAGCCCTTTGCGGCGATATCGGCGCGCAGCGGGCAGAAGGCTTCCAGTCCGCTATAGAGCGCCGCCGGACGCAGGTTACTGAACAGCTTAAAATGCTTGCGCAGCGGCAGCAGCGCACCGCGTTCCGGCTGTGATGCCGGCGGTAAATGCTCCCACTTCGGACCGCCAACGGAGCCAAACAGGATCGCGTCGGCCTGCTCGCAGCCTGCAACCGTAGCCGGTGGCAGAGGTTCGCCATGCTGATCGATAGCGATGCCGCCGACCGCATATTCCTGGGTGGTAATCTGCATATCAAAGCGCTGACGAATGGCATCGAGCACTTTCATCGCCTGGGCCATCACTTCCGGACCGATACCGTCGCCGGGTAAAACTGCGATATGAGAGGAGGTGGACATAGTTATACAGTTTCCTTCTGATCTTTAAATTTGCGCTGCAATTCTTGTTCAACCTGACGGGCACGCCAGATATTGTTCAGGGCGTTGACCATCGCTTTCGCAGAGGACTCGACGATATCGGTCGCCAGACCAATGCCGTGGAATTTGCGGCCGTTGTAGCTCACAACGATATCGACCTGACCCAGCGCGTTTTCGCCGTGGCCTTTCGCGGTCAGCTTGTAGTTAACCAGCTCTGCGTCAAACTGCGTGATGCGGTTAATCGCCTGATAGACCGCATCAACCGGACCGTTACCGGTAGCGGCATCCGATTTAGCAACATCACCGCAGCCCAGGTTCACAGAGGCGGTAGCAGTCATGCTGGAACCGGTCTGGACGTTAAATTCGTGCAGCTGGAAGTGCTCCGGCTCTTCATTCTGTTTGTTGATAAAGGCCAGCGCTTCCAGGTCGTAATCGAAGACCTGACCTTTTTTGTCGGCCAGCTTCAGGAAGGCGTCATACAGCGCATCCAGATTGTAATCCTGCTCGGCATAGCCCATCTCTTCCATACGATGTTTTACCGCTGCACGGCCTGAACGTGAGGTCAGGTTCAGCTGGATTTTGTGCAAGCCGATTGATTCCGGCGTCAGGATTTCATAGTTCTCGCGATTCTTCAGCACGCCATCCTGATGAATACCGGAGGAGTGGGCGAAGGCGTTGGAACCAACGACTGCCTTGTTAGCCGGAATCGGCATGTTGCAGATCTGGCTGACCATCTGGCTGGTGCGATAGATCTCCTGATGATTGATAGTGGTATGCACGTTCATGATCTGCTGGCGGGTTTTAATCGCCATGATCACCTCTTCCAGCGCGCAGTTACCGGCACGTTCACCCAGGCCATTCATCGTGCCTTCAACCTGACGCGCGCCGGCCTGAACGGCAGCCAGGGCGTTACCGGTTGCCATCCCCAGGTCATCGTGGGTATGCACAGAGATAATCGCTTTGTCGATGTTGGGAACACGGTTCATCAGCTCACTGATGATGTGAGCATATTCGCCTGGCAGGGTATAGCCAACGGTATCCGGGATGTTGATGGTGGTTGCACCGGCGTTAATCGTCGCTTCCACCATCCGGCACAGGTCATCAATTGGCGTACGGCCGCCATCTTCACAGGAGAACTCAACGTCACTGGTGTAGTTACGTGCACGCTTCACCATATGCACCGCACGCTCAATCACTTCTGGCAGCGTGCTGCGCAGTTTGGTGGCGATGTGCATCGGGGAGGTCGCGATGAAGGTATGAATACGGAAGGCTTCGGCAACGCGCAGTGATTCATATGCCGCGTCGATGTCTTTCTCCACACAGCGCGCCAGTCCGCAGACCCGACTGTTTTTGATGGTGCGCGCAATGGTCTGTACTGATTCAAAGTCGCCTGGTGAGGAGACCGGGAAACCCACTTCCATCACATCCACGCCCATACGCTCCAGCGCTAAGGCAATCTGCAATTTTTCTTTCACACTCAGGCTGGCCTGTAATGCCTGCTCACCATCGCGCAGAGTGGTATCGAAAATAATGACTTGCTGGCTCATCGTATTCATCCTTTTGCTTTTTTCGGGCCTGGCAACGAGCATAAAAAAACCCGCGACAGGCGCGGGTTTTTAACTTTCAGCAGGTTTGAATCAGTGTTTGATTCCGCCCACAAGTCTACCGCGCAAGCTGAGTGCGTTTAGTAGTAGACCGAGAAGGCGAACAGAACGAAACATGGATTCAAACCTTATAAAATGTTGTGCTGTACATATTGGTACTGGAATCGCTCAGGGATGTCAACCTTCAATGCAGGGGTATTATCCGGGACGATGAAGGAAGATATTCTGTTATTTAACGGTCAGGCAGCGTAATGAACAGCGCGTCAGTCACTGCGTAAGCAATCAGCCCCGGAAGGCTGCCTTTTATGGGCTGTTTAAAGATTTATTCTATTGAAAATTAATAATTTTATGGGTTTTCAGCCCAGCAGTACCACAGGATTTATCACCTGTCGTTTAGCATAATCGAATGCGCTTGTGTGATTTACTGGTTAATTACGCCAGAAAAGAAAAGCGTCAGGCGATTGTGGGCTATTGCAGGCGGTAATAAGTTTTCGTTATTTCTTATATCACGCTGAAAATAATTTCTTACTTAGCATTTTCGTCTGCGGTTCTGCGACGTAATTAGTTTAATCCGCGCAGCCAATTCTTATCAGGCAGAGCCTTTACGTCCCGGCCTTTTAATTTACGCGGGTTTGCGGTTTGCCTGCCCGGTTAACTGCGGTTATGGTAATTGACCTACTCTCAGAACAATGAACTCAACAGATTTCTCTGTAACCGGACAGCGGCTCATGTTTTCGCTGTCGTGCATAAACATAAGATTTTGATTGGCAAAGCAGGCACCAGGGCAACGTGTTACGCACCAACGGGCGTAGTAACCGGGCCGGGTCCTCAAGCCTGGAGGCAGAAGATGGAGATGTTGTCAGGAGCCGAAATGGTCGTCCGTTCGTTAATCGATCAGGGCGTTAAGCAGGTATTCGGTTATCCGGGTGGCGCAGTCTTAGATATCTATGATGCGCTGCAAACCGTCGGGGGTATCGATCACATTCTGGTGCGCCATGAGCAGGGCGCGGTGCATATGGCTGACGGTTTGGCGCGTGCTACTGGTGAAGTTGGCGTGGTGCTGGTTACCTCGGGACCCGGTGCAACCAATGCGATTACCGGTATTGCTACCGCCTATATGGATTCGATTCCGCTGGTGATCCTGTCGGGTCAGGTTCCCTCGTCGCTGATTGGCTATGATGCTTTTCAGGAGTGCGACATGGTCGGCATCTCTCGTCCGGTGGTGAAGCACAGCTTCCTGGTGAAAAGCACCGAAGAGATCCCAACCGTACTGAAAAAGGCGTTCTGGCTGGCCGCCAGCGGACGTCCGGGACCGGTGGTGATCGACCTGCCAAAAGATATTCTGAACCCGGCTAATAAACTGCCTTATCACTGGCCGGATTCGGTAAGCATGCGCTCCTACAACCCGACCATTCAGGGTCACAAAGGGCAGATTAAGCGCGCGCTGACCACCTTGCTGGCCGCGAAGAAGCCGGTGATTTACGCGGGTGGCGGGGCCATCACCGCAGGCTGCGAAGCGGAACTGTTACAGCTGGCCGAAAGCCTGAATATTCCGGTGACAACTTCGCTGATGGGCTTGGGCGCGTTTCCGGGTACCCACCGTCAGTGCGTCGGCATGCTCGGTATGCACGGCACGTACGAAGCCAACATGACGATGCACAATACCGACCTGATTTTTGGTATCGGCGTTCGCTTCGATGATCGCACCACCAATAACCTGGCGAAATATTGTCCTGACGCCACGGTGATGCACATCGATATCGACCCTACCTCTATTTCCAAAACGGTTGCGGCGGATATTCCGATTGTGGGCGATGCGAAACAGGTACTGCAGCAGATGCTGGAGTTGCTGGCGCAAAGCGACACGCCATCGCGTACTGAGAGCCTGCACGACTGGTGGCAGGCGATCGAAGGCTGGCGCAGTCGTCACTGCCTGGAATTTGATCGCACCAGCGACAAAATTAAGCCGCAGGCCGTGATTGAAACCATCAGTCGTCTGACCAAAGGCGATGCGTACGTCACGTCGGATGTGGGCCAGCATCAGATGTTTGCGGCGCTCTATTATCCTTTCGACAAACCGCGCCGCTGGATCAACTCCGGCGGTCTGGGCACCATGGGCTTTGGTCTGCCTGCAGCGCTGGGCGTGAAGATGGCGCTGCCGGAAGAGACTGTCATCTGCGTAACGGGCGATGGCAGTATCCAGATGAACATTCAGGAGCTCTCTACCGCACTGCAGTACGATCTGCCGGTGCTGGTGCTGAACCTGAATAACCGGGTGCTGGGCATGGTGAAGCAGTGGCAGGATATGATCTATTCCGGTCGTCACTCCCAGTCTTATATGGAGTCGCTGCCTGATTTCGTGCGTCTGGCGGAAGCCTACGGTCATGTCGGCATCGCGATTGAACATCCGGCTGAGCTGGAAGAGAAACTGACGCTGGCGCTGGAAACGCTGGCGAAAGGACGTCTGGTGTTTGTGGATGTCACCGTTGACGGTAGCGAGCACGTTTACCCGATGCAGATTCGCGGTGGCAGCATGGATGAGATGTGGTTAAGCAAAACGGAGAGGACATAATTATGCGTCGCATTTTATCAGTTCTGCTGGAGAACGAATCCGGCGCATTATCCCGTGTCGTCGGTCTGTTTTCACAGCGTGGCTACAACATTGAAAGCCTGACCGTTGCACCGACCGACGATCCGACGCTGTCGCGGATGACCATTCAGACGGTGGGCGATCAGAAGGTGCTGGAGCAGATTGAAAAGCAGCTGCACAAGCTGGTGGATGTGCTGCGCGTTACCGAACTGGGGCAGGGCGCCTATGTTGAACGTGAAATCATGCTGGTGAAGATTCAGGCCAGCGGTTATGGCCGTGAAGAGGTGAAACGAAACGCCGAGATCTTCCGTGGTCAGATCATTGACGTGACGCCGACGCTGTACACGGTTCAGCTGGCAGGCACCAGTGACAAACTGGACGCCTTCCTGAATAGCGTTCGCGAGGTTGCCGAAATTGTTGAAGTGGCACGCTCCGGGATCGTGGGCGTTTCGCGCGGCGATCGCATCATGCGTTAATTACGCTCCGTCATCATCAATCCTCACCTAACCCGGCGAAATGCCGGGTTTTTTTATTTTTTATGCGCCAGGCGGGTTACATTCAGAAAAGCGGTTGCTCCGCGCACTTTTCTGCTGTTAGATGATAGTCATAAGTTATCCATAGCTTAACTGCGGCTATTTTTGCCGTTAAAGCGGATTTGATGGTGGGGTTATCGTGAAACTGGATGAAATTGCGCGTTTGGCAGGCGTGTCGCGCACCACGGCCAGTTATGTGATCAATGGCAAAGCGCGGCAGTATCGTGTCAGCGACAAAACCGTTGAGAAAGTCATGGCGGTGGTACGTGAGCATAATTATCACCCTAATGCGGTGGCTGCCGGGCTACGCGCCGGGCGAACGCGCTCCATTGGGTTAGTGATTCCCGATCTGGAAAATACCAGCTATACCCGTATTGCGAACTATCTGGAGCGCCAGGCGCGTCAGCGCGGCTATCAGCTGCTGATCGCCTGCTCTGAAGACCAGCCTGATAACGAGATGCGCTGCATTGAACATCTGTTACAGCGGCAGGTCGATGCGATTATCGTCTCTACCTCATTACCGCCAGAGCATCCCTTTTATCAGCGCTGGATCAACGATCCCCTGCCGATTATCGCGTTAGACCGCGCGCTGGATCGTGAACATTTTACCAGCGTAGTGGGTGCCGATCAGGATGATGCACAGACGCTGGCCGCTGAACTGCGTCAGCTTGAGGTTAAAAATGTGCTGTTCCTTGGCGCGTTACCTGAGCTCTCAGTAAGTTTCCTGCGGGAGATGGGGTTCCGCGATGCCTGGAAAGACGATCCTCGTCCGATTGACTATATCTATTGCAACAGCTTCGAACGCACCGCCGCTGCCGCGCTGTTTGAAAAATACCTTGAAGATCACCCGATGCCGGAGGCGCTGTTTACCACCTCATTTGGTCTGCTGCAGGGTGTCATGGATGTGACGCTGAAACGTGACGGAAGGCTGCCGACCGAGCTGGCTATTGCTACCTTTGGCGACCACGAATTACTGGACTTTCTTGAGTGTCCGGTACTGGCGGTGGGTCAGCGTCATCGTGACGTGGCAGAGCGTGTACTGGAATTAGTTTTAGCCTCGCTGGATGAACCCAGAAAACCGAAACCGGGTTTAACCCGCATTCGTCGTAATTTATACCGTCGCGGACAATTAAGCAGAAAAGTTAAATGAGTAACGGGCAGTATTATGCTGCCCGCCCATTTTATTTCCGTGATGTACTGATTAAATAAACAGGTCGACGTAAAAAAGGGTAAATTCTGCTCATCAAATCTAACAAAGTCGACAGGCTTATTTTTATTATCTGCTTACAACTTCAACAAACTTCCTGCCCCGTCTCGCCTGAAGCTGCTGTGCTTCCTTTCGGAAATCCCCTAAAATGCCGCCGCTGTCTCAGAAACTACGATAAATATTCAGCGCCTCATGTTGTTTCATTTTTAGTCGTTTTTTCGCGGGTCCTTATTTTTATTCGGGTATTCATTGGCTTAATTTTTACTTTCCCTTTTTATTCGTTTATATCGTCGCCAGAGATTAATTTTGCACTCTGTAAAGAGTGATATTCAACTACCGCTCCGGCTTGACAAGGATTTCATGGGATCCTTAAACTCGTTTCGTGGTAAAAAGTGGGATAAAGTGGCGTAAATGGGTGACCAGGAGGAGAGACTGGCATGTTCCGCGGAGCAACGTTAGTCAATCTCGACAGCAAAGGGCGGCTCGCCGTACCCACGCGATATCGCGATTTGCTGATTGGGGAATCTCAGGGGCAGATGGTCTGTACCATCGACCTCCACCAGCCATGCCTGTTGCTTTATACCCTGCCCGAATGGGAAATCATTGAAAAAAAGCTGGCACGCCTTTCCAGCATGAATCCACTTGAGCGCCGCGTGCAGCGTTTGCTGCTGGGACATGCCAGTGAATGTCAGATGGACAATGCAGGCCGCCTGCTGCTGGCAAATACGCTTCGGCAGCACGCAAAATTAACCAAAGAAGTGATGCTGGTTGGACAGTTCAACAAGTTTGAGCTGTGGGATGAACAGACCTGGTATCAACAAGTCAGGGACGATATTGACGCAGAACAGTCGGCTCAGGAGCCTTTATCTGAGCGGTTGCAGGACTTGTCGCTATAGCTATGCAGGAAAATTTCAAACATACCACCGTACTGTTGGATGAGGCGGTTAACGGCCTCAATATCAGGGAAGACGGTATTTACATCGACGGCACTTTTGGCCGTGGTGGCCATTCACGCCTGATTCTTTCGCAACTGGGAGAGAAGGGAAGGCTGATCGCCATCGATCGCGATCCGCAAGCTATCGCCGCTGCCGCTGAGATCACCGACCCGCGTTTTTCAATTATTCATGGCCCTTTTTCCGCGCTGGCAGAGTATGTCGCTGAACGGGATTTAGTCGGAAAAATTGACGGCATTTTACTCGACCTGGGTGTTTCATCACCGCAGCTGGATGACGCCGAACGCGGCTTCTCCTTTATGCGTGACGGACCGCTGGATATGCGCATGGACCCTTCGCGCGGTCACTCCGCCGCAGAATGGTTACTGCACGCGGAAGAAGCAGATATCGCTTTCGTCCTGAAAACCTACGGTGAAGAGCGATTCTCTAAACGTATTGCCCGGGCCATTGTCGAGCGCAATCGTGAACAGCCGATGACTCGCACCCGGGAGCTGGCTGAAGTCATCTCTGTCGCCATGCCGGTGAAAGATAAGTTTAAGCATCCGGCTACACGCAGCTTCCAGGCCATTCGTATCTGGATTAACAGCGAACTGGAAGAGATCGATATCGCTCTTAAAGGGGCGGTTGAGGTGCTGGCACCACAGGGGCGCCTCTCGGTTATCAGCTTCCATTCACTGGAAGATCGGCTGGTGAAGCGCTTTATGCGCGATCAGAGTCGCGGGCCACAGGTGCCAGCCGGGATACCGATGACTGAACATCAGCTGCGAGCGCTGGGCGGGCGTGAGCTGAAGCTGCTTGGCAAGATGTCACCGGGTGATGCTGAAGTCTCTGAGAATCCACGTGCGCGCAGTTCGGTATTACGTATCGCGGAGAAAACCGACGCATGATCGGTAATGAGCGCCACAGTCTGCCCGCCGTCATCGGCGGGGATTTGCTGCGAAAAGGCAAGATTCCGGTGCTGTTGCTGATCGCTGTGGTGGTGTCTGCCGTGCTGGTGGTCACCACCACCCATAAAACACGACTGCTGACCGCGCAGCGCGAACAGCTGGTGCTGGAGCGGGATGCGCTGGATATCGAGTGGCGCAACCTGATTCTGGAAGAGAATGCGCTGGGCGATCACAGTCGTGTTGAACGCATCGCCACCGAGAAGCTGCAGCTGCAGCACGTTGATCCTTCACAAGAAAATATCGTGGTGCAGAAATAAGGATTTCAGATAGCGAATGAGCGGCACAGGCAGAACGCTGAAGTTAAAGAAACCGGAAGATAAAGCCAGCTTTGTAAGCTGGCGTTTTGCGTTGCTGTGCGGCTGTATTTTACTGGCGCTGGGTGGCTTGCTGTCGCGTGTGGCCTGGCTGCAGGTCATTAATCCCGGCAAGCTGGTGAAAGAGGGCGATTTGCGCTCGCTGCGTGTTCAGGCAGTGCCGACTTCGCGCGGGATGATCAGCGATCGCGCTGGCCGCCCACTGGCTGTCAGTGTACCGGTTAATGCCATCTGGGCTGATCCAAAAGAGCTGCATGCCGGTGGTGGTGTAACGCTCGACAGCCGCTGGAAAGCACTGTCCGATGCGCTCTCTATTCCGCTTGATCAGCTGGCGGCCCGCGTCAATGCCAACCCTAAAGGCCGCTTTGTCTATCTGGCGCGCCAGGTTAATCCGGCCATCGGTGAATACGTCAAAAAACTCAAACTTCCCGGTATTCATCTGCGCGAAGAATCGCGTCGTTACTATCCTGCCGGGCAGGTCACCTCTCATCTTATTGGCTTTACCAATATCGACGGGCAGGGCATCGAAGGCATTGAGAAGAGCTTTGATAAATGGCTGACCGGTGCGCCAGGCGAGCGGACGGTGCGCAAAGACCGTTATGGTCGCGTCATCGAAGATATCTCCTCTGTGGACAGCCGCGCCGCCCATAACCTGACCCTGAGCATTGATGAACGCTTACAGGCGCTGGTTTACCGTGAACTGAATAACGCCGTTGCTTTTAACAAAGCGGAATCGGGTACGGCGGTGCTGGTGGATGTGAACACCGGTGAAGTGCTGGCGATGGCCAACAGTCCGGCTTACAACCCGAATAATCTCACCAATACGCCAAAAGATCTGATGCGTAACCGCGCGATTACCGACATCTTCGAGCCGGGTTCTACCGTAAAGCCGATGGTGGTGATGACCGCGCTGCAGCGCGGCGTGGTCAGAGAGAACAGCGTCCTGAATACCGTGCCGTACCGCGTCAATGGTCATGAGATCAAAGATGTGGCGCGCTACAACGAATTGACCCTGACAGGGGTTTTACAGAAGTCGAGTAACGTCGGTGTTTCACGTCTGGCGTTAGCGATGCCTTCCTCAGCGCTGGTAGAAACTTACGCGCGCTTTGGACTGGGCAAACCGACCAATTTGGGGCTGGTCGGGGAAAGCAGTGGCTTATACCCTAAAAAACAACGGTGGTCTGACATAGAGAGGGCCACCTTCTCTTTCGGCTATGGGCTAATGGTAACGCCGTTACAGTTAGCGCGAGTCTACGCAACGATTGGCAGCTATGGCATTAATCGTCCGCTGTCGATTACCAAAGTGGATCCGCCCGTCGCGGGACAACGCGTTTTCGATGAGTCACTGGTGAAAACCGTGATGCACATGATGGAAAGCGTGGCGCTGCCCGGTGGCGGTGGCGTTAAAGCGGCAATCAAGGGTTATCGCATCGCGATAAAAACCGGCACGGCGAAAAAAGTCGGGCCGGACGGACGCTACGTCAATAAATACATTGCCTATACCGCAGGCGTTGCGCCTGCCAGTCATCCCCGATTTGCGCTGGTGGTGGTGATCAACGATCCCCAGGCCGGCAAGTATTACGGCGGTGCGGTTTCTGCACCGGTGTTTGGTGCCATCATGGGCGGCGTACTGCGCACCATGAACATCGAGCCGGACGCATTACCGACGACCAATGACAGGAATGAGTTGGTGACTAACAGAAGTGAGGAATCAAGTGACAGATCGTAACCTGCGCGACTTACTCGGCCCCTGGGTGCCAGGCGCGCCGGCGCGCCCACTGCACGACATGACCCTGGATAGCCGCATGGCGGCGTCTGGCGATCTGTTTGTCGCTGTTGCAGGCCATCAGGTTGATGGCCGCCGGTTCATTCCGCAGGCGATTGCGCAGGGCGTAGCCGCCGTGGTGGCTGAAGCTGAAGGTGAAGCGACTGACGGCGAAATCCGTGAAATGCACGGCGTACCGGTTATCTATCTGGCACAGCTGCATCAGCGACTGTCGGCTTTAGCAGGACGTTTTTATCAGCAGCCGGGCGAGAAGCAGACGCTGATTGGCGTCACAGGAACCAACGGTAAAACCACGACCACCCAGCTGCTGGCGCAGTGGGCGACGCTGCTGGGTGAGACCAGCGCGGTGATGGGCACCGTCGGCAACGGGCTGGTGGGGCACTTAGTCGCTGCAGAAAATACTACCGGTTCAGCAGTGGACGTTCAGCATATGCTGCACGAGCTCGCTGAAAAAGGGGCGACCCTGACCGCGATGGAAGTCTCGTCACACGGTCTGGTGCAGCATCGCGTTGCGGCGCTGCCGTTTGCCGCGGCGGTCTTCACCAATCTCAGCCGCGATCACCTCGATTACCACGGTGACATGCCGAGCTATGAGTCGGCTAAATGGCTGCTGTTTTCTGAGCATCAGGTCGGACAGGCGATTCTTAACGCTGATGATGAAGTCGGCCGTCGCTGGCTGGCGCGCTTACCTGATGCGGTTGCCGTCACCATGGAAGATAACCTTCAACCGGGCTGCCATGGCCGCTGGCTGAAAGCCGATGCGGTGGAGTATCACGACAACGGGGCTCATATCCGTTTCAGCTCCAGCTGGGGCAACGGTGAAATTGATAGCCCGCTGATGGGCGCGTTCAACGTCAGCAATCTGCTGCTGGCGCTGGCGACCCTGCTGTCACTGGATTACCCACTGGCGACGCTGGTAAGCGTTGCACCACAGTTACAGCCCGTAAACGGGCGTATGGAAGTGTTCTGCGCTGCAGGAAAACCGACGGTCGTGGTGGATTATGCCCACACGCCGGATGCGCTGGAAAAAGCGCTGGAAGCGGCACGTCTGCATTGCAAAGGAAAACTCTGGTGCCTGTTTGGCTGCGGCGGCGACCGTGACAAAGGCAAGCGCCCGTTAATGGGGGCGATTGCTGAACAATTTGCGGATGTGGTGGTGATTACCGACGACAATCCGCGCAGCGAAGATCCGCAGGCGATAGTAAAAGACATTCTGACCGGTTTGCTGGATCCGGGCCGCGCCCGCGTGGTATCGGGTCGTGCGCAAGCGGTCACTAACGCCATTATGCAGGCACAGCCTGACGATATCGTGCTGGTGGCGGGCAAAGGCCATGAAGATTATCAGATCATCGGCAACCGTCGTCTCGACTACTCCGATCGTGCCACGGTAGCGGCACTGCTGGGAGGCGCAGCATGATTCCGGTTTCATTAAAGACGCTGGCGGAAATTACCGGCGGCACGCTGCACGGCAGCGATTTAACCCTGAATGATGTGACCACCGATACCCGCAAAGTGATGGCGGGTAGCCTGTTTGTCGCGCTGGTGGGCGAACGCTTCGATGCACACGACTTCGTCGGAGAGGCCATTGCGAATGGCGCACAGGCGCTGCTGGTGAGTAAGCATTTACCTGTCGCTGTGCCTCAGGTGGTGGTTGAAGATACCCGTATCGCCTTTGGACGACTGGGTGCCTGGGTTCGTCAGCAGTCGACCGCCCGCGTCGTGGCGCTGACCGGCTCCTCCGGCAAAACCTCGGTTAAGGAGATGACCGCAGCGATTCTGCGTCAGTGCGGCGAAACGCTCTACACCGCAGGCAATCTCAACAACGATTATGGCGTGCCGATGACCCTGCTCCGCCTGACCGCAGAACATCAGTACGCGGTTATCGAGCTGGGGGCTAATCATCAGGGCGAAATCGCCTACACCACTGACCTTGTTAAACCAGAAAGCGCGCTGGTGAATAATCTGGCCGCGGCCCATCTGGAAGGCTTTGGTTCGCTGGCGGGTGTTGCTAAAGCGAAAGGTGAGATCTTTCAGGGCTTACCGGCTCACGGCATTGCCATTCTCAACGCGGAGAGCAACGACTGGCCAAACTGGCAGACCACGCTGCAGGACAAAACCGTGTGGCGCTTCTCGCCGCAGGCAACAGAGTGTGACTTCTCCGCCAGTGATATCCGCATTGCGCAGGATGGCACCCATTTTGTGATGAACACACCGCGTGGCACGGCTGAGATCGTACTGCCGTTGCCGGGTCGTCATAACATCGCTAACGCTCTGGCGGCGGCGGCACTGGCCCTGTCGGTGGATGCGCCGCTTAGCGCCGTTCAGCAGGGACTGAAAAATTTGCAGTCGGTGCCGGGTCGTCTGTTCCCGGTACGTCTCTCTGCGCATCAGCTGCTGCTGGATGATAGCTACAACGCTAACGTCGGATCGATGACCGCCGCCGTCCAGGTCCTGTCAGAGATGCCAGGTTACCAGGTGCTGGTCGCGGGTGATATGGCGGAACTGGGTGAGGAGACTGAAAAATGCCACCGCGAAATTGGCGAAGCGGCACGCGAAGCAGGCCTTAACCGCGTACTGACCTGTGGAAAATTCAGTCAATTCATCAGTGAAAGCAGTGGAGTTGGTGAACATTTCAGCGATAAGACGGCGCTGACTGAACGTTTGCGAGAATTGTTGTCCCAACACTCAGAAATTACCGTTCTGATAAAAGGTTCACGTAGTGCCGCCATGGAGCAGGTAGTACAGAGCTTAAAGGAGAAAGGAACATGTTAGTTTGGCTGGCCGAGCATCTGGTCGCTTTTTATTCGGGCTTCAACGTCTTTTCCTATCTGACGTTTCGCGCCATTGTCAGCCTGCTGACCGCGTTATTTATCTCGCTCTGGATGGGGCCGCGCCTCATCGCCTGGCTGCAGAAATTACAGATTGGCCAGGTCGTCCGTAACGACGGTCCGGAATCGCACTTCAGTAAGCGCGGAACGCCTACCATGGGCGGCATCATGATTCTGACCTCCATCACCATTTCGGTGCTGATGTGGGCCTATCCGTCGAACCCCTATGTCTGGTGCGTGCTGTTCGTGTTAGTCGGCTTTGGCATCATCGGCTTTGTCGATGACTACCGCAAAGTGGTGCGTAAAGACACGAAAGGCCTGATCGCCCGCTGGAAATATTTCTGGATGTCGGTGATTTCGCTGGGTGTGGCGTTCGGACTTTATGCGGCGGGCAAAGATACCCCTGCGACTCAACTGGTCGTGCCGTTTTTCAAAGACATCATGCCGCAGCTTGGCCTGTTTTATGTGCTGCTGGCCTACTTTGTGATTGTCGGAACGGGTAACGCGGTCAATCTGACTGATGGCCTGGATGGGCTGGCGATTATGCCAACCGTCTTCGTTGCCGCGGGCTTTGCGCTGGTTGCCTGGGCAACCGGTAACGTGAAGTTTGCTGAATACCTTCATATTCCCTATCTGCGTCACGCTGGTGAGCTGGTGATTGTCTGTACCGCCATCGTCGGGGCAGGGCTGGGCTTCCTGTGGTTCAACACCTATCCGGCTCAGGTCTTTATGGGTGACGTCGGCTCGCTGGCTTTAGGCGGCGCGCTGGGCACCATCGCGGTGTTACTGCGTCAGGAATTTTTACTGGTGATCATGGGCGGCGTATTTGTGGTTGAAACGCTGTCGGTAATCCTGCAAGTGGGATCGTTCAAGTTGCGCGGCCAGCGTATTTTCCGCATGGCGCCGATCCATCACCACTATGAACTTAAGGGCTGGCCGGAACCGCGCGTCATCGTGCGCTTCTGGATTATTTCGCTAATGCTGGTGCTGATTGGCCTGGCCACGCTGAAGGTGCGTTAATCATGGCTGACTATCGGGGTAGAAAAGTCGTCATCATCGGACTGGGCCTTACCGGGCTCTCCTGTGTTGATTTCTTTTTAGCGCAGGGCGTCACGCCTCGCGTGATGGACACCCGTGTCTCGCCGCCGGGGCTGGATAAATTGCCCGGGCAGGTTGAACGCCATCTGGGCGGCATTAACGGTGACTGGTTACTGGCGGCCGATCTGATTGTTGCCAGCCCTGGCGTCGCGCTGGCGCATCCGATTCTCAGCGAAGCGGTAGAAGCCGGAATTGAAATCGTCGGTGACATTGAGCTGTTCTGCCGCGAGGCGCAGGCTCCCATCGTGGCAATTACCGGTTCCAACGGCAAAAGCACCGTGACCACGCTGGTAGGTGAGATGGCGAAAGCCGCAGGCTGGCAGGTGGGCGTCGGCGGCAATATTGGTCTGCCCGCGCTGAGTCTGCTGCAATCACCGGCCCAGCTTTATGTACTGGAACTCTCCAGCTTCCAGCTTGAGACCACCCACAGTCTGAAAGCGGCTGCGGCAACCGTGCTTAACGTCACCGAAGATCATATGGACCGCTATCCGCTGGGTATGCAGCAGTATCGTGCTGCCAAGCTGCGGGTCTATGAGAATGCGCAGATCTGCATCGTTAACGCCGATGATGCGCTGACGATGCCGGTACGTGGTGCGGATAAGCGCTGTGTCAGCTTTGGTGTCGATTTCGGTGACTACCACCTTAACAAGCAGCAGGGCAGTATCTGGCTGCGGGTGAAAGGCGAGAAAGTCCTGAACACCGCTGAAATGAAGATGGTGGGACAGCATAACTACACCAACGCGCTGGCTGCGCTGGCGCTGGCCGATGCGGTCGGTCTGCCACGCGCCTCCAGCCTGGCGGCTTTAACGCAATTTAACGGTCTGGCGCATCGCTTCCAGCTGGTCCATGAGCATCAGGGCGTGCGCTGGATTAATGACTCCAAAGCGACCAACGTCGGCAGCACCGAAGCGGCGCTGAATGGCCTGCAGGTAGAGGGAACGCTGTGGCTGCTGATGGGCGGTGATGGTAAGTCAGCCGATTTTACACCGCTGATCCCGTGGCTGCAGGGCGACAATGTGCGTATCTACTGTTTTGGCCGCGACGGCGATGCGCTGGCGGCGCTGCGTCCTGACATCGCCGTACGCACGGAGACGATGCGTCAGGCGATGGAGCAGATCGCGCCGCAGGTCAAAGCAGGCGATATGGTTCTGCTGTCGCCGGCCTGCGCCAGCCTTGACCAGTTCCGTAACTTTGAGCAGCGCGGTGAGCAGTTCGCGCAACTGGCGAAGGAGCTGAGCTGATGCGTATTCCTGGTGCCGGACTGGCGGGTTACTTCTCAGGACGCCTGAAAGATTGGGTCATGGGCGCACGCGAAAGTGATGATTCATCGCTGGTGCTCTATGACCGCACACTGTTATGGCTGACGCTGGGCCTGGCGGTAATTGGTTTTGTGATGGTGACGTCGGCGTCTATGCCAGTAGGTCAGCGTCTGAATGACGATCTCTTTTACTTCGCCAAACGTGATGCGTTCTACATCGTGCTGGCTTTAGGTATGGCACTGGTCACGCTGCGGGTGCCGATGGATTTCTGGCAGCGCTACAGCAACGTGATGCTGATGGTCACGGTGGCGATGCTGCTGATTGTTCTGGTCGTCGGCAGCTCAGTTAACGGTGCCTCGCGCTGGATTGCGCTGGGTCCGCTGCGTATCCAGCCAGCGGAGCTGTCGAAGCTTTCCCTGTTCTGCTATCTCGCCAGCTACCTGGTGCGCAAAGTGGAAGAGGTGCGCAACAACTTCTGGGGCTTCTGTAAGCCGATGGGCGTGATGGTCGTGCTGGCGGTATTACTGCTGGCGCAGCCGGACCTGGGTACGGTGGTGGTGCTGTTTGTCACCACGCTGGCGATGCTGTTCCTGGCCGGTGCCAAGCTGTGGCAGTTCATGGCCATCATCGGCTCCGGCATTTTTGCGGTGATCCTGCTGATCATTGCAGAACCTTATCGTATGCGCCGTGTGACCTCGTTCTGGAACCCGTGGGAAGATCCGTTTGGTAGTGGCTACCAGCTGACGCAGTCTCTGATGGCCTTTGGTCGCGGAGAATTCTGGGGGCAGGGACTCGGTAACTCGGTGCAAAAGCTGGAATATCTGCCAGAAGCGCATACCGACTTTATTTTCGCCATCATCGGGGAAGAACTCGGCTATGTCGGTGTGGTACTGGCACTTTTAATGGTATTCTTCGTCGCTTTTCGTGCGATGTCGATTGGCCGTCGTGCTCTGGAACTGGATCAGCGTTTTTCCGGCTTTTTAGCCTGTTCAATCGGTGTCTGGTTCAGCTTCCAGGCGCTGGTTAACGTCGGGGCTGCCGCCGGTATGTTACCGACCAAAGGCCTGACCTTACCGCTGATCAGTTACGGTGGGTCGAGTCTGATCATTATGTCGACCGCCATCGTCTTTTTATTACGCATAGATTATGAAACGCGCCTGGCGAAAGCGCAGGCGTTTACCCGAGGTGGTCGATGAGCGGTAAGCGATTGATGGTGATGGCAGGCGGAACCGGCGGACATGTCTTTCCCGGTCTGGCTGTCGCCCATCATCTGATGGAACAGGGCTGGCAGGTTCGCTGGTTAGGCACCGCCGACCGTATGGAAGCCGATCTGGTGCCAAAGCACGGCATCGACATCGACTTCATCCGTATCAGCGGATTACGCGGAAAAGGCATGAAAGCACTGCTGCTGGCACCGCTGCGCATCTTTAATGCATGGCGTCAGGCGCGTCGCATTATGAAAGCCTGGCAGCCGGATGTTGTGCTGGGCATGGGCGGCTACGTTTCAGGACCAGGCGGCTTAGCGGCCTGGTCCTGCGGAATTCCGGTGGTGCTGCATGAGCAGAACGGGATCGCCGGGCTGACTAACAAATGGCTGGCGAAAATCGCTACCAAAGTACTGCAGGCGTTTCCGGGCGCGTTTCCCGCCGCCGATGTGGTGGGGAATCCGGTTCGTACCGATGTTCTGGCTCTGCCTCTGCCCGCGCAACGTCTGGCGGATCGTCATGGCCCGATTCGGGTGCTGGTGATTGGCGGCAGTCAGGGGGCGCGGATTCTGAACCAGACGCTGCCGCAGGTTGCGGCGTTGGTGGGTGATGAGATCACCCTGTGGCATCAGACCGGTAAAGGGGCACAGCCCGAAACAGAAAAAGCGTATCAGCAGGTGGGACAGACGCAGCATAAGGTCACTGAGTTTATTGATGACATGGCTGCCGCCTACGCCTGGGCTGATGTGGTGGTATGTCGCTCCGGCGCATTAACCGTGAGCGAAGTCGCTGCCGCTGGTTTACCGGCGATTTTCGTGCCGTTTCAGCACAAAGATCGCCAGCAGTACTGGAACGCGTTGCCGCTGGAGAAAGCGGGCGCCGCCAGAATTTTTGAGCAGCCGCAATTTACTGCGGAGGCTGTAGCGGATTTGCTACGCCACTGGGACCGCGCAACACTGCTGACGATGGCTGAGCAGGCCCGTCAGGTGGCGATCCCCGATGCGACTGGACGGGTCGCTCAGGAAGTGGCTCGCGCCGCAAAGTAATCATTCCGGTCAGCGTGTCTGACCTGTACCCGAAGTGGGTACAAACTGAAATAGCAGGTAACTGAGAGCGATGAATACACAACAATTGGCAAAACTGCGTTCTATCGTGCCCGAGATGCGTCGCGTCCGGCACATCCACTTTGTCGGCATCGGTGGTGCTGGCATGGGCGGTATTGCCGAAGTGTTAGCAAATGAAGGCTACCATATCAGCGGTTCAGATCTGGCCCCTAACCCGGTGACGCAGAACCTGATCGCCCTGGGCGCCACCATTTATTTTAACCATCGCCCCGAAAACGTGACCGATGCCAGCGTCGTTGTGGTCTCCAGCGCCGTATCGCAGGATAACCCGGAACTGGTAGCAGCTCGTGAACAGCGTATCCCGGTCATCCGTCGCGCGGAGATGCTGGCTGAACTGATGCGTTTCCGTCACGGCATCGCCGTTGCGGGTACGCATGGCAAAACGACCACCACGGCGATGGTGTCGAGTATTTATGCGGAAGCCGGTCTTGATCCGACTTTCGTTAACGGCGGACTGGTTAAAGCAGCAGGTACCCATGCTCGTCTGGGTCATAGCCGCTATCTGATTGCCGAAGCGGATGAGAGCGATGCGTCGTTCCTGCATCTGCAGCCGATGGTGGCCATTGTGACCAACATCGAAGCTGACCATATGGACACCTATCAGGGCGATTTTGAGAACCTGAAGCAGACGTTTATTAACTTCCTGCACAACCTGCCGTTTTACGGTCGTGCGGTGATGTGTGTGGACGATGTGGTTATCCGTGACCTGATCCCGCGCGTGGGCCGTCATATCACCACCTACGGTTTCAGTGACGATGCAGATCTGCGCATTGAAAACTATGAGCAGAGTGGCGCGCAGGGGCATTTTACCCTGATCCGTCAGGACAAAGCGCCGCTGCAGATTACGCTGAATGCGCCGGGTCGCCACAACGCCCTGAACGCGGCCGCTGCGGTCGCCGTCGCCAGTGAAGAGGGCATTGAAGACAATGCCATCCTGGCTGCGCTGGAAAGTTTCCAGGGCACCGGCCGTCGCTTTGATCTGCTGGGTGAATTCCTGACAGAGCCGGTGAACGGTCAGCCGGGCACTGCGATGCTGGTGGATGATTACGGCCATCATCCCACTGAAGTGGACGCGACGATTAAAGCCGCGCGCGCAGGCTGGCCGGATAAAAAACTGGTGATGGTGTTTCAGCCGCACCGTTACAGCCGTACCCGCGATTTGTTTGATGATTTCGCCAACGTGCTGTCGCATGTCGATGTGTTACTGATGCTGGATGTGTACTCCGCCGGTGAAACCGCGATTCCGGGTGCCGACAGCCGTTCGCTGTGCCGTGCCATTCGTAACCGGGGCAAGGTTGATCCGATTCTGGTGCCGGAACATGACGCGCTGCCGGAAATGCTGGCACCACTGCTGTCAGGCAATGACCTGATCCTGGTGCAGGGTGCCGGTAACGTCGGCAAGGTTGCTCGCAAGCTGGCGGAGACTAAGCTCCAGCCGGAACGCAAAGCGGAGGATCGTCATGGCGGATAAAGTTGCTGTATTAATGGGCGGCACCTCAGCAGAGCGTGAGGTTTCGCTGAACTCGGGTCAGGCCGTCGTCGCCGGACTGCGTGAAATGGGCATCGATGCGCATGGCGTCGATACCCGTGATGTGTCGGTGCTGACGCTGAAAGAGCAGGGTTTTACCAAAGCCTTTATCGCGCTGCATGGCCGGGGCGGAGAAGATGGCACGATGCAGGCAGTGCTGGAGTTTCTGCAACTGCCTTACACCGGCAGCGGCGTAATGGCATCGGCTGTGACCATGGATAAGCTGCGCACCAAACTGCTGTGGCAGGGTCGCGGATTACCGTCAGGAAAGTTTGTCTGGCTGACGCGCCAGCAGTTTGATGCCGGGCTGGATGCAGAGAGCAACGCAGCAATTGCGGCGCTGGGTCTGCCACTGTTTGTTAAGCCAGCCTGTGAAGGCTCGAGCGTGGGTATCAGCCGGGTTAACGATCTGAGCGCGCTGCCTGCCGCACTGGAAATGGCGTTTAAGCACGACAATGACGTACTGGTCGAGGCGTTTCTCAGCGGCGCGGAGTATACCGTCGCGATTGTGGGCGATCGTATTCTGCCTTCAATTGAAATAAAGAGCGCCAGTGAGTTCTATGACTATGAAGCTAAATACATTTCTGACGATACTCAGTACGTCTGTCCGGCCGATTTAAGCGCTGAGCGCGAAGCTGAATTACAACAGCTGGTGCTGGCGGCCTGGCGTGCACTGGGCTGTCGTGGCTGGGGACGGGTTGATGTGATGACGGATGGGGCAGGGAATTTCCAGCTACTGGAAGCCAATACCTCTCCGGGCATGACCAGCCACAGTCTGGTTCCTATGGCAGCGAAACAGGCGGGCATGAGTTTCCCGCAGCTGGTTGCCCATATTCTGGAGCTGGCCGACTGATATGTCACAGGCGGCGATGAGAGTTCGAAACCGTGAACCGCAGGAGCGTATTCGCACTGGGCGCAGTAACGGAGCCCGACTGTTCGGCATTGTTTTTCTGCTGATGGTTATCGGGATTATGGTTGCCGGCGGGCTGGTAGTGCTGAAGTGGATGAACGATGCGTCCCGGCTGCCGCTGTCAAAACTGGTGGTGACAGGACAGACGCACTACACCACCCACGACGATATCCGCCAGGCGATTCTGTCGCTGGGTCCGCCTGGCACGTTTATGTCTCAGGATGTGGATATCCTGCAGCAGCAGATTGAGCGGCTGCCGTGGATTAAGCAGGTCAGCGTCCGTAAGCAGTGGCCAGACGAACTGAAGATCCATCTGGTGGAGTACACGCCGGTGGCGCGCTGGAACGATTTGCATATGGTGGATGCTGAAGGTGTCTCCTTCAGCGTACCCGCCAGTCATGCCGGCAAAGAAACAATGCCGATGTTGTATGGGCCAGAAGGGAGTGAGAAAGAGGTCCTGGCGGGCTATCACAGCATGGATGATGTGCTGAAAGCCCGGAAGTTTACCCTGAAGGTGGCGTCGATGACGGCCCGTCGTTCATGGCAGCTGGTCACCAGCGATGATGTACGTATCGAACTGGGCCGCAGCGACACCATGAAACGACTGAATCGCTTTATTGAGCTCTACCCGGTGCTGCAACAGCAAGGTCAGAACGAGAGCAAACGTATCAGCTACGTGGATTTGCGATACGACTCTGGCGCTTCTGTTGGCTGGACACCGGTCGTGATGGAGCCACAGGACAGTAATCAGCAACAGAACCAGGCACAGGCTAAACAACAATGATCAAGGCAACGGACAGAAAACTGGTAGTTGGACTCGAAATCGGCACTGCAAAGGTTGCCGCCCTGGTTGGGGAAGTTCTGCCCGATGGTATGGTCAACATTATTGGGGTGGGCAGCTGCCCTTCCCGCGGTATGGATAAAGGTGGCGTAAACGACCTTGAGTCGGTGGTGAAATGCGTTCAGCGCGCCATCGATCAGGCTGAGCTGATGGCAGATTGCCAGATCTCCTCCGTCTACCTTGCTTTATCGGGCAAACATATCAGTTGTCAGAACGAAATCGGGATGGTTCCGATTTCGGAAGAGGAAGTGACTCAGGATGATGTAGAGAACGTTGTACATACCGCCAAATCGGTGAGAGTACGTGACGAGCACCGCATCCTGCATGTAATTCCTCAGGAATACGCCATCGATTATCAGGAAGGGATTAAGAATCCGGTCGGGCTGTCCGGCGTGCGCATGCAGGCAAAAGTGCACCTGATCACCTGCCACAACGATATGGCGAAGAACATCGTTAAAGCCGTTGAGCGTTGCGGACTGAAAGTGGATCAGCTGATTTTTGCCGGCCTCGCCTCCAGTTTTGCGGTTCTGACTGAAGATGAACGTGAGCTGGGCGTCTGTGTTGTCGATATTGGTGGCGGTACAATGGACATAGCCGTATATACCGGCGGCGCTTTACGGCACACTAAGGTGATTCCGTATGCAGGCAACGTCGTCACCAGCGATATCGCCTATGCGTTTGGTACACCACCAACGGATGCTGAGGCGATTAAAGTGCGCCATGGCTGTGCGCTGGGCTCGATTGTCGGCAAAGATGAGAACGTTGAAGTGCCGAGCGTAGGCGGACGTCCACCGCGCAGCCTGCAACGTCAGACGCTGGCGGAAGTGATTGAGCCGCGTTATACCGAACTTTTGAATCTGGTCAATGACGAGATTCTGCAGTTACAGGAACAACTGCGTCAGCAGGGCGTGAAGCATCATCTGGCCGCAGGCATTGTCCTGACCGGTGGTGCAGCGCAAATCGAAGGACTGGCGGCCTGTGCGCAACGCGTATTCCATACGCAGGTGCGTATCGGACAGCCGCTGAATATTACCGGCCTGACTGACTATGCGCAGGAATCGTACTACTCCACCGCCGTGGGACTGTTGCATTACGGCAAAGAGTCGCACATGAACGGTGATGCAGAGACCGAAAAACGGGTTTCAGTAGGTAACTGGTTCAAGCGTATTAACAGTTGGTTAAAAAAAGAGTTTTAATTTTTGTGAAAGGGGATCATGCTGTTTTCTTTAGTGATCTCCAGGCGACAGGCACATAACGGAGAGAAATCATGTTTGAACCTATGGAATTAACCAACGACGCGGTGATTAAAGTCATCGGCGTCGGTGGCGGCGGCGGTAACGCCGTAGAGCACATGGTACGCGAACGTATCGAAGGTGTGGAATTCTTTGCTGTGAATACCGACGCGCAAGCGCTGCGTAAAACAGCGGTCGGCCAGACCATCCAGATCGGTAATAACATTACCAAAGGTCTGGGTGCGGGTGCGAACCCGGAAGTGGGCCGTAACTCTGCAGAAGAAGATCGCGAAGCACTGCGGGCTGCGCTGGAAGGGGCAGACATGGTCTTCATCGCAGCAGGCATGGGCGGCGGTACCGGTACCGGTGCAGCACCTGTGGTTGCTGAAGTGGCCAAGGATCTCGGTATCCTGACGGTGGCGGTTGTCACCAAGCCATTCAACTTTGAAGGCAAAAAACGCATGGCGTTTGCCGAGCAGGGGATCGCTGAACTCTCCAAGCATGTCGATTCACTGATTACCATTCCAAACGACAAGCTGCTGAAAGTGCTGGGTCGTGGCATTTCCCTGCTGGATGCGTTTGGTGCGGCCAATGACGTGCTGAAAGGCGCAGTCCAGGGTATCGCCGAACTGATCACTCGTCCGGGCCTGATGAACGTCGACTTTGCTGACGTGCGTACCGTGATGTCCGAAATGGGCTATGCAATGATGGGTTCAGGCGTGGCGTGCGGTGAAGATCGTGCGGAAGAAGCGGCTGAAATGGCAATCTCCAGCCCGCTGCTGGAAGATATCGACCTGTCTGGCGCCCGTGGCGTGCTGGTCAACATTACTGCGGGCTTCGACCTGCGTCTGGATGAGTTCGAAACCGTGGGTAACACTATCCGCGCCTTCGCCTCTGACAACGCGACCGTGGTAATCGGTACGTCGCTGGATCCGGAAATGAACGACGAACTGCGCGTCACTGTCGTGGCAACCGGTATTGGCATGGACAAGCGTCCGGAAATCACGCTGGTCACCAACAAGCCAGCAAGTCAGCCAGTGATGGATCATCGCTATCAGCAGCACGGTATGTCACCGCTGCCGCAGGAGCAGAAGCCTGCTGCCAAAGTCGTTAATGACCAGGCTGCGCAGTCGAATAAAGAGCCAGACTATCTTGATATTCCGGCCTTTTTACGTAAGCAGGCCGACTAGGATTAACCCTATAATTGGGATTCTCCGCTCTTTGTGCTAAAGTGTCTGTCCGCTGGTAAAGTATACTGGCGGTCGGAAAGGTGATACTGCGAGATAATGCGATGATCAAACAAAGGACATTAAAACGTATTGTTCAGGCGACTGGCGTCGGTTTACATACCGGCAAAAAAGTCACACTGACATTACGCCCTGCGTCGGCTAACACCGGGGTCATCTATCGTCGCACCGACTTGAATCCACCGGTAGATTTTCCGGCTGATGCAAAATACGTGCGCGACACCATGCTGAGTACCTGCCTGGTGAATGATGAAGGCGTGCGTATTTCAACGGTTGAACACCTTAATGCCGCCCTGGCGGGTCTGGGTATCGACAACATTATTGTTGAAGTCGATGCGCCAGAAATCCCGATCATGGATGGCAGCGCAGCACCGTTTATCTATCTGCTGATGGATGCGGGTATCGAGCAGCTCAACAGCGCGAAGAAATTTGTGCGTGTTAAGCAGAGCGTGCGTGTGGAAGAGGGTGACAAATGGGCAGAGATCAAACCGTACAACGGTTTCTCGCTCGATTTCACCATCGACTTCAAACACCCGGCCATCGATTCCAGCTCACAGCGCTATGCGATGAACTTCTCTGCTGACGCCTTTGTTCGTCAAATCAGCCGGGCGCGTACATTTGGCTTTATGCGTGAAATCGAATATCTGCAGTCTAAAGGCCTGTGCCTGGGCGGTAGCTTAGATTGTGCGATAGGTCTGGATGATTTCCGCGTACTGAATGAAGAAGGTCTGCGTTTTGAAGACGAGTTTGTCCGTCACAAAATGCTGGACGCGATTGGCGACTTGTTTATGTGTGGTCACAACATCATTGGCGCATTCACTGCGTTTAAATCGGGCCACGCGCTGAACAACAAGCTGTTGCAGGCGGTTCTGGCGAAGCAGGAAGCCTGGGAATGGGCAACCTTCGAAGACGAAGCTGAACTGCCAGTGGCATTCAAAGCACCGAATCTGGTTCTGGCTTAACTACCCCAGAACGTGAAACGGCTGGTTATGCTGACACCCTCTCCGGTCAGCGGCACCAGCCGTTTTTTTATTGCTTTCCGTAACACACCCGATGACTGCGACCTTGCTCGCAAAGCGTTGTCTGTTCTGCTGAATTGCTGAACAATCTCACGCGTTTTCTCACGCCGCCTCTTTAATCCCAGGTGTGGATGCCCCACATTAATGTTACTATCTGTGGCGCTTTTACAGGCCGAAATCCGTTGCGGCTCGCGGCGGGTACACGAAATCAAGAGCGCAACAGAGCATGCGCGATGGAAAGGTTGTGATCGGGATTCTTCTGCGCTGGCGACAATTAGGTAGACGCTACTTCTGGCCCCATCTCCTGTTAGGGATGGTAGCGGCCAGCTTTGGCCTGCCAGCCTGTGCGCAAAGCTCCGAACTCAACGCCTCGTCTGAATCGCCGGCCAGCAGTCTCTTTCTCGGCAATGCTACCCGGTTTGATCATTTAATCCGGCTTCAGGAAGCATCCCGACGTCCGAGCTTCAGCGTGGATTACTGGCATCAGCACGCCATCCGCACCGTTATTCGTCACCTCTCTTTCACGCTGGCACCTCAGGTGCAGGCGGAGCAACAGCAGTTACCGCTGGCGGCACAAAAGCTGGCGCTGATCGACTCATTGCATAATTTACTGACATCACATTCTGCGCTGCACACTGCACCGCAGCAGATATCTGTACCGCCTCTTTTCACGTCCGCTACCCGCTCATGGGTAGAATGGCATGCCAGCGTGCATGGCATTCGCGCCGGACCCGCCCGATTGTTCTGCTAATATTTTTGGTTTTATTCACTCTGTTTAGATTTTGCAGTCCGGAATGCGCCGGCTGAATTGAGAATATATTTACTATGTTAAGCAAAATATTGACCAAGGTTTTTGGTAGCAGTAACGATCGTACGCTGCGCCGTATGCGCAAAGTGGTGGACGTCATCAATAAGATGGAGCCCGATTTTGAGAAGCTCTCTGACGATGAACTGAAAGCGAAAACCGACGAGTTCCGTGAGCGCCTGAAAAAAGGCGAATCGCTGGAAAGCCTGATCCCGGAAGCGTTCGCGACCGTGCGTGAAGCGAGTAAACGTGTGTTCGGCATGCGTCACTTCGACGTGCAGTTGATCGGCGGCATGGTGCTGAACGACCGCTGCATCGCTGAAATGCGTACCGGTGAAGGTAAAACCCTGACCGCAACGCTGCCAGCCTATCTGAATGCGCTGTCCGGCAAAGGCGTTCACGTAGTGACCGTCAACGACTATCTGGCACAGCGTGATGCGGAAAATAACCGTCCCCTGTTTGAGTTCCTGGGTTTAAGCATCGGTATCAACATGTCGGGCCTGCCGGCGGTGGCGAAGCGTGAAGCCTATGCTGCTGATATTACCTACGGCACCAACAACGAATATGGCTTTGACTATCTGCGCGACAACATGGCTTTCAGCCCGGAAGAGCGCGTACAGCGTAAACTGCACTATGCGCTGGTGGATGAGGTCGACTCCATCCTGATCGATGAAGCGCGTACGCCGCTGATTATCTCCGGTCCGGCGGAAGACAGTTCTGAGCTTTATACCAAAGTGAACAAGATCATCCCTCATCTGGTTCGCCAGGATAAAGAAGATACCGAAACCCATCAGGGTGAAGGTGACTTCTGGGTCGATGAGAAAGCGCGTCAGGCTCACATGTCTGAGCGTGGTCTGGTGAAAGTGGAAGAGCTGCTGGTCAGCCAGGGCATCATGGAAGCGGGCGAGTCTCTCTACTCACCGACCAACATCATGCTGATGCACCACGTCACTGCGGCGTTGCGTGCGCACGCACTCTTTACCCGCGATGTTGATTACATCGTGAAAGATGGCGAAGTGGTGATTGTTGATGAACACACCGGCCGTACCATGCAGGGCCGTCGCTGGTCCGATGGTCTGCATCAGGCGATTGAAGCGAAAGAAGGCGTTGAGATTCAGAACGAGAACCAGACGCTGGCCTCTATCACCTTCCAGAACTACTTCCGTATTTACGAGAAGCTGGCCGGTATGACCGGTACTGCTGATACCGAAGCGTTCGAATTCAGCTCTATTTACAAGCTCGACACCATTGTGGTGCCAACCAACCGTCCGATGGTGCGTAAAGATCTGGCTGACCTGGTTTACATGACCGAGAAAGAGAAGATCGATGCCATTATCGAAGATATCCGTGAGCGCACAGCCAACGGTCAGCCGGTGCTGGTGGGAACCATCTCGATTGAAAAATCAGAAGTGGTTTCTAACGAACTGACCCGTGCCGGCATCAAACATAACGTCCTGAACGCCAAATTCCACGCCCGCGAAGCGGATATCGTGGCGCAGGCTGGTCAGCCGGGTGCAGTCACTATCGCCACCAACATGGCCGGACGTGGTACGGACATTATGCTGGGCGGTAGCTGGCACGCTGAAGTGGCTGAACTGGAAGAGCCGACTGAAGCGCAAATCGAAGAGATCAAAGCGGCATGGCAGATTCGTCACGATGCGGTGCTGGCGTCCGGTGGTTTGCACATTGTCGGTACTGAACGTCACGAATCGCGTCGTATCGATAACCAGCTGCGTGGTCGTGCCGGCCGTCAGGGTGACGCCGGTTCTTCACGCTTCTATCTGTCGATGGAAGATGCGCTGATGCGTATTTTCGCCTCAGACCGCGTCTCCAACATGATGCGTAAACTGGGCATGAAGCCAGGCGAAGCGATTGAGCATCCATGGGTCACCAAAGCGATTGCCAATGCACAGCGTAAAGTTGAAAGCCGCAACTTCGATATTCGTAAGCAGCTGCTGGAATATGATGATGTAGCGAATGACCAGCGTCGCGCGATCTACAGTCAGCGTAATGAACTGCTGGATGTCTCGGACGTTAGCGAAACCATCAACAGCATTCGCCACGATGTCTATAAAGCCACCATTGACACCTATATTCCGCCGCAGTCGCTGGAAGAGATGTGGGACGTGCCGGGTCTGGAAGAGCGTCTGCGTGCTGACTTCGATCTGAACCTGCCCATTGCAGAGTGGCTGGATAAAGAGCCTGACCTGCATGAAGAAGTGCTGCGTGAGCGCATCATGACCCATGCCACCGAAAGCTACGCTGAGAAAGAGCAGATCGTTGGCGCAGAGATGATGCGCAACTTCGAAAAAGGCGTGATGTTGCAGACGCTGGATTCATTGTGGAAAGAGCATCTGGCTGCGATGGACTATCTGCGTCAGGGTATCCATCTGCGCGGCTATGCGCAGAAAGATCCGAAGCAGGAGTACAAGCGTGAGTCCTTCGCTATGTTTGCCGCAATGCTTGAATCACTGAAGTATGAAGTGATCAGTACGCTGAGCAAAGTGCAGGTGCGCATGCCAGAAGAAGTTGAAGCGATGGAGCAACAGCGTCGTGAAGAAGCTGAACGTCTGGCGCAGCAACAGCAGCTAAGCCATGTAGAAGAAGATCTGCTGGCAGCCGAGCCTGTGGCGGAGCAGAGTGGCGAACGCAAAGTCGGCCGCAACGATCCCTGCCCATGCGGTTCCGGTAAAAAGTACAAGCAGTGTCATGGCCGTATTGCCTGAGACTGAATGCTGATGAAAAAGGAGCCGATGGCTCCTTTTTTTATGCACTCTGCTAACGTAATCTCTGCGCCAGCGCGGAGCTAAAGCGGTTAACTTCCGCAACCGCATGCTCTAAAATCAACCTTCATTCACCTACTACATCCGGATAGTTTCCATGAAGCACCTGCAGGTTGCAGTTGGCATCATTCGCAATGCCAATAAACAGATTTTCCTTGCCCAGCGTGCGGCAAGCTCTTACATGGCGAACAAGTGGGAGTTTCCTGGCGGTAAAATTGAAGCGGGCGAAAGCGCCGAACAGGGGCTGATCAGGGAGCTTCACGAAGAGACCGGAATTGACGTCACTGAGGCACGCCCGATTGGTCATGCAGACCACAGCTATGACGATCTGCGCGTAACGCTGCATTTCTTTCTGGTTGAAGGGTGGAAAGGCGAGCCGTGGGGCAAAGAGGGTCAGCCACAGCGTTGGGTTGATCAGCATGCGCTGGTGGCGGAGGAGTTTCCACCCGCGAATCACCAGCTGATTGCGCGTCTGGTCGCGGGCGAACTCTGACTGGATGGGGCAGTGCGCCCCATCATATCAGCGATCTTCTTCTTCGCTCCAGTTATCACTGTCGTTCATGTCGTTGCTGCTGGGAATGCGTTTTTCTTCTGCGGCCCATTCTCCTAAATCGATGAGCTGGCAGCGCTTACTGCAAAAAGGGCGCCACGGGCTGAGCTCATCCCAGATCACATCTTTGCCGCACTGCGGACAGGAAACGGTCATCACTTCTTGCTGCATATTTACCTCTAACAACAGGCCAGCTGGAAGTTAAGGCGGGCCGGAACTTCACCGCGCTCACTATCAAGTGGCATAAAACGAATGGCGTAGCGGCTTTTATGTCCGGACACCTGTGGATAGAGCGCATCGTCCAGCGACAGCTGCAGTCGCAGCAGATCAGCACCCTCGGCATTATCCTGATAAAAACCATTAAGGCTGGTCTGCATATGGAACGTGCCGGACTGGCGGATCAGATCCAATACCATCGCCAGCGCATGATGCAGAGGCTCCAGCGTCTGCATCCAGGCCTCGACCTGCGCATCGCGCGTTTCCTGCGGCAGATGGAGCCAGATGTGCAGGCCCGGCAAATCAAAGCTGCAGCATCCGCCTGGGATGCTCAGTCGCTGACGCACCAGGGCAATCAGACGATCCTCGCGCAGTTGCTGGCCCATACGCGGTGCATTCATCAACAGCGTTGACTGAATTTTGAGTTTATCGCGCAGAGCATCCACCAGCGTCATATCGACGCCGGGCACGTCAGCCCACGCCCGTAATTTTTGCTGCTGACGCTCAAGCTCTTTCAACAGTTCTGTCCGCATATCGCCGCGCTCAAAAATATCGAGCAACTCGCCAGTCAGGCGAAAAAAGGTCAGCGCATTAACGGTTTTATCCAGTGGTGTCGTTTCATCTAACTGATTAATCAAAAACTCAACCCGTAACCAGGTTCGCATTTTTTCATTCAGTGGGTGTTCAAACAGAACGGGTGTGCTCATGGTATTAATCCTTTTTCGTTGCCGCCAGCCTGAGATAGCGCTGATGGAGTTCGGCAACCTGTGGCAAGGCGTCGTCGGGCTCACCACTGTTATCAATAATGTCATCGGCACAGGCGAGGCGCTGCTGGCGCGTGGCCTGTGCGGCAATAATACGTTTCGCCTGTTCGACGGAAAGGTGGTCACGCTGCTGGGTGCGCGCTAACTGCGTTGCCTCATCAATGTCTACCACCAGTACCCGATCAGCCTGGTGCTGTAACTGATTTTCCACCAGTAATGGCACCACCCAGAGCACATAAGGTGAGGTTGCCTGGGCGATCAGTTCTCGTGTCCGGGCGTTAATCTGCGGATGCAGCAGGGCGTTTAACCAGCTTTTCTCTTCAGGCTGCTGAAAAATAATGTCGCGAAGCTGTTTACGATCAAGCGTTCCCTGTTCCGTCACGATTGACGCGCCATAGCGTGCCTGAATGGCCTGCAAAGCGGGCGTGCCAGGTTCAACAACTTCGCGGGCGATCAGGTCAGCATCAATAATGTCCACGCCAGACGCGGCGAATGCCTGGGCAATCGTACTCTTTCCACTGCCGATTCCCCCTGTAAGCGCGACGATATAGGGCATGTTTCTCACCTGACTTCATAATCCGACATAGGTACAGGGTAATGATCTGGCTAAAAAAGGCAAAAATGCGCGGCAGATCACATCGATAAAGCACAACTAAATTTAAGGGATTGTAGCGTAAATAAAGTGAAATTCGCAGTCTTGTCGCGCAGCGAGAGGCGCGTATCATAACGTCACTGGAGCTGTGCTTACTTCGTGAACGACGATTCATTGCCACTTACCAGGACACTGTTTATGCGTATTGAAGAAGATTTGAAACTGGGCTTTAAAGATGTCTTGATCCGCCCCAAACGTTCAACGCTGCAAAGTCGCTCACAGGTTGAGCTTGAGCGCAGCTTTACCTTCAGACATTCAGGCCTGAGCTGGAGCGGCGTACCGATCATCGCCGCCAACATGGATACCGTCGGCACATTTTCGATGGCCGAGGCGCTGGCCAGCTTCAATATCCTCACTGCCGTCCACAAGCATTACAGCGCAGACGACTGGCGGGCGTTTATTCAGCGCGTGCCTGCGACAGTCCTGAACCATGTGATGGTTTCAACCGGCACCTCAGAAGCCGACCTGACTAAACTGGTGGCGATTATGGCGCTGTCTGACGATCTACAGTTTATCTGCATTGACGTGGCTAACGGCTACTCACAGCATTTTGTCGATTTCCTGCAGCGCGCGCGTGAAATGTTCCCGGCTAAAACCATCTGTGCCGGTAACGTGGTCACGGGCGAAATGGTGGAGGAGCTCATCCTCTCTGGCGCGGATATCGTTAAAGTCGGTATTGGTCCAGGATCAGTCTGCACAACCCGTGTGAAAACCGGTGTAGGCTATCCGCAGCTTTCTGCAGTCATTGAGTGTGCCGATGCGGCGCATGGCTTAAGCGGACAGATTGTCAGTGATGGCGGCTGTTCCGTGCCGGGTGATATCGCCAAAGCCTTTGGCGGCGGCGCTGACTTTGTGATGCTGGGCGGTATGCTGGCGGCGCATGATGAGTGTGAAGGGCAGGTCGTCGAAGAGAATGGTGAAAGCTTCATGCTCTTTTACGGCATGAGTTCCGAATCGGCAATGAAGCGTCATGTCGGCGGTGTCGCGCAATACCGTGCCGCAGAAGGTAAAACTGTGAAGCTGCCATTGCGCGGTCCGGTGGCTGACACCGCGCGTGATATTCTGGGTGGACTGCGTTCCGCCTGTACGTACGTCGGGGCTGAGCGCCTCAAAGAGCTGACCAAGCGTACGACCTTTATCCGGGTTAACGAGCAGGAAAACCGCGTTTTCAATCGATAGTCTTTCGGGGCGCACTCTGCGCCCCCTTAATGCATCGCATCACCCAGTCCGAACACCGGCAGATACATCGCAATCACCAGCGTGCCGACAATCCCGCCAATCACCACCATCATCATCGGTTCCAGTGACGCCGCCAGTGTGTCAGCGCGCTCTCGCGTTTCTGCCTCGTGCCATTCCGCCAGACGGGCCAGCATCAAATCCAGTGCGCCCGCCTCCTCACCCACCCGAATCAACTGACCACATAAGGACGTGAACAGCGGATGCTGCATCAGCGCCTGATGCAGAGGACTCCCCTGCGCAATATGCTGCTGCAGTCCGGCCATCGCTTCCCGCCAGAGTAATGAAGAGAGCGTGACTTCCACGGCGGCCAGCCCCTGTAACAGGGTTAATCCGGCACGCTGCGTGAGATTCAGGATGGTATAGATCTGCGTCAGCTGCGTGCCACGCCACAACCCGGAAAGCAGCGGGATGCGCAGGAAAAGCGTCTGTTCACGGCGTTGCCAGCCCGGAGATCGTCGTCGCAGCTGATGCCATCCAGCCAGCATCAGCGAAATACTAAAGGCCAGCACACCGCCCCATTCCTGAAGCGCGGCAGATAACTGCATGACCGCTGCCGTAAAAGCGGGCAGGGGCGCGTCAAAGGAGTCATACACCGCAACAAATTCTGGTAGCACGAACAGCAGCATGCCGCAGGTGACCGCTATCGCCACCAGCAGAATGAACAGCGGATAGCGTAACGCCTTTGCCACCTGATGCCATAACTGCTGCTGGCGGATCTGCTGCTGAGCCAGCTCACTGCAGCAGACATCCAGTTGCCCCGTCAGTTCCCCCACTTCCATCAGAGCCGGGTAGAGCGGCGGAAAAATCTGCGGCCATTCACGCAAAGCCTGTGAAAAAGGGGCACCGCTGAGTACCCGATGATGCAGGGCAAGCATCAGAGCGCGCCAGCCTGCGTGAGGATGCCCCTCAGCCAGTAAAGCCAGACTCTCAGCCAGCGGCAGGCCCGCTTTGAGCAGGGTAGCCAGTTGACGAATCAGATCGGTTTTGTGCTGCCACGTCCACTCCCTCTGACGCCAGATTTTTTCCCGCTTCCAGCTCACCGGCATAAGATCGCGCTGCGACAGCATCTGCAGCAGGTTGTCAGTGTCGACAGCCAGTAGCTGACCACTGAGTAACTGGCCCTGGCTATCGACCGCCTGCCAGCTGAATAAAGCTGCGTTAGCCATCGTCCAGCCCAATTACCCGTTGCATCTCTTCCAGCGAGGTATCGCCGCGGCTTACCGCTTCCAGGCCGGAAACCAGTAAAGTGCGCAATCCCTGCTGTTTCGCCAGACTGAGCAGATTCTCCAGCGGCATCTCGGCTGCAATCGCATTCTGCAGCCTGGCATTGATCGGCAGC
Source organism: Pantoea sp. X-Soil-YNGN-844 (assembly GCF_059730595.1). Taxonomy (NCBI): domain Bacteria; kingdom Pseudomonadati; phylum Pseudomonadota; class Gammaproteobacteria; order Enterobacterales; family Erwiniaceae; genus Pantoea; species Pantoea sp. X-Soil-YNGN-844. The sequence continues at coordinate 746,450 of NZ_AP036007.1, forward strand.
AGCTCAAACAGCGCCAGCCGGCCAAAATAGCCGGAAAAGCAGTGGTCGCAGCCGGGGGCCCGCCAGGTCTGCAGGGTGCCGGGCCAGAGTTCCGCAGGATAGTGCGCCACCGCCTCAGCGGGCTGGCGGCAATGGGGGCAGAGGCGTCGGACCAGACGCTGCGCAACAATCAGTTTCAGCGCCGACCCCAGCAGATAACCGGGGATCCCCATCTGCCGCAGCCGGGTTAGCGTTTCGGCGGTGGAGTTGGTGTGCAGCGTCGACAGCACCAGGTGCCCGGTCTGCGCCGCTTTCACCGCAATCTCCGCTGTTTCGGCATCGCGGATCTCGCCCACCATGATCACATCCGGATCCTGCCTCAGCAGCGCCCGCAGCACGCGGTTAAAATCGAGACCGTTTTTGGTGTGGATCTGCGTCTGGTTAATGCCGGGCAGTGGGATCTCAATAGGATCTTCAACGCTGCACAGATTTTTTTCCGGTTTATTCAGGGCACTGAGCCCGCTATAAAGCGTAAACGTCTTGCCGCTGCCGGTGGGGCCGGTGACCAGGATCAGTCCCTGTGGCTGGGCCAGTGCGGCACAGAATAGACGCAACTGGGCAGCGGGTAAGCCTAGCTTATCCAGAGACAGCGCCGCGCTTTCACTCTGCAACAGCCGGACCACTGCTTTCTCGCCGCCATAGATGGGTAAGGTCGCCAGGCGGAAAGAGGCGGGTTTACCGGCAATCTCCATGCTGAACTGACCATCCTGCGGTAAGCGGCGTTCGGCGATATCCAGCCCGCTAAGGATCTTCAGTCGTGCCAGCAACGCCGCAGGCTGAGTGGAAGGCAGTGAAGAGAGCGGATGCAGTACGCCATCAATGCGCAGTCGCACACGCAGACCCTCGCGGCAGGGTTCGATATGCACATCGGAGGCTCGTCGCTCCAGTGCCTGACGCAGGATAAGCTGTGTCGCTTCAATTGCTGACTCGGTAGGTGTCTCTTCGCGCGCAACCAGCGGTTTATCAGCGTGCTGGAGCTGGTCAAGCCGGGCCTGCGGCCAGCATTCGATCTCAATCTGACACTGGCTGGCAAAGTTGAGCGCTTCAGCCAGTCCGGGCGGCACGCTCTCCGCGACGGCAACGCGCAGCAGACTGGCATCATGGTGCAGAACCAGAGCACGATAGCGCTGGCATAATGCCGCAATCGTCTCATCAGGCTTGCTCATCGCTGGCTCCTTTATCCGCAAAGCGGAATTGTTCCCGGCAGTTGTCCTGCAGGCTGGTGTTACTGCTGGTGCAGCTGCGTTGCCAGCTGATGCCGCCCTCTGTGCTGTCCCAGATCGGCAGCATTTCAACGCTCAGACCATTCAGACTCTCCTGGCCAGTCAGCGTAATTACCCCGTTGGTCACGCTCAGTGTTGAGACATAGCGCGATCCTCTGGCTGCCGGAATGCCTGCTTCTCCGGCCTGACATTGTGTGGGGCCACCGCGCTCCATGGCGCAAAGCTCTACCGCGGTTTTATAGGGCACCATTGTTTGCAGCATGTCGGTGAGGGCCGCACGCTGCAGATAGTTTTGATAAGCGGGCAGGCCAATGGCACTTAAGATGGCCACAATACCCACCACAATCATCAGTTCAACCAGCGTAAATCCACGTTGATAATTCATCACATCGTCTCCTGAGTTAAGAAGGCGACAGGGTAAAAATCGGGGGCGGTGAAAGACAGTCAGAGATCGGCGAACTGGAAAGCATGATGTGAAGAGATTTCAGAATTGCAGCGCAGTCGAAACTGCGCCGGAAGCGGGATCGCAAAATCGCCGTGTCGGAGCACGGCTCAGGCTATTTTTGTCTGAAACGCAATGAGAGATCCAGCGCCCGCACATGCTTGGTCAGCGCACCAACCGAGACGTAGTCCACGCCGGTCAGGGCAATCTGCGGCAGGGTGGTTTCGGTGACGTTGCCGGAGACCTCCAGCAGCGTCCGCCCTTGGTTGAGTTCGACGGCTTCACGCATCGCTTCCAGACTGAAGTTGTCCAGCATCACAATGTCGGCTTCCGCTTCCAGCGCCTGACGTAACTCTTCCAATGATTCCACCTCTACCTCAACCGGCACATCGGGCTGCAGCAATTGCGCTCTTTCCACTGCCTGAGCAATCGATCCGCGGGCAATAATATGGTTTTCTTTGATCAGATAGGCGTCAGAGAGCCCCAGGCGATGATTGCTGCCTCCGCCGCACAGTACGGCATATTTCAGTGCAGTCCGCAGTCCTGGCAGAGTTTTGCGCGTATCCAGCAGTTGCGTCTGGCTTCCCGCCAGCAGCGCAACATAGCGGCTGACTTCAGTGGCAACGCCTGAGAGCGTCTGTACAAAATTAAGCGCCGTGCGCTCGGCGGTCAGCAGCAGGCGGGCAGGCCCCACAATTTCAAACAGCAACTGATCTGCTTCGATCTGATCACCATCTTCAACATGCCAGTTCAGAGTCACATGCGAGCCAAGCTGAATGAACACCTCTTCGACCCAGCGTTTACCACAGAAAACACCGGCTTCACGGGTGATGACCTGCGCATGGGCCTGCGTTTCAGCAGGTAATAGCTGCGCGGTAATGTCGCGCTCAGCGTCGATTTCACCACCGAGATCCTCTTTTAACGCCAGCGCAACGGCATCCGGGATGTCACTTTCGATGCGTTTAATCAGGGCCTGACGGCGACTGTCGGGATCGTAACCACGGGATGACATAGGCATTTTACTCCAGAAACAGAGAGGACAGAGGTGGTCACAATAGCCTGAACCGGCATCTGGTTCCAGCAGTGGATAGTATTTTGTTTAGTATCCTTAACAAAGGGCAATTTAATGTCACCGGACCGACACACTAAGAGGCAAGAATCCTTTATTATTCATGCTATTCTCAGCCTGGTGATATAAGGAAAAACGGTATGAAAATCAAACAGGGCTGGCTGACCGGTGTGCGTCACGTGCCGTCAACGCATTGTAATGAACGCCCTGACGATGAGGCGCCTTCACTGCTGGTGATCCACAATATCAGCCTGCCACCCGGTGAATTTGGCGGACCCTGGATCGACAGACTGTTTACCGGCACATTACCGCCCGATGCCCATCCCTATTTTGCGGATATCGCCGCGCTGAAAGTGGCAGCACACTGCCTGATTCGTCGTGACGGGGAGATCGTGCAGTATGTCCCCTTTGACAAACGCGCCTGGCATGCAGGCATTTCGCAGTTTGAAGGACGTGAAAACTGCAACGACTTCTCCATCGGTATTGAGCTGGAAGGAACTGACAGCGAGCCGTATAGCGAGGCGCAATATCGGGCCTTGCAGCAGGTCACGCAGTTACTGCTGCAACACTATCCGGTAACGCCTTCACGTATCACGGGGCACAGCGACATCGCGCCGGTACGCAAAACCGATCCCGGACCTGCTTTTGACTGGGACTACTACAAACAGCTGTTAACGCAGCAAAAATCGTGATTTTTGCGGAGTCAGTATGACGTTGTTTACCTTGTTGTTGGTTTTAGGCTGGGAGCGCCTGTTCAAACTGGGCGAGCACTGGCAGCTCGAACACCGGCTGGAGCCGATTTTTCGCCATCGCAGCCATTACTCCATGATGCGAACCCTGCTGATGACCGTACTGGCGATGGCGCTGACCGCGCTGGTGGTCTGGAGCCTGAAAGGATTGCTGTTTGGCGTGCTGCAGTTGCTGTTCTGGATCGTTGCCGGACTGCTCTGCATCGGTGCCGGCTCAGTGCGTCAGCACTACCATAGCTACCTGAAAGCGGCCAGCCATGACGACGACGCGGCACATCAGGCGATGGCGGCTGAGCTGACGCTAATCCATGGTGTGCCGGTGGAGTGCAGCGAACGTGAGTTCCTGCGCGAGCTGCAGAATGCGCTGATCTGGATAAACTTCCGTTTCTATCTCGCCCCGATGTTCTGGCTGGTGGTGGGTGGGCCGTGGGGACCTGTGCTGCTGGTGGGTTACGCGTTTCTGCGCGCCTGGCAGGGCTGGCTGGCAAAGCACGGTACACCGATGGCGCGTGCACAATCGGGCGTGGATGCGATTCTGCATCTGCTCGACTGGATCCCGGTGCGGCTGGCGGGTGTCGCTTACGCGCTGCTGGGCCACGGCGAAAAAGCGCTGCCCGCCTGGTTTGCCTCGCTGACCGATCGTCATCGTTCTCAGTATCACGTGCTGACGACGCTGGCGCAGTTCTCACTGTCGCGCGATCCGCACACCGATAAAGTTGAAACGCCACGGGTGGCCGTGGCGTTAGCAAAACGGACTTCGCTGGTGCTGGTTGTTGCCGTCGCGTTGCTGACGATTTACGGCACGCTGGTGTAATCAGCAGGTGGCACGCCGAAATCGGGCGTGCCATCTTCCCGCCAGCTGAAATATTTCAGTCGGGTATGGCGGTTCGGATCCCAGAGTGGATCGCCCTCAATTTCAGTGTAATTACGCGCGTGGTAAACCAGCACGTCGCGTCCTGCCTCATCCTGAGTAAAGCTATTGTGACCCGGCCCGTACTGGTGGTTGTCCCAGCTGGACACAAACACTGGTCGCGCTGATTTCTGCCAGGCCGCGGCATCAAGCGGGTTGGCATCTGCGGCAATCGACAGGAGCCCCAGACAGTAATTCTCATCGGTGGCACTGGCGGAGTAGGTCACAAACAGCCGATCGCCGTGACGGATGACCGCCGGACCTTCATTAACGCTGAACCCTGCACACTCCCACTCATATTCCGGCCGGCTTAGCATCACAGGCGTGCCTTTCAGCGTCCAGGGATTCAGCAGCTCAGCCAGGTAGAGGTTAGAGTTGCCGGGAATCAGAGGATCTTTCTGCGCCCAGAGATACCAGTTTTTGCCCTGATGCACGAAGTGGGTGGCATCCAGTGAGAAGCTGTCGAGCTGACTGAAGACGCGGCGGCAGGGTTGCCATTCGCCCTGCAACGGATCTGCAGCTTTGCATACCAGTGCATACATCCGGTGCTGAAACAGTCCTTCTTTGATCTCCCGCGTCGGGGCTGCCGCGAAATAGATGACCCATTGACCGTCAATGTAGTGCAGCTCAGGTGCCCAGATTAATTCGCTGCAGGAGCCACTCGTGGGCTTGCGCCAGACCACAACCGGTTCAGCGCTGCGCAGGCCATCCAGCGTGGTAGCGCGCCGGATCTCCAGCCGGTCATACTCCGGCACCGAGGCCACAAAATAGTAGTGCTGTTCATGGCGCAGGATAAAGGGATCGGCGCGCTGCTCAATAAAAGGATTCGGCAGGATTGCGGTCATTTAACATCTCCGGTTGGCGTGACAACACCGTTGCGCAGGCGAACAGTGTGCAACTCATGGAAGTTTTCGCGGCGCAACGCGAGATCCTGCTGGATGGTAATCATCATTTTGCGGTCAACTTTCATCAGCCGCACCACACCTGCAGTAATCAGATAGCCAACACCCGGAATAACGGTGAACAGCAGCATGATGCCGTTAATCGCCTCGGGTGACTGCTGTTTAGCGCCGGCATTGTAGCCATAGATCGACAGCAGAAAGCCGACCATCGCACCGGCGACCGCCAGTCCCACTTTAAGGAAGAACAGGTTGCCGGAAAAGCTGATACCGGTAATGCGTTTGCCGGTTTTCCATTCGCCGTAGTCATCCACATCGGCCATCAGCGACCAGTGCAGCGGAGAGGGGATCTGATGCAGAATATTCAGCACAAAATAGGCGACTACAACCATCACGGTAGCGTGGGGATCGATCCAGTAGAAGGCGCTGGAGAAGAGGGCCAGTGCGATATTGGTCCAGAAGAAGACTTTGAGTTTGCACCAGCGATCGGTGAGCAGTTTTGCCAGCGTGCTGCCGAACATCATGCCAATGACTCCCAGGCTGATAAACAGCGTGGCAAAGTGCGTTGACTGGCCCATGACCCAGGTCACGTAATACATGGTGGCCGCCATGCGGATAAAGCCAGGACAGACATTACAGAAGGTGAGCAGCAGAATGCGCACCCACTGGTCATTCTTCCAGACGTCACGCAGATCTTTCTTCAGGTCATCATTGCTCGGCACGGCCGGGCGAATACGTTCCCGTACCGTGGCAAAGCAGAACAGAAACATCGCCAGACCAATGGTGGCCAATACCGCCATCGCCATCTGATAGCCACGTGCTTTGTCTTCACCGCCAAACCACTCCGCCATCGGCAGCAGCGACAGCGACAGTATCAGCGTAGCAATGCCGACCATGACAAAGCGATAAGACTGGCAGGAGACACGCTCACCGGGATCGTTGGTAATCACGCCGCCCAGAGAACAGTAAGGAATGTTAATCGCGGTGTAGGTCAGCGACATCAGGAAGTAGGTGACGAAGGCCCAGATCACCTTGTTGTGGTAAGTCCAGTCAGGCGTGGTGAACATCAGAACGCTGAAGACCACATAGGGCACGGAAACCCACAGTAGCCAGGGACGAAAACGGCCCCAGCGACTCTGGGTGCGATCGGCGATGGCACCCATAATCGGGTCGGTTACCGCATCCAGCACCCGGACCGAAAGCAGCAGGGTCCCGACCAGCGCCGGAGCCAGCCCGAAAACATCGGTATAGAAGTAGTTCAGGAACAGCATGATGGCACCGCCAATCATGTTGCATCCGGCATCGCCCATGCCATAACCCAGTTTTTCCCGAAACGAGAGGGCTGCACCTTTCATGGTTTTCTCCTGCGCATCCAGTGTGAACAGGAATTATTGTCATCAAATCAGCGAGATGAACGGGAGTAATTCGTCATGAAGATGGACAAAACAGGTGCGGGAAGAGAAGTGTGAACTGGATCGGGGCTGAAGAGGGGCAGGGGAACGCGGGTGACGTACTGCAACCTCCCACAGGAGGTTGCAGTACGCGGTAAGGCATCAGGCCTTTTGCGTCTGGTTCTTAATAAAGTAACCAATACCCAGAATGACCAGCCAGACTGGGATCAGCCAGACAGAGATCGCCATGCCCGGCGTGGTCGCCATCAGCACCAGAATCGCCGCCAGGAAGATCAGGCAAATCCAGTTACCCGCCGGATAGAGCAGCGCTTTGAAGCGGGTGGTGACGCCCTGCTGATCTTTCTTACGACGGAACTTGAGGTGTGCCAGGCTGATCATCGCCCAGTTGATCACCAGCGCGGAGACGACCAGCGACATCAGCAGGCCAAACGCTTCGCCCGGCATCAGGTAGTTGATCAGCACGCACAGGGCAGTAGCAACAGCCGAGACCAGAATGGTTAAGACCGGTACACCGCGACGATCGACTTTCAGCAGCGCTTTCGGCGCATTGCCCTGCTGTGCCAGACCAAACAGCATGCGGCTGTTGCAGTAAACGCAGCTATTATAGACCGACAGGGCCGCCGTCAGGATCACCACGTTCAGCGCATTCGCCACCATGGCATCGCCCAGCTCGTGGAAAATAAAGACGAACGGGCTGACTTCTGACGTGACACGGCTCCATGGCATCAGAGACAGCAGCACCGCCAGCGAACCAATGTAAAAAATCAGGATACGCCACAGCACCTGGTTAGTTGCTTTTGGAATGCTCACTTCCGGGTTGTCAGCTTCTGCAGCGGTGATACCCACCAGCTCCAGTCCGCCGAACGAGAACATGATAATTGCCATGACCGCGACCAGACCGCCGATGCCGTGCGGGAAAAAGCCGCCCTGTTCCCACAGGTTGCGCACGGTCGCCTGCGGACCCGCGTGACCGCTGAACAGCAGCCAGCCACCAAACAGGATCATGCCGATGACCGCAACCACTTTAATAATGGCGAACCAGAACTCCATCTCACCAAACACTTTCACATTGGTCAGGTTGATGGCGTTGATCATCACGAAGAAGATGGCGGCTGAGGCCCAGGTCGGAAAGTCTGGCCACCAGAACTGGATATATTTACCGACGGCAGTGAGCTCTGCCATGGCAACCAGTACGTAAAGGACCCAGTAGTTCCAGCCTGAGGCGAAGCCGGCAAAGTTGCCCCAGTATTTATACGCGAAGTGGCTGAAGCTGCCGGCGACCGGCTCTTCCACCACCATTTCACCCAGCTGACGCATGATTAAAAAGGCAATAAAACCGGCAATCGCATAGCCCAGAATAACGGCCGGTCCGGCGGATTCAATGACCGATGCGCTGCCCAGAAACAGCCCGGTTCCCACTGCACCACCCAGCGCGATGAGCTGAATATGGCGGTTCTTAAGACCACGTTTCAGCGCTTCGCCTTGCTGTTGTTCCATACAAACCTCATGATGTTTTTATTCTTCGTTCGCAGCGCAGTCCGCTGTAATGAAGTAGTTACAATAACGTATTGATTATTTTACGGTATCTGGCCTGCTGAATGCTGCCCTGTGCTACCCTGGCGACAAGAATAGTGATAAGCGAATCGCTTTGCACCTGCTTTCGCCTTTCGTGCTGAGAGTTGACTGAAAAAACGCCGTCCCGGTCACGTCTGTCCCCCCGCAAACTTCTGCCATGAAATGCCGTTAATGACGAATAGCTTTCACTTATGGTTACCGCTACGCTCAGGCCCTAAGCGGGTGTAAGGTTTGGTAAAAGTGCATTTATTTAACATTTACAGGAACGAGGATTTTTCATTTTTTTAACCGCGAGTTAGCGTCAGCACAGGCTTGCGGGGGATGTGAATGTCGCAGACACCATATAGACACAAGGTGAATACTTTGTTACTTTACCGGCACCTCTTTGCAATTGGTATTACCAATTTACTCCGGACGATTGGCTTAATAAGAAGGGATGATGGCTTACAGTAAGATTCGCCAACCCAAGCTCTCCGACGCTATCGAGCAACAGCTCGAATCCCTGATTATGGAAGGGACACTGCGTCCGGGAGAGAAGCTGCTCCCTGAGCGCGAACTCGCTAAACAATTCGATGTCTCACGTCCATCTCTCCGCGAAGCGATCCAGCGCTTAGAAGCCAAAGGATTATTGCTGCGCCGACAGGGTGGCGGAACATTCGTACAGGAGCATCTCTGGCAAAGCATGAGCGATCCACTCGTTGAGCTTCTCGCCGACCATCCGGAATCACAGTTTGATCTGCTGGAAACACGTCATGCATTAGAAGGCATCGCGGCCTATTACGCAGCTCTGCGCGGCACGGAAGAAGACCTGCTGCGCATTCGCGACTGCCATGTGCATATTCAGCAGGCGCAGGACAGCGGCGACTTAGACGCCGAAGCGGACGCAGTGATGCAGTATCAGATCGCTGTCACAGAAGCGGCCCATAATGTTGTGCTTTTACATTTGCTACGCTCAATGGGCCCTATGCTGGAACAAAACGTTCGTCAGAATTTCGAATTGCTCTACTCGCGCCGGGAAATGCTGGCAAAAGTGAGCGGTCACCGCGCCAGAATCTTTGAGGCGATTGTGGCTCGTGAGCCAGAAAAAGCGCGCGAGGCTTCACACCGTCACCTGGCGTTCATAGAGGAAATCTTGCTGGACAGAAGTCGGGAGCAGAGCCGTCGAGAACGCTCCCTGCGTCGTTTACAGCAACGTAAGGAATAACGTGCGACAAAGATCGTACGGACATCAGACGAGGCTGCCTGCATCTGCTTTAACAGGCTCCCGATTATTCAACGTATTAGACACAGATAAGGAACACACCCATGTCAGAACGTTTACACAATGACGTGGATCCGATTGAAACTCGTGACTGGCTACAGGCGATCGAATCGGTCATCCGTGAAGAAGGTGTTGAACGTGCACAGTATCTGATTGATCAGGTACTGGGTGCAGCCCGCAAAGGCGGCGTAAAAGTGGCTGCAGGTTCGTCTGCAATCAGCAACTACATCAACTCTATTGCCGTTGAAGATGAACCCGATTATCCGGGCAACACCTCTCTTGAACGTCGTATCCGTTCCGCAATCCGCTGGAACGCCATCATGTCGGTGCTGCGCGCGTCGAAGAAAGATCTGGAACTCGGTGGCCATATGTCCTCCTTCCAGTCTTCTGCGACGATTTATGAAGTGTGCTTCAACCACTTCTTCCGCGCCCGCAGTGACAAGGATGGCGGCGATCTGGTCTATTTCCAGGGCCACATCTCTCCAGGCATCTATGCCCGTGCGTTCCTTGAAGGTCGCCTGACTGAAGATCAGATGAACAACTTCCGTCAGGAAGTTGACGGTAAAGGCCTCTCTTCTTATCCGCACCCGAAACTAATGCCGGAATTCTGGCAGTTCCCGACCGTATCAATGGGTCTGGGTCCATTGTCAGCGATCTATCAGGCGAAGTTCCTGAAGTATCTGGAACACCGTGGCCTGAAAGACACCTCTGCTCAGACCGTTTACGCCTTCCTGGGTGACGGCGAGATGGATGAGCCGGAATCTAAAGGTGCGATCACCATCGCCACCCGTGAAAAACTGGATAACCTGGTCTTCATCATCAACTGCAACCTGCAGCGTCTGGATGGCCCGGTAACCGGTAATGGCAAGATCATCAACGAGCTGGAAGGCATCTTTGCCGGTGCTGGCTGGGAAGTGATCAAGGTCATCTGGGGCGGACGCTGGGATGAGCTGCTGCGCAAAGATACCAGCGGCAAGCTGATTCAGCTGATGAACGAAACCGTTGACGGTGACTACCAGACCTTCAAATCCCGTGATGGTGCCTATGTGCGTGAGCACTTCTTCGGCAAATATCCGGAAACCGCGGCGCTGGTTAAAGATATGTCCGATGATGAAATCTGGGCATTGAACCGTGGCGGCCACGATCCGAAGAAAATCTATGCGGCACTGAAAAAAGCGCAGGATACCAAAGGCAAGCCAGTACTGATCCTGGCGCATACCATCAAAGGTTATGGTATGGGCGACACCGCGGAAGGCAAAAACATTGCTCACCAGGTGAAGAAGATGAACATGGATGGCGTACGCTATATCCGTGATCGCTTCAACGTGCCGGTTGCTGACGATAAAATCGAAGAACTGCCGTACGTCACCTTCGAGAAAGGCTCAGAAGAGCATGCTTATCTGCACGGCCAGCGCGAGAAGTTAGGCGGCTACCTGCCAACGCGTCAGCCGAAGTTCACTGAGAAGCTGGAAATGCCAGCACTCGAAGAGTTCAGTGCGCTGCTGGACGAGCAGAACAAAGAGATCTCGACCACCATCGCCTTTGTGCGTGCCCTGAACGTGATGCTGAAGAACAAGTCGATCAAAGATCGTCTGGTTCCGATCCTCGCCGATGAAGCGCGTACCTTTGGTATGGAAGGTCTGTTCCGTCAGATTGGTATCTACAGCCCGAACGGTCAGCAGTACACCCCGCAGGACCGCGAGCAGGTTGCTTACTATAAAGAAGACGAGAAAGGCCAGATTCTGCAGGAAGGGATCAACGAGCTGGGCGCAGGTTCATCCTGGCTGGCTGCGGCGACCTCTTACAGCACCAACAACCTGCCGATGATTCCGTTCTACATCTATTACTCGATGTTCGGCTTCCAGCGTATCGGCGATCTGATGTGGCTGGCGGGCGACCAGCAGGCACGCGGCTTCCTGGTCGGCGGCACCTCGGGTCGTACGACGCTGAACGGCGAAGGTCTGCAGCATGAAGATGGTCACAGCCACATTCAGTCGCTGACTATCCCGAACTGTATCTCTTACGATCCTTCATACGCTTATGAAGTGGCTGTCATCATGCATGACGGTCTGGTGCGTATGTATGGCGAAGCGCAGGAGAACGTTTACTACTACATCACCACGCTGAACGAAAACTACCATATGCCAGCCATGCCGCAGGGCGTGGAAGAAGGTATCCGTAAGGGTATCTACAAGCTGGAAACGGTAGAAGGCAGCAAAGGTAAAGTGCAGCTGCTGGGCTCAGGTTCTATCCTGCGTCACGTGCGTGAAGCAGCGCAGATCCTGGCGAAAGATTACGGTATCGGCTCTGATGTCTACAGCGTGACCTCGTTCACCGAGCTGGCGCGTGATGGCCAGGATTGTGAGCGCTGGAACATGCTGCATCCGACTGAAGAAGCGCGTGTACCTTACATCGCTCAGGTGATGAACGACGCACCAGCTGTTGCTTCAACCGACTACATGAAACTGTTCGCTGAGCAGGTTCGTAGCTATGTCCCGGCCAGCGATTATCGCGTACTGGGTACCGATGGCTTTGGTCGCTCTGACAGCCGTGAGAATCTGCGTCATCACTTCGAAGTTGATGCATCTTATGTGGTGGTTGCCGCGCTGGGTGAGCTGGCTAAACGCGGCGAGATCGAGAAGAAAGTGGTGGCCGATGCGATCACCAAATTCAATATCGATGCCGATAAAGTTAACCCGCGTCTGGCTTAAGAGGTAATAGAGTAATGGCTATCGAAATTAAGGTACCGGATATCGGGTCTGACGAAGTTGAAGTCACCGAGATTCTGGTGAAAGTTGGCGACAAGGTGGAAGCCGAGCAGTCGCTGATCACCGTGGAAGGCGACAAAGCCTCAATGGAAGTGCCGTCGCCACAGGCTGGCGTAGTGAAAGAGATTAAGATCTCTACCGGTGACAAAGTTGAGACCGGCTCACTGATCATGGTGTTTGATGCTGAAGGTGCTGCTGAAGCAGCACCAGCACCGGCCGCAGAGAAAAAAGCGGACGCGGCGCCAGCGCCAGCCGCTGCTGCGGCCACTGCCAGCAAAGAAGTGGCGGTTCCGGATATCGGCGGTGACGAAGTCGAAGTCACTGAGATTCTGGTTAAGGTTGGCGACAAAGTCGAAGCCGAGCAGCCATTGATCGTGGTGGAAGGTGACAAAGCCTCCATGGAAGTTCCGGCTCCGTTCGCGGGTGTGGTCAAAGAGATCACCATTGCGACCGGCGACAAAGTCAGCACCGGTTCAGCCATCATGGTCTTTGAAGCAGAAGGCGCAGCACCGGCCTCTGACGCGAAACCAGAAGTGAAAGAAAAAGAAGAAGCGGCATCGGCACCCGCCGCTGCTGCGGGCGCAAAAGAAGTCAACGTGCCGGATATCGGTGGTGATGAAGTCGAAGTTACCGAGATCCTGGTCAAAGTTGGCGACAAAGTTGACGCTGAGCAGTCACTGATCGTGGTTGAAGGCGACAAAGCCTCAATGGAAGTCCCTGCGCCGTTTGCAGGTACGGTCAAAGAGCTGAAAGTCGCAACCGGCGATAAAGTCAGCACCGGCTCATTGATTATGGTGTTCGAAGTCGAAGGTGCTGCTCCGGCTGCCCCTGCGGCAGCGAAACAGGAAGCCGCTCCGGCGCCTGTTGCGAAATCTGAGGCTAAGCCAGCCGCCGCGGCACCAGCAGCCAAAGCCGACAGCAAAGGTGAGTTTGCAGAGAACGATGCTTACGTTCACGCGACCCCGGTGATCCGTCGCCTGGCGCGCGAGTTCGGTGTTAACCTGGCGAAAGTCAAAGGCACCGGCCGTAAAGGTCGCATCCTGAAAGAAGACGTGCAGACTTACGTGAAAGACGCCGTGAAACGCGCTGAAGCAGCACCTGCTGCGGCAAGCGGCGGTGGTCTGCCGGGCATGCTGCCATGGCCGAAAGTTGATTTCAGTAAGTTTGGCGAAATCGAAGAAGTCGAACTGGGTCGAATCCAGAAAATTTCTGGCGCGAACCTGAGCCGTAACTGGGTGATGATCCCGCACGTTACGCATTTCGACAAAACCGATATCACCGACCTGGAAGCGTTCCGTAAGCAGCAGAATACTGAAGCAGAGAAGCGTAAGCTGGATGTGAAGTACACGCCTGTCGTGTTCATCATGAAAGCAGTCGCTGCGGCGCTTGAGCAGATGCCACGCTTCAACAGCTCGCTGTCTGAAGATGCGCAGAAACTGACGCTGAAGAAATACATCAACATCGGTGTGGCGGTTGATACGCCAAATGGCCTGGTCGTTCCGGTCTTCAAAGACGTGAACAAGAAGGGCATCACCGAGCTGTCGCGTGAACTGATGGCGATTTCGAAGAAAGCGCGTGACGGTAAGCTGACAGCGGGCGACATGCAGGGCGGATGTTTCACCATCTCCAGCTTGGGCGGCCTGGGTACCACACATTTCGCGCCGATCGTTAACGCGCCGGAAGTGGCTATCCTGGGTGTCTCTAAATCGGCGATGGAGCCGGTGTGGAATGGTAAAGAGTTTACGCCGCGTCTGATGATGCCGATTTCTCTCTCCTTCGACCACCGCGTGATCGACGGTGCTGATGGTGCGCGATTCATCACCATTATCGGCAATATGTTGTCTGACATTCGTCGTTTAGTTATGTAAATGTGAAGAAGGCCGGCGGATGCCGGCCTTCCTTTAACGATTCGTCGCGCCGCTGTTGGCAGTTTGTTAACAATTCTGTAAACTCTTGCGGTGAAAGTCCCGGTGGAACAAGGGCATTATAAGAACGTCTGACCCGCCGGATATCAATTAAGAGGTCATGATGAGTACAGAGATTAAAACCCAGGTCGTGGTACTTGGGGCAGGTCCTGCAGGTTACTCTGCAGCCTTCCGTTGTGCGGATTTAGGTCTGGAAACCGTACTGGTAGAGCGTTACAGCACCCTCGGTGGTGTTTGTCTGAACGTCGGTTGTATCCCATCTAAAGCGCTGCTGCACGTTGCTAAAGTGATTGAAGAGGCGAAAGCCCTTGAAGAGCACGGCATTGTGTTTGGCCAGCCATCTACTGATATCAACAAGATTCGCAGCTGGAAAGAGAAGGTTATCAACCAGTTGACTGGCGGCCTGTCAGGTATGGCAAAAGGTCGTAAAGTCACCGTGGTAAATGGCCTGGGCAAATTCACCGGTGCTAACACCCTGGTGGTTGAAGGAGAAGGCGGCGCGACCACCATCAACTTCGATAATGCCATCATCGCTGCGGGTTCACGCCCAATCGAACTGCCATTCATTCCACATGAAGATCCACGCGTCTGGGACTCTACCGATGCGCTGGAACTGAAAGAAGTGCCGAAGCGTCTGCTGGTTATGGGCGGCGGTATCATCGGTCTGGAAATGGCGACGGTATATCACGCGCTGGGTTCAGAGATCGATGTGGTTGAGATGTTCGACCAGGTTATCCCGGCTGCGGATAAAGACGTGGTGAAAGTCTTTACCAAAAAAATCAGCAAGAAATTTAACCTGATGCTGGAAACTAAAGTGACCGCCGTTGAAGCAAAAGACGATGGCATTTACGTTTCAATGGAAGGCAAAAAAGCACCAGGCGAAGCGCAGCGTTATGACGCGGTGCTGGTGGCCATCGGTCGTGTGCCGAACGGTAAAGGTCTGGATGCCGGTAAAGCGGGCGTGGAAGTGGACGATCGCGGCTTCATCCGCGTCGACAAACAGATGCGCACCAACGTGCCACACATCTACGCTATCGGCGACATCGTCGGTCAGCCAATGCTGGCGCACAAAGGCGTGCATGAAGGCCACGTTGCGGCTGAAGTGATCTCTGGTCTGAAGCACTACTTCGATCCGAAAGTGATTCCTTCAATTGCCTATACTGAGCCAGAAGTTGCCTGGGTCGGTCTGACCGAGAAAGAAGCGAAAGAGAAGGGCATCAGCTACGAGACCTCCACCTTCCCGTGGGCTGCCTCTGGCCGTGCTATCGCTTCTGATTGTGCAGACGGCATGACCAAGCTGATTTTCGACAAAGAGACGCACCGTATTATCGGTGGCGCGATTGTCGGCACTAACGGTGGCGAGCTGTTGGGCGAAATCGGTCTGGCCATTGAGATGGGTTGTGATGCGGAAGATATTGCGCTGACCATCCACGCTCACCCGACCCTGCATGAGTCAGTCGGTCTGGCTGCAGAAATCTTCGAAGGCAGCATCACCGATCTGCCTAACGCGAAAGCGAAGAAGAAGTAAGTTTCTGCCGCTGCAAAGAGAAAGCTCCCGCTATGGGGGCTTTTTTTTGGTCTGTCATTTTGATCATAAGCGTCAGTAGATTCTGCCATTCATTCCTCTGACAGACACGTTAGACCGAGAGCAAATCGCCCGGAATCGCACTTCAATATTACTGATATTCAGCCTTTGTGCTGCCGGACTAGCAATGCCAGTAAGCCGTTAACCCCTGACGTGCGAGGCGGTTTGTCAAAAAGCCCGGCAGGGGAGGTGGGGCATCAGAACGGCTATATAGATTTAAGAGAAGGCATGTTACCTGCCAGGAATGTGCGGATGGCATTGTCGATGACTTCACGCGTCAGCTCTGACTCTGCGACGATAATTTGCAGACCAATACCACTACGATAGCCATGCTGGATGCGATGACCAGGGGTGATTACGGGTGGGGTGTCGCGGAGAATCTCTCCCACACGCTTGTTAATGTAATCATGATATGTCATCCCGCCGAACTGGGGATAAGCAACGCGGGTGCGCTTTACCTGCTTATAGCTGACAATCTTTCCTTTCGCGTCATAGTTGGACACTGTCTCTAAACGGAATTCATCCTCCAGTTGGGTCTGGTCAAGCATTGCAGTGGCCTCATTGAGTACCCGGTTTTCGATGATATCCATGCGAGCCACATCAGCAGTAACGATCTCGGCGTTCCAATAGATGGTGGGATCTTGATCATCCAGGAAAAGAACATCACTCCAGGTCCAGACCCAGCCCGCCGCAATAGCCTCTGCGTTTTCAGAATCACAATCATCGTAATGTAACCCACCGCAGCGCCCACGCTCGTGATGGATAAGATTTTTGATGTGCTGAACACGCGTGCGACGGTGGCGGCGGGAAAGGGAGGTGAAAGGCTTGAATTTGCGGGGCATGGGTTACTCTGCGCAATTTATGCTGGGAGGAATCCAGCCCCGCAGTTTAGCGAAAGGAAATGATGAGAGCTAGCGAAATAGCGGGGTTATAAGGAGCGAGCGGCCAGAAAGAGCTGCTGTGTGCGTGCCCTTCGATTTACGTTCAGCGGCGCACCTCCCACGCCGCCACCCGTTCAACAAACATCTGCGCCAGTTCAGCAATGGCGCTGTTGCCGGGCAGCCTCTCTTCATTGATGTACATCACCAGCGTACTACTGCGCCGGCGGCCCTGAAGCAACGGCAGGGGACGGAGTTCACCGCTCTTTAAAAGCCCGGCAATGTTCTGTTCCGGCAGCCAGCCATAGCCTAGCTGGTGCTGGACCGCTTCAATCGCTGCCGACAGGGTAGTGAATGACCAGTTTTCTGCCTGATCGCCACTCACCTCTGACTGTTGCTGTTGCTGGCGATCCAGAATGGTAATGCAGGGCCAGCGCGCCAGTGTGGCAGCATTAAGCGGGGCAGGTTCACTGTGCAGCGGGTGATCGCGATGGGCGACGGCAACGAAATCGACGCTCATCAGGCTTTCGCCAGCCAATGGCTCAGCGCCATATTGCGCCACCAGCCAGAGATCGGCCTGTTGTTCCGCCAGCCTGTCTGGGGTTTCGCTACGGACAATTTCGCTGAACCAGATGCGCACATGTGGATAGCGTTGCTGAAATATATTGAGCACATCAAACAGCAGAGGTTTTGGAAAGGTAGCATCCACCATTAAATCAATGCGCGAACGTTCACCCCGTCGCAGGGCACTGGCCTTAGCTTCAAGCGCGCTAAATCCTTCCAGCAGTGGACGCACCTGTGCAAGTAACTGATGTCCTGCTGCACTCAGGACGGCACGGCGTCCCACCTGCTCCAGCAGTTCCATGTCGAGCCGTTGTTGAAGCAGACTCAACTGATAGCTCAATGAGGACTGGCTACGATTATTCTTCTCCGCTGCCAGCGCAAAACTCCCTTCCTTTACGACGGCGTCGAGCAGATACCACTGTTCCAGCGTTGTTTTGTACATGGTAACCCATCTAAAAAATGAATGATTTAGTGCTAAAAATAGCGTTATTCATCGCTTTTGTAACGCGCAATAATCACCTCAAGGAAAACAAATGAGGAATTAATCATGAGCACTTTTGATAAACATGACCTGTCTGGCATCGTTGGCAAACATCTGGTTTACACCTATGACAACGGCTGGAACTACGAGCTCTACATTAAAAATGCCAGCACCATCGACTATCGCATTCACAGTGGTATGGTCGGCAATCGCTGGGTTAAAAATCAGCATGTTTATGTGGTTCGCCTGGCGCAGGATGTCTATAAAGTCTCCTGGACTGAACCAACCGGCACTGATGTCAGCCTGGCCGTTAATCTGGCGGATAAAATTTTCCACGGCACCATCTTCTTCCCACGCTGGGTCATGAACAATCCGGAAAAAACCGTCTGCTTCCAGAATGAGCATCTGGAAGAGATGGCGAAATTCCGCGAAGCGGGTCCGGCTTATCCAACCGAAGTGATTGATGAGTTCGCGACGCTGACCGTAATCCGCGATGTCGGTGAAAATAATGAAAGCGTGATTGACTGCCCGCCTGATCAGCTGCCCGCCAATTTTCCGGAAAACCTGAAAAATTAAGAGTGAACAGAAGAGGTCATGATGACCTCTTCTGCTTAGCTATTTATGACTTGTAGCTTCTGATGTGTAACGTATGAGGACGAAAAAATGGATTTATCGACGAAGGTTTTTATCAGCAGTGACCAGCACGACGGTTTCGGTGTCAGTTCCACCATCATCATGGGTGAGAAAGAGGCGATGTTAGTCGACGCCCAGTTCACGCTGTCGAATGCGCATCGATTAGTCGCTGAAATTATCGAAACCGGTCTGGACCTGAAACGCATTTTTATTACCCACCTGCATCCCGATCATTTCATGGGTCTTGAAGTGATTAAATCTGTCTTTCCCGATGCCGAAATCTTCTCCTATAAGCAGGTCGCCGAAGACGTTAATGACGCCTTTGATTTCAAAATTGATTACTGGGGTAAGCAGGTATTAAAAGAGAATGGTGCCCGCACTAAGTTTCCGATTACTGAACTGGAAGAGGATACGATCTGGCTGGAAGGGCAGGAGATTAAAATTCTGAGCGATCTCAGCGGCGATTGCATCCGCGTGACACCACTCTGGATCCCCTCGACAAAAACGCTGATCGCTTCCGATGTGGTCTTCGCTGATGCACATGTCTGGATTGCCGATATGCGTACGCCGGAGCGCATGGCGAAATGGATGGAAAGCCTGGACAAGCTGGAAGCACTGGAGTCGGAAGTGCTGATCCCAGGCCATTCACGAACCACGCCAACCTTCAGCCCATCAGCGATTGGCTTTACCCGCACCTATATCAAAGATTTCATCAGGACGCTGCATAAGGTCAAAAACAGTGAAGAGCTGGTGCAGGAGATGGAGCGAATCTATCCCAACCTGCCGGTGAAAATCTGTCTCGACTACAGTGCGCGAATTCTGAAAGATCACTCCGTCTGGCCGGGTGACTGGCCGGTATCACTGCGGGAAATGAAAACCACGCTGTAATCCTCTGACGCGAGAAGAGCACCAGGCTGATCTCCGGCCTGGTGTTAATCACCTTCTGAATCACCCTCCGCTGTATGCCAGATGCCTGCCGTTTCTATTCCTGCCAGTTATCTATTTCACTGAATCATTTCGTTAAACTCGTGGCAAAGCTGACGTCATGATGCTGCCATTGCAGTGGAATGCGGTAATCTGCTGAGAGACCCAATCAGCTGACTGAGCAGGCTGATGCGGGCGCATAAACGGGCAGAATGGGCGCAGTGGATTATGTTGTATTTTTGTAAACAGATTAACAAACAGACGAAATCCTGCTATTCTGCCCTCCGCGAAACCGGGCACCTCAACCTGGACGAGAAAGGGAAGTGTGTTCTCCATAAGTGAGCAAGGTGGTCGGAAAGCCCTACATAATGAGAGCGAGGATAACGTCGTGCTAGAAGAATACCGTAAGCACGTTGCCGAGCGTGCTGCCCAGGGAATTGTACCTAAGCCTTTAGAGGCTTCCCAGATGGCCGCGCTGGTTGAACTGCTGAAAAATCCACCTGCGGGTGAAGAAGAATTTCTGACCGATTTATTGGTCAACCGAGTCCCACCTGGCGTCGATGAAGCGGCGTATGTCAAAGCCGGTTTCCTGGCGGCTGTCGCCAAAGGCGAAGCAACCTCTCCTCTGATATCTCCTGAAAAAGCGGTTGAACTGCTCGGCACCATGCAGGGCGGTTACAATATTCATCCGCTGATTGAAGCGCTGGACGATAGCAAACTGGCGCCCATCGCGGCGAAAGCCCTTTCACACACGCTGCTGATGTTCGACAACTTCTATGATGTCGAAGAAAAAGCGAAAGCGGGTAATGAATACGCGAAGCAGGTGATGCAGTCCTGGGCCGATGCGGAGTGGTATCTGGCACGCCCTGAGCTGGCTGAGAAAATCACCGTTACGGTGTTCAAAGTCACTGGCGAAACCAACACTGACGACCTTTCTCCGGCCCCGGATGCATGGTCACGCCCGGACATCCCACTGCACGCCCTGGCGATGCTGAAAAATGCCCGTGAAGGCATTGAGCCGGATGAAGCGGGCAATATTGGCCCGATCAAACAGATCGAAGCACTCAAGTCCAAAGGCTTCCCGCTGGCCTATGTCGGTGATGTGGTCGGAACCGGTTCTTCACGTAAATCCGCCACCAACTCGGTGCTGTGGTTTATGGGCGACGACATCCCGAACGTGCCGAATAAAAAAGGCGGCGGCGTGGTGCTGGGCAGCAAAATTGCACCCATCTTCTTCAACACCATGGAAGATGCGGGCGCACTGCCGATTGAAGTGGACGTTAATGCCCTGAACATGGGCGATGTTATCGACATCTATCCGTTCAAAGGCGAAGTCCGCAACCACGAAACCAACGAACTGCTGGCCAGCTTCGAACTCAAAACCGAAGTGCTGATTGACGAAGTGCGTGCCGGTGGCCGTATTCCGCTGATCATCGGTCGCGGCCTGACCACCAAAGCGCGCGAATCGCTGGGTCTGCCTCACAGCACCGTGTTCCGTCAGGCGAAAGATGTCGCGGAGAGCACCCGTGGTTTCTCCCTGGCGCAGAAAATGGTTGGCCGTGCCTGTGGCGTCGCCGGTATTCGTCCGGGTGCCTATTGCGAACCGAAGATGACCTCGGTTGGCTCGCAGGATACCACCGGTCCGATGACCCGTGACGAGCTGAAAGATCTGGCTTGCCTGGGCTTCTCGACCGATCTGGTGATGCAGTCCTTCTGTCACACCGCCGCCTATCCTAAGCCGGTGGATGTGAACACGCACCACACGCTGCCAGACTTCATTATGAACCGTGGCGGTGTCTCACTGCGTCCGGGCGACGGCATTATTCATAGCTGGCTGAACCGTATGCTGCTGCCGGATACCGTAGGAACCGGCGGTGACTCCCATACCCGTTTCCCAATCGGCATCTCTTTCCCGGCGGGTTCAGGCCTGGTGGCGTTTGCGGCAGCGACGGGCGTTATGCCGCTCGACATGCCGGAATCGGTACTGGTGCGCTTCAAAGGTAAGATGGAGCCAGGCATTACTCTGCGTGATCTGGTTCACGCCATTCCGCTGTATGCCATCAAACAGGGTCTGCTGACCGTTGAGAAGAAAGGTAAGAAAAACATCTTCTCTGGCCGCATCCTTGAGATTGAAGGTCTGCCGGATCTGAAAGTCGAGCAGGCGTTTGAACTATCCGATGCGTCAGCCGAGCGCTCCGCTGCGGGCTGTACCATCAAGCTGGATAAAGCGCCGATTATCGAATACCTGAACTCCAACATCGTGCTGCTGAAGTGGATGATCGCAGAAGGCTACGGCGATCGTCGTACGCTGGAGCGTCGCGTTGAAAGCATGGAGAAATGGCTGGCCGATCCTCAGCTGCTTGAGCCGGATGCGGATGCTGAATATGCCGCCGTGATCGAAATCGATCTGGCTGACATCAAAGAGCCGATCCTCTGTGCGCCAAACGATCCGGACGATGCCCGTCTGCTCTCTGACGTTCAGGGCGAGAAGATTGACGAAGTGTTTATCGGCTCGTGCATGACCAACATTGGTCACTTCCGTGCCGCCGGTAAACTGCTGGATAGCCATAAAGGCCAGCTGCCAACCCGTCTGTGGGTGGCTCCGCCAACCAAGATGGATGCGGCACAGCTGACCGAAGAGGGCTACTACAGCGTATTCGGCAAAAGCGGTGCGCGTATCGAGATCCCGGGCTGTTCACTCTGTATGGGTAACCAGGCCCGTGTGGCTGATGGTTCGACGGTGGTTTCTACCTCGACCCGTAACTTCCCGAACCGTCTGGGTACCGGCGCTAACGTCTACCTGGCATCTGCAGAGCTGGCGGCAGTGGCTTCACTGTTAGGCCGTCTGCCAACGCCGGATGAGTATCAGCAATTTATGGCGCAGGTCGATAAAACGGCCAGCGACACCTATCGCTATCTCAACTTCGACCAGCTGGCGCAGTACACCGACAAAGCTGACGGCGTGATTTTCCAGACCGCGGTCTGATTCTTCACCTGCCAGTTATGACTAAGGGGCGATGATTCGCCCCTTTTTTACGCCTGTGCATTGAGGGCGGTTCGATCAAAAGCTGGATTTCGCCAGACAGCCTGTAATAATGCGCGACGTGTCACACTATGCCGCGCAGGCAGCGCTGACACTCATTGAGTGACGCGATGACGTTAAGAGGAACGGGCGATGGAATATGAATTTTTACGCGATGTGACCGGACAGATTAAGGTTCGTATGTCGATGGATCATGAAGCGGTCGGCCACTGGTTCAACGAAGAGGTGAAAAACGATCCAGGATTGCTGGATGAAGTGGAAGCCGCAATCGAAGACGTCAAAGGCAGCGTGCGTCAGTGGCAGCGCATCGGCAGCGAGTACACCATCCTGCTGGATGAGGAAGAGGTGATGATTCGCGCTAATCTGCTGGCACTGGAAGATGACGGGATGGAAGAGGGGATGAACTACTACGACGAAGAGAGCCTCTCCTTCTGCGGTATTGAAGATTTTCAGCTGGTGATCGCCGCTTATCGCCAGTTTGTAAACCAGTACGGTAAACCCGTACGGTAATTTTTACGCTGATACAGGCCGGGCCACCCGAGTCGCCCGGCCTGTTCATTAACTCAGCGACGCACCGCCGCACATCACCAACTGCTGACCGGTGATCGCCGCGGCCGCAGGCGAAAGCAGGAACCCGACCAGTCCGGCCACTTCCTGCGGCTGAATATAGCGCCCGATTGGCGGCAAGCGCGGCGGTGAACTGGCGCGGTCCGGCTGTTGCAGCATCGGCGTTTCGGTTGCTCCAGGCGCCACGATATTGGCTGTAATGCCGCGCGGTGCCAGCTCTGCCGCCCAGCTGCGCACCATGCCGATCATCGCCGATTTGGTGGCCACATACTGACTGCGGCCCGCCGCACCGCCTGACGTGCGACTACCCAGCAGCACGATTCGGCCGCCCGCACTCATCCGGGGCGCAAAATGATTGGCCAGCTGTTCAGCAGCGACAACATGCAATTGCCACAGCCGTGTGCTGGCGTTCAGATCCAGCTCCCCAAGCGGCGCGGCCTGCATCATTCCCGCAGCATGGATCACCGCCTGCGGCACCGGCAGTTTGTCCAGTAAAGCCTGCAATGCCGCGCTGTCGCTGATGTCGATCTGATGGCTCTGCCAGCCCGTGTCTGCCCGGTTTATCGCCGAGCGGCTCAGGCCAATCACCTGCCAGCCCTTATCCAGCAGGCGATCCACAATCGCCTGGCCGATGCCGGAACTGGCTCCGGTCACCAGCGCCATCTTTTCAATCACGCATCACCTCCCTGCACCCAGGACTCCCCGACCCGCACATACTTGATCGCCTGGCGATACCAGGTGTAAGCGATATGCAGTTCGCCATTCACACCCTGTTTGATACTGGGGTAAGAGAACTCACGGTTTAACTTCTGCTGAGAGTTATTGGTCATGCAGTAGCCATCGCCCTCGTCCAGATTGCGCTGCAGCGGCCAGCTTTTGCCGCCATCCGTTGAGATAGCCAGCGTCATTGGCGCACGTGGCGCGCCCCAGAAGGCGGTTCGCCCGCTGTGCACTACCGGCTCGGCGGCAACCGCAACGTCACCGTCTTCTTCCTCATCTTCAATTTCGTCATACAGCGACAACCGGCGCTCGCTGGCCCCTTCGGCGCTCATGGCATTGAACACCAGCGCCAGATGACCGTTGCGCAGCGTCGTGACCTGAATGGACGAGTTATTGTTGGGCAGCGACAGCGGCTCAGGCGCACTCCAGCTTTCCCCCTGATCAAACGAGCGGCTCTGGTAGATGTGGTCGGCCCAGCGGCTGCGGTAGAGTGCCAGCAGCGAGCCATCATCCAACAGGGTGACGTTCATATGAACGCAGCCGGTGCTGTCAGGCACGCTGACGTCGCGCCAGCTCTGGCCTTTATCTTCTGAGATTTTTACCGCGCTGACGTCATAGCTGCCGACCCACTTTTCGCCGGGCTGCGTCAGGCAGTAGAACACCGGCAGTAACCAGTTGCCGTTAGGCAGCACGACAATCGGCTGACGAATAAAGGTGCCGGGCTTATCCAGCAGGGTTTTGATCTCGCCCCAGCTTTTGCCCATATCGTGAGACTGGCGATAGCGCACGATTGCAGTGTCCTGATTGCCCGATTTCTGCGCCGTCCAGAGCAGCCACAGTATCTGCTCGGGATCGAGAAACAGCACCGGGTTCTGTTCTGAGCGACCCGGATCGTCAGAAAGCTTCTGCGCGTCACTCCAGCGATCGCTGCCTTTTGACAGCCGGGAACACCAGACCGAAATATCGGCAATCCCTTCCTGCGTGCCACCAAACCAGACGCAAAGCAGATCGCCATCGGGCAGCGGCAGCAGGTTAGCCGCATGGTTTTGCGGGCAGGAGGAGGGCAGCATCGCAATCTGCTGAGCGCTATCCTGCGGGTGCGGCGAAACCAGGCCGGTGCGTTCTGCGGTGACGGTTTCCTGAGTCATATTAGGCTCCACTATTTTGTGCATTGTGTTGCGGTTGAGGCTGAGACTGGCGTGACGGGATACAGCGGTCAACCACCATAATGATGGCCGGCGTAATCAGCGCCACATACATATTGTCGATACCGAACGGATTACCCATCAGGAACCAGACGGACGTGACCACGCAGGCCCCAATCAGACCGGCGTTGGCACCGCGCGTGCTCTTAAACCAAGGCAGATAGAACGCCATGATCGCCACCACGGTGATCGACAGGCGAATCGCGCGGGTAAAGAAGGAGAGCTTCAGCACTTCCGGGAAGAACAGGACAAACAGCAGCGGGAAGAAGCCGATGCCAATGGAGATCCAGCGCGTCACTTTAAATTCGCGCTCCGGCGTAGGGTTACGCCAGGGCACGTAAAAGTCTTTTACCACCAGCGAGGCGATGGCCAGCGCAACGGTGCCGACGCTGACGAAAATCGAGGCCACCAGCGAGGTGGTGACGATACCCGCCAGCCACGGTGACATATCCTGCAGAAACACTGGCAGCGCATAGAGGCTCTTGATATCGGGATGCGCAAACTTCGCCGCCACGCCAATCAGCGCCATCGCCAGACCGATCGGCAGGCAGAAGATGAAGGCGACCCAAGTGGCACGCTTCGCTGACTTCACATCTTTGGTGGATGAGATCGCCTGGATCACAAACTGCGTACAGAAGATCGATCCCACGGTCCCGATCAGCCAGGCAACAATGGTACTGGCCCCGACGTGACCATCCCACGTCCAGTAGAACGCCGGCATTTTCTCGATCATTGGGGACACGCCGCCGGTCATCTTCAGTGCCACATAGAGGATGATCAGGATCCCCATATACTTGATGGCGCTGTGCAGAAGCGTAACCCATGCAACGCCTTTCATGCCGCCAAACGCAAAGTAGAAGGTACTGACCACCGCCGTGATAAAGGCCGCCTGCGTCAGGTTGATCTTCAGCACGGTGGAGATCGCCGCCGCACCACTGATGTAGTTCCCGACGTTTACCAGCAGCAGCGCATAGATCATGATTAGCGAGATAATGTTTTTGGTTGAGCTGCCATATTTCTCGGCGATGGCTCCAGAGATAGTGATCTTCCCGGTGTTATAAATGCGTTTGACCAGAATCAGGCCAAACAGCGGAAAACCTATCGCGGCACCGATGACCGACCAGGAGGCGGCGAAGCCATCCTCAAAGGCTGCCTGTGCCGTACCAATGGTCGATTTTGCCCCGATATACTCTGACATCAGCATAATGCCGACGATAAAGGCGGGCATGGCGCGCGAGCCTTCCATGAAGTCGCCGCTGGTTTTACTGCGCAGCCGCCAGGTCAGCCAGGTGGTGAACAGGATATAGGCGACCACCATGCCGACGATCAGTAAGGTGCTCTCAGTTGAAAATGCTTTCATCATGACCTCGATTGTTCTGGCAGATGGCGACCATCAGGTTCGTTCTCATCTGACCGATAGGGTACAAAGGCGATGGACGTTATTGCAGGTAGTGGTTCACGATTTGACGGATCTGTTGCTGCTCGTCGGCGCTGAACTGCACCGCATAGCGGCTTTCACCCACCTCAAAGCCCTGCAGGCTGACCGCTTTTTTCACGGCGGCCGGTGAGAAACCGATGCTGTACAGCGCGGTGCGCAGGCCGGTGACGTTCTCCTGTGCCTGATGCGAACCGGCAATGTCACCGGTACTGAAGCGCGCCCAGATGGCGTTAATCGCCTCCGGTGCCACGTTTGCCAGCCCGGAAATAGAGGCGGAGCAGCCATCAACGAATCCCTGATGAATCAGCGAGTCCGGGCCGTTCAGCACATCAAAGCCCTCACAGTCGGCGGTGGCCTGCAGAAATCCGCTCAGACTTTCATAGCTGCCTGCGGAGTCTTTAATGCCGATGATGTTCGGGTGCGCGGCCAGCGTACGAACGGTCTCCGGCTGCAGGGTATTGCCGGTACGCGCCGGAATGTTGTAGAGGAACAGCGGCACCGTCAGCGCGTCCGCTACGCGCTGATAGTGGTCGATCAGCTCCTGCTGTTTCAGCGGCACAAACCATGGGGTGATCGCCGAGACGGCATCCACACCCAGGCGGGCAATCTGTTTGCCGAGCCGGATCGTTTCACGGGTCGAAATCTCGCCGATGTGTGCCACCACAGGTGCCCGACCGTTGACTTCATCGACGCAGGTGGTGGTGACGGCAATCTTCTCCTGCTCATTCAGCACAAAGAATTCACCGTTGGTGCCGCCACAGAAGATGCCGTTTCCGGCGTTGATCTGGCGTCTGACCTGCTCACGCTGTCTCACCGGATCAAAGGCACCTTCACGATCGAAGGTGGTGACGATGGCGGTCAGTACGCCGTTGATTTTCTTATTCATGACAATCCTCATTACGCCTGGCAGGAAGGGAATAGCGTCAGATAGACTGCGCGCACATCGTCGGCGGTGACCGCCATCGGCACGTTTTTCATCAGGCGCTGCACGTCGAGTGCCGCTTCCACTAAATAAGGCAGGTGATCCGGGCCGATGCCCAGTGCTTCCAGGCTGGCAGGCAACTGCAGCCGCGCAACCAGCGCGGTGAAGTAGTCGACCAGCGCGTGTGATTTCTCTTCATCGCTTAAACGGACGTCGGCGTCGGGCAGCAGGTCATAGGCCTGAGCGAATTTGCTCACCGCGGCCGGACGGACAAAGCGCATGCAGGGGGCCAGCAGAATGGCGTTAGCAACGCCGTGTGGCAGGTGATATTTGCCGCCAAGCGGATAGGACATCGCATGCACCAGATGCGTCCCTGCATGGGCAATCGATGCGCCGCCATAATAAGAGGCCCAGAGCATCTCCAGCCGTGCCTGCAGATTCTCCGGCTCGCGCAGCGTCGTTTCGAGATTCGCGAACAGCTTCTTCATCCCAATCAGCGCATAGTTGTCGCTGACCGGGTTAGCCACGTTGGCGGTGAAACACTCGATCAGGTGACACAGGGCATCAATGCCGGTAGACGAGGCGATGTGCGGCGGCATGCTGGTGGTGAGTTCCGGCACCAGCGCCACCACATCGGGCAGCATCACCGGTGAAATAATGCCGACTTTGGTCTCTTTCTCCGGGATCGCCAGAATCGCATTCGGGGTCGCTTCTGAACCGGTGCCGGCAGTGGTCGGGATGAGCATTGAACGGGTGCGGCGCTGCGGTTTCTCGCCTGCCAGCAGGGCGTCCAGCGACGGTGCGCCGTCGATGCACAGCACTGACAGCAGCTTCGCCACATCCAGCACGCTGCCACCGCCGATGCCAATCACCATGTCGGCCTGGCGCTGCGAGAGCGTTTCTATAATCGCGGCCACATCATGCTGGCTCGGCTCGGGCGGCACGCTGTTGACCACACTGATACGCGGAATCTGATCCCGGAGTTGCCCCATCAGCGCCTGAACCGCCGGAATCGCTTCAATGTTCCGGTCAGTCACCACTATCGCTGTCGTTACGCCACTCAGCAGATAGCGCATGTCGTTTAACGCCTGATAACCGCTAATCACCGTGCTGTTAATGTTCATTTCATACCCTTTTTTCTGTCATGACTGAGCAGATGATTAATTTTGCTCAGCGCAATGCGATGTCAGTCACTCTCTGTGGCTAATTTTATAAGGCATATCGATTTCGATTAATTTGAACTTGCTCACATATAATCAATCATGATTGAATATAATCAAATGAAGCGGCAATAGCCTGACAGGAGTGAGGATGGGCGTATCAGTATGGAAAACCCCGGTGCTGGTCATCGCCGATGACTTTACCGGTGCCAACGATGCAGGTAGCGGGCTGGCACAGGCCGGAGCCCGTGTACATGTGCTGTTCGGCACCGGAGCATCGATGCCAGACGAAGCAGCGGATGTGCTGGTGATCAGCACCGACAGCCGGGCTGCCAGCGCCACTCAGGCCGCAGAGCATGTTACGCAGGTGGTGCAGCATTACGCGGCACAGCTTCAGCAGGGCTGGCTGTTTAAAAAGATCGACTCCACGCTGCGCGGCAATGTCGGGGCCGAAACGGTGGCGGCACTGCGCGCCAGCGGCAAAAGGCTGGCGCTGGTGGCACCGGCCTTGCCGCGTCTGGGACGCACCACACGTGAGGGCAGCGTGTGGGTCAATCAGCGGTTACTGACGGATACCGAATTTGCCAGCGATCCCAAAACCCCGATCCTCAGCGCCCGCATTCTCGATCAGATGCAGGTCGACGGCACGGAGATCGATCTCGCGACGCTGCGCAGCGATCGGCTGGATGCCGTGTTAGCCGCAGCACACGGCGTCGTGGTGGTGGATGCCGAAACGGAGGCCGACCTGGCGCGACTGATAAGCGCTGCGTCGCGGCTGAGTGAGACGCCCCTGCTGGTGGGGGCGGCCGGATTAAGCGATGCGCTGGGCGCTGCGCTCTCAGTTCGCCCGTCGCGGCCCGTGTTGGCGGTGGTGGGCTCGATGAGTCGTCAGGCAGAGCAGCAGATCGCCACGCTGCTTAACCAGCACGCGGTTGAGATCGTGGATGTTGATATTCGTCAGCTGTTTCAGCAGCCCGCCTGGCCTGAGCGTCATCGCTGGAGTGAACAGGCGGTTGCTGCCCTGCGTTCCGGTCGCCACACGGTGATCCGCACCTGCCAGCATGCATCCCAGCGGCACGAGATCGAGGATCTCTGCCAGCAGCACCGCGTGACGCGCCAGCAGCTGGGCGAGGCGATCTGCCAGCTGCTGGGCGAAATGACCCTGAGTCTGTGCCAGACACAGCTGCCGCATGCGCTCTATCTGTCAGGCGGCGACGTGGCGATAGCCGTTGCTCAGGCGCTGGGGGCCAGCGGCTTTAAAATTCAGGGTCTGGTGGCGGGCTGTGTGCCGCACGGGATTCTGCTTAACAGTGAATTTACTCTGCCGGTGATGACCAAAGCGGGTGGCTTTGGTGATGAAAATACCCTGGTAGCAGCCATTGGTTTTATTGAGGAGAAGTCGAGTGAGTAAAATTATTGCGATCACCATGGGCGATCCGGCGGGCATCAGCCCGGAAATCATCATCAAAGCGCTCTCTGAAGGTGAGCTGAATGGCATCCCTGCCGTGGTGATTGGCTGTGCCAGTACGCTGCGCCGCATTATGGCGATGAACATCACCCCACAGGCCGAGCTGCGGGTGCTGGATCGGGTAGCCGATGCGCGGTTTGCGCCCGGTATTATCAATGTGATCGATGAGCCGCTGGCCGATCCCGATGCGCTGAAACCTGGCGTGGTGCAGAAAGAGGCGGGGGATCTGGCGTGGCGCTGCGTGAAGCGTGCCACCGAACTGGCACTGGCCGGTGAAGTGCATGCGATGGCTACCGCGCCGCTAAATAAAGAGGCGATGCATGCGGCGGGCCATCTCTATCCGGGTCACACTGAACTGCTGGCGCACCTTACCGACACCAAAGATTACGCCATGGTGCTCTATACCGATAAGCTTAAGGTGATTCATGTCACGACCCACATTGCGCTGCGTAAGTTCCTCGACACATTGAACCAGACCCGCATCAAAACGGTGATTGGTATGGCGGACACCTTCCTGCGTCGTGTCGGTTACAGCGCCCCGCGTATCGCCGTCGCGGGTGTCAATCCGCACGCCGGTGAGAACGGGCTGTTTGGCGATGAAGAGATCACCACCGTTGCTCCCGCGATTGAGGCGATGAAAGCGCAGGGGATTGATGTCTCCGGGCCTTGCCCGCCGGACACGGTGTTCCTGCAGTGCCAGGATGGACGCTATGACATGGTGGTGGCGATGTACCACGATCAGGGGCATATCCCGCTTAAACTGCTGGGTTTCTATGATGGCGTGAACATCACTGCAGGCCTGCCGTTTATCCGCACCTCTGCTGACCACGGCACGGCATTTGATATCGCCTGGACAGGTAAAGCGAAGTCTGACAGCATGGCGATCTCAATTAAACTCGCGATGCAGCTCGCATAGGGAAATATGAAGGGACAGAGCCGTCTTGACCAGATTATGGATTACCTGAAAAGCCATAATCTGGTGACTGTTGAGCAACTGGTCAGTGCGATTTCCGCCTCACCCGCCACGATTCGACGTGATTTAATTAAGCTGGATAAAGAGGGCGTAATCAGCCGCAGTCATGGCGGCGTCACCCTGAATCGTTTCATTCCTGCCCAGCCGACCACGCTGGAGAAAATGCAGCGGAACCTGGCCGAGAAGCAGGCGATCGCCGGGTGCGCTGCCAGCTTTGTCCGGGCGGGGGACGCGGTGGTGCTGGATGCCGGTACGACTATGCTCGAGCTGGCGCGGCAGCTCACGCATCTGCCGCTGCGGGTCATTACCGCCGACCTGCACATTGCGCTGTTTCTGTCAGAATTTAAGCAGATTGAAGTGACCATTATTGGCGGGCGGATCGACGACTCCAGTCAGTCCTGTGTGGGCGAGCATGGACGCCGTTTGCTGCGAAGCATCAATCCCGATATTGCGTTTGTCAGCTGTAACTCATGGAGCCTTGAGCGCGGCATTACCACGCCGACTGAAGAGAAAGCGGGGCTGAAACATGACCTGCTGGCCAATGCGGCGCGCCGGGTTCTGCTGGCGGACAGCAGTAAATATGGCTCCTGGTCGCTGTTCTGCGCCTCACCGGTGGATGACCTTACCGATGTAGTGACCGACAGCCGGTTAGATGAAGAGGTCTGCCGCACGCTGCGCGAGCGCGGTATTACGCTGGCGCTGACCTCTGCCTGAACTGAACGCGCCGTGCTTCTCTGACCTTATCGTAAAGCAGGGTGAGAGCAGCACTGCGCGTTTATCTTCTGCAGTCGCCGTTAACGCGCGTAGGCGTCATGCTCTTCGCGCGTCATTGCCGGCGCGTCTACCGTAACCCGTTCAAAACTCAGATTCGTTACGCCCGCTATTTTGCCAAACTCCTGCGCCTGCAGCGTGATATCGCTGAAACTCAGCCGTTCAATCGGATTTTCCGGCGTGCCTTCAATAAAAAAGGCGCGGGAAAATGTCGCAGGCTCAGTCAGGCTGCTGCGGATATGACTGATGCTGATATTCTCAACCCGCGTCAGACCAGCATCACCTGTGACGCCTGATGCCAGCTTACGCCAGTGTGGCGGCTGTTCGGTGTCGGCGGTCTGCTCGCTGTAGCTGTATTGCGGGAACCAGTTCAGTTGCAACATAAACGGATAACAGACATCTTCCATCTTCAGATGGCGGACCACGATGTTTTTGATCCAGCCGCCGCGATTACGGGCGGACTTGATGCGAAAGCCGACACCCGTGCCGGAGAAACGGTTGTGTTCGATGATGACATTTTCGATACCGCCAGAGGTTTCACTGCCCAGGGTAATGCCCGAACCTTTCAGCAGGGTGCAGTCGCGAATAATGATATCGCGTGCGGTTCTGCCGAGCTGCTGTGCTTCCGCGCCGCGACCCGATTTCACGCAGATATTGTCGTCATTGCAGGAGACCGTACAGCCTTCAACGCGAACCAACTGGCTGGAATCAATATCAATGCCGTCGGTGCTGGGTCCGGTGGCGTTCATCACACGCAGCCGCTGCAGATTCACCTGTTTCGAATAGCAGACGTGCAGGTTCCAGAAGCCGGAATCCTGTGAGGTAAAGTCCTCCAGCGTCACGCATTCACTCTGATAAACCACCACGTTACGTGGACGCTTGCAGTCGTAATCCACCACCCAGCGCAGGCCGCGACGGGTATAGTCCGCCAGCATCCCGCTGTTTTCGTCGTCGCCCCAGAATTTATGCCACCAGACGGCACCCTGTCCGTCGAGCGTGCCGCTGCCGCAGACAGTGACGTTGCGGCAATGATTAATGTTAAGCATCGCCGCGGGCCAGACCATATCAATCCCCGCGACGCGGGTAACGATGTCCGGGTAATCCTCCAGCCGCTGGCTGCCGAGCAGCACGGCATCTTTCGCCAGCTCCAGCGTCATCTCACTTTTCAGAAACAGCGCGCCGGTCAGAAAGCGGCCCGCCGGGATCAGCACCGTGTCGCCTGCTGATGCGCTATCAATCGCGCGCTGTATCGCCTGAGTGGAAAGTGAGGTGGCGTCCGGGACGGCAGCGAAATCAATAATGTTAATTCTTGCCATTTTTTTGCCTGTAGTAGATGAAGAAATAAGCGTTCAGCGCTGAAAGTAGCACGCTCTGGCAGGCAAATTATTGCTGGCGATCAGGGAATACCGGCGGTTACCGTGATGAAAGGTGGTAGGGATAAGCGGGAAGAGACGCGCAGGTTATGGGGTGTCACGCTGCGCGCCGGATCATCAGAGGGTCTTCAGGCCCACTGAGGGGATATTTCTGCCGTAGTAGATCTCACGCATCTCTTTCCACAGCAGGTCGGTGATGCGTTTGTGCTCCTGTGGGCTGAGATCTTCCGGGCGGGTGTTAAACAGGTAGTGCTTCAGGTCAAACTCTTTCAGCAACATCTTGGTGTGGAAGATGTTCTCCTGATAAACATTCACATCCACCATGTCATACATCGCTTTCATATCGTCAGACATGAAGTTCTGAATCGAATTGATCTCGTGATCGATAAAGTGCTTCATCCCTTTCACGTCACGGGTAAAACCGCGCACCCGGTAATCGACGGTAACGATGTCTGACTCCAGCTGGTGGATCAGGTAGTTCAGCGCCTTGAGCGGTGAGATCACGCCACAGGTTGAGACTTCAATGTCCGCACGGAAGGTGCAGAGCCCGCCTTCAGGGTGGCTTTCCGGATAGGTGTGCACGCAGATATGGCTTTTATCCAGATGCGCCACCACCGAGTTGGGCAGCGGGCCTGGATGCTCGGAGTTATCGATATCTTTGGGATCGATAGGCTCTTCGCTGACCAGAATCGTGACGCTGGCCCCCTGCGGTTCATAATCCTGGCGTGCAATATTAAGCACGTTAGCCCCGATAATGGAGCAGGTTTCGGTCAGGATTTCCGTCAGACGGTTGGCGTTATATTGTTCATCAATGTAGGCGATATAACCATCGCGTTCAGCTTCAGTATTCGCATAGCAGATATCGTAAATACAAAAACTCAGGCTTTTCGTCAGGTTGTTGAAGCCATGTAGTTTTAGCTTTTGCAATTTCGTTCACCCCCTTAAAAATGCACTGTCAGCACGCGGCCGATAGCGCATTTAACAGATATTGCGGCAGGGCAAAGCTGCCGGTATGGATCGCTGGTGTGTAGTAACGGCAGGTCAGGCCAGCGGCCTCGAAACGCGCCTGCAGGGTGGCGGTATCGAGCTGGCGCAGCGCCGGATTATCACTCGCCCAGGCAAAGGTCATGATACCGCCGTAATAGGTCGGAATCGCCGCCTGATAGAAACTGACATCCGCAAAGTAATGGCCCAGCTTGCGATGGCTGTTTACGGCCTCATCCTGCTGCAGGAAGCAGACGCCATTCTGCGCCACGAAGATGCCATCTTCATTAAGGGCCGCTTTGCAGCCGGCATAAAATTCGGAGGTAAACAGACTCTCGCCCGGACCAATCGGATCGGTGCAGTCGGAAATAATGACATCGAACTTTTCCTGCGTCTGATTAACGAAGTTAACCCCGTCATCGATCACCAGCGTAAAGCGCGGATCGTCATAGGCGCCTGCGCTGTGGTTCGGCAGATACTGGCGACAAAAGGTCACTACACCTGCATCGATTTCCACCATGGTAATCTTTTCGATTTCCGGATGACGTGACACTTCACGCAGCATGGCGCCGTCACCGCCGCCGATGATCAGGACGCTCTTCGCCGCGCCGTGCGCCAGCAGCGGAACGTGGGTCATCATTTCATGATAGATAAATTCGTCGCGTTCGGTGGTCTGTACCACGCCGTCCAGCGCCATTACGCGCCCCATCGCGGCATTTTCGAAAATGATTAAATCCTGATGCGCAGTCTTCTCACGGTACAGCTCTTTATCGACCGTGAAATACTGGCCAAAACCGGCATGAAGGGTTTCATACCACGTTTCATTGTGGGCCATGGTGCTCTCCTCTGATGACATCGCCATGAAGATGGGCGGCACATGATAGCTAACACTGACCGTGGTTGCACGGTCAATGTCCGACACCAGAGGGCAGAGTAATTACCTGACGTAGGCCAGCAGGCTCAGTGAATCGCGGGCCAGTGACTTGCACTTTTTGTCGTTGGTGATGGCGATGCCGCTGAGATCGCGATAGCTGTCTTCACCCAGCGCTTTCATGTTGTAGTTGCTGTAGTTGCTTAAATCCCAGCGGTTCTGCTGAGCAAAAAAGACCAGTGCTTTGCGAATCTGTGCGTCCGGTAAATCCTGATAGCCACAATCATTTTTCAGATAGACGAAAACCGCCGTGAGATCGGCCAGATCTTCCGCTTCGGATTCGCTCAGGGCAAAACTGGTGGAGGAGAAGCCAAGGAGTCCCGTCAGCAGCAGGATCCTGATACTTTGCTTCATAGTCGTTCTCTTCAATGGATATTGCTCATGACGTTAGCACAGTTATTCTCAGGTTTTCGATTAATTTGGCGCTGTGAGCCGCTGCACCGCTTTTTTTCATCAGATTCTCACGGCTAACACTTGACCTTCCCATAAGGTCAGGGTTTAGGCTGTGCGCTCTGATGCCACAAGGATGATCACCATGCAACGTCGCCACTTCCTGAAACTCACCGCCGCACTGAGTGCAGCCGGAGCCCTGCCGCTCTGGAGCCGTTCGCTGATGGCAGCCACCCGTCCGCTGCTGCCGATTCCGTCACTGCTGGAAGCGGATGCCAGGGGCAGCTACAGCCTTATCGCGATGCAGGGCACCACGCAGTGGAACGGCAAAGCCGTGCCGACCTGGGGCTATAACGGCAGCCTGCTGGGACCGGTGCTGAAGTTGCAGAGTGGCAAACCGGTGACGGTGAATATCCATAACCGGCTCAGCGAAGCGACTACCCTGCACTGGCACGGTCTGGAAATTCCCGGCGCGGTAGATGGCGGTCCGCAGGCAGTGATTGCGCCTGGTGCTTCGCGTCAGGTCTCTTTTACCCCTGACCAGCCCGCTGCCACCTGCTGGTATCATCCGCATCTGCATGGCAAAACCGGGCATCAGGTCGCACAGGGACTCGCGGGACTGATTCTGCTGGAAGATAAGGAGAGCGGCACGCTGCGCCTGCCGACGCAGTGGGGCGTGGATGATGTGCCACTGATTTTCCAGGATAAGCAACTGACCAAAGATGGGCGCCTTATCGATTATCAGCTCGACGTAATGCGCGCGGCCGTGGGCTGGTTTGGCGACATGATGCTGACCAACGGCGTGCAGTATCCGCAGCATGCGGTGCCGCGCGGCTGGCTGCGTCTGCGTCTGCTGAACGGCTGTAATGCCCGTTCGCTGCACGTTGCCGCCAGTGATAAACGTCCTCTTTATGTGATCGCCAGCGAGGGTGGCCTGCTGGCTGAGCCGGTGAAGCTCGACGCACTGCCGATCCTGCCGGGCGAGCGTTTTGAGGTGATGATCGATACTTCTGACGGTAAAGCGTTTGATCTGGTGACGCTGCCGACGGATCAGATGGGCATGACGCTACCGCCGTTTGACCAGCCGCTGCCGCTGGTACAGATCCTGCCGCTGCGGGTGATGGCCAGCGCCACGCTGCCGGATAAGCTGGCGACGCTGCCTGCGCTTCCCGCCACCGACGGACTGACGACACGCTGGCTGCAGCTGATGATGGACCCGCAGCTGGACCAGCAGGGGATGCAGGCGTTAATGCAGCGCTACGGCGAGAAAGCGATGGGCAAGGGCGGTCATCATTCGATGCCAGAGAAAACGGCTGCCGAGCCGATGCCGCCAATGGAAAACATGGAAGGGATGGATCACAGCATGCACGGCAAGGCGAAGCCCGCGGGTTACGATTTCCGCAACGGCAATAAGATCAACGGCCAGGCCTTTGATATGACGAAGCCGTCATTTGCGGTGAAGCTGGGTGACTATGAGAAGTGGACGATTTCAGGGGAAGGTGACGCCATGCTGCATCCGTTCCATATTCACGGCACTCAGTTCCGCATTCTCTCCGAGAACGGCAAACCGCCCGCCCCGCATCGGCAGGGCTGGAAAGATATGGTGAATGTCGACGGCTGGCGCAGTGAAGTGCTGGTGCGCTTCAACTATGTCGCTGCCGCTGAACACGCTTATATGGCCCACTGTCATCTGCTGGAGCATGAAGACACCGGCATGATGCTGGGCTTTACCGTGAGCTGATTACGCCTGATCCAGCGCCAGCCTGATGTCTTCAATCAGGTCACCGGCGTTCTCGATGCCAATCGACAGCCGCACCGTGGCGTCCGTGATACCAATACGCTGACGCACCGCCTGCGGCACGCCGGAGTGGGTGGTGCTGCCAGGATGGCTGGCCAGCGACTCGGTTCCGCCCAGGCTCACCGCCTGTTTAAACAGCGACAACGCATTGAGAAAACGGAACGCAGCGGGCTGATCGCCGACGATATCAAATGAGAAGGTCGAACCTGCGCCGCTGCACTGTTCGCGATACGTTTTCCCTTCGGCGCTCTCCGCATCCAGATAGGGCAGCCAGTGCAGCTTCGCCACTTTCGGGTGATCGCGCAGAAACGCCGCGACCGCTTCGGCATTGTGAAAGGCTTTCTCCATTCGCAGCGACAGCGTTTCCAGCGAGCGGCTGAGCATCCAGCTTGAGTGCGGGTCCAGCTGCGTGCCGATGGCGCTGCGCAGGGCGCGAACTTTCGCCATCAGCGCTTTACTGCCCATCGCCGCGCCCGCAATCAGGTCTGAGTGACCCCCCACATATTTGGTCAGCGAGTAGAGCGACAGATCCGCGCCTAGCGTCAGCGGCTGCTGGAACAGCGGGCCGAGCAGGGTATTGTCACAGGCGATAATCGGTCGTGAACCCTGCTGCTGGTCAATCTCATCGGCGATGCGCGCCATCAGGCGGATATTGACCAGGCTGTTGGTAGGATTTGCGGGTGTTTCAATCAGGATCACCGCCACCCGGCCCTGGGCCATCGCCTGCTGAGCGGCTTCACGCACTTTGACTTCATCATTCCCGTCGCTGAAACCAACCGCTTTAATATCCAGATTGTGCAGTGTTTTGCTGAGCAGCGTTTCGGTGCCGCCATACAGCGGCTGGGAGTGCAGGATCACCTCGCCCGGACGGGCAAACGTCAGCAGGGCCGTGGAGATGGCGGCCATACCGGAAGAGAAGAGCGAACAGCTCTCCGCCTGCTCATAAACCGCCAGCCGGTCTTCAACAATTTCGCTGTTAGGATGGTTAAAGCGGGAGTAGACCAGCCCGCTCGATTTACCTTCCGGCGGCTCACGACGTCCAGAGACGTAATCAAAGAAGTCCCGTCCCTCTTCAGCGCTGTTAAAAACAAAGGTTGAAGTCAGAAACACCGGCGGCTTCACCGCACCTTCAGAGAGGCGGGGATCATAGCCATAGTTCAGCATCTGGGTTTCGGGGTGCAGCGGCCTGTCGCCGATATGCGTCTTTTTGCTTGATGATGAAGTCATTGTGATCTCCGGCCAGCGGCGCGAGTAGGGTAACGATATGTTGGATAAAGGCTACCACGCAGCGAATCATGCTGGTAAATGCCAGAATGTTCTAAGGTAATGCGCATTTCAGTCAGCCGCCGACCTCAGGTAATAATTTTCACGACGTAATCGTTTGCTCAGGAGCCGGCGCAGCCCTCATGGCTGCGTCTGTGGTAGACTTCGGGGCTTTTCTGACGTAACCGGGCTGAACGCAATGAAACACACTGTTGAAGTGATGATCCCTGAAGAGGCAATCGCCACGCGCATCGCTGAACTGGGCAAAGAGATTAACGAGCACTACCGCGACAGCGGCAGCGATATGGTGCTGGTGGGGCTGCTGCGCGGCTCATTCATGTTCATGGCTGATCTCTGTCGCGCCATTGATGTGCCGCATGAAGTCGACTTTATGACGGCGTCCAGTTACGGCAGCGGCATGTCCAGCACGCGTGATGTGAAAATCCTGAAAGATCTGGATGAAGACATTCGTGGCAAGGATGTGCTGATCGTTGAAGATATCATCGACTCCGGTAACACCCTGAGCAAAGTGCGTGAGATTCTGCAGCTGCGTCAGCCAAAATCACTGGCGATCTGTACCCTGCTGGATAAGCCAGAGCGCCGTGAAGTTGAAGTCAATGTCGAGTATGTCGGCTTTGCCATTCCGGATGAGTTCGTGGTGGGCTTTGGTATCGACTACGCTCAGCACTATCGCCATCTGCCTTACATCGGCAAAGTGGTGCCGCTGGAATCCTGATACTGCTCTGACCGCACATTCTTCCAAGGCCTGCACCCGATGCCTGGTGTAGGCTATGTCGCGCTTTACGCCGCGATCGGCTCAGGCCTCGCCGTTCATCTGCAGATTAGCAATGCCGTGACGATAGCGCTGTTCAAGGATTTCCCGGCTGTTTGCCGTGACATCCAGGTTACGCAGACAGCCATCCTGAATGCCGTAAACCCAGCCGTGCAGGGAGACATCCTTGCCACGTTTCCAGGCAGATTGCAGAACGGTCGAGTGCCCCAGGTTATAGACCTGTTCAATAACGTTGATTTCGCACAGCTTGTCCAGGCGCTTATCCGGCGGGAGTTCCCCCAGCAACACGCTATGCTTGTACCAGAGGTCGCGGATGTGCAGCAGCCAGTTGTCGATTAACCCGAGCTCCGGGTTATCCATCGCCGCCTGCACGCCGCCGCAGCCGTAGTGGCCGCATACGATAACGTGTTCCACTTCCAGCACTTCGATAGCGTACTGCACCACGGACAGACAGTTCAGATCGGTGTGGATCACCAGATTGGCAACGTTGCGGTGAACGAAGAGCTCGCCCGGTTCCAGTCCGGTCAGGCGCTCGGCAGGGACACGGCTGTCAGAACAGCCAATCCACAGGAAGCGCGGTTTTTGTGCCTGGGCGAGCCGCTCAAAAAAGCTGGGATCTTCTTCAACCAGTAGTTTTGACCATTCGCGGTTGTTTCTGATCAGGGTATTGATGTCTGTCATGGCGTTGAGCGACCGGTTACTGCGCAAAGTGCGCGCGCGTACTATATGCCAGGGCCTGATAAATTTAAACGGCATTGCAATGCCATCAAAACAGGGTATGGATGCAGAATGACTTATGCACTGGAACTTTCCCGGCTGACCAAGACCTATCCCGGCGGCGTGCAGGCGCTGAAGGGCATCGATCTTAACGTTGAAGCGGGTGACTTTTATGCACTGCTGGGGCCAAACGGTGCCGGTAAATCGACCACCATCGGGATTATCAGTTCGCTGGTCAATAAATCCGAAGGTAGCGTCCGGGTGTTTGGCTACGATTTAGAAAAAGATGTGGTGAATGCCAAGCGCCAGCTCGGTCTGGTGCCGCAGGAGTTTAACTTCAACCCGTTTGAGACGGTGATGCAGATCGTCGTGAATCAGGCGGGTTACTACGGCGTTGAGCGTCGTGAAGCCAATGAGCGTGCGGAAAAATATCTGAAGCAGCTCGACCTGTGGGGCAAACGCACTGAGCGTGCGCGCATGCTCTCCGGCGGGATGAAGCGACGCCTGATGATCGCCCGAGCACTGATGCACGAGCCAAAACTGCTGATTCTGGATGAGCCGACGGCTGGCGTGGATATCGAACTGCGTCGCTCAATGTGGGTGTTCCTGAAAGATCTCAATGCCAAAGGCACTACCATCATTCTCACCACTCACTATCTGGAAGAAGCCGAGATGCTGTGCCGCAACATCGGCATCATCCAGAGCGGAGAGCTGGTGGAAAACACCTCGATGAAAGAACTGCTGTCCAAGCTTAAATCAGAAACCTTTATCCTGGATCTGGCACCGCGCAGTCCACTGCCGAAACTGGAGGGGTTCCAGTACCGGCTGACCGATACCTCAACGCTGGAAGTGGAAGTGCTGCGTGAGCAGGGCCTTAACAGCGTCTTCAGCCAGCTGAGTGCGCAGGGTGTGCAGGTGCTGAGTATGCGCAATAAAGCCAACCGTCTGGAAGAGCTGTTCGTTGGCCTGACGACGCAGGGAAAAACAGGAGCAAAAGCATGACACATTTGTACTGGGTGGCGCTGAAAAGCATCTGGGCCAAAGAGGTTAACCGTTTCGCCCGTATCTGGATCCAGACGCTGGTGCCGCCGGTCATTACCATGACGCTCTATTTCATCATCTTTGGCAACCTGATCGGGTCGCGCATTGGTGAGATGCACGGCTTCAGCTATATGCAGTTTATTGTGCCGGGGTTAATCATGATGGCGGTGATCACCAACGCCTACGCCAATGTGGCATCATCGTTCTTCAGCGCCAAGTTCCAGCGCAACATTGAAGAGCTGCTGGTTGCGCCGGTGCCGACCCACATTATCATTGCCGGTTATGTTGGCGGCGGCGTAGCGCGTGGCGTCTGCGTCGGCATCCTGGTGACGGCCATCTCGCTATTCTTTGTGCCGTTCCACGTGCACTCCTGGTCGATGGTGGCAATCACGCTGCTGCTGACCGCGATTCTGTTTTCACTGGCCGGTCTGCTCAACGCCGTCTTTGCGCGCACCTTTGACGATATCAGCCTGATCCCGACCTTTGTGCTGACGCCACTGACCTATCTGGGCGGCGTATTCTATTCGCTGAGTCTGCTGCCGCCGATCTGGCAGGCTATCTCTAAACTGAATCCAATTGTTTATATGATTAGCGGATTCCGTTATGGCTTCCTGGGCATTAATGACGTGCCGCTGGTCTTTACGCTCTCGGTACTGGTGGCCTTTATTCTGATGTTCTACTGGCTGGTCTATGCGCTGATTCAGCGCGGACGCGGACTACGCACCTGATAATACGTTGAATGGTAAGGGCCACGCTGCAATAAGGGCGTGGCTTTTTTTTCAGTGAGTGAAAAGCAACCCAAACTACGGTTCTCTCTGGCCTTAAAAACGACGTTAAAACCTGCCTGTTCATTTCTTTTCTGTCTCTGCAGCCGCTCACGGCCTCGCTTTCATCCTTTTTCACAAAAAGTAACCCTAAGTATTATCTGATAATAATCAGTGATCTTTCGCTATCTTAATGATTCTTAACTGTTAAATATTTTTTAAGAATAGCCTTAAAGTCTGGCTGTTGTTTATTTGTTTATGAATTATCAAAATACCGCCGGAATAAGGTTATTCCTCTGCTCAGGGATGAATGGGTGGGTTAAGACTCTTCTTAATAATAAAAATGGCATTCAGTTCAGGGCCAGTTTTTAATCAAAGGCAGGAAAAGATGAATCGTATAACGTGGATCGATAATCTGCGGGGATTGAGTATTCTCGCAATTATTTTTTTGCATAGCACTATTGCCGTACATAATAATGCCGGACATTTTACCGCCTTCAGCAGCCTGTTAAATGAGATGCTGGCACCGGTAAGACTGGGGCTGATGTTCTTTGTTTCGGGTCTGTTTGTCGATGCCGGATTAAGAAAAGGCCTGGGTCCTTTTTTTAATAACAAAGTACGCAGTATTCTCTATCCGTTTGTGGTCTGGGTGGCGGTCTATGGCGGGTTAAAGATCCTGTTCAGCTCAATGGCAAATACGCCGCAGTCACCGATGAATATTATTCTCTCTCACCTGACCGGCGGCGGGGATATGACCTGGTTCCTGCACTCGCTATTCATCTTCTTTATAGTGATTATCTTTGCCCGCCACCTGCCATTCCTGCTGGTGTTTGCTATCTGTATGGCGCTGAGCTGGGCGCTGCCGGCCATCGATCCGGATGGCGTATTTGCCAGCTTCGACAATACGCACATCAACAAATCGCTTTATCTGTTTGTCTTTTTCTACCTGGGCGATTACGTGGTACGTAAGCAGGTGGATATCGCAGAGAAAGTACAGCATGGCCCGACGCTGTTAATCTCAGCGATCAGTTTTGTGCTGCTCTCCTGCCTGAATATCTTTATTCTGGAGCGTCATTCCCAGGCGTTATTATCACCGCTTGCACTCTTATCGGTGCCATTCTTTGTCTGGATTGCGCTGAAGCTGAAATCTGAGCTGGTCTACTACATTGGCGTCAATTCTATCGTCTTCTACCTGTCGCATTATCTGGCGATTCAGTTCTTCAGTAAGATTGTGAAGTTTGAAAGTCCGTCAGCCTGGGTGAATGACCTGAAATTCATTTCGGCGTTTCTGGTGGCGCTGGCGCTGCCATTGACAATATGTCTGATGAGAAAACGCGGCTGGTTTAATTTCCTCTTTACGATGAAAAAGTCATCGAAGCCGATGACAACCAAAGCGGTTTAATTGCAGAAGCAGAAACAAAAAGGGCCGCCCATGTTAATGGCGGCCCTTTTTTATCAGCTGATCGATTAATCAGGCGATTTGTACCGGCAATGCTTTCGCCAGACGCTTCATCTGGTTGTCACCTTCAAAATAGGCGACTTTAGGCTGCCACTGACGCGCGACGGCATCCTCGACCTGCACATACGAGCAGATAATTAAAATATCGCCTTCGCAGGCGCAGCGGGCAGCAGCACCGTTGACCGAAATAATTTTCGAA
This sequence comes from Pantoea sp. X-Soil-YNGN-844, assembly GCF_059730595.1. NCBI lineage: Bacteria > Pseudomonadati > Pseudomonadota > Gammaproteobacteria > Enterobacterales > Erwiniaceae > Pantoea > Pantoea sp. X-Soil-YNGN-844. The sequence goes on from NZ_AP036007.1 coordinate 789,766, forward strand.
CCACGCTCAGCCGCGATAGCGTAAGTGGAAAAGCGCTGACCGTTAGTGACGTTATAAATATCGATCGCTTCATATTGCAGAATGCCGGAAGCCTCCAGGAAATCCTGATCGATAGCGCAGGAGCCCTCATAATTGAGGTCCGCCTGCGTCACTTTTACGCGGTGCAATTTGCCTTGCAGAACTGTGCGAATCATAGCCAGAAACCTTATCAGAGAAATAAAATAACCTGCAGCGGGCGTACTTACAGCGTCAGGTCAACAGTTTGATTATCAATCAGTCGGGCTTTACCCAGCCAGGCGGCCATCAGCACCACCGCACGCTGGCTGTCCACCGTCAGCGGCTGCAGCGTTTCCGCATCACAGATTGCCAGGCCATCAGGACGCAATCCCTGTGCCAGCAGCGCCTCGCTGGCTGTCTCGATGATCTCTTCAATGTGACGCTCGCCGTTCTCAAGTCGCTGAGCCATCTGATGCATCACCTGGCTCAGCACCGGTGCCAATTTGCGCTCATCGTCTGTCAGGTAGCCGTTGCGTGAACTCAGTGCCAGGCCATCTTTGGCCCGCACGGTTGGCACGCCTACAATCTCAATGTCGAAGCCCATATCAGCCACCATCTTACGAATGATAGCCAGCTGCTGAAAATCCTTTTCACCGAAACAGGCAATATCGGGCTGCACCAGATTAAACAGTTTGCTGACGATGGTTGCTACGCCGCGAAAATGGCCTGGACGCGTTGCCCCTTCCAGCAGGGAAGAGAGCACCGGCACCTCAACAAAGGTCTGATTCTGCGCGCCCTGCGGATAGACTTCAGCCGGTGACGGGGCAAAGACCACGTCAACCTGGTGGCGGTTCAGCTTTTCACAATCTTCCTGCAGCGTGCGCGGGTAGCGCGCTAAATCATCGGCGCGATCGAACTGCATCGGATTGACAAAGATCGAGACAATGACGATGTCGCCGCGCGCCCGGGCTTCATCCACCAGCGTCAGATGGCCTTCATGCAGGTTGCCCATGGTCGGCACCAGCGCAATGCGTTTACCCTGCTGGCGCCAGCGACGGACTTCCTGGCGCAGCATCAGCAGCGTTTCAATGATCAACACGGTGACTCTCCTGAATTACTGGAAACTGTGCTCTGCCGCCGGATAGGTTCCGGCCTCGACGTCGGCGATATAGTGGCGAATCGCCGCGCGAACGTCGCCGGTCTCCGCCAGGAAATTTTTGGCAAATTTGGGAATATGACCGCCGGTTACGCCCAGCGCGTCATGCATCACCAGAATCTGACCATCGGTCACGTTACCGGCACCGATGCCGATCACCGGGATGGTAAGCGCCCCGGTGATCCGCTGCGCCAGCGACACCGGCACGCACTCCAGCACCATCAGCTGTGCGCCTGCCGCTTCCAGCGCCAGGGCATCGGCCAGCAGCCGATCGGCACCGGCCTCATCACGGCCCTGCACTTTATAGCCGCCAAAAATATTCACCGACTGCGGGGTCAGCCCAAGATGACCGCACACTGGCACGGCGCGTTCGGTCAGCATCTGCACGGTCTCTGCCAGCCAGCTGCCGCCTTCCAGTTTCACCATATTGGCACCGGCACGCATCAGCTGTGCGGCACTCTCAAAGGTCTGCTCTGGTGTGGCATAACTCATAAAGGGCAGGTCGGCGAGTAGCAGGGCCTGGGGCGCACCACGGCGCACGGCGGCGGTGTGATAGGCGATGTCGCTGACCGTAACCGGCAGGGTGGAGTCGTGCCCCTGCACCGTCATCCCTAAGGAATCACCAACCAGCAGCACCTGAATGCCTTCATCGGCAAACAGGCGGGCAAAACTGAAATCGTAGGCGGTCAGCGTCGCGAATTTTTTACCGCTGGCTTTCGCCTGACGCAGATGTGAAATCGTGGTGGGTTTCATGGCGCTCTCAACTCAGGAATTCTGATGGGCGCAGTTTACTGGATAGCGTGAAAGAGCGGAATCAGAGATGTGCGTTTGTCTGATCAGTCGTGCCACAGCGTGATGCTGCGACTGTCGAGGGTGGCCAGAACGGTGCTGAGTGCGCGGCCATCGGACAGGCGGGCATCGGGCGCAATCGCCAGCAGGGGCACCAGCATAAAGGCGCGATTCAGCAGGTCGTAGTGCGGCACAATCAGCCGCTCAGTGTTAATAATTGCGTCGCCAAACAGCATGAGATCGATATCCAGCGTGCGCGGTCCCCAGCGTTCTTCCTTGCGCACCCGGCCATGATCCCGCTCAATCTGCTGGGTATAGTCAAGCAGGGCTTCTGCGCTGAGATCGGTTTCCAGCGCCACGGCGGCATTGAGAAAATCGGGCTGATCGGGCGGGCCATAAGGCGGCGTGCGGTAGAACGGCGAGGTCGCGATGCGTTGCGTCTGCGGCAACGCATCCAGTGCCGTCAGCGCTGCATCAACCTGATGCAGCGGATCGGCCAGATTACTGCCTAACGCGAGGTAAACCCGTGTCATGACACGTTTTGATTGTCACGACGTGGCGCGGAAGAGCGGCGGCGCGGACGGCGCGATTTATTACGCGGCACCGGATCGTCACCCAGATTATTCAGCATGTTTTTCTGATGCGGCGGCGCAGCGACCTGGAATTCACCCCACCACTGGCTCAGACGCAGCAGTTCCGGGTTGTTTTCCACTTCCGCGCGCAGCGCCAGCAGATCGTATGCGGCGCGGAATTTCGGATGCTCCATCAGTTTCCAGGCGCGTTTACCGTGACGGCGCGACATGCGTAACTGCAGCAACCAGATATCGCGGATTAGCGAGGTAATACGTTTTGGAATCGCCAGCGCACGGCAGGCTTCGTCCAGCGTATCGTTCATCGCCATCGCAAAGGCTTCGAAGTAGGTCAGGCCACTCTCCTGCGCAATGCGTTCGGCCGCTTCAAGCTGCGGATACCAGAACATCGCTGCAAACAGGAACGCCGGATTCACGCGCATGTCGTTATGAATGCGGTTGTCGGTGTTTTTCAGCACCTGTGCCAGCATCCGCTCCATGTGGCTGTCACTGTTTTCCGTGAAGTTGCGCGCCAGCGTCGGGAACAGCGGCTGGAACAGCTGATATTCACACAGCTTCAGATACGTGCTGTAGCCATAGCCCGCCTGCAACAGCTTCAGGGACTCTTCAAACAGGCGCGCAGGTGGGATATCACGCAGCAGCGAGGCCAGACGTGGAATCGGCTCGGCGGTTTCCGGCGCAATACTCATATTGAGCTTGGCGGCAAAGCGTGCGACGCGCAGCATGCGCACCGGATCTTCGCGGTAGCGGGTTTCCGGATCGCCAATCAGGCGAATGATGCCCTGTTCGAGATCGCTGATGCCGCCAACATAGTCGCGCACGCTGAAATCAGCCACGCTGTAGTAGAGGCTGTTGATGGTGAGATCGCGGCGCTGGGCATCATCTTCGATAGAGCCGAAGATATTGTCGCGCAGCAGCATACCGCTCTGGGCGCGCTGCGAACTGTTGCGATCTTCCGCAATCTCTTCAACCTGATGATGACCACGGAAGGTGGCGACTTCGATCACTTCCGGGCCAAACATCACGTGTGCCAGCCGGAAACGGCGACCGACCAGGCGACAGTTGCGAAACAGCTTGCGCATCTGCTCTGGCGTGGCGTTAGTGGTCACGTCGAAATCTTTGGGTTTTTGCCCCAGTAGCAAATCGCGCACGCCACCGCCTACCAGATAGGCTTCATAACCGGCTTTGTTCAGGCGATAGAGCACTTTGAGGGCATTTTCGCTGATGTCTTTACGTGAGATGGTATGGCTTTCACGAGGGATGATGGTCATCAGACGCTCTGGTTCAACCTCTGCTGGGGCTTCCTCTTCATCACGCTTCAGGACTTTCCGGCAAAAATTAGCTACTCGGGTAAAAATGGGACACCTCGACAGTGGCAATTAGGGTGTAGGTAAAATCAGCGGCTAATCATAGCCTGTTGAGAACCGTTTGAGAATGCTGTTGTCTATGCATCCGGTTTCAGGGCGTTCTGTTGCGGCATCAAAGCGATATTCCACTGTGACACCGCGTCAGACAGCAGTTTGTCCTGCGTTAAGTCCTGCCAGCCGCCTGAAACAGGCTGTCCGAGGAAGCGTAATGCCGCTACCAGCAGGGGTCTGGCATCGCCATCGGGCAGCGAAGGCGCATGATTCTGCTTCGATAACTTATTGCCATCGTGATTGAGCGCCAGCGGCAGATGCAGCCAGGCCGGCACCGGCCAGCCAAACTGCTGATAAAGTGCAATCTGCCGTACCGTCGGCTCAATCAAATCTGCGCCGCGCACCACTTCGGTAATGCCCTGAAAATGGTCATCGACGACCACCGCCAGGTTGTAGGCAAACAGGCCATCACGGCGGTGAATAATAAAATCTTCCTGTGCCAGACGCCTGTCAGCCTCAACGCGCCCGCGTAATCGATCGTCAAAGGCAAAGACCGGCGCATGCTGGCGTAAACGCAGCGCGGCATTCTCTGGTCCGCGTTGCCGTTCACGGCAGTAACCATCATAGAAACCGCCAATCTCCTGAATGCGACGTCGGGGACAGGTGCAGAAATAGCTCTGACGATGCTGCTTCAGCCAGGCCAGCGCGTCACGATAGGCCTCATGACGTTGCGACTGCCACAGCACCTCGCCATCCCACACTAAACCGTAGTGTTCCAGTTGATGCAGAATGCGGCTGGCAGCACCCGGCACTTCCCGTGGCGGATCGATATCTTCAATTCTCACCCGCCAGATGCCGTTTTGCGCGCGCGCGCTCAGGTAACTGCCCAGGGCAGCAATCAGCGAGCCAAAATGAAGTTCACCAGAGGGAGAAGGGGCGAAGCGACCAATGCAGGAAGGTGACATAGGGTTCAGAAGTGACCACGCAGCGGACAACACAACGGTTTTTCCACTGCGTGGTAACAGGCTGGACGCGACATTAGCCGGCCATTTGTTTCTCACGAATTTCTGCTAACGTCTTACAGTCGATGCAGAGATCGGCCGTAGGACGTGCTTCGAGACGGCGGATACCAATCTCAACGCCACAGGAATCGCAATAACCGAAGTCGTCGTCTTCGACTTTCTTCAGCGTCTTCTCGATCTTTTTAATCAGTTTACGTTCGCGATCGCGGTTACGCAGCTCCAGGCTGAATTCCTCTTCCTGCGCGGCACGGTCAACCGGGTCCGGGAAGTTAGCGGCTTCATCCTGCATGTGCGATACGGTACGATCGACTTCGTCCCGCAATTGATTACGCCAGGCTTCCAGAATCTTGCGAAAATGGGTCAGCTGCGCGTCGTTCATATACTCTTCGCCAGGCTTAACCTGATAAGGCTCAACGCCAGCGATAGCGAGAATACTCAGGGACGATGTTTTACGGTTTTGACCTTCTTGCATGTTGCTTCTCCTGGATAACACGCACTATACCCTCTGACTTACGTCCCGCAGGGGCGTTACTGCCGGCCTGCATCTGACGTCTGCGGGGTACATCGATCCCCCATTGGGGAAAAAAACAGGCCGCTATAAATAACAGAAGCAGTCAGGGTTGGCAATTCTTCATGAACACACCTTGACAAGCCTGTGAGGAACAGCGTAATCAGCCCTTAGCTCAGAACATTCTTACCACATAAAATTGCAAAAGATATTACAAGGTTACGTTGATCGGCGATTTAAGAAACATTCCCTCCGCCGATAAGTCTGCCTGAAACGCTAAAACCTCTACACCTTCCCGTTGCGCCTGAGCCAGTTGTTCTGCATACGCCGCATCAATGTGACGTGCCGGGGAAACGTCCTCAATCCCCGAGTGCAAAACGGCAAACAACAAAACGGCCCGATGACCCTCTGCCGCCACTGTCGCCAGCTCGCGCAGGTGTTTCTGTCCTCGAATCGTCACCGCATCCGGAAAATAGCCTTTACCTTCATGTAAAAGGGTTACGGATTTCACCTCAATATAGCAGTTGCGCCGTGCCTCTGCTTTGAGCAGGAAATCAATTCTGCTTTTTTCACTGCCATATTTTACTTCCGCTTGTCGATGCGAATAACCGGCCAGCGATGGCAGCTGGTGCTGGTCCAGCGCTTCAGCCACCAGCGGGTTCGCGCGCAGGGTATTCACGCAGATCCAGTGGCCCTGTTGCGTTTCGGTGAGTTCCCAGCTGTGAGGGTATTTGCGCGTCAGGCTGTCGGACGTGGAATACCAGACTGTATCGCCCGGCGTGGCGCAGCCGGTCATGGCACCGGTGTTGGCGCAATGAATCGTCAGCACTTCGCCTTCTGGCGTCTCGACATCGGCCAGGAAACGTTTGTAACGGGCGATCAGGCGGGCGGATTTAAGGGGCGGAGAGAAGTGCATGCGGATCCTGAGACGTTAATGGCCAACTGGCCAGCGCGCGGTAGCGGGTGCGGCCCCGGGCATAGTCAGAGGCGAACAGTGAAAAGGTGGAGACGCGAAAACGCCAGTGGAAGCCGCGTGGTGGCAATGCAACCGGCTGGGTGGCCTGGCGTAACAGCGTGATGTGCGGATGAAACGGCTGCGGGCTTTGATAACAGCCATGCCGGGCAGCCTGCGCCCGCAGCAGGCTGGCGAGCTGAAGCAGGCCGCGAGGCGCGCGCTGGCAGCCAAGCCAGACCACACCAGGGCGCGGCCAGTGTCCGGCATCATCCAGATCGAGATCAAAGCCGGGTTGTACAATGCGGGAGGCCAGGGTCTGCAGGCGCTGTGAGGTTTCCGGTGCGACCTCACCCAGAAACGCCAGCGTCAGGTGCAGATTCGCTGCGACCACAGGCGTGCCTGCCTCTGCAGGAAAGGTATCGGCCCGCCAGCGCACCAGCTGTTGCTGCATCTCGTCAGGCAGGCTGATGGCAAAAAATAAGCGTTGTGTCGCCATGGCGCTCTCCGGCAAATATCACGTGCTACAATGCGCGCCATCTTAGCACAGGCAGAAGCGGAGTTTGCTGTGAGCGATTTACCGGTCAGCGCGGTGCTGCCAGACATCCTGGCGGCGCTGCGTGACGCCTCTCAAATCCTGCTGGCCGCCCCTACCGGCGCGGGCAAATCGACCTGGCTGCCGCTGCAGTTGTTGCAGCAGGCGGCGCTACCAGGACGCATCATTATGCTGGAGCCACGCCGGCTGGCGGCACGTAATGTGGCGCAGCGGCTGGCGGAGCAGCTCGGCGAACAGCCGGGTGCCACGGTGGGATTCCGGATGCGTGGCGAAAGCTGCGTCGGGCCAGAAACCCGGCTGGAAGTTGTTACCGAAGGGATGCTCACGCGCATGCTTCAGCACGATCCGATGCTGGAGGGCGTGTCGCTGGTGATCCTCGATGAGTTTCACGAGCGCAGCCTGCAGGCCGATCTGGCGCTGGCGCTACTGCTCGATGTGCAGCAGGGATTACGCGACGACCTTAAAATCATGCTGATGTCCGCCACGCTCGACAATGCCCGGCTGGCGGCGCTGCTGCCGGATGCGCCACTGATTATTTCAGAAGGGCGCAGCTATCCGGTTGAACGGCGTTACGCGTCGCTGAATCAGAACGTACGTTTTGAAGAGGCGGTCGCGCGTGAAGCCGCTCAACTGCTGCGCGATGAAGAGGGTTCACTGCTACTGTTTCTGCCGGGCGTGGCAGAAATTGAACGGGTAAAGCGTGAGCTGGAATCACGCATCAGTGACGATGTGGATCTGACACCACTCTATGGCGCACTGCCGCTGGCGGCGCAGCGACGGGCGATCCTGCCCGCCGCCGCCGGACGGCGCAAAGTGGTGCTCGCCACCAATATCGCCGAGACCAGCCTGACCATTGAGGGGATTCGCCTGGTAGTCGACAGTGCGCTGGAGCGCAGCGCACTGTTTGACGCCCGCAGCGGCGTGACGCGGCTGCAGACCCAGCGCATCAGCCAGGCCTCAATGATCCAGCGCGCAGGTCGCGCCGGGCGACTGATGCCGGGAATCTGTCTGCATCTGCTGCCGCAGGAGCAGGCGTCACGTGCAGCAGCGCAGAGCGAACCGGAAATCGTGAACAGCGATCTCTCGTCGCTGTGGCTGGATCTGCTGCAGTGGGGCTGTACCGGGCCGCAACAGCTGCAGTGGCTGGATCAGCCGCCCGCCAGAAATCTGGACGCGGCACAACGGCAACTGACCCGTCTGGGTGCGCTGGACAGCAACGGGCTGCTTAACACACTGGGACGGCGTATGGCACAGCTGGGGTGCGATCCGCGGCTTGCTGCTATGCTCTGTGCCGCGGGCGATGAGCCGGATGCGGTCGCCAGCGCCGCGCTGCTGGTGGCGATTCTGGAAGATCCTCCGCGCAGCGGCAGTGCCGATCTGCGTGATGCGCTGCATCGGCCTCAGGCTCAATGGCAGCGGCGGGCGCAGCAGTGGCAGCAGCGACTCAAAATTCGTGGCGGACGGGTCGATGAAGATCGCTTCGCGGGCCTGCTGGCGGTGGGATTTGGCGATCGGCTGGCGCGGCGTCGCGATCAGAGCGGTCGCTATCAACTGGCCAACGGGCTGGGGGCCAGGCTCGATGAGCAGGATGGCCTGACGCGCAACGAATGGCTGATTGCACCCGCCCTGTTGCAGGGCAGTGCGACGCCGGATGCCCGGATGCTGCTGGCACTGCCGGTCGACATTGAAACGCTGTGCCAGCAGCAGCCCGCACTGATTGAGCGCCGTACTGAAGTGGAGTGGGACGAAGAGAAGGGTACGCTACGGGCGTTCAGACGTGAGCAGATTGGCGCGCTGATCCTGAAGACCCAGCCGATGGCGCGCCCGGAGCCGGACGTTCTGCATGCCGCCATACTGCGCTGGATCGCCGAAAAAGGTCTGTCGGTATTGGGCTGGACGCCGGATGCCGAACAGTTGCGCCTGCGTATCCAGTGTGCGGCGCAGTGGTTGCCGGAAGAGAGCTGGCCCGCTATGGACGATCAGACATTGCTTGAGAGCCTGCCTGCGTGGCTGTTGCCGCAGATGTCGGCGGTACGCGATCTGCGCAGCCTGCAGGCGGTAAACCTGACCACGGCGCTCTTACATTTACTCACATGGTCACAACGTCAGCGGCTGGATAGTGTGCTGCCAACTCATTACACTGTGCCGACCGGAAGCCGGCTGCCGATTCGCTACGATGCGGATAAGCCGCCCGCGCTGGCGGTCAGGATTCAGGAGATGTTTGGCGAAGCGCAGAATCCCACCGTGGCGGAAGGACGTATCCCGCTGGTGCTGGAGCTGCTATCGCCCGCCCAGCGTCCGTTGCAGATCACCCGCGATCTGGCAGCGTTCTGGCGCGGCGCCTGGCCGGAGGTCAGGAAAGAGATGAAGGGACGCTATCCGAAACACCTCTGGCCAGAGGATCCGGCCACCGCCTTGCCAACAAGGCGAACCAAAAAAATGTCCCCGCAGGGTTGAGTCCGCTGGATCGAATTCAGAGGGTTCTGCCATGCGGCACGCGAGAAAGCAGTTAGAGTAGCGGCGCTGCCGTAAGCACTGCCTGGAGAAGAAAAGTAATGTCTGGGAACGATCGCGAACCAATAGGGCGCAAAGGTAAACCGTTGCCGCCACGCAGCAGTGCGGGCCGGGGACGACGCAGGGATATCGAACAGGATATCGATCAGGACGATTTTAATGATGACGAGGAGGAAGCGCCGGTGCCACGTAAAGGTAAAGGTGGAAAACCGCCGCGCGGCAAACGCCGTTGGCTGGGATGGATAATTAAACTGTTCCTGGTGTTTGTGGTGGTTATGGCCGCGTGGGGCATCTACCTCGACTCGGAAATTCGCAGTCGTATTGACGGTAAGGTGTGGCAACTGCCCGCCACCGTCTATGGCCGCATGGTCAGCCTGGAACCGGGCATGGCCTACAACAAAAGTGAAATGGTGGCGCTGCTGGAAGGGACTCAGTATCGCGAAGTCTCCCGTATCACCCGCCCCGGCGAGTTTTCGGTGAAGGGCAACACCATCGATCTGCTGCGTCGCCCGTTTGATTTCCCCGACAGTAAAGAGGGGCAGATCCACGCGCGTATGAGCTTCACGAAAGATGAGCTGAGCGAGATTAAAAACCTCGAAACCGGCCGTGATTTTGGCTTTTTCCGCCTCGATCCGCGCCTGATCACCATGCTGCAGTCGCCGAATGGTGAACAGCGACTCTTCGTGCCGCGCACCGGTTTCCCGGATCTGCTGGTCGATACGCTGATCGCCACTGAAGATCGCCATTTCTATGAGCATGACGGCATTAGCCCGTACTCCATTGGTCGCGCCTTCCTGGCGAACATCACGGCCGGAAAAGCGGTGCAGGGCGGCAGTACGCTGACGCAGCAGCTGGTTAAGAACCTGTTTCTGACCAATGAGCGTTCGCTGTGGCGTAAAGCGCGTGAAGCCTATATGGCGGTGATCATGGATGCGCGCTACAGCAAAGATCGCATCCTGGAGCTCTACCTGAACGAAGTCTATCTCGGTCAGGCGGGTAGCGATCAGATCCGCGGTTTCCCGCTGGCGAGCCTCTACTACTTTGGCCGTCCGGTAGATGAACTGAGTCTGGATCAGCAGGCGATGCTGGTTGGCATGGTGAAAGGGGCGTCGCTCTATAACCCGTGGCGCAACCCGAAACTGGCGCTGGAACGCCGCAACCTGGTGCTGCGCCTGTTGCAGCAGCAGAAAGTGATCGACCAGGAGCTGTATGACATGCTGTCTGCCCGTCCGCTGGGCGTGCAGCCAAAAGGGGGTGTGATCACGCCGCAGCCTGCCTTTATGCAGATGGTGCGTAACGAGCTTCAGGCGAAACTGGGCGACAAGATTAAAGATCTCTCCGGCGTGAAAATCTTCACCACGCTAGACCCGGTGTCGCAGGATGCAGCTGAAAAAGCGGTGGTTGATGGCATTCCGACGCTGAAAAAACAGCGCGGCCTGAAAGATCTGGAAACCGCGATGGTGGTGGTTGACCGCTTCAGCGGCGAAGTCCGTGCCATGGTCGGCGGTGCCGATCCACAGTACGCCGGTTACAACCGTGCGCTGCAGGCGCGTCGCTCTATCGGTTCACTGGCAAAACCGGCGACCTACCTCACCGCGCTGAGCCAGCCAAACAGCTACCGCCTGAACAGCTGGATCGCCGATGAGCCGATTGCGCTGAAGCAGCCAAATGGCACCATCTGGAAACCGATGAACGACGATCGTCGCTTCAGCGGCAAAGTGATGCTGGTGGATGCGCTGACCAACTCCATGAACGTGCCGACGGTTAACCTCGGTATGACGCTGGGGCTGGATGCGGTAGTCGATACCTGGAACAAGCTGGGTGTGCCGAAAGAGCAGCTGCATCCGGTTCCGGCGATGCTGCTGGGTGCCCTGAACCTGACGCCGGTTGAAGTGGCGCAGGCGTTCCAGTCGATCGCCAGCGGCGGTAACCGCGCGTCACTGTCCGCGGTGCGTTCAGTGATTGCAGAAGATGGCAGCGTGCTCTATCAGAGCTATCCGCAGGCGCAGCGTGTGGAACCGGCGCAGGCGGCTTATCTGACGCTCTATACCATGCAGCAGGTCGCTGACCATGGTACCGCCCGTGCCCTGGGCGCGCGTTTCCCGAATGCCCATCTGGCCGGGAAAACCGGTACCACTAACGATCTGATCGACAGCTGGTTTGCCGGTATTGATGGTAAAGAAGTGGCTATCACCTGGGTGGGCCGTGATAACAACCAGCCGACCAAACTCTATGGTGCCAGCGGTGCGATGCAGCTCTATCGTCGCTACCTCGACAATCAGGCACCGATGCCGTTGCAGCTGACGCCGCCGGAAGATGTGTCGATGATGAATGTCGATTCGGCCGGTAACTTTGTCTGTGGCACGGGCAGCAGCACCTGGCGTTCTCTGCCGGTGTGGGCGCTGGATCCGAATGCGCTGTGTCAGCAACAGCAGCAGCAGGTCCAGCAGCAGCAACAGTTGTTTGACCAGCAACAGCAGCAACAGCAACAGCAACAGCCGCAACAGCAACCGCAGGAGCAGAAAGACAGCGACGGCGTAGCTGGGTGGATAAAAGATATGTTTGGCAAATAAATCAGTCAGACAGGTTAAAAAGGGCGCTTCGGCGCCCTTTTTTTGTTTGTGATCAATACGTGTAAATCGCCCTGCAAACGGCGTCACTACTGGGATTTCTGCTTGCAGTCGTCGCTGAAGTTCGCATATTATCTAATCCGTTATAATAATCATTATCGTTTCGATTCGCTCGCCTGAGCCTATTTTAAGAGACACCTTTTTATGAATGCGCGAACGACTTTTGCAGACAACACCAAAAAAACATTTTCCCGGCCGCTTCTGGGCGTCATGATCTCACTGAGCCTGAGCTCCTCGCTTTATGCCGCGCAGCCAGAGACCATGGTGGTCTCGGCGGATGGCGGCAGCGGCGTCGAGGCGGAAAGCGCCTGGGGGCCGGCACCGACGGTTGCGGCGAAACGCAGCGCCACCGGCACCAAAACCGATACCCCGATTGAAAAAAATCCGCAGTCTGTCTCCGTGGTTACCCGCGAAGAGATGGAAATGCGCAACGTGACCAGCGTGAAAGGGGCGTTTAACTATACGCCTGGCGTGCTGACCGGTAACCGTGGCAGCTCAGATGTGATTGATGCGCTTTCGATTCGCGGTTTCAGCGAAACCAACACCAATCAGTATATGGATGGTCTGAAACTGCAGGGAGATAACTACTCTGAGTTTGCCATCGACCCCTACTTCCTGGAGCGCGCTGAACTGCTGCGCGGTCCGGTCTCTGTGCTCTATGGTAAAAGCAATCCGGGCGGTGTCGTCTCACTGGTGAGCAAGCGTCCGACCCAGGAAACCCTGCGCGAAGTGCAGTTCCAGATGGGCAATGACAATCTCTTCTCGACCGGCTTTGACTTTGGCGGTGCGCTGGATGATAACGGCGTCTACAGCTATCGCCTGACCGGTCAGGCGCGCAGTCAGGATGCGCAGCAGTCGATGAACAAAGAGAAGCGCTACACCATTGCCCCGTCATTCAGCTGGCGTCCCGACGCTCGCACCCGCATTGATCTGCTGACCTATTTCCAGAACGAGCCAGAAACCGGCTATTACGGCTGGCTGCCGCGTCAGGGCACCGTGGTGCCGATCACCCGTGCCGATGGCAGCCAGTACAAACTGCCGACCAACTTCGACGAAGGCGAGCAGAGCAATAAGATTTCGCGCACCACCAAAATGGTGGGCTATAACGCCGAGCACAGCCTCAACGACACCTGGACGCTGCGCCAGAATCTGCGTTACGCCGACCTGCGCACCGATTATCGCAGTATCTATGGCAATGGTTTCAATACAGCAACTCAGGAGATTACCCGTGGTTCAGCGGTCTCCAGCGAGACGCTGAACCAGTTTGCCGTGGATACCCAGGCGCAGGCGAAATTCGCCACCGGCCAGGTCGATCATACGCTGCTGCTGGGCGTGGATTTCCAGCGTACCCGCAACGATATCGACGCACAGTTTGGCTCGGCATCCAGCCTGAATGCGGTTAACCCGCAATATGGCGATGATAGCGTGACGCCGTTTGCCGATCCTTATCAGCATCTGAATAAACAGCGTCAGACCGGCCTCTATGCACAGGATCAGATGGAGTGGAACCGCTGGGTGCTGACGCTGGGTGGCCGCTACGACTATGCCATGAACTCCGTTTACGATCGGGTGGCAGACAGCGTTGATCGCCAGAACGATCAGGCCTTTACCTGGCGTGGTGGTCTGAACTATGTGTTTGATAACGGCATCGCGCCTTACTTTAGTTACAGCGAAGCCTTTATTCCGAATGCCGGTTCGACCTATGACGGTCAGGCATTTGATCCGTCACGCGCTAAGCAGTATGAAGCGGGCGTGAAGTATGTACCGAAAGATCGTCCGGTGGTGCTCACCGCCGCGCTTTACCAGCTGACCAAAACCAAAAACCTGACTGCCGATCCGGATACGGTTAATCATCCGTTTGCCAGCGTCCAGAGCGGTGAAATCCGGTCGCGCGGCGTAGAGCTGGAAGCCAAAGCGGCGCTGAATGCCAACGTTAACCTGACGGCCTCCTACACCTACACCGATGCGGAATACACTGAAGACACCCAGCTTAAAGGCAAAACGCCGGTGCAGGTGCCGAAGCATATGGCTTCACTCTGGAGCGACTACACCTTCCACGAAACCGCCCTGTCGGGTGTAACAGTGGGCGCAGGTGTGCGTTATGTCGGCGAGAGCCAGGGGCTTTACAGCACCGGCACGGAGCAGAACCAGAACTTTAAGGTAGCCGGTTACACCACGGTGGATGCGGCGCTGAAGTATGATCTGGGTCGCTTCGGCCTGCCTGGCTCGACGGTGGGCGTCAACGTTAACAATCTGTTCAACCGCGAGTATGTCGCCAGTTGCTATCGTGAATACGCCTGCTACTGGGGTGCGGAACGCCAGATTGTCGGCACCGCGACCTTCAGATTCTGATTTAACCGGGCGCTCCGGCGCCCGTTCACAGGGATAACCATGCCGCATCCGCACGCAGAAGAGGCAACCTTCAGGCTGGAGAATGCCAGTTTCGAGGTGCCCGGCCGCACTCTCCTCCAGCCCCTGTCGCTGACTTTTCCACCGGGTAAAATGACCGCGCTGATTGGTCACAACGGCTCGGGCAAATCGACGCTGTTGAAAATGCTGGGCCGTCATCATGCGGCCAGCAGCGGAGAGGTTTTGCTGAATCAGCAGCCGGTCGGGCGCTGGAACAGTAAAGCCTTTGCCCGCGAGGTGGCCTATCTGCCACAGCAGTTACCGGCAGCCGAAGGGATGACGGTGCGTGAGCTGGTGGCGATTGGCCGCTATCCCTGGCACGGGGCGCTGGGGCGCTTTGGTCAGGAGGATCGCGATAGGGTGGAGGATGCCATTACGCAGGTCGGGCTAAAGCCCTTTGCCGGTCGGTTGGTGGACAGTCTGTCAGGGGGCGAGCGTCAGCGCGCCTGGCTGGCGATGATGGTGGCGCAGAACAGCCGCTGTCTGCTGCTGGATGAACCGACCTCGGCACTGGATATTGCCCATCAGGTTGAGGTGCTGGCGCTGATCAAAGATCTGAGCCAGCAGCGCGGCCTGAGCGTCATTGCGGTGCTGCACGATATCAATATGGCGGCACGCTACTGCGATCATCTGGTGGCGCTGCGTCAGGGCGCGATGATTGCCGAAGGTGACGCCGGAGCGATTATGCAGCCTGAGGTGCTCGGTGCAATTTATGGCATTCCGATGGGCATTTTACCGCACCCGCAGGGCGGCGCGCCGGTTAGTTTTGTCTGTTAAGGAAAGGATGATGCCCGATCTTTATCGCCGCCGACTGTTGCTGGCGCTGGCGGCCTCGCCGCTGTTTTGTGCGCTTCCTCTGCGTGCTGCCACGCCGAATCCGGGCCGGATTATCGCACTGGAGTGGTTACCCACCGAACTGCTGATCGCGCTGGGCGTTACGCCCTGGGGCGTGGCCGATCTGCATAACTACAACATCTGGGTAGGTGAGCCGAAGCTGCCTGCGGACGTGATCGACGTCGGCCTGCGCACCGAACCCAATCTTGAGCTGATGGCGCAAATGCAGCCGTCGCTGATCCTCTGCTCCAATGGCTACGGCCCGCCCAAAGAGAAACTGATGCGCATCGCACCCATCATGGGCTTCGACCTTCACAGCGGCGACGGAAAACCGTTCACCGCCGCGCGCGCATCACTGCGTCAGCTGGCGGCGCGCCTGGGATTAAGCGAGCGGGCGGAGCAGCATCTGCGCGAGGTCGATGATCAGCTGGCAGGGGCGCGTGAGCGGCTGGCACCCTATGCCGGACGCACGCTTCTGCTGATGTCGCTGCTCGACAGTCGTCACGCCATTACCTTTGGTAAGAACAGCCTGTTCCTGGAAGTAATGACCCTGCTGGGCCTGAAAAATGGCTGGCAGGGTGAGACCAATTTCTGGGGCAGCGCAGTGATCGGCATCGAACAGCTGGCGCAGGCCGGGGAGGTGGATGTCATCTGTTTCGATCACGACAACGACGTGGAGATGCAGCAACTGATGCGCAGTCCGTTGTGGCAGGCCATGCCGTTTGTCCGCACCGGACGCTTTCAGCGCGTCCCGGCGGTCTGGTATTACGGTGCAACGCTCTCGGCGCTGCACTTTGTTCGCGTGCTGGAACGCGCGCTGGAGACGCACTGATGCGCCATGCTCTCTTTCCCGCAGGCCTCCTCAGCCTGCTGTTTCTGCTCTCACTCAGCCTGACGCTGGTTAATCTGCATCACGCGCTGCCACAGGCTGAATGGTGGCAGGCACTCTGGTCACCGACGATCGATAGCCTGCCGCAGATGGTGTTTCACTACAGCCTGCTACCGCGCACGGCGCTGGCGCTACTGGTGGGGGCCGGACTGGGGTTAGCCGGTCTGCTGTTTCAGCAGATCCTGCGCAACCCGCTGGCGGAGCCGACCACCCTGGGCGTCTCTTCCGGCGCGCAACTGGGCATTACCGTCGCGACGCTGTGGCATCTGCCGGGCGGGGCGCTGACACAGCAGTTTGCTGCGCTCAGCGGGGCGCTGCTGGTGGGTGCGCTGGTGTTTGGTGTGGCCTGGGGCAAACGTCTGTCACCAGTGACGCTGATTCTGGCCGGGCTGGTACTGAGCCTGTATAGCGGCGCGGTAAATCAAATCTTTGCTATCTTCAATCACGATCAGCTGCAGAACATGTTTCTGTGGAGCACCGGCGCGCTGAATCAGATGAGCTGGGAAAACGTGCAGCAGCTCTGGCCGCGCCTGCTGCTGGCGTTTGTGCTGGCGCTGGCGCTGCTGCGTCCGCTGACGCTGATGGGACTGGATGATGGTGTCGCGAAAAACCTGGGTCTGGCGCTTTCTGTGGCGCGGATTAGCGGCCTTGGACTGGCGATTCTGCTCAGCGCACAGCTGGTCAATGTCGCCGGTATCATCGGCTTTATCGGGCTGTTTGCACCGCTGCTGGCGAAGCTGCTGGGTGGACGACGGCTCCTCACCCGGATGCTGCTGGCACCGCTGACTGGCGCGCTGCTGCTGTGGCTGGCAGACAGCTGCGTGTTATGGCTCAGCACGCACTGGCGCGATATCCCGACCGGCACGGCCACGGCCCTGCTTGGCGTACCGATTCTGCTGTGGCTGCTGCCGCGACTGCGCACCGGTTCAGTGCCGCCCGCGCTGAATCAGGGTGACAATGTGCCCGCCGAGCGACAGAACCTGCTGCGCTGGGCGCTGATCGGTCTCGCTATTCTGGCGCTGCTGGGGTGGGGGGCGCTCGCGTTGGGGCGTGATGCGCAGGGCTGGAGCGGGTCCGCAGGCGAGATGCTGCAATCACTGCTGCCATGGCGCGCACCGCGCGTGCTGGCGGCGCTGGTAACCGGTCTGATGCTGGGCGTGGCGGGAAGTCTGATTCAGCGGCTGACCGGCAATCCTATGGCCAGCCCGGAAGTACTGGGCATCAGTTCCGGGGCTGCCTGCGGTGTAGTGGTCATGATGTTCTTTGTGCCAGGCGATGCGATGGCCTGGCTGCTGCCCGCCGGTGCGGTGGGTGCCGCGCTGACGCTGCTGGTGATTATGGCGGTAGCCAGCAATGGCGGCTTCTCGCCGGAGCGGATGCTGCTGGCGGGTATGGCGCTTAACAGCGCCTTTGTCACCCTACTGATGCTGCTGCTGGCCAGCGGCGATCCGCGCATGGGCGGGCTGCTGAGCTGGATCTCCGGTTCGACCTATAACATCAGCGGCAGTCAGGCAGTTCAGAGCGCAATTTGCGCGCTGGTGCTGGTGTTGCTGGCCCCGCTGGCGAGTCGCTGGCTGACGCTGCTGCCGCTGGGAAGTGCGACCGCGCGCTCGGCGGGTATGGCATTAACGCCTGCGCGGCTGAGTCTGCTGCTGCTGGCGGCAGCACTGACCGCCAGCGCGACGCTGACTATCGGTCCGCTGAGTTTTGTCGGGTTGATGGCTCCGCATATGGCGCGAATGCTGGGATTCCGGCGGGCTTTGCCACAGCTGTTGCTCTCGGGATTGCTGGGAGGCGGATTGATGATGCTGGCTGACTGGTGCGGGCGGATGCTGGCGTTTCCGGATCAAATCCCTGCCGGACTGATGGCGACGTTTTTAGGTGCGCCTTACTTTATCTGGCTGCTCAGGCGTTCAGGTTAAAAAAAGACCGGTGCAAGCCGGTCTGAGATTATTAACAAAGCCTGGCCCGATTGGCTGTGAGACTGAGCCTGCGAAGGGAACACGGTCAGATCGGAAAGACGCTAAGGCCAGTCCCTGACACGCTCTGCCCGCGCGATTACGCACCTCATCCCTGAGGTGCGCCCGTAGCCGGGCCAACGCTTTGCGTTGTTCAAAAACGCTCCCGGCGTTTTTGTCCCTGGCGCGGGACGCTTTCCTCCTCTGCCCGTGTTCCCTTCGTGTTGAGTTTTATGTTGCTGTGAGATTCGGGATCAGCTGCTGCCGGTCTTCGTCTTTAACGCTGCCTAAATTACAGCTTCGCGAAACAACGACGTGCGGCGTCAACCGTGCGCTGAATATCCTCTTCGCTGTGCGCCAGCGACATAAAGCCTGCTTCATAGGCCGATGGCGCAAAGTAAACGCCTTCCTCCAGCATCAGATGGAAGAAAGTTTTAAAGCGCTCTACATCGCAGCGGGTCACATCGGCATAACAGGTCACGCTGTCAGCCTCGGTGAAGAACAGGCCAAACATCCCGCCAACATGGTTGATCACCAGCGGGATATTTTGCTGTTGTGCTGCCTCGCGCAGACCCTCAGCCAGCTGGCGGGTCAGGGCATCCAGCTTTTCGTGCGTGCCAGGCTGCGCGATCTGCGTCAGGCAGGCAAAACCGGCGGCCATTGCGATCGGGTTACCGGAGAGCGTCCCCGCCTGATAGACCGGGCCGGTCGGGGCCAGCGCGGCCATCACGTCGCGACGGCCACCGAATGCGCCAACCGGCATCCCGCCACCGATAATCTTTCCGAGACAGGTCAGGTCAGGACGCACATTGTAGTGAGCCTGCGCGCCGCCCAGCGCCACGCGGAAACCGGTCATCACTTCATCAATAATCAGCAGTGCGCCGAACTCATCACAGAGCGTGCGCAGGCCTGGCAGGAATTCCGGCTGCGGCGGAATGCAGTTCATGTTGCCGGCAACCGGCTCAACGATGATGGCCGCGATGGCGTCAGGATATTGTTCAAAGGCGCTGCGCACTGAGTCGAGATCGTTAAAGGTGCAGCTCAGGGTGTGTTTAGCGAAATCAGCCGGTACGCCCGGCGAGTTTGGCTGACCCAGCGTCAGGGCACCAGAACCCGCTTTCACCAGCAGATGATCGGCGTGACCGTGATAGCAGCCTTCAAACTTGATAATTTTATCGCGGCCGGTAAAGCCACGCGCCAGACGAATCGCGCTCATGGTCGCTTCGGTGCCGGAGTTGACCATACGCACCATCTCCATGGAAGGCACCAGCTCACACACCAGCTGCGCCATGGTCACTTCCATTTCGGTCGGTGCGCCAAAGCTCAGGCCGCGCTGGGCCGCTTCGATCACGGCATTGCGGATCGCCGCATTGTTATGACCCAGCACCATCGGGCCCCATGAGCCGACGTAGTCGATATAGGCTTTGCTATCGGCATCATAGAGATACGCGCCATCAGCGTGTTCAATAAACAGCGGAACGCCGCCCACACCGGTAAATGCGCGTACTGGCGAGTTTACCCCGCCCGGGATCAGGCGTTGTGCCTCAGCAAACAGTTGTTCGGACTTACTCATTTTCGGCTCCAGCGGTTCATAAAAAATATTGCACCATTCTACGGAAGAGGGGCAGCAGACGAAAGGCGGATTCACTCGCCGCGCCCTTAACGGAGGTGAAAGCGGCACAGAGTGCGAAGGGCAGAGCTTGATTGCGCTGAGGTGCTGGCTGATAATAGCGTAATTAAGGTCGTTTTCTGACCTGGGCGTTTACCGGAGTAAAACATGAGTGATGAAGTAGTAGCACTGCCGTTGCAGTTTACCGACGCCGCAGCCACCAAGGTGAAGAACCTGATTGCCGACGAAGAGAACCCGGCGCTGAAACTTCGCGTCTATATCACCGGTGGCGGTTGCAGTGGTTTCCAGTACGGCTTCACCTTTGATGACCAGCTGAATGATGGCGACATGACGATCGAAAAGCAGGGCGTCTCGCTGGTGGTTGACCCGATGAGCCTGCAATATCTGGTGGGCGGTTCAGTGGATTATACCGAAGGTCTGGAAGGCTCACGCTTTATCGTGACCAATCCGAATGCCAAAACCACCTGTGGCTGTGGCTCTTCCTTCAGTATCTGATGACGAAGGCCGTCATCACGACGGCCTCGTTTACCACTCTATTGTGACCAGCCGGTTACTCTGTTTTACACTTCCCTGCGACTGAATCTGACTATGGGTCACGCGTGGCTGCGCGCTTGCCTGTCTGCCGCAGTTCACCTGCGGCGCGGGCTGACCGTTAGCCGTGTTGATTTCACAGCGTGAATAGATGACAAGCCTGGCGCCGATAGAGCCATTAATCGATCCCGCAAATGCAGATCCGGCGAGCGATAGCCCTATGGCCAGCAGCAGTGCTCTGGTCATAGATGGTTCCTGGTGTTTTAAAAAAGCGCCGTGGCGCTAAAAGGACGGCAAGCATACGTGGCCGGCTCGTCTCTGGTATTGATTAACGGCAAAAAGTGCAGCAACTTTAATCATTTCGCCGGTTTATTCAGCGGGATGCAGGGCCACACAGAGTTGCTGCGCCGCCAGCAGCAGTCGCGGGCCTGGCCGGCTCAGCCAGTCCTCGTTGATGGCAATCACCGGCACAGTGAGCTGTGGCCGCCAGAAGTCACGGATGTTCTCCGCCTGCTGTGCACTGCCCGCTGTCACCACGGCCTGAGGATGGCGCATCAGTACCTGCTCACGGCTGACCTGTGGCCAGCTGACGCGGCTGTCGGCAAAGATATTCCTGCCACCACATAATGTAATAATCTCATTCTGCAGCGTGGCTCTGGCGGCGGTAAAAAGCGGCTGCTGTCCAAACTGCAAAAAAAGCGGAACCGCAGTCAGGTGAGTATAGCGCTGACGCAGTGCGGCTTCCTGCTGCCGTAACGCCTGGGCAGCTCTGCTTGCCTGTTCCGGGCTGGGACTCCAGCGGCCCAAATCGGCCAGCGCTGTGAACATCTCATCCAGCGTCTGCGGATCAATCCATTTAACCGGTACGCCGAGCTGCTGCAACTGGTCAATCTGTCGCTGCGGATTACCGCCGCGCCAGGCTAAAACCAGATCCGGTTTGAGCTGCAGAATGCGTTCGGCTTTGATGCCCTGCCAGTTGGCAACCTGCTCAATCTGTTTCGCCTGCGGCGGATAGTCAGACCATGCACTGACCGCAATCGGCGTAATTCCGGCAGCAAAGGCGAGTTCGGTAAGGTGTGGAGCGAGGGTGATAACTCGGGGTGGGGAGGCAAGCAGGCTGCCGCTCAACAGCAGCAGCCAGCAGAAAAGCAGCGTTTTAGCCACGCGCCAGATGCGCCAGCAGGTTCTCCACCAACAGCGAAGATTGCTTCGCCGCTACGCTTAAGAACTCATCAAAGCTCAGGTGAGATTCCTTATCGGCCACGTCGGAAATCGCACGGACCACCACAAACGGTATCTGGAACTGATGACAGACGTGACCGATGGCAGTCGCTTCCATCTCAACGGCAATTGCCTGCGGGAACAGGTTGCGAATGCGCGCCAGCGGTTCGGCACCATTGATAAAGGCATCGCCGCTTACCACCAGACCGCGTACGGCATTCAGATCCAGCTGCTTAATACAGGCTTCCGCCGCAGCAATCAGCTTGCTGTCGGCCACAAATGCGGCCGGACAACCCGCCATCTGACCCGGCTCATAACCAAAAGCGGTAACATCAGCATCGTGATAACGCACTTCGTCTGACACCACGATATCGCCGACGCTGAGCGACGGCGCTAAACCGCCTGCCGAACCGGTGTTGATCACCACATCGGGTTTGCAGAGCTGCAGCAGCAGCGTGGTGCCCAGCGCCGCAGAGGTTTTACCAATGCCCGATTTCAGCAGTGCCACCTCAACGCCCTGCAGGGTGCCGGTATAGATTTCACAACCCGCCAGCGACAGCGTTTGACGGTTTTCAATTTTGTCGCGCAGCAGTGTGACTTCCTGCTCCATCGCGCCAATAATGCCTGCTTTCATAGTGAGTTCCGCTAATGTAAAGAATCAAAATTTAGGGCATAGTCTACCATGGCATCCAGGGGATTAATTCACGAAAAAGTCAGGGGTAATTCATGTCGGCGATCAATTTCAGGAAGAAGATCAGCTTCTCGCGCCCTTATACCAGTCGAAAAGATCCGGAAGGCGAATATTACATTACCCGCCATTTTGAGAGCGACCGTGGACGGATTATCAACTCCGCTGCCATCCGGCGACTGCAGCAGAAAACGCAGGTCTTTCCGCTGGAGCGCAATGCCGCCGTCCGTTCCCGACTGACACACTCGCTGGAGGTGCAGCAGACCGGACGCTACATCACCAAAGAGATCCTGCAAACCCTGAAGATGCAGGGCGGACTGGCGCAGTATGGTCTGGATGAGCTTGAAGGCGCATTTGAAAGCCTGATCGAAATGGCGTGTCTGCTGCATGACGTGGGTAATCCGCCGTTTGGTCATTTTGGTGAGGCTGCCATTAACGACTGGTTTGAAGAGAACCTGGCTGCCGAACTGGTCGATCCGCTGGTGGCAGGCGTTGAAGGGGATGCGCAGCGTAAAGCCTTTGATGAGCTGAATGCCATGATACGCCAGGATCTCTGCCATTTTGAGGGCAACGCGCAGGCTATCCGTATGGTTCACACCCTGCTGCAGCTCAATCTCAGCTACTCTCAGGTCGCCTGTATCCTCAAATATACTGCTCCTGCCTGGTGGCAGGGTGAAAAGCCCGCCGAATTTAGCGTGTTAATGAAAAAGCCCGGTTTTTATCTCTCCGAGCAGGATTATATTGCCGACCTGCGTGCTGCCACCAATATGGAAGAACATCACCGCTTTCCGCTCACCTATATAATGGAAGCGGCGGATGATATCTCCTATTGTATTGCCGATTTGGACGACGCTGTAGAAAAAGATATCTTTAATGTTGAGAGTTTGTTTGAATTTCTCAATAAAGCCTGGGGGCCGGTAAAAAATAATGATGCCTTTAGCCGGACTATTGGTGAAGCCTGGCGGGAAGCCTGCAGTAAAAAACGCCGCAGCCGCAGCGATCAATTTTTTATGTCATTACGCGTAAATGTTCAGAGCGTGCTGGTCAGTTACGCGGTGAAACGTTTTGTTGATAATCTTCCTGCAATATTCGAGGGAAGTTTTAACCATGCGCTGCTGGAAGATGAGGGTGAAGAGGGCCGTTTACTGCAACTCTTTAAGACCGTTGCGCGCCAGCAGGTGTTTAATCACTCCGAGGTTGAACAGCTGGAGTTGCAGGGTTACCGCGTGATTAAAGGGCTGCTGGAGATCTATCAGCCGCTGATGCGCCTTAATTATGAAGCCTTTACCACGCTGATGAATGAGGATTTTTTACGCCAGCACCCGATTGAAACGCGGCTTTTTCATAAGCTCTCCGGGAAACACCGCAAAGCCTATTTGCACAAGATGCGTAATCTGGTTGTGGAGCATAAATATCAGCGGCTGTTGTGGGAACGTTATTATCGCTTCCGGCTTATTCAGGATTATATTAGCGGCATGACCGATCTCTATGCCTGGGATGAGTACCGGCGGCTGATGGCAGTAGAATAAGCCGCCGATTGTAAAGAGCGCGAATAAATTTTTACCTTTGGCTTAAACTTTTAAAGGAACTTCGCGCTAAAACATTTATCTCACCTTTCGACCACAGCAATGGTCTGAACAGTAATCTTATTGAGAAACGAAAAATGAAAAAAAAGACTTTAGTGTTAAGTGCGCTGGCGTTGAGCCTGAGCATGGCGCTCGCCCCTGTTACTGTTTCTGCTGCGCAAACGGCCTCTTCCGAAAGCCAGCAACTGCCAAGCCTGGCTCCCATGCTGGAGAAGGTGATGCCGTCTGTGGTCAGTATCAGCGTTGAGGGCACCACCACAGTAAAAACCCCACGCATGCCGCAGCAGTTTCAGCAATTCTTTGGCGACAATTCGCCATTCTGTCAGGACGGTTCCCCGTTCCAGGGTTCACCCATGTGCCAGAACGGTGGCGGTGAAGGTGGTAATGGTGGCGCACCCGCCCCTGATACCCAGCAGGAAAAATTCCGTGCACTGGGATCGGGCGTGATTATCAACGCCGAAAAAGGCTACGTGGTGACCAACAACCACGTGGTGAATAATGCCACCAAAATTCAGGTGCAGCTCAGCGACGGTCGTCGCTATGACGCAAAAGTCATTGGCAAAGATCCGAGTTCCGATATTGCGCTGGTGCAGCTGCAGGACGCTAAAAACCTGACCGCAGTGAAAATCGCCGACTCTGACAGCCTGCGGGTGGGTGATTACACCGTGGCAATCGGTAACCCGTATGGACTGGGTGAAACCGTAACCTCCGGTATCGTCTCGGCACTGGGACGCAGCGGCCTGAATGTAGAAAATTACGAAAACTTTATCCAGACGGATGCGGCGATTAACCGGGGCAACTCCGGTGGTGCGCTGGTTAACCTCAACGGTGAACTGATTGGGATTAACACCGCTATTCTGGCGCCGGATGGCGGCAACATCGGTATCGGCTTTGCTATTCCGAGCAACATGGTGAAAAACCTGACGGCGCAGATGGTTGAGTTTGGACAGGTTAAACGCGGCGAGCTGGGCGTGCAGGGCACGGAACTGAACTCCGAACTGGCAAAAGCGATGAAAGTCGATGCACAGCGTGGTGCATTTGTCAGCCAGGTACTGCCAGATTCTGCAGCTGCAAAAGCGGGCATCAAAGCGGGTGACGTGATTGTCTCCATGAACGGCAAACCGCTGAGCAGCTTTGCTTCGCTGCGTGCAGAAGTGGGTTCACTGCCGGTTGGCACTACCCTGAAACTGGGCCTGCTGCGTGACGGCAAACCGGTCGATGTTTCTGTTCAGTTGCAGCAGAGCAGCCAGGCGAAAGTGCAGTCCGCCACCATTTACAACGGCATTGAAGGGGCTGACCTTAGCAATGTTGAAACCGGTGATAAAGGCGTTCGCGTTGATAATGTGAAAGCGGGCAGCGCCGCAGCGCGTATCGGCCTGAAGAAGGGAGACGTGATTCAGGGCGTTAACCAGCAGCCGGTAACCAACCTCGGCGAGCTGCGCAAAGTCCTTGATACCAAGCCAGCCGTTCTGGCGCTGAATGTGAAGCGCGGCGACAGCAGCATCTACCTGCTGATGCAGTAACGGAACGACCACTGATGAAGAGGCGGACTGCGGTCCGCCTTTTTTATGTCCGGCATTTGCCCTGGCAGAGTGTGATGCTCACCGCAAATTCGGCAAATGACCGCCTGGCTCTGTGCAAATGCACAATGTTCTGCCTGCTTTCCATGCGTATTCTGTTTCTCCCCCCTCTTTTTCAGGAGTAATGGATGGCTACCTATCACCTTGATGCCCGGCTGGCACAGGATATCGTGGCGCGCACCATGAAAATTATTGACAGCAATGTCAATGTGATGGATGCGCGGGGCCGTATTATCGGCAGCGGTGACCGGGAACGCATTGGGGAGTTGCACGAAGGTGCGCTGCTGGTGCTTTCGCAGGGTCGCGTTGTCGACATTGATGAAGCGGTGGCTAAACATCTTCATGGCGTACGGCCCGGCATTAACCTGCCGCTGCGCATTGATGGTGACATCGTCGGGGTGATTGGCCTGACCGGCGAGCCGCTGGCATTGCGGCACTACGGCGAGCTGGTCTGCATGACCGCAGAGATGATGCTGGAGCAGGCGCGGCTTCTGCATATGCTGGCACAGGACAGCCGTCTGCGTGAAGAGCTGGTGCTGAATCTCATCCGCAGCGATACCCTGTCGCCACAGCTGACCGAATGGGCTCAGCGGCTCGGCATCGATCTCAACCAACCGCGTGTGGTGGCCGTTCTGGAGGTGGATAGCGGTCAGCTTGGCGTCGACAGCGCGATGTCAGAGTTACAGCAGCTGCAAACGCTGCTGACCACACCGGAGCGCGATAATCTGATCGCCATTGTCTCACTGACCGAAATGGTGGTGCTGAAACCAGCCCTGAATGGGCATGGACGTTACGATCAGGATGATCATCGCCGCCGCGTTGAGCAGTTGCTGCAGCGGATGAAAGAGAGCGGACATCTTCGGATGCGCATCGCGCTGGGTAACTTCTTTACCGGGCCGGGCAGCATCGCACGCTCTTATCGGACGGCGCGCACCACCATGATGGTGGGCAAGCAGCGTATGCCCGAAGTGCGTAGCTATTTTTATCAGGATCTGGTGCTGCCGGTGCTGCTCGACAGTCTGCGCGGCGGCTGGCAGGCCAATGAGCTCGCCCGGCCGCTGGCGAAGCTCAAGAGCATGGATAACAACGGTTTGCTGCGCCGCACGCTAATCGCCTGGTTCACCCATAACGTCCAGCCGAGCGCTACCGCACGTGCACTGTTCATTCATCGCAATACGCTGGAGTACCGTCTGAACCGGATTTCTGAACTGACGGGACTGAATCTGGGCCATTTTGACGACAGGCTGCTGCTCTATGTGGCTTTGCAACTGGATGAGCAGGGGTAGAGGGCAGGTTTGCGGCATAAAAAAAAGGCCAGCAAAGCCGGCCTCTTGTGTCGGACAGGACATTAACGGCTGTTACGGGTTAATTTTTCCAGGTCCGATTCAATTTCCGAGATCTTGTGGGCGACCACGCTTTCCAGGTGACGCAGGTCATCCAGAATTTTGCGTTTCAGATCCACTTCAACCTGATCGCGCTGGCAAATCTGGTCCAGTTCATCGATAACATAACGCAGATTCGGGCTGATTTCCTGAACTTCTTTGTAGCCCTGCGTCGCGTGATCGGCAACGACAGTTTTACGCTGGCGCGGATATTTGAATTTAACGCTCTTCGCGAAAAACTCGCCTTTATCTTTGCGGAAGTAGATCTTC
This sequence comes from Pantoea sp. X-Soil-YNGN-844, assembly GCF_059730595.1. NCBI lineage: Bacteria > Pseudomonadati > Pseudomonadota > Gammaproteobacteria > Enterobacterales > Erwiniaceae > Pantoea > Pantoea sp. X-Soil-YNGN-844. The sequence continues at coordinate 816,816 of NZ_AP036007.1, forward strand.
AGAATGTCGTTATTGGCTTCCTGACGCAGGCTGTAGCGGTCAATGTCGTCCGGGTTACTGATACCTAAGCTTTTCAGATTGTCATACATAGCGTTGTTTCCATCAAAAGTAAGAAGCGCGCAGACTTGTTCATGACGTCCGTCAACTGTAGACATAAATAAGCGGGATGAACATTGCGCGACAGGATTTAACTGGCGCGGATTATGACCTGGATAAAAACTAAACGCATCAGTTAATTCGCGGCGCGAAGCATGTTATTTGATAATGACTGTAAAGAAAAGATGACGGGCTGGTTTCCAGCCCGTCAGTTAAATCAGTCGATAGTGCGCAGCAGTTCGTTGATACCGGTTTTACCCAGCGTTTTCGCATCCACTTTCTTCACGATAACGGCACAATAGAGGCTGTAGCTGCCATCCTTAGACGGCAGGTTACCTGAGACCACGACGGAGCCGGCAGGCACACGACCATAATGTACTTCGCCTGTTTCGCGGTCATAAATTTTGGTGCTCTGACCGATGTAAACGCCCATTGAGATCACTGAGCCTTCTTCAACAATCACGCCTTCAACGATTTCAGAGCGTGCGCCAATGAAGCAGTTGTCTTCGATAATGGTCGGGTTGGCCTGCAGCGGTTCCAGCACGCCACCGATACCCACGCCGCCAGAAAGGTGAACGTTTTTACCAATCTGTGCACAGGAGCCAACGGTCGCCCAGGTGTCCACCATGGTGCCTTCATCCACGAAGGCGCCAATGTTGACGTAAGAAGGCATCAGCACCGTGTTGCGGGCGATATAGGCACCCTCACGCACAGCCGCAGGCGGCACGACGCGGAAGCCTGCTGCTTTGAAACGCGTTTCATCCCAGCCGGCAAACTTCATCGGCACTTTGTCGTAAAAGCGGGTTTCTGAACCTTCCATTACCTGATTGTCATTGATGCGGAAAGAGAGCAGCACTGCTTTCTTCAGCCACTGATGCGTTACCCACTCGCCGTCGATCTTCTCAGCAACGCGCAGCTCACCGCTGTCCAGCAGAGAGATCACCTGGTTGATGGCATCACGGGTTTCGCTGTCAACGCTGGCAGGTGTGATGTCAGCGCGACGTTCGAAGGCGGATTCAATAACGCTCTGTAACTGTTGCATATTTTTTTCCTGATCTGTCATGTGCGATGCCGGGCAATAACCTGGCACAAGTAAAGAGATTAATGTTTACAAATCGAGTCTGGTCACACTTTATCGTTTGGATTAAGGGCCTCTGTCAACCGTTGTTGCAACGCTTTGCGCATTTCTTCGTCCAGCGCCTGACGTTCACTGTTAGCCAGAATAAACAAATCTTCAACTCGCTCGCCAATGGTGCTGATGCGTGCGCCGTGCAGTGAGACACCGAGATCGGCAAAGACTTCACCCACGCGCGCCAGCAGGCCAGGCTGATCCAGCGCCACCAGTTCAAGGTAGCTGCGACGGTCGGTGTGCGTCGGCAGGAAATTGACCTCGGTATCCACGCTGAAATGCCGCAGTTTGGCCGACGGACGACGGGTTCGTGGCGGCACCCAGTCAGACTGGGTGATCGCCTGCTCAAGCGCCTGAATGATCATCGGATGGCGATCCGGCGACAGCGGGCTGCCATCCGGTTCCAGCACAATAAAGGTATCCATGGCCATGCCGTCGCGGCTGGTAAAGATTTGCGCGTCGTGGACGCTGAGATTGCGCCGGTCGAGTTCTCCGGCGACGGCGGCAAACAGGTGCGGACGATCGGGGCTCCAGATGAAAATTTCGGTTCCGCCGCGTGTGGCCTGCGGGCTGACCAGCACTAATGGTTTCTTCAGGTCATGAACCAGTAAGTGGCGTGCATGCCAGGCAATCTGATTCGGCGTATGGCGCAGGAAATAATCTGCGCGGCAGCGATTCCAGATCTGGTGCAGGCGCTCTTCATCGATGTTGTCCATCCGTAGCAGCGCCAGTGCCTGCAGACGATGGTGACGCACCCGCTCACGCAGGTCCGGACTGTTTTCCATGCCGCGTCGCAACTGCTTCTCGGTGGCGAAAAAGAGCTCGCGCAGCAGGCTCTGCTTCCAGCTGTTCCACAGGCTTTCGTTGGTGGCGCAGATATCGGCGACGGTCAGGCAAACCAGATAGCGCAGCCGGTTCTCATTCTGCATCACCTCAGCGAACTGCTGGATCACTGTCGGGTCCTGAATATCGCGCCGTTGCGCCGTCACCGACATCAACAGATGATGGCGAACCAGCCAGGCCACCAGCTGCGTTTCACGCGAGTTCAGGCCATGCATTTCAGCGAAATCGAGCGCATCCTGTGCGCCGAGAATAGAGTGATCGCCGCCGCGCCCTTTGGCAATGTCGTGCAGCAGTGCGGCCATCAGCAGCAGCTCCTGCTGCGGCAGGCGCGGCCATAACTCTACGCACAGCGGATGCTGCGGACGGGTGGTTTCATTGGCGAAGCTTTCCAGCTTCTGCAACACGCGGATAGTGTGCTCATCCACGGTGTAGGCGTGGAACAGGTCGAACTGCATCTGCCCGACAATATGGCCCCACAGCGGCGTGTAAGCCCATAACACGCTGTGACGGTGCATCGGCACCAGTGCCCGGCTGACCGCGCCGGGATGGCGCAGAATCGACATAAAGGTACGTCGCGCTTCCGGAATCTGGCACAGCGGCTGTTTAAGGTGACGACGCGCATGGCGCAGATGACGGAGGGTAGTGGAGTAGATACCCTTGATGCTGTCGTTACGCACCATGACATAAAACATACGCAGAATTGCCTGCGGTTCGCGGGTAAACAGCGTTTCGTCGCGCAGGTCGATCAAATTGCCACGCAGCTGGAAATCGTCATCGACAGGTCTCGGTTTTTCGCTGGTAGAGAGCGCCAGAATCGCTTCATCAAACAGCTGCAGCAGCATCTGATTCAGTTCTCCGATGCGCCGCGTGACGCGATAGAAATCTTTCATCATCCGCTCGACTGGCTCATTGCCTTCACCCTGGTAATTCAGGCGCTGCGCCACGCTGAGCTGGCGATCGAACAGCAGGCGATTATCGTAGCGGGGCAGGGAGAGGTGCAGGGCAAAGCGGATGCGCCAGAGAAATTCCTGGCATTCGTTGAGTTCGCTGCGCTCCGCGTCGGTGAGGAAACCAAAGCCAACCATCTCATCCAGTGTCGTGGCACCAAAATGGCGTCGGGCGACCCACTGCAGCGTATGGATGTCGCGCAGGCCACCGGGGCTGCTTTTGATGTCCGGCTCAAGGTTATAGCTGGTGCCGTGGTAACGCTTGTGGCGTTCCTGCTGTTCTTCGATTTTGGCGGCAAAGAAGGTGGATGAGGGCCAGAAACCATCACTGAAGATGTTTTTCTGTAATTCCAGAAACAGCGCCACGTCACCGGTCAGCATCCGTGATTCAATCAGGTTGGTGGCAACGGTCAGGTCAGACAGTCCCTCCAGCAGACACTCTTCCAGCGTGCGGACGCTGTGGCCCACTTCCAGCTTGAGGTCCCACATCAGCGTCAGCAGATCGCTGGTACGCTGGGCAGCCTGTTCATTCAGCGGCTGGCGGCTGAGGATCAGGACATCAATATCAGAGAGCGGATGCAGTTCGGCACGGCCATAGCCGCCCACGGCGACCAGCGCGATAGAGGGCATCGCATCAAAGCCAAAGAAGCGCCACAGGCGACGCAGCAGCCGATCGATAAACAGCGTGCGGGCATCTATCAGCGGCTCAACGGCTTCACCGGCATCAAATGCGGCAGCCAGATGCTGCTGAAATTGCTCCAGCCGCGGCTTCAGAATGTCGCGGGTCAACTGGTCGTCACCCCATTCGGCTGGCGAATCGACCAGACCGTTTTTTACCTCTTCCGACAGACTCACGCTCATGCAGCTCTTCTCTTTTTTAGCCAAAAAAAAGCCGGCTCATCGCCGGCTTGATCTGCGTGAAGAAAATTACCCTTCAGCAACGAGCACGGCAGGGATCGTGTCATCTTTACGCAGGGTTAAAATCTCACAGCCGTTTTCCGTCACCACAATAGTATGCTCATACTGTGCGGACAAGCTGCGATCTTTGGTTTTTACCGTCCAGCCATCTTTCATGGTGCGGATGCGGTAATCACCGGCATTGACCATCGGTTCTACCGTGAAGGTCATACCCGCCTGCAGTACAACGCCGCTATCATCGGCATCGTAATGCAGCACCTGCGGCTCTTCGTGGAATCCCTTGCCGATGCCGTGACCACAATATTCGCGCACAACAGAGAAGTCGTTCGCTTCAACATATTTCTGGATAGCACGACCCAGCTCGCGCAGACGAATGCCGGGCTTAATCAGACGCAGGGAAAGATAGAGGCTCTCCTGCGTGACGCGGCACAGGCGCTCACCCTGAATGGTCGGTTTACCAACGATAAACATCTTTGAGGTGTCGCCATGGTACTCATCTTTAATTACGGTGACGTCGATATTGACGATATCCCCATCTTTCAACGGGCGATCATCGCTGGGAATGCCGTGGCACACCACTTCGTTAACGGAGATGCAGACCGACTTCGGAAAGCCGTGATAGCCGAGGCAGGCAGAGACCGCCTGTTGCTTTTGAATAATGTGCTCGTGGCAGATGCGGTCCAGCTCACCGGTGGTCACACCCGGTTTCACGTAAGGTTCGATCATCTCCAGCACCTCGGCGGCCAGTCGGCCTGCGACGCGCATTTTTTCGATTTCTTCAGGGGTTTTAATTGAAATTGCCATTAAATTAATCCGCATTTGTCGAAATTTTCGACAATAATAAGTTCTGTGCTGTCATGTTAGCAGCCAGCAAATGGGCTGCCAAATAGAGAACGCGCTGGCCTCTGTCAGCGATGATTTATTGGCGTCACTGGGCTGGTTGTGATATAAAGCGCGCCGACGATTCTCTGTATGGCCGTTTCGGTCAGCAGGAAACGCATAACTCTCATTATGTGTACTAAAACACACATGTATCGACACATACGCCGGGGTGCCTTGAAAGAGGTCGGTCGTATGGGATACATGGAGGCCCAACCCCAATCAAACTTTAGAGGTTTTATCATGGCAACTGTTTCCATGCGCGACATGCTCCAGGCTGGTGTTCACTTTGGTCACCAGACCCGTTACTGGAACCCAAAAATGAAGCCATTCATCTTTGGTGCACGTAACAAGGTTCACATCATCAACCTGGAAAAAACTGTACCTATGTTCAACGAAGCTCTGGCTGAACTGAACAAGATCTCTTCCCGTAAAGGTAAGATCCTGATCGTAGGTACTAAGCGCGCTGCTGCTGAAGCGGTAAAAGAGTCTGCACTGAGCTGCGACCAGTTCTTCGTAAACCACCGCTGGTTGGGTGGCATGCTGACTAACTGGAAAACCGTGCGTCAGTCAATCAAACGTCTGAAAGATCTGGAGATTCAGTCTCAGGATGGTACTTTCGACAAACTGACCAAAAAAGAAGCGCTGATGCGTGCGCGTGAGCTGGCCAAGCTGGAAAACAGCCTGGGCGGTATCAAAGACATGGGCGGTCTGCCAGACGCGCTGTTTGTTGTTGATGCTGACCACGAACACATCGCAATCAAAGAAGCAAACAACCTGGGTATCCCGGTATTTGCTATCGTTGATACCAACTCAGATCCAGATGGCGTTGATTTCGTTATCCCAGGTAACGACGATGCGATCCGTGCTGTAAACCTGTACCTGACTGCCGTTGCGACTACCGTTCGCGAAGGCCGCTCTCAGGACCTGGCTGAGCAAGCTGAAGAAGCGTCTTTAGAAAACGCTTAATTAAGGTTTGCTCTGCATAAGAGCCCTTAGCATTCAGATGTGATCTGTAAGGGGCCTATAGTGGCCCCTTTATTTATCTAAGTCTGTTACGCCCCCAACCGGACGGCGGGACAGAGTAAATTTTCCGCAAATAAGTGTCTGCATGTACGTATGTACACAGGCACGAACCGAGGATTCTGGAATGGCTGACATTACCGCTGCATTGGTAAAAGAACTGCGCGAGCGTACTGGCGCTGGCATGATGGATTGCAAAAAAGCGCTGACTGAAGCGAACGGCGACATTGAGCTGGCGATTGAGAACATGCGTAAGTCTGGCGCAATCAAAGCAGCGAAAAAAGCAGGCAACGTTGCTGCTGATGGCGTAATCAAAACCAAAATCGTTGGCGACTACGGCGTGATTCTGGAAGTTAACTGCCAGACTGACTTCGTAGCAAAAGATGGCGGTTTCCAGGCGTTCGCAGACAAAGTTCTGGATGCGGCTGCCGCTGATCGCGTTACTGACGTTGAAGTCCTGAAAGCGCAGTTTGAAGAAGAGCGCGTTGCACTGGTTGCTAAAATCGGTGAGAACATCAACATCCGTCGCGTTGCAATCCTGGAAGGTGCAGAGCTGGGCAGCTACCTGCACGGCGCGCGTATCGGCGTTCTGGTTTCAGCGAAAGGCGCTAACGAAGATCTGATCAAACAGATCGCGATGCACGTTGCAGCGAGCAAGCCTGAATTCGTTAAGCCAGAAGACGTTTCTGCTGACGTGGTAGATAAAGAGTACCAGGTTCAGCTGGACATCGCGATGCAGTCTGGTAAGCCAAAAGAGATCGCAGAGAAGATGGTTGAAGGCCGTATGAAGAAATTCACTGGCGAAGTCTCTCTGACGGGTCAGGCTTTCGTTATCGACCCAAGCAAAACCGTTGGCCAGGCTCTGAAAGAGCAGGGCGCTGACGTGATCAACTTCATCCGCTTCGAAGTGGGTGAAGGCATCGAGAAAGTTGAGTCTGACTTCGCTGCAGAAGTTGCAGCAATGTCCAAACAGTCTTAATGCTCTGAAAGAACCGCCAGATGGCGGTTCTTTTTTGTCTGTGAATCGCAACAGACACGTTTTCAGTTTCATCCCAATAGCATTTTCTTTGCGGTAAGCGGATGATCGATCAGAATTTACTTCTCCTTTACACCCAATCTTCCAGGAAGAACTGACCATGGCGACCAACGCAAAACCTGTTTATCAACGTATCCTGCTTAAACTCAGCGGCGAAGCTCTGCAAGGCGCTGAAGGTTTTGGTATCGACGCGAGTGTGCTTGACCGCATGGCACAAGAGGTAAAAGAGCTGGTTGAGCTGGGCATCCAGGTTGGCGTGGTAATTGGCGGAGGGAACCTGTTCCGCGGCGCGAGCCTGCAGCAGGCAGGTATGAACCGCGTCGTAGGTGACCACATGGGTATGCTGGCAACCGTGATGAACGGCCTGGCGATGCGTGATGCACTGCACCGCGCCTATGTGAATGCACGCCTGATGTCAGCGATTCCACTGAATGGCGTGTGTGACAACTACAGCTGGGCAGAAGCGATCAGCCTGCTGCGTAACAACCGCGTCGTCATCTTCTCCGCCGGTACCGGCAACCCGTTCTTTACCACCGACTCTGCGGCGTGTCTGCGCGGCATTGAGATTGAAGCGGACGTGGTACTGAAGGCGACCAAAGTTGACGGCGTTTACTCTGCCGATCCGGTGAAAAGCCCGGACGCGACGCTGTATGATCAACTGACCTATGCCGAAGTCCTGGATAAAGAGCTGAAAGTGATGGATCTGGCGGCCTTTACCCTGGCTCGTGACCACAAATTACCTATCCGTGTTTTCAACATGAATAAACCTGGCGCCCTGCGTCGCGTAGTGATGGGTGAAAAAGAAGGCACCCTGATTACGCATTAATACCCGAGGCGAGATAAAATAAGGTATATTCTGTCAGCGCGATGAGAATGCATCGCGCACCAGTCAGGATTATCGATGATTATCGATCCCGCTTCCGGTTATGCCGGAACTGGCCAGGTCAAACCGAATCCAAGGGTTTCAACGTGATTAACGACATCAAAAAAGATGCTGACACGCGCATGGAAAAATGCGTTGAAGCATTCAAAACTACCATCAGCAAAGTGCGTACCGGTCGTGCGTCACCTTCGCTGCTCGACGGCATCGTCGTCGAATATTACGGCACGCCGACGCCACTGCGTCAGCTGGCTTCTGTCACTGTGGAAGATTCACGCACGCTGAAAATCAACGTGTTTGATCGTTCACTGAGCCAGGCAGTCGAAAAAGCGATCATGAAGTCCGATCTCGGTCTGAACCCAAGTTCAGCCGGTACTGACATCCGTGTTCCGCTGCCAGCGCTGACAGAAGAGCGTCGTAAAGATCTGATTAAAATCGTGCGCGGCGAAGCCGAGCAGGGCCGTGTGTCGGTACGTAACGTCCGTCGCGATGCCAACGATAAAATCAAAGCGCTGCTGAAAGATAAAGAAATCAGCGAAGACGACGAACGTCGTGCGCAGGACGAAGTGCAAAAAATGACCGATGCGTACATCAAGAAAGTTGATGCTGCACTGTCAGAAAAAGAAACGGAGCTGATGGATTTCTGATTCCATCACTGCCGGACAAAACGCCGTACAGAGAGGTATTCGTATGAATGCGACATCTGGCGGCGTTTTACATTGTGCCTGCGGGCACGCTGACTTTACACGGATAGCCTCATGAAGCGATTAACTCTGCTGGGATCCACCGGCTCGATCGGCACCAGTACGCTGGCGGTGGTTCGCGCTAACCCAGAGCTTTATCAGATTACGGCGCTGGTTGCCGGCCATAACGTGGCGCTGATGGCCGAACAGTGTGCAACCTTTACGCCACGCTACGCCTGCATGGCAGACGAAACCTCTGCCGCTGCGCTGCGTGAGCGACTGAGAGCAATCAGGGTTAATACTGAAGTGCTCTCCGGCGTTCAGGCAGCCTGTGAGCTGGCCGCGCTGGATGAGGTGGATCAGGTGATGGCGGCCATTGTCGGTGCGTCAGGTTTACTGCCAACGCTGGCCGCCATTCGCGCTGGTAAAACGGTACTGCTGGCCAACAAAGAATCGCTTGTCACCTGCGGCCGTTTATTTATGGAGGCGGTGCGGCATCATAACGCGCAGTTACTACCGGTCGACAGCGAGCATAACGCCATTTTTCAGAGTTTACCGGCTACCATCCAGCATCAGTTAGGTTACGCTGACCTGCGGGATAATGGCATTGAGTCAATTATCCTTACGGGATCGGGTGGTCCTTTTCGTGACACAGATTTAGCGGATCTCAGCGCCATGTCGCCAGATCAGGCCTGTGCACATCCGAACTGGTCGATGGGGAGAAAAATCTCTGTCGATTCGGCCACCATGATGAATAAAGGTCTTGAGTACATTGAAGCCCGTTGGTTGTTTAATGCCAGCGCAGCGCAGATGGAAGTGATCCTTCACCCACAGTCGGTGATTCACTCTATGGTGCGATACTGCGATGGCAGCGTGCTGGCTCAGTTAGGTTCTCCCGATATGCGTACGCCCATAGCCCATAGCATGGCCTGGCCTTCGCGCATCAAAGCAGGCGTGACGCGGCTGGATTTTACCCGCATGTCGGCGCTGAGCTTTGCAGAACCTGATTTTAGTCGCTACCCCTGCCTGAAACTGGCCATTGATGCCTGTGATGCAGGGCAGGCGGCGACCACCACGCTGAATGCAGCCAACGAGGTTGCCGTCGCGGCTTTCCTGAATCACCAGATCCGCTTTACCGACATCGCGGCGCTTAATAGTGCGGTGATGGCGGCACAGGTGTGTCCGGAGCCTGATTCGGTGGACGCTGTCCTTGAAATTGATCGCTCCGCGCGCGCGCTGGCGGCAGAAATGTTGCCGCGCTTCACGTCGTGAAGCCGATCGTTATGAGGCCATTTGTTCGCTTCAGGTGAAAATGGTATAGTCGCTGGCTCGCGTTTCACGGTCTGTCACCGAATTCGGTGTGGCCCGGCACCAAAAGCGTGTCGGGATTTGAATCGGGCGCAATGTATTCAGAAACCACAGCATTTCTGATGAAAGGAATTGGTTAAGCGTTATGTCGTCTAACAATCACAACAACACTGATGACCAGCAGGGAAACGGTCCGCGCCACGTCGCTATCATCATGGATGGCAACGGTCGCTGGGCCAAAAATCAGGGAAAATTGCGTATTTCAGGCCACAAAGCGGGCGTTAAATCGGTGCGCCGCGCCGTCAGCTTTGCGGTCAGCAACAATCTTGAAGCCCTGACGCTTTACGCCTTCAGCAGTGAAAACTGGAGCCGTCCGGCGCAGGAAGTCACCGCGTTAATGGAACTGTTTGTCTGGGCGCTCGACAGCGAAGTGAAAAGCCTGCACAAACACAATGTTCGCTTACGCGTCATTGGCGATACCAGCCGTTTCAGCCCGCGTATTCAGGAACGTATTCGCCGTTCTGAGACGCTGACCGCAAATAATAGTGGCCTGACGCTCAACATTGCTGCCAACTATGGCGGCCGTTGGGATATTATCGAAGGCGTGAAAAAACTGGCTGAGCAGGTGCAGGAAGGATTACTGCGTCCTGACCAGATTACCGAAGAGAGCCTGACGTCGCAGCTCTGTATGCAGGAGCTGGCGCCAGTGGATTTAGTGATAAGGACCGGGGGAGAGCATCGGATTAGCAACTTCCTGCTGTGGCAGATTGCCTATGCTGAATTCTATTTTACCGATGTGCTCTGGCCGGATTTCGATGAACACGTTTTTGAAGGTGCACTGAATGCATTCTCTCTGCGGGAGCGTCGTTTTGGCGGCGCTGCACCAGGCGGCGCCTGAGCAATCTGGGGGTAACCTTTGCTGAAGTCTCGTCTGATTACCGCGTTGATATTAATTCCGCTGGTAATAGCTGCACTGTTCTGGTTACCACCTGTGGGCTTTGCCCTTACAACCATCGTTATCTGCATGCTGGCCGCCTGGGAATGGGGTCAGTTTGCAGGGATGGCATCACGTCAACAGCGCGTCTGGCTGGCTGTACTTTGTGGTCTGCTGCTGGCGCTGATGCAGTTTACGTTGCCGCCTTATCAACACACGGTGCATCTGCCCCAGGTCGCGACATCGCTTTGGGCGTCGCTGGTGTGGTGGGTCGTTGCGCTGCTGCTGGTCCTCTCCTATCCCGCCTCTGCGGCCTTCTGGCGTCATTCGCGCCCGCTCCGCTTACTGTTTGGCGTATTAACGCTGGTGCCTTTTTTCTGGGGCATGGTGGCGCTGCGCCAGTATCACTACGAAACCGATCACTTCGCCGGTGCCTGGTGGCTGCTGTTTGTGTTGCTGCTGGTGTGGGGTGCGGATTCAGGTGCCTATATGTTTGGCAAGATGTTCGGCAAACACAAGCTGGCACCGAAGGTCTCGCCAGGTAAAACCTGGGAAGGCTTCCTGGGCGGCCTGGTCTCCTCTGCGCTGATTGCGCTGCTGTTTGCCTCGCTGGCGCCGCTGACGGTCTCTACCGGTACGCTGGTGATTTGCGCGGTTATCGCAACGCTGGCCTCCGTGCTGGGCGACCTCACTGAGAGTATGTTTAAACGTGAAGCGGGTATCAAAGACAGTGGCAATCTGATACCGGGTCACGGCGGCATTCTTGATCGCATTGATAGTCTGACTGCGGCGGTGCCGGTGTTTGCCTGTTTATTGCTGCTGGTGTTCCGCACCCTTTAAGGACAGGCAAAGATGTTGAGCATAATCTGGAGTTTCTTCGCCTTTATCGTTGCGCTGGGCGTGTTGATTACCGTTCATGAGTTTGGCCATTTCTGGGTCGCTCGTCGCTGTGGCGTCAAAGTTGAGCGCTTTTCCATTGGGTTTGGTAAGTCGCTCTGGCAGCGCCGTGACCGCCACGGCACGGAATTTGTCATCGCGCTGATTCCCCTTGGTGGCTACGTAAAAATGCTCGACGAACGTGTCGAAAGCGTGCCAGCCGAGCTGCGTCATCAGGCTTTTAATAATAAAGCCGTCTGGCAACGTGCCTCCATCATCGCGGCAGGTCCTGTCGCTAACTTCCTCTTTGCCATCTTTGCCTACTGGGTTGTGTTTATTCACGGCGTGCCTGGTGTGCGCCCGGTAATCGGTGAAATTTTAAACGGTTCGGTCGCTGCGGAAGCGCAAATTGCGCCCGGCATGGAACTTAAGGCCGTTGACGGTATCGAAACGCCTGACTGGGATGCTGTGCGTATGGCGCTAGTGGGTAAAATCGGCGACAGCAGCACCACGTTAACGGTGGCACGATTTGGCGAGGACGCAACTCAGCAGAAGCAGCTGGATTTGCGTAACTGGCAGTTTGAGCCTGACAAGCAGGATCCGGTCGTCGCGTTAGGCATTCAGCCTCGCGGTCCGCAAATTGAGACCACACTGGCAGAAGTACAGGCGAATTCGCCAGCCAGCGAAGCCGGTTTGCAAGCAGGCGACAGGATCGTTAAAGTCGATGGTCAGCCATTATCGCAGTGGCAGACGTTTGTTACCCAGGTCCGGGACAATCCCGGCAAAAGCATGACGCTTGAGGTGGATCGCGGCGGTGAATCAATTGCGCTGACGATGACGCCAGAAGCGAAAGCTGGCACGACAGCGGGCTTTGCGGGTGTGATTCCGCGCATTGTTCCGCTGCCCGAAGAGTACAAGACGGTAAGGCAGTATGGCGCGTTTGCGGCTATCGGTGAGGCCAGTGTAAAAACCTGGCAACTGATGAAGCTCACCGTTTCCATGCTGGGCAAGTTAATAACCGGTGATGTGAAGCTGAACAACCTGAGCGGGCCAATCTCGATTGCGCAGGGTGCAGGGTTGTCAGCGGAGTATGGGTTGATTTACTACCTGATGTTCCTGGCGTTGATTAGCGTCAACCTGGGCATTATCAACCTGTTCCCTTTGCCGGTTTTAGATGGTGGGCACCTGCTGTTCCTGGCGATCGAAAAGATCAAAGGTGGACCGGTGTCCGAGCGAGTTCAGGACTTTAGTTATCGCATCGGCTCAATTTTGCTGGTGCTGTTAATGGGGCTTGCACTTTTCAATGATTTCTCACGTTTGTAACCGCTGGAACGCGAACATTCGAGGGATGTGTTAGGAAAACGCATAACAACGATGGCGATGAAAAAGTTGCTCATAGCGTCGCTGCTGTTTAGCAGCGCCACCGTTTACGGTGCAGACGATTTCGTGGTGAAGGATATTCATTTCGAAGGGCTGCAGCGAGTCGCCGTCGGCGCGGCTCTGCTGAGCATGCCAGTACGGGTTGGCGATACGGTGAATGACGATGATGTCAGAAATACCATTCGCTCGCTGTTCGCTACTGGCAACTTTGAGGATGTTCAGGTCCTGCGAGACGGTACAACGCTGATTGTCCAGGTCAAAGAACGTCCTACCATTGCCAGCATTACCTTCACCGGTAACAAAGCGGTGAAAGAGGATCAGCTCAAACAAAATCTGGAAGCTTCAGGTGTCCGTGTCGGCGAAGCGCTGGACCGTACTACCATCTCTTCTATCGAGAAGGGACTTGAAGACTTCTATTACAGCGTCGGTAAATATACCGCCAACGTGAAAGCCGTGGTCACGCCACTGCCGCGTAACCGCGTTGATCTGAAGCTGGTCTTTACGGAAGGTGTCTCTGCCAAAATTCAGCAGATCAATATCGTCGGTAATAAGGCCTTCAGCTCCGATGAACTGATCTCCCGTTTCCAGCTGCGCGATGAAGTGCCATGGTGGAACGTGGTCGGCGATCGTAAATACCAGAAGCAGAAACTGGCGGGCGACCTCGAGACCCTGCGCAGCTTCTATCTGGATCGCGGTTATGCCCGCTTCAACATCGATTCGACTCAGGTCAGTCTGACGCCAGATAAAAAAGGCATCTACATCACGGTGAATATCACCGAAGGCGACCAATACAAAATCGCTGGCGTGATCGTCAATGGCAGCATGGCGGGCCATTCCGCAGAAATTGAGCATCTGACCAAAATTCCGGCAGGCGAGCTTTATAACGGCGCCAAAGTCACGAAAATGGAAGATGACATCAAGAAACTGTTGGGGCGCTATGGCTATGCCTATCCGCGCGTAGCCACACAGCCTGAAATCAACGACGCCGATAAAACCGTAAAATTGCATATCAACGTCGATGCGGGTAACCGCTACTACGTGCGTAACGTCCGCTTCGAAGGTAACGACACCTCTAAAGATTCGGTGTTACGTCGCGAAATGCGTCAGATGGAAGGCGCATGGCTGGGCAGCGATCTGGTTGAACAGGGTAAAGAACGTCTGAACCGTACCGGTTACTTTGAAACCGTGGATGTGGATACGCAGCGTGTGCCTGGTTCGCCGGACCAGGTTGATGTGGTCTACAAGGTTAAAGAGCGTAACACCGGTACCTTTAACTTCGGCGTCGGCTACGGCACCGAAAGTGGTGTGAGCTTCCAGGTCGGGGTAACGCAGGATAACTGGCTGGGCACCGGTAATACCGTGGGCATCAGCGGCACTAAAAACGATTACCAGACCTATGCTGAATTCTCGCTTACTGACCCTTACTTCACCGTTGATGGTGTGAGTCTGGGTGGTCGTCTGTTCTACAACGACTTCAAAGCGGACAATGCGGATCTTTCTGACTATACCAACAGAAGTTATGGTCTGGATGGCACGCTTGGCTTCCCGGTTAACGAAAACAACACCCTGCGTGTGGGTCTGGGCTATGTCCACAATGACCTGTCAAACATGCAGCCGCAGGTTGCGATGTGGCGTTATCTGGATTCAGTCGGCAAGCCGCAGCAGTTGAATGACAAAGGCGAATTCTCAGCCGATGACTTCACCTTTAACTACGGCTGGACGTACAACACGCTGGACCGCGGCTTCTTCCCGACATCCGGTAACCGTACCAACCTGAACGGTAAGGTAACGATTCCAGGCTCAGATAACAGCTTCTATAAGGCCACGCTGGACACCCAGCAGTATGTGCCGATTAACCAGGATCGCACCTGGGTGCTGCTGGGCCGTGGTCGTGTCGGCTATGGCGATGGTCTCGGCGGCAAAGAGATGCCGTTCTATGAGAACTTCTACGCCGGTGGTTCAAGCACCGTGCGTGGCTTCCAGTCCAACACCATTGGACCGAAAGCGGCTTACTACAATAACAACTCGTCGAACTGCCGAATCGCCGATCCGAATGGCGTCTGTAAGTCTGACGATGCGGTGGGCGGTAACGCCATGGCGATTGCCAGCCTTGAGCTGATTACGCCAACGCCGTTCCTGAGCGAGAAGTATGCTAACTCGGTGCGTACCTCGGTGTTTGTCGATACCGGTACCGCATGGGATACCCATTGGGAAAATACCGCTGAAACACGTGCGGCGGGTATTCCTGACTACAGCGATCCAAACAATATCCGCGTATCAAGCGGTGTGGCGCTGCAGTGGATGTCACCGCTCGGCCCGCTGGTGTTCTCGTATGCCCAGCCGATTAAGAAAGTCGATGGAGACAAGTCAGAGCAGTTCCAGTTTAACATTGGTAAAACCTGGTAATGTTCTGAGCATGGATGCATAGCTGAAGTCTTGCTGCCGGGCAGCATCTGTTGCTGTTCCGGGGCAAACACTGTGTCGCTGACACAAACGTTGATGGTAAGGAGTTTATAGTGAAAAAGTTGTTGTGTGCCGCAGGTCTGGGTCTTGCTTTAGCGGTCTCCGCTGGTGTTCAGGCTGCTGACAAAATTGCAGTGGTAAACGTGTCCAGCATTTTCCAACAGTTACCGCAACGTGCGACTGTTGCTAAACAGCTGGAAAACGAGTTCAAAGGCCGTGCAACTGAGTTGCAGAGCCAGGAGCGCGATCTGCAAACCAAAATGCAGCGTCTGCAGCGTGACGGTTCTACCATGAAGGCCAGCGAACGCAGCCGTATGGAAAAAGATGTCATGTCACAGCGTGAAGCTTTCTCTTCAAAAGCGCAGGCTTTTGAGCAGGACAATCGCCGTCGTCAGATGGAAGAGCGTAACAAGCTGCTGAGCCGTATTCAGGATGCCGTGAAGAAAGTCGCTGACAGCGATGGTTACGACGTCGTGATCGACGCTAACGCGGTGGCTTATGCATCAAACGCAAAAGACATCACTGCTGACGTGCTGAAACAGGTTAAATAATTCATGTCATCTATTCGACTGGCTGATTTAGCCCAGCAGTTGGATGCAGAATTGCACGGAGATGGCGATATCGTCATCTCCGGCATTGCTTCTATGCAATCCGCCACAACTGGCCAAATCACTTTTCTTGCAAACAGCCGTTACCGCGAGCAACTCGCCCTGATAAAGGCCTCAGCCGTGGTGCTGACGGAAGCGGATCTGGAGTGGTGCAAAACCGCAGCGCTGGTAGTCAAAAATCCCTACCTGACTTATGCGCGTATGGCACAAATACTCGATACCACGCCACAGCCGGCGCAGAATATCGCCCCCAGCGCAGTCATCGATCCCTCAGCCCGACTTGGCAATAACGTTGCCATTGGTGCCAATGCGGTGATCGAAGCGGACGTTGAGCTGGGTGATAACGTAGTCGTTGGTGCGGGATGTTTTGTGGGCAAAAAAACCCGTATCGGCAGCGGAACCCGCCTCTGGGCCAACGTCTCTGTGTATCACGAGATCGAAATCGGCCAGGATTGTCTGATTCAGTCAGGTACCGTCATTGGTTCTGATGGTTTCGGCTATGCCAACGATCGCGGTAACTGGGTGAAAATCCCGCAGTTAGGCGCGGTAATTATCGGCGATCGCGTCGAAATAGGTGCCTGCACCACCATCGATCGCGGTGCGCTTGATAACACTCTGATCGGCAATGGTGTTATCATAGACAACCAGTGCCAGATCGCTCACAACGTAGTTATTGGCGACAATACTGCGGTTGCAGGCGGTGTGATCATGGCGGGTAGTTTGAAAATTGGGCGTTACTGTATGATTGGCGGTGCCAGCGTCATTAACGGCCATATGGAAATCTGTGACAAAGTAACGGTGACCGGTATGGGTATGGTCATGCGTCCTATCACAGAGCCTGGTGTCTATTCGTCAGGCATTCCGCTGCAACCCAACAAAACCTGGCGCAAAACTGCAGCGCTGGTGATGAACATCGATGACATGAGCAAACGCTTAAAAGCCATCGAGCGCAAGGTCGGCAAAGACGACTAACCGCCATCCCAAAACTGACCGGCTTTCATAATAAAAATGTTAAGCAGGGAAGCCCGGCGCCACAGAACCTATTTGCGGCCTGCGGAAGATCATTTTGATCTGTGCAGGCCGTGTTATTGATGTCATCAGATTTTTAGGACAGGAAGAGTATTTTGACTACTGAAACTCATACTCTGAAAATTGAAGAGATTTTAGAGCTGCTGCCGCACCGCTATCCGTTTCTGCTGGTAGACCGCGTGCTGGAATTTGAAGAGCACAAATACCTGCGTGCAGTGAAGAACGTTTCTGTTAATGAACCGTTTTTCCAGGGGCATTTCCCTGGTAAACCGATTTTTCCTGGCGTTCTGATCCTGGAAGCGATGGCGCAGGCCACCGGTATTCTGGCGTTTAAAAGCGTAGGTAAACTGGAACCAGGTGAACTCTATTACTTTGCCGGTATCGACAGTGCCCGCTTCAAGCGCCCTGTGGTACCAGGCGACCAGATGATCATGGAAGTCACTTTCGAGAAAACCCGCCGTGGTCTGACCCGCTTTAAAGGCGTGGCGACTGTCGATGGTAAAATCGTTTGTGAAGCGACCATGATGTGTGCCCGCAGCCGGGAGGCATAATTCGTGATTGATCCAACCGCCACTATCCATCCCAGTTCTGTCATCGAAGAGGGCGCTGTTATTGGCGCCCGTGTTCACATTGGCCCGTTTTGCTTTATTGGCGCGAATGTTGAAATCGGTGAAGGAACGGTACTGAAGTCACACGTTGTGGTGAACGGCCACACGCGTATCGGTAAAGATAATCAGATCTATCAGTTTGCCTCGATTGGTGAAGTGAATCAGGATCTGAAATATGCCGGTGAGCCAACACGGGTTGAGATCGGCGATCGCAACCGCATCCGTGAAAGCGTGACGATTCATCGCGGCACCACGCAGGGTGGCCATGTCACCACGGTGGGTAGCGATAATCTGCTGATGGTGAATGTCCATATTGCGCATGACTGCGTGATTGGTAACCGCTGCATCTTCGCCAACAACGCCACCCTGGGTGGTCACGTAACGGTTGATGATTTCGCCATTATTGGCGGCATGACAGCGGTACATCAGTGGTGCATCATCGGTGCTCACGTGATGGTAGGTGGCTGTTCCGGTGTGGCGCAGGATGTGCCGCCTTACGTTATTGCGCAGGGCAACCACGCGACGCCGTTCGGGATCAATATCGAAGGTCTTAAGCGCCGTGGCTTCAGCAAAGAGTCGTTGCACGCCATACGCAATGCCTACAAGCTGCTCTATCGCAGCGGCAGAACGCTGGAAGAAGTGAAGCCGGAAATCGAAGCCATCGCGCAGCAGCACAGCGAAGTGCAGCCTTTCTACGACTTCTTCACCCGTTCAACCCGTGGATTAATTCGTTAATCCATGTCAGCGCGTCCTTTAACGATTGCCCTGGTCGCCGGAGAAACCTCCGGCGATATTCTTGGTGCCGGTCTGATTCGTGCCCTGAAAGCCCGTCATCCTGATGCACGCTTTGTCGGCGTGGCGGGTCCCTTAATGCAGGCGGAAGGGTGTGAAGCCTGGTATGAGATGGAAGAGCTGGCGGTGATGGGCATTGTTGAGGTGCTGGGCCGCCTGCGACGTCTGCTGACAATCCGCCGCGATCTCACCCGGCGTTTTACCGGACTCAGACCCGATGTCTTTGTCGGGATTGATGCGCCCGATTTCAATATCACGCTGGAAGGCAACCTTAAACGCACGGGCATTCGCACGATCCACTATGTCAGTCCCTCGGTGTGGGCATGGCGGCAAAAGCGCGTGTTTAAAATTGGTCGTAACACCAATCTGGTGCTGGCCTTCCTGCCGTTTGAAAAAGCTTTCTACGATCGCTATAACGTTCCCTGTCGCTTTATCGGCCACACCATGGCGGATGCCATGCCGCTGCAACCTGATAAGCAGGCTGCTCGCCGTCATCTCGGCATTGCCGATGATGCACTCTGTCTGGCTTTGCTGCCCGGCAGCCGGGGCGCAGAAGTGGAAATGCTCAGCGCTGATTTCCTGAAAACAGCGCAATTGTTGCGTCGTCACTATCCGGCACTGGAAATCGTGGTGCCGCTGGTTAATGCCCGTCGCCGCGAACAGTTTGAAAAAATTAAAGCTGACGTCGCTTCTGAGCTGCCGATGCATCTGCTGGATGGTCAGGGACGTGAGGCGATGATTGCGAGCGATGCCGCACTCCTGGCGTCAGGAACTGCTGCACTGGAGTGCATGCTGGCAAAATGCCCTATGGTCGTCGGTTATCGCATGAAGCCGGCCACGTTCTGGCTGGCGAAACGGCTGGTAAAAACGCCTTATGTCTCTCTGCCGAATCTGCTGGCCGGGCGTGAGCTGGTCAAAGAGTTACTGCAGGATGAGTGTCAGCCAGAAGCCCTGGCCGCTGCATTAGATCCGCTGCTGCATGCCGGGCCTGAGCGCGAAACCCTGCTGCAGACGTTTCATGAATTACATCAACAGATCCGCTGGAACGCCGATGAGCAGGCAGCGGATGCGGTACTGGAGCTGGTGAATGCCTGATTTTATCTATCCTGTCGCCAGACTGATTGCCGGTGTGGACGAAGTGGGGCGCGGTCCGCTGGTCGGCGCGGTGGTCACTGCTGCAGTCATCCTCGACCCGGCTAATCCGATTACCGGTTTGGCTGATTCCAAGAAACTGTCGGAGAAGCGCCGTCTGTCGTTGTATGACGAAATCAAAGAGAAGGCGCTGGCATGGAGTCTGGGACGTGCAGAGCCGGAAGAGATCGATCAGCTCAACATCCTGCACGCCACCATGCTGGCGATGCAGCGTGCCGTTGCTGGCCTGAGTATCCAGCCCGACTATGTGCTGATTGATGGTAATCGTTGTCCGGCGTTGCCTGTGCCTTCACAGGCCGTGGTGAAAGGGGATAGCCTGGTGGCCGAAATCAGTGCAGCCTCCATCATCGCCAAAGTGTCGCGCGATCGTGAAATGGCCGAGCTGGATCTGCTGTTCCCGCAGTATGGTTTTGCGCAGCACAAAGGTTATCCGACGGCGCTGCATATGGAAAAGCTGACGCAGTATGGCGCCACGCCGCACCACCGTCGCAGCTTTGCGCCTGTACGCAACGCGCTGCTCGACGCTGAAGTTCTGGCTGCCCGCCAGACCCTTACGCTTTAATAGCCTGACGCTGTTTTAACCGGAAACTGATATGGCTGAACCCCGTTTTATACATTTGCGTGTCCACAGTGACTATTCGATGGTTGATGGCCTGGCGAAAACCGGGCCGTTGATCAAGAAGGCGGCTGCCCTTGGCATGCCTGCTATCGCGATTACCGACTTCACTAACCTGTGTGGTCTGGTGAAATTTTACGGTGGTGCACACAGCGCAGGGATAAAGCCGGTCATTGGTGCCGATTTCAACGTTGCCAGTGAGCTGATGGGGGATGAGCTGACCCAGCTGACCGTGCTGGCGTCCAGTGATACCGGATACCAGAACCTGACGCTGTTGATCTCCCGCGCCTATCAGCGTGGTTATGGCGTGGACGGACCGATCATCGATCGCGACTGGCTGATTGAGTTGCAGGAAGGGTTAATTCTGCTGTCGGGCGGGCGACGTGGCGACGTGGGCCGCAGCCTGTTGCGTGGCAACAATGTCCTTGTGTCGCAGTGTCTGTCGTTTTACCAGCAGCATTTCCCCGATCGCTACTATCTGGAGCTGATTCGCACCGGTCGTCAGGACGAAGAGAGCTATCTGCATGCCGCCGTTGAACTGGCGATTGCCGAGGGCATTCCGGTCGTCGCCACCAATGAAGTCTGCTTTATCAACGCAGAAGATTTCGATGCGCACGAAATTCGCGTTGCCATTCACGACGGCTATACGCTGGACGACCCCAAGCGCCCGCGCAACTACAGTCCTCAGCAATATATGCGCAGCGAAGAGGAGATGTGCGAGCTGTTCTCGGACATTCCGGAAGCGCTGGAAAACAGCGTAGAGATTGCTAAGCGTTGTAACGTGACGGTCCGGCTCGGTGAGTACTTCCTGCCGCAGTTCCCGACCGGCGATATGACCACTGAAGATTATCTGGTAGTGAAATCCCGTGAGGGACTGGAAGAGCGTCTGGAATTCCTGTTCCCGGACGAAGCTGAGCGCGCGGAAAAACGCCCGGAATATGATGAGCGTCTGGAAATTGAACTCAACGTTATCAACCAGATGGGATTCCCCGGCTACTTCCTGATCGTAATGGAATTCATTCAGTGGTCCAAGGATAACGGCGTGCCGGTCGGACCGGGTCGTGGTTCGGGTGCGGGTTCGCTGGTGGCCTATGCGCTGAAAATCACCGATATCGATCCGCTGGAGTTCGACCTGCTGTTCGAACGCTTCCTGAACCCGGAACGTGTTTCGATGCCCGACTTCGACGTCGATTTCTGCATGGAGAAGCGCGATCAGGTGATCGAACACGTCGCCGATATGTACGGACGTGAAGCGGTTTCGCAGATTATTACCTTCGGTACCATGGCGGCCAAAGCGGTTATCCGTGATGTGGGTCGCGTGCTGGGGCATCCTTACGGCTTCGTTGACCGTATTTCAAAACTGATCCCGCCCGATCCCGGCATGACGCTGGAAAAAGCGTTTATTGCTGAACCACAACTTCCTGCGATGTATGACGCAGATGAAGAGGTTAAAGCGCTGATCGACATGGCGCGCAAGCTGGAAGGGGTTACGCGTAACGCCGGTAAGCATGCGGGTGGCGTGGTCATTGCGCCAACGAAAATCACCGATTTTGCGCCGCTCTATTGTGATGAGCATGGCCAGTTCCCGGTTACCCAGTTCGATAAAAATGATGTGGAATATGCCGGCCTGGTGAAGTTCGACTTCCTGGGTCTGCGTACGCTGACCATCATCGACTGGGCACTGAAGATGATCAACCCGCGCCGGGAAAAAGAGGGACTGGAGCCGATCGATATCGCCGCGATCCCGCTGGATGATAAGAAAAGCTTCGATATGCTGCAGCGCTCGGAAACCACCGCGGTATTCCAGCTTGAATCGCGCGGCATGAAAGATCTGATTAAGCGTCTTAAGCCCGACTGCTTCGAAGATATGATCGCACTGGTGGCGCTGTTCCGTCCTGGCCCTCTGCAGTCCGGCATGGTAGATAACTTTATCGACCGTAAGCATGGCCGTGAAGCGATCTCCTATCCTGATATCCAGTGGCAGCACGAGAGCCTGAAGCCAGTGCTGGAGCCGACCTACGGCATCATCCTCTATCAGGAACAGGTGATGCAGATCGCCCAGGTCCTGTCCGGTTACACCTTGGGCGGTGCAGATATGCTGCGTCGCGCCATGGGTAAAAAGAAACCCGAGGAGATGGCTAAGCAGCGTTCAGTCTTCCGCGACGGTGCCGAAAGCATGGGCATCGACGGCGAACTGTCGATGAAGATCTTCGATCTGGTGGAAAAATTTGCAGGTTATGGCTTTAACAAGTCACACTCTGCGGCCTACGCACTGGTCTCCTATCAGACGCTGTGGCTGAAAGCGCACTATCCGGCTGAGTTTATGGCGGCGGTGATGACCGCCGATATGGATAACACCGAGAAAGTGGTCGGCCTGGTCGATGAGTGCTGGCGGATGGGGCTGAAAGTTCTGCCGCCTGATATTAACTCCGGTCTCTATCCGTTCCACGTTAACGAAGCGGGCGAGATCGTGTACGGCATAGGCGCGATCAAAGGCGTGGGCGAAGGTCCGATCGAAGCGATCATCGACGCCCGTAACGAAGGCGGCTATTTCCGCGAGCTGTTTGATCTCTGCGCCCGTACCGATACCAAAAAGATCAACCGTCGGGTGATGGAGAAACTGATCATGTCCGGGGCCTTTGATCGCCTCGGACCGCATCGCGCTGCGTTGATGAGTGCACTCAGCGACGCGCTGAAAGCGGCCGATCAGCACGCGAAAGCGGAAGCGATTGGTCAGGCGGATATGTTTGGCGTGCTGGCAGAAGAGCCAGAGCAGGTGGAGAAATCATACGCCAGCGTCACGCCGTGGCCTGAGCAGGTGCAGCTGGATGGTGAACGGGAAACGCTGGGGTTATACCTGACCGGCCACCCGATTAATCAGTATCTGAAAGAAATTGAGCGTTACGTTGGTGGGGTGCGGCTGAAAGATATGCATCCTACCGATCGGGGTAAAATTACCGTGGCGGCCGGTCTGGTGATCGCCGCGCGGGTAATGGTGACCAAACGCGGCAACCGAATTGGTATCTGTACTCTGGACGATCGCTCCGGTCGTCTTGAAGTGATGTTATTTACCGATGCGTTAGATAAATACCAGCAGTTGCTGGAGAAAGACCGAATCCTGATCGTCAGCGGACAGGTCAGCTTTGATGACTTCAGTGGTGGGCTTAAAATGACCGCGCGTGAAGTCATGGACATCGACGAAGCTCGCGAAAAATACGCGCGCGGACTTGCTATCTCGCTGACGGACAGGCAAATTGATGACCAGCTATTAAACCGACTCCGTCAATCCCTGGAACCCCATCGATCAGGGACTATTCCGGTGCATCTCTACTATCAGAGAGCCGACGCGCGAGCGAAGCTGCGCTTTGGTGCAGCGTGGCGTATTTCGCCCAGCGATCGTTTACTTAACGATCTGCGCTCGTTGATTGGATCGGAGCAGGTGGAACTGGAGTTTGACTAGAACAGGAACATTATGAGTCTTAATTACCTGGATTTTGAACAGCCAATTGCAGAACTGGAAGCGAAGATTGATTCGCTGACCTCAATTGGTCGTCAGGATGATAAACACGTTAATCTGGATGAAGAAGTTCAGCGTCTGCGTGAGAAAAGCGTTGAGCTGACCCGTAAAATCTTCGCCGATTTGGGCGCATGGCAAATTGCCCAACTGGCACGCCATCCTTTACGTCCTTACACCTTTGACTACGTTCGCAACGCTTTCGACGATTTCGATGAGCTGGCGGGCGACCGTGCTTATGCGGATGACAAAGCGATTGTCGGCGGGATTGCGCGTCTTGATGGACGTCCGGTGATGATCATCGGGCACCAGAAAGGCCGTGAAACCAAAGAGAAGATTCGCCGTAACTTCGGCATGCCTGCACCGGAAGGCTATCGCAAAGCGCTGCGCCTGATGGAGATGGCTGAACGTTTCAAAATGCCAATCATCACCTTCATCGACACACCGGGTGCTTATCCGGGCGTGGGCGCGGAAGAGCGTGGGCAGTCTGAAGCGATTGCCCGCAACCTGCGTGAAATGTCTGGCCTGAAAGTGCCGGTGATCTGTACGGTCATCGGTGAAGGCGGTTCAGGTGGCGCGCTGGCGATTGGCGTGGGTGATAAAGTGAATATGCTGCAGTACAGCACCTATTCAGTGATCTCACCAGAAGGTTGCGCCTCCATTCTGTGGAAAAGCGCTGACAAAGCGCCGCTGGCCGCCGAAGCGATGGGCATTACCGCGCATCGTCTGAAAGAGCTGAAGCTGATTGACTCCGTGATCCCTGAGCCACTGGGTGGCGCACATCGCCGTCCGGTGGATATGGCGCAGTCACTCAAGCAGCAGCTGCTGGCTGACCTGGCCGACCTCGATGGATTAACCACCGAAGAGCTGCTGGATCGTCGTTATCAGCGTCTGATGAGCTACGGCTACGCCTGATTTTAGCTCATCCATAAAAGCGGACTCCGGTCCGCTTTTTTTATGCCGCCAGTTTAGCCCCCGCACGCGGTCTGACGCCTTTCAGCCTCATCTGATCGTCCCCTTGCTACACCTTCCCTGAGTTAGCGGTTATGCTTGTCCGGTTCCACAACAATCAGGGAGAGGGGCATTGAATATTCTGGCGATCATGGGCGCGCACGGCGTGTTTTATAAAGATGAACCGTTACGCGAACTCGACGCGGCGTTAAATCTGCAAGGCTTCCAGCTGCTTTACCCGAAAAACAGTGACGATCTGCTGAAGCTGATTGAACACAATCCGCGTATCAGTGGCGTGATCTTCGACTGGGACGCGCACAACAGTCCGGAACTGTGCGGCGAGATTAATCAGCTCAATGAATACTTGCCGCTGTATGCCTTTATCAATACCCACTCGCAGATGGACATCAGCATCAATGAGATGCGCATGCCACTGCACTTTTTTGAATATGCGCTGAATGCCGCCGACGATATCGCGCTGCATATCCGGCAGTATACCGATGACTATCTCGACCACATTACCCCACCGCTGACCAAAGCACTTTTCACCTATGTGAAAGAGGGCAAGTACACCTTCTGCACGCCGGGCCATATGGCGGGTACCGCGTTTCAGAAAAGCCCGGTAGGCTGTTTGTTCTACGACTTCTTCGGGGCCAATACGCTGAAGTCGGACATCTCTATTTCAGTGACCGAGCTGGGTTCGCTACTGGATCACACCGGCCCGCACCTTGAAGCGGAAGAGTACATCGCACGCACGTTTGGCGCCGAGCAGAGTTACATGGTGACCAATGGCACCTCGACCTCGAATAAAATTGTCGGCATGTATGCCGCACCAGCGGGCAGTACCGTATTGATCGATCGCAACTGCCACAAGTCTCTGACTCATCTGCTGATGATGAGCGATCTGGTCCCCATCTGGCTGAAGCCGACCCGCAATGCGCTGGGGATTCTCGGTGGTATCCCGAAGCACGAGTTCACCCGCGAGAGCATTACGCAGAAGGTCGTGACCACCGATCGCGCCAGCTGGCCGGTGCATGCGGTGATCACCAACTCCACTTACGATGGGCTGCTTTACAACACCCAGTACATCAAAGAGACGCTGGATGTGCCGTCGATTCATTTCGATTCGGCCTGGGTGCCATATACCAATTTCCATCCGATTTATGCCGGTAAAAGCGGCATGAGTGGCGATCGTATTCCGGGCAAGGTGGTATACGAGACGCAATCGACCCACAAACTGCTGGCGGCGTTCTCGCAGGCCTCCATGATTCACATTAAAGGCGACTACGACGAACAGACGTTTAACGAAGCCTACATGATGCACACCACCACCTCGCCCAATTACGCCATCGTCTCCTCAATTGAAACCGCTGCGGCGATGCTGCGCGGTAATCCCGGGAAGCGGTTGATCAATCGCTCGGTGGAACGCGCCTTGCATTTCCGTCGGGAAATCCAGCGCCTGCGCGAAGAGTCTGACAGCTGGTTCTTCGATATCTGGCAGCCGGAACAGATCGATGAAGCGCAATGCTGGGCGATCCAGCCCGGCGAAGAAGAGTGGCATGGATTTACGCAGGCCGATCGCGATCACATGTACCTCGATCCGATCAAAGTCACCATTCTGACGCCAGGCATGAGCGAACTGGGTGAGATGGCAGACGAGGGGATCCCGGCCGCGCTGGTAGCGAAGTTTCTTGATGAGCGCGGCATTGTAGTGGAGAAGACCGGCCCCTATAACCTGCTGTTCCTGTTCAGCATCGGCATCGACAAAACCAAAGCGATGAGCGTGCTGCGCGGTCTGACTGAGTTTAAACGCGCCTACGATCTCAATCTGCGGGTGAAAAACATGCTGCCGGATCTCTACGCTGAAGATCCCGACTTCTATCGCAATATGCGCATCCAGACGCTGGCGCAGGGGATCCATCAGCTGATCCGCCATCACGATCTGCCGCGTCTGATGCTGCAGGCGTTTGATGTCCTGCCCGAAATGAAGATGACGCCGCATCAGGCGTTTCAGCAGCAGGTGAAGGGCAGCATCGAAACGGTGGACCTCAGCGAACTGGTCGGGCGGGTATCGGCCAACATGATCCTGCCTTATCCGCCGGGCGTTCCGCTGGTGATGCCGGGCGAGATGATTACCGAAAAGAGCCGTGCGGTGCTCGATTTTCTGCTGATGCTGTGTAGCATCGGCCGGCACTACCCGGGATTCGAAACCGATATTCACGGTGCCAGCCTGACGGAAGAGGGCGAGTATCGCGTCCGAGTACTGAAAAACGACCTCGCGTAACCCTTTAAATGACTATCAGTGGCAGGCGGTCTGCGGACAGCCTGCCCCAATCAGGAAATTCACTATGTTGCAGTTAACCGCTATTCACCACATCGCCATCATCGCCTCCGACTATCAGCGCAGCAAAGCGTTCTATTGCGACGTACTGGGCTTTCGACTGATGGGCGAAGTTTACCGCGAGGCGCGCGACTCCTGGAAAGGGGATCTGGCCTTACAGGATCGCTATACCATTGAGCTGTTCTCTTTTCCCGCGCCGCCAGCACGCGTCAGTCATCCCGAGGCGTGTGGCCTGCGCCATCTGGCCTTTACCGTGCCGGATGTGGCCGCTGCCGTTGCGACGCTGGCTGATAAAGGCGTGGTCTGCGAGCCGATTCGCATCGATGAACTGACCGGTAAACAGTGTACGTTCTTTGCCGATCCGGATGGTTTGCCGCTGGAGCTTTATCAGGCGTAAAATAGCGCGCTCAGCGGGCGACATTCGGTCGCCCGATTATCCGGATTCTGCCATGTCTCTGCCCGCTTTTGACGCCCTGTTGCAACCTGATGCCGCGCTGGTAGTCGCATTCAGCGGCGGACTCGATTCAACGGTGCTGCTGCATCAGCTTCGCGGCTGGCAGCCGCAGCATCCTCAGTCGCGCCTGCGAGCGTTGCATGTGCATCATGGCCTCAGCCCGAATGCCGATGCATGGGCCGCCCATTGCCAGACGATATGCGATCAGTGGCAGCTGAGATGTGACGTGCTGCGCGTGACGGTGGATGGCAGGCAAAACGGTATTGAAGCAGCCGCACGTACCGCCCGTTATCAGGCGCTGAGCGCCGCGCTCAAGCCGGGCGAGATATTGCTAACCGCGCAGCACCTCGACGATCAGTGTGAAACCTTTCTGCTGGCGCTGAAGCGTGGCAGTGGTCCGGCCGGGCTGGCGGCAATGCCTCCATCGCGCATGCTGGGTACGCATCAGCTGGTGCGTCCGCTGCTGAATCAGTCGCGACAGTCGCTGGAAGATTACGCCGACGTCCATCAGCTGGTGTGGATAGACGACGAAAGTAATCAGGATCTTCGCTACGATCGTAACTTCCTCCGCCAGCGGCTGCTGCCTGAGCTTAATCAGCGCTGGCCCCATTTTGCTGAGGCAACGGCCCGAAGTGCGGCATTGTGCAGTGAGCAGGAGCAGTTACTGGATGAGTTGCTCGCCGGGCAACTGGCCGAGCTGATCCAGCCTGACGGCAGCCTCTGTTTTCCACCTTTAATGAACATGAGCACGCTGCGCGCTAACGCGTTATTGCGCCGCTGGATCGCCGGACAGGGTGGAGCGATGCCATCGAGGGATGCGCTGAAGCGTATTCGCGATGAAGTGATGGCGAGCCGGGAAGATGCACAGCCCCGGCTACGCTTCGGCCAGGCTGAATTGCGTCGTTTCCGTCAGCAACTCTACTGGCTGCCGTTATTCACATCACTGCGCGACACCGAGCTGGCATGGCCCGATATCCGCCAGCCGCTGTCGTTACCGCAGAACCTCGGCACGCTGCGTGCCAGCATGTCGCAGAGCCTGTTGCGCTATCCTCTGCCGGATGAGCAGATCAGCGTGCGGTTCCATGCACAGGGTCAGGTCCATCTGGTGGGCCGCAATGGCGGAAGAGAAATGAAAAAGCTGTGGCAGGAGTTACAGATACCGCCGTGGCAGCGAGAACGGCTGCCGTTAATTTTTTATAACCAGACGCTGGTCTGTGTGCCGAATCTCTTTGTCACACACGCGGGCGCGGCCAGTGATCAGCAGGGCTGGCAGATAATCTGGGACAGGGCATCCCGCTCAGGAGAACAATAACAATGAAGCAATGGCTTATCGTCTGTTTAGTGGCCGCCGTATTACCGGCATGGGCGGCGGGTGATGCGCAGCGCGGCGCAGAAAAAGCGGCCAGTTGTATGGCGTGTCATGGCGCAGCGGGCAAAGCGGCGGTGCCGCTCTACCCAAACCTGGCAGGACAACACGCCCCTTATCTGGAGCATGCGATGCAGGCGTACAAAAAGGGCGAACGCAGTGGCGGTCAGGCTGAGGTCATGAAGGCGTTTGTGGCGGGATTAAGCGATAGTGATATGGCGGATCTGGCGGCGTACTACGGTTCGTTACAGCCCTGACGTTTAACAGGGCGGGAAGGTCCCGCCCGGAATACGTGGATTACTCTGCGCTGACCACGACCGTACCCAGTTCGGGATGGGTAAAGCTGGCGATATGGTCGAGACGTAATTCGCGATGCTCACCGGAAAGATCGATAGCCAGATATTCCACATTTTTGCGTGAGAAGATCTCTTTAGCCTTTGCCTTGAGCTGCTCGCCATCTTTCATTTCCAGCGACAGCATCCATTGGTTCTGGCAGGCGAGCTCCAGATTATCGTAATCATCGCAATTGATAGGTTGGTACGCTTCATTTATCAACATAGTCGCTCACCAATAAGTTAGCAGCGGCGTAAGCCGCCTGTTCCCTGACAGAAGAGTTTAGCTCAGTATTTGCGGCAATATCATTAAGCGCCTTTAATGCGCAGCCAATCGCATCCGGTATGTAACCTAAATCCCCGCTGCCGATTTCGGCATATTTCCGGCGAACTAACTCACAATAATTTTGCACGTGGCCCTCCTCAGCAGAGCGTAAATACTCTGGTTAACTGGCGACTATATCATAGCCATTTAGAGGAAATCAGCCTGCGTAAAGCAGGATCAGTGCGCGAATCACTGCTAAAGTGACAGATTCCGCTGTCTGAGGCGGAATGAATCAGAGCACAAAAGGTTAATTTGATGAACAGGTTATCGGAGGTCAACGTGATTAAGGTGTGGGGAGCGTGCTAATGATTATGCTATCCCGTTCGGTTGAGATTCCGGAGAGTGAGATCGAGCTGACGGCGATTCGTGCCCAGGGGGCGGGCGGACAACATGTCAACAAAGCCAGTACCGCCATTCATCTGCGCTTCGATATTGCGGCCTCTTCACTGCCTGCGTTTTATAAAGAGCGGTTGCTCACCGCCAGCCATCATCTGATTACCGGTGAGGGCGTGGTGGTGATCAAGGCGCAGGAGTATCGTAGTCAGGAAATGAATCGCGAAGCGGCATTGCAGCGTCTGGTCAATCTGATCCGGGAGCTGAGCACTGTCGAAAAAGCCCGGCGCGCCACGCGCCCGACCCGCGCGTCGAAAGAGCGTCGTCTGGAAGGGAAAGCGCGACGCAGTTCGACGAAAGCGATGCGCGGCAGGGTGCAATAAAAAACGCCCCGCAGGCGGGGCGTTTGTTTCCTGGGCAGGCCCGGTCTCAAAGCAACCGGGCAAACTCTTCAGCTATCAGACGCCCCTCAGGAGAGGCATCTGACCGTTCCTTCAAAGCTTACTTATTCAGAGCCTTCAGCAGGAAATCAACGATTTCATCCTGCTTAATCATCTGCTTCTCACCGGCGCGACGTGATTTATATTCAATCTCCTGATTGTCGAGATTGCGGTCGCCGATGACGATGGTGTGTGGCACACCGATCAGTTCCATATCTGCGAACATCACGCCCGGACGCTCTTTACGGTCATCCAGGATAACTTCAACGCCTTTGGCACGCAGGGTGGCATACAGCTCTTCCGCCAGCTCTTTAACGCGGAACGATTTCTGCATATTCATCGGCAGAATCGCCACCTCGAACGGTGCCAGTGCATCTGGCCAGATGATGCCGCGATCGTCATGGTTCTGCTCAATGGCTGCGGCAACCACGCGAGTGATACCGATGCCGTAGCAGCCCATGCTCATCACCTGATTACGGCCATCTTCACCCTGAACGGAGGCTTTCAGCGCGTCAGAATACTTGGTGCCGAGCTGGAAGATGTGACCGACTTCGATGCCGCGTTTAATCTGCAGCGTACCTTTACCATCCGGGCTTAAATCGCCTTCGACCACGTTACGGATATCTGCAACGCTGGCCAGCGGCAGATCGCGCTCCCAGTTAATGCCGAAATAATGCTTACCATCGACGTTGGCACCGGCGCTGAAGTCGCTCATCTTCGCCACGGTACGGTCAGCAATGATTGGCATCTGCAGACCTACGGGTCCAATGGAACCCGGACCGGCTCCCACTGCCGCGCGAATTTCTTCTTCTGTCGCAAACACCAGCGGTGATGCAACGATAGCTGATTTCTCTGCTTTGATCTCATTCAGCTGATGATCGCCGCGAACCAGCAGGGCAACCAGCGCATGACCGCTCTCTTCAGCACCTTTAACAATCAGCGTTTTCACTGTCTTTTCGACAGGAACACTAAATTGCTCAACCAGCTCCGCGATGGTTTTGGCATCTGGCGTCTCGACCAGTTGCATCTCCTGCGACGGCGCGGCACGTTCACCGGCGGGGGCGACGGCTTCGGCCAGCTCAATGTTGGCGGCGTAATCAGAATCGGTAGAGAAGATCACATCATCTTCACCGCTCTGCGCCAGCACCTGGAACTCATGTGATGCGCTGCCGCCGATAGAGCCGGTGTCGGCCTGCACGGCACGAAAATCCAGTCCCATACGGCTAAAGATCTGGCTATAGGCGCGATACATCGCATCATACGTTTCCTGCAGCGATTCCTGTGAAACGTGGAATGAGTAAGCATCTTTCATGATGAACTCGCGTGAACGCATCACGCCAAAGCGTGGACGCACTTCATCACGGAATTTGGTCTGAATCTGATACAGGTTGAGCGGCAGTTGCTTATAAGAGCTCAGCTCATTGCGGATCAGGTCAGTGACTACTTCTTCATGCGTCGGACCCAGCACGAAAGGACGCTCGTGGCGATCGGCAATACGTAACAGTTCCGGGCCATACTCCTCCCAGCGACCGCTCTCCTGCCACAGGTCGGCGGGCTGCACAACCGGCATTAAAATCTCAACCGCGCCCGCGTTGTTCATCTCTTCGCGCACGATATTTTCGACTTTCTTCAGCACGCGAACACCGGTCGGTAACCAGGTGTACAAGCCAGAAGCCAGTTTGCGGATCATACCGGCGCGCAGCATCAGCTGGTGGCTGATCACTTCAGCGTCGGAAGGCGTCTCTTTCTGAGTAGAGAGCAGATATTGAGTAGTACGCATTGATTACGGTTCCAGTTGATCGGAAAGTCACAGACAGAATTTTGCTGGCGGCTAGTGTACCAGCGAGATCACCGGCTCAAAAGCGGGTTTTAACGCGGGTCGATAGCGATCACTTCAGTACCGGCATCGTCAATGCGCCAGCGTACATTAAAATCCATCAGCAAGGCCGCATATTCCCGCTCCTGCGTTTCACCCTGACGGTAAGCGGGACGAGGGTCCTGTGCCAGTACCTCACTGATAAAGCGTGCGAGATTGGGGTAGCGCGACTGCTGCTGAAGCTGTTGCTGGGCCAGCGCGGAGAAGCGAACCGGCATATCCGCTGCCGGTGCCGCCTGAGCAAAGCCGGCCTGCGCATGAGGCAGCGCTTCGGCAAAGGGCAGATAAGGTTTGATATCCACCACCGGCGTGCCATCGACCAGATCCAGACTGCCAAGCTGCAGGATCACCTGCTGTTTTTCAATCCTGATCCCTTTCAGTTCAACCAGCGACATGCCAATCGGGTTAGGACGGAACGTTGAACGTGTCGCAAAAACACCCATGCGCGCATTGCCGCCCAGCCGGGGAGGGCGAACCGTAGGACGCCAGCCGCCCGCCATCGTCTGATGGAAGACAAACAGCAGCCAGAGGTGACTAAAGTCTTCCAGCCCGCGAACGGCTTCCGGCTGATTGTAGGGGGGCAGCAGGTGAAGTTCGCCGCCACCATCCTGCACCAGACCTGGCTGGCGCGGCACGGCAAACTTCTCTTTCCACGGTGAACGGATTACCCCAATTTGCGCAAAGGCGAATTCACTCATTGATTGCTGACTTTCAGCGCTGAACCCTGGCAGACGGCCTGACGATAGCAGCCCGGCGTGCCGGTGACGATTTCACACTGATGCAGCAGCACCGCATTGGCTTTCATCTGTGAGGCTTTGATCTGCAGACGTTTACGTGCTGTGGCGATGTTGGCCGGGGAGTTCTGATTACTCATCTGGCAATCTTCAGCGGAGACTTCGCCCAGATCGCGGAACGGTTTACTGACCAGATCGGCGGCATCGGTATAGAGCTTAACCGGGGCCGGTCGTACCACGGGTTTGCGGGTCGGTTGGCTGGATTGCTGCGGCCGGGACGGTGCGCTGCTTATCGGGTGATACTCATGAACACACCCTGTCAGCATCAATGCTAACAAGCAGAGCGGTAAAAAACGCATGGCAACATCCTCAGGTTTCAAAAAGTGGCGTTATTGAAACAAGGACGGGAATAAATAACAAGTCGGGCAGGGTACCCAATAGCAGAAAGGGCGACATAGCGTCGCCCTTAAGGAGATGAATAGCTGAATTACCAGCCTTTGACCGCGCCGCCGTTAAAGACTTTGTTAGCGGCTTCGTTCACTTCGTCAGACTGGTAAGCCTGAACGAACTTCTTCACGTTTTCCGCATCTTTATTATCTTCGCGGGCAACAATCAGGTTCACGTAAGGCGAATCTTTATCTTCGACGAAAATGCCATCTTTAGCCGGGGTCAGGCCAATCTGGCTGGCGTAAGTGGTATTGATTACGGCCAGCGCGATCTGCTGATCGTCTAATGAGCGCGGCAGCTGTGGCGCTTCCAGCTCAACGATTTTCAGATGCTTAGGATTCTCAGTTATATCCAGTGAGGTTGGCAGCAAGCCCACGCCATCTTTCAGTTTGATCAGACCCACTTTCTGCAGCAGCAGCAGCGTACGACCCAGGTTGGTCGGGTCATTCGGAATGGCAACCTGTGCGCCATCCTGCAGCTCATCCAGTGACTTGATCTTCTTCGAATAGCCCGCAATCGGGTAGACGAAAGAGTTACCCACTGAAACCAGCTTGTAACCACGATCTTTGATCTGCTGATCCAGATACGGTTTGTGCTGGAAGGCATTAACGTCAATATCGCCTTTGCTCAGCGCTTCATTCGGCAGCACGTAGTCGTTAAACGTGACCAGCTCAACGTCCAGACCATACTTCTCTTTAGCCACTTTCTGTGCTGCTTCAGCAACCTGCTGCTCAGCACCGACAATGACGCCCACTTTGATGTGGTTAGCGTCTTTCTCTTTTTGATCGCATCCTGCCAGCGCAATCGCGCCAATCAGTGCACCCACAGCGGCAATTTTTTTGAATCTGAAAGACATATCCTTTCCTTCTTAATAATGTGAGATTGCGGGCTTACTTATGGGACACTGCACGCACGATGCGGTCGCCACAGAATTGAATGAGATACACCAAAACCACTAACAACACCAATACCGTATTCATCACTGTGGCGTTGTATCCGATATAACCATACTGATAGCCGATCTGACCCAGACCACCGGCACCCACTGCGCCACCCATGGCAGAGTAACCGACCAGGGTAATCAGGGTAATGGTGGCGGCATTCACCAGGCCTGGCATCGCTTCCGGCAGCAGGACCTTACGGACGATTTGCATTGGCGTAGCGCCCATGGCACGTGATGCTTCAATCAGACCGGTAGGCAGTTCCAGCAAGGCATTTTCAACCATACGCGCAATAAACGGTGCAGCGCCGACGGTCAGCGGCACGATGGCTGCCTGCAGTCCGATGGAAGTGCCGACAATAACGCGGGTAAAAGGAATCATCCAGACCAGTAAGATAATGAAAGGAATGGAGCGGAAGATATTCACCAGCGCGGAGAGCACGCGGTACAGCCCCTGATTCTGCAGAATCTGCCCTGGACGGGTGACATAAAGTAAAACGCCGACCGGCAGGCCCAGTACAAAACCGAAAAAGCCTGAGACGAAGGTCATCATCAGCGTTTCCCATACGCCCCGTCCCAGCAACCACATCATCGCTTCAGACATAACCCAGCACCTCTACTTTCACATGATTCTCCTTCAGCCAGGCTATCGCCTCGCGCGTATCGCTTTCTGCGCCGTGCATTTCGGCCAGCATAATGCCGAACTTCACACCACCGGCGTAATCCATCTGGGCACTGATAATGTTGTTATTCACGTTGTAACGGCGGGCCGCTTCAGAAAGCAGTGGCGCATCAACTGATTTACCGGTGAACTCCAGTCGCAGCAGGGGCACGGTGCCTTCAGTAGCAGTGGCTGAAAGACGCTGCTGGTAATCATCCGGAATATCCAGATGCAGGGTCGACTGAATAAACTGCTGCGCCAGCGGCGTCTTAGGGTGTGAGAACACTTCACTGACGCTATCTTTCTCGATCAGCTCACCGTGACTGATGACCGCAACCTGATCGCAGATGCGTTTCACCACATCCATCTCATGAGTGATCAGGAGAATCGTCAGTCCAAGCCGGCGGTTGATATCTTTCAGCAATTCCAGAATAGAGCGGGTTGTCGCGGGATCCAGTGCGCTGGTGGCTTCATCACACAGCAGAACCTTAGGATTGCTGGCCAGCGCACGGGCAATCGCGACACGCTGCTTCTGACCGCCCGAGAGATTGGCAGGCCAGGCATCATGTTTATCGGACAACCCCACCAGTTCCAGCAGCTCAGTAACGCGAGCGTTGATCTGGGCGCGGGAGAGATTACCGAGTTCCAGTGGCAGAGAAACGTTGCCCGCGACGGTGCGGGAGTTCATCAGGTTAAAGTGCTGGAAGATCATGCCAATCTGGCGGCGCGCCTGGGTTAACTGACGCTCATTAAGTGCAGTCAGATCGGCTCCGTCGACCAGTACGCGGCCTGAAGTGGGGCGCTCCAGCAGATTCACACAACGAATCAATGTACTTTTACCGGCACCGGAAGCGCCGATAACGCCATAAATCTGTCCGGCAGGCACGTGCAGGCTGACATCCGTTAATGCCGGAATAGTCCGCGAGCCCTGCTGAAACACCTTGGTAATATTTTCTAGTTTAATCATTATGTTATTAATTATCGTGTTGCGTTGTCCGTGGTGTGGGAAGCCTCGTCACTTTTAATCGCTATAAAAGCTGGATGGATGGTAAGGCATCCAGACGTCTGAATCAATGGAAGTGATTCAATCTCACATTCTCCCTTTTATAGCAATCATGCGATACTGATCGGCAATTTTTACAGCAGGAGTTTCTACGTGGCGAATAAAGTCCCCGCTATTTTTCTTGATCGTGATGGCACCCTTAATGTCGACAGTGGCTATGTTCATGAGATCGATGACTTCCAGTTTATTGACGGCACAATTGAAGCGCTGCAGCAACTGAAGGCAATGGGATATGCGCTGGTGGTCGTGACCAATCAGTCTGGCATAGCGCGCGGTATGTTTACCGAAGATACCTTTATGCGTCTGACAGAGTGGATGGACTGGTCGCTGGCCGATCGCGACGTCGATCTTGATGGCATCTATTTCTGTCCTCACCATCCCGAAGCAACAGTTGAAGAGTTCCGTCAGGAATGTGATTGCCGTAAGCCACAGCCTGGCATGCTGCTGACCGCACAGGAAGAGCTGCATATTGATATGGCTGCTTCTTATATGGTGGGCGACAAGCTGGAAGATATGCTGGCAGGAAAGGCTGCCGGTGTTGGCACCAAAGTGCTGGTGCGTAGCGGTAAACCCGTCACGGCTGAAGGTGAAGCTGCAGCAGACTGGGTGATTAATAGCCTCGCAGAGCTGCCAGCACGCATTAAACAGGGCTAAAACGGCGCTTTTGTGCAAATTTCAGACGAACAGCAAAAAAGTCTCAATTTGCACTTGCGCTATCTGAGCCGTTCCTATAATGCGCCTCCATCGACACGGAACACCGGCAACGGGAAACGGGTTGAGAGGCACAGGAGACTGCGCCGCCGGAGAAAAACTTCTGAGAAAGAGGTTGACTCTGCAGGAGGAAAGCGTAATATACGCCACCTCGCGACAGGACGCTAACGCACTGTTCGCACTGCTCTTTAACAATTTATCAGACAATCTGTGTGGGCACTCGCAGGATTGATATCAGCGTCTCCGGACGCAAAAAATATCAAAGCCTCACGAGTGAACACATAATGAAATTCATTATGACGTTTTACAGATGAGCACCGCTTAACTTGTTTAAGCAAATCAAACTTAAATTGAAGAGTTTGATCATGGCTCAGATTGAACGCTGGCGGCAGGCCTAACACATGCAAGTCGGACGGTAGCACAGAGGAGCTTGCTCCTTGGGTGACGAGTGGCGGACGGGTGAGTAATGTCTGGGGATCTGCCCGATAGAGGGGGATAACCACTGGAAACGGTGGCTAATACCGCATAACGTCGCAAGACCAAAGAGGGGGACCTTCGGGCCTCTCACTATCGGATGAACCCAGATGGGATTAGCTAGTAGGCGGGGTAATGGCCCACCTAGGCGACGATCCCTAGCTGGTCTGAGAGGATGACCAGCCACACTGGAACTGAGACACGGTCCAGACTCCTACGGGAGGCAGCAGTGGGGAATATTGCACAATGGGCGCAAGCCTGATGCAGCCATGCCGCGTGTATGAAGAAGGCCTTCGGGTTGTAAAGTACTTTCAGCGGGGAGGAAGGCGGTGCGGTTAATAACCGCGCCGATTGACGTTACCCGCAGAAGAAGCACCGGCTAACTCCGTGCCAGCAGCCGCGGTAATACGGAGGGTGCAAGCGTTAATCGGAATTACTGGGCGTAAAGCGCACGCAGGCGGTCTGTTAAGTCAGATGTGAAATCCCCGGGCTTAACCTGGGAACTGCATTTGAAACTGGCAGGCTTGAGTCTTGTAGAGGGGGGTAGAATTCCAGGTGTAGCGGTGAAATGCGTAGAGATCTGGAGGAATACCGGTGGCGAAGGCGGCCCCCTGGACAAAGACTGACGCTCAGGTGCGAAAGCGTGGGGAGCAAACAGGATTAGATACCCTGGTAGTCCACGCCGTAAACGATGTCGACTTGGAGGTTGTTCCCTTGAGGAGTGGCTTCCGGAGCTAACGCGTTAAGTCGACCGCCTGGGGAGTACGGCCGCAAGGTTAAAACTCAAATGAATTGACGGGGGCCCGCACAAGCGGTGGAGCATGTGGTTTAATTCGATGCAACGCGAAGAACCTTACCTACTCTTGACATCCACGGAATTCGGCAGAGATGCCTTAGTGCCTTCGGGAACCGTGAGACAGGTGCTGCATGGCTGTCGTCAGCTCGTGTTGTGAAATGTTGGGTTAAGTCCCGCAACGAGCGCAACCCTTATCCTTTGTTGCCAGCGATTCGGTCGGGAACTCAAAGGAGACTGCCGGTGATAAACCGGAGGAAGGTGGGGATGACGTCAAGTCATCATGGCCCTTACGAGTAGGGCTACACACGTGCTACAATGGCGCATACAAAGAGAAGCGACCTCGCGAGAGCAAGCGGACCTCACAAAGTGCGTCGTAGTCCGGATCGGAGTCTGCAACTCGACTCCGTGAAGTCGGAATCGCTAGTAATCGTGGATCAGAATGCCACGGTGAATACGTTCCCGGGCCTTGTACACACCGCCCGTCACACCATGGGAGTGGGTTGCAAAAGAAGTAGGTAGCTTAACCTTCGGGAGGGCGCTTACCACTTTGTGATTCATGACTGGGGTGAAGTCGTAACAAGGTAACCGTAGGGGAACCTGCGGTTGGATCACCTCCTTACCTGAAGATACCTTCCGGCGCAGTGTCCACACAGATTGTCTGATAAAAAGTAATGAGCAGGACGGCTGCGAAGTCGTGACACTATCGTGTCCCCTTCGTCTAGCGGTTAGGACTCCGCCCTTTCACGGCGGCAACAGGGGTTCGAATCCCCTAGGGGACGCCACCTGCTTGGTGACAGGTGAAAGGTGTCTCCATACAGTATCTCAAAACCGTTCGGGTTGCGTAAGCAGCCGGGTCGCGTTTGAGATATTTGCTCTTTAACAATCCGGAACAAGCTGAAAATTGAAACGACGTGTCGTTTTCATTCTCCGTAATAAGAATGAAAAATACGATGCGTTCGAGTCTCTCAAATGCTTGCAGCTTACAGCGTTGAAAAACGCCTGTGGGTTGTGAGGTTAAGCGACTAAGCGTACACGGTGGATGCCCAGGCAGTCAGAGGCGATGAAGGACGTGCTAATCTGCGTAAAGCGACGGTAAGGTGATATGAACCGCTACAGCCGTCGATGTCCGAATGGGGAAACCCGGTGCACTCTGTGCATCATTGCAGCATGAATACATAGTGCTGCAAGGCGAACCGGGGGAACTGAAACATCTAAGTACCCCGAGGAAAAGAAATCAACCGAGATTCCCCCAGTAGCGGCGAGCGAACGGGGAGCAGCCCAGAGCCTGAATCAGCATGTGTGTTAGTGGAAGCGTCTGGAAAGTCGCAGGGTACAGGGTGATACTCCCGTACACAAAAGCACATATGCTGTGAGCTCGATGAGTAAGGCGGGACACGTGGTATCCTGTCTGAATATGGGGGGACCA
The DNA here is from genome assembly GCF_059730595.1 of Pantoea sp. X-Soil-YNGN-844. Taxonomy (NCBI): domain Bacteria; kingdom Pseudomonadati; phylum Pseudomonadota; class Gammaproteobacteria; order Enterobacterales; family Erwiniaceae; genus Pantoea; species Pantoea sp. X-Soil-YNGN-844. The sequence goes on from NZ_AP036007.1 coordinate 856,200, forward strand.
TCCTCCAAGGCTAAATACTCCTGACTGACCGATAGTGAACCAGTACCGTGAGGGAAAGGCGAAAAGAACCCCGGCGAGGGGAGTGAAACAGAACCTGAAACCGTGTACGTACAAGCAGTGGGAGCCTTCTTTATGGGGGTGACTGCGTACCTTTTGTATAATGGGTCAGCGACTTATATTCTGTAGCAAGGTTAACCGTATAGGGGAGCCGCAGGGAAACCGAGTCTTAACTGGGCGTTAAGTTGCAGGGTATAGACCCGAAACCCGGTGATCTAGCCATGGGCAGGTTGAAGGTTGGGTAACACTAACTGGAGGACCGAACCGACTAATGTTGAAAAATTAGCGGATGACCTGTGGCTGGGGGTGAAAGGCCAATCAAACCGGGAGATAGCTGGTTCTCCCCGAAAGCTATTTAGGTAGCGCCTCGTGAACTCATCTCCGGGGGTAGAGCACTGTTTCGGCTAGGGGGCCATCCCGGCTTACCAACCCGATGCAAACTGCGAATACCGGAGAATGTTATCACGGGAGACACACGGCGGGTGCTAACGTCCGTCGTGAAGAGGGAAACAACCCAGACCGCCAGCTAAGGTCCCAAAGTCATGGTTAAGTGGGAAACGATGTGGGAAGGCACAGACAGCCAGGATGTTGGCTTAGAAGCAGCCATCATTTAAAGAAAGCGTAATAGCTCACTGGTCGAGTCGGCCTGCGCGGAAGATGTAACGGGGCTAAACCATGCACCGAAGCTGCGGCAGCGACGCTTAGGCGTTGTTGGGTAGGGGAGCGTTCTGTAAGCCGTCGAAGGTGTGCTGTGAGGCATGCTGGAGGTATCAGAAGTGCGAATGCTGACATAAGTAACGATAAAGCGGGTGAAAAGCCCGCTCGCCGGAAGACCAAGGGTTCCTGTTCAACGTTAATCGGAGCAGGGTGAGTCGACCCCTAAGGCGAGGCCGAAAGGCGTAGTCGATGGGAAACAGGTTAATATTCCTGTACTCGGTGTTACTGCGAAGGGGGGACGGAGAAGGCTATATCAGCCGGGCGACGGTTGTCCCGGTTTAAGCGTGTAGGCGGAGGGTCCAGGTAAATCCGGTCCCTTATCAACGCTGAGGCGTGACGACGAGGCACTACGGTGCTGAAGTGATAAATGCCCAGCTTCCAGGAAAAGCCTCTAAGCATCAGGTAACACAGAATCGTACCCCAAACCGACACAGGTGGTCAGGTAGAGAATACCAAGGCGCTTGAGAGAACTCGGGTGAAGGAACTAGGCAAAATGGTGCCGTAACTTCGGGAGAAGGCACGCTGGCGCGTAGGTGGAGGGATTTACTCCCCGAGCCGAAGCCAGTCGAAGATACCAGCTGGCTGCAACTGTTTATTAAAAACACAGCACTGTGCAAACACGAAAGTGGACGTATACGGTGTGACGCCTGCCCGGTGCCGGAAGGTTAATTGATGGGGTTATCCGCAAGGAGAAGCTCTTGATCGAAGCCCCGGTAAACGGCGGCCGTAACTATAACGGTCCTAAGGTAGCGAAATTCCTTGTCGGGTAAGTTCCGACCTGCACGAATGGCGTAATGATGGCCAGGCTGTCTCCACCCGAGACTCAGTGAAATTGAACTCGCTGTGAAGATGCAGTGTACCCGCGGCAAGACGGAAAGACCCCGTGAACCTTTACTACAGCTTGACACTGAACATTGAGCCTTGATGTGTAGGATAGGTGGGAGGCTTTGAAGCGCGGACGCCAGTCTGCGTGGAGCCAACCTTGAAATACCACCCTTTAATGTTTGATGTTCTAACGTAGGCCCGTAATCCGGGCTGCGGACAGTGTCTGGTGGGTAGTTTGACTGGGGCGGTCTCCTCCTAAAGAGTAACGGAGGAGCACGAAGGTCAGCTAATCACGGTCGGACATCGTGAGGTTAGTGCAATGGCATAAGCTGGCTTGACTGCGAGAGTGACGGCTCGAGCAGGTGCGAAAGCAGGTCATAGTGATCCGGTGGTTCTGAATGGAAGGGCCATCGCTCAACGGATAAAAGGTACTCCGGGGATAACAGGCTGATACCGCCCAAGAGTTCATATCGACGGCGGTGTTTGGCACCTCGATGTCGGCTCATCACATCCTGGGGCTGAAGTAGGTCCCAAGGGTACGGCTGTTCGCCGTTTAAAGTGGTACGCGAGCTGGGTTTAGAACGTCGTGAGACAGTTCGGTCCCTATCTGCCGTGGGCGCTGGAGAATTGAGGGGGGTTGCTCCTAGTACGAGAGGACCGGAGTGAACGCACCACTGGTGTTCGGGTTGTCATGCCAATGGCATTGCCCGGTAGCTAAGTGCGGAAAAGATAAGTGCTGAAAGCATCTAAGCACGAAACTTGCCCCGAGATGAGTTCTCCCTGACCCCTTGAGGGTCCTGAAGGGACGTTGAAGACGACGACGTTGATAGGCCGGGTGTGTAAGCGCAGCGATGCGTTGAGCTAACCGGTACTAATGACCCGTGAGGCTTAACCTTACAACGCCAGAGGCGTTTTTGAGAGACACGATTTTCAGCCTTGTACCGGATATTCTGCGCGGCCCTCAGCGGCGGCGCGGAGACAGAATTTGCCTGGCGGCTTTAGCGCGGTGGTCCCACCTGACCCCATGCCGAACTCAGAAGTGAAACGCCGTAGCGCCGATGGTAGTGTGGGGCCTCCCCATGCGAGAGTAGGGAACTGCCAGGCATCAAATTTGTTCCTTTTCCTCTGACAGGGAAAATAACGGGAACAGACGGTTATCAGCCGGTTGCTGATAAGCGTGAAAGAATCGGTGGAGCGGTAGTTCAGTTGGTTAGAATACCTGCCTGTCACGCAGGGGGTCGCGGGTTCGAGCCCCGTCCGTTCCGCCACTTAATTGGAAAGCCCTGACTTAACGGTCAGGGCTTTTTCCATTGCAGCAAATAAGCCAGTTCAAAAGACCTCACGTGCGCCACGGCTGCTCAGCTGTCCACTCGCTGAGAAAATCGATAAAAGCCCGCACACGCTGACTCACACCGATATCGCTGTAGTAGACCGCATTGAAGGGCATCTCGACCGGCAGACGTTGATCGGCCAGCACCTCCACCAGTGTTCCTTCTGCAACCTCACGATCGATCATATAGTCTGACAGACAGGCAATACCATTGCCGGTAAGACAGAGCTGCTTAATTGTCTCTCCGCTATTTGAAGAGATAGCCCAGTCGATGTCATAGAGTTCGCCGCTTTCACGTGCGATGGGCCAGCGATTGAGCCTCGGGGATTCTTCAAAGCCAAGACAAGCGTGGTTATCCAGATCGGTCACCTTTTGTGGTACACCGTACTCACGGAGATAGGCTGGTGAGGCGACAACCCTGCGAAAACTGTTAAACAGCAATCTGGCGCGTAGCGTTGAGTCCGTGAGATTGCCGGCACGAATTGCAATATCCACTTTCCGTTCAATCAGATTGATAAAACTCTCTGAGGAGATCAACGAAAGTGTTACCCCGGGATAGCGCTGGCGAAAGGGCTTAACCATCGGCATCAGCAAATGCAGAATAACCGGTGTCGCGGCATCAACGCGCAATAGCCCTTTGGGCTCCTGTAAGCTTTCTATCAAATCGCTTTCTGCGGTAGTCATCTCCTGCAAAAAGCGCTGAACATGGCGGAAATAGCGTTCGCCTTCCTGCGTAAGTGCCAGCTGTCGCGTGGTACGGGTCAGCAGAGCAATGCCCAGCTTGTTTTCCAGTTTTTTTATGGTTCTGCTGACGGCAGAGTTTGCCATCTGCAACTGCTCAGCAGCGCGGCTGAAACTTCCACTCTCTACTACACTGACAAACACTTTAAGTTCGTCAGAAGATGCCTTCATTTTTCCGCCCTATAGTATCGTATTTATTTAGCTATTTTATGAACGATTATACTGGCATAACCAGTACAGGCGTCCTCAATGATGGCACCGTTGATGTGGCCTGGCTCTGCCTCGTTTAGCTTAGCGAGCTTAAACTAACGCCTTTATTCTGGAAAAGCGTGATGAATTCTGACATTCACCTGCATCCATTGAAACCCCGGTCTAGAATCCCTATAACAGACAGGTGTTAACTGTATTTTTGAATTATCAGCCAGGCGGGAAAGTGCGCAAAAAAACTTATGCAATGCGATATGTAGCAGGACAACCAGTGGAACAGATCTTTCCACCTGGGGCGATGCTCCATCTCGGCCAGGCACTGCCACCCGGCGCACCGTTGCCCGCGCATCCAAACCTTAAAGTTCTGGTATGGAATATTTTCAAGCAGCAGCGTGCAGACTGGATGTCAGTGCTGGAAGGATTTGGTAAGGATGCGCATCTGGTGTTACTGCAGGAAGCGCAGACCACACCCGAACTGGTGCAGTTTGCCACCAGTAATTATCTGGCTGCCGATCAGGTGCCTGCCTTTGTGCTGCCTCAGCATCCCTCTGGCGTGATGACGCTTGCTTCTGCCCATCCGGTCTATTGTTGCCCATTACGCGAGCGTGAGCCTCTGCTGAGGCTGTCAAAATCGGCGCTGGTTACGGCGTATCCGCTGCCAGCAGGAGAAATGCTGATGGTGGTTAACATCCATGCGGTTAACTTCAGCCTGGGTGTCGACGTCTACAGTAAACAGCTGGGGCCCATCGGCGAACAGATCATGCATCATCAGGGACCGGTAATCATGGCAGGGGATTTCAATGCCTGGAGCCGTCAGCGCATCAATGCGCTCTACCGGTTTGCACAGCGGATGAAGCTGGAAGAGGTGATGTTTACGGCCGATCACCGCCGCAAAGCGTTTGGTCGCCCGCTGGATTTCGTCTTCTATCGCGATCTCAGAGTGAGCGAGGCATCCGTACTGGTGACGCGCGCTTCCGATCATAACCCCTTACTGGTGGAGTTCAGTTCAGGCGGCTAATACGGCGCGACGAAGAAGCCTGAAGCAGGGGAGGGACGTCCGGGGATGAGTAAACGACGGCAGATGAATAAAAGAAAAAGGCTGACAAATGTCAGCCTTTTCAACGTATCAGGTATCCGGTGTTGCGTTATTATTCACAAACAGCGTTAAGTTATCGCCGGGTTGAATATCTTTCGCACTGTCCAGCACACTGTTCCAGCGCATCACGTCTTTGATATTGACGCCGTGATGACGGGCAATACTGTCAAGAGAATCACCCTTACGAACACGGTAGGTGATGCTGTTGCCGTTATCAGCCAGTCGGGTGCCGTTCGAACCGATGGTCAGTGTCTGACCCGGTCGGATATCAGCACCGCGCAGGTTGTTTTCCTGCTTCAGTGTCGAGACGCTAACGCCAAGTTTAGCGGCGATACCAGAAAGCGTATCACCCCGTCGTACTTTGTACCCGCCACTCGCGCTGGCTTTCGCAAGCTGCACAGGCTGTACCGCTGCGATATCACCGGAAGCCAGTGAGTTTCGCAGTTTTGCGACGTTCGACTTCGGCACCATAATATAGTGCGGGCCGTTTGGCGCTGTTGCACCGCCTTTGTAGCCGGTATTGAAGCTCTTCAGTTTCGTGAGCGACATACCTGCCATTTCGGCAGCCTGCGTCAGCTGTATCTGCTGGCCCACTTCCACTCGTGCCAGAGCACGACTTTCATTAGGTGTCGGCAGTTTTATACCGTAACGCTTGTTATTTTTGAGCAGTTCACTCAGCGCTAACATTTTAGGCACATACACGGTCGTTTCGCGTGGCAGCGATAAATGCCAGAAGTCAGTCGGCTTACCGCGCGCCTTATTCTGCTTAATCGCTTTGAGCACCCGTCCTTCACCACTGTTGTAAGCAGCGATGGTCAGTAACCAGTCACCGTCAAACATGGTGTTAAGACGCTGCATCATATCCAGCGCAACTTTCGTGGATGCGACTACATCACGTCGCCCATCGTAATACTGGTTTTGTTTCAAACCATAGTTTCGACCCGTAGCTGCAACAATCTGCCAGATACCAGCGGCATTGGCGGATGAGGTTGCGCGAGGGTCAAAAGCGCTCTCCACTATGGGTAGCAGTACCAGTTCCATCGGCATTTTACGTTTCTGTATCTGCTCGACTATCCAGTACATGTACGGCTCTGCCCGTAATGTTACATCGTGGAGATAGCTCTTATTTTTTAAAAATTTACTTTTTTGTTCGCGGATTGCCGGATTTTCCGGAATCCCCATCTTCAACTCGTCACTAATGAAACTCCAGAGATCTGCGTCTGCTGCGAGGCCAGTTCCATCTTCCTGCCATCGCGGCGACAAAAACTCGTCTCCGTACTTTCCATTTTCACCTTGACCAGCTGAAGACAGACTCTGTGCATGCTGTTCGGGGATATTGGCATCGTTCCTGGACGCCTGACATCCTACCAGCAAGACTGAGGCGAGTAAGATCGCTTTAGCCTTCATGTGTGTGTCAATAGTTCGCTTAAAAGACGAGCAACTATACGTGACGACTTTTCACAACACAACCCGAAAAATCAAAAAGCGTCTTTCTTCTCGCGTAGAACGGCAAATGTCCGCCATACCGGTTCATCAGTAACGTTAACGTTTAATGCCCTTTGTAAATCAATGTCTTGCGTACGCAGAAATAAATTTATTGACCGTTCGTGCGCCAGTTTTGTTGGCAGACTAATGCCATTTTTGGTACGTAAGTCCTTAATTTTCTGGTATTCGGCCGTTATTTGCGGGTCATGGGGCAGAATAGCCGCAGCAAACTTCAGATTGGATAAAGTATATTCATGCGCGCAGCAGACTAAGGTTTCTCCTGGAAGCTGATTAAGCTTTTGAAACGAATCATACATCTGCTCTGGTGTGCCCTCAAAAAGGCGTCCGCAGCCGCCTGAAAAGAGAGTGTCGCCACAGAAAAGATAAGGTGAGCTGTAATATGAGATATGTCCTAAAGTGTGACCAGGTGTATGGATCACTTCAAAGGTCAGGCCTAGTACGGTGACTTTATCCCCTTCGCTGACTATCGTTCTGGCCCCTTTCGCTTCGGTTTCCTGAGGACCGTAAATCTCCAGGTGAGGGAAGTGTTCGCATAATGTTTTCACGCCGCCCGTATGGTCGTTATGGTGGTGAGTCAACAGAATCGCGACTGGCTGCCAGCCGTTTGATGCCATTTTTTCTAACACTGGCTGAGCTTCGCCGGGATCAACGATCAGGCATTTACCCTCATCATCATTCAGCGTCCAGATGTAGTTGTCCTGCAACGCAGGAATACTGGTAAGATTCATCATCACCTCTCGCAGATCGTAGGAAAAGGAAGAGCGTAAAGCATGAAGCCCGCTAAATCACGCCAGGTTCTGAACGCACCGCTGTCCTGGCGCAATATGCCGTGGGGAGATTATTTCCGCGAGGCGCTAACGCAGCAGCTTCAGCCTTACCTTGGAAAGCTTTATGGCTTTCATATGCTTAAGCTTGGCAACCTCAGCGCAGAAATCAACACCGAAAACTGTGCTATTTCACATCAGGTCAATGTGGGCAGTGAAGGCGAGCTGTTACAGGTGCGGGCTGACCCGATGCAGTTGCCGTTTGAGTCGAAGTCGATTGATGCCTGTCTGCTGGCCCATACGCTCGCCTGGAGTCAGGATCCTCACCGGGTGCTACGCGAAGTGGACAGGGTGTTAATCGATGATGGCTGGATGATCATCAGCGGCTTCAATCCCTTCAGCCTGCTTGGTGTGAGTAAAATGGTACCGGGATTAACCCGCAAAGCACCCTGGAGCGGGAGGATGTTCAGCCAGATGCGATTGCTCGACTGGTTGGGACTACTGAATTATGAGGTGGTCTACCGCACCCGATTTCAGGTGCTGCCGTGGCACCGGCAGGGCGGAAAACTGATCAGCGCCCACTTACCGGCGCTGGGGTGTCTGAATATTGTGGTGGCGCGCAAGCGAACCTTCCCGCTGCTGCCGACCCGGGCAAAGAAGAGCCTGAGCACCAGCAAGATCCGCCAGACGGTCAATGCCACGCGTCAGTTTCGCAAGGCAGAGGATCAGGACTCGGCTTTATAACCAATATCCTCAAAGGCAGGGTTTTCCGCCGCGCTGCGGGCCAGCACGTCGCAGCGCTCGTTTTCCGGGTGGCCGGCATGTCCTTTAACCCACTCCCACTGAATCTTATGGGTGCTGAGGGCTAAGTCGAGACGCTGCCAGAGATCGACATTCTTCACCGGCTTTTTATCGGCGGTTTTCCAGCCACGCTTTTTCCAGTTGTGGATCCAGCTGGTAATACCCTGACGCACATACTGACTGTCGGTGCTGAGAACCACATCGCACGGCTGGGTCAGCGCCTCAAGCGAGACAATCGCCGCCATCAGCTCCATCCGGTTGTTAGTGGTAAGGTAATAGCCCGCGCTGAAGGTTTTCTCATGCTGACCGTAACGTAAAATCGCTCCGTAACCGCCGGGACCGGGATTTCCAAGACAGGATCCATCGGTGAATATCTCTACCTGTTTGCGCATCTCTGGTAGACTTCCTCTTAAAAAACGCCAAGTCTGACATAAAACGGGTCTTATGAGCACTGCAAATAACCGCCAGATCGTTCTCGATACTGAAACCACCGGCATGAACATGATCGGGGTACATTATGAGGGGCACCGCATCATTGAGATTGGTGCGGTAGAGGTGATTAACCGTCGCCTGACCGGTAACAATTTCCATATGTATCTCAAGCCCGATCGGCTGGTCGATCCCGAAGCTTTTGGCGTCCACGGCATTGCCGATGAGTTTCTGGCCGACAAGCCCGCCTTCAGCGAAATCGCCGATGAGTTTCTCGACTACATTCGCGGTGCCGAATTAGTCATCCATAACGCGCCGTTTGATATCGGCTTTATGGATTACGAGTTTTCAAAGCTGAATCGCGGCATTGAGAAAACCGAAACCTTCTGCAAAATTACCGACAGCCTGGCACTGGCGCGTCGAATGTTTCCCGGCAAGCGTAACAGCCTTGATGCGCTCTGCTCACGTTACGAAATAGACAACACCAAACGAACCCTGCACGGCGCACTGCTCGATGCCGAGATTCTGGCAGAAGTGTTCCTGACCATGACCGGCGGGCAGACCTCTCTCTCCTTTTTATCGGAGAGTGAAAGCGCCCGACAGGCTCAGGGAGAGAGCATCCAGCGCATCGTGCGTCCCGCTTCTGCACTGCGTGTGGTGACGGCCAGCGAAGAAGAGGTGGTTGCTCATGAGTCCCGTCTGGATCTGGTCATGAAAAAAGGCGGCAGCTGCCTGTGGCGCGGCTGAAGGGCCTGTTTTTGTGGATAAAATCAACGCCAAGCTGAAAAAAACAGCAAACGATTCATTCACCTGGAAAAAGCGTTGACGCCGTAACGGCCTGCCATTACTATGCGCCTCGTTCCCGACGGGGAACAAAGCGCGGAGCGGTAGTTCAGTTGGTTAGAATACCTGCCTGTCACGCAGGGGGTCGCGGGTTCGAGCCCCGTCCGTTCCGCCAATCTCTTTAAAAAAGCCGATTCAGAAATGAATCGGCTTTTTGCTGTCTGCTATTCAGCGGCGGCTTGCTTCTTCTGCGCCATTCCCTCGCTATGCCAGCGGGTCACATCCTCCGTCTCGCGATCTTCACGGGCGATAAAGCGATAGCAGCCTGCCGCCAGGCCGGCACCAATAAACCAGCTAAAGTTCGCCACCTGATGCAGGGAAGGGATAAAGCTAATCACCAGGCAAATCGCTACCGACGGCAGCAGCGCGCCAATCGCTTTGGGGTTAAAGCCACCGCGATACCAGTAACGGCCTGCTGGCGTATCGTTAAACAGGTCATCGACCGAGATGCGTCCACGTTTGATCAGGTAGAAATCGGTCAGCAGAATGCCGAACAGTGGTCCGATGAACGATCCCAGCACATCCAGCGTGTAGTGAATCAGCTCGGGTGACTGGAACAGGTTCCACGGCGTTAACAGCACCGAACCCACGGCGGCAATCATCCCGCCGGTGCGGAAGCTGATTTTCTGCGGTGAACAGTTGGAGAAGTCAAAAGCAGGTGAAACGAAGTTCGCCACGATATTGATGCCGATGGTGGCAGTAATCATGGTCAGCAGGCCAATCGCCACCGCCAGATCGTTGCCGACCATGCTCACGGTTTCGATGGGATCGGTAATCATTTTGCCAAACAGCGACTGGGTGCCTGACACAATCACCACCGTCACCACAGAGAACAGCAGGAAGTTGAAGGGCAGGCCCCAGCGGTTGCCGCGACGGATCTCGGACATGTTTTTGCCGTAGCGTGAAAAGTCACCGAAGTTCAGCAATGGACCGGAGAAGTAGGAGACCACCAGCGCCGTGGCTGTAATCATCTGCCACGTCTGCTCACCTGCGGTCAGTGATTTGCTGGCAAGGGTAAAGGAGATCCCATCGAAACCGGTCTTGTATACAATCCAGCCCGCCAGTGCCACCATCACCACATAGACGGCCGGACCTGCAACGTCGATAAAGCGTTTAATCGCGTTCATGCCGTGCCAGAACACCATCGCCTGCAGTAACCACATAATGCCAAAGCAGCACCAGCCCAGCAGCGACAGGCCCAGCCAGTGCGGCACGGTCATTGACGTCAGCGACGGCGCGAACTTCAGCAACACCAGCATCAGGGCGTTCGCCGCCAGATAAGTCTGGATGCCATACCACGCGAACGCGATCAGCCCGCGGATCACTGCCGGAATATTGGCGCCAAACACGCCAAACGCCTGGCGGCAAATCACCGCATAAGGTACGCCCGCCATCTGGCTCGGTTTCGCCACCAGATTCGCGCAGATCTGCACGATGCAGATCCCGGCCAGCAGACAGAGCAGCACCTGCCAGCTGGCTAATCCCAGCGTGAAGAAGCTGGCGGCCACCACATAGCCACCCATGCTGTGCACATCGGACATCCAGAAGGAAAAAATGTTGTACCACGACCAGTTCTGATCGCGTGTCGGTGCCAGGTCGTCGTTACAGAGCCGTGGGCTGTAACGGGCACTGGCTTCAGAGGCCGTGCTGGCCACCGTTGATTGATTTGGCATGAAACCTGCTCCTTTACCCGAGAGTGAAATGAATAATCTGGTAAAACGGTATTGCAGGATTCAGGCCAGATCTCTTTTCTTGTATACAATATTTAATTTTAACGTATACGATATGTGGCATACAGCGAGCGACCGGAGCAGGTAATGACGAGTAAAACAGGCCAGCGAGACGCCACCAGGCTGCAGGATAAGGATGAAGGGATCTACCAGGCGCTAATGAACGCCATTGTTGAGCATCAGCTGCCGCCGGGCAGTAAATTGCCGGAAGAGGCCCTTTCCGGGGTCTTTGGCGTGAGCCGCACCGGCATCCGCAAAGTGCTGCAGCGCCTCGCGGCGGTGCAGATGGTGACGCTGACGCCCAAACGTGGTGCGCAGGTGGCGACACCCGGTGTTGAAGAGGCGCGGGACATCTTCTCCACCCGCAGTTTAATGGAGTGCGCCAATCTGCCTGCGGTACTGGCGCATCTGCAGCCGCCTCATCTGGTGGCGCTGGAGCAGCTCATCGCGCAGGAGAACCAGGCCCTTGCCGATCAGGATGGTCCGGCAGCGATCCGGCTCTCAGCGGCATTTCATATCCAGCTGCAGGCGATCTCCGGCAATCAGGTGCTCACCGGCATGGTGACCAGCCTGACGCAGCGCTCATCGCTGGTGATTGCCGCTTATGGCGCGCCGTGGCAGCGCGGCTGCCGTTGTGACGATCACGCGAATCTGCTGAAGTTACTGCGCGCGCGTGCGCTGGAACCGCTGACGCAGGCGCTACAGCATCACTTTGAGCATATCGTTTCCAGTCTGCATTTTGAGCGCAGCGGGGAAACCCTGCCTGATTTCTCCCGACTGTTTGCTGCAGGCTCTGGAGTTGCCTCATGAGCGTGATTCAGGTCATTAACCCCAACACCAGCCTGGCGATGACTGAAACCATCGGCCAGGCCGCCCGTGCGGTCGCCGCGCCAGGCACCGAAATTCTGGCGGTCTCACCGTCGCAGGGCGTGCCCTCCATTGAAGGCCACTTCGATGAAGCGATCGCCGCCATCGGCGTGCTGGAGCAGATCAAACTCGGCAGGGAGCAGGGCGTCAGCGGCCATGTCATCGCCTGCTTTGGCGATCCGGGTCTGCTGGCGGCACGCGAGCTGGCCAGCGGACCGGTGATCGGTATTGCGGAAGCGGCGATGCATACTGCCACGCTTCTGGCGACGCGTTTCTCCATTGTTACCACGCTGCCACGCACCCTGGTGATTGCGCGTCATCTGCTGCAGCAGTATGGCTTTACCCATCACTGTGCCGCGCTGCACGCCATCGATCTGCCGGTACTGGCGCTGGAAGATGGCAGCGGCCTGGCGCAGGAGAAAGTGCGGGAACGCTGTATTCAGGCGAAACGGGAAGATGGCAGCGGGGCGATTGTGCTGGGCTGTGGCGGAATGGCCACGCTGGCTGCTTCGCTGACCCAGGAACTGGGCCTGCCGGTGATCGACGGCGTCAGCGCGGCGGTGAAAATGGTGGAGTCGCTGGTGGCGCTGGGCTTTGGCACCAGCAAACATGGCGATCTGGCCTGGCCTTTGCAGAAACCTCTCTCAGGTGCGTTTCAGCATCTAAACTAACGGAACTTTCCCGATTTAAGACAGGAAGCGAGTGATGACTGACGCTGCAGAGAAGAAAGAGTACAGCTTTAACAAAAACTATCCGCGCGATTTAATCGGTTATGGCGCTAATCCGCCGCACGCCGCCTGGCCCAACAACGCCCGTGTGGCGGTGCAGTTTGTTCTGAACTATGAAGAGGGCGCAGAAAACAGCGTGCTGCATGGCGATGCGGGCTCAGAGCAGTTCCTCTCCGACATCATCGGTGCAGCGAGCTATGCCGATCGTCACATGTCGATGGAGTCGCTGTATGAATATGGCTCTCGCGCCGGTTTCTGGCGCATTCACAATGAGTTTCAGAAGCGCGGTCTGCCGCTAACCGTGTTTGGCGTGGCGATGGCGCTGGCGCGTCACCCGGAAGTCGTCGAGGCGATTAAACAGGCGGACTACGATGTGGTCAGCCACGGCTGGCGCTGGATCCACTATCAGGGCATGGATGCAAAAACTGAACGTCAGCATATGCAGCAGGCGGTTGATGTGCTGGTGGATCTGTTTGGTAAAGCACCGACCGGCTGGTACACCGGCCGCGACAGCCCGAATACCCGTCGGCTGGTGGTGGAGCAGGGCGGCTTCAGCTATGACAGTGACTATTATGGCGACGACCTGCCGTTCTGGACCCAGGTCACCTGTCAGGATGGCACGGTGAAACCGCACCTGATTATTCCTTACACCCTGGAATGCAACGACATGCGCTTTGCTTCGCCGCAGGGATTTAACACTGCCGAACAGTTCTTCACCTATCTGCGGGATACCTTCGATGTGCTGTATGAAGAGGGGGAAACGGCTCCGAAGATGATGTCGATCGGCATGCATTGCCGTCTGCTGGGGCGTCCGGGCAAATTCCGCGCGCTGCAGAACTTCCTTGATCACATTCAGCAGCACGATGACGTCTGGATTTGCACCCGTCAGCAGATTGCTGACCACTGGATCAAAACGCATCCGGCACCGTAAGCTGGTTCCGGCGCTTGCCTCTATTGATCGGGCGAAGCGCCGGAAGCCGTCAGCTCATCAGACTGACCTGCGCCGCCACGATGCACCAGCCGTGGGGCATGCGCACCCAGGTCTGCTGCTGGCGGCCAATTTTATCACTGCCGGTGCGGGTAAATTCAGTGCTGCAGACTGCATAATCCTCACCAAAGGTGGTAATCACGGTGTTGCGCAGCGTCCGGTCCAGCCCGGCTGAAGGGCGCGCGGCACGGAAGGCCCGAATCTCATCAATGCCATACAGATTCTCACCCGCGCCAAGGCGCACGGTTCGCGGGTCGTGCCAGAACAGCGCGTCCAGTTCGTCCACATCATTGCTGACCAGCGCCTGCTCGTAGCGATAAAACTGCGCCGTCACCTCGCTGAGCACCTGCGGTAAATTAATCTCTCTGTTCATCACACTCCTGCCATATTCATTTGCGGTATCGTAATGCCCTGGTGTTCCAGTGACCAGGCGGCGCGTAGCACTGCCTCTTCGTTAAACGGACGGGCGATAAGCTGTAAGCCAATCGGCAGGCCGCTCCGGGTCGCCAGCGGCACGGTACAGACCGGTAATCCCAGGAAGGAGATTGGCTGCGTCAGCATCCCCATGCTCGCTTTAGCGGGCAGCGATTCACCCTGAATCGACAGCGTCTGCTGGCCGATCGTGATTGCGCTGCAGGGAGTTGCCGGGGCGATCAGTACATCGAAATGATCAAACAGCGGTAACACCTGCTGCTGGAAATGACGACGGAAGCGCTGCGCCTGCACATACCAGGCGCCTGGCATCATGGCACCCGCCAGCAGACGCTCGCGGGAGTTCGGTTCAAACTGCTCCGGCATCTGGCGCAGGGCGGGCAGATAGTGATTGCCACCCTCTGCGGCAGTCATGATAAACGCCGCTGAGCGGGCCAGCTCCGCCTCCGGCATCAGCACCTCTTCCTGGGCTTCAAGCGCTGCCGCAACCACCGCGACGGCAGCGCGGGAATCCTCATCACACCAGCGGGCAAAAAAGCCGCCCAGCACGCCGCAGCGTAAGCCTTCGCTGCCCTGTGACAGCCCCGGCAGCGTCGCGGCCACCGGATGATCGGCCTGAAACGCATCGGCGGGGTCTGCGCCCTGTAACAGGTCATACACCACAGCCAGGTCTTCAACCCGCCGTGCCAGTGGACCGATGTGGTCAAGGCTGGCGACAAACGGATGGCTGCCGCTGCGTGACAGACGGCCAAAAGTGGGCTTAAGACCAAAAATACCGCACAGCGACGCGGGCACCCGAATCGAACCGTTGGTGTCGGTGCCAAGTGAAAAGTGAACCAGCCCGGCGGCTACCGCGGCGGCCGAACCCCCAGATGAGCCGCCCGCCACGCGGCTGAGATCGCGCGGGTTATGTGTCGCACCATAGTGGCTGTTCTCGGTGGTAAAACCGTAAGCATAGGCATCCATGTTCAGCATACCTGACAGCAGCGCGCCAGCGTGACGCAGTTTATCAACGGCAAACGCATCTGCCTGTGCCGCTGGGCGATCGCGGAACAGGCTGGCACCGGCCAGCGTGCTGTGACCCGCCACATCAAACAGATTTTTCACCGCATAAGGAATGCCCGCCAGCGGTGGCAGCGTTTCGCCGCGCTGCCGCTGTGCATCAATGGCGCTGGCCTCTTTTAACATGCGCGGCCCGGTGACCTCCGTCCAGGCATTCAGCGCCGGATTGTGCTGCTCAACCGCCTGCAGCGTGTGCTTCGCCACCTCCAGTGCGCTGATCTCACTCTGCTGGATCGCCCGTTGCAGCGTCTGAATTGAAACATCACCTAATCTCATGCCTGATATACTCCTGCGACTTCCAGCCGGTCATCCAGCGGAAACGCCATCAGCGGCGCAGCCATCTCCGCAATTCGTGAAAGCTGGATCAGCAGTTCAGCGCGGCGGGCGTCATCCAGTTCCAGTTGCAGGATCTGCTCCATATGGCCGATGTAGCTGGCCCAGTCGTGTTGATTCATGATTCGCTCCTGTTAAAAACCGGCGGCGCTGCCGTTACTGCGTGGGTCGCTTGCGCCCTCAAACATGCCGTTGCTGTGACGCACAATTGCGCCCGCATGACCTACGGATTCGCTGAAGTCCGGCAGCCGTTCCACCTCATGTCCCCACAGGCGCAGCATCAATATCGTTTCGTCGTCAAAGCGGCCTTCCAGTTTCAGCGAGTCGGACGATTGCCCCCAGGTCCGGCCCAGCAGCCAGCGCGGTGCACTGACCGCCTGCTGTAACGGCAGGCCCTGAATCACATGGCGGGTAAAAATCGCGGCCTGCGTCTGCGGCTGCCCATCGCCGCCCATCGCGCCATAGACCATCGTACGGCCATCTTTCAGCCTTGCAGCGGCGGGATTCAGGGTATGAAACGGCTGCCTGCCGGGTGCCAGCGCCAGCAAATGGTCAGGGTCCAGGCTGAATGCAGCGCCCCGATTCTGCCAAGTAATGCCGGTGCCGGGCAGCACCACGCCGCTGCCAAACTCGTGATAGATGCTCTGGATGAAGGAGACGGCCAGGCCGCTGCTGTCCATTACGCCCATCCAGACCGTATCACCCGGCCCGCGCCCGTTGCCCCACGCTGCGGCCTCGCCATCGACGATCTGGCTGGCGAGCGTATCAAGGTGATCGCTATCCAGCAGCGCCTGCACATCTTCGGTGACGTGACGCGGATCGGTGATGTGTTTGTCGCGCAGCGCAAAGGCTTTCTTGGTGGCCTCCACGATGCGGTGCACCGTCTGCGCGTCGTCAGCCTCCGCCATCTCCAGACGATCGGTGATGCCGAGGATCGCCAGCGACACCATGCCCTGGGTCGGCGGGGCGATATTCCAGATGTCGCCTTCGCTGTGGGCGAGATGCAGCGGTGTCATATGACGGGCGCGATGCTGCTGCAGATCGGCCAGCGTCACCGGCATGCCCAGCGTCGCCATCTCGTCGGCCATATGGTGAGCCAGCGGGCCGCGATAAAAGCTGTCGAGTCCCTCTTCGGTGAGCTGGCTCAGAGTGTTCGCCAGCGCGGGCTGGGTAAAACGGCTGCCCGGCTGCGGCACATCGCCGTCGGGCATAAAATGGGCACGAAAGCCGGGCTGATGCTGCAACTCACTGAGGAAGTTCGTGGTCGCGGCGGTCTGTGAGGCGGTCACCGGAATCCCGTCGGCGGCGTAGCGAATCGCATCCCGCAGCAGACGGGCCAGCGGCAATGGTGGGGTGCCCATCTCTGCAGAGAGCGTCAGTGCCTCCTGCCAGCCGCTGACCGTACCGGCCACCGTCAGCGCCGCTTTCGGCCCGCGATGTGGGATCTTCGGGTTATCGGCGTAAAAATCGCGGTGAGCCAGTGAACCGGCTGCGCCGCTGGCGTCGATAGCGACCGGATCGCCGCCAGGCGGCAGAATCAGCCAGAAACCATCGCCGCCCAGTCCGTTCATGTGCGGATAGACTACGGCGATAGTTGCGGCAGCAGCCACCATCGCTTCAATGGCATTACCGCCATCGCGCAGCACCGCGAGCGCACTTTCACTCGCCAGATGGTGTGGCGTCACCGCCATCCCCTGCGGGGCCATATTGCTTTGAATCATCTTTTTCTCGTTCTTTGGGTGACAGAACCCATAACAAAGCAAGAGCTGTTCCAGTTTTCATGCTTAGCTGACAATGCGCCGGTTAACCTGGCGTAAATTGTGCTAGCTTCTGCTGAAACAAAAGTTACAGGACGCCTTATGAAACAGCTTGATGAACGACTCAGAAGTCACTATCCGCAACTCTCTCCGCAGGAGCAGCGTATTGCCGACTTCGTGTTTGACCACTTCGATGACCTGATCAGCTACAACAGCGCCGAGCTGGCGCGGCTCAGTGGCGTGTCGAAAGCCACGGTCAGTCGGCTGTTTAAGCGTCTGGGCTATGAAAAGTACAAGGATATGCGTGATGAGCTTCGCATCCTGCGCCAGAGCGGCATGCCGCTGACCGATAACCGTGATGCTGTGCAGGGCAATACGCTGCTGGCACGTCATTACAAGCAGGAGATGGCTAATCTGACGCAGTGGGTAAACAGCCTGGATGCCCGGCACTTTAACGAGGTTATCCAGCAGCTGGCGCAGGCTAAACGTGTCTTTATCATCGGCATGCGCAACGCTTATCCGGTAGCGCTGCATCTGCGTCAGCAGCTGGTGCAGGCGCGTTCGCAGGTGCATATTCTGCCGCAGCCGGGACAGACGCTGGCCGAGGAGCTGGTGGATATCACGCCGGATGACATGGTAATCGTGATGGCGTTTCGCCGCCGTCCGCGCATCATCCGGCCGCTGATGCAGCAGATGCAGGCGGCTGGCATCCCGCTGCTGGCGCTGTGTGAGCCGCAGGCGCAGACGGTGATTGCGCTGGCGCGCTGGCAACTCTGTACGCCGCTCGACAGCGTTTCCGCCTTCGACAGCTACAGTGCCGCCATGAGTCTGGTTAACCTGATCGCCAATGCGCTGCTGCATGAAATGCTGGCACAGGGACGTCAGCGGATTCATCAGATCGCCGACCTTTACCAGCAGTTTGACGAGCTGGAGCACCGTTAACAGGCACCGTTTTGGTGCTTTGCCCCATTTCAGAACACCACTTTCCTGGCGTGATTGCCCCGGTTACGCCGGATTTCCACTGAACGCTCTGCCGCTTAATCCTTTTTCTGTTGCCGCCCGGATTGGCACATTAGTTGCAGATTGCTTGTCAAAGAATCTTTTGTTTCACGTTAATCTCACCGGGGTGCATAATGAAAAAAGTTTTGATGGCGGTTGCGACAGCGGCATTACTGATGGCACAAACGGGCAGCGCGCTGGCCGATCAACTGCAGGATATCCAGAAGCGCGGCGTCATACGCGTGGCCGTGCCGCAGGACTTCCCGCCGTTTGGCTCGGTCGGCACGGACCTGCAGCCGCAGGGATATGATATCGACACGGCAAAATATCTGGCGAAGCAGATGAAACTTAAGTTGCAGCTGGTGCCGGTCAGCAGTGCCAACCGCGTGCCTTATCTGCAAACCGACAAGGTCGATCTGGTTATCTCCAGCATGGGTAAAAACGCCGAGCGTGAGAAAGTGATCGACTTCACCCGTGCCTATGCGCCGTTCTTCCTGGGCGTCTTCGGTCCGAAGGGCGATGAAATCAAAGCGGCGTCGGCGCTGAGCGGCAAGTCGATTGGCGTCACGCGCGGTGCGGTAGAAGATATGGTGCTGAGCGAAGTCGCCCCGAAAGATGCGCAGGTGAAACGCTACGAAGATAACAACACCACGTTGTCTGCGTATCTCTCCGGTCAGGTGCAGTATGTCGCGACCGGCAACCTGGTCGTCGCCGCGATTGCGCGCCAGAATCCGGCCAAAGCGCCCGTCGCGCAGTTCATGCTGAAAGATTCACCCTGCTATATCGGCCTGAAGAAAGATGAGCCTGCGCTGAAAGCGAAAGTGAATGCGCTGATTGAGCAGGGCATTAAGGACGGCACGCTGAATAAACTCTCTGAAGAGTGGCTGAAAGCGCCGCTGCCTGCGAACCTCGGCGCCTGAGGACGGATTCATGACCGGGCAACTTAACTTTCCCGCCCTGTGGCCCTACTGGCCGGAGCTGCTCTCCGGTCTGTGGGTCACCATCCAGCTGACGGTGCTGGCGACGACGGGTGGCGTGGCGCTGGGCATTGCGGGCGCCGCGCTGCGCAGCGGCAAACCGGGCTGGATGAGCCGTCTGTGGGGCATCTATGTCGAGCTGATCCGCAATACGCCGTTTGTGGTGCAACTGTTCTTTATCGTTTTCGGTCTGCCTGCGCTGGGGCTGAAACTCACCGCTGGCGAGGCGGCGCTGCTGGCGATGCTGATCAACCTTGGCGCCTACAGCACCGAGATCATCCGCGCCGGGATCCAGGTAACACCCAAAGGGCAGTGGGAAGCGGGCCGGGTGCTGGGATTAACCCGCAGCCAGACGTTTCTGCGGGTCGTGCTGCCGCCCGCGCTGCAGCGCATTTATCCGGCGCTGGTGAGTCAGTGCATCATCGTGATGCTGGGCTCGTCGGTGGTGTCGCAGGTCTCCTATGAGGAGCTGACCTTCGCCGCCAACCTGATCCAGTCGCGCACCTTCTTAAGTTTTGAGGTCTATCTGGTGACCACGCTGATCTACCTGGCGTTGTCGATTGCGATGCGCCATCTGCTGCTGGCGATTGGCCGTAAATGGTTTGGAGTGCAGGCATCATGATGACGACCTTTACCGACTGGGACATCCTGCGCAACCTGCTGCTGGCGGCGCGCTGGACCCTGTTGCTGTCGCTGGTGGCCTTTGTTGGCGGCACGCTGGTGACGCTGCCGCTGCTGTTTCTGCGGCTGCTGCAGCGTAAATGGCTGACGCGCCTGATACGCGGTTACACCGCGCTGTTTCAGGGTACGCCGCTGCTGATGCAGCTGTTCCTGGCATTTTTCGGCGTTGGCCTGTTTGGGATCGATGTCGCCCCCTGGACCGCCGCCTCGCTGGCGCTGACCTTCTACACCAGCGCCTTTCTGGTGGACATCTGGTACGGCAGTATCCGCGCCCTGCCGAAAGGGCAGTGGGAAGCGTCGCGCTGCCTCGGTCTGACCTTTGGTCAGACGCTGTGGCGGGTGGTGGCACCGCAGGCGATCCGCATCGGTATCGCCCCGACAGTGGGATTCGCCGTGCAGGTGATCAAGGGCACCGCGCTGGCGTCGATTATCGGCTTCATCGAGCTGACCAAGGCGGGCACCATTCTCAACAACGTCACCTATCAGCCGTTTAAAGTCTTTGGGCTGGTGGCGCTGGGCTACTTCCTGATGTGTTATCCGCTGTCTCGCTACAGCCAGTATCTGGAGAAAAAATTCAATGCCGCTCATCACCATTAATCAGGTGCAAAAATATTACGGCGACAACCATGTGTTGAAAGGCGTGGATCTGGATATCGACATGGGCGAGGTGATCTCGATCATCGGTCGCAGCGGATCGGGTAAAAGCACGCTGCTGCGCTGCATGAATGGGCTGGAAGGCTATCAGGAGGGCAGCATCAAGCTGGGCGGGATGACGATTACCGACCGCGATTCGCAGGCGCGTGAAATCAGCCGCTCGGTCGGGATGGTGTTTCAGAGCTTCAACCTGTTCCCGCACATGACGGCGCTGGAGAACGTCATGCTGGCACCGCGCCGCGTGCTGAAGAAAAGCGAGGCCGAGTGCCGGGCGCTGGCGGCACAGATGCTGGAGAAGGTCGGACTGGGCGAACGCCTTAACTACTATCCTGCCAGCCTCTCCGGCGGTCAGCAGCAGCGCGTGGCGATCGCCCGTGCGCTGGCGATGACGCCGAAAGTTTTACTCTGTGATGAGATCACCTCCGCGCTCGATCCTGAACTGGTGGGCGAAGTGCTCAAGGTTCTGGAGCAGCTGGCGGCAGAGGGCATGACGCTGATCCTCGTCACCCATGAAATGAACTTCGCCCGCGACGTGGGCGATCGTGTGGTCTTTATGCATCAGGGGCGCGTCTGGGAGCAGGGCGACAGTAAAACGCTGTTCGCCCAGCCGCAGACGCCGGAGCTGAAGCAGTTTATCTCTTCGGTTCGTCTCTGAGTCTTAGAAAAGGAAATGATGATGGATATAACACAATTCCCGCAACTCAATCCGCCACAGCGTTTGCTGATGGGACCGGGGCCGATCAACGCCGATCCCCGTGTGCTGCGCGCCATGTCGAGTCAGCTGCTGGGCCAGTACGATCCTGCGATGACCCACTACATGAACGAAGTGATGGCGCTCTATCGCGGCGTGTTCCGCACCGAAAACCGCTGGACGCTGTTGATCGATGGCACGTCACGTGCCGGTATCGAAGCGATTCTGCTGTCGTCTATCCGCCCTGGCGACAAGGTGCTGGTACCGGTGTTTGGCCGCTTCGGTCATCTGCTATGCGAAATTGCCCGCCGCTGTCGTGCGGACGTGCACACCATTGAAGTGCCGTGGGGCGAAGTCTTTACCCCGGACCAGATTGAAGATGCGATTAAAAAAGTGCGACCGCGTCTGTTGCTGACCGTGCAGGGCGACACCTCGACGACCATGCTGCAACCACTGGAGCAGCTGGGCGCAATCTGCAAACAGTATGGCGTGCTGTTCTACACCGATGCGACCGCGTCGCTGGCGGGTAACGCGCTGGAAACGGACGCCTGGGGACTTGATGCGGTGTCGGCGGGGATGCAGAAATGCCTGGGCGGGCCATCGGGCACCTCGCCGGTCACCCTGAGCGCAGAGATGGAAGCCGTGATCCGCAAACGCAAATGCGTAGAGCAGGGGATCCGCACCGAAGCGCATCAGGATGGCGAAGAGGAGATGATCTACTCCAACTATTTTGATCTCGGCATGATCATGGATTACTGGGGCCCGGAGCGACTCAACCATCACACCGAAGCCACCAGTGCGCTGTTTGGCGCGCGTGAATGCGCCCGTCTGATCCTGCAGGAGGGGCTGGATAACGGCATCGCCCGCCACAAACTGCATGGTGAAGCGATGCTGAAAGGCATTCAGGGGATGGGGCTGGAGACCTTCGGCGACCTGAAAAATAAAATGAACAACGTGCTGGGCGTGATGATACCTACAGGTGTGAATGGCGATCAGGTGCGCAAGCTGATGCTGGAAGATTTTGGCATTGAGATTGGCACCTCATTTGGTCCGCTGCATGGCAAGGTCTGGCGCATCGGCACCATGGGCTACAACGCGCGCAAAGATTGCGTGATGCAGACCCTGTCGGCGCTGGAAACGGTACTGACTTACGTCGGCCATCGCACGCCGCAGGGCGCGGGTGCGCAGGCCGCCTGGGATCACTACGGGAGCCAGGCATGATGATGAGCGCCAGCGAAGCCCAGGTCGCGGCACAGCGCGTGATGGCACGCTGCGATGCGCTGGCCGCGATCAGCGAAACGGCCGGGGGGCTGACCCGCGTCTATCTCTCGCCAGAACATCTGCGCGCCAACGCCTGCGTCGGTGAGTGGATGCAGGCGGCGGGCATGCGGGTGTGGCAGGATGCGGTTGGCAATATCTGTGGGCGCTACGAGGCAGCAGAAGCCGGTGCGCCCGCGCTGCTGCTCGGCTCGCATCTCGATACGGTGCGCAACGCCGGTCGCTACGACGGAATGCTGGGCGTGCTCAGCGCCATTGAAACCGTGCAGTGGCTTAACGAACGTCAGTGTCGCCTGCCGCTGGCGATTGAGGTGATTGGCTTCGGCGACGAAGAGGGCACTCGTTTTGGCATTACGCTGCTCGGCAGTCGTGGCATTACTGGCAGCTGGCCGCAAAGCTGGGTGACGCATCCCGACGGCAACGGCATCACCGTGGCACAGGCGATGGCGGATGTGGGTCTCGACAGTAATCAGATCCATGCGGCTGCGAGGCGGGTTGAAGATATCGTCGGGTATCTTGAGCTGCACATTGAGCAAGGTCCCTGCCTGGAGCAGGAGGATCTGGCGCTGGGCGTGGTCACGGCGATCAACGGCGCGCGTCGCCTTAACTGCCGTTTCACTGGAGAAGCGGGCCATGCGGGCACGGTGCCGATGACCCATCGCAAAGATGCGCTGGCCGCCGCTGCCGAGTGGATGGTGTTTATCGAGCAGACGACCCGTGAGCAGGATCCGCAGTTGGTCGCCACCGTCGGCACGATTAACTGTGCGCCGGGTGCGGTCAATGTGATCCCTGGCGAGGTCTCACTGTCGCTGGACGTGCGCGGTCCACTGGATAATCCGCTGGAGACGCTGCTCTCCAGCCTGTTAACGCAGGCAGAGGCGATTGCGCTTCGCCGTGGACTTCGCTTCGAGTCGAACGAATATTATCGCATCGGTGCCACCGCCTGTGACTCCGCGCTGCAACAGGCGCTGAGCCATGCGGTTGAAACGGTGCAGGGCCGCAGCCTGTCGCTGCCGAGCGGTGCCGGACATGATGCTATCGCCATCGCTGAACGCTGGCCGGTCGGCATGTTATTTGTGCGTAACCATCGCGGTATCAGCCACCATCCGGCGGAGTCTGTAGCGGTGGAAGATGTGGCACCTGCGCTGCAGGCCTATTTACAGGCGGTCTCGCTGATTGCCGGACGGAGCTGAACATGGAATTAGCCGCATTTAATCAGCTACCGGCTGAGGAGGCGCAGGCAGCCATCCGTCACTGTGTGGCGATCCCACACTGGCAGCAGTCGCTGGTGGCGGCCCGGCCTTTTGCCACCACCGATGCATTACTGGCTACTGCCGATGCGCTGGCGCGTCAGTGGCAGCAGCCTGAACTGGAGGCCGCACTGTCGGCGCATCCGCGCATCGGTGAACGCGCAAACGGTGCAGATAAAGAAGCCGCATTGTCGCGCGGCGAACAGTCCGCGATGCAGCAGGCCGATCACGCCCTGCAACGGGCGATGCAGCAGGCTAATCAGGCGTATGAAGCACGTTTTGGCCGGGTGTTTCTGATACGCGCCAAAGGGCGCAGCGGCGAGCAGATGCTGGCAGAGTTGCAGCGTCGGTTGCAGAATGATGATATTGCCGAGCAGCAGGAGGCGCTGGATCAGCTGCGTGAAATTACCCTGTTACGCCTTAAGGAGACGATGCAATGAGTACCGTGACGACTCATATTCTTGACACTGCGCTGGGCAAACCGGCCAGCGGCGTGGCGATTTCACTGGAGCAGAACAGTCCGGAAGGCTGGTTTCCGATTTCACAGGGTGAAACGGACAGCGACGGTCGTCTGAAAGATCTGACGCCCGAGCCGCTGACGCCGGGCCATTACCGTTTAACGGCGGAAATTGGCGACTATTTTGCCGCTGCCGGTCGGGATGCGCTCTACGTCAGCGCCCAGATCGATTTTGTCATTGCCGAGGCGGGCAGCCACTTCCATCTGCCGTTTCTGATTTCACCCTGGTCGTGGTCAACCTATCGCGGCAGCTAATCGTCGGCGGTTTACAGCGAAAAGCGATCCGCATCCTGCCATGCCGGGAAACGCTCGCGGTAGGCCTTCAGCGCGTCCAGCGACAGCTCAGCATCCAGCCGGGCGCGCTGATGCGGCTCGGCCGCGCTGAGGATCTCGCCCTGTGGGGAAATAATCTGGCTGTCGCCGCTGTAGTGATGCTGATTACCGTCACTGCCAACACGATTACAGCCTGCCACATAAGCCTGATTTTCAATCGCCCGCGCTAACAGCAGCGCCTGCCAGTGCAGCGCACGTGGCGCTGGCCAGTTGGCGACATAGAGCGCCAGATCGTAATCATTGCGGTTGCGCGAGAAAACCGGAAAGCGCAGGTCGTAACAGATTTGCGGCAGAATGCGCCAGCCGCGCCACTCAAAAACCTGACGCTGTTCACCAGGCTGATAGTGGTGATGTTCATCCGCCATGCGGAACAGGTGACGCTTGTCATACTGATGCAGCGTGCCGTCCGGCTCGACCAGCAGGAAGCGGTTGACCGCGCCCTTATCGGTCTGAATCGCCGCGCTGCCGCCGACCAGGGCATCGGTACGACGGGCATGGTGATGCAGCCACTCAACCACCTGCGCCTCTGGCAGCGAGCTTTTCGCTGCCTCCATCGCAAAGCCGGTAGTAAACATCTCCGGCAGCAGAATCAGATCGCGTCCGGTGAGTCCGGCCAGCTGCGCGTCAAAATGACGCAGGTTGGCCTCGCCATCCATCCAGCTCAGCGTCTCCTGTAAAACGGTAATTTTCAAAGCTGACATAAGCGCTCCGCGGCGGCATCTAATGTCGCCGGCTGTTTGGCAAAACAGAGGCGGATCAGTTTATGAGGGAAAGCATCGGCGCAGAACACCGACAGGGGAATCGCGGCGACGCCCACTTCGCGGGTCAGCCACTGGCAGAAACTGACATCATCCAGATCGGAGATGGCGCTGTAATCGACCAGCAAAAAGTAGGTGCCTTCGCAGGGCAGTACCTTAAAGCGGCTGTTGCTCAGCGCCGTTGCCAGCCGATCGCGGCGGTCGCGATAAAACGCTGGCAGCTCAAGATAGTGCTCCGGATGCTCACGTAGCATATCGGCAATCGCCAGCTGCGCCGGCGTATTCACCGAGAAGGTCAGATACTGATGCACCTTGCGCAGTTCCGCGCTGATCGCGGCAGGGGCAATGCAGTAGCCCACTTTCCAGCCGGTCATATGGAAGGTCTTACCAAACGATGATACCGCGATAGCGCGCTGGCGCAGTTCGGGATGTGCCAGCACGCTGGCGTGGCCCGCCTGATCGAAGCAGATGTGCTCATAGACTTCGTCGCTCAGCACATAGACCGGCCGCGCAGCAATCGCCTGCCACAGCGCGGCGAAATCCTGCTGCTGCCAGACGGTGGCGGAAGGATTGTGCGGCGTATTCAGGATCACCAGCCGGGTTTTATCACTCAGCAGGGCAGCAAACGCCTGCCAGTCCACCCGGAAAGCGGGCGGCTGCAGCGTAATGCGTTTCATCACGCCGCCCGACAACTCTACCGCAGGCGCATAGCTGTCGTAGCTGGGATCAAAGCAGATCACCTCATCGCCCGGCCGCACCAGCGCGGTAATCGCCGCATAGAGCGCTTCGGTTGCGCCCGCCGTCACCGTAATCTCTGTTTCGACATCAGGACGATAGTCATAGAGCCGCGCGGTTTTCTCTGCAATCGCCTCACGTAACGGCAGCGCACCGGTCATCGGCGCATACTGGTTCGCGCCCTGGCTGACGTGATACGCCAGCCGCTGCTGCAGATAGTCCGGGCCGCTAAAATCAGGAAAGCCCTGAGAGAGATTGATAGCGTTATGCTGCTGCGCCAGCGCACTCATCTGGCTGAAAATGGTGGTGCCGAGCAAAGGGAGTTTACTCTCGGGGATCAGGTTGTGCTGCGTCATGGTGTCAGGCCTTAAGCGCGAAGATTGATGCGGTGTCACCCGGTGTTTGTGCCACTATAAACAGGATGGTAGTATTTGGCAATCAAGACGCTTAGACGGCTAAATGCGTCATGCTCCGCACGTCAGCGGCGTTGGCTGCGCTTGCTTACCCGAGTCACTTACTCATGTAAGCTCCCCGGGATAAGCGCGCTTGCCGCCTTGCTGACGCACGGATCATTTAGCATTTACATGCGTCATGCTCCGCGCGTAGGTGGCGCGTACTTATCCGGTATTACCTTTCACCGCAAGGAACCTTTATGTCGCAGAGTCTTCCATTAGATCAGCTGGTCGCCGCCTGTCACTGGATTGGGGCGAAAGGCTGGGCACCGGCCACCGGGGGAAATATGTCGGTGCGCCGCGATGAACATGTCTGCCTGCTGAGTGAATCGGGCAAAGATAAAGGCACGCTGACGCGGGATGACTTTATCGAGGTCGATATTGCCACCAGCCAGTCGCTCTCTGGCCGTAAGCCGTCGGCAGAAACCGGTCTGCACACGATGATCTATCGACTCTTTCCCGAGGCGGGCGCGGTGCTGCATACCCACACCGTGAATGCGACGGTGCTGTCGCGGGTGGAGCAGGGCGCGGCGCTGCTGCTGCACGGCTATGAGATGCAAAAATCATTAAGCGGCCAGCACACCCATCTGGATACGCTCGCCATTCCTGTGTTCGACAACAGCCAGGACATTGCGGCGCTGGCGTCAGAAATTGAAGATTACGCCGCCCGCTTTCCGCTGCGTTACGGCTTTCTGCTGCGCGGTCACGGCTTAACCTGCTGGGGCCGGGATGTCAGCGAAGCACGACGTCATCTGGAAGGTCTGGAATTTTTATTTGAATGTGAACGTCAACGTCGCCTGCTGGAGAGAGCATGATTCGCGCCATTGTTACTGATATCGAAGGCACCACCAGCGATATCCGTTTTGTACATAACATCCTGTTTCCCTACGCCCGCCAGCATCTGGCGAGTTTTTTGCGTGAAAATGCGCATCAGCCCGAGGTCGCCGCAGCGCTGCAGTCGGTACGTGAGGAGGCCGGTCAGCCGCAGGCCGACCTGGATGCCGTGACAGAGATTCTGCTGGGGTTTATGGACCAGGATCGCAAATCAACCGGCCTGAAAGCGCTGCAGGGCATGATCTGGCGCGATGGCTATGTTAACGGCAGTTTTACCGGCCATCTCTATCCTGACGTCCTGCCAGCACTGAGCCGCTGGAAGGCGCAGGGCATTGAACTGTATGTATATTCCTCCGGCTCGGTTGCGGCGCAGAAATTGTTATTTGGCTACAGCGACGAAGGTGATATTACTGACCTCTTCAGCGGCTATTTTGATACGCACGTGGGTGCCAAACGCGAAGTCGCAGCCTATCGCACTATCGCCGCTGAAATTGGTCAGCCAGCGGAGCAACTGCTGTTTCTCTCCGATATTCATCAGGAGCTGGATGCCGCCGCTGAGGCGGGCTGGCAGACGCTGCAACTACTGCGTGGCGAGGCGGATGACGAGAGCCGCCATCGTCAGGTGACGGATTTTTCCCAGATTAACCCGGAGTCAATTTAGGATGAGCGCACTGACTATTTTTACCGACCGCGAAGCCAGCCAGCCGGTGTGGCACAGCACCGACGCGAAAGAGATTCGTGAACGCCTGAGCACCAAAGGCGTCCGTTTTGAGCGCTGGGAAGCCGATCGCGATCTGGGTGAAAATCCGGATCCCGAAACGGTGATCAACGCCTATCAGCATGCGATCGATCGGCTGGTGGCGGAGAAGGGCTATCAGAGCTGGGACGTGATCAGCATGCGTGCCGACAATCCGCAGAAAACCGTGCTGCGCGAGAAGTTTCTTAATGAGCATACGCACGGCGAAGATGAGGTGCGTTTTTTTGTCGAGGGGGCGGGGCTGTTCTGTCTGCATCTGGATGGTGAGATCCTGCAGATCCTGTGCGAGAAAAACGATCTGATCTCGGTGCCCGCGGGCACGCCGCACTGGTTTGATATGGGATCATCACCGCACTTCACGGCGATCCGGATTTTCGATAATCAGGAAGGCTGGGTGGCGAATTTCACCGGCGACAAGATCGCGGATGCCTATCCGCGTCTGGCGTAATCGGTCAGCCGATGTGCGAGGCATTTACCGCTATGGCAGACGCCTCGCAGACCGTTACTGCGGCTGGAAAATGCC
This sequence comes from Pantoea sp. X-Soil-YNGN-844, assembly GCF_059730595.1. Classification (NCBI taxonomy): domain Bacteria; kingdom Pseudomonadati; phylum Pseudomonadota; class Gammaproteobacteria; order Enterobacterales; family Erwiniaceae; genus Pantoea; species Pantoea sp. X-Soil-YNGN-844. The sequence continues at coordinate 884,852 of NZ_AP036007.1, forward strand.
GTTCTGTACCTGGTCAGGCGTGACCACGCCGGTATCCAGCACCCAGCCGCTGATCAGGGCGGCAGGCGTGACATCGAACGCCGGGTTGTAAACCTTCGCCGCTTCCGGTGCCCACTGCACGCTGCCAAAACTGCCGGCAACGCCCGTCACTTCGCTGGCGGCACGCTGCTCAATAGGAATCGCTGCGCCGTCAGGACAACTGCGATCCAGCGTGGTATGCGGAGCCGCTACGTAAAACGGAATCTGATGATAATGCGCCAGCACCGCCAGGCTGTAGGTACCGATCTTATTCGCGACATCGCCGTTGGCGGCAATGCGGTCAGCGCCAACCCAGACCGCATCCACCTCGCCACGGGCCATCAGGCTGGCGGCCATGGAATCGGTGATCAGCGTGTAAGGAACCGCCAGTTCGCCCAGCTCCCAGGCGGTCAACCGGCCACCCTGTAACAGCGGGCGGGTTTCATCCACCCAGACATTCTTAACCAACCCCTGCTGATGGGCGCGGGCAATAACGCCCAGCGCGGTACCCACGCCAGCGGTGGCCAATCCACCGGTATTGCAGTGGGTCAGTAGCTGGCTGTTGGGTTTTACGAGTGTGCAACCTGCGTCAGCAATCGCATCACACAGTTGCTTATCCTCCTGCACCAGCCGCCAGGCTTCTTCAACCAGCGCGGGGACAAAGTCCGGCTGAGCCAGCGCCACTTTCATCCGGTCAAGATTGTTCATCAGATTGACGGCAGTAGGGCGGGCGGCGCGCAGCGTCTCCAGCGCCTGTGCCAGTTCAGCGCGCGTCAGTCCCTGTTCTGCCAGCAGCGCCAGCAGCAACGAAGCGGAGAGGCCGATCAGCGGCGCACCGCGCACCCGCAGCGCATGAATATGCTCAATCAGCTGAGGCACGCTGTGCGCGTGCAGCCAGTTCTTCTGCTGCGGTAGCGCCTGCTGATCCAGAATCCAGAGCTGATTGTCACGAACCTGTAAACTGGTGGTTTGAAGTGTCTGCATTGTGGGTGAAATCCATGTTGCGTTAATGATGCGTATTGTGCCAACATGCTGAACGGATGTATAGACGTCTGAACGGCTTATTACACCAGGTTATCCCCCTTCGAATGATGAGGAACAGGCAATGTCGCAATACCGTACCTTTACTGCTGCTGATGCTGTGGACTATGCCCGACAATTTGGCGGCGTGGACAATCCTGCCGCGCTGAGCAGCGCAGAAGAGATTGGTGATGGCAACCTCAACCTGGTATTTAAGATTTATGACGATCAGGGCAACAGTCGCGTTATCGTCAAGCAGGCACTACCCTATGTGCGCTGCGTGGGGGAGTCCTGGCCGCTGACGCTGGATCGGGCGCGGCTGGAAGCGCAGACCCTGGTCGAGCACTACAAATATTGTCCGCAGCACACGGTGAAGATCACCCATTATGATGCGGAGCTGGCAGTGATGGTGATGGAAGATCTTTCCAGCCATCGCATCTGGCGCGGCGAGCTGGTGAAGGGCGTGTATTATCCGGAAGCGGCGCAGCAGCTAGGCGACTATCTGGCGCAGACTCTGTTCCATACCTCCGATTTCATCCTGCATCCGCATCAGAAAAAAGCGGAAGTGGCGCGTTTTATTAATCCGGAAATGTGTGAAATCACCGAAGATCTTTTCTTCAACGACCCCTACACCAACCATGAGCGCAACAGCTATCCCGCGGCGCTTGAGCCGCTGGTCGCCAGCCTGCGTGATGATGATGCGTTACGCATTGCGGTGGGCGGTCTTAAGCACCGTTTCTTTGCCCACGCTGAAGCGCTGCTGCATGGCGATATTCACAGCGGCTCAATTTTCGTTGCAGACGGCAGCCTGAAAGCGATTGATGCAGAATTTGGCTATTTTGGCCCCATCGGGTTTGATATTGGCACTGCTATCGGCAATCTGCTGATTAACTACTGCGGCCTGCCGGGTCTGCTGCCTCCGCGTGAGGCCGCCGATGCACGCGAGCAGCGTCTCAGCGATGTTCACTCTCTCTGGACGACCTTTGCGTCAGGCTTCCTGGCGCTGGCGGCTGAGAAAACCCGCGATGAGGCGCTGGCTTATCCAGGCTATGCGGCGGCGTTTCTGCGTAAAGTGTGGGCCGATACTATCGGTTACTGCGGCACTGAGCTGATTCGCCGCACGGTGGGGATGTCTCACGTGGCGGATATGAAGCAGATTACCGATCCGGCGATGCGTACCGACTGCATCCGTAATGCGATTAACCTGGGACGCACGCTGATTCTGGCCGCCGATCACGTAGAAGATGTGGATGCGCTGATTGCCCGCATCCGTCAGGCGGGATAAAAAAGGCCGACGTGATGTCGGCCTGTAAAGCAGTACTGGCTCAGGGAGCATACGCCCTCCCTATGAAGAGCGCTGAACTTCAAGCGATGGGAGCATACGCCTGGAGTAAAGCATCGCGGGCCATGGATGGCCCGCGCTGAGCATGTCATGGATGGCGTTTTTGCGTCTTTACGAAGGGCGTATGCTCCCTGAGCCGGTGCTGCAGGCCAGACGCTAATCCTATGCCGCCTCACTTGCCCGTGACGCAGGCTGTGGGGCTTTCTCCGGCACGGGGACTGCCAGTGCCTCCGGCTCAAACTCATCGACGTTAATCGACCGCAGACGGCTGGCTTCAGCACGCTGTAACACATCCGCCTCTTTAGCATCAATCCAGCCCTGCTCCAGCGCACGCTTAGCCAGCGCGTCCAGGCGGGTAAAGGAGAGGTGCTGCTTCGTCTGTTTGCACAGCCTGTCATGGATCACTTCTGCCGCCATCACATCCTGCAGCGCCTGTTCCAGCTGACCGGCAGGGTTGTGCTCACTCGGCGTCAGGTACATGCCACGGCCCAGACGGCTACGGGTAGCTGACGGCTGTTGCAGCATTTTGGCCAGCTGATGATCCAGACGGTCAGATGGCGCAGGGCAGTGATGACCGCCTGCAAAAATGGTCATCCGCAATGCGCCCGCCACCAGACGGTTCGGGAAGTTACGCAGCAGATCGTCGATAGCCACTTCCGCCTGATGCAGCGCATCCTGTACGCCCCAGTGAACCAGCGGCAGATCGGCTTCGTTACGGCCTTCATCGTCATAGCGTTTCAGCGTCGCGGAGGCGAGATAGATCTGGCTCAGTACATCGCCCAGACGCGCCGAAATACGTTCGCGACGTTTCAGGCTGCCGCCCAGCACCGCCATCGACACATCAGAGAGCAACGCCAGGTTGGCACTGATGCGGTTCAGGTGCTGGTAATAACGGCGGGTGCCATCGCGGGTCGGACTGGCGCTGGTGCGCCCGGCGGTTAAGCCCAGCCACAGACTGCGCATAGTGCTGCTGCCCACATAACCGATATGGCTGAACAGCGCCCCATCAAACGCATTAACATCATTGCTGGCCGCTGCCGCCATCTCCTGCAGCACATAAGGATGGCAGCGAATCGCGCCCTGTCCGAAGATAATCATGCTGCGGGTCAGAATGTTCGCACCTTCTACCGTGATAGCGATCGGTGCGCCCTGATAGGCACGGGCCAGGAAGTTGCTGTTGCCGAGCATGATGCCTTTACCGCCCGCAATATCCATGGCGTCGATAATGGCGCGCTGACCGCGATGGGTGCAGTGATATTTCACAATCGCCGACAGCACCGCCGGTTTTTCACCCTGCATAATCCCGGCGGTAATCAGCGTCGCTGCCGCATCCATCACGTAAGCGTTGCCGGCGATGCGCGCCAGCGGCTCTTCAATCCCTTCCATCTTACCGATTGAAACCCGGAACTGACGGCGGATATGGGCATACGCACCTGTCGCCAGCGCCACACTTTTCAGGCTGCCGGTTGAGTTCGAAGGCAGCGTAATGCCGCGGCCCACTGACAGACACTCCACCAGCATCCGCCAGCCCTGTCCGGCCATTTCTGGCCCGCCGATAATATAGTCAATCGGTACAAAGATATTGTTGCCGCGCGTCGGGCCGTTCTGGAACGGTACGTTAAGCGGGAAGTGGCGATGACCAATCTCCACGCCGGGGGTATTCGTTGGGATTAACGCACAGGTAATGCCAGGATTCTCGTTGTCGCTGAGCAGATGCTCCGGGTCGGAGAGTTTAAACGCCAGGCCCAGCACGGTGGCGATCGGCGCCAGCGTAATGTAGCGCTTGTTCCAGGTCAGTCGCATGCCCAGCACCTGCTGACCCTTCCATTCACCCATGCAGACGACGCCGGTATCGGGGATCGCCCCGGCATCTGAACCCGCTTCCGGGCTGGTCAGCGCAAAGCAGGGGATCTCATCGCCGCGTGCCAGCCGCGGTAAATAGTGATTTTTCTGCTCTTCAGTGCCGTAGTGCTGCAGCAGTTCGCCCGGACCCAGTGAGTTAGGCACGCCCACGGTAATCGCCAGAATCCCCGAGACGCCCGACAGCTTTTGCAGCACGCAGGCCTGCGCATAGGCTGAGAAATCGAGTCCGCCATACTCTTTTTTGATAATCATCGCGAAGAAACGATGCTCTTTCAGATAAGCCCAGAGTTCCGGCGGCATATCGGCCAGCTCATGGGTGATCTGGAAATCGTTGGCCATGCGGCATGCTTCTTCAACCGGACCATTGAGAAAAGCCTGCTCATCGGCGGTCAGGCGCGGCTGCGGATAGTTGTGCAGCTTCTGCCAGTCTGGTTTGCCCTGAAACAGATCGCCTTCCCACCAGGTGGTGCCCGCATCGATCGCTTCTTTTTCGGTGCGTGACATCGGCGGCATCACCTGCTGGAAGCGCTGAAACATCGGCTTTGAAAACAGGCTGCGGCGCAATGACGGCAGGTTGAACGGCAGCAGGATGATCGCCAGCGGCAACAGTAACCATGGCGTCCAGAGGTGAGCAAAAGCCATCGCAGCAGTCCACAGCAGCAGAATCGCGCTGCTGAGCCGCAACGACAGGCGGTGATAGAATAGAGCGCCAATCAGCGCCAGCGTGGCAAATATTGAAACAATTATCATGATGAACCGCTCCAGGAAGTAAGAGGTCTGACCTGTTGTGTAGAGAGGTTTAGAGTAGTTGGCGGGATTTATCAATTTGTTTACATCGCAATTACAACCTGCCTCACAAAAACCGTTTTTAGCCCATTTTTGCATCAACTGTGGCAATGATAATCGCCGCCACTGCCTGGCCGGACATGGCATGACGCTTTGCGCTGACCGGCCATTCCGTTAAACTTGCTGCGATTAACCTCTCCTAAAAAAGGACATCCCTATGTACCAGGACATCATCCGCTCTGAGCTTAATGAAGCTGCTGATACGCTTAATAAATTCCTCAGCGACGAGGCCAATATCCATGCGATCCAGCGTGCTGCGGTACTGCTGGCTGACAGCTTTAAGGCGGGCGGCAAGGTGCTTTCCTGCGGTAACGGCGGTTCACATTGCGATGCGATGCATTTCGCTGAAGAGCTGACCGGTCGCTACCGCGAAAATCGTCCTGGCTATCCGGCGATTGCCATCTCTGATGTCAGCCATCTCTCCTGCGTCAGTAATGATTTTGGTTATGACTATGTCTTTTCACGCTATGTGGAAGCAGTAGGGCGTCCGGGCGATGTGCTGCTGGGCCTCTCAACCTCCGGGAACTCTGCCAATATCATTAAAGCGATTGAAGCTGCACGTGCGCAGGGGATGAAAGTGATCACCCTGACCGGCAAAGATGGCGGTAAGATGACAGGCAGTGCCGATATTGAAATCCGCGTGCCACACTTTGGTTATGCCGATCGTATCCAGGAGATCCACATTAAAGTGATCCATATCCTGATGCTGCTGATCGAAAAAGAGATGGTGAAGTAACAGCGCTGGCCTCCCGCCTGACGGGAGGCCTCAAAATCAGAGGTGGTGGCTATGTGCGAATTGCTCGGGATGAGCGCCAATGTTCCCACGGATATCTGTTTCAGCTTTACCGGACTGGTTCAGCGTGGCGGTGGAACCGGGCCTCACAAAGATGGCTGGGGCATTACCTTTTACGAAGATAAAGGTTGTCGTACGTTTAAAGATCCGCTGCCGAGCTTTAACTCGCCGATTGCGCATCTGGTGCAGGAGTATCCGATCAAATCGCATTCGGTGGTGGCGCACATCCGCCAGGCGAATCGTGGGCAGGTGTCGCTGGAAAACACCCATCCGTTTACCCGCGAGCTGTGGGGCCGAAACTGGACCTATGCGCACAACGGTCAGCTTAAGGGCTATCGTCAGCTGGAGACCGGTACATTCCGGCCGGTGGGTGAAACGGACAGCGAGATGGCGTTCTGCTGGATCCTGCATCAGCTGGCGACGCGCTATCCACGCACGCCGGGCAACTGGCCTGCGGTGTTTCGTTTTATCGGAGAGCTGGCGGGTTCGTTGCGGCAGAAGGGCGTGTTTAACATGCTGCTGTCAGATGGCCGCTATCTGATGGCCTTCTGCTCCACCAACCTGTTCTGGATCACCCGCCGGGCACCGTTTGGCCGGGCGCAGTTACTGGATCAGGATGTAGAGGTTGATTTCCAGCAGCACACCACGCCGCATGACGTGGTGACGGTGATTGCTACGCAGCCACTGACGGCCAATGAAACCTGGCAGCGGATTGCGCCAGGTGAATGGGCATTATTCTGCCTTGGAGAGCGCCAGGAATGAACGGGAAGCGGCTTCGGGACTGGCTAACACCGGTGCCGGGCTGCTGTTCATCACATATTTCCCGCTGGCGACGTTGACCATCGGCGGCTGGTGATATTTCGCAAAGTACGCATAGCCCGGCTGCAACTGCTGCCAGAAACTGGCGTCGCTGGAGTAGCGGTGACGCTGCATATTGCTGTCGGTCATGCGGAACGGATAGATGCTGATGCCAACATCCTGCTGACCGTTACGCAGCGCGGCATTCACATAGGTAAAAATCTCATCCATATAGGCGTTAGTCATGGCATAGCAGCCAATCGACTTACAGTCGCCATGAATCATCAGGTAGTTGCCGCTGTAGCCCTGATTACGATCGTACTGATTCGGGAAGCCGATGTTGATCGCGCGATAAAAGCGGCTATCCGGCTTCAGCTGATTCAGCTTCACGTTGTAAAAACCTTCCGGGCTTTTGAAATCGCCTTCACGACGTTTCGGGCCGAGGCCACCAGAAAAGTTACAGATGCGATAGGTATCCAGCAGGCGGAATTCGTTACCGATTTTGCCGTAGAGTTCGAGCGTGCGTTCTTCCTTGAAGATCTGGATATAGACCGGGGTGCCGAGTAACTGCTTCTTTAATTCTTTGCTGACCGGTGCCGTTGAGACGGGTTCGGGTGTCATTGCCATGCTGAGGGCTGGCAGTAAAATCATCGCAAACAGGAGTGCGATTTTGCCCATGCTGTGTGTACCTTGAGGTGAAGAGAACATGACGCAAAATGTGCGTCTCTGTTTGCATTATCGGAACTGTCCGCTACCGCAGCGCAACATTAAACATTGTCTGTTTTTTTAGCAAGACGCCGACAGCCAGATTCGCGATTTACTGAAAAATATTCGGCCAGAAATTTGTAAACTTTAATTGTGGGCCCGACAAATATTGCAGTTACCCCTGCCAACTGTATACTTATCCAGTGCCGGAGGGGGTATGCGTAAAATCATTCATGTCGATATGGACTGCTTCTATGCCGCGGTGGAGATGCGTGATAATCCCCAGCTGCGCGACATCCCGATCGCCATTGGTGGCAGCCGCGAGCGTCGCGGCGTGATCAGCACCGCTAACTATCCGGCGCGTAAATTTGGCGTGCGCAGCGCGATGCCAACCGGCATGGCCCTCAAGTTATGCCCGCATCTGCGCCTGCTGCCAGGCCGTTTCGACGCCTACAAAGAAGCCTCCGCACAGATTCGCGACATCTTTACCCGCTACACACCGCTGATTGAACCGCTCTCCCTTGATGAAGCCTATCTGGATGTCACCGACAGTCCGCACTGTCACGGCTCCGCCACGCTGATGGCACAGGAAATCCGTGCGACCATCTTCCGTGAAACCGGGCTTACCGCGTCAGCGGGTATCGCGCCGATTAAATTTCTGGCGAAGATCGCCTCTGACCTCAATAAGCCGGACGGCCAGTTCGTGATTACCCCGCCGGAGATGTCCGGTTTTCTGCTGACCCTGCCGCTGGCGAAGATCCCTGGCGTCGGCAAGGTCTCGGCCAAAAAGCTGGAAGAGATGGGGCTGGTAACCTGTGGCGACGTGCAGAAGGCGGACTTAGCGCTGCTGCTGAAGCGCTTTGGAAAGTTTGGCCGGGTGCTGTGGGAACGCAGCAACGGCATTGATGACCGTGAGGTGATCGTCGAGCGCGAGCGTAAATCGCTGGGGGTGGAACGCACGCTGGCGGAAGATATCAGTGACTGGGACGCCTGCCTGGAGATTATCGACTTTCTCTATGCTGAACTGGATCGCCGGCTGACGCAGATTCGACCGGACAAGCAGGTGGCGCGGCAGGGCGTGAAACTGAAGTTCAGCGATTTTCAGCAGACGACCCAGGAGCATATCTGGCCGGTACTGAATAAAGAGGACATGATTGCCATCGCCCGGAAAACCTGGGATGAGCGTCGCGCCGGGCGTGGCGTGCGGCTGGTGGGACTGCATGTCACCATGGTGGATCCCCAGCTGGAGCGTCAGCTGCTGCTGGGTCTGTAACCGTCAGCCTCACCAGTCGGCAAGGCTGACGCCGGATTACTTCTTATATTTCGCCTCAAGGGTCGCAAACCACGGTGCGATGAAATCTTCATTGCCGCCCCAGCCCGGAATAATCTTGTTCAGCGAGGCAACGTTCACCGCGCCAGGCTGACTGTTGAGCTGCTGCTGGGAGATCGACGCGGCTTTAAACTGATACGTCGCTGGCGTCTCTTCACCGGCAATTTTCTTCGCCACCAGACGCATATTCACCGCGCCGATGGTTTTAGGATCGACCGCCACCGTCTGCACCCATGGGCTGTTTTTCTCGCGCATCAGCTGCAAATCCTGATTCGAGACGTCGATGCTGTAGAGCTTAATCTCGGTTCGGCCATTCTCCTGCAGCGCTTTGTAAGCGCCCTGACTGAAGGCATCCCAGGCGCCCCAGATGGCATCGATTTTGCCTTTCGGGTATTTCGCCAGAATCGCGCCAATCTTGTTGGCGGTGTCGCCCTGAACGTCCGTCGACACTGCGCCAATCGACTCCAGCTGGTGAATGCCGGGATTCTCTTTCAGCAGTTTTTCATACACGACCTGACGGCGTTCCATCGGCGGGAAACCGGCGACCCACAGCTTGACGATGTTCGCTTTGCCGTTGAAATCATGGATGAGCTGGCCCAGCGACAGCTGCGCCAGTGAAGCGTCATCCTGCGCGGTGACGGTGACGCCCGGGATCGGGCTATCCACCGGCGTATCAAACACCGACAGCTTAATGCCTGCATCGGCAATGCGCTTCACCAGTCCGCTGGCGTAGGGCGCTTTACCGTGCGACAGCACGATGCCGTCATATTTCTGGCTGATCGCCTGATTCACGAAATCCTGGAAGCGCGCATCGTCGCCATTGCTGAGGAAGGTGCTGACCTTGAAGCCAAGCTGGCGACCCTGCTGAATGGCACCGGCAACAAACTGGGTGGTGTTGTCATCGGAGCCGAGATTGCGGATCACCGCAATACGGATCGGGCCATCATGACTGGCGATAGCCGCAGGCACCGGCGTGACGGTATCCGCGAAGGCGGCGCTGACGTTCAGCAGGCTCAGCGCCAGCAGCGAGAGTGTTATTTTTTGCATTGTTATTAACTCCGGTAAACGCGCCTCAGCGGCGCTGGATATAGGTAATCGCCAGTGCTAAAGCCAGCACCAGTCCTTTAATAATGTCCATGGCGTAGTAGGGCACAGAGAGCATCACCAGGCCGTTCTGCAGCACGCCGAGAATGACCGCGCCGACCAGCGTGCCCAGCGCGTTGGGCTTGCCGGAGCCGGCCAGCGAGAAGCCAATCCACGCCGCCGCGACCGCATCCATCAGATAGCCGCTGCCGGCATTGACCTGCGATGAACCGATACGCGACGCGAGCAGGATGCCGCCCAGACCGGCGAGCAGTGAGGCGATCACATAAGCCAGCACCCGGTAGCGGGTGGTACGGATGCCCGAGAGGCGCGCCGCTTCCGGATTACCGCCCAGCGCATACATGCGGCGGCCATGCTTAGTCAGCGACAGCGCCAGCTGTGCGGCAACGGTCACCACCAGCATAATGATGACGATGGTCGGCACCTGACCCAGCAGGCCAAACGCGGCCGGAATAGTGCCTTCCGCCATATCACCGCTCGGCAGCACCATGTTCTCGGTGATCGACCCGCCAAAGCTGTAGGTCATCGCCACACCCTGAATCACGAAGAGTGTCGCCAGCGTCGCCAGCATGTCGGGGATACGCAGGATCACAATCAGGAAGGCGTTAAACAGTCCGACCAGGGTGCAGAGCGCCAGGGTAATCAGGATTGCGGTGGTCGTGCCGAAGCCGTACCAGACAAACAGCGAAATCACTAACGCATTGGCGAGTGAGGCGGTCGAGCCGACCGACAGATCAAAGCCGCCCACGGTCAGGGAGATGGACACGCCGATCGCAATCACCGTCACAATCGCAATCGATCGCAGGATGTTGATGATGTTGTTAGGCTCAAGGAAGCTGTCAGAGGCCAGGCCAAAGGCGGCGATCAGGATCACTACCGTGAGTAACATGCCCCATTTATAGAGAAAGTCGAACAACTGGTGACGCCATGGCGCGGCCGTCAGGTTCAGGCTGGTTTCTTTGCTGCTCACGCAGGGGTTCCTCCGGTGGAATAGAGCAAAAGCGTTTCTTCGGTGACGTCGCGTGCGGCCAGTTCGGCCACAATACGTCCATCCCAGAGCACGCAAATCCGGTCGCATAAGCCGACCAGTTCAGAAAATTCACCCGACGCGTAGATGATGCCTTTCCCTTCGCGCGCCAGGTTGTCGATCAGGGTGAACAGCTCGGTTTTGGCTTTGATATCGACGCCTTTGGTCGGCTCATCGAAAATCAGCACATCAGCGTTGTTGCGCAGCCATTTGCCAATCGCCACCTTCTGCTGGTTGCCGCCTGAGAGACGCCGCAGTGTCTGTGCCGGGCCGGTGGTGCGCACCTGCAACTGCCGGATAACCTGTTCCGCCCAGCGCCACGCCTGACGATGCCCGAACAGGCTCCAGCGCGAAAAGCTGTCGTCCGCGCTGACGCTGAGGTTCATCGCCACCGATTCATCAATAAATATTCCCTCTTTACGCCGCTCTTCCGGCACCAGCGCCATGCGGCGACTGACCGAGTCGTGCGGCGAGCGCGGCTGCCACGGCTGACCATGCAGTTCACCGCGACTGACGCGGCTTTTGCTGGCACCAAACAGCGCTTTGCAGAGTTCGGTTTTGCCTGCACCGGCCAGTCCGGCGATGCCCAGAATTTCGCCTTTGTGCAGCCGCAGCGAGATATCCTGCAGCAGCTGCTCATCGTGCAGTCCCTCCACCGCCAGCAGCAGCGGCTGTGTCTGCTGTTCACGGCGGGCCGGGAAGATATCGGTAAGCTGATGGCCCAGCATCTTCTCCACGATCTGCTCGCCGCTCAGCGCCGCCATCGGGCCGGTTTCGATCAACCGGCCATCACGCAGCACCGTCAGCTGGTCGCAGATGGCTTTCAGTTCATGGATGCGGTGAGAGATGAACACTATGCCGATCCCACTGGCCTGCAGACGACGCACCACGGCAAACAGCCGTTCGCTTTCGTGCTGATCCAGCGGGGCAGTGGGTTCATCCAGAATCAGGAAGCGGCAGTGGTGCGACAGCGCCCGCGCCAGCAGAATTTGCTGCTTTTCCGCCAGGGTGCAGCGCTCCACCAGCCGGTTGACGTCCAGTGCCACGTCGAGCTGCGTCAGCAGCGCCCGCGCCTGACGGCGGATCTCACCCCAGCGATAGCGGTGACCGGGTTCTGCCAGCCGATCCAGCAAAATGTTTTCCGCCACGCTGAGCTGCGGCACCAGCGCCACGTCCACTTCCTGCTGAACCAGATGGATACCCAGCTGTTTTGCATCACGCGGCGTGCGGATGGAGACCGGTTCCCCATCCAGCAGGATTTCGCCGCTGTAGTGGCTGTGCCCGCCGGAAAGGATCGCCATCAGGGTAGATTTACCCGCGCCGTTCGCGCCGGTCAGGGCATGAACCGAATGGCCGTCACTGCGGAAATCCACCGACGATAGCGCGGCAAATCCGCTAAAAGCGATGGAGATGTTACGCATCTCAAGGCGGTTTAACCCTGGCATGTCATTACTCTCCTGAAGAATCACTGGCCGCATTTTTTCCTGAACCTTCAGGCGCGGCAACAGCTGAAAGCGCATAAGCTAGCACGAAATCTTATTAGCCATCCAGACATCCGGACATAACGGCGGCTGTGACCAGCGAAGCGCGGGAACGTGGCGGAATAGCGGGGTAAAGCGCGGAAAAGGCAGCGAATTATGCTGGGGGTAAGTGACAGGCATAAAAAAACCAGGCCGGAGCCTGGTTTACTTTTTTTGTGACAGAATTACTTTTCTGGCACTACATTCAGCAGGGTGGTCAGTAATTTCCAGTAAAGTCCAACGCTTTCGATGTGAACCTGCTCATCCGGCGAGTGCGGCCCGGTGATGGTCGGCCCAATCGAGACCATATCCATATCCGGATAAGGCTTTTTGAACAGACCACACTCCAGACCGGCGTGAATCACCTGAATGTTCGGGGTCTTATCAAACAGCGCGATATAGGTCTGACGGGTCAGCGCCATGATGGCGGAGTCCGCATCCGGCTGCCAGCCTGGGTAGCCGCCTTTCGCTTTGGTCTGCGCGCCCGCCAGCTGGCCCAGCGAGGTCAGCATCTGCACCACATAATCGCGGCCGGTGTCGATCAGCGAACGGATCAGGCAGTTGATCTCTGCGTGGTCATCTTCCATCGTCACCACACCGATATTCAGTGAGGTTTCGACCACACCTTTCGCCACGTCTGAATTGCGGATCACGCCGTTTGGCGTGCTGTTCAGCAGATTCAGGAAGCGATCGCGGCTGTCAGTGCTCAGGGCATTACCCTGATGCGCCAGCGGCTCGGTGACCAGTGCGATGTTTGGCTCTTTAACGCCATGCTCGTTTTTGATGGCGCTCAGGAAGTGCGCCGCTGCGGATTTCAGCGCATCCGCTTTGTGACTCTCGACCGCCACAGTAGCAAAGGCTTCACGCGGAATCGCGTTGCGTAGCGTACCGCCGCTGAAGGCCAGCAGACGCAGATCCAGTTCAGCCACATGGGCTGCCAGAAAGCGCGCCAGCAGTTTGTTGGCGTTGCCGAGGCCCATATGAATATCGGCACCGGAGTGACCACCACGCAGGCCTTTCAGCGTCAGCTTCAGGGTCTGGAACTCAGCAGGCACGGCTTCACGGGTCAGCGGCAGGGTGGAGACGAAGTCGATACCGCCTGCACAACCCATGTAGATCTCACCTTCTTCTTCGGAGTCGGTGTTGATCAGGATTTCAGCCTGCAGCCAGTTGGGTTGCAGACCGAAAGCGCCATCCATGCCGGTCTCTTCAGTCATGGTCAGCAGCACTTCCAGCGGGCCGTGCGTCAGGCTGTTGTCAGCCAGTACCGCCAGCGCAGAAGCCATACCGATGCCGTTGTCCGCGCCCAGCGTGGTGCCGCGTGCTTTTACCCACTCGCCGTCAATCCAGGGCTGAATTGGATCTTTGGTGAAGTCATGCACGGTGTCGTTATTTTTCTGCGGCACCATATCCAGATGCGCCTGCAGCGCAACCGGGGTACGGTTTTCCATGCCTGCGGTGGCGGGCTTACGAATCAGGATGTTGCCGACCTGATCGCGCTCACACCAGAAGCCCTGCTCTTTAGCCCAGCCGGTGATGTAGTTCGCCAGCGCTTCTTCGTGAAAAGAGGGATGGGGAATAGAGCAGATCTTAGCGAAAATATCCCACAGTGGCTGTGGAGAGAGTTGAGACAATTCAGACACGACAGGTCTCCTGTGTCAGTGTACCGGCGAGGCCGGACATCGCGAGTTTCCAGTGAAAAATCGCCGTCAGAGAATCTGACGAGCCAGGCCTGAGAATATCACTGTTTTTTACCGGGTGCGCTCTCAGACGCGCTAAAAAGCCGCAACCAGCGCGCGGGTGCTGGTTTTTAGTGCGTCAACTCCTTATAATCTCGCGCAACCTTTTCCCCGTTGCACATTTTTACGCCACCTCGGTTGGCTGGGATTTCTATTTTATGAGCGAAAAATACGTCGTTACCTGGGACATGCTTCAGATTCATGCCCGTAAACTGGCCCAGCGCCTGCTTCCTGTTGAACAGTGGACAGGCATTATCGCGGTGAGCCGCGGCGGTCTGGTACCGGCTTCGCTGCTGGCACGTGAACTGGGTATCCGCTACGTTGATACCGTCTGCATCTCCAGCTATGACCACGATCATCAGCGCGAAATGAAAGTGCTGAAGCGTGCGGAAGGCGACGGTGAAGGCTTTATTGTGATCGATGACCTGGTCGATACCGGCGGCACCGCCCAGGCGATTCGCGAGATGTACCCGAAAGCGCGTTTCTGCACCATTTTCGCGAAACCCGCCGGTCGCTCACTGGTTGATGATTATATCGTCGATATTCCGCAGGATACCTGGATTGAGCAGCCCTGGGATATGGGCGTGGTCTACATCCCGCCGATTGTAAAAAACTGATTGATACACATCAGACAACGCCCGGTTTTCCGGGCGTTGTGCTTTCTGAGCCTCGCACCCCGAATTGCCGTACAGTACACTTAGCCATCGCCGTTCTGTTGCAGGAGAAGTGAGTATGACGAGCAAAAACCTCAGCGAGGAGCTATTCAAGCCGCGCTTTAAGCATCCTGAAACCTCTTCCCTGGTTCGCCGCCAGCATCACGCTACACCGGATATCCACTCAGCCCTGGATGGTGACAGCCAGCGTGGCTGGTATCGCATGCTGAACAAGCTGATGTGGACATGGCGCGGCCTGACGCCGCAGGAGATCAGTGAAGTGCTGGCGCGTATCGCCATCAGCAACGTTGAACATACCGATGAGACGCTGCTCGATACGGTGATCGGTTTTCGCAGCGGTAACTGGCATTTCGAATGGTGCAGACAGGCAGGCATCTGGCAGCAGAAAGCGCTGGAGGCGACCGACGACAGCGAGGCGGGTGACTACTGGCTGCACGCGGCGCACCTCTATAGCGTTGCCGCTTATCCCTATATAAAAGGCGATGAGCTGGCTGACCAGGCACAGACGCTGGCCAATCGCGCCTATGAAGAGGCGACTCAGCGGTTGCCGGGCGAACTGAAATCCCTGACGTTTGCCATCACGGGCGGCAGCCCGGTCAGTGGCTTTCTGCACATACCACCGGATGTCGAAGCGCCTTATCCCACCGTGCTGTTCTGCGGCGCGCTCGACTCGTTACAGAGCGATCATTACCGCCTGTTCCATGACTATCTTGCCCCGCGCGGCATTGCGATGCTGACCATTGATGTGCCGTCGGTGGGTAATTCGGTGAAATGGACGCTGAATCAGGACACCAGTTTTCTGCATCAGCAGGTGCTGCGCGATCTGAAAAACGTGCCCTGGGTTGACCATACCCGCGTGGCGGCGTTTGGCTATCGCTTTGGCGCGAACGTGGCGGTGCGGCTGGCCTATCTGGAATCGCAGCGGCTGCGCGGCGTCGCCTGTCTTGGCCCGATTGTGCATGCGCTGCTGACGCAGACGGCATTGCAGGATGAGATCCCGGATATGTATATGGATATGCTGGCAAGCCGGTTAGGCATGGCGACCACTTCCGACAGCGCGCTGCGCACCGAACTCAATCGTTATTCGCTTAAAACCCAGGGATTGCTGGGCCGCCGGACGCCGACGCCGATGCTGTCGGGTTACTGGCAGAACGATCTTTTCAGTCCGGAAGAGGAGAGCAAGCTGATCGCTAACTCGTCGTCAGACGGCAAAGCGTTGCTGATTCCGGTGAAGCCGATGATGGCCAGTTTCGACAAGGCGCTGAATGAGATTTGCGACTGGCTGGAGAAGCGTTTAAAAAGGTAACTGGCAAAATTTACAGTATTTGCTACAACTAGTAGCGGAATTCTTCCGGGCGGCCTTATAAAGGCTTATGACGTAATCAGGCCGCCCGGAAATCAAGGCTGTATAGCGGTCAAAACCTATGGAGAATCAGCATGACGTTACCAAGTGGTCATCCCCGCAGTCGCCTGCTTAAGCGTTTTACCGAGCTTGGGCCTTATATTCGCGATGGGAAATGTGGCGAAACCCGGTTCTTCTTCGACTGTCTGGCTGCCTGCGTCAATGTGAAACCGGCACCGGAACTGCGTGAGTTCTGGGGCTGGTGGATGGAGTTGGAAGCGCAGGCTGATCACTTTACCTATGTCTACCATATCGGTCTGTTCGATAAAGAGGGCGACTGGTCGGTGGCAAACATCAAAGGCAAAGAGAACACGGCACGTGTGGAAGAGACCTTACGGAATTTCCATACCCGCCTGAAAGCGATGCTGAAGGAGTTAGACCTGGACCTTATCCCGGCCAGCGACTTCGATGAGAAACCGGTAAAGCTGAGTGCTTAATTGGGTGTTTAGCTTTAAAAGGGAGAGTAAATATCTCCCCACAAACGGCTGACCCGTCTCAACCAGGGTGAACCTGACAGCAACACATAAACTTAATGCGCAGGGAACTGGGTCAGAAGAGGAAAGCGTCCCGCGGCCTGGGACAAAAACGCCGGGAGCGTTTTTGAACAACGCAGAGCGTTGGCTCGGCAACGGGCGCACCTCATGGATGAGGTGCGTAATCGCGTGGGCCGAGCATGTCATGGACTGGGCTTAGCGTCTTTCCGATCTGACCCTGTTCTCTTCGCTGGCTCGAGCTCACAGCAGACCGGGCCAGATGGTTGAAACAACAAAAGGGCGAGTTGAAAAACTCGCCCTTTTTTATGCTCACAAATTCTGTCGCTCATGCTGTGCGGCATGAGCCTGAAATCAGAACTGGTAAGTCACACCCATCGCCACAATGTCGTCGTTGTTGATCGACAGCGCGTTGTCATCATCCAGCTGGTTGATTTTGTAATCCACGAAGGCGGACATGTTTTTGTTGAAATAGTAGGTTGCACCCACATCGATATATTTCACCAGATCCGCATCACCGATACCGTTTTCGATATCTTTGCCTTTGGTCTGCACATAGCCAATAGACGGACGCAGGCCGAAATCAAACTGATATTGCGCCACCAGTTCGATGTTCTGCGCCTTGTTGGCTGCGCCCGCGACGGCAGCGCCGGTATTACGGTTGGTGCCGCTGATTGGCGTCATATTGCGGGTATCAGTGTAAATCGCCGCCAGGTAAACGCTGTTGGCATCATACTTCACGCCTGCGCCCCAGGAATCTGCACGGTCACCGCCGCCATAGGCGCGCGCCTGCTGCTGGTTGGTGCGGTCAGATGAGGTGATGGCACTCATCAGGCTCACGCCGCTATCACCCAGCGCATAGCCCAGTGAAGCACCATAGCCGTCGCCGTTCTGGCGGTTAATGTCAGTACGGCTATTGGCGCTGGTGGCGTCGTTCTTGCCCTGATACTGCAGCGCAAATTTCAGGCCATCGACCAGACCAAAGAAGTTGTTGTTGCGGTAAGTCGCGACGCCAGTGGCGCGCTGGGTCATAAAGTTATCGGAACGGGCCGTGCCGTCACCACCGAATTCCGGGAACACGTCGGTCCAGGCTTCAACGTCATACAGCACGCCATAGTTACGGCCATAATCCACCGAACCATACTGCGAGAATTTCAGGCCAGCAAAACCCAGGCGGGTCTTGTTGCCGTTATTGGCGTCGCTGCCTTCAGAGTTATTAACGTTGTACTGATATTCCCACTGACCATAACCGGTCATCAGGTCATTAATCTGCGTCTGGCCTTTAAAGCCGATACGGGTATAAGACTTGTCACCGTCTGCGCTGGCATTATCGCTGATATAGTGCTCAGCTTTAACTTTGCCGTATAAATCCAGTTTGTTGCCGTCTTTGTTATAGATTTCGGCAGCGTGCGCGGCAGAAGCCAGCGTCAGCGTGGAGACGATCATGGCCAGTGTGCTTTTCTTCATTTGCTATCAATCCCAATGTGAACGCCGTAAAAAAACGAAAGTTTTTGTAAAACACCGACTTTTTACCCGTCCGTGATGAACTTTTTATGACACTTTTCCGGATTTCTTGTTAATGCTGAACTTTTGGTCTACCGCCTTGTCCGCGTAAATTCGTGCTTTTCCCCCGCTGGCTGTTGGCTTCCTTATCGACTCCTGTTAAAACGTCCTTTCGTAAAAATTTTTCACTACGGCAGGAAATATGAGTGGCAGTCAGACCTTAGTGGTCAAGTTGGGTACCAGCGTTCTTACCGGCGGCTCTCGCCGGTTAAATCGGGCGCACATGGTGGAACTGGTTCGCCAGTGCGCGCAGCAGCATGCCGCAGGCCACCGCATTGTGATCGTCACTTCTGGCGCGATGGCCGCCGGACGCGAACATCTGGGCTACCCCGAACTGCCACCCACCATCGCCTCAAAGCAGCTACTGGCTGCGGTGGGGCAGAGCCGTCTGATTCAGCTATGGGAACAGTTATTCTCCATCTACGGTATCCATATTGGTCAGATGCTGCTGACCCGTGCCGACATGGAAGATCGCGAACGTTTCCTGAATGCCCGCGACACGCTGCGCGCGTTGCTGGATAACCACATTGTGCCGGTGATCAACGAGAACGATGCGGTTGCTACCGCTGAAATCAAAGTGGGCGACAACGACAATCTTTCGGCGCTGGCGGCGATGCTCGGCGGTGCCGACAAGCTGCTGCTGCTGACCGATCAGCAGGGGCTGTTTACCGCCGATCCGCGCAACAATCCAGAGGCTGAGTTGATCAGCGACGTCCACGTGATCGATGATGCATTACGTGCGCTCGCGGGCGACAGCGTATCCGGCCTCGGTACCGGTGGCATGTCGACCAAGCTTCAGGCGGCGGATGTTGCCTGCCGCGCCGGTATTGATGTGATCATCGCGTCGGGCAGTCGCAGCGGTGTGATCAGCGATGTGATTGACGGTAAGCCGGTTGGTACGCGATTCCATGCACAGCAATCGCCGCTGGAGAACCGCAAACGCTGGATTTTCGGTGCGCCACCAGCGGGCGAACTCACCGTCGATGACGGGGCACTGGCGGCCATCATTGAGCGCGGCAGTTCGCTGCTGCCTAAAGGCATTCGCGCTATCCAGGGGAATTTCTCACGCGGTGAAGTGATCCGCATCCGCAGCCTGCAGGGCCGGGATATTGCTCACGGTGTTTCTCGCTACAACAGTGACGCGATGCGCATGATTGCCGGCCATCATAGCCAGCAGATCAGCGAAATTCTGGGATATGAATATGGCCCGGTGGCCGTTCACCGCGACGACATGATCGTCAGTTAAGGAGCGGACAATGCTTGAAGAGATGGGAAAAGCGGCGCGTGCCGCAGCGTATACCGTGGCCGATCTGTCGACGGCTGAGAAGAATCAGGTTCTGATGACCATTGCCGACCGCCTTGAGGCGGAGAGCGCAGACATTCTGGCTGCTAACGAGCTGGATTTAGCCGATGCGCGTCAGAACGGGATGAGTGCCGCGCTGTTAGACCGGCTGACACTCAACCCGCAACGCCTCGCCAGCATCGCCAGCGATGTGCGTCAGGTGTGTCAGCTGGCCGATCCGGTGGGACAGTTAATCGATGGCGGTCAGCTCGACAGCGGACTGCGTATTGAACGCCGTCGCGTGCCGCTGGGCGTTGTGGCAGTCATTTATGAGGCGCGTCCCAATGTCACAGTTGATGTCGCCAGCCTGTGCCTGAAAACCGGCAACGCCGCTATTCTGCGTGGCGGCAAAGAGACCTGGCGCACCAATGCGGCCACCGTCCGGGTGATCCAGAACGCGCTGAAGCAGCACGGTCTGCCGACGGCTATCGTGCAGGCGATTGAAAATCCGGATCGCGAGCTGGTGAATCAGCTGCTGAAGCTGGATCGCTACGTGGATATGCTCATCCCGCGTGGCGGAGCCGGGCTGCACAAGCTGTGCCGGGAAAACTCCACCATCCCGGTGATTACCGGCGGCATCGGGGTCTGTCACATTTACATTGATGAGACGATGGAGATTGAACCGGCGCTTGATCTGATCGTCAACGCCAAAAAACAGCGTCCCAGCGCCTGTAACTCGCTGGAAACGCTGCTGGTGGATCAGGCGATGGCCGAACGTTTCCTGCCCGCCTTCAGTGCGCGTATGGCGCAGGAAGGCATCGCGCTGCATGCTGACAGCAACGTGCTGGCGCAGCTGCAGCAGGGGCCAGCTTCGGTCATCCAGGTTAATCCTCAGCAGTACAATGATGAGTGGCTGTCGCTGGACCTTAACGTCAAATTAGTGGCGGATATGGATGAGGCGATCGATCACATCCGTACGCACGGCACGCAGCACTCGGATGCCATCCTGACCCGCGACACCCGCAACGCCGCGCGGTTTGTCCGTCAGGTCGACTCCTCAGCGGTCTATGTTAACGCCAGCACCCGATTCACCGATGGCGGGCAGTTTGGCCTGGGTGCGGAAGTGGCGGTCAGTACCCAGAAGCTGCACGCACGCGGGCCAATGGGATTAGAGGCGCTGACCACCTATAAATGGATTGCCTGGGGTGACGACACGCTCCGGTCATAGCTACGATAATTTTTAACAAAACGGGAGTCTTACAGAGACTCCCGTTTTTTTTAGCCCGGCTTTCCGGTCCAGTGAAAGGTAGAGTTTTCTGCCCATCTTATCAATTTTCATTCCGATCCCGTCACCGTTGCCCGTTATGCTGGCTGAATTTCACGCAATTTCTTACGGAACATTCCTGAAAGGCGGGGCTGTATGCGGCCTGAGGCAATATTTTTTGTTCAGCTGCAGACCGAAGCGGATAATGATAATTAGAAATGCTTGATAAAGCGGTTAGGTAGTAAACGAGCGGTAATATAAAATGAACTGGTAGCAATAATGAAAATAACATCCAGTATCTCTTCTATGGCTGATTATTAACTAATGGTTAAAAAAGAAAGTACAAGACAAGCTTTCACCACCAGGCTGATAGCGGCCTGTGAGAGTGCCGGCATTGTCGGACATGGACGAAACAAACAGGTTGCCAGAGCCCTGCAGCAGCAGGGCTGTAAGATTTCAACACCAGGAGTGTGGAAGTGGTTTAACGCGCAGTCAGTGCCTGATGGCGGCAATTTACTGGCGCTCAGCCAGCTGCTGGGAGTCAGGGTAGAGTGGCTGCAATACGGTATGGAACAACCCGCAGACCCGGTAACGCTGAATACGTTTACCGGCCATAAGAATGTGTTTCGGGTGGATAGCCTTGATATCGGGCAGCGAAGCGCTGCGGGTCTGCCCGCGCGTGATGAGTTTGTGGAGACCATCCAGGCGATCGAATATGGTCTGGATGAGGCGCGGGTGCTATTCAACGGGCGGCCGGCGGAGAACATCCGGTTAATTGCCATCAATAGCGACTCTATGGCTGACACCTTTGCACCGCGCGATCAGCTGTTTGTGGATATCAGCGTGCGGATGTTCGACGGTGATGGCATCTATATTTTTACCCTCGATGAGCAACTCTATCTCAAGCGTCTGCAGTTGCAACATAAGAAAATTGCTGTAATTTCAGATAATAAACGCTATGAAACCTGGTATCTCAATCACGATGACGTTACCAGCCTGAAGGTCCTGGCAAAAGTGATCATGAGCCAGGCGCGTCACTATCAAATCCTCGGCTAAGGCCGCTTTTGCCGCCTTTCTAAGACGGGCTGCAAAAAAATATTCGGCATAAATTCATAAATTTAACCAGCAGTAAATAAAAAATTAACCAACAGTGTTTGATAAAGCATAAGAACCTGTTAATAATTTGGATATGGATGAACGAAGCAGTTCTTTCACGGATGAGCCGCTCTTAAACAATTGAGGCGCTGCACAAGCGCGAATCATACCACCCAAAAGTCAGTGAACTTTGGGATGGGGTGGATGCGCAAAATGCAGCGTCGTCAGATGCCGTTTATTTCCCCTCGCTTACTTTCCACCTGGCTGCTAACGCAGCCGGGCGGCGAGCGTGCGAGCGCGATACACGTCATTCGGGCCCGTTCGGATCACCGAAAGCTCGCGCCTGCCACCCCATCGCCAAAGACTCATTCACAGGAGGAGTTATGGCGATAATTCACTATGGCAAAAGCGTTTTTGTGGGCAACGCACGTACTCGTCGCCATCGGCGGCGCCAACCTCTCAGCAGCCTGACTCAGAGCATCGACCAGGCCCTGAACTTCCCAACTGAACCCCCCGTCCTGAGACGTGCAGAGCAAATCTGCCAGCGTCAGGTCGCCCCGCGCGTTGATCGCGCAATCACTGCACCCCGCGTCACCAGTCAGGAAACACCCAGTTTCGACAATTGCTGTCTTCCGCACGTTCACCTCTACGCCGTGAGATGAAGCGCGAAGAAAGCGTACTTTTCCGTTCCGGCTAACTCTTCGTTATCTCCAGCTCTCACTGGGCGCAATTTGCTGAGTTACTGTTCAGTTTTGCTGCAGGGTCAGTCAGGCCTCTTGCCGCGCCTGAATGGTTAATGATCAGCAGGCGTTATGTATTTTTTTTCACAATGGTGAATTGCTTTAACCCGTCATTAAGGAGTCGTTATGAGCCAGATAATTGCAGTACTGAATTTTGAAGAGGGATATGTCGACACGCCTTACCTCGACACGCTGGGCTTTCCCACGGTGGCGGGCGGTATCCGCATCGGGCCTAAGGGGGCATCGCTGAGTAATTACACATTCCGCGTACCACGGCGCGTCGGGGATGTCTGGAAGCAGTGCATTCTTGAAAACAAAGTTCAGGAGATGCAGGGCAGGGATCTGCTGCGTAATGCGCTGGCGAAGTGCAATGACGCCCGTACGGATGTGTTGCTGAGCATGACCTATCAGTTGGGCGTCGAAGGCGTTATGCAGTTCAAAAACATGCTCACCGCCATCGCGGCTGAACAGTTCAATGAGGCGGCTGACGCGATGATGAACAGCCTCTGGGCCCGCCAGACACCGGGCCGCGCCAGGCGTCATGCAGAGATGATGCGCAGCGGAACCTATGCGGTTTACAGGGGGTTGCTATGAGATGGCTCATGTTTCTCGTCGCCGTGCTGACGGCGATCATCATCCTGCTGCTATTACAGCGCTTCACCACCCTGCAGTTTGTCTCTCATGCCCGCCTGCTCTTCAGAACCTGGTCCGTCTGGCTCGCGTCACTGGGTTCGATGCTCAGCGCCTGGGCGCAGTCGTTTCCTTCTGCTGCCGTTGATGCCTGGAGCGTACTGCCGGAGGACGTGAAAACGATTCTGCCGCACAACTACCTGGGGCTGGTGGGCGCATTCATGGTGGCGATGGGCGTGATTGCACAGTTTGTTCGTCAGAAAAATCTGCTCAACGCGAAGGAGCAGGCTGAAGGAGCGAAACCATGACTCTGATTACCACCTTACTTGGCGGCAGCTGGCACTGGCTTGCCGCACTGGCTGGCGTCATTGCAGCGCTGGGCGCCAGTTATTTCGGCGGCAGGAAAATCGGCAAAGTGCAGCAAAAAGCGCGATCTGACGTCGCAAACGCGCAACAGGAGGCGTCCCGCGTCAGCGCGGTGGCGCAACAACAACAACATAACCGCGAGGAGGCTAACCGTGTGGCGACTGACAATCATAGCCTTGATGACGCTGCTGCTCGCGACAAGCTGCAGCAGTCGAAATACCACAAACCCTGAGCCGGTAGCGATCACCGACTCTGCCTGCGTACTTTTTTCCCCTCTTTATACCTACGGCGATGACGCGCAAAAAATGGACGTCAGGACGGTGCGCGCCATCAACACCCACAACGACATGTGGGACACCCTTTGCGGCCATCCGGCTGCGGCTAAGTAGTGCGCTGACAATCAGCGCGATATCTCAATGATCCTGAGGAGGATTCTATGATCGAAGTTAACTCTTTTGCTGAACTGCGTACCACGGTCCCGCCAAAATCAGGTGAAGTCGCGAGCCTTAAACGCTATTACGACAAAGACTCCAGCTTCCGTGGCGGCGCAGACTTTGTCGGTTTCCTCAGCACCACGCCGCTGAAAGATGATGGCGGTACGGTGGCGGTGGGTAACGGTTTCTACTGGAAGCGCACCATCAACGATCCTGCCGAAGTGAATATCCTGCACTTTGGCGCGAGAGGGGATGGCGTGACCGATGACACTGAAGCCTTTAAGCGGATGCTGGCATGGACGCAGTCTTATAACACCTATGCGAAAGCGATGCCGGTACGTTTTCCGGGTGGCCGCTTCCTGATTTCACCCATCGATATCAGCGATACAGAGTTGCCGTTCTTTGGTCTGGCAGGTGACGATATCGAACTCGGCTCGTCACCGCGCACCACTATTATTTCTGACAAAAGTGCTACTCCGGTGTTTAAGGTTAATGCGCGTAAAATCGCCATCAAAGGCATCTGCTGGCACGGACAGGCTAATGCCGGGACTGTCGACACCACACTCAAAGTTACCGTCACGCCTGAACAGTGCAGCAACGTTCAGCCGTTCTTCGAAAACACGATTGTCGGCGGCCAGATCGTCAATATCTTCTGCTTCAAGGCGCAAAGTACCGGGGGAACCGTCTTTAAGCTGCAGGATACGCTCGACAGTAAGTTCGATCAGATCTACACCTCCACGACCTATTCACGCGTGTTTGATGTCGGCTGGTCAAACACACCGAAGGGGAACTGGGACCACTCAACCGCCATTGAGCTCTGTAATGCCAACTTCCAGTCGGGCTACGGCGATGCCACGCTCTACATGCCGCGCGTTACGCAGGGCGTCATGCGCAACGTCTGGATTGAGCACACGACTAACCCGGGGGATTTGTCGGACGGCGGCTGGAACATTGAGACGCTCAACATTGAAGATTGTGCCACGCCGCTCAATCTCAACAATGCCCGCGTGGTGATGCGTCATATTAACCTGCAGGCGGGGGCGAAAATCACCAATGATCTGGCCGGGAGTAAGTGGTTATCGACCTTTGAATATGGCTATCGTCGGGATGAGAACTACGGCACGTTCATGACCGGTTCGCTGCGTGCTGGCTATTACAGCGGCTATAAAGTGGTGAATAACACCGCGACCGACAACTGGTATCGGCTGGGGCAGCTCTATTTCCCGGCGCCTAACCAGCAATGGGTGATGGAGCTGATCAGTAAAGCGGATGCCACCACGCCGTCCGGCACCGCCGGTTCACCGGTAAATATGCCTGCCACCGGTAAAACTCTGATCAACCTGCAGCGACTGGAAACGGTCTGGGCCGATGCTTACCACATGGGACAGCCTTCCGTGCTGGACATTCGTTATGGCCGGGTAGGGACCACCTATGCCGTCATCTGGGTCAAACTGAAAGCCAACAGCGGCGAGACCATGTTCAACCTGAAGACTACCGGTCCGACCCGCTTCGATACCGGCTCCTGCTCGCTGTTCCAGTCGGATATGTCGGTGGTAACGGACATCACCAATATCAGCAACCTGAAACCTGCGGCACGCTTCGGCATGCACAATGGACTGGCAGGTATTGGTGCTAACGAGAAGGGCGTGGTGACGCTCGCGACCGCTGCGGGTACACCGACCAATAAAACCGCGCCAACCGGTTTTGTGCTGATCAATATCAACGGCGTTGACCGCAAGGTTCCTTACTACGATTGATGATCGGCATGTTTTGGGCGAGGCTCCGGCCTCGCCCTTTTTTGATCTGACATTATCTCCGCTTCTTTTTACGTCGCCAGAAAAGTCACAGCTGCACTGTAAAGCCAGACAGTCTCCCTGACACAGCCTTTCGCCTTCACCCTCGTCAGCGGGCTGATTGCGATTAATTTGAATTACGGCTTGCGTCACTTTAAGAAGTGTGGCCTAATGAATCGTCGGTTTGATTAACAGACACTATCAAAGTAAGTAATCAAAGCAGTTCTCATCTCTAAGTTTGTCGCGAGACATCCCTTCTTTTTGAGTCTTCTCTTACGTTCTGATTAAAATCTGTTCTCAGGCCATTATGCCGGAAGGCTCGATATATTAAGGATTTAAGCATGTCTAACAAAATTCGCGGTACCGTTAAATGGTTTAACGCAGAGAAAGGCTTCGGTTTCATCTCTCCTGCAGACGGCAGCAAAGATGTATTCGTACATTTCTCTGCAATCCAGGGCACCGATTTCCGTTCATTAGACGAAGGTCAGCAAGTTGAATTCACAGTAGAAAATGGCGCCAAAGGCCCAGCTGCTGCGAACGTTGTTGGTCTCTAAGGACTGAAAATTACTTTTAAATGTCCTCACTGTAATGGCTCACAGTTTCGTACATCGCATTTTGATGTTACAAGAGCCAATCCGCATGGAGCGAAATGCATTTTCTGCAAATCTGTCGTTGTTCAGGTGAACGCGGCGAGGATTGCAATTCAGAGCCAGCTTCGCGCTCTCTGATAAAGGCTAGTGAGCTTTATAGCGTTGTTGCATTTACAGTAATAAAAGGCTGCCTCTGGCAGCCTTTTTTGTTTTCTGCTGTTCCCCTCCGCCATCCCTCATCCTTTCTTCTGTACCCGCCGGAATACCTTAGCTTCCCTGCGCAACTTTTTGGTCAACCATCTGTAACCTGTTCGTTTACTGTCACCGATCTGAAAAGGCCCGCCGGAGCAGGCCATTAAAGGGAATCAGCGAAGCACGGGTTGCAGTGCGAGCTTGCCGGTATTAAACACGCTCATTGCCTGTGCCATACGCTCAGCCTGATCCTGCAGTGCCTGTGAAGCAGCTGATGCTTCCTGAACCAGCGCGGCGTTCTGTTGCGTTACCGCTTCCATCTGGGTAATCGCCTGATTGATCTCATTGATGCCGCTGCTCTGCTCGCTGCTGGCAATGGTGATTTCGCTCATGATGTTCGCCACGCTCTGCACGCTGTTTACCACCTCGCCGATGGTCGAACCCGCATGGGTTACCAGTTTGCTGCCTTCATCGACTTTAGCGACCGAATCTTCAATCAGTACCTTAATCTCTTTGGCCGCGGAGGCTGAGCGCTGTGCCAGATTACGCACTTCACTTGCAACCACCGCAAAGCCGCGACCCTGTTCACCCGCCCGCGCCGCTTCAACGGCGGCGTTCAGTGACAGAATATTGGTCTGGAAGGCGATGGAGTCGATAACGCTGATGATATCGACAATTTTGCGTGAGGAGAGGGCGATTGCTTCCATCTTCTCGATCACTTTTTCCATGACCACGCCACCTTCACGCGCTACGCTGGAAGTCGTCGATACCAGGTGATTAGCTTCACGCGCGTTGTCGGCATTGTGTTTCACGGTCGACGTCATCTGCTCCATGGCAGAGGCGGTCTCTTCCAGTGAACTGGCCTGCTGCTCAGTGCGGGTTGAGAGGTCAAGGTTACCACTGGAGATTTGATTGGAGGCGACCGCGATAGTGTCGGAGCCGGTGCGTACTTCAGTCACAATCGACAGCAGGTTATCGTTCATTCGCTGCAGCGCCTGCATCAGGACGCCGGTTTCATCACGCGAGGTGACCTGCATCTGGGAACTCAGATCGCCCGCGGCAACGCGTTCAGCGACGTCAACCGCAGCAACCAGCGGACGCACAATAGAGCGGGTCAGGAAGTAGCCCAGCATAATCGCGGCCAGAATCGCCAGCGCGGAGAAAATCAGGGTGATGGTGATGGCTGACTGTCCATTTTCCACAATGCCCTGGCCTTCACTGCGCAGCTGTGAGTCCTGTGAGTTGGCAAAATTCACCGCATCCTGAAGAAACTTATTCTGTGTCGCGGTCATCGATTTCAGGACATAGGCGCTGGCTGCATCAAAATTGCCCGCTTTGATCAGGCCGATCAATTCAGTTTTGACCTGCTCAAACGCCTGAGCAGACGCCAGCAGACCGGCGATCTTTTTCTTACCGACTGGTGTAACCTGGATGTCCTCAATCTTTTTCATCGCGATGTTAGTGCGTTGCGTGGCTTCATCCAGCTGACCATAACGCTTCACATTCATTTCCGGACGGTTCGTGTCGATCACCATGCCGCGCAGGTATTTGATCTGATCGTTGACGCCATCGCGCACATCAAATGCCAGTCGTACTTTCACATAGCGATCGTCGACGATCGATGAGATCGCGGTATTAATACTGTTAATTCTGGTAATGGATGTTACGCCAATCACTATCAGTAACGCCACAATAATACCGAAGGCTGCTGCGAGCCGCATACCGACCTTCATATTCTTAATACTGAACATGTTCTCTTCCCCGTTTTATTATTAATCAGTTTGTTAGCAGCACTCAGGTTTCCTGCTGTTGTGCGCAGTGCCTTGCTGATGTCTGTGGTCACAACCGCAGGCAAAAAGGTGATCTCGCACAGTCTGTTATCGGAGCACGCAGTTGTACCTTTAATAATTTTTAAGTAATAACGGTGCGTGAATAAATAGTCACTGAAAAGCTTCAGAAAGGGTTAACAAATAAACAAAGGGGAAACTCAGGCAAAAAAAAGGGCCGTCAGCAGTAATGCTGACGGCCCGATCCAGACAAGCATGACCGGATTCAGAAAACTAAGAAGTAGAGGCCTACCCAGAATGCGACACTTAACGTGACGGCGGTAATCCAGGCCAGCTGGCGTAAACGGCCACGCAGCACTTTCTGAGGAGAAGGGGTAGCAGGTGCCGGTGTAACAGGTAAAGTTTCAATATGCATAGTCGGTTCCTGATCAGATCAGCCATTCTGCTGGCTAAAAAGTAAAAATATACCGGGCATTCTTCGCGGCCCGGATTTGTTTAGCGTGCAGTGTCGAGAACGTTAAAAATCACGTCTGACAGCTCATTCAGTTCAAACTTCGCCACATAACCGTCGGCACCCACTTTGCGCACATGATCTTCGTTGGCGCTGCCAGAGAGTGAGGAGTGAATGACGACCGGCAGAACCTTGAGAATCGGGTCCCGCTTAATGTTACGGGTCAGCGTAAAGCCATCCATCTCTGGCATCTCCAGGTCGGTCAGGACCAGCGCAATTTTGTCGTGAATCGACTCGCCCGCGGCCTGTGCTTCCTGGCTCATCAGCTTAATTTTTTCCCACGCTTCCAGACCAGTGTTAAACATCAGCGCCGGAATGCCCATGCTCTTCAGGCCCTGCTCCAGCAGCTGACGCGCCACTTTAGAATCTTCTGCCACAATGGCGACTGCACCAGGGCGATAGTTGAACGCACGCGGTCTGGCCGCTTCCGGTTCAACGCCGCGCACTGAAGGAATGATGTCATACAGAATCTGCTCAACGTCCAGCACCATCGCCAGCTCGTTGCTCTGCTTTTCGCTGTCCAGGCAGGCGATGCTGGTAATATTGCGGCCACCGATACCGGCTTCGGCGGTATGCACCTGGCTCCAGTCGAGACGCACGATGTTCTCAACTGACTCCACGGCAAACGCCTGGGTGTTACGGGCATATTCGGTCACCAGCAGCAGGTTAAGACCGGTTTCCGGCACACAGCCCGCGACTGCAGGCAGGTCGATCACCGGAATGAACTGACCACGAATACTCGCCATGCCCAGCAGGGGCGAACGCATGCCCGCGGCTTTAGTGATGGTCGGCATCGGTACAATTTCACGCAGCTTGAAGACGTTAATGCCAAACAGTTCAGATTTGCCTTTCAGCTGATCGGAACCTAAGCGAAACAGCAGCAGCTCAAACTTGTTCGATAACGCGAGGTTCGCTCTTTCATCGATCTCTTTTTGAAAATTATCCATGGTTGCCTCTGCATTAACGCAGCTGGTGAAATAGGGTGTGAACAGGTTATCGGCAGCAAACGGAAAAAGGTGAGAAGAGAAGGGTGAAATAAAACGGATGCCAATTATTGTGCCAGGCTTAACCCTGAAGGTTCAACATGGACACCTTTCCAATAAAGGAGTGTGAAATGAAAAAAGTGATTTTAGCGTCGTTGCTGGTGATGATGAGCGCGGGCGTTTCAGCTGAAGAGGGCGGATACAAAGCAGGCGATACGCCGCCGCCGCAACACAAGCAGGATGCCGGCTATAAAGGGTCAGAAGATACCGGCCAGACCCACATCGATCAGATCCGCGATTTCCGTCAGGGCGGGTATGTGACGCTGGAAGGTTACATCGTGAAGAAAGAGCAGGGCGAGCGGTATCAGTTCCGCGACAACACCGGGACGTTACCGATTATTGCCCCGAAGAAGACCTTTGATGGTAAAACCTACACCGCTGAGGACAAAGTGCGCGTCAGTGGCAAGGTACAGGGCAAAGGGGATAAAACCACGCTGCATGTGTCACGCATCGAAGAGCCATAACAGACCGGGCGAGGTCGTGACCTCGCCCTTTTTTATTTAGTCTTTTAGCAGAATCGCCCGGCAGGTTTTGCCTTTGATTTTGCCCTGCTTAAGTTTCACCAGTGCCGCTTTGGCCTGATTTGCCTCAATCGCTACGTAGGCATGGGTCGGGGTCAGGACAATTTTCCCAATCTGCTCAGCGCGATAACCCGCTTCACCCGTCAGCGCACCCAGAATATCTCCCGGACGTATCTTGGCTTTACGGCCACCATCAATGCACAACGTCATCATGGCGGCAGGCAGTGGCTTACTGCTGCCCTTTTTCAGCGTGCTGGCTGAGACCCACGGCAGCTTCTGCTGCAGGAAATCTTCCAGCGCATGCGCACGCGCCATCTCATCGGCCGCGACCAGGCTGACGGCAACACCATGCTCGCCTGCACGCGCCGTACGACCAATGCGGTGCAGGTGAACTTCAGGGTCCCAGGCGAGCTGATAGTTGACCACCATCGCCAGCGATTTGATGTCGAGTCCACGCGCGGCGACATCGGTGGCGACCAGCACGCGACCGCTGCCGTTCGCGAAGCGAATCAATACGCGTTCACGATCGCGCTGTTCCAGGTCGCCATGCAGTGGCAGGGCGCTGATATCACGCGCATTAAGCGCCGCAGCAACATCATCACACTCACGTTTAGTGTTGCAGAAGACCACGCAGGATGAAGGCTGACGATCGCTGAGCAGGGCTATCAGCAGGCCCAGTTTTTCATTATGGCTGGCTTCAAAGAACTGCTGGTCGATTGACGGCAGTTCGCTGACATCTTCAGTGACAACGCTCAGTGCATCGCGCTGAAAGCGGGTGCTGATAGCGGTGATGCCGTCGGGCCAGGTAGCGGAAAAGAGCAGCGTCTGACGCGAGGCGGGCGTCGCTTCAATGATCGTTTCCATATCGTTCAGGAAGCCCATCTCCAGCATTCGATCTGCCTCATCCAGTACCAGCGTGCTGAGCTGGTCCAGCTTGAGATTTTCGCGGTTGATGTGGTCGAGGATACGACCCGGCGTGCCGACCACAATATGCGGTGGATGCACCAGTGAATCACGCTGTGCGCTCATCGGCTGTCCGCCACACAGGGTGAGCACTTTGATGTTGCGTGTGAAGCGCGCCAGCTGGCGCAGGACATTGCCCACCTGATCCGCCAGTTCACGGGTCGGACAGAGGATCAGTGCCTGCGTCTGAAAGCGGGTGCTGTCGATATGGTGCAGTAAACCAATACCAAAGGCAGCCGTTTTACCGCTGCCGGTTTTCGCCTGCGCGCGCACGTCGCGTCCCTGCAGAATGGCGGGCAGCGTAGCGGCTTGCACGGGCGTCATGCTGGTGTAGCCCATCTCGCGCAGGTTATCGAGCTGGCTGTCGGGAAGCGAATTGAGGGTAGAAAAAGCGGTCACGGGCGCGGCCTCTGAGGCTGAAAGTGTAGGGCATTATTGCGGGGCAAGTCTGGCAGAAAGCACGCCTGACAGCAACGGGAACCTCGATGGTTAGCGGTATGAAACTAAATCTGCCGGTGCGCTTAGGAATAAGCTGAAGTTTACTGAAAAAAGGTGGTTTATTTTTATAGATTAACGCCGGCTTAACGTGGTTGTTCCAGAATGACGATCGGTTAATACCAGTAATTATTTTATAAGTGACCGTTTTTAAAAAAAATTTCATTGTTAATCAGATAAATCCTCAAATAAGACTCCAGTAATAGAATTAATCATTAAAAAATATCACCACTGGTGCCGATAAAAATCCTGATCTAATTGCTTTATATTTATCGCGCCATATTCCTGGTACAACGACCGGTAGAGGGTATTTGCATTGAGTAATAGCATCCAGGGACCACATGAAAATGTGCTTAAAATAGTAGGCCGCGCCGTACTGACACTGCATGTTCATGGCGAGAGTTTATCTGCGGATAAAATCGCATCCATGATCGGCTGTTATGCGGAAGATGAGCCCTGTGATCAGGAAGATCGTCGCTTATACGCGCTGGCAATGGAATTAATGTCGAATGATCAATGGGCCAAAAGCGCGTAACCCGCACTCCGCTCAGGTAAATGCAGAGCCTCCCGTGTGGAGGCTCTGTTGTTTTTAGGGGGCGTATCAGGGGACAGGTTTAGGCAGTAAGGTCGCTGCTGGCAAATCCTGAGCAGGTATGTGTTAGCCGCAGAGCAGGCTTCAGGGAGCATATGCCCTCGACAAAGACGCAAAACCGCTATCTGTGGCCCGCTATGCTTTGCTACAGGCATAGGCTTCCTTCGCTTCACGTCCGGCAGACGCTTCCCGTTTCAGGACCGTCGTTGCTGGTAAACCACGGGCACTGGGAATCTATCAGCAATAAACAAGCTTAAAGCGCAGGCAAGCCGGTCAGAAGAGGAAAGCATCCCGCCGCCTGGAAAAAAACGCCGGGAGCGTTTTTGAACAACGCAATGCGTTGGCCCGTTTACGGGCGCACCTCATGGATGAGGTGCGTAATCGCGCGGGCCGAGCCGCCATGGATGGCTTAAGCGCCTTTCCGATCTGACCGGTTTCCCTGAGCAGGCTCGATCTCGCCGCTAGCTGAGAAGGCTCAGACCGAGGCCAGCGCAAAGACCGGTTTACCGCGTGAGAAGGTCGCCACTACCGGTGAAATGCGCGCCACGGCTTCAGCGGAACAGCTCGCTGCTACCAGTATCATGCTCGCATCATCGCCCGGCGCAGGCCACTGACGTTCGCCCTGAGCAGAGAGCGGCAGCCGATCGTCTGTGGCGATGGCCAGCGCCCGCGACAGCGAGAACTCGTCCGAACCACGATAGAGCTGCGCATAGAGATTCGCTTTTTCCAGCATGCTGCCGGTGCCAAACGGGGACCAGTGATCGATCACGCTGTCGGTGCCGGTCATCACTTTGATGCCCGCCGCCTGCAGCTGTGGAACTGGCATAGTGAGCCTGCCAATCGGCAACGTGGAAGCGACGCTGAATTGCTGCTCTGCCAGCCCTTCGATCATGTTATCCAGCGCACTGCCGGTGAGCGTCGCCAGCGCAAAACCGTGGCTCAGCGTCACTTTACCTTTCAGCACCGAATTCTGCGCCACTGTGTCAATCATGTACTGAATCGCCGCCACACCAGCCGGTGAGGTTTCATGCAGATGAATATCCACGCCGCGCTGATAGTCGAGCGCAATCTGAAACATGGCATCCAGCGACTTCTCCATCGCGCCATCCACGTTAGTGGGATCCAGCCCGCCGACATATTCAACGCCGTGCTGCATCGCCTCACGCATCAGGCCATCAACCTGCGAATGCAGCAGGCCGTGCTGCGGGAAGGCAACGATCTCGCAGGAAAAAGCAGGATGACGGGCTAATGCCGCCTGCAGATGTTCCAGACTTTTCAGGCCGCTGACCGGATCGATATTGCAATGGCTGCGGGCGCGGGTAGTACCTTTGGCGTGCAGCAGGGCGATCAATCCTTCGGCACGGGCCTGGGAGTGCGGCAGCAGCTGCGGAATCAGCACCTGCTCGCGTGCAATCATATCCATGATGGTTTTGCCCTGACGTGGACGTGGAGCCTGCCACGGACCGCCGTAGAAGGTTTTATCAAGATGGATATGCATATCCTGCGTAGCGGGCAGCAGCAGCGCCTCCTGCGCATCCCACGACGGTAGCGTGCTGTCACCCTGGCCCGCCGAGGTCAGTTGGTCAATTTTGCCGTCGCGCACGCTGATGTCGTAAAGACCGGTCCGGGTCGCGACGACGTCGTCATCCTCGCGGATAAAACCCTCTTCCAGTCGCACATTGCGCAGCAGATAGTGGTCCTGTTGGGGCAGGGCGGCGGGCTGGTCGGGATTGATGGCGGGCAACGATGAGCGGGTGGCGGCACTGGCCTGACCGAGACCGGCGGCCAGCAGGCCGCCTGCGGCGGTCCAGCGAACGCTTTGCCCCAGGAAATCACGGCGGCTCGGCGAAGAGGAAATAGGCATCAGAGGCTCCTGCAAAATGAACAAGATCTTAATCTGACAAACGACGCGTCACCCTGCTGCGTTATTTTCCACTGACGGCTATTCGATATTTCACTGCCAGCGCAGCTTGCCGAATGCCGCCAGTGACGCCGCCAGTTCGCGCTGCAGCGGATCCTGCGGATGACGGCAGAACAGCGCCAGTTCAAAGGTATTAATCACCGGCAGACCCTGTTCAGGACCCAGCACCCGATGCTCGGTCAGACGGCAGCTGGCAGGCAGTAACGTCAGCCCAAGCCCCTGTGCACTGGCGGCGGCCAGCGCGACCAGGCTGGCGCTGCTGTAGCTGATGCGCCAGCTTCGCCCCAGCGCATCAAGCGTCTGACAGACCTCATCGCGATAGAGCCCCTGCTGGGGAAACAGCACCAGCGGCACCGGCGTCTGCTCAAAGCAGGGCCACTCTGCACTGTCGAGCCACAGCAGCGGTTCAGGACGCGACGCCAGCGGACGCTCGCCAGCGGGCTGTTTAATCAGCATGATGTCCAGCTCTTCACGCTGCCAGGCACGACGAAGCTCCACCTGCATACCGCTCATCACATCCAGCCGTAGCTGCGGATGATCACGACTGAAGTGCGCCAGCAGACCGGTCGTGGGGGCGGCAAAATCTTCCGGCACGCCAAGGCGCAGCACGCCATCGCGCCACTGGTCACTCAGCACATCGTGCGCTTCCCCGTTCAGCGCAATAATTCGCCGGGCGTAACCTAAAAGTTTTTCGCCTTCTTCGGTGATCTGTACCTGATGCGAAGAGCGGACCAGCAGCTCTTTGCCGACCATCTCCTCCAGCCGCCGCACCTGCTGGCTGACGGTAGACTGCGACAGGTGCACTCTGTCGGCGGCGCGGGTAAAGCTGGCGGTTTCGCACACCGCCACAAAGCTGAGCAGCTGTTGCGGAGTAAACATCGGCTGACGATTCATTTTTCCACTACCTGGCAGAGTAATATTTCATTTCCAGATAGTAGCGACTGCTGTCAGGCTGGCAACTTTTAATGGCGTAGATTTCATATGAAGAGAGAGAACAACCTGCTGCTGGCGGCGCTGGTGCTGGCCGGGCTGAATATGCGGCCACTGATGACCTCGGTCAGCCCGTTACTCGGTGAGCTGCGGCAGAGCATCGGTCTGTCACCGCTGGCGTCCTCGCTGCTGCCTGCGGTGCCGATGATGATGATGGGTGCCATTGCCCTGTTCAGTGCGCCGCTGATGCAGCGCTTTGCGGTGCGCAAATTACTGCTGGGCGGGCTGTTGCTGTTGCTGCTGGCGCTGGTGAGTCGATGGTTTGTGACGGACGGACGCGGGCTGGTGCTGACTGCCGTGCCGGGTGGGGCCGGCATTGGTATCGTCCAGATGGCGATGCCAGGGTTGATACGTCAGCGCTTTGGCAGCCGCAGTGCGGGCGTGACCGGACTATGGGCAGCGGCGCTGATGGGTGGCGGCGGGATTGGCGCAGCGATCTCGCCGTGGCTGAGTGCACATGCAGGCTGGCAGGGGGCACTGAGCAGCTGG
This sequence comes from Pantoea sp. X-Soil-YNGN-844, assembly GCF_059730595.1. NCBI lineage: Bacteria > Pseudomonadati > Pseudomonadota > Gammaproteobacteria > Enterobacterales > Erwiniaceae > Pantoea > Pantoea sp. X-Soil-YNGN-844. Next base: position 920,785 of record NZ_AP036007.1, read on the forward strand.
GCGCTGCCGGTGGTGCTGGCTATCCTGCTCTGGCTGTTAATCACCACCACGCCGCCCGCAGCCCGCACGCAGGCCGACGCGCTGCCTTCGCTGTGGCGAAAAACCCGCGCCTGGACGCTGGCGCTGAGCTTCGGGCTGGTGAACGGCGGTTACGCCATCTGTGTTGCCTGGCTGCCCGATTTTTACCATCAGCGTGGCTGGAGTGCGCAGGCGGGCGGTTCACTGCTCGGTATGATGATCGGCTGTCAGGTTACCGGTGCGCTGCTGCTGCCGTTGCTGGCGCGGGGCCGCGATCGTCGTCCATTGCTGCTGCTCACCCTGGCTATGCAGTTCTGCGGCATGCTCGGCTTCCTGTTTGCACCACAGCTGGCACCGTGGTTCTGGGCGGGGATGGCGGGCTTCGGGCTGGGCGGGGCGTTTCCGCTGGCACTGGTGCTGGCGCTGGATCATCTGAAGCAGCCCCAGGCTGGCGCGCGGCTGGTGGCCTTTATGCAGGGCGTCGGCTTTATTATTGCGGGCAGCATGCCGTTTATCGCCGGTCAGTTGCATACACTCACCGGAAATTTTACCAGCGTCTGGATTCTGCAGGCGACGGTCACGCTGCTGCTGATTGTGCTTAATCTGCGTTTTCATCCGCACAGCTATCAGCGCGCCTTCCCGGAGATAAATTGCTGATTTTGGTCCGACCAATTCCGGTAATATTTTTCTCTGGTTCACACTCCGGGAAAATTCGCCCAACTTCTGTTGCCATAGATTAACAATGCATTAACTATCTGTTGCCATAAGCCCCGATACAGCGGTTTGGTCTGACCAATCCGGGGCAGATGGCATACAGTGCTGCCGCTGCATGCCACATCACCTTTTCCTCTGGAGATACTGGCATGCAGATCTGGCAACAAAACTACGATCCGCTGGGTAATATCTGGCTCTCAAGCCTGGTCGCGCTGATCCCGATTCTGTTTTTCTTCTTTGCACTGATTAAGCTGAAGATGAAAGGCTATCTGGCCGCCACCACCACCGTGGTGCTGGCGCTGCTGGTGGCGCTGTTTCTCTATCAGATGCCCGTTGCCCAGGCGCTGGCCGCCGTGGTGTACGGTTTTCTCTATGGGCTGTGGCCGATTGCCTGGATTATTGTCGCCGCCGTGTTCGTCTACAAAATCTCGGTCAAAACCGGCCAGTTCGATATTATCCGTGCCTCTATCCTCTCCATTACCCCCGATCAGCGTCTGCAGATGCTGATTGTCGGCTTCTCGTTCGGGGCGTTTCTGGAAGGCGCGGCGGGCTTTGGAGCGCCGGTGGCGATTACCGCGGCACTGCTGGTGGGGCTGGGCTTTAATCCGCTCTACGCCGCCGGGCTCTGCCTGATTGTGAATACCGCGCCGGTCGCGTTTGGCGCAATGGGCATTCCGATTATCGTGGCGGGTCAGGTCACCGGGCTGGAAAGCTTCGCCATCGGCCAGATGGCCGGACGCCAGTTGCCGCTGCTGACGCTGATTGTGCTGTTCTGGATTATGGCGATTATGGATGGCTGGCGCGGCGTGAAAGAGACCTGGCCAGCGGTCGTTGTGGCGGGTGGATCCTTTGCCCTTGCCCAGTTCCTCAGCTCCAACTTCCTGGGGCCGGAGCTGCCCGATATTATCTCGTCGCTCGCCTCGCTGATTTCGCTGACGCTGTTTCTGCGGGTCTGGAAACCGGTGCGCATCTTTCGTTTTGCCGATGCAGAGGCGAAGCACGGCGATGTGCTGCAACCGCCACAGAAGTATCGGCTGGAGCAGGTGATCCGCGCCTGGATGCCGTTCCTGTTTCTTACCGCCACCGTCACGCTATGGAGCATCCCGCCGTTTAAAGCGCTGTTCGCCAAAGGTGGTGCACTTTATGAGTGGGTGCTGGCTGTGCCGGTTCCGATGCTGAATGAGCTGGTGGCGCGGATGCCGCCCGTGGTCGGCAGTGCGACGCCTTATCCGGCGATCTTTAAGCTGGATCTGGTTTCCGCCACCGGCACTGCCATTTTAATTGCGGCGATTATGGCGATGCTGTTCCTGCGCATGAAGCCAAAGGCAGCGCTGCAGACTTTTGGAGAAACCCTGAAAGAGCTGGCGCTGCCGATCTACTCCATCGGGATGGTGCTGGCCTTTGCCTTTATCTCTAACTACTCCGGTCTCTCTGCCACGCTTGCTCTGGCGCTGGCGCACACCGGCCATGCATTTACTTTTTTTTCGCCGTTCCTGGGCTGGCTGGGCGTCTTCCTGACCGGATCCGATACCTCATCGAATGCGCTGTTTGCCGCGTTACAGGCGACGACCGCCCAGCAGATCGGCGTTTCCGATGTTCTGCTGGTGGCGGCAAATACTACCGGCGGTGTGACGGGTAAGATGATCTCGCCGCAGTCGATCGCCATCGCCTGTGCGGCGGTCGGGCTGGTGGGAAAAGAGTCCGACCTGTTCCGGTTTACGGTTAAACACAGTCTGATTTTCACCTGTATGGTGGGGGTGATTACCACACTTCAGGCCTACGTCTTCCCCTGGATGATCCCATGAGCAACACGCCCGATCCGCTGGTGACGCGCCTGCGGGCCTATATCATCGAACATCAGCTCGAACCGGGCATGCGCCTGCCCGCCGAGCGCCAGCTCTCTGCTGAACTCGGCGTCTCACGTTCCTCGCTGCGTGAAGCGATACAGCAGCTGATCAGCAGCGGCATGCTCATCAGCCGGCGCGGCGGCGGTACCTGGATTCGTCAGCAGCTGGCACCCTGGTCGGAACAGCGCATCGTCGAACCGATTCGCCAGCTGCTGCGCGACGATCCCGACTACCGTTACGACATTCTGGAAGCGCGACATGCCATCGAGGCCAGTACTGCCTGGCATGCAGCACTGCGTGCCACCGACGCCGACAAAGAGAAGCTGCAGTACGCCTTTGACGCCACCCTGAAGCTGAAAGAGAGTGACGATCCCGACCTCGCTGCCCAGGCGGATGTGCGCTTCCACCTGGCGATTGCCGAGGCGTCACACAATGTGGTGCTGCTGCAGACCATGCGCGGCTTTTTCGAGCTGCTGCAGTCGTCGGTGATGCAGAGCCGTCAGCGCATGTACACCCAGCCAGCCATTTTTGCCCGCCTGACGGAACAACATCGGGCACTGCTGGATGCGATCCTCGCGGGCGACGCCGACGCGGCCCGTCAGGCGGCCATGCAGCATCTGGGCTTTGTCCACACCACGCTGAAAAACCTCCATGAAGATGAAGCGCGCCAGGCGCGCATCACCCGCTTACCGGATAACGACACACGCAACCCAAAGGAATCTGACTGATGATTATCTCAGCTGCCAGTGACTATCGCGCCGCCGCGCAACGTATCCTGCCGCCGTTCCTGTTTCACTATCTTGATGGCGGGGCTTACGCCGAGCACACCCTGCGACGTAACGTGGAGGACCTTTCTGACGTGGCGCTGCGCCAGCGCATTCTGAAGAACATGTCGGAACTCAGCCTCGAAACGAAATTATTTAATGAAACCCTGTCGATGCCGGTTGCGCTGGCACCGGTCGGCCTGTGTGGCATGTATGCCCGTCGCGGCGAAGTGCAGGCGGCGCGCGCGGCCGCCCTGAAAGGCATTCCGTTTACCCTGTCGACAGTCTCAGTCTGCCCGATTGAAGAGGTGGCCCCGCAGATCAATCGTCCGATGTGGTTCCAGCTTTACGTGCTGCGTGACCGCGGCTTTATGCGCAATGCGCTGGAGCGCGCCAAAGCCGCCGGTTGCTCAACGCTGGTGTTTACCGTGGATATGCCGACGCCGGGCGCGCGCTATCGCGATGCGCACTCCGGGATGAGCGGCAATCACGCGGGGCTGCGTCGTTACTGGCAGGCGGTTACCCATCCACAGTGGGCGCTGGATGTGGGGCTGCAGGGCCGTCCGCACGATCTGGGGAACATCTCCGCCTATCTCGGCAAGCCGACCGGGCTGGAAGATTATATTGGCTGGCTGGCGAACAACTTTGATCCTTCTATCAGTTGGAAAGATCTGGAGTGGATCCGCGAGTTCTGGGATGGGCCGATGGTGATTAAGGGCATTCTCGATCCGGAAGATGCGCGCGACGCGGTACGTTTTGGCGCGGATGGCATCGTGGTCTCGAATCACGGCGGACGCCAGCTGGATGGCGTGCTCTCCTCGGCGCGTGCGCTGCCAGCGATTGCCGATGCGGTCAAAGGTGACATTACTATTCTGGCAGACAGCGGCATTCGCAACGGGCTGGATGTGGTGCGGATGATTGCGCTGGGCGCAGACAGCGTGCTGCTGGGACGAGCGTTTATCTATGCGCTGGCGACCCATGGACAGCGCGGCGTGGAAAACCTGCTGAACCTGATTGAGAAAGAGATGCGCGTGGCCATGACGCTGACCGGCGCAAAATCGATAAGTGAAATTACCCGCGATTCGCTGGTGCAGGCGGAGGCGCTGCTGACACCAACAAGCACGTTATCACGTCCCCGCGCGGTGAGTTAGCCTGCGAAAATGAATGTATTGTCTATACTTAGCTTCTTTACCAACAGGAGGAATGACATGACCATTCATAAGAAAGGTTCGGCGCACTGGGAAGGCGATATTAAAGGCAAAGGCACCGTCAGCACCGAGAGTGGTGTACTGAGCCAGCAGCCTTATGGCTTTAATACCCGTTTCGAAGGCGGCAAAGGCACCAACCCGGAAGAGCTGATTGGTGCAGCGCATGCGGCCTGTTTCTCCATGGCACTGTCGCTGATGCTGGGCAATGCAGGCCATAAGCCGGAAAGCATTGATACCACGGCTGATGTGTCGCTGGATAAAAAAGGCGAGGGCTTTGCCATCACCAAAGTGGCGCTGACCAGCACCATCTCCCTGCCGGGCATTGATGAGTCGACCTTCGACGAAATCATCAAAAAAGCTAAAGCGGGCTGCCCGGTTTCTCAGGTACTGAACGCGGAAATTACGCTGGATTACACCCTGAACAACTGATGCCGGCAATGGGTCGCCTTTTAGCGGCCCGGACGTTATGCTATGCCTCCCGGTCCTGTTGCTGACCGGAACAGATGCGCCTTCTGGCGCATCTTCGCTTTCTGACCAGAGGAAATCGGGGTGACAAGATACCGGGCGGCTAAAAAATACTGGAAGATGGTGCTGGTTCTGTTGTGCATTTGCGGCGGGCTGCTGCTGATACGCTGGGCTGCCATGATCTGGGCCTGAGCCGATGAAGTGGATTAGTCGCCACTCGCTGGGCATATTAGTGATGGTAATTATCGTACTGGAAGCGGTTCATTTTCTGCTCACCGCCTCATGGCTGCCGTGGTGATAAACGCATTCAGACAAAGGCATCCTCGCGCCGTTTAGTCCGCACGTCGCTGCGCGCGATGCGATAAGCCTTACGCGGGTCGCCCACCACAAACTCAAAGGTTGGCGTGTAGTAAAATGGCAACCAGCCGCCATAGCTGCTCTCCCACTCCCATCGGACGGGGCAGGGCCACAGAATGCCATCATACAAAAGATAATAAACCCAGCGTCCTCCAGGACGACGGGGGCGTGATGTTTTCATGGGATTCACAACGGTAATGGGTAACAACAGCTTATATTTTGTACGCTAAAGCGCCAGCTTGCAATGTTGCAGCCCCGCTTTATTGAATCTGGTCCTGAATCAGCGATGGACCTCACCACAAAGCAGGACCACATTCGGTCTGACTTTATGAATACGGTTTGCCATCGTTTCACAGTCCACCTTCGTCGGATAGATACGCTCCGAGACCGGCAGCGCTTCGCAGGCATCGTAGCCACACGCGCTCACTAACAACACAAATCCTATCAACATAGATCCTCTCCTTTACACGGTCTGGTGGTCCGGACTGTGGTGCTTTTTATCCTTTTTTAACATCCAGTATAGACAAACGTGACGGGGCGGCATTGTCAGTGTGAGCTATGACCTGCCAGGCAGCAGTCTGCGGCGGGATGAGGGCTGTGTAAGACGAGGGCGCAGGCGGGGAGTCAGCCAGCAAAATACCAGGCGGGCAGCAGCGCAATCAGGTTATTCAGGGTGTGCAGGAAGATGGGCAGCGCCAGACTGTTACTCCGCAGCCGCGCATAGCAGAGCAGCAGTGAAAACAGCGTCAGAGCGATAAGGGTCTGCCAGTGCACATATTGTGTATGCATCACCGCAAACAGCAGGGAGGTCAGCAGCATGCAGGCGAAGCGACTGCGCGGCGCCCACAGCAGAAAACCCTGTAACAGGAAACCGCGGAACAGCACCTCTTCAAACACCGGCGCCAGCAGTACGGCGGTCAGCAGCAGGATCAACAGCGAATTGCGTCCCTGCTGGGCCTGCATCACCAGCCAGCCTTCCGGCTGCATGAACTGCATCTGTGCCGCCATCAGCACAAACAGCGCGCCGGTAAACAGCAGGGTTTGCAGCGTATAAAGTTCACCCAGCGGCAAATCGGTGCGGCGCTGGCAGTAGAAGCGATAAAGCGGATAGATAACAGCAAATTCAAACAGGCAGAGTACGGGCACCAGCAGGCCGTCATTACGCAGCACGCTGTAATTAGGGAACAGCGTGATCAGCATGGTAACCAGGTAATAGACCACAAAGCTGCCGACGTAGAACAGCGTCAGGGTCACTCTGTCGGAATTGGTGTTCATAGGCGACTCAGCCAGCGAAGGTAAGCGCATAGTAGCAATGCACCCGATCGCTGTCGAGTGAGCCTGTTACACATTATTTAAGCGCAAAATGTTAGCCGCAGACTAAACACCAGAGTACCCGGGCCGATAACTGATGAAACTAATCTGGCCAGCAACGCATGTTGTATTGCAGGCCTGTGATCTTAACCCCTGGCTGTGTAGTGAGCACTCTTAATGACTTTTAACCCTCCGGCGCCGCCGTCGCCGCCATTCAGACATGCCGCTGAAGATCGCACTGTCCGCTTTACGCGGCGCAGCCTGCGTACGCTTTCGCTGCTGCTGTCTGGTGTGCTGGTGCTCTCGATGCTGATGGTGCTGATGATTGCGCAGCGTCAGAACAGCGCATCGGTTGAGCATGACCGCATGCTAATGCAGCAGACGTGGCAAAATCGTCAGGAGGCGATGGTCACCGATATCCGGGATTATGCCTTCTGGGGAGAAGCCTGGCGCAATCTCCATGTCAGGGTGAACAAGGTCTGGGCGTTTGACGAAGAGAACTTCGGACCGGGTCTTTACGAAGAGTATCACTATGAAGGCGTGTTCGTGGTCGACGGCAAAGGACGCACGACCTACAGCGTGATTAATGGGCAGATGGCGGATACGCCACTGGAAGCCTGGCTGGGTAATGAGACAGCGGTGCTTATTGCAGCAGCGCGTCAGCTCAATAATAAAGCGATGACCCGCAATGCGCTGATCAATCATCTGCCCGCGATTGTGGTGGCTGCACCTATCAGCAGCGGTAAACTGCCGAATGTGCCGCCTATGGCCGGACCTGCGTCAATCATGGTGTTCGTGAATCTGTTCACACCCGCCAAATTACAGGCACTGGGCGCGACGCTGGATGTGCGCGAACTGCGTCTGCCCGCCAGTGAAGAGGATGCCCTGCGTGAACCGCGAATGGTACTCCCGTTGGCAGGCGGGGAGCCGATTGTGCTGCGCTGGACGTCAAAAATGCCGGGCATGGGCCTGATCGGGTTGCTGCTGCCACTGCTGCTGATGACCGCGATCATCATCGGTATCATCACTCATCGCGTCAGCCGCCATGCGCTCTCCAATGCGATTCTCTCTGACCGCCGCTTTGCCATGCTGGCAATCAGTCAGCAGGAGCTTGCCAACAGTGAAGCGCGGTTTCGCGATCTCGCTGAGGCGGCGTCAGACTGGATCTGGGAAACGGATGAAGAGGGCCGTCTGATCTATCTGTCAGCGCGTTTTCATACCCTTACCGGCCACGACATCACACACTGGCTGGGACGTCACATCGATCACCTGCTGACCCATCCCAGCCATTCGCTGGTCGCCTGGCTGCTGCGGCAGGAGGCGGAAGAGCAACAGATGCCGCTGCGCTGTCAGTTTATGTCGGCTCAGGGTCACCGTCGCATCGGTCAGCTGGTGGCTAAAACCATCTGGCATGATACGCGACGTATCGGGTTTCGTGGCACGGTATCGGACATCACCCAAGGCATGGAAGCAGAGGCACGCATTCAGTTTCTGTCGCGTCACGACGTTTTAACCGGTCTGTCAAACCGCGTGCAGCTGCTGGAGTTTCTGACGCTGCACCTTGCGCTGCCTGATGGCGCTGCGCCGCTGACGCTGATTACCCTCGATCTCGATCAGTTCCGGCCAATCAATGAAACCTGGGGCCATGCGGCGGGCGATGAGGTACTGAGCCAGATAGCGCAGCGTCTGAAACACTGTATCGGCCCGCAGGAGCTGGTGGCGCGGCTGAGCGGAGATGAATTTGTCCTCGTGTTGCGGGAAACGAACCGTGAGCGGATCGATCAGCGTTGTGCTCAGCTGGTGCACGAGGTTCAGCAGCCAGTCAGCACCGGCCAGCATGTTCACTATCTCACCATCAGCATGGGTATTGCCTGTGCGCCGCAGGATGCCAGCCATCCGGAAGCGCTGCTGCAGATGGCGGATATCGCACTGAATGAAGCACGCGATGCGGGACGTAATCAGTGGGTCTGGTATGCCAATGAAATGGCGAGCCAGCGCGAAGATAAGCGTGAAATGGCGCGGCGCATTGAGAAAGCGCTGACTAACAACGAATTTCGTCTGCACTATCAGCCCCGTTATCAGCTGCTGACCGGTCAGCTGGCTGGCGCTGAAGCGCTGATTCGCTGGCAGATTGCCCCGGATCAGTGGATTACGCCTGACCACTTTATTCCGCTGGCGGAAGAGAGCGGTCTGATCGCCACTATCAGCGACTGGGTTCTGATGCGCGCCTGCCAGGATGCGCTGGGCTGGGGCGGCGATCGCTATGTGTCAGTCAATATTTCGCCGATGGAGTTTCGCACCAGCGATCTGGTGCAACGGGTGGCAGATGCGCTGGCGAAAAGTGGTCTGCCAGCGACAAGGCTGGAGCTGGAGATCACGGAGAATGTCACCTTTGAACATCCACAGCATGCGCTGGAGGTGATGCAGGGCTTACGGTCGCTGGGGGTGAGGTTAACCGTTGACGATTTTGGCACCGGCTATGCCGCGCTGGGCTACCTGAAGACCTTCCCGTTCAACGGTCTGAAGATCGACCGCTCATGGATGAAAGATTTCCCGGAGTCGCAGCAGGCGCAATCGGTCGTGGCGGGCATTATTGCGCTGGCACGTGCTTTTGCGCTGACGATCACGGCGGAGGGAATTGAGACAGAAGCGCAGCTGAACCAGCTAAAACAGCTCTCGTGCGAAGAGGGGCAAGGCTACTTCCTCGGTCGGCCGATGCCGCTGGCTGCATTCAGTACGCTTCTGGAAAGAACAACGCAAAATCAGGCTGAGCCGGTTTAACGGACTTTGACCGCCACGGCGGTCATCAGCATTGCGCAGACAACAAAAATAATCAGTTCCATCATGACCTCCACAGGGCTAAGAATAGTCTTAAGATAGTGTAGCGGCTCACTGTGCTTTTTTTAGGCAGTGAGTGCGATTAATCTTAAAAAATGCCCCTGTGTGACACCCGGATCTGCGCTCACTGTAACAACTTTACCTTTTCCGGCTTCTGGTCAGCAGGCACGCTTTGCTACTCTTGGGGCAGGTTTTACACGTCCAACAGGAGAACAAACGTGAAATTTTATGGAAAAGGGCTGCTGGTAGTGGGTCTGTTTGCATTAACCGCCTGTCAGTCTGCCAGTAAACCTGACACTGCCAGTGTGCCGCAGGATCCTGAAGCCGACCGCTGCGGTGCCTCTCAGTTTCAGAACTATGTCGGCAAACCGTTAACCGTGCTTCAGGGTCAACACTTTGAACAGCAGGTGCGTCCAATCCCCTATAATTCTGCGGTCACCATGGACTTCAACCTCAACCGGCTTAACTTCCTGGCCGACAAAAATGGCAATATCAGCTCAGTTTATTGTGGCTGACGGCCGGTCTGTCATAGGCTTGTCATAACGGCAGGCGAGGATAGCAGCGCGTTTAAGAAACTTCCTCGTCACACAATAAAGAGTGCTCGTCTTGTTTATTCCCGCCCCGGCGGGAATTTTTTTAGCGCCTTCGGGCCGGAACAGGAGCGGAGAAGATGAAACGCATATTCGTGGCACTTCTGCCCACGTTGTTACTCAGCAGCACACTGGCACAGGCCTCCAGTGAAGATGCCTGGCAGAAGAGCCGTCAGATCATGACACAGGCGTGTATTAATGCCAGCCACCTGAGCAAAGTAAAGGTACTGGGCGAGCCGATTGAGTATGACGACAACACAGGTTACAGCGCACTGTTGCTGGAGGGGCGCTATCCCCAGCAGCATATGAAAAACAGGCGTGGACGGGAGCTTTGCCTGTTTCGGCGCAGCAGCGGACGGGCCAGCGTCAGCGAAGCGGATAAACTGCGCTGGGTGAAGTAAACCGCCGCTTTACACCTCCGGCTGCGTGTCGATGAGCTGTGCCAGCAGGGTGCGATACCGCTGCAACTGCGCCTCATCGCCTTCGACTTCCAGTTTGTCGATCACCCGCGCAATCAGTACCTTACTGGTCGCGGGTTCTCCCGCCTCCATAATTTCACGCAGAATAACCGCCAGCAGATCGGACTCTGGCGGTGTTCGCCAGTTCGGGCTGTTGAAATAGTCACTGATAGCGCGGCTGGCACTGTTCGTTTGTACTCTCATTTCCCTACCTCCGCTGAAACACTATCCCGACCCTTACGCAGGTATAAGGGCATCTATGCATGTCATAAGCTGAACTGCCTCAGCGTAGCCGGATGGTCTGGACCGTTTTTTTGCGGAGGACGTCGCGCCAGGCAGAATGATCACCACATCGCCACGATTGGCGATTTTTTAAACATAGAAGCGGCGTGAATCGTTGTCAGTAACAGAATGACATATTTTTCCATATTGATGAGGCATGGTTGAGGAAGAGGGGGCCAGGGCAGGCCATCGGCCACGGATTCACGCTGTAAACCGCTGGTCAGAGAAAATTTTCGCGGGTAATTGCGCCGAATCAAGAGGAATCCGGTCTTTTGCCGTTTGTGCCATGTTATGTCGGTCACGTTGAGAATCATCGCGTTAAACTAAGTACTCCCTCTCTTTGAATCATCTGCTCATGCCACGCACTATTGAATCCTGGAAGATAAACCTGATCTCGGTCTGGTTTGGCTGTTTTTTTACGGGCCTGGCCATCAGCCAGATTATCCCGTTTCTGCCGCTCTACCTTGAGCAGCTTGGCGTCACCGGAGGCGAGTCCCTGAGTCTCTGGTCGGGACTCACCTTCAGTATTACCTTCGTGGTTTCGGCGGCGGTCGCCCCGCTGTGGGGCAGTCTGGCCGATCGCAAAGGCCGTAAACTGATGCTGTTGCGCGCCGCGGCTGGAATGGGCGTGGTGATCCTGCTGCAGGCTTTTGTCACCGAAGCCTGGCAGTTACTGCTGCTGCGCGCCCTGATGGGGCTGACCTCCGGCTATATCCCCAACGCGATGGCGCTGGTGGCGGCTCAGGTGCCGCGTGAACGCAGCGGCTGGGCGCTGAGCTGTGTCTCCACCGGACAGATTAGCGGTGTGATTCTGGGGCCGATGCTGGGTGGGCTGCTGGCTGACTGGGTCGGCTTGCGCACGGTATTTATCGTCACCGCGGCGCTGCTGATGGTCAGCTTTCTGGTGACGCTGTTCCTGATTAAAGAGACCGGTTACACCCCGGTGAGTAAAAAAGAGAAGCTCAGCGGACGCGAGGTTTTCCGCTCGCTGGACAACCCCAGGCTGATGCTCTGCCTGTTTTTCACCACCATGGTGATCCAGATGTGCAACGGTTCGGTGAACCCGATCCTGACGCTGTTTGTGCGGGAGCTGGCGCCCACCGCAGAGAATATCGCGTTTCTCAGTGGCGTAATTGCGGCACTGCCCGGCGTCTCTGCACTGCTGGCCGCGCCACGTTTGGGACGACTCGGTGACCGCATCGGTACGCAGCGTATCCTGCTGGCAACGATGGTTATCTCGCTGCTGCTGTTTATTGCCATGTCTTTTGTCACCAGTGCCACGCAGCTGGGCGTCTTACGTTTTCTGCTGGGCTTCGCCGATGGCGCGATGATGCCTGCGGTGCAGACCCTGCTGGTGCGTCATTCGCGCGACACTATCACCGGCCGGATCTTCGGATATAACCAGTCGTTTATGTATCTTGGCAATGTTGCTGGCCCATTACTGGGCGCAGCGGTATCGGCGGTGGCAGGTTTCCGCTGGGTCTTTTGTGCCACCGCCGTTGTGGTACTGATTAACGTGCTGTTTCTGAAACGCTTTTACCGGCGTCCGAAGACTGTGCTGCCCGCGTCGGCTGACAAATCGTCAGTTCAGCCTGCCAGCGCTGCTGAGTCAGCAAAAACTCAGGACTGACGCTGGGGCTCCAGGAGTCATCACCGCCGACGCCCATATGGAAGGCATCCAGATGCAGCCAGCAGCCCGCTTCCGGACGCAGAAGGTGGCGGTGGGATGCCTCACGCAGCTGTTCCAGACTGAAGCGACTCAGCGAAAAAGCAAAATCACCGCTGACCTGCCAGCTGCCGCTGTCGAGCTGGCGGGTGCCGCCACGCAGACCATTCTCACCGGGGAAAACGTAGGGCGTTGAAAGCTGATCCAGCGGCAATTGCCAGCGTGAGAACTGCGCGGCCAGCTGGCGATCGGGATAGTTTTCATGCGGTCCCAGGCCGAGCCAGCTTACCTGCTGCGGTATCTGCGCCAGCTCGCAGCGCAATCCGATACGCGCGGGCGGTGGCAATCCGCGTGACTGCTCAACGGAAAGCTGTAACTGCAACTCCCCCTGCGCATTGATCAGATAACGCTTACGGCTGATAAAGGCGAGCTTACCACTGGCGAGCCAGCCATGCAGCGTCTCAATCTGTACTGCCTGCGGCAACGCATTCACGGCTATCGACACCAGCTGGCTGCTCATCTGGTCATAACCTGCCGCTTTCCAGCGCTCAACCCACGCATTAGGATCAACCCGTTCCGCTTCGCTGGTGCCGATATCGTTGTCAAGCGGCGCGCGAATAAAGCAGTCCTGAAGCGGCGAGAGCAGCGTCGGTATTTCATTGACGAACCACTGCGTCAGTTCGCCGCTGTGGCGAGAAAAATGCCAGCGTTGCTGCTGATGGGTGACGACAATCTCACTGGCGTCTTCATAGAGGACTGGTGCTTCAGCGGTTTCCGGCAGCGGGGGCAGCACCAGCAGCGAAGGCAGCGCCCACTGATGCCAGGCGACACGCCAGCCAGCCTCGCTCCAGCGTGTCGGGTGAATCTGATGAACAGCAACATTAAGCCAGCATTCGCCCTGTAAGGCGGGCGGTGACGGCAGAGTGATCCGCTGCTGACCCTGTGGGCCGATATCCAGTAAAACTTCACCTTCCGTCACTACCTGGCCTTCCTGCTCAATGCGCCAGCGCAGCACTTCATTGTCACTGTGACGGAATAAGTAGTCGCTGCTGACCGTAAAGCTCAGCGGATCGGCGGGATCGACCGTGAACTGCCAGAACTGCTGGGCGCGCTGTGCCTCATACAGCGCGGGATGCGGCGTGCGATCGGCAAACACCAGCCCGTTCATACAGAACTGACGATCGTTGGGCTTATCGCCAAAATCGCCGCCGTAGGCCTGCCAGGGCTGGCCCTGATCGTCATAACGGGTCAGGCTCTGATCAACCCAGTCCCAGACGAAGCCGCCCTGCAGACGCGGAAACTGGCGGAATGCCTCCCAGTACTTAGCGAAACCGCCAAAGCTGTTGCCCATCGCATGCGCGTATTCACACAGGATCAGCGGACGGGTTTCGCCCGGCAGACCGATCCACTTTTTCAGCGACCACTTCGGCACCGCCGGGAACGGCTGATCTTCATCGACCCTGGCATACATCGGGCAGATGATATCGGTTGCGGCGGTGTCCGCACCACCGCCTTCATACTGAACCGGACGGGTAGGATCGCTGCTTTTTACCCAACGGTAGAGCGCATCGTGTGTCGCGCCATGTCCCGACTCATTGCCCAGCGACCAGATAATAATGCTGCAGTGATTACGATCGCGCTGCACCATACGCGTCACGCGTTCGCTATAGGCGGCGAACCAGCGGGGATCGTCGGAGAGCCGGTTCATCGGCTGCATGCCGTGGGTTTCGATATTCGCTTCATCCACCACATAAAGCCCATACTGGTCGCACAGCCGATACCAGAGCGGATGATTAGGATAGTGTGAACAGCGCACCGCATTGAAATTGTGCTGCTTCATCAGCTCAATGTCGCGGCGCATCGTTGCCTCATCCACCACCTGACCGCGCTCCGGATGGTGTTCGTGGCGGTTGGTGCCACGGATCAGCAGCGGTTTGCCGTTGAGACAGAGCAGACCGTTATCGATAGTGACCTGACGGAAGCCGACATCATACGCTTCCACCTCGATCAGCTGCTGATCCCCATCCAGCAGCGCCAGCGTGACGCGATAGAGGTGTGGCGTTTCGGCGCTCCACAGCGCGGGCCGTTCCACCGGCAGGCTAAGCAGGGCGCGTTCGGGATAGTGGCCCCTTTCGTCAATAATGGCGCTGCCCAGCGGCTGCTGACACTGCGCAACCGGCTGTTCACCCTGCCACAGCGTCAGTCGCAGTTGATAACCGGAAGTGAGGTCAGGCGGCAAGGCAACGCGGACCTGGGCGCGTAGCTCGGCACGGTAATACTCCGGGCTGAGCCGGGTTTCCAGCTGCACGTCGGCCAGATGCACCTGCGGCTTATGCAGTAACGTGACATCGCGGAAAATGCCGCTCATCCGCCACATATCCTGATCTTCAAGATAGCTGCCGTCGCTCCAGCGCAGCACCATCACCGCCAGCCGGTTTTTGCCCGGTCGCAGATAAGGGCTCAGGTCGAATTCGGCGGGCAGGCGGCTATCCTGAGAGTAGCCAATCCACTGTCCGTTGCACCACAGATGAAAGGCTGAATTGACGCCGTCAAAGATGATGCGTGTCTGCCCGGAAGTGAGCCAGGCGGCGTCCGTGCTGAATGTGAGCGAGTAACATCCGGTCGGGTTTTCTTTGGGTATAAACGGTGGATTGACCGGAATCGGATACTGCACGTTGGTGTAAATAGGCGCATCAAAGCCATGCATCTGCCAGTTTGCCGGCACCGGAATCGTGCTGGCATCCGGCAGATCCTGCAGTAACCAGCTGGCCGGGACCGCCTCAGGCTGCGCAAAGTAACTGAAACCCCACTCCCCATTCAGGCGCTGTAGTGACACCGAGGGCGTGTCATCACGCGCCGCCGCTTCATCCCGCCAGCTGGCAAAAGGCGGGTGCGCATCCAGCCGATGCAGCGAGGTCACGACCGGATTTTCCCAGTCGCGCCGGGAGAGGATGTCACTGAAAGCAGCCTGTGAGAGAGTCATGGTTATATCCTGTAAATGTGATGCGCTCACAATGCGCAAAATTGTTCAGGCTGTAAAGCGTTCGCCATCCCGATTTGCACAAATAGTTTGCCCCTAAAGCGGGCCGCAATGTTGAGAATGTGGCGGCTTACTGACTGTAAAACGTTAAGTCTGGTCAGCAAAGATGAATAGCGGCCGGATGCGGAGGAATCTCACTTGTCGCCATGCGGGTGGCTTCATACACTCAGCCCGATTTCATCACCCTGAGGTAAATATGGTACGAATCGTTAAGCTGGCTGCCGTTGTGGCATTAGTGACTGCATTAAGTGGATGTCTTTTCCCGCCTCCTGGCGGCGGCGGTGGAGGAGGTGGTGGCTGGGGCGGACATGGCGGCGGGCCGGGCCGTGGATTTGTCGATCCCCGCTAAGCCCTGCCTGTTGAATGCTGGCAGGCGAAACGTTTAACAGCGGTGATGTTTACCCGCAAAACGTTTCGCCTGCAAAGTTAGCCGTAAATCGCCGTGAAAAGCGCAGCGGTGCTGGCTAACTCGCTGAAAAAATGGCTGTTGCCCTCTGTTTTTTTAGCCAGCGTGGTGATAATTTCAGCTTTTCTTCACCGCAGAGACAACAGCATGAAAAACCTGATTGCTGAGTTACTGGTTAAGCTGGCTGAAAAAGAGGCGACAGCGAAAGAGCAGGTAGCGCAGATCGAGGCGCTGGAAATTGTCGTAACCGCGCTGGTTCGCAAGCTGGATCCGCAACAACATCTGGAAATGGCGACCACGATTGAAACCGCCATGGACAACGTGGCCGATGCAGATAATGACGATGTGCGCCTGCTGCGCAATTACATCGAAAAACTGCTGCGGCATCCCCGCCAGTAACGCCGCCAGTCTCAGACTGGAATGGGATCTTCACGTCACTTTCACCTGAAACATTTTCCGCTTTGCTTATTCGCTGCCAGAATAACAGGGGACAATCCATTGTGGAGATAACAAGATGAAAGTCGGTTTAATGGCGATGATGATGGCGGGCCTGCTGGCCAGTGGTATGGCGGGTGCGGCAGAAAAAACGCCGCAGCAGGAGAAAATGACGATGTGTAACCAGCACGCCAAATCTCAGGATCTCAAAGGGGATGCACGTAAAACCTTTATGAGTGAATGCCTTAAAAAAGACAGCAAACTGTCGCATATGTCGCCGCAGCAGATGAAAATGAAAAGCTGTAACGGCGAAGCAGGCGATAAAAAGCTGGCAGGCGATGCGCGTAAAACCTTTATGAGCCAGTGCCTGAAAAAAAGCTGATCATTCCACACGGCCACGCAGGTGGCCGCTTCTCCTTTCCGCGCAACAGTGATTGAGTTCCGTTTAACGCTGATTAAATTACCTTTCACAACAACAGCTTAACCTTCTGATAAACATTCCTCATCAGGCTTCCCGGTTCCTTTGCCACACTTACTGTTTGTGGGGATTTGCGCAGACTTTGTTTTACCGCGCAGCACCAGACCCGAAACAGCGAAAGGAGCCATGCCGTGAACTATCAATTTACCGCCGACCTGAAGGATCTGCCGCAGCGACAGCCGGTTAAGAAAACGCTGGGTGAGGCAGAGGTGTTACTGATTCGTGACGGGGACAACGTACGCGCGTATCAGGCGAAATGTCCGCACGCGGGCGCGCCACTGGAGCAGGGCGCGATTTGTGGCGACCGGCTGGTCTGCCCGTGGCACAAAGCCGCGTTTCATATCGCCGATGGTAAAATGTGTGAACCGCTGGCGCTGGCCGATCTTAAGCAATATCCGCTGCGCATCGAAGAGGGCCGGGTGCTGGTAAACCCAAAAGCGATGTCTCCTGCCGCACCCATTGGCAGCGGAGCAGACGCACCGGTTTATGTGGTGCTGGGTGGTGGCGCGGCGGGCAGCGCAGCGCTATGGCGTCTGCGTCATGACGGCTTTAAAGGCCGCCTGATTCTGGTTGAGCGGGAGGCGGACGCGCCTTACGACCGCACTGCGCTGACCAAATTTGTGCCGTCGGGCAAAATGGACATCAGCGAGGTGCCACAGTTGCTGTTAGCGGATGTAATGGATCACGTTGAACGACGTCAGGCCACGGTGAGCCGCCTCGATGCGCAGCAGCAACGGCTAATCTTCGAGGATGACGAAACGCTTGCCTTCGACAAACTGCTGATCGCCAGCGGTGCGAAGCCTGTCCGCCCCGATTTGCCAGGCAGCGATCTTGACGGGGTCCATCTGCTGCGCAGCAAAGCGCAGACCGATGAGCTGCTTCAGGCGGTGGATGCCAGCCATAAAATCGTGATTATCGGCAACAGTTTTATCGGCACCGAGCTGGCGTCGGCACTGCGTAATCGTGACGTCGACGTCACGGTGATTGCCCGTCAGGCGCTGCCCTTTGCAAAACGGTTTGGCGATCAGATAGGCTGCTATTTCTACCAGTTGCATGAACAAAACGGCGTGAAGTGGGTGCAGGGCGAGATTGAAGCCATACAGGGCGACCAGCAGGTGAGTGGCGTACAGCTTAAGGGTGGACGGCAGCTGGATGCGAACGTTGTGCTATTTGCTACCGGCGTAAAACCGGCTACCGACTTTATCCACGATCTGCCGCTGGCAGAGGATGGCAGTCTGCAGGCAGACGAGCATTTACGGGTCGCTGACAATATCTGGGTGGCGGGTGATATCGCCACGTATTCGTCGGCACAGGGTCCGCTGCGCATTGAGCACTATCGCGTCGCGCATCAGCAGGGACAGACCGCCGCATGGAATATGCTGGATCAGAACGTTGCCTTTGATCGTGTGCCGTTCTTCTGGACCACGCAGTATGGCACCCGTTATGAGTATGTTGGCCACGCGGCAGAATGGGATAATTTCGAGCTGATCGGCTCGCTGGAGGACAAAAAGTTTATGGCGCTTTATGGTCATCAGGGGCAACTGGCAGCGATCTGCTCATGCGGTATGTATACGCTGACTGCTGAGCTGGTGGAGTGGATGCAGCAACCGATGTCGCTTGCCGACGCGGTTGCGCTCGGTCAGGCGCACATCAGTTAAGCTGCGCACAAGGCGGGCCGCGAGCCGGTCCGCCCTGCGCAATGCCTGAACGCTTAGCTGCGGCTCAGTTTTTCGGACTTCGCCATGCACTGCTGCATTGCTTCAATCACCGCTGAGCGCATCCCTTTCTCTTCCAGCACCTTCACGGCTTCAATGGTGGTGCCGCCAGGCGAGCAGACCATATCTTTAAGTTCAGCCGGATGTTTACCGCTGGTCAGCACCATCTCCGCCGCCCCTTTTACCGCCTGTGCAGCAAACTGATAGGCCTGGGCGCGCGGCATGCCGCCCAGTACGGCCGCATCCGCCATCGCCTCGATAAACATAAAGACGTAGGCCGGCGCAGAACCGCTGACGCCGACCACGGAGTGAATCAGATATTCATCCACCACGGCCGCTTTGCCGAAGCTTTCAAAAATCGCAACGATCTCGTCGATCTCCGCCTGCTCAACCAGCACGTTGGGCGTGACCGAGGTCATGCCTTCGCTGACCAGCGAGGGGGTATTCGGCATCGCCCGGACGATTTTACGATCGTAGCCCAGCACCGATGAAAGCGAATCCAGCGTCACGCCCGCCGCAATCGACACCACCAGCGCCTCTTTTTTCAGACTGCCGGCCAGCTCTTTTAATACTTTCAGGATCACATTGGGTTTTACCGCGCCGAACAGGATGTCCACCTCACGCGCCAGCGCATCCGCGCTCTCAGCTGCGTTGATGCCATACTGCTCTGCCATCGCCTGATTGGTCTCTGCTTTGCGATCGTAAACGAAGATATCAGACGGGGCGATTTTGCCGCTGTTGACCAGTCCGCCGATAATGGCTTTCGCCATGTTTCCCCCGCCGATAAACCCGATTTTTTTTGCCAGCATCGCCATCTCCTTAGGACATTATTCGGTTTTCTCAGTGGGCTAGCTTACTTCAGCCAGCCCGAATAACAAGTCAGCCGGGTGCGGGCTGGAAAGCGTGCCGCAAATAAAATTTGCCATTCAGGGAGAACCCGGCAAGATCTCAGGCTTCTCTGACTGTAAGGAATCATGATGTTTATCTGGGTCGATGCCGATGCCTGTCCGAATGTGATCAAAGAGGTACTCTATCGTGCGGCGGATCGCACCTCCACCACGGTCACGTTTGTAGCAAACCAGTTTCTGCGCGTGCCGCCATCGCCTTATCTGCGCACCCTGCAGGTGCCAGCCGGATTTGATGTGGCGGACAATGAGATTGTCAGGCGTTGTCAGCCTGGCGATCTGGTGATCACCGCCGATATTCCGCTGGCGGCTGAGGTGATTGAGAAGGGGGCGGCAGCGCTGAATCCGCGCGGTGAACGTTACTCACCGGCGACAATACGTGAACGTCTGACGATGCGGGATTTTATGGATACTCTGCGGTCAAGCGGCGTGCAGACCGGCGGCCCCGCGACGATGAGTCCGCGTGACCGCCAGCAGTTTGCGAATGAGCTGGATAGCTGGCTCACCCAGCAGAAACGCTGAATTTAAACGAAGCTGTCGTCATCGTCGAAATCACCGCCAAAATCGTTCAGATCGCTGTTGTCAGCATAATTACTGTCCCAGCCTGAGTTCTGATCGAGGAAAGCGTTATCGTTACCGCCGTTAAAGGCATCGGCGTTGTCATCGCCGCCGTTAAAGGTGTTGAGATTATCATTCACCTCCGGCAGCGGCGGCTCATTGATGATATTCACAATCTCTTCCGGCTGTGAATGGTGGAACATGCTGGTCAACATATCGGCCATCACCACACCCCCTGCCACGCCCACCGCTGTTTGCAGTGCCCCGCCAAGGAAACCGGTGCCGCGTGGCGCTGCGGCCTGAGCAGGGGCATATTGCTGCTGTGCCGGTTGTTGCGGCGTACTGTTCCACGGCGATGGCTGCTGTTGCTGCTGCTGAACGGGCTGCTGCTGGCGCGAACCACTGCCAAACAGTCCCGACAGGAAGCCGCCGCTGCTCTGTGCCGGTTGCTGCTGCTGCTGCTGCTGCTGCTGTAACTGTGCAACCTGGCTTTCCAGCGCTGACACTTTCTCATTGAGTTTTTTCAGCGCCGCTTCCTGAATCAGGATCGCCTGCGCCATGTAGTAAGGCGCGCCCGGCTGCGCCTGAAGATGCTGGTTAATCAGTTGTTCGGCTGCGGCATCGCGTGCCGCGGTCTGGCTTTCAGCCTGTTTCAGACGGCTGAACAGCCCTTCAATCAGTTGTTGTTCTTCGCGTTGCATGATGACTCTCCTGTGGCAATGGTTATCAGTATATGTGGGCGCCACTAAGAAAAGTAAAATCGCGGCGGTAAGCAAATATTGCCAGCGCATTCCGGACGCTGTTTTGCGCGGTTTTTATCGTCCTGTTAGCGTCCTGATGCACAAAACGTGCATGCTTTTCCCGTTGAAAACACAAAGATTATCGCTGTTCAGGTAACGAAAATGCGTAAATCATGCCTGACAGGTGGAGGCCATAATAATTTCCAGTTATCATGCGTCGCATTATTAAGCTAACCATGCAGCCGCATCGCGCGGTCAGGCGGAGGAACGGCCCTGATGTCACTACCCATCTTTTTGATTGGCGCTCGCGGTTGCGGCAAAACCACGGTCGGCGAAGCGTTGTCGCAGGCGCTGGGCTACGCTTTTACGGATACCGATCATCATCTGCAACTCAGCACGCAGCGCAGCGTGGCCGAGATTGTTGCGGCAGAAGGCTGGGAAGGTTTTCGCGCCCGTGAAACGGAATCGCTTAAAGCGGTGACTGCACCCGGGACCGTGATTGCCACCGGTGGCGGGATGATTCTGGCTGAAGAGAATTGCCGTTTCATGCAGGAGCAGGGCCAGGTGATCTGGCTCAGCGCGTCGCCCGAAGTGCTGGCAGAACGACTGGAAAGCGAACCTGAAGCGGCTCAGCGCCCGACGCTGACCGGACGTCCGATTGCCGATGAGATGAGTGATGTGCTGCGTGAGCGCGCGCATCTCTATCAGTCCGCAGCCCATCATCAGGTGAATGCCATGCAATCGCCTGAGTGCGTAGTGGAAGAGATTTTGCTTTCCCTCTCTCTGGCGCGCGCCAGCTAACCCTCAGATTTTTCCCGCTTTGATCCCGCTTCGGATGGCATTGTCTATACTCATACTATGACAGGCAGCAGCCTGTCCTGTGGAATGTTATTCTGACAAGAGGGACACACTATGCCGACCAGACCACCATACCCACGTGAAGCGAAAGTTGTGCCTGTTGAAAAGGGTCCTGAGGGAAATAAAGTAACCTCCTACGAATTGCGTGCTGATCATCCTAAACCGAATTCATTAATCAGTGAGCATGAAACGGAAGAAGAAGCGCGTGACGCCAAAGAGCGTTACGAAGATGTCGAGAAAGAGTAAAGCTTTGCTGCTGGCAGGGACGCCAGCCTGTCATGTCTGATAACCCTGTCTTTTTCAGCGCAACGCTGTTCCAGTACAACGCCTCTTTGCCTTCATGGCGACCTGATTACTAAAGAAGCGAAATTTACGCAGATTTACTGTCGTATGCTTTCTGATCATGCGTCTGTTCTGCACTCTCTTCACGTCACCATATAAAGCCCCGCTAATCATTTCTATCACATTATTTTCTCTGCTGCCAATAACGGTGAGTGTTGAATTGTCGCTTGACCGATTCAGCGTCACGTTTTACTTTCGTCAAACCAACAGAGGAACTTAGTTCCATATAGTGGAACACGTTACATGACCACACTTGAAAATGCGGCTGCCGTACTCCGATTGTTTCAGCACAAAGGTGTGACGCAGGGGCATGTCGGTCTCTCATTCAGTGAGGTGGTTGAGGCGCTGGCGCTGCCGAAAAGCACCGTTTCGCGTCTTCTGGCCACGATGGAAGGTCAGGGGCTGCTGGAGCGGGATGCGGACACGCGCGGTTACCATATTGGTCGCGTGTTGCTGGCCGCGGCCGGTCATTATCTCTCGGCACCGCTGGTCGATAGCGTTTCAGCGGCGATGGTCCGGCTGGCTGCGAAGACCGGTTGCATGGGCTACGTGTCGAAGCTCGATGGACGGGAAGTATTAGTAATGCGCATGTTTCATGGGCGTCACTTTACGCAGATGGTCACACCGCCCGGCAGTCGAATGCCTGCTGCCGCGACGTCAACCGGTCGGGCGCTGTTAGCGCAACTCAGTGATGAAGAGGTCATCGCGCGCTTCCATGATCACTGGCAGGCTGGCCCGGCGAACTCACCGCAAAGTCCTGAGGCACTCTGTGCCAGACTGGCTGAAATCCGCCAGCACGGCTGGTCACTGGCCCGCAATGAATCGCTGCCAGGCATCAGCTCGCTGTCGGTCATTGTTCATAACAAACATCATGGCGAAACGGTGGCACTCTGCCTGTCGTTTCTGTCACAGGAGAGTGAGCCGGGTTTCCCGCCAGCGCTCCTTGAAGCATTACGTGCAACGGCCACAGAGATGACCGACAAATATGGCGCGTAACTTCACCACGATTTTATCGGCGTAATACTTTCGCCACACCAGGGAAAACCAGGGCCTTCGGGCCTTTTTCTTTCAATCTGATCGCTACGTTGTCCGCAGCAACCCGGTTGCCTGTGTTCGTCTCCCCCTGTCTCCTGTATCGGTTCAGCATCCGGGGTGACGACCATCTGCAATGGCTGTTGCTATGCGGCGCGCATCAGAGCAGTGATCCAGAAAACCGGCGTAAACCTGACATCAGGCGGGCGGACGTTATTTCATTTCTTCTCAACAAGGACTGGCGGGGACATATGGAACGGGTAAATCCAATCAGGCACGTTGGCGTGGCACTGGTTTTAATTTTTCTTTCTATCGCGGGTGCCATTATCGGCATTCAGCTGATTACGACGATTGGCGTAACGCCTAATACCTCCATTATCGGGGCGCTGTTTGCCATGCTGCTGGCGCGTATTCCGCTGCAGGCATTTCGCCGTTATCGTTCGATTGAAATCCAGAACCTGGCGCAGACCGCCATCTCTTCAGCGACCTTCGGGGCCGCTAACAGTCTGCTGATGCCGATTGCCGTGCCCTGGGCGCTGGGTGAGCCTCAGCTGGTGCTGCCGCTGTTCTGTGGCGTCAGCGCCGCGATGCTGCTTGATGCCTGGCTGCTCTATCGGCTGTTTGATACCCGCGTCTTTCCGGCCAGTAATGCATGGCCACCAGGCGTTGCAGCAGCAGAAGCGATTAAAGCGGGGGATAAAGGCGGACGTCAGGCATGGCTGCTGGTGGCGGGCATTGCCGGTGGCGTTATCGGTGCCATGCTGAAGATTCCGATGTCCGCTTTTGGCACCGCGTTTATTGGCAATATCTGGGCATTGTCGATGCTCGGCATCGGTTTTCTGCTGCGCGCCTATGCGCAGCCGGTGGCCGGTATTGATATCAATGCGCTCTATATTCCGCATGGGGTCATGGTCGGTGCCGGTCTGGTGGCGCTGATTCAGGTGGTGATGGTCATCCGCAGCCGTAAAAATGATGCGCTGACGGTGAGCCGCAACGGTAATGAAGTGCAGCGGGCGCTGGGTTTCGGCAGCGTGGGGTATATCGTGATTTCGGCGCTGCTGGCCCTGGCGGGTGGCCTGTGGAGTGAGATGGGCATCGCGATGCTGCTGCTGTTTGTTCTCTATGCCGCGTTTGCCGCTTTCGCCCATGAACTGATTGTCGGCATTGCCGCCATGCACTCCGGCTGGTTTCCGGCCTTTGCCGTGGCGCTGATTACGCTGATTATCGGCATTCTGATCGGCTTTCCACCGCTGGCGCTCTGCCTGCTGTGCGGCTTTACGGCCGCTACCGGCCCGGCGTTTGCTGACATGGGTTACGACCTGAAGGCGGGCTTTATCCTGCGCGGTAACGGGGCCGATCTGCAGCAGGAGTTATGGGGACGTCGTATCCAGTTGATCGCAGCCATGATCGCCTTTGTGGTGTCGATTCCTCTTGTCTGGTACGCGCACACCTTTTTCTTTACAGACAATCTTCTGCCGCCAGTGGCGCGGGTGTATGCCAAAACAATTCAGGCGGGTGCTGAACCCGGTATCGCCGGAAATCTGCTGATGTGGGCTATTCCGGGTGCCCTTATCCAGCTGATCGGCGGGCCGAAACGCCAGCTGGGCGTGCTGCTCGCCACCGGTTTATTAATTAATAACGCGATGGCGGGCTGGGCGGTGGTGGTGGGGATCGCCTTACGCATGGTGATCATTCGCATCTGGGGCGAACGGGGCCGCTCGCCCATGGAGGTCATGGCGGCAGGCTTCATTGCCGGTGATGCCCTCTATAGCTTCTTTCATTCGCTGTTTGCCAGCAGCAGCAAAAAATAAAGGATAACGCATGAGCTTGCAGCAGACCCTGGCGGTTTTCGAGTTACTGGATAGTGCCCACATTTACGGGCAGCAGGTCGTGGATCTGTTTACCTCTTATCCGGACGTGATGGCCCGCTTTACTCGCGTCACCGGCCCCAAAGGTCGTACTGATTTTGTGCGCATTGATATCCCAGGTACGCAGGGTAAATCAGGCGGCGGCACGGCACCGACGCTGGGCATCATCGGTCGCCTGGGTGGCATTGGTGCCCGTCCTGGGCGTATCGGTATGGTATCCGATGCGGATGGCGCGATAGCGGCGATCGCCAGTGCGCTTAAACTGGCGCAGATGCAGAGCAAAGGCGACAGGCTCGCCGGCGACGTAATCATCACTACCCATATCTGTCCCGATGCACCGACACGGCCGCATCAGCCGGTCGATTTTATGGATTCGCCGATTGATGATGTCACCATGAATGATAATGAAGTGGTGGCGGACGTGGATGCGATTCTGTCGATCGATACCACCAAAGGTAACCGTATCATCAATCACAAAGGATTTGCCCTGTCGCCCACGGTGAAAGAGGGCTATATCCTGCGGGTTTCGGAAGATCTGCTGCGCATTATGGAGATGACCAGCGGCCGTCCGGCGGTGACCTTTCCCATCACTACGCAGGATATTACCCCTTACGGAAACGGTGTTTATCACCTCAACAGCATCCTGCAACCCTCGACCGCCACCGATGTGCCGGTGGTCGGTGTGGCGATCACCGCCGAGTCGGTGGTGCCGGGCTGCGGAACCGGGGCCAGTCATGAGGTGGACATTGCGGCAGCAGCGAAATTTGCTATTGAGGTGGCGAAGGAGTTTGGTCGTGGAACCTGTCATTTCTATGACGCTGAAGAGTATGCGCGGCTGATTACGCTCTATGGCAGCCTTGCGCACCTGCGCCACCGGAACCACTAAGATAGCGAAATCACTGGCGACCCTGACAATCGGGCAGTCACCGCGCAGTGATATTCTGCCGTTGCTGCGTCAGCATCTGCCGGATGCGGTGACCGATCATGCCGGTCTGCTGGATGGACTCAGCACCGCTGAGATTGCCGACCACTTCGCGCCAGCCGCGGGCGCCAGGGTTCTGGTGTCACGGTTACAGAGTGGCGAACAGATGCGGCTGTCGGCGTCGAAGGTGGAGCAGGGATTACAGCGTAAAATCAGCGCGCTGGAGCAGATGGGGTATGACACCATTCTGTTGCTATGCACCGGTGAATTCAGCCGACTTGTGACCCAGCGTGCGCTGCTGCTGGAGCCGGATCGCATCATTCCTCCGCTTATCCGCGCCATGGTGCAGCAGCAGCGGGTCGGGATTGTGGTGCCGGTTGAGGAGCAGATTGTTGAACAGGCCGGCAAGTGGCAGCCTCTGCCCGCGCAGCCCTGTTTTGCGGTCGCCAGCCCTTATCAGGGTGATGAGGCAACTTTCGCCGATGCCGCAAACCGCCTGAAAGCGCAGGGCGCAGAGCTGGTGGTGCTTGACTGCATGGGCTATCACCAGCAGCATCGGGCATGGTTACAGCAGCGGCTGGATGTGCCGGTTCTGCTTTCTAACCAGCTGGTAGCCCGACTGGCGGCGGAGCTGCTGCCCTGACGCAGGCGATCACAAACCGCCATCATTTCGCGTGACAGATCAGCGGGTTCCCTTCTACACTGCCTGACACACAACATGTGCTCTGGAGAACTATTATGCTCAACGTAAGTGAGTATTTTGACGGAAAAGTTAAATCTATCGGTTTTGACAGTGCGAGCACCGGCCGTGCCAGCGTGGGCGTGATGGCTGAAGGTGAATACACATTTGGTACCGGCCAGCCGGAAGAGATGACCGTGGTCAGCGGCTCGCTTAAGGTGCTGCTGCCAGGTGAGACCGAGTGGAAATGGTTTGAAGCGGGTTCGGTATTTAACGTGCCGGGCCACAGCGAATTTCATCTGCAGGTTGGCGAGCCAAGTTCTTATCTTTGCCGTTACCTGAAAGATAAAGATTAAAAAAAGGGCCGCTAAGCGGCCCTTTTAGTTTGCAGTGAATCCCGGATAGAGTGATTCACGCAGCAATGAATTAGTTTAACGCACAGGTAACACGGTCAGAAGAGGAAAGCGTCCCGCGCCATGGACGGCGCGGGCCGAGCTGTCATGGATGACATTTTTGCGACTTTCCGATCTGACCGTGTTTCCTGTGCAGGCACGGTCTCACAGCCAGTGCGGACAAACATCCTCTTTACGGATGCTTCTGCCGGTTACAGCTTAACGCTGGGCTTCGCCGCCTAACGCTTCCACCAGATTGCTGGTCAGTGCCGCCAGTTCGCTGGTCATCAGAATAAAGTCTGCATCAAAGCGCTGGGCAAAATCTTCGCGATCGATATCGTCGTTCTGGTCGCGCAGCGTGTCGCTGAACTTCAGACGTTTCACCGAACCGTCATCCGCCAGCACGAACTGAATGCGTTCCTGCCAGTCGAGTGCCAGTTTGGTCACTACCTTACCGGCTTCGATATGGTTGGCGATCTCGTCACACACTAGATCCTGTTTCTTGCAGCGAATCACACCGCCATCTTCCAGCAGCGCTTTCAGCTCCGCTTCATCCATCAGCGCAAACCCGGCTGGCAGATCGCCTGAACGCACCCACTGGGTCAGGGTCAGCTCAATCGGGTTTTCCAGCGTCAGCGGCACCACCGGCAGTGAACCCAGGCTTTTGCGCAGCAGTGCCAGAGTATCTTCCGCTTTTTTCGCGCTGGCACAGTCCACCATAATCAGGTTGTTGACCGTATCGATCCACAGATAAGTCTGGCTGAAACGGCTGAAGGCACGCGGCAGCAGGCTGTGCAGCACTTCATCTTTCAGCGAATCTTTTTCGGTCTTTTTGAGCTTGCGGCTCTGCTCAGATTCCAGCTTGTCGATTTTCGCTTCCAGCGCCTGTTTCACGACCGGCGACGGCAGGATTTTCTCCTCTTTGCGGGCGCAAATCACAATCTGGCCTTTGTTCTCATGGGTCAGCGCATCGCTGCGGTTACCCATCGGCGGGACCCAGCCGGTCTTGCTCATATCCTGACTGCCACACGGTGAAAACGTGAAGGCGTCGAGCTGTTTTTCCATCTCGTCTGCGGACAACGGAATGTCACGATTCAGACGATAAACCATCATATTTTTAAACCACAACATCGGGATTCCTTACCGGGGCGCGATCGGGCGCACAAGTCTGCGAGAGTCAGCGCGCATGATAGCGAAACATCGGAGTGGTTTCATTGCCTTTAAGGCAGCCGCCTTCTACTGTATCTCTCACCTGAATGAATAACGAGGACGTAACCTTGCGCATAGGCATAGATCTGGGTGGCACCAAGACAGAAGTGATTGCATTGTCGGATAAGGGACAGGAGCTGTTCCGCCATCGGGTGAATACCCCGCGTGATGACTATCAGGCCACGGTGCAGGCGATTGTCGATCTAGTCACACTGGCCGAGCAGAAAACTGGCGAGACCGGTACGGTCGGCCTTGGGATCCCTGGCTCGCTTTCGCCCTTCAGTAAGCGGGTGAAAAATGCCAACTCCACCTGGCTCAACGGCCAGCCGCTGGATAAAGATCTGGCTCAGGCGCTGAACCGGGAAGTGCGCATCGCCAACGATGCTAACTGCCTGGCGGTGTCGGAAGCGGTAGATGGGGCGGGTGCCGGACAGTCGCTGGTGTTTGCCGTGATCATCGGCACCGGGTCGGGCGCGGGTGTAGCGATCAACGGGGAGTCGCGCATCGGTGGCAACGGTAATGCTGGCGAGTGGGGCCACAATCCGCTGCCATGGATGGATGAAGATGAACTGCGCTACCGCCAGGAAGTACCCTGTTATTGCGGGCAGCAGGGCTGTATCGAGACCTTTGTTTCCGGCACCGGTTTTGGTATCGACTATCAGCGGCTGAGCGGCGTGCATCGCAAAGGCGCGGAGATCGTTTCGCTGCTGGCACAGCAGGATCCGATCGCCGAACTGGCGATGAGCCGTTATGAGCTGCGGCTGGCCAAATCACTGGCGCAGGTGGTGAACCTGATCGATCCCGACGTGATCGTGCTGGGTGGCGGGATGAGCAATGTGGATCGGCTCTATCAGACCGTGCCGGTGCTGATGAAGAAGTGGGTGTTTGGCGGGGAGTGTGAAACGCCGGTGCTGAAGGCACAGCATGGCGACTCCAGCGGCGTGCGTGGTGCGGCGTGGCTTTGGCCGCTTAACGGCTGATGCCGTTCCTGCCTGCGGTTCAGCACCTGAAGGTCGGGCGCTGAACCGTTAACCTGTGGCGCAGCATCCTGCCGCGTCGCGGTTATTCGCCAGCCAGCATCGTGTCCTGCGGTGCCCGATCGCGCTGCGCTTTGGTGGCGAGGAAGTAGAGATAGCCGACCACCATAATGGCGACAAACAGCGCGCCAATCACCGGATTAAACCACAGCATCGCCAGCAGGCAGACGACTGACAGCAGCAGGGCGATGCCCGGTACAATCGGATAGCCCGGCGCGCGGAAACTGCGCACCATCTCCGGCGCGCTGCGGCGCAGTTTAAACAGGCTCAGCATGCTCATGATGTACATCACAATCGCGCCAAACACCGCCATGGTGATCATCGCTGCCGTCAGCGTCATCCCCTGCAGATTAATCACGCCGTCACTGTAAATCGCCGCGATGCCCAGCACGCCGCCGAGAATAATTGCGCGATGCGGGGTCTGGAAACGCGATAGTTTTGCCAGCGAAGGGGGCAGATAGCCTGCGCGGGCCAGGGCAAAAAACTGCCGTGAGTAACCAAGGATGATGCCGTGGAAGCTGGCAATCAGGCCAAACAGCCCAATCCACACCAGCATATGCATCCAGTTAGAGTGTTCGCCAACGATCATTTTCATCGCCTGCGGCAGCGGATCGTTAATGTCGGCCAGTTTGCGCCAGTCACCTGCGCCGCCCGCCATCAGCATCACGCCAATCGCCAGCACCACCAGCGTCAGGATCCCGCTGATATAGGCGCGGGGAATGGTCCGGGTGGGATCTTTCGCCTCTTCGGCCGCCATCGCGGCGCCTTCAATGGCAAGGAAAAACCAGATAGCGAAGGGAATGGCGGCGAAAATGCCGGAGAAGGCGGGCAGGCCGAAGCTGTCGCTGCCTGCCCAGCCGTGTGCGGCGAAGTTCGCCAGGCTGAAGCCAGGCGAGACCACGCCCATAAATACCAGCAGCTCAATGACCGCCAGTACAGTGACAACCAGTTCGAACATCGCCGCCAGTTTTACACCCAGAATATTCAGCGTCATAAACACCAGATAAGCCCCGACCGCCGCGGTTTTAGGGTTCAGCTCGGGATACTGCACGTTGAGATAAGCCCCGATCGCCATGGCGATCGCCGGTGGCGCAAAGACAAACTCAATCAGCGTTGCCAGACCGGCAATCAGCCCACCGGTTTCGCCAAAGGCGCGACGGCTATAGGCAAAGGGGCCGCCGGCATGGGGGATCGCGGTGGTCAGCTCGGTGAAGCTAAAAATAAAGCAGGTGTAGAGCGTGGCGATCAGCGCCGTGGTCACCAGAAATCCCAGCGTGCCTGCCACCGCCCAGCCGTAACTCCAGCCAAAATATTCGCCTGAGATCACCAGGCCAACCGCAATCCCCCACAGATGCAGGGTGCCCAGCGTGGGCTTGAGTCTGTTTGTCATACTGTTATCCCCGTCGTTGTTGGTCTCACGCGGCGTTACACCGCCATAACTACTAAAGTAAGGGGATAATGCCGTTGCATTACTCACCACGACTTGACGCGGGCGCAGTGACTTCTGTCCTCCACGGTCAACTCACAGGCAACAACCTGGCCAGCTGCACGCTGCGGTCAACTTTGTCTCTTCTGAGGTCAAGCAGCTCACCTTCTGGCAACGCATGCTGAGATAACGCAAGTGAAAAGGAGCCGGATGATGAGCGCTAAACAATATGACAACCTGACTGATTCCCAACTCACCCTGATGGCGCAGCAGGCGCTGGCCTGTTATCCCGCCGCGCTGCAGGGACAGCTCAGCCTGCTGTGCCGCTCAGAGAACGCCACGTTCCTGGTGAAAGCGGCAGGCCGGCGTTATGCGCTGCGGCTGCATCGCGGCGATTACCATCAGAAAGCGGATATCCTCAGCGAACTGCTGTGGCTCGATGCATTGCGCGAAACCGGCATTATGGTGCCGGAAGCCGTGCCGGACAACGCGGGCGAAACGGTGCTGACGCTGCGGCTGCCAGATGGCAGTGAGCGCTACGTGGTGCTGTTCCACTGGATCGACGGCGAGATGCCGACCACCGACGTTGATCCCCGCGCCTTTCAGCAACTGGGCCAGATTACCGCGCGGCTGCATCAGCACAGCAAACAGTGGCAGCCGCCCGCGGGTTTCCAGCGCATCATCTGGGATCACCACACCATGACTAGCGCTGAGAGTCACTGGGGACGCTGGCAGGATGCGCCGAATCTGCCTGTTGCCGATCACGGCGTCGTCGAACAGACGATCGCGCAGGTCGGCACGGCGATGGCGCAGTTTGGTAAGGGATCGGATCGCTATGGCCTGATCCACGCCGATCTGCGGCTGACCAATCTGCTGCTGCACAAGGGCGAAACGCGGGTGATCGACTTCGATGACTGCGGACTCGGCTGGTATCTGCACGATCTGGCGGCCGCGATCAGTTTTGTTGAGCATCATCCGCGCGCGCCAGAGTGGGTCGATCACTGGATACGCGGTTATGAGCAGGTGGCGCATATCAGCGATGCGGAGATGGCCATGCTGCCCGCGCTGCTGATCCAGCGTCGTATCCAGCTCACCGCCTGGGCAGGATCGCATGCTGAAACCGAAATGGCGCGCAGTCTCGGCCCGGCATGGGCCAGTCATTCGGTCCGACTCTGCCGCGATTATCTTGAGGGGAAACCGCTGCCGGTCGGCGTCTGATGCACCAGCGGCGGGCGTGGCTGCGCCGCCGCAGTGCCGGATACCGTGTCCGCGCGCAGTCCGGACCGCCCGCATGCGGGGCTTAGCGACCTGGTATGGAATTTGCTCTGATCTCAGGAACGGGTGATCCACCTGACTTCTGACTGAGGCGACCATGAATCCGACACTGATCAAGCCCGATGCGTTTGCGGCCTGCTCTGCCGCGGCAGGGGCAGGCAATCACGGCGTGCTGGCTGCGGCGGCGACCGGCCTGAGTGAGTTTATTCATACACAGGGCGGCGATGTTGATCGCATTTTTGGCATCAGCGGCATCGATCCGGAGCGCCTGGCCAGCCCGACGCTAAGCCTGGGGCTGGTGAACTACTGTCGGGTGCTGGAAGAGGCGGCGCGGCACTCTGGTTTTGATAACTTCGGTTTGCACTACGGCAGGCAGTTTAAACCGCAGTCATTAGGCCTGATCGGCTACATTGGCTTGTGCTCCGCCACGCTGGAACAGGCGCTGCACAATGTGGTTAACGCATTTCCCTGGCATCAGCACGACACCTTAACCCGGCTGGTTGATAAAGGAGAATGCTGGCGGCTCGACTATCAGGTGCGCCACGGGGCTATTCTGTCGCGCCGTCAGGATGCCGAGCTGACGCTGGGGATGTTTATGAATCTGATCCGTCACGTCGCGGGGAGACACTGGGCACCGCGCGAAGTCCATTTTGAACATCCGCGTCCCGGTCAGTGGCACGATCACTGCAAAGTGTTTGATGCGCCGGTCTGGTTCGATCAGCCGTTTAATTCGCTGGTAATTCCGAAACGCGATCTGCTGCGCGCGATGCCGGAGAGCGATCCGATCCTGTTGATGGTGATGCAGGATGCGATCCGGCGGCTGAACCGCGGGACGTCTCAGCAGAGCATGATTGAGCAGGCGCGTTCGCAGGTTAATTTATCGCTGATGCAGGGCGAGCCGGTGCTGGAAGAGGTGGCGGATAAACTCGGGCTGTCGAGCTGGTCACTGCAGCGGCGGCTGCGCGAAGAGGGCAGCAGCTTTACTGCGCTGGTGGATCAGGTGCGCTGCGAAATGGCGACGCACTATCTGCAGCAGAAGCAGCTGCCGATCTCGGAGATGGCGCTGCTGCTGGGCTACTCGGAAGTCAGCGCGTTCTCACGCGCATTTCGCCGCTGGTTTGGCATCAGTCCGCGCCAGTGGCGCCAGGAAGGCCTGGCCAGCTAACCACGCGGCGCAAAGCCAAACCACGCCGGTTGTCCCGGCGCCGGCGGTGGTGGCAGATCGCGCGTTTGTGCCACCAGCTGCCAGGCACGCAGGCAGAGCGCCTCATCCCCCTGAGTCTGCGTCACCGCATAATGTCTGCTGTGTTGTTGCCACTCCATCCGTACCAGACATTGCTTACCGGCGTAACGCGCCGCATCAGTAAACTGTCGATTCAGTACCGGTTGCATTTGATTAGTCCAGTGACAGGATTTGCTGTCCGGATCCTTCGCAGGCTCACACAGGTTTGCCACGCTATCACGTTGCTTTGACACAGGTTGCTGACAGGCGCTGAGCAGCACTGCAATAATCACAGCTGGCAATATTCTCACTCTTGTATTAATTAAATTCATTAAATTAGCCACTTTGTTCTAAAGATCTTCCGGTCTGCTGCCGACAGTCTACAGACCGGTCTGCTGAATGCTATGGCATTCCTCCGACTGTCGGCAGAACCAGAATTTACCGCCCTGTGCGGATGATGTCTCTTTTCACTTCATGGATTAGAAATGCAGAAAAAATATGCCTTTGCGGCACTCTCCTTGTTAACCACCTCGCTAATCAGCGGCTGTGCTACCGAATCTTCCCGTGCTATTCAGGCTCCGCAGGTTCGCGCAGCCAGCCAGCCGGTTTATCAGGGCGTCCGCAGCCCGATTGCGGTAGGTCAGTTTGATAACCGCTCCTCGTACATGAACGGCATCTTCTCTGATGGCGTCGATCGGCTGGGTAATCAGTCGAAAACCATTCTGATTACCCATCTGCAGCAGACCAATCGCTTCAGCGTGCTGGATCGCAGCAACCTGAAAGAGCTGCAGCAGGAGTCTGACTTCAAACGCAGCCAGCAGAATATTAAAGGCGCGAACTACATCATCACCGGTGATATTACCGAGTTTGGCCGCAAAGAAGTGGGCGATCAGCAGCTGTGGGGCATTCTGGGCCGCGGCAAAACCCAGATCGCCTATGCCAAAGTCAATCTCAACGTGGTGGATGTCATTACCTCTGAAGTGGTTTACAGCACCCAGGGTGCGGGCGAGTACCAGCTTTCGGCGCGTGAAGTGATCGGCTTTGGCGGCACCAGCAGCTATGACTCGACGCTGAACGGCAAAGTGATGGATCTGGCGATTCGCGAAGCGGTCGATCATTTAGTGGATGGAATCAACAACGGCGCATGGCGTCCGGCTAAATAAGGAAGCAGTAAATGAAAATGATCACACTGGGCAGCCTGCTGATGGCAGCGGCGCTGCTAGCCGGCTGTGCGCCAAAAGCGCCGAAAACGATCTACTACTGGGGCGACTATCAGGAACAGATTTATAGCTACTATCAGCAAAGCGGCGATCCGCTGAAGCAGATCGATGCGCTGAATCTGGATGTGGAAAAAGCCCGTGCTGCGAGTCAGCCCGTACCGCCAGGCCTGCATGCGCAACTCGGACTGCTCTACGCTAAAACCGGTGATACCAATAAAGCGTTTGGTCAGTTCGCCACCGAGAAGCAGCTGTTCCCCGAATCAGCACCTTACATGGATTTTCTGATGAGTAAAAAACAAGGAGTGGTACAGTGAAAAAATGGATTGCCCTGAGCGGCGCGCTGATGGTGCTGTTGCTGACCGGCTGTGCGCAGCCAAAAAAACCGTACGACTACACGGCGTTTCGTGCCAGTAAGCCCGCCTCAATTCTGGTGCTGCCTGCCGCTAACACCTCGCCGGATATCAACGCCGCTCACAGCCTGAACTCACTGGTGACGCGTCCGCTGGCCGAAGCCGGTTACTACGTCTTCCCGGTGGCGGTGGTTGAAGAGACCTTTCAGCAGAACGGCCTGACCAACGCCAGCGACGCCCAGGCGGTCAGCGTGAAACGTCTGAATGAGATCTTCCACGCCGATAGCGCGCTCTATATCTCAATTAGCGACTATGGCAGCAGCTATCGGGTGATCGACAGTGTGACCACCGTGACCGCCAAAGCACGGCTGGTGGATTTGCGCAGCGGCAAAGAGATCTGGCAGGGTAAGGCCACTGCCAGCGACAGTGAAGAGAACAACAATAATAATGGCGGACTGGTGGGGATGCTGGTGAACGCGGCGATCAAACAGATTGCCAGCAACGTCACGGATAAAGCGCACACCGTGGCTGGACTGACCAGCAATCGTATGCTGGCCCAGAACGAGCAGGGCGGGTTACTTACCGGCCCACGCTACACGCTGGTTAGCGCCCGCTGATCAGACTCAGACGGGCGCTCTGGCGCCCGTTATCCCTGCGGCAGCTCCAGCTGGCTATAACCCAGGCCATTCATTTTGCGTACCTTGATCTGCACCGGGATGCGCTCTTTCATCGCTTCCACGTGGCTAATCACCCCTATGGTTTTGCCGCTGGCGTTGAGCGCGTCCAGGGCATCCAGCGCGGTATCCAGCGTCTGAGCATCCAGCGTGCCGAACCCCTCATCCAGAAACAGCGATTCGATGCGCGTTTTGTGGCTGACCAGATCCGATAACGCCAGCGCCAGCGCCAGACTGACCAGGAAGCTCTCGCCACCTGACAACGTGCGGGTATCGCGAGCCGCGTCGGCCTGCCAGGTATCGACGACATCCAGCTCCAGCAGATCCTGCGCCCGGCGCTGCAGCAGATAACGGCCATGCAGCCGATCGAGCTGACGGTTGGCAAGCGCTACCAGATGATCCAGCGTTAACCCCTGGGCGAAGCGCCGGAATTTATCGCCGCTGGCGGAGCCGATCAGATCGTTGAGCAGGCTCCACTGCGCCAGCACTACACCATCCTGTTCAATCTGCGTCATCAGGCTCTGCTGTCGGGCGCGGAGGCTGGCGTCGCTGTGCAGCTGCTGCTGAATCTGACCCTGCTGGCTGGCGTTGTCGCGCAGGGCCAGCCGTAACTGCTCCAGCTGCTGCGTCAGCGCTTCCGCAGATTCCGGCATCGCGTCGGGCTTCGCCTGCTGATGGGCGCTGAACCGCTGGTGCAGATCTGCCAGTCGCGCCTGCTGCTGCTGGCATTGCTGATCGAGCTGCTGCAGCTGCTGGCGCAGTTGCAGCGCGGTCTGCTCATCCAGCAGCGCCGCGCGCAGGCTGGTTTCATCGGCAAATCCGGCGCTCTCCAGTGCCTGCTTCAGCACGCTTTCCGCCTCTGCCAGTTTACCGCTGAGCGTCTGACGCTGATTTTCCAGCCCCGACAGCTCACCCTGCAGGCGACTGACCTCAGCCTGCGCCTGCTGCAGGGCGGTTAGCTGCTGTGCCAGCTGTTCATCAGCGTGCTGAACGCGGGCCTGCAGCTGCTGACGGGCATGAGTGACATCGCGATCGCCAAACAGCGCCAGACGCTGCTGACGCATTTCGCTGAGCTGCGCCTGGCTCTGCTGCTGCTGCTGCTGGCGAGTCGTGAGTTGCTGCTGTTCCTGTTCAGCCTGCTGCTGCAGGGCAGTGAGCTGGGTTTCCCCTTTTAACAGCAGCGGCTGCAGGTTAGCGAGCAACTGCTCACTTTCCTGCCAGCGCTGCCAGCGCCGCTGTTGCTCCGCCAGCCACGCATCGCGATCGGCGGCATCCGGCAGGGCAAGATGGTGTGCGCTGAACTGCTGCTCCAGACGGCTCTGCAACTCCTCCCAGGCCTGCTGTTCCTGCTGCTGACGCTGTTGCAACGCATCCAGCGCCTGTTGCAGGCTGGTCAGCGACTGCTGCGCCAGCTGTTCTGCCTGCTGGTGCTGCTGCCAGGCCTGTAGCTGCTGAAGATGGTGATCTTTCGCAGCCTGACGCGCCTGTTCAGCAGCCTCCTGAGCCTGTCGCTGCTGCTCAAGCTGACTTTCACGGTCGCTTTGCTGCTGCTGCCACGCGGCTAAGGCCTCGCGATCGGCAAGCGGGAAGGTAAGTGCCAGCTCACCGCTCAGCGCCTGCCATTGCTGCTCAAGCTGATCAAGCTGTTGCTGCATCCCGGCGATTTCCTCGCGCAGGGCCTGCTGCTGCACTACTGACTGCTTCAGCTGTTCGTTTTTTGTCGTGCCCGCTTCGCGCAGTGCCTCGGTTTGCTGCTGCAGCGCAGCCCGGCGCTGCTGGTTAGCACTCACTTCCAGTGTGCTGTAGGCCTCGACGGCGGGATGAGTGCAGGAGCCGCACAGCGGGCAGGGCTGATCGGCGGTGAGCCGGGCGCGGTAATCGCTGAGGTCGACAATCTGCTGCTCCAGCGCGCAGATTTTTTCGACATCATCCAGCTGCTGTTTTTCGCGTTTCCACGTCTCGCGCAGGCTCTGGAGTTCCACTTCACTCTGCTGATGCGCTTTTTCCAGCGCGCTCAGCCTGTGCTGGCGCTGGCCCAGCTGCTGGTGCAGCGGCTGCCACTGGGTTGAGAGCAGCAGCAGTTGCTGACGCGCCGGACGGCTGTTTTGCAACTGGCTTAATGCCTGCCGCAGTGCAGCCGGTGGATGCTGCTCCTGAAGCGAAGTGAGTGCCTGCTCCGCCTGCAACAGCGCCTGGCTGGCCTGTTGCTCCGCCTGCTGGCGCGGCAGTGCCTGTTGTGCCTGTTGTTGCTGTTTCGCCTGTTGCGCATCGATCTGTTGCTGTTGCTGCTCGCGCTGTTGTGTCAGGCCCGCCAGCGTCGCCTCACGCTGTGCCAGCAGAGCAAAATTCTCCTGCCATACCGGCAGCGAAGCGCCCCAGTACGCCAGATCGGCCAGCTGCTCGCGTAACTGATGCTGTTCGGTAATCGCCTGCTGCCAGCCCGCGACCTGCTGCATCTGCTGCGTCAGGCTGGCCTGGGTCTGGTCGGCATGCTGCTGCTGCCGGGCATTTTCCTGCTGCTGCTCTGCAAGCTGCTGCTGCAGCGTGCTAATCCGCTGATCCAGCGGCAGGACCTGTTCCGTCAGCAGGCTCTCCTGCTGCTGCTGTTCCTGCTGCGCCTGCTGGCGGGCGGTCTGAGCGGCCACATAATTTTGCTGATGATGCTGCTGCTGGTTCTGCGCCTGCTGCTGCGCCGCGGTAAGCTGCTGATAGCGGCTCTCAGCCTGCTGCTGTTCACTGCGCAAGGCGTCGCGCTGCTGCAGTTTAATCCTCAGTTTTTCAGCCGGTTCGCTGCGCGCCAGACGCTGGCGGTCGGTTTCCGCCGCCTGTGACGCGGCCTGCACCTGCTGCAGCGTCGCTTCAGCCTGCTCACTCTCCTGCTGTAACTGCTGTGCCTGCTGCTGCCACTGCTGCTGTTGCTGCGCCTGCTGATAATCCGCGCTGAGCTGCTGTTCAGCCCTGGTCAGATCGCTGAGCTGCTGTTGCAGCGCGTCGCGGGCGTCGCTATCCAGCAGCGCCATCGCACCCGCCTGGCTGCGCAGCAGATCCAGCTGGGTTTTCGCCTCTTTATGACGCTCGTAGATGGCAGCGGAAATCAAGCCATAGATTTCAGTGCCGGTCAGCTCCTCCAGCAGTTCGGCGCGTTCACTGGCTTTCGCGTTGAGAAAGGCGGCGAATTGTCCCTGTGACAGCATCATTGAGCGGGTGAAGCGTTCGAAATCGAGTCCGGAGAGGGTTTCGATCATCTTCAGCTTGTCACCGACTTTATCGGCAACAATGGTGTTGTCGTCACAGCGCGCCAGCTCAACGCGCGGTGCCTGTAACTTGCCGTCAGCGGTGCCACGCGCGCGGTTCTGGCTCCAGAAGGCGCGCCAGGCTTCACCTTTGATCTCAAACTCGACCTCAGCCAGACATTCTGCGCAGTCGCGGGTCATCAGCGCATTCTGGCTCTGGGAAATCGCGCCCAGGCGCGGCGTCTGGTGATAGAGCGCCAGGCAGATGGCGTCCAGCAGGGTGGTTTTACCCGCCCCGGTGGCACCGGTAATAGCGAACAGGCCGTTGCTGGCAAAAGGCTCGGCGCGGAAGTCGATGAACCATTCACCGCGCAGGGCATTGAGGTTTTTAAACCGTAGCGTAAGGATCTTCATTGGGTCTCTTCCATGGCGGCCAGCGTCTGGCGGAACAACGTGATCATCTCGTCGATTTGCGCCGGTTGCAGCTCTTCATCCAGCGCCAGGCGGCGGGCAAAGACCTCTTCCACCTTCAGCTCACTCAGCGTTTCGTTGTCGAGCCGCGCCAGGCTCTGCTGCCGCTGTTCACGGCTGCGGCGCAGCAGCAAGACTTCGACCGGCAGTGTGGCGGTCAGGGTTTCGACCTGACGTTGCAGATCGCTGAGGTACTCCTGAGTGGTCACTTCGATGTCGAGCCAGGTCGGTTTTTCCTGCTCTGCCGAACTGAAGGCATTTAACTGTTCCGCAATCTGTGCCAGCGAACCTTTCAGCACCTGCATCGGCTGCGCCTGCGGCACCACCAGCGGCGTAACTGACTGCAGGCCGCTGGCCGCCAGCTCCAGCAGGAAGACGCTTTTTTCAGTCCCCAGCTCATCAAAGCTCAGTGGAATCGGTGAGCCGCTGTAGCGGATATGCTCGCTGCCCGCGACCCGCTGGGCGCGGTGAATATGGCCGAGCGCAATATAGTCAGCAGCGGGAAACGCGCTGGCGGGAAACGCGTCCAACGTGCCGATGTAGATGTCGCGCACCGAATCGCTCTGGCTGACGCCGACGGTGGTGAGGTGACCGGTAGCAATGACTGGCAGCGCATAGCCCAGCGCCTGGGCGGCGGCGAAACGCTGCTGATAGTGGTGGGCAATCGCCTCCAGCAGCGAGGTCTGCTTGTCGCGTCCCGACTGACCCGCCCGGCTGCGCAGGATATCGCGCGGGCGCAGATAGGGAATGGCGCACAGCAGGGCAGCCGGCTCGCCCTGGCGGGTGTTGAGCAGCAGCACATCATCCTGCGCCTGCGGGGTGGCGATCACCCGCGTGTTGAGACAGGCCAGCAATTCGCGTGACTCGTTCAGCGTTGCCACGGAATCGTGGTTACCCGCCAGCACAATCAGCTGACAGCCGGTAGGCTGCAGCGCCACCACGAAGCGGTTAAACATCTCGCGGGCGTAGCTGGGCGGCGTGCCGGTATCAAACAGGTCGCCTGCAATAATCAGCGCATCCACCTGATGCTGTTCAATCTGGATCAACAGCCAGTCAAGAAACGCCTGATGTTCCGCCGCCCGACTTTTGTTGTAGAAGAACTGCCCCAGATGCCAGTCCGCAGTATGAATAATGCGCATGATGAGTCCCTGCCGTTGTGATTCGCTGGGCGATTATACTGGCTCTGCGGCCAAAGCAAAAAATGTCGCTGCGCTGTCATAAATGATTACCAGTGAGGTTACAGGCAGGTTATGTTTTTCATAAAAGTGTCACAAATCTGACGCATAATGGCGCCGCGAATCTCAGTGACAGCCGTCATAATCAGCAGGAGTAATAATGGCTAAGCGCATTTTGGTTGTGGAGGATGAAGCCCCCATCCGTGAAATGTTGTGTTTTGTTCTGGAGCAGAACGACTATCAGCCAATCGAGGCGGAAGATTATGACAGCGCCGTTGGCAAGCTGATTGAACCCTGGCCCGATCTGATTTTGCTGGACTGGATGTTACCCGGTGGCAGCGGGATTCAGTTTATCAAGCATCTGAAGCGCGAGGCGATGACCCGCGATATCCCGGTGATGATGCTGACCGCGCGCGGCGAAGAGGAAGATCGGGTGCGCGGCCTGGAAGTGGGTGCCGATGATTACATTACCAAGCCGTTTTCACCCAAAGAGCTGATGGCGCGGATCAAAGCGGTGATGCGCCGCATTTCGCCGATGGCGGTGGAAGAGGTGATTGAGATGCAGGGGCTGAGTCTGGATCCCTCCTCACATCGCGTGATGTCCGAAACCACGCCGCTTGAGATGGGCCCCACCGAATATAAGCTGCTGCACTTCTTTATGACTCACCCGGAACGTGTCTACAGCCGCGAACAGTTGCTGAACCACGTCTGGGGCACCAATGTGTATGTGGAAGATCGCACTGTCGATGTTCACATTCGCCGTTTACGTAAAGCGCTGGAAGTCTCCGGCCACGATCGCATGGTACAAACCGTCCGTGGAACAGGGTATCGTTTCTCTGCCCGCTACTAAACGGAGCCTTTACCGTGCTGGAACGCCTCTCCTGGAAGAGATTACTGACAGAACTGCTGCTGGCCTGTCTGCCTGCGGCGCTGCTGGGCCTGCTGTCTGGCGGCCTGCCCTGGTGGCTGCTGCTGAGCGTATTGGTGGTGCTGTTGTGGCATTTTTACAATCTGATGCGGCTGTCGCACTGGCTGTGGCTCGACCGCACCATGACGCCACCGACCGGGCGTGCCAGCTGGGAACCGCTGTTTTATGGGCTTTACCAGATGCAGCTGCGCAACCGGCGGCGGCGGCGTGAACTGGGCAATCTGATTAAGCGTTTCCGCAGCGGGGCCGAATCGCTGCCGGATGCGGTGATCCTGACCACGGAAGAGGGCACTATTTTCTGGTGTAACGGCCTGGCGCAGCAGCACCTTGGCCTGCGCTGGCCGGAAGATAATGGCCAGAATATCCTCAATCTGCTGCGTTACCCGGAGTTCTCCCGCTATCTTCGCCAGCGCGATTTTGACAAGCCGCTGACGCTGGTGCTGAACAACAAACTTCACATGGAATTCCGCGTCATGCCCTACAGCGAAGGGCAGTGGCTGCTGGTGGCCCGTGATGTGACGCAGATGCATCAGCTGGAAGGGGCGCGCCGCAACTTCTTTGCTAACGTCAGCCATGAGTTACGCACGCCGCTCACCGTGCTGCAGGGCTATCTGGAGATGATGAATGACTCGGTGATGAGTGAGCCGTCGCGCAGCAAAGCGCTGCACACCATGTCGGAGCAGACGCGCCGCATGGACAGCCTGGTGAAACAGCTGCTGACGCTGTCGCGCATTGAAGCCGCGCCCGCGATCGATCTCAAAGAGAAGGTCGATGTGCCGGTGATGCTGAAGCTGCTGCAGCATGAGGCGGCGACGCTGAGTGGCGGTCGTCACGATATCCATTTCCATACCGATCCCCATCTGAAAGTGTTCGGCAACGACGAACAGCTGCGCAGTGCCATCTCCAATCTGGTTTACAACGCGGTGAATCACACGCCGGAGGGCACGCGGATCGATATCAGCTGGCTGCGTGGCAAGCAGGGCGCGACCTTCCGGGTGTGCGACAACGGGCCGGGTATCGCCTCTGAACATATTCCGCGTCTGACCGAGCGGTTCTACCGGGTTGATAAGGCGCGTTCGCGCGCCACCGGCGGCAGCGGGCTGGGACTGGCGATTGTGAAACATGCGCTGAGTCACCACAACGCGCGGCTCGATATCACCAGCGTGCCGCATAAAGAGACCTGTTTTACCTTTACGCTGCCCGCAAGGTTGATTGTCAGCAGCGTGATGCAGGAGAATGCCGTTCATTAATCGCTGCCGGATCTCTCTGATGCGCCTCCTTGTTTTGTTAATCGTCTCTCTGCTGCCGGGTCTGGCGCTGGCCCAGCCCGGCGCACTCTCCGGCAATCTCAGCAGCGTCGGATCCGACACGCTCGGCTATCTGATGACCCTGTGGGGCGAAGATTTCAGTCGTCAGGCACCGGGCGTCAATGTGCAGGTTCAGGCCTCCGGTTCGTCTACCGCGCCGACCGCGCTGGCGGCGGGTGCCGCACAGCTTGGGCCGATGAGTCGACCGATGCAGGCCGATGAACGTCAGGCCTTTGAGGCGCGCTACGGCTATCCACCGCTGGCGGTGCCGGTGGCAATGGATGCGCTGGTGGTGGTGGTCAATCAGCGTAATCCGCTGCAGCAGATTGAACCGCGCCAGCTCGACGCTATTTTCTCCATTACCCGCCTGTGTGGCGCGCACAGTGTGCCGCTGCGCTGGGGCGATCTTGGTTTAACCGGCGACCAGTGGCGCGAACGGCCGATTCAGCGTTATGGCCGCAACTCCGCCTCCGGCACCTGGGGTTTCTTCAAACAGCAGGTGCTGTGCAAAGGCGATTTCCGCAGTGACGTAGCGGAGTTTCCCGGCTCGGCCGCGGTGGTGCAGGCGGTGGCTGGTAATTCGCGCAGCATCGGCTACGCCAGTTTTGGCTTTCACCTCAGCGGCGTAAAAATGCTGGCGGTGGTGAATGACCAGGGCCAGGCGATTGCTCCGGATGCCGATGCTATCCGCAGCGGCCGCTATCCCTGGGCGCGTCCGCTTTATCTCTATGTCAACAAAGCGCCCGGCAAACCGCTGCCACCGCTGGTAGCCGCGTTTCTGCAACAGGTGCTTTCCGTGCAGGGACAGCGGCGTGTCAGCGAAGCGGGCTACCTGCCGCTCTCTGACAGCCAGATGGCGCAGGCGCGCGCAGCGCTGCAATAATCTTCCAGCATGAATTTTTTTCATCATCGCTGAATTTTCTTCAGTTGCAGACAAAGGTGACTCGTGTCACTCTGCATTCGGACATATAGCCATCCAGATGGCTATTTATATCAGAATGTAATTATTTCCTGCCGTAATCATTTGCAGGAAGGTCAGGAGTGATCATGCAAAGAGAAACCGCCCCGTTCCGCGCCGACACCGTTGGCAGCTTTCTGCGTCCCGCTGCAATTAAGCAGGCACGCGAACAGTTTTCAGCCGGAGAGATTGATGCTGCCGCCCTGCGTCAGGTTGAAGATGTGGCAATCCGCGATGTGGTCGCGAAACAGCGTGAAAATGGCCTGAAAGTAGTGACAGATGGCGAGTTCCGTCGCGGCTGGTGGCACTTCGACTTCTTCTATGGTCTTGACGGCGTTGAGAGCTATGAAGCGGAGCAGGGCATCCAGTTTAATGGCGTGCAGACTAAAGCGCATGGCGTGAAAGTGGTGAGCAAACTCGGTTTCCCGGCGGATCACCCGATGCTCGACCATTTCCGCTTCCTGCAGAGTATTGCCGGTGATGCGGTGCCGAAGATGACCATTCCCAGCCCCAGCGTGCTGCACTTCCGCGGTGGCCGCAAAGTGATTGATTCGGAAGTCTATCCCGATCTGGCGGACTACTTCGACGATCTGGCGCAGACTTACAAACAGGCGATCAAGGCGTTTTACAACGCGGGCTGTCGCTATCTGCAGCTGGATGACACTGTCTGGGCGTACCTCTGTTCTGAAGATCAGAAGCGCGATATCCGCGCACGTGGCGACGACCCGGACCAGCTGGCCCAGACGTATGCTCAGGTGCTGAATAAAGCGCTGGAAGATAAACCTGCCGATCTGACCGTGGGGCTGCATGTCTGTCGCGGGAATTTCCGCTCAACCTGGATCTCTGAAGGCGGCTACGGGCCGGTGGCAGAAATCCTGTTCGGCAGCGTCAACGTGGATGCATTCTTCCTGGAGTATGACAACGCCCGTTCCGGCGGCTTTGAGCCACTGCGTTACGTTAAGCCGGGCCATCAGCAGGTCGTTCTGGGCCTGATCACCACCAAAGTGGGTGAGCTGGAAGATCCGGCGCAGGTGAAAGCCCGACTGGAAGAGGCGACGCAGTATGTCAGCCTGGACCAGATCTGCCTCAGCCCGCAGTGCGGCTTTGCCTCTACCGAAGAGGGCAACAGCCTGAGCGAAGCCGAGCAATGGCAGAAGATTCGTTTAGTGGTCGATATCGCTAATCAGGTCTGGTAATGCTGTAACGTTGTGCAGACAGGCGCGTAAAACGCG
Source organism: Pantoea sp. X-Soil-YNGN-844 (assembly GCF_059730595.1). NCBI lineage: Bacteria > Pseudomonadati > Pseudomonadota > Gammaproteobacteria > Enterobacterales > Erwiniaceae > Pantoea > Pantoea sp. X-Soil-YNGN-844. Next base: position 965,390 of record NZ_AP036007.1, read on the forward strand.
CCTTTTGTGTATCTTCTGGCCCGTTTATGCGGGGTTTTCTCACGCTCTGTCTGTTATTTAAGCACATCATCTTGTGTGCCTGCGGCAAAAATTAACGCTATCCACTGCCTTTTGAAAAAATGGCGGCATAACCTTCTGGTTTTCCGATCCCGTATTGCCTTTCACCGCTATAAACGTTTTACTTAGCGCCGTTGTCGATCCATCCCTCTGTGAACAGAATAAAAGCAGCTTAAATCACCTGCGCTTTACCCTGCGACGAGCATAATGCGCTGACATTGTCAGCCAGGTCGCGGTTTGCACGCAGCGAGGGGACAACACTAACCCAACTTCCACCGCAACATCAGTGACAGGCCGTATGACACATCGTTTAACTTCGAAGGACATTCTCGCGCTGGGCTTTATGACATTTGCCCTGTTTGTTGGCGCGGGCAACATCATTTTCCCGCCCATGGTCGGTATTCAGTCTGGCGAACACGTCTGGACAGCCGCCATCGGCTTTCTGATTACCGCTGTTGGTCTGCCCGTGATGACCGTGATCGCCCTGGCCCGCGTCGGCGGCGGCGTGGATGCGCTCAGCACCCCGATTGGCAAGGTCGCTGGCATCGTGCTGGCCACCGTGTGCTATCTGGCTGTCGGGCCGCTGTTTGCTACGCCGCGCACGGCAACCGTCTCGTTTGAGATGGGCATTGCACCGCTGACCGGCGATGGCGCGCTGCCGCTGTTCATCTATAGCCTGATCTATTTCGCGCTGGTGATTGGCGTGTCGCTCTATCCGGGCAAGCTGCTCGACACGGTAGGGCACTTCCTGGCGCCACTAAAAATTATCGCGCTGACCGTGCTGGGCGTGGCTGCACTGGTGTGGCCCGCAGGCGGCACCATTCCGGCGACCGCGGACTATCAGCGTGCGGCGTTCTCCAGCGGTTTCGTTAATGGCTATCTGACCATGGATACGCTGGGCGCGCTGGTGTTCGGCATCGTGATCGTTAACGCCGCCCGTTCACGTGGTGTTGATAATGCCGCGCTGCTGACCCGCTATACCGTGCTGGCAGGACTGATTGCCGGTCTGGGCCTGACGCTGGTCTACCTCTGCCTGTTTAAACTGGGCGCGGGCAGCGGGGCGCTGGTGGATCAAAATGCCAACGGCGCAGCGATTCTGCACGCGTATGTTCAGCATACCTTTGGCAGCATGGGCAGCTTCTTCCTGGCCGCGCTGATCTTCGTCGCCTGTATGGTGACTGCCGTCGGCCTGACCTGTGCCTGTGCGGAATTTTTTGCGCAATACCTGCCGTTGTCGTATAAAACGCTGGTGTTTATTCTGGGTCTGTTCTCGATGGTGGTGTCGAATCTCGGCCTGAGCCACCTGATTCAGATCTCCATCCCGGTACTGACGGCGATCTATCCGCCCTGTATCGTGCTGGTGGTGCTGAGTTTCACCCTTAACTGGTGGAATAAGAGCAGCCGGATTATCGCGCCAGCGATGCTGGTCAGCCTGCTGTTTGGCATTGTTGATGCGATTAAAACCACCGGGTTTAAAGATTTGCTGCCGGCATTCAGTCAGCACCTGCCGCTGGCTGACCAGGGTCTTGCCTGGTTGCCACCGTCGCTGGTAATGCTGCTGATTGCCGCTGTTGTAGATCGGGTGAAAGGACCGGAACAGGTTGCCGTTCACTCGTAACAGAATGCACTGATTTTTCTTTAACCACGGGCCTGCCCGTGGTTTTTTCATTTCACAGGTACAGGTTGTTATGCAAGAAACCAACAAGCTCAAACGCGGACTGAGCACGCGCCACATCCGCTTTATGGCGCTGGGATCGGCGATTGGCACCGGGCTGTTTTACGGTTCCGCCGATGCGATAAAAATGGCCGGACCGAGCGTGCTGCTCGCCTACATCATCGGCGGGGCAGTGGCGTATATCATCATGCGCGCGCTGGGTGAGATGTCCGTTAACAATCCTCAGGCCAGCTCTTTCTCCCGCTACGCGCAGGACTACCTTGGGCCGATGGCGGGCTATATCACCGGCTGGACCTACTGTTTTGAAATCCTGATTGTGGCGATTGCGGACGTTACCGCATTCGGCATCTATATGGGCGTCTGGTTCCCTGAGGTGCCGCACTGGATTTGGGTGCTGAGCGTGGTGCTGATCATCGGTGCCGTCAATCTGATGAGCGTGAAGGTGTTTGGCGAAGTGGAGTTCTGGTTCTCCTTCTTCAAAGTCGCCACCATCATTGTGATGATTCTGGCTGGTTTCGGCATGATTATCTGGGGGATTGGCAACGGCGGTCAGCCGACCGGTATCCATAACCTGTGGACCAACGGCGGCTTCTTCGCCCACGGCGTCGTCGGCATGCTGCTGTCGCTACAGATGGTGATGTTCGCCTATGGCGGCATCGAAATCATCGGTATCACTGCCGGTGAAGCGAAAGATCCGGAGAAGTCGATTCCGCGCGCGATTAACTCGGTGCCGTGGCGCATTCTGGTGTTCTACGTTGGCACGCTGTTTGTGATTATGTCGATCTATCCCTGGAATCAGGTAGGAACCTCGGGCAGCCCGTTTGTGCTGACCTTCCAGCATCTGGGGATCGCGGCAGCCGCCTCTATCCTCAATTTCGTCGTGCTGACCGCGTCGCTCTCGGCGATTAACAGCGATGTGTTTGGCGTGGGTCGCATGCTGCACGGGATGGCGCAGCAGGGTCATGCGCCGAAAGTCTTTATGAAGGTCTCGTCACGCGGCATTCCGTGGGTGACGGTGGTGGTGATGATGTTCGCCATGCTGATTGCGGTTTATCTCAACTACCTGATGCCGGAAAAAGTTTTCCTGGTGATCGCTTCGCTGGCGACCTTTGCAACGGTGTGGGTCTGGATCATGATTCTGCTGTCGCAGATCGCCTTCCGTCGCAAAATTGGCAAAGAGGCGGCGAGTAAGCTGCAGTTTGCGCTGCCAGGTGGCAGCTGGACGGCTGGCGTTGGCGTAGCGTTCCTGTGCTTTATTATCGGTCTGATTGGTTATTTCCCCGATACCCGCATTTCACTCTATGTTGGCATGGTGTGGATTGTGGTGCTGCTGCTGGGCTATAAACTGGTGCGTAAACCACGCTAATCTCCTGTTCTGCTCTCCTGATATATGGGGGAGCAGAACCCGCTATTTCCCTCTTTTATTTTCTCCTATCGCTGTTTATTTATGTGATCTTCGCCACAACGCTGAATTCTTTTATTACGCGTTAACGCTCTGTCAGCGAAATAAGACTCTGCGCCGGTTTATTACGGCGAATGTATCCCGAAAAGATTATTCAAACGGGCAGTGAATATCGCTGAAGGTTACAGGCGGGAAAAATTGTTGATGGGGCTTCATGCGCAGGAATGTGCAGCTATACGGGCACTGACGCGCTAAAAAAGCAGAGAGGCGGAAATAAAAAACGGCGAAACCAGTCGCCGAAATACGCAAGAATTACAGGAAAATAGATAATAAAGGGATGATTGACAGGACTATCGTAAATCAAAATGCGTGGCGCTGATAGTCAGGCGAATTAAATAAGAAAAGGTCGGAGCGGCTTTAATTAACAGCGGTTAACATTATTAAGGCCGCATTGCGGCTGTGGCCTTAATTTGATTAGCTACAGACTCAGGGCAATATAACCGAAACCGGCAGCACAGCGCTGTTGTCCAGGTTTTTTCGCAGCTGAGTCAGTGTGGATTCATAAGGGCAGAGGAGGCCGACAGCGGTGACTCTGCAGTCGGGCTGATGCCATTCCTGCTGTAATAACGGGTGTTTATCATCAATCGGTTGCAACTGACGAATCCCATCCAGACTTTGCGCCTGAAAATAGAGCCGCAAAAAACGCTCGCCGCTGTGGGTGTCGCGCCAGCGCTCCAGCACCAGACTGCTGCCCGGCGGAATGTTACCGCGAGAATAGCCGGGTAACTGCCAGTTAAAGTCCATCAGGGTGCGCACCATCGCAATGTTGGTGTCATGCGCGACGAGAACCAGCCAGCGGCCCGGCGAGCTGTCGGCAGCGATCGCTTCCAGCATCGTGTTGAGCAATATCGAGCCACGGCGCTGTGCCAGGTAGAGTACGTCGTTGCTGAGATCGTAGTTGGCGGTCAGCAGCGGCAGCAGGGCGGTGATCTGCGCGGCCAAAGTGATATGCCCCCAGGCGAGCTGATCAAACGGCAGATTTTCGCTGTAGCCCAGTCGCAGCGTCTCCACCATACTTGCCATCACGCTCAGCCCGTAAACGTAACTATTCCCGTTGCGGGTTTGCCGGAACGTCCAGGGCGCATCAAACAGGGGACAATCTGTTGCGGGGGGACAGACGGCGGCTTTCAACTGCTGAATCGCCGGTTGCAGTTGCTGTTGCAGGTGTGCCAGATCGCCCGCTTTCTGCTGTTTAGCAGCCAGTTCCTGTGCGGGATCGGTCCGGATGACCGTCAGCTTTTCACTCTGAAACAGAGGATCTACATCGCCCGCGACGTGATGCACCGGCACGCCGCAGCCGGGAAAGGCCCCATCCGTCAGCGCCGCGGCTGTGGCGCGGGTGCGCTGCAGCGGACTGGTGCGCACGTAGACCTGAGCGGCATCCGGACAGCCCGCGCTCAGCAGACCAAGCTGGCGATAGTGCTCGCCTTCCCAGCGTCCTTTATTCACCACGGCACTGTAGCCGTGACCCGTCAGCTCGCCATCGGCAGTGGTCCACTGTGTCCATGGTTGCTGGCTGGCGGCTTCAATCTCTTTACGATTGCCTGGCGTGGGCGGACGTACGCCGTGACGGCTCAGTTCAACCACTTTCTCCAGTTGGTAATCCGCAGCCTGTGCCGCCGGGCTTAATAGCCAGAGAGAACCGAGGATTAGCGCACAGCGGCACAGGGTTGGCAGCGTCATTTACTCTTCCAGTGCGCCGTTGCCGGTCAGCGCTTTAATTTTTGGATAAAGGGCCGCATTGGCCAGCAACACCGGGTTACCGTTTTTCAGGCCTTCATTACGCAGATAATCATTGGTGACGCCGCCTGCTTCGCGCATAAGAACGATGCCCGGCAGACTGTCCCACGGATGCATATGCGCTTCGTAGTAACCAATCAGCCGACCGGCTGCTGCCCAGGCACTGGTCAGCGCACCCGAACCAATGCGAATAAACATGCCGCCCTGTTCAATTAAGCCGCTGATCAGGCGTGAGACGCTTTCGCCCGGCGTCCGGCTGGAATTACTGATGCCAAGTAAACCCTCATTGAGATGCGCTGCGCCATGCACCTGCAGGCGACTTTCATTCAGCCATGCCCCCTGGCCTGCCCGTGCGTGGAACAGCTCCTGATGATTGGGATCGCAGACTACGCCGATCACCGGTTCGCCTTCACAGACCACCGCCAGTGAAACGCACCAGTTAGGCAGGCCGTTGACGAAACAGGCGGTGCCATCGATCGGATCGACAACCCAGATAAAGGGCGCACCCTCAACCTCGCCGCCGCTCTCTTCGCCATAGACGATATCCTCAGGAAAACGTTCAGCGATTAAGGTCTTAATTAATGCCTCAACGTTACGATCAGCCTCGCTGACCACGTCCTGCAAATCCCTTTTGTGTTCCACGACCAGTGTCTGACGCTGCTGATACCATGACAGAGCCCGGCTGCCCGCCGCACGGGCGATGTCGCAGGCGTAACGGTAACGCGCGTCTATTTCAGAATGCGAAGCGGATGACATCTTTTCCTCTTATGATTTTTTGCCATAACGAACGGAAGGCGCGCCTGAACAGGCGGTCTGGCTGTGATGTTTACTACACTATTGTTAAGAAAGACTTCATTAAGCCGCAGATAAGCAGCAATGGCAAGATGGTGCTGAGCCGGGCGGGCGGCTTTTTTCATCAGGCAAAAGCGCATGTCCGTCAGCCCGGCAGCAGAGGATCGGGTTTTACAGCGTTCTGCTGGTCGCCAGCGCCATTAAACGCGGATAAAAAACAAAAAACAGCGCTTCCAGCTGATCATAATGTTGCGTGAAATCGTGGTAGGAGTCGCGTAGTGCCGCCAGGCGGGGACGGCGGCTGGCCATGCCGTGCAGCACCCGCTCCAGCCGCGCAGGCTGGGCATAATGCTCAAACCAGCGCTCGCGCCACATCACCGCGTTGAGTGCCTGAAATTCAGGAGGCGTGTCGGCCAGTTGCGGCATAATGTCACGCTCGGCGGCGGCAGAAAACTGCACCAGCGTCTGGCCGGGCGTAAATTGCTGCCAGTGCCGGGCCAGAAAATGGTCCCAGATGACGTCCAACGTAATCGGTGCCACGCGATAGGTTTCCGCACGGAACAGCTGACGGGCGCTGCGCACTTCCGGCAGCGCATCCGTCATCACATCCAGACGACGATGCATCAGAATGCCGTCTGCGACAGGCGCGGACCAGTTCAGGTGCGGGTTGCCACGCACAAAGTCGGCCATTAAATTGCCGAGTAAGGAGCTGTCGGCCAGCTTAGCCAGATGGAGATGAGCAAGAAAGTTCATGCCGCATTATAGGCAGAACTGCCTTTGCGCAGCCAGTTGTTCAGAATTGGTCGGTTTTCCGCTAAACTGTGCCGCCTGTTTTTGCCTGAGAAAGAACATTTCAATGCGTGTCGCCGATTTTGCTTTTGAACTGCCCGAATCCCTGATTGCTCACTATCCCCAGGCGCAGCGCAGCGGCTGTCGTCTGCTGTCGCTCGACGGTCCCAGCGGTGCGCTGTCGCACGGTGTTTTCACCGACGTGCTGGATAAGCTGAATCCAGGCGATCTGCTGGTGTTCAACAACACCCGTGTGATTCCGGCGCGCGTGTTTGGCCGTAAAGCCAGCGGCGGCAAAATCGAGATGCTGGTGGAGCGGATGCTCGACGACAAGCGCGTGCTGGCACATGTGCGCGCTTCAAAAGCGCCGAAGCCGGGGGCAGAACTGCTGCTGGGCGAAGATGAGAGTGTGAAAGCGACCATGGTGGCACGCCACGATGCGCTGTTTGAGATTGCGTTTGATGATGAGCGCGCAGTGCTCGACATCCTCAACAGCGTTGGCCACATGCCACTGCCGCCGTATATCGACCGTCCGGATGAAGAGGCGGATCGCGAGCTTTATCAGACGGTTTACAGCGCCCGTCCGGGAGCCGTCGCGGCCCCGACAGCCGGTCTGCACTTCGATGAACCGCTGCTGCAGGCGCTTAAAGAGAAGGGCATTGAGATGGCCTTTGTGACGCTGCACGTCGGGGCGGGCACCTTCCAGCCGGTGCGTGTCGAGACCATCGAAGAGCATCACATGCACGCGGAGTATGCCGAAGTGCCGCAGGAGGTTGTCGACGCAGTACTGGCCTGCAAAGCGCGTGGCAATAAGGTGGTCGCTGTCGGCACCACCTCTGTTCGTTCGCTGGAGAGCGCCGCCAAAGCAAGTCAGGATGCCCTGATAGCGCCGTTCTTCGACGATACCCAGATTTTCATCTATCCGGGCTATGAGTATCAGGTGATCGATGCGCTGATCACCAACTTCCATCTGCCCGAATCGACTCTGATTATGCTGGTCTCGGCGTTTGCCGGTTATCAGCACACCATGGCCGCGTACCGCGCAGCCGTGGCTGAGCAATATCGTTTCTTCAGTTATGGAGATGCGATGTTTATCAGCAAAAATCCGCAGGCGCCGCTGGAAAAAGTGGGCGGCTGATTTATTAACCGATAGCCGGAACCGCCTGAAGAGCGTGAAGGTTGTATACATCGGACTGTTTCTCCGATGGAGGCTTTGTGAAATTTGAACTTGATACCACAGACGGGCGCGCACGCCGTGGCCGTCTGATTTTTGATCGCGGCGTGGTCGAAACCCCGGCGTTTATGCCCGTCGGCACCTATGGCACCGTGAAAGGCATGACGCCGGAAGAAGTGCAGGAAACCGGCGCGCAGATCATTCTGGGCAATACCTTCCACCTCTGGCTGCGTCCCGGCCAGGAGATCATGAAACTGCATGGCGATCTGCATGACTTTATGCAGTGGAAAGGACCGATCCTGACCGACTCCGGCGGTTTCCAGGTCTTCAGTCTGGGCGACATCCGTAAAATCACCGAAGCGGGCGTGCATTTCCGTAACCCGATCAACGGCGACCCGATCTTCCTCGATCCGGAAAAATCGATGGAGATTCAGTACGACCTGGGTTCCGACATCGTGATGATTTTCGATGAATGTACGCCGTATCCGGCGGACTGGGACTACGCCAAACGCTCCATGGAGATGTCGCTGCGCTGGGCGCGACGCAGTCGTGACCGTTTCGACAGCCTGGGTAATAAAAATGCCTTATTTGGCATTATTCAGGGCTCGGTTTACGAAGATTTACGAGATGTCTCGGTGAAAGGTCTGGTAGAGATTGGCTTTGATGGGTACGCTGTGGGCGGCCTGGCGGTGGGTGAGCCTAAGCAGGACATGCACCGTATTCTTGAGCACGTCTGTCCGCAGCTTCCGCAGGATAAACCGCGTTATCTGATGGGTGTCGGCAAGCCAGAAGATCTGGTTGAAGGCGTCCGTCGCGGCGTCGATATGTTTGACTGCGTGATGCCAACCCGTAATGCGCGAAATGGTCATCTGTTTGTAACCGAAGGTGTGGTGAAGATTCGCAACGCCCGCTACAAAGATGACACTGCGCCGCTGGATGCGGAGTGTGATTGTTACACCTGTCGCAATTATAGCCGTGCCTACTTGTATCATCTCGACCGTTGTAACGAAATACTGGGCGCGCGTCTGAATACTATCCACAATTTGCGCTACTACCAGCGTCTGATGGCAGGTTTACGCCAGGCCATCGAAGAGGGTAAATTAGAGCGCTTTGTAACTGAGTTTTACCAACGGACGGGCAAAGAAGTTCCGCCATTAACGTCTGATAATTCATCAATGAGGGAAATTTAATGAGCTTATTCATTTCTGACGCCGTGGCCGCAGCAGGCGCTCCGTCTCAGGGAAGTCCGTATTCTCTGGTGATCATGCTGGTGGTGTTTGGTCTGATTTTCTATTTCATGATCCTGCGTCCGCAGCAGAAACGTGCGAAAGAGCACAAGAAGCTGATGGATTCCATCTCAAAGGGCGATGAAGTGTTGACCAGCGGTGGCCTGGTCGGTCGCGTCACAAAAGTCTCTGACACGGGCTACGTCGCTATCGCGCTGAATGACACCAATGAAGTCGTCATTAAACGTGATTTTGTCGCTGCCGTGCTGCCGAAAGGCACTATCAAGGCGCTGTAATTTTTTCTTCCCTAAGGGAACTGCCGTGTTAAACCGTTATCCTTTGTGGAAGTATGTGATGCTGGTCGTCGTGATTCTCGTCGGCCTGCTCTATGCGCTTCCCAACCTCTATGGTGAGGATCCGGCCGTTCAAATCACTGGCGCGCGCGGAAGCGCCGCCAGTGAGCAGACGCTGGATCAGATTCAGTCCGCATTAAAACAGGACAATATCCAGAGCAAATCTGTTGCGCTGGAAAATGGTGCGATTACCGCGCGCTTCGCCAATACGGATGTGCAGTTACGCGCCCGTGAAGCGATCATGAAAGCGCTGGGTGAAGACTACGTCGTGGCGCTCAACCTCGCGCCTGCCACGCCGCGCTGGCTGACCATGCTGTCAGCAGAGCCGATGAAACTCGGTCTCGATCTGCGTGGTGGCGTGCACTTCCTGATGGAAGTGGACATGGACACCGCACTCAGCAAACTGCAGGAGCAGAATGCTGATACGCTGCGTAGCGACCTGCGCACCAAAAATATCCCCTACACCAACGTCAATAAAATCGCGAACTACGGCGTGGAAATTCGTTTCCGTGACGCTGCCAGCCGCGACGCGGCGATCTCCTGGCTGAGCTCGCGTCATCAGGATCTGGTGATCAACAGCAGCGGCAGCGATGCACTGCGTGCCACCATGAGCGATGCCCGTCTCAGCGAAGCGCGTGAATATGCGGTTCAGCAGAACATTACGATTCTGCGTAACCGTGTAAACCAGCTGGGCGTAGCTGAACCGCTGGTTCAGCGTCAGGGTTCTGATCGCATCGTGGTTGAGCTACCGGGTATTCAGGATACGGCGCGTGCCAAAGAGATTCTGGGTGCCACCGCGACGCTGGAATTCCGTCTGGTTAACACCAGCGTGGATCCGACTGCGGCGGCCAGTGGCCGTGTACCGGGTGACTCTGAAGTTAAAGACATGCGTGATGGCCAGCCGGTCGTGCTTTACAAGCGGGTGATCCTGACCGGTGACCATATCACCGACTCAACCTCCAGCATGGATGAGTACAACCAGCCACAGGTGAACATTTCACTGGATGGCGCAGGCGGTAACATCATGTCCAACTTCACTAAGGACAACATCGGCAAGCCGATGGCGACCCTGTTTGTGGAGTACAAGGACAGCGGTAAGAAAGATGCCAATGGCCGATCCATTCTGGTGAAACAGGAAGAGGTGATTAACGTCGCTAATATCCAGTCTCGCCTGGGGAACAGCTTCCGCATCACCGGTATCAACAACCCGAACGAAGCGCGTCAGCTGTCGCTGCTGCTGCGTGCCGGTGCGTTGATTGCGCCGATCCAGATTGTGGAAGAGCGGACTATCGGGCCGACCATGGGTCAGCAAAACATTACGCAGGGTCTGGAAGCCTGCCTGTGGGGTCTGCTCGCCTCGATCCTGTTTATGGTGGTGTTCTACAAGAAGTTTGGTCTGATTGCGACGAGTGCGCTGCTGGTTAACCTGGTGCTGATTGTCGGCATCATGTCCCTGCTGCCCGGCGCGACCCTGACCATGCCGGGTATTGCCGGTATCGTGTTAACACTGGCGGTAGCAGTCGATGCTAACGTACTGATTAACGAACGTATTAAAGAAGAGCTGCGTAACGGGCGCTCGGTTCAGCAGGCAATTCATGAGGGCTACAAAGGCGCCTTCTCCAGTATTGTCGATGCGAACGTGACCACCCTGATCAAAGTTATCATTCTTTACGCGGTCGGCACTGGTTCGATCAAAGGCTTTGCTATTACCACCGCAATTGGTATCGCGACCTCAATGTTCACCGCGATTGTCGGTACCCGTGCCATTGTTAACCTGGTTTACGGTGGCAAACGCATCAACAAGCTGTCTATCTGAGGAGTGCGTTGTGGCACAGGAATATAACATTGAGCAGTTGAACCACGGGCGTAAAGTCGTCGACTTTATGCGCTGGGATAAGCTGGCCTTCATCATTTCGGGACTGCTGATTGTGGCCGCGATTGCGATCGTGGGCGTGCGTGGTTTTAACTGGGGCCTCGATTTCACCGGTGGTACGGTGATTGAGATCGCGCTGGAGAAACCGGCCGACCTCGACACGCTGCGCAGCGATCTGGTGAAAGCGGGCTTTGACGAGCCGCTGGTGCAGAACTTTGGCAGCAGCCGTGACGTCATGGTGCGTATGGCACCGGTTACCGGCCCGGCAGGTACCGAGTTAGGCAATAAAGTGGTGTCGGTGATCAACCAGACCACGCAGCAAAACGCGACCGTTAAGCGCATTGAGTTCGTAGGGCCGAGTGTGGGCAGCGACCTGGCGCAGGCGGGTGCGATGGCGCTGTTGTCGGCACTGATTGCGATTCTGATCTATATCGGTTTTCGCTTTGAGTGGCGTCTGGCGCTGGGCACCGTGCTGGCGCTGGCGCATGACGTGATCATCACCTGCGGCCTGCTGGCGCTGTTCCGCATTGAAATCGACCTGACGATTGTTGCCTCGCTGATGTCGGTGATTGGCTACTCGCTTAACGATAAGATCGTGGTCTCTGACCGTATCCGTGAAAACTTCCGCAAGATCCGTCGCGGCAGCGCTTACGATATTACCAACGTGTCACTGACCCAGACGTTAAGCCGTACCCTGATTACCTCGCTGACGACGCTGGCGATGATCCTCATCCTGTTCATATTTGGTGGTGCGCTGCTGAAAGGCTTCTCACTGACCATGCTGATTGGTGTGACGATTGGTACGATTTCATCCATTTATGTCTCTTCAGCGCTGGCGCTGAAGCTGGGCATGAAGCGTGAACATATGATGGTGCAGAAAGTCGAGAAAGAGGGCGCCGATCAGCCTTCTATCCTGCCTTAATCGCGCATCGGAAATAAAAACGGGCAGCCTTTTGGCTGCCCGTTTTTTTTGCACCACGGCTAAGGATTAGCGGGTGCCGCAGGGGAGGTCGGGGGCGGTGCGTCAGCGGTCACGTTATGCACGCGCACATAACCCAGTTGCTCCGGCGTCAGGCCGCTAAGTCGAAGCGGAATGCTCGCCGAATGCTGCGGCAGCAGCGAGGCAGGCAGCGCGACCGTCTGCGTCAGACTGTCACTGCTCAGCGGTTTACCGGTCGCCGGGTCGAGTTCACCCCAGATCACCGTCGCGTGCAGGGCGGGCAAAGGCCGATCGTCCATTGAGCGTACGGTCAGGGTTGCCCGCGAACCGCTGGCTTCCGCAGTGGCAGGGGACAGCGTCAGTCGCAACGTGCCGAGCTGAGTCTGCAACGCCACTGGCGTGTTCGCCTGTGGCACCAGCCAGGCACCTTGCTGCAACTGGCTGTTAAGCTGTCCCTGAATCTCCAGCGCGCTGGCCTGTGTGGTCAGATGCTGCATCTGCTGATTGAGCTGACTCACTTCCTGATGCAGCTCTCTGACCTGCGGGTTACCTGCACTGCTACTGCAGCCGCTCAGCGCCACCAGTGAGAACGCCACCGGAACCCAAACCATCCTGCTCATAAGTTATCCTTATCCGTTATTTTGGAATACGTAAAACCTGGCCAGGATAGATCTTATCAGGATGGGTGAGCATTGGCTTATTCGCTTCGAAAATCTTGTTATATTCGTTAGCGTTACCGTAAACCTGTTTAGAAATAGCGCTCAGCGTGTCGCCTTTCTTCACGGTGTAAAGCTCTGACTCGGCCGCGCTGTCTGTCACGGTGACCTTGTCTTCCACTTTTGTGATGCCTGCCACGTTACCTGCCGCGATCAGAATCTTCTCTTTCAGCTCCTGAGAAAGGCCATCGCCGGTCACGGTCACGGTATCGCCATTGACCTTTACGTCCACCTTGTCGCTGTCTGGCAAGCCGAGCTTGTTGATGTGATCCTGCAGCTTTTTATTCTGGTCCTCACCGCCATGTACGGCATCCCACAATTTTTCACCCGCTTCTTTCACAAAATTAAACAGACCCATACAACCTCCAGTGTGTTAGTGGATATACGCCGTCTTTCGGCTCTATAAGCGTAGACCCTTTTGCCGACACTGATATTTAACATCATTTATGCTGTGCATGGGAGACTCGAAAGACACGGAAGAGATTTTGTTGATTCGCAGTTCGCGCTACACTGTATGGCCTATCACTCTCGCGTCAGGAAACGTCATGCATTGCCCATTCTGCTCCGCTGTGGACACCAAAGTGATTGATTCTCGTCTGGTTAGTGAAGGCTCCTCGGTGCGACGCCGCCGCCAGTGTCTGATGTGTCATGAACGCTTCACCACCTTTGAGGTGGCGGAACTGGTGATGCCCCGCGTGGTGAAAAGCAATGATGTGCGCGAGCCTTTCAATGAAGACAAAATGGCCAGCGGGATGATGAAAGCGCTTGAGAAGCGTCCGGTCAGCGCCGACGCGGTAGAAAGCGCCGTAAATCATATTAAAACGCAGCTGCGCGCCACCGGCGAACGAGAGATCCCCAGTAAGCTGATTGGCAATCTGGTGATGGATGAGCTGAAAAAGCTCGATAAAGTCGCCTATATTCGCTTCGCCTCGGTTTACCGCAGCTTTGAAGATATTCGCGATTTTGGCGAAGAGATCGCCCGGTTACAGGATTAGAGTATGGACGAACGCTATATGGCGCGTGCGCTGGAACTGGCGCGACGCGGCCGTTTTACGACCATGCCGAACCCGAATGTCGGCTGTGTGATTGTGCGCGATGGTGAAGTCGTGGGTGAGGGCTGGCATCAGCGTGCTGGTGAACCCCATGCTGAAGTCCACGCTCTGCGCATGGCTGGCGAGAAAGCGCGTGGCGCAACGGCCTATGTCACGCTGGAGCCGTGCAGCCATCATGGCCGCACGCCGCCCTGCTGTGATGCGCTGATCGCCGCAGGTGTGACCCGTGTCGTCGCCGCCATGCAGGATCCAAATCCGCAGGTCGCGGGGCGCGGACTGCACCGTCTGCATCAGGCAGGTATTGACGTCAGCCATGGTCTGATGATGCCGGAAGCCGAAGCACTGAATCGCGGCTTCCTCAATCGCATGCGCACCGGCTTTCCCTGGATTCAGCTCAAGCTGGGCGCGTCACTGGATGGCCGCACGGCCATGGCCAGTGGCGAAAGCCAGTGGATCACCTCTGAGGCTGCCCGTCGTGATGTGCAGCGTCTGCGGGCGCAAAACGCCGCCATTCTCAGCAGCAGCGCCACGGTGCTGGCGGACGATCCCTCTCTGACCGTGCGCTGGTCTGAACTCGATACCGACAGCCAGGCTTTGATTGATGAGCAGCAACTGCGTCAGCCGGTACGTGTGATTATCGACAGCCAGAATCGCGTGACGCCGCAGCATCGGCTCATCTCACAGCCGGGCGAAACCTGGCTGATGCGCCATCAGCCGGATCAGCAGCTCTGGCCCGCTGACGTCACGCAAATCGCCGTGCCGCTGCGCGAACAGCAGCTGGATCTGGTGGCGATGATGATGCTGCTGGGACAGCGACAGATCAACAGCGTCTGGGTTGAAGCGGGTGCGACGCTCGCCGGTGCCCTGTTACAGGCCGGGCTGGTGGATGAACTGATCGTTTATCTGGCACCTAAGCTGTTAGGCCATGAAGGACGCGGCCTGTGTCAGCTGCCGGCGCTCAGCCAGCTGGCTGACGCACCTGCGTTCCGTTTCAGCGATGTCCGGCAGGTCGGTGACGATTTACGTCTGACCCTGACACCGCAATAGCATGCCCGGAAAAGCGAGAGCACGCCGCCTAAGAGTATGATAGAATCCGCCCCCCTGCGCGGGGCCAACCAAACCCCTGAAAGGATAAGTATGAAAGTTATCGAAGCTGCTGTTGCAACGCCTGAGGCCAATGTTGCCATCGTCATCGCGCGTTTTAACAACTTCATTAATGACAGCCTGCTGGATGGCGCAGTTGATGCCCTGAAACGTATCGGCCAGGTCAAAGATGAAAATATCACCGTTGTCTGGGTGCCGGGTGCTTACGAACTGCCGCTGGCAGCACGTGCGCTGGCGAACTCCGGCAAACATGATGCGATTATTGCACTCGGCACCGTTATTCGTGGTGGCACTGCGCACTTCGAATATGTGGCGGGTGAAGCCAGCTCCGGTATCGCCAGCGTTGCCATGAACAGCGACATTCCTGTCGCGTTCGGCGTGCTGACCACTGAAAGCATCGAGCAGGCCATTGAGCGTGCCGGCACCAAAGCGGGTAACAAAGGTGCTGAAGCGGCGCTGACTGCGCTCGAAATGATCAACGTATTGAAAGCCATTAAAGCCTGATTTTTGTAAGGGGAATTTTGTGAAACCTGCTGCTCGTCGTCGCGCCCGTGAGTGCGCTGTTCAGGCGCTTTACTCCTGGCAGTTGTCGAATAACGACATTGCCGATGTGGAATACCAGTTTCTGGCGGAACAGGACGTCAAAGACGTCGACATTACTTACTTCCGCGAACTGCTGTCCGGTGTGGCGACCAACAGTGCGTATCTGGATGGACTGATGAAGCCCTACCTGTCGCGTCAGCTTGAAGAGCTGGGCCAGGTAGAAAAAGCGATCCTGCGCATCTCGCTGTATGAGCTGAGCAAACGTGATGATGTGCCCTATAAAGTGGCCATCAACGAAGGGATTGAGCTGGCGAAAGTCTTCGGTGCCGAAGACAGTCATAAATTTGTTAACGGCGTGCTGGATAAAGCCGGTCCACAAATTCGACCCAATCGCAAATAAACAAAAAGGCCGGCTTGCCGGCCTTTTTTCATGAAGAGTGAAGCGGAACGTAATTATGTCTTGTGGTGAATTTGAACTCATCGCACGCTACTTCAACCGCAGAACACGCAGCCGCCGTGATGTCGAACTCGGCATCGGTGACGATTGTGCGTTACTTAGCGTGCCGGAAAAACAGACGCTGGCGATCAGCACCGATACCCTGGTCGTGGGTGTGCACTTCTTACGGGATATCCATCCTGCCGATCTGGGCTACAAAGCTCTGGCTGTGAATCTTAGCGATCTTGCTGCCATGGGTGCCGATCCCGCGTGGCTGACGCTGGCCTTAACGCTACCGCAGGTCGATGAGAGCTGGCTCTCCGCCTTTAGCGAAAGCCTGTTTGAACTGCTGGAATATTACGACATGCAGCTGGTGGGCGGTGACACGACCCGTGGCCCGCTGAGCCTGACGCTGGCGATTCACGGTCTGGTGCCGCAGGGCCGCGCCCTGAAACGCTCCGGAGCGAAGCCGGGTGACTGGATCTACGTGACCGGCACGCTGGGTGACAGCGCGGCGGGTCTGGCGCTGTTGCAGCATCACTGCCGCATCAGCGATCCGGCGGTGCATGAGGCACTGATTAAACGGCATCTGCGCCCAATGCCGCGCATTCTGCAGGGCCAGGCACTGCGTTCGCTGGCCTCTTCAGCCGTGGACCTTTCCGATGGCTTGATTTCCGACCTCGGCCACGTGCTGAAAGCCAGCGGCTGTGGCGCACGGCTAAACCTGGATGCGTTGCCGCTGTCGCCGGCGCTGCGCGACCATTTCAACCCAGAGCAGGTATTGCGCTGGGCGCTGAGTGGCGGAGAAGATTACGAACTCTGCTTCACCGTGCCGGAAGTGAATCGCGGCGCGCTTGATGTGGCGCTGGGGCATCTGGGCGTGCCTTATACCTGCATCGGACAGATAGCACCGGAATCAGAAGGCTTAACGCTGCTGGATAATGGCAAACCTGCCACATTCCATCATAAAGGGTTTGATCACTTTGATACTAAATAACGACGTGGCGAAGAGCCGTCTGCGGATGAGCAATCCCTGGCATCTGCTGGCCACCGGTTTCGGCAGCGGATTAAGCCCGGTCGTGCCTGGTACCATGGGATCGCTGGCGGCCATCCCATTCTGGTGGCTGATGACCTTTCTGCCGCAGGATCTCTATTCGCTGGTTGTGCTGGTGGGTATCTGCGTCGGTGTCTATCTTTGCCATCGCACCGCCAAAGATATGGGTGTACACGATCACGGCAGTATTGTCTGGGATGAATTTATCGGCATGTGGATTACGCTGATGGCGATTCCGATCAACAGCTGGCAATGGGTGCTGGGCGGCTTTGTGCTGTTCCGTATTCTGGATATGTGGAAACCCTGGCCGATTCGCTGGTTTGACCGCAATGTGCATGGCGGTATGGGCATTATGGTGGATGACATCATTGCTGGCGTGATTTCTGCGGCCATGCTTTATGGCTTCGGGGTGTGGCTGGCGGGTTAATCGCCGATGCTGAACGCCTGATAAGAGGTGACGCCCGGCCAGGGCGTCACCTTTCAGGTTTTACTCGAATCCCACCGCCTGATGCGGCTGATAGACCTCTTCCAGCAGGGTAATCTCGTCGTCACTCAGCGTGACATCCACCGCCTTCACCAGATCCTCAAACTGCTCAGCGCGCGACGCGCCAATAATCGGTGCCGTAACGGCAGGCTTGCTCAGCAGCCAGGCCAGCGCTACCTGCGCCCGCGTCACACCTTTACTTTCCGCCACCTGTGCCAGCCGCTCTGCAATCACGGCATCGTTCTCTTCGGTGTTGTCATAGAGCTTCGCCATCACCTGATCGGAGGCGGAACGTGCGGTGTTTTCACCCCACGGGCGGGTCAGTTTACCGCGCGCCAGCGGACTCCAGGGCAGCACGGCGATCTGCTCTTTCAGACAGAGCGGATGCATTTCACGCTCCTCTTCACGCTGAATCAGGTTGTACTGATCCTGCATGCTGACAAAGCGATGCCAGCCCTGATCTGACTGCAGCTGCAACGCCTGCGCAAACTGACTGGCGTGCATGGATGAGGCGCCGATATAGCGGGCTTTTCCTGACTGCACCACGTCATGCAGCGCTTCCAGCGTCTCTTCCAGCGGTGTCTCGTAGTCCCAGCGATGAATCTGCAGCAGGTCGACATACTCCATGCCGAGACGCTGAAGGCTGTCATCAATGGATTGCAGGATATTTTTGCGCGACAGTCCCTGTGAGAGATTGGTCAGTGGAAAATAGACTTTGGTGGCGACCACGATCTCTTCGCGGCGGGCAAACTCTTTCAGGGCCCGGCCCAGGATCTCTTCACTGCTGCCATCGGAGTAGCTGTTGGCGGTATCAAAGAAGTTGATGCCCGCGTTCAGCGCCTGCTGGATTAGCGGACGGCTGCTGGCTTCCGGCAGCGTCCAGGCGTGATTGCCGCGCGTTGGCTCGCCATAGGTCATACAACCAAGACAGAGACGCGACACCTGCAGATCGGTAGTACCCAGTTGAATCGTTTTCATGGTGGAGGCTCCTGCGAAAGTGCAAAGGTTACAGCATAGCAGGATGTTGCGCTCCCCAGGGGGGAGCGCAGAGAGGAGAGGTTACTGCGCCAGCCAGCGGGCGATCTGTTGCTGAATGCCCTCCGCGTCCAGCAGATAGTCATGACGCACTTCATCCTGCGTGCCCTGCGGGATGAACTCATCGGGCAGGCCGATGTTCAGTACCGGAACGCCCAGGCGTTTCGCCATCACAAACTCATTGACGCCGCTGCCCGCACCGCCTTTGATTGCGCCTTCTTCCAGCGTAATCAGTGAGTCGTGGGTGTTAGCGAGCTCGGCGATCAGCGCTTCATCCAGCGGCTTCACAAAGCGCATATCGACCAGTGTCGCGTTCAGCGCTTCTGCCGTGGAGGCGGCTTCTGGCAGCAGGGTACCGAAGTTCAGAATCGCCAGCTTTTCACCCTGACGTTTCACGACTGCTTTACCCAGCGGCAGACTCTGCAGCGGAGCCAGCGGCGTGCCGACACCCGTGCCGCGCGGATAGCGCACCGCACTTGGGCCAGCCTGATGGTGGTAGCCGGTGTAAAGCATCTGCCGACACTCATTCTCATCGCTCGGCGTCATGATCACCATATCCGGCACGCAGCGCAGATAGGCGAGATCAAACGCGCCCTGGTGAGTCTGACCATCCGCGCCAACAATACCACCGCGATCGATAGCAAACAGGACCGGCAGTTTCTGGATGGCGACGTCGTGGATTAGCTGATCATAGGCGCGTTGCAGGAAGGTCGAGTAGATAGCCACAATAGGTTTATAGCCACCAATCGCCATACCCGCAGCAAAGGTCACCGCGTGCTGCTCAGCGATCGCCACGTCAAAATATTGCTTCGGGAATTCACGTGAGAAGGCCACCATGCCGGAGCCTTCACGCATCGCTGGGGTAATCGCCATCAGCTTCGGATCGTCGGCGGCCATTTCGCACAGCCAGTTACCGAAGATTTTAGAGTAGCTCGGCAGACCCTCTGCGCTTTTCGGCAGTTCGCCAATCGCCGGGTCAAATTTAGGAACGGCGTGCCAGGCAATCGGATCTTCCTCTGCCGGGGCGTAGCCTTTACCTTTCTTCGTCATGATATGCAGGAACTGCGGGCCTTTCAGGCTGCGCATGTTGCTCAGCGTATTGACCAGCGTCAGCACATCGTGACCGTCAACCGGGCCAATATAGTTAAAGCCCAGCTCTTCAAACAGCGTGCCCGGCACGACCATGCCTTTGAGATGCTCTTCGGTGCGTTTGACCAGCTCTTTGATTGGCGGCAGATTTGTCAGCACGCGCTTACTGCCTTCGCGCAGTCGTGCGTAGGTTTTACCCGACAGAATCTGCGCCAGGCGATTATTCAGCGCACCGACGTTTTCGGAAATCGACATCTCGTTGTCATTGAGGATGACCAGCATGTCCGGCTTAATATCACCGGCATGGTTCATCGCTTCAAACGCCATACCTGCGGTAATCGCACCATCGCCAATAATACAGGCGGTGCGACGGCCCTGACCTTCGCGTTCTGCCGCCGCGGCCATGCCGAGACCGGCACTGATAGAGGTCGACGAATGACCGACGCTTAAAACGTCATATTCACTTTCACCGCGCCACGGAAACGGGTGTACGCCGTTTTTCTGACGGATAGTGCCGATGCGATCGCGGCGACCCGTCAGAATTTTATGCGGATAAGCCTGATGACCCACATCCCAGACCAGATGGTCAAACGGGGTGTTATAGACATAATGCAGCGCGACCGTCAGTTCAACCACGCCCAGACCCGATGCAAAATGGCCGCTGGAGCGGCTCACACTGTCTAACAGATACTGACGCAGTTCATCACACAGCGCAGGCAACTTCTCTTTTGGCAGGGCGCGCAGCGCCTGAACCGTGTCTGCCAGCGCCAGTGTCGGGTATTTAGCAATATCAAAACTCATCAGAGACTCATTATGGAAGTTATTTGTCGCGTTCAATTATGAAACTCGCCAGCGCCTGCAGTGCTGTAGTGTTATAAGAGTGCGCAGCGAGCAATTCTAAAGCATCAAGAGCTTCCTGATACAAATCCCGCGCTTTGGCACGGGCACTTTCAAGGCCTAACAGTGAAGGATAGGTGCTT
This sequence comes from Pantoea sp. X-Soil-YNGN-844, assembly GCF_059730595.1. NCBI lineage: Bacteria > Pseudomonadati > Pseudomonadota > Gammaproteobacteria > Enterobacterales > Erwiniaceae > Pantoea > Pantoea sp. X-Soil-YNGN-844. Next base: position 985,964 of record NZ_AP036007.1, read on the forward strand.
TTCCCCAGATCCTGATCGGCGCCCTGGCGTTTTCCGATCACGGCTGTGTCGCCGATCACATCCAGAATGTCGTCCTGCACCTGAAAAGCGAGACCAATTGCCTCTGCATAGCGGTCGAGCAGCGGCAGCGCTTCGCGACCCGCATCGCCTGCCGTTAATGCGCCTAGCCGTACCGCTGAGCGGATCAGGGCGCCGGTTTTGTGGCGATGGATCCGTTCCAGCTGATCGAGATCGACGGATTTGCCTTCCGCCGCTAAATCCAGTGCCTGCCCGCCACACATCCCGGCTACGCCACTGGCTTTTGCCAGTTCGGAGAGCATCATCAGTCGATATTCGGCGCTGACACCGGGCATTGCTTCATCGGCCAGAATGGAGAAAGCCAGCGTCTGCAGGGCGTCGCCCGCCAGAATCGCGGTATCTTCGCCATATTTAATATGACAGGTTGGCTGCCCGCGACGCAGTGCATCATTGTCCATCGCAGGGAGATCGTCATGAATCAGAGAGTACGCATGAATGCATTCAACTGCGGCGGCAGGGGCATCCAGACTCGCCGGATTGGCGTGGAGCATTTCGCCGGTCGCGTAGACCAGAAAAGGACGCAGACGTTTACCGCCTAATAATGCCCCATAATGCATGGCATTCACCAGAGGAGAACTCTGAAAAGGAAGTGGCTCTATAAAACGCGTCAGCGCGGCGTTCACCTGCTGCTGATAAACGTCGAGTAAGCGGGCAAAATCCATTAGTCGTTTTCCGGCGTGAAAGCAGTGAGGTCGGCATCTTTATCATCGTTCAGCAGAATGCGGACCCGCTGTTCAGCCTGCTGCAGCGTCTGCTGACCATTCCGCGCCAGCTGCACGCCACGTTCAAATTCGTTCAGGGCTTCTTCCAGCGGCAGTTCACCACTTTCCAGACGGCTGACAATCTGCTCCAGCTGCTGCAATGACGTTTCAAAGCTGGCTGGCTGTTCGGCTTTTTTCGGCATATTTCGTGTCGACTCACGGTTGGGACATTATCTCGCAATCGGTCATGGTAGCTGAGACCCTATGATTAGCAAAATAATCAATGCGGCGGCTGATGAAGAAGCAGTCACCTGACAAAGGTGATATACTCCCGCGCCTCGGATGCGGTTGCGCCTTGCAGCCCGCAATTTTGTGATTTTACCAGCTAAGTGCCGCCTGTTTTAGCACTTATTTGCCCAACGAAGCTGTGTCGCCATGAAGTTTATCATCAAGTTATTTCCTGAAATCACCATCAAGAGTCCGTCGGTGCGTTTGCGCTTTATCAAGATTCTTGCCAGCAATATCCGCAACGTCCTGAAAACCGTCAGCGACGACATCGCTGTTGTGCGCTACTGGGATCACATTGAAGTGCGGTCAAAAAATGCGGCGCTGGCGGTCATTATTCCCGATGAGCTTTCCCGCATTCCCGGTATCCATCACGTTTTAGCGGTTGAAGATCGCGAGTACACCGATATTCATCACATCTTTGAACAGACGTTAGCGCAGTATCGCGACAGTCTTGAAGGCAAGAGCTTCTGCGTACGTGTGAAACGTCGGGGTAAGCACAGCTTCAGTTCGCAGGATGTAGAGCGCTATGTGGGCGGCGGCCTGAACCAGCATATTGAAAGCGCCCGCGTGCAGCTTAAAAACCCTGACGTGACGGTGAATCTTGAAGTTGAAGAGAACCGCCTGACGCTGGTGACTGCACGTTACGAAGGTCTGGGGGGCTTCCCGATCGGCACGCAGGAAGATGTGCTGTCGCTGATTTCCGGCGGTTTCGACTCCGGTGTCTCCAGCTATATGCTGCTGCGTCGCGGCAGCCGCGTGCATTACTGCTTCTTTAATCTTGGCGGTGCCGCCCATGAGATTGGCGTCCGTCAGGTTGCGCACTATCTGTGGAATCGTTTTGGTCGTTCACACCGCGTGCGCTTCGTGGCGATCAATTTTGAGCCGGTCGTGGGTGAAATCCTCGAAAAAGTGGATGACGGCCAGATGGGCGTGGTGCTGAAGCGCATGATGGTGCGTGCCGCCTCGACGATTGCTGAGCGCTACGGCGTGCAGGCGCTGGTCACGGGTGAAGCGGTAGGGCAGGTGTCGAGCCAGACGCTGACCAACCTGCGCCTGATTGATAACGCGTCGGATACGCTGATCCTGCGTCCGCTGATCTCTCATGACAAAGAGCACATCATCAGAGTTGCCCGGGAGATCGGCACTGAAGATTTCGCCAGCACCATGCCGGAATATTGTGGTGTGATCTCAAAAAGCCCGACAGTGAAAGCGGTGAAGGCGAAGATCGAAGCGGAAGAGCAGAATTTCGACTTCTCAATTCTGGATCGGGTGGTGGAAGAAGCGATCAACGTCGATATCCGTACTATTGCTGAGCAGACAGAAGAGGAGGTGATGGAAGTTGAGACCGTCGCCCTGCTGAGTGACAACGACGTGGTGCTGGATATCCGCTCTATCGATGAGCAGGAAGAGAAGCCTCTGACGCTGAACGCTACGGAAGTGAAATCACTGCCGTTCTACAAACTCAGCACGCAGTTTGGCGACCTCGATCAGAACCGCACCTGGTTGCTCTACTGCGATCGTGGTGTGATGAGCCGTCTGCAGGCGCTCTATCTGCATGAGCAGGGCTTTAAGAACGTTAAAGTCTATCGTCCGTAGTCATCGCTCTGAGCCAGTCAGTGCCTGTTAAGGTCTGACTGGCTCTCTCGCTTTAAGCCTGAGTCTTTACGCCTGATAGTCATAAATGCCGGGAGCCAGCACCAGCTGTGCAGCGACCTCACGCGCCATCTCTTTTCCCACCAGCAGATCGATCAGCTTCAGCGCAAAATCCATTGCCGTGCCAGGTCCCTGGCTGGTCAGCAGATTAACGCGGGGATCCCAGACGACACGTCGCTCCATCCACTTTTCCTCCGGAATCGTCTCTTTCAGGCCAGGAAAGCCGGTCATGTTACCGACCGGGAAGAGATCGTGAGGGATCAGTACCGTGCCTGCGGCTGCGCATATCGCGGCGACAATCTTCTCATTGAGGTGAAACTGACGCACCGTTTCGACCAGCAGCGGACTGTCACGGAAGGTCTCAGCTCCTTTCAGGCCACCGGGCAGGACGATGGCGGCGAAATCGTTATCGGCGACTTCGACCAGCGTGACGTCAGCCAGCAGACGAACACCGCGTGAGCAGACAATCTCCCGGCTGCCATCGCTTTCGACGCTGGCGGTAACAACTTTCAGCCCGGCCCGAACCAGCAGGTCGATGGTGGTGACAGCTTCGATTTCTTCACTGCCATGTGCCAGGCAAACCAGCACTGATGCGTTCGCGGTCATAATGGGACTCCTTGCGTTTTACAATGTCATACAGACGGGTGTTCTCCGTCAGCACCAGGCCGTGCGTCCGGGCGCGGCGCAGCAGAAAGCCGCTGATATAGTCGATTTCGGTGAGCCGCTGGGCGCGCACGTCCTGCAGCATCGAAGAAGTATTGGCCGCCGTGCTTTCGATCACGTCGAAGATGATGTCCTGCAGGCTGTCGCTGGCAACGTTCTGGCCTTCACGCTCCATAACCCAGCTGATCTCTTCGCACAGTTGCGCAATTTGCTCCGGATACGCGCGCAGTGCGCCGTTCTGGCACTCATACTCTACGCTGAGCGGGTTGATGACGCAGTTGACGGCCAGTTTGCGCCAGCATGCCGCCCGGATGTTGTCATGCCAGGCAACGTCGGGCAGGGCAGGGTGCAGGATGTCGGCGAGGTCACTGTAAGCGGCGCTTTTGCGGTTACCGGGACCTATGTGGGTGATGCCACTCGCGATGTGCTTGATAACGGTGCCATCACGCATCGCCGCATGCGTGGTGACGCCACGCAGGAGTGGTTGAGTCAGCCCTTTGAGTTCCTCCAGCGTACCCATACCGTTGTGCAGCAGCAGCACCGGGCAGTTTTCTGGCAGCACACTTTCCAGATTCTTCACGGCGGGTGAGACCTGTGGCGCTTTGAGTGTGACCAGCAGCAGCTGGCTTTCCGCCAGGAACAGCGGATCGTTGGCGATAAACGTGCGATTCGAGATGTTGCCCTGTGGATCAATTACATTGGCTGAGCAGTAAGGCTGCGGCACGCGCAGCCATCCCTGTACTTCATGTCCCTGGCGGGCAAGCGCTGTCAGCCAGACCTGACCCAATGCACCGCAACCTAACACGGTAATTTTCATGCTGCCTCCCGCTGGCGGGCTATCCATCTGTTATTTACTGTCACACCTACATTATAGCGTTGTGTGCAGCCTGATTTTATTTAGAACCTTAAGACGCGTATTATGCATGTCACTTTAGCGTCAGGAGAAGAAGAGATGCCATCTTTCGATATCGTTTCAGAAGTCGATCTGCAGGAAATTCGCAATGCGGTGGAGAATGCTAACCGTGAAGTGTCTACCCGCTTCGATTTCCGCAACGTGAGCGCCGAGTTCGAGCTCAACGAAAAGAATGAAACCATCAAGATCACCAGCGAGTCTGATTTCCAGGTTAAGCAGCTGGTCGACATTTTGCGTGAGAAGTTGCTGAAGCGCGGGATTGAAGGCGGAGCCTTAGAGGTGCCGGAAGAGATCGAGCACAGCGGCAAAAGCTGGGCGGTCGATGCCAAACTGAAGAAAGGCATTGAGAGCGACGTGGCGAAGAAGCTGGTGAAGCTGATTAAAGACAGCAAGCTGAAAGTGCAGACTCAGATTCAGGGTGAAGCGTTGCGGGTGACCGGTAAAGCGCGTGACGATTTACAGGGTGCGATGGCAATCGTGCGCGGCAGCAATCTGGGCCAGCCGTTCCAGTTTAAGAACTTCCGCGATTAAGTGAGAAAGATTGAGTTTATTTTCAGTCTGAATGCAATAACAAGAGACCCGGCTTAGGCCGGGTTTTTTGTTGTTGAATCGGGGCAATTGCTTTGAAAAGTATTTAGCGTCTGGAGCTGGCTGTGAGTAAGGTCGTCTGCGAGTGCGCGTTCTGGCTCAGGGAGCCTGTGCCTTACGCAAAGACGCAACAGCGCCATCCATGCGGGCTCAGCGCGGGCGATTACGCACCTCATCCCTGAGGTGCGCCCGTTGCCGGGCCAACGCTCTGCGTTGTTCAAAAACGCTCCCAGCGTTTTTGTCCCTGGCCCGCTATGCTTTGCTACAGGCACAGGCTCCCATCGCTTTAGGCTGGTTAGTGGTCTGTAAGAAGGATTGCGCGGGTTGATATTTATTCAGAAACTTAAATGCGGGTGAACCTGGCAGCGACTCAAAAGCTCAGGGGCGCAGGGAACAGGGTCAGAGGAGGAAAGCGTCCCGCGCCAGGACGGCGCGGGCCGAGCGTGCCATGGATGGCGGCTTTTGCGACTTTCCGATCTGACCGTGTTCCCTGAGCCAGCTCGATCTCAACGCTACCACGGCAATCCCACTTTTTATCAGCAACTCCCCAGCAGCGCTTCCAGCTCAGGGCGGCTGGTAACCTTGCTATCGATTTTGATATACGCGCTTTTCTCTTCCTGCACGATAAATACGGAGTTAACGCCTTTCTGCGCCTTCAGTCGCTGCTCCAGATTCGGCACAGCCAGTGCAGCATCACTCAGCACGATGCGCAGGCTGCTGACATAAGGCGGCTCCTGCATCGTCATGCTGACAAACAGCCAGGCTGCTGCCACCATCGCACCCACCAGGAACACGGTCTGCGCATCGAAATGACCAAACACCCAGCCACCCATGCTGCCGCCAACGGCCACGCCCAGGAACTGGCTGGTGGAGTAGATTCCCATTGCCGTACCTTTGTAACCTGCGGGTGACTCTTTACTGATCAGCGAAGGCAGAATGGCCTCCATCAGATTAAAGGCAAAGAAGAAGAGCTGAACACCCACTACCAGCGTCCAGAAGTGGCCTTCTGCACCCCACAGCACGATCTCCGCAATCACAATCATCCCGACGCAGCCAACAAAGACGCGCTTCATACGGCGCTTCACTTCGGCATAGATGATGAACGGCACCACGCCCGCAAAGGCGATTAGCATGGTAGAGAGATAGACTTTCCAGTGCTCGGGGGCCGGGAAACCAGCCTGTTCAAACTGCCCAGGCAAAGCAACAAAGCTCGACATCAGCAGAACGTGCAGACAGAAAATACCAATGTTGAGCTTCACCAGACGCGGGTTAGCCATCACTTTGCGGAAGCTACCTTTCACCATGCCCGATTCACGGTTCAGGACATGATGTGAAGCCGATGGCACCACGAGAAGAGTGATCACGATTCCCAGCGACGCCAGAATCGCAATCATCCAGAACAGCGCATGCAGACCCAATGCATGAGTCACAACCGGACCGACCACCATTGCAATCGCGAAGGTCACGCCAAAACTGATGCCGATAAAGGCCATCGCTTTGGTACGATTCTGCTCACGAGTTAAGTCGGATAACAGGGCCATCACCGCAGCCGCAATCGCGCCCGAGCCTTGTAATGCGCGGCCCAGAATAATGCCCCAGATGGAGTCGGTGCAGGCTGCGATAACGCTGCCCAGAACAAACAGCAGCAGTCCGCCAACGATCAACGGCTTGCGGCCGATGCGATCAGAGAGCAGACCAAAAGGAATCTGAAATATCGCCTGAGCAAGGCCATAGATGCCAATCGCCAGACCAATTAAGGTTTCACTCGCGCCCTGTAATGCCATGCCATAAGTGGTCAGTACCGGCAGGACCATAAACATCCCAAGCATACGCAGGGAAAAGACCGTACCGAGGCCCCATGTGGCGCGCAGCTCCACCGGAGTCATTTTATTATCGTTCATTCCAACCTCTGTTAATGTGCTGCATTTATTCTAGGGGGCGGGGCAGGGCGGGTAAAACAATAGTTTTTAAGCAGTGGTAACAAAAAGAAAGGGCGCGAAAATCGCGCCCTTTTCATGCTGTATCGGTGCCGGTTACCAGACGTATGTCAGCAGGTCCTTCGAAGCCGGAGCCATCGAATCTACCGACATCATCACGCTCAACGCGGTGATGGTTACGATAGAGAAGACAAACAGCTTACGCGCCCAGACACGATCATCTGCGGTTTTGTAACCCGATAACGCCATGCCCAGCCACCAGACGCTGACCGCAGCGGCCACCACCAGATATTTGTAGCCCGCGTAACCGCCCAGCGTCAGCATCAGCGTGGCAATCATAAACGCCAGGATATAGAGCGTAATATGATTCTTCGCCACGGAAATGCCTTTCACCACCGGCAGAACCGGGATGTTCGCTGCCTGGTAATCTTTAAAGCGGAAGATAGCAATCGCGTACGAATGCGGCATCTGCCACAGGCTAAAGATAGCCAGAAGGATCAACGCGCCAGCATCAAACTGGTTAGAGACGGCGCAGTAGCCGATAACCGGCGGCGCAGCACCCGACAGGCTGCCAATCAGCGTTCCGTAAACGGAATTACGCTTCATGTACAGGCTGTAGATGCCCACGTACACCACGAAGCCCATCACCGCCAGCCACATGGCCAGCGGATTAGCACCGAAGTAGAGCAACGCAAAGCCAGCAATACCCAGCACAGTGGCATAAACCAGGCTTACTTTCGCGGAGATAAGGCCTTTTACCAGCACCCGATTCCTGGTTCTCTCCATCTTGATGTCGATGTCGCGGTCAATCACGTTGTTGAAAACACAACCTGATGCAACCACCAGTGACACGCCCACCAGGGTGATGAGAAACAGGGCGTAATCCGTGTTGCCTTTGGAGGCCAACAGAAATCCGCCGATCACAGAAATTAAATTCCCGAAAATAATTCCTGGTTTTGTAACTTGCAGGTATTGCTTAAACATTACGCGTGACTCTTTAGTGAGGCATCATGTTGTAGTTGAGGTTCCACATGATCCACAGTGAGCCTACTACGACAATCAGGATGATGATGGCCGAGAAAACAATGGCTACCATGTTCCAGCCACCCTCAGATTTGCTGTCTAAGTGCAGGAAGTACACCAGGTGAACCAGCACCTGAATGACCGCACACACCAGAACAACACCGAGGATAGTACCGTGAGATGCACTGCCATCCATCACCATCCAGAACGGGATCGCCGTCAGGATGATAGAGAGGATGAAGCCGATCATGTAGGACTTCACGCTACCGTGTGAAGCGCCATGTTCGTTAACAGAATGACTCATTACATGGCTCCCATCAGGTAAACAACGGTGAAGACGCAAATCCAGACCACGTCCAGGAAGTGCCAGAACAGGCTCAGACACATGATACGGGTGCGGTTAGTCGCGTTCAGGCCACGTTTGGAAATCTGGAACATCAGAACCAGCATCCAGATCAGGCCAGAGGTCACGTGCAGACCGTGGGTACCGACCAGCGTAAAGAAGCCAGATAGGAAGCCACTGCGATCCGGACCAAAGCCTTCAGCAATCAGGTGATGGAATTCATAGATTTCCATCCCGATGAAACCCAGACCGAACAGGAAGGTCAGCGCCAGCCAGCCGATAACGGCACCTTTTTGCTCCTTGTTCATGGAGATAACAGCCATGCCGTAAGTGATCGAACTCAACAACAGCAGGGCGGTTTCTACCAGAACAAACGGCAGCTCAAAGATATCTTTACCTGCCGGGCCACCGGCAGTGTTGTTGACCATGACGGCATAGGTCGCAAACAGGGTTGCGAAGATAATGCAGTCACTCATCAGGTAGATCCAGAAGCCAAAGACTTTGTTGGCTCCTGCATCGTGATGCCCATGCTCCGCATGGGCGTCGTGGTGATGTTTAATCAGAGTTTCAGTTGACATTATTTCAGACCTGCTTTGCTGATTTCGTCAAAATGCTGGTTCTCAATCTTCTGAACTTCGGCAACCGGAACGTAGTAATCCACGTCTTCGTCGAAGCTCTTCACGATCCAGGTAACGATCATGCCGAGGAATGAAAGACCCGCCATCCACCAGATATGCCAGATCAGCGCGAAGCCCATCACAGTAGCGAATGCGCAGATGACGATTGCCGCACCACTGTTTTTCGGCATATGAATTTCTTCATACGATGCCGGCTGTTTGTACGCTTCGCCTTTCTCTTTCATTTCCCAGAACGCATCACGCTCATGGACATGTGGGATCACAGCAAAGTTATAGAACGGAGGTGGTGAAGAGGTTGCCCACTCCAGCGTACGACCGCCCCACGGGTCACCTGTCACATCACGGTTCTGGTCGCGGTCACGTACCGAGACGTAGAACATGGTCAGCTGACACAGGATACCCAGTGCAATCAGACCTGCACCGACCGCAGCAACCACCAGCAGAGGGTGGAACTGTGGATCGATATCCTGGCTCAGACGACGGGTCATACCCATGAAGCCCAGTGCGTACAGCGGCATAAAGGCAACGAAGAAGCCAATGATCCAGAACCAGAATGCGCGCTTACCCCAGGTTTCGTTCAGGGTGAAGCCGAATGCTTTCGGGAACCAGTAGGTCACGCCCGCCATACAACCGAAGACTACACCACCGATGATAACGTTATGGAAGTGTGCAATCAGGAACAGGCTGTTGTGCAGAATAAAGTCAGCGCCCGGAACGGCCAGCAGTACGCCGGTCATACCCCCTACAGAGAAGGTTACCAGGAAGCCAACGGTCCACAGCATGGCAGAGTGCATCTGAATGCGGCCCTGATACATGGTGAACAGCCAGTTAAAGATTTTAACTCCGGTCGGAATCGCGATGATCATCGTCATGATACCGAAGAAGGCGTTAACGTTGGCACCTGCACCCATGGTGAAGAAGTGGTGCAACCAGACGATGAACGACAGCACGGTAATGGCGATGGTCGCCCATACCAGTGAGGTATAACCAAACAGACGTTTTTTGGAGAAGGTCGCGGTAATTTCTGCGAACACACCAAACACCGGCAGTACCAGGATATACACTTCCGGATGGCCCCAGACCCAGATCAGGTTGACGTACATCATCATGTTCCCGCCCATTTCATTGGTGAAGAAATGGAAGCCGAGATAACGATCAAGGGTCAACAACGCCAGGGTCACGGTCAGAACCGGGAACGCAGCGATGATCAGGACGTTGGTGCACAGCGCGGTCCAGGTAAAGACCGGCATTTTGAACAGGCTCATGCCCGGTGCGCGCATCTTCAGGATGGTCACGAAGAAGTTAATACCGGTTAAGGTCGTACCAATACCTGAGAGCTGAAGGCTCCAGATCCAGTAATCGACCCCGACGCCGGGACTGTACTCCGCGCCGGAGAGCGGCGGATAAGCCAGCCAGCCGGTTTGTGCGAACTCGCCCACACCCAGAGACAGGTTAACCAGGATCACACCGACCGCAGTAAACCAGAAGCTCAGGTTGTTCAGGAACGGGAACGCAACGTCACGTGCACCAATCTGCAACGGAACGGCGATGTTCATCAGGCCAACCACGAAAGGCATCGCCACGAAGAAGATCATAATCACGCCGTGCGCGGTAAAGATCTGGTCGTAGTGGTGCGGTGGCAGAATGCCCGCTTCACCGGCCGAAGCCATCACCTGCTGAGTACGCATCATAATGGCATCTGCGAAGCCACGAATCAGCATGACGAACGCCATGATGATATACATGATACCCAGGCGTTTGTGGTCAACTGACGTCAGCCATTCAGACCACAGATATTTCCACTTACCAAAATAGGTAAGCGCAGCGACCAGCGCAGCACCACCTATCAGGATAGCGGCAACCGTAACCATGATAATCGGCTCATGATACGGCACTGCATCAAGTGTTAATTTTCCTAACATCGTATTATTCCTCGGCTCCCGCGGAAGCGGCGTGACTCATGTCCATACCTTCATGCTGTGGCATGTCCATTTTCCCGTGGCTCATCCTGAACTTGTCCATAACCTGCATAAACAATTTCGGATCAGCTGAAGAGAAATATTCCACCGGATGATTTTCGCTTGGCACAGCCACTTTCTCGAAATCTTCCATGGTGGTCAGCTTGTTAGGGGCTGCTTTGACTTTAGCCACCCACTGCTGGAATTCCGCATCGTCTTTGGTTGCAATGGCTTTAAACTTCATGCCAGAGAAACCGCGACCACTGAAGTTCGCAGAGATACCGTCGAAAGTGCCTGGTTCATTCGCAATCAGATGCAGTTTGGTCTGCATACCCGCCATCGCATAAATCTGGCTGCCGAGTGTTGGAATGAAGAAAGAGTTCATGACGGAGTTAGAGGTGATTTTAAAGTTCACCGGAGTATTTGCCGGGAAGGCAATCTGGTTCACGGTCGCAATACCCTGTTCCGGGTAAATGAACAACCATTTCCAGTCCAGTGCAACCACATCGATCTCAACCGGTTTCACATCAGATTGCAGCGGTTTGCTGGGCTCCAGTGCGTGGGTTGATTTCCAGGTCAGTACGCTGAGGAAGAGAATGATCAGGATCGGAATGGTCCAGACCACGGCTTCAACCTTGTTAGAGTGTGACCAGTTAGGGCTGTACTTCGCATTCGTGTTGGACGCCCGATACTTCCAGGCAAACACCACGGCCATCAGGACTGCGGGAATCACGACGATCAACATCAGGCCAAAGGCAGTCAGTATCAGCGAACGTTGCTCCAGTGCAATCTGTCCTTTGGGATTTAACAATGCACTATCGCAGCCACTCATTAATAAAGTGCCTGCAATTAATGACAAAATCCCCAAACTTTTATTGTATTTACTGAGTCTCATTTAACGACCTCAATGACAAAGGGCTCTATTGTCGTTTAAGTGTGCGCGCATTTTACGGGAAGGTTTATGCAGTGTAAACCAGCTTAAGGATGTGTCAGATACGTGTTGACACCTTTTGCTAAGGGTGTCACAGATGTTGCGCCAGGTGACAAATAATTAACGCAGACAAGCAGTTGGCATCAATATAACAAAAACCGATGGAAGTAACCGTAAAAAAATCAGGGAAAGGAATAACCCTTACTTTTAACTCCCAAATATTTAACAAGTCTGCATCATTTTCGCGATGAAATTTAACTAAAGTAATTGCTAACCGGTTTTTAGTATTTCCGCCACGCCTCCTCAGGATCTATTCTTATTTTTAAAAATAACACGCGATGATAAATGACGGCGACTTATCCGGACGTCACAAAATAAGCCGCAGCCCGTTAACCTATCGATTTCACTTAAGCATCTGACGCGGGCAAAACCGGCGTTCTCTTCAGCGCACTGTAATCCAGCAACACCCCGGCAAGCACCGCCAGCAGAGAGAGGCTCATGCCCAGCTCAAACAGGCGGGTCAGTAGCGGTGCCAGTGCAGTCAGCCCCAGTGCATTCAGTGCCAGCGCGACCAGCCAGAGAGCCAGCACGCCACAGCCGGCTGCAAACAGACGATTAGTCCAGCGATAGCCATGAGGATAGTAGCTTCGTGTGAGGAAATTGCCACTCTGCTCGACCTGATTAAGCGTCTGGCGGCAAAAAGCCAGCAGCATCAGGCCCGGCACACCCGCGATCACCGTGAAAGCATAAAAAGTTGGCCAGCCCCAGAGTTCTACCAGCCAGCCCGCTGCGGGGCCGACATAGACCCGGCCCACTGCGGAGAGCGCAGATAACAGGGCAAACTGGGTGGCTGAGAACGATTTATTACACAGCGTCATTAACAACGCGACAAAGGCCGCAGTGCCCATGCCGCCGCAGAGGTTTTCGACAAAGACTGCGCTGGCCATGCTCCACAACTGTTTGTCGGTCACCGCCAGCAGCCAGTAACCAAAGTTTGACATCGCCTGCAGCACGCCGAAAATCAGCAGCGCCCGGAACAGACTCAGGCGCTGCATCAGTATGCCGCCATAAAGCGCGCCTATAATGGTCGCCAGCAGACCCAGCGTCTTGTTGACCAGGCCGACGTCACCGGCATTGAACCCGACGCCGCGGATCAGAAAAGTGGTCGTCAGCGAGGCGGCAAAGGCATCGCCCAGCTTGTAGAGAATAATCAGCGTAATGAGCAGCCAGGCGTTGTTGCGCTGAAAGAAATCTTTCAGCGGGTCGACAACTGCCTGTCGCAGTGAATGCGGGGTGGAAATGCGCGTGTCCGGCTCGCTCGCCATCAGCGTGGCAATAATGCCTGGCACCATCATCAGCGCCATCAGCCAGTAGGTCGCCTGCCAGCCCAGATAGCGGTCAGCCAGCCACAGTGCCAGCCCGCCTGAAATCAGCATCGCCAGCCGATAGCCCAGCACGGTAATGGCTGCGCCGCTGCCGCGCTCTTCAGGTGGCAGAATATCGGTTTTCCAGGCGTCAAAAACGATGTCCTGTGAGGCGGAGCAGAAAGCGATCAGTACTGCCAGCGCCGCCATCAGGGTCAGATCGCGTCCTGGCTGCAGAAATCCCATCGCGACAATCCCGCCCACCAGCGCCAACTGACTGAGCAGTAACCAGCCGCGACGCCGGCCGAGAAACGGCGGTGTATAGCGGTCCATCATCGGTGACCAGAGAAACTTAAAGACATAGGCCTGGCCGACCAGCGAAAAGAAGCCGATGGTTTTCAGATCGACATTTTCCACCGTCATCCACGCCTGCAACGTGCCCGAAGTCAGTGCCAGCGGCAGTCCGGAAGCAAAACCAAGGAGCAGCAGTACGGCGGCGTTTTTCTGGCTGAAGAGGCGAAGATAGTGATTCATGCGCATCCTGCATATAACAAAAAGCCCTGCACGAGGCAGGGCTGAGGTGAGACGGTATTAACGGGCGTTCTGCTTGATGAAGTCGTTAACGCTGGTGTCCTGTGCCATATCCGCGATCACATCGCTCATGGTGGCATTCACCGCGTCAGTAATCTTCTGGTTACTGGCGTTGAACGCGCCTTCTACGCTGTAAGTCTGGCGGTAGTTTTTAACCTGCTTGTTGCCGTTTTTCGCGGTCGCGATGATAGAGATGTCCGCTTTAGTGGTAATGCTGTAGCGCACATTGCCCTGCGTCACGTCAGCGTAGAGATTGTTAACCACAATCTGCAGATCGACCGCGCCATCAGGACCAATCATATAACCACGCGCGGTCATCTGCTTCTCCAGCACTTCCTGCAGCAGGAAACGGAGATCGCGCGAAGGCGTCAGGGTCACTAACTGACCATCACGGTTGACTTTTGCCAGCGCCTGATCTTTACGCTGGTCGGCACCATTGATGCTTACGGTCACGCCCATCAGGCCTGGATCCTGCTGAGGTAACTGAATTTTAGGCTGGATAGTGAGGGTATTATTGCTGGTTGCACAGCCGGCTAAAATGAACGCAGCCAACAGTGGGAATAACAGTTTTTTCAACATACTTTTTCTCGTTGGTGTCAGGGGTTGGTTTGCAAAAACTGCGGCCATCATAGCATTGCCCGGCAGTGAAAAAAGCCCTGTTACGGGTGAAATTGTCTCTGAAACCGTTTTAAGCCTCTTCTCTGACAGGCTGGTTTGCTGATGGTTTCGACTGCGTTATGATGCCTGCCGGAAGCGGGCTGACATAAAATGCAATATTTAGCGTCCGCCGACGGGTAAGCGCACTAAAAGCGACTAAGATTGAATGAGATGGGGCACCGCGCTCGCCATTGAGGAGTAATAGCCATGATCCGCGAACAAATAGAAGAAAAGCTGCGTGTGGCGTTTCAGCCAGCTCATCTGGAAGTGCATGACGAAAGTTACCGGCACAACGTGCCTGCCGGATCGGAAAGTCACTTCAAAGTGGTTATTGTCAGCGACTGCTTTGCAGGCCAGCGCTTTCTGGCGCGTCATCGTCTGATTTACAGCGAACTGGCGGCTGAATTAGCGGGCAGTGTCCATGCCTTAGCCCTGCATACTTACACCCTGAAAGAGTGGGAAGGGTTGCAGGATACCGTTCTGGCTTCGCCTAACTGTCGTGGTGCCGGAAGTCTCGCCTGATCTCCCTTCTCTGAAACGGCCTGCTGGCCGTTTTTTATGTGATTTAGCGAAAAACGCGATCCCTGGCTCAAAAAAGCAGCAAACCTGCTGAAAAGTGGTGAGTTAGCGTCCTCGACTCATTCCAGCGATGCCGCTATAATGCTGCGTCTATTTTTCCGGAATGTCTTCGGGACGCTTCTGGTAACAGGGATCAGGTTCTCTTCACGGAAGCCGTCCCGGTTGTTGGATACGGCGCATTTCACGATGTGTGGTGTCTGAAGTTGACCGAGCACGTGATTTTTTGAGGTAACAAGATGCAAGTTTCTGTAGAGACCACTCAGGGCCTGGGCCGTCGCATTACGATTACTGTTGCAGCTGACAGCATCGAAAGCGCAGTAAAAAAAGAACTGGTTGACGTTGCCAGGAAAGTTCGCATTGATGGTTTCCGTAAAGGCAAAGTGCCGATGAACATCGTGGCGCAGCGTTACGGCGCTTCTGTCCGTCAGGACGTGCTGGGCGAGCTGATGACGCGCAACTTTGTTGACGCCATCATCAAAGAAAAAATTAATCCGGCTGGCGCACCAAACTACGTGCCAGGCGAATACAAAGAAGGTCAGGATTTCACCTACGCGGTTGAATTCGAAGTTTATCCGGAAGTTGAGCTGAAAGGCCTGGAAAACATCGAAGTTGAAAAACCTGTTGTTGAAGTGACTGATGCTGACGTTGATACCATGCTGGATACCCTGCGCAAGCAGCAGGCCAACTGGATCGAAAGCGACGCAGCTGCAGGCCCGGAAGATCGTGCCACTATCGATTTCAACGGTTCTGTTGACGGTGAAGAGTTCGAAGGTGGCAAAGCCACTGATTTCGTTCTGGCCATGGGCCAGGGCCGCATGATCCCAGGCTTTGAAGAAGGCGTTGTGGGTCACAAAGCGGGCGAAACGTTCACTATCGACGTGAAATTCCCGGACGACTACCACGCAGAAACCCTGAAAGGGAAAGATGCGAAGTTCGAAATCGTGCTGAAGAAAGTTGAAACGCGTGAGCTGCCAGAGCTGACTGAAGAGTTCATCAAACGTTTCGGCGTTGAAGATGGTTCAGTTGCCGGTCTGCGTACTGAAGTGCGTAAGAACATGGATCGCGAGCTGAAAGGCGCTATCCGTAACCGCATCAAAACCCAGGCGATCGACGGCCTGGTTGAAGCGAACGAAATCGACGTGCCAGCTGCGCTGGTTGACAGCGAAATCGACGTTCTGCGTCGTCAGGCTGCACAGCGTTTCGGCGGCAACGAACAGCAGGCGCTGGAACTGCCACGCGAACTGTTTGAAGAGCAGGCTAAACGCCGTGTTGTTGTCGGTCTGCTGCTGGGCGAAGTGATTCGTACCCACGAGCTGAAAGCTGATGAAGCGCGCGTTAACACCATGATCGAAGAGATGGCTTCTGCGTATGAAGATCCGAAAGAAGTTATCGAGTTCTACAGCAAGAATAACGAGCTGATGAACAACATGCGCAACGTCGCGCTGGAAGAGCAAGCGGTTGAAGCGGTCCTGGCGAAAGCTAAAGTGACCGAGAAAGAGACCAACTTCCAGGAACTGATGAATCAAACCGCTCAGGCCTGATCACGCAGTTAACCGTCTGTGCTAAGCCCGTGACTGAAAAGTCGCGGGCTTTTTTGTGTTTTGCGTACAGAACGCGACGCTTCGCCGCTATTTGCTTAATTAATCGGCAAATTATTCACGCGTCGCTTTTTCCGGGTTAGCGAACAGGGAAAAGATTGTTATGCTTGAAACATGCGTGCAGCATCCCCAGATAGTGGGAGTATGCAGAATGAAGAGTGAGGCTGGCTGATTAACCGTCCTGAAGGTGTCGGAAAAGGTGCGACGTGGAGTTTCCCGCGCGTCTTACGTAGAATCGGTACAGAATGTTGCCAATGAAATTTATCCAGGAGACGGTAATGTCATACAGTGGCGATCGTGAATATACTGCACCGCACAATGCGCTGGTGCCAATGGTGGTTGAACAAACTTCGCGTGGTGAGCGTTCTTACGACATCTACTCCCGTCTGCTGAAAGAGCGCGTTATCTTTCTGACTGGCCAGGTTGAAGATCACATGGCGAATCTGATCGTGGCGCAGATGCTGTTTCTGGAAGCTGAGAACCCGGAAAAAGATATCTATCTTTACATCAACTCGCCAGGCGGTGTAATCACGGCCGGTATGTCGATTTACGACACCATGAAATTTATCAAACCGGATGTCAGCACCATCTGTATGGGACAGGCCTGTTCAATGGGTGCGTTCCTGCTGACAGCGGGCACTAAAGGCAAGCGTTTCTGCCTGCCAAACTCGCGCGTGATGATCCACCAGCCGCTGGGCGGCTATCAGGGCCAGGCGTCAGACATTGAAATCCATGCGCGCGAAATCCTCAAAGTCAAGCAGCGTATGAATGAGCTGATGGCTGAGCACACCGGTAAAACGCTGGAAGAAATTGAGCGTGATACCGAGCGTGACCGTTTCCTCTCTGCAAATGAAGCGGTAGAGTATGGATTAGTCGATTCAATTCTGACGCATCGCCAATAAGACCCCGACTTACCGTTGTCCCTGGTCTATAGTTAACAGGACAACGGTACTATTATGGGTTGAATGAATTTCGGCCGTCCCTGTACGGCCTGAGCCGTACGCGGGTATGGCCTGAGAACAAGAAGAGGTTAACTGATGACAGATAAGCGCAAAGACGGTTCAGGAAAGTTGCTGTACTGCTCTTTTTGCGGCAAAAGCCAGCATGAAGTGCGTAAGCTGATTGCCGGGCCGTCAGTGTATATCTGCGATGAGTGTGTTGACCTGTGCAACGACATCATTCGCGAAGAGATTAAAGAAGTTGCCCCGCATCGTGAACGCAGTGCGTTGCCAACCCCACATGAAATTCGCCATCACCTCGATGATTATGTTATCGGTCAGGAAAGAGCGAAGAAAGTGCTGGCGGTTGCGGTTTACAACCACTACAAGCGTCTGCGTAACGGCGATACCAGCAATGGCATCGAACTGGGCAAAAGTAACATTCTGCTGATTGGCCCGACCGGTAGTGGTAAAACGCTGCTGGCAGAAACGCTGGCGCGCCTGCTGGATGTGCCATTCACTATGGCTGACGCCACCACGCTGACTGAAGCCGGTTATGTGGGTGAAGACGTTGAAAACATCATCCAGAAACTGCTGCAGAAATGTGATTACGACGTACAGAAAGCACAGCGCGGCATCGTCTACATCGATGAAATCGACAAAATCTCACGTAAGTCAGATAACCCGTCGATTACGCGTGATGTGTCAGGCGAAGGTGTACAGCAGGCTCTGCTTAAACTGATTGAAGGCACCGTGGCTGCTGTTCCGCCGCAGGGTGGACGTAAGCATCCGCAGCAGGAATTTTTGCAGGTTGATACCTCGAAAATTCTGTTTATCTGCGGCGGCGCATTCGCTGGCCTGGACAAAGTGATCTCCCAGCGTGTGGAGACCGGATCCGGTATTGGTTTCGGCGCTACCGTAAAAGGGAAGTCGCAGAAAGCCAGCGAAGGCGAACTGCTTTCACAGTGTGAACCTGAAGATTTGATCAAGTTTGGTCTGATCCCTGAGTTCATCGGCCGTCTGCCTGTAGTCGCAACGCTGAGCGAGCTGAGCGAAGAAGCACTGATTCAGATTCTGCGTGAGCCGAAAAACGCCCTGACAAAACAGTACCAGGCGCTGTTTAACCTGGAAGGCGTTGAGCTGGAGTTCCGTGACGAGGCATTAACCGCCATTGCGAAGAAAGCGATGTCACGTAAAACCGGTGCGCGTGGTCTGCGTTCTATTGTTGAAGGCGCGCTGCTGGAAACCATGTATGACCTGCCTTCCATGGATGACGTGGAAAAAGTAGTGATTGATGAATCAGTTATTGAAGGTCAGTCTGAGCCCATGCTGATCTACGGCAAGCATGAAGCGCAGGCATCTGGCGAATAATTAAACAGATCGTCCATGTTGTTCTATTAAAAAAGGGGAAAATGTTTCCCCTTTTGCTTTTCTCGCCTCTGTGACGTTGAATGTCGGACAATCATCCCCATATACTCAGATACCTGTGGGTTTAACTGCATACCTGCCTGATGCGGTTCCCATCACCTGGCGGACATTAAACAAAGAGAGAGCTCTATGAATCCTGAGCGTTCTGAACGCATTGAAATCCCCGTGTTGCCGCTGCGCGACGTGGTGGTTTATCCGCACATGGTAATTCCGTTGTTTGTTGGCCGGGAAAAATCAATTCGGTGCCTTGAAGCCGCAATGGATCATGATAAAAAAATCATGCTGGTCGCACAGAAAGAGGCTTCAACGGATGAACCTGGCATTAACGATCTCTTTTCAGTAGGGACCGTTGCCTCAGTATTGCAAATGCTGAAACTGCCGGATGGCACGGTCAAAGTCCTGGTGGAAGGTTTACAGCGCGCCCATATTACGACGCTGGCCGACAACGGTGACCATTTTGTGGCACAAGCTGAATATCTGGTTTCGCCAGAGATTGAAGAGCGCGAGCAGGAAGTGCTGGTGCGTACGGCGATCAATCAGTTTGAAGGTTACATCAAACTCAATAAAAAGATCCCACCTGAGGTTTTAACCTCGCTGAATAATATTGACGATGCGGCCCGCCTTGCCGACACCGTTGCAGCACATATGCCACTAAAACTGGCAGACAAACAATCTGTGCTGGAGATGTCCGACGTCAATGAGCGTCTGGAATATCTGATGGCGATGATGGAATCTGAAATCGATCTGCTGCAGGTTGAGAAGCGTATTCGCAACCGTGTTAAGAAGCAGATGGAGAAGAGCCAGCGCGAGTACTATCTGAATGAGCAGATGAAGGCAATTCAGAAAGAGCTGGGCGAGATGGACGATGCGCCTGACGAGTATGAAGCGTTAAAACGCAAAATCGACGCGGCAAAAATGCCGGAAGAAGCGCGTGAAAAAGCAGAAGCTGAGCTGCAGAAGCTGAAAATGATGTCCCCGATGTCCGCAGAAGCGACCGTGGTTCGCGGCTACATCGACTGGATGGTGCAGGTTCCGTGGAACGCGCGCAGCAAAGTGAAGAAAGATCTGCGTAAAGCGCAGGAGACCCTGGATACTGACCATTACGGCCTGGAGCGCGTGAAGGATCGTATTCTTGAGTATCTTGCGGTTCAGAGTCGCGTCAGCAAGATCAAAGGGCCGATTCTGTGCCTGGTCGGACCGCCAGGGGTAGGTAAAACCTCTCTGGGACAGTCGATTGCCAAAGCGACCGGACGTAAATATGTGCGTATGGCGCTGGGTGGCGTGCGTGATGAAGCTGAAATCCGTGGTCATCGTCGTACCTACATCGGCTCCATGCCGGGTAAACTCATCCAGAAAATGGCGAAAGTCGGGGTTAAAAACCCGCTGTTCCTGCTGGATGAGATCGACAAAATGTCTTCGGACATGCGCGGCGACCCGGCTTCAGCGCTGCTGGAAGTGCTTGATCCAGAGCAAAACATTGCGTTTAACGACCACTATCTGGAAGTCGACTACGACCTCTCTGATGTGATGTTCGTGGCAACATCGAACTCAATGAATATCCCGGCACCGCTGCTGGACCGTATGGAAGTGATTCGTCTGTCGGGTTACACCGAAGATGAGAAACTGAATATCGCTAAGCAGCATCTGCTGACCAAGCAGATTGAACGCAACGCCCTGAAAGCCAGTGAAATTACGGTTGAAGATAGCGCGATTGTCGGCATTATCCGTTACTACACCCGTGAAGCCGGCGTACGTAGCCTTGAGCGTGAGCTGTCGAAATTGTGCCGTAAAGCGGTGAAATCACTGCTGATGGACAAGACGAAAAAGCACATCACCATCAATGGTGAAAACCTCAAGGACTTCCTGGGCGTACAGCGCTTCGACTATGGACGTGCTGACAGTGAAAACCGTGTGGGTCAGGTCACTGGCCTGGCGTGGACGGAAGTGGGCGGCGATCTGCTGACTATCGAAACTGCGTGCGTACCGGGTAAAGGCAAGCTCACTTACACCGGTTCTCTGGGCGAAGTGATGCAGGAGTCGATTCAGGCTGCGCTGACCGTGGTGCGTGCCCGTGCCGAGAAGCTGGGCATTAATGGTGACTTCTACGAAAAACGTGATATTCACGTTCACGTGCCAGAAGGGGCCACACCGAAAGATGGTCCAAGTGCGGGTATCGCAATGTGTACCGCGCTGGTCTCCTGTCTGACCGGTAACCCGGTGCGTGCGGATGTCGCTATGACCGGTGAGATTACCCTGCGTGGTCAGGTTCTGCCGATTGGCGGTCTGAAAGAGAAACTGCTGGCAGCACACCGTGGTGGCATTAAAACCGTGCTGATCCCGGACGACAACAAGCGTGATCTGGAAGAGATCCCACAGAACGTGATTGCCGATCTGGAGATTCATCCGGTGAAACGCATTGAAGAGGTGCTGAATCTGGCACTGGAAAATGCGCCTTACGGCATGCAGGTCGCAACAGCAAAATAGTGATTAACGGCATAAACCGTTAAAAAGCGGAGCTGGCAAGGCAATTGGCGCTTGCCAGCTTTTTTTTGTGCCGCTAATTTAGGTGGCTGTCGGGGCGACGTTCTCAGAGAAATTCCGTTGTTTCGGCTCCACAGGCTTGATATAACTTGCTGCGCGTTCGTACCCGGCCGGAAGCCCGGTACGATGTGAAATAATAAAAGAGGGGATGAAGAGAGTGAATAAGTCACAATTGATCGACAAAATTGCTGCCGATGCTGATATTTCTAAAGCTGCAGCAGGACGTGTTTTAGATGCATTTATGGGCTCAGTTTCAGATGCGCTGAAAGAGGGTGATGAAGTGGCTCTGGTGGGTTTCGGCACATTCTCTGTGCGTGACCGCGCTGCACGTACCGGCCGCAATCCGCAAACCGGCAAAGAGATCACCATCCCGGCGGGTAAAGTACCCGGTTTCCGTGCTGGTAAAGCATTGAAAGACGCTGTCAATTAATAACAACAAATAGATTCATTGACGCATTTTCTTCAGTGGATTAGAGGACGATTAACCCGTTCTCATGTAACATACGGGCACATCAATGAGATGTGCCTTTTTTGTTTTAACCGGTGAGAATCGGGCCGTAAGATGGACCTGGACCGGATTGAGACTGCCAGCTAAGCCAGCAGTTGCGTGAGTCGCCAGCCAGTGGCGAATTGCGACCGAGCTTTACATTCACACTACAGCGGAGTGTTGCCATACCATGATGGACAATTTACGCGCGGCGTCGAACCATGTCGTGCTCAAGATTATTCTGGGACTGATTATCGTCTCTTTTGTGCTGACAGGCGTTGGCAACTATCTGATTGGCGGCAATAACGACTATGCGGCCAAAGTTAACGGTCAGGAGATAAGCCGGGGACAGCTGGAGCAGGCGTTTAACAGCGAACGCAGTCGCCAGCAACAGATGCTGGGTGATCAGTTCTCACAGCTGGCCAGCAATGATGGCTTCATGCAGCAGATGCGTCAGCAGGCGCTGTCGCAGTTAATCGACCAGGCGCTGCTCGACAGCTACATCAAAGAGCTTCATCTCAGCATCAGTGACGATCAGGTTAAGCAGGCTATCTTCAATCAGCAGGCTTTCCAGACCAACGGCAAATTCGACAATGCTAAATATCTGGCGCTGATCGGCAACATGGGTTTCAGCGCCGACCAGTATGCTGAAGCGCTGCGCAAGCAACTCTCCAATCAGCAGTTGATCAATGCCGTGGCGAACACAGATTTCACGCTGAAAGGCGAAGCCAGCAAACTGGTGGACCTGGTTTCACAGCAACGTGATATTCGTCAGGCGACGCTGGACGTTAATGCCCTGATGGCGAAACAAACCGTCACCGACGACGAAATCAGTCAGTACTATCAGCAGCATAAAACCAGCTTTATGGCGCCGGAACAGTTCCGCGTCAGCTACATCCTGATGGATGCCGCCAGCATGCAGCAGGATGCCAGCGAAGCAGATATTCAGGCCTGGTACGACCAACATAAAGCAGACTATTCGCAACCACAGCGTAATCGCTACAGCGTTATTCAGACCAAAACTGAAGCGGATGCCAATGCGGTACTGGCTCAGCTGAAAGGTGGCGCCAGCTTCGCAGATGTGGCGAAAGCCAAATCAATCGACCCCATCTCTGCGCGTAAGGGCGGTGATATGGGCTGGCTCGAACCGTCAACCACCCCGGATGAGCTGAAAAATGCGGGTCTGACTGAGAAAGGCCAGATGTCAGGCGTGATCAAATCGTCAGTGGGCTTCCTGGTGGTTCGTCTCGACGATATTCAGCCAGAGCAGGTTAAACCACTGGATGAGGTTCGCAGCGCTGTTGCAGCGAAAGTGAAGCAGGAGAAGGGCGTTGATGCCTTCTACAAACTGCAGCAGAAAGTCAGTGAAGCAGCCAGCAATGACAATGAGTCACTGGCGGGTGCCGAGCAGGCTTCGGGTCTGAAAGCGAAAGAGACCGGCTGGTTCAGTCAGGACACGCTGCCAGACGCGCTTAACTTCGATGCGGTGAAGCAGGTGATCTTTAACGGTGGTCTGGTCGGTCAGAACGGTGCACCGGGCAACAACTCCGATATCATCACCGTCGATGGCGACCGTGCCTTTGTACTGCGTATCAGCGAGCACAAACCGGAAGCGGTAAAACCGCTGGAGCAGGTGAAAGCGCAGATTATGGATACGCTTAAGCATGACAAAGCGACACAGCAGGCTAAAGCCCAGGCCGATAAACTGCTGACCGATCTCAAAGCGGGCAAGCTGGACGCACTGACTGCAGCAGGCCTGACCCTGAGCGCCAGCAAAACCGTTGATCGCAATGCGCAGGATCCGGTGGCACAGGCCGCCTTTAACCTGCCTCAGCCTGCTGATAATAAGCCTTCATGGGGTGTCAGCGAAGATATGCAGGGTAATGTGGTGCTGGTGGCGGTAGATAAAGTGAAAACCGGCAGCATGCCACAGGCGCAGATTGACGAAATGGTCAAAGGCGTTACGCAGAATAATGCGCAGCTGACGTTTG
The DNA here is from genome assembly GCF_059730595.1 of Pantoea sp. X-Soil-YNGN-844. Classification (NCBI taxonomy): domain Bacteria; kingdom Pseudomonadati; phylum Pseudomonadota; class Gammaproteobacteria; order Enterobacterales; family Erwiniaceae; genus Pantoea; species Pantoea sp. X-Soil-YNGN-844. The sequence continues at coordinate 1,009,852 of NZ_AP036007.1, forward strand.
AAGCCCTACTGCAAAATCTGCGTAAAGAGGCCAAAATCAAGTACGGCGCTGCCGCACAAATGCAGTAAGCCTCACAAAAATTACGCAACGACTGTAATAATCAAAGGCCGCATTCGCGGCCTTTTCCATTTCTGAAATCCCGCTTTTGAGCCTTGTGCGGTGTAGTGCCAATCTGTCGCTGCTGTTTACACACAAGGAGAAACACAGCATGGCTAAATCTAAACTTGTTGCCTTTTATCTCTCACTCGCACTGGGCGGTGTACTCTGTCACGGCAGCGTCTCTGCGGCACCTGAACCTGCCAGTCCGGCGGTCTCGCAGAGCACACATCCTGCACCGAAGCCGGAGACAGCCGCGCAGCTGCAGCCAAAGCAGGAGCAGGTCAGCATCAATGAAGCGACAGCGGAACAGCTCTCTGCCGCTATGAATGGTGTGGGGCTGAAGAAAGCGCAGGCGATTGTGAACTATCGCGAACAGTACGGACCCTTTAGCGCGATTCAGCAACTCAGTGAAGTACCGGGTATCGGTAACGCGCTGATAGAGCGAAATGCGGCCCGGCTGAAATTGTGAGGCAGTACACATCTGTGATGCTTAATCCACGCTAACCAGACGACTCTGCTAAAGTGAACAGGTCCAACCAGTTAACTTACAGTAGCAGGAGAGCATGATCATGCAGACCACCATAAAAGTGCGTGGCTATCATCTGGATGTCTATCAGCACGTCAACAATGCGCGCTATCTTGAGTTTCTTGAGGAGGCGCGCTGGCAATGGCTGGAAGAGGCTGAAGCGTTCCACTGGTTGCTGGAGCAGAAACTGGCTTTTGTGGTGGTCAATATCAACATCAACTATCGTCGCCCGGCCGTGCTGGGCGACGTACTGGTTATCGACAGTGAGATCACGCAGTTAAATGGCAAAAGCGGCATTATTGCGCAGCGGGTTTTGCTGGCAGGTCAGGAGACCGTGGTGGCGGATGCCGCACTCACGTTTGTCTGTATTGATTTGCGGACCCAGAAGGCGGTTGCGCTTGAAGGGGATTTACGCGAGCGACTGATGCGTCTGATGGCATGAGCCGATAAAAAGCGGCAAACCGAACTGCTTTGCCGCCACGCCAGACAGCCTTAGTTAAGGCCGCTCTTTGCTTTCATGGCTGCCATGACGCCAGCACGATCGTTGAGATAACCCTGGAGGCCATTAGCCCGTAAATGACAGGCAGCACACTCACCACATCCGTCGCCTTTCACACCGTTATAGCAGGTCAGCGTCTGCTCGCGTACCAGCGCAAGCTGCTGCCAGTAATCCGCCAGCGCCCAGGTTTCCGCTTTATTGAGCCACATCAGCGGCGTCTCAAAACGCACCTCGCGCGCCATGCCAAGCGACACCGCATGGTTCAGCGCTTTGACAAACTCATCGCGGCAGTCGGGATAGCCGGAAAAATCGGTTTCGCAGACGCCGGTGATGACCGCTTCTGCTTCGACCTGATACGCGTAAACCGAGGCCAGCGTCAGAAAGAGAATATTGCGGCCCGGCACGAACGTACTGGGTAAGCCACTGGCCTCAGGATTATAAGCCGGCACCGGAATGTTATCCCGCGTCAGACTGCTGACGGCGAGTTCGTTCAGCATGGTCACGTCCAGCACTTTGTGCGCGCGCGCACCCAGTGTCATCGCCAGATCGCGGGCGACCTCGATCTCTTCCCGGTGGCGTTGTCCATAGTCGAAAGTGACGCAGTGAACTTCATCATAAAGCTGTACAGCCTGAATCAGGCAGGTAGTGGAGTCTTGTCCACCGCTGAAAACTACAACCGCGCGTTTCATGGTGTTTCCCTGATAATTAATTTTGCGCTTATGGTAATGCCTCAGTCCGCCGCTGAACAGCTGCAAGGCGGATCAATGGGCGGCGGAATCCATGCGCGGCTGAAATCAAACCAGCCCAGCGTGTTCAGCTCTATCCCTTCAACGGCAGGGGGGGCATAAATCTGGTAGCGATAATTGAACAGGGGCAGCAGGATGCCGTCCGTCATCAGTTGATGATAAAGCTGCTGCAGCGCACGGGTACGACTATTGCCGTCTGATATCTGCTGGATAGCCAGCAGTTGCGCCTGGACTTCTTCGCCCTGCGGTGTGGGCCACAGCCGACGCCATAGCGGGTCAATCTGTAACCAGCTCGCCAGTGTGAAGACCGGCGCGTCGCCAATCAACCGATCGCCCATCACGATATCCGCCTCATCAGGCGGGGCGATATGATGCCAGCTTTTCACCGGATGAAAAACGACGTTCAGAGTACAGCCGTGCTGTTTTAACAGGGCGACCAGTGCCTGTGACATCTGATGCAGCTCAACCGGCAACTGATAATGCAGCGTCAGGGTGGCGGGCAAGGGGACAGGAACACTATCAATCAGCGGTACTTCCCAGCCGGGTAACAGCTCTTTGCTTGGGGTGATTAATCCCTCATCCAGTGGTAACCGGCTGACGATGCCGCTTTGCTGGATGAGCTGAAAAAGCGTGCGCGCCTGATCGGGTGTAAATCCGGCTCGCGGGCGGCAGACCAGATAACAGAAGCCGAGACTGATGCTGCTGCTGACCGGCTTTAATGTCCTGAGTTCAGCGGCATCGCCAATGGCAATCTGCACCGGATGGCGACAGCTGCTGCCGAGTGCGGCATCAAACAGCTGAGGAGTAATCCAGTACTCTACCGCCTGCAACAGCGGACGCTGCAGATGCCAGCGCGCATGGCTTTCAATCCTGACCAGCTCAGCGCTGAAATGCCTGAGTTTCCATGGCCCGCTGCCTGTGGCGGGATAATCGGGATGGGGCAGCAGGCACAAAAGATGGGCAAGCCGGTGAGGCAGCCAGAAATCAGGTCGTCGCAGGTTAAACCGCACCGCCAGCGGGTGAGGCGCATCCACGCTGACTACATCGGCAAGCAATATCCTGACACGCGTATCCTGCAGCAGCTGGCGGAACTGCACCACCAGTTGCGCGGCCTGCACCGGCTCGTCGTTATGCCACATCAGCTGAGGCCGTAACCAGAATAACCAGCTACAGGACGCTTCATCGTGCTGCCAGTGATGCGCCAGATCGCCGACCGGCTCATCGTGCTCAAAACGGGTCAGACCGGAATAGATCTGACGAACCAGATGCTGTTCAGCCCGCCCGGTAATCTGGCGCGGCTCGGTACTCTCCATGGGACGATAGTAGGGGATGCGCAGAACCGGCGTGTCGTTCTGCCACTGTCCACCCATTAACGGCCGCAGCATATTAATCAGCCTTTCCGGCGGCAGATCCAGCAGCTGTAAAGCGTCAGCTGCCTCTCCGGCATCAAGCTGTTTTTGCAGCAACTGCTGCCGTAACTGTTCAGGCGTGCGCAGAAACACTAACCGACCCTGTTTGCCACGGCCCGGTTCACCGTGCCAGCTAAGCCAGCCAGCGTGCTGCCACTGTGACAGTAACGTGCGCAGATGACGCTCGCTGCATATGCAGTGGCGCGCCATCTGTGCCACGCAGGTCTGCTGAGGGACGCCCTGGCTCTGCTGCCACAGGCGCTGAAACTGATTAAGGCGGTTAAGCTGACGCATGATAAACCCGGAACAGTTTTTTAAAAGTATTCACTATTACTTCCGTAATTAACAGGCAATAGTAAGCTCATCTTTTCAGCAGGAGGGTAACCATAATGCGTTTAGCCGCATTCGATATGGATGGCACATTATTGCTGCCGGATCATCAACTGGGTCAGCAGACGCTGGACAGTCTGCAGGCGCTACATCTGCGCGGCGTTAATCTGGCGCTGGCGACGGGCCGCCATCTGCTGGAGATGCAGATTCTGCGGGAGAAATTAACGCTGCCCGCGTGGCTGATTACCGGGAATGGCACCCGCGTACACGATCGGTCTGGCAATCTGATCTTTGCCCGCGATCTGCCCTCTGCGGTAGCTGAAGAGGTCATTCATCGCCATTGGGAAACACCCGCGTCGATCCACATTTTCAACGATCAGGGGTGGTTTACCGATCGACCCCAGCCTGAGCTGCTGGTGGCCCATCAGATGAGCGGATTTGGCTATCAGCTGTGCGATCTGAAAAGGCTGCCCGCGCATCAGGTAACAAAAATCTGCTTTATCGATCAGCATCAGCGTCTGTGTCAGCTGAAAACAGAGCTGGATGCGGCGCTGGGTGAGCAGGCAAATATCTGCTTCTCTGCGGTGGACTGTCTGGAAGTGTTGCCCGCCAGCTGCAACAAAGGCAGCGCGCTGGCACTGTTGTGCGACCATCTGTCACTGACGCTGGCGGAGTGCATGGCGTTCGGGGATGCAATGAATGACAGAGAGATGCTGTCGCAGGCTGGACAGGGCTTCATTATGGGCAATGCGATGGCGCAATTGAAAGCCGCGCTACCGCATCTGCCGGTATTAGGGCATTGCGAGACACAGGCGGTGTCTCACTATTTAAATCACTGGCTGGCAACACCCGACCTCGCGTATTCCCCCGAATGCTGAGGATTGCCGTGAACCGGACAGGATGTCCGGTTTTTTATTCGAGTTCGCGCTGCCACGGCATGATATCGCCAATATGTTTAGCCACCCATTCCGGCCGATAGTAGCTATCGGGATAACGTTCTCCACTGTCGCACAGCAGTGTCACCAGGGATCCCTGCTGATTTGCTGCCCTTAAGCGTTTCGCCACCTGCATCATGCCCCAGAAATTGGTGCCGGTAGAGGCACCCGGTTTGCGTCCCAGGATTTTTTCCAGCTTCAGCATCGCGGCCAGCGTCGCCCCATCCGGTACTTTGATCATTTCATCAATCACGTCAGGCATGAACGACGGCTCCACGCGCGGACGGCCAATTCCCTCGATCATGCTGCCACGTGTGCTGGTCAGCGTTGCATCACGCTGTTGCCAGTAATCGAAAAACACCGAATGCTGCGGATCCACCACCAGCAGTTTCGTATCCAGGCCCTGATAACGGATATAGCGGCCCAGTGTGGCCGAGGTACCGCCGGTACCCGCGCTCATAATCACCGTATGGGGAATCGGATAGGGTTCATGCTGCATCTGACGGAATATGCTTTCAGCAATATTATTATTACCGCGCCAGTCGGTAGCGCGTTCAGCATAGGTAAACTGATCCATAAAATGGCCATTCAGCTCACGTGCCAGCCGTTCAGATTCTGCGTAAAGCTGGCAGGGATCCTCGACAAAATGGCACTGTCCGCCATAAAAGGTGATCTGCTCAATCTTACGTTTCGCCGTACTGGCGGGCATCACCGCAATAAAGGGCAGGCCTAGCAGCCTTGCGAAGTACGCCTCAGAAACGGCCGTGCTGCCTGACGAGGCTTCGATAATCGGCGTATTCTCTTTAATCCAGCCGTTGGAGAGACCGTAAAGAAACAGGGAACGTGCCAGCCGATGTTTAAGACTGCCACTGGGATGGGTGCTCTCATCTTTCAGATAGAACCAGATGCCGGGAAAATCCGCCAGATCGAAACGGATCAAATGGGTTTCAGCCGATCGTTGAAAATCAGCGTTAATTTCGTTGATAGCGTGGCGAATCCAGCAGGTCTGCATCTCAGGCATCCGGTAAAGAAGTGATGCGGCTATTTTATGGCACGTGCAGAAAAAAGAGATTGCAAAAATACCGCTAAAATCGCGGTAATGGAGAAAATGATTCTCCCGGAGTCCCGTATGTTAGATAAAACTGACCTTAAACTGCTCTCACTGCTGCAGCAGGATTGCACGCTGTCACTGCAGGCGCTGGCGGATGCCGTCAACCTCACTACCACACCCTGCTGGAAGCGCCTGAAAAAGCTCGAAGATGATGGCATTATTCGCGCCCGGGTGGCGCTGCTGGATGGGGATAAAATCGGACTGTCACTGACGGCGTTTATGTTTGTGAAAACCCAGCAGCACAGCCGCGACTGGTATCAGGCTTTTGTCTCGGTGGTCAGCAGCATGCCCGAGGTGATGGCCTTTTACCGGATGGCAGGTGAGTATGATTACCTGCTGCGCATTCAGGTGGCCGACATGAAGAGCTATGATGCGTTCTACAAGCGATTAGTGAACGGTGTGCCCGGCCTGATTGATGTGACATCCAGCTTCGCCATGGAAGAGATTAAATACACCACGGCTTTACCTGTCGCCCCCTGAGGGCCTGAAATTGAGAACAGCGTTGTGCGATTATTCAGTCAATTAAGTTGGTATTTTCTGCGGGAGTGGCGGCGCTATCTGGGCGCGGTCATCCTGCTGATTGTGATTGCTGTTCTGCAGTTGCTGCCGCCGCATGTCGTCGGTGTCATTGTTGATGGTGTCACACGTGACAACATGAGTACCAGCCGCATCATGATGTGGATTGGTATCATGCTGGCAACCGCAGTGGTGGTCTATTTGCTGCGTTATGTCTGGCGCGTGCTGCTCTTTGGTGCCTCCTACCAGCTGGCGGTTGAGCTGCGCGAAGATTTCTATCGCCAGCTGAGTCGGCAGCAACCGGCATTTTATCTGCGTCACCGCACCGGTGACCTGATTGCGCGTGCCACTAACGATGTGGATCGGGTGGTGTTTGCGGCCGGGGAAGGGGTGCTGACGCTGGTCGACTCGCTGGTGATGGGCTGCGTGGTGCTGCTGGTGATGAGTACGCAGATCAGCTGGCAGCTGACCCTGCTGGCGCTGGTGCCGATGCCCATTATGGCAATCGTCATCCATCGCTACGGTAATCAGCTGCATCATCGCTTTAAACTGGCCCAGGCGGCCTTCTCCAGCCTTAACGATCAGACGCAGGAGAGCCTGACCAGCATACGGATGATTAAATCCTTTGGTCTTGAACAGCATCAGTCGCAGCAATTCTCCGATATCGCCCGCGACACCGGTGAAAAGAACCTGCGCGTGGCGCGAGTCGATGCCCGTTTCGATCCCACAATCTACATCGCTATTGGTTTCTCAAACCTGCTGGCGATTGGCGGCGGCAGCTGGCTGGTGTGGCATGAGCAGATGACGCTGGGGCAGCTGACCAGCTTTGTGATGTATCTTGGCCTGATGATCTGGCCGATGCTCGCCCTGGCGTGGATGTTCAATATCGTCGAACGCGGCAGCGCCGCCTGGAGCCGCATCGGTGCATTGCTGGCGGAAGCGCCCGCGGTGGAAGATGGCGATAAATCTCTGCCACCTGAACCGGGTACGCTGCAGGTCGCGATTCGCGCCTTTCACTATCCGGCCAGCGCGGCTCCGGTGTTAAGTGATGTCAGCTTCCAGCTTAAGCCCGGCGAAATGCTGGGACTGTGCGGGCCAACCGGCAGCGGAAAAAGTACCTTACTGAGCCTGATCCAGCGCCATTTTGATATTCAGCAGGGCGACATCCGTTATCACCAGATCCCGCTGACGCAGTTGCGGCTGGACAGCTGGCGCAGTCGTCTCGCCGTGGTTAGCCAGACACCATTCCTGTTTTCGGACAGCGTAGCGAACAACATTGCGCTGGGAAAACCGGGCGCAACCCGGCAGGAGATTGAACAGGCCGCCACGCTGGCCTGCGTGCATGACGATATTCTGCGTCTGCCGCAGGGTTATGAAACCGAAGTCGGGGAGCGAGGTGTGATGCTGTCGGGTGGACAGAAGCAGCGTCTTTCAATTGCCCGGGCACTGCTGCTGAACGCAGAAATCCTGATTCTGGACGATGCGCTCTCTGCGGTGGATGGTCGTACCGAGCACGAAATCCTGCATAACCTGCGCATCTGGGGACAGGGAAAAACACTGATTATCAGCGCACATCGCCTGTCGGCGCTGACGGAAGCCAGTGAAATTCTGGTGTTACAACAGGGCAGCGTGGCACAGCGTGGCGATCATGACGCGCTGACCGCCAGCGCTGGCTGGTATCGTGACATGTACCGTTACCAGCAACTGGAAGCGGCGCTGGATGATGATGAAAATGAGAAAGGAGTGCCGCATGGCTAAGTCTGCCCGCTTGTGGCCCACCCTGAAGCGCCTGCTGAGCTACGGTAAGCCCTGGCGTAAATCCCTGTCGCTGGCGGTAGGCATGCTCTGGATCGCTGCCGCGGCGGAAGTAACCGGTCCGGTGCTGGTCAGTTACTTTATCGATAACCTGGTGGCGAAACATCAGATGCCCTGGGGGCTGGTGACCGGTCTGGTCATCAGCTTTGTCCTGCTTCAGCTACTGGCCGCCGGGCTGCACTACTGGCAGGCGCTGCTGTTCAATCGCGCCGCCATTGGTGTGGTACAGCGGTTACGCAGTGACGTGATGAATGCCGCGCTCTGTCAGCCGCTGAGCGCCTTTGATACTCAGCCGGTCGGGCAGATTATTTCGCGCGTGACGAATGACACCGAAGTGATCCGCGATCTTTATGTCACGGTAGTTTCAACCGTACTGCGCAGCGCTGCGCTGGTCGGCGCCATGATGGTGGCGATGTTCAGTCTTGACTGGCGCATGGCGCTGGTAGCAATGATGATCTTCCCGCTGGTACTGATAGTGATGCTCATCTATCAGCGTTACAGCACGCCGATTGCCCGACGGGTTCGCAGCTATCTGGCTGACATCAACAACGGCTTCAATGAAGTGATCAGCGGCATGAGTGTGATTCAGCAGTTTCGTCAGCAGGCGCGATTTGGTGAGCGCATGGGCGAAGCAAGCCGCTCTCACTATCTGGCGCGAATGGAGACGCTGCGTCTCGATGGCTTTCTGCTGCGTCCATTGCTGAGCCTGTTTTCAGCGATGGTGCTGTGCGGGCTGCTGATTCTGTTCAGTTTCTCGATGCCTGGCGTGTTTGAAGTGGGGGTGCTCTATGCCTTTATTACTTACCTGGGCCGTCTGAATGAGCCACTGATTGAGCTGACCACCCAGCAGTCGATGCTGCAGCAGGCGGTAGTGTCTGGCGAGCGTATCTTCGAGCTGATGGATGCCGCCCAGCAGCAGTATGGTGCCGATCAGCAGCCACTGGCTTCAGGTCGTATTGCCCTGAACAACCTCAGTTTTGCCTACCGTGAAAACCGCGATGTGCTGAGTGATATCAATCTTGACGTCGCACCGCGTGAGTTTGTGGCGCTGGTGGGCCATACCGGCAGTGGCAAAAGTACCCTGGCTAACCTGTTGATGGGTTATTACCCGGTGACGCGCGGCGAAATCCGTATTGATGATCGCCCGATTAGCGACCTGAGCCATGCCGTGCTGCGACGCGGTATCGCGATGGTGCAGCAGGATCCGGTGGTGCTGGCCGATACGCTGCTGGCCAATGTGCGGCTGGGCCGCAACATCAGCGAAGAGGCAGTCTGGACAGTGCTGGAACAGGTGCAGCTGGCACCGCTGGCGCATGCTCTGCCGGAGGGGATTCACACCCGGCTGGGCGAGCAGGGCAATAACCTGTCGGTCGGGCAGAAGCAGCTGCTGGCGCTGGCCCGGGTACTGGTTGACCTGCCGCAGATCCTGATCCTCGACGAGGCGACCGCTAACATCGATTCCGGCACCGAGCAGGCCATTCAGCAGACGCTTGCGACGCTACGGCAACACAGCACACTGGTGGTGATCGCTCATCGCCTCTCAACGATTATTGATGCGGATAAGATTCTGGTGCTGCATCGTGGTCGTGTGGTTGAGCAGGGCACGCATCAGCAACTGCTGACGCTCCAGGGACGCTCCAGGGACGCTACTGGCAGATGTATCAGCTGCAGCAGGCAGGGGAAGATCTGGCGTCGGGCGTAGCTGTAACATCTGAAAGCTGACTTGCACCTTTTTTGCGCAGCTTTATCGGAATAATCTGTATAAATGCACTCCTTTGACGCCTGGAGCACCAAAGGAGTGCAGCGTCAGGCTGCGATCCCTGTCACACACCCATTCTCATTCATATCTTCCTTGAAGCATCCCTTGCTCCGTCTCGCCTGACTCACTGATTAAGGTCACTCTTACACTCTGGCACAGGCTTTGCTTATATCCCTGCGTGTCCGTAAACGTTACCTATTTACTCGCTGGAGGGGATCCAATGAAGCTGGTTACCGTCGTAATTAAGCCATTCAAACTGGAGGATGTACGTGAAGCTTTATCCTCTATCGGCATTCAGGGACTGACCGTCTCCGAAGTGAAAGGTTTTGGTCGTCAGAAAGGCCATGCAGAGCTCTATCGTGGCGCAGAGTACAGCGTTAACTTCCTGCCGAAGGTCAAAATTGATATTGCGATTGCCGACGATCAGTTAGACGAAGTGGTGGATGTCATCAGTAAAGCGGCCTACACCGGCAAAATTGGCGACGGTAAAATTTTCGTGGCTGAACTGCAGCGCGTCATCCGTATTCGTACCGGCGAAACCGATGAAGCCGCTCTGTAATTAAGACTCAGTACTGTGATGGGATGGAATAAAAATGAATAAAATTTTCACGAAGCTGGGCCTCACCAGTCTGGCACTGTTACCCTCACTCGCAATGGCTGCGCCTGCCGTTGCGGACAAGGCTGATAACGCATTTATGATGATTTGCACCGCGCTGGTGCTGTTTATGTCAATTCCAGGTATTGCGCTGTTTTACGGCGGTCTGATTCGTGGCAAAAACGTTCTGTCGATGCTGACGCAGGTTGCTGTGACCTTCTCGCTGGTCTGCGTGCTGTGGGTGGTCTACGGCTATTCACTGGCCTTCAGTGAAGGCAATGCCTTCTTTGGCGGCTTTGGCTGGGCCATGTTGAAAAACATTCAGCTCACCGCCGTTATGGGCAGTTTCTATCAGTATATCCACGTAGCATTCCAGGCCTCGTTTGCCTGTATTACCGTGGGCCTGATTGTTGGTGCCATTGCAGAACGTATCCGTTTCTCTGCCGTACTGATCTTCGTCGGTGTCTGGCTGACGCTTTCATATTTACCTATCGCACACATGGTCTGGGCGGGCGGTTTCCTGGCTCAGGACGGCGCTCTGGACTTCGCTGGTGGTACCGTGGTGCACATCAACGCGGCTGTCGCAGGTCTGGTGGGTGCTTATCTGGTTGGCAAACGTGCGGGCTTTGGTAAAGAGGCCTTCAAGCCACATAACCTGCCGATGGTCTTCACCGGCACCGCTATTCTTTATGTTGGCTGGTTTGGCTTTAATGCCGGTTCAGCTTCAGCAGCAAACGAAATCGCGGCACTGGCTTTCCTGAACACCGTGGTGGCAACAGCGGGTGCCGTACTGGCATGGACCTTTGGCGAGTGGGCGGTACGTGGTAAGCCTTCTCTGCTGGGTGCCTGCTCAGGCTTTATTGCGGGTCTGGTCGCGATTACACCGGCCTGTGGTTATGTCGGCGTTGGCGGTGCATTAATCATCGGTCTGGTCGGCGGCCTCGCGGGACTGTGGGGCGTCACCACCCTGAAAAAATGGCTGCGCGTCGATGATCCATGCGATGTATTCGGTGTGCATGGCGTCTGCGGTATTGTCGGCTGTATCCTGACCGGCGTGTTTGCTTCCTCTTCACTGGGCGGCGTCGGCTATGCTCAGGGCGTGACCATGGGCCATCAGGTCTGGGTGCAGCTCTTCAGCGTGGGTCTGACGATTGTCTGGTCAGGCGTTGTTGCCTTTATCGGTTTCAAGCTGGCCGATCTGATTGTCGGGCTGCGCGTACCGGAAGAGCATGAACGCGAAGGTCTGGATGTAAACAGCCACGGCGAGAATGCTTACAACCAGTAATGGACAGGCACTGAAATGAACAATCGGGGGCGAGCAATCGCCCCTTTTTTTATTCTCTTTATTCGCTGCGCTGGCGCATTACCCCTTCCTGAACGGTTGACGCTACCAGCACACCCTGCTGATTGTAGAACTCGCCGCGGACAAAACCGCGTGCGCCAGAAGCTGAGGTACTGACCACGCTGTAGAGCAGCCATTCAGTGAAGTCGAACGGGCGATGGAACCACATCGAGTGGTCAATAGTAGCGACCTGCATATCCGGCTCTAAAAATCCTTTGCCATGTGGCTGCAGCGCGACCGGCAGGAAATTGAGGTCGGATGCATAGCCGAGCAGGTACTGATGGATACGCAGGTCATCGGGCAGGGGGCCGGTGGCACGGATCCAGACCTGACGCTCCGGTTTATCCACATGTCCACGAAGCGGGTTATGGATCTGCACCGGGCGAATCTCCAGCGGACGTTCAGCAATAAATTTTTCACGTAACTTTTCTGGCAGCAGATGCGCCATTTTCTGCGCCATCGCCTGTTCGGTTAACAGGTTTTCTGGCCCCGCCACCTGCGGCATCGGATTCTGATGTTCAAATCCGCTTTCCGGTGACTGGAAAGAGGCCGTCATATAAAAAATCGGCTGACCATTCTGAATGGCGCTGACCCTGCGTGCGCTGAAACTTTTGCCATCACGCAGCGTTTCAACATCATAGATAATCGCTTTCTGGCTATCGCCGGGCCGCAAAAAATAGCTGTGAAATGAGTGAATAATGCGATCTTCCGCGACGGTTTGCTTTGCGGCATACAGTGCCTGACCCACCACCTGACCGCCAAACACCTGGCGCAGTCCCAGATCTTCGCTCTGGCCGCGATATAAACCCTCTTCCAGTTTTTCCAGATTCAATAAATTCAGCAGATTTTGCAGTGCCTGACTCATGGCGCATTCCTCAATATAGTGACCCGCTCAGTGTGAAAGATCGGACCAGTTGACGTCAATCAGACTTTCCGCTTTGCCTGTGCCAGGCAAAATTTCATTTTTGTGCCAATATTAAGCACATACGGCGAGTGAAGCGCTGTAAGCAGGATTCGCTGCCGACAATCATTTTGATCAAATGGAGACGACATCAATGAAACTCAGGCATGTGTTCAGTGGGGTAGTTATTGCGGTTGCTGTTGCGGGATGTGCCGACAAGAGTAAACCAGTGCCAACACCAACGCTGGGTTCTGCAGTTGCAGGACAGACGGCCGCGATTGCGCAGCCAAACGTAAGTGGTTCAGTCTTTATCCGCCAGCGTATTGCGCTGCCGCCGGATGCGGTATTAACCGTGACGCTTTCTGATGCCTCTGTATCCGACGCGCCATCAAAAGTGCTGTCGCAGCGCGTGGTGCGTACTGAAGGCAAACAGGCACCGTTCCAGTTTGTATTACCGTTTAACCCGGCCGACATTCAGCCCAACGCGCGCATTCTGTTAAGCGCAGCCATCTCAATCGACGGCAAGCTGGCCTTTGTTACTGAAGGCGTGAAGCCGGTCATCAACCAGGGCGGCACCAAAGCTGAACTGCTGCTGGTACCGGTACCGTCAGTAGCGATGCCAACCCAGCCGGGCGCAGCGACGACTGTTCCGTCGACTTCACCCACTCAGGTGACGCCATCGGCTGCTGTTCCGGCACCAACCCGTATTTAATTTATCGGGGCGACCTTGTCGCCCCTTTTTCCTGCCTGAAATCCCAGCGATAAGTTTCAAGATCGAGCTGTCCCTCATCACTGACCTCTATTCCTTCTGCTTCCAGTGCATCCCGCTGCCGCAACAGACTGTCGCCCTGCATTGAGATAGTACCGTGACGATTGACGACACGATGCCAGGGAAGCGTGGTGCCTTCTGGTAACCGGCTCAGTACGCCGCCCACCTGACGTGCCGCGCGCGGGGAACCCGCCAGTTGCGCAACGTCGCCATAGGTCGCGACGTGGCCATAGGGAATGGCGGCAACAATTTGCCAGATGCGTTGCTGGAAAGAGTCATGCTGATCCATATGCTTATTTCGTCTGCTTTTTTCATCAGGAATAGGGTTTTAACTTTAGCATGGGGAGGATGAGGAGAGAGTGCCAGCACGGTGGTTGTTCAAGAAAACAACGGTTGTCCCGACTACGCTTGCAATTGCCACCTCCTTCCCAGATAATGCCCCCGCTCTCGTAAAGAGGGCTTGTCAATGGGGGCCCTGTTGGTTCTCCCGCAATGCTAGCTTGTGAACTCGGTCAGATCCGGAAGGAAGCAGCCGCAGCAGGTGACGCGTGTGCCGGGATGTAGCTGGCAGGGCCCCCACCATTTTCGCCCTCTGAATATTTCTTCTCCATAAACTGCAGACAGGCAAAACCCGCCTGGGCCGATCCTTTGCCGGCAGGCAGGAATATCTGGTACTAAAGAGGAGATTAAACGTAGCAGCAATCCGTCAGATTAGCGGACAAATTTCCATACTGAACCTGGAACTTTATCGTAAAGCTTGTTCATCGTCAGTTCCGCCAGGCGATGGTCAGCTGCAGAGTAAAATACCGCTAATTCATCCTCGGGTAATTCATACTTATTTTTTTCAATGACCCTTTCAAGGGTATCCAGAGAGCGGCAACGCCGCAGTCGCATCAAATAATCGGTTTTAGTCAGGGTTTTGTTCATAAATAAACCGTTCTCATGTCTGTACTATAATGAATGGCTTGGTTGCTGGAGAAAAGCGCACTCTTCAGTGAACAGATTAAATAAGCGTTTTGCTGAACGTTGCCACCGTTGAAGATCCGGACTATTGATACCATAGTTGCTGAATAGCATAAAAGTATCATCAAGATATTCATCGATTTGCGAAATCAGCGCTTCATCTTCAACGTGCTTAATTTTGTAATTCATGGTGAAAGAGGCAATGTGTTCAATCAAATCGTTAAGCTGCAGATTGCTTTCAGAAGTGGGGTCATTCACCCAGCCGTGATGGCTGTCGGTTAATGTTGCCATGCTGTCGTCAAACAGGCTCTCACACAGATATTTAAGCTGGGCAATATCATGCCGTTTCGGTGAGTATTCGTCCATCTTTTTCCCCTCCATAGCTAGCACAGTTGCCGCAGGGCGGCGATATTGGATAACGCGGCCAGGAAGCGATTATTCGGGCAGTTATTAAACGGGATACCTTAAAGATAGTGTAGAACCATTAGTTCTGCTCACCTCCATTACTAAATATTACAATTCATCGCCGGGGGAGGGCTGCTGATTGTCGATCACATCAAACTCAAGTGCTCCGGGCTTAATGTGAAAGTTTACCTGCTCAGATTGCGTCACGGTTTCATTTAGATCCAGACAGGGACTAAATAAATTCCAGTCAAAATCGTAAAGTAATTTAAAACTATTCATATCCAGGTATTCAACCGAAACAATTTTTAAACTGCCTGGAACTAACTGTGCGTTCTGTGAGTACCAGCGTAAATCTCCCACCAGCAAATCTGTTATTTTGAGAATATTCCGCTGAACAATCTCTGCTATTTTTGCGCAGTCTGATTCGCCCAAGGCAATATCACATTCAATACGTGACAGCATATCTGATCCACTAATAACCGTTAATAAACCTATCATTGGTTTTCTGCAACTGGTTTGCAAGCCAGCAGAGCACAAAACTGTCAGCATCTGCGCGTTAGCAGGCGACTGTGCCTGCCAGCCTCCTGCCGTAAGTCCCCTCGCTGTTTATCTTTTGATACACAATCACGCGTTTCCCTGACGGGAATATCCGGTATCTTATTTGTTATGTTATAACATATTGGTGAAGCGATGCGTCAGAGTGGATTACTTATGTCATTGGGTGGGCGGCTGAGTGTAGCGGTGCTATTCATCGCGCTGCTTGCCGTGGCCATAAAGTGGGGGATCAGCGCATGATCCGGTTCAATACGCTTCGTGCTGGCTATCAGGGACAGAGCATAACCCCGCCGGTTACCGGGCAGCTTGCAGCTGGCTCAATGACAGCCTTAGTTGGTGCTAACGGCAGTGGCAAATCAACCCTGCTGAAAACTATTGCGGGTTTGTTGCCACCGATAACCGGACGTTGTGAATTGCAGGTTTCGCGTCGGGATATCGGCTGGATGCCGCAGCGTACAGAACTTGAAACCCGTTTTCCCCTGACGGTATTTGAACTGGTCTCCATAGGCTGCTGGCCACGCTGCGGCTGGTTCGGCGGTATTAACCGGGTACTACGCCGGGAAATCTGGCAGGCGCTTGAGGCCGTTCAGATGGGTGATTATGCAGATGCGCAGCCCGCGACTTTATCAGGCGGACAACTTCAGCGCGTATTGTTTGCACGGCTGATGTTGCAGCGCAGCCAGCTCTGGCTGCTGGATGAGCCTTTCAACGGCATTGACAGCCAGACCGTGACATTACTGATGTCGATTCTTGAACAGCAACAGCAGGCCGGCACAACTCTGCTGGTAGTGCTGCACGATCGCCCGCTGGTGGCGCGCTACTTCAGTAGTGTGATGTCGATGGATGACAGCGAGGTCAACTGCACCAGCCAGCCTGCTATCTCATTGCGGAGTTGTACGCCGTGACCCTGATGCAGCCTTTTATTGAATTTGGTTTTATGCGGCGCGCGCTGGTGGCCTGCTTTGCACTGGCGGTCAGCGCTACGCCGCTTGGCGTGTTCCTTTCACTGCGCCGGATGAGCCTGATTGGTGATGCCTTATCACATGCAGTGCTGCCCGGTGCCGCTATTGGCTATCTGATTTCCGGCCTGTCACTGGTTGCGATGGGTATCGGCGGCCTGATCGCCGGTTTAGCCGTGGCGCTGCTTTCTGGCGCGGTCAGTCGTTATACGCCCCTGAAAGAGGATGCCAGTTTTGCCGGGTTCTATCTTGGCTCCCTGGCACTGGGCGTCACGCTGGTCTCATTACGCGGCTCAAGCGTGGATCTGCTGCATGTTCTGTTTGGCTCGCTGCTGGCGGTGGATAACGCCGCGCTGCTGCTGGTCGGCGGCATCGCTGCCTTTACGCTGGTTGTGCTGGCGATCATCTATCGTCCACTGGTCATCGACGCATTTGACGGTGATTTTCTGCGGGCGCAGGGGAAATGGAGCGCGCCGCTGGTGCATGGTCTGTTTTTAATGCTGGTGGTGCTGAATCTGGTCGCGGGCTTTCAGGTTCTGGGCACGCTGATGTCGGTGGGACTGATGATGCTGCCCGCCGCCAGCGCCCGTTTCTGGAGCCGTCATCTTGCTGCAATGCTGGTGATTGCCATTTTCATCGCAATGATTTCAGCGCTGGCGGGACTGATGCTCTCCTGGCACTTTTCATTGCCGGCCGGCCCCGCTGTGGTACTCAGCGCCGCCATGCTGTTTTTTCTCTCCATTCTTGCAGGGCCGTGCGGCGGGATTTTGCGCCGCCATTAATCTTAAGGGGTATCTATCTATGAAGAAATTACCGGTTAGCCTGGCGCTCGCGGCGCTGTTTGCCATGCCTTTTGCGATGGCAAAAACGGTGAATGTGGTGGCCAGCTTTACCGTGCTGGCAGACATCGTTAAACAGGTCGGCGGCGAACATGTCAACGTGAAAAGTCTGGTGGGGCCGAATGGCGATCCCCATACCTTTGAACCGACGCCGCAGGACAGCCAGGCGCTGGCAAAGGCCGATCTGGTGTTTGTCAGCGGACTGGGACTGGAAGGGTGGATGGATCGGTTAGTCAGCGCCTCCGGATATCGCGGCCAGCCGGTTGTCGCATCGTCTGGTGTCACCACCCGCAGCATGGAGGAGGAGGGTAAAACCGTTACCGATCCGCACGCCTGGAACAGCATGCAGAACGGCGTGATCTATGCGACGAACGTAACGAATGCACTGGTCAAAGCCGATCCTGAAGATGCCGCGGCCATTCGTCAGCGCGGTCAGAATTACATTCAGCAACTGGAGGCGCTGGACAGCTGGGCAAAAACGGCCTTTGATGCTGTGCCTGTCGACAAGCGGAAAGTGCTGACCAGTCATGATGCGTTTGGGTACTTTGGACAGCGCTATGGCGTGACGTTTCTTGCGCCAGTAGGGTTCTCTACTGAAGCGGAAGCGAGTGCCAGTGACGTGGGTAGTTTAATCACCCAATTAAAGCAGCAGCATATCAACCGCTATTTCATCGAGAACCAGACCGACCCGCGCCTGGTTAAACAGATTGCCAGCGCCACCGGTGCCGAGCCGGGTGGTGAGCTCTATCCGGAAGCGTTGTCCACGGCATCTGGTCCGGCAGCCACTTATGAGGCGGCCTTTAAACATAACGTGAATGCGATGCTGAAGAGCATGCGCTAAGCATAAAAAAGGCCGGGCAAGCCCGGCCAGTCATCACGACACACACTAGCGTTTTTTCTTCCTTCCCTGTACCGCTTTAAAGCGTGGATTCGTTTTACAGATCACGTAAATCCGCCCCTTGCGGCGCACGACCCTGCAATCCCGATGGCGATTTTTTGCTGAGTGCAGCGAACTTAATACCTGCATGAATCTCTTCCTTATTTACGGCCAAGAAAGCGCCCGAAACGCTGATTAAAGCGCGCGGTGCTGCCCTCTTTGGCGAAATCTTTCTGTTTGCCGGTATAGAAAACGTGTGAGGCCGACGACACATCCAGCGTGACATAGGGCAGTGTTTCACCTTCAAACTCTACGGTGCGATCGGTTTTGATGGTTGAACCGATTTTGAAATAAACGTCAGCTGATGTGTCATGGAAGACCACATGACGATAGTGAGGATGAATATTCGCTTTCATAATGCTCGCCTTTGTAATGTTATAATATAACATTATTATGCGCCGCACCGTTCAGGATTGCAACTGCCAGAACGTCAGTTCGCGTGAAGTGTCAGGAAGGGAGAAGGGGAGAAGGGCAGAATCGCGGGCATAAAAAAAGGCCGCTTGCGCGGCCTCAGATAATTTACAGCTTAGTGAGTCTGGTTGTGCTCAACCGGATGACTGTTCGCTGATTCTTCTTTTTTCTTGCCAAAGCGGCGGCGTACCACCACAAAAAACACAGGAACGAAGAAGATCGCCAGTATGGTCGCGGTGACCATGCCCCCGATAACGCCAGTACCTACGGCGTTTTGTGAACCGGATCCAGCACCCGTACTGATCGCCAGCGGCAGTACCCCGAGAATAAACGCCAGTGACGTCATCAGGATAGGACGCAGACGCATACGACAGGCTTCCAGCGCTGCTTCAATCAGCCCTTTACCCTCTTTATCCATCAAATCCTTGGCAAATTCGACGATAAGGATGGCGTTCTTGGTCGAGAGGCCGATGGTTGTCAGTAACCCCACCACGAAGTAGACGTCGTTACTCAGGCCACGCAGCGTGGTAAAGATCAGCGCACCGATGACCCCGAGTGGAACAACCAGCATGACCGAGAATGGAATCGACCAGCTCTCGTACAGTGCGGCAAGACACAGGAAGACCACAATCAGCGAGATGGCATAGAGCGCAGGTGCCTGGTTGCCTGACAGACGTTCCTGATAGGACATACCGGTCCAGTCATAGCCGATGCCCGCAGGCAGCTTCGCCGCCAGCTCTTCCATCAGGTCCATGGCTGCACCGGAGCTTTTGCCTGGTGCGGCCTGTCCCAGAATTTCCATGGCAGGCAGACCGTTGTAGCGCTCAAGACGCGGTGAACCATATTGCCACTTCGCTGACGAGAAGGCAGAGAAGGGCACCATGGTTCCACTGCTGTTACGCACGTACCATTTACCAATATCGTCCGGCAGCATACGGGAATCCGCATTACCCATGACGTAAACTTTCTTCACACGACCGCGGTCGATAAAGTCGTTTACGTAGGAGCCGCCCCAGGAGGCTGCCAGCGTGGTATTGATATCACTCAGTGATACACCCAGCGCCTGCGCTTTTTCCTGATCGATAGTCAGTTTGTACTGCGGTGTATCTTCCATCCCGTTAGGGCGAACACCCACCAGCGTATCAGGATGCTGCGCAATCATACCGAACAGCTGATTACGTGCTTCCGTCAGCTTATCGTGGCCGAGGTTGTTCTGATCGATCAGCTCAAAGTCAAAGCCGGTCGCGTTACCCAGCTCGATAATCGCTGGCAGGTTGAAGGGGATAACCATCGCATCTTTGATCGCGCCCAGCGCCTGCATGGCACGGCCAGCAATCGCCGGAACTTTCATGTCACTACCGGCACGCTCATCCCATGGCTTGAGACTGACAAAGGCGATACCGGTGTTCTGTCCACGACCAGCAAAGCCGAAGCCGTTAACGGTGAACACGGATTTAACCGTATCTTTCTCCTGCGTCAGGAAGTAATCCGTCACCTGATCCAGCACTTTCTGCGTACGTTCCTGAGTAGCACCCGCTGGCAGCTGTGCCTGAGCGAGCAGCAGACCCTGATCCTCTTCCGGTAAGAATGAAGAGGGCAGTCGCATAAACAGAAACGCCATACCGACCACGATCAGCAGGTAGATCACCATATAGCGACCCGTACTGCGGATCATGTGACCGACGCTGTCGACATAGTGGTGGGTGCTTTTGTCGAACATGCGGTTGAACCAGCCGAAGAAACCGGTGGTTTTACCGTGCTCGCCTTTTTTAACCGGCTTCAGCATGGTGGCACAGAGTGCCGGCGTCAGAATAAAGGCGACCAGCACCGACAGCGCCATCGCTGAAACGATAGTGATTGAGAACTGACGATAAATAACGCCGGTCGACCCACCAAAGAACGCCATCGGAATAAATACGGCGGCAAGCACCAGCGCGATACCGACCAGCGCGCCCTGAATCTGCTCCATGGAACGCTTGGTGGCTTCTTTAGGCGGCAATCCTTCTTCCGCCATGACGCGCTCGACGTTCTCGACCACTACGATGGCGTCATCCACCAGCAAGCCGATGGCCAGCACCATCCCGAACATCGTCAGGGTGTTTATCGAATAACCAAACGCGCTGATAACGGCAAACGTACCCAGCAATACCACGGGTACGGCGATGGTAGGAATTAGCGTGGCGCGGAAGTTCTGCAGGAACAGGTACATGACCAGGAACACCAGCACAATCGCTTCGATCAGCGTTTTCACGACTTCGAAAATTGAGATCTTAACGAACGGGGTGGTGTCATACGGATAAACCACTTTTAACCCGGCCGGGAACGTTGGCTGCAGTTTGGCCAGCTCGGCTTTTACCGCATTGGCGGTATCCAGCGCATTCGCACCGGTGGCCAGCTTGATACCGATACCGGATGCAGGCTTGCCGTTATAACGGGCAACGATCTCGTAGTTTTCTGCACCGAGCTCAATTCTGGCCACATCACGCAGACGAACCTGAGAACCATCCTCGTTCACTTTGAGCAGAATTTTACCGAACTCATCCGTTGAGGTCAGACGGGTTTGCGCAATGATGGAGGCGTTAAGCTGCTGGCCCGGAACCGGCGGCGTACCGCCCAGCTGACCGGCAGCGACCTGGGTGTTCTGAGTGTTCAGCGCGCTGATCACATCGACCGGTGTCAGGTTGTAGTTGTTCAGCTTGTGCGGATCCATCCAGATACGCATCGCGTACTGCGCACCAAATACCTGGGTATCACCCACGCCTTTGGTACGGCTGATAGGATCTTTGATGGACGACGAAATGAAATCAGAAATATCATTCTGCGTCATATTGTCATCGTCGCTGATGAAGCCCGCAACCATCAGGAAGCTGCTGGAGGATTTTTTAACCTGAATCCCCTGTTGCTGCACTTCCTGCGGCAGCAGCGGCGTCGCCAGCTGCAGTTTGTTCTGCACCTGAACCTGCGCGATATCCGCATCTGTTCCTGACTCAAAGGAGATAGTCAGGGTCAGCGTACCGGATGAGTCGCTGCTCGAGGACATATACATCAGTCCATCGATACCGTTCATGTTCTGCTCAATGACCTGCGTCACCGAGTCCTGCAGCGTTTTTGCATCCGCACCAGGGTAGGTCGCCTGAATCTCAATCGCCGGCGGCGCAACATTAGGATATTGCTCGATCGGAAGTTTGAGAATCGATAGCGCACCGACCAGCATGATGATGATGGCGAGCACCCACGCAAAGATGGGCCGATCGATAAAGAACTTAGCCATGAATCAACGGCTCCTGTTATGACGATGACTTGTCAGACTGCGGCTTTGAATCGGGTGCCGCTTTCGCATCGTCTGAGACTTCTTGTGGAGTAACCTGTGCGCCTGGCTTGGCACGCTGCAGACCGGTGCTGATCACACGTTCGCCTGCTTTAACGCCGTCGGTCACTAACCACTTGTCGCCAATCGCCTGAGAGGTGGTGACCTGACGCGCTTCCACTTTATTGTCTGCACCCACAACCATCACGGTTGCCTGACCCGTTGGCGTGCGGGTGACAGCCTGTTGCGGCACCAGCATTGCATTCGGGTTGATCCCCTCATCCAGACGCGCACGGACAAACATGCCCGGTAACAGCGTGTGGTTTGGGTTCGGGACAATGGCGCGCAGGGTGATGGAGCCGGTGGTTTCATCAACGGTCACGTCAGAGAACTCCAGCGTACCGGTCTGTGCATAGCTGCTGCCATTCTGCATCAGCAGCGTCACGTTGGCTTTGCCATCGTTCTGCTTCAGCTGACCCGATTCCAGTTCTGAACGTAAGCGCATGAAGTCTTCGCTTGACTGGGTTACATCGACATACATGGGATCAAGCTGCTGCACGGTAGCCAGCGCGGTGGTTTGTGCGCTTTGTACCAGTGCACCTTCGGTAACAGAGGATTTACCGATGCGGCCGCTGATAGGCGAGGTTACTTTGGTGTATGCCAGATTGATACGGGCCGTTTCAACATTGGCTTTTGCCACCTGAACGGCAGCATCATTTTGCGCGGCAGTGGCAACGGCGGTGTCATAATCCTGCTGACTGATATATTTGGTGCCGAGCAGCGGTTTATAGCGCTTGACGGTCAGCTGAGCGATGCGTGCATTCGCCTGAGCCTGAGTCAAATCGCCTTTAGCGCTGTCGTAAGCGGCCTGATAAGTCGCCGGATCAATCTGATAAAGAGACTGACCTGCTTTGACATCGCTGCCTTCAATGAAATTACGCTTCAGAATGATACCGGAAACCTGCGGACGGACTTCAGCCACACGATATGCTGAGGTGCGGCCAGGTAATTCAGTCGAAATTTTCAGGGGTTCAGTTTTAAGTGTCACAACACCCACTGCTGGCGGTTGCTGGGCGGCTTGTTCGGATTTATTGTTGTCACATCCTGTTAACAAAAAGCTGCCTGATAGCATCAGGACGGCCGCCAGAGGCGATAATCCTCTGATTTTATTCATAAATAAACCTCTAGTGTCCGATATCAATTGGTCAATGGATCACAAACTGAAAAACCCATTGCTGTGTCAAGTCGCAGGTCATGCTATGGTACATACATTCACAAATGTATGTAAACTTACCTGTTTGTAAAAAAAGCCCCCTATGGCACGAAAAACCAAAGCGCAAGCACTTGAAACGCGACATCAAATTCTTGATGCCGCCCTTGTTCTGTTTTCGCAGCAGGGCGTCTCAGCCACTTCTCTTGCAGAGATTGCCACCGCCGCCAGTGTCACGCGTGGGGCTATCTACTGGCACTTCAAAAATAAAGCCGATGTATTACATGAAATATGGCTTCGTTGTGATGCTGGTCTGGACGATGTGGAACTTGAGTATCAGACAAAATACCCTGGCGATCCACTCTCTGTGTTGCGCGCAATGCTGGTCTATATCTTTGATGCAACAGCAAAGGATCCGCAGCGCCGCGCTTTAATGGAGATCATTTTCCATAAATGTGAATTTGTGGGTGAAATGTCGGCGCTGAAAAATATTCAGCAAAGCCTGCTGCTGGAGTGCTATGACAAAATAGAAGATGTCCTGCGTCAGTGCATTGAAGCCGGACAACTTCCGGGCAGTCTCAGTACGCGTCAGGCTGCACTTATCCTGCGTGGTTACGTTAATGGCATGATGGAAAGCTGGCTGTTTGCGCCCGAAAGTTTTGATTTAGCCGCTGACGCACCAACGCTGGTCAATGCCTTTATTGATATGCTGCGTCTTAGTCCGACGCTGACTGCTCAGCGCTAAGCAGGCTGCCCATCGCGCTTGTTCTCGAAATCGCGCTGCACCATGGCCAGCGCTGAAAGCACCGTTTCAACCGGCAGTTGATGCTCTTCCAGAAGCTGAATCAGATCCACTGCCAGTTTGACGTCGTCAGGGGCGTTTTCCAGTGACATCTTTTCTCCTAAATACGTAAGCGGGCCGCGACCAGCAGCATCAGCACTGCGCCGAGAATTGCCATGCCCAGCGCGCCAGCATGCAACGTTGCCAGCGAGCCCAGTTCAAAATAGGTGGCGATATAGCCGCCAATCAGTGCGCCGATCATCGACAGCGTCAGGGTCGCCATCAGGCCGCCGGGTCGTCCCGGCATCAGCAGACGCTTCAGCAATCCCAGCAGCAGCCCGCATAGCAGCCAGGTCAGTAAACCCATGGTTCTTCTCCACGCAGAATTACATCCAGTATAGAAGCGCTTTTATCACGCTGCGCTTTATTCGCCGTCTTCACTGCCGCGCAATGACGAGGCCCACTCAACCGAGCGAATCGCCTGTCGACAGCGTGCCAGTCGCCCCTCCAGCGTTTCCAGATCCTGCTTCAGCTGATGCTGTACCGCCAGGGTTTCAGCCAGTGCCAGCCGCTGCTCACGCTGATCGATCATCGCCAGTAAACGCCGTTCAAATTCGCGGTACTCCTGATATCTGGTCGCGCGTAGGTTCTTTACTGGCTGTTCGCGTCGGGTACGCAACTGTTGGGTACTCGCCTCGCGTTGCAGGGCGGCAATCTGATCGACCAGGCGTTCGGCCAGCCAGGCACTGCGGGCAAGGTCATGACTAACATCGCATAATCGGGCGAAGTTCTGTTCCACCTCCTGCAGATAATCTGCCAGTCGCGTGCCTTTGGTCTGGAATAGCTGAGTATCAAAACGTGGCAGACGGCAAACGCCATCGGGATGGCGGGCAATCTCCTGACGCAGGTCAATAAGGAGCTGGTGCAGGCGCTGTTGTACAGCGATCGCACTCATCGTCTGGCCCTGAGTTGTGCTAACGTACGCTGATGAGGAAAGAGCTGGGCAAGATTCATGCAACGCATTCTGTTATTAACCCTCGGCTGGCTGGCGATTTTGCTGGGGACGCTGGGCATTGTATTACCTTTATTACCCACCACGCCATTCATGCTGCTGGCGGCCTGGTGTTTTGCCCGTTCATCGCCGCGTTTCCATCACTGGCTGTTGTGGAAATCGCCGTTTGGCCGCTATCTGCGTCACTGGCAACAGCATCGCGCCATGCCGCCGGGTGCCAAAGTGCGGGCTATCTGCCTGATTGTCGCCACCTTTAGTCTCTCACTTTTCCTGGTACATCAGCTCTGGGTTCGCATCATGCTGCTGATCATGCTGGCGGCGCTGCTGCTGTTTATGTGGCGTATTCCGGTGGTGGCAGAAACAGCGGACGCACCGCCGCCGCCGCGATAAAGTTGCATTTAGCCGGTCATTTGCTTAGATTTGGGCGTCTTCGTGCGTGGCTTCCCTTTGTGAATTGACTTCCGCTGAGCCTTTTACCAGGTATTAGCGCTTTTGAAGCTGCGCGAAACAGAATTTTTTACCAGGCGTATCATTATGACCGACACTGCGCAGCAGCTTGAATTCATTAAAAACAGCATTAAAAGTATCCCCGATTATCCTAAGCCAGGCATCCTGTTCCGCGATGTCACCAGCCTGCTGGAAGATCCGAAAGCCTACGCCGCGTCGATTGCGCTGCTGGTTGAGCGTTACCGTAATAAAGGCATCACCAAAGTGGTGGGCACGGAAGCGCGCGGTTTTCTGTTTGGTGCACCCGTGGCATTAGGTCTTGGTGTCGGTTTTGTTCCGGTTCGTAAGCCAGGCAAACTGCCGCGTGCGGTTTACAGCGAATCCTATGAGCTGGAATATGGCACCGATAAGCTGGAATTGCACAAAGATGCCATCCAGCCAGGCGATCTGGTGCTGGTGGTTGACGATCTGCTGGCGACCGGCGGCACCATTGAAGCGACCGTTAAACTGATTCGCCGTGCTGGCGGTGAAGTGAAAGACGCAGCCTTTATTATTAACCTGTTCGATCTGACCGGTGAATCGCGTCTCAATGCTCTCGGCGTTGAGAGCTACAGCCTGGTCAAATTCCCCGGCCACTAAGCCACGCTTTCGGTCTCGCT
The DNA here is from genome assembly GCF_059730595.1 of Pantoea sp. X-Soil-YNGN-844. Taxonomy (NCBI): domain Bacteria; kingdom Pseudomonadati; phylum Pseudomonadota; class Gammaproteobacteria; order Enterobacterales; family Erwiniaceae; genus Pantoea; species Pantoea sp. X-Soil-YNGN-844. Next base: position 1,035,689 of record NZ_AP036007.1, read on the forward strand.
ACCCGGCGAGGCCGTCACGCCTCCGGCGTCAAGATAACGAGTGCCAGCCCAAAGCGTAGCTGATAGACTACTGCAATCTTATACAGGGGTTGCAGAGCGTCTGCGCTCATCTTTCCATCCAACTTCGTCGAACTCCACATGAGCTATCAGGTACTTGCGCGAAAATGGCGTCCCCAGGCTTTTGCTGATGTTGTCGGTCAGGAACATGTTCTGACGGCGCTGGCGAATGGATTGTCCCTGGGACGCATCCATCATGCTTATCTCTTCTCCGGCACCCGCGGCGTAGGGAAAACTACCATTGCGCGTCTGCTGGCCAAAGGCCTTAACTGCGAAACCGGCATCACCGCCACGCCCTGTGGTCAGTGCGATAACTGCCGTGAAATTGAGCAGGGCCGCTTTGTCGATCTGATTGAGATTGACGCCGCCTCACGCACCAAAGTTGAAGACACCCGCGATCTGCTCGACAACGTGCAGTACGCCCCGGCGCGTGGCCGCTTCAAAGTCTATCTGATCGATGAAGTACACATGCTGTCACGTCACAGCTTCAATGCGCTGTTAAAGACGCTGGAAGAGCCACCTTCACACGTTAAATTCCTGCTGGCGACCACCGATCCGCAGAAACTGCCGGTGACCATTCTTTCGCGCTGCCTGCAGTTTCACCTCAAAGCGCTGGATGTTGATCAAATCCGTCAGCAGCTTGAGCATGTGCTGAAGCAGGAACAGATTGAGAGCGAAACCCGGGCGCTGCAGCTGCTGGCGCGTGCCGCCGATGGCAGTATGCGCGATGCGCTGAGCCTCACCGATCAGGCGATTGCCATGGGGCAGGGCGAGGTGACCAGCAGCACGGTCAGCGTTATGCTCGGCACGCTGGATGATGAACAGCCGCTCGGTCTGCTTGAAGCGCTGGTTGATGGTAACGGTCAGCAGGTAATGAACCTGCTGAGCCAGGCCGCGTCACGCGGGGTGGAATGGGAGGCGCTGCTGGTCGAGATGCTGCGCCTGCTGCATCAGATTGCGATGGTGCAACTGCTGCCGGCCTCGCTCAACGATGACGAAGAAAGCAATGCGATCCGGCTGCGTGAACTGGCCCGCGTGGTGCCGCCAGCCGATCTGCAGCTCTATTATCAGACCCTGTTGATGGGCCGTAAGGATCTGCCGATTGCGCCCGATCGCCGCATGGGCGTCGAGATGACGCTGCTGCGCGCCCTGGCGTTTCATCCTAAAGCGGCGGTGGCAGAACCCATTGCGCGTCCCGCGTTAACGGAACAGATGGCACCTGTTGCTCCCGCGCAGACGTCACCGGCACCATCCGGTTCTGCGCCTGTAGCACGACACACGACAGCACAGCCAGCCACACCGTCACCTGCTCAGACAAGGTCGCCCGTAGTGCAGCAGCCGATGCCTGCGCCGCAACAGCAGGTTGCCGCTCAGCCACAGATGGCCGCACCCGATCCGGCTCCGCAGCCTGCGCCGCCACCAGATGCGACACCTGACACGGCACTTTCCAGCTCCACCAGCCAGCTCCTGCAGGCGCGCACTCAGTTGCTGCGTCAGGGAGCGAACAAGCCAAAAAAGAGTGAGCCGGCGGCGCCAGGTGCGCGGCCGGCCAACTCCGCGCTGGAGCGGCTGGCCTCGGTTACCGAGCGCAGTCAGCAGCGTATCCGCGATCGTGAGCCCGCCGCCCCGGTAAAAGAGGAAGCATACCGCTGGAAAGCGGTTAATCAGCCGGTTGAAGTGGCGGAGCCGGTGGCGACGCCTAAGGCCTTGCGTTCCGCACTGGAGCATGAGAAAACCCCTGAGCTGGCGGCGCGTCTGGCCGAAGAGGCGCAGCAGCGCGATCCCTGGGCCGCAGAGATTGCAACCCTGCCGCTGCCGAAGCTGGTGCAGCAGCTGGCGTTAAATGCCTGGAAAGAGACAACTGAAAATGGTGTCTGCCTGCATCTGCGCAGCAGCCAGCGTCACCTTAATTCACCTTCGGCGCAGCAGGTGTTAAGTGATGCGCTTAGCCAGAGTGCCGGGCAGAAAGTTGAACTCTCTGTCGTTGAAGACGATAATTCATCGGTGTTGACGCCACTGGAGTGGCGTCAGGCCATTTACGAAGAGAAACTGGCGCAGGCGCGTCAGTCGATCACCTGTGATACCCACATTCAGACGCTGCAGCGATTTTTTGATGCCGATCTGGATGAGGAGAGTATCCGACCTGTTTAGACACGCTGCTGCTATCGTTTTGATAGCGTTGTAGCCTCAGCTGAGAGAGAAAACTATGTTTGGTGGTAAAGGCGGATTGGGCAACCTGATGAAACAGGCCCAGCAGATGCAGGACAAAATGGCCAAGGTTCAGGAAGAGATCGCCGCGATTGAAGTGACCGGTGAATCGGGTGCTGGCCTGGTAAAAGTCACCATTAACGGCGCGCACAACTGCCGTCGCGTGGAAGTCGATCCCAGCCTGCTGGAAGATGACAAAGATATGCTGGAAGATCTGATTGCCGCGGCGTTCAACGATGCGGCACGTCGCATCGATGAAACCCAGAAAGAGAAGATGGCGTCTGTCTCCTCAGGCATGCAGCTGCCACCAGGCTTTAAGATGCCGTTCTGATGCAAACCAGTCCACTGCTTGAATCATTGATGGAGTCGCTGCGCTGTCTGCCCGGCGTTGGGCCGAAGTCGGCACAGCGCATGGCTTTTCAGCTGCTGCAGCGCGATCGCAGCGGTGGAATGCGGCTGGCGCAGGCGCTGACCCGGGCAATGTCGGAGATCGGACACTGTTCCGACTGCCGGACATTCACCGAGCAGGAAATTTGCACCATCTGCGCCAATCCACGGCGTCAGCAGAATGGTCAAATCTGCGTGGTGGAAAGCCCGGCAGATATCCACGCCATTGAGCAAACCGGCCAGTTTGGCGGTCGCTACTTTGTGCTGATGGGGCATCTCTCGCCGCTCGACGGCATCGGTCCGGGGGACATCGGCCTGGATCGTCTGGAGCAGCGTCTGGAGAGTGAAACCCTGCAGGAAGTGATCCTCGCCACCAACCCGACGGTAGAAGGCGAGGCAACCGCAAACTACATCGCGGAGCTCTGTGGTCAGTATGGCGTTGATGCCAGCCGTATCGCGCACGGTGTGCCGGTAGGCGGAGAGCTGGAGATGGTGGATGGCACCACGCTGTCCCATTCACTGGCGGGCCGCCAGAAGTTTAAATTTTAAACACTTGCCGGTGTTGTGACAGACACCGGCTTGAAAATCCCCGCGTCATCCCCACATCAACCTCAACGTTTGTTCAACCTGTTTTGTTGAGGTAGCAATGACCATGAAAGGACAAGAGACCCGTGGCTTTCAGTCGGAAGTAAAACAACTTCTGCACCTGATGATCCATTCTCTCTATTCAAACAAAGAGATTTTCCTGCGTGAACTGATCTCCAACGCCTCGGATGCGGCAGACAAACTGCGCTTCCGTGCGCTGTCAGATTCCAGCCTGTATGAAGGTGATGGCGAGCTGCGTGTTCGTCTCTCTGTTGATAAGGACAACCGTACCATCACGCTCAGCGACAACGGTATCGGTATGCGTCGCGATGAGGTCATTGAGAACCTCGGGACTATCGCCAAATCAGGCACCAAATCTTTCCTGGAATCCCTGGGCTCCGATCAGGCGAAAGACAGCCAGCTGATCGGTCAGTTCGGTGTCGGGTTCTACTCTGCCTTTATCGTGGCGGATAAAGTCACGGTGCGTACCCGTGCCGCTGGCGCATCAGCCGATGAAGGCGTGTTCTGGGAATCCGCAGGCGAGGGCGAATATACCCTGGCGGAGATTGAGAAAGCCGATCGCGGTACTGAGATCACCCTGCATCTGCGCGAAGGCGAAGATGAGTTCCTGGACGCATGGCGCGTGCGCAGCATCATCAGCAAATATTCCGATCACATCGCGCTGCCGGTTGAGATCGAGAGCAAAGATGAAGAGGGTGAAGGAACGCACTGGGAGAAAATCAACAAAGCCCAGGCGCTGTGGACCCGCAACAAATCTGAGATCAGCGACGACGAGTACAATGAGTTCTACAAGCATATCGCCCATGACTACAGCGATCCGGTCGCCTGGAGCCACAATCGGGTGGAAGGTAAGCAGGAGTACACCAGCCTGCTCTACATTCCGGCACGTGCGCCATTCGATATGTGGAACCGGGATCAGAAGCATGGCCTGAAACTCTACGTGCAGCGCGTCTTTATCATGGATGATGCTGAGCAGTTTATGCCGAACTACCTGCGCTTTGTGCGTGGCCTGATTGACTCAAACGATCTGCCGCTGAACGTCTCCCGTGAGATCCTGCAGGATAGCCGCGTGACCCAGAGTCTGCGTGCTGCGCTGACCAGGCGTACCCTGCAGATGCTGGAAAGACTGGCGAAAGAAGATAACGAGAAATACCAGACCTTCTGGAATGAGTTCGGTCTGGTGCTGAAAGAGGGTCCGGCGGAAGATAACGCCAACCAGGAAACCATTGCAAAACTGCTGCGCTTCGCCACCACCCAGAGCGAAGGTTCGGCACAGACCATTTCGCTGGAAGATTACGTCAGCCGCATGGTGGAAGGTCAGGAGAAGATTTACTACATCACCGCTGACAGCTATGCCGCCGCGAAGAGCAGCCCGCATCTGGAACTGTTCCGCAAAAAAGGCATTGAGGTGCTGCTGCTTTCCGATCGCATCGACGAATGGATGATGAGTTATCTTACCGAGTTCGACGGTAAAACCTTCCAGTCGGTCAGCAAAGCGGATGAGTCGCTGAGCAAGCTGGCAGATGAAGAGACCGAAGAGCAGAAAGAGGCGGAAAAAGCGCTGGAGCCGTTTGTTGAGCGAGTGAAAAATCTGCTGGGCGAGCGTGTGAAAGAGGTGCGTCTGACCCATCGTCTGACCGATACGCCAGCGATTGTCACCACCGATGCCAACGAGATGACCACACAGATGGCGAAGCTGTTCGCGGCGGCCGGACAGGACGTGCCGGAAGTGAAGTACCTGTTTGAAATCAACCCGGATCACCCGCTGGTGAAACGTGTTGCGGATACGCAGGATGAAGCACGCTTTGGTGAGTGGATTGAACTGCTGCTGGATCAGGCGTTGCTGGCCGAGCGCGGCACGCTGGACGATCCTAACCAGTTTATCCGTCGCATGAACCAGCTGCTGACCGCATAAGGGTAACCGGCCGGTCGTTTGCACCGGCCTGTAGTGGCAAATGCAGCACTGGCTCAGGGAGCATACGCCCTACGCAAAGACGCAAAAAGCCGCCCTCTAAGGCGTGGCTCAGCGCGGGCGATTACGCACCTCATCCCTGAGGTGCGCCCGTAACCGGGCCAACGCTTTGTGTTGTTCAAAAACGCTCCCGGCGTTTTTGTCCATGGTCCGCGATGCGTTGCTGCAGGCGTATGCTCCCATCGCTTTGACTTTGAAGCTGTCTGTCTGATTCTCTTCAGCATCAATTTCGAGCAGATGTACCCCGTTAAAAGCATTAAGTTTTTCAGCAGTCTGAAGCCGGTGATGATCACCGGCTTTTTTTATGGCTGTGCGGCATCCCGCCATTTCTGCTCAGCACAGGCAGTAAATCTGAAAATGCGACAGGCCAGCCAGCCGGGTCGGGTTCAGGTCCATAAAGAGGGTAAAGTCATCCTGAGCGATCCTCGCCCTTCCTTGTGATGAGCGGGTCATAATGGTATGTTCTTCCGCTTCTAAGATAGATCAATGCGATTCGCAAGGGGATTTACGCAATGCGTATTATTCTGCTCGGAGCTCCGGGCGCAGGTAAGGGGACTCAGGCCCAATTCATCATGGAGAAGTACGGCATTCCGCAAATCTCCACTGGCGACATGTTGCGTGCAGCAGTAAAAGCAGGCAGCGAGCTGGGTAACCAGGCGAAAGCCATCATGGATGCTGGCAAACTCGTAACCGATGAGCTGGTGATTGCGCTGGTTAAAGAGCGTATCACTCAGGAAGACTGCAAAAACGGTTTCCTGCTGGACGGTTTCCCGCGCACCATTCCTCAGGCAGATGCAATGAAAGAAGCCGGGATCACCGTTGATCACGTGCTGGAGTTCGCTGTACCGGACGAGCTGATTGTTGAACGTATCGTGGGCCGTCGCGTTCACGCGCCATCTGGCCGCGTTTATCACGTCACCTTTAATCCACCGAAAGTGGAAGGTAAAGATGATGTGACAGGCGAAGAGCTGACCACGCGCAAAGACGATCAGGAAGAGACCGTGCGTAAGCGCCTGGTGGAATACCATCAGATGACCGCGCCGCTGATTGCTTACTACAGCAAAGAAGCCGAAGCGGGCAACACCGCCTATCACAAAATCGACGGCACCCGTAAGGTGACCGAAGTGAGTGCCGAGCTGGCTAAGATCCTCGGCTAAGCTCAATGGGGCCGGTATCACTGGCCCCTTTTGCAGTAATTGCTTTTACCTCCCACTAATTCCGCTACAATTTCCCTGTTTTCACGCATCCCCGTTGTCATCAAGGAACTCAAATGAGGCAAGATAAGCCCGGCGTGTTATTGGTTAATTTAGGTACGCCAGACGCCCCAACCACACCTGCAGTTAAACGCTATCTGAAACAGTTTTTAAGCGATCCGCGCGTGGTCGATGCACCGCGCTGGCTCTGGTGGCCGGTTCTCAATGCTGTCATTCTGCCGTTTCGCTCGCCGCGCGTGTCGAAGCTCTACGCATCGGTCTGGATGGAAGGTGGATCACCGCTGCTGGTTTACAGTCAGCGTCAGCGCGATGCCCTGGCGGCTCGCGTCGATATGCCCGTCGAGCTGGGTATGAGCTATGGCAATCCGAGCCTGAAAAGCGCAGCGGATAAGCTGATGGCGCAGGGCGTCACCCGCCTGATTGTGTTGCCACTCTATCCACAATTCTCCTGCTCTACCGTGGCCGCGGTATGGGATGGCCTTACCACCGTCTTCAGAGGGTATCGCTCGCTGCCCGATGTGCAGTTTATCCGTGATTACGCCGAACATCCGGCCTATATCGCTGCACTGAAAGCGACGGTAGAGCGCTCGTTTGAGCGGCACGGTCAGCCCGATCTGCTGGTATTGTCGTTCCACGGCATTCCGCAGCGCTTCGCCAACGAAGGCGATGACTATCCGCAGCGCTGTGCCGATACCACGGCGGCGCTGGTTAAAGCGCTGGGTCTGCGTGAGGATCAGTACATGATGACCTTCCAGTCGCGTTTTGGTCGTGAGCCGTGGCTAATGCCTTACACCGACAAAACCATGGAAAGTCTGCCTGCCAAAGGGATTAAACATGTTCAGGTCATGAGTCCGGGCTTCTCGTCTGACTGTCTGGAAACGCTGGAGGAGATCAGTGGTGAAAACTGCGAAATCTTTATGCATGCCGGCGGTGAGAAGTTTGAGTATATCCCTGCGCTGAACGCCGATGAGGCGCATATCGACATGATGGTGCAACTGGTCGACGCACGCCGTTAAAGCAGAGGCGGAGAGTGTGATATCATTCTCCGCCTGTTTTTCCAGACGGCATTCCCGATGAAATTTCCCGGCAAACGCAAATCCAAACATTACTTTCCGGTCAGCGCACGCGATCCCCTGTTACAGCCCGCTCAGCACGATGTTGATGCTGGCAGCTGGGTGGTGGGTATCGACCAGACGCTGGTGGATATCGAAGCCAAAGTCGATGACGACTTTCTCGCCCGTTACGGCCTGAGTGCCGGGCACTCGCTGGTTATCGATAATGCCGTTGCGGAAGCGTTATACAATGAGCTGATGCGCGATGCGCTGATCACCCATCAGTTTGCCGGTGGCACCATTGGTAACACGCTGCACAACTTCTCGGTGCTGGCTGACGACCGCTCCGTGTTGCTGGGCGTGATGTGCAACAATATCCAGATTGGCGGTTACGCCTATCGCTATCTCTGCAACACCTCAAGCCGGGTCGATCTTAACTATCTGCAGGGCGTTGATGGCGCTATTGGCCGCTGCTTTACGCTGATTGGCGAACATGGCGAGCGAACCTTCGCGATCAGCCCCGGCCAGATGAATCAGCTGCATCCGGATAATGTGCCTGAAGAGGTGATTGCCGGGGCGTCTGCGCTGGTACTGACCTCCTATTTGGTGCGCTGTGCCGAAGGTGAGCCGATGCCGCAGGCAACGTTACAGGCGATAGAGTATGCCAAACGCCATAACGTGCCGGTGGTGCTGACGCTGGGCACCAAACATGTGATTGGCGACAATCCTCAGTTCTGGCGGGATTTCCTGCGCGAGCACGTCAGCATCGTGGCGATGAACGAGGAGGAAGCGCTGGCGCTGACCGGCGAATCCGATCCGCTGCTTGCTTCCAATATGGCGCTGGACTGGGTGGATCTGGTGCTCTGCACCGCTGGCCCGATTGGGCTTTATATGGCGGGCTACACCGAAGACGAGTTCAAACGTAAAACCAACCATCCGCTGCTGCCTGGCGCGATTGCGGAATTCAACCAGTATGAGTTCAGCCGCGTGATGCGTCAGCAGGATTGCCAGCAGCCGCTGCGCATCTTCTCGCACATCGCGCCTTATATGGGCGGACCAGAAAAGATCATGAACACTAACGGTGCCGGAGATGGTGCGCTGGCGGCGTTGCTGCATGACATTACGGCCAACAACTATCACAGCCTGAATGTGCCGAACTCCAGTAAACATGCGCGTCCATATCTGACCTATTCGTCGCTGGCACAGGTGTGTAAGTATGCCAACCGCGTCAGCTATCAGGTGCTGAATCAGCATTCACCGCGTTTAACCCGCGGCCTGCCGGAGCGCGAAGACAGTCTGGAAGAGTCTTACTGGGATCGGTAACGCGGGTCGCCACAGGGCCTTAGATGACTGGCAACGTCTGGCTCGTTTAGCGGTGAGATCGAGCCTGCTCAGGGAACACGGTCAGATCGGAAAGGCGCTTAAACCATCCCTGGCCGCTCGGCCCGCGCGATTACGCACCTCATCCCTGAGGTGCGCCCGTTGCCGGGCCAACGCGTTGCGTTGTTCAAAAACGCTCCCGGCGTTTTTGTCCCAGACGCGGGACGCTTTCCTCCTCTGCCCGTGTTACCTGCGTATTGATTTTATTCTTTGCGGTAAAATTTACCCTGATTTTGATATATCAGTAGCCTGCGAGGCCTTGCTGAAAACGCATCAGCTCACTACGTCGCAGGGCTTTAAATCTTCGCCCTGCATCATCTCATCCTGCAGGATTTGCAGCATACTGCTGGCAATCTCACGTTCACCCATCACCACGCGCGAAGCGCCACGCTCCATGATGTACTCCACCTCATCGTCATAGTGAGCGCGGGCGATAATCTCGATATTCTGGTGTTTTTCACGCGCCGCCGTCACCACTTCACCCGCTTCATAGCCATTCGGTATGGTCAGTAACAGCCAGCGGGCGCAGTCGAGCCGTGCCAGTTCCATGGTGTCCGCGCGAGCGGCATTCCCCAGCACCGCCTTGATGCCCTGTTCGCGCAGCGCTTCGACCCGCGTTCGGGAGTTCTCAACCACCACCAGCGGAACATTAGCTTCAAGCAGCTTCTGACCAATCAGGCTGCCAACCCGGCCATAGCCCACAATCACTGCGTGATTGCAGAAATCCACCGGGATCTGCTTCTCTTCTTCGATGGCCTCTTCCAGCGTCTGCTCTTCCATGGTCTCCGTTTTTGCCAGGAAACGCTCCAGCAGCGTAAACAGAATCGGGTTAAGCATAATCGACAGAATAGCGGCGGCCAGTACAAGATTACGGCCCTCATCACTCAGCAGGCCCAGCGAGATGCCCAGACCGGCCAGAATAAAGGCGAACTCACCAATCTGCGCCAGGCTGACCGAAATGGTCAGTGCTGTGCGGCGCGAATGGCCGAGCAGCGACACCAGCAGCCACGCGGCGACCGACTTGCCCACCACGATAATCACCAGCGCGCCCAGTACCGCCAGCGGCTGCGTCACCAGAATCGACGGGTCGAACAGCATGCCGACCGAAACAAAGAACAGCACGGCAAACGCATCACGCAGCGGCAGGGTATCGCGTGCGGCACGGTGGCTCAGTTCTGACTCGTTCAGCACCATACCGGCGAAGAAAGCACCCAGCGCAAACGAAACATCAAAGAATTCAACGGCCCCAAAGGCGATGCCCAATGCCAGCGCTAACACTGCCAGCGTAAACAATTCGCGTGAGCCGGTGGCGGCGCTGCGGGCGAGGATCCAGGGCACGGCACGGCGTCCCACCACCATCATCAGCACCATAAACGCAGCGACTTTGCCGATGGTCCAAAGCAGGTCCCAGGCCAGCAGTCCGGCGCTGGCGTTGCCCTGTTCCATCATGCCCGCAATGGCTGGCAGCAGCACCAGCGTCAGCACCATCACCAGATCTTCGACAATCAGCCAGCCAATGGCTATCTGCCCGCGCTGGCTGTCAATCAGCTGTCGTTCCTCTAGTGCGCGCAGTAACACCACGGTACTGGCGGTAGAGAGGCAGAGACCAAACACCAGGCCGGTCATCCACGACCATCCCAGCGTCCATGACAAACCCATTCCCAGTAGCGTCGCGACGGCGATCTGCGCGATGGCACCGGGAATGGCGATCGACTTTACCGACATGAGGTCTTTCATTGAGAAGTGCAGGCCGACACCAAACATCAGCAGGATAACGCCGAGTTCTGCCAGTTCAGGGGCCAGATTGGTATCTGCGACAAAGCCGGGCGTAAAGGGGCCAGCCAGCACGCCGGCCATCAGGTAGCCAACGAGGGGCGAAATACGCAGGCGGTTTGCCAGCATCCCAAGGAGAAATGCCAGAACCAGCGCTCCGACAATGGTAGTGATCAACGGTGTGGTGTGATGCATGCCTGTCTCCTTGTATACAAATGTATCCGCTTGTAACAAATGAGTTTAAAACAAAATCATTTCTTTCGCTGAGCAATTTGCGGGAATACCTTAAAAAATCATGAAAAAAAGTCAAAACTACAATCGAAAGGGTGTTTTAGTCCATTATCCATAATATTGGCTGGTTTGACGGTTTAAACAGGGCCGGATAAATAAAAATTCGCTTCAGTAAATTACGCCGGTCTGGCATGAATAAGGGAAAAATGTGCATGCAGAGGGGTTAAAGCCTGCCAGCGGCACTTTTGCAGCAGTAAACAATTGGTTAACAACATGGTTTACTGCCTGTTTCTGCTCAGTCGTGAGAAACCGGACCCGGGCTGGCACGATAGCCCGCTGTTACACGGGTGTCACTCTGCGGCCACTTTCCTGCTCTGCAAAGGGGAAGCAGAGACGAAAAGCGTGAGCAGCTGCATGCACGCAGATGTGCATTGGTCTTGAGTTCGCCGGGGGAATATGCGACACAGTGGGGCAAAGCGGCAGATAATCGGGCCAGAAAGTTAATTAAGGAGAATCACCGTGTTGTTATCAAAATGGACAGGGGCAGGTGTGGCGCTACTGGCGGCCCTGATGCCGCTGTTTTCACAGGCCGCCGAGGCCGATCGCACCTATCGTTTCAGCCTGCTGCACACTAACGATGAGCATGGCCACTTCTGGTTTAATGCGCAGGGCGAATATGGTCTGGCGGCGCAGAAAACGTTGATGGATACCCTGCGCTACGATGTCCAGGCCAGAGGCGGCGGCGCACTGATTCTCTCTGCCGGTGATATCAATACCGGCGTGCCGGAGTCCGACGAGCTGGATGCTGAACCCGATTTTCGCGCGATGAACCTGATTGGCTATGACGCGATGGCGCTGGGCAATCATGAGTTCGACAAGCCGATTGCGGTTCTGCGCAAGCAGGAGAAGTGGGCGCGATTCCCGCTGCTGGCCGCCAACGTTTATCAGAAAGGCACCGATCAGCGCCTGTTTAAACCCTGGGCGGTATTCAACCGTCTCGGGCTGAAAATCGCTGTCGTCGGATTAATTACCCCGGATACCGTAAAACTGGCTAATCCGGCTGGGCTGACAGATACCGAGTTCCGCGATCCTGTCGCAGAAACGGTGAAGGCGGTTGCTGAACTGCGTGCCGCGGAGAAGCCGGACGTGATTGTCGCGCTGACCCACCTTGGCCACTATGACGACGGTAAGCACGGCAGCAACGGTATCGATGACGTCACGCTGGCCCGCAGCCTGCCTGCCGGCACAATCGATCTGATTGTGGGGGGGCATTCCCATGATGCGGTCTGCATGGAAAAAGAGAACGTCAGCGTCAAAAATTATCAGCCTGGCCAGCCCTGCAAACCCGATCGGCAGAACGGCATCTGGATTATGCAGGCCGACAAGTGGGGCAAATATGTCGGCCGTGGCGATTTTACCTTCCGTAATGGAGAGGCGTCGCTGGAGGCTTATCAGCTGGTGCCGGTCAACCTCAAACATCAGGTAAAGAATGCAGATGGCAGTGAGACCTGGCTCACCTGGCAGGAAGAGATCCCGAAAAATACCGCGATGATGAAGCTGCTGATGCCGTTTCAGAAGCGGGCAGAGGCGAAGCTGACCCTGAATGTCGGCAGCGTTGACGGCGACTTCAGCGGTGAAAAAGAGCAGGTTCGGTTTGAGCAGACCAATCTCGGTCAGCTGATTCTGCGCGCCCAGATGGCGCATACTAAAGCCGATTTCGCAGTGATGAGCGGTGGCGGAATCCGCACCTCGCTGAAAGCGGGCAAGCTGAGCTGGCGTGATCTGTTGCAGGTCCAGCCGTTCAGCAACCAGGTCGTCTCGGTCAGCCTGACTGGTGCAGAGATCAAAAAATATCTGGATGTGGTCGCCAATATTCAGCCTGACTCAGGCGGCTTCGCCCAGTTTGCTGGCATCAGCCTGACCACCGACGGTAAGCATGTCAGCGATGTCAGTATTAACGGCAAACCGATTGAAGATACGCAGCATTATCGCATGGCGACCAACAGCTTTAATGCGGCGGGCGGCGACGGCTATCCGCGTCTGGATAATCATGCCGGATACGTCAACAGCGGAGCAGTGGATGCGCAGGTGCTGCGCGACTTCATTAAGGCGCATTCACCGGTTAAAGCCAGTGACTATCAGCCGAAAGGGCAGATCGTACATCTGACCGATGAGCAGATTCGGGCGCGGGATGAGGCAGCAGAGAAAGCGCGGAAGCGTAACTATCCCAAAATGATTCTGGCGTGGATCTGGCCGTGGGGGAACGAAACAGCCGCCACGCATTGAACTGACCGGGAGGCGCTTGCGCCTCCCGTTTTTCTTACGCCCGGCAGGGGTGACGTCTGATCCAGCGCTCGCGCAGTTTGTCCCATCCCCAGTTGTAAGCCATGGTGAAAGGCAGGAAGAAGAGGAAAAAGGCCACTTCGACCAGGAAAGCTTCCCACAGGGTGATATCCAGCATCAGGGCGGCGATCGGCAGACCAATCAGGATAAATCCTCCTTCAAATCCCAGCGCATGTAACACGCGCACGCCCGGACCGCGTTTCTGGCCTGGCGCATAGAGCCGATCAAATCCGCTGTTGTAAATCATATTCCATAGCATCGCGACCGTAGAGAGCATGATCGCCAGCGAGCCCATCTGAAACAGCGGTTTATTCATGATCCATGCCGCCAGCGGCGAAACGGTCAGAATCGCCAGCGTTTCAAAGCAGACAGCATGAAGAATACGTTCTTTAAGTGAGCGGGTACGCATTGTTTGTTCTCCTTCAATAATGCGGCGCATTTTCACATGTCAGAATGCTAAGATAAAATGAACACCTATCGAAAAAAGCGATGGAACAGATGCGATACTCCCCGGAATCCCTTGAGGCTTTTATGCAGACCGTGGCGAGTGGCTCCTTTTCGGCCGCCGCGCGTGCGCTGGGTAAAAGTCAGTCCACCATCAGCGCAGCGGTGGCAAATTTAGAAGATGACCTCGGCTTTGCGCTGTTTGATCGCTCGGGCCGTCAGCCGATCCTCACCGAGCAGGGACGCCGGGTTGTTCCTCAGGTTCAGCAGATTCTGTCGGCCAGCGAGCGGCTGGATGCGCTGGCTATACGTCTGTCGCAGGGCGTTGAACCCCGGCTCAGTTTTGCCATGTCCGATTTCTGGCAAACCGATCATCATGAACATCTGCTCAGGCAATTTGATGCGCGTTATCCGGAGATTGAACTGGAAGTGATGATTGCTGAAGATGGTGATGTCCTGGATCTGCTGCAGGCCGGGCGGGTACATCTGGGGGTTGTGCGTGCGCAGCCCAATCTGCCGGTTGATATCGCAGTGGCGCGGCTGCAGGTTGAAGCGCAGATGGCGGTCTTCTTACATCGCGATCATCCGCTGGCACAGCCTGATACCCTGAGCGAAAGCGAACTGGAAGGCGTGCGACATCTGCGACTTAACACCTGGGTTGAGGCGCATGAACCCGCGCCCATGGGTCGCATCTGGTCAGCACCCACCTATTTGCTGTTGCTGGAGATGGCGGAGCAGGGATTTGGCTGGACGATCCTGCCACGCTGGCTGGTGAAACAGTTTGGGCATGGCGTGCTGAAAGAGTTGTCGATGTCGGGCTGGCCACAGCACATCGCCGTTGAAGTCGTCTGGTCACGACGAACGCCGCCCGGTCCGGCGGGGCGCTGGATGATCGATCAGCTGTGCGCCCAGCCGCGGGTTTAGTCGTGTCTGGCGATATCCGCAAACGGTGCATCCAGCAGGCGTGAAAGATCCTGAGGTGCCAGTTCAATATCCAGGCCCCGTTTGCCGCCAGAGATAAACATGGCGTCAAACGCGCTGGCAGAGTCATCGATTACCGTGGGCAGACGCTTTTTCTGCCCCAGCGGACTGATGCCGCCCACCAGATAGCCGGTAACCCGCTGTGCCAGCTGCGGATCGGCCATATCCGCTTTCTTCGCGCCCAGCGCTTTTGCCACCTTTTTCAGATCGAGCTGCGTCGATACTGGCGTAATCGCTACCGCCAGCTGTTTCGCCTCACCATTCAGTGCCACCAGCAGCGTTTTATAGACCTGGCGCGCATCAAGATTAAGCTTGCGGACCGCTTCGTCCCCAAAATGCGTTTCGTTACTGTCATGTTCATAAGGATGCAGCGTAAAGCTGACCTTTTGTTTTTCAAGTAATTTTACGGCGGGCGTCATACAGGTTCCTTACTAAGAAAAATCTTATTGCGCAGAATCATGGAAAAAGGTGGCGAAATTTTGTTCTTTGCGTAAAATTGGCCGCGCGCCAGCAATCTGATTGCTGAGCGATAACCAAAATCATAAACAAATTCCTCTTTGACGGGCCGATAAACTTATCGGCTCTCTTTTTTTCAGGGCTTCTTCAGCATCTCAGGCAGATTGTCTTCGCCGTAAAGATGCAAAGCACCCACCGCGACCACATAGTTTCCCGCCGCTAACCCCTGCAGCCGGTCACACCACTGCGCATTACGCTGACCGATCAACGTATCATTCAGCGCCTGACTGAACGTCGCGGGCAGGGTGATTTCCGGCTGGCGTGGCGGCGTATCAAGCCACCAGCTCACCATCATCTGCAGCAGTCGTGCATTAGTATGCCAGTGCAGCAGCGTATCCTGTAACAGCGCCATGCCATCATCCGGCAGCGCGGTCAGCAGGGCGATCTGCGCATCGGCACCTTCCAGTTCAATCACGGGTTTGTTCAGGCCTTTCGCTGCCTGCAACAACTGATAATCAATGCCATAGTCAGGCCGTAATCCCAGCCTCTGTGCCTGTTGTGCCTGTAACATCAGCGCCACCTGCCAGGCAGGCAGATTATCCAGCAGGCTAAGCGTAAAACTCATCTCCTGACACAGTGCGGTGAGCGTTTGCATCGCGCTGCTCTCAAGTCGTTCAGAGAGCGCAGGACGATCGCCGTGATGGTCAAAGGGTGAACCACCCTGGGTAATATCCGCTTCCACAATCAGCGCATCCGCCTGCTGCAACTGACGCAGCAGGCGAGCGGGCAACGGCTGCATGTCACGCGTTCCCATGTGGATGCTGCCCACCAGATGCAGCTGACGATCGCCAAGCCGGACATCCAGCGCAGGCCAGCGATAACTGGCGGGAAAAAGTTGGCTGATAAAGCCGCGCAGTGAGCGCCAGATGTTGCCTGTCATTCCCGGTCCTTTGCGATTCAAAACCCCATGCTAGCGACTTCAGAGCGTGAAAAACAGCGCTGAAACGGCGATTACTGGCGCGGTGGCCGGTAACGCAGCAGGCGGTTAGCATTGCTGACCACGGTAATAGAGGAGAGCGCCATCGCCGCACCTGCCACAATCGGGCTGAGCAGGGTGCCGGTCAGTGGATAGAGCACGCCGGCGGCTACCGGAATACCGATACTGTTATAGATAAATGCGCCAAACAGGTTCTGCCGGATATTGCGCAGCGTCGCGGAAGAGAGCGCTAACGCATCTGCCACGCTGTTAAGATCGGCGCGCATCAGCGTAATACCCGCGGTTTCTACCGTCACATCGCTGCCGCCACCCATCGCAATGCCCACATCCGCCTGCGCCAGTGCAGGTGCGTCATTGATGCCATCACCGACCATCGCGACGCGACGACCCTGCTGCTGTAGCTGTTCGATTGCAGTCGCTTTGCCTTCAGGCAGTACGCCTGCAATCACTTCATCAATGCCGGTTTCGGCAGCGATGGCGTGTGCGGTACTTTCATGGTCGCCGGTCAGCATAATCAGGCGATAACCCTGCTGATGCAGTCGTTTAAGGGCTGCACTGCTTTCAGGACGTAGCCGATCGCGCAGCGCGATAAGCCCGATGAGCTGACCCTGTTCAGCCAGCAACACCGGGGTGGCACCCTGTTGCGTCAGGCGCGTAATCGCTGCTTCTGCCGCCCGGTAGTCGACGCCGTTATCCTGCAACAGCGCTGCGTTACCCAGCAGCAGCGTTCTTCCATCCAGACTACCGCTGACCCCTTTGCCACGTATTGTACGAAATTGCGCTAACGACGCTGGCTGAGTCAGTTCCGCTTCGGCGACAATGGCTTTCGCCAGCGGATGACCCGAGGCGAACTCCAGCGCAGCCGCGGTCGCTAACACCGATTCACGGCTGGCATTACCCCAGACCATCACTTCACTGACCTGCGGCTTTCCAGCCGTCAGGGTGCCGGTTTTATCAAACACCAGCGTGTCGATCTGGCTGGCGCGCTGCAGGGCATCGGCGTCGCGCACCAGTACGCCCAGCTCGGCGGCACGGCCAACACCGGCAATAATCGACATCGGCGTCGCCAGTCCCAGCGCACAGGGGCAGGCGATAATCAGGACGGTTGTCGCGATCACCAGCATGTAAGCAATCTGCGGCTGCGGTCCGAACAGATACCAGATTGCGCCGCTGAGCAGCGCAATCAATACCACCACCGGGACAAACACAGCGGAGATGCGATCGGCCAGGCGGCCCACGTCCGGTTTGCTGCTCTGCGCCTGACGCACCAGCCGGATAATGCGCGACAGGGTGGTGTGATTCCCGGTTGCCCGGGCGATAAACTCTACCGCGCCATCCTGCACCAGGGTGCCGGCGAAGATCGCCGCACCCGGACTTTTGCTTTGGGGCACCGCTTCGCCGGTGAGCATCGCTTCATCAAACCAGGCTTCACCCGCAGCGATTTCGCCATCGACGGGTACCCGATCGCCGGTGACCAGGCGCAGCGTCATGCCTGGCTGGACGTCACTGACCGCGATCAGCCTGTCGCCCCGGGGATCGACCAGCCTCGCCTGGGCCGGTGTCAGATCCAGCAGTCGTTCCAGCGCTTTGGACGATCGCTGACGCGCGCGCTGCTCCAGCGCATGCCCCAGATTGATCAGGCCCAGGATCATCACGCTGGCTTCGAAATAGAGATGGCGCGCCTGCGGCGGGAAAAAGTCGGGCCACAGCACCACGCTAAAGGAGTAAATCCAGGCCGCGCCGGTGCCGAGTGCCACCAGCGTATCCATGGTGGCGCTGCCATTACGTAAACTGCGCCAGGCGCTGCGATAAAAGTGACTGCCGGTCACGACCATGATCAGCAAGGTCACGACGCCCAGCATCAGCCAGATGTCGTGGTTACGGTCGGTGAGCATCATGTTGTCGCCCACCATGCCCCAGACCATCAGCGGCACGCCAAAGGCTAACGCGATAGCCGCCTGCCAGCTGAAACGCCGCATCGCGCTGCGGGCGCTGTGCTGCTGCTTCTCACGTCGCTCCTGCTCGTCATCCACCACCTGCGCGCCATAACCCGCGGCATCAACGGCAGCCACCAGCTGCTGCGGGTCAGCATCGCCCAGCACCAGCGCACTGCGCTCGCCGAGATTGACCCGCGCCTGGCTGACGCCTGTGACCTGCTGTAGCGCTTTTTCCACCCGACTTACGCAGCTGGCGCAGGTCATGCCTTCAATCAGCAGCATGTGGGCAGGTAATGTTTTTTCTGCCGGATGAGAAGGAGTCTCCGTTGTCAGCGCCTCCGGCGGCGGCTCCGATGCTGTCAACGGTTCAGACTTTGGGGACGCGTCCGCCGTTTTCAGCGTCGCGTGATAGCCCGCCTGCTCAACCGTGGCGATCAGTGCAGCCGCATCCGCGTGACCCGAGACCTGTGCTTCCTGTTGGGTCACTTCGGCCTGGTCAACATCGTCGCGCTGTTCCAGTGCCTCTTTGACGCGTTTGACACAGTGGCCGCAGGACAAGCCGTCCAGTGCCAGAGAAATAGTGTGTGACATACTCAACTCCTCTTGTGATCCCATTTGACCGATTGGTCAGTTTCGATTCATGCTTAAGCATAAACCTTCCATCAAGGGGAAGGTCAAGGGGGAGAAAATGAACATCAGCGATGTGGCGAAAAAGACCGGACTGACCAGCAAGGCGATTCGTTTCTACGAAGAGAAAGGGGTGGTGACGCCGCCGTTGCGCAGTGAAAATGGTTACCGCCATTACGACGGTCACCATCTGGATGAACTGAACCTGTTACGTCAGGCGCGGCAGGTAGGCTTCACGCTGGATGAATGCCGCGAGCTGGTGGCGCTGTTTAACAATCCGTCGCGACACAGTGCCGATGTAAAAGCCCGCACGCTGCAGAAAGCCGATGAAATTGCGGCGCACATTGAAGAGCTGCATGCCATGCGCGCTCGTCTGCTGGCGCTGGCGGACGTCTGTCCGGGCGATGAGAGCGCAGAGTGCCCGATTATCAATAATCTGGCCGGGTGCTGCGGTCAGCGTGGCTGAATTCGCAGAGTAATCCCCTCAATGCCGACCACGACGACCGGCGTGCCCGCAGGCAGATCCTGCTCCGCCTCAACCCGCCAGCTGCTGTCACCGATGCGTATATGCCCGGTGCGGTTATGCAGCGCGGTATCCAGCGTCAGCTGCAACCCGATCATCTGGCTGCCGCGCTGGTTCAGGGCATTAGGCGTCTGACGCGTTTCACGGTAGCGTATCCAGCGATACCACAGAAAGACGCAGACCAGCGTCAGCACAGCAAATAGTGACCCCTGTGTCGTCCAGCTCACCGGCACCAGCCACTCAAAGATGCCGACAATAACTGCCGCCAGCCCGCTCCACAGCAGATAACCGCTGGTGCCCAGCATCTCAGCCGCCAGCAGTAATCCACCCAGCGTCAGCCAGAACCAGTGCGGATGCGCAATGATTTCCATCAGCATCAGCGTTTCGACTCGGTACGCGATTCCTTCAGCAGTTCACCGATGCCCGCGATCGACCCCAGCAGACTGCTTGCCTCAAGCGGCATCATCACGACTTTGCTGTTAGTGCCTTCACCGATTTTTTGCAGCGCATCGGTGTACTTTTGCGCCACGAAGTAGTTGATAGCCTGAATGTCACCCGCGGCGATCGCTTCCGAGACCATTTTAGTGGCGTTAGCTTCCGCTTCAGCCTGACGTTCACGGGCTTCTGCCTGCAGGAATGCCGAGGTACGTTCACCCTCCGCTTTGAGGATCTGCGACTGCTTTTCCCCTTCAGCGCGCAGGATCGCCGCCTGTCGCACCCCTTCGGCCGTCAGAATATCGGCGCGCTTGGTTCGCTCTGCTTTCATCTGTGCATTCATTGCGCCGATCAGCTCCTGCGGTGGGCGCACGTCGCGAATCTCGATGCGGGTGATCTTAACGCCCCACGGATTGGTGGCTTCATCCACGATATGTAGCAGACGGGTATTGATGCTGTCGCGCTGCGACAGCATTTCGTCCAGCTCCATGCTGCCCAGCACGGTACGCATATTGGTCATCGTGAGGTTCAGAATCGCCTGCTCAAGATTGCTGACTTCATAGGCGGCACGCGCCGGGTCAACGACCTGAATAAAACAGACCGCATCAATGGTGACGTTGGCGTTGTCTTTGGAGATGATCTCCTGAGAGGGAATATCCAGTACCTGTTCCATCATGTTGATCTTGCGACCAATGCGATCCATGAACGGCACCACCAGGCTTAACCCTGGCTGTAGCGTACGGGTATAACGGCCAAAGCGCTCAACCGTCCATTGAAAACCTTGTGGCACGATCTTGACGGTCGCCCAGACCGCTACCAGCGCCAGAATAATCAGGGCAGGAATGACAGTTATCATACAACCTCCGCATTGTCAGATTAACGGGCCGAGTCGCTTCGGCCCGTGGGTGTGCTGTTAGTACAGCAGGGAATAGAGCTGGCGACGATAACGCGCAGCCAGTGCATCACCGGTTCCCAGCGCCGCCAGAATCTCCTGCAGCATTTTTCGCGCCTGGCCATCAGCGGCATTAAGATCGGATTTCAGGAAGCTGAACAGCAGTTCCAGTGCTTCTTCATTACGACCCACCTGATGCAGCTGTAACGAGAGTTTAGCAGCCAGCCCGGCGTTAGACGGGTCCGCTTCCAGCTCGGATTGCAGCTGCTGAATCTCCGGCGTATCCGCAGCCTGTTTCAGCAGATCGATCTGCGCCATCAGGCTCTGATAGCGGGTGTCCTGATCCTGCAGGGGGACGACTTTCAGCACCGCTTCCGCTTCATCGCTGCGGTTAAGGGTAATCAGCACGTCTGCCAGCAGGAAACCAATCTCACTGGACTGGTTACTCAGCTGCCACGCATCTTTTAACAGCGGCAGCGCCTCCAGCGGTTTATCTTCCTGCATCAGTGCCATCGCCTGCTGCGCTTTCAGCTCTTCTTCACGTGGCAGCACTTTTTCCAGCAGGGCACGGATCGCCTCTTCCGGCTGCGGTCCCTGGAAGCCGTCAACCGGCTGACCATCCTGGAACAGGTAGACGGTCGGGATTGAACGCAGACCAAACTGCGACGCGACTCTTTGCTCTTTGTCGCAATCGAGTTTTGCGAGAATAAACTGACCCGCGTACTCCTGCGCCAGACGCTCAAGCACAGGTGTCAGCTCCTGACAGTGCTGGCTGCGTTCAGACCAGAAGTAGAACAGCACCGGCAGCTGCATCGACTGCTCAAGGGTCTGCTGCAGGTTAGATTCGTTGATGTCGATGATAGAAGCGTGTGGTGACATGGATAAGTCTCTTTGCAAAAAGTGTTCTAAGAATATGGGGCCAACTGGCCCGGCTTCAAGCGCTATTGCGCATGGCTGATTAATGGCTGCGCAAAATGCGATCCAGCATCCAGCCTGGCAGTAACCGTTTCAGCAGGCTCATGACGTGTGCGACCAGCGTCACCGGATAGCGCAAACGTGGATGTTTACTCTCGAGTGCGTGACGAAGTTTAGGCAGAATGGCTTCCGCTGGCAGGATAAAGCGTGCCGCGATACCCGGGTTACGCACCGGGTTATGCTGTTCCCCCTGCGTCACATTGTCGGTAAAGCGGGTCTCAATCGGGCCGGGCTCAATCAGGCTGACCCGGATGCCGCTATTACGTACTTCGAGACGCAGCGCATCGCTCCAGGCTTCCAGCGCATATTTACTGGCGGCATAGGCACCCCGGCCAGGCGTGGAGATCAGTCCCAGCACCGAGCTGGTATTGACAATGCGCCCATCGCCGCTGGCCTGCAGCGCCGGTAACAGCCTGAGCGTCAGCTGATGGACGCCGAAAAAGTTGCTGGAAAACTGCTGCTCCAGCTGCTGACGTGAGAGTGTGTGCAGCGGGCCATACAGACCAAAACCGGCATTGTTAAACAGTGCAGCCAGACGGTTATCGCAGAGCGCGAGCACTGCATCCGCTGCCCGATCGACACTCTGCGGATCGTCGAGATCGAGCTGGATGCCCGTATAACCCAGCGTGTTCATGCGGGCGACATCGTCGACTTTTCGGCAGGCGGCGATTACCCGATACCCCCGCGCCAGCAGATCGTGCGCGGCGACCAGGCCAATACCGCTGGAACAACCTGTAATCAGAATGGTTTTTTGCATTTCTTTACCCTTTTTGCGCATCCAGGCGCGCTATGGCTGCTTAACTAAGGGAGCCAGTTCTTTTGCCATTAATCCGGCGATAAACGGCTGAGCATCAGGACTGGGATGTATGCCATCCTGCTGCATCCACTCGGGTTTCAGATAGACCTGCTCCATGAAAAAGGGCACCAGAGGAATATCATGCTGCTGCGCGAGTCCAGGGTAGATGCCGCTGAACGCTTCGGTGTAGCGGCGGCCATAGTTGGCGGGCAGGCGGATCTGCATCAGCAGCGGCTTTGCATTGGCGGCTTTAACATCGTCGATCACTTTACTGAGATTCTGCGCGATAGCATCAGGCGGAAAACCGCGCAGACCATCGTTACCGCCCAGTTCGATTAACACCCATTGCGGCTGATGCTGTTTTAATAGCGCAGGCAGACGCGCCAGTCCCTGTGCGGCAGTATCGCCGCTGATGCTGGCGTTGACCACTTTCGGTTTCTGCTGCCACTGCTTATCGAGCAGGCTGGGCCAGGCGGCGGTGGCAGTCATCCGATAGCCTGCACTCAGGCTGTCGCCCAGCACCATCAGGGTATCTGCAGCAGCAAGACGCGACACCATCAGAAGAACCAATAACAGGAAGGGATAATGCCAGCGGAAAACATTGTTGAAGTTCATCATCTTACTAAGTCCGTCGGTCAGGGAGAGCATCAGTTAACCATCCTTACCGGAGTTGAGTTGGTTGTCAAACCAGCTGAGACCATTGCGCTGATTGGCGAGTCCGGCTCCGGCAAGTCAACCCTGCTGGGCATTCTGGCCGGGCTGGACGATGGCAGCAGCGGCGAAGTTCATCTGCTGGGGCTGCCGCTGCACCAGATGAACGAAGAGCAGCGTGCGGCCCTGCGTGCCCGGCAGGTCGGCTTTGTGTTTCAGTCATTCATGCTGGTGCCGACCCTGAATGCGCTGGAGAACGTCCAGCTGCCATCACTCCTGCGCGGCGACAGCGACCGCCAGAGCCGCGAACAGGCACGGGAACTTTTGACGCTGCTCGGGCTGGGTGAACGTCTGCATCATCTGCCCGCTCAGCTGTCAGGTGGCGAACAGCAGCGTGTCGCGCTGGCCCGCGCCTTCAGTGGTCGTCCGGGTCTGCTATTTGCCGATGAGCCGACCGGCAACCTCGATCGTAAAACTGGTGATCGCATCGCCGATTTGCTCTTTTCCCTTAATCGCGACTTCGCCACCACGCTGATTCTGGTGACGCATGACGAGCAACTGGCGGCGCGCTGCGATCGTCGTCTGCGGCTGCGCGACGGTAAATTGTGGGAGGAGCAATGATCTGGCGCTGGTTCTGGCGCGAGTGGCGCTCGCCCTCGCTGCTGATTGTCTGGCTGGCCCTGACGCTGGCGGTGGCCTGCGTGCTGGCGCTGGGGTCGATCAGCGATCGCATGGAAAAAGGGCTGAATCAGCAGAGCCGTGACTTTATGGCCGGTGACCGCACGCTGCGCAGCACCGATGCTGCGCCCGAAGCCTGGCTGGAAAAGGCGCGGGAAACCGGCCTGACGGTCAGTTCTCAGCTGACCTTTATGACCATGACCTTTGCGGATCAGTCACCGCAGCTCGCCTCCGTCAAAGCGGTAGATGACCGCTACCCGATGTTTGGCACGCTGCAGACGCAGCCGCCGGGACTGCGGCCGCAGGCAGGCACTGCGCTGGCAGCCCCGCGCCTGATGGCGCTACTGAATCTGAAAGTGGGCGACATGCTGGAAGTGGGGGATACCCAGCTGCGCATCAGCGGTGAGGTGATTCAGGAGCCGGATGGCGGCTTTAACCCGTTTGAGATGGCCCCGCGCCTGCTGATCAATCTGGCGGATGCCGCCAGAACCGGTGCGATTCAGCCTGGCAGTCGCATTACCTGGCGCTATAAATTTTCCGGCAATTCTGAGCAGCTGGCCCGCTATGACCGCTGGATTCAACCGCAGCTGAAGGCGGATCAGCGCTGGATCAGCGTAGATAACTCGGAAGATGCGCTGGGCCGTTCGATGCAGCGCGCGCAGCAATTCCTGCTGCTCTCGGCCTTACTGACGCTGATGCTGGCGATTGCGGCTGTGGCGGTTGCCATGAGTCATTATTGCCGCAGCCGCTACGATCTTGTGGCGGTGCTGAAAACCCTGGGCGCGACGCAAGGCGCGCTGCAGCGTTTGATCATCGGTCAGTGGCTGGCGGTACTGCTGCTGGCGGCGATTGCGGGAGGCGTGGTGGGGCAGGGCGTGGAAGCGATCCTGATGGCGATGCTGAAACCCGTATTGCCCGCCAGCTTACCGGCGGCCAGCGTCTGGCCGTGGATCTGGGCAGTGGGATCGCTGTTTGTGATTTCGCTTCTGGTGGGGCTGCGTCCCTATCGTCTGCTGCTGGCAACCCAGCCGCTGCGCGTACTGCGGCGCGATGCAGTGGCAAATCTCTGGCCGCTGAAATTTTATATTCCAGTAATGATCGCGGTGGTCGTCACGCTGTTAGCACTGCTGGTCGGTGGCAGTAAAATGCTCTGGGCGCTGCTGGCGGGTGTGGTGGTGCTGGCAGCATTACTGGCGTTACTCGGCTGGGGAACCCTGTTGCTGCTGCGTCGGCTGGTGGTGCGTAATCTGGCGGTGCGACTGGCGATCAACCGGCTGCTGCGCCAGCCCGGCATGACGCTGAGCCAGCTCGCGGCCTTTTCCCTGTCGTTTATGCTGCTGGCGCTGTTGCTGGTGATGCGTGGCGATCTGCTGGATCGCTGGCAGCAGCAGTTACCGGCAGACAGCCCGAATTTCTTCCTGCTCAACATGACGGCGGATCAGGTGCCGCAGGTGCGCGATTTCCTGCAAACGCACCAGATCAAGCCCGAAACCTTTTATCCGATTGCGCGGGTGCGGCTTAGCGAACTCAACGGCAAACCGGCCGATCCGAAACTGGATAATGCCCTTAACCGCGAGCTTAACCTGACGGCGCTGGCCGATCGCCCGGATCACAATCCGCTGGTGGCAGGCAACTGGCCGCCAAAAGCGGGTGAAGTGTCGATGGAAGTGGAGCTGGCGGATCGGCTGGGGCTGAAGCTCGGCGATACCCTGACGTTCGACGGTGATACGCAGACGTTCAGCGCCCGTATCACCAGCCTGCGTAAAGTGGACTGGGAAAGCCTGAAGCCGAACTTCTTCTTTATCTTCCCGCCGGGTGCGCTCGACAGTCAGCCGCAGACCTGGCTCACCAGCTTCCGCATGGAGGCGAATCCAGCTCTGCTGGCGCAGCTGAACCGCGCCTTTCCGACGCTGAGTCTGCTGGATATCGGCAGCATTATGCGGCAGATCGGTCAGGTACTGACGCAGGTCAGCCAGGCGCTGGAGATCATGGTGGTGCTGGTCACCGCCTGCGGTGTGCTGCTGCTGCTGGCGCAGATTCAGGTCGGGATGCGCCAGCGCCGGCAGGAGTTGGTGGTCTATCGCACGCTGGGTGCCGGTAAACGCCTGCTGCGCACCACGCTGTGGTGCGAGTTTGCGCTGCTCGGCGTGGTTTCAGGTGTGGCGGCGGCCATAGGCGCGGAGGCGGCGCTGTGGGGATTACAGACGAAGATTTTCGACTTCCCCTGGCAGCCGGACTGGACACTGTGGCTGGCGTTGCCGTTGTGTGGCGCGCTGCTGCTGTCGCTGTGCGGCGGCTGGCTGGGGATCCGGTTACTGAAAGGGAAGGCGCTGTTCAGAAAGTTTGATGCAGCGTAAAGCAGGGCTGTAATCAGGCGGCACCAGGCCGCCTTTCACCTTTATCCAGGCCTCACCCGGAACCCGCAGGCGGGTTCCGGGAAACTACAGCTTTTCAACGGCCCAGGCGATGCCGCTGACGTAATCTTCTGGCAACGCCGGCACCAGCGCATTTAGCGCTGCGCTAAGCCGCTCTGCATCGCTGTCGGTCAGATTGAGGTGGCCCACTTTACGACCCGGACGCACTTCTTTGTCATACCAGTGCAGATGCACCAGCGGCTGTTGCAGCCAGCTGAGATTCACGGCAGTGCCGATCAGATTGACCATCACCGACGGCGCAAACACCACCGGCTGCGGTAAGGCCAGGCCCAGAATGGCGCGCAGATGCAGCTCAAACTGGCTGATAGACGCGCCGTTCTGCGTCCAGTGACCACTGTTGTGCACACGCGGTGCCAGCTCATTGATCAGCAACCCGGCAGGCGTAACGAAGCACTCCATCGCCATCACGCCCACGTAATTCAGCGCCTGCATGATCGCGCTCAGCATCGCTTCGGCCTGCTGTTGCTGTGCCTGATCCGCCTGCGGCAGTGCCACGCTGGTACGCAGAATGCCGTCCTGATGCAGGTTATGCGTCAGTGGATAGAACACCACCGAGCCATCGTGACCGCGCGCGCCGACCAGTGACACTTCACCGGAAAAGTTAATGCCCTGCTCAACGATGCATTCGCCGTAGCATGCCTCCGGTAGCTGGTCAGTTTCATCAGCACGCAGACGCCACTGACCCCGCCCGTCGTAACCACCGGTGCGGCTTTTCACAATCGCCAGCTCGCCCAGTGAATCAAACACCGCTGGCCATTCGCTCTTGTCCGCCAGCAACTGCCACGGCGCGGTCGCCAGTCCCAGCTGATCCAGTAGCTGTTTCTGCGTCAGGCGATCGGCCAGACGTGGGAAAATGTCACGGTTAACAAAAGCCGGATGACTCGCCAGCTCACGCGTCAGCGCCGTTTCCGGCCAGCGTTCAATTTCGGCGGTGATCACGCTGTCAGCGATCGGCAGGGCGGCAGGATCGGCGTCCAGGCCTACCGGATAGACCGCGATGCCCAGCGGTTCACCCGCCTGACGCAGCATACGACCTAACTGGCCGTTGCCCAGTACGCAGACCGGCTTCATGCATCCACCCGCGGATCGGGATGGTTCAGCACCTCATCAGTCTGAGTCTGACGCCAGGTATTCAGGCGGGATGCCAGCGCACTGTCATGCAGCGCCAGAATCTGCGCGGCCAGCAGGGCGGCATTAGCCGCACCCGCTTTGCCAATCGCCAGCGTACCGACCGGAATACCGCGCGGCATCTGCACAATCGAATAGAGGCTATCGACGCCGCTCAGGGCCGCACTCTGCACCGGCACACCCAGCACCGGCACCAGGGTTTTTGCTGCCAGCATTCCCGGCAGATGCGCCGCGCCACCTGCGCCAGCAATAATCACCTGCAAACCGTTATCCGCTGCCGTTTCGGCGAAGCTGAACAGTTTATCCGGGGTGCGGTGCGCAGAGACCACTTCAACATGAAAAGGGACGTCCAGACTGGTGAGGATTTCAGCGGCGAACTGCATGGTGGCCCAGTCACTTCTGGAACCCATAACAATGGCGATGCGGGCCGGGGCGTTGGATGACATGCGGTCAACTCCTGTGAATAAACAAACAGACCTGGCCGGGCGGACAGGTTTTGAAGGGCACCGAGAATAGCATGACAACGACGCAAGGAAAACGGTTGCGTCGGCCAGATGTCGTGGATTTAACCGGCGATCAGAAGTCGAAATGGATAAGCTGAATGCCGCTGGCGTCGAGCTGAATCATCGAGCCACGGCTGTGCCAGGCACCCAGCACCGCGCGTTGCGCTGTTCCACCCTTTAAGCTCAGCGTATGAATTGCCGGGCGATGGGTGTGGCCGTGGATCAGCAACGGCACCTGCTGGCGCAGCATGGCGGCGGCCACGGCATCCTGATTCACATCCATGATAGTCTGAGATTTGTGCTGGTTGGCCTGTTTGCTGTCGGCGCGCATCCGGGCGGCGATGCGTTTACGTATCCACAACGGCAGCGCCAGGAACAGTCGCTGAATCCAGGGATTATGAACTTTGGCACGAAAGCGCAGATAACCCGCATCGTCCGTGCAGAGCGTATCGCCGTGCATGATCAGCAGTCGATGGCCGTAGAGCGTCAGTACCTGTTCTTCCGGCAGCAGCGTCATGCCGCTGGCGCGCGCAAAGCGTCGGCCAATCAGGAAGTCGCGGTTGCCACGAATAAAATAGACGGGAACCGGCAGGGCGCGCAGGGCGCGGGCAATCTGCTGATGCAGCGGATTGGGATCGTCGTCGCCAATCCAGGCTTCAAACAGATCGCCGAGAATATAGAGCGCGTCGCAGTGGGGCGCTTCGCGCTGTAAAAAATGCAGAAAACCGGCGGTAATCGCCGGTTCTTCCTGACACAGATGGAGATCTGCGATAAACAGCGTGCGGGACATTACTCGCTGACGGTCACTTTCTGGATAACGACGTCATCTTTTGGCACATCCTGGTGCATGCCGCTGCGGCCGGTAGAAACGGCTTTGATCTTCTCGACCACGTCCATGCCTTCAACCACTTCTGCGAATACGCAGTAGCCCCAGCCCTGAACGCTTTCGTCACGGAAGTTCAGGAAGTCATTGTCAGCCACGTTGATGAAAAACTGTGCGGTCGCAGAGTGCGGTGCAGAGGTACGTGCCATTGCCAGCGTACCTTTGGTGTTTTTCAGGCCGTTGTTCGCTTCGTTCTGGATTTCATCTTTGGTAGCTTTCTGCTTCATGCCCGGCTCGAAGCCGCCGCCCTGAATCATAAAGCCGTTGATAACACGGTGGAAAATGGTGTTGTCGTAAAAACCTTCACGGCAGTAATCCAGGAAGTTCTGTACGGTTGCCGGCGCTTTATCATCGAAAGTTTTGATTACGATATCGCCATGGTTCGTCTGGAAAGTTACCATTTTTGTTGTCCTGTAAAGGTTGTGATCAGTTGCCGGGATCGCGCTGTTAACTGGCGTACCCCTTTTAGTCGACCGTTCTTATATCATAATTTCCAATGACGCGTCAGCAGCACGGCGCAGTTGGCTTGCTTTGCGTCGCGCGAGCGATAAAAATACGGCACAATGTCTGGATACTTAAAAAAGCCAACCACACGCGAAAACGGAACCGTTCAATGCTTAAGATTTATAACACCCTGAGTCGACAGAAAGAGGAATTCAAACCCATTCATGCCGGTAAAATCGGGATGTATGTTTGCGGCATCACGGTGTATGACCTCTGTCACATTGGTCATGGGCGGACGTTCGTGGCGTTTGACGTGGTGGCGCGCTATCTGCGTTACCTCGGTTATCAGCTTAACTATGTACGTAACATCACTGACATTGATGACAAAATCATCAAACGCGCCAATGAAAACGGTGAGAGCATCGAAACGCTGACCAACCGTATGATTGGCGAGATGCACAACGACTTCGCCGCGCTGGGCATTCTGCCACCTGATGAGGAACCGCGAGCCACCCGCCACATTGCTGAAATCATTGAGCTGGTGCAGACGCTGATCGCCCGCAATCACGCCTATGTGGCAGACAACGGTGACGTGATGTTTGATGTGCTGAGCGACACCGATTATGGCGCGCTGTCGCGTCAGGATCTGGAGCAGCTGCAGGCGGGCGCGCGGGTTGAAGTCGCGGACGTGAAGCGTAATCCGATGGACTTCGTGCTGTGGAAGATGTCTAAAGCCGATGAGCCTGCCTGGTCATCGCCGTGGGGTAACGGCCGTCCTGGCTGGCACATCGAGTGCTCGGCGATGAACTGCAAACAGCTGGGCACCCATTTCGATATCCACGGCGGCGGTTCAGACCTGATGTTCCCGCACCATGAAAATGAAATCGCCCAGTCGAGCTGCGCTCATGACGGTCCTTACGTCAATTACTGGATGCACTCCGGCATGGTGATGGTTGACCGCGAGAAGATGTCGAAATCGCTCGGCAACTTCTTCACCGTACGAGACGTGCTGCAACATTATGATGCGGAGACGGTGCGTTACTTCCTGATGTCCGGTCACTATCGCAGCCAGCTTAACTATGGCGAAGATAACCTGAACCAGGCGCGTGCGGCGCTGGAGCGTCTTTATACCGCGCTGCGTCACACCGACAGCAGCGTTAAAGCGCACGGCGGCGAAGCGTTTGAAGCGCGTTTCCGCAGCGCAATGGATGATGATTTCAACACCCCGGAAGCCTACTCGGTGCTGTTCGATATGGCGCGTGAAGTGAACCGCCTGAAAAGCGAGGACGGCGCGTCAGCGCATGGTCTGGCGTCGAAGCTGCGTGAGATGGCCAACGTACTGGGCATCCTGCAGCAGGATCCTGAGCTGTTCCTGCAAAGCGGCGCGCAGGTGAATGATGAAGAGGTTGCCGAGATTGAGCATTGGGTGAAAGCCCGCGCTGATGCGCGAGCAGCTAAAGCCTGGGCGGAAGCGGACATCGCGCGTGACAAGCTTAACGCGCTGGGGGTCATCGTCGAGGATGGACCACAGGGCTCCAGCTGGCGTCGAAAATAAACCGGAGAGGGCGAGCAATCGCCCTTTTTTATTATGGCGATTGAACAGATTCAGATCCGCGGCTTCCGCTCAATACGTAACCTGACGCTGTCACTGCAGCAACTGAATGTGGTGAGCGGTCCCAACGGCTGCGGCAAATCCAACCTCTACAAAGCGGTGCGACTGCTGCACGAGGCGGCCAGCGGTCGTCTCGCGCTGGCACTGGCTGACGAAGGCGGCATTCAGAAAACGATGTGGGCGGGTGGCTTGCGCCGGGGCGATCGCCGACACGATCCAAAGCGGCTGGAGCTGGCCGTGGTGATGGATGATATGGATTATCAGCTGGAGATTGGCTTTCCCGAGCCGCTGTCGACAAGCCTGTTCAATCTTGATCCGCTGGTGAAGCAGGAGCGCCTCTGGCTCAGCGGTCAGCATCGTCGCCCTTCTGCCTGCCTCATGCAGCGCGAAAATCAGACTGCTTTTCTGCACAACGTTGAAGGGGATCGCGTCGCTTATCCGGCGGTGCTGCATCCGGAAGAATCACTGTTTGGTCAGCTGGGTGAACCCCATCTCTACCCGGAGCTGTCGCAGTTACGCGAGCGGCTGCAGCAGTGGCGCTTCTACCATGAGTTCGCCGTCTGGCCTGGCTCACCGATACGTGCGCCGCAGATAGGCGTGCGAGCGCCGGTGCTGAGCCATGATGGCAGCAATCTGGCGGCGGCGTGGGCGACCATCGTGGAGCGTGGTCATTCAGAACTGTTGTCTGAGGTGATGACGCAGGCATTTCCCGACAGCCAGTTTGACGTCGAGGTGCAGAACGGTCGCTTTCAGATGCTGATGTCCCGCCATGGCATTCTGCGTCCGCTGGAGAGCGCGGAGTTTTCGGATGGTACGCTGCGGTTTCTCTGTCTGGTTGTGGCGCTGCTCAGCCCGCGTCCGCCCGCCTTTATGG
This sequence comes from Pantoea sp. X-Soil-YNGN-844, assembly GCF_059730595.1. Taxonomy (NCBI): domain Bacteria; kingdom Pseudomonadati; phylum Pseudomonadota; class Gammaproteobacteria; order Enterobacterales; family Erwiniaceae; genus Pantoea; species Pantoea sp. X-Soil-YNGN-844. The sequence continues at coordinate 1,067,183 of NZ_AP036007.1, forward strand.
CACTGAATGAGCCGGAGAACAGTTTGCATGAAGATCTGTTGCCTGCGCTGGCGCGCTTAATCGCCGAAGCCAGTCAGTACAGTCAGCTCTGGATCACCAGCCATTCACCCAGGCTTGCAACGCTGATTGCGCAGCATACGGCGGTGAATCATATTGCACTGGAACAGCGGGAAGGGGAGACGCGTGTAGAGGGGGATGAACTGCTGTAACAGCGTCCCCGCAGGGACGCCTGAAAATTACTCGACGACAGTGATGCGGAAACCGGCAAATTCCACGGTCTGACCGGCAACGATCTTGCAGCGCTTACGGGTCTCTACCGCGCCATTGACCTTCACTTCACCCTCGGCAATCACGACTTTCGCCTGTGCGCCGCTCTGAACCCAGCCTTCCAGCTTCAGCAGGTCACACAGATCGACGTGCGGGAATTTACCCAGTGAAAAACTTGCCATTTAAACGTCCTCTTTATCGTGAAACTCTTCGCACGCCTGCAGCGTGTTTTGAATCAGTGTGGCGACTGTCATCGGTCCGACACCGCCCGGTACCGGGGTGATGTAGGAGGCGCGCTCTGATGCGCTGTCAAAATCAACATCGCCCACCACTTTGCCGCTGTCCAGACGGTTAATGCCAACGTCGATGACGATGGCACCGGGTTTAATCCAGTCGCCCGGAATAAAGCCTGGCTTGCCCACCGCAACGACCAGCAGATCGGCATGCTCAACGTGATGGCGCAGATCTTTAGTAAAGCGATGGGTGACGGTGGTGGTGCAGCCCGCAAGCAGCAGCTCCATGCTCATCGGACGACCAACAATGTTAGACGCCCCGACCACCACAGCATTCAGCCCATAGGTGTCAATGTTGTAGCGCTCCAGCAGCGTCACGATACCGCGCGGGGTGCAGGGACGCAGCGTTGGCGCACGCTGACACAGGCGACCAACGTTATAAGGATGGAAGCCATCGACATCTTTATCCGGCGTGATGCGCTCCAGCACCTTCACATTATCGATGCCCGCTGGCAGCGGCAGCTGCACCAGGATGCCATCTATTTCAGCGTCCTGATTGAGCTTATCGATCAGCTCCAGCAGCTCAGCTTCGCGGGTGGTGGCAGGCAGATCGTAAGAGCGGGAGTGGAAACCGACCTCTTCACAGGCGCGGCGTTTGCTGGCCACATAGATCTGTGACGCCGGGTTTTCACCCACCAGAACCACGGCCAGACCTGGCGCACGTTTTCCGGCGGCCAGGCGCTGCTTCACTTTTTCCGCAACCTCAACGCGCACCTGCTGCGCAATCGTTTTACCGTCAATAATTTTTGCTGCCATCAGAGAGGAAATCCACTGTGTTGTGTTTAATCGGGGAAGGGGGCTATTTTGTCAGAAGCGCGGCGCGCTGTCAGTCACAGTTTCAGCCGCGTATGCGCTTTCCGGCTTTTTCGTCGCGACGAGTGCCTGCCTGCATGCGTATGATATCTGCAGGACAATCCGGGGACGATGTAATGATTTGGATAATGCTTGCTACGCTGGCGGTGGTGTTTGTCGCTGGATTTCAGCTGCTCACCGCTGGCTCACGCCACGCCGCTCAGCGGCTCAGCAAACGGCTGCAGCTGCCACCGGTACAGGTGGAATCAATGCTCTCAATAATGGGTAAAGAGGCGGCGAAAGAGTTTACCGACTATCTCAGCAGCGATAATGAAACGCATCTGCACAACGGCGCAGCGGTACTGCTGATCTGGCAGGTGTTGATTGTTGACGGCAGCGAGGAGAATAGCCAGCGCTGGCATGCGATTCTGAGTCGTGCCGGTTTTCCACCGCTAATCAGCCGCCAGCAGCTGCTGCTCGCGCTGGGCTTTCTGCGCCAGCTGGAGCCGGACAGCCAGGTGCTGCACGCACTTCGTGAGCAATACAATGCGCGTTTCACATCACAAGGGATTGAGCTGGAAGGAGAATTTACCGGCACCAGTAAACTCGTGTCGCTCAGCGAATGGCGCAGGCGTCACTGACGCTAATTGGTTATTACCGCAGCACTTCGCTGCGGTGAAACGGCAAAAACGTTGACGTACCCGCTTCCCGACGTATAATCCGTGCCATCTCCATGCGCCCTTAGCTCAGTTGGATAGAGCACCGGCCTTCTAAGCCGTAGGTCACAGGTTCGAATCCTGTAGGGCGTACCAAATTCTCTTCTGCATTGCATCCCGAGATTCACTTTTGCTTAACTCTCAGAAGCATACCTCAACGTTTTACTCTTATTCTTCTCCACGAAATTAATTGTCATCAGTACTTTCATGGCGTTTTGAACAGGGCCTTGATTTTTCGAGGCTTATGATGTGCTTGTTGTTTATCCTGCTGTTTATATTGAGCGCTATTATATTTTTCGCTTTAGGATTTCAGCTTGATTTTCAGGCAGAGCCTGCATAAGTGAGGAAGCATTGATACCAGAGCAAGCCAGTTGGTTAGCATGCGCCGGGTTCACTGTGCTATATTTCGCACGTATCGCAACGTTATTCAGGATGAATCAGATGAATGAATTTGAGCAACAACTCTATAATAACGGCTTCTCTGCTAAAGACATCGGTAAGCTGAAGAGCATCATTAAAAAAGACGAGTCAAAAAAAGATACACTCCAAACCCTCGTTATTGATCTGAGTAAACGCTTCTGGGGCGGAGTCATTGCTCTTGTTATTTTGATGCTTATTGGATTGGATGGCATTTTCAATGCGGATGCTTCAAATGCCATTCCATATATTATCGTTCTGACGTTTGCATTCCTTGTGGTCTATTTTGTGACTCCACTGAACCTCTCCTGGAAAGCTAATAGGTTTATCAGAAAAACCAGAGGTTAGTTTTTTGCGGGGCTATTTTGCATGTGGTATAGGTTCAGACCTACTCCAGCCCCCTTATAGGCTGCTCCAGCGCCTTTTAAGGCAAGTGCTGGTTTACTCATAACCTGAACTTTTCGGTAATAGTCAGTTGGCAGATATTTGTATAGCCTCCATGCCTCTGGCTTTAAAGTCAGTTTGAAAATGCCATAATATGAGGTTGTCAAATCAACTACCTGATAGGCTAACAATCCGAGTCGCTTATCAAAGCCAAAAAAATCTGCAACATCTTCATATTTATCTCTTATTGGGTTTGAAGGGTGGGGCACACCGCTGAGTTTACCTATGCTCTCAATCCCTGATCCCACTCCATTCATCACCAGTGTTGAACCTGCTACAACACCTAAAACATTACCTGTAGTGACAGAACCTACAATCAGACCGACGCCAGCCACGATTTGTAAGCCACTCAATACCACGCCGATACCATTGATTACATACCCAATCACCTTTTCATGGTCATGATAAAACTGCGCCGAAGACGATACGACAGCTTCACCCGTTCTGAGCATTCTGTCCTGAATCCTGAGGTGCTGGCTTTCCTGCTTCAGATTCTGAATGCACTCCTGGCACTGATCGTCAGAATTCGAAGTACGAATGGTATGGATCTGTAGACGAGCGAACTCGCGCACCTCATCCTGGAATTTCAGTCTTACAAGAGCATCCTTGAGATGAAATTGAGAAAGTGAAGTGGCTATGTTAACTAAATGATTAGCTTCCAGATTTGCCATCGTCAGAAAGTAGTTTGAGCGTCTTTGCGTGTCCCAGTAGTTGTCCATAACAGTGCCTCTGCGAAAAATGTGGTCCCACTAAGCGTGATTTTCAGATCACAAAATAGCTGGAGTTACAAAGAATCTCAAATTAAGGAACGCAGATTGGGCAACATTCATCCACTAATCAAAACTTCGCTACAGAATGGCATTACAGATGATAAAACATAAAAAACAGATCCCAAATTCAACTGTGATATGGGCAGAAAACGCGCCCCCGTACTTTCCTGTTAGCTATTCGGCTAAGTTAAATCGTCAAAAATTATCTGATCACAGGTATACGGCTGCTCACGCTATTAAAAGCTTATCACTGTATGTAAATGGCAGTGCCGACATTCTGAGTCTGCTATCACGTTTTTTGCTTTAATTATGTTTTCTACCTGATTAAAAGCAGTAAGACTGACTGAGATCAACAGGTAATCCAGTGGACACTTTTTATGATGATCTTTACACGGAGCGTAAAGAGGATAGTCAGGATGGATACGACCGAACAACGTAATGGCACATATTTCTTTGATGGAAGGAGTGTAAAAAAACACGAGTTATTATTTTGGCTGATACTTGATGAGTTCAGAAAAAAATTCAGCGGGGTAACTGATTTGCTTGCCGTAGCGACCTGGTTGGCCGGATTTCCGGTTATCCCTGTCAGAGGAAAGCCAGGAACGGCCAGCAGCGCCAAGAGTACCAGACCAACCGGTGGAACCAGTCCATTATCTCTAGCAAGTCGAACCCTGATACGTTATAAATTCAAAACACGAAAGAAAACCATTACGTGGAGAAAAATGTTAAACGGGCAGTGGGCTTATACTACCAGCATCGGTGCTTATATTGGTCGCTGGGTGCCCTGGATTGGTGCTATTCTGACTACATATGACGTATCATTAATAGCTATCAATGTGAAACACCGATATATATTAATTACAGGTCGTGAGAGCAGGCAATGAACTATTCGGAAATTATCAATAGTTTGATTGAAAAATATTTTTGGAAAATGCCAGAAGATGCTTCAATCAGCACGGGTAAACAAGCCGTTTTACCTGAAGAGGCCTCGGATTTCCTGAACGAATATTTTTCAGTTTGTAACGTTGACTCTTCAGGTTTTGAATTCTGCAGATACTTCCCTAATGAAGGGATTTGGTTTTTGCCTGACATTATTCTCCCGGATTACTTGAAAACTGATCAGCATCAGCCTGAGCCGCTAACAATTCAGATGCTGATTGAATCGGCAAAAGCAGGGAGATGGCTATACCACTAATCATAAATAAGGAGCTATAAAATGGCTGTACCAGTACATTTATTTTTAACCGATGACGGTGGCGCAATTATCCGTGGTTCATCGGATGTCAGGGATCGTGAAGGTAGTATAGAGCTGCAAGGCCTGAATCACTGTATAGCAATTCCTACCGATCCCATGACAGGAAAAGTTACCGGTACACGTCAACATTCACCCTTTCAGTTTTCCAAAGAACTTGATAGCGCATCACCTTATCTTTTCAAAGCGACAGCAACTGGACAGACGCTAAAATCTGCTGAATTCCGGTTCTACAACATCAATGATGCAGGGCAGGAAGTGGAGTATTACCGAATCACCCTGGAAAATGTAAAAGTCATTTCGGTGAGTCCGGTAATGCATGATACACGCAGTAGTCCGGGAACCGGACATATGGAAGAGGTTGCATTAAATTATGAGAAAATCACACACCTTTATAAAGACGGTAATTTGCTGGCACATGATGCCTGGAATGAACGTCCCACAGCGTAATCATTGAGGGCTTATTCAGGTTAACTGCGCTTTATAAAAAACAGGTTGTATCGTTAAATTTAATGGCGAATATGAGGGGCAGATAACCGCATTGAAAATAGTAACTCAACATGCGACTCACTCAATCTGCCGCTCCCCAATCAGAAGCGGCATCCCTTCACCTCAACGCCACTAACCCGCAGCCACACCCGACAATGCCAGCACCTGCTTCTGTTTTCTTGCAGGCAGCTTATTCAGCTGCGCTAACGCGTTAACCAGCTGCTCATCGACAGGCTCGGGTGGCTTCACGATCAGCACAATACGGCCTTCTGTGACATTCACCTCAACTTCGGTGCCGGTAGTAAATCCGGCGGCTGCCAGCCACTGGCCTTTCATAATGATCGAGGGAATACGGATATAGTCTGGATACCGGCTGGCGTAACTCACTGTTAATTTACGCCGGGTAACGGAAGGGGCTTCTGGATTTAAACCAACTGCATTACACTCTGACTCAGTCATGATCTCTATTCCTGTTAAATAGGATCGCGCTAAATACCTGTACATATAATCAACTAATACGAATAAAGTCCAGCTGAAAATCAATGTAAATCAGCAATTTCCCTCACAGTTAAAACGCTATTATTTGCGGCGCAGATCGCAAAATAAAGTAATTAAACGCTGCACTTTCATGTGAAGTAAAAGTGATAAAAAATTTAAATTTGTGGAATTTAATTATTGCCTTTCATCTCACTGTAATTATTTATAAAACGCTATAGTTCCTGAATTCAGGTAACTGATTATTCCGCCTGTACTTATCTCTTAAGCCTTTAAACCTGCCAGCCACAATTCTGAGTAAACAAACTGCCACACCACGCCCGGACCCAAAAATTCACGACACCTTTTTTTCCTTCCGCCGCAATGCCATGATAACCGCCTCATAATCACTCCTCACCGGCCAGCCCGCCACAGAGCACATAAACAGGGAGCACTCCATCATGGAAAGTAAAAATCTTGTTGATGTTGCTGAGGCTTTTCCTCAGTCAGCCATCGATCTGAAATACGCCACCGCCGACAACCTCACCGGCCAGCCCATCTACCGTGACGCGCGCTGTCTGTTGCACGCTGATGCGGCGAAAGCGCTGGCGAAAAGTATCGATATTGCAAACGTGGCGGGCTATTCGCTGCTGATCCTTGATGCGTACCGACCACCTGCCGCGCAGGCAATCCTGTGGCAGGCCTGCCCGCATCAGGACTATGTCGCACCGCTGACGCGCGGATCAAACCACAGCCGTGGTACGGCAGTAGACGTGACGCTGATCGACGAGCAGGGCGAAATCGTGGATATGGGCACCGGCTTCGATGAGATGAGTGAGCACTCCCATCCTTATCATCCTGCGGTGCCCGTTCAGGCACAGCGTAACCGTCTGATGCTTAATGCCATCATGCTGGGTGGTGGCTTTACCGGTATTGCGACCGAATGGTGGCATTTTGAATTACCCGGTTCAGAAAGCTATCCGCTGATCGACGACGTATTTGGCTGTTATTCCTTACCGCAGGCAGAAAATATCAGCCTGTGAGAAGACAGAACAGTTTGGGTATATTCAGGGGAAATGCAGAAAGCGTTGTTTCTTCATCAAATGCAGAAGGGCAGAGCGATAAAATGAGCGGGTTTGGGCAGGGTTATAAGCAAAAATAGCGTAACGCGCAGAAAAGAAATAAGCCGTGGCAGATGCCACGGCTAATGTTTTATGCAGACTGCCACTCACTTTCAACATCCGCTTTGGCTTTAGAAAGGATGACTTTATTATCATCAACCTCTTTCACCCAGCTGAATGGAATAATGTGGTGTTTGCCGCCTGCTTCAGGATCGCTTTTCGCCAGCTTAATTTTGTCGTCGCCTTCGAAATGGTCAACAATACCGACATGTTCGCCATTCACATCAACAACCTGCGCGTGATCTAAAATTTCTGATTTATCTACCATGGTGGCTTAATCCTTATATTTAATGAGTTCAGTTGCCCTCAGACAAAACAAGTCTGGTTGTTAAATGCGATTTGCGCCAGGATATTAACAAAATGAAATAGTTGAGCTGACTGGACCTGAACGCGGTTATTTGTTTACGCGACACGAAAAAACGAAACTGCTAACCGATCCCGATGTTCGCAGTATCGGGTCTGCTCAGCTAAGCACTTTCCATTACGGCATATTCAGATTTGCCGCGATCCTCTGCGGCTGTTTCACCAATTAACGCTATGATAATCAGGCATGTCGCCGCGCCCGGGTCTGCCTGGACGCAGGCGATTTAACTCACATAAAGGAGTGCCTATGTCCGCAGTCATCTCACTGAACACCGAAGGCGGCGTCTGGATTAATCAGCCGCCGGTACACAGTCTGGATGGCGATACGCTGAGGTTTGAAACCGCGCTGAACAGCGATTTCTGGCAACGTACCTGGTACGGTTTCGAACGGCACAGCGGCCACGCTTTTGGCTTCTGGGTGGAAAATGATTTTACCGTTCAGGTGAAGGTGAGGGCTGACTTCAGCCAGCTCTACGATCAGGCCGGTCTGTTTATTCAGGACAGTGAAACGCACTGGGTTAAAGCGGGCATTGAGTTTAACGATGACCAGCCTGCCATCGGCAGCGTGGTCACGCGTGAGTTTTCTGACTGGTCTACCGGTGTTTTTCCCGGTGATGCGCGTCAGTTCTGGCTGCGTGCCACGCTGGAAAAGGCGGTATTACGAATCCAGTACTCCACCGACGGCCTGACCTGGCCACTGTTGCGGCTCTGCCCGTGGCCGGGTCAGACGCGGCGTTTTGTCGGCGTGATGGGCTGTTCGCCTGAACGCGAGGGGCTGGCGATCCGTTTCAGCGACTTCATGCTGGGTCCGCCATCCGGCAAAGCCCTGCACGACCTTTCCTGATCGCATTGCATATCATCGCGGAATCCGCTTAATTATCAGGGCCGGATTTGCGGTGACGCGTCGTCCATACCGAACGACGTCTTTACAGGGAAAGCTATGCGTTGCGCCATCTTACTGACCCGGCTGCTGGTCATCTTCTGCTGTACCGGATGGGCAGAGCAGGCCGCAGCCGATACCGTCTGGCTGAATAATGGCGATCGGCTGACCGGCACGATCCGTTACCTCAGCGACGGCAAGCTGGCGATTGAGACACACTACGCGGGCACCGTCACTCTGGCGTGGAATGCCGTCAGTACGCTCGCCAGCGACAATCCGGTCAATGTCGAAAATAAAAAGACCGGCGAACATTATCAGGTGTGGCTCTCTTCGTCCGATCCCGGCTATGTCTGGGTTGAACGCAATGAGCAGGAGCAGCAGGTCTCCGTCAGGCGCATCGATGAGTTTATGAAAGCCAAAGTGCGCAGCGATCAGCTTGCCTGGACCGGCAATATCGATGCCGGTGTTAAGGTCAAAAAAGCCTCGACGAAAACTGACGACTACAGCTTTGCGCTCAACACCAAACTGAACAAGGGGAATTGGCGTCACGACATCGGTGCGACCTATAACCGTGAGCAGGAAAACGCGAGTGTCAACACAGACAATTACAGCCTGCGCTACGCCTTCGACTATCTGGTCAGTGAGCAGTTCTTCTGGCAGACCCGCGCGACCTACAAGCGCGACTGGGTGGAAAACCTTTCACGCCAGGCGCTGCTCGGCACCGGCCCCGGTTATCAGCTATGGGACACTGAACTCAGTTCCTTCTCACTCTCGCTGCTTGGCGGCGCCTTTGAGTATGGCTACAGCGACGATCGCGAAGAGCGGCACTTTGGCGGCTCGCTGCGCTGGAACTATCAGCGCTATCTGCTGGGTAAATCGGTCACGCTTTACAGCAACGGCGATGTCGGTCATTCACTGGATGATGACGGAGTATTTATGCTGGATGCCGAAATCGGGATGCGTTACAGCCTGACCTCCTGGTCAACCCTGCACCTTGGCTATCATCGCAATCTGGTCAGCGGCATTCCTGATACCCTGAACGAAGGCATCTTTTCCACCGGATTAGGCCTGAAGTGGTAACCCGCTGATAGTGGAGTCGCAGCAAATCCTTACGGTTTTTATCCGGTTACAGGCCCGGCTTTGGCTAAGCTGCATGTACTGGCACAACGGGAATGCAGAAGATGATCGTAAGCAGCAGGGTATATCGTCCGGGAAGTGCGGGCGAAGAGGTCGACGTCGAAGATATCAGTGAAGTGATTAAAGAGCCGGAAGCGTTTATCTGGCTCGGGCTGTGGCAGCCAGACGCTGAATTTATGGCAAAGATTAAAGAGGAGTTCGGCCTGCACGAACTGGCGGTTGAAGATGCGCTTAATGCCCATCAGCGACCTAAAATCGAACATTACGGTGACTCACTGTTTATCGTGGTCAAGACAGTATGTGCAAAGGATGACAGCTGCGAACTGGGCGAAACCCATTTCTTTGTCGGAAAAAAATTCCTGATCAGCATCCGTCACGGCGCATCTGAAAGCTATACCCCGGTGCGCCAGCGGGCGTCTGAAAATCCGGCGCTGCTGAAGTTTGGCCCAGCGTGGCCGCTCTACTGCCTGCTTGATTTCATTGTCGATCGTTATGCCGCGCTCTCCACCTCGCTGAATGAGCGGGTCGGGCAGATGGAGAACGAACTCTTCACCAGCGAATTTGACCGTAAGTCGGTCCAGTCGGTCTACACCATGCGGCGTCATCTGCTGTCACTACGCAATGCAGCGCTGCCGGTGGAAGAGATCTGTAACCAGCTTATCCACCTGCATGAAGATCTGATCCCGCGTCCGCTGCGCGCCTATATCCGTGATGTACAGGATCACGCCCGTCATGTAGTCACCGACGCGGAAGATATGCGCGAGATGCTGACCAGCGCCATGCAGGTCAACCTGGCGCTGGTGACGGTGCAGCAGAACGAGGTGGTCAAAAAGCTGGCGGGCTGGGGCGCGATCCTGGTGATCCCGACCGTGGTGTTCAGCATGTACGGCATGAACTTCGAACATATGCCGGAGCTGAAGTCGCTGTATGGTTATCCGCTGGCGGTGGGGCTGACGCTGCTGGCCTGCGGCGGGTTGTGGGCTAAACTGCGCCGATCGGGCTGGCTGTAAGGCACCTGTTTCATAATGCCGGGGCTGGATTAATTATCCGCCTCGCTTAATTTTATTTTCCTTTATTTAAGCGAGGCGGGAATGGCCCGCGATAATAATTTTATTTCACCGCTCTTTACTCTGTCACAATAAAATCATCTTCAGCGCGTTCGTTATTACAGGCCCGCGGAACTGGCTGGTTTTTTATTTCTTCACTACGATAAACAGATAACGTCATATATCCGCTTTCTGCTGGTGAATTAATCCTGATGCTGATGTCATGCAGCCCCGGCAGGCGCGATTATTTTCCGGCCAGGAGAGAGTCAGATGAAAGTACGGCTGCCTGCGTCTCTGTTCACGCCAGGCACTTACACCAGCGTGTCTGCGCCGGACCACTCCCCTTATGAATGACAGCGACTGGATTCTGACAATCGCCCGGACGCAGTTTGCGCTGACCATGGGCATGCATATCACGCTGGCGGCGCTGACGCTGGGGCTGGCCCCGTTTCTGGTCTGGTTTGAGGCGCGCTGGCTGTGGGGAAAGCAGCAGGTCGCCCGGGATGCGCTTCACTTCTGGCTCAACATTTTTTCCCTGACGGTGGCAATTGGTGCCGCATCCGGCGTAGTCATGGAATTCCAGTTTGGTACACACTGGGCGCGCTTTTCCCATCAGGTTGGTGGCGTGATTGGGCCGTTAATGTTTTATGAGGTGCTGGTCGCTTTTTTTCTGGAATCGGCGCTGACCGGGGTGATGCTGTTTGGCTTCAATAAAATCCGGCCTGGCATCCATTTTGCTGTGACCTGTCTGGTGGCGGTTGGAGCATTGCTAAGCGCATTCTGGATTCTGGCTGCCAATTCCTGGATGCAGACGCCGATCGGATTTACGCGCAATGAGAACGGTGTTTTTCTGGCCGAAAGCTGGCGATCGATTCTGCTGTCTCCCTCTTTTCCCTGGCGTTTCAGTCATATGGTGGTGGGGTCGCTGATTGCCGTCGCGGTGTTGATGATGGGGGTTGCGGCCTGGCGACTGCGGCATTTTAAGGGGGAGCCTGCTTCACGGCTGATGCTCAACAGCGCGCTGACCTTTCTGCTGTTTGCCGTTCCGCTGCAAATTGTCCTTGGCGATCTGCACGGTGAAAATACCCGCGACTATCAGCCCGCTAAACTCGCGGCGATGGAAGGTAGCTGGCGGCCACCTGCGCAGGGTGAGGGGGAACCGTTGAGACTGTTCGCGCTGCCGGACCAGCAGGCGCAGCGTAACCATCTGGAAGTGAGCCTGCCCGCGCTTGGCTCGCTCTATCTGCGACACAACTTCACGGGTCACATCAAAAGCCTGAGTGAATTTCCTGCAGAGGCCATTCCACCGGTGCTGCCGGTCTTTTTCGCCTTTCGCCTGATGGTGGAGCTGGGACTGATCATCTTACTCACCATCCTGATAGCTAATCTTCAGCGCTGGCGTGGGCGGCTGGCCGCATCAGGGTGGTTAATGCGCTGGATGGTATGGCTCTCGCCGGCGGGCTTTATCGCGCTGCTCTCTGGCTGGATCGTGACAGAAGTGGGGCGTCAGCCGTGGACGGTCTACGGCATGTTACGCACCGCAGAGAGCGTCTCACCGCTGTCGTTCGCCACTACGCTGGCTATTTTTGTGGCCGTGCTGCTGATCTACGTGCTGGTCTTCGCCCTCGGCTTACACTATCTGCTGCGCAGGGTTAAGGGTGAACTGCCGTCGGGACAGCCGGTCGTCATTGAGCTAAAAACGCCACACTAGGAGTCTGCGATGGCCGATCTCTCCGCGCTGATTATCTGCCTCTCCCTGCTGCTCTATCTGCTTCTGGATGGCACTGACCTGGGCGTGGGTATGCTGTTTTGCTGGTTTCATGATGATGAACAGCGTGAGCTGATGACCCACAGCATTCTGCCGGTATGGGATGCGAATGAGACCTGGCTGGTGCTGGCGGCGGGCGCGCTGCTGGCGCTGTTTCCGCCGGTCTATGCGCTGCTGTTCAGTCAGCTGAGCGTGCCGCTGTTTGTCATGTTACTGGCGCTGCTGGTGCGTGCCATGGCGCTTGAGTACCGCGCTCTGAGTTCTTCACAACTGCGTCACTGGCTGGACCGTGTCATGGCGGGCAGTTCGGCACTGGCGACCTTTATTCAGGGCTGGTGCGCCGGGATGATCATCAGCGCGCAGCCGCAAACCGGCCTGCCGGATGGCCTGAGCCTGGTTCCGCTGATCAGCGGCGCAGGACTCATGGCGATCAATTCGCTGCTGGCCTGCTGCTGGATTGGCTGGCGCATCGGCGACAGGGTGCAGCCGCTGGCGGCGGCACAGAGCTGGCTGTGGTGGCTGCTGGCGCTGATGATCTTCCTTGTCGAATGCTACCTCAATGCAGATATCTGGCAGCAAAGCTGGCAGCGGCTGCCGGGTAAAAGCGCTATCGTGGCGATGACTCTGCTCTGGATCGCCGTGCCGCTGGCCTTGTGGCGAGCCCGGCCGCTGTTCCAGCTCATCCTGACGCTGATGCTGATCGGCGCTGTTTTTAGCGGCCTGCTGTGCGGCCTCTATCCCTGGCTGGTGCCGCATCAGTTCAGCATCAGTGAAAGCACCTCATCGCCGGTCACGCAGGGCTTTGTGCTGGTGGGGGCCGCGATTGCCATGCCCCTGACATTGTTCTACCACAGCTGGTCGTTCTGGGTTGAGCGACGGGCGAAATAATGTCTGTCCACTATGCTTCAGGCAGAGCGTCATCGGAGCGGGTGTACCGAGAGGAGAGAATAAGAGCGTGAAAAAAGATCATACAGCGGCCGGGGATAGCCCGATAAAAGAGGATCTCCGCTGGGTTCGCCGCGAATGGCTGATTCAGCGGGCAGGGGAGTCTCTGTTAATCCTGCTGGTCATCCTCGGTGCATGCGGACTCTTTTCCAAAGGCTTTCTGAGCGACACCAGCGCCCGCTCGCCCGACGGCACCCTTCAGGTAGACTATGAGCGGTTTGGCCGCGTCGAGAGCAATATGGATATGCGCATACGTTACAACGCCCCGATAGCCGAGCGCTTTAACGTAACAATTGGCGGTGGCGCACTGGATAACCTGCAAATCCAGACGCTGCAGCCTCAGCCGCTGGAGGCGGTGACGATCGGCAACGATCTGCGGCTGACCTTTTCTGCCCGCGACACCGGACCGGATCACGCCATCTGGCTCGGCCTGCAGCCACGTAATCCGGGCCGCATTCACGTTGCCATTAACGGCGGCGACCATCCTCCGGTCCGTTTTACCCAATGGATCTATCCCTGACAGAGGCGCGTTATGGAAACGGTATTACGTGCGGCAGCCATTTACCTGGTGCTGATGGTGGTGTTCAAAATTGCCGGCAGACGCACCCTGTTGCAGATGACCTCTTTCGATCTGATTCTGCTGCTGATTATCAGCGAAGCGACCCAGCAGGCGCTGCTGGGTGACGATTTTTCGGTAACGGGCGCGGCGCTGACTATTATTACGCTGGTGACGATTGATATTGTACTGGGCAAGCTGAAAAGCCGTTTTCCGGTGGTGGAGCAGGCAATTGATGGCGGCCCGGTGATTCTGGTGGAGAATGGTAATCTGCTGATGGCGCGCCTGAAGATGACCGGTATCAGTCCTGACGATGTTCTGGAAGCGGCGCGATCCGGTCCGGGGCTGGAACGTTTCGATCAGATTAAATATGCGGTGCTGGAGGTGAACGGCCATATCTCGATTATTCCGCAGACTGATTAGCCGGGGTGCCGACGACCGTCTCCGCCCGGACGTGGTCAGCCCGGAATGCGTCTTTAGTCACGGCAGGCGCAGATGCGATTAACCTACACCCACCAGCGATGACAGGCCCCAGGCGCAGCGACGATGCTAACCGTTTTACGCTGCGCTTATTCTGCCGCTTCCCTTGTAATCCTCTGGATTTGGTTCAGACTCAGCATTCCACTCATGTTTTATCATCAGAGCTGGCCTGACTCCCAATCAGCGTTATGCTTTCACAGTCAGGATCAAAGTGAATGAATTTACGTGTTTTACCTTCTACCCGGTTACCGGCTGGCATATTGGTCCCCTGAAATCACATCGGGCACTGGTACTGAAATTCGGTTATATCGACCCCGACGCCCCGCGAGAACAGGGCCCGCAGGAGACGTTGTTTCTGGGGCTGACCCTTGAAATGGCGAAGAAGCTGGTCACCAGTCTTTCTGAGCATATCGACAACGCTGAAAAAAACGGCATCGGACACTAGTTTCTTACTCAAGCTGGTTACAACGCCTGCTGGCGGGCTGGCATACTGCGCTGTCGCCTGGGGCATAAACCTGTAGCGCATGGGCGATTAGACGGAAATGTGCCGGTGTCTGACCAATAATCTCGCCGTCTGCATTGATGTAATGAGGACGGCGCGTTTCAATGGTCAGTTCTGTGGTACTGAACGCCCGCACGTCGCGCCAGCGGCCATGGGTGCCACGCCGCAGAAAGGGCAGCAGCGCAATGAGCTGCCAGCTATGCTGCAACTCCAGGCTGTAGACATCCAGTAACCCATCGTCGGGTGCTGCGCGCTGTTCCACCGTCATGCCACCCCCGTAGAAGCGCCCGTTGCCCACCGATACCTGAACCGTTTTGACGGATATCCGCTGACCCTGATGCACCAGCGTGGCGCTGAACGGACGGCTCTGCCGCAGCAGCCGCAACGCCGCCAGGGCATATCCGCCCACCCCCCAGCGTTTTTTCGATTCCGCCGTAAGGTTGCGCGCCAGCTCGGCCGAAAAACCGATGCTCGAGACGTTAAGAAACAGGTGCTGATTCACTTCCCCCAGATCCACGGCGCGCAACTGCCCGTCTGCGATAATTTTTACCGCCTGTTCAAGGCTGGGGGGAATGCCCAGCGTACGGGCAAAATCGTTGGCGGTGCCCAGCGGTAATATGCCCAGCGGCAGGCCAGTCTGCATCAGTCCCGGCGCGGCCGCGTTAAGCGTGCCGTCGCCACCGCCGACGATCACCGCATCAACGCGACCGGCATACGCTGCGATGAGCTGGCTGTAGGTGCGGGCTTCATCCTCGTCCGGTTGCAGCAGGGTGAAGCCAGCCTGAGCCAGCAGCGTCTGCGCCCGACTGGCCTCAATGCGTCCTTTACGTGAGCGCTGATTAATCAGCAGCAGAGCCGTTCTTTGAGGGTAAGACATACTTTTTCGTCATCCTGCTGTCAAAATGGGGAACGAGACGGCAAGTACAGCATCGGCCTGACCTGTGAACAACCCTGTTTGCGCGACTTTACGTACCCGTTCCGTGCCATAAGCGGCGATAAAGATCGTCTACACTGCTTAGGGTCAGTTCCATATTGAGGCGTTGCGATGACAGAACACGAATTCAGAAAATTGTTAGCCGAAAAGGGTTTTGATGAGCCACTGCTGATTGAGCGTGCCGCATCAGCCCAGCTTGATAATCACGTCCATCCTTTTGAAGCGCTGGCCCTGATTCTCAGTGGTGACATCACTATCAGTACCGAGCAGGGCGACACCACCTATCATCCCGGCGAGACGTTTCACCTGCAGCCGAATGAACTGCATCGCGAAGCGTTCGGACCACAGGGCGTCAGCTATCTGGCGGGACGTAAATATGAGTAACTGGCAATCAGTATGAACGTGTCTGACGATCTGTTTACCCGGCTGGCACGTTCGCCGTTTCGTCAGCGCTTTCGACTGGGACGCGCTGAGTACGATTATGCGAGCAGCAAAGGCGAGCCGGTTTTGCGACAGCACGCCGCTGAGTTTGTCGCACAGCGACTGGCGCCTGCTCAGCCGGAAAATGATGGCAAACAGACGCCGATGCGCGGTCATCCGGTGTTTATCGCCCAGCACGCTACCGCGACCTGCTGTCGTGGCTGTCTGAACAAGTGGCACCACATCGGGCAGCATCAGCCGCTTAACGCTGAGCAGCAGGATTATGTGGTGACGGTATTACTGGCGTGGATCACCCGGCAGATGCAGCAGCCGGCACCGCCCGCCCGCGTGAGCCGGAATAAGCCGAAACCGGACGACGATCCGCAGCTGGCGCTCTGGTAATGGATAAAAAATCTACAGTCAGCGGCTTTTTCTGGTGAAAACTGGCCCTTTTTCATTCCTGGTTTATTCTTAAATCTTTCCTGGGAAGGCTATGCCAGGATTAAAACCTACACGGCAACGATGAATACAGAGGGAATTATGAAGAAATCAATTATTGCACTGTCTGCTATTTTGCTGGCCTCGCCAGTATTTGCTGCTACCACTACCGATAACACTGTTGCGGAAGCGCATAAAGGCGCTGACACCGCGAAAGAAAAACTGCATCAGACCCAGAATGAAGGCAAAGAGCTGAAGCTGAAGTCTGAGCACGCCGCTGAAGGCAAAAGCCACACCACCGGTAGCAAAATCACGGAAGGTGCTCAGAAAGGCTGGCACAAAACCAAAGAAGGCACTGAAAAAGGCTGGGATAAAACCAAGCAGGGTGCTGAAGATCTGAAAAACAAAGCGACCAACTAAGACGCTGGTTTTCAGGTTGAAAAAAAACCCACCGAAAGGTGGGTTTTTTTATGGCTGAACCGGATTACGCTTTCTTTTCCGCCGCCTTTCTTTCTGCGGCTTCTCTTTCCGCCGCCGCTAACGCCGACACTTTGATTTCCGCTTCAGCGGCCGCCTCGGCTGCCGCAGACGCTGCTTCAGCCGCCGCTTCTGCGGCTGTCTCAGACTGTTTTTTGCCTTCTTCGATCACGTCTTCGTCGATGACTTCGATGTTTTCGCGGTTATCGCGGCCGGAAAGCAGGTTCCAGCAGGCGATAAACAGCGCGGCAATGACCGGACCGATCACGAAACCGTTGATGCCGTAAATCTCCATGCCGCCCAGCGTGGCGATCAGGATCATATAGTCAGGCATTTTGGTGTCTTTGCCGACCAGCAGCGGACGCAGAATATTATCCACCAGACCAACAATCACCACGAAGAAACCGACAAGGAACAGCCCTTTCCACAGTGCGCCGGTGGCAAAGAAGAAGATCGCCGCAGGTACCCAGATGATGGCGGAACCGACCGCCGGAATCAGGGAGAGGAACGCCATCAGTGCGCCCCACAGCAGGCTGCCGTCGATGCCGGTAAACCAGAAGGCCAGCCCGCCGAGAATACCCTGTACGATACCGACCACCACCGTACCTTTCACCGTCGCGCGCGCCACGGCAGCAAACTTCACCATCAGGTGATGCTTCACGTAAGTAGAAAGCGGCAATGCTTCCAGAATCAGATGCACCAGATAGGAGCCATCTTTCAGCAGGAAGAACAGCAGATAGAGCATGATGCCAAAGCCGACGGTGAAGCTGAACGTCCCTTTACCGATGATAAAGGCGCTGCCCGCCACATACTGACCGCCCTTAAGTGCAAATGAGGAGAGCTTCTGCTGAATCTGTGCGGCGTTATCCAGATTATTTTCAGCCAGGAAATGCCTTGCCCAGCGCGGCAGATGCTGCAGCAGATCGGCGAACACGGCCGGGAACTGCGATGAGTTGGTCTGCAGTTTGTGATAGACCGCGTTGGTTTCAACCACCAGTGAGGAGGCGATGATCGCCAGCGGTGTGAAGACAATCAGGCAGATACAGAACAGGGTAATTAGCGCGGCCACGCCGTTGCGGTCACCCAGTCGGCTGCGCAGCCAGGTTTTCAGCGGATGGAAAATCACCGCCAGAATCGCCGCCCATAAAATCGGCGAGAAATAGGGCGAAAGCACCTCGAAAAATGCGACGGTGGCGATAGCCAGAATCAAAATGAAAAACCCGATGTTCAATCCTTTAAAACGCATGGAGAAACCTCATCTGGAACAAACTCTGATAAACCCGACGCGCAAATTTGCTGTGTCCGGCTTCGCTTGCGCGGCAGCCTCGTCACAAATTAACGCTCGGGCTTTGCTCGTAAAATGCTGCTGCTGGCAGCATCATGCTGGCTAACTGTCTGAAAGGTCTTGCAGAAGTGATGAACGGGTAAGGTGCGTTCGCTGCGTGACTTCCGGTCGGTAGCGGGCTGCCTCTGACGGCAGCGCGCTGAATCCTACATTAGCGTAGCGGTTTCGACCATTATTGGTAGGTCAGAGACTCATGTTCCCGGTGTATGCTGCCGATAACCTTATTGAGTGAGCAAAAAACAGGCAATGAGAAATGAGTAAACAGAGAGTCTTAGTGGTGCTGGTGACGCTGGTATTGACCGGCTGCGCGACCAAGCATTATCCACAGGCGGCTGCGGTGACGCCGCAAGAGACAGCGACGCTGAACTGCAACGCCCTGGATCAGGAGCTGGTCAAAGCGCACGGCGTGCAGAGTGATATCGAGCAGACCGGCCAGTTTAATGCCCTGACCGTGCTGGGCTTTGTCGGGGATTTCGGACTGGGCAATGGCATTGCAAAATACAATGCCACCCGGAAAGCGGAAAATCGGGTCACTGCGTTGCAGTCGCTGAAAGCCGCAAAGTGCAGCCAGCGTCTTTCATAACGGGCTGCGTCAGATCAGCCAAGCGTCCCTGCGCTGACATGTTGCAAACGGACATTTTCGGCCGCGCGTTTACCGGCCAGGAAAGCGTGATCCGAGTTGTAATATTCCCACTCGCTGTAACGACCGGACAGATGGATATCCTGAGTCAGCAGCCACTGGCGAATCAGCGCCACGTTATCGCTGCGCGCATGGTCATAGACCACGTAGGCGTAAGGCATATCAACCTCAGATGCGCAGAGCAGCGGATCGTCCGCGGTGATCATGCCGACCCGGATGCAATCCTGACGGCAGCGCTCAATCAGCGCTTCACCCTCCAGCGGCAGCGGATTAGCCGCGTTGTAGGTAATTTCACAGGTTAAGCCGAAACCGCCCGGCGGATTGCAGTGCGGACTGGCGTTGCCCTGCACAAAGATGCGGTGAAACAGCGTATCACCAGGGTAGTAAATCCAGTGTTTTTCAGTCAAATCAGCCCGGCCAATGCCCAGATTCACACAGCGCACCGACACAAACTGCAGCTGCTGCGCCGCCAGCTGGACGCTCTCCGGCACCTCATCACCTATCAGCTTAATCAGCTCCGGCAGCGGCATGGTGCTGATCAACTGCTCATACCGGTAGTGGCGACCATCCGCCAGCAGGGCGACATGCGCCTGCGGGTAGATGCGGGTCAGGGTCGCGTCGGTCTCCAGCGTGCATTTCAGGTGCGGTAAAAAGCCTGACATCAGTGCCTGGAAGCCACCGCGCAGCGGATAGCCGAAACGGGCGTTGGGGCCGACCGGTTTCGCGAGCGGTTGCAGCGCGCCATCGATGATCTGTGACAGATCGGGCAGTGGCACGCGTCCGCCCAGCCATGACGTTTCCATGTCGGTCAGCGGCACTTTCCACAGTTTCTGGTTGTAGGGCAGGGCGAAATGCCGCGCGATGCCTTTACCCCAGGTGCGCATAATAAAGTGCTGGAAATCCTCTTCGCCCTCCACCACGCCGGTGCTGCTGCCCTCATCGGGGATTGCGCCATCCGCACAGCAATCCCGCCGCGCCCGCGCCCGATCCAGCGGCACGGCCGCCGCCGCTGTTTCGCCGTAACGCGCTTCGATAGCGCCCAGCACGCACTCTTTTACCACTTCGACCGGCAGGCCATGCAGCGCTGACTGGAAGGGATAGCGGGTATAAACACCGTCGCTGTAAACCCAGGCCTCGCGCGCCTGCCAGTGCAGATTGTCGCCCAGCAGCATCTCATAAAGCTGCAACACGTAGGGATCCTGCGAGAACATGATATGACCGGCATAGTCGAAGGTGAACCCCTGATCGTCAATCGAGCGGCACCAGCCGCCTGGGGTGCTATTTTTCTCAAGCAGTACCGCGCCTTCGCCATAGTGATACCCGGCGCTCAGACCCGTCGGTCCGGCGCCGATAATCAGGCAGGGCACCGCATCGCTCTCCAGCATCGCTGGTGTTAAAGGCGTAACGTTAGCCTGCGCGCGGGTCTGGCTGGCTGACTTCAGAGCAGGCTGACGCTGCATCAGCGCCTGCTGGATCAGACCATGTATCTGCTCTGCGGTGCGATCCCAGGAGGTGGCATCGACTTTTGCCTGCATCCGTCCCGCCAGCGCCAGCCGTTCTGCGGCACTGATTGCCATTGCCTGTTCACAGGCGGCAATAAATTCCGCATGCGTCTCTGCAACCGCCACTTCTTCTGCGTAGTGGCGCGCCACATCGACAATGGCAGTACTGACAATCGGCAGCTGCGCCGCCATATACTCCAGCACCTTGGTCGGAGAGATGTAGCGGGTCGAGGCATTGATGGCAAACGGCATCAGACAGACATCCCAGCCTGCCAGAAACTGCGGCAGTGCCTGATAGGGCTGCTGACCGAGCCAGTGAATATTGGCGCGCTGCGGCAGGCTGGCGGGATCAATTTTCACCACCGGCCCGACCATAATGATCTGCCATTCAGGATGGCTGTCTGCCAGCGCGGCTATCAGCGGCAGATCGATACGCTCATCCAGCACGCCGTAATAACCCAGACGCTGCGACGGAATGGCATCCTGTAACGGATGACGATTCGTGCGATCGCGCGCCTGTTCAAAATGAATGGCATCAACGCTGCTGGGGAAGCAGTAAACCTGAGCGTGTTTATCACGCTTTGCTTCATAGAGGCTGGAGCCGCCGGTAAAGACCAGATCGGCGCGGGTCATCAGCGCCGATTCGCGCTGCTGCAGCTGGCGCGGCGCATTCTGGAAGGCCGAAAGCTCATCCATACAGTCGTAAATTACCAGTGCCGGATCAAACGGCGTCAGCAGCGGCAGTGCCATTGGCGTATAGAACCAGATCAGCGGCTGATCGTCCTCCTCCAGCAGCGGCGTCAGCAGCAGCAGCAGCGGGGCGATCTGGCTGTCGTGAAAGCCGGGCGCGTCGCTGTCGGTATGTGGCTGGATCACCGTGATGTTGGCGGCAGGCGAGCTCTGGTGCAGACCCGGTGGCCCCGCCTGCCAGACCGGCTCCTCGACAAACAGCACGCGATAGTGCTGGGCCAGGCGAGTCAGTAGCTGCTGCGGACGCTGAAAAACAAAACCCCAGCGTAAATGGCTGAAAACGATGAGAACAGGTGGTTTCATGGTGTGCTCCTGGCTGGGATGTTGTAGGGACGTAATGTGCTGCAAAAAGCGCTGCGCCTGACGCAAGGCGTCGGCATAAGGCTGCTGTAACTGGCGGGCGTAAGGATCGGCGCCCAGATGATCGAGATCCCACAGGCCGCTGCGGGTCCAGAAGGTGGTCTCCTCCCACAAGGGACGATCGAGAATCGGATAGAGGCAGATGCCGAGCAGGTCCGCGCCCGCCAGCTGTGCCTGTGCAACCTGTGTGGCGACCTCACGGATCCAGTCGCCACGGCCGCTGCCGACGTGACTGGTTTCCGCCAGCAGCAGCGGCCGCTGATAGCGTTGCCAGACCTGCAGCAGCAGCTGATGCAGCGGCTGGCGTCGGCTGTCGCCCAGATGCCAGTAAAGCCGCCGGTTTGAACCCTGTTCCCACTGGTTGTCGTGGTAGTAATTCACACCAATCAGATCGAGATAGCGGGGTGCGCCGCCCAGCTCCGGATTACGGCGACCACTGAGCATGTCCCACGCCTGATACTGGGTGTCACACATCTCACGCGCCAGACGGTCGCTGTCGGGATCGGCAGGATCGGGCGCGATATGGATCAGCGGATCGCAGTGCAGCACACGGGCCCGCGGATCGGCCTGCCAGATCGCATCACAGGCGGCCAGGGTAGCGCGCACCAGCTGCCGCTTAGCGTCATCGGCCCGATCCGGCTCCGGGATCGCCTCACAGGCGAACAACCCGACCGAAATACCCCAGCTGACAAAGGAGATCTCATTCATCGGAGAGTAGATCGGTGCCTGCTGATACCAGGGCGCCAGGAAGCGGGCCAGTGCACCACAGAAGGCAGCGAAACGGGGGATAAAGTCGTGATCAAACAGGCTGACGCCCGTGGGCCAGCCGTAGTGACAGATTGTCCAGCTCAGCTGAATACCCTGCTGCTCTGCGGCCTGCATCCGTGCAGCGACCGTGGAGAAGTCATAGCGGCCGTCGCGTTCACATAGCCGCCAGCCGACGCTTTCCCGCACGGTGCGAATGGCAAAGGGGCTCAACGCTGCATAATCTTCTGCCGCCCGCGCCTGATGCTGGTTCAGATCGTTCATCGACAGCGCAAGACCGGCCGGATTGATATGATCGGCACCTTCATAGCCGGCCTGCCAGAAACTGGAAAAGGGCGTCATGGCATCTCCCGAAATAAAGCAACACGCTTCCCGCTGACGAGCCGTTGTGAAACGGGTCAGGGCGTTACAGGTATGCAAAGCAGACTGGCGATCCTTGCCATAAGCCACAGACACTAAGTTGCAGGCAACAGAGCCTGTGACGGTTTGGATGCGTGAGATAGCAGAACTAAAGGTGCGGCGCTATCGGCAGGAAAAAGAGTGGCTTCTCTGAATGTTAACGGATTTTGCGGAAGCCTTACTGGAAAGTATAGACAGGGAGGGTGTCTTCGCAAATTATTGAAGTGAAAAGGAAAAAGCGTAGCGGCAAAAGTCATCCATTCAGAAACAGGAATTTTTCACTATTGTCTGCGCTGTCGGGTTGATAAGCGCAGCGTGAAGCGCGTCAGCGTTATTTTCAGCTTTGTTAACCTTTTCCTCAACATGCAGAGCGGTCAGACTTACCTGTTTCAACGTTACTGCTTCGCTTGCCTTTTAACGGGCTGGCGACAAGATTTACTTATTACTGGCCTGAATCTGCGGGCGATCAATGGGCGGCGGGTTAAGCGGCGCGCCTCTTAAAACAGGAAGTTTAACCGACTATGTTCTCATTCGACTGGCACCGTTTTTTACTTAACGATCAACCGGCCACCTTTTTATTTGAGGTGGTGGCGCGGGTCCTGATCGCTTATCTGGTGGTTTTTACTTTTCTGAAAGTGTCAGGACGACGCGGCGTACGTCAGCTGTCGTTGTTCGAACTGGTGGTGATTCTGACGCTGGGTTCTGCGTCCGGTGACGTCACGTTTTATGACGATGTACCGGTGCTGCCGGTAATTATGGTGTTTGTGGTATTGCTGGCGCTCTACCGCCTCACCACCTGGCTGACGTCACATAGCCCGCGCTTTTCACGGCTGATACAGGGCGACGTCATTACCCTGATTAAGGATGGCCTGTATGTGCTGGAAAGTCTGGATCAGCTGAATATTTCCGAAGATGAGTTCTATATGGAGTTGCGCCAGAGCGGCGTAGAGCATCTGGGACAAATCCGGCTGGCGCTGGTGGAGGTCGATGGTCAGCTCAGCCTCTATTTCTACGATGATGATGAAATGCGCGCCGGACTAAGCGTGCTGCCGCCAGAGCACCGACAGGATTACAGCACCGTGCCGGTCAGCGCGCTCTACGCCTGCACCCATTGTGGCCAGACGCAGAGGATCGAGGCGGAGCAGCAGGCCGTCTGTCCGCGCTGTCAGCGACAGCGCTGGTCTGCGGCACTGAGCGTACGTCGGCTGCATTAGCTGCCAGCGCCAGCTCAGTATTCAGGCCCCGGCGTGTCGGCATTGCCAGGATTAACGTCGGCGAAAAAGGCACTGAGCGGACGCTTTTGCTGACCTGCGACGCTGAAATTATCCGCCCTCAGCCAGGCGCTCAGGGCGCGATGAACCTCCGGCCATTCACGATCGATTATCGACAGCCAGTCTGTATCGCGGTTACGTTGTTTGCGAGTCATTACCTGACGAAAACGGCCCTCAAAGCGGAACCCCAGTCGTTCAGCTGCACGTCGTGAAGCGACATTAGTAGAATCACAGCGCCACGCCACCCGACGATAGCCGAGAGCAAAAGCCTGTTGCAGCAGCAGAAAAATCGCCTCGCTGCCCATAGCACTGCGCTGCATCAGCGGCGACCAGGTGACGTGACCGATTTCAAGGGTGCCATGTTCTGGCTCTATGCTGGCGAAGGAGACCACACCACAGGGCTGCCGATTCAGCCCGCAGACCGTGAAGGGCACCAGGGCTGCATCTGCCACTTTATCTGCAATCCAGCGCTGCATCTGCGGCAGTGAGGCGGGCCGCTCCGCGCTCAGCCAGGTCCAGTCCCGATCATCCGGTGCCTGCATAAATGCCAGCAACAGCGATTCCGCATGATCCATGCTTAGTGGCAGGAGAAGGCAGTGCTGGCCGTGGATGGAGGCACTGGACGGTCTGACGACAGGTTGCCAGTCGGGCAGGGCTTCACCGACCGGCTGATCAAACTGATTGATGTTCACTGGCATCCTCCTGAAGAAAAACGGACGGTAAGCAGGAAAAATTAAAATCTGCTCTGACGGACTATTCTGAACCGCGATTAAACCCGTCGCAGCTTGTTCCCGCTCTCCACATAACTTTGCCTGTTACTGACAGAAAATGAAAACCCGTCGGGCAGCATAGCGACACCGTTACCAGAGAGGTGTGCGTATGAAAGTGAGGGCGGCCAGTGCATTACTGTTTTTACTGTTATCGTTTGGTGCATTTTCACAACAGGTGATCAGCGAAAGTCATCCCCATTCACGCAGTGCGCGACTGCTGGAGCAGGGGAGTCAGGTCGATACGGCGGACTCGCCGGATGAACATCTGCTGGAGAGGCGGGAGTGGCGAAGCAGTCTGCAGCGCAAGCCGTATTAAAATGCGATCCCCGGCAGCGAGCTCTGCCGGGGATCCGGTAGTGAGGTTCAGGCGATTAAATCGTGGCCTGTGTAGCAGCCATGCCAGGCACCAGAATCACCTTCCGGCACTCCTCTTCGCGTTTAGCGAAAATATCGTAGCCGCGTGCGGCATCTTCCAGCGGCAGATGATGGGTCACAATCTCTTCCGGCGTCAGATGCCCCTGCTCAATCAGCTTCAGCAGATCGGGCAGATACGCATGCACATGCGTCTGTCCCATCTTAAAGGTCAGCCCTTTATCGAAGGCATCACCAAACAGGAAGCCGTGAATAAATCCGGCGTAAACGCCTGGTACGCTGACGATACCGCCACGCCGCACCGCAGCAATACACTGACGCAACGCTTTACCACTGCTGCCTTCCAGCTTGAGATTGGTGAGCACGGTTTCAGTCAGGCTGCCTTTCGCCTCGAACCCGACGGCATCGATCACGGCATCCACACCGCGATTGCCGGTGCTGTGCTCGATAATCCAGCCGGCCGGATCATCGATCTCATCGAAGTTAATCGGGATGACGCCGTAGCGATCGCGGGCAAAGTTTAAGCGGTAGTTGTTGTGGTCAATCATGTAAATCTGTTCGGCACCCTGCTGTCGGGCGCAGGCGGCACTGAGCAGGCCCACCGGACCAGCACCGAAAATCGCCAGGCTGGAGCCGGGTTTGACTTCGGCATTTTTAACCGCCTGCCACGCGGTGGGCAGAATGTCCGACAGGAACAGCACTTTCTCATCTGACAGTACAGACGGCACCTTGAACGGACCGGTATTGGCTTTCGGCACCCTGACATACTCCGCCTGACCGCCGGGCACACCGCCATAGAGCTTACTGAAACCAAACAGCGCCGCGGGCGGCGTGATGTTTTTGCGGTTCAGAATAGCGCCCCGTCCGCTGTTGGTATTTTCACAGGCGGCATACTGGCTCAGCAGGCAGAAAAAGCAGTCGCCACAGGCGATCACAAACGGAATGACTACCCGATCGCCTTTGGCGACGGCAGTCACTGCGCTGCCCGCCTCAACCACTTCGCCCATAAACTCATGACCAAAAATATCGCCATGCCCGGTGCCGGGAATTTTGCCGCGATAAAGGTGCAGATCTGAACCGCAAATGGCGGTAGCGGTCACGCGCAGGATAATGTCATCGGCCGCTTTCAGGCCCGGGTCGGGCACGTTATCCACGCTGACTTTATGCGGGCCGTGATACGTTAATGCTTTCATTGGTTGATCTCCTGCTGACGGGGGAAGGGCGGCCAGACCAGAAGGTGTGGCTGCCTGCGAGGAAGACTCAGGGAATCTGAAATCGAAACCTGCCTGAAGTGTAGTAACCCTTTGAGGAGTAAGCCGAGCGGTGCTGGAGGCGAGGCGGTTTCAGACCGGCGGGCTCGGTGAATGCCTTTTCAGGGGGTCGGCAGTAACGGATAGCGCATCCGGCTGCCAGCCGGTGAGATCAGCCAGCGCGCGCCGGTAAGGGGTGTCGATTTGTGCCGGAACCTGCCCGAGGTAGTGAAAAGCATGCTCACGTGTTTCACCGGTAAGATTCTGCAGATAGTGTCGCGCATCATCCAGCGTCGGTATCTGCCCTTCAACTCCCGCCATGCGGGCAGGCAGACCGGTCCAGATTAATCCTTCGATGCCTTTCGCCTGCGCCCATTCCGCCAGCGGTCCCACTGAGGTTTCTGTCACCGTCATCATGTCGACGCCATCGACGCGGCTGTCTGGTATCGCCTCCCGAATGCGCAACGCGCGGCAGGCACTCTCCAGTGAGGCGGTGTTCAGCCAGGCCCAGAACACCGGCACCGGGCGGGCGTTGAGACAGATCGCCGTTGATAGTTCACCGCCGTCAGCGATGCGCACAAACTCAATGGGTACGGCAGGACCATCATGATGCCACTGACTGGCCACCGGCAGTGCGCCAGGTTTCCAGATTAACGATCCCCATCCCAGGCAGGCAATTTTCATTCTTTTCTCCTGTGTCCCTGTCGGCGTGATCGCGACAGCGTCAGATAAAGCGTAGCCCGTTACGCTTTATCGTTACAGGGATCACCTTTTCAGGAGCAGTAAAGCGGGCGCAAAAATGGCATGATCACCGCGCAGTCACTTTGCACAACCTGACGGTTTTTTCAGCAATCCATGCGTGTTTGTCTTCGCAGCTTGAACTTTTATCGTCAGGTAGTGTAAAAAGTGGCGCACGCAATCGATTACCTCTGCATGCGCGGATCATTTTACGCTTCACCGATCCGTCTGCAGCTGAGGCGCAGAGCAGGGCATAGCGTTGCCTGCCTGACGGCTCAGGTTTACTGGCGGCTTTTAACACGGACTATCTGATGAAAACCACGCAAACTGGCACGCTGGGCGCGCTTGAGAGTGACGTCGATACGGGATGGCGTAAAACCGACACCATGTGGATGCTGGGTTTATACGGCACCGCAATCGGAGCCGGTGTGCTGTTCCTGCCCATCAATGCCGGTGTCGGCGGGCTGATCCCGCTTATTATCATGGCGGTGCTGGCCTTTCCGCTGACCTTCTTCGCGCACCGCGCCCTGACGCGGTTTGTCCTTTCCGGTAAAAATCCGGCAGGTGATATTACCGAGGTGGTCGAGGAGCATTTCGGCGTCGGCGCGGGCAAGCTGATTACGCTGCTCTATTTCTTCGCGATTTACCCGATTCTGCTGATGTACAGCGTGGCGATTACCAACACGGTGGAAAGCCTGATGGTGAATCAGCTCGGCCTGGTGCCGCCGCCGCGAGTGCTGCTATCGCTGCTGCTGATTGTCGGCCTGATGACCATTGTGCGCTTCGGCGAGAAGATGATCGTCAAAGCGATGAGCGTGCTGGTCTATCCCTTTGTGGCGGTTTTGATGCTGATGGCCTGCTATCTGATCCCGCACTGGCACGGGGCTGCACTCTCAACGCTGAACGTTCAGCCTGCGGGCAGCAGCCTGTGGATGACGCTGTGGCTGGCGATACCGGTTATGGTCTTTTCGTTTAACCACTCACCGATCATCTCCTCCTTTGCCCTGGCGAAGCGCGAAGAGTATGGCGACGCCGCCGAGAAAAAATGCTCGCGCATTCTGGCCTGCTCGCACCTGATGATGGTGGTGACGGTGATGTTCTTTGTCTTCAGCTGCGTGCTGAGCCTGTCGCCTGACGATCTGCATGCCGCCAAGGCGCAGAACATTACGATTCTCTCCTATCTGGCGAACCATTTTCAGGTGCCGATGATTGCCTGGCTCGGGCCGCTGATTGCCATTGTGGCGATCACCAAATCGTTCCTCGGCCACTATCTGGGGGCGCGTGAAGGGTTTAATGGTATGGTCAATAAGGCGCTGCGCAGCCGCGGTAAAACCATCGCGCCTGCCAGACTGAATCGCCTGACGTCACTCTTTATGTTGCTTACCACCTGGCTGGTGGCAACGCTGGACCCGAATATTCTCGGCATGATTGAGACGCTGGGCGGGCCGGTGATTGCGATGATCCTGTTCCTGATGCCGATGTATGCCATTCACAAAGTGCCGGCGATGCGTAAGTACAGCGGGAAAATCAGTAACCTGTTTGTGGTGCTGATTGGTCTGATTGCCATCTCCGCGATTTTCTATTCGCTGGTGAAGTAACCGATCACTCAACAGGCGCTTCTCAGCGGTATTGAGAGGCGCCTGCTGTTCTGCCCGCTACCCGTCATTTTCTCCGTATATCGCCTCCCTGTTTTAGCCAGCCGCCGCACACTAAACCCTCTCTGTCAGACGCATCTCGTCAGCAATATTTACATTTGTTACTTTTTCACATGGTAGAGTTAACGCGAATAATTATTATTCCTTTAAAGGACAGGAGAAAAATGAAAATCGGGATTGTTGCTGCCACCACGCTGTTACTGTCAACCGCCTGCGCGGCAACCACCTATCCGGTCACGGTGACCGATATGGATGGTCAGAAAATTACGCTGCAAAAGGAGCCGCAGCATGTGATTTTGCAGGACGGACGCGACGTGATGGCGCTGGCTTTACTGGATCGACAGAACCCGTTTCAGCGGGTCGTTGTCTGGAATAACCTGCCGAAAAAGCAGGATACCCAGACCTGGGATCTGCTGAAGCAGCGCTGGCCGCAGGCGGCATCGATTGTAGACATGGGCTTTAACGATCAGGGGCAGGTCAATCTGGAGAGCGTGCTGGCGAAGCAGCCCGATCTGATGATTGCGCAGCTGCGCGCTAAACCGGCACTGACGCAGTCGGGCGTGCTGGCTACCCTGAAGAATCTGCATATCCCGGTGCTGTTCCTGGATGATGAGCTTCACCCCAAAGAGAACACCCTAAAGAGTGTGAAAGTGCTGGGTACCGTTCTGAATCGCGAAACCGAAGCGAAAGCCTACGCTGATTTTTATCAGCAGCGCTGGCAGATGCTTCAGCAGAAGATTGCGCAGGTGCCGCACAAGCCGACGGTGTTTATTGAACCGATTGCCGGTAACAGCGACAACTGCTGTTTTACCCATGGTCATAACGGCTGGGGTGCGCTGGTGGAAGCGGTCGGCGGGGAAAATATCGGCTCAGCGCTGCTGCCCGGCAGCTCAGGTTTTGTGTCGCTGGAGAAGATTATCGCCATGAAGCCGGACGTTTACATCATGACCGGCTCGAAGCGTCCGAACAGCAATGTGCTGCCGTTTGGTTATGGTGCCAGTCAGACCGACGTGACCGCCATATTCAACCGCCTGCAGAGTCGTACCGGGCTGGAGCAGATCGAACCGGTGAAGCAGAAACGGGTCTATGGCGTTTATCACCATTTTTATAATCACCCTTACAACATCATCGGTATGGAAATTCTGGCAAAAGATCTCTATCCAGAGGTATTCCGTGATCTCGATCCGACGGCCGATTATCACCATATCGTAAAACAGTTCACGGCGTTGCCGGATGCGCCGGTGATCCTCAGCACGCCATGACCGGGTAAAGCGTCGGGGTGCATTTCAGCACCCTGACGTTGAACAGGTTTTAACGGGTCAGCCTGAGGCGTGATGTTCAGGCTGCCCGGTTAACATCTGGATTGCGTCAGAAGAGTTTTAAAGATATGACCTGTGTTAAGAAATCGCTAAGCAAGCGTAATACTGTGTAAGTTACCGGATTTTAAGACTTTTACAGGTGTCTCCCGCCAGAATTATTGCCATGATGCCGATCAACGGTGCCTGAACAGCCGTTATTTTCGGAGGCAGTATCATGAAAAAAACAACATTAACGCTTATCGCTTCACTTTTAACATGCAGCACGCTCTTCTCTCAGGTTTCACTGGCAGACGATCATGATGACGGTCAGCGTAAGCCGGTGCCGCATCAGAACAGTGATAAACGTCATGACAATCGCGGCCCCGATCAGAATCGAGACCGCGGCAACAATCGCCATGATGATAAAAAGCCTCACGACATGGGCAATAATCGGCATGATGAAGATAACAACCATCGTGGCAGAGAATCCCGCAATGACCGTGACCATTTCGCCTGGCAGGGGCACGACTTCCGTCGCGGCCATCCTGTCCCGCAGGAATATCGCGGCGACCATTATCGCGTAGCCGACTGGCATGAACGCGGTCTGCGTGAACCGCCGAGCGGTTATCACTGGGCAAACATCGACGGCAACTATGTGCTGATTGCTGCCGCGACCGGTGTGATTACCGCGCTGGTGCTGAACAGCGCCCTGAACTGATTCTAACCTGAACCGATCAACAGGGATGGCTGCGGCCATCCCTGTTTCTTTCCGTTTTGCTGCGCCAGCGGCTATCCTGAGACTCCACGCTGAAAATTTCCTGTGTAAGGAGTCATGATGACCACGGTTAAGATGGTTGCAGTCGATATGGATGGCACGTTTCTGGACGATAACAAGCAGTACAATCGATCCCGCTTTCTCGCCTG
The DNA here is from genome assembly GCF_059730595.1 of Pantoea sp. X-Soil-YNGN-844. NCBI lineage: Bacteria > Pseudomonadati > Pseudomonadota > Gammaproteobacteria > Enterobacterales > Erwiniaceae > Pantoea > Pantoea sp. X-Soil-YNGN-844. Next base: position 1,098,263 of record NZ_AP036007.1, read on the forward strand.
CTATCAGCAACTCACTGCCCGCGATATCAAATTTGTTGTGGCCAGCGGCAATCAGTATTACCAGCTCAAATCTTTCTTCCCGGAGATCGCCAGCGATATCGCCTTTGTGGCGGAAAACGGCGCATGGATTATTGACCGTGATGAAGAGCTGTTTTGCGGTGCCTTTGAACGCCGCGACGTTGAAGCGGTAATCAGCACCCTGCAAAACGGCGACTATCCCGGCCTGCGTTATCTGCTGTGTGGCCGTAACAGCGCGTATTACTTCGACGGCATGGAAGAGAGCTGGCTGAAGAAGATGCGCCATTACTGTCACCGGCTGAAGCCGATTCATCATCTGGATGAGGTGCAGGATGACCGGCTGTTTAAGTTCGCGCTGAACCTCTCGGATGACTACATCGAGCCACTGATGGCGGATATTGAGCGACTGCACCAGGGACGCGTGGCCGCGACGTCAAGCGGTCATGGCTCGGTCGATCTGATCGTGCCGGGAAATCACAAAGCGCACGGTCTGGATCTGCTGGCAAAACGCTGGGGGATCACGCACGACCAGGTGCTGGCCTTTGGCGATGGCGGTAACGATCTGGAGATGCTGAAACAGTCTGGCTTCAGTTTTGCCATGGACAATGCGCCAGAGCGGGTGAAGCAGGCGGCACGTTATGCCGCGGCGTCTAATAATGAGCAGGGCGTGTTGCAGATCATTGAGCAGATGCTGGCAGGTGAGGGGCCTTTTGCCGCCCCGCGGCGCTGAGACTGAACGTGCCAGGATAACGCTGAGCTGCTGCATGACCTGCCGGGCTGGCAGGTCAGTGAAGGAGTTCAGCACGTTGATCACGCCGTGATTTGCCAGGCCTGCGCAATCATTGTCTGCATCTGTTCACGGCTGTAATTCACCAGCGAATTTTTGCTGTTGGCTCGCGCCAGGATCCACTCTACCTCATTGCGGCTCAGCGACGGGCCATCCTGCCAGAATGGCGTGATGGCATTCTGCTGCAGCCACTGCTTCAGAAACTGTGCCGGTGAATCTGTGGATTCGCTGAAGAGCTGCGGGTGCAGCTCCGCCATCAGCGTACGCTGCAGCGGCTGCTGGCTGTCAGACAACAGATCCAGGAACGGAAACAGCAGGCGTCCGCACACTTCACCGTGATGGAACGGTTTAATCGCACCCAGTTCCCCGGCAATACCGTGGATCACGCCCAGACCCGCACTGCTGAGACTGACACCCCCCAGCCATGAGGCCATCATCATTGCTTCACGTGCCGCGTCACCCGCCGCATCCTCGCGATTGAGTGCAGGCCACGCCTGAACAAACTGACGCAGGCCGGTCAGCGCGAGCTGGCGGGTGAAGAGGTTGCCTTTGCCCGAGAGATACGCTTCAAACAGATGGGTAAAAGCATCAATGCCGCAGGTCGCCAGCACCTGATCAGGTGCGCCTTTCAGCAAATCCGGGTCAAGAATCGCCACCTCCGGCACAAAGACCGGGTGACGCAGTGACGCTTTGATCTGAATATCCTGCTGGTCGGTTAATACCGCATTTTGCGTGACTTCGCTGCCGGTCCCGGCCGTTGTCGGAACCGCAATCAGCGGCAGCGTGATGGGCTGAACCGCAGTGTCACCTACCTTCTCCAGATAGCGGGCCGTAGGCAGCGGGTGTTGGATCATGGCGCTGAGGGCTTTCGCCGCATCCAGCACGCTGCCTCCGCCAATCGCAACCACCCGATCAACATGACCGCGCCAGCGTGCAACCCAGCCATCGATTTCAGCGGGCGAAGCTTCATGGCTGACAATTTCATAACCGAGAATGTGATCGTTGAGTTCAGCTTTTATCCGGGCATAGGCTGGCCCCTGCAGGAAAGATTGTCCGCAAAACAGCAGGGAAGGTTGTGACCGGGCGGCCAGCAGCGGCACCAGTTTATCCAGACTACCGCGGCCAAAGAGGGTTCGTTGATTACTGTACAGCTCACTCAGGTTCTCACTCACCAGCGCATCCTTTTTACATTTCGCTAAAATCTGAGTGTAACGAAAAGCGCGGCGCCAGCATGGGCAAACTTTCTGATAACACACTGGCAAAAAGTTGATCATCTTCGCAAAACAGAAATTCACCGTCGGTGGGGTGGTGCTTTCCTGCGGATGTTACCCTTAACATGTTATCGGTAACAGCGTTTGTCGGGATGTGTAAGCATCTTACAGCGCACTGTTTTGCAGCCCCCCGGGGATCATGATAATAAACCGACACTGAATTCCCTTCAGTGCGCAAGGTGGAGAAAACCTATGCCATTACTCTATGTGGCGATCGGCGTCGCGTTACTGCTGCTGCTGATGATTCGCTTTAAGCTTAATGGATTTATCGCGCTGATCCTGGTGGCGCTGGCGGTCGGTGTGATGCAGGGCATGCCGGTAAATAAAGTCATTACCTCAATCAAAGCGGGCGTAGGCGGCACGCTGGGCAGCCTTGCGCTAATCATGGGTTTTGGTGCCATGCTCGGTAAGTTGCTTGCCGACTGCGGCGGTGCGCAGCGTATTGCCACCACCCTGATTGAAAAATTCGGCACAAAGCATATTCAGTGGGCACTGGTGCTGACCGGTTTTATCGTCGGTTTTGCGCTGTTCTACGAAGTGGGCTTTGTGCTGATGCTGCCGCTGGTTTTCAGCGTGGCGGCGTCGGCGCGTGTGCCGCTGCTCTACGTCGGGGTACCGATGGCGGCCGCTTTATCAGTGACGCACGGTTTTCTTCCCCCGCATCCTGGTCCTACAGCCATTGCCACGCTGTTTAATGCTGACATGGGTAAAACGCTGCTGTTCGGTACGCTGCTGGGTATCCCTACGGTGATTCTGGCGGGTCCGGTTTATGCCCGTTTTCTGAAAAACATCGACAAACCAATTCCACAGGGCCTTTACAACCCGAAGACCTTTACCGAAGCGGAAATGCCCAGCTTTGGCGTCAGCGTCTGGACGGCACTGGTGCCGGTGGTGCTGATGGCGCTGCGTGCCGTGGCGGAGATGCTGTTGCCAAAAGGCCACGTACTGTTGCCCTATGCGGAGTTCTTTGGCGACCCGGTAATGGCAACGCTGATTGCGGTACTGATTGCGATCTTCACCTTTGGCCTGAATCGCGGTCGTACGATGGAACAGGTGATGGATACCCTGACCGACTCGATCAAAATCATCGCTATGATGCTGTTGATCATTGGCGGTGGCGGGGCCTTTAAACAGGTGCTGGTGGACAGCGGCGTGGATAAATATATCGCCAGCATGATGCACTCGACTCAGCTTTCACCCATCTTTATGGCCTGGTCGATTGCTGCTGTGCTGCGTATTGCCCTGGGTTCTGCCACGGTTGCGGCGATTACCGCCGGGGGTATTGTGGCACCGTTGATTGTCACCAGTGGTGCCAGCCCGGAATTAATGGTTATCGCCGTGGGTTCCGGCAGTGTGATCTTCTCGCACGTTAATGACCCTGGCTTCTGGCTGTTCAAAGAGTATTTCAACCTGACGATAGGCGAAACCATTCGCTCCTGGTCGGCGCTGGAGACCATTATTTCGGTCTGTGGTCTGGTGGGTTGCCTGCTGCTCTCATGGGCGATTTAACCTCTGGCCGCTGGCAACCCTGCCAGCGGCTCCTCTCTTTGCTTCTCTCCGGCCCGTTTCTTTTTGTATCGCGGGCAGCCTCCTGAGCCGTTTTATTCGCAGCCTGTAATCACGAATATAAAAAGGGCCGCAAAACGCGGCCCACGGGTCTGTAATAGCGTAAATCTGGCCTCTTAATGAGGCGGTTCAAAACCGGCTTTGACCATCTGTTCCCGCAGCGCTCGCGCAATTTCGCGATTGCCGCCGGTGACCGGATAGATAACGTTGTTTACCACATCATCAAGATAGTGCTCGTCAAACTCCTGCATAGAGAGCTGCGTGCCGCCTTCATCGTTGATGGCGAAAGAACCTTTGATGTGGTTACCGCTGTTTTTGGCCTTAAGGCTGTAGCGGCCCATGCTGGTATTAATCGTGCTCATAAGATCTCCTCGCGACTCATTTCAATCTCATCACTACTGAGGCCTGCCTTGCCGCCTGAATTTTAGCCAGGAATGGTCTGTAAAACGAAGAAAGAGGGCCAGTAAGAAGTGGTGTTGCGATCGTTATCTCAGAACATAAATAAAAGCCAAATCTGCTGAACTTATGAGCAGTTGAATCCTGAGTGACGCGGCGTGGCAAATTTTTCTGTCTATACTGCTTACAGGAAAAATGTTTAATCAGTGAGGGGAAAAGGAAATGAAAATTATTCTGTGGATTATCGCGATCATTTTTATCGTGGGCTTACTGACCCTGACAGGGGTGTTCAAACTGATTTTCTGATGTCATAGTTTTGTTAAAGCTTCAGCGACGGCGGGCACCTAATCAGGTGCCCGAGCTGTTTTCTGGCTCGCTAACAAATACTGACTAATGGGATCCATCGGCGTATTTGGTAGCAGATCCTGTGAGCCCAGCTGTTTTTTACAGCATGCGCAGCAGGCACCATGAAAGTTGCGCTTTCCCTCCCGATAATCAGTGAAAACGAACCGTGCGCTTCCACACTGGCTACAGCGTATCTTCATCACCATTCTGCGTCTCATCCTCCTTTTTAATGCGCCCTGACGGATGCCTGCCTCTGCACGGTTAAGCAGATTTTATCTATTGCTGCGCAATATTATTCCGGACTGCGATGAGAAACGTAATTTCTTATGACGCTGATTGTTTGTTGCCAAATGCGAATTCGCTTACTAAAAAGCACTTCATTGATCTTGCTCAATGTTTCTTTGTTGTTGGCTAAAATATCCGCGAATACCCTGCTCTGGCTGGAATTATTGGCACTGAACGCTTATCCAGGTGCAACTAAAAGCAGGAGCTGCGCTCAGAAATTTAAGAATTAATGCTCATTTAATGAGCATTGGTGCCGCAATGATGGCGAGAACCCTTAAAAATGGATCAGACAGAGAAAAGCGCTGTTCCGATGAAGATAAAAAAATTGCGTTTTTACTTCTGTCGCCTTCATTAAGAAGAGGAATACATCTTAATAAGATTTTTCTTTTTAACGTGAACGCTGTGTAACGCTAAAAGAAAAAAGGTGCGTCTTTCCAGCGGGTTAGCGTTCAGTGCAGGTCATGGACCTGCTAGCTGTTTACGGACAATTCGCAAGTCTGTAAGCAGGAAAGTGTGATGGATGTACGGAAAGGCGATATTTATCACTTTTTCATCAAATCGGACTGGACAAATCCCTCAGCAATTGCTGTACTAGACCCCGACACAGTTTAGTGTCCATTTTTCATGTAAAGGTAATATAGATGTCTAAGATCAAAGGTAACGTTAAGTGGTTTAATGAATCTAAAGGATTCGGTTTCATTACTCCTGAAGATGGCAGCAAAGATGTATTCGTACATTTCTCTGCAATCCAGAGCAACGGCTTCAAAACTCTGGCTGAAGGTCAGCGCGTAGAGTTTGAAATCACCGACGGCGCTAAAGGCCCATCTGCTGCTAACGTTATCAGTCTGTAAGTTAACAGTCAGAATTCTAAAAACCCGCCTGATGGCGGGTTTTTTTATGGCTGTAATCTGCGCTTCATCCCTTTCATCGTAACCTCCTGTATCGTCTCTGTGGCCGCACAAACTGCGCGGCAGTTCACAATAAATTTCCGTAACATATTTATAACAACCTGACATGCAGCTTTTTAGTTTGCGACGCTATATAACTGAGCGACAGAACCCGGTGAGTGAGGAGGCAGGATGAACATACGTCAGGCAGAGTTGAAAGACAGTTTTGCGTTGAGTGCCCTGTTGAGCGAGTTAGGCTACGGCGGCACCGAAAGCTTCATTGAACAGCGCCTGGCGCAGTTATGCAGCGATCCCAGTGAAGCGCTGCTGGTGGCGGAACATGGCAGCCAGGTGCTGGGTTTTCTTTCCCTGCATTTTATTCCTCAACTGGCCCTGGCCGGTGATTTTGCCCGCATCAGCTACTTCTGCATTGCAGAGGGTGAGCGCAGTAAAGGTGTCGGCCAGCAGCTGCTTCAGCACGCTGAAACGCTGGCAGCGCGTCGTGGCTGCGACCGTATGGAAGTCCATTGCCATCAGTCTCGTCTCAAGGCGAATCAGTTCTACGCCCGCGAAGGTTATACTGAGTCCCCCCGTTATCTCATCAAAGATCTGCAAGCGGGTTAACTTCCCGTCCGGAGGCGATGACCAGTGCCCCGGCAATCATCTCCCGCTGTTCATCCCTGAGGCTGGCGATGCTGACGCGAATAAACTGCGTGGGGCCAAGCCGACAGCGCTCGCCCGGCACGACCGCAATCCCGCGGGCCGCCAGCGTAATCATGGCAAACTGCTCCGACGCTACCGGGATATAGAGGCTTAACCCGTCGCGAAGCGGCAAAGGCAGACCGCGCCGCGCCAGCGACGTCAGCATCGCTTCGCGTCGTTGCCGGTAAATTGCGCGCGCGGTGGCAATCTGTTGTTGCGTTGCCTCATCCTCCAGCAGCCACGCGACTGCGTCCTGCAGAATGCGGCTGGTCCAGCTGACGCCAAAATTTCGCCATGACTGAATCCGCTTCACCATCTCCGAGGTGGCAGAGAGCACGGCCAGCCGCAGATCCGGCCCGTAGGCTTTGGAAAATGAACGGATGTGTAGCGTTCTCTCAGGAAAACAGACGCCCAGGCTCCAGCTCGCCTCCGCGGAGAGATCGCCAATCCCATCATCCTCAACAATCAGTGTGCTGCTCATTTGCAGAACCTGCGCCAGCGCCTGACGTCGCCCCGGGCTGATGCTGTTCCCGGTGGCCGAGTGAGTGCGAGGCTGATAGATCAGCATCACCGGTGCCTGCTCCAGCAGAACAGACAGGACATCCGGCAGTGGCCCCTGCTCATCACACGTAAGCGGCAGGATCTCTGCGCCGACGTTATCCAGCATATCGAGCAGCCGGGTTGCGGTTGGATCTTCAATAATCACCCGGTCACCCGGCGAGACGAGGGTTTGCACCAGCAGGTTCATCGCATCAAAACCGCCATCCGTTGCCAGAAATGCTTCTGCCGCATAGGGCCAGCGCGGCTTAATCGCCTGTAGCAGCGGCGCTGAAATCGCTTCGCGGGTGTAGCTATTGAGTTGCGGTGAGCGCAGGGCCGCCTGCAGCGCTTGCTGCAGATCAGGCAGCAGGGCAGGGTCGGGCGAGGCCAGAGTCAGATCGGCGCGGATGTTTTCGCCGTAATTACCGATCTTCTCAAAGCGAATCGGACGCGGCATCACCGTGTTGCCACTGACCCAGACACCACTGCGTCCTTTGCCCGCCAGTACTTTCTGCTTTCTGAGTTGCGCCCAGGCAGCAGAAACGGTTGCCGGACTGACGCCCAGCTGCTCCGCGATCTCCCGCACCGCAGGCATCTGCATGCCTGTCGCAATTTGTCCGTCCCGAATCAGGGCGGAGGCGGCCTGGGCGATGCCTTTCACCGAAGGCGATGTTATCTGGCTGCAAAACCAGTTGAGGTCGACGCTCTCTGTCATAAGAAAATACTTTGTTCAGTAACAAAATAGTGATTGTTCAGATAAGTATTACGGCTCTAGTATCAAATTCAAGCACTATTTTAAGCCCCTTACCGACGGCGAAGCGCAAACGGAGAGATCATGGCAAAGCTACTCATCAGACTGGCGGTACGCGACTGGGACTACTTCACCCCACTGGCGCTGGGCGATATCAGACCGGAAGGCTTTGATCTGCAGATCGACCGCGTCGGCACGCTGGTGAATGACCTGGCGACCAGCCTCGATTATGACGCGGGCGAAGTCTCCTTCAGCCGCTACGCTCAGAGCCGGGCCAGAGGCGACGAAACCTTACTCGGCCTGCCGCATTTCCTGATGCGCGGCTTCCGCCAGCGCTGCATCATCACCACCGCCAGCAGCTCCCTCACTACGCCTGCAGAGCTGAAAGGCAAAAGGATTGGCGTCACCGGCTGGCAGGATTCGGGCAATACCTGGACACGCACGGTGCTGCGTGAAGCAGGCGTCGAAATTGATGATGTCTTCTGGTATGCCGGTCGTCTTACGGTAGAGCATCCGATAGTCGATCGACTGGCGGGATTTGGCCGGCCCGGCCACATTGAGCCGGCTCCTGACGAGCGACCGCTGATTGAGATGCTGCAGGCAGGTGAGCTGGATGCCATCTTCACCCCCTTTATGCCGGAGGGCTTTTTCCTGCCTGATTCGGGTCTGCGGCAGCTGCAGACCGATTTTTATCAGGCGGAACGGGACTACTTTCACCGTGTTGGCTATGTGCCGGGCATTCATATTCTGGCCCTTAAACCGGCGCTGGCGGCGGAACATCCGTGGCTGCCTGCGGCGTTAAGTGAAGTGATCGATCGCTCTTATCAGCTGTGGATGCAGAAAAGAGAGAAATATGCCGACACCACGCCGTGGCTGCTGGACGATTTGCGACGCACTGCGCAGGAATTACCGGCGGACTGGAATCAGAATGGTTTTAGCGCTAACAGGAAGATGATTGCGGACTTTAGCCGCGAGCTTTATCAGCAGGGACTGACCCACCAATTACTGACGCCGGAAGCGATGTTTCCGGCCTCTGCGGGAGAAGAGAAATGATGAAAGTGGCACTGGGACAGTTTGCGGTAAGCCGCGAATGGCAGGACAACGCTCATATCTGTCTGGATTTAATGCAGCGTGCGTCAGAAGGGGGGGCCGATCTGCTGGTCCTGCCGGAAGGTGTGCTGGCGCGTGATATTGCCGACCCTGATTTAGTGCTGAAAGCAGCACAGCCGCTGGATGGCCCTTTTCTGAGCCAGTTGCTGGCCGCCAGCAAGCACACTGCGCTGACCACCATGATGAGCGTTCACGTTCCCACCGACCAGCAAAAAGCGCTCAACGTGCTGGTGGCTATCCGTAACGGTGAGATCATCGCCGCCTATGAAAAGCTGCATCTGTACGATGCCTTTGCGATGCAGGAATCGCAGCGGGTCAATCCGGGCCACGTCATTCCGCCGCTGATTGACGTCGCGGGTATGAAAGTCGGATTAATGACCTGCTATGACGTACGTTTCCCGGAGCTGGCGCGTCGGCTGGTGCTGGATGGTGCAGACGTACTGGTGCTGCCTGCAGCCTGGGTTAAAGGTCCGCTAAAAGAGATGCACTGGGAGTTACTGACCCGCGCCCGTGCGCTGGAGAATACCTGCTATATGGTGGCGGTGGGCGAGTGTGGCCCACGCAATATCGGCAACAGTCTGGTGGTCGATCCGCTGGGCGTCGCGGTGGCGAATGCGGCGGAGTCACCCGCACTGCTGTTTGTCGATCTCGATCCTGAGCGCGTCGCCTATGCCCGCCGGGTACTGCCAGTGCTGGAGAACCGACGCTTCGCCCGTCCCGAACTCAACTGATCTGCTGAACCAGGAATCCCTTATGACGAAGAGAGCAACCGCCTTAATCGTGGCGCTGGGGCTGACTGCCTCCCTGGCGCAGGCTGCCGACGCTATTCCGGTGCAAAAAGTTGATCAGGCGCTGCATGACCGGCTGCCGGATGAGATCAAAAAAGCGGGCAAAATGATTTCAGTGAACAACGGTTCATTTCCGCCCTATGAAATCGTTAATGGCCCGCACGCGATGGAGGGCGCCTCAGCGGAGTTAACCACCGCGCTGGCGCAACTGCTGGGTGTGAAGATCGAGCATGCGACGGTGAGCGGCCTGTCAGGCGTGCTGACCGGCATCAATGCGGGTCGCTATCAGCTGGCCATTGGCCCGATTGGTGATTACCCGGACCGCCAGCAGAAAGTGGACTTTGTCGATTTTGTGCAGGAGTTTGTGGTGTTCGGCGTGCAGAAGGGGAATCCGGCAAAAATTAATCAGCTGGATGACACCTGCGGCAAGCGTATTGCGGTTATGGCCGCCGGCTCTGCGGAACAGGTTATCCGTAAACAGTCAGCGCAGTGTGTGGCCGATGGAAAACCGGCGGTGACGGTGCAGGCCTTTACCGATCAGCCTTCGTCTATTCTGGCGGTGCGCTCTAAACGTTCGGATGCCTTCTTCTCATCACAGGCTCCACTGACTTATTTTGTTAATCAGGCGAAGGGACAACTTGAACTGGCGGGCAAAGGGCACAAAAACGGTTTTGGCGATATCTTCCAGGGTACTGTTGTGCCAAAAGGCTCACCGCTGGGTCAGGTGGTGTTGGATGCCTACAAAGAGCTGTATCAGAACGGCACTTATGCAGCGATCATGAAAAAGTGGCAGCTTGAGGGCAACATGACCAATGCGCCCGGGCTGAATCTGGCGAAAGAGGCCAGCAAATGAGCCCGTCTCGCCATCTGCCCCGCGATGACAGTGGCGAGGCGCAGCTGCGCGACGTGGCGTTCGCCCGCAGCGCGCCCACTTACGGCCGCTGGATCAGCTGGATTCTGGTGCTGGTAATCGGCTCGAATCTGCTGTGGCTGGTGGCGACCAATCCTAACTTTGAGTGGCAGGTGGTGCTGAAGTGGTTTACCGAAGAATCCGTACTGAAAGGGTTGCAGGTCACTCTGGGGCTGACGGTCGTGTCGATGATACTGGGCACGCTGCTGGGTCTGCTGCTGGGCGTCTGGCGGCTCTCTGAAAACCGGCTGCTGAGCGGTGTCGCCGGACTCTATATCTGGTTCTTCCGGGGTACGCCGCTACTGGTGCAGCTGATCTTCTGGTACAACCTTTCCACGCTGTTTCCCGCGCTGTCGCTGACGCTGCCGTGGAGCAGCATCACGCTGGCCAGCTGGAACACCAACGATCTGATTACGCCGCTGACGGCAGCCATTGCCGGGCTGGCACTGAATGAAGCAGCCTATATGGCGGAAATTATTCGCGCCGGTCTGCTGTCGGTGGATAACGGTCAGGTGGAGACCACGCAAGCCTTTGGCATGAGCCGGTGGCGGGCGCTGCGACGCATCATTATTCCGCAGGCGATGCGGTCTATCATTCCGCCCACCGGCAACCAGTTGATCAGCATGATCAAGGCGACGTCGCTGGTCAGCGTGATTGCGATGGGCGATCTGCTCTACTCGGTACAGGCGATCTACAACCGCACCTTCGAGATCATCCCGATGCTGATGGTGGCAGTGATCTGGTATCTGCTGATCACCTCGATCCTCAATCTGGGCCAGTCCGCCATCGAGCACTACTATGCGCGTGGCACCCGCCGGGTGGCCAGCGCCCCCAGACGCGCCGCTACGGTAGCGGGCAGCGCGCAATCTCAGCAGGAGGAACCATGAGTCAGAGTGAACCCCTGGTCTGCGCCCGCAACGTGCAGAAGAATTATGGCGACAATCAGGTTCTGAAAGGGATCGATCTGGATGTTTATCACGGTGAGGTGGTGGTGATTCTCGGCCCCTCCGGGTCCGGCAAATCCACGTTTCTGCGCTGCATCAATCACCTTGAAGAGATGAACGCCGGATCGATTCGGGTCGGCGATGAGCAGATTGGCTATGTGCTGAAAGGGCATGTGCTGCACCGGCTCTCGCCACGGCAGATTGCCCGGCAGCGCCAGAAAATCGGCATGGTATTTCAGCAGTTCAATCTCTATCCACACATGACCGTACTGCAGAACATCATTGAAGCGCCCATCGGTGTGCATAAATTTTCACGTCAGGCGGCTCTGGCTCATGCCCGATCGCTGCTGGCGACGGTGGGTTTAAGTGATAAAGCGGACGCCTGGCCGCGTCACCTGTCGGGTGGACAGCAGCAGCGTGTCGCGATTGCGCGGGCGCTGGCGATTAAGCCGCGGCTGATGCTGTTTGATGAACCGACCTCTGCACTCGATCCGGAACTGGTGGGGGAAGTCCTGGCGACCATGCGTACCCTGGCAGATCAGGGTTTGACGATGATTGTGGTAACCCACGAAATCAGCTTTGCGCGGGAAGCCGCCGATCGCGTCGTCTTTATGGATGGCGGGGTGGTGGTGGAGCAGGGCACGCCAGAAGAGGTGATCGCGAATCCGCAGCATCCACGGACCCAGGCGTTTCTCAGTCGCTTCATCTGAGATCTTACTCTGTTACAGATTCCAGTTGTCGCCGCAGGCAAACTGCGCGTAAATAACAGTCACTGTGATTCGATAAAGTTGAAAGGTTAAGTATGGAAGGTATCAGTATTGCCAAGCTGCTGATTATCGGTGCGCTTATCGTACTGCTTTTTGGTACCAATAAGTTGCGCTCTCTGGGCGGCGATCTGGGCTCCGCGATTAAGGGCTTCAAAAAAGCCATGAAAGACGAAGATACCAGTGCAACCCGAACACCGGCTGAAGACGTGCCGGCAGAACGCGTCGTTCATAAAGATTAATCGGTTATTTGCTGCAAATAACTGTTACTTTTTATTTCAGGCAATTTCAGGCACGTATAAAAAAACCAGGCTGTTCCCAGTCTGGTTTTTTGTTTTTTTAAGCTTCCTGAGAAGCTTCGTGATTATTTCACTTCTTCGCCTTTAGCCTGCATATCCGCATGATAGGAAGAGCGGACAAACGGACCGCACGCGGCATGGGTAAAGCCCATCGCCATCGCTTCTGCTTTCATTTCATCGAACTCGGCCGGGCTGACGTAGCGCTGAACCGGCAGGTGATGGCGGCTCGGCTGCAGATACTGTCCCAGCGTCAGCATGGTGACGCCGTGGCGACGCAGATCGCGCATCACCTCAACGATTTCGGCGTTGGTTTCACCCAGGCCTACCATCAGACCCGATTTTGTCGGAACATCAGGATGTGCTTCTTTGAAGCGCTCCAGCAGCTTCAGTGACCACTCGTAGTTCGCGCCCGGACGTACCTGGCGGTAGACGCGCGGTACGTTTTCCAGGTTGTGGTTAAACACATCCGGTGGCGTCGCGGTAAGAATCTCCAGTGCGCGATCCATACGGCCACGGAAGTCCGGCACCAGCGTTTCAATTTTAATAGTGGGATTTTTTTCGCGAATCGCGCTGATGCAGTCGGCAAAGTGCTGCGCGCCGCCATCACGTAAATCATCACGGTCAACCGAGGTGATGACAACGTAGCGCAGGCCCATATCGGCAATCGTCTGCGCCAGTTTCGCGGGTTCGTTAGCATCCGGTGCATTAGGACGGCCATGCGCCACATCGCAGAACGGACAACGACGGGTACAGATTGCGCCAAGGATCATAAAGGTGGCGGTGCCGTGGTTGAAGCATTCGGCAAGGTTAGGGCAGGACGCCTCTTCACAGACCGAGTGCAGCCCGTTTTTGCGCATCGCAGCTTTGATACCCTGAATACGACTGGAGTCGGCTGGCAGCTTGATTTTCATCCATTCCGGCTTACGCAACATCTCCTGCCGTTCAACAGCCACGGTTTTCACCGGGATCAGCGCCATTTTGTCTGCGTCACGATATTTGACGCCGCGTTCCATCTGAATTGGTTTACTCATAAATCAGCAGGTTCCGGTCGGATTGCGATTTGAAAGCGTTCCCACTCAAACCGGGAAGGGGGCTTTCAACTTTATTTGAAAAAAGTGCAAAAATTATATCATCTCATCGCCTGCGAAGCAGCCACCGGCAGCGTTGAAAAGTTACATATTTGTAAATTCGCATTCTGCGTTAAGGCTTAACAGGAAGATCGCCTGCTATCCATTCAACATTTTCATAACCTGCCAGCCGCGCAAAGGCGCTGACCAGCGGAGCGCGTACCTGCTCTGTGGTCACCTCTGGCTGGAAATGTTTTAACTGGGTCATGCTCATGCCAGCGTAACCACAGGGATTAATGCGCAGGAAAGGCGATAAATTCATGGCCACATTCAGCGCCAGACCGTGAAACGAGCAGCCTTTGCGAATGCGCAATCCCAGCGAGCAGATTTTCTCTTCCCCGACATAGACGCCGGGTGCATCTGCGCGGGCGCGGGCGCTGACGCCGAATTCTGCCAGCGTAGCGATCACCGTCTCTTCAAGAAAAGTCACCAGCTGGCGCACGCCGAGCTTACGGCGTTTTACATCGATCAGGACATACATGACCTGTTGTCCCGGCCCGTGATAGGTGACCTGACCGCCACGATCGCTCTGCACCACCGGAATATCACCGGGCATCAGCAGATGTTCTGCTTTTCCCGCCTGACCCTGAGTAAAGACCGGAGGATGTTCGACCAGCCAGATTTCGTCACGACTCTGGTCGTCGCGCTGGTCAGTATAGTGATGCATGGCGTCGGAGACGGATTGCCAGTCGCACAGACCGGACTGGCGGACAATGAGGGTTTCAACTGACAAAGCGATAGCCCGCTAAAGGAAAAAACGCTGAGGATAACGTCGGCAAACCGTCAGGCAGTGGCGCCTTGCCGACCCGTAAATTACAGTACCATCCGCACAATTTCGATCTGGCCCAGCTCTTCGTACAGGCGTTCGACCTGTTCAATGTGGGTGGCGTTGATAGTGATGTTTACGGAGTGATAGTTGCCTTTGCTGCTCGGCTTAACTTCAGGGCTGTAGTCGCCGGGCGCATGACGTTGCACCACTTCAACCACTTGATCAACCAGCTCCGGTTGCGCCAGACCCATTACTTTATAGGTAAACGGGGTAGGAAATTCGAGCAGCTCATTCAGTTTGGTTTTCATATTTACTCCGGTGCATAAAAAACAGGCTCCCGCCTGAGCGGGAGCATCATAATATCTGGTAATGGGGACGAGGGGGCGATTTTTCAATCACCCTTTACGCTTAACCGAACCAGTGATGGAACATCAGTTTGATGTAATCCACGATACGGCCAAAGAAACCACCCTCAGAGATCTCGTTCAGCACCACCAGCGGACGCTGTTCGATCGTCTTGCCATCCAGCTGGAAGTTGATGCTGCCGACAACCTGGTTTTTCTTCAGTGGGGCATGCAGTTCTGTGTTGGTCAGCACATAGCTGGCTTTCAGATCTTTCATACGGCCACGCGGAATAGTCAGGTAAGCATCTTTTTCCACGCCCAGTTGTACACGGTCATTATCACCAAACCAGACCGGCTCAGAGGCGAACTCTTTACCCGCTTTCAGTGGCGCAACGGTTTCAAAGAAACGGAAGCCCCAGGTGAGCAGTTTCTTGCTCTCAGTTTCACGACCTTTGAAGGTATGACCGCCCATGACCGCAGAGATCAGGCGCATCTGGCCTTCAGTCGCGGATGCCACCAGGTTGTAACCGGCTGAATTGGTGTGACCGGTTTTGATCCCATCCACGTTCAGGTTGGTGTCCCACAGCAGACCGTTGCGGTTCATCTGGCGGATATTGTTGAAGGTGAACTCTTTCTCTTTATAAACAGCGTACTCTTCCGGCACGTCACGGATCAGTGCCTGACCGATCAACGCCATGTCGCGCGCAGAGCTGTACTGACCTTCAGCGTCCAGACCATGGACAGTCCCGAAGTGGGTATTCTGCAGGCCAATCGCTTTAACGTAGTTGTTCATCAGATTAACAAACGCATCCTGGCTGCCGGCGACATAGTCAGCCATCGCAACACAGGCGTCGTTACCGGACTGCAGCACAATTCCACGGGTCAGCTGAGAAACCGGTACGCGGTCGCCTGGCTTCAGGAACATCAGCGAGGAGCCTTTGAACACTGGGTTACCGGTCGCCCAGGCATCCGGACCGACGGTGACCATATCGTCCTGATGAATTTTGCCCGCTTTCACGGCCTGTCCAATGACATAGCTGGTCATCATCTTGGTCAGACTGGCAGGATCGCGGCGTGCATCGGCGTTTTTCTCTGCCAGCACTTTGCCCGAGTTGTAGTCGATAAGGACATACGCTTCGGCATCAATGTCCGGCACGCCCGGAATCATGGTCTTGAGATTGACGTCATCAGCAATAGCAGCATGGCTGAGAGAGAAAGCGATCAGTGATCCCACTGTCAGGCGTTTCAGCAAACGAGATGATTTCAGCGTGTTCATGTGTAGGACTACAACATCCGTGAGTTTGAGGTTAAAAATGTCACTCATCATACCCAATGCCAGTCAGTCTGGCACCGGGCGTGATGATTGGGTTGTTAGCAGACGTAACGTGTCGCTGTCTGGTAAACCGATCAGCGACGCGTGTTAGTAATAAATGAGGCAGTCTGGCCTTCACTGCTCAGGCGCTGTTGCAGCGCAGCCGCTTCAGCGCGGGAGCTGTAGCCGCCGAGCTGAACGCGATAAACGTTGTTGCCCGCGTCTTCAACCTTGCCGGGCACACCGTAACGCTGGCTCAGGCTTTTCATCATCTGCTGAGCACGTGCCGGATCATTCAGTGCACCGACCTGTACGACATATCCGGCTGCGGCACCACTGCTGGCGGCCGGCGCGGCGCTGGCGGCGGGTGGTTCACTGCCTTCCAGCACGCCGTTCGCTAATGGCTGAGGTGCGCCAAGAAAGCCGCTGCTCTGTACTGGCGCGCCCATGTTGTCACCGCCCTGCAGCGTGCTGTTGCTGATGGCTTCCACGTTTTGAGCAGGCGGTTCAGCGTTTGCGGCGCTGCCGCCATTCATCACCGCACCACCACTCAGGTCCGGGCGGGCAGGCAGCGAGTAGCTCTGTTTGGCGACCACAGTACCAATGGTGCCCGGGCCTGAGAGCGTACCGTCGGGAGCCACCTTAATATAGTCGACCCGCACCCGTGAATTATTGGAGATGTTCAGACGGTCACCGGCTGCCCGCGACAGGTCGATAATGCGTCCTGGCGTGTAGGGGCCGCGATCGTTAACGCGCACCACAATCTGACGGCCGTTCGCGATATTGGTCACGCGCACATACCCCGGCAGCGGCAGAGTAGGGTGGGCGGCCGTCAGCGCATCGGGATCGTAGGCTTCGCCGGTAGCGGTGCGGTTGCCCTGTGCCTCTTCGCCGTACCAGGTGGCCAGGCCGACCTCGCTGTAGTTCGACGGATCTTTGATGATGCGATAATTTTTGCCATTAACGCTGTAATCCTGGCTGGTGCCCGGATTAACTGGCTCATAACGAGGCTCAACGCCTGGAATCTCTACCACCGGTCCATTGTAAGCCGGTTGCGGCGGCGCCGTATTTTGGGGTTCGGGCGTGGTACAGGCCGCCAGAACCAGTGATGCCAGTGCAACGCCAAGCCATTCCTTACGCATCTGCAGCCTCTTAGACACTTTTAGATAACATTTTTCGGTGAGTGTGGATCGACATCACAATGCCGAATCCCGCCATAAGCACGATAAGCGCGGAGCCGCCGTAACTGACGAGCGGCAGCGGCACGCCAACTACCGGTAAGATACCACTAACCATGCCAATGTTAACGAAAACATAAACGAATAAAATCAGCATTAAACCGCCCGCCATGACCCGGCCAAACGTGGTCTGCGCGCGGGCTGCGACAACCAGTCCCCGCATGATCAGCAGCAGATAAAGGGTCAGCAGCAGCAGTACGCCAACCAGACCCAGCTCTTCGGCCAGAACCGCGAAGATAAAGTCGGTATGACGCTCCGGCAAAAATTCCAGCTGAGACTGGGTGCCCTGCAGCCAGCCTTTGCCGCGCAGTCCGCCTGAACCAATGGCGATTTTCGACTGGATGATGTGATAACCGGCACCCAGCGGATCTGTTTCCGGGTCGAGCAGCATCATAACGCGGTCACGCTGATAGTCGTGCATCAGGAAGAACCACAGAATCGGGATAAAAGCCGCGACCAGCAGAACGGCAACGCCAATCAGTTTCCAGCTCATTCCCGAAAGGAAGAGGACAAACAAACCGGAAGCAGCAACCAGAATCGAGGTGCCGAGATCGGGCTGTGCGGCGACCAGCAGGGTCGGCACGAAGATCAGCAACAGCGCAATGCCGGTGTTTTTTAGGGTTGGCGGACACACATCGCGGTTAATAAAGCGCGCCACCATCAGCGGCACCGCGATTTTGGCAATCTCAGAAGGCTGAAAGCGAACAAAGCCGAGATCGAGCCAGCGCTGTGCGCCTTTACTGATCTGCCCGAAGGCATCGACCGCCACCAGCAGAATGACGCAGACAATATAGAGATAGGGTGCCCAGCCCTCATAAACGCGCGGCGGCACCTGCGCCAGCACAATCATGATCACCAGTCCCATCGCGATCTGACCGAGTTTACGCTCCATCATGCCGGGATCCTGACCACTGGCACTCCAGATCACCACGGCGCTGTAGGTCAGCAGGCCGAGAATGATCAGCATAAACAGCGGATCGATGTGGATGCGCATCCAGATCGATCGTTTCTGCGGACTATCTTGCATCGACATGTTTATTCACCTTCATAACCGGGCGGCACAGGGGCGGCGTCCGGCAGGACAGTATTGTTATCACCCAACATAATGTGATCCAGAATCTGGCGCATGACGGTGCCGACAGCCGGACCGGCGCCCCCGTTTTCCAGGATAATGGTCACTGCGACCCGAGGCTTGTCATAAGGGGCAAACGCGGTCATTAATTTATGGTCGCGTAATCGTTCAGCAATTCTGTGGGCGTTATAGGTTTCGTTCTCTTTCAGGCCAAAGACCTGCGCCGTACCGGACTTGGCGGCAATTTTATAAGGCGCATCAGCAAAGCTTTTGTGTGCAGTACCGTTGGGGCGATTCGCCACGCCGTACATACCATCTTTGGCGATTTCCCAATAGCCGGAATGAATATCACCGATCGGGGCTTCTGGCGGCTGGCGATAGGGCACAAGGGTCCGGCCTTCGCGGGTGGCTCGCAGCATATGCGGCACCTTGACGACGCCGTCGTTGATCAGAATCATCATCGCTTTGTTCATCTGCAATGGGGTAGCCGTCCAGTAACCCTGGCCGATCCCCACCGGAATGGTATCGCCCTGATACCACGGCTTTTTAAAGCGTCTCTGTTTCCAGTCACGGGTCGGCATGTTACCGGCGCTCTCCTGCGGTAAATCGATGCCGGTCCGGCTGCCGTAACCAAATTTATTCATCCACTCTGACAGACGGTCGATGCCCATGTCATAGGCAACCTGATAGAAGAAGGTATCGGCAGACTCTTCCAGCGCTTTGGTGACGTTCAGACGCCCGTGGCCCCATTTTTTCCAGTCGCGGAAGCGTTTTTCTGAACCAGGAAGTTGCCACCAGCCGGGATCAAACAGGCTGGTATTACGGTTAATCACGCCAGCACTCAGGGCAGAGACCGCCACATAAGGCTTAACCGTCGAAGCCGGTGGATAGGCAGCCTGAATCGCACGGTTATAGAGTGGGCGATTTTCATCTTCCAGCAGGCCGCGATAATCCTTACTGGAAATGCCGTCGACAAACAGGTTGGCATCGTAACTGGGTGTGGAGACCATGGCGAGAATTTCGCCGGTGCGCGGATCGCTGACGACAACAGCAGCGCGACTGCCCGCCAGCAGGGTCTCGACATACTGCTGCAGTTTGAGATCGATAGTCAGATAGATATCACGGCCAGCCTGAGGTGACTCCTCATGCAGCTGGCGAATAACCCGGCCCCGGTTGTTAACCTCAACCTCTTCAAAGCCAGTTTTACCGTGCAGCAGACTCTCGTAATACGCTTCAATGCCCAGCTTGCCGATGTCGTGCGTGGCGGCGTAGTTCGGCCATATACCTTCTTTGTCGAGGCGTGCAACGTCACGATCGTTGATTTTTGAGACGTAGCCGACTACATGCGTCAGCGTGGCACCGTAGGGGTAGTAGCGGCGCTGATAACCTTTAACTTCCACGCCGGGAAAGCGGTACTGATTGACCGCAAAGCGTGCCACCTGAACTTCATTCAGACCGGTTTTAACGGGAATGGAAGTAAAGCGACGCGAGCGTTTGCGCTCTTTCTGGAAGTTTTCGAGGTCTTCGTCCGTCAGCTCTAGAACAGGACGTAAGTTTTCCAGCGTCTGCTGCAGGTTATCAACTTTCTCCGGCACCAGTTCTGCCTGATAGATGGTGCGGTTCAGTGCCAGCGGCGTGCCGGTGCGATCGTAGATAATGCCGCGGCTGGGCGCGACAGGCACCAGTTTAATGCGGTTCTGGTTGGAGCGGGTGCTGTAATCATCAAAACGAAGAATCTGTAGATGGTAAAGGTTAACTACCAGTACTGAAGAGAGCAGTAAGATACCGACGAAGGCGATGAACGCCCGACGGACAAAGAGTTTCTGTTCGGCGCTGTAATCGCGAAAGGCGTTGCTTTGTAATTTCATCCGCTACTTGTCATGTCTGATGTGGGCTGATCGGTCATTCACGATGATAAGGATGATTAGTCGTTATACTCCAGGCCCGGTACAGACTTTCGGCCACCAGCACGCGCACCAGCGGATGAGGCAACGTCAATGCTGACAGTGACCAGCTCTGCTCTGCCGCCGCTTTACAGGCGGGAGCCAGGCCTTCAGGCCCGCCAATCAGCAGGCTGACATCGCGACCATCCAGCTTCCAGCGTTCAAGCTGCTGCGCCAGCTGCGGGGTTTCCCACGGTTGGCCAGGAATATCCAGCGTGACGATGCGATTGCCTTTGCCGACCGCCGCCAACATCGCTTCCCCCTCTTTTTCAAGGATGCGTTTGATATCAGCATTTTTGCCGCGTTTACCTGCGGTTACTTCGGTCAGCTCAAACGGCATATCTTTCGGGAAGCGGCGCAGATATTCCATGAAACCGGTCTGCACCCAGTCGGGCATTTTTGTGCCGACGGCAACAAGTTGCAGTTTCACCGATTAGCCCCAGAGTTTTTCCAGCTCATACAGCTGGCGACTCTCTTCCTGCATCACATGTACGATGACATCACCCAGATCAACCACGACCCAATCTGCCGCGCCTTTGCCTTCAATGCCTAATGGCATCAGGCCCGCTAAACGGGACTCCTGCTCAACGTGTTCTGCGATCGAAGTCACATGACGCGTGGAGGTGCCGGTGCAGATGATCATGAAATCGGTGATGCTGGATTTGCCCTGAACGTCGATGGTGACAATGTCCTGGCCTTTGAGATCATCAATCTTATCAATAACGAACTCTTGGAGTGCTTTACCTTGCAAAAGGTTCCCCTTGGAATCTGGTGGTATCGGGCTGGCTGTAAGCCCGGAGAGTGCAGCCAAAATTTAAGCGGCGCAGTATAGCATGCCCGGATCAGTCGCGATATAAGCCTTCGCGGTCGATATAGTCGATAACCGCCGCGGGCAACAGGTCGTCGCAGGGCTGGTTCTGATGGCGACGGCGACGGATTTCAGTCGCCGAAATGTCATAGAGCGGGGTTTCCGCCAGCCAGATATGGCCTGCGGGCTGCTGATGCAGCTGCCGGATATCCTGAGCAAGGTGTTGTTCGAGCCAGTCCTGCATCTCCGGCGCGTCAAACCGGGTCGGATAGCCGGGGCGCTGGCACACCAGCAGATGACAAAGCGACAGCAGATCCTGCCAGCGATGCCATTTCGCTAAGCTCAGCAGGGAATCCTGACCAATAATAAAGCCCAGCGGCCGTTCTGCACCGCGTTCGGCGCGCCAGGCTTCCAGGGTAGTTACGGTCCAGGAGGGGGTCTCGCGCTGCAGCTCACGGGTATCAATCTCAAACAGCGGTAAGCCGCGGATCGCACAACGCAGCATCGCGACCCGCTGAACGGCGCTGGCTTCCGGCTGCGGACGATGCGGTGGCACATTGTTGGGCAGCAGCGTCACACGCTGCAGGCCGGTCAGCTGAGCCAGCGCTTCGACCGGACGCAGATGACCAAAATGAATCGGGTCGAAGGTGCCACCAAACAGCGCGTGTAACTCAGACATGGGCAAAACTCGTCGGAAAAGCACGACTGCTGAGCAGCAGCGTCAGGGTCTGTAACTGTGGCCACACCGGCTGCCCATAATCCTGCTTCAGGGTGATCTCAATCTGGCTCAGCAGATGAATCGCGCGTTGCAGACGCGTGGCGTCCAGGCGTTGCAGTGCGTCGGTGAACAGCGCGCGGCGGTTCTGCCAGATACGCTGCTGATCCATCAGGGTACGCAGCGGCTGCTGTGCCTGGTGGCGCTGCAGATGCAGCAGTGTCAGCAAATCGCGCTGCAGCGTACGCAGCAGAATGACTACTTCGCTCTCTTCTTTCTCCAGCTGATGCAGGATATGCAGCGCGCGACGGCTCTTACCCGCCAGCAGAGCATCGACCCAGTGAAACGGTGTGAAGTGGGCCGCATCGCTGACCGCCTCTTCAACCCGGGGCAGTGTCAGTTTGCCGTCAGGCCACTGCAGCGAGAGACGCTCCAGCGCCTGGGCCAGCGCCAGCAGATTACCTTCATAGCAGTAACACAACAGCTGCACAGCCGCGTCATCGACCGAGAGTTTCAGCGCCTTAGCGCGATTCACGACCCAGCGCGGCAGTTGCGCCTGTTCGGGCGTCTGGCAGGGCACTAAAACTGCAGAGGCGGACAACGCTTTAAACCAGGCGCTGTTTTCCTGCGCTTTGGTCAGCTTTGGCATCCGGCAGATCAGCAGAATATCGGCGTGCAGCAGCTGCGACAGCTTAACCAGCTGCTCGGCCATTGCGGCGTTGGGGCCATTCTCGGGGAATTGCAGCGTCATTGTCTGACGCTGTGCAAACAGACTCAGTGACTGACAGCTGACAAACAGGCTCTCCCAGTCGGTCTGGGCGTCCAGCGTAAAACTAAAATGTTCTTCAAATCCCTGCGAGGTGGCGGCGGAACGGATGGCATCCCCACTCTCCTGCAACAGCAGCGGTTCGTTTCCGGCTAACAAATAACAGGCGCGCAGCCCCTCACGGAGCTGCGCGCTGAGTTGCTCAGGGTAAATCCTGATCATTGCAGGCTGGTAGCAGAGGAAGACGGTGCTTCCTGTGAACCCTGACCCGGAACCGGAATCACTGACGCCGGTAAGGTCTCTTTGTTGTTGATCTGTGCAGCATGCACGGTCAGCAGTTTACGTACCAGCTGTTCGGCAGCACGCTGACGCATCTCCTGCGTAATCAGATCCTGCTCAGCATCTTTCGCCAGCGCAGCATTCGGGTTATCGAAGAATGAACGATAAACCGTGGTGCTGATTGGGTAGATTCCTTTGCCCGGCAACAGAACCTGCGCCGTAAGGGTCATGACCAGCTGATACTCAGCAGAGGTGCCGCTGATAAAGACCGATGCGGTGTTACGTCCCGAAACTTCAGGACCCAGACGCAGCGTCGGAATATCGGTGCGGTTGTGTTTGTTGTCCTCAACGATGGTGACATCGTTGATACGCAGTTGCTGACGCACAGTACGTGCCAGCGGTCCATACGGATCGCCGGTTGAAACAATCAGGGTTTTC
This sequence comes from Pantoea sp. X-Soil-YNGN-844, assembly GCF_059730595.1. NCBI lineage: Bacteria > Pseudomonadati > Pseudomonadota > Gammaproteobacteria > Enterobacterales > Erwiniaceae > Pantoea > Pantoea sp. X-Soil-YNGN-844. The sequence continues at coordinate 1,121,437 of NZ_AP036007.1, forward strand.
AGTTCGCTGGGCACCTGCGTGGTGCCGCGCGGATGAAAACCACAGCCAGCGGTGATCACCACCGCCAGCATGACAAACAGCCTGATAATCGGATGTCGCACAGTTCCTCCTGAACTTAACCTACGACCAGGTTAAGCAGTTTGCCCGGTACATAAATGACTTTACGGATAGTCACGCCGTCCAGATACTTCGCCACCAGATGCTCCTGCGCAGCGCGTGCCTGAACCTGCTCCTGTGTTGCATCGGCGGGTACGGTAATTTTGCCACGCACTTTACCGTTCACCTGCACCACGACCAGCAGTGAATCTTCAACCATAGCGGCTTCATCAGCCACCGGCCAGCTCGCTTCGTCGATGGTACCTTCGCCACCCAGCGTCTGCCACAGAACATAGCAGGCGTGCGGGGTAAACGGATAGAGCAGACGGACGATAGCCAGCAGCGCTTCCTGCATCAGAGCGCGATCCTGCTCGCTTTCCTGCGGGGCGCGCGCCAGTTTGTTCATCAGCTCCATAATCGCTGCAATGGCGGTGTTGAAGGTCTGACGACGGCCAATATCATCCGCTACTTTGGCGATGGTTTTGTGCAGGTCACGACGCAGCGATTTCTGCTCGTCATTCAGGCTCTTCACATCCAGCGCCACGGTCGCACCCTGTGAGGTGTGCTCGTAGACCAGCTTCCAGACACGCTTCAGGAAGCGGTTAGCCCCTTCAACGCCCGACTCCTGCCACTCCAGCGTCATATCGGCCGGTGAAGCAAACATCATGAACAGACGTACGGTATCCGCGCCATAACGCTCAACCATCAGCTGTGGGTCGATGCCGTTGTTTTTCGACTTCGACATTTTACTCATGCCCGCGTAGATCACTTCGCGGCCCTGCGTATCAACCGCTTTAACAATGCGGCCTTTCTCGTCACGCTCAACCTCAACATCAACCGGTGAAACCCAGTTACGCTCGCCGTTGTTACCGAGGTAGTAGAAGGCGTCAGCCAGCACCATGCCCTGGCACAGCAGACGTTTGGCTGGTTCATCAGAGTTCACCAGGCCCGCGTCACGCAGCAGCTTGTGGAAGAAGCGGAAATACATCAGGTGCATGATGGCGTGTTCAATACCACCCACATACTGATCGACCGGCAGCCAGTAGTTTGCCGCGGCCGGATCCAGCATGCCTTCTTTGAAGCTGGCGCAGGTATAGCGCGCGTAGTACCAGGAGGACTCCATGAAAGTGTCAAAGGTGTCGGTTTCACGCAGAGCAGGCTGGCCGTTCACCGTGGTTTTCGCCCACTCCGGGTCGGCTTTGATCGGGCTGGTAATGCCATCCATCACCACATCTTCCGGCAGGATCACCGGCAGCTGATCTTCAGGTGTCGGCATTACGGTGCCATCTTCCAGCGTGACCATCGGGATTGGTGCGCCCCAGTAACGCTGACGGGAAACACCCCAGTCGCGCAGTCGGTAGTTCACTTTACGCACGCCCACGCCTTTTGCCGCCAGAGAATCTGCAATGGCGGTAAACCCTGCGGCGTGATCCAGACCGTTGAACTCACCTGAGTTAAACAGCGCGCCTTTGTCGGTCATTGCCGCGGCGCTGACGTCAGGAATAGAGCCATCCAGATTGAGTACCACCGGCTTGATCGCCAGGTCGTATTTAGTGGCAAATTCCCAGTCGCGCTGGTCGTGTGCCGGGACCGCCATGACGGCGCCGGTGCCATATTCCATCAGCACGAAGTTAGCGACCCAGACCGGGAGAAGCTCACCGGTGAGCGGATGAACAACAGACAGGCCGGTCGCCATGCCTTTCTTCTCCATGGTCGCCATATCGGCTTCGGCCACTTTGGTATTGCGGCATTCAGCGATAAAGTCAGCCAGTGCCGGATTGTTCACCGACGCCTGGGTTGCCAGCGGATGACCCGCCGCAACGGCGACATAGGTTGCGCCGATAAAGGTATCCGGGCGGGTGGTGTAGACGGTGACTTTCTCTTCGCTGTCAGCCACGTCGAACGTGATTTCGACGCCTTCAGAACGGCCAATCCAGTTACGCTGCATGGTTTTGACTTGCTCAGGCCACTCTTCCAGCGTATCCAGGTCGTTCAGCAGCTCTTCCGCATAATCGGTGATTTTGATAAACCACTGCGGGATCTCTTTGCGCTCAACTTTGGTGTCGCAGCGCCAGCAGCAGCCATCGATCACCTGCTCATTCGCCAGCACCGTCTGATCGTTCGGGCACCAGTTGACGGCAGAGGTCTTTTTATAGACCAGACCTTTTTCATACAGTTTGGTGAAGAACCACTGTTCCCAGCGATAGTACTCTGGCTGGCAGGTCGCCAGTTCACGACTCCAGTCATAGCCAAAGCCCAGCAGTTTAAGCTGGTTTTTCATGTAAGCGATGTTGTCGTATGTCCAGGGGGCCGGTGCGGTGTTGTTTTTGACCGCAGCGCCTTCCGCAGGCAGGCCGAAAGCATCCCAGCCAATCGGCTGTAGTACGTTTTTGCCGAGCATACGCTGATAACGCGCGATTACGTCGCCGATGGTGTAGTTACGAACGTGGCCCATATGCAGGCGGCCAGAAGGATAGGGCAACATGGAGAGGCAATAGTATTTCTCTTTACCTTCCTGCTCAGTCACTTTAAACGTTTCGTTTTCATCCCAGTGTTGCTGCACACGGGATTCAATCTCTTCCGGGCGGTATTGCTCTTGCATGGCTGCCTGTGGTCCTTTATGAATAACATTTTTCGGGCTCTACGATCCGCATAGCATACCCATAAGGCCGCGTATCAACAACACTTCCCACTTTTGCTGGCACGATTTCTGCTGAAAGCGTCAGCCTCTTCACCCTTTTGTAATTCACTGTACAGACGACACGGCAAAAGCCGCATTGCGACTAAACTTAATTTAGCGAGGGTCTGCATAAAGGAGAATAAAATGAATAAAGTAGCTCAGGAATATCGCGAGTCGTTAGCCGTACTGACCGAACGTCTCCGTCAGGGCGATCGTAACCTTGATGAGCTGATTGCCGGTCGACGCAGCCAGTTACGGGTGCGCGATGACATGACGGAAGAAGAGATTGATCAGGCGCTGAGCTCGGTGCGCCGTGATTTGGGCGAGTTTGCACGTAGTTATACCGACGTAGAAGAGCCCCTGGCGGATTCACTGTTTATGCGTATTATTCGTGAGAGCGTCTGGAAAGAGCTGGCGGATATCACCGATAAAAGTCAGCTGGAGTGGCGCGAAGTGTTCCAGGATCTGCATCATCACGGTGTGTATCAGAGCGGTGAAGTGGTGGGACTGGGCAATCTGGTGTGTGAGAAGTGTCAGTTTACCCGGGCGATCTATACGCCGGAAACCCTGTCGCGCTGTCCGGAATGCGGCAATGACCAGTTTCAGCGTCAGCCTTTCGAACCCTGATAACAACAACGATGCGGGCCACTCAGGTGACCCGCATAGATTATTTAGTGCAGAATTTTAGCGAGGAAATCTTTCGCACGGTCAGACTGTGGATTATTGAAGAAGTCATCTTTATTGGTGTCTTCGATAATTTTCCCTTCATCCATAAAGATCACGCGATTGGCAACCTTACGGGCGAAGCCCATCTCGTGTGTTACCACCATCATCGTCATTCCCTCCTGCGCCAGCTCAACCATCACATCCAGCACTTCGTTGATCATTTCCGGGTCCAGCGCGGAGGTCGGTTCATCAAACAGCATCGCGATAGGATCCATGCAGAGCGCACGTGCAATCGCCACGCGCTGCTGCTGACCGCCGGAGAGCTGGCCAGGAAACTTCTCGGCATGCGCTGACAGTCCCACACGCTTCAGCAGTTTCAGCCCCTTATCGCGGGCCGCCGCTTTGTCACGCTTCAGCACTTTTACCTGTGCCAGTACCAAATTGTTGATAATGCTCAGATGCGGGAACAGCTCGAAGTGCTGAAACACCATACCGACCTGACTGCGAAGCTGTGCAAGGTTGGTTTTTTTGTTGTTCACCTCGGTGCCGTTGACCGCAATCACGCCCTGCTGAACCGGCTCAAGTCCGTTCACCGTTTTGATCAGCGTCGATTTACCGGAGCCGGACGGCCCGCAGACCACCACTACCTCACCGGTTTTGACCTCGGTTGAGCAGTCGGTCAGCACCTGAAAGTGACCATACCACTTAGAAACATTTTTCAGGCTAATCATTTAAACCGTCCTTTTTCTTTTCAGATAGCTGACCAACAGCGATGCGCTCAGGCTGATAACGAAGTAGACCAGACCTGCAAACAGAACCATTTCAACCTGGGTGCCGTCGCGCTCACCAATGGTGGACGCGGTACGGAAGAAGTCCGCCAGGCTTAAGACATAGACCAGCGAGGTATCCTGGAACAGCACGATACCCTGCGTCAGTAACAGCGGAACCATGGCGCGGAACGCCTGCGGCAGGATGATCAGGCGCATTGCCTGCCACTGTGTCATACCCAGCGCCAGCGCGGCGTTGCCTTGTCCACGCGAAATACTGATGATGCCGGCACGAATGATTTCGGAGTAGTAGGCCGCTTCAAACAGCGAAAAGGCAACCATAGCGGAAATCAGCCGGATATCGGTTTTCGGCGACAGGCCCAGCACCTGCTGCAGGAAACTCGGCACCACCAGATAGAACCACAGCAGCACCATCACCAGCGGCACCGAGCGGAACAGGTTGACGTAGATTTTGGCGAACCAGCTGATGGGCTTAAAGGTCGACAGACGCATCACCGCCAGCAGGGTGCCCCACAGAATGCCGAAGACCACGGCGGTAATGGTGATCTTGAAGGTAATCACTAAGCCGTTAAGCAGATAGGGCAGGCTGGGTGTAATCGAACTCCAGTCAAAGTCGTACATTACTTGCCTCCCGCATTGCCTGGCAGCCGGACTTTGCGCTCGACCAGACTCATCAACAACATAATTACCAGGTTAATCGCGACGTAGGCCAGCGTAATGGCGGTAAAGGATTCATAGGCGTGAGCAGAATAGTCGAGCAGTTTGCCCGCCTGCGCCGCCATATCGACCAGACCAATGGTGGAGGCGATAGCGGAGTTCTTCACCAGGTTCAGCATTTCCGAGGTCATCGGCGGCACAATCACGCGATACGCATTCGGCAGCAGGACATAGCGATAGGTCTGCGGCAGCGTTAATCCCATCGCCAGACCGGCATTTTTCTGTCCTGCCGGCAGCGACTGAATGGCTGCGCGCACCTGCTCGCAGACGCGGGCGGCGGTAAACAGGCCAAGACAGATCATTGAAGAGAGGAAGAACTGAATGTTGGGGTCCAGCTCCGACTTAAACCACATGCCAAGCTTTTCGCCTACCAGTTCGGGCGCGACCAGATACCAGAAGAAGAACTGGACGATCAGCGGGATATTACGAAACAGTTCCACATAGCAGGTGCCAATGGTCGACAGCAGGCGATTCGGCACGGTGCGCAGAATGCCGAAAAATGAACCCACGCAGAAGGCGATAATCCAGGCGCAGCAGGAGACGGCTATCGTCACCTGAAAACCGGACCACAGCCAGCCGAGGTAGGTCGTGTTACCGAACGGGGCCTGTTCGAGGAATATGCCCCAGTTCCAATCGATACCCATAACGAGCTCCGGAAAAAAAGGGTAGCTAAGCTACCCTGAAGATTGATGAACGGCGTTTTATTTCCTGACTCAGGGGAACGACCCGGGTCAGTCAGTCTGTCCATGCCGCGGTTTCAGCAATCGAGAGGGCAGCCAGGCCGCCCTTGTTATACCCGCCGTCTTTCAGGCTGCATTTTTGTTGGCTATGTTCACTCATCCAAATGCCTTACATGAGTAAGTTCACCGGGATGCATTCTCCTGCCGACTCAATGCAATCTGAGATCCATTGGGTATTTTTTTGTTAATTCAGTGCTTTGTCATTTGGCGTTTTGAACAGGGCTTTCATGTCATCAGAGAGTTCAAAGTTCATGTTCAGATTCTTTGGTGGAATCGGCTGTTTGAACCAGGTATCGAACCATTTTTCTGCCTGACCAGAGGTCTGGGCTTTAGCAATGGTTTCATCGACCAGCGCTTTGAACTGCGGATCATCTTTACGCAGCATGCAGCCATAGGCCTCTTTTGACTGTGGCGTACCTAAGATCTCCCAGTTATCCGGCTTTTTGGCTTTGGCGCGTTCGCCGGCCAGCAGAGCATCATCCATCATGAAAGCCACGGCACGACCAGTTTCCAGCGTACGGAAAGAGTCACCGTGATCTTTGGCGCTGATGATGCGCATATCCAGTTTCTGTTCGTCATTGAGTTTATGCAGCAGCACTTCAGAGGTGGTTCCTGAAGTCACGACCACGGTTTTGCCTTTCAGATCGGCGAAGTCTTTGATCGGGCCATCTTTTTTAACCAGCAGACGGGTGCCGATGACAAAAATGGTGTCAGAGAACGCGGCCTGTTTCTGGCGCTCAAGGTTGTTGGTAGTGGAGCCACACTCATAATCGTAGGTGCCGTTTTGCAGCAGCGGAATACGGTTTTGTGAGGTGATCGGGATCATTTTGACCTGCAGGTCCGGCTTGTTCAGCTTCGCTTTAATGGCTTCCACAATGGCGTTTGAGTAAGCCTGTGAATAGCCGACGACTTTTTGCTGGTTGTCATAGTAAGAAAAGGGAACTGATGATTCGCGATGCCCGACCACAATGACGCCATTGTCATTGATCTTCTTCAGGGTGCCGCTGAGATCTTCCGCCTGGGCCGCTCCCGCCGCTGCGCTGATCAGCAGAAGAGATAATGCCACTTTGCGTAGTTGCATGTTCCAACTCCTTCGTATGAAAAAGGCCCAGGCTATTACCTGTGCTGATTATGATGTTGTGTCTGTTTTTTGCTGCGTTTCTGCTCATTCTGCGGGTTAAATGGGCGCAGAAGAGTCACTAACATAGCTGATTGTTAACGTAATGAAACAAAAAAGTTTATTTTTTGCGAGGCGATCCGCACCAAAAAAAGGCAAATATCTTGCGCTGCGCGTTAACGGTGCAGCAGAGGCGACTGTTTTGGTGCAGCCGGCCAGGCGTCGGCGCCTGCAATCCGCCTGTCGGCGAAAAACAGTGAAACATTCTGCAATCATCGTGCCAGAAAGCGGTACAGGGCGAGAAAGACAGCAGAGTATGTGGTCAGGGGAGTGAGATATACCGGGGAGCGAGCAAAGAAAAAAGGCGAAGCCTGCGCTTCGCCTTTAAGGATCGGATAGGTTATCGGCGTCGACGCAGCAGAGCTATCAACGCCGCCAGCAGCGTCAGTGACCAGACTGGCCAGATGCCCGCCCGCGCATACGGGGTTTCCCCCTGCGTCGGCGTGACCTTGCTGGTCAGCACATCGCGGGTAAACTGCGGCAGCATCGCCTCCACATCACCACTGGCATTGACCACCGCCGTCACGCCGTTGTTAGTGCTACGCAACAGCGGACGTCCCAGCTCCAGCGCCCGCATTCTCGCCATCTGGAAGTGCTGCCACGGACCGATAGAGTGACCAAACCAGGCATCGTTCGAAACGGTCAGCAGGAAGTTAGTGTCGGGATGGAAGTTAGCCCGCACCTGTTCACCGAGCACAATCTCATAACAGATGGCGCTCGTCAGGTTATAGCCCGCCACGCTGAGTTGCGGCTGGAGATAGTTGCCACGGCTGAAGGCTGACATCGGCAGATCGAAGAACGGGGCCAGCGGACGCAGCAGATCGGCCAGCGGCACAAATTCGCCAAACGGCACCAGATGATTTTTCTGGTAACGATTGCCGCTGAAGTAGTTGTACGGCGTTTTGCCGCCAAGCACGATCACGGTGTTGTAGTCGTGATAACGATTCTGCTCCAGCCGGGAGTCAACGATGCCGGTGACCAGCGAACTGCCGCGCTCACGCAATTCATCATCCAGCGAACGCAGGAACGGCTGCTGATTGCTTTCCAGATCGGTTATCGCCGATTCAGGCCAGATAATAATCGGCGCTTTACCCATCAGCGGCTGGCTCAGACCGTTATAGATGCGCAGGGTCGTGAGCAGTTGCTGAGGATCCCACTTCATCGACTGCGGGATATTTCCCTGTACCAGCGCCACGTCGACAGCACGCTCCGGCATTGGCTGAACCCACTGGATGTAGCGCAGCGGCCACGGCAGAGCCAGCAGCAGCAACGCGGCAACCAGACTTCTGACGTTGCGCTGCTGCAGGGCATAAGCCAGCAGGCCAGCAATGACCATCAGCAGGAAGGTCAGGGTCTCGACGCCCGCCAGCGGGGCCAGGCCTTTTAACGGACCGTCGATCTGGCTGTAACCAAACTGCAGCCACGGGAAGCCGGTCAGCACCCAGCCGCGCAGAAACTCAGTCATCTGCCACAATGCCGGTGCTGCCAGCGCCATGCGCCACAGCGTCGTGCGCGGCCAGAGGCGATTCAGTACACCGGCAAACAGCGCCGGATAGACCGCCAGATAGGCCGCCAGCAGCGCCACGATAAAGACATTGACCGGACCAGGCATGCCGCCAAAGGTGGCAACACTGACATAGACCCAGTTAATGCCGCTGCCGAACAGACCTACTCCCCACACAAAGCCGATCGCGGTGGCCTGCGGGCTTGAGCGGTTCAGGGTCAGCAGTTGTAAGCCGCACAGCGAGAGCAGAGCGGCAGGCCAGAAATCGTAAGGAGAGAAGGCGAGGGTGCCCAGTGCACCCGTTATTAAAGCCAGCAGCAGGCGAACCCGCTGGCGCGGGTAGAGTGAGGCTAAAGCCATAGACTTATTCGTCTTCCAGTTGGGGTTGTGGCGAATTTTCCGGAATAGTCACGTGAACCTGGATGATGCGGCGGCTGTCAGCCATCGCCACCTTGAACTGGTAACCCTCAATCTCGATGCTTTCACCGCGCGCGGGCAGATGGCCGAAGCCCTGCATGACCAGACCACCAATGGTGTCGACTTCATCATCACTGAACTGTGTGCCAAACACCTCATTGAAATCTTCAATGGCGGTCAGTGCGCGCACCGTGAAGGTATGACGATTGAGCTGACGGATATCACGATCTTCTTCATCGTCATATTCATCTTCAATCTCACCTACGATTAGTTCCAGAATGTCTTCAATGGTCACCAGGCCGGAGACACCACCAAACTCATCAATAACAATCGCCATGTGGTAACGCTGTGAGCGGAACTCTTTCAGCATCCGGTCAACACGCTTACTTTCCGGCACCACCACCGCAGGACGCAGCACTTTCTCAATGCTGAACGGCTCTGATTCACTGCTCATAAACGGCAGCAGATCTTTCGCCATCAGAATCCCTTCCACATGATCTTTGTCTTCGCTGATCACCGGGAAGCGGGAGTGCGCGGAGTCGATAATGACATCCAGACACTCTTCGAGGCTCTGATTACGTTTCAGGGTGATCATTTGCGAACGCGGGATCATGATGTCACGCACGCGCTGCTCCGCAATATCCAGAACCCCTTCGAGCATGTCGCGGGTGTCCTGGTCAATCAGCTCTTTGTTATTCGAGTCGCGGATCAGCTCCAGGAGCTCATCACGGTTTTTTGGTTCACCGTGAAAGAGTTGGTTGATCAACAGGGAGAAAAATCCCTTTTTACTACTGGGTGCATCGCTGTTTTGAGAATGGTCGTCGCTCATGGCGGTTTTTAAAGATCTCTCTGGTGAGGAATGGGGGCTGTCAGCAACCTGTGCTGACAGCCGGATTGCCTGAATTCAGGATTCAGGCGTCTTCTTTCTCCGAAATGTACGGATCAGGATACCCAAGAGCAAGCATTATCTCGGTCTCCAGTCCTTCCATCTCGTCAGCTTCATCGTCATCAATATGGTCGTAACCCAGCAGATGCAGCGTACCGTGTACCACCATATGTGCCCAGTGGGCTTCAACGCTTTTCCCCTGTTCTGCCGCTTCCTGCTCAACTACCTGACGGCAGATGATCAGATCGCCCAGCAGCGGCAGCTCAATGCCCGGCGGCGCTTCAAACGGGAAGGAGAGGACGTTGGTTGGCTTATCTTTGCCACGATAAGTCAGATTAAGCTCATGACTTTCTGCTTCATCAACCAGACGGACTGTAACTTCGCTTTCGGGCTGGAAAGGGGTCACAGCCGCTGAAAGCCAGCGGTGAAACTGGCCTTCATCAGGCAGATCAGCGGTGTTGTCACAGGCGACCTGCAGGTCGAGAATCACCTCGCTCATTTGCTCTCCTGCGTGGCGCTCTGTGCTGCCAGCGCCTCACGTTTACGCTCTTCTGCCTGCTGGTCACGGCGGGTCTGATCGGCGGCTTCCCAGGCTTCATAAGCGGTGACAATGCGGGCAACGACCGGATGGCGCACCACATCTTCGCTGTGGAAGAAGTTAAAGCTGATCTCTTCCACGTCTGCCAGCACCTCGATAGCATGACGCAGGCCCGACTTGACGTGACGGGGCAGGTCGATCTGGGTGACGTCGCCGGTTATGACCGCTTTGGAGTTAAAGCCGATGCGCGTCAGGAACATCTTCATCTGCTCGATGGTGGTGTTCTGGCTTTCATCAAGAATGATGAACGCATCGTTCAGGGTTCGACCACGCATATAGGCCAGCGGGGCAACTTCAATAACGTTGCGCTCCATCAGCTTTTCAACGCGCTCGAAGCCGAGCATTTCAAACAGCGCATCGTAGAGCGGACGCAGATAAGGGTCGACTTTCTGGCTCAGGTCGCCTGGCAGGAAGCCGAGCTTTTCACCCGCTTCGACGGCAGGGCGGGTCAACATGATGCGGCGAATTTCCTGACGTTCCAGCGCATCCACGGCCGCGGCCACCGCCAGATAAGTTTTACCGGTACCGGCCGGGCCGACACCAAAGGTAATGTCGTGGTCGAGCACATTCGCGATGTACTGGGCCTGATTTGGCGTGCGTGGTTTGATCACACCACGCTTGGTCTTAATGTTGACCGCTTTACCGTACTCCGGCACGCTTTCAGCGGTTTGCTCCAGTACCCGGCTCTCTTTGATCGCCAGGTGAATCTGGTCAGGCTCGATATCCGGGATCTCACCACGCATTGGCGCGGTATCGACATACAGGGTCTTCAGAATATCTGCGGCGGCATTAACGCAAAGTGGGCGTCCCACCAGCTTAAAGACGTTGTCGCGACGATTGATCTCAATGCCCAGACGACGCTCAAGCTGTTTCACATTATCGTCGAAAGGCCCGCACAGGCTCATCAGACGACGGTTATCAGCCGGTTCAAGGGCGATTTCACGAGTTTCGATATTCAAACGAATCCTTTGGGTCACTCAGGGCCAGTTTTGGGATGTGTCTGACGCACCGTTAGGCTTAACCGGATGCACCATAACGAAATTATTTATGCCGTAACGCCTGGGCGCAAGCTTAAGGAGAGATATTTGGGCGACACTTTCAGAAACCAAGTGTCGTGGCGTGAACCTGGCGGCAACGCAATGCGCGCTACCGCACAATATAGCAGGCATCACGGCTGGAACAGACCCACGCCGATTTCGTTTTCTTTGCGGGTACGGGCAATCACAGATGCCGGGCTTTGCGCCATACGCAGGCCCATCTCCTCTTCAGTACGCACCAGCTTGCCGCGCAGCGAGTTGGTGTAGACGTCAACAATTTCAACATCCACAAAGCGGCCAATCATCTCAGGCGTGCCTTCAAAATTGACCACACGGTTATTTTCGGTGCGGCCAGAGACTTCCATGACGTTCTTGCGGGAGATGCCTTCCACCAGAATACGCTGCACGGTGCCGATCATGCGGCGACTGATCGCCTGCGCCTGCTGGTTAATGCGGTCCTGCAGGATCCACAGACGCTGTTTTTTCTCCTCTTCGCTGACATCATCCGGCAGGTCAGCGGCGGGCGTGCCGGGACGGGCAGAGTAGATAAAGCTGAAGCTGACGTCGAAATTGATGTCTGCGATGAGCTTCATGGTCTGCTCAAAATCCTGCTGGGTTTCTCCGGGGAAGCCGATGATAAAGTCGGAGCTGATCTCAATGTCCGGGCGCGCCGCGCGCAGCTTGCGGATAATCGCCTTATACTCCAGCGCGGTATGCGCGCGCTTCATCAGTGTCAGAATACGGTCTGCGCCACTCTGAACCGGCAGATGCAGGAAACTCACCAGCTCCGGGGTATCGCGATAGACATCAATGATGTCATCGGTGAACTCAATCGGGTGGCTGGTGGTGAATCGAATGCGGTCGATACCGTCGATGGCGGCGGCCAGGCGCAGCAGCTCAGCGAAGGTACAGATCTCACCATCAAAGGTGGCACCACGGTAAGCGTTGACGTTCTGACCCAGCAGGTTAACTTCACGCACGCCCTGCGCTGCCAGCTGGGCGATCTCCAGCAGAATATCATCGCTGGGACGGCTCACTTCCTCACCACGGGTGTAAGGCACCACGCAGAAAGTACAATATTTGTTGCAGCCTTCCATAATGGAGACAAAGGCTGTCGGGCCTTCTGCACGCGGTTCCGGCAGGCGGTCAAATTTCTCAATTTCCGGGAAGCTGATGTCGACTACCGGACTTTTGGTGCCGCGCACGGTGTTGATCATCTCCGGCAGGCGGTGCAGTGTCTGCGGACCAAACACAATATCTACGCAGGGCGCACGCTGACGAATATGATCGCCTTCCTGCGACGCCACACAGCCACCGACGCCGATAATCACATCCGGGTTGCGCTCTTTGAGTTTTCTCCAGCGTCCCAGCAGATGAAACACCTTCTCCTGCGCTTTCTCACGAATGGAGCAGGTGTTAAGCAGCAGAATATCCGCCTCTTCAGGGACCTCGGTCAGCGTATAGCCGTGCGTACTGTTCAGCAGATCAGACATCTTGGATGAATCATACTCATTCATCTGACATCCCCAGGTTTTGATATGCAGTTTTTTTGTCATCGCGCTAGCCATTGATTCAGTGCAGTGAAGTGAGGGGCGCGTATTGTAATGCTTTGATGCTGTGGTGACCAGCCTGAGGGCTTTTCTGCCAGCCATCGGGTTTTCCGGTACACTTTGCTCTATTCAGACCCGCGATGCGCAGGCTGGCGGGAATAAGAGAGGGAGTTAAGCAATGCAGGATAATCAGTTTGATGTCGTGATTGTCGGTGGTGGCATGGTCGGTGCTGCGCTGGCCTGTGGACTGACACAGCACCATTTTCGTGTGGCGGTGATTGAGCGTGCTGAACCCGCGCCGTTTGATGCCGACAGCGATCCCGATCTGCGAATTTCAGCAATCGGTTCCTCCTCGGTGGCGCTGCTGAAGCAGCTCAACGTCTGGCCGCGGGTCGAAGTGATGCGCAGCGCACCCTATCGCAGACTGGAAACCTGGGAGTGGCAGACGGCGCAGGTGAGTTTTGATGCTGACTCGCTGGGCCTGCCTGAACTGGGCTTTATGGTCGAGAACAGCGTGCTTCAACGGGCGTTATGGGAGGAGATGCAGTCGCTGGGCGTGACCTGCTATTGCCCGGCCACGCTGGAAAACCTGCAGCCAGAAAATGGCGGCTGGCGCGTCGACCTTAACGACGGCGTGGCCTTGCATACCCGGCTGGTGATTGGTGCAGATGGTGCAAACTCGCAGGTGCGGCAGATGGTCGGTATAGGGATTCATGGCTGGAGCTATGCGCAGTCCTGCCTGCTGATCAGCGTGACCTGTGAACATCCGGCAGGCGACGCCACCTGGCAGCACTTTACGCCGCAGGGACCGCGCGCCTTCCTGCCGCTGTATGGCAATCGCGCCTCGCTGGTCTGGTATGACGCGCCCGCAAGAGTGCGTCAGCTTCAGGCGATGCCGATAGCCCAGCTGGAGAAAGAAATTGCCAGCCACTTCCCGGCGCGTCTGGGACGGTTCAAAGCCCATGCGGCGGGCGGTTTCCCGCTGGTGCGCCGTCATGCTTCACGTTATGTCCTTCCAGGGCTGGCGCTGGTCGGCGATGCCGCGCATACCATTAATCCGCTGGCCGGGCAGGGCGTGAATCTGGGGTATCGCGATATTGATGCATTGATTGATGTGCTGGTAAGCGCGCGCGGCGCAGCGGAGGACTGGGACTCAGAGCGGGTATTGCAGCGCTATCACCGGCAGCGTCGCAAAGACAATCTGCTGATGCAGGGCGGGATAGATCTCTTTTATTTTGCCTTCAGCAACCAGCTGGCACCGCTGCGGTTTGCGCGAAATCTCGGACTGATTGCCGCTGAACATTCTGGCGTACTGAAGCGGCAGGTATTGCGTTACGCGCTGGGGCTATAGTCGCTTACGCGTTCAGGCTCGCCGCAGGGCGGGCCAGTAATCAGGATGGAGGTGAAGGGACAAAAACAACAAAGCCCGCAAAAGCGGGCCTGGTTGTGCAATTTGGCTGGGGTGCAGGGATTCGAACCCCGGAATGCTGGTATCAGAAACCAGTGCCTTACCGCTTGGCGACACCCCAATAATGGGTTTTTCAAATTGTCTTTGTATGGCTGGGGTGCAGGGATTCGAACCCCGGAATGCTGGTATCAGAAACCAGTGCCTTACCGCTTGGCGACACCCCAATTATATGGTGGCTACGACGGGAATCGAACCTGTGACCCCAGCATTATGAGTGCTGTGCTCTAACCAGCTGAGCTACGTAGCCAAATTGTACTGCATTTCAATGATGGCTGGGATACCTGGATTCGAACCAGGGAATGCCGGTATCAAAAACCGGTGCCTTACCGCTTGGCGATATCCCATTTGTCCGTTCTCAGCATACAAGAATCATCGAAATTGGCTGGGATACCTGGATTCGAACCAGGGAATGCCGGTATCAAAAACCGGTGCCTTACCGCTTGGCGATATCCCATCCACGCTGCCGAATAATGAAATGGTGCGGGAGGCGAGACTTGAACTCGCACACCTTGCGGCGCCAGAACCTAAATCTGGTGCGTCTACCAATTTCGCCACTCCCGCAAAAAAAGATGGTGGCTACGACGGGAATCGAACCTGTGACCCCAGCATTATGAGTGCTGTGCTCTAACCAGCTGAGCTACGTAGCCATCTTTTTTTCGCGTTACCTTCATCGGCGTTGCGGGGCGCATTATGCGGAGTTGACCAGACAGCGTCAACAAGTTTTTTACCGTTTTTTGCCAGATAATCGCTGTTTGACTGGCTTATAACCAGCCTGACGGTTTATTCGACAATTTTTCAGTGAATACAACGCTAATCGTAAAAAAAATGGGCCATAACCGGCCCATTCTGGTGGCTTTCTGTCGGCTTATTTATAGGCTGACTGATGCACACCTACGGCACGTCCTGAAGGATCGTCCATGTTTTTAAACGCTTCATCCCACTCAATCGCTTTAGCAGACGAACAGGCGACCGATGGACCACCAGGCACACACTCTGCCGCACTGGCTAACGGGAACAGCTCTTCGAAGATCTCACGATAGAGATAAGCTTCTTTCGAACCCGGCGTGTTGAACGGGAAGCGGAAATGGGCGGTTGCCAGCTGCTGGTCGCTGATTTGCTTCGCGGCCACTTCCTTGAGTGAGTCGATCCAGCTGTAACCCACACCATCAGAGAACTGCTCTTTCTGACGCCACGCTACGCTCTCTGGCAGGTAAGTGGAGAAGCATTCACGCAGAATGTGCTTCTCCATTTTACCATTGCTGCCACACATTTTGTCGGCAGGGTTGATACGCATTGCTACATCCAGGAATTTTTTATCCAGGAAGGGTACGCGGGCTTCAACGCCCCAGGCGGACATCGCTTTGTTGGCGCGGGCGCAGTCAAACATATGCAGCGCCTGCAGTTTACGCACGTTTTCTTCGTGGAACTCTTTAGCGTTTGGCGCTTTATGGAAGTAGAGATAGCCGCCAAACACTTCATCTGCGCCTTCACCCGACAGCACCATTTTAATGCCCATCGCTTTGATTTTACGCGACATTAAGTACATCGGTGTAGAGGCGCGAATGGTGGTGACGTCATAGGTTTCAATGTGATAAATCACATCGCGAATCGCATCCAAACCTTCCTGCACGGTGAAATGAATTTCGTGATGCACGGTGCCCAGATGTTCCGCGACAGATTTTGCTGCTTTTAAATCAGGTGAACCTTCCAGCCCGACCGCGAAGGAGTGCAACTGCGGCCACCACGCATCACTTTTATCCTGATCTTCAACCCGCTTCGCCGCAAAACGCTTGGTCACGGCTGAAATAATGGAGGAGTCCAGACCGCCTGACAGCAGCACGCCATAAGGGACATCTGACATCAGGTGGCTTTTCACGGATTCTTCCAGCGCATGTTTCAGGCCAGCCGCATCTGTGGCGTTGTGTTCAACGTTTTTATATTCCATCCAGTCACGCTGCCAGTAACGACGGATTTCGCCATCGGTGCTGGAGAGGTAGCTTCCCGGCGGGAACTCTTTGATCGAACGGCAGGCCGGTACCAGCGCTTTCATTTCTGACGCAATAAACAGGTTGCCGTGCTCATCGTTACCCATGTAAAGCGGGATGATGCCGATATGGTCGCGGCCAATCAGATACGATTTCTTAACGCTGTCATAGAGAATAAAGGCGAACATGCCTTCCAGCTCATCAAGGAAGTCGACACCTTTTTCCTGATAGAGCGCCAGAATCACTTCACAGTCAGAACCGGTCTGAAATTCGTAGCGATCGCTGAGTTCAGCGCGCAGTGCCTGATGGTTGTAAATCTCGCCGTTAACCGCCAGTACGTGGGTGTGATCGGCGTTATACAGTGGCTGTGCGCCGTTGTTAACGTCAACAATTGAGAGGCGTTCATGCGCCAGAATAGCCTTGTCATCTGCATAGACACCTGACCAGTCCGGGCCGCGATGACGCATTAAACGTGAACATTCCAGCGCTTTTTTGCGCAGCTCAACAGGATCGGTTTTCAGATCCAGCACACCAAAAATTGAACACATAACTGACTCCTGATCTCACCTTACGGCGATGTTATCTTTTGCGTTTGTCCGGCAGCCTGACGCTGCGTGATAGATAAGAAAATGCGCTATTTGGTGCATTCAATGCAAGAGGAATCGTGATTTACTGATAAAAATATTGCTCACATGGCAATAAAATTGAATAAACGATAATTTAAATGTTGTTTTGTTGTTGGATCGGCAATGAAATGGCGTTTGTGACTAAAAAACAGGCAGTGAAAGTAGGCGGGAGCATGAAAAAAAGGGGGGACGCATCACAGATTAAACGGATGCGTCATAAGAAAAATGAATCAGAACAGATCAATATCGGCAACAGAAGGGTAGATCCAGTCCGGACGGAACGGCATGGCATCGATATCGCTCAGCGTCGAGACGCCTGACAGCACCAGTACTGTCTCCAGACCTGCCTGGAAACCGGCGAGAATATCGGTTCGCAGGTTATCACCCACAATGACCGTCTCTTCCGAGTGGGCCTGCATTTTATTCAGCGCGGCGCGCATGATGTAAGGGCTGGGTTTGCCCACAACAAACGGGCTACGGCCTGAGATCTTCTCAATCCCGGCGCAGAGCGCGCCACAGGCGGGTATAAAGCCGCGCGCGTGCGTATCTGGGTTGGTGGCGATAAAGCGCGCGCCGTTAGCGACGAAGAAGGCCGCTTTGTGCATCATGTCCCAGTTGAACGAACGCGTCTCCCCGACAATGACAAAATCGGGATTCACATCCGTAATGGTAAAACCCGCTTTATAGAGCTCATGAATCAGCGCGCCTTCACCAATGACATAGGCCTTTTTACCCTCCTGACGACGCAGGAAGTCAGCGGTAGCCATGGCAGAGGTATAGAAAACGGATTCAGGAACCTCAACACCAGCTGAAGCAAAGCGGTTAGCCAGATCCTGCTCGGTCTGTGAGGGATAGTTCGTCAGCACCACCAGCGGCATCTCTTTGGCCAGAATGCGCTGTAAAAATTCCTGTGCGCCAGGAACGGCCGTGTTGTCGTGCATCAGCACGCCATCGATATCACAAATTACGCTTTTAATGGTCATAGTCAGATCCGATGTGGCCCGCCACAACAGCGGGTTAGCTTAGTCTTCCAGAAGATGTTGCAGCAGAATGCCGTTAAGCATGGCACGTTTAGCCAGCGCAAACGCGCCAATCGCAGAACGGTGATCCAGGGTAGAACGCACCACCGGCAGATTTTTACGAAAGGCCTCTAATGCCTGGGTGTTGATGCAGCCTTCAATCGCGGGCAGCAGCACTTTTTCTGCTTCCGTAATCTCGCCCGCCAGCACCACTTTTTGTGGATTAAACAGGTTAATCGCGATGGCAATCGCTTTGCCCAGATACCGGCCCACCTGTTCGACCACTTCGCAGGCCAGCGCATCACCCTGATTGGCCGCTTTGCAGATGTGGGACATCTGGCACGCCTCCAGCGTCAGTACACTGGGGTAGCCCTGATTCAGCAGATGCCGCACACGATTCTCAATGGCGCCGTTAGCGGCAATGGTTTCAAGGCAGCCAAAGTTACCGCAGTGACAGCGCTCGCCAAGCGGGTCAACCTGGATATGGCCGATTTCGCCGACGTTGCCGTTGCTGCCGAGGAAAATATGGCCGTTAGCAATAATGCCGGCACCGGTGCCGCGGTGTAAGCGCACCAGGATTGAGTCAGCACAGTCGCGGCTTGCACCGAAATAGTGCTCGGCCAGCGCCAGACTGCGAATGTCGTGCCCCACAAAGCTGGTGACGTTGAACCGTTTTTTCAGGCTGGCGACCAGCGGCCAGTGGCTGACAGAGATGTGCGGCATATAACGGATCACGCCGTTAATCGGGTCAACCAGGCCCGGCAGGATGACGGAAATCGCAATCAGCTCGCGTATTTTACGCTGGTGCTGCTCGATGAAACCGCTGATGGCGTTAAAAAGCGCATGTTCCAGCGTCTCCTGGGTGCGTTCCGGCAGCGCATAATCCTCCTGCGCCAGCGATTTACCGCTAAGGTCGAACAGGGTCAGAGTAGCATCGTTGCGGCCGAGGCGAACCCCGATGGTATGGAAGTGGCGGGTTTCAGTGATAATCGAGATAGCGCGGCGACCACCGGTAGACGCCTGCTGGTCTACCTCTTTGATCAGGCCGCGCTCAATCAACTGGCGGGTAATTTTGGTGACGCTGGCGGGGGCGAGCTGGCTGAGTTCGGCAATCTGAATGCGCGATATCGGCCCCTGTTGATCAATCAGCCGGTAAACCGCTGCGCTATTAAGTTGCTTAACAAGATCGACATTTCCTATTTGTGACTGGCCGCCAGTGGTCATTCAGTGCTTACTCGCTCAGGACGTCGTCTCCGTTGACTAACGTCTTAATGATTTTAAAGTCGCGCGTAAACACAGTCAGGTTCGCGATTTTTCCTGCTTCGATCGAGCCCAACTGTTTTTCCACGCCCATCGCCCTTGCCGGGTAGAGTGATGCCATGCGTAACGCTTCGTCCAGTGCGATACCGACATGCTCGACGCTGTTTTGTACTGCTTCTATCATCGTCAGGGCTGAACCACTGAGTGTGCCGTTTTCGTCAACACAGAGGCCGTCACGATAATAGATTGTTTTGCCAGCAAAAATAAACTCGCTGATGTCAGCGCCAGCCGGTGCGGTGGCATCGGTTACCAGCACCAGTTTGTCGCCTTTAATGCGTTTTGCATTGCGCACATTAGCGTAATGTACATGTAAACCATCCGCAATAATGCCGCAGTATACATCAGGCGAATCAAACAGCGCACCGATAAGCCCGGGTTCACGTCCGGCAAAGGTCGGCATAGCATTGTAGAGGTGGGTCGCGAAACTCACGCCCGCAGAAAAGCCCGCTTTCGCCTCTTCATAGGTCGCATTCGAGTGACCCGCTGAGACAATGATTCCGGCGTCGGTCAACTGACGAATTACGTCGCTGCCGGCGTTTTCTGGTGCCAGGGTGACTTTGGTGATGACGTCGGCGTTCTCACAGAGATACTGAACCATCGCAGCATCCGGCAGGCGAATCAGCGCCGGATCGTGGGTGCCTTTTTTCGCCTTACTCAGCCACGGGCCTTCCAGATGCAGACCCAGCGCCTGATGTTGATGTTTCTGCAGGTAAGCGCGCATGGTTTCAATCGCCCGCTTCATCAGCGCGTCGCTGCTGGTGATCAGCGTCGGTAAAAAACTGGTGCAGCCAGACTTTTCATTGGCGCGCTGCATCGTTTCCAGCGTTTCAACGCTGAGCGCATCAAGGCTGTCATTGAACTGAACGCCACCGCAGCCATTGAGCTGGAGATCGATAAAGCCCGGCGCAATAATCGCACCTGCCATATCCCGCTGCTCAATATCGGCCGACAGCGATTCACGTGGGCAGACGCGCGTAATAAGCCCGTCAGCCACCACGACGGCGTGATTATCCAGAACCTCATGGCCACTGTAGATTCGAGCGTTTACTAATGCGTACATCTCTTTTCTCCCGTCCTGGCCTGCTGTCACTCAGCGTAACAGCAGGGCAAGACACTATTCTGTTACACGCCTTTCATATTTTCCGCTTCCATTTCGCGGAAATATTTCACGGTTTTCACTTTCAGTTCCATGGTGGCTGGCTCATCACAGACCACAACTGATTTCGCATGCAGCTGCAGGCAGCTGATGGTCCACATATGATTCACGTTGCCCTCAACCGCCGCCTGCAGTGCCTGCGCTTTGACATGGCCGGTAACCAGAATCATCACTTCTTCTGCATCCAGCAGGGTGCCGACACCGACCGTCAGCGCATACTTAGGCACCTGATCCACGTCACCGTTAAAGAAGCGCGAGTTCGCCACGCGGGTATCATGGGTCAGGGTTTTAATGCGGGTACGGGAAGCCAGTGAAGACGCCGGTTCATTAAAAGCGATATGACCGTCGTTGCCGACACCGCCCATAAACAGGTGAATTTTACCCAGTGCACGAATTTTCTCTTCGTACTGACGACATTCTGCGTCAATATCGGGCGCATTACCATTCAACAGGTTGATATTTTCCGGTTGAATATCAACGTGATCGAAGAAGTTGCGATACATAAAGCTGTGATAGCTTTCAGGATGCTCTTTTGGCAGACCGACATATTCATCCATATTGAAGGTCACGACATGTCTAAAACTGACCTGGCCCGCTTTGTGCATATCAATCAGGTGTTTGTACGCCTCCAGTGGCGTGCCGCCGGTTGGCAGACCCAGAACAAAAGGTCTGTCCGCCGTCGGGTTAAACGCATTGATGCGGTTAACAATATGTCGGGCGGCCCATTTACCCACCTGGGTTGGCGTCGCTAAAGGAATCAGTCTCATGTTTCACCTCATTAGAAATTAGAAAGGGGATCGCTAAACCGTTGCGTTAGTCATCAGCCTGAGCAGATTGTCTATTCTCGCTACGGGCGGAGCGTAATTCAATATTTCGGATCATAAAATAAGTTTGTAATGATAGCCAGATGTTGCCGTGTGACATGATGTTTTTTAGTGATAAAAATCACATTTACCAGGGTTTTAATTTGCGAGGCGAATTAATTTATCATTACACTTCGCAGCGTGATATGAAGTGTATTAACGATCTTTGCAGCTGACATAACAACATTAAGCGGCGCAAAGCGACAAGTCAGGCTCATAGGGGGAAGGGGATATGTTAGGTTATTTACAGAAGGTGGGGCGCGCACTGATGGTGCCGGTAGCAACCCTGCCAGCAGCAGCAATATTAATGGGGGTTGGTTACTGGATCGATCCGGACAGCTGGGGTGCAGGTAATGCGCTCGCTGCGTTGCTGATCAAATCCGGTGCCGCTATCATCGAAAACATGTCAGTGCTGTTTGCGATTGGTGTCGCGTATGGCATGTCAAAAGATAAAGATGGTGCCGCTGCCCTGACTGGCTTTGTCGGCTTCCTGGTTGTTACCACGCTCTGCTCACCGGCCGCGGTGGCGATGATACAGAAGATGCCCGTTGACCAGGTGCCTGTGGCGTTTGGCAAAATCAACAACCAGTTTGTCGGTATTCTGGTCGGTATCCTGTCGGCGGAGGTTTACAACCGCTTCAGCCATGTCGAGCTGCCTAAAGCGCTTTCCTTCTTCAGCGGACGCCGGCTGGTGCCGATTCTCGTCTCGTTCCTGATGATCTTCGTCGCTTTCATCCTGATGTATATCTGGCCGGTTATTTTTAATGGCCTGGTGGGCTTTGGTGAGCATATCCAGAAGCTCGGCTCTGCTGGTGCCGGTATCTACGCCTTCTTCAACCGTCTGCTGATTCCTGTCGGCCTGCATCACGCGCTGAACTCGGTGTTCTGGTTTGATGTTGCCGGCATTAATGACATTCCTAAATTCCTGGGCGGTGCGCAGTCACTGGCAGATGGATCGGCAACCGTGGGCATTACCGGTCGTTATCAGGCTGGCTTCTTCCCGATTATGATGTTTGGTCTGCCGGGTGCTGCGCTGGCTATCTACCACTGCGCGCGTCCAGAGAACCGTGTCAAAGTCGGTAGTATCATGCTGGCTGCAGCGTTTGCTGCTTTCTTTACCGGTATCACCGAACCGCTGGAATTCTCCTTCATGTTCGTGGCACCAGTGCTGTATCTCATCCACGCCGTCCTGACCGGCATCTCGGTCTTTATCGCTGCCAGCATGCACTGGATTGCCGGATTTGGTTTCAGCGCCGGGCTGGTGGATATGGTGCTGTCGACCCGTAACCCGCTGGCAACACACTGGTACATGCTGATTCCGCAGGGCCTGGTCTTCTTCGTTATCTACTACGTGGTGTTCCGCTTCACCATCAAAAAATTCAACCTGATGACGCCGGGCCGTGAGCTGGCTGTTGCAGGTGATGAAAGCGATGGTTATGACGTTAACGTGGATAAAACTGACAATGGTGAAACGGCTACTGAATCGCTGGCGCGTCGTTATATTGGTGCCGTGGGTGGCTCAGCCAACTTAACCAGCATCGATGCCTGTATTACCCGCCTGCGTCTTAACGTGAATGATTCGGCTCAGGTCAATGAGGGCGTTGCGAAGCGTCTGGGTGCATCCGGGGTGATCCGCCTTAATAAGCAGAGCGTGCAGATCATCGTAGGTACTCAGGCCGAAAGTATTGCCTCGGCGATGAAAAAAGTGCTGACCAAAGGCCCGGTCGCAGCCGCTGCTACCAGCAGTGCGCCAGTGGAACCTGACATTAAACCGCAGGCCGTGTTGAACAGTGAGAAGCGTGTTATTGCGACATTGCTGGCACCGGTAACGGGCGAAGTGGTCGCGCTGGATGATGTACCGGATGAAGCCTTTGCCAGCAAAGCGGTAGGCGATGGTATGGCGATTAAACCGAGCGACAAATGGGTCGTGGCTCCAATTGACGGTACGCTGGTGAAAATCTTCAACACCAATCACGCCTTCTGTCTGGAAACGGACAATGGTGTAGAGATTGTAGTGCACATGGGACTGGATACCGTGGCGCTGGAAGGTAAAGGCTTTACCCGTCTGGCTGAAGAAGGGGCCACGGTGGTCGCCGGTCAGCCTGTGCTGGAAATGGACCTTGAATTCCTGAACGCCAATGCCCGCTCAATGGTGAGTCCGGTGGTTGTCAGCAACAGCGATGATTTCGCTGGTCTGACATTACTGGCCCGTGGTCAGGTGGTGGCAGGTGAAACTCCGCTGTATGAAGTGAAAGGCTAATCCCCGCAACAGAACCCCACAGGCAGGAAGCGATTCCTGCCTTTTTTGTTTTAAAGGCTTAACAAACGGTTGTTTCCCTCAGACGCTTTGTGGATCATACTCCGTTACTTCGTGGTACAAATCACCCGTTATTCGTATTGAGGATTTTTGAGATGAGTGAGGCTGAAGCCCGCCCAACTAACTTTATTCGTCAGATCATTGACGAAGATTTGGCGAGCGGTAAGCACAGCAGCGTGCATACCCGTTTTCCGCCAGAGCCCAATGGCTATCTGCATATTGGTCATGCGAAATCGATCTGTCTGAATTTTGGCATCGCCCAGGATTATCAGGGGCAATGCAACCTGCGTTTCGACGATACCAATCCGGTTAAAGAGGATGTGGAATTTGTTGAATCCATCAAGCGTGACGTCCAGTGGCTGGGTTTTGAGTGGAGCGGTGAGGTCTGTTACTCATCAAACTATTTTGATCAGCTTTATGACTATGCCATCGAGCTGATTTCCAAAGGACTCGCCTACGTTGATGAGCTGAGTCCGGATCAGATTCGCGAATATCGCGGCACCCTGAAAGAGCCGGGCAAAAACAGCCCTTATCGCGACCGCTGCGTGGAAGAGAACCTGGCGCTGTTTGAGAAGATGCGTAACGGTGAGTTTGCCGAGGGCACGGCCTGTCTGCGCGCTAAAATCGACATGGCCTCTAATTTCATCGTGATGCGCGATCCGGTGCTTTACCGCATCAAGTTCGCGGAACACCACCAGACCGGCAACAAGTGGTGCATCTACCCGATGTATGACTTTACCCACTGCATCTCCGATGCGCTGGAAGGCATTACGCACTCGCTGTGTACGCTGGAGTTCCAGGACAACCGTCGACTTTATGACTGGGTGCTGGATAACATCACCATACCGGTTCATCCGCGTCAGTATGAGTTTTCGCGCCTGAATCTGGAGTATGCGGTGATGTCGAAACGCAAACTCACTCAGCTGGTGACTGAGAAGCACGTAGAAGGCTGGGACGATCCGCGCATGCTGACCGTTTCAGGTCTGCGTCGTCGTGGATATACCGCCGCCTCTATCCGCGAATTCTGCCGTCGTATTGGCGTGACCAAGCAGGATAACATCGTGGAGATGGCCTCGCTGGAATCCTGTATTCGCGACGACCTGAACGAGAACGCGCCACGTGCCATGGCTGTGCTGGACCCGCTGAAAGTGGTGATTGAAAATCTGCCAGCAGGCCATAACGAAATCATCACCATGCCAAATCATCCGGGTAAACCAGAGATGGGCACGCGTGAAGTGCCGTTCAGCCGTGAGATCTGGATCGACCGTGCCGATTTCCGCGAAGAGGCGAACAAGCAATATAAGCGTCTGGTGCTGGGCAAAGAAGTCCGCCTGCGTAATGCCTATGTGATTCGTGCTGAGCGCGTCGCTAAAGATGAAGCGGGCAACATCACCTGCATCTACTGCACCAGCGACACA
This sequence comes from Pantoea sp. X-Soil-YNGN-844, assembly GCF_059730595.1. Lineage (NCBI taxonomy): Bacteria > Pseudomonadati > Pseudomonadota > Gammaproteobacteria > Enterobacterales > Erwiniaceae > Pantoea > Pantoea sp. X-Soil-YNGN-844. The sequence goes on from NZ_AP036007.1 coordinate 1,146,465, forward strand.
GATACGCTGAGCAAAGATCCTGCCGATGGCCGTAAGGTCAAAGGGGTGATTCACTGGGTGTCTGCGGATCACGCGCAGCCAGCAGAGTTTCGCCTGTATGATCGTCTGTTCAGTGTGCCAAATCCGGGCGCGGCAGAGGACTTCCTGGCGGTGATCAACCCTGAGTCACTGGCGATCAAACAGGGCTTTGTGGAACCGGGCCTGCGTGATGCAGAACCGACCACTCCGTTCCAGTTCGAACGTGAAGGTTATTTCTGTGCCGACAGCGTTTACTCTAAACCGTCACAGCTGGTATTTAACCGCACCGTCGGTCTTCGTGATACCTGGGCGAAAACCGGCGAATAAATTTTTTTGAGGCTGACCTCATAAAATGACAAAAGGGCGATTTATCGCCCTTTTTTGTTGCCCCGATTTTACTCATTGCCGACGTTTATTCTGACCTAACCGCAACCGATTAAATGCCGCATTGTGAGAGAAATCTGAGTTTAAAAAAATTAATCAATTTCCGGATGTGAATTATCCGCTTTCAGGTAGGCTATGCGCTCTCAGAGGTTGCAAAGCGGGTTACAGAAGGAAAAAAAATGACAGTTCTCGCCCAGGAAGCCAGAAACAGTGTGGTCGTTTTACATCAGCTCATTGAACGTATTTTTAACCAGCCTGCCGGATCTGATGACAGTTTTGAGCTGCTGATGTCCTATTTTCATCCTGAATTCCGCATGGTCACCCCAAAGGGTAAAGAGTGCAATCTGAACGAGGTTGAGGCGCTTTTCCGGCAGCTGCAGGGACAGCGCGAAGGGATGCGCATTGCCACCTGCGAGCACGTCATCCTCTCTCATCATGAAAAAGAGATCACCGTGCAGTATCGCGAAATGCAGATGATGAATGGCAATAATCAGAGCCGTATTTCGCTGGCGATACTGGATTGCAGCAGCTCCATTCCACGCTGGCGCTATCTGCAGGAGACGCTGGTCGCCTGATACAACAGCCCAGGACAGACGAAAAAAAACCGGTGAATTCACCGGTTTTTTTATTTCAGGTCGCGTTACTGGTCGTGCAGGGTTTCATCTTCCCGGCAATCGCCCAGCGTACAGTGTCCATAGAGATAGAGGCTGTGGTTGGTCAGCTTGATGCCATGACGGGTGGCGATTTCACGCTGACGCGTTTCGATCGACTCATCGCTGAACTCAATAACTTTGCCGCAATCCAGGCAGATAAGATGATCGTGGTGATGCTGCTGCGTCAGTTCAAAGACAGATTTGCCGCCTTCAAAGTTATGACGGGTCACGATACCAGCGTCATCAAACTGGTTCAGAACACGGTAAACGGTAGCCAGGCCAATCTCTTCGCCGATGTCGATCAGGCGTTTGTACAAATCTTCCGCACTGACGTGATGGCACTCAGGTTCCTGAAGCACTTCCAGAATTTTCAGTCTGGGCAGCGTCACTTTCAGGCCAGCCTTCTTTAATGCGGTGTTGTTGTCAGTCATGCGGATTTTGTCCTGTCACTATATTCACTTTTGTGGCTTGTCGCCTTGAATGTCGATCTGCGCTCATTCTCATTTGCGTCTCATTATAGAGCTGAAGCGATGAAATGAAAACCAGAGGGCGTGCCTGAATCATCACGGGCTGTGGGGGAAAGGTCACCGGGCCGGGGAGGATTCTGGCAGATGTCTGTTGGTACATCGCTTAGTCTTGCCGCCAGAGAAATAAGCGGAAGATCGATGCGGGTATTCTACAGATTAAACGGAGAAAGTTAAAAAAATGTGGCTATTATTTCTATAGGAATTTCCATTGCCTCAATGTGAGCTGGCGCTCACATTGAGTCGGGCAGGATCAGGCTTCGAGGATATCTTTTAGCTGCAGTTCATCAGAAATCTGCTTAACCCATTGCTCTACGCGCTGGTTAGTCAGTTCAGGCTGGCGATCTTCATCAATGGCCAGACCCAGGAAGTGGGTATCATCGGCCAGACCTTTTGAGGCTTCGAAGTGGTAACCTTCGGTTGGCCAGTGTCCGACAATCACGGCACCGTGCGGCTCAATGATGTCACGGATCGTGCCCATCGCATCACAGAAGTACTCCGCGTAATCTTCCTGATCGCCGCAGCCAAACAGCGCAACCAGCTTGCCGTTGAAATCGATCTCTTCCAGCGTCGGGAAAAAGTCATCCCAATCGCACTGCGCTTCACCGTAGTACCAGGTCGGAATGCCCAGCAGCAGGATATCAAACGCTTCCAGATCTTCTTTTGTGCTTTTCGCGATGTCATGCACTTCTGCAACTTCTGTACCCAGCTGTTTCTGGATCATTTTTGCAATGTTTTCGGTATTGCCGGTATCGCTGCCAAAGAAGATGCCTACGAGTGCCATGAGTAAAATAACCTCTTAAATCCTGATAATGAGATGTGTGCCGCAGCACATTTCAGCGAATAATAGCAGACGAGAGAAAACCGGTGAACGGTTAAAGCCCCGACATTTGCTCCTGCGTGCGATTTGCCCGCATTAATCCAGTTTGAGCTGTGCCAGCAGCATCTGTTCAATCAGCTCGCTGCGGCTGAGATTGCGCTGTTCTGCCAGCGTGTTGAGCGCATCGACGGCTTCACTGTTCATTTTCAGTTCGACACGACGAAGTCCGCGTCCTTTGTCACGTTTGAGTTGATTGCGCTTGTTGATGCGCAGCTGTTCATCACGCGAAAGCGGACTGGTTTTGGGTCGACCAGGGCGGCGCTCATCAGCAAAGAGATCGAGCGTCGTGCGGTCAGTCTGTTCTTTTGCCATGGCTTAGTAAAACTGAATGGGGGCGGGCGCCAGTCACTCACCGCGCAGATTATAAATTATTGGCTATTGCCGCAGCAAAAGGGACGCGCGGCAAAATTTTAGCGCGCCATCATACTTCACGCTTACTCTGGACGCCAATCCTAAACCTTTGCCGCCATCTATTTGCTTTTAAAGCGCAAAAAAGCGACGGACACTGCGCAAAACGGCATCGGGTTTCTCTGCATGAACCCAGTGTCCCGCGCCTCCAATGACATGTGCCTGCGCGGCCGGGAACTGCTGCAGCAACGCATCGCGGTAGCGGTTGTCCAGATAGCTGGAGTCGCCGCCGCGAATAAACAGTGCCGGATGATCCCATGCCGGAACCGGCTGCCAGCCCGAAATCGTGGTGTAGTTATCCCACAGCACCGGGACGTTGAAGCGCCACTCGCCCGCCTGAAATGACTTCAGCAGGAACTGAATCACCCCTTCTTCATCGATAAGCGTACGCATAATCTTCGCCGCCTCACTGCGTGACGAGACGCCTGCGTCGGTTACAGCACGAATGCCGGCAAAAATCTCATCATGGCGGCGGGTCTGATAGTCGACCGGAGCGATGTCGATCATCACCAGCCGCTCAATGCGGTCCGGCACCAGCGCGCTCATGGTCATGGCGATCTTCCCGCCCATTGAGTGTCCGATCACCGCGACGCGTTCAATGCCGTGCGCATCCAGCGTATCGACCATGTCCTGCGCCATTACAGCGTAGTTCATCTCGTCAGATCGTGGTGAGAGTCCGTGGTTGCGGACATCAACCTGCAGCAGAGGCCCGGCATCTTTGAGCCCACGCGTCAGCACGCCAAGGTTATCCAGACTGCCAAACAGGCCGTGGATAAGCAGGACAGGTAAGGAATTAGCAGGGGATTGTTCAGTTTGCAGACGGGCGTTCAAAATCATAGCAAAGTTCTTAAGTTTGAGACCTGTGCTTAGGTTATCATGGTTTCACCTTTTCAGGCGCGCCGGTTCCGGCGGCATTAGGACATATTCTGACTTTTGCCCGTAAACCGTTTGATTGCTAACAACCCGCCTGAATTTAACTTTATAATCCTGATGTTAGAACCCGCACATCCTTTGAATTGCCTGACTATACTCAGAGCTTTTCAGGAAACAGGTGGTTCTGTCATGAGAAAGAACCGTACGGAATAAGATGAAAACGATCGAAGTTGACGAAGAGCTCTACCGTTATATTGCCAGCCACACGCAACACATTGGTGAAAGCGCATCCGACATTCTGCGTCGTATGCTGAAGTTCACTGCCGGTCAGACTGCACCTGCTTCGCCTGCTCAGCCAGCCTCAAAAGAGGCAGCGAAAGAGTCTCAGCCTGCGTTCGTGGGTTCGCGCCCGCAGGATCGTGTCCGCGCGGTGCGTGAGCTGCTGCTCTCTGATGAATATGCGGAGCAGAAGCGGGCGGTGAATCGCTTTATGCTTATCTTGTCAACGCTCTATCGTCTTGATACTGCAGCTTTTGCTGAAGCTACTGCATCTCTGCAGGGCCGCACCCGCGTCTATTTTGCCGGTGATGAGCATACGCTGTTACAGAATGGCACCCATACTAAGCCGAAGCATGTGCCCGGCACGCCGTACTGGGTGATCACCAACACCAATACTGGTCGTAAATGCAGCATGGTCGAACACATCATGCTCTCGATGCAGTTCCCGGCGGAACTGACCGAGAAAGTTTGCGGCACCATTTAAAACTTAAGCGTCAGGGAGCAGCGCCAATGGCCAATCACCCACGTGCCGGGCAACCCGCCCAGCAGAGCGATTTGATTAACGTTGCACAATTAACGTCACAATATTATGTCCTGCAGCCCGATGTGGCGAACCCGGAACATGCGGTGAAATTTGGCACCTCTGGCCATCGCGGCAGTGCAGGGCGTCAGAGCTTCAACGAGATGCACATTCTGGCTATCGCGCAGGCGATTGCTGAAGAGCGTAAAAAGAACGGCATCACCGGGCCGTGCTACGTCGGTAAAGACACTCATGCGCTGTCAGAACCGGCGATCCTGTCGGTACTGGAAGTGCTGGCGGCGAACGGCGTTGATGTGATTGTGCAGCAGGACAATGGCTATACGCCGACCCCTGCGATCTCGAACGCTATTCTTGAGCACAACAAAGCGGGCGGCCCACTGGCTGACGGCATCGTCATTACGCCATCGCACAACCCACCGGAAGATGGCGGCATCAAGTACAACCCACCTAACGGTGGACCGGCTGATACCAACGTCACCAAAGTAGTGGAAGATCGCGCCAATCAGCTGATCAAAGATGGGCTGAAAGAGGTTAAGCGTCTGCCACTGGAGCAGGCGATGGCCAGCGGTCACGTGGTCGAGAAAGATCTGATCCAGCCGTACGTTGAAGGTCTGGCCGAGATTATCGACTTCCCGGCGATCCAGAAAGCGGGCCTGAAGCTGGGTGTTGATCCCCTTGGCGGTTCCGGTATTGCTTACTGGCAGCGTATTGCTGAGCACTACAAGCTGGATCTGACGCTGGTGAATGACGCGGTCGATCAGACCTTCCGCTTTATGCACCTGGATAAAGATGGTGTTGTGCGCATGGACTGCTCGTCTGAAAGCGCAATGGCAGGCCTGCTGGCCTACCGTGACAAGTTTGATCTGGCGTTCGGTAACGATCCCGATTATGACCGTCATGGCATTGTGACCCCGGCGGGTCTGATGAATCCAAACCATTATCTGGCGGTGGCGATCAACTATCTGTTCCAGCACCGTCCACAGTGGGGCCAGGATGTTGCCGTGGGTAAAACCCTGGTTTCCAGCGCCATGATCGACCGTGTCGTCAACGACATTGGCCGCAAGCTGGTGGAAGTGCCGGTTGGCTTTAAATGGTTTGTTGATGGTCTGTATGACGGCAGCTTTGGTTTCGGCGGTGAAGAGAGCGCGGGCGCGTCATTCCTGCGTTTCGACGGCACGCCATGGTCAACGGACAAAGATGGCATCATCATGTGTCTGCTGGCGGCTGAAATTACTGCCGTGACCGGTAAAAACCCGCAACAGCACTATGATGAGCTGGCCGCGCGCTTCGGTGCACCAAGCTACAACCGTCTGCAGGCATCCGCCACTTCAGCGCAGAAAGCCGCGCTGTCGAAGCTGTCACCCGAGATGGTGAGCGCGGATACGCTGGCGGGTGATCCTATCACCGCACGTCTGACTGCGGCACCGGGTAACGGTGCGTCAATCGGCGGTCTGAAAGTGATGACGGAGAATGGCTGGTTTGCTGCTCGTCCTTCAGGCACAGAAGACGCCTACAAAATCTACTGTGAAAGCTTCCTGGGCGCAGAACACCGCGCGCAGATTGAGAAAGAAGCGGTAGAGATTGTCAGCGAAGTGCTGAAAAACGCCTGATAGTCGGGCAGATAAAGAGGCACCTCAGAGTTACTGGTAAAGCGCGGCCTTCATCGCTGTGAGGCCGTGCAGCTCAGGAAACACGGCCAGATCGGAAAGACGCAAAAGTCGTCATCCATGACAGGCTCGGCCCACGCCATCCCTGGCGCGGGACGCTTTCCTCTTCTGGCCGTGTTCCCTGCGCTTTGAGTTTATTCATTGCGGTGAGATTCACAGGATTTGGCTTTATCAGCACTCTGAAAGGCGCATCTGGCGCCTTTTTTTATGGCATAAAGCGATAGCCGATCCCGGTTTCGGTCAGCAGATGGGCTGGTTGGGTCGGATTCGCTTCCAGCTTCTGGCGCAGATGTCCCATATAAATGCGCAGATAGTGGCTGTGCTCCACCGCATTGGGCCCCCAGACCTGGCTCAGCAGCTGCCGCTGCGTCAGCACCTTGCCGGCATTATTCAGCAGAATGCTCAACAGACGAAACTCAATCGGCGTGAGGTGAATCTCACTGCCGCCGCGCTGCACCCGGCGTGCAGCAAAATCGACGCTGACGTCGGCAAACTGAATTCTGGCTTCAGGCTGCTGACCACCATGACGGCGCAGTGCCACACGCACGCGCGCCAGCAGTTCGCCAATGCCAAAAGGTTTGGTCAGATAGTCATCCGCCCCGGCATCCAGTGCGGCGATCTTATCCTCTTCATCACTGCGCGCCGACAGCACAATCACCGGGATGGCGCTCCACTGGCGCAGGTCACGAATAAAATCGGTGCCATCCCCATCCGGCAGGCCAAGATCGAGGATCACTAAATCAGGTTTACGGGTTGCCGCTTCAATCAGTCCGCGCTGCAGCGTATCGGCGTCAAACACCTTCAGATCTTCATTTTCCAGCGCCAGCCTGACAAAGCGGCGGATCTCTTTTTCATCTTCAACGATCAAAACCGTGGTCACGCAATACCTGCCTTGAGTGAGAGCCGAAGCGCTACTTTATCAATATTTTATCCTGCCGTCCGCGCGCTTCATCTTCCGGGCATTAAAACCTTCTCGTAACCTGGCGGTAACTTATCTGTAACTAAATTACAGGTTGATTCTTAAACAGCAAAAATAGCGACAAATAAGTGGTCAGATGAGTAGTAAAATTACACAACCTGGCGTAAAGTTGAACACAGATCACATTCGCACACTTTAACTTACCGGGAGGAGAAACCATGTATCAGGCTTATCCACGTTATAAAATACTCGCGCGTCGTACGTTGGTGGTCCTTCTCGGCGTTCTGGCACTGCCTGTTATGTTGTTTCGACAGGATCGGGCACGCTTCTACAGTTACCTGCATCGTGTCTGGTGCAAGACCAGCGCAAAGCCGGTCTGGCTGGCGCAGTCTGAAGCGGGTGGTGGCGCATTCTGGTAATGACTCCTCCCGCAGAACAGGCCTGGTCATCTGACCAGGCTTTTTTTTTGCGTTTTTTCTGAGAATAAGCGGCCCGGAACCGCGTTTTCCCCCTTTATTCCTGACCATTTTGCGCTACACTTAAACCTCTACAAGATTTCGGAGGTTGTACAAGTATGAGCAAAAAAATCCCCGTTGGAATCAGTGCATGCCTGCTCGGCGATAGCGTGAGGTTTGATGGTGGCCATAAGCGTCTTACTTTTGCAACCGAGGATCTTACGCCATTTGTCCGCTTTGAGCCGATCTGTCCTGAAATGGCGATTGGGCTGCCTACGCCGCGTCCGGCATTGCGTCTGGTAAAGCAGGGCGATGATGAGCTGCATCTTTGCTTTAGCAAAGACGGCGGCGAAGAAGTCACCGCTCAAATGCGTGACTGGTCTGCGGAGCGGGTAAAATCGCTGCATCATCTCTCTGGTTATATCCTGTGCGCCAAGTCGCCCAGTTGTGGGATGGAGCGCGTACGGGTCTACGAGCCCGACAATAACAACAACCGCAAAGTAGGCACCGGCATTTTTGCTGAATTCCTGCAGCGCGAGATGCCCTGGCTGCCGCTGGAAGAGGATGGTCGTCTGCACGATCCCGCCCTGCGAGAGAACTTTATCGGCCGTATCTGCGCACTGCATGAATTTAATCAGATGTGGGAAAGCGGCCTGACCCGTCACGGGCTGATCGCCTTTCACAGCCGCTACAAACTGATGATGCTGGCGCATTCACAGGAGAAATATCGCGAGCTGGGACCCTTTGTTGCTTCGATGAGCCAGTGGGACTCGCTGGAAGCCTTTGCCTTTGAGTACCGCAATCGCATGATGGCGTTGATGTCACGTCCCGCCTCACGTCGTAATCACACCAATGTGCTGATGCACGTGCAGGGCTACTTCCGCCGCCAGCTAAGCTCACCGCAGCGTAAGGAGCTGGCAACGCTGATTGACCGATATCGTCAGGGTACACAACCGCTGCTGGTGCCCATTACCATTCTCAAGCACTACATGGCTGAGTTTCCGCATCCGTGGCTGGCACAGCAGCGCTATTTCGATCCCTATCCCGAAGCCTTGTGCTTACGCTACGGACAGTAATTCAGGAGGCGTATGACCACTCATCTGGTCTGGCTGCGTAATGATTTACGCATCAACGATAATCTGGCACTTCACGCCGCCTGTCGCGACAGCAAGGCAAAAGTGATTGCGCTCTTCCTTGCTACGCCAGAACAGTGGCAGCAGCATGACATGTCACCCAGGCAGGCGGCGTTTATTCACGCCAGTCTGGTGGAAGTACAGAACGCGCTGGCTGAGCGGGGCATTGCGCTGCACTATCAGGCGTGTCACGCCTTCAGCGACAGTATCGCTGCGCTGGCCGAATTCTGCGACAAGCACCAGGTCGACCAGCTCTTCTACAACTATCAGTATGAAGTGAATGAGCGTCAGCGCGATGCGGAGGCGGAAAGGCGTCTCGATGACGCGGGCGTGATCTGCCAGGGCTTTGATGACAGCCTGTTGCTGCCACCTGGCAGTGTGCAGAGTGGCGATCGCTCGATGTATAAAGTCTTTACGCCGTTTAGCAAAGCCTTTGTCCGCCGTTTGCAGCAGAGTCTGCCGGAGTGCGTGCCTGCACCTAAGCCGCGCGACGGTGCGCCGCTGAAAACCGCCCCAATACCTGCGTTTGACTATCCGACCGAAGCCTTTGACGAGGATCTGTTTCCGGCAGGCGAAGCGGCCGCCCTGAAGCGGTTACGTCATTTCGCCACTCAACCCATTATCGATTATCCCGCGAAGCGCGACCTTCCTGCGCTGGATGCTACAAGTCGTCTGTCGGTCTATCTGTCGACCGGCGTGCTGTCGCCGCGTCAGTGCCTGCATCGCGTGCTGCATGAACATCCCGATGCGCTGAACAACAGTCGCGCATTTACCTGGCTGAACGAGCTGATCTGGCGTGAGTTCTACCGTCATCTGCTGGTGGCCTGGCCGGCACTGTGCCGGCACAAGCCATTTATTGACTGGACGCGTAACGTGGAATGGCAGCATGACGACGCGCATTTCGATGCCTGGAAAGCAGGGAAAACCGGCTATCCGATCGTCGATGCTGCAATGCGTCAGATGAAGGCGCTGGGCTGGATGCACAACCGTTTACGTATGATCACCGCCAGTTTCCTGGTCAAAGATCTGCTGATCGACTGGCGCGAAGGCGAACGCTATTTCATGCAGCAGCTGATTGATGGTGACCTGGCCGCAAACAATGGTGGCTGGCAGTGGGCGGCTTCCACCGGTACAGATTCAGCACCTTATTTCCGCATTTTTAACCCGACCACGCAGGGCGAGCGCTTTGATGAACAGGGTGAGTTTATCCGTCACTATCTGCCGGAGCTAGCGGGCGTCCCTGACAGCCATATTCACCAGCCTCATCTCTGGGCGGAAAAGAACAACAGGAAACTCGATTATCCGGCACCAATCGTGGATCATAAGGCAGCCCGTAAAAAGACATTAGACGCCTTTGAGCGCGCCAAAAGCGCCGCCTGAGGCCGCGAAGGAGCCTGAATGAACCATTACGAATTAGAGACACTGATTAACCAGCAACTCGACAGCCACAGCTTCAGCGATTACGCCCCCAACGGTTTGCAGGTTGAAGGACGTAGTGAAGTCAGAACGATTATTACTGGCGTGACGGCCTGTCAGGCGTTGCTGGATGAGGCAGTGGCTCGTCAGGCCGATGCGATTATCGTCCATCATGGCTACTTCTGGAAAAGTGAACCGGCCGCGATTAAAGGCATGAAGCGCCGCCGCCTGCGCACACTGCTGGCTAACGATATTAATCTCTATGGCTGGCACCTGCCGCTTGATGCGCATTCAGAACTGGGCAACAACGCCCAGCTGGCGAAACTGCTGGATATCGATGTACGTGGCGAAGTCATGCCGCTGGTGTTCTGGGGTGAGCTGGCTGAGCCGATCTCCGGTGAACAGATGGCCCGCCGAATTGGCGATAAGCTGGGACGCGAACCGCTGCATTGCGGTGACAACGCGCCAGCACTGATCCGTCGCATCGCCTGGTGCAGCGGTGGCGGACAGGGCTTTATCGACCAGGCCGCCGCTGCGGGCGTTGATGCCTACATCACCGGTGAAGTCTCTGAACAGACCATTCACAGCGCACGCGAGCAGGGGCTGCATTTCTTTGCCGCAGGCCATCACGCCACCGAGCGTGGCGGCGTCAAAGCGCTGGGCGAGTGGCTGGCACAACACCACAATCTTGACGTGACCTTCATCGATATTCCTAATCCTGCCTGATCTCTCTCTTGTCCTGCGCGCCTGCGCAGGACCTAAATCTGTTGACACATCCCTGCCACTTTCGCATAACTATTTGCTTTAAGTAGATAAGCCATCGGCTGATTTGGGCATCCGGTCAGGTCGGCCAGGCACGATCTCAATCAGGCGGGAGGTAGCTGTTGCAACGAGCACGGTGTTATTTATTGGGTGAACGCGCTGTCGTGCTGGAGCTGGAGCCGCCGGTCTCACTGGAGAGTCAGCAGCGTATCTGGGGACTGAACCAGCGACTGCAGTCGTATGCGGACGTGCTGGAGGTCATTCCCGGCATGAACAACATCACTCTGATCCTGCGCGATCCCCAGCAGAGTGCGCTGGATGCGATAGAGCGGCTTCAGCGCTGGTGGGAAGAGAGTGAAGCGCAGTTGCCGGAATCGCGTCTGGTGGAGATCCCGGTGATCTATGGAGGCGAACATGGCCCCGATCTGGTGGTGGTGGCGGAACATGCCGCGCTGACGCCCGGTCAGGTGGTTGAGCTGCACAGCAGCAGCGACTATGTGGTGTTTTTTGTCGGCTTTCAGCCCGGTTTTCCCTATCTGGGCGGACTGGATCCGCGCCTGCACACACCACGCCGTGCGGAGCCGAGAGTTGCGGTACCGGCCGGATCGGTTGGCATCGGTGGCAGCCAGACGGGCGTCTATCCGCTGGCTTCGCCCGGCGGCTGGCAGTTAATCGGCCAGACCCGCACCGCGCTGTTTGATCCCCTGCAGCAACCGCCCACACTGCTCCGTCCCGGTGACAGAGTTCGCTTTGTGCCGCAACAGGAGGGCGTATGTTAAATATTCTTCGCGCCGGGCTGGCCGCCACCCTTCAGGATGCCGGCCGCTACGGCTGGCGTCAGTATGGCATCAGCCCCGGCGGCGTGCTGGATCATCCCGCGATGTTCACCGCCAATGTGCTGGTGGGCAATGCGCCTGACAGCGCGGTGCTGGAGCTGGTGCTCGGCCAGTTCAAAGCGGAGTTTACCCGCGACGGCTGGTTCGCACTGACTGGCGCAGGCTGCCATGCGGAGCTGGACGGTAAGCCGGTCTGGACGGGCTGGCGCACGCCGGTAAAACGCGGCCAGGTCCTGTCGCTGGCGATGCCGCAGCGCGGCATGCGCAGCTATCTGGCAGTGCAGGGTGGTTTCGACATCCCTGCGGTGCTTGGCTCAGCCAGCACCGATCTGAAAGCAAAATTCGGCGGGTTTCACGGTCGCGCCTTACGGGATGGCGATCAGATCCCGCTGGGCAAACCGACGCGTCAGTTCGACCGCAAAGTCGGGGTACGGCAGCTGCTGTGGGGCAATCGCATTCGCGCACTGCCTGGCCCGGAGTATCACGAGTTCAGCCCCGACGCGCAGCAGGCGTTCTGGCGCACCGCATGGAAACTCAGTCCGCAAAGTAACCGGATGGGATACCGGCTTGAGGGACGTGAGCTTAAACGTGAAAGTCCGCGTGAGCTGCTGTCACACGGCGTGATGCCGGGTGTGATTCAGGTACCGCCGAACGGACAGCCTATCGTGCTGATGGCGGATGCCCAGACCACCGGCGGCTATCCGCGGATCGCCTCCGTCATCGAAGCCGATCTCTACCATCTGGCGCAAATCCGCCTCGGTGAGCCGATTCACTTTATTCATTGCACGCTGCCGGAAGCGATGCTGGCACGTCAGCATCAGCAACGCGCGCTGGACCAGATGAAATGGGGACTTCATGAAAATTGATTTAAACGCCGACCTGGGCGAAGGCTGTGCCAGCGATCAGGCGCTGCTTAAACTGGTGAGTTCCGCCAATATCGCCTGTGGCTTTCACGCCGGTGATGCGCAGACCATGCTGCAGTCGGTGCGCTGGGCGCAGGCATCCGGTGTTGCCATCGGGGCGCATCCCGCCTTTCCCGATCGGGAGAACTTTGGCCGCAGCGCCATGCAGTTGCCGCCGGAAACGGTCTATGCCCAGATGATCTACCAGATTGGCGCGCTGAAAAGTCTGGCGGAAAGCGAGGGTGCGCGGCTGGTTCACGTTAAGCCGCACGGTATGCTCTATAACCAGGCCGCGGCTGATCCGGTGCTGGCAGACGCCATTGCCCGCGCCATCCGTGCCGTCGACAGCCAGCTGATTGTGGTGGGACTGGCGAACAGCGAATCGATACGTGCCGCGTCGCACTACGGCTTACGCACGCGGGAAGAGGTCTTTGCCGATCGTGGCTATCTCAGCAGCGGTGCGCTTGTGCCGCGCAGCCAGTCGGGCGCGCTGATTGATGATGAGCAGCAGGCTATCGATCAGACGCTGACGATGGTGCAACAGGGCAAGGTAAAAAGTATCACGGGAGAATGGGTGGCAGTGAATGCGCAGACCGTCTGCTTACATGGCGACGGCGCGCACGCCCTGCAGTTTGCACAGCGGTTGCGTGATGCGTTTGCCGGACAGCAGATCCGTGTCACCAGCGCCTGAAAACACTACTTAGCCCGGCTTATGTCGGGTTTTTTAACTCTGGGGGAAATCCATGGAAAGTGCAGTGAATCTCTGGCCTTTACTGGGCATTGCCGCGATCGTCGTCGGCTTCGTATTACGTTTTAATCCGGTGCTGGTGGTGATTGTCGCCGGCTTTGTGACCGGTCTGGCGGCGATGATGCCGCTGGCGGACATTCTGGAAAAGCTCGGCGCGGGCTTTCTCAACACACGTAACCTGCCGCTGATTCTGCTGCTGCCGCTGGCGGTCATTGGGCTACTGGAGCGTCACGGGCTGAAGGAGTGCGCACAGGCGTGGATCGCTCAGATTAAAACGGCTACCGCCGGACGTCTGCTGATCGTCTACCTGTTTGTACGTGAAATCACTGCGGCGCTAGGGTTAACCAGTCTCGGCGGGCATCCACAGATGGTGCGTCCGTTGCTGGCCCCGATGGCAGAGGGCGCAACGGAAAACCGCTACGGCGAAATCACACCTGAACTGCGTCATAAGCTGCGTGCCATGTCAGCAGCCACCGACAACGTCGGCCTCTTCTTTGGTGAAGATATCTTCGTGGCATTTGGCGCGATTATCTTTATGCACAACTTCATGCAGGAGTCGGCCGGGATTCAGACCGAACCGCTGCACATTGCGTTATGGGGCATTCCGACCGCTATAGCCGCCTTCCTGATCCACTCGGCGCGTCTGGTGCGACTCGATCGTCAGTTGGCGCGTGAGTTGCAGCTGCTGAACAACCAGGCGCTGAAAGCCAAAGGAGGTCAGTAATGTTCCAGCAACAATATCTGATGTGGCTGGCGGGCATTATCCTGCTGGTGGTGGCAATTCTCTCGTGGCGTGACAGTGCGAACCCACGCCGCTTTACCACCGGACTGTTCTGGGCCTTGTATGGCCTGGTGTTTCTGGTGGGTGACTGGACGACGCAGATGATGAGCAGCCTGATGGGCTCGGACGCGGCGGGCACCCGAATGCTGCATATCACTATCGGTGTCATTGTGGTGGTAATGGCGCTGATTGCCGGTCTGGGTGGTGTCCGGCTGGGTCGTTATCATCAGCGCAGCGATGAAGAGAAGCAGGCCAGTGCGCTGCGTCTGCGCAACAAACTGTTTCTGCCTGCGCTGGCCATTCCGGTCGTGACCGTGGTCGGTGTGCTGGCGTTTAACCATATTCCCGGTCTGCAGGATGCGGTGTTCGGTCCCGGAAATCACGCTACGCTGGTGACACTTTTTTCAATGATGGTCGGCTGTGTCATTGGCTGGCTGGTGGCATTGAAACTGACCCATGAAAAACCGGTTCAGTCCATGCAGGAGACCCGTCGCCTGCTGGATTCGATTGGCTGGGCCTTTATCCTGCCGCAAATCCTCGCCACTCTCGGACTGCTGTTTACCAGTGCGGGCGTGGGCAGTGCCATTTCGCATTTGACCGAAACCTGGCTGGCGGTGGATAACCGGTTTATTGCGGTAACGGTCTATGCCGTCGGGATGGCGCTGTTAACCATGATCATGGGTAACGCCTTTGCGGCATTTCCGATTATTACTGCAGGCGTCGGCATTCCGATTCTGGTGTTGCAGCATGGCGGAAATCCGGCAGTAATGGCGGCGATTGGTATGTTCTCCGGCTACTGCGGCACGCTGATGACGCCAATGGCGGCCAACTTCAATATTGTTCCGGCGGCGCTGCTGGAGCTGCCCGATCGTAACGCGGTCATCAAAGCTCAGATTCCAACCGGTGTGCTACTGTTAGTCGTTAACATTTTCCTGCTCTATTTCCTGATGTTCCTGTGAGGCTGCATGAAAACTGTCCTGATGACCGCCTTTGAACCCTTTGGCGGTGAAACGATTAACCCCTCCTGGGAAGCGGTGCGCGCGCTGGAAGGCAAACAAATTGGCGGGGCGACGATAGTCATCCGCCAGCTGCCGGTGGTGTTCAGTGAGGTGCTCAACGTGTTGAACCAGGCGCTGGAAGAGCTCAAACCGGATGCGGTGCTGTCGGTAGGGCAGGCGGGCGGCCGCAGCGACATTACCGTTGAACGTATCGGTATCAATGTTGATGACGCCCGTATTCCGGACAACGCGGGAAACCAGCCCGTCGATGAACCGATTGTGGCAGGTGGCCCGGCAGCCTATTTTTCCCGGCTGCCCATTAAAGCGATTGTAGCCGCGGTGCGGGAAGCGGGGATTCCGGCATCGGTCTCACAAACCGCCGGTACCTTCACCTGCAATCGGGTGATGTATGGTCTGCTGCACTGGCTGGAGCAGCATCAAAGTCCGGCACGCGCTGGCTTTATCCATATTCCCTATCTGCCTGAACAGGCGGCGCTCCATCCGGGTGCGCCGAGCATGGCGGTGGCGACCATTATTCAGGCGCTGGAGATTGCGGTAAAAGTCACGCTGGAGACCGGCGACGATATCAAACAGGCTGGCGGCGCCACCCATTAAGAGGAAGAACGATGCCTGAAGGACCGGAAATTCGCCGTGTGGCGGATAAGCTTGAAGCCGCCATTGTGGGGCAGCCGTTAACGGAGGCGTGGTTCGCGTTTCCTCAGCTCAAGACTTACGAACCCTCTCTGATTGGTGAGCAGGTGCAGGCGATTGAGACGCGGGGCAAAGCACTGCTGACGCATTTCAGCAATGGCCTGACGCTCTACAGTCATAACCAGCTTTATGGCGTCTGGCGCATCGTGAAACCCGATACTGAACTCAATACCACGCGTCAGTTGCGGGTGCGGCTGGCGACGGCGGGCAAAGCGATTCTGCTTTATAGCGCCTCCGATATTGAACTACTCAACGCAGATACGCTGGCGGCGCATCCGTTTCTGACCCGCATCGGACCGGATGTGCTGAACAGCCAGCTTAACGCTGAAGAGGTGAAAGAGCGGCTGCTGTCGCCCCGGTTCCGGCGGCGACAGTTTAGTGGTCTGCTGCTGGATCAGGCATTTCTGGCCGGGCTGGGAAATTACCTGCGCGCCGAGATTCTCTGGCTGGCGCAACTGCTGCCAAATCATCGGGCGCAGGATCTCAGTGACGATCAGCTGACTGCTTTCAGCGAGGCGCTGCTATCGGTGCCGCGTCATGCTTATCGGATGCGGGGAACCATGAAGAAGTATCATGAGGAAGCGGCGTTTCAGTTTGAGGTGTTCCATCGGCAGGGCAAGAAATGCCGGCGTTGTGGCACGGTGATTGAGAAAGGCACGCTTTCATCACGGCCTTTTTACTGGTGTCCGGGTTGTCAGAGATAGAAAGGGTATGAAGTTTATAGCGACAAATGTTCTTACATCAGACGGCTAAAAACTTCGAACCGGGTGATTCCAACCGCTACGAAGAAGCTTAACGCGCGGGGAACACGGTCAGAAGAGGAAAGCGTCCCGCGCCAGGGACGGCGCGGGCCGAGCGGCCAGGGATGGTTTAAGCGACTTTCCGATCTGACCGTGTTTCATGCGCAGGCGCAGTATCCCAGCGAAGCGCCCCAGCGTTATATCCACATCAAGCGGAGATTTCTCTCCGCTATCCATCAAATCTTACTTCTTCAGCTGTGAGCTGAACTCGCGCTCGGTATAACCGGTATAAAGCTGACGCGGACGGGCAATCTTCATGCCTTCGTCGTGCATCTCTTTCCAGTGGGCAATCCAGCCAACGGTACGGGCCATCGCAAAGATCACCGTAAACATGGACGAAGGAATACCCATCGCTTTCAGAATGATACCGGAGTAGAAGTCCACGTTTGGATAGAGTTTACGCTCAATGAAGTACGGGTCGTTCAGCGCAATGTGTTCCAGCTCCATCGCCACTTCCAGCAGATCATCCTTCATACCCAGCTCATTCAATACCTCATGGCAGGTATCGCGCATCACGGTTGCACGTGGGTCATAGTTTTTATAAACGCGGTGGCCAAAGCCCATCAGACGGAAGGAATCATTCTTGTCTTTGGCGCGTTTAACAAATTCCGGGATGTGCTCAACGGTGCTGATTTCTTCCAGCATACGCAGGGTCGCTTCGTTGGCACCGCCGTGCGCCGGTCCCCACAAAGAGGCGATCCCTGCGGCGATACAGGCAAACGGATTCGCGCCGCTTGAACCGGCGGTACGTACGGTAGAGGTTGAGGCGTTCTGCTCATGATCAGCATGCAGAATCAGGATGCGGTCCATGGCGCGTTCCAGCACCGGGTTCACTTTGTACTCTTCGCACGGCGTGGCGAACATCATGTGCAGGAAGTTACCGGCATAAGAGAGGTCATTGCGCGGATAAACAAACGGCTGGCCGATAGAATATTTGTAACACATTGCTGCCATGGTCGGCATCTTAGAGAGCAGACGGAATGCTGCGATTTCGCGGTGGCGCTCAATGTTTACGTCCAGTGAATCGTGGTAAAACGCAGCCAGTGCACCGGTCACTCCGCACATTACCGCCATCGGATGCGAGTCACGACGGAAGCCGTGGAACAGGCGGGTAATCTGCTCATGAATCATGGTATGACGGGTAACGGTGGTACGGAACTCATCAAACTGTTTCTGGTCCGGCGCTTCGCCGTTCAGCAGGATATAGCAGACTTCCAGATAGTTAGAATGGGTCGCCAGCTGAGAAATCGGGAAACCACGGTGCAGCAGAATACCTTCGTCACCATCGATAAAAGTGATGGCAGATTCGCAGGACGCTGTAGACGTAAAACCGGGATCGAAGGTGAACAGGCCACTTGAACCCAAAGCTCGGACATCAACCACATCCTGGCCCAGCGTACCTTTCAGCACGTCCAGTTCAACAGATGTTCCATCTTGCAGGGTTAGCGTTACTTTTTTATCTGTCATTTTCGTCTCCATAGCGCCTTATGTAGGTAAGGATCTTTAGACACCTGAAACGCGTTCATGTTGCGGTTGGCAAAACTACACAGTATCACTCTGCGGGTATAAAGCGGGTGCAGGGTACAGAGTGAGCGGCGCGTTCCCAGCGGGAACCGGTGAGCCATGGACATGCTGCATATCGCGGTTGTTAAAGATCCGGTCAGAACATAACTTCTTTTTAACCAATAACCTGATGCTTTTTAAAGCTCATATTCGCAATGTTACATAACTTGCGCTTAGGGGAAAGTGTATCCCCATAACTTTTGTGCATCATAGGAATTTACAGGCTTAGTTTGTAACTGAATTGTTGAACTATTGTCAAATCAGATAATTAAAATTGTATCAATTGTGAAAATCGTGAGTAGGATCACTGTTCTACCTAAAATATACCAAAGAGTTTGTAGGGGAATTGTAATCAGAATGTGATCCTCCTATACTCCAGGCAGGTCTCCGGAACACCCTGACACCAGGAGCCACCCAGCGTTTACTACCGCGTCAATTAACACTGGATGTTGCTTTTTTGGTGACGGTTAAAGTCTGCCACGCGTCGTGATTAGACTCCGCCTCAGGTCCGGAGGAAGCAAAATAAAAAAGAGCTGTGTGGGCAAAACCGTGAAAAAACAAAGACCTGTCAACTTGGATCTCTCGACGATCCGGTTTCCCGTTACTGCAATATCGTCCATTCTCCACCGCGTCTCCGGCGTAATCACCCTGGTTGCCATTGGCATCCTGCTGTGGCTGCTCGGTCTCTCTCTCTCTTCTCCTGAAGGTTTCCAGCACGCTGCATCCATCATGGATGGCTTCTTCGCGAAGTTCATCATGTGGGGCATCTTAACCGCGCTGGCCTATCACGCGGTGAGCGGGATTCGTCACATGTTGATGGATTTTGGTTATCTGGCTGAAACGCTGGAAGTGGGCAAGCGTTCTGCTCATATGACTTTTGTGATCACTGTCGTGCTGGCAATTCTGGCGGGAGTCCTCGTATGGTAAGCAATGCATCCGCATTGGGTCGCAACGGCATTCAGGACTGGCTGCTGCTGCGGGCAACTGCAATTCTCATTACGCTCTACATCGTCTACATCCTCGGTTTCGTGGTGATGACAGACACGCTGACTTATGACCTGTGGCGTGGCTTCTTCGCTTCGGCATTCACTAAAGTGTTCACGCTGCTGACGCTATTCTCCATTCTGATTCACGGCTGGATCGGCATGTGGCAGGTGTTAACAGACTACGTTAAATCACTGCCAACGCGCCTGTTGTTGCAGTTTGTGATTGTCGTGGCGCTGTTGTGGTATGCGATTTATGGATTTGTTGTGGTGTGGGGTGTGTAAATGAGTTTGCCAATCAGAGAGTTTGATGCCGTGGTGATCGGCGCAGGTGGCGCAGGAATGCGGGCCGCACTGCAAATCTCCCAGGCCGGCCAGAGCTGTGCCCTGTTATCGAAAGTTTTCCCGACCCGTTCCCACACCGTATCTGCGCAGGGCGGTATTACCGTTGCGCTGGGTAATACCCATGAAGATAACTGGGAATGGCATATGTACGACACCGTCAAAGGTTCCGACTACATCGGTGACCAGGACGCGATTGAATATATGTGTAAAACCGGCCCGGAAGCGATTCTGGAACTGGAGCACATGGGCCTGCCGTTCTCGCGTCTGGAAGATGGTCGTGTCTATCAGCGTCCGTTTGGTGGTCAGTCGAAGAACTTCGGCGGCGAGCAGGCGGCACGTACCGCAGCAGCAGCAGACCGTACCGGCCACGCCCTTTTGCATACCCTTTATCAGCAGAACCTGAAAAACAAAACTACCATCTTCTCTGAGTGGTATGCACTGGATCTGGTGAAAAACGCCGACGGCGCGGTAGTCGGTTGTACCGCTATCTGCATCGAAACCGGCGAAACCGTCTATTTCAAAGCAAAAGCGACTATTCTGGCCACCGGCGGCGCGGGCCGTATCTATCAGTCCACCACCAATGCACATATCAACACCGGCGACGGCGTGGGTATGGCACTGCGTGCGGGCGTGCCGGTGCAGGATATGGAGATGTGGCAGTTCCACCCAACCGGTATCGCCGGTGCGGGCGTGCTGGTCACCGAGGGCTGCCGTGGTGAAGGCGGCTATCTGCTGAACAAACATGGCGAACGCTTCATGGAGCGTTATGCGCCAAACGCCAAAGATCTGGCGGGCCGCGACGTCGTTGCGCGCTCAATGATGATTGAAATCCGTGAAGGTCGCGGCTGTGACGGTCCGTGGGGACCGCACATCAAACTGAAACTCGATCACCTGGGTAAAGAGGTGCTTGAATCACGTCTGCCTGGCATCCTTGAGCTGTCACGCACCTTTGCTCACGCCGATCCGATCAAAGAACCTATCCCGGTCATTCCGACCTGCCACTACATGATGGGCGGTATTCCGACCAAAGTGACTGGTCAGGCACTGCGTGTGAATGAGCAGGGTGAAGATGTGGTGATTCCTGGCCTGTTCGCCGTCGGCGAAATTGCCTGCGTATCGGTACACGGTGCCAACCGTCTGGGCGGCAACTCACTGCTTGACCTGGTGGTCTTTGGCCGCGCAGCGGGCCTGCACCTGCTGGAGAGTATTCAGGAGCAGGGCGAACTGCGTGACGCCACGGAAGATGAAATCGCCGTTGCGATGGCGCGCTTCAACCGCTGGGAAAACAACACCACTGGTGAAGATCCGGTTGAGATTCGTAAAGCGCTGCAACGCTGCATGCAGAACAACTTCTCTGTATTCCGCGAAGGCGACGCCATGGCGCAGGGTCTGGAAGAGCTGAAAGAAATTCGCCAGCGTCTGAAATCAGCGCGTCTGGATGACCGCTCACCGGATTTCAACACCCAGCGCATTGAGTGTCTGGAGCTGGATAACCTGATGGAGACGGCTTTTGCCACGGCGGTAGCGGCTAACTATCGCACCGAGAGCCGCGGTGCGCACAGTCGCTTCGACTTCCCGGATCGTGATGATGAAAACTGGCTGTGCCACAGTCTTTATGTCCCGGAAACCGAAAGCATGACGCGCCGTGAGGTGAACATGCAGCCGAAACTGCGCGCGGCGTTCCCGCCGAAAGTGCGTACCTACTAATTTCGGAGACGATCATGAGACTCGAGTTTTCAATTTATCGCTACAATCCGGACGTCGATGACAAGCCGCGCATGCAGGATTACACCCTGGAGTCGGAAGATGGTCGCGACATGATGCTGCTGGATGCGCTGATTCGCCTGAAAGAGAAAGATCCGACGCTGGCGTTTCGTCGCTCCTGTCGTGAAGGCGTCTGTGGCTCTGATGGCCTCAACATGAACGGTAAAAACGGACTGGCCTGCATTACGCCGGTCTCGGCCCTGGGCAACGGCAAACAGAAAATCGTTATCCGTCCATTGCCAGGTTTACCGGTTGTGCGTGACCTGGTCGTAGACATGAGCCAGTTTTATGCGCAGTATGAGAAAATTAAGCCTTTCCTGTTGAATAATGGGGAAAATCCGCCAGCACGTGAGCATCTGCAGTCACCGGATGAGCGCGAGCACCTGGATGGCCTGTACGAGTGTATTCTCTGTGCCTGCTGCTCAACCTCATGCCCATCATTCTGGTGGAACCCTGAGAAGTTCATCGGTCCTGCCGGCCTGCTGGCGGCATACCGTTTCCTGATTGACAGCCGCGACACTGAAACGGATGCGCGTCTCGACAATCTGAATGACGCTTTCAGCGTATTCCGCTGCCATAGCATCATGAACTGTGTGAGTGTCTGTCCGAAAGGGCTGAACCCGACGCGCGCCATCGGCCATATCAAGTCGATGCTGCTGCAGCGCGGCGCATAAGTAGTTTCTGCCGGGAACCTCAGGTTCCCGGTATTTTAACGGAAGCCTCTGTAAGCGCGGTGATGACCACGTTTACAAAGGTTCCCTTACGGGCCACGCGCGCTGCGCAAAGTGCTCGTATCGCTGAACTCACTACGGCAAACCGCGAAAGCGGCAACAAATGAAACCTCAAAAAAGCATAGCAATGCTTAAGGGATCACAATGCAGAACAGCGCGATGAAGCCCTGGCTGGACTCTTCCTGGCTGGCCGGCGCGAATCAGTCTTACATAGAGCAGCTCTATGAGGATTTCCTGACCGATCCTGACTCTGTCGATGCAGTGTGGCGCTCGATGTTCCAACAGTTACCGGGCACCGGAATGAAACCTGAGCAGTTTCACTCCACCACACGTGAGTACTTCCGTCGCCTGGCGAAAGACGCATCTCGTTACACCTCATCTGTCTCCGATCCGGAAACCAACTCCAAGCAAGTGAAAGTGCTGCAGCTGATCAACGCGTTTCGTTTTCGCGGTCATCAGCACGCCAATCTCGATCCGCTTGGCCTGTGGAAACAGGATCGGGTCGCCGATCTTGATCCCGCTTTTCATGACCTGACCGAGGCCGATTTTCAGGAAAGCTTTAACGTAGGCTCTTTTGCCATCGGTAAAGAGACCATGAAGCTGGCCGATCTCTTCGACGCGCTGACGCAGACGTACTGTGGCTCGATCGGTGCGGAATATATGCACATCAACAACACAGATGAGAAACGCTGGATCCAACAGCGTCTTGAGTCTGTGGCGGGTCGTGCAGCGTTCAGCAATGAAGAGAAAAAAGGTTTCCTGAAAGAGCTGACCGCGGCAGAAGGGCTGGAAAAATATCTCGGGGCGAAATTCCCGGGTGCCAAACGCTTCTCGCTGGAAGGCGGCGATGCGCTGGTGCCCATGCTGCGCGAAATGATCCGTCACGCTGGCAAGAGCGGTACTCGTGAAGTCGTGCTGGGCATGGCGCACCGTGGTCGTCTCAACGTGCTGATCAACGTGCTGGGTAAAAAGCCACAGGATCTGTTCGACGAGTTCGCCGGTAAGCATAAAGAGCATCTTGGCACTGGTGACGTGAAGTACCACATGGGCTTCTCTTCTGACGTGGAAACCGAAGGCGGCCTGGTTCACCTGGCGCTGGCGTTTAACCCGTCACACCTGGAGATTGTCAGCCCGGTCGTTATGGGTTCCGTGCGTGCCCGTCTGGATCGTCTGGATGAACCTGCGAGCAATAAAGTCCTGCCGATCACCATTCATGGTGACGCGGCCGTGATTGGCCAGGGCGTGGTTCAGGAAACCCTGAACATGTCACAGGCACGCGGTTATGAAGTGGGCGGAACTGTTCGCATCGTTATCAACAACCAGGTTGGTTTTACGACCTCCAACCCGAAAGATGCGCGTTCAACCCCTTACTGCACCGACATCGGCAAAATGGTGCTGGCACCGATTTTCCACGTCAACGCAGATGACCCGGAAGCGGTCGCCTTTGTGACCCGTCTGGCTCTCGACTATCGCAACACCTTTAAGCGTGATGTGTTTATCGATCTGGTCTGCTATCGCCGTCATGGTCACAACGAGGCCGATGAGCCAAGTGCGACTCAGCCGCTGATGTACCAGAAAATCAAAAAACACCCGACGCCGCGTAAAATTTATGCCGACCGTCTGGAAGGTGAAGCCGTTGCCACGCAGGAAGATGCGACCGAAATGGTCAATCTTTACCGTGATGCGCTGGATGCGGGCGAGTGCGTAGTACCAGAATGGCGTCCGATGAGCCTGCACTCCTTTACCTGGTCACCTTACCTGAATCATGAGTGGGATGAGCCTTATCCGGCTCAGGTCGACATGAAACGTCTGAAGGAGCTGGCGCTGCGTATCAGCCAGGTACCTGAAGAGGTTGAGGTTCAGTCGCGTGTTGCCAAGATTTATAACGACCGTCGTCTGATGGCTGAAGGCGAGAAAGCCTTTGACTGGGGCGGCGCGGAAAACCTGGCCTACGCCACGCTGGTTGATGAAGGCATTCCGGTGCGTCTGTCGGGTGAAGATACCGGCCGCGGCACCTTCTTCCATCGTCACGCGGTGGTTCATAACCAGGCAAACGGCTCAACCTACACCCCTCTGCACCATGTGCATAGCGGCCAGGGCCAGTTCAAAGTCTGGGACTCCGTGCTGTCAGAAGAGGCGGTACTGGCCTTTGAATATGGCTACGCCACTGCTGAGCCACGCATACTGACCATCTGGGAAGCGCAGTTTGGTGACTTCGCCAACGGTGCACAGGTTGTTATCGACCAGTTCATCAGTTCCGGTGAGCAGAAATGGGGCCGTATGTGTGGCCTGGTGATGCTGCTGCCGCACGGCTATGAAGGTCAGGGGCCAGAGCACTCCTCTGCGCGTCTGGAGCGTTATCTGCAACTCTGCGCTGAGCAGAACATGCAGGTCTGCGTGCCGTCAACGCCTGCGCAGGTTTACCATATGCTGCGTCGTCAGGCGCTGCGCGGTATGCGCCGTCCGCTGATCGTGATGTCGCCAAAATCGCTGCTGCGTCATCCGCTGGCGATCTCTACGCTGGATGAACTGGCTAACGGCAGCTTCCAGCCTGCGATTGGCGAAGTGGATAATCTGGATGCGCAGGGCGTGAAACGCGTCGTGCTGTGCTCCGGTAAAGTCTATTACGACCTGCTTGAGCAGCGTCGTAAAAATGAGCAGACCGATGTGGCTATTGTCCGTATTGAGCAGCTCTATCCGTTCCCGCATCACGCGGTTCAGGAAGCATTAAAAGCGTATTCTCACGTACAGGATTTTGTCTGGTGTCAGGAAGAGCCGCTGAATCAGGGCGCCTGGTACTGCAGCCAGCATCATTTCCGTGAAGTTGTGCCGTTTGGTGCGACCTTACGTTATGCAGGCCGCCCGGCCTCCGCCTCACCGGCCGTGGGTTACATGTCCGTACACCAACAACAGCAGCAAGACCTGGTTAATGACGCGCTGAACGTTAATTAATTAAAAGGAAAGATAATGAGTAGCGTAGATATTCTCGTTCCCGACCTGCCTGAATCGGTTGCCGATGCCTCCGTGGCAACCTGGCACAAAAAACCAGGCGATGCAGTGACTCGCGATGAAGTGCTGGTCGAAATCGAAACCGACAAAGTGGTGCTGGAAGTGCCAGCCTCTGCTGACGGTATCCTGGAAGCCGTTCTGGAAGAAGAGGGCGCCACCGTCACTTCACGCCAGATTCTGGGTCGTCTGAAAGAGGGCAACAGCGCCGGTAAAGAGACCAGCGCGAAGTCTGAAAGCAAAGAGTCTACCCCGGCTCAGCGTCAGACTGCGTCACTGGAAGAAGAGAGCAACGATGCGCTCAGCCCGGCCATCCGCCGTCTGATTGCCGAGCACAACCTTGATGCTTCGCAGATCAAAGGCAGCGGTGTGGGCGGACGTCTGACCCGTGAAGATGTTGAAAAACATCTGGCCAACAAACCACAGGCCGCCAAAGCCGCCGCACCTGCGGCAGAAACTGCAGCCGTGCAGCAGCCTGTGGCGAATCGCAGCGAAAAACGCGTGCCGATGACCCGTCTGCGTAAGCGTGTTGCCGAGCGTCTGCTGGAAGCAAAAAACAGCACTGCGATGCTGACCACCTTCAACGAAATCAACATGAAGCCCATCATGGATCTGCGCAAGCAGTATGGTGAGGCCTTCGAGAAGCGTCACGGTGTACGTCTGGGCTTTATGTCCTTCTACATCAAAGCGGTTGTTGAAGCACTGAAACGCTATCCGGAAGTGAATGCCTCCATCGATGGCGAAGATGTGGTTTACCACAACTACTTCGACGTCAGCATCGCGGTCTCTACGCCACGCGGTCTGGTGACACCGGTTCTGCGTGACGTTGATGCGCTGAGCATGGCGGACATTGAGAAGAAAATCAAAGAGCTGGCAGTGAAAGGCCGTGACGGCAAGCTGACAGTTGACGATCTGACCGGCGGTAACTTCACCATTACCAATGGCGGCGTCTTTGGTTCCCTGATGTCCACCCCGATCATCAACCCACCGCAGAGCGCCATCCTGGGCATGCACGCTATCAAAGATCGCCCGATGGCGGTCAATGGTCAGGTTGTGGTGCTGCCAATGATGTACCTGGCGCTCTCCTACGACCACCGTCTGATCGATGGCCGTGAATCAGTGGGTTATCTGGTTGCAGTGAAAGAGATGCTGGAAGATCCGGCGCGTCTGCTGCTGGATGTCTGATTTTCACCGGGCGCGCCTCGCGCGCCCAACCTCAATACTCTTTTCAGACCTGAATGGATAGAACATCATGAACTTACACGAATACCAGGCGAAACAACTGTTTGCACGGTATGGCATGCCGGCACCAACGGGTTACGCCTGTACTACACCACGTGAAGCGGAAGAAGCAGCCTCTAAAATTGGCGCAGGCCCGTGGGTAGTTAAATGTCAGGTTCATGCCGGTGGCCGCGGTAAAGCGGGCGGTGTGAAAGTGGTTAACAGCAAAGAAGAGATCCGCGCATTTGCTGAAAACTGGCTGGGCAAACGTCTGGTGACCTATCAGACAGACGCAAACGGCCAGCCGGTAAACCAGATTCTGGTTGAAGCGGCAACCGACATCGATCAGGAGCTCTACCTGGGCGCTGTGGTCGATCGCGCAACGCGTCGCGTGATTTTCATGGCCTCAACCGAAGGTGGCGTGGAAATCGAAAAAGTGGCGGAAGAGACCCCGCATCTGATCCACAAAATGGCGCTGGACCCACTGACCGGTCCGCAGCCTTATCAGGGCCGCGAGCTGGCATTCAAACTGGGCCTGACCGGTAAGCTGGTTGGTCAGTTCACCAAGATCTTCATGGGTCTGGCAACGCTGTTCCTGGAGCGCGATCTGGCGATGGTTGAGATCAACCCGCTGGTCATCACCAAACAGGGCGATCTGATCTGCCTGGATGGCAAACTGGGCGCCGATGGCAATGCCCTGTTCCGCCAGCCAGAGCTGCGCGAAATGCGCGATCCAAGCCAGGAAGACCCACGTGAAGCGCATGCGACACAGTGGGAACTGAACTATGTTGCGCTGGAAGGCAACATCGGTTGTATGGTTAACGGCGCAGGTCTGGCGATGGGCACTATGGACATCGTTAAGCACCATGGCGGTCAGCCAGCCAACTTCCTTGATGTCGGCGGCGGCGCAACGAAAGAGCGCGTGACCGAAGCCTTCAAAATCATCCTGTCTGACGATGCGGTTAAAGCCGTCTTCGTTAACATCTTCGGCGGTATCGTACGCTGTGACCTGATTGCCGACGGCATCATCGGTGCAGTCGCTGAAGTGGGTGTTAACGTGCCAGTGGTGGTACGTCTGGAAGGTAACAACGCCGAGCTGGGCGCACAGAAACTGGCGGACAGCGGTCTGAACATCATTGCAGCAACCAGCCTGACAGACGCCGCACAGCGTGTTGTTGCTGCCGCGGAGGGTAAATAATGTCCATTCTGATCGACAAAAATACTAAAGTCATTTGCCAGGGTTTCACCGGTGGCCAGGGGACTTTCCATTCTGAGCAGGCGCTGGCTTACGGCACTCAGCTGGTTGGCGGCGTGACGCCAGGCAAAGGCGGCACGACGCATCTCGGCCTGCCGGTGTTCAACACCGTACGCGAAGCGGTAGAAGCGACCGGCGCAACTGCCACCGTGATCTACGTTCCTGCACCTTTCTGTAAAGATGGCATCCTGGAAGCGATCGAAGCGGGCATCAAACTGATCATCACCATCACCGAAGGTATCCCGACACTGGATATGCTGACTGTGAAAGTGAAGCTGGATGAAGCGGGCGTGCGGATGATCGGTCCAAACTGTCCGGGCGTAATCACCCCAGGCGAATGTAAGATCGGCATCATGCCGGGCCACATTCACCAGCCGGGCCGTGTCGGTATCGTATCCCGTTCAGGCACCCTGACCTATGAAGCAGTTAAGCAGACCACTGACATCGGCTACGGCCAGTCAACCTGCGTCGGCATCGGTGGTGACCCGATCCCGGGCTCTAACTTCATCGACATCCTGAAAATGTTCCAGGATGATCCACAGACTGAAGCGATCGTGATGATCGGTGAAATCGGTGGCAGCGCAGAAGAAGAAGCCGCAGCCTTCATCAAAGAGCACGTGACCAAGCCGGTTGTAGGCTACATTGCTGGCGTCACCGCGCCGAAAGGCAAGCGCATGGGCCATGCGGGCGCCATCATTGCCGGTGGTAAAGGTACAGCAGATGAGAAATTTGCTGCACTGGAAGCCGCAGGCGTGAAAACCGTTCGCAGCCTGGCTGACATCGGTGACGCAGTTAAAGCCGTATTACCGGCAAAATAAGTCGTCGTCATCTGAGACTAAGCCACCTCCGGGTGGCTTTTTTTATGCCGGTAACGCACAGATATCACCCAGACATGTAAAGAGAAGATGGCGTGGTCAGATAACCACGCAGGTATTAGTTACGTTAATAAAAAGTGGCAAAGGTAAACTATTTTTCCCCGCCTTATTTCATTAATGACATTTTCTTAACAAGAAACCCACCTGACTTTATCTGGAAACTTATTGCGTTAATCCAGATCAATTAATCGCGATTTATATCCAACTATATCGCTGGCAAAGCGCAACGCTAAGAGCGTAAATTGCGCTGCATCAATCCAGCCTTTTACACAAATTTTCAAACGTCTGCTCAACCCGGGATGACACCCGCTTTCCTCCTGTTAAAGCACGCGTTAATGAAAGCGCGGATTGACAATTTTCAGAGCTGCTTTATTCGCTACTCGCCTGTTCGGGCAGCTCACAAATCTGTTCTGCTGGTCATAAAAAAACTGGAATCAATAAACAGTCGTTCCTGACTCTGATTACGTTCGTTCTGATCGCGCGCGTGACGGAGACAAAGCGAGGAGCAAGGAGTCATTATGTTAGATATCGTCGAGCTGTCGCGGTTACAGTTTGCCTTAACAGCGATGTACCATTTTCTGTTCGTCCCTTTAACGCTGGGTATGGCGTTTTTGCTGGCGATCATGGAGACGGTCTATGTCCTGAGCGGTAAACAAATTTATAAAGATATGACGAAGTTCTGGGGCAAGTTATTTGGTATTAACTTTGCGCTGGGTGTCGCTACCGGCCTGACCATGGAATTTCAGTTCGGAACAAACTGGTCATATTACTCTCACTACGTCGGCGATATCTTCGGCGCGCCGCTCGCCATTGAAGGTCTGATGGCGTTCTTCCTGGAATCGACCTTTGTCGGCCTGTTCTTTTTTGGCTGGGATCGGCTGGGTAAAGTGCAGCACATGGCGGTGACCTGGCTGGTGGCGCTGGGCTCGAACATGTCCGCGCTGTGGATTCTGGTTGCTAACGGCTGGATGCAGAATCCCATCGCCTCTGAATTCAACTTCGAAACCATGCGCATGGAGATGGTCAGCTTCTCAGAGCTGGTATTGAACCCGGTGGCGCAGGTGAAATTCGTTCACACCGTTGCGGCCGGTTACACCACCGGCGCGATGTTTATTCTGGGGATCAGCGCGTGGTACATGCTGAAAGGGCGTGACCTTGCTTTTGCTAAACGCTCGTTCGCTATTGCGGCCAGCTTTGGTATGGCGGCGGTCCTCTCCGTGATTCTGCTGGGCGATGAGTCCGGCTATGAAATGGGCGACGTGCAGAAAACCAAGCTGGCCGCTATCGAAGCGGAGTGGGAAACCCAGCCGGCACCAGCCTCATTTACGCTGTTTGGCCTGCCCGATCAGGCAACGCAGGAGAACCGGTATGCCGTGCAGATCCCGTGGCTGCTGGGCCTGATCGCGACGCGATCCATCGATAAGCCGGTCACCGGCCTGAAAGATCTGATGGCTCAGCATGAAGTGCGCATCCGCAACGGCATGAAAGCCTACACGTTGCTGAATGAACTGCGCAGCGGCAGTCAGGATCCCGCAGTACGTGACGCGTTCAACAGCCACAAGCAGGATCTCGGTTATGGTCTGCTGCTGAAGCGCTATACCGACAATGTGGCGGATGCGACCGAAGCGCAGATCAAACAGGCGACGCAGGACTCTATCCCGCGCGTAGCGCCGCTCTATTTCGCATTCCGCATCATGGTGCTGTGTGGCGTACTGCTGCTGGGCATTATCACGCTCTCTTTCTGGAGCGTAATACGCAATCGCGTGGGCAAAAATCGCTGGTTACTGAAAGCGGCGCTGTTTGGTATTCCGTTACCCTGGATTGCCGTCGAGTCAGGCTGGTTCGTAGCCGAGTATGGTCGTCAGCCCTGGGCTATCGGTGAAATCCTGCCGACCGCTGTGGCCAACTCCTCGCTGACTGTTGGCGATCTGTTGTTCTCGATGATCCTGATCTGCGGACTCTACACGCTGTTCCTGGTGGCAGAGATGTACCTGATGTTCAAATTCGCCCGCCTTGGGCCGAGCAGCCTGAAAACCGGGCGTTATCATCATGAGCAGATTACGGCAACCACTCAGCCGGTTCAGGGATAAGGAGAGCGACCATGTTTGATTATGAAGTTCTGCGCTTTGTCTGGTGGCTGCTGATTGGCGTGCTGCTGATTGGCTTTGCTGTCGCAGATGGTTTTGATATGGGCGTCGGGATGCTGACACGTATTCTGGGCCGCACCGATACTGAACGTCGCATCATGATTAACAGTATCGCCCCGCACTGGGACGGTAACCAGGTCTGGCTGATCACCGCGGGTGGCGCACTGTTTGCCGCCTGGCCGATGGTCTACGCGGCGGCCTTCTCCGGCTTCTATGTGGCGATGATTCTGGTGCTCGCATCACTCTTCTTCCGTCCGGTTGGTTTCGATTACCGCTCGAAGATTGAAGATAACCGCTGGCGCGGTGCCTGGGACTGGGGCATTTTCATTGGCAGCTTCGTGCCACCGCTAGTGATTGGCGTGGCCTTTGGCAACCTGTTGCAGGGCGTGCCGTTCCATGCCGATGCGTATCTGCGCCTGTTCTATACCGGCAACTTCTTCCAGCTGCTGAATCCGTTTGGCCTGCTGGCGGGTGTGGTCAGTGTGGCGATGATTCTGGCACAGGGCGCAACCTACCTGCAGATGCGCACCACTGGCGAACTGCATCTGCGTTCGCGTACCGCTGCACAACTTGCCGCGCTGGTGATGATGGTCTGCTTCATCCTGGAGGGTGTCTGGGTGAAATACGGTATTGATGGCTATGTGGTGACCAGCACAATGGATCACTTCGCCGCCTCGAACCCACTGGGAAAAACTGTCGTGCGCGAAGCGGGTGCCTGGATGGTCAACTTCCAGAACCATCCTGTACTGTGGCTGTTCCCGCTGCTTGGTTCGGTGCTGCCGCTGCTGACCGTACTTTGCTCGCGGGTTGAGAAGGGCGCCTGGGCGTTTCTGTTCTCATCACTGACACTGGCCTGCGTCATCATGACCGCTGGCATTGCAATGTTTCCGTTCATCATGCCATCCAGCACCGTACCGGGGACCAGCCTGACCATGTGGGACGCAACGTCCAGTCTGCTGACGCTGCAAACCATGACCGTGGCCGCCGCTATCTTTGTCCCAATCATTCTGATTTACACCACCTGGTGTTACTGGAAGATGTTTGGCCGTATTACCAAAGAGCAGATTGAAAGCAACAGTCACTCACTCTATTAATAAAGGAGATGTCGCATGTGGTATTTTGCCTGGATTCTCGGCACGTTGCTGGCCTGTGCCTTTGGTATCGTGACCGCGCTGGCGATTGAACACGTTGAAGCGCAGGATGAGACTCACTGATGCGCACGCCAGTTCGGATGCTCTATGATCTGATGGATAAGGGCCCCTTACGGGCCCTTTCACTGCTGCTGGCGCTGCTGACGGCGGGCGGCGTGATGTGGGATCCGACCCATTTTGCTAATCAGGCGGGCCAGCTTCCTGCTCTGCAGGGGCTGGTACTGATCTGGGCGGTCTGCTGCGGCGTAATTCACGGTGTGGGTTTCCGGCCACGGAAAACCCGATGGCAGGCGCTGTTTACGCCGTTACCGGCTCTGCTGGTGTTAGTGATTGCGCTTTACCGTTTTTACTTTTAATCCCCGCCTCACCCGCGCTGTTAGTGAATATTTGTCAGCATCTGGTCAATAAATCTCTCTGAAATCGTTCCGTTTGTTACGGAGCGATAATTATTTTCGCCTGGCTCTGGCGACCCATTCCCAACCCCAATTCTCTTGCGTATAGTAGCAACGTTTAAAACGAGGCTGGGATGTAGAGTGAGTACAACGCTGTTTCGCTGGCCGGTTCGGGTCTACTACGAAGATACTGATGCCGGTGGTGTGGTTTATCACGCCAGCTATATCGCTTTTTATGAACGAGCACGTACCGAAATGTTGCGACAGCACCATTTCAATCAGCAGACGCTGTTAGAACAGCAGATCGCTTTTGTGGTACGGCGCATATCGGTGGACTATCTGGCGGCGGCGCGTCTTGATGACCTTCTGGAGATCCAGAGTGAGGTCACATCAATGACACGGGCTACCATGACGTTCACGCAGCGTATCGTGAATACTGAAGGCAAAGTGCTCAATGAGGCAGAAGTCCTGATTGCCTGCATTAACCCACATCTGATGAAGCCGATTGCGCTTCCCAAGTCTATTGTCGCGGAGTTCAAGCAGTGACTGACATGAACATTCTTGATTTGTTCCTGAAGGCGAGCCTTCTGGTCAAACTTATCATGTTGATTTTGATCGGCTTTTCTATTGCCTCCTGGGCCATCATTATTCAGCGCACACGTATTCTGAATGCGGCGGGAAGAGAAGCGGAGGCGTTTGAAGACAAATTCTGGTCTGGCATCGAACTTTCGCGCCTGTATCAGGAGAGCCAGGAGCGCCGGGAAGAACTGGGCGGCTCGGAGCAGATTTTCTATTCCGGCTTCAAAGAGTTTGCCCGCCTGCATCGCGCCAATAATCATGCGCCGGAAGCGGTCATTGACGGGGCGAGTCGTGCTATGCGCATCTCAATGAACCGCGAGCTGGAAGCACTGGAAAACCACATTCCATTCCTCGGCACCGTCGGCTCTATCAGTCCTTACATCGGACTGTTCGGTACCGTCTGGGGAATTATGCACGCCTTTATCGCGCTCGGCGCGGTGAAGCAGGCGACGCTGCAGATGGTGGCACCGGGTATCGCTGAAGCACTGATTGCGACCGCTATCGGTCTGTTTGCCGCGATTCCGGCGGTTATGGCGTACAACCGTTTGAACCAGCGCGTGAACAAACTGGAGCAGGGCTACGACAACTTTATGGAAGAGTTCACTGCCATCCTGCATCGCCAGGCTTTCTCCAGCGATAGCGCTAAGTAAATAGAGGTTAATGATGGCCAGAGTACGTGGTCGCAAAAGCCGCGACCTGAAGTCGGAAATCAACATCGTTCCGCTACTGGACGTCCTGCTGGTGCTGTTGCTGATCTTCATGGCGACGGCACCCATTATTACCCAGAGCGTGGAAGTGGATCTGCCTGATGCGACCGACTCTAAAACGGTTTCCAGCGATGATAATCCGCCGGTAATTGTTGAAGTGGCGGGCGTGGGGCAGTACAGCCTGGTCGTGGATCACGACCGCATGGACCAACTCCCGCCTGAGCAGGTAATCAGCGAAGCGCAGCGTCGACTGGAAGCGAATCCTAAGACGGTCTTTTTGATCGGGGGCGCGAAAGAGGTGCCTTACGATGAAATTATTAAAGCGCTCAACCTGCTGCATCAGGCGGGTGTTAAATCTGTCGGTTTGATGACGCAGCCGATTTAAAATCGAACCGTTTTTTGGGAACCGAGTGTGTCGAAGGCAACCGAGCAAAACGAGAAGTTAAAGCGCGCGATAATCATTTCGGTGATTCTGCATATCGTGCTGATCGCACTGCTGATTTGGAGCTCGTTTAATGAGCACGTTGACCCCAGCAGTGCGGGTGGCGGTGGCAGTGATATTGATGCAGTGATGGTCGATCCCGGTGCCGTCGTCAGCCAGTACAATCGTCAGCAGAACCAGCAGAGCGACAGCCAGCGGGCGGAGCAGCAGCGTAAAAAGCAGGCGCAGCAGCAGGCTGAAGAGCTGCAACAGAAACAGGCCGCTGAACAGCAGCGTCTGAAAGCGCTGGAAAAAGAGCGTCTGGCCGCGCAGGAAACGGCGAAAGAAGAGGCCAAACAGCAGGCTGAGCAGCAGAAAGCCGCCGAAGAGGCCGCTAAACAAGTTCAGGAGCAACAGAAAACGGCGGAAGCGGCCGCAGCCAAAGCCAAAGCAGATGCAAAAGCCGAGGCGGATGCACAGGCAAAAGCCGCCGCCGAGCAGGCGAAGCAGGCCGCAGCCGACGCAAAGAAGCAGGCTGATCAGCAGGCGAAAGCCGCCGCGGCCGCCGCGGCAAAAGAGAAAGCTGTTGCGGAAGCTAAAGCAAAGTCTGAAGCGGATGCAAAAGCGGCAGCCGAAGCCAAAGTGAAAGCGGCGGCGGAGGCAAAAGCTAAAGCGGCCGAAGAGGCGAAAGAGAAAGCCGCTGAAGCCAAAGAAAAAGCAGCCGAGGCAGCGAAAGAGAAAGCTGAGGCCGCTAAAGAAGCGGCTAAAGAGAAGGCAGAAGCGGCTGCGAAGGCGAAAGCCGATGCTGCGGCAAAAGCCAAAGCCGATGCGGCAGCCAAAGCAAAAGCGGATGCTGCTGCTAAGGCCAAAGCAGATGCGAAAGCGAAAGCCGCAGCGGATGCCGCCAATGACAGCGATGTCGATGATTTACTGGGTGGACTCGCTTCCGGCAAAAATGCACCGAAAAGCGGCACTTCCGGTGGCGCAGCAGGGCAGGGAAACCAGAAGAAAGCGGGCGCATCAGGCGCGGAAATCAACTCCTATATGGGGCAGGTTGTCAGTGCGATTCAGAGCCGATTCTACGATGCCGATCTGTATCGCGGAAAAACCTGTGATTTGCGGATTAAACTTGCGCCTGATGGCTTGTTAATCGATGTTAAGTCAGAGGGTGGCGATCCTGCGCTCTGTCAGGCCGCGATTGCTGCCGCTAAACAGGCACGTATTCCGAAGCCGCCTTCGCAGGCAGTCTACGAAGTGTTTAAAAACGCCCCAATGCGTTTTAAACCGCAATAATGCAGTAACGGGCGGCAAGTTGTTCTATGTTTAGCTTGCCGTACTTAAGTTGTACTCGTGGTTTCCAGGAACAGTGCCAATTATCGTGGACTGAGGTTCAGATAAGGGAGATAAAATGAAGCAAGCTCTTCGCGTTACGTTAGGCTTTTTTATCCTGCTGTGGGCAGCCGTGCTGCATGCAGAAGTTCGAATTGAGATCACCCAGGGTGTCAACACTGCGCGCCCGATTGGCGTGGTGCCGTTTAAATGGGCGGGTGCGGGTGCCGCGCCGGAAGATGTCGGCGGCATCGTAGCGGCTGACCTGCGTAACAGTGGCAAATTTAATCCACTGGACCGCTCGCGTCTGCCACAGCAGCCTGCCAGTGCACAGGAAGTTCAGCCTGCCGCCTGGAGCGCGCTCGGCATTGATGCCGTTGTCGTCGGTCAGGTCGCTTCTAACCCGGATGGCAGCTATCAGGTTTCTTACCAGCTGGTGGATACCGGCGGTGCGCCAGGTACCGTACTGGCACAGAACTCGTATAAAGTGACTAAACAGTGGCTGCGTTATGCTGCCCACACGGCCAGTGACGAAACCTTCCAGAAGCTGACCGGCATTAAAGGTGCTTTCCGTACCCGCATCGCCTATGTCGTGCAGACCAACGGCGGTCAGTTCCCGTATGAGCTGCGCGTCGCTGACTACGATGGTTACAATCAGTTCGTGGTACATCGTTCACCACAGCCACTGATGTCGCCAGCCTGGTCTCCGGATGGCAGCAAAGTTGCTTACGTGACCTTTGAAAGCGGCAAATCTGCGCTGGTGGTTCAGACGCTGTCTAACGGTGCTATCCGTCAGGTCGCCTCTTATCCACGTCATAACGGTGCACCGGCGTTTTCGCCAGATGGCTCTAAGCTCGCTTTCGCGCTCTCTAAAACCGGCAGCCTGAACCTCTATGTGATGGATCTGGCGTCAGGTCAGACGCGTCAGGTGACAGATGGTCGCTATAACAGTACTGAACCGACCTGGTTCCCGGACAGCCAGACGCTGGCTTATACCTCGGATCAGGCGGGAGCCCCTCAGATCTATAAAGTCGGTCTGAATGGCGGCACGCCGCAGCGTATTACCTGGGAAGGTGGTCAGAACCAGGATGCGGATGTCGCAACAGATGGTAAATCTATGGTGATGATTAGCACCAGCGGTGGCGCTCAACACGTCGCCAAACAGGATCTGGAAACGGGAGCCGTTCAAACGTTAACGGACACGTTCCTGGATGAAACGCCGAGCCTGGCACCAAACGGCACAATGGTAATCTATAGCTCTACTCAGGGGATGGGTTCCGTGCTGCAGTTGGTTTCAACCGACGGTCGTTTCAAAGCGCGTCTTCCGGCAACTGATGGACAGGTCAAATTTCCTGCCTGGTCGCCGTATCTGTAATGTCTGACAGTTCAGACATCGCAAACAATAAACAATAATGGGATTTTTGAAATGCAACTGAACAAAGTGCTGAAGGGTTTGATGCTGGCTCTGCCGGTTCTGGCAGTAGCGGCTTGTAGCTCACACAAAAACAACAACAATGACCAGACTGGCATGGGCGCTGATGGCGCTTACGGTGCAAACTCTGGCATGAACGGTAACGGCGGCAACATGTCTTCTGACGAGCAGGCTCGTCTGCAGATGCAGCAGCTGCAGCAGAACAACATCGTGTACTTCGGCCTGGACAAGTATGACGTTCAGTCTGATTACGCACAGATGCTGGATCAGCACGCGACCTTCCTGCGCAGCAACCCATCATACAAAGTGACCATCGAAGGTCACGCGGATGAGCGCGGTACGCCGGAATACAACATCGCCCTGGGCGAACGTCGTGCTAACGCCGTTAAAATGTACCTGCAGGGTAAAGGCGTGTCGGCTGATCAGATGTCTATCGTTTCTTACGGTAAAGAGAAGCCAGCCGTTCTGGGTCATGACGAAGCAGCGTATTCTAAAAACCGTCGTGCCGTACTGGTCTACTAAGAGAATCACATGGTTAGTAACTTCAGACGTCATCTGTTGAGTCTGTCGTTACTGATTGGCGTAGCGGCCCCCTGGGCCGCTAATGCCCAAGCGTCAATCAGTAGCGTTGGCTCCGGCTCGGTCGAAGACCGTGTCACCACTCTTGAACGAATCTCTAATGCCCAGGCACAGCTGATGCAGCAACTGCAGCAGCAGATGAGCGATAACCAGCGTGATATCGATGCGCTGCGTGGGCAAATCCAGCAAAACTCGTATCAGTTGAATCAGGTGGTTGAGCGGCAGAAGCAGCTTTACCAGCAGATTGACAGCCTGAGCAGCGCCAGCAGCAGCGGCGGGCAACAGGCAGCCGCCGGCAGCGATGCCGCAGCAGATACCGGCGCAGCAGCCACCGCAGGCGCGGCAGCATCCACGGAGAGCGCACCTGCGCAGACCGGTGACGCTAACAGCGATTACAATGCGGCTGTGGCGTTGATTCTGGAGAAGAAACAGTATGACCAGGCGATCAGCGCGCTTCAGGCGTGGGTAAAACGTTACCCTGATTCGACCTATCAGCCGAATGCGAATTACTGGCTGGGTCAGCTGAACTACAACAAAGGCAAAAAGGACGACGCGGCGTATTATTACGCTACGGTGGTGAAGAACTATCCGAAGTCGCCGAAAGCTGCAGAAGCGTTGCTGAAAGTGGGTGTCATCATGCAGGAGAAGAAAGACACGGCGAAAGCCAAAGCGGTCTTCCAGCAGGTGATCAAACTTTATCCAGACACCGAATCTGCTAAACAGGCGCAGAAACGTCTGGCAAGCCTGTAATTTGTCCGGTTCAGACCAGATATCGTGTGATTTCTGGTCTTGCCGTATGAAAGGTAAGCAACTGAAGCATTTAGCAGAAATAAGAGTTGCGCTACCCCGCTAAATCAGTAATATATGCCGCCGTTGCCGGGACACATTGCAAAGTGTCTGGTCAGCCTGAAGATGGGTCGTTAGCTCAGTTGGTAGAGCAGTTGACTTTTAATCAATTGGTCGCAGGTTCGAATCCTGCACGACCCACCATCTCCTTCAGACGCGCTTTACCGCGCAGTTTTAAGAAGAACACTTCAGCATTGCTTCACAACCTAAGATGGGTCGTTAGCTCAGTTGGTAGAGCAGTTGACTTTTAATCAATTGGTCGCAGGTTCGAATCCTGCACGACCCACCATCTTATCTCAGCCGCCTGGCGCGCTGAACGGTTGTAAGCCCCCAGCGGGTCGTTAGCTCAGTTGGTAGAGCAGTTGACTTTTAATCAATTGGTCGCAGGTTCGAATCCTGCACGACCCACCAATTAGAATGAAGCGCCCTTTGGGCGCTTTTTTCGTTTTCAGGGCACGGCCTTTATCGTGCGGGTTCGACAGAATAAGTACAAAACGTCTCACAAGTTTGAGATTGTCAGTGAAGTCTGTTCGGGATTGCTGAGAGATCGAGCCTGCGCAGAGAACACGGTCAGATCGGAAAGACGCAAAAGCCGTCATCCATGACGTGCTCGGCCCGCGCCGTCCTGGCGCGGGACGCTTTCCTCCTCTGACCGTGTTCCCTGCGCGTCGGGCTTATTTGTTGCTGGAGGATTAAAGCTGATTTAGCTTTCTCGGCCATCTAAAAGCGCTACTGGCGATAACCCTGTTCACTGCTCGTTTTGCTTTCTGCGTTGCGGGAAGATTTAAAGTGGTTTGGCTTTTTCAGCGGTTTGAACGAGTCTTACGTCGCTTTCATCATTACTGCGATATCCACTATGCGGGGCAAGGTGCCAACCTGAATCCCCACACCCGCCGTCACGCCTTTTTCTTTATCTTCGCCACTGCCAGGCTTTCCCAGATATGCATCACCGCATAGCTGCGCCAGGGACGCCAGGATTGCGAACGCGCTTCCGCTTCTTTCGATGACATGCCGCCCAGGTTATTACGGATGGCAATATCTTCCTTGGGAAAGGCATCCGGCCAGCGCAGGGCGCGCATCGCGATATAGTGCGCCGTCCAGGGACCAATGCCCGGCAGGCTGACCAGCTTTTTTATCACCTCGTCAGGCTGCTGAGCGGCGCTGAGACGCAGGTCGCCGCTGGCGCAGGCGCTGGCAAAAGCAATGATGGCGCGGGAGCGCGCGGCGCTGACAATGCCCATCGGTGCGACATCGTCCACCGTCAGTCCGGCGATGCGTTCAGGAAGCGCGGTATAACGGGTGAGATCGGCAAAAGGCGTCTCGCAGGGCTCACCAAAGGCGGCGGCAAAACGGCTGCTGACCGTGGTGGCCGCTTTGACAGTTACCTGCTGGCCAATAATGGCGCGCACGCCCAGCTCAAAGGCGTCGAATGCGCCGGGCACGCGCAAACCGGGATGTGCGATCAGGCTAGTCGCCAGCAGCGGATCCTGGGCCAGGCAGGCGGCGATACGCTGTGGCTGCGCATCGAGATCGAACAGGTCACGCAGACGACGCAGCAGCAGAGGCAGCACCGGCGTCAGGGACGTTGAGAGCGTCACCTGCAATGCGTTCTTCTGCGGCAGATGAGAAACGCTGACCCAGCCCCGGCAGCGACCCAGCGCCACGGTGCGCCGCCAGCTGCCATCTTCCACCGCTTCGACCTCCTTCATCAGGTGCGTCTGCAAAAACCAGAGCATCGCCGCCCAGTCATAGGGGGGGCGGTAGGTCAGCCGCAGCGTCACGCGGTCGCCGGGCTGCGCCCGCTTCGTGCCGGTATCATCCCGGCGCAGCGCGCTCGGCGTCATGCGGTAGCGCGCCTGGAACACATCATTAAACCGGCGCAGGCTGCTGAAACCGCTGGCGTAGGCGACCTCTGTGACAGGCAACTGTGTTTCTGTCAGAAGCTGTTTTGCCAGCAGCATTCGCCGCGTCTGCTTCAGCTCCAGCGGCGAAACGCCGAGTTCATGCTGCACGATACGGCGCAGCTGACGCAGGCTGAGGCCGAATTCCGCAGCAATCGCTTCCAGGCCTTCGCGCTCCTCCAGCATGCCTTCCTCAATGCGCTGAATCAGCCGCTCTGCGACGCGGTGCGGCTGATCAACCGGCGCATTGCCGGGTGCCAGTTCTGGCCGGCAGCGCAGGCAGGGACGAAAGCGCGCTTTTTCCGCCGCCTCGGCGCTGCTGAAGAAAAGGCAGTTCTTCTGCATGGGTGCCTTGACCGGGCAGACCGGACGGCAATAGATACCGGTTGACGTCACGCCCACAAAGAAGACGCCGTCAAAGCGGGTATCACGAGAGGTCAGCGCCTGATAGGCAATTTCGGGATCGAGCATGGCATTTCTCCGGCAAATAGGGACAGCCTATACCGGCTGGATCCGTCAGACTGGCTGTTTTCGGACAGCAAAACAGTTTAACGCCATGACCGGAAACAGCCAGTCAGGGGGAAAAAAAGTGCGATACTGGATGACGGAACCGTGACGGGAGAATCACCATGTACTACTTCAAACCGATAGTTACCCCGGTGGGCGAGCTGAAACTGGTCGCCAGTGACAGTGGCCTGGCGGGCATCTTGTGGGAAAACGACGATCCGAAGCGCACCCGATTTTTGCCGCAGACGCGCAATGACGATCATCCCATTCTGATCGAAACTGAGCGTCAGCTCAGCGAATACTTTACCGGTGAGCGTCGCTGCTTTGAGCTGCCGCTCGACATGGTCGGCACCGACTTTCAGAAAAAAGTCTGGCAGGCGCTGGTGGCGATTCCATTTGGTGAAACGCGCAGCTACAGTCAGATTGCCAGAGAGATCGGTCATCCGCAGGCAGTACGGGCGGTTGGCGCGGCCAATGGCCGTAATCCACTCTCCATTGTTGCGCCATGCCACCGCGTGATTGGCGCTAACGGCAAGCTGACCGGCTTTGCAGGCGGGCTGGATATCAAAGCCTTCCTGCTGGCGCTGGAAGCGCCGCAGTCGCTTATCGACAAAGCAGCTTCAGAGCCGGTCCAGTTAGTGATACAGGCGGACTAAAAATCCCACGACACAGTCTGGCTTTTCCGCTATCGTGTTTAGCATATAAAACACGATGGCGGATTGAACGCCATTATTCGCCTTTACTGGCGATTTTCGTTAATTAGATAAAACGAGAGCTGTGTCATGAGTGTGATGTTCGATCCTGAAAGCGCCGTTTACCCTTTTCCGCCTAAACCTGCTCGTCTGAGTGACGACGAGAAGGCGTTTTACCGTGAGAAAATCAAAGCGCTGCTGAAGGCGCGTAACGCGGTGATGGTGGCGCACTACTACACCGATCCGGAAATCCAGGCGCTGGCGGAAGAGACCGGCGGCTGCGTCTCCGACTCGCTGGAGATGGCGCGCTTTGGCAGTAATCACCCGGCGACCACGCTGCTGGTAGCAGGCGTGCGCTTTATGGGCGAAACCGCCAAAATCCTCAGCCCGGAGAAAAGCGTGCTGATGCCGACGCTGCAGGCGGAGTGCTCACTGGATCTCGGCTGCCCGATTGAAGAGTTTAACGCCTTCTGTGATGCCCATCCCGATCGCACCGTCGTGGTCTATGCCAACACCTCAGCGGCGGTCAAAGCGCGGGCCGACTGGGTAGTGACCTCCAGCATTGCGGTTGAGCTGATTGAGCATCTCGACAGCCTGGGCGAAAAGATTATCTGGGCGCCGGATCGTCACCTGGGCCGCTACGTCACTCAGAAGTCGGGCGCGGACGTGCTGTGCTGGCAGGGCGCCTGCATTGTGCATGACGAGTTTAAAACCCAGGCGCTGCAGCGTATGAAAGCGCTCTATCCCGACGCGGCAGTGCTGGTGCACCCGGAGTCGCCACAGGCGATTGTCGATCTGGCGGACGCGGTCGGCTCGACCAGCCAGCTGATTCAGGCGGCGAAATCCCTGCCGCATCCGCAGATGATTGTGGCGACCGATCGTGGCATCTTCTACAAAATGCAGCAAATGGTGCCGGATAAAGAGCTGCTGGAAGCGCCGACTGCCGGCGAGGGCGCAACCTGCCGCAGCTGTGCACACTGTCCGTGGAT
The DNA here is from genome assembly GCF_059730595.1 of Pantoea sp. X-Soil-YNGN-844. Taxonomy (NCBI): domain Bacteria; kingdom Pseudomonadati; phylum Pseudomonadota; class Gammaproteobacteria; order Enterobacterales; family Erwiniaceae; genus Pantoea; species Pantoea sp. X-Soil-YNGN-844. Next base: position 1,188,568 of record NZ_AP036007.1, read on the forward strand.
GGCGATGAACGGCCTTAAAGCCATCGCAGAGGCGCTGGAGACGGGCGGCGCGGAACATGAGGTTCAGGTGGATGAGACGCTGCGAGAGGCGGCGTTACTGCCGCTAAATCGCATGCTATCCTTTGCAGCGGAACTTAAACTCAACGTGAAGGGCAACGCCTAAGCGTTCCCGGACAGGTGCTCAGCATGGACTTCTTCAGCACACATAATATTCTGGTTCACATTCCTCTGGGTGCCGGAGGCTACGATCTCTCATGGATTGAGGCCATCGGCACGCTGGCGGGCTTACTCTGTATCTGGTTTGCCAGCCTGGAAAAAATCATCAACTATCCGTTCGGTCTGATCAACGTCACGCTGTTTGCGGTGATATTCTTTCAGATCCAGCTCTATGCCAGCCTCCTGCTGCAGCTCTTCTTCTTTGCCGCCAATATCTATGGCTGGTACGCCTGGAGCCGTCAGACCGCCGATCATCAGGCCGAGCTGAAAATCCGCTGGCTGCCACTGCCCAAAGCGCTGGCCTGGGCGGCGGGCTGTGTGATCGCCATTGCGCTGATGACCCTTTATATCGACCCGGTTTTTGCGCTGTTAACCCGTGCAGCGGTGACGCTTATGAACGGTATTGGCCTGTCGGTGGCGATGCCCGCGTTGCAGCCGGATGCCTTCCCGTTCTGGGATTCCTGCATGATGGTGTTGTCGATTGCGGCGATGGTGCTGATGACGCGCAAATATGTTGAGAACTGGCTGCTGTGGGTCATCATCAACGTGATTAGCGTGATGATTTTCGCCCGTCAGGGCGTGTATGCGATGTCGCTGGAGTATGTGATTCTGACACTGATTGCGCTGAACGGATCGCGTATGTGGATCCGCAGCGCGCGGCAACAGGGTTCCCGCGCGCTGTCGGCTCAGTGAGTGTGTGCTTCGCCTTTAGCGTGAGCAGGGTCATGATCATGGTCGTGAGAATGACTGTGATCATGGCCGGAGGCAGCTGCGCTGCTTAAGCCGAGTTCACACTCGGCTCCGGCACAGGGCTGATACTCCATCTGCACCGTCGCATGCGCAATCTGGTAGTTCTGGCGCAGGTAGTCGTGAATACGATGCAGCAGCGCATCGTGATCGTAAGGCGGGATCACCTGCGCATGCAGTGTCAGCAGCGGCTTTTCGCCGACCTGCCACAAATGCACATGGTGAACATTGCGCACTTCGGCGATGTTCAGCGTCAGATCCCGTATCAGCCGGTTCACATCCAGTGAATGCGGTGCCCCTTCCAGTAACTCCTGCAGACTTTCACGCAGCAGCGCCCAGGCGCTGCGCAGCACCAGCAGGGAGACCAGTAGTGACAGAATCGGGTCGATAGGCGTCCAGCCGGTCAGCAGGATGATTACCGCCGCCACAATCGCGCCCACCGAACCTAGCAGGTCACCCATGACATGCAGCGCGGCGGCACGCACGTTGAGGTTCTTCTCTCCGCTGCCGTGGTGCAGCAGCCAGAACGACAGAATATTGGCCAGCAGGCCGCCAACTGCGATCCCCAGCATCAAGCCGCCCGTGACCGGCTGCGGGTCGGCAAAGCGGCGCACCGCTTCCCAGACGATCAGCGTGGTAATGCCCAGCAGTGCGATGGCGTTAACAAACGCGGCCAGTGTAGTCAGGCGCAGCAGGCCAAAGGTGTGACGTGCATTAGGTTTACGGCGCGAGAACTGCACCGCCAGCAAGGCCATCAGCAGTGCTGCAGCATCGGTCAGCATATGCCCGGCGTCCGCCAGCAGCGCCAGTGAACCGGAGAGCCAGCCGCCAATCACTTCAGCAACCATGAAGACGACGGTCACCCCGAAGGCGGCCGCCAGACGCGTGCGATTACTATCCTGCCCGCTATGAGTGTGGGTATGTGCCATAAGTTTCCAGTTTTTTCAGTAACCTGTTTACGAATAATATCAGTAATTGCCACGTCTCAGACGTGTCCTGATGCTGTTTAACCTGCTCCGTCAGCTGCTGGCTGAGCTGCGCGCCATGTTCCAGCCCTGCCAGCAGGCAGCTTCCTTTCATCCGGTGTGCTGCTTCGGCTAATTGCGTCCAGTCTGCGCGTTCGTGTGCCTCACGCATCACAGCCAGGTCCTGTGTCACCGTACTGTGCAGGGTCTGGCTCAGACGGCTGAGGAATTTGTCATTCTGCTGCGCCAGCTGCCATAGGTTGTCATCCAGCGATGCCAGCGGGTCTTCCTGCCACGCCTGCTGCCATTCCGCCAGCAGCGCGCTGAGATCGGCTAACTGTACAGGTTTAATCAGCACCCGCTCGCCCGCCTCAGGCGGCCGTGACAGCAGCTGCGCGTCAGCCGAGCAGAGTACCCGCATCGCCTGACGTCCACGCTGGCGGTCACGCCGACGCAATATCCGCAGCAGCAGCGTACCGTCAGGGCGCGGCATCATCTGGTCGATAAACAATAGATCATAAGGCTGCTTTGCGTCGGCCTGCAGCAGCGCGCGTCCCTGTTCGAAGGTGTCAGCCTGAATCGCAAAGCGCGCCAGCTGCTGCTGCATCACCAGCAGATTGGCTGGATGGTCATCGACAATCGCCACCTTAAGCTGAGGAAAGCCGGGCAGGGACGTCTCATCCGCCTGGCTTAGCGGCGCGCAGATCTCCAGCGGCAGCGTTACGGTGACCTGAGTGCCGTGACCGGGTTCAGAGGCGAGCCGGATGTCGCCGCCCATCCGCAACACCATTTCCCGGCAGATAAACAGCCCCAGCCCGCTGCCCTGTACCGAGACGGATTTTCCGGACGGCGCCTGATACCACGGGTCAAACAGCTTCTGCTGTTCCTCCGGCGGAATCCCGCTGCCGCTATCGCTCACCGTCAGAACCAGCTGCTGCTCTGCGGCCAGCGTCAGACGAATCGCGCCGTGACGGGTAAATTTCAGCGCATTGGTCATCAGGTTATTGACCACCTGCTGCAGGCGGTCGGCATCAATCAATACGGTGTCAGGCAGCGGCGTCAGCGCCTCGACGATCAGACGCGGGCCGTCAGCGCGCATCAACGGATGATAAAAATGCTGCTGTTGGTCGAGCCACTGCGCCAGCGCCAGCGGACGGGGCGCCAGGGTAAAACTGTTGCTCTCGATGCGTGCATGATCCTGCAGGTCATTCAGCAGAGTCAGCAGCGATTGTGCGCTGCTGTGCAGCAGCGAAAGATTCTGGCTGCTGTGCTGCTGCTTCTCCAGCTCCAGCAGACCCAGGATCGCCTGCATCGGCGTGCGCAGTTCATGGCTGACGGTCGCCAGGAACTGGCTTTTCATCGCATTGGCATGTTCCGCCTGCTCACGCTGCTGACGTTCCCGGCGCTGCTGCCAGTAGCGGCGCGCCAGCAGCAACAGCAGCAGCACAATGGCTGCACCGGCTACTGCCAGCACCACCCTCGGCAGCGAACGCATTACCATCACGCTGCCGGGCTGCGGCGGCGTTGACCAGCTATCACGCATCTGGCTCTGGGTATCGGCCGGAATCTGCTGCAGCGCGCGATCCAGCAGGGTACGCAGCACTGGCTGGTCCGGCGTGACGCCCAGCGCAATCGGCCAGGCGATGTCGCTGGCAGCAAAGGCGAGGTGAATGCGGGCATCATCGCGGCTGGCGATACGCCAGCGGGCGGAGAGCACGTTATCGACCAGCGCGTCGATCTGCCCCTTTGCCAGCGCGTCATAGAGGCTATTACGGTCGGCAAACAGCTGTGGCTGCAGATCCGCAGGCAGCAGACGCAGCGCCAGGTCATTCTGCAACACGCCGATCTGCTTGCCACGCAGGTCGCGCCAGTGCGCCAGCGTATCGGACTGGACGCTGTAGATGCCCCACAGCGCGCGCCACACCGGCAGCGACGTGCTCTGCATCGCATCGCCATTCAGCGGCTGCATCAGCTGCAGCATTGCCTGCTTTTGCTGAATCAGCGTGCTGGCCTGACGGGGATTACTGACCCACACCGGCTCAAACTCTAATCCGGTACTCTGTGCAATCGCTTTCAGCAAATCCACGCCATAGCCCCGGGCGGTTCCGCTGGCATCGCGATAACTCCAGGGATAGTTGTCCGGTTCGGCGGTGTAGGTAATACGCGGATGATCGGCAATCCAGGTGCGTTCAGCGGGGCTGAGCATCAGAGTCTGGGTATCCTGATAGCGCGGCAGGCTGCTGCTCCAGCGCGCCTGTAGCGTGTTCATCAGTTCTGCAGGCAGCTGACGCAGGCTCTGATTTATCCAGCTGATAAGCTGGGGATCGCGCGCCACCGCGCGCAGGTTAAGCTGGCCGGCTTCAATGTGGGAGGCGATCTGATAAATCTGGCCCTGTTGCAGCTGGCTTAGCAGAAAGCCGGCGCTGGTTTCATCCGCCACCACATAGTCATTCTGCTGATTAAGCAGGGTATAGAGCGCCTGCAGGTCGCTGCTGTAGCGTCGCCAGCTGTGACGGGCCGCCAGCGCAGATGGTAGCTGAGCCAGGGTGCTGTCACTAATTGCAAGCGAGGCATTCTGGCTGTTGAACATTACGGCACGCTGGTTTTGCTGATTGCGATAAACCCGCAGCGGACTGCTGAACCAGTTATCGCTGCTCAGGGTACCGGGTGGCAGCGGGGCGCTCCACATGCCCAGCGCAAAATCGATCTGGCCGCTGGTCAGCGCCTGCATCAGATGCGGCTGATCGCTGTAAAGGTTGAGGGTGAACTGTGCGCCGGTCAGCTGTCGCAGCGCGGAAAGATAGTCGGCGTTGATACCATAGAGGTCATTGCCGATATGCATCGTCCAGGGCGCGTGGTTTTCTTCCAGCAGGCCGACGCGCAGGATCCTGCCCTGCATGGTTTCCGCATGGGTCACCGGCAGCATCATCGGCAGATTCACGCTGCTCACCGGACGCACCTCAGCCAGGCCGGTGCCGCACCAAAACAGCAGTAACAGCAGCAGAATTCTCACTGCTGCGCTTTCCACAGGTCAGCCAGTTCCACCACTGATCGGGCACCGGTTTTTTCCAGAATGTTCTTTTTATGGGTGCTGACCGTTTTGTTACTGATGTGCAGCTGAGCCGCGATTTGCAGATTGGATAACCCACTGGCCAGCAGTGCCAGAATCTGACGCTCCTTCTGGGTCAGCGGCAGCTCGGGCTCATCATCCATCTCCGGAAAGGCCGTCTGACCGCCCAGCACCGCCAGGATGGCGCTGAGCAACTGTGTCATGCGCTGACTCTTTACCACGTAACCGGCCGCCCCCAGCGCCTGAGCGCGACGTACATAGTGGCGGGTCTGCTGCGCGGAGTAGATCAGGACCGGGCATTCGGGGCGATGGATCTTCAGGCGACGCAGGAACTCCAGCCCGTCGCTGTCCGGCAGGCCGATATCCAGCACAATAATGTCCGGTTGCTCCTGAAGTAAGGGGCGGGCAGCTTTTTCACTGCTGGCAGAGAGGAGCTTAACGGGTATAGGCGACTGGCTCAGGGCAGCTTCAAGTGCCACTTCAACCAGCGGATGATCGTCAATCAGAAGCAAAACGGCCATGAAGGATTTCCTGTAAATTTCACAGGATTAGCATAGCGGAAGAGTGGGGCTGAGGGGAGAAAAACCCGGAGAGCCGCAGCTCTCCAGGCTAAACAGAATTACTGTGAAGTTCCGTCGGTTTTCGTGTTTACGTCACCGCCGCCCACTTTGGTCTGAACTTTTTTATTCACGTTCGGACATTTGCCATCTTTACACTGGCTGTTCTGGTCAATTTCGTTAGCAGACATATTACCATTGCTGGTGCTGCTGCCAGACGTTGCAGGATTAGTGTCGGTGCCAGTGTTATTAATTTTGCTGTTATCGACATTATTCGGTGGCAGGTTCTCTTTCGCTCCACCCGCTGCTGCACCTGCACTGGCCGCCTGGTTCGCTGTACCGTTATTGCTGCTGCTGTCTGCAGCCAGTACCGCACCGCTGCTCAGTGTCATTGCTGCTGTCAAAAAAATTAAGGCAAACTTTTTCATCATTATGCTCCCGTTAATAAATGAAGAGGCTTTAAGCCCGGAGGTGCAATTTCGGGTAAAGAAATCCCTGACGAAATAAAATTCGCCAGTTGGCTTAAACAGGGTAATTAAATAAGGTAAGCGGGACGTTCCTCAGTGCTTACCATTAAAAAGTCTAGTCGCTAACCTGATTAATGCAAATATGACTCGCACATTTAACCCGCAGCGGGAATTTACACCCCTGGCGCTTCGGGCTACATTGGACAGGATGTGTCCGGCGGGCGCCGGGCAAGAAATAATATGGAATCAGTATGAATTACCAGAACGATGATTTACGCATCAAAGAGATTAAAGAGCTGTTACCTCCTGTTGCGCTGCTCGAAAAATTCCCGGCGACCGATCGTGCTGCACAGACCGTTTCACAGGCCCGTCAGGCGATTCATCAGATCCTGCAGGGCAAGGACGATCGTCTGCTGGTGGTGATTGGACCCTGCTCAATTCATGACACTGACGCGGCGAAAGAGTATGCAAGCCGCCTGCTGGCGCTGCGTGATGAGCTCAAAGGCGAGCTGGAAGTGGTCATGCGGGTCTATTTTGAAAAGCCGCGCACGACGGTGGGCTGGAAAGGGCTGATTAACGACCCGTATATGGATAACAGCTACCAGCTCAACGACGGTCTGCGTCTGGCGCGCAAGCTGCTGCTGGAGATTAATGACAGCGGTTTACCGGCGGCTGGCGAGTTTCTGGATATGATTACCCCGCAGTATGTGGCAGACCTGATGAGCTGGGGCGCGATTGGTGCGCGTACTACGGAATCTCAGGTTCACCGCGAGCTGGCATCCGGTCTTTCCTGTCCGGTCGGTTTCAAAAACGGCACCGATGGCACCATTAAGGTTGCGATCGATGCGATTAACGCGGCGGGTTCACCGCACTGTTTCCTGTCAGTAACCAAGTATGGTCATTCTGCCATTGTGGAAACCAGCGGCAACGGTGACTGTCATATCATCCTGCGCGGCGGCAAAGAGCCGAACTACAGTGCGCAGCATGTCGCTGATGTTAAAGCGGGTCTGGCGAAAGCGGGTCTGCCACAGCAGGTGATGATCGATTTCAGCCATGCCAACAGCAGCAAGCAGTTCCAGCGTCAGATGGTTGTGGCAGACGATGTTTCACAGCAGCTGATCAATGGTGAGCAGGCGATTGTCGGCGTGATGATTGAGAGTCATCTGGTGGAAGGCAACCAGAGCCTGGAGAGCGGCGAGCCGCTGGTCTATGGCAAAAGCGTCACCGACGCCTGTATCGGATGGGAAGATACCGACAAGGTGCTGCGTCAGCTGGCGGCAGCGGTTAAACAGCGCAGCGGTTGATTAAGACGAGTGACAAAGGCTGCCCTGATTCTCTGTGCAGCTAAGCATTAAGCGCTGTTTTTCAGGCGGCGCAGCCCAATAAAAAAGGCCAGACTTTCGTCTGGCCTTTTTGCATGTCAGCGAGAAATTACTTCGCTTTACCCTGATTCGCAACGGCGGCGGCTTTCGCAGCAATCTCGTCCTGGTCGCCCAGGTAGTAGCGTTTCAGCGGTTTGAAGTTTTCATCGAACTCATAGACCAGCGGAACGCCGGTAGGGATGTTCAGCTCGAGAATTTCATCTTCGCTCAGGTTATCCAGATATTTTACCAGCGCACGCAGTGAGTTGCCGTGTGCGGCAATGATCACTTTCTCACCGCTTTTGATGCGCGGCAGAATGGTGTCGTTCCAGTAAGGGATAACGCGGTCGATGGTCAGCGCCAGGCTTTCGGTCGTTGGCAACTGCTCCGGGGTCAGTTTCGCGTAACGCGGGTCGTGGCCCGGGAAGCGCTCATCTGAACGATCCAGCTCTGGTGGGGTTACGGCAAAACCGCGACGCCACTGCTTAACCTGCTCGTCGCCATATTTAGCAGCCGTTTCCGCTTTGTCCAGACCCTGCAGCGCACCGTAGTGACGCTCGTTCAGACGCCAGGTTTTCTCAACCGGCAGCCAGGCCTGATCCAGCTCATCCAGCACATTCCACAGCGTATGAATCGCACGCTTCAGTACGGAGGTGTAAGCGAAATCAAAAACAAAGCCCTCTTTCTTCAGCAGCTGACCTGCTGATTTGGCTTCGCCACGACCTTTCTCAGAAAGGTCAACATCATACCAACCGGTAAAGCGGTTTTCGTTGTTCCACTGGCTTTCGCCGTGTCGCACCAGAACCAGCTTAGTTACAGCCATAGCTTAACTCCTTAATACTGTGATGTTTCTGTGAGATTGGAAACCTGCTGCTGCCCGCCTGAAACACGAGCTGATTGCGCCATACCATAACGGAAAAGCGGGCAGCGCGTAAGCCTGTGTGTGACGCACTGCGCGTTTTTCAGCCGGAGGCTCAGCGAGGCGTGAAGCGATACCGCGTCACGGATTCCCAGCGATCTCCCGGCTGCAGCCAGCAATCCGGCTGAGGCCACTCAGCATGATTAGGCGAATCCGGTAAAAATTCACTCTCCAGCGCAATCCCCTGGAATGCAGTATAGCTCGCCTGCTCACGGGCACGCGTGCCGGCCAGGTAGTTGCCGGTGTAGAACTGCAGTGCCGGTGCCGAGGTGGTCACGCTGAGCTGTAATCTGCCATCCTGCGACCAGAGTTCCGCCGCAGGCTGACTATCATCGCCTGCGCAGTTGAGCAGAAACGCATGGTCATAGCCCTTCACCGCGCGCTGGTCATCGTCTGCCAGGAAATCCTGCGCCACGACTTTGGCGTTGCGGAAATCGAAACTGGTATCGGCGACGGCTTTCAGCGGGGCATTCGGAATCCCTTCGCTGTCGACCGGCAGATACTGGTCGGCGTGCAGTTGTAAGCGATGCTGGCGTGCGTCGCCATGATGCGCATCAAGGTTAAAGTAGGCATGGTTAGTCAGATTGACCGGGCAGGGCTGGTCGCAGTGCGCTTCATAGCGGATGCTCAGGCAGTTCTGGTCATCCAGCTGATAGTGCAGGTCGGCAATCAGATTGCCCGGATAGCCCTGATCGCCATCTGGCGAATCGATGCGGTAATGCACCTCGCTGTCGGACTGGCTGACAATCTGCCAGCGGCGTTTATCAAAGCCTTCCGGCCCGCCATGCAGCTGATGGGCACCCTGGTTTGGCACCAGCTGACGGTTCAGTTTATTAAGTTTTGCCCCGGCGATACGGTTGGCGTAACGGCCCACCGTGGCACCCAGATAGGCATCCTGATGCAGATAGTCAGAGGGCGTGGCGCAGCCGAGCAGCGCTTCACGCACGCTGCCATCCTGCATCGGGACGCGGGCTGAAAGCCAGGTTGCGCCCCAGTCCATAAAGGTCGCCAGCATGCCGTTGGCATTGCGCAGCACCGTTATGCGCCACGGCTGACCGTCGGGCGCATGGGAGTTGACGTCATTCAGCATTGGCCCGCTCCTTCAGAGGCTTTGCAGACGTAGAAGGTCTCTTTGATGCCAGTCGCGGCTTCATACTGCTCAGCAACGGCGGCTTTCACCTGATCGACGCGATCCAGTGGCATGAGTGCCACGATGCAGCCACCAAAGCCGCCGCCGGTCATACGCACGCCGCCGCGTTCACCAATCTGCGCTTTCACGATCTCAACCAGAGTATCGATTGGCGGCACGGTGATCTCGAAATCGTCACGCATGGAGGCGTGTGATTCGGCCATCAGCTGGCCCATACGCGTCAGGTCGCCCTGAGTCAGCGCATCGGCCGCTTCCAGCGTACGGGCGTTCTCGGTCAGGACGTGACGCACGCGTTTTGCTACCTGCGGGTCGAGCTGCGCCTGGGCCGCTTCAAACTCCGCCAGTTCAACATCACGCAGCGCCTTCTTATTGAAGAAACGCGCGCCCGCTTCACACTGCTCGCGACGGGTGTTGTATTCGCTGCCGACCAGGGTGCGGCGGAAGTTGGAGTTGATGATCACCACCGCGATATCTTCCGGCATCGACACTGGACGGGTGCCCAGCGTGCGGCAGTCGAGCAGCATCGCGTGATCTTTCTGGCCCAGTGCGGAGATCAGCTGGTCCATGATGCCGCAGTTACAGCCAACGAACTGGTTCTCTGCTTCCTGACCATTCACCGCGATAGCCGCGCCATCCAGCGGCAGGTTATAGAGCTGCTGCACCACGGTGCCGACCGCGACTTCCAGCGAGGCGGATGAGCTCAGGCCTGCGCCCTGTGGCACGTTGCCGCTGATCACCATATCGATGCCACCGAAATCGGCATGGCGCTGCTGCAGATGTTTCACCACGCCGCGCACATAGTTGGCCCACATTGGTTCCTGCACGCTGACGATTTCTTCGTCCAGCGAGAAGATGTCCTGCGCATTCTCATAATCAGCCGCGACCACGCGAATCTGGCGGTCGTCACGGCGGGCGCAGGCGATCACCGTCTGGTAATCGATGGCACACGGCAGCACAAAGCCATCGTTATAGTCGGTATGCTCGCCAATCAGATTAACGCGGCCCGGCGCCTGAATGGTGTGGGCGGCGGCGTAACCGAAGGTGTCAGAGAAAAGCTGCTGCGTAATGGTTTTTAAGCTCATTGTTGTGCCTCACGGAAGTGAACGTCGCTGACAGAACGCAGACGTTCCGCCGCCTGTTCCGCCGTTAAATCGCGTTGGGTTTCGGCCAGCATTTCATAGCCAACCATAAATTTGCGTACCGTTGCTGAGCGCAGCAGCGGCGGATAGAAGTGCGCATGCAGCTGCCAGTGATCGTTGGCTTCGCCGTTAAACGGCGCGCCGTGCCAGCCCATGGAGTAGGGGAAGGAGCACTGGAACAGGTTGTCGTAGCGGCTGGTCAGCAGCTTAATGGCTTTCGCCAGATCGGCACTCTGCGCTTCACTGAGATCGGTCAGCTGTTTAACATGCGCTTTTGGCAGCAGCAGGGTTTCAAACGGCCAGGCGGCCCACCACGGCACGACGGCCAGCCAGTGTTCGGTTTCCACCACGGTGCGGCTGCCATCCTGCTGCTCACGTGCCAGATAATCGACCAGCATCGGCGAGCCATGTTTAGCGAAATAGTCGCGCTGATGATCATCTTCGCGCTGCGCTTCATTCGGCAGGAAGCTGTTAGCCCAGATCTGACCATGCGGATGCGGGTTAGAGCAGCCCATCGCCGCGCCTTTGTTCTCAAACACCTGCACCCAGGGATAGTGCTGACCCAGATCGGCGGTCTGCGCCTGCCAGGTGCGCACCACTTCTTCCAGCGCGCTCAGTGACATCTCTGGCAAAGTTTTGCTGTGATCGGGCGAGAAGCAGATGACCCGACTGGTGCCGCGTGCGCTTTCACAGCGCATCAGGATATCGTCGCTCTCGGGCGCGTCAGGCGTGTCGGTCATCAGTGCAGCAAAGTCATTGGTAAAGACGTACGTGCCAGCATAGTCCGGGTTTTTGTCACCGGTAATGCGGGTATTTCCGGCACACAGGAAGCAGTCCGGATCGTGCGACGGTAAGGTATTGACCGCCGGCGTTTCTTGCGCGCCCTGCCAGGGACGTTTGGCCCGATGAGGTGAAACGAGAATCCATTGATCAATCAGTGGATTGTAACGGCGATGCGGGTGATCGACCGGGTTGAATTTTTCCATGTGAGATCCTGGTAAGCGTCAAAAGCCAGAGAGGCATCGGTAAAAAGTAGCACATCAGCGCGCCCGAAAGCGTGATCAAGTCTGGATAAATGGTATCGTTTACACAAGCTGAATATTCTTATTTCGTGGCATTGTATGCAGTAATGCGGGGTAAAAGGCAGGACTAAATGGTAGCGATTACACAGGTGTGCTTTAAAACGCCGCGAGAGCGGCGTTGAGGGGGCGTTGTTAACGCGCTAGCGCAGCGTATCCTGCTGAAAAGCGTAGCCACCCTCATCGGGAACAAAGCTCAGACGATGCGTGATGCAGGCGGGCGCATCTTCTGCATGATGCGAAACAAACAGCAGCTGCGTGCGACCTTCGCCAATCAGCACATCGACGAAGCGCCGTACCAGCTGACGGTTAATCGGGTCGAGTCCCTGGAGTGGCTCATCCAGAATCAGCAGCGTCGGATGCTTAACCAGCGCGCGGGCAATCAGCACCAGCCGCTGTTGTCCCCATGAGAGCGAGTGGAACGGCGCATCGCCCAGCCGGTTATCCATTCCCAGCAGTGTCAGCCACTGTTGTACCAGCGCTTTCTGCCGATCGGACGCCGCCTGATAGAGGCCAATGGAGTCGAAGAAACCCGACAGGATCACCGTCCGCACATTGGTGCTGACGCGATAATCGAGGTGCAGGCTGCTGCTGACATAGCCAATATGCTGTTTGATATCCCAGATGGTTTCGCCACTGCCGCGACGACGGCCAAACAGGGTGAGATCATTGCTGTAGCCCTGCGGATGATCGCCGGTTACCAGACTCAGCAGCGTCGATTTCCCAGCGCCGTTCGGACCGACAATCTGCCAGTGCTCGCCCGCGTTAACCTGCCAGTTCAGCCCCTGAATGACCGGTCGATCGTTGTAAGAGACGGTGCCGTTGCGCAGGATAACGCGCGGGGCATCATCCGCCAGTGAAGGCAGCTGATCCGGCACATCAGCTTCGGGCAGCGCCATACCCATCAGCTGCTCACTGTGTGCCAGCTGTGCCACCAGCGCTTCCGTTAAGATCGTCTGGCGCGGCCCGCTGTGAGTGAGCGTGCACTCCGCCAGCACACCCACCTGCTGAACGAAATCGGGAATGTCGTCAAAGCGATTAAGTACCAGCACCAGCGTAAACGCCGGATGCTGCAGATTGCGTAGCATGTCAGTCAGGCTGGCGCGCGACACCACATCCAGTCCGTCAAACGGCTCATCTAAGATCAGCAAATCTGGCTGGTTCATCAGGGCCTGGCAAAGCAGGGTTTTGCGGGTTTCGCCGGTTGAGAGATATTTGAAGCGGCGTGACAACAGCGGTTCGATGCCGAACTGCTGTGCCAGTTGTTCGCAACGTTCCGGCTGCTGCACTTCCGCCTGAATCACCTCTGCCACGGTCAGTCCGGTATCCTCTTCACCTTCGCTGAGCATATCGGTGTTGTTGCGCTGCCACTCCTGCGCCACCAGCGTCTGTAACTGCTCCAGCGACAGACGGACCGGCCTTGTGAAATCGCTGCTGACTGAACCCGCCAGCGGCGGCAGTTCACCGGAGAGTGCGCGAGCCAGTGAGGATTTACCGCTGCCGTTGGCACCGACAAAGGCCCAGCTTTCGCCGCGCTGTAGTTCCACCTGATTCAGCGTCAGTATCCGGGTATCGCTAAGATGAAACGTGCCTTGCAAAATATGCAATGAAGCCATGATCTGTTCCATTTTCTGCATCGTGTCACTGAGTTGTAACCATTGGCTGTAATGATGTCAAATCAGCCGCTAGAGCAGGGTGGCGACGATGGCGTTCTCCGCATTGAAACTGGCGATCACCGCGTCGCCGGGCTGCAGCTTCAGCTGCTGTAGCTGTTCATTAGTAAGAGTGGCACACAGGGTTTCGCTGCTGGCGAGCTGCATCAGCACCTCACTCATCTGCTCACCCGGTTCGATGGCAGTGACGGTGGCCGCCAGCTGATTGTCTTCCTCTGCGGCGTCACGACTGATGCGGATCCACGGCGCTTTGATCAGCACCAGCACCTCTTTACCCGCCGCCAGCTGCAGACGATCGGCGCTGCGCTGGGTCAGCGCCACATTGAGCTGGGTGACGCCATCAGCCAGCTGAATCAGCAGATGCTGAACCACCTGCTGCGCATCGTTGCTGACCACGGTGCCGAACAGCTGGTTGCGGGCGCTGGTCTGCAGTGAAAAGCGAGCGATGGCCGCCAGCAGGCTGTCGAGCGGCAGCGTATCCTGCTGCAGGGCATCGAAAGCTTTCTGCTGTATCTGCTCCATCAGATGAAACAGCTGAATCAGGCGTTCACCGTAGCGGGTCAGCGTGGCTCCGCCGCCGCCTTTGCCGCCGGTTGCCCGCGCCACCAGCGTTTCATCCGCCATCTGGTTCATCTCATTAATCGCATCCCAGGCACTTTTGTAACTGATGCCAGCCAGCTTCGCCCCCTGACTGATCGATCCGGTCTGCTGGACGCGTTTCAGCAGCTCAATACGCCGCGGATCGGCAAACAGTTTCTGTTGTAAACGGATATGAAGGGATAGTTCAGCTTCCATGACAGCTCCGGCAAAGGGTTAAGGCGAAGGCCGATGATAGCGGCGTTTTATGTCCAAAGTAAAAGCACGAAAAGGGCTGCGCAAAATTTTACTGACCCGTTACAATCACTTTTTTGTTAGCAGAGTGAGACTCTCCATGCTGGAATTACTGAAAAGCCTCGCCGTGGCCGTACTGATGGTCCCTGTGGTAATGGCGCTGATGCTGGGTATGATTTATGGCCTGGGTGAAGTGTTTAATATCTTCTCTAAAGTGGGTCATCGCGAAAAATCTTCAGCCCGTTCGCATAATTAATTTCTGCCACGCCCGCCATCCTGGCGGGCGTCGTCATTTTTGTCCCGCACCGATTCAACCTTCTCTGACGCCTGCCGATAATTTACTGAACCTCCCTGATATTGCGTTATATTATCCGCTACACAACGAATAGCCGGAGAGAATCATGTCATTTAATTACACCCGCTGGGGCATCGCGGCGCTGGTCACCGTGTCGCTGGCCGGACAGGCCGTGGCCGCCGATAACATTACCGTGTTTGCCGCGGCTTCGCTGACCAATGCGATGCAGGATATTGCCAGTCAGTATCAGAAGGAAAAGGGCGTAACGGTCGTCTCTTCGTTCGCCTCATCCTCCACGCTGGCGCGTCAGCTTGAACAGGGCGCGCCTGCCGACCTGTTTATCTCTGCCGATCAGCAGTGGATGGATGATGCAGTAGCGAAGAAAAGCGTGATAACCCGCACCCGCTACACCCTGCTGGGCAACGACCTGGTACTGATTGCGCCACGCAGTGCCGCAGCTAAAGCGGTGACGCTGGATCCGCAGACCGACTGGAAAACATTGCTTCACGGCGAACGTCTGGCGGTTGGCGATCCGGACCACGTTCCTGCGGGTATCTATGCTAAAGAGGCGTTGCAAAAGCTGGGAGCCTGGGACGGCGTTGCGCCCGCGTTAGCGCCCGCTAATAATGTGCGGGCAGCGCTGGCGCTGGTCGAGCGTAACGAAACGCCTTATGGCATTGTCTACGGTTCGGACGCCGTCGCCAGCGACAAAGTGCAGGTGGTGGGGCGTTTTCCGGCAACCAGCCACAAACCGGTGGAATATCCGATGGCGATCGTAAACGATCACGACACGGCTACCGTTAAAGCCTTTTATGATTACCTGAAAGGGCCGCAGGCTGCGGCGATTTTTAAACATTACGGATTCACACCGACGAAATGATACTCAGCGATCCCGAATGGCAGGCAGTACTGCTTAGCCTCAAAGTCTCTGGCATAGCCGTGCTGGGCAGTCTGCCGTTTGGCATCCTGATGGCCTGGATTCTGGTGCGCTGCCGTTTTCCCGGCAAAGCGCTGCTCGACAGCCTGATTCACCTGCCGCTGGTGCTGCCGCCGGTAGTGGTGGGGTATCTGCTGCTGGTTAGCCTGGGACGACGCGGGATCATTGGTGAAAAGCTGTTTGACTGGTTTGGTTTCAGCTTTGCGTTCAGCTGGCGTGGTGCGGCACTGGCGTCCGCCGTCATCGCCTTTCCACTGATGGTACGCGCTATCCGGCTGGCGCTGGAAGCGGTGGATAGCCGGCTGGAGCAGGCAGCGCGTACGCTGGGTGCCGGACGCTGGCGGGTCTTTTTCACCATCACACTGCCGCTGACGTTGCCAGGTGTGATCGCCGGCACGGTGCTGGCGTTTGCCCGGTCGCTGGGCGAATTCGGCGCCACCATTACCTTTGTGTCCAACATTCCCGGTGAAACGCGCACGCTTCCGCTGGCGATGTTTACCCTGATCGAAACGCCCGGTGCAGAGGGTGCGGCGGCACGGCTCTGCGTGATCGCTATCGTGCTGGCACTGGGTTCACTGCTGGCGTCGGAATGGCTGGCACGCGCCGGCCGCAAGCGGATGGGAAGCTGATGCTATCACTCAACTTTATGCAGCAGCAGGGCGATCACCAACTGGAGATCGACCTGCAGATTCCGGCCAAAGGGATCACCGTTATTTTCGGTGTCTCCGGTGCCGGTAAAACCTCACTCATCAACGCCATCAGCGGACTGACTCAGCCGCAGCGCGGGCGAATTGAGCTTAACGAGCGTCTGCTGTTTGATGCAGAGCAGAAGATTGCGCTGCCGCCGGAAAAACGCCGCATCGGTTATGTGTTTCAGGATGCGCGGCTGTTCCCGCACTATCGGGTCCGGGGCAACCTGCAATACGGTATGGCGCCGTCAATGAAAGCGCAGTTCGACAGTCTGGTCTCGTTGCTGGGGCTGGAGGCGCTGCTGTCGCGCTTTCCGCTGTCGCTGTCGGGCGGTGAAAAGCAGCGGGTCGCGATTGGCCGGGCGCTGCTGACCGCACCGGATATGCTGCTGCTGGATGAGCCGCTGGCGTCGCTGGATCTGCCGCGCAAACGTGAACTGATGCCGTATCTGCAAAAGCTGGCGAAGCAGGTCGATATTCCGATGCTCTACGTCTCGCACAGTCTGGATGAAATCCTGCATCTGGCTGATAACGTGCTGGTGCTGGATGCGGGCAAGGTTAAAGCCTTTGGTCCGCTGGAGCGGGTCTGGAGCAGCAGCGCGATGCGGCCCTGGCTGCCGGTGAGCGAACTGACCAGCGTGCTGCGGGTGCAGGTGCTGGAGCAGCATCCCGACTATCCGATGACCGCGCTGTCGCTGGGCGATCAGCACATCTGGGTCAGCCGGGTGAATCAGCCGGTGAAAACGCCGCTGCGTATTCGCATCGCCTCATCCGATGTCTCACTGGCGCTGCAACCGCCGCAGCACACCTCCATCCGCAACATTTTACCGGCACAGGTAGTTGAGCTGCTGGAGGTCGGAGACCAGGTGGAGGTGAAGCTGCGTATCGGCATCAGCGAACTCTGGGCACGCATCACGCCGTGGGCGCGCGATGAACTGGGCATCCGGCCCGAACAATGGCTTTATGCCCAGATTAAAAGCGTCTCCGTGACGCCCTGATTACAGGACGAACTGACGGAGAGTATCGGCAATACCGGTTTCAAGGTTAGTGCCGATCACCTTTTTCGCCCGCGCCTTGATCGCCTCGTCGGCATTGCCCATCGCCACGCCCAGTCCGGCCGTTTCCAGCATGCTGAGATCGTTGTAGTTATCACCAAACGCGATCACATCGGACATGCTCAGCCCCAGCGATTCAACCCACTGAGCCAGCCGTTTCCCTTTGCTGTTGCCGCCTTTGGCGATATCCACCTGATCATGCCATGACCATTCGCAGGCCAGCCCCAGCTCCGCTTCCACCGCAGTGGCGAACTGTTGCAGCTCCTGATGATTGTCGTGCGACAGGGCAAACTTCCAGATCGAACCGGCGTCACGTGCCGCCTGGGCTAAATCAGGCACCTGACGGAACAGCGGACGCTGATGCTCAGGCAGCGATTCGGCCCATTTCAGCGTGCGCATCACGTGACCGGTCGGCGTCTGATAGAGCATCGCATCATCCACGTAGAGCAAGCCGTGAATCTGCTGCTGATCCAGCCTCTCAATGACCTGTAACGCCAGCTGCGGGTCGAGAGGATCAGATGCCAGCACCTTTTTCGCCTGGTAATCATACAAATAGGTGCCATTACAGCAGATTGCGGGTGTATCCAGTTGTAGTGCCTGATAAAAAGGGTGGATAGCGCAGTGATGGCGTCCGGTCACAATAGCGACATGAACACCCGCCTGGCGGGCCTGGTTCAGTGCGTCAATTGACTGCGGCAGAATCGTTTTGGCTGGGGTCAGCAGCGTGCCGTCGAGGTCGAGGGCAATTACCCGGTAGCTCATTCATCCTCTCGTTTTTTCAGGTTTGCAGAGGCTGAAGTCTACACCTGTCCACGGTCCGGAGACAAAAAACAGGGCACAAATGATTCCAGCGCAGGCCAATAAAACGCGCTACAGTGATTCACAGATCATGATCAGGCAGCAAAAAAGGAGAATGCATGAAACAGGTTGTCTACACCGCCAGTCCCGAGAGCCAGCAGATTCACGTCTGGCAGATGAATGATGAGGGTGCGCTGACGTTGCTTCAGGTGATTGATGTCGCCGGCCAGGTTCAGCCGATGGTGGTGAGTCCGAAACGCGATTTTCTCTATGTCGGCGTGCGTCCCAATTTTCGCGTGCTGGCGTTCCGGGTTGCCGCCGATGGCACGCTGACCGAAGCCGGTCAGGCACCGCTGCCGGGCAGTCCGACCCACATTTCCACCGATCGCGAGGGCCGGTTCCTGTTCTGCGGTTCCTACAATGATGCCTGCGTCAGCGTCAGCCCGATTGGCGATGATGGCATTCCGCAGGCCCCGCTGCAGGTGATCAACGGCCTGGATGGCTGTCACTCGGCCAATATCGATACCGATAACAAGACACTCTATGTACCGGCACTGAAGCAGGACCGCATCTGTCTGTTTGCGCTGGGCGCAGACGGTCAGCTGACGCCGCGCAAACAGGCGCAGGTCACAACAGTAGAGGGCGCAGGTCCGCGTCATATGCAGTTTCATCCGGGCGGGCAGTTTGCTTACTGCGTCAACGAGCTCGACAGCACGGTTGATGTCTGGGCATTAAATACCGGTGAAGGCGAAGCAGAAAGCGTGCAGACGCTGGATATGATGCCGCCTGATTTCAGCGGTACGCGCTGGGCAGCCGATATTCATCTGACGCCGGATGGCCGTTTCCTTTACGCCTGCGATCGCACCAGCAGCACGCTGGCAATTTTCAGCGTCAGCGAACTGGGCGATGAACTGACGCTGGAAGGGTTCCAGCCGACGGAAACGCAGCCGCGCGGGTTCAATATCGATCACAGCGGACGTTTTCTGGTGGCGGCGGGACAGAAATCGCATCACATCGAAGTGTATGCGATTAGCGAACCGAAGGGGCTGTTACAGCCGCTGGGACGTTATGCGGTAGGGCAGGGCCCGATGTGGGTGGTGATTCATCAGCTGCAGGCGTAACGCATCCTGAAAAACGCCTCTCCTGAGCGGGAGAGGCATTCGGACGGTTGAAAAACTCAAATCAGGGTGCATCTGGCAGCGATGGATTAGCTCAACACGCAGGGAATACGGTCAGAGGAGGAAAGCGTCCCGCGCCATGGACGGCGCGGGCCGAGCGAGCCAGGGATTGGCGTAAGCGACTTTCCGATTTGACCGAATTTCCTGCGCTCGCTCGGTCTCACAGCTAACCGGGACAGACTTTTAAGTACATTTCTCCCGGTCGGGAAAGATGTACTGAATTACTGATAATTCACGGTCAGCGAGGCGCTCGCCAGGGCGTGGAAATGCACATTAAAGCCGACCATTGCGCCACTGGCGCTTTCATCCACCTCAATTGTCTCCACATCCAGCGCATGCACGGTGAAAATGTAGCGATGGGTTTCGCCCTGTGGCGGTGCCGCGCCGCCGTAGCCCGCCTGACCGAAATCGGTGCGGGTCTGGATTGAGCCTGCTGGCAGTGACGCTTTGCCGGAACCGGCACCCTGCGGCAGTGAGGTGGTGCTGGCCGGAATATTCGCCACGACCCAGTGCCACCAGCCGGAGCCCGTCGGCGCATCAGGATCGTAGCAGGTCACCACAAAACTTTTGGTCCCTTCCGGTGCCGCTTCCCAGGCAAGATGGGGAGAAATATTCTCGCCCTGATAACCCATGCCGTTGAAAACATGCTTTTCTGGCATCTTCTCGCCGTCATTAAAATCCTGACTAAAAACGCGCATCACATCTCCTTAACTGTCGATGAATAGCCTTTCATCATAACCAAAAGCGCCACCAGTGCCAGTGGTCAGACCGCTTCAGGCGGCAAAATGTTGCGAATGTTCCAGCGCGCTGCCAATCGCCTGTACCAGCTGACTCAGTGCCTGGGGCGTGATGATGTAGGGCGGCATCAGGTAGATCAGTCGGCCAAAAGGCCGGATCCAGACGCCCTGTTCAACAAAGAACTGCTGTAGCGCCGCCATGTTGACCGGCTGATGGGTTTCCACCACGCCAATCGCCCCCAGCACCCGCACATCCGCCACCTGCGGTGAACGGCGCAGCAGCAGCAGCTCAGCCCGCAGCTGCTGTTCGATTGCGGCCACCTGACGCTGCCAGTGACCGTCCGCCAGCATGCTCAGGCTCTCCGCCGCCACCGCGCAGGCCAGCGGATTCCCCATAAAGGTCGGGCCATGCATAAAACAGCCTGCCGCGCTGCGGCTGATGGTGTCAGCGACATCGCGGGTGGTCAGGGTCGCCGCCAGCGTCATCATGCCGCCGGTCAGTGCCTTGCCGACGCAGAGAATATCCGGGGTAATACCCGCATGTTCACAGGCAAAGAGCTTGCCGGTGCGGCCAAAGCCGGTAGCGATCTCATCCGCTATCAGCAGCACGCCATAGCGGTCGCACGCTTCCCGGACCTGCTGCAGATAGCGCGGATGATAGAAACGCATCCCGCCCGCACCCTGCACAATCGGCTCAAGGATTACCGCTGCCAGCTGCCGGTGATGCTGTTCAACCAGCCGGGCGAAATCGTCGAAGTCGCGTTCGTCCCATTCATCATCAAAGCCGCAGGCCGGTGCCGCTGCAAAGTGGTGTTCAGGCAGATAACCGCGCCACAAGCTGTGCATCGAGTTATCGGGATCGCACACCGACATCGCGGCAAAGGTATCGCCATGATAGCCGCGCTTCAGTGTCAGGAACTGCTGGCGCGTCTCACCGCGGCCCAGCCAGTACTGCAGCGCCATTTTCATCGACACTTCCACCGCCACCGAGCCGGAATCGGCCAGGAAGACGCACTCCAGCGCCTCGGGCGTCATCGCCACCAGCTGACGGCAGAGCGCGACCGCTGCCGGATGGGTAATGCCGCCAAACATCACGTGCGACATCTGCGTGACCTGCTCCGTCAGCGCCCGGTTCAGTCGCGGATGGTTATAGCCGTGGATCGCCGCCCACCACGATGACATCCCATCCACCAGCTCACGGCCATCGGCCAGCTGCAGCTGAAAACCCTGCGCGGCGACGACCGGGTAGCAGGGCAGCGGATCCACCATGGAAGTGTAGGGATGCCAGATATGCTGGCGATCAAAACGGGCATCATCGGAGGAGAAAACGGAGGTAGTCATCGGAGTTGTAAACCAAAATAAAAAAATATAGTTTACAAGTATACCCCTGCTTTCTGTCGGGATGACACCCTTTTCTGGAGTACGTAATGGCTCAACGCTGGACAATTGCACAGGCGCAAGCGCTGTTTGATCAACCTTTTCTTGAACTGATGTTTAAAGCGCAGCAGGTGCATCGTCAGCACTTCGACCCGCGCCAGGTGCAGGTCAGTACGCTGCTGTCGATCAAAACCGGGGCCTGTCCGGAAGATTGCAAATACTGCCCGCAGAGCGCGCGCTACAAGACCGGCCTGGAGTCGGAGCGTCTGATGGAAGTGGAGGAGGTACTGACCTCCGCGCGTCAGGCCAAAGCCGCCGGTTCGACCCGTTTCTGCATGGGTGCCGCGTGGAAAAACCCGCACGAGCGCGATATGCCCTACCTGGAAAAAATGGTTGAAGGCGTGAAGGCGATGGGAATGGAAACCTGCATGACGCTCGGTACGCTCAGCGATCAACAGGCGCAGCGGCTGGCGGGCGCGGGCCTCGATTACTACAACCATAACCTCGACACCTCACCGGAATTCTATGGCTCCATCATCACCACCCGCAGCTATCAGGAACGTCTGGATACGCTCGGCAAAGTGCGTGACGCCGGAATCAAAGTCTGTTCGGGCGGCATCGTCGGCCTGGGTGAAACCGTGAACGATCGCGCCGGTCTGCTGGTGCAGTTAGCCAATCTGCCGACGCCGCCGGAAAGTGTGCCGATCAACATGCTGGTCAAAGTCAAAGGCACGCCACTCGCGGACAACGATGACGTAGAGCCTTTCGATTTTATCCGCACCATCGCGGTGGCGCGCATCATGATGCCGACCTCGCATGTGCGCCTTTCGGCGGGCCGCGAGCAGATGAGCGAGCAGACTCAGGCGATGTGCTTTATGGCCGGGGCGAATTCGATTTTCTACGGCTGCAAACTGCTGACCACGCCGAATCCGGAAGAGGATAAAGACCGCGTGCTGTTCCGCAAACTGGGTCTGAACCCGGAACATACCCACACCCGGCATGGCGATCAGCAGCAGGAAGAACACCTCAGCGAGCAGCTGTTCCATGCCGATACAGAACAGTTCTACAACGCGGCGCTGTAATGAGCTGGCAGCAACGACTTCAGCAGGGGCTGGCGCAGCGTCGTGCGGCCGATGGCTGGCGACAGCGTCGAATCATCGATCAGCAAGGCACCCGCACGTTAGAGAGCGGTGGCCGCCGCTATCTGCACTTCTCCAGCAATGACTATCTCGGTTTAACCCGCCACCCGGCGGTGATTGCGGGCTGGCAGCAGGGTGCGGCGCTGGCGGGCGCGGGGGCGGGCGCTTCAGGTCACGTCACCGGTTATCACCGTCAGCACGCCGAACTTGAGGCGCAGCTGGCCGACTGGCTCGGCTATGACCGTGCGCTGCTGTTTATCTCCGGCTTCGCGGCCAATCAGGCAGTGATTCATCTGCTGGGCGAGAAAAACGATCGCATCCTGGCCGACAAACTCAGCCATGCCTCGCTGCTCGACGCCGCCAGCCACAGCCCGGCGCAGCTGCGGCGTTTCAGTCATAACGATCCGGAGAGCCTGACGGCACGGCTCGCGTCACCCTGCGAGGGGGAAACGCTGGTGGTGACCGAGGGGATTTTCAGCATGGATGGCGACAGTGCACCGCTGGCTGCGCTGGCGCAACAGACGCGTCAGGCACAGGGCTGGCTGCTGGTGGATGATGCGCACGGCATCGGCGTGGCAGGTGAGCAGGGGCGGGGCAGCTGCTGGCAGCAGGGCGTTAAGCCGGAACTGCTGGTGGTCACTTTTGGCAAAGCCTTTGGCGTCAGCGGTGCCGCGCTGCTGTGCGACGCCGATACCGCCGACTATTTCCTGCAGTTCAGCCGGCATCTGATCTACTCCACCGCCATGCCCGCTGCGCAGGCCGTGGCGCTGCAGGCGGCACTGCGCGAAATTCAGCAGGGTGATGCGCTGCGCCAGCAGTTGCAGCAGAACATTGCGCATTTCCGGTGTGGCGCGGCCTCGCTGCCGTGGCAACTCATGGACTCTGCCAGCGCGATTCAGCCGCTGCTGATCGGTGAAAATGGCGATGCGATGGCGCTCTCTGCGCGGCTGGCGGAGGCGGGCTGCTGGGTCAGTGCGATTCGGCCACCTACCGTGCCGCCGGGAACGGCCCGGCTGCGCATTACCCTGACGGCGGTACATCGCCCGGAAGATATTGATCGGTTACTGGAGGCGCTGCATGACGCTGCGGGTTGATAAGCAGGCGGTTGCGCGTGCCTTTGGTCGGGCTGCCAGCCATTACGATGACCATGCGGCACTGCAACGGCTCAGCGGCGATGCGCTGCTGGCACGCGCACCGGCTCACAGCGGGCTGCAGCTGCTGGATGCCGGGTGTGGCACTGGTTGGTACAGCAGGCTGTGGCGCGAACGGGGTAAACAGGTCACGGCACTCGATCTCTCACCGCAGATGCTGCAACAGGCGCGGGACAACGACGCAGCGCAGCACTATCTGGCGGGCGACATCGACGCGCTGCCGCTGGCGGATAACAGCATCGACCTGATATGGAGCAACCTGGCGGTGCAGTGGAGTGAGGATCTGCCCGGCGCGCTGCGCCAGTTCCGGCGCGTGCTGCGGCCCGAGGGCACGCTGCTGTTTTCCACGCTGGGCGACGGTTCGTTGCAGGAGGTGCATGAAGCCTGGTCCCATCTGGATGCGTTACCCCATGCTAACCGCTTTCTCAGCGAGGCGAAGATTGCGGCGGCCTGCCATGCAGAGCAACTGATTTGCAGCGCGGAAAGGGTGACGCTGCATTTTCCCGATGCGCTCAGTGCCATGCGTTCGCTGAAAGGGATTGGCGCGACCCATCTGCATCAGGGCCGCGACGGGCAGATACTCACCCGACAACGGCTCAACCAGTTAGAGGCACACTGGCCGCGCGATCGTCACGGCTATCGCCTGAGTTACCATTTAATTTATGGAGTCACGCTTTCATGAAACGGTTTTTTATTACCGGCACCGACACCGAAGTCGGTAAAACGGTCGCCAGCGGCGCACTGTTGCAGGCGGCGGGTGCCGCGGGCTACCGCTGTGCGGGTTATAAGCCGGTTGCTTCGGGCTGTGAGATGACGCCTGAAGGCATTCGCAACAGTGATGCGCTGGCGCTGCAGCGCTTCAGCAGCGTGACGTTGAGCTATCAGCAGGTCAATCCGCTGGCGTTTATGGAGCCGACTTCGCCGCACATCGTCAGCGCTGAAGAGGGCAGGCCGATCACCCATCTGGCACTGTCAGCGGGTCTGGCGGCTCTGGAGCCACTGGCGGACTGGATTCTGGTGGAGGGTGCGGGCGGCTGGTACACCCCGCTGTCAGAGACGCACACCTATGCGGACTGGGTAGTCAGCGAACAGCTGCCCGTGATTCTGGTGGTGGGAATTAAGCTCGGCTGCATTAATCACGCCATGCTCACCGCCGAGGCGGTGCGTGCGCGCGGCCTGCCGCTGGTGGGCTGGATCGCCAACACCGTCGAGCCGCCCGGCAAACGCTATCAGGAATATCTCACCAGCCTGAAGCAGCGACTACCTGCCCCCTGTCTGGGTACGATTCCGTATCTCACCGATGCGGCGCAGCAGGCGTCCTGTGGACAGTATCTGACGCTGCCAGAGTAAAACCCGGCCCTAGGGGCTTTTTGCTTGATCAGTCTGAGCCTGTGCAGTGCTCACCAGCCTGAACGTCAGATTGTTGCGCGCTGCCTGCAATCCTGACGCCTGCCGTGGCAGGGACTCAGTGTCAGGCCACCGTCAGCCACTTATCCACGGTGTGGTCATCGAGCTGCTCCATGCTGCCCTGCGCCACATTACGGCCACGGTGCAGCAGCAGGAAATAGTCCGCCACCCGCCGGATCAGCGACAGGCGCTGCTCCAGCAGCAGGATGGTCAGCCCGTAGTCGAGGTTAAGCCGGCGGATCAGGTTGCCCATCTCCTCTTCCAGCCACGGCGACATCCCATCAGTCGGCTCATCCAGAATCAGCAGTTTGGGCTGGAGCACCAGCGCGCGCGCCAGGGCCAGCTGTTGCTGCTGATCGATGGGCAGATCGCCGCTGCGTTGCTGGCGCAGGGAGTAGAGCGCCGGGAACAAATCAAAGACCATTTCGGGAATGGCGCGATGACGATCGCGCTGGCTGGCACCCGCCAGCAGGGCAATCAGCAGGTTATCTTCCACGCTCATCTGGGTAAAAATATGGCGGCCCTGCGGCACATAGCCGATGCCCATCTGTGCCCGCTGTTCGGCCGGTTGCATCAGCAAATCTTCCGGCGGCGAGCCATCCTCTTTCCAGGAAATTGTGCCGCTGTTAATCGGCAGTCTGCCCATGATGCAGTTGACCAGCGTGGTCTTGCCCATGCCAGGGCGGCCCAGAATGCCGGTGCAGGTGCCAGGCGACAGATCCAGGTCCACATCCCACAGAATATGGTTCTGACCGTAAAATTGATTTACCGAACGTAGACTCAGCATCTGACACTCTCCTTCCCGATCATTAGCCTGATTGCTTCCGCTCTCTGTCGTCTGGCAAACAAGTCATCAGCAACGGCAGCCTCACCATTGCAGCACAGTGCGCGTAAAGCGCGGTGACGTTACTCACTCCTGCAATTCCCAGGCCAGATCTTAAAACGGCCCTGTTTCCTGCTGCAGTGCGCTGTATCAGGGACGAAAGGTGAGAAAAACTTATCAATTACCCATGGTCATCACGCGCCTGCACTTTTACAGTGCCTGCGGGCGCTGTTTGTGGTGCAGACGTGCTGCGGTAACGCAGAATGTCTGATTAAGAATCTTAGTGGAACGATGAAAATTTGCGTGCCACGCCAGGCGACAGATTAAAAATGCAGAATAATCCGTCAGCAGCCGACGCGAAATTTAACGCAAAAAAAATTATTTTCAACGAGGCGGGAGGGCAGGGAAAAATTATACACAGCTGATGGCGGCGGGGCTGCCATCACTTATCCACCATTCCTGTGGATAACCTTGTGCATTAGGTAATGAAAACCGGTTAGAAGCGAGGAAATACGCGGCCTGGTAACATAATGACGAGATTCTGGCCTTATTAGCTTAAACCATTAAAATCAGCTGGTTATCAAAAAACAAGCCTGCGAATTCTCTGTCAGGTAACCAAACTGTAATTTTGTGACGTTCTATTGACAAATGTTAAATCCGATCCCGGTCTGGGGATAACATTGCGCAACAGGCTTTGCGATATCACGTATCTGAAGCACGCGGGCTAAGTCTTACCCTGATTGCATTAACCTTGCACGATTACTGTTTTTATATCCAGTATTATTTTCTGGCAAAATCACCATAGCAGAGTAAAATAAATGCCTGCCCGCCGACTTCTCCAGCAGGAACTGCATTCATGACCAAAGCTTTTAAACTCAATTCCGCCTTTAAACCTTCGGGCGACCAGCCTGAGGCGATCCGTCGCCTGGAAGAGGGGCTGGAGGATGGACTGGCCCATCAGACCTTATTAGGCGTAACCGGCTCCGGTAAAACCTTTACCGTCGCCAACGTCATTGCCGACCTCAATCGCCCGACGATGGTGCTGGCACCGAACAAAACGCTGGCGGCGCAGCTCTATGGCGAGATGAAAGAGTTTTTCCCGGATAACGCCGTCGAGTTTTTCGTCTCTTACTACGACTACTATCAGCCTGAAGCCTATGTGCCGAGCTCCGACACCTTTATTGAAAAGGATGCGTCGGTGAATGAACACATCGAACAGATGCGTCTTTCAGCGACCAAGGCGCTGCTGGAGCGGCGCGACGTTATCGTGGTGGCGTCGGTTTCGGCGATCTACGGTCTGGGCGATCCCGATCTCTATCTGAAAATGATGCTGCACCTGACCCGCGGCATGATAATCGATCAGCGCAGCATCCTGCGCCGCCTCTCAGAGCTTCAGTACACCCGCAACGATCAGGCGTTTCAGCGCGGCACCTTCCGCGTGCGTGGCGAAGTGATCGATATCTTCCCGGCGGAGTCGGACGATATTGCGCTGCGCGTCGAACTGTTTGACGAAGAGGTCGAGCGTCTGTCGCTGTTTGACCCGCTGACCGGGCAGATCGATTCAGTGGTGCCGCGCTTTACCATCTATCCCAAGACGCACTACGTCACGCCGCGTGAGCGCATTCTGCAGGCGATGGAAGAGATCAAAGTCGAGCTGGCGGATCGCCGCCGGGTGCTGCTGGAGAACAATAAACTGCTGGAAGAGCAGCGTATTACTCAGCGTACCCAGTTTGATCTGGAGATGATGAGTGAGCTGGGCTACTGCTCCGGCATCGAGAACTACTCGCGCTACCTCTCCGCACGCGGACCGGGCGAAGCGCCACCGACGCTGTTTGACTATCTGCCTGCCGATGGCCTGCTGGTGGTGGATGAGTCGCATGTCACCATCCCGCAGATTGGCGGCATGTATAAAGGCGACCGGGCGCGCAAAGAGACGCTGGTGGAGTATGGCTTCCGCCTGCCGTCTGCGCTGGACAACCGTCCGATGAAGTTTGAAGAGTTTGAAGCGCTGGCCCCGCAGACCATCTATGTTTCGGCAACGCCGGGCAAATATGAGCTGGAAAAATCGGGCGACGAAGTTGTCGATCAGGTGGTACGTCCTACCGGCCTGCTGGACCCGATCATCGAAGTGCGTCCGGTCGGCACCCAGGTTGACGATCTGCTGTCGGAAATCCATCAGCGCGTGGCGATCAACGAACGTGTGCTGGTGACGGTGCTGACCAAGCGCATGGCGGAAGATCTCACTGAGTATCTGACGGAGCATGGCGAGAAGGTGCGCTATCTGCACTCCGACATCGACACCGTAGAGCGTATGGAGATTATCCGCGACTTACGTCTGGGTGAGTTTGATGTGCTGGTGGGCATCAACTTACTGCGTGAGGGACTGGATATGCCGGAAGTGTCGCTGGTGGCGATTCTGGATGCGGATAAAGAGGGCTTCCTGCGTTCCGAACGATCGCTGATTCAGACCATCGGTCGTGCGGCGCGTAACATCAACGGTAAAGCGATTCTCTATGGCGATAAAATCACGCCGTCGATGGCGCGTGCCATTGAAGAGACGGAGCGCCGCCGCGAGAAACAGCAGCTGCACAACGAAAAGCATGGCATTGTGCCGCAGGGCCTGAACAAGAAGATCACGGATATTCTGGAGCTGGGCAAAAATGTGGTGAAAACCCGCGGCAAAGCGAAACCGGCACGTCCTGGCGAAGCGCAGGCGCTGGCCGATTTCCAGCTGTTAACGCCGCAGGCGCTGCAGAAGAAAATCCACGAGCTGGAAGGGCAGATGCAGCAGCACGCGCAGAACCTGGAGTTCGAACAGGCGGCCAGCGTGCGCGATCAGCTGCATGAGCTGCGAACGCTGTTTATTGCGGCCTCGTAGCGCCGTCAAAGCTCTGAATGGCGTGTTCCAGCGCCACCCGTAACAGCTGGCGGTCGTGACGATATTTGATGTCGGCGGCCTCCAGCGGCTCACGGACAATCAGACGGTTTTCAATGCCCTCTGTGGCGACCGCCGGACCGACCACTACTGCATCGATCACCCGCTTGCCGATATAACGTTCCATCATCTGAAGCTTGTCAGCCACCGAAAGACTGGCCGCGGCGGGGCTGAGCTCACGCCCCAGATTGCCGATAAACACCATGGTGGCAGGCGTGCGACGCAGTGCCTGCGCCATCTCTTTCATCAGCAGAATCGGCATCAGGCTGGTATAGAAACTGCCAGGACCAATCAGAATCAGATCCGCTTCTGCAATGGCCTGCAGCGCTTCCCGCGTCGGCTGGACGTTGGGATGCAGCATCAGCTCCTGCGGCGGCTGCTTCATCTCATCAATCGCGGTCTCGCCGTAAACCATATTGCCTTCAGCATCCATCGCCACCAGATCCACCGGCTGCTCCGACATCGGGATTAAAAAGGCGTCGACCTTCAGCAGGTTACGGATGATGTTGATCGCTTCCAGCGGGCGAACGCTCAGATGATCCAGCGCCCGCAGCATCAGATTGCCGAGGTTGTGACCGGCCAGTTCGCCGTTACCGGCAAAACGGTACTCGAACATCGCGGAGGCGACGCTGGGTTCTGCAATCAGCTGGTTAAGACAGTTGCGCATGTCGCCCCAGGCGATACCGCCTTCGG
The DNA here is from genome assembly GCF_059730595.1 of Pantoea sp. X-Soil-YNGN-844. NCBI lineage: Bacteria > Pseudomonadati > Pseudomonadota > Gammaproteobacteria > Enterobacterales > Erwiniaceae > Pantoea > Pantoea sp. X-Soil-YNGN-844. The sequence goes on from NZ_AP036007.1 coordinate 1,217,956, forward strand.
ATCGACGAATGCGCCCGGTCGATCCGCCGTTGTCGGTGGTGGTGACGATGCCGGTGAGACGTGAGCCCAGCGGGGAAAGGGCCGACATCACGCGGCCTAAACCGTGTCCGCCGCCCAGTGCCACAACGCGATCAAGATCGGCCAGTGTGCGATTCATACTTCTCCTTAACATCTCGTCGCGTAGCGTGGCTCTAAACGCTAAGCCCGCGCGGATGACTTGCGTCAAAATCTGGATCGCATTTTAACGTATCCTGTCGCGAAAATGCGGTGAAAATTCGATATGTATAAGAATATATAGCGAAAAGAGCAAATGGAAGAGTGAGGAAATTCACGCTACCATCATGTTTACCGCGCTGATCAACGGGTCAGCGTACACTCAAGCCTGAATGCCTAAGTCTGCGGATAGGGGGTTCAGGCCGTAGCCATCGAGCTGCCAGGGTGCAGGAAGAAATGACTGCATCTCCCAATCTGGAAAGGTGTTCTGGTGTCACAATTTACTGATGCATACGCGCGTAAGTTCTATTACCTGCGCCTGTCGGTCACGGATGTCTGTAATTTCCGCTGTACCTATTGTCTCCCTGACGGCTACAAACCGCAGGGAATTCGTAACAAAAGCTTTCTCTCTCTGGATGAAATCCGCCGCGTCACGCGGGCTTTCGCCGCAGCCGGAACCGAAAAAGTGCGGCTGACCGGTGGTGAGCCGTCGCTGCGCCGTGATTTCACCGACATCATTGCGGCAGTGCGTGAAAACGCCTCTATCCGCCAGATCGCGGTCACCACCAATGGCTACCGGCTGGCGCGCGACGTGAAACAGTGGCGCGACGCGGGTCTGACCGCACTCAACGTCAGCGTCGACAGCCTGGACGCCCGTCAGTTTCACGCCATCACCGGCCAGGATAAATTCCATCAGGTGATGAGCGGCATCGACGCGGCGCTGGACGCCGGTTTTGGTCAGGTCAAAGTCAACAGCGTGCTGATGCGCGATCTCAACAGCCGTAATCTGGCCACCTTCCTCGACTGGATCCGTACCCGTCCGATTCAGCTGCGCTTTATCGAACTGATGGAGACTGGCGACGGCGGCACGCTGTTCCGCGATCAGCACGTTTCCGGCATGGTGATCCGCGATCAGCTCATTGCCCAGGGCTGGCAGCGTCGCGAAAGCGGACGCAGCGACGGCCCGGCACAGGTCTTTTATCATCCCGACTATGTCGGCGAGATTGGCCTGATCATGCCTTATGCCAAAGATTTCTGTGCCAGCTGCAACCGTCTGCGCGTCTCGGCGCAGGGTAACCTTCACCTGTGCCTGTTTGGTGACGGCGGCCTACCGTTGCGTGACCTGCTGGCGTCCGATGAGCAGCAGGCCGAACTGCAGGCGCGCATCGCCAGCAGCCTGGGGCAGAAGAAGCAGACGCACTTCCTGCATCAGGGCAACACCGGTATCACACAGAATCTCTCTTACATTGGTGGCTAATTTCAGGAGGAAGTATGGGTAAACCAGCCAGCGAATTTCAGGCCGTACAGATTGCGGTGATGACGGTGTCAGACCGTCGCGATGCCAGCAACGATACCTCCGGCGACTATCTGCGCGAGGCGGCGGTGGAAGCGGGCCATGAGGTGGTCGATCACGCCATTGTGCCGGATAACCTTTATCGCATTCGCGCCACCGTCTCGCGCTGGATCGCCAGTGACGATGTCCAGGTGGTGATCATCAATGGCGGCACCGGCTTTAACCTGAAAAACAGCACGCCGGAAGCGCTGCTGCCGCTGTTTGACCGCGAGATCGAAGGGTTTGGCGAACTGTTCCGGATGATCTCCTATGAAGAGATTGGCGGCTCGACGCTGCAGTCGCGCGCCATTGCCGGTCTGGCTAACGGGACGCTGATTCTGGCCGTGCCGGGTTCCACCAGCGCCTGCCGCACCGCCTGGGAGCGGATTATCGCTGACCAGCTTGATGCGCGCACTGCGCCCTGTAATTTTGTCTCACATCTGAAGAAACGGTAAGTATGTCTCAACTCACACATATTAACGCCGCGGGCGAAGCGCACATGGTGGATGTTTCCGCCAAGGCTGAAACCGTGCGCGAAGCGCGCGCCGAAGTGCTGGTGCTGATGCAGCCGGAAACGCTGCAGATGATTATCGACGGCAGCCACCATAAAGGGGATGTCTTCGCCACCGCGCGCATCGCCGGGATCCAGGCAGCAAAACGCACCTGGGAGCTGATTCCGCTCTGTCATCCGCTGATGCTGAGCAAAGTGGAAGTGAACCTCGAAGCAGAACCTGCACAGAACCGGGTTCGCATCACCTCGCTCTGCCGACTGACCGGCAAAACCGGCGTCGAGATGGAAGCGCTGACGGCAGCGTCAGTAGCCGCGCTGACCATTTACGACATGTGCAAAGCGGTGCAGAAGGATATCGTCATCGATCAGCTGCGCTTAATCAGCAAGCGCGGCGGCAAAAGCGGCGATTTTCAGGCGGTCACGCATGATTAAGGTGTTGTTTTTCGCCCAGGTGCGTGAGCTGACCGGCACCGCATCGCTTGAGGTCGGTGCTGATTATCCGGATGTGGCCGCGCTACGCGCTGCGCTGGCCGAACGCGACGATCGCTGGGCGCTGGCGCTGGAGTCGGGCAAACTGTTGGCGGCCGTCAACCAGACGCTGGTGCCGATGAGTCACCCGCTGCACGCCGGTGATGAAGTGGCTTTTTTCCCGCCCGTGACCGGAGGCTGAGATGGAAACACAGATTCGCGTCGGTCCCGCGCCCTTTGATATGGCGGAAGCGTATCGCTGGCTGGCGGCCTGTGACGAAGATGGAGCGGTAGTGACCTTTACCGGCAAAGTCCGCAACCACAACCTGGGTGATAACGTGGCGGCGCTGACGCTGGAGCACTATCCCGGCATGACCGAAAAAGCGCTGCAGGAGATTGTTGATGCGGCGCGCGAACGCTGGTCGCTGCAGCGCGTCACGGTGATCCACCGCGTCGGCGAGCTGTTTCCCGGCGATGAGATCGTGCTGGTGGGCGTCACCAGCGCCCATCGCGGCAGCGCCTTTTCGGCTGCGGAGTTCATTATGGATTACCTGAAAACCCGCGCGCCGTTCTGGAAGCGCGAAGCGACAGAGCAGGGCGATCGCTGGGTGGATGCCCGCGACAGCGACCATCAGGCTGCCCAGCGCTGGGACTAAAGCGTTAATGGCGCAAGCGGGCAGAGGTTTCTTCGCCCGCTGCGTTACCGCTGATCCCATCCGCGTCACAGCCCGCTAAAACGCATACACAACGCCTACGGTTGCTTCAGCTGCTCCGCCGGGCCAAATCCGGTCTGACCGTGGCTGTGCTCACCACCACCGCTGGTGCGCTTAAGCTGAATAACCTGGCCCTTCTCCCAGGCGTTAGCACCCGGTGCCGCCGGATGCGCCACGATATCCGTCCGCTCGGCCCGGATCTGCTTGCTGTCCACGTCAAAGCGGCGATCGCGATCCGCCAGCAGCCGTGAATCCATCTGACCATCCTGGGTAAAGCCCATCATCAGCGCCGGAATGCCGATCGGCAGTGTTTTATCGCGGTCGGTATGCCAGGTGTGCCAGGTTTTGCCATAGGTATTCACGATGCGCGTCATCAGCGCATGGTCGGCAACTTTCGGTAAGCCTGGCGCAATCAGCGTGCCCGATTTCACCTCATACTGATGGCTGTGCCACAGCTTCTTCTCTTCGGGCGGCAGGGTCTTAAACAGCCGTTCGCTGATAATGTACTCCACGCCCATCAGCCGCGCGTCGCGCGTGTTGCCGTCGTAAATCACCGCCTGCATCACATCGTCGTTCAGCACGGTGACATAGTGGTGTGCCTCCATCTGACCGTTTTTATCGCCGTTATAAAAATGGAAGCCATCGAGATAGGTATTGATGGCGTCAATAGGCGGACGGGACTGCATCACGCTGGCGCCGGTCTCCAGCACCTTAAGTGAAGAGGAGGTCGGCGCGCCCGGTGACTGCACCTGGGCAGGGGTATTACTGGCGCCGCAGCCGGTTAATAACAGGCTGAACGCCGCAACAGGCCAGAGTTTAAACATCGTAAGTTCCTTTAACGTTAAAAAAGGTAACCTTAGTTCAGTTCTCTCCTGCCTGTGAAACTCTGGCAATGGTAGAGTAGGGCTTTGGTTCATTCTGAGGACAGGCATGTCATCCACCCCGATTCTGCAACGTCTGACACTGGTCGCCGCGCTGGTGCTGGCGGGTTGTAGCAGCAAGAAAACCCCTGAGGCGCCGGTACGGCAGCCTGAAGATGTCAAAGCGCAAATCCAGCGGCTGCTGCCGTCGCACGTCAGCAATAAAGCGGCCTGGAGCGACGATATCTACACCACCTTCCGCACGCAGCAGATCGATCCCAGCGCCAGTAACCTCTGCGCGGTGATCGCCGTGGCGGATCAGGAGAGCAACTTCAGCGCCGAAGCCGCCGTGCCGGGCCTGCCGAAAATCGCCTGGGGCGAGATCGATCGCCGGGCGGCAAAAGTACACGTCCCAGCCTTCCTGGTACGCACCGCGCTGCTGATCAAATCCCCGACCGGAGAAAGCTACGCGGCCCGGCTGGACAAGGTGCGCAGTGAAAAAGATCTCAGCGCCATTTTCGATGACCTGATTGATATGGTGCCGATGGGCCAGACGCTGTTCGGCAATCTCAACCCGATCCACACCGGCGGGCCGATGCAGGTCAGCATTGCGTTTGCCGAAGCGCACGCCAAAGGCTATCCGTGGCCGATCGATGGCACCATCCGGCGCGAAGTCTTTACCCGTCACGGCGGGATCTACTTCGGCACCATGCACCTGCTCGGCTATCCGGCTGACTACAGCCAGCCGCTCTACCGTTTTGCCGACTACAATGCGGGCTGGTATGCCAGCCGCAATGCGGCTTTCCAGGCGGCAGTGTCAAAAGCCACCGGCATGAAGCTGGCGCTGGATGGCGATCTGATCCTCTATGGCTCAGATGCAGCGGGCGGCACCGAACTGGCGGTGCGCACGCTCTCGAAGCAGATCGACATGAGCAACAGCGCCATTCGCCGCGATCTGGAGAAAGGGGAGAAAGAATCGTTCAGCGACAGCGAACTCTGGAAACAGGTCTTTGCCCTGGCGGATAAAATGGCAGGCCGTAAGCTGCCGCGTGAAATGCTGCCGGGCATTAAGCTGGAAAGTCCGAAAATTACCCGTAATCTGACGACGGCGTGGTTTGCGCAGCGCGTCGACAGCCGTTATCAGCAGTGTCTGTCGCGGCGTTAACCGGCATGTTGTGGCACAGTTGAGCTGAGCTGTGCCACACTTAACTCTGGCATGGCTCCCGGCAGGGCGCTGTTCATCCGTTTAACAAGAGGTGCATCATGGACCGATATCCACGCAATGATTCCATCGTTCAACCCGCATCTCGCGGTTTACAAGCCTATATGGCGCAGGTCTATGGCTGGATGACCTGCGGTCTGTTACTGACCGCATTTGTCTCCTGGTTTGCGGCGCGTACGCCCGCAGTGATGGAGCTGGTGTTTGCCAATCGCATTACCTTCTTCGGGCTGATTATCGCGCAGCTGGCGCTGGTGTTCTTCCTGTCAGGCATGGTGCATCGTCTGAGCGGGGCCGTAGCCACCGGGCTGTTTATGCTCTATTCGGCGCTGACCGGCATTACCATGGCGAGTATCTTCCTGGTCTACACCTACTCCTCCATTGCCAGCACCTTCTTTGTCACTGCGGGAATGTTTGGTGCGATGAGCTTTTACGGCTATACCACCAAACGCGACTTGAGCCGTTTTGGCAGCCTGCTGTTTATGGCGCTGATTGGCATTGTGCTGGCGTCGCTGGTGAACTTCTGGTTGAAAAGCCCGGCGCTGATGTGGGCGATTACCTACATCGGTGTGGTGGTGTTTGTGGGATTAACCGCTTATGACACGCAGAAGCTGAAAAACATCGGTGAGCAGATTGATGCCCGCGACACGGAAAACCTGCGTCGCTATTCGATCATGGGCGCGCTGACACTCTATCTCGACTTCATTAACCTGTTCCTGATGCTGCTGCGGATCCTCGGTAACCGCCGCTGATTTTCAGTGTAAAAGGGGGAGGCGCGAAGGTTGCGCCTCCCTTTTTTTATTACGATTTCTGTAGCTTCTGCTCGTTCTTCTGACGCAGATGCTTCGCCCGACTCTCCAGTCCCAGATAGAGCACCAGCGCTAACAGCAGCGGCAGGATAAAGTAGAGCACGCGATAGGCCAGCAGCGCCGCAATGATGGTGCCATGCGAAGCGTGCTGACCGCTGAGCAGCGCCAGGAACACCGCTTCCAGAACGCCAATGCCCGCCGGAATGTGAATGATTACCCCGGCAATACTGCTGATAAGCAGGACGCCCAGCACCATCGGATAGCCCACGTCGCGTCCCAGCAGCAGCCAGATAATCGCGCCCATCACCATCCAGTTGGCACAGGAAACCGCAAATTGCAGCAGCGCCATGCGCAGAGAAGGCAGCTGCAGTGTCTGGCCTTTAATCGTCCAGCGACGCTGTTTTGAGAAGGCGCAGGCCCAGAGGTAAATCGCCACCAGCACTAGGAGAACCACGCCAATCAGCCGCAGCGTAGTCTCACCGATAAACCAGCCGCCGGGAATCGAGACCATGCCCGCACTGAATACCACGCCCGCCAGCAGTATATAGCCCAGCCAGTTAGTCGCGATGCTCAGTGAGAAGATGCGGGTAATGGTGCCACTGTCGAGGCCGAGCCGGGAATAGAGCCGGTAGCGCATGGCGACGCCACCCACCCACGTACTCAGCGTCAGGTTAAAGGCGTAACAGATAAACGACACCAGCATGACCTGCCGCTTCGCCAGCTTATGGCCGCAGTAGGCGCGGCCAATCAGGTCATAGCAGCCATATACCAGGTAACTCAGCACCACCAGTCCGGCGGCAGTCAGGACGATAAAGCGGTTGTAGTTAACGATGACCTCATAAACATCTTCCCAGTTCACTTTGCGGGCATAAACCGCCAGCAGAACCACCACCGCGACGAAAAACAGCACGGTGAGGATTTTTTTTGCCAGCTGCCAGCGTGGATGTTTTTTTGCCATCAGGATTTTGCTCCCGGATTATCTGCTTCTACACGATCCTGCGTTTCCATTTCAGGCTGTACCGGCGCACTGACCTGAGCCAGCAGCGGCGTGTGCGCCGGAAGCCAGCCCGCGATGGCCGGGAAATGACGCAGGAAATGGAATACCACCACGCTTTTGCTCAGTTGCCACCAGTTGCGCGGCGGCAGACGATCCTCCTGCACGCGCTGGCAGTCGTTGGCCAGCAGCGCTTCGAGGTTGTCACGCAGCGTCTGGTTGAACGGCCTGTCGTGGATGATCAGGTTAGCTTCCAGATTCAGAGAGAGGCTTAGCGGATCGAGGTTGCTGGAGCCGACCGTGGCCCAGTAATCATCTTTTACGGCGATCTTGCCGTGCAGCGGACGACGGATATATTCGTAGACTTCCACGCCGCCATCGACCAGATAGTTGTAGAGCAGCTCTGCGCCCACTTTCACAATCGGCATATCCGGCTCGCCCTGCACGATCAGCCGCACCCGGACGCCACGCTGCGCGGCATTGCGCATCTCACGCAGCAGCCGATAGCCCGGGAAGAAGTAGGCGTTGGCAATAATTACATCCCGCTTCGCCTCGCGCAGCATTTCCAGATAATGCACTTCGATGTCGTCGCGGTGCTCGTCATTATCGCGATAGACATAAAGCACCTGGGCATCGCCGGGTTTAGCATTCACGGCCGGACGATGAGAACGCGATCCCCACCAGCGGCGGGTATGCTGTTCGCTGCCAATCGCCTGTTGCAGATAGCGGGCGATGTCGGCCACGACCGGGCCTTTGACCTGTACCGCGTAATCCTGCTTCGCCTCCGGGCCATAATCGGTGTTGTGTTCAGCCGAGAAGTTGATGCCGCCGACAAAGGCGACCACGTCATCCACCACTACCGTTTTACGGTGCAGACGGCGGAAGACGTTGGTACGCATCCCCATCACCAGCGGGCGCGGATCGTAGTAGATGAAACGCACACCCGCGCTGGTCAGGCTGTTCACAAATTTGTCGGAGAGTTCAGCGGAGCCGTAGCCATCGACCATCACTTCGACCCGCACGCCGCGCTGGGCGGCTGCCAGCAATTCGCGGTGCAGGGCGTTACCGACGTCATCCTCAAACAGAATAAAGGTTTCAATCAGAACTGAGCGTTCTGCCCGCTGGATGGCGCCAAAGACGCGCGGGAAAAACGCTTCCCCATTTTCCAGCAATAGCAGCCGGTTGCCTTCCTGCCAGTTAAAATTCATAGATGAATCTCCACCGCCAGCGGCGCGTGATCGGAAAGATGGGACCAGGGCTTACGCGGCAGCGCCCACGGATGACTCACGGTGGCGTTGCGGACATAGATGCGGTCGAGCCGCAGGATAGGGAAGCGCGCCGGGAAGGTGCGCGCCGGGCGTCCGGTCTTCATACTGAATACCTCTTTCAGGCCTGCGCCCTGTTTTAAAATGGCGTTAGCGCGTCGCTGCCAGTCGTTGAAATCACCTGCTACAACGACCGGCGCGTCGGGTGGCAGCGAGTTGACCATTTCACAGATCTTCTTCATCTGCGCGTGACGATGCGCCTCTTTCAGACCCAGGTGAACACAGATGACATGCAGCGTGCCGTGCGGCCCGGGCAGGGCGATCTGACAGTGCAGCATGCCGCGGTTTTCACTGCCTGCCACCGAGATATCCCGGTTCTCATAGTCGGTTATTGGGAAGCGTGACAGCACGGCATTGCCGTGATGTCCCTCCGGATAGACCGCATTGCGTCCGTAGGCGAAATCGTTCCACATGGTGTCAGCCAGAAACTCATAATGAGGCGATTCAGGCCACTCTTCATGGTTAAGGGAGTGGATGGCATGGGTGCCCATTACCTCCTGGAGAAAGACTACATCCGCCGAGGTTGCGCGAACGGCTTCGCGCAATTCCGGCAGGATGAAGCGGCGATTAAACGGGGCAAACCCCTTGTGTGTATTGATCGTCAGGACTTTTATTGAAAATCCTTGCGCATTTTGTGGCATACTCGCGACGCACTCCTTTTCATCATCAATAGAATCAAAGTGTAGTCTTTGTCACAAATGGGTGGTGAGAGAGCGCGATATTTAGGGCGTTATCCGAAAATTGTTTTACATTGAGGAAACCGTTTCCGGCTTGTGCCGGTAGCACTTGGGCGACCTGTTGGGTCTGCCAGGAGAATTGAATGAAATGGTCTAATCGTATTCAAATCATCATGGGTCAGACGTTGTTGCATATCGCTATGCATCTGCTGGTGATCGCTGCGCTGATCTGGGGCTGGAAACACAAGGCGCTGGTTGATGTCTGCAGCACGCTGGTGGCGATGTACGCACTGGTTTTTGTTGCCATGCTGGTGACACAGCGCATCGCCCGTTTACGTACGCTCGGCGATTATCTTGAAGAAGCGACCACCACTTACTACTTTGGCGCCGCCATGATGACACTGTTCCTGGTGTCGCGGATTTACCACAACAACCTGCTGCTGGCCTGTCTCGGCGTAGTGATGTTGCTGGGTCCGGCGCTGGTTTCGCTGCTGGCGAAAGAGCCACCGCGGCGCATCGAAAATAAACGTAGTTAAGTTGAAGGCCACCGCGAGGTGGCCTTCCTGTTTCTGCGCAGTTAAGTTATGTCAGTAAATGTGAGCTATCTCGCACACTTCATTTAAAGCTGCTACACTCGCCCGCTTACGCATCGTAGTTTGTGCCCTTTTCACGCGTCAGCCCCAGCTGCCGTCACTATCCCTCTGAAAACTACACCGTGAATCACGGCCAGAGCGGACCGGAGTAAACCACGTAATGTCATTTGACTCTCTCGGCCTGAGTGCCGATATTTTGCGCGCGGTTGCCGAACAAGGCTACAGCGAACCTACACCTATCCAGCGCCAGGCGATTCCTGTGGTGCTGGCAGGCCGCGATCTGCTGGCGAGTGCCCAGACCGGCACCGGCAAAACGGCCGGCTTTACCTTACCGTTGTTACAGAAACTCTCTGCCACCGCGACGCCCGTACGCGGTCGTCGCCCGGTGCGCGCCCTGATCCTGACCCCAACCCGTGAACTCGCGGCGCAGGTCGGCGAAAACGTCAGCGACTACAGCAAATATCTCTCGCTGCGTTCGCTGGTCGTGTTTGGTGGCGTCAGCATCAATCCACAGATGGTTAAGCTGCGTGGCGGCGTCGATGTGCTGGTGGCCACGCCAGGTCGCCTGCTGGATCTGGCGCAGCAGAATGCCGTTGACCTGTCTCAGGTCGAAATTCTGGTGCTGGATGAAGCGGACCGTATGCTGGATATGGGCTTTATCCATGACATTCGTCGCGTACTGGCGCGTCTGCCGGCCAAACGTCAGAACCTGCTGTTCTCAGCCACCTTCTCGGATGAGATCAAAGGCCTGGCGGAAAAACTGCTAACCAACCCGGAAATGATTGAAGTCGCTCGCCGCAACACCGCTTCTGAGCAGGTGGCGCAGCAGGTGCATTTCGTTGATAAGAAGCGTAAGCGGGAACTGCTGTCGCAGCTGATCGGCGAAGGTAACTGGCAGCAGGTACTGGTCTTTACCCGTACCAAACACGGCGCTAACCACCTTGCTGAGCAGCTGGGCAAAGATGGCATCACCGCCGCCGCGATCCACGGCAACAAAAGCCAGGGTGCCCGTACCCGTGCGCTGGCCGACTTTAAGTCAGGCGGCATTCGCGTGCTGGTTGCGACCGATATCGCGGCCCGTGGCCTGGATATCGAAGAGCTGCCACACGTCGTGAACTACGAGCTGCCTAACGTCGCCGAAGATTACGTTCACCGTATTGGCCGTACCGGCCGTGCGGCTGCAACCGGTGTCGCCCTGTCGCTGGTCTGCGTCGATGAGCACAAACTGCTGCGTGATATCGAGCGTCTGCTGAAGCGTGAAATCCCGCGTCTGGCGATTGAAGGCTATGAGCCGGATCCAAGCATCAAGGCGGAGCCAATCATCAACGGTCGTCAGCAGCAGTCTCGCGCCGGTGCAGGTGGCGGCGGTCGTGGGCGTGGTCAGGGCGGACAGGGTGCAGGCGCATCGCGTTCATCTTCATCCGGCGACAAACGTCCTCAGGCGCGTCGTCAGAGCCAGGCGGCACCTCAGGGCGATAAGCCCGCAGCCCGTCCACGTCGTCCGGCTCCGAAGCGCACCGGAAACGTCTGAGTATGAGGGTTTTACTGGCTCCGATGGAGGGCGTGCTGGACTCACTGGTGCGCCAGCTGCTATCGGAAGTGAACGACTACGATCTCTGCATCACTGAGTTTTTGCGCGTAGTCGATCAACTGCTGCCGGTAAAATCCTTCACCCGTCTCTGCCCCGAACTGCATCACGCCAGCCGTACGCCATCCGGCACGCGGGTGCGGATGCAGCTGCTGGGGCAGCATCCCGAATGGTTAGCCGAGAACGCCGCACGCGCGGTGGAGCTGGGCTCCTGGGGTGTCGATCTCAACTGTGGTTGTCCCTCTAAACTGGTCAACGGCAGCGGAGGCGGCGCAACCCTTCTGAAAGATCCCGATCTGATTTATCGCGGCGCGAAAGCGATGCGTGAAGCGGTGCCTGCCGATTTGCCGGTGACGGTGAAAGTGCGGCTCGGCTGGGACTCCAGTGCCCGCAGTCTGGAGATTGCCGACGCGGTCCAGCAGGCTGGTGCCAGCGAGCTGACGGTGCATGGCCGGACCAAAGAAGAGGGCTATCGCGCAGAAGCGATCAACTGGCAGGCGATTGGCGAAATTCGTCAGCGGCTACGTATTCCGGTGATTGCTAATGGCGAGATATGGGACTGGCAAAGCGCGCAAAACTGTATGGCTATCACCGGCTGCGATGCGGTGATGATTGGCCGTGGTGCACTGAACATTCCTAACCTGAGCCGGGTGGTTAAATATAACGAGCCGCCGATGGCCTGGCCCGATGTGGTGCGGTTATTGCAGAAATACAGCCGGCTGGAGAAGCAGGGCGATACCGGCCTCTATCATGTGGCGCGGATCAAACAGTGGCTCGGTTATCTGCGCAAAGCGTATGGCGAAGCCGATGGCTTATTCAGTGAAATCCGTGCGTTAAAAAACTCGGGCGACATCGCACAGGCGATTGACCGTCATGCGCATGTTCATGGTTTGTGATAAAAAATCAGGCGACCCCTTAACCGCCTGACGGTATAGTGGGCAAAATTTCCCACACCACAAGCCTGCTATGTCTGACACCGCTGTGTTGAGCAACAGTCAGCTCAACAAACGAATCCTTTCCGTTATCGTTTTCACCTTCTTCTGCTATCTCTCCGTCGGCTTGCCGCTGGCTGTGCTGCCTGGCTTTGTCAAAAATCATCTCGGCTTCAGCTCATTCATCGCCGGGCTGATTATCAGTATTCAGTATTTCGCGACGCTGCTCAGCCGTCCTCAGTCGGGCCGTCTGGCCGACCGGCTTGGCCCTAAACGCGTGGTGATGCTGGGACTGCTCTGCTGCGGCATGAGCGGCGTGCTGACCATCGTCGCGGCACTGCTGAGCAGCTGGCCGTGGCTGAGTCTGGCGCTGCTTGCTATCGGTCGACTGTTTCTCGGCGTGGGCGAAAGCTTCAGCAGCACCGGCTCCACGCTGTGGGGCATGAACATCGTCGGGCCGTTGCAGACCGCGCGCGTCATCTCCTGGAACGGTGTCGCCACCTATCTGGCGATGGCTGTTGGTGCGCCGCTGGGCGTGCTGCTGAACAGTCAATTTGGCATGAGCGGATTTGCCGGACTGATTGCGCTGATGGGCGTCGTTGGTTATCTGATGGCCAGCCGCAAACCGGCGGTAACGGTTAGCGTGGGCGAGCGCATTCCGTTTCATCGCGTCTTCTCACGCGTCTGGCTTTATGGCCTGGCACTGGGCTTCGGCACCATCGGCTTTGGCGTCATCGCCACCTTTATCACCCTCTATTTTGCCAGCCGCGACTGGCAGGGCGCGGCCTATGCGCTGACGCTGTTCAGCCTGGGGTTTGTGCTGGTGCGGCTGGGTTTCGGTCGCTTCATTACACGCTTTGGCGGACTGCGCGTGTCACTGTTCTCTTTCCTGCTGGAGTGTCTGGGACTGCTGATAATCTGGCAGGCGGACAGCGCCTGGCTGGTGGGCGCGGGCGCGTTCCTCACCGGCAGCGGTTTCTCGCTGGTCTTCCCGGCGCTGGGCGTTGAGGCAGTTAAACGGGTTGAGCGCCAGGATCAGGGCTCGGCGCTGGGCACCTATTCCGCCTTTCTCGATCTGGGACTCGGCTTAACCGGCCCGGTGGCGGGCTTGTTTATCGGGCACTGGGGAATGCAGTCGGTCTATCTGGCTGCCGCCGTGATGGTGCTGGGCGCGCTGCTGATCACGCTGCGGCTCTATACGCAGCAACGGCTCACCACCTGACCGGTAGTGAGCCCTGACTATCAGAAATGGGTAAACACCCAGTAGAGCAGGGCAGAAAGCAGAATGGAGACCGGCAGCGTCAATACCCAGGCGACAGCCAGATTTCGCAGAGTCGAAAATTGCAGGCCTGAGCGGTTGGCCGCCATGGTGCCCGCCACGCCGGACGACAGCACATGGGTGGTCGACACCGGCAGGCCAAAGCCATCGGCTGCGCCAATGGTCATCATCGCCACCAGCTCGGCGCTGGCACCCTGGGCGTAGCTCAGATGGGTTTTGCCGATCCGTTCTCCCACCGTCACCACAATCCTGCGCCAGCCGACCATGGTGCCAAGCCCCAGCGCTATCGCCACCACCACTTTCACCCACATCGGAATAAAGCGGGTGGCGCTGTCGAGTTCGGTTTTCACCGCTTTCAGATTGCGTTCGGTCTCCTGCGGCAGCGTCACCTTAGCGGTCTGCAGATGCTTGATCGACTCCGAAGCCAGATACATCTGGTTGCGGGTATTGGTCACCGCCTGAGCAGGGATATTATCCATCGAGCCGTAACGGCGAATCTGATCGCCCACTTCGTTAAGCGTCCGCGCCAGCGCCGGTAACACCTCGGCGTTCATCTGGTTGCTGCCGACAAAGCTGGTCAGCACGTCGCGGGCCGCCGGGGGATGTGCCGTCGCCGGTTGCAGTTGCAGCAACTGATGTGCGGTCACTTCAGTCAGTGCGGCCACGCGTGGGATCTGATCGGCCGGCAGCGATCGATTCAGGGCATAGGCGATCGGCATGGTGCCCACCAGGATCAGCATAATCAGCCCCATCCCTTTCTGGCCATCGTTGGAGCCGTGCGCAAAGGAGACGCCGGTACAGGTCAGGATCAGCAGACCACGGATCCAGACCGGCGGTGGCTGGTCACTTTTCGGGGCCTGATAAAGCTGGCGATTACGGATAAACATCTTCATCACCCAGAGCAGCAGCCCGGCGCAGACAAAACCCACCACCGGCGACAGCAGCAGGGCATAGCCCACCTTCAGCGCCTGATCCCAGTCCACGCCGCTCAGTCCGCTGCGCCCATGCAGCATCGCGTTGGCTACCCCGACGCCGATTATCGAGCCAATCAGCGTATGCGACGACGATGAGGGCAGGCCGAAATACCAGGTGCCGAGATTCCAGATAATCGCGGAGAAGAGCAGCGCATAGACCATGGCAAAGCCGTTGCCGCTGCTGGCCTGCAGGATCAGCTCGACCGGCAGCAGTGAGATAATGCCAAACGCCACCACGCCGCTGGAGAGCAGCACGCCCATAAAGTTACAGAAACCGGACCAGACCACGGCCACGCCGGGCGTCAGCGAATGGGTGTAGATCACCGTGGCGACCGCATTGGCGGTATCGTGAAAGCCATTGACGAACTCAAAGCCGAGCGCAATCAGCAGCGCCAGTCCCAGCAGAAAGAACGGCAGATAGCTGGTGACCGGCGTATTGGTTTCTTCAACATCATTGACCAGGTTAAGTCCGGCGAAGGCCAGCCCGGCGATCAGCAGAATGAAAAACAGCGGTTTGCTGAAGCGGCTGCCCTTGCCGTTGAAATCGGGGCGTCCCTGGGCTGATGAGGAGGAGAGACTGTTTTCGCTCATGGTGTACCTCACGTGGCTGATGCCGGATGCTGATTTGCATCGGGTTAACGGAGTGTGATACGCGCTTTATATGACAGATTAATGATGGTCGGGCGGGGGAAGAGGGCGGAAATGTTCGGTAATTTGCCTTAATCCAGGCAATAAAAAAGCCAGCGACAGGCGCTGGCTTCTTAGAGCAGGACGGCAGTTACGAGTTGGTATTGGCCGCGGCTGCAGGTGCTGCTGGTGTGACCGGTGCGGCCTGCTCAGTGGCGGGCTGCTGTGGCTGTGCAGCATCACTGTTTGCACCCTGTGGGGTCACTGGCGTCATCGGCTGTTCCTGTGGTGCAGCCTGCGGGTTTTCCTGCACAGGTACAGGTGCAGTCTGGATGTTGTTTTCCACACCGTTCACTTTTACCGGCATACCGGTACGGCCCTGAATGGCGCCGTTAACCTGATCCTGATTGACGCTGGCATCAACCAGCACTTTGCTTACTGCCTGCGTCAGCGTAATCGGCACCAGCTCACGTGAGTTGAACTGCTCTTCAGTAGTCGACAGCGGGTTATGCACTTCCACATAACGTGAACCGTCTGGTTCTACGGTCGCTTTTACCGGCTGATCGACGAACTGAACGCGGGTTCCGACCGGTACGTTCTGATACAGCCATTTGATATCGTCAGCGCGCAAACGCACACAACCGTGGCTCACGCGCAGGCCGATACCGAAGTTGGCGTTGGTGCCGTGAATCGCATAGAGACGACCGATATAGAGCGCGTAAAGACCCATCGGGTTATCCGGGCCTGCCGGGAACACGGCTGGCAGCGTTTCACCGCGTGCCGCGTAGTCCGCATGCATACCTTTGGTTGGCGTCCAGGTCGGGCCATCTTTCTTACGTTCTACTGCTGTGGTCCAGTTGATCGGGGTATCTTTACCCAGTTCACCGATACCAATTGGCAACACCACCACGGTTTTGCTGCCTTTCGGGTAGTAGTAAAGACGCATCTCTGCGCTGTTAATCACAATGCCTTCACGCGGTGCGTCAGGCAGGATCAGCTGCTGTGGGATGATCATTTTGCTGCCAGCTTTAGGCAGATAAACGTCAACACCCGGATTGGCTTCCAGCATATTGCTGAGGCCCATCTGGTACTGCGCCGCAAAAGCTTCCAGCGGCAGCTTGCTGTCTTCAGGAACCGTAATTTCAATATTTTCCCCGATCAGACGGCTGTTGGCCGGCGGTAACGGGTAAACCACAGCAAAGGCTGACTGGCTTAATGCCGCCAGAGCCAGAGCGATTGAAGCGAAAGCGCGAATAATTTTCATATTTTACAAGTCTTTATCGCCATATTTCAGGCTGGTCTATGTGTCGAATTCATGCTGGCCAATGTGACCTGCTGCGCATTATATGTTCATTAATCTGACGTTGTGAATCGGGAATTTAACCTGCCTGCAATACTTTACGTAAATTCACCGCGGATGTTAGCGCATTTCCGGAAAGCAGGGCGTTTAAAATGCGGCTTTCCGGGGGGAGTCCTGATTAAGGTTGCCACTGCGTCTGTTCACCGCTGAGTTTGCGATTCAGGAAAAAGGCGGCACTGATTAACGCCAGATGCGTCAGCGCCTGCGGCGTATTGCCCAGCGCATGACCGTGGCTGTCAAACTCCTCGGCGTACAGGCCCAGCGGATTGGCGTAGCTCAGCAGCTTCTCAAATTCAAAATGCGCTTCCTGAATCCGGCCCGCGCGCGCCAGACACTCGACATACCAGAATGAGCAGGCACCAAAGGAGCCTTCCGATCCCTTGAGGCCATCGGCCGGTGTTTCATGCGTATTGTAACGCCGCACCATACCGTCGCTGACCAGATTGGTTTTGATCGCATCCAGCGTGGCAATCCAGTCCGGGTCGGTGGCACCGACGAAGCGCACCAGCGGCATCAGCAGCATGGAGGCGTCAAGGTGTTCGCCATGACGGGTGGCAGAGAAATGGCCGCGTTCACTGTTCCAGAAGTTTGCCCAGATATCTTCGCGGATCTCGCGACGCGCCCGATCCCAGCGTTCATAAGGCATCGGCAGAGATCGCTTCATGCCGAGACGCAGTGCGCGATCCAGCGCCACCCAGCACATCAGACGCGAATGCAGGAAGTGCTCCGGCTCGCCGCGCATCTCCCAGATACCGGCATCGGGCTGATTCCAGTTCTCACACAGCCAGTCGATCATTTTGACCACATGCTCCCAGCCGCGCTGCGAGATCGCCTCACCATATTTATTCGCCAGATAGACCGCATCCATCAGCTCGCCATAGATATCGAGCTGGGTTTGCTGCCAGGCATCATTGCCGATGCGAACCGGACGGGAGTCGGCATAGCCGGAAAGATTGAGTAACTCCATCTCATGCAGCTCGGTGCCGCTGTCCAGTCGGTACATCACCTGCAGGCGCATCTCATCGTGATGGCTGTTTTCAACACAGCGCCCGACCCAGTGGGTAAAATGTTTGGCTTCATCAACGTAGCCCAGCCGCATCAGTGCATACATGCTGAACGAGGCGTCGCGGATCCAGGAGGCGCGATAGTCCCAGTTGCGTTCGCCGCCCAGCTCTTCAGGCAGGCCAAAGGTTGCCGCCGCCGCAATCGAGCCGTGCTGATGTGAAGTCAGCAGCTTCAGGACCAGCGCCGAACGCTGCACCATCTCTCGCCAGCGCCCCTGATAAGTGCTACGGGCGCTCCAGCGTCGCCAGTAGTTCAGCGTCTCTTCAAAACAGTGTTCGGTGGCCAGCGCTTCGATATGTGCATCATCCACGCTGCCAAATTCGAACTGCGCATGTTCGCCAGGCTGTAATGTGAAGTGTGCGGTGGCGCTGTCATCTTCAAGCGTCATGACCACCGAGGCTGCCAGGCGCAGCGACGGCTGACCTTCGGCATGAAAGTCGATGCAGCCGTTGTGCGCTTCGGCCCGGGTCTGCGCCCGGGCGTAGTCATGACGCGGTGAACAGCGCAGCTGAAAGGTTGCGCTGCCGCGAACCATCTTGACCCGGCGGATCAGGCGCGGCAGTTTGTTCTTATCATCACAAATCGGCATGTAGTCGGTGATTTCCGCCACGCCTTCATCATCCAGCCAGCGGGTCTGCAGGATATTGGTGTCAGGCAGGTAAAGCTGCTGACGCCGCGCATTGGGCCAGTCAGGCGCCAGGGAGAAAAGGCCGGCATCATCGCTGTCGAGCAGGGCGGCAAACACCGACGGGCTGTCGAGTTCAGGCCAGCAGAGATAATCAATGGTGCCGTCATTAGCGATCAGTGCACAGGTGCGCAAATCACCTATGACACCGTGGTCTTCAATCTTACGTTTTACCTTACTCATGCTCATCTCCCTGTCAGTGTCCATCCTAACTATAGCTGAGCCCCCCGATGCGGCTTCGTTTGGGCACAGATGGTTAACGCGGGGTTGAATAATGAAAGAGAGGGTAAGATGGGCGGATAAGACTCACATCATCGTCTACCGGTCGCCAGACTCTGTTCAGCGTCTGGCGACCGGTGCGTCATCTGGCGAATACGCCATTCGTTTATTGCTGATCGGCCCGGCGGTTATGCCAGCGACGGATTACCCAGCGCAGCACAAAGGCGAAGACGACCGCCCCAACCAGCCACAGCAGATGTTTCAGATGCTGATCGAGTTTATGCAGCCACGGTGCGATGATGCCGCCCGCGAAATAGCCCAGCGTCACAAAGATTAGCGACCAGATAGCCGCCCCGATAACGTTAAGAATAAAAAACTTCATCGGTTTAAGGCGGCTGGCACCGATGATAATGGGACCAATCAGCCGGAAGCCATACATAAAGCGTACGCCAATCACGAACAGGCTGGGACGGCGTTTGATCAGGCGGTTTGCCTTCACCACTTTGTCCTGATGCTTTTTAAAGCGGCGCAGGATCCGCGTGCCCCAGCGGCGACCGACCCAGTAAAGCAGCTGATCGCCAACAATGCCGCCACCCATTGCGGCTAGCACGACCCCCACATAATGCAGCAGCCCCTCATGCGCGGCCACGCCGCCCAGCAGCGTAAATGTCTCCCCCTCGGCAATACAGCCAATAAAAAGTGCCAGATAACCGTACTGCGTTATTAATGCGTTGATATCCAGATGCAAACTGACTCTCCCTGTTCGGTGATGATTTCTTTCAGTCTATACGCGATTTGGCTTCGCTTCCGCCCGGCTACAACATCTGTTTATTTATGCTGTTTTTTTGTCCGGTCACGACGAAAATTTCACTGCCGTTTATACTTGAGGAGACGCTGCCCCCAAAGACGCATGCATCACCGGGCGGCCCATCGCATCAGAGGAGTGACTGTATGAACCATGTCTGGGGACTTCTGGCGCATCCGAACCAGGAAATGCGTCATATCAAGCAAGAGAATGAGAGCGTCTCGCACCACTACACCCACCATGTTCTGCTGATGGCGGCGATCCCGGTGATCTGCGCCTTTATCGGTACAACTCAGTTGGGCTGGAATCTGGGCGAGGGGCAATATGTGCAACTTAACCTGGCAACCGGCATCGGGCTGGGCATTCTGTTCTATCTGATTATTCTGGGCGGTGTCGCGGTTATGGGGCGCGTGATCCACTGGATGGCGCGTGATTATCCGCAGCGTCCCGGCGTCCAGCGCTGCACCGTGTTTGCGGGATACGTGGCGACGCCGCTGTTTCTCAGCGGGCTGGTGGCACTCTATCCGCTGGTCTGGCTCTGCGTACTGGCAGGGGCGCTGGCGCTGCTCTACACCGGCTATCTGCTCTATATTGGCATTCCGCTGTTTCTGAATATCGACCGCGAAGAAAGCCTGCGTTTTTCCGGCTCTACGCTTGCCATCGGCGTGCTGGTTTTTGAAGTGTTACTGGCATTAACCGTGGTGCTGTGGGGATATGGACCGCATCTGTTCTGACTGACCGCTGCCGCCGCTCTGGCGGCAGTTCTCTTTTTACGCCCGGAAACAATCTCACCAGGAAATTTCTTAACCTAAAGCGTATGATGCTGCTGCCAGCCCGCGCGCCGACGTGACTGAAGCGGGCGGCCTGTGTCGGTCTGACACAGTACACAATCATAACCGGGTTTTTTTCTACGATGCCTGCAAAAATTCGCTTCACCCTGCTTTCGCTGGCGCTGCTCGTTTCCGGGCAGATTGTTTCACTTCCGGCGCAGGCGACGACTTCATTGTCGCAACTTACGCCTATTGCTCAGCCGCAGATCGCTTCTGGCAGTGCGATGATTGTCGACCTCACCACCAATAAAGTGCTCTTCTCCAGTCACCCGGATCGGGTCAGGCCCATTGCGTCTATCACCAAGCTGATGACCGCGATGGTGGTGCTGGATGCGCATCTGCCGATGAATGAGATGATTAACGTCGATATCAGCCAGACGCCGGAAATGCGTGGCGTTTTCTCGCGCGTTAAGCTCAACAGCCAGATCAGCCGCCGCAATATGATGTTACTGGCGCTGATGTCTTCAGAAAACCGTGCTGCCGCCAGCCTGGCCCACGCCTATCCGGGCGGTTATCGCGCCTTTATCCAGGCAATGAATGCTAAAGCGCGGTCACTCGGCATGAAACAGACCCGCTATGTGGAGCCAACCGGCCTCTCAACGCAGAATGTCTCCAGCGCGCAGGACCTGGTGAAGTTACTCAAAGCGACGCGGGAATATCCGATGCTTGGCGCGCTCAGCACCACAAAAGAAGAGACGGCGGTGTTTGCCCATCCGAACTATGCGCTGCCGTTCCGCAATACCAACCATCTGGTCTATAAAAACGACTGGCATATTCAGCTGACCAAAACCGGTTATACCGACGAGGCGGGCCACTGCCTGGTGATGCGCACGATGATTAACAATCGTCCGGTGGCGCTGGTAGTGCTGGATGCCTTTGGCAAATATACTCACTTCGCCGACGCTAACCGTCTGCGTAGCTGGATTGAGACCGGCAAAGCTGCGCCGGTCCCCGCTGCTGCGCTGGCGTATAAAAAGCAGAAGTCGGGCCAGGTTGCCAGCAATGGTGCCGGCAGTGCCGACGTTGAGTAGAAAATAGCCGGTGTTGCGCACGGCGCGCACTGGCATTGCCTGCAGGCTGAGCAGGTAGCCGGGAAGAAGCAGGCAGAGGCGCGTATAAAGATGTTTACGCCGCTGCCTGTTCTGAATCAGCCCGAAAAATGCCCGTTATTCCTATATTGCCATCCCTTGCAAAGCCCTAAACTTACGCGCGACTGGCGAGGGACGATCGCCTGAATTAAGCTGCCGGAATCTTACACCTATGTTTATACGATCCCTTTTTGCATTGTTAATGCTGGCGCTGGCAGGGTTTGCCCCGGCGCTGGCGCTGGCCGCAGATGATACGGCCGGTGCTGCTCAGGAACAGGATGCTCCGCCGAAGTTGAATGCCGCGGTTGAACTGCCGAAAATGCAGAAGATCCTCGACAAAATTAAAAGTCAGGTTTCTGTCGATGCTGGCGAAAACAAGCTGACGCAGCTGAATGAAATGGCGCTGGAGCTTTCCGGCAATGCCGATACGCTGGGTCAGGCGCTGGTTCCCGATCGCCAGCAACTGGAAGCCCAGTTGCAGGTGCTGGGTCCGGCCCCGAAAGCGGACAGCGGCGTCAAAGAGACGCCGGAAGTGACGCGCAAGCGTAACACGCTGGAGAGTCAGAAAAGCAAACTCGACGACCAGATTAAGCAGGCTGAAGGCATTAAAAATGGCGCACTGATGCTCTCCTCGCAGATTGTTAACCTGCGTCGCGATCAGCTGAAAAGCCAGCTGGCGCTGAACTCCGGCAGCATCCTCGGGGCACGCTTCTGGTCACCGTTGCTGAGCACACAGGATCTGGATGGCGAGAAAATTGGTGAGTTCCTGCAGGAGTTGCAGGACACGGCTGCGCTCTCCTGGGAGCCGGGCTGGCGCGTGGGCAGTGTCTTCTGGCTGCTGGCAGCGCTGCTGGTAATGACGGTGGGCCGTCGTTACAGTGAAGAGTTTCTGGCCTGGGTCAGCATTAATAAACTGCCGGAAGGGAAGCTGCGTCGCAGTTTCCTGGCAGCAGCGATAGCGCTCACCACGCTGGTGGCGGTTGTCCTTACCTTTAACTTTATCGCCCTGGCTTTCACCCGCCGTGATGAGGTCTCTGAAAACGTTCAGGATTTTGTTGATCGTCTGGTACAGCTCAGTGTTTTCTGTGGCCTGATTGCCGGGCTGGGACGTGCGTTCCTCTCAACACGCAGGCCCAGCTGGCGCTTACCCACTATTTCCAATGAAGTGGCGATGGCGTTAAAACCGTTTCCACCGATTACTGCGGTGCTGGTCTTTATCTTCCAGACGGTCGAGGCATTCAACTACAGCGTCGGCACCAGCCTGAATACCACCATTTTTGCCAACGGACTGACGGCACTGCTGATCGGCAGCACCGCGCTGGCGATCAGCATGCGCACCAACCGCGTGCGGCGTCGCATGACCCAGGCGGGCACACCGCCGGAAGCCCGCTCGACGCTGGTTGGTCTGATTCAGATGGGCCTGACACTGACCGCCATTGCGATTCTGGTCTCGCTGCTCATCGGTTACGTTACGCTGGCGCGCTTCCTGAGTTATGAAGTGATCTGGTGCGGCCTGCTGTTTGGTTCGTTCTACTTCCTCAGTCACCTGCTGAAAGATGGCTGTGAGAGTCTCTTCTCAACCAGTAATGCTACTGGTCGTCGTATTCAGAGTTCGCTTAACATTAATGAGCGTCACCTGCAGCAGACGGCTACGCTGCTGACGGCCATCGGTAAAACCTTCCTGGTGCTGGTTGTTGTACTGGCGCTGGTCAACGGCACCTTTGCCTCCTCAACGCCGATTGAGCTGCTGCAAAAAGTGATCGAGTTCTGGGGTGGTAAAGGCCTTGAATCCCTGAACATTGTACCGGCGCACATGGTGAATGCGATAATCTGCCTGATTGTCGGAATCTATGTGCTGCGCTCGGTGCGTCGCTGGCTCGACACCGATTTTCTGCCAAAAACCACCATGGATGTGGGGATGCGGGTGTCGCTGGTGACGCTGTTCAGCAACATCGGTTACGTGCTGATTATCCTGCTGACCCTGTCGATCATGGGTCTGCAATGGAACAAGCTGGCGTGGATCGTCAGTGCGCTGTCGGTTGGTATCGGTTTTGGCTTACAGGAGATTGTGAAGAACTTTATCTCGGGGCTGATTCTGTTAACTGAGCGTCCGGTTAAAGTCGGCGATCTGGTGAGCATCAGCGGCATTGAAGGGGATATTCGCCGCATTAACGTGCGCGCCACCGAGATCCAGCTGGGCGACAAGTCCACGGTGATTGTGCCGAACTCACAGTTTATCTCGCAGAACGTGCGCAATGCGACCATGGGTAATGCGCAGGGGGTGGTCACGATTACACTGACTTTCCCGCTGGATATCGATCCGGTGAAGGTGCGCGATATTCTGCTGGAAGTTTACAACGAGAACGAACGTATTCTGGAAACGCCGGAGCCGTCTGTTTCGTTTAAAGATCTGACTCAGCAGGGCATTATTCTGAGCGTCACGGGTAACGTAGCGGGTCAGCGCCAGATCTCAGGGGCGAAGAGCGACCTGCTGTTCGATATTCTGACGCGTCTGCGTAAAGAGGGCATTCTGCTCTCCACACCGCAAACCATGATTATCGAGCGCCGTCAGCAGATGGCGGGTGTGGAGCCGGTTCCGGAAGAGAAGCTGGTTTAGGTGTGAAAGGGGCCGACTTCTGTCGGCCTTTTTTATGTTCACAACGCTGGTTTCCCGGCCTGTTTTCTCACTCTCGCTTACTACAAAGTTTCCACGCGGCTGGTGCGCTGGCCGTCGCGGCTGACGGAGCGAATTGCCACGGCACCGCTGACCTGCGGCGGTCTGTTGGCATCGTAGCGCTGCCAGTTTGCCCCCTTGTCCAGACTGTACTCCAGCGTTACGCCCGGCAAGGCCACGTTCATCGACAGGATGCCATCAACGATTTTTGCTCCCGGCACCGGCAGGCGATAATCGATACCCGCCTTATCCAGCTTCGCCAGTTCCCGCTGTCCCAGCAGGTTGGCAAATCGCTGCCAGTCATGCAGGCGTGCCTGCTGATCGACGAGATGGGTTTTGCCTCCCGTGTATTCCTGACCTGGCTGGTAATCCCGCTCCCAGCTGGCGCGGTGCCAGCTTCGTTCCGCGACCGCAAAAAGACGCGGATAGATCATGTGCTCCATCTGGGCATCTGTTCGCACGGTTTCGCTCCACAGCTGGGCCGACATGCCATAAGCACCGGGCCACGGCTTCTCTGATTTAGCGCTGAAAACGTTGCCGTCGCGATCCACCGAGGTTTCCGCATTCTGCGGCAGGTTGTCCGGTGCGAAGCCGAAGATTTTACGCTCGTCGTTGAAACGCGTGCCCCAGTAGTAGCCGCGCTCCAGCGGGTTCACTTCATACGGAAAGTCCAGGTAGAGATAGTCGGGACTGGAGATCACCACGTCGTAACCTTTCTGTGACCAGTCAGCGGCACTGTCAAAACCGCCCCAGTAAAGCGTGTCCCAGAAGTTGACCGCAACCCGCGGGGTGGCGAAGGCTGCGGCATTTCTGGCATCTTTTAAACCATCCTGCCACGCCTGCATTTTGCCAATGCCGTGCCGGTTAACAATCTCACTGACGGTCAGGGCAAAATAGCTCGGCAGGTGTGCCAGATCTTCCACTTTGCCGCTCTTCACCAGTGCCTGACAGACCTGCGATTTTGCCCACGGCAGATCTTCACGGCGCCAGTCGCGCAGCCCGGTACCCGGTTTAGGGCTATTTTTGTCAGAGTAGCCTGCACCCAGCCGAATGTTTTTCGCCTCGTCGCCGCCAAAATGCCAGACATCGAGCGGCTGTCCCGCCTCCTGGTGCATCGCCTGAACCTCGCCGATCACCTTGTCGACAAAGCGCTGTGAGCTCTCAATGCAGGGATTGAGATAGCTGGTGCGGTCGTAGAGCTGCACCGAGGTAGTATTGGAGTCGTCAGTGGGATCAATCAGGCGATACGCGTTGGCCTGTTCAGACTCTTCCTTCTTCATCAGCCGCTGATAGCGTGCTTCCATGGCGATAACGGCCGCACGGGCATGGGCGGGCATATCGATTTCCGGGATCACCTGAATGTGGCGCGCCTGCGCATATTTCACAATGTCGATGTAATCGGCCCGACTGAAAAAGCCGCTGCCGTTGTTATCGCTGAACGGACCGGAACCGAGCTGCGGCAGCAGACAACGCTGTTCAGTCAGGTCATGACAGCGTTTAGCGCCCACGTCAGTCAGCTCCGGTAAGCCAGGAATTTCAAGCCGCCATCCCTCATCGTCACTCAGGTGAAAGTGAAAGCGGTTCATCTTCCACGCCGCCATCTGATCGAGCAGCCGCATCACCGCCTGCTTACTGTGAAAGTTACGGGCAACGTCAAGAAACGCGCCGCGATAAGCAAAGCGCGGCGCATCATGGGCTTCCAGCGCGGCGATACGCGCCGCACCCTCGCCAGGGACCAGTGAGAGAATTGACATCAGACCGTAAAAAGCCCCGGCAGCATCGTAGGCCACCACTATGGCGCGGCGGGGCGTGATATCCAGATTGTATGCACCCGATTTCGCCGTTTTGCCACTGAAGTGGCCGGGTTTGATCTGCGTCGTGATGGCGAATCCATCGGGTGCTTCTTTCAGGCCGAGCAGGGTGAGGCGCTGTTTTACCGCCTCACCGGTTTCAGGTGTCAGCCCGGTAAGCATCAGCCTGACGCCGCGGCTAAGATCGGCATCCTGCGGGTGGAGCTTCACCTCAAGCGGCGTGGGGGTGATTTGACCGCGCAGCGCAGAGACGGGCAGGGCAGCAACATCGCTGTTTTTATCAAACCGGCTGGCGGGCTGCATCAGGACATTGTGGTCATCGGCACTGCGTCGCCAGTGGTCACCCAGCGGCGATACAAACTGGCTGGGGTCTTCATGGTCGGTGCTGGCAATAATTTTGGGCGTTGCCTGCCCGGACGTGACATACCAGCGCGGCATCACATCAGTGACAAACAGCTGCCAGTATTCGTTAACGACGGGAATCTGCACCGACTCACCTGCACCAATGCCGGTAAACTTGTCCGTGGGCTCCAGCCGGGTTAAGTCGCCAACCAGGTGGGTCATTTTAAACTGATCGTTTTCGACCCGCAGCGTCTGGTGAACGTTGCTCATGTAGATGGCCCAGTGTTTGTCGGTCAGAGCCGGGCCGTTATTGGTCAGGGTAATGGTGGCGCGATTGCAGGCGGCATAGTCGGCTCCCAGCGCGGCGCAGTCGGTGCCGTTCAGAGCGGCTTGGTTGTCATTCACTTTATAAGTAATGCCAAACTGGCTGATTTGATTCACCACCTGCTGCTCTGACGGGCTGGCGTGGCCTGTGGCTGCAACGCCTAACAGAGTGAGCGCGATAAGGCTTAATTTTAACATGTTGATTTTCATCCTTGCTGGTGAAGAGATATCCGGAAGTTCGAAGGGCATCAGAACAGCGTAAACGGCACGATAACCATAAATTTGATGTCTTTCTCGTCCTGGAAAATGTTGCCGTAACCGCCGCTGTAACTGGGCAGATCGCTGTGATTGTCGTAGCGGGTGTAGTGCAATTTAAACAGAGTATCTTTGGCGCGGCCCTGCTGGATTTGATAGATCAGATCGAGGTTCCAGGCGGACTCTTTCAGCCGCTGACTCTGGTCAACGGTGGGCAGGGTGGCGGGTCTGGCATCCCAGCCCCAGACGTACGATGCGCCCACTTTCCATCCCGCCAGCTGCCACGGTGTTAAGTCGAGCATCGCACCGGCAAAGATCGCTTTTTCGCCATTGGCGTTCCAGTCGGAACGGGCATCCCACCAGATATCCAGTCGGCCATTGGAGCTGGCATAGCCCGGCGTCATGCGCTGCAGGAAGAAGCCCTGATTGCCCTCTGCTTTGACCCAGCTGCCTTCAAGGCGCAGATCTACCGGGCCGACGTTGTAACCGATCGTGATTGCCTGTAGCCAGGCGAGGCCGTCATAGACATCGCGGGGATTAGCCGCACCGCCCTGCACGTTGTCGTGTGCACCGTAAAACTGATAGCTGGTGGAGAGTGCATTACCGTAAGGCGTGGCCGACCAGGAGGCTTTGGCAAAATATTGATCCATATAATCCGCCGCCTGACCGAATGCGCCCTCAAGGACCAGATTATTTTTGAAGTCATATTTCATGCCGAATGAGTGCAGGTAGCTGATATGCGTTTTGCCATCAGCCTGCCGAAAATCATATAAATCACGATACCAGGGTGCCTTATATTTATCACTCCACATCCACGAGAATGATAATGCGCCGGCTTCCTGAAAATCATATAGCGCACCCACTTCGACACCGCGATAGGTGCCGGGTAAGAAACTCCAGTGCGGTGCAATCAGCGTCTGGCCGGTGGGCTGAATATATCCGGCGCGTAACCAGTAATCGTTATATTTAAACTTCAGCGCGGCTTTATAAACTGATGCGCCGCCGCTGTCGCCATTCCATTTTTCATCCCAGCGGGTACGTGCCTTACTGAAGCCAATTTCGTTGGGGGCAGCGGGGCCACTGTTGGCAAGTTCGGCAGCACCAAAAACAGCGAGGTCCAGACCGATCCACTCCCCGGCGAAGCCTGACTGGAAGTCGAGATTACTGTTGAGCGAGGCGTGATGTAAATTATCCCGATACTGCCCCTGATAGTCACTGGCGGGATCGGTGTCTCTGCGATCCCGCTGACGCTGCCAGTAAAATACATTGCCTTTTAGCGATGCGTCATCAATAAATCCGGCCGCATAAGCGGGTGATGAATTTATTGCTGACAGGGCTATTATCACAGTGGCTATTACTGTTAACGCTAACGCGAAATTATTTTTCCGCATGGTCATTCCTCCCTGAATGAAATAAAGGCAATTACACGGCTTTTTGTTTTAATGGCGACAATCTATTTTTCGCGACGCGAATTATCAATTAGCAGGATGATGATTTGTGAGGTGTTGCGCAGAACCTAATGAGAGAAAATAAAGAAGGTGCAATCTGGGAAGAGGAATTAATTTTTTGATGACGTGGTTAGTAATAAAAATGGGCCGCAATGGGGAGTGAGCGGGTCAAAAAGAAGTGTGACGATCAGCCTGCTCAGACAGGCAGGCTGACCGATAACGTGATTAAACCTGCTTCACCGCCCAGCCTTTTTGCTTGCTGGTTTTGCCAATGCCAGGATTGAAGCTATTGGTCGGATCGAGCTGGCGATAGAACGCCGCCAGCTGCGGTTTCGCCTGATAGAGATGACCGACGTTATGCTCAGCAGGATATTCCGCGCCGCGCGCCTGCAGGATCTCCAGCATCTGCGCTTTCAGCGCGTGCACATCCACTCCTTTTCTGACGATGTAATCCTGATGGAAAACATGACAGAAGAAGTGACCATAGTAGAGGCGATGGCTTAATGATGCGCGGATCGCATCGGGCAGGGTTTCGAACCAGTCCGCATCGTTGCGACGCAGGGCGATGTCCAGCGCCAGAATATCCTCGACCTCATCTGCATGGACTGCGTGGTAGCGCACGGCCGCACCCGCTGCCGCAAAGCGATGCAGAAACGCGTGCGTACCTTCTTTGCCTTCACACTCGAAGAACTCGCCACCGCCTTCACGGAAGTAGTCGCGCAGATAGTTACGCGCTTCTGCCACGCCGTCGCCCGACATCTTGAGCATCAGATGATGTTCATATTTGTCGCGATACTGCTTCATGCGTTTGGGCAGATGCGCCGGGAACAGTTTGCTCAGGCGCTGCAACAGCCGGTCGCTGAAGTGCGGTTTAACGAAGGAGAGCTTGCTCAGCCAGGCGTCAACCCGTCCTTTCAGCGTGAAAAACAGCGGCATCTTGTCGGTGCCCAGCTTGTCGATCATCAGGAAGGTGTCTTTGCCGTAGACTTCCGCAATGTCATAAATGTCGCGGTGCATATATTCGCCCGCCACCGGCAGATGGGTGAAATGCGCCAGGATGTGACGGCGGATATCGTTAAGCACGCCGGGTTCGTTGGTGCCGATGTAAAACAC
This sequence comes from Pantoea sp. X-Soil-YNGN-844, assembly GCF_059730595.1. NCBI lineage: Bacteria > Pseudomonadati > Pseudomonadota > Gammaproteobacteria > Enterobacterales > Erwiniaceae > Pantoea > Pantoea sp. X-Soil-YNGN-844. The sequence goes on from NZ_AP036007.1 coordinate 1,247,090, forward strand.
CTGCTGCTGCGGTTCGCTGGCGAAAGTATCGAGTCGCACCGCGAAGACCGCCAGCTTCCCGGCACAGCCGGACGCTTCAAACAGGCGACGCGCATCGGCGTTGTAACGGGCGGGCGTATCGGCATCGACTTCACGGACCCGGTCGGCATATTCATGATCGGAGGCGTGACGGCCATCGTGCTGCACGTCGCCGGGCTGCCAGCGGTCGTCATCCAGCCGTCCCAGAATCTCTTCTGGCGAGGTCCCCAGATCGATACCCAGATGGTTCACCAGCTTCAGTCTTCCCTGTGCATCAATCTGCGCATACAGGGCCATCTCACTGTAGGCCGGGCCGCGCTTAATCAGCGATCCGCCGGAGTTATTACAGATGCCACCCAGCACCGAGGCCCCAATGCATGAGGAGCCGATCACCGAATGGGGTTCACGTCCCAGCGGCTTCAGCGCTTTTTCCAGCTGATAGAGTGTGCTGCCGGGGAATGCCAGCACCTGCTGGCCTTCGTCGATCAGCTGAAGCTTATCCAGTCGCAGAGTACTGACAATCACCAGCGGACGGTCGTAATCATTGCCGTGTGGCGTTGAACCTTCGGTCAGGCCGGTATTCGCCGCCTGCATCAGGATGATGACATCCGCCTTCACCAGCGTTTGCAGTACCCGCCAGAGCTCCAGCAGCGTACCGGGAAACGCCACGGCCAGCGCCTCACCTTCGCCGGAGCGAAAGCCTTTGCGATAGCGGGCAGTCTGTTCAGGTTCTGTCAGCAGATGGGCAGGGCCGACCAGGCGGCGAAGGTCAGAAAGCAGGGCAGAGGTTTGTATCATGAGCAATTCCCTTGTCTTATCAGTGCGTCCTAACTGTAGCACGTCAACTGACCTCAACGCAGTGTGACAGCGGCAGCTACCTGCTATTCTCATCTTGTGGCACACTGCCGCCTGTTTATTCGATATTGCGCAGTTACTTAAGAGAACCCAACCTGATGAAATGGATTTACTCTGTTAGTCTCGCTGTCTCCCTCGCGATGCAACCCGCACTGGCTGAGACAGTGCCAGGTAACCACCCGATGACCGAACAGGCGCGTGATGCCTTCGTTAACCAGCTATTAAAAAAAATGACGCTGGACGAGAAGATTGGTCAGCTGCGTTTAATCAGTGTCGGGCCTGATAATCCGAAAGAAGCCATTCGCGACATGATTCAGAAGAGTCAGGTTGGCGCGATTTTTAACACGGTAACGCGTCAGGATATCCGCGCGATGCAGGATCAGGCGATGCAGCTCAGCCGCCTTAAGATCCCCCTGTTTTTCGCCTTCGACGTGATTCATGGTCAGCGCACTATTTTCCCGATCCCTCTGGCTCTGGCGGCCAGCTGGGATCTGGATGCCGTTAAAGAAGTAGGGCGCGTCTCCGCCTATGAAGCGGCCGACGACGGTCTGAATATGACATGGGCGCCAATGGTCGATGTCAGCCGTGAACCGCGCTGGGGTCGTGGTTCCGAAGGCTTCGGTGAAGATACCTATCTCACCAGCGAAATGGGTCGCAGCATGGTGCAGGCGATGCAGGGCAAAAGTGCCGCCGATCGCTACAGCGTGATGACCAGCGTGAAACACTTCGCGCTCTATGGTGCCGTTGAGGGTGGACGCGATTACAATACCGTGGACATGAGCCCGCAGCGCATGTTCCAGGACTATCTGCCACCGTACAAAGCCTCACTGGATGCAGGCAGCGGCGGCGTGATGGTGGCGCTGAACTCCATCAATGGCGTCCCCGCCACGGCGGACAGCTGGCTGCTGAAAGATCTGCTGCGCGATAAGTGGAAATTCAAAGGCATCACCATCAGCGATCACGGCGCGATTAAAGAGCTGATCAAGCATGGCGTTGCCAGCGATCCGCAGGAAGCGGTGCGTATCGCGCTGAAGTCGGGCGTCGATATGAGCATGAGCGACGAATATTACAGTAAGTATCTGCCGGACCTGGTGAAGAGTGGCAAGGTCAGCATGGCGGAAATTGATGACGCGGCGCGCCATGTGCTTAACGTCAAATATGACATGGGGCTGTTTAATGATCCCTACAGCCATTTAGGTCCGAAAGAAGGCGACCCGCAGGACACCAATGCGGAAAGCCGTCTGCATCGCGCTGAAGCACGCGATGTGGCGCGTAAAAGCATCGTACTGCTGAAAAACCGGCTGGAAACCCTGCCGCTGAAAAAATCGGGCACCATTGCGCTGATTGGTCCGCTGGCAGACAGTCAGCGCGACATCATGGGCAGCTGGTCTGCCGCAGGCGTAGCGAAGCAATCCGTTTCGCTGCTGCAGGGCATGCGCAATGCCACCGAAGGCAAAGCGACGCTGCTTTATGAGAAGGGCGCTAACGTCAGCGACAACAAAGGGATTCAGGACTTCCTGAACCTCTATGAGCAGGCGGTTTCCGTGGATACGCGTTCAGCTGAGCAGATGATCGATGACGCGGTTGCCAAAGCGAAGCAGGCCGATGTGGTGGTTGCCGCCGTGGGCGAAGCGCAGGGGATGGCGCACGAAGCCTCCAGCCGCAGCGACCTGGTGATCCCGCCGAGCCAGCAGAAGCTGCTCGCGGCACTGAAAGCCACCGGTAAGCCGCTGGTGATTGTCCTGATGAACGGACGTCCGCTGTCGATAGTGAATGAAGATCGCATGGCTGATGCGGTACTGGAAACCTGGTTCAGCGGCACCGAGGGCGGCAACGCTATCGCCGATGTGCTGTTCGGCGACTACAATCCGTCGGGCAAACTGCCGGTCTCCTTCCCGCGTTCAGTGGGGCAGATTCCGATCTACTACAACCATCTGCCAACCGGCCGCCCTTACAACTTTGCAAAGCCGAACAAGTACACTTCGCATTACTACGATGCGGTTAACGGCCCGCTCTATCCGTTTGGTTACGGTCTGAGCTACACCCGCTTCACCGTGTCGCCGGTAAAAATGTCTTCACCGACCATGCCGCGCGACGGCAGCGTTGAGGCCAGCGTGACGGTGACCAACAGCGGTAAGCGCGATGGTGCAACGGTAGTGCAGATGTATCTGAACGACCCGGTCGCGTCTGTCAGCCGTCCGGTGCAGGAGCTGCGTGGCTTTAAGCGCATCATGCTGAAAGCAGGTGAGTCGCAAACCGTCACCTTTAAAATTGATGTCGATGCGCTGAAGTTCTGGAACCAGCAGATGCAGCACGTTGCAGAGCCCGGCAAATTCAACGTGATGATTGGACTCGATTCCGTCCGTACTGAGAATGCGCAGTTCAGCTATCAATAACCGTCAGCCTTTTCCCTGAACTCAGGGGAAGGTGATGCGGCGCGTCGGGAGCGTCCTGCTACCGCGCGCCGCATCATATCCACTATCAGAGCCGCCATGATTAATCTGCGTGACCGCATTCAGCAGCAGGTCTTCCGCCTTAACGGCCTGTCGATGAATGAATTTGACCTCTCTCAACCGCCTGGCGATCCCGGCCTGTTTGGCCCGGACAGCGTAATTTGGCGCGTCCACGGTGACTTCACCTCCATGATGTGCGGCGGGATCAGTGCGCTGCTGTTGCAGATGCTGCATCCGGCGGCGCTGGCGGGCGTCTGGGATCACTCCAATTTCCGCGAAGATATGATGGGTCGCCTGCGCCGCACCAGTCAGTTTATCGCCGTCACCACCTACGGTAATTCACAGGATGCGCAGACGCTGATTGACCGGGTGAAACGCATTCATCTGAAAGTCAGCGGCGTTGATAGCGCGGGCAAACCTTATGCCGCCAGCGATCCGCATTTGCTCACCTGGGTGCATGTGGCAGAGACCAGCCGTTTTCTGGCTGCTCATCTGCGCTACAAAAATCCGCAACTCACCCGCGCCGAACAGGATCAGTACTATCAGGAAGCGGCGCTGATTGCCGAAGCGCTGGGCGCGGAGAAGGTGCCGAAAAGCGTCGCCGATGTGGCAGGTTATCTGCAACAGATGCGTCCGGAGCTGCGCTTTGATGAACGCACCGCCGAAGTGACGCGATTGCTGATGAATGCCCCTGCTCCGAGCTGGCAGGCGAAACCGGTAATGAAAATCATGCTGAAGTCGGGATTCGGGCTGATGCCCGCGTGGGCGCAGGCGATGTCCGGCCGTGAAATCGGCCGCTTTGAGCAGGCGATCATTAACCGGAAGATTAATGCGATTGCGTTGGGGTTGAGGTGGTCGATTCAGCGAGGGGCCTGGTATCGGGCGATGGTGAGGATGGGGAGGCTGGGGTGAGGGGCTATGAATGTCCGCTTTGTGCCAGAAGCGGACGCTGCTTATATCATGGTAGGTTAGTTTACGGGGAGCAGGTTAGTGGATAACATAAAACTTGGCTACCAGTGATGTGCACATCATTAATAGCCATTTTCTCAGCATCTAAGTGTTTAGATTAATCATTCTATCTAACATTTAGATCGCTGATGATCCGTTCTGCTTCATGATCATAGCTATCGGCTAAAACTTTTAAGGTAACAGCGAATCTCTGAAAACCGGCGTTTTCTAATTCCTCTGCTTTTGTTCTGAACTGGTCCGCTAATTCTTTTTCAGGTTTACCAGTTGGATCAACCCAATGAGCTCCACGTGAGTTTAAGGTTCCTATCCTGTAGCCTTCGCGCAAACTATCAGCATCACGATCGTTGAGAGCAGTTGCAACCTCTCGATTTATCCACAATCCGTCCGAATCGGAGGGTACAGAAATCAAAACTTCTCCAGCTTTGCTAAGTGCAACGTCCAAGTGGCCTGAATCGGTAGAAATTTCCTTAACTTTCTGAAGCCATTCACTAAAAAATTCCCCGCTGAACTTTCCATTTGGTTGGCTTCCTGGAGGGGTATCCCAGTTGTACAAAAGAGTCCATGCATTTGTTGCGATGGCTTTCAATTCATCTGTTTGTTCACTCGCTTTCTGGTCTTCTTTGTCAGAACGGAAAATAAGTTGGATTATCTCGCAAAAAAATTCTGGGTTACTAGCCATCCTATTTTCAAGGAGCTTGGGCTCAGCGCCTTGACGACCATCGAGCAATGGAAGGTAAGCCCACTCGACCTTTAATAGATCATTCTCATTTACTTTGGGTTCAGTTTGAAGCAGTTGGATAAGAGTTGTTATGTTATAACCATCCATGTTGGAGCTAGATTCGTTAGTTGAAAGGGCAGCAATCAAAGCGCGGACACACTGATCTATGTCGATTGACTGCTTCGCTTGATGCATCCAGTACAGACAGTTGATTGCTGCATGTGGTCTGCCATGTTCAATAAGTTTATCAATGGCGTTAGTAAGATCACCTTCACCTTGGTAAGGATTTGCATCAGTGCGGGTCCAGTATTCATCTTCGGATGCTTGCAGATATTGAGAGACTCGGTTCCATGTTTCCTTATTAAAAGGCAGATAAGCCAAAAATTGGCCTAACTGTCCACGAGTCCAGTCAGACTTATCAAGTTTGTCACACCACTCCCAACCTTGGAGATATAAGCGTTTCCAAATAAAAGCGCTTACTAATGCCTTGTGCTTATTTTCTTTTGTATTCAGGAAATGGGGTAAAAGAATTTTTTCGAACAAATCATTGTCGATAGTGCCGAGTATGCTTCCTATTTGATGGGTTGCACTAACCTGTTCAGCAAACCTCATAACACCTTCCGCACCATCTTGCTGAAGAATTTCTAAAATTGCTGATTCGCGTCTTTTTTCGAGTTTATTCCTGTTTTCTTCCCAATCACCATTTCCCTCGTAAAGATCAAAATCTCGACTTGAAAAAAGGTGCTGATATAAATTGAATGGATTGGTAGGAGCCAATTTTTCGGCAACATTTTCGATTCGGGTTAGCAGATCATCCGGCAAAGCCCAAGAGGCATCAGAGAATCGCCGATGTTTGTTTGAGAATTGATTAAGATGATTCCAGATCAAAACTCGCAGCTCTTCATTAAGCCCGGTAATATTGTCCGAAGAGAGAACCTCAAGAAGGCTTTCGAAAGCAGGAGATGGCAGACTATCAAAATGATCAATCAATATAGTAAGGCGTTCGGTGTCTTCTCCGGCACTTGTGACGGCAAGTTCAGCATAAAAAGATGTCTGCAACCAGTAATCTTGATTAGTCACGACACTTTCCCAATCATCGGGGATGATTCGTCGCCAAGAAGGTTTATGTGACCCACTAGAGCTTTGATGGTGACCAGGTAAAAGTTGGATGAGCAAATTCCAAGCAATTTCAGGCCATTCTTTTAAAATGACTTGGACTGCAACTTGTCGTTTTTCAATAGATGCCAGCGTTTGCGGTAACCACGGTAATAATATAGTGACAAGTGAATTAGATGGCCGATTAGCCCAGTTGCCTCCAGGATCGTGGCTGGCAAGTTCAGCTAGTAGAACACAGACGCGTACTAGATATTGCTCATCCCAAGCTAAACCTTCTAGGGCCCATAGCATTCCAGTCAGATAATTGCCACCAGTGATACCATTGCCTTCTTGAGAAAATAACTCATCAAATGCACAGGGCGTATGACGCATTGCCTTCTCAACTGCATCAAGAAATTTTTCGGGAGCCGCTTCAGCTAGCATTGGTAGCAAACCATTCAGGCTACCCCATAAAACCCAGTTTGCATTAGTTAAAATCGTATGTATTGCGACGTTAACGGATGCTTCAGCGTTACCTTGAGAGCAGTTAACGCAAACCTCTGGTCGGCTTCCGATTATGGCTAAACCTTCTGCTATACCTTGCCTTAGAACGGGTGAAAAATTCAACACCTTACCATGAATACTAGCGGCATAACGCTCCTCAGCAGGTAATTCAAAAATAGGATCTGGCTCCTTGAGAGAGGAAATTGCCAAAGACTTAAACAATTCGAGATTTTGATCAAAAATACGTGATCCCAGAAGACTCCATAGCTCCATTCGATTAGTTACTTTCCAGATACCGTTTTTCAGTGACAAAGGACTGTCTGGGTTATGTAAAACCTCTCGTGCTTTACTTAGCCATTCGTCATAACTTATACCAAGCAATTGGGTTAGTATATTTAAGTCACACTCATTTTTCTCATTCCATCCCCCAATCAAAACTGCAAGGGCTATATAATAGGCATCAGGATGGTTGTTCCAATCAGTTTTAACTGTCTTTTGTGATAATATTAATTCATGAGGGATCTCAGCAACAACCCTTTGTTTGAAAACATCTAAAAGATCCTCTGGTATCTTACTTGAAATGATAGTGCCAGCATCTTTATTCCAAGTTTGTACGATATCAACTATCCGTGACCAAACCCACTGAGGATACTGTTGGTGGAATTGAGCTATATGCGAGTGTAACAAGGAAAGGATGACGCCAGATTCATTACCCAGATCGTACCCTAGTAAATGAAAATGGTTAAGAAAGTCATAAAGCTCATCATTTGTTAAATCGTTACCACTATTTGCCGCCTTCAAATGATACTGGATGACCTGCAGTTTCTCGGTACTTTTAGCCGGGCTGAACACAGCCTGCTGTACGTTTCTCAAAAACTCATCAACTGTTTTTGTGTGTCTAGCTTGGTTCAATAACCATTGTACATTATGTGTATCGGTCGAACTGAGTGGGCCGGTGATCAGCGCAATAATATCCTTTTTCTTAGTAAACACGTCAGGATTATTAAAATCATTCCATGCAGCCTGTATCACTTCCCCGAATGTCGCATTACCCTGTGTAAATGAAATAGAATGTTTGATTTGCCCTAAAAGCTTCCGTTTTTCATTGCTGTTGGCATTTTCTACAACAACTATCAAGTCGTCGGTATCAAAACCATCAATTTTTCCTTGGAGTTTGATATCCACTATTGGCCAGCAAGGAAGGCAAGGTGCATTGCCGCCTGTTAGCATCAGGGCAACAAAAGACGCTTGGACATGCGCTTCAAAATGAACACCGCCACCGCCCGTAGAAAAAGGATTGCTCAGTTTTTTTTTTGTCATTAATAATCACATCCAAATTTTGATTTAGAATAAATTAAAAAGAAGTGCACTCATTCTTAAGAACCTGTTTTAGCTGTATCTTTTAAAGACACGGTTATGTTCTGCGTTTGTATAGATTGGCTAGTAATGGTAAGCAATGACTCTCGCTCAAATGATTAGTAAGGTTATATCCAGTATTTTATGTTGACGCAAGATGGTCCCCGTGAATGCCAAAACTTTGTAGGTCTAAGTCACCTAGTACCCTACGAGTGTACAAATTTACATCAGCTTCATGATTCTAACCTTAAGGAGAGTGATGCCTTGCAACCCCACTGACCTGCTCCCTGCACATTCGCACAGAACGTCGTTAACAATGTCCGCTTTTCGCTCATAGCGGCCTTTAAGTCCAACAATGGTCACACTTACAAAGCTCATCACCTCACCAGCCCCCCACACTTTGAGACTATTACCCTTGTCTCAGCGTGCGGCAGCCAGGATCCTGCTCTACTCTCGGGGAAAATGGATTCCTCCAGGCTTTGTCGAGGCACTATGACGTACAAATCCCTGATTGCTGAAGTCCACAATCAGCAGCGCACCCTGACCGCCATTGTCGAACAGGATGAGCGCACCGCCTATTTTTACATCTGGCCCACCGACCTGTTCCGCAGTCAGTATGCGGTGCGCGGCTGCTGGCTGCGAAACCTGCTGCCCGCACCGGCACAGGAAGATCGTGAGGCGATGGAGCAGGGCATCGCGCCACTTCTCAGCGCCGAGTATTGCCGTAATCTGGAAGCTGAGCCCGCGCTGGACCCGGCGGGTCTGCAGGTCCTGTGGGAGCCTTCTGATGATGGCGCGGCGCTGTGGTATTACGGCCAGCTGCTGGCGGTGATCCCCGGCTGGAGCCTCTATCAGGAGAAGCAGGTGAGCTTCTCTGCAGGCTGCATCAAAAAGAACCGGCTGACGGCCCCGCTGGGGTCGGCATCGACCAACGACTACTACGCCCGTGCGGAGCATCAGCGTCAGTTCTGGCGCGAATGGCACGACGGCAGCGAGTGGGACAGGGTCCAGCAGGATCTTATGGCCTGCTATCAGGCGCGTTTTGGCGAGTCAGTGAAATATTACGCAATCGATCAGGGCAGCTGGCCGCCGATGGCGATCTCGCAGCACTGGCATCAGGGCGTGTGGGTTTTCCTGACGCTCGGCATGAGCATCCGGCCCATGCCGCAGGTCGATTACCTGTTTGATGAGCTGGCACCGCAGTATCGCCGTATCGAACTGGGCATGGCGGTCGACGGTGAAATCATGACCGAAGGCAACGCGGTGCAGATGGCGAGCGCGCTGGCGGAGTTCGTGCATCTGCCGTGGGCGCGGCTCACCTGGCTCGGAGAGGGCCACACGCTGGCGTCGGAAGTGGCACCGGTCGGCTTTGAAAGCTTCCTGCTGGCGAATGAACTGGCAACAGAACAGGCGCAGTTCAAGCTGCCCAAGCGCGATGGCGATCGACCTACTTTGCTCTGGACCACGCCTGTCACCGAAGCGGAGCGTCAGTTCGCGCAGGCCGATGAACATGGCGGCCAGAAGTTACGGGAGTTGTTAACAGCGGAGGGCAACGATCATGTCTTCCGTCCGCGCCAGCAGGTGATCAACCCCGAAGAATAGGCCAGTCATGACGCGCCTGCTCAGGCAATCCCCGGCAACCGCCGGGGACGTGATAGTACCGTCGTGAAATTAAATTTTTACAAAAATCAAACATTTCTCTAATATGTGATCCCGCTCATCTCAAGTTCCCGTTAAGCGAGCCGTTAACCCGATCAGGCAATCGCGCCGCACCAGGTTCAGGGGAACAAAGATGTTTAAAACAACACAATCCCGCTTCACCGCAACAATGATCGCGTTCTTTGTTGCGCTTTTACTCGTTACAGTTTGGGTCATCAATCAGTTTGTCGCGCCACAGCTGGTCGACAGCGAAAGCCGTCTGGTTCGCTATCAGGTCGATTCACTCGCGTCTGGTATCGTTGAACAGATGAACCGCGTGCAGGCACAGCAGCGTGCGATTACCGAAGCTGCCTCTGTCATGGACAGCGCTACTATCGACACCCTGTTACCGACGCTGGTAAACCAGTATCAGGACAGCAACGTGTTTGGTGGCGGTATCTGGCCACTGCCAAACCGTCGCGATCCGGCCAAAGAGAAAGACAGCAGCTTCTTTGCCCGCAATGCCAGCAATGAACTGCAGGTCAACACCTACTGGAACTCCGACGCCGCCGATAAATACTGGGAGCAACCCTGGTACAAAGATGGTCTGGCTGCCGCGAAAGGGCAGTGCGCCTGGGCAAAAGCCTATCAGGATGCCGCTAGCCCGCAGCCGCGTACCAACTGCGCCATGGCTATCTACCGCAACGGCTCAGCCTGGGGTGTTGCCACCATCGACGTAACGCTGGGGTTCTTTAACCAGCTGGCGAAGCAGATGGGTGAGACTATTCACGGCAACGTGCTGATCGTCGAAGCCGACGGCAAAGTCGTGGGCAATGGCGCGCTGGTGAATGCCGCGCCGAAGCTGGAGAACCTGGCTGACGTGCAGATGCCGATGGCCGCGCCGCTGAAAACGTTGCTGAACGGTGTTGGCAATCAGCCGCTGGAAACCACCTATGACAGTAGCGAAGGCGAGCAGACCCTGTTCGTGCAGGCCATTCCTGGCAGCCCGTGGTATCTCGCCAGCAGCCTGCCAACCAGCCTGCTGAAAGCACAGTCGCACAACATGCTGACCCGCCTGGGTCTGGTGCAGATCCCACTGGCGGTCATTCTGCTGCTGGTGTCGCTGGGCTTTGTCCGCGCCATGATGAAACGTCTTAACGTGCTGAACAGCAACATCGAAGCGCTGTCGACCGGTGGCGCCGATCTGACGCAGCGTCTGCCAGCCAGCAACAGCCCGGAGTTTAACGCCGTCGCGCAGAGCTTTAACCAGTTCATCAGCTATCTGCAGGGACTGTTGCAGCAGGTGGGCGACAGCGCACTGGCGATTACCGCTGCATCGCGCGAAATTGCTAGCGGCAACGCCAATCTCTCCTCCCGTACCGAAGATCAGGCCAGCTCGATTGTTGAAACGGCCGCGTCGATGGAGCAGCTGACCGGCACCGTGCGTCAGAACGCCGACAACGCGACTCACGCTAACCAGCTGGCGGGCGATGCCTCGCAGGTGGCCGCGCGTGGCACCGAAGTAGTTCGTCAGGTGGTCACCACGATGGGTGAGATTCATCACTCGTCGCGTAAAGTGGTCGACATCATCAGCGTCATCGACAGCATCGCCTTCCAGACCAATATCCTGGCACTCAACGCCGCGGTAGAAGCTGCCCGGGCCGGTGAACAGGGCCGCGGTTTTGCGGTAGTTGCATCGGAAGTACGTAACCTGGCGCAGCGTTCAGCTAACTCGGCGCGTGAGATAAAAAAGTTAATCGAAGAGTCCGTGGCAAACATCGATACCGGCAGCGCGCTGGTTGAGCAGGCAGGTCAGACCATGGATGAGCTGATGAAGGGGGTAAGCAGCGTAACGACCCTGATGAGCGAAATCATGTCAGCCAGCCGCGAGCAGAGCCTGGGTATCGAACAGGTTAACGTGGCGATTACCCAGCTTGATGGCACTACCCAGCAGAACGCCGTGCTGGTTGAGCAGGTTTCCGCTGCCGCGCAGGCGATGGAGTCGCAGAGCACCCAGCTTGAGCAGGTGGTTCAGAGCTTCAGACTGTAATTCCTCTCCAGGCCAGCGTCGCTGGCCTGATTTTCTCTCTGCTTCATCTGCTTATCTCCGCCCGAGACGCGCAAAAATTCCGCGATGTTCCCCCCAGACTGCTTATTCTGTGCCAGAATAGTTGGGAATAATCTCAAGGAAACGCCATGTCTGCTATTGAAGTTATCCTCGTTGACCACCTCGATCGTCCCACCGGCAAAATGGAAAAGCTGGAAGTGCATGAAAAAGGATTACTGCACCGCGCGGTGACGGTCTACGTCTTCAATTCCCGGCAGGAGCTGTTACTACAGCGGCGTGCCAGCGATAAATATCACTGTGGTGGCTTGTGGAGTAATACCTGCTGTGGCCATCCCTATCCGCATGAATCGACCCGCGACGCCGCCGAGCGCCGTCTGCGTGAAGAGATGGGGATGATCGTGACGCTGACGCCGGTATTTGAGCTGAGCTATAACCTGAAGCTCAGCAACGGCCTGACCGAGCATGAATATGGTCACGTCTTCTTTGCCGTCTGCGACACTCTGCCGCAGCTGAATCCGCAGGAAGCTGATGCCTTCGATTATCGTCCGATGACGCTGATTGAGCAGCAGATGCAGCAGCAGCCACAGCAGTTCACGCCGTGGTTTTTGCATACCTTCCCGCGTATCCCGGACTATCTGGAGCAGTTTCCTTTCCCGGCCGTAACGGCATAAAAAAACCGCACCGAGGTGCGATTTAGTTGTGGGTGAGAGAAGTCAGGACTTAATGAGTCAATGGGTTATTAGCGATGCCAGGATTTGGTCTTATTGCGGGTCCTGCGGTTGATTCATGTTCTGTCAGCCTTTCTGCTTTACTTGCAGACCGGCACACGCCGGTTTCTTCATTGTCTATTTATCCGCCAGAGCCGGGATGACGTGCTTCGGATCGCGCTCTATGGCCCTTAGTAATGCTTTCGCCGGGCCGGTTGGCTCACGCCGTCCCTGTTCCCAGTTCTTCAGCGTGTCCACATTTACAGATATCAGCTTAGCGAACCCGCTTTGTGAAAGACCTGTGGCGTTTCTGATCGCTTTGACTTTAACCGCAGTGACCGTTGTCTCGCGGGGAGGCTCTCGGGAGCCTTCGACAATTTCATTCATCTGCGTCATGCTTTCTTTCAAACGATCAAACAGTTTCTTGTCCATTACCAGCCCTCATTCAACGCCTTTAACAGATGTTTTTCATCCTCGGATAAATCATCCTGGACGCCTTTTTTATAGATCAGCAACAGCCTGATTTGTGAGTCAGAGACTTTATAATAGTAAATCACCCTAACGCCGCCACGCTTACCTTTACCTTTGGCAGCCCAGCGGACTTTACGCAGACCGCCCTTATTCTGGATAACATCATCCCAGTAGGGATTGTCGGCCATGAATTGCTGAAACTCGCGATATTCATCATCGCTGAGTATTTCCTTTACATCTTCCGTGAAAACTGGAGTTTCAATAAATAACATAGCTATACGTCAATGGCGTAGGCTATGGGTCATCTTATCATTCGAAGGGGGTAAGTCAATGACGTACAATGAAATCCTCTGCATCCACATCATAGCCCGATGGTTCCCAGCGGATCGCCAGCAGCGCCAGCAGTCCGGCCAGCGGGGCCAGGAAGATCACCCAGAAGACGCCGGTGCCCAGCGCGGCAACCAGCACCGGGAACAGAAACAGCGAAACGGTCGAACTGCCGCGCATCAGCGTCTGGTTGAAGCCGACGCCCACGCCGCGTAGCGAAGTGGGGTAGCTCAGCGACGCAAAGGTCATGGTGTGCGAACCCGGCCCGAAGCCCTGACCAAACAGGAACAGCGCCAGCATGCCGATCGCCAGCGCGGCTTCCTGACCGCCTTCCGGACGACCAATCAGCGCCAGCCCGAGCAGCGCCACGCACTGACAGCCATAACCCGCCACCGACATCTTCCACGCACCCAGACGCGGCACCAGTCGCACCGCCAGAATCCCGCCGACAAAGGCGAACAGCAGATTCAGGGCCAGCGACACCAGAATGGTGGTGAGCATCGACTGGGCAAAGAAGCTGGAGATAATCACCGGCAGACCAAACGCCACCGCGTTATAGGCAAACGACGAGGCGATAGAGGTGATGGTCGCCAGCAGCGTGCGGCGGCGATAAACGCCCTGCAGCAGCGCGCCATAGTTGCGCCAGCTTGCCTTGTGCACCGGCGTGGCAGCGGTCAGCCCGGCGTCGGGTGCCACCTGCGCGTTAATGTTCCAGGCACTGCGTAAAATCGCGGCGGCCCCTTTCAGATCGCCCTGATTAGCCGCCCATACCGGCGATTCACTCATATAACGGCTGCGGATGGCGATGATAACAATCGCCGGAACGGCCCCAAAACCGAGGATCAGCCGCCAGAGCCAGTCGGTGTGGCTTTCAGGCAGCACCGCATAAAGCAGCAGCACCAGCAGATAGGAGATACTGATTGCCGCGTACCAGGTCGGACACCACATCGCGACGCTGGCGGCTTTATTCCCCTTGCCACGCAGCCTTGAAAACTCCGCCAGAAACGCCATCGCCACCGGCAGATCGATCCCGACGCCCAGTCCCATCACAAAGCGCGCGCCAGCCAGCACATACTCATTTGGGGCTAACGCACAGGCGATAGCGGCTACAACGAAAAAGAACATATCGGCCATAAAGACCCGATAACGGCCAATTTTGTCGGTGAGATAGCCACCAATCAGCGCGCCGATGATTGCGCCGAAGGTGATGGCTGAGGCGACCATGCCGGTGCCGGTCGGAGTGAGACTAAACTCGCGCGTGATGTCTTTAATGCCAAACGCCAGCGCACCCAGGTCGTAGGCGTCAAGGAACACGCCGCCCAGCGCAATCGCCACCACAATACGGGCATTGTTACGGACGCTGTCGCCACTGTTCACTAAACGGGAAACATCAGCTGCGCTGCGAATCCATTGTGTTTCGCCACCGGGCGAACTCCCTGTTGTTGCCACATGGGCGGAAGAGGTCAGGTCGGACATGATGTTGTACGTCTTTTATTATAAAAACAGATTTTCGAGAATAGCCGTTTAGACGCCCAGACGTAAATTCATTTCGGTTATAGATAATAATTTTTTTATCCCAAATCGTTATCAATTTGCGATAAAGTCAGCTGCATTGCCGCCGCGCCAGGCTACGCTTTTAAGGCAGATTATTTCCGCTGCACGCCTTGTCAGTCACCCTCTTAGCGGCAGGCGAGCAGCCTCAACGCTAAGGCGTCCCATGCCTTGCGAGTCATCACGCGAAAACATCATGCAAAAACAACAAACTGCGATAAGGAAAAGACCATGGTCAGAATTCGGGGTTGGGTGGGAGTCAGCGCGTTGCTGCTCAGTATGGGGATGGCACAGGCAGCGGATCCGGTGCGGGTCGGCTCCAAAATTGATACTGAAGGATCACTGCTGGGCAACGTAATTCTTCAGGTGCTGGAAAAGCACGGCGTAAAAACCGTCAATAAAATCCAGCTCGGCACAACGCAGGTGGTACGCGGTGCCATCACGGCGGGCGAGCTTGATATCTACCCCGAATATACCGGCAACGGCGCGTTTTTCTTCAATGATGAAAAAGACAGCGCCTGGAAGAATGCCGCCGCTGGCTACGAAAAGGTGAAGAAGCTGGATGCGGAGAAAAACCATCTGGTGTGGCTGACACCGGCTCCGGCCAACAACACCTGGACCATTGCCGTGCGTAAAGATCTGGCGGAGAAGAACCAGCTCACCTCGCTGGCCGATCTCAGCGCCTTTCTGAAAAAGGGCGGCACCTTCAAGCTGGCCGCCTCAGCCGAATTTATCGAACGCAGCGATGCTTTACCGGCCTTTGAAAAAGCCTATGGCTTTGACCTCAAACAGGATCAGCTGCTGTCGCTGGCGGGCGGCGATACTGCTGTGACCATCAGCGCGGCAGCGCAGCAGACTTCCGGTGTGAATGCGGCAATGGCTTACGGCACTGACGGTCCGGTGGCGGCACTGGGTCTGCAGACGCTCAGCGATCCCAAAGGCGTTCAGCCGATTTACGCGCCGACGCCGGTGATCCGCGAATCAGTACTTAAAGCCTATCCGCAGATTGCCGACTGGCTGAAGCCAGTCTTTAGCGCGCTTGATGAAAAAACGCTGCAACAGCTCAACGCCAAAATTGCGGTCGACGGCCAGGACGCCAGCAGTGTAGCGACCGAGTGGCTGCAGCAGAAAAAGCTGCTGTAACCGATGCAGATATCGCGGGACGCGATACGCCGTCCGGCTCAGCAGCCGGTGGCTTTGCTGCTGCTGACGCTGCTGAGCCTGGCGCTGGTGACCTTGCCGTTTCTTAACTTCGCCCCGAATCGTCTGGTGGCGGGTGAACCTCTCATGGGTTGGCAGATAAACCGCTTCGGGCTGTTGCTGCTGCCGCTGGTGACGCTGTGGCTGATGATGTGGCGTCAGCCCGGGCGCGTCACGCTGATGGTGGCGCTGCTGGCGGCGGAGCTGATGCTGGCGGCGCTCATCTGGCTCAGCGGTCATCAGGCGACGTTGCTGAGTCAGCAGGGCAGCCGTCTGGCGCGCACCAGCTTTGCCAGCGGCCTGTGGTGCAGCGGTGCGCTGATCCTGCTGCTGATCACCGATCAGGTGCGGCAGCTGACCCCGCATCGGCTGGCACAGCTGCTGCTTAATTTGCAGGTCTGGCTCCTGCCACTGTTGCTGCTGTTCAGTGGCCAGCTTGCCGATCTCTCCCTGCTGAAAGAGTATGCCAACCGCCACGCGGTGTTTGATGCGGCGCTGAGCCGTCATCTCACGCTACTGGCCGGTACCGTCTTACCTGCGTTGATGATTGCGCTGCCGCTGGGCGTCATGCTGTTCCGGCGGCCCGGCTGGCAGGGAAGCGTGTTTGGTGTACTGAATGTGATTCAGACGGTGCCGTCGGTGGCGCTGTTTGGTCTGCTGATTGCGCCGCTGGCCGGTCTGACTCAGCATTTTCCGTGGCTCGGTGACTGGGGTATCAGCGGCATTGGTATGGCTCCGGCGCTGATCGCCTTGGTGCTTTATGCACTGTTGCCGCTGGTGCGCAGCGTGGTGGTGGGCCTGCAACAGGTGCCGCATGAGGTGCGCGAAAGTGCGCGTGGCACGGGCATGAGCGGCTGGCAGCAGTTTATCGCGGTGGATGTGCCGCTGGCGCTGCCGGTCTGGCTCGCGGGCCTGCGTGTCGTCGTGGTGCAGACGCTGGGTATGGCGGTGGTGGCGGCGCTGATTGGCGCGGGCGGTTTTGGCGCGATTATTTTTCAGGGGCTGTTAAGCAGTGCGCTGGATTTGGTGTTGCTGGGCGTCATCCCGGTGATTGCGCTGGCGGTCGTCATTGATGCGCTGTTCCGCCTGCTGATCTCACTGCTGGAGAGAAAAGATGATTGAGTTTGACGGCGTTTCCCGCGCCTTTAACGGCAAAGCGGCGGTAAAAGATCTGTCGCTGCAGGTGGCAAAGGGGGAGTTCTGCGTACTGCTCGGCACCTCCGGCTCCGGCAAATCGACCACGCTGAAAATGATCAACCGGCTGGTGGAGTTCGACAGCGGTGACATCCGCTTTGCCGGTGAGTCGGTTCGCCAGCTCGATGCCCGCACGTTACGCCGACGCATGGGCTATGCCATTCAGTCGATTGGCCTGTTTCCGCACTGGACGGTGCGGAAGAATATCGCCACGGTGCCGGTCCTGCTGGGCTGGTCCAGAGCGCAGATCGATGAGCGCATCGCGGCGCTGCTGGCGCTGCTGAACCTTGACGCGCAGCTGCTGAATCGCTATCCGCATCAGCTCTCCGGCGGGCAGCAGCAGCGGGTAGGTGTGGCGCGGGCGCTGGCGGCTGACCCGGAAGTGCTGCTGATGGATGAGCCGTTCGGCGCACTCGATCCGGTGACGCGCGGCGTGCTGCAACAGGAGATGCTGCGTATTCATCGGCTGTCGGGCCGCACTATCGTGCTGGTGACGCATGACATCGACGAAGCGCTGACGCTGGCGGACCGCATTGTGCTGATGGACAACGGTGAAATTGTCCAGCAGGGCAGACCGGCAGAGCTGCTGACTCAGCCGAAAAATAACTTCGTGCGCGACTTCTTTGGCCGCAGCGAGATGGGCGTCCGGCTGCTGTCGCTGGAACAGGTCGGTAATGCCGTCCGGCGCGGCGAGTGGCTGGCGGGCGAACCGATCGCTGCGGCGCTGACGCTACGGGACGCGCTGTCGCAATTTATCGCCCGGCGCACCGATAAACTGCCGGTTGTGGACGATCGGCAGCAGCCGCTGGGCGTGCTCCACTTTGGTGACCTGCTGCAACTGCGCGAGGGCTTAACATGCGCAGGCTAAGGGATCCACTGCTGTGGCTGGTGCTGTTCTACGGCGCGCTGCTGACCCTGATGCCTTACAGCGGGCCGCTGTTTCACCGCTGGTTTCCCGAACTGGCGCGGCCACTCTATCAGCAGGAGAGCTTCTGGCAGCTGACGCTGGCGCATCTGTTTCTGGTGGTCACCGCCAGCCTGCTGGCCATTGTTATCGGCATTGGCAGCGGTGTGCTGGTGACCCGACGAGCGGGGCGCCCTTTCCGGCCGCTGATGGAAACTATCGTGGCGGCGGGGCAGACGATTCCGCCGGTGGCGGTATTGGCGATTGCGGTGCCGGTAATGGGCTTTGGCGCGTGGCCGGCGGTGGTGGCGCTGCTGCTGTACGGATTACTGCCGATTTTACAGGGTACGCTGGCGGGCATTGATAGCGTACCCGCCAGCAGCCGGGAGATTGCCATCGGGGTCGGCATGAGTAGCTGGCAGCGGCTGTGGCAGATTGAACTGGCACTGGCTGCACCGGTGATCATCGCCGGGATACGCACGTCTGTAATTATTAACATCGGCACCGCGGCTATCGCCTCGACGGTGGGCGCGAAAAGTCTGGGATCGCCGGTGATTATCGGCCTGAGCGGGTTTAATACAGCTTATGTAATTCAGGGAGCACTACTGGTGGCGCTGCTGGCAATAGTGAGCGATCGCCTGTTCGAACGCCTGCAGCGCTGGCTTAGCGTGAGTGAACGATAAGAGAGTATCCCACCAGCATCAGACCGCTGGTGCCGCCGAGAGCCATAATGAAAAACAGCGTGGCGAAAAAGGCTTTTTTGACATTCATGAGTGAAACCTGAGCGTGTTAACAGTGAGGCGGGGATAATAGCGCGCGCAAGGCAGGAGGCAAAGTGCCCGGCGTGCGTTTTTGTTATCAGGCCGGTTCATGTAACCGCACGCCATAGCCCTGTTCCTGCCAGTGTGACAGCTGCTCCTGCTGACGACGTGTCAGTTTTTTACCGGTAAAGACAAACATATTCATGCCGGGAAAGAGTTCAGGACGGGGAACATCCAGCGGTTCTGCCAGTACATCAATCCGCCAGCCATGCTGCGACAGACGCCAGCCTTCCAGCCAGATACGGGTCCGATCGTCGATGCCCCAGCCAATAATCAGCGCATCTTTACCCGATTTTTTGCGACTGGCGGTCAGGCAGAATGCAACATAGTCGATCAGCAGACCATCAAGCAGACTGCACATGGTGCGGGCCGTGTTCTGATCCAGACTCAGCTTCTGGCGCACCGGCATGAAAACGTGATCAATCAGCGCATCAATCGGATGTTCGCGACCAATCGCGGCAATTTTATTACGAAGTTTAGCTGGTCTGACGTGGCGCAGTACGCTAATCAGCTCATCCTGTAGTGTGGTCCAGCCATCGTGTGCATCAACATCGCCACCTTCCAGCAGTGCCTTCACTTTACCGACCGGCACGCCACTTTCAATCCAGCGCATAATCTCTTCGATGCGCTGCACATCCTCTTCGTCAAACTGACGATGTCCGCCTTCGGTACGTTGCGGCTTCAGTAAGCCATAACGACGCTGCCAGGCGCGCAGGGTGACTGGGTTTATGCCACAGCGCTCGGCGACGTCACCGATACTGTATAAGGTCATAAATTCCTCTTTCGATTGGTCTGAGTGCGATTACCATAACGAAGCAAATTAAGTTGTACAATACATTTCTCAATGTACAACTTGACTGATACGGCTTTTCCAGGCTATATCTCAGATAAGAGAACTATTCCCAAAAATGAGAAAACACCATGCCGGAGCTGAATACGGAGCAACGACTGGCGGTGCGGCTGGCGGAATTACGCCTGCAACGCGGCTGGTCTCTTGATGAACTGTCTGTCGCTACCGGCATCAGCCGCGCGACATTATCGCGCATTGAGCGAAGCGAGACCAGTCCCACGGCTGCACTGCTTAATCGTTTGTGTGTCGCCTACGGCTTAACAATGTCGCGCCTGCTCAGCGAAGTGGAAGAAGAGTCCAGGCTGCTGGTCAGAAATGAGCAACAGCCAGTGTGGCAGGATGACGCCAGCGGCTTTATTCGCCGGAATATTTCACCACCTGCCCTTCATTTTAGATGCGAACTCGTAGAGGGCAAGTTACGGCCGGGTGCGCGTATCGATTATGACGCGCCGCCCATCCAGGGGCTTGAACAGCATATCTGGCTGCGCGAGGGTGGTCTCACCGTCACGATGGGGTCTCAGGCGTGGACGCTACAGCCCGGCGACTGCCTGCGGTTTCATCTGATCGGAAAATCGGCTTTTGAGGCGCACCTGACCGACGGCGCGCGTTACGTACTGGTGGTGGCAAAACCATGACGGATTATACAATTCTCAGCGCGACCCAGGCGCAACAGCATCTTGGCGAACTGACAGACGTTTTGCAGGGCTGCGTGGCAGACGGTGCCAGCGTCGGCTTTATTGATGCCGAAGACGATGAGGTG
Organism: Pantoea sp. X-Soil-YNGN-844; assembly: GCF_059730595.1. Taxonomy (NCBI): domain Bacteria; kingdom Pseudomonadati; phylum Pseudomonadota; class Gammaproteobacteria; order Enterobacterales; family Erwiniaceae; genus Pantoea; species Pantoea sp. X-Soil-YNGN-844. The sequence goes on from NZ_AP036007.1 coordinate 1,267,549, forward strand.
ATGACGCGCTTCTGGCAGCAGCGGATCGCCAGCATCACCAGCGGTGACAGCGAATTACTGGTTGCGTGTCAGCATGGTCGCATCGTAGCGACGGTCATTATCAGCCGCAGCGCCATGCCTAATGGCCGCCACCGCGCAGAGATTAGCAAGCTGCTGGTGCATCCGCAGGCGCGTCGTCAGGGTATCGCCCGTGACCTGATGCAGCGTGCCGAGCATCGGGCACGCGCGCAGGGCAAAACCCTGCTGGTGCTGGATACGCGCAGCGGCGATGTCGCGAGCGACCTCTACCGTTCTCTGGGCTGGCAGGTGGCGGGGTCCATTCCCTGTTATGCCGAGTCCACCGCAGGCGTGCTGGATGCCACTACCTATATGTATAAAGTGCTGGCGTAAAACACCGCCGTCGGACAATCGCTGAATTTTACGACGGCGCACGAAAAATTCGGCGCGAAAGCTGACGTCGCCAGGATACTGTGTAAAAATACAGGCCATTTTTTCGGTGTGGTAATGCAAATCATGGCCCTGACAGCCGCAGTAAAAAGCCAGATAGCGCAGTGGTATAAAGCGCTTCAGCAGCAGGTGCCTGATTTTATTCCGCGAGCGCCGCAGCGCCAGATGATCGCTGAAGTAGCGAAATGCCTGGCGGGCGACGACGCGCGTCATCTGGCGGTCGAAGCGCCGACCGGCGTGGGCAAAACCCTCTCTTATCTGATTCCGGGCATCGCAGCCAGCCGCGCTCAGGAAAAGCAGCTGGTAATCAGCACCGCCAACGTGGCGCTGCAGGATCAAATCTTCACCAAAGATCTGCCGCTGCTGAAGAAAATTATCCCCGACCTCACTTTCACCGCCGCCTTTGGTCGCGGGCGCTATGTCTGTCCGCGCAATCTGGCGGCGATGGCGGCCGATGACGACCAGCAGCAGGGCGATCTGCTGCTTTATCTGGACGATGACGCCGTCAGCAGCACCAAAGAAGAACAGACGCAGTGTGGCCGCTTGCAGAAATCGCTGGATCGCTACCAGTGGGATGGTCTGCGCGATCACAGCGAGGAGAACGTCAGCGACAGCCTGTGGCAACGCCTCTCTACTGATAAAGCGAGCTGTCTGGGTTCGCACTGCCACTGGTATCGTGAATGTCCGTTCTTTGTGGCGCGGCGCGAAATCGAGCAGGTCGATGTGGTGGTGGCGAACCATGCGCTGGTGATGGCCGCGATGGAGAATGAGTCGGTGCTGCCGCCCGCTAAAAACCTGATGCTGGTACTGGATGAAGGACATCATCTGCCTGAAGTGGCCCGCGATGCGCTGGAGATGAGCGCCGACATCACGCCGGGCTGGAGCAGCCTGCAGCTCGACCTGTTTATCAAGCTGGTCGAGAGCATCATGACCCAGATGCGACCAAAATCGCCGCCGCCGCTGGCGAATCCGGAACGGCTGAAGGCGCACTGCGATGAGCTGCGCGAACTGCTGACTATTACCGCGCAGGCGCTGAATCCGTTGCTGCCGCCCAATAACCAGCCGGGCGAATTTCGCTTTGTGCTGGGCGCGCTGCCGCAGGAGCTGCTGGATCTCTGCGCCCGGCTGTTCAAACTCAGCGACGCCCTGCGGGGACTGAGCGAAGGCCTGATCAATGCACTCAGCGAGCAGACCGGCAAGGTCGATATGGTACGGCTGCATCGCAATCTGCTGCAGCTCAACCGGCAGTTTGGCTGGTTCGAATCGATCAGCAAACTCTGGCGGCTGGCGGCGATGGAAAAAGCCTCCGGCGCGCCTGTATCGAAGTGGATTACCCGCGAGCTGCGTGAAGGTCAGGCGCATCTGCTGTTTCACTGCGCCGGCATCCGCGTCAGCGACCAGCTGGAGAAGATGCTGTGGCGCAAAATTCCGCATGTGGTAGTCACCTCCGCCACGCTGCGATCGCTCAACAGCTTCAATCGCCTGCAGGAGATGTCGGGGCTTAGCGAAAAGGCAGGCGACCGCTTTGTGGCGCTCGACTCACCGTTTAACCATGTGGAGCAGGGCAAGCTGGTGATCCCACAGATGCGCCTGGAGCCGCTGATGACGCACGAAGCGGAGCACATTGCTGAGATGGCCGGGTTCTTCCGTCAGCAGATGGCGGAGAAGAAGCATAAGGGCGTGCTGGTGCTGTTTGCCAGCAACCGGGCGATGCAGCAGTTTGTGGCCTGTCTGCCCGATCTGCGGCTCTCAATGCTGGTGCAGGGCGATCAGCCACGCAGCCGCCTGGTGGATCTGCACCGTCAGCGCGTTACCAAAGGTGACACCAGCATTCTGATTGGCCTGCAGTCGTTTGCTGAAGGGCTGGATCTCAAAGGCGATTTGCTGAGTCAGGTGCATATCCACAAAATCGCTTTTCCCCCGGTGGACAGTCCGGTAATTTTGACCGAAGGCGAATGGCTGAAAAGCCTGAAGCGCTATCCGTTTGAGGTGCAGAGTTTGCCCAGCGCCTCATTTACCCTGATTCAACAGGTCGGACGCCTGATTCGCAGCCATCAGTGTTATGGCGAAATCGTGATTTACGACCGCCGTCTGCTGAGCAAAGCCTACGGCAGCCGGTTGTTAGCCGCACTGCCGATCTTCCCGATTGAGCAGCCGGAAACGCCAGAGCCGGCAGCGATACCGGCCACCGTGGTGCCAAAGCACACCGTGCGTAAACGCCGTCCCACGCGGCGCTGAGCCGCGCACTTAACCGGAAGCGAGTGATGGAACTGAATAAAATTATTAAAGAGGTGGGTCGCGGTAAAAATCATGCCCGCGATATCGACTTTGATACTGCCGTGGCGCTCTATGGCGCGATGCTGGCGGGCGAAGTGCCGGATCTGGAGCTGGGCGCTATTCTGATTGCGCTGCGTATTAAAGGCGAAGGTGAAGCCGAAATGCGCGGCTTTTATCAGGCGATGCAGGCGCAGATGATGCAGCTGCGTGCGCCGGAAAACCGCCCGATGCCGGTGGTGATCCCCAGCTACAACGGCGCACGCCGCCAGGGGAATCTGACGCCGTTGCTGGCGCTGCTGCTGGTGAAACTTGGCTTCCCCGTGCTGGTACACGGCGTCAGCGACGACGCGACACGCATCACCAGCGAAGCGGTGTTTGCCGCGCTGGGTATTGCGCCCGTCACCACCGCGGAGGCGGCGCAGGCAAAACTCAATCAGGGCCTGGCGTTTATCACCATCGATCATCTCTGTCCGCCGATGGCGAAACAGCTGTCGCTGCGCTGGCGGATGGGCGTGCGTAACAGCGCCCACACGCTGGCAAAACTGGCCACGCCGTTTGCAGAGAGGGCGGCGCTGCGGCTGTCGAGCGTCTCGCATCCTGAATATGTACCGCGTGTGGCGAAATTCTTCAGCGACATCGATGCGCCTGCGATACTGCTCAATGGTACCGAAGGGGAAGTCTATGCCAATCCCCAGCGCTGCCCGGCGATCAGTATGATTCAGGGCGCAGGCGCGGAAGCGGAAGTGTGGGTGGAGCGTCAGCCGGAAGTGGCCGTTGAACTGCCGGCAGACAAGACGGCAGAGGTGACTGCGCGTTGGATCGAAGAGGTGCTGAATCAACAGCGCCCGGTGCCTGCGTCACTGCGACTGCAGCTCGCCTGCTGCCTGCGCGCCAGCGGCCAGTGCGACTCGCTGGCAGCGGCAGAGCAGCAGATCCTCGCCGCCGGGTACTGACTCAGGCTACCGGCAGCGCCTGTTCAACCAGGTTCTGCCAGAAACGGATGCCGATCGGCAGCAGCGCGTCGTTGAAGTCATAGCGGGCGTTGTGCAGCGGCGCGGAAGGCGTTTCACCGTCCGCGCCCAGCCAGAAGTAAGCGCCGGGACAGGCTTCCATCATGCAGGCAAAATCTTCTGACGCCATCGACGGATTAACCTGCCAGTGAACCTGTTCAGCACCCAGTGTTGAGAGCGCCACCTCGCGCACCTGTTCAGCCGGGGCCACATGGTTGGCGGTGACCGGATAGCCCGGCAGCCACTCAATCTCACCGCTCACGCCAAACGGACGCGGCAGGGTCCCGACAAACTCATCAATCAGCCCGCGCACTTTTTCGCGCACGCTGGACTGCAGGCAGCGCACCGTGCCGCGTAAGACAATCTGCTCCGGGATGACGTTAATCGCTTCACCACCGTGGATCTGCGTCACGCTGACCACGGCTGACGCCAGCGGCGAGAGCCGGCGGGACGGAATGGTCTGCAGCGCCAGAATCAGCTCGGCCGCCACCACCATCGGGTCGGCACCGCTTTCCGGCATCGCCGCGTGGCAGCTTTTGCCGTGCAGCGTAATTTCAAACGAATCCAGCGACGCCATCATCGCGCCAGGGTTGACCGCCAGTGAGCCGAGCGGCAGTCCCGGCCAGTTGTGCATGGCGTAGATCGCATCCATCGGAAAGCGCTGGAATAGCCCCTCTTCCACCATTTTGCGTGCCCCGCCCAGATTCTCTTCGGCAGGCTGAAAGATGAAATGCACCGTGCCGCTGAACTGACGTGTGGCAGCCAGCTGGCGGGCAGCAGCCAGCAGAATAGCGCTGTGACCGTCGTGTCCACAGGCGTGCATCACGCCGGGCGTCGCAGAACGCCACTCAGCGTCGCCTTTTTCCGTAATCGGCAGCGCATCCATATCTGCACGCAGCCCGATAACCGGGCCGGGACCGTTTTCCAGTGTACCGATGACGCCGGTGCCCGCCAGGCCACGAAACACCTGCAAACCCGCCCGCGCTAACTCTTCCGCAATAAAGTGGCTGGTTTGCTGTTCCTGGTAACCTAATTCGGGGTGGCGATGAAACTCACGGCGCCAGCGCAGGGCATCTTCAAGCAGGGCAGGGGAAAGGGTCATGCAGAGTCGCGCTCCATACAGAATGAGAAGATTTCACTTTAGTGGTCGGACGATGCGGCGTCTATCGCCGTCAGGACTAAATCTGGCTATAGGCTAAATCAAAATGGAATAAGTAATAAGGAAGTGATGTTGATGCCAGGGTGTAAGAAGGGAATCGCGGAGGAAAACGGGGCAAGCTGCTGCTCGCCCCAGTCAAAGGATTATTTCTGCATAGGCAGGTTAAGGCCATGTTCAGCCGCGCACTGCTGCGCCAGCTCATACCCTGCATCCGCATGACGCATCACACCGGTGGCCGGGTCGTTCCACAATACGCGACCCAGACGCGCATCAGCTTCTTTGCTGCCGTCACAGACAATCACCACACCGGAGTGCTGTGAGAAGCCCATGCCGACACCGCCGCCATGATGCAGGCTGACCCAGGTTGCGCCGCCTGCCGTATTCAGCAGGGCGTTGAGCAGCGGCCAGTCAGAGACCGCATCGGAGCCGTCTTTCATCGCTTCGGTCTCACGGTTAGGAGAGGCGACCGAGCCGCAGTCGAGATGGTCGCGGCCAATCACGACCGGCGCTTTCAGCTCGCCGTTGCGGACCATTTCGTTGAACGCCAGACCGGCAAGATGCCGTTCACCCAGTCCCAGCCAGCAGATGCGGGCAGGCAGGCCCTGGAAGGCGATGCGCTCCTGCGCCATATCCAGCCAGCGATGCAGCGTTTTATGGTGCGGGAACAGCTCTTTGAGTTTGGCGTCGGTCTTATAGATATCTTCCGGATCGCCTGACAGCGCGACCCAGCGGAACGGGCCTTTGCCTTCGCAGAACAGCGGGCGGATATAGGCTGGCACAAAGCCAGGGAAATCGAACGCGTTGCTGACACCCTCGTCCAGCGCGACCTGACGAATGTTGTTGCCGTAATCCACGGTCGGGATGCCCATATGACAGAAGTCGAGCATCGCCTGGACATGAACCGCCATAGAAGCACGGGCTGCTTTCTCAACGGCTTTCGGCTGTGAGACGCGCGCCTGCTGCCAGCGCGCCAGATCCCAGCCAATCGGCAGGTAGCCATTAATCGGGTCGTGCGCCGATGTCTGGTCGGTCACGATGTCCGGCTTCGGCCCGCCCGCCTGGGCGCGTTTCACCAGCTCCGGCAGGATCTCAGCGGCATTACCCAGCAGCCCGACCGAAATCGCTTTCTTCGCGGCAGTAGCTTCGCTGATTAACGCCAGCGCTTCATCCAGCGTGGTGGCTTTGTAGTCTACGTAGCGGGTCCGCAGGCGGAAATCGATGCGTGACTCCTGGCACTCAATGGCCAGCACACAGGCCCCGGCCAGTACACCCGCCAGCGGTTGTGCGCCGCCCATGCCGCCCAGCCCGGCGGTGAGGATCCAGCGTCCGCTGAGGTCGTTGTTGTAGTGCTGACGGCCCGCTTCCACGAAGGTTTCATAGGTGCCCTGCACGATGCCCTGCGCACCAATATAAATCCAGGAACCGGCGGTCATCTGGCCATACATCATCAGACCCGCTTTATCCAGCTCATGGAAGTGATCCCAGGTCGCCCAGTGCGGCACCAGGTTGGAGTTTGCCAGCAGCACGCGCGGCGCATCCGCGTGGGTGCGGAAGATGCCGACCGGCTTGCCGCTCTGGATCAGCAGCGTCTCATCCGGCTGCAGCGCCCGCAGCGAACGCAGGATCTGCTCGAAGCATTCCCAGTTGCGTGCTGCCTTACCGATGCCGCCGTACACCACCAGATCTTCCGGACGTTCGGCGACATCGGGATCGAGGTTGTTCTGAATCATGCGGTAAGCCGCTTCAATCAGCCAGTTGGCGCAGTGCAGCGTAGTACCGTGTGGTGCACGAATCTCACGTGCTACAGCCTGAGAAAGAGTTTCGCTCATGAAAGATTCCTTAATTCAAGAAGTTGGGCGCATGCTTGGCAGCAGCGCGGTCAATGCCTGAGGCCAGTCAGCGCGACTTGCCCACTGACGCATTGCCTCGATATCGGGTGCCAGCAGACGATCTTCCTCAAGGAAGGCGACCTGCTCGCGAATGGTGTCGATGGCCTGCTCAATCAGCGTGGAGCTTTTGAGTGGCCGGTTAAATTCAATGCCCTGCGCCGCAGCCATCGCCTCAATGCCCACCACGGCGGCGCTGTTAAAGCACATGCTGCCGAGACGGCGGGCGGCGTAGGTCGCCATCGAGACGTGATCCTCCTGGTTCGCGGAGGTCGGCAGACTGTCCACGCTACCCGGATGGGCCAGCGATTTGTTCTCAGAAGCCAGCGCGGCGGCGGTGACCTGGGCGATCATAAAGCCGGAGTTTACGCCGCCGTCACGCACCAGGAAGGGCGGCAGACCGGATAAGCCGCTGTCCAGCAGCAGCGCCAGTCGCCGTTCCGAGATGGCACCCACTTCGGCAATTGCGAGTGCCAGGATGTCAGCGGCAAAAGCCACCGGCTCAGCGTGGAAGTTGCCGCCGGAGATCACATCGCCGCTGTCGCTGAACACCAGCGGGTTGTCCGAGGCGGCGTTCGCTTCGATTTCCAGAATTCGCGCCGCGTGGCTGACATTATCCAGGCAGGCGCCCATTACCTGGGGCACGCAGCGGATGGAGTAGGGGTCCTGAACGCGGCCACAATGGGTATGCGACTGCAGAATTTCACTGCCTTCAATCAGGGTGCTGACGGCTGCCGCGACGGCAATCTGGCCCTGCTGGCCGCGTGCCTTGTGGATGCGGGCATCGAACGGTTTTAGTGAGCCTTTGATCGCTTCCAGCGACAGCGCACCGGCCATCAGACCGGCGGCAAACAGGTTCTCACCTTCAAACAGGCCGCGCAACGCCAGCGCAGTCGAAACCTGGGTGCCGTTGAGCAGCGCCAGGCCCTCTTTCGGGCCGAGCACAAACGGCGACAGGTCCACGCCTGCCAGTCCCTCGGTTGCCGGGATCAGCGTGCCATTGACCCGCACCTGACCTTCGCCCAGCAGCATCAGCGACATGTGCGCCAGCGGTGCCAGATCGCCGGAGGCACCGACCGAGCCTTTTTCCGGAATGCAGGGCATCACGCCCGCGTTGAACAGCGCCAGCAGCGCCTCAACCAGTTCGATACGCACGCCAGAGTGACCGCGCGCCAGGCTGATGATTTTGGTGGCGACCACCAGACGGGTGACATTGTCGGGCAGCAGATCGCCCAGACCCACGCTGTGTGACAGCACCAGATTGCGCTGCAGATCCGCCAGCCGGCTGGCCGGGATTTGCGTCTGTGCCAGCTTGCCAAAGCCGGTATTAATGCCATACACCACGTTGCCGGAGGCGACAATCGTCTCCACGGTCTGCTGCGCCGCCGCAATCGCCTGACGCGCACTGTCGTCAAGACTCAGCGTGACGTTACCCTGATAGATAGCGCGTAATGTGGCGAGGTCCACCTCGCCGGGCACCAGGCGCAATGCCTGAAACGAACCTGACATAGTCTACTCCTGTCTATACAAGTATGCTGGCAAGGCTAAGCTGCTTTCCATGCCCTGAACCAGCGGAATAATGCGAGTGAAACATAAGCGTTAATTCTTGTCTATGCTTGTCTATACAATCAAACGTACTAAGCAAGTGCCGTGCCAGACCGATCACAAAAATCGAATGTCCACCCGGCGCGGGTCGCGGGTTAAACGCGACGGAGGGAGTGCACCATCAGGATGCGCAGACTGCACCAGTGGGGCACGGCGTGCGCTACTGGATGTATATACATTCACGCAGTGAGACAGTAAACTTAAGGGACTTTCAGCATAAGGAACAGCAAATGGTCGAGCATACGGCACTGGCACAACTGGCGGCGGCAATGAGCGATGAACCCGCCCCGATTTATCAGCGGGTGAAGCAGGCCATCGTCAGCCAGATCCGTGAAGGGTTGTGGAAAGCGAATCAGCGTGTGCCATCAGAAAGTGAACTGGTGAATGAGCTGGGCGTCAGCCGCATGACCATTAACCGGGCGCTGCGCGAACTGACCAGCGAAGGTTTTCTGGTGCGGATGCAGGGCGTCGGCACCTTCGTGGCGGAGATGAAAGGCTATACCGCTATGCTGGAGGTGCATAACATCGCCGATGAGATCGCTCAGCGTGGCCATCAGCACAGCTGTAAAATTCTCGCCATCGGTCAGGACAAAGCCGATCCTGAGCAGGCCGCCGTGTTGGGGCTCAACACCGGACAGACGCTCTACCATTCGCTGATTGTGCATTACGAAAATGATCTGCCGGTGCAGCTTGAGGACCGTCTGGTCAATCCGCTGGTCGCGCCCGACTACCTGACGCAGGATTATCAGCAGATGACGCCCTATACCTATCTGATGCGGGTCGCGCCGCTGACGGCAGGTGAGCATATTGTTGAAGCGGTGCTGCCCGATGCGCGTCAGCGTAAACATCTGTCGCTGGATGAACATGAACCCTGCCTGCTGATTCGCCGTCAGACCTGGAGCGACACAAAAATCGTCACCTATGCGCGACTGCTCTATCCCGGCTCACGCTACAAACTGCTGGGCCGCTTCAGGGGACACGGTTAAGAGCCGAGCCCATTAGGCTATTTTATTTGTCAGTCTGAACCTGGGCAGTGCTCACACAGGCTGCTTTAGCAACCTGAACGCCCTGAAGTGCGGCCCTGAAGGGGCGAGCGCAGCGAGTAATCCTCACGTATTACGTGTACGCCTGCTTGTTCCGCGCTGTCCGTGTCCAGACTACCTGCAACAACTACGCCTACCGGGATAGGCTCTAAGTCGGGTAAACAGCAGCCGGGCATCCGACCCGCACGGGCTGAGTTGTGTTTCCTCATCGACCCACCACGCGCCTTGTTGTGCGGTCAGCCTTTCCCCGTCAGCGGTCTGCCACGCCCCCGCCAGAACCCAGGCGACGCCGTGCAGACTACTTACCTGCGCGGTAATCACCTCCACCGTGGCCTGCCATTCACCGCGTCGGGTCATGATATTAAAATCTTCGCTGACGCTACCCTGCAGCTGCGCCGTTAAGGCAAGTTCTCCGGCAAACGCCCACGGCTTTTGTGGGGTTAACAGGTGCTGCACGCCGGGCGCGATTAACAACACCGGATCGCCATGCAGTAGGGTAATCACCCGATCGATGTCCGGAAAGGCCGAAAAGGGACCATCCTGCGCCAGCGTCGCAATGCTGGCCCGCCAGCCGAAGTGCTCAGCACCGGGCGGGAAGCTGATGATCTCGCGGGTTTCGCCGCCGCCGTTGCGCCAGCGGCTGACCGTCAGATCGTCGTACGTGAACCGGGCGATCATCGCAGCGCCGCCATCGCCTGAGCAAAGCGTGCAGCACACGCCGCCTGCTGCGGATGCACCCCATCTTCAACCACGGCCTTACCCGCCACATAAACGTCCCGAATCTGATCGCGCTGTCCGGCAAACAGCCAGCGGTTCAGCACCGCATGTGAATCCACGCTGCCGAGCCATGCATCATCGCGCAGCACCAGCCAGTCGGCACGTTGTCCCACCGCCAGCGCGCCCTGCTGAATGCCGCACGCCTGGGCGCCACCCGCTGCGGCCTGCTGCCACAGCAAATCGCCCACCGACGGCTGGCCGGGCAGGGTAATCCGGTTGCGGCGCTGGTCGCGCAGCCGCTGCGCATACTCCAGCCAGCGCAACTCTTCCTGGGCGCTCAGCGAGACGTGACTGTCGGAGCCGATGCCCCAGCCTCCGCCCTGCGCGATATACTCTACCGCCGGAAAAATGCCGTCGCCGAGGTTGGCTTCGGTTGTCGGACAGAGACCTGCTACCGCGCCACTTTGCGCGAGACGCGACAGTTCATTTTCATCCAGATGGGTGGCGTGGATCAGGCACCAGCGCGCATCCACCGCAAAGCGGTTCAGCAGCCAGGCCACCGGACGCTCGCCGCTCCACGCCAGCGAGTCATTGATCTCTTTCTGCTGTTCAGCCACATGAATATGCACCGGCAGCGCCGGATCGCTGGCCGCCAGCACCTCGTGCATCTGGCTTTGGCTTACTGCCCGCAGCGAATGGAAACAGAGGCCACGGTTCAGCAGGGGCCGCTGCTGCTGCCACGCATCCAGCCGCGTCTGCTGTTGCAGGTAGTGGTCAGTCTGCTGGATAAAGCGCTTCTGACCCGCCGCCGCAGGCTGGCTGCCAAAGCCGCTGTAGCTGTAGAGCACGGGCAACATTGTCTGGCCGATACCGGCAATCTCCGCCGCTTCAATCAGCTGTTGCAGCATCGCGTCATCGCTGTAGGGCGCGCCGCTGGGGTCGTGATGGAGATAGTGAAACTCTGCTACCTGGGTGTAGCCGCCTTTCAGCATCTCGATGTAGAGCAGGGCGGCAATATCACCCACCTGCTCTGGCGTCAGGCGCTGTACCATGCGGTACATCAGGTCCCGCCAGGTCCAGAAGCTGTCCTGTGGATCGCCCGCCACTTCCGCCAGACCCGCCATGGCCCGCTGGAAGGCGTGCGAGTGCAGGTTGGCGATTGCCGGGATCACCTCGCCGTTGAGGCGGATAGCCTGATCTGCGTGGCTGTCCGGGGAAATGGAGTCGATAAAACCGGCCTGATTGACCGTAATACGTACCTGCTGCTGCCAGCCCTCCGCCAGCAGTGCGCGCGGGGCAAAAAAAGTCGCCATGGTTGATCCTCATCGGATGTGGTTGTATATACATATACATACTTTGAGGCACAGTGTAAACGGCGGAGGCATGAGGCAGCGATGACAGAAGAGATGCGCGTAGAGGCGGTGTGGACGGGGGCGGACCTGGTCACCATGCGTGACGGAAAGTACCATCTGATCCCACAGGGTGCACTGGTGGTGCGGGCGGGCAGGCTGGTGTGGGTCGGGCCTGAAGCGGAAATGCCCGCCTTCGTCGCCGATCGGCATCATCGTCTGCCAGGCGGTATCGTGACGCCGGGGCTGGTGGATTGTCATACTCATCTGGTGTTTGGCGGCGACCGCAGCCAGGAGTTTGAACAGCGTCTGAATGGCGTCAGCTACGCAGAGATTGCCGCGCAGGGTGGGGGCATCCTCTCAACCGTGCGCGCCACCCGTGCGGCGACTGAAGAGGAGCTGGTGGCCTCGGCCCGCTGGCGACTCGACCGTCTGCTGGCTGAGGGTGTGACCACCGTGGAGATCAAGTCCGGCTATGGTCTGGATGAAGAGAGCGAACTGCGGATGCTACGGGCGATTCGTCAGCTGGGAGAGAGCGTGGCCGCAGATGTCCACGCCACCTGCCTGGCGGCGCATGCCTTTCCGCCGGAGTTTAAGCACGACCCGGATGGCTGGGTCGACATCATCTGCGATCGTCTGCTGCCGCAGGTGCAGGCGCTGGGGCTGGCGGATGCGGTGGATGCCTTCTGCGAGCATCTCGCCTTTTCCCCGGAGCAGGTGGCACGGGTGTTTGACCGGTCCGTCGCGCTGGGTATGCCGGTGAAGCTGCATGCTGAACAGCTTTCCGCGCTGGGCGGTGCTGCACTGGCGGCCCGCTATGGTGCGCTTTCAGCTGATCATCTTGAATATGCCATCGAAGAGGATGCCAGGGCGATGTCGCAGCATGGCACCGTGGCGGTGCTGCTGCCCGGTGCATTTTATCTGCTGCGCGAAACCCAGCGTCCGCCAGTGGATCTCTTCCGCCGCCACGGCGTGCCGATGGCGCTGGCCAGCGATGCCAATCCCGGCACGTCGCCCGCGCTGTCGCTGCGTCTGATGCTCAATATGGGCTGTACGCTGTTTGGCATGACGCCGGAAGAGGCGCTGGCGGGCGTCACCCTGTGGGGGGCAAAAGCGCTGGGGCTGGCGGAGAGTCACGGCTCACTGGAGGCGGGTAAAGTGGCAAACTTTGTCCACTGGCCGCTGGCCCGTCCGGCAGAACTGGTTTACTGGCTGGGTGGTGAACTGCCCTGTACCGTTATCTATCGTGGAGAACCGCAATGAACCCTTTCTATTTTTCCCAGGGCAGCCTGCCGCTGCTGGTCAGCATTCCCCACGCCGGTACTGAACTGACGCCTGAGGTGGACGCCGGATTGAGCGAAGCCGCGCGCGGCCTGCCCGACACCGACTGGCATATCCCGCTGCTGTATGATTTTGTGCGTGACCTCGGGGCCAGTGTGTTAATCGGCCGCTATTCCCGTTTTGTGGTCGATCTTAATCGTCCGCCCGATAATCAGCCGCTCTACACCACCGCCACCACCGGCCTGTTCCCGGAAACCCTGTTCGACGGCACGCCGACCTTTGCACCAGGCAAAACGCCCGATGCCACGGCGCGTCAGGGCTACATCGATCAGATCTGGCAACCTTACCATCAGCAGATTCAGCAGGAGCTGGCGCGGCTTAAAGCGCAGCACGGCTATGCGTTGCTGTTTGACGCCCACTCCATCGCCAGTGAAATCCCCCGCCTGTTTGAGGGGCGGCTGCCCGATATCAACATCGGCACCAACGACGGCGCGAGCTGCACGCCTGAAATGAGCGCGGCGATTGAGGCGGTGTGTGCGGCCCAGACCGATTACAGCTGGGTGCTCAACGGCCGCTTTAAAGGCGGTTACATCACCCGCGCCTATGGCCAGCCTCAGCAGCAGATTGAGGCAGTTCAGCTGGAGCTGGCGCAGCTGAACTACATGGATGAAACCACGCCTTATGCCTGGCAGCAGGCGCGTGCCGCAGAGTTACAAAAAGTGTTGAAGGCGATGATCCACGCCATGCTGGCGCAGGCCAGACCGCAATAAATCTGCGATGCGCCGCCCTGGTGCAGCGCTGCGCTAATCGGGTGCAGGTGAGAGCAGCCTGTCTGGCTGCTCCCTTGCTTCCGCCTCCATTCTTCGCTTTTGCAGAGCTGGCATAACCTTTGCTTGGTTGTATGTACAAGTGCTGCAGCGCGTGCTCAATCTGAATAAATCCCGTCTGGCTCACAAAATGATAAAGCCGGCAATGAACTGCACTGCGTTAACTTGTATATACATGACATATCATCCTGTGAAATTTATGTTAAATCTTGCAGGGCGATCACCAGGCCGCTACTTTCAGGAGAACCGTATGACGCACCCTCTGACCCTTCGTCGTTTATGTCTCACTACGCTGGTTTCCAGTCTGCTGCTCTGTGGCGTCAGCGCCCAGGCTAAAGAGTGGAAGTCGATCACCATTGCCACTGAAGGCAGTTATGAACCCTGGAACCTCACCCTGCCGGGCGGCAAGCTGGGCGGTTTCGAACCGGAGCTGATGGCGGATCTCTGTCAGCGCATGGCGATTCAGTGCAAGCTGGTGGTGCAGAACTGGGATGGCATGATCGCCGGACTGAATGCCGGGAAATATGACGTGATCATGGATGCGATTGTGATTACACCCGATCGCAAAAAAGTGGTGAATTTCACCGTGCCTTACGCCTCCACGCCCGCCACCTTTATCACCGTGAAAGGGGCACTGCTGCCCGCCGACAGTAAGATCGTCAAACTTACCGACGATGAAAAAACCATAGAGCCTGCCATTGCGCCCCTGAAAGCCGCGCTGAAGGGCAAAACGATCGGTATCGCCTCCGGCACGGTCTACACGCCGTTTATCGACAAATACTTCAAAGATGTGGCGGATGTGCGCGAATACACCAGCTCAGCCGATGCGATCCTCGATTTGCAGGCCGGACGCATTGATGCGGTGTTTGATGATGTGACCTTTGCACAGTCGATGCTGGCGCGACCGGATAACCGTAACCTCAGCTTCAGCGGTCCGCAGCTGGGCGGCCCGATCTGGGGTGAGGGCGAGGCGTTGGGCGTGCGCATGGCAGATAACGATCTGAAAGCCCGACTGGATCAGGCGATCAAAGCCGCGCTGGCCGACGGCACCGTCAAAAAGCTGAGCGAGAAGTGGTTCAAAACTGACGTCACACCCTGAGAGAGGTAACGGATGATAAGCCTGCTGAGTTTTGGCCCGGACGGCTGGGGACGGTTGATTCTGAGTGCCACGCTGACCACGCTGCTGCTGTCGTTTGCCGCGCTGCTGGTTGGCGCGGTGGTGGGGTCGGGCGTTGCCGCCGCGAAGTTATCGCCGCACCGGGCGGTGCGCTGGCTGGGGGAAGGTTACTCGTTGATCTTCCGTGGCATTCCTGAGCTGCTGGTGATCTACCTGTTCTACTTCGGCGGATCGGGGTTGATCACGCAGATCGGACAGCTGTTTGGCGCGGACGGCTTTATCGAAGCGCCGCCGTTTCTGATCGGGGCGCTGGCTATCGGGCTTATCTCCGGCTCTTACCAGGCGGAAGTCTACCGCGCCGCACGGCTGGCACTGGCGAAAGGGGAGATTGAAGCCGCTGTCGCGATTGGCATGCCGCGCTGGCGCATCCGGCAACGCATTCTGCTGCCGCAGGTGGCGCGCTATGCGCTGCCCGGCCTGTCAAACGTCTGGCAGATGAGCCTGAAAGATTCAGCGCTGGTGTCGGTGACCGGCATTGTCGAGCTGATGCGGGCCAGCCAGATTGCGGCCGGTTCGACCCGTGACTACTTCTCCTTTTACCTGGTGGGCGGAGCCTGTTACCTGCTGCTGACGCTGCTGTCGAATCGCGCCTTTCTGCGCGCCGAATCCCGTCTTGGCCGCGCCTGGCAAAGCCGCACCGCTGCGCAGCATTAAGGAGACTTATGATCGATTTTGCGTTCCTCACTGACACCTTCCTTAAACTCAGCGCTGCACTGCCGGTCACGCTGGGCCTGTTTATCAGCGCGTTTCTCTGCGGAGGCGTGCTGGCGGTGGGTATTCTGGCACTGCGCATGAGCCGCTGGCGGGTGCTGAGCGCGTTTGCCCGTGGTTACATTCTGGTATTTCGCGGCTCGCCGCTGATGATTCAGCTGTTCCTGATCTACTACGGTCTGGGGCAGTTTGGCGTAATCCGTCACAGTCTCTTCTGGCCGTTCCTGCGAGAGCCCTTTACCTGTGCGGTGCTGGCTCTGTCGCTCTGTACCGCTGCCTACACCGCGGAGATTCTGCGTGGTGCGCTGCTGGCGGTGCCGCCCGGTCAGGTGGAAGCGGGAATGGCCTGCGGTATGTCGCGCGGGCTGCTGCTGCGACGGATTATCGCGCCGGTGATGCTGCGTTACGCGCTGCCCGCGTACTCTACCGAAGCGATCCTGCTCGTGAAATCGACCGCGCTGGCCAGCCTGGTGACGGTCTGGGATGTTACCGGCGTGGCGCAGCAGATCATTCAGCGCACTTACCGCACCATGGAAGTGTTTCTCTGTGCGGCGGCGATCTACCTGATCCTCAACTTCATTATTGTTCAACTCTATGCCCTGCTGGAGCGGCGTCTGACGCCGGTACATAAACCGGAAAAAAAGCCGTTACTGACCGCTAAGCCGATTACCGGAGGAGAGAAAAATGTCTGAACTGCAACCCGCCACGCTGTCGGCCAGCGATATCCATAAATCTTTTGGTGCCATGGAGGTGCTGAAAGGCATCTCGCTGCAGGCGCACAAGGGCGATGTCATCTCCATTCTTGGTGCCAGCGGATCGGGCAAAAGTACGCTGCTGCGCTGCATTAACCTGCTGGAGACGCCCGATTCCGGCGTGGTCAGCGTCGGCGGTGAAACTATTGAGATGAAGCGCCATGCACGCGGGCATCAGCTGGCGGCCAATCCGCGTCAGATTGAACGGCTGCGTTCCCGACTGGGGATGGTGTTTCAGAGCTTTAACCTCTGGTCGCATCTCACCGTGCTGCAGAATGTCATTGAAGGGCCGCACTACGTGCTGAAGCGTGATAAAAAAGCCTGCATCGCCCAGGCGGAGCAGCTGCTGGATCGGGTTGGTCTGCTGAACCGCAAAGACTTCTATCCCGCCCAGCTTTCGGGTGGTCAGCAGCAGCGGGTGGCGATTGCCCGCGCGCTGGCAATGGACCCGGAGGTGATGCTGTTTGATGAGCCGACGTCAGCACTGGACCCGGAACTGGTGGGCGAGGTGCTGAAGGTCATGCGCAGCCTGGCGGAAGAGGGGCGCACCATGCTGGTGGTTACACATGAGATGGGTTTTGCCCGCAACGTCTCAAATCGGGTGGTGTTTATGCATCAGGGCACCATTGACTGTCAGGGCACGCCAGAGGCGATGTTCGGCGAGGCGGGATCGACGCGCTTTAAGCAGTTTATTTCCAGTCATCATCAGGTGGAGCCGGTGGTATGAGTGACGTGACGAAGCAGACGCGGGTCTGGGGCGAGGGTCCGCTCAGGTGGCAGGAACTGGTGCAGGTTGCCCGGCACGGTGCCACCCTGACGCTAAGCGACAGCGCCTGGCAGCGCATCGCGCAGAGCCGTGAAATAGTCGGCAACATCGTGGCGGCGGGGCAGGTGGCGTACGGTATCAATACCGGGCTGGGAGCGCTCTGTAACATCACGCTGTCTGAAGATGAGCTGGGCCAGCTGTCGCGCAATACTCTGATGAGCCACGCCTGTGGCGTCGGGCCGGTGCTGAAAAAAGTGGAGGTGCGCGCCATTCTGTGCGCCGCGATTGCCAACTACAGCCACGGCAAATCGGGTGTCTCAGTGGCGCTGGTGCAGCAGCTGCTGGCGCTGCTGAATCTGCAGATTACGCCACAGGTGCCGTCGCAGGGATCGGTGGGGTATCTGACCCACATGGCGCATATCGGCCTGGCGCTGATTGGCATCGGCGAGGTGGAGTGGCGTGGCGAAATCATCCCGGCGCAGCAGGCGCTGGAACAGGCGGGATTAGTCCCTTACCGGCCTGGCGCAAAAGAGGGGCTGAGCCTGGTTAACGGCACGCCCTGCATGACCGGCTTAGCCTGTCTGGCGCTGGACGATGCTGAACGTCTGCTGGACTGGGCGGATGTTACCGGCGCGATGAGCTTTGAGGCGCTGCGCGGACAGCTGGTGGCGTTTGACCCTGAGGTGCTGGCGCTCAAGGCCAGTCCGGGGATTCAGCGCAGCGGCGAACGTCTGCGCCAGTTGTTACGTGACAGCCCGCTGCTGAACGCGAGCGTCGGCATCCGGACTCAGGATGCACTAAGCCTGCGGTCGATGCCGCAGGTGCACGGTGCCTGCCGCGATCAGTTCGACCATGCCGCCCGTCAGGTGGAGACCGAACTCAACGCCTGTACCGACAATCCGCTGATTCTGGGCACGCCACAGGCCTGGCGTGTGGTGTCGCAGTCACATCCACACGGTGAGTCGGTGGCGATGGCCTGCGACCTGCTGGCGATTGCGCTGGCGGAGCTGGGCAGTATTGCCGAGCGACGGCTGGATCGGCTGGTGAATCCGCTGGTCAGCGGCCTGCCGCCGTTTCTGGTGGCGGAGCCTGGCGTCAATTCCGGCATGATGATTGCGCAATATGTGGCGGCCTCGCTTTGCGCGGAAAACCGTCAGCTGGCGCAGCCTGCGGTGCTCGACAACTATGTCACCTCGGGATTACAGGAGGATCATCTGAGTCTCGGCACCGGGTCGGCGCTGAAACTGCTGAAGCTGGTCAGCAATGTCGATCACATTATCGCGATTGAGTATCTGCTGGCGGCGCAGGCGCTGGAGTTTCACGGTGAATCACAGCTGGCAGCAGGCACGCGGCGGGCCTGGCAGCTGTTGCGGCAGGTGGTTGATCGCTGGCAGCAGGATCGCTGGCTGGCCCCCGACATTGCCCGCGCGGTGGCGCAGATTAAAGCGCACCGGGCCGATGCGCTTGTGGAGTGAGATTACCTGCGGCGGGCGTCCGGGCGGACTAAATCAAAGCGCTGCGCCTCACTGATCCCGTAATAGGCACTGGGTCCGCCCGCGCGCAGAATCGGCTCGGCTTTGGCGGTCTGATAGATGCCCTCTTCAAGCAGCGATTCATCGATGTGAATCGCCACCGCTTCGCCCATCACCAGCCAGCTGTCGAGCAGGTTACCGCTGGCATCCTGCAGCTGAATTAGTTGCGTCAGGCGGCACTCGAAGTTGACCGGGCTTTCCGCCACCAGGCTGGCGCTGACCTGTGACGCGGCCAGCGGCGTTAGCCCGGCAAAGGCGAACTCATCCTGATCGGCAGGCAGCGAGGCAGAACTTTCATTCATCGCTTCGGCCAGCGGACGGGTCGCCAGGTTCCAGACAAACTCTTTGGTCTCTGCAATATTCCGCACGCTGTCTTTCCAGCCGCTGCTGGCGAAACCGATAATCGGCGGATGATAGTTGAAGCAGTTAAAGAAGCTGTAAGGGGCCAGATTGTGCTGACCGCTGGCGCTGACAGAGCTAATCCAGCCAATCGGGCGCGGCCCGATAATGGCGTTCAGCGGATCGTGCGGCAGTCCGTGACCAGCACGGGGTTGATAGGAATAGCGTTTCCGGGTCATAACGTCTCCAGCAGATGATTTTATTTATCTTAGCCCGACAGCATCACCCGACGGAATCGGAAAGAGGTAAGCGGATGGTGCGGGTTTATTTTCCGCCGCCTACAGCGTATTGTACGCGCGCCTGAATAATTGAGAGAACGTATGAAAAAGTCAGCCAGCACGTCGCCCTTCCACGCCCGCAATCGCCATCAGGGTGAATACGATTTTGCCGCACTAACCGCTGCCCATCCGCCGCTCGCGGCGAAAGTCCGGCCTAACGGTTATGGCGTGCAGTCCGTGGATTTCGCGGACCCGGAGGCGGTGATGCTGCTGAACCAGGCGCTCATCAAACTGTTTTATGACATCGACTGGCAGCTGGCCCCCGGCTCACTCTGCCCGCCGGTGCCAGGACGCGCCGATTATCTGCACTACCTGGCCGATCTGCTGGCGCTGGACAACAACGGCGCGATCCCGGCGGCGGACGTGCTGGATATCGGCTGCGGCGCAAACTGCATCTATCCGCTGATTGGTGCGGCGGAATATGGCTGGCGCTTCACCGGTACTGAGATAGATGAAGCCGCCATCAAAGCCGCTAACCGCATTGTCGCAGCCAATCCGCGCCTGACGCGTCAGATCCGTCTGCGTCGTCAGAAAAACAGCGATGCGGTGCTGGCGGGCGTGGTCAGCAAAAATGAATTTTTCAGCGCGGTGATGTGTAACCCGCCGTTCCACGCGTCGGCTGAAGAGGCGTCCTCGGGATCGCAGCGTAAAGTGCGCAATCTCGGGCTGGATAAAAGTGCGCCGCTTAACTTTGGCGGTCAGCATAATGAGCTGTGGTATCCCGGTGGCGAAAAGGCGTTTATCGGCAAGATGATCGCCGAGAGCGTGGCGTTTGGTCGCCAGACTGGCTGGTTTACCTCGTTGGTGTCACGCAAA
The DNA here is from genome assembly GCF_059730595.1 of Pantoea sp. X-Soil-YNGN-844. Taxonomy (NCBI): domain Bacteria; kingdom Pseudomonadati; phylum Pseudomonadota; class Gammaproteobacteria; order Enterobacterales; family Erwiniaceae; genus Pantoea; species Pantoea sp. X-Soil-YNGN-844. Next base: position 1,287,581 of record NZ_AP036007.1, read on the forward strand.
GAGAATTTACCAGCGCTGGAAAAACAGCTGCAGGCGCTCGAGGTCGAAGAGGTGCGGGTGGTGAATATGGCGCAGGGTCAGAAGCAGAGCCGCTTCCTGGCGTGGAGTTTTATGCCTGCCGCCCAGCGCAGCAAGCTGCTGAGTCGCCTGGGAAGCTAAGGCATGTCTTAACGCGGGTAACGAGTATAGCTGCGGACGAAGAGGAAAAAAAACGGGCCGCTAAGCGGCCCGTTTTGATTGTTGACAACGTCCAACTCGGTGGCGGTAAGACCGAGCTGGCACAGGGAACACGGTCAGATCGGAAAGACGCAAAGGCTGTCATCCATGACACGCTCGGCCCGCGCCGTCCCTGGCGCGGGACGCTTTCCTCTTCTGGCCGTGTTCCCTTTACTTCGGGTTTGTTCGTTGCTGCCAGATTTATCCTGGTTTAGGTTGTCATCAGGCTTAACGGGCCGCTTAGCGGCCCGTTTTGATCAGGAGACGTGCTGCAGGAATTCGCGCAGACGTTCGCTGGGGGGATTGCTGATCAGACTGTCGGGATCGCCATCTTCCGCAATCCGGCCTTTGTCGATAAAGATCAGACGCGAGGCGACCTTCTGCGCGAAGCCCACTTCGTGCGTCACAATCACCATCGTCATGCCTTCTTCCGCCAGATCCTGCATCACTTTCAGTACTTCGTGACGTAACTCCGGGTCCAGCGCAGAGGTTGGCTCATCAAACAGCATCATCTTCGGCTTGACCGCCAGCGCACGGGCAATCGCCACACGCTGCTGCTGGCCGCCGGACAACTCGGACGGGAAGTGATGCGCACGCTCTGCCAGACCTACTTTGCCCAGAAGCTCTCGTGCCAGCTGGCGTGCTGACTCTTTGCTGGCACCGCGCACCCGGATAGGACCGAAAGCGACGTTGTCCAGCGCACTCATCTGTGGGAACAGATGAAACTGCTGAAACACCATCCCGGCTTCCTGACGGATCAGGCGGTCGTCGACTTTCGGGTCGTTAACGCGCAGGCCATCAACAATCAGCTCGCCGCTGGTGATCTCTTCCAGCTTGTTAATGCAGCGCAGCAGCGTCGACTTACCGGAACCGGATGGGCCGATAATCACCACCACTTCGCCCTGGTTAATCTTCAGATCGATATTGTGCAGCACCTGGGTCTGGCCAAAATGCTTGGAGACATCTTTAAATTCAATCACAGGATTTTCACCCTTTTCTCAATGCGGCGCAGCACAAAGCTCAACACCAGCGTAATCACCAGATAGATGATCGCGACGGCACTCCAGATCTCCAGAGCGCGGAAGTTACCGGCAATAATCTCCTGACCCTGCCGTGTCAGTTCGGCCACGCCGATAACGATAAACAGTGAAGTATCTTTGATGCTGACAATCCACTGGTTGCCCAGCGGCGGCAGCATACGACGCAGTGCCAGCGGCATAATCACGTAGCGCAGCGTCTCGCGGCTCGACAGGCCAAGCGCCAGTCCGGCTTCACGGAATCCCTTGTTGATCGACAGCACGGCACCACGGGTGATCTCGGCAATATACGCGCCGGAGTTAATCATGATGGTCACCACGGCGGCGGTGAAAGGATCAATACGCAGATCAGGAAATGCCATCGGCAGCGCAAAGTAAATAAACATCACCTGCACCACGATAGGGGTGCCGCGGATGATTTCGATAAACACCAGTGCGATGTTATTGGTGAGCCAGCCACCGTAAGCGCGGGCAAAACCGGCCACCAGCCCGATAAACAGGCCGCCAACCAGGCCAATGATTGAGATAATTAAGGTCAGTTTGGCGCCTTCGAGCAGCGCTGGCATGGCGGGCCAGATGACGCTCCAGTCAAACTCCATGGTGTCACTCCAGATATGTTGCGATGGAAAAAAGCAGGGAAAAAGTTTCCCTGCTGAAATCAGATAACGGGCAAATTATTATTTAGGTTCAGTGCCGAACCATTTTTTATAAAGCGTGTTGTAGGTGCCGTTCTCTTTCAGGGTTTTCAGTGCGCCGTTTACCTTCTCACGTAAATCGTCGCTGCCTTTCGGGAAGGCGATGCCATACTGCTGCGCTTCAATTGAATCGCCTACCGCTTTAAAGCGGCCTTTACCGGCGGTGTGGATGAAGTACAGGATGTTTGGCGTGTCATGCAGCACCGCGTCTGCACGGTTGGTGCCCAGCTCCATGTAAGCGCTGTCGATGTTCGGGAACTGACGCAAATCTTTAGACTTGATGTTGGCTTTGGCGTATTCCACAGAGCCGGTGCCGCTTTTCACTGCGACGACTTTACCGTTCAGATCGCTGATGCCTTTGATGTTGTTTTCATTGTTACGCACCATCACCTGCAGACCGCTTTTGTAATAGCCATCAGAGAACTCGATCGCTTTTTTACGTTCTTCGGTAATGGTGATACCCGCCAGTGCCAGATCGACATTGCGCGTTTGCAGTGCAGGGATAATGCCGCTGAAGTCCATTGGCTTCAGGGTGTAATCGAGCTTCAGCTCTTTCGCAATGGCATCCCACAGATCCACGTCAAAGCCGACATACTTGTCACCCTGTTTGAATTCAAACGGAACAAAGGCGGTATCGGTAGCGACGACCAGCTTCTTTTCTGCTGCGGTGGAAGAGAGGGAGAAGGCCAGCGCCAGCGCGGCCACAGAAACTTTTAACAGTGACTTCATCATTTTTCCTTTTTTACTACCAGGCGGCAGGGCCTGCGTTTGCGGCTTGTCATATGAAAGAATTATGCCAACTTTGCAAAATCCGCGAAATCAGAGAGTTAAATAACACAGCTGACACGATTTTGCAGTTAATTCTGCCATTGCACCTTATTGGTGCTCAACTTTGGTGCAGATAACTGTTTTGGTGCAAGCGGTAGTTTGCCTCAGATGTTAAGGCTGTGAAGCGGGGGAGGAAAGAACTGTTAACAGGGTCATAAAATTGCGGTAACACAGGCGTAAAAAAGGCGGGTTTCCCCGCCTGATTGAGTGCAATACGTGTTATTCAATATTGGCTTCGATGAACCACAGGAATTTGTCCAGATCGCGCGATGCCGCAGTAAAGATGTCAGCGGTATCTTCGTCTTTCACTTCTGAAATCGCTTTGCGGGTATCGTTCGCCACAATGCTGAAACGATCGGCCAGCGCTTTCAGATGATCCTGCACACTGTGGATATTCAGCGGATAGCTTTTCAGCGGAGTCTTGTCATTCACAACCTGCGTGGTGCCCAGCGCCACGCCGCCCAGCTGAACCACACGCTCGGCAATGGTGTCCTGATGGTCAGTAATCGTGGTGCGGAAGCCATCCAGCATCTCATGCACACCGATAAAATTAGCACCGCGCATGTTCCAGTGCGCCTGCTTAGTGATCAATGACAGGTCAATAAACTCGACTACCAGACGGTTCAACACCGCGATGGTGGCTTTCTTCTCATCTTCGGCCACGTCGTTGCGGGTATAAATCAGGTCAGAAGATTTCGTTTTAACCAATTTAGCGGTACTCATCGTTTCGGTCCTCTCTTTGATGGTTGTCCTAATCAAGTACTTGATAAGTATAGCAGCGCTTTTGAGCTTTGCAGAAACGACTTTGACGATGGATGAAATAGCGTGCGTCTTTAATTAAAGGCCGGGCTGGGCGAGCAAGGTTAAAGCTATGTTAAAATATAACTATTATTAAATAGCTTTTTAAATCATAACGTTATAATGAGTTGTAAATAACAGGTAAATGACTGTTTCAAAATAGGATGAGCCGTAAAGCGCAGCGGTTAAGAATAATTCTCATGCTGAGCATGATTGTTATTTCGCCCGCCAGCGTGGCGGGCTGAAATCGCTTATTTATGCCTGTCGTCTGATAATTCAACGCTGCTTAACTGACTCTTTTTCGGACGCATAGTCAGTGTTGAACCGGCTGAGGCGATGATGATGGCCAGCAGCGCCAGCCACTGAAGCCCGGTCAGCGTTTCACCCAGAAACAGCATGCCGGAAAAGGCGGCCATGGCGGGTTCAAGACTCATCAGCGTGCCGAAAATGCGCGCCGGTAAGCGGGTGAGGGCGATCATCTCCAGTGAATAGGGAATGGCGCTGGAAAGCAGCGCGACCAGCAACGCGATTGGCATAACCGCCCATGTCCAGATGCCGCTTTCGGCGAACGTCAGCCCAAGCGGCACAAAAATGACCGAGGCGATCAGCGAACCGATGGCTACGGTTGCGGGGCCATGCTCTGCACCTGCCCGTTGTCCCGCAAGGATATAGATCGCCCAACAGGCACCCGCCCCCACTGCCAGCGCTGCGCCCAGCGGGTCAATCGCGGTCATGTCTGTACCAAACGGCAGCAGGAACCACAGGCCAATCACCGCCAGTAACACCCAGACAAAATCCAGTGGCCGGCGCGATCCAAATAGCGCCAGCGCCAACGGGCCGGTAAATTCCAGTCCCACCGCCACGCCCAGTGGCACGGTGCGAATCGCCAGATAAAACGTGAAATTCATGGTGCCCAGAGCCAGTCCATACATCAGGAGGGGCAGACGCTGCTCCCGGCTGAAGCGTAAACGCCAGGGCTTGAAAATGACGCAGAGTATCAGGGTACCAAAGCCCAGGCGCAGTGCGGTAATCCCGGTGGCACCTACAGAAGGAAACAGGCTTTTTGCCAGTGAAGCGCCGCCCTGCAGCGACAGCATCGCAATCAGTAGTACGGCAATCGGCATGACTATCGGGGCAAGATTTTTGGAAGCGGGAGAGGCAGACATCCTGTGTACTTTTCCTGGTCAAAAACGTAATGAGTCAGCCAGTGTAAAGGAAATAGCGGGCAAAGAATCACGGAATCGCGTTTTAAATCTGACTTAACTGAGCAAATTTTGGCCAGAATCAGGGCCATTTAGGTAAAGAAATGTCAGGATTTTTTAGGATTTAACTTAAAGCACGAAATGAGCACAAAATGATTATTGCAGAAAGATGACGGATTTTATAAGAAAAATGAATGACATAGGATGTCGCATTAACTTCCTGTTACACCAAACTTTCTGTTAGACAACAAAATCCGGGCAGAGTTTCTCGCTATTTTTTGTTATATTTTCAGCGTTGTCAGGAGAGAAGTATTTTCACATTTGAGGTGGTTATGAAAAAAATTGCATGTCTTTCAGCATTAGCCTGTGTACTGGCAGTATCTGCAGGTTCAGCAATGGCACAGAGCACCGTAACTGGTGGCTATGCTCAGAGCGACTATCAGGGCGTGGCTAACAAAGCTAACGGCTTCAACCTGAAATACCGCTACGAAGACGGTTCTAACCCACTGGGTTGGATCGGTTCATTCACCTACACTGAAAAAGATCGTACCGAAGCTGGCATCTACAATAAAGGCCAGTACTACGGTGTGACCGGTGGTCCAGCTTTCCGTCTGAACGACTGGGCTAGCATCTACGGTGTTGTGGGTATCGGCTACGGTAAATTCCAGCAGAACGATACTGCATCACGCGCTAAAACTGATTCAAGCGACGTAGGCTTCTCCTACGGTGCAGGTCTGCAGTTTAACCCAATTCAGGACGTTGCGCTGGACGTTGGTTACGAGCAGAGCCGTATCCGTAACGTTGACGTTGGCACCTGGATTGCTGGCGTAGGTTACAGCTTCTAAGTTTAGCTTAGCTGACCTGCAAAAAAACGGCCCCTTGTGGGCCGTTTTTTATTGTGCTGATTTTGCCCCGCTCGCCTTCATCCCGAACCGATCTCCGATGGCTTCTGCTATCTACAGCCGATAACCAGCCGTAGCTGTTAATGCCGTAAGGCATAAAGTTTTCGTGGGCAAATAAGAAAAAGGGATGAAAAAGAGGGGAGTAAGCCTCTCAGCCGCTGGCTGAAAGGCGCTGAATCAGGATTAGCCGCGCCAGATCAGATTCTGGCAGCGACGATCGGCAGGCTTATGGCCCAGCAGCTTTTCAATCAACATCAGACGCAGTGTGAACGGGGAACGCGTCAGCAGGCACAGCCAGGATTTCATCTCCGTGGTTGTTTTTTTCTCAGCCTGGAAGCATTTGCTGCAATCTAAGCAACATTTCAGGGTGCTCATAGAATCACCTCCCAATCATTGTCGACGCGGTAGTCAGCAGCCTGCGGTGAGAAACATCATCACACCGGCGCAACAGAGGATCAACCGGGATCCCGCTTTTTGCTGCTTACATTATCAACAAATATAGCACTGGCTATATTGTTTAGCCAAGCCTAATGACGAAAAATTTGAGCTTCTTTGCGGCTGGTTTACAATGAGCGCAGCTAAATCCGTATAGCAGTGTCAATACGGGAAATAATAATGAGGAAGCTGAATGAGTCGTCGTGCTAAAAGCGTGGTTTCTGCGCCAAAAGGACCACTGAAAGATATTGAAGAGCATGTCGAAGGTTTTCGGCAGGTGCGTGAAGCGCATCGTCGGGAATTAATTGATGACTACGTTGAGTTAATCTCTGATTTAATTGGTGAATTTGGCGAAGCTCGTCAGGTCGATATGGCGGCCCGTCTGGGCGTTTCGCAACCGACCGTGGCGAAAATGCTGAAGCGCCTTGGCAGTGCCGGGCTGGTTGAGCAGGTGCCTTACCGCGGTGTTTTCCTGACCGGTGAAGGCGAAAAGCTGGCAGAAGAGAGCCGCGCCCGTCATCATATTGTTGAAAGTTTTCTGCTGGCGTTAGGCATCAGCCCCGAAACGGCCCGACGCGATTCAGAAGGTATTGAGCATCACGTCAGTGATGAAACGCTGGCTGTATTTAAGAAGTTCTCCGAAACCCGTTAACGCTAAGGCGTACCCTCACCATGCCTCAACTGCTTCGATCTTTTTTGCATGACTCTATTTTGCATTTATTAATCGTGATTGGTGTAGTTCTGGCATTTCTGGCGGATTTCCGCTGGGCCGATCTGCCCGGTGCCGTAGACTGGCATACCATCATCACGCTCACCGGGTTGTTGATTCTGACCAAAGGGCTGGAAACCAGTGGCTACTTTGACGTGCTGGGGGGACGGCTAATTGCGCGCTTCCGGCACGAACGGGCGCTTGCACTCTTTATGGTGCTGGCTGCGGCGTTGCTCTCGACGTTTTTAACCAACGATGTGGCGCTGTTCATTCTGGTGCCGCTGACGCTGACGCTGCGTAAGTTCTCACGTTTACCGATCTCGCGACTGATTATTTTTGAGGCGCTGGCGGTTAATGCCGGATCGCTGCTGACGCCGGTTGGCAATCCGCAGAACATTCTGTTGTGGAGCCACGGCAAGCTGAGCGTGGTGGCATTTATCGTGCAGATGCTGCCACTGGCCGCCTGGCTGCTGCTGAGTCTGGTGGTGTTAACCTGGTTCAGCTTTTCAAAGCGGTCGATTGATAAGCATGACAACCCGGAACAGCCGCAGTGGCAGAAGCCGCTGTTTATCGTAAGCGTCGTGTTGTACCTGCTGTTTATTGCCGGTCTGGAGCTGGAGATCACTGGCTGGATACTGCTGCTGATCCTCGCCACTTTCCTGGTGATGGCACGTCCGGTGCTGCTGCGCATCGACTGGAGCCTGCTGGCGGTGTTTATCGCCATGTTTATTGACGTCTTCCTGCTGACGCGTCTGCCGGTAATGCAGGCGCACTTTGATGCGGTAGCGCATTTCGGCCAGGGACAGCTCTATCTGCTGGCGATTGGTCTGTCTCAGGTGATCAGCAACGTCCCGGCAACGATTCTGCTGCTGCAAAAAGTACCGCCGACGGATGTGCTCGCCTGGGCCGTCAACATTGGCGGCTTCGGTCTGCTGCCGGGATCGCTTGCTAACCTCATTGCCCTGCGCATGGCGAAAGACAAAGCTGTCTGGTGGCAATTCCATCTCTTTTCCCTTCCTCTGCTGGCCTGGTCAATGGCCAGCGGCTGGCTGCTGTTGCAGTTACTCCATTAGCCCGGACGCATCCTGCTACGCCCATCAAGTGGCAGGATGTGCGCCATTCCTCAAGTTTCGTAAAGTTGCACTGGATTTTGTCAATTTCCGAGATAAGGTTAACAGGACCTTTATGCCCGGAATCAGGGCCTTAGCCAGTGATGGGAACTATGAGCGAGAATAACCAACGCGATCAACACCAGCAGGACGCAGATAACGCGACGGACAAAAGCCGTCAGTCAGAGGAAAATCAGGACAACGACCAGCAGCCTGAGCGTAAACGCCCCGGTAAAAAGCCGCTGATTATTCTGGCGGTGGTGGTGGTGGTTATGCTGATTGTCGGATTCTGGTTCTGGTTCTCTACCCGCAATATTGAAACCACCGATGACGCCTTTACTGAAGGCGATGCCGTTACCATTGCGCCTAAAGCGTCCGGCTATGTCGTGAAGCTGCTGGTAAAAGATAACCAGCGGGTGAAGAAGGGCGATCTGCTGGTGGAAATCGATCCCAGTGATAACCGTGCTCAGCGTGAACAGGCTAATGCGCAGCTTGGCTTAGCGGTCGCACAGCTGCATCAGGCGCAGGCACAGCTGGCGCTGTCAAAAGTACAGTATCCGGCACAGCGCGATCAGGCGCTGGCGGACCAGGCGAAAGCAGAAGCGAACCTGCTAAACGCGCAGGCCGATTATCGTCGCCAGCGTGGCGTTGACCCGCGTGCGACCAGTCAGCGTAATATCGACAGCGCGTCCGCGCAGTTACGTTCGGCGCAGGCGCAGTTACAAAGCGCGAAAGCGCAGGTTGAAGTTGCGTCACAGGTCGCCCTGCAGATTCGTCAGCAGGAGACCAATGTTGAAGCGCGTCAGCAACAGGTTGAGCAGGCAAAGGCGCAGTTAAGTACAGCCGATCTGAATCTCTCCTATACCCAGGTTCGTGCGCCTTATGACGGGTTCATTACTAAACGTAACGTTCAGCTGGGCACCCTGGTGCAGGCCGGTTCCTCTCTGTTCTCGCTGGTCTCACCTGAGATCTGGGTTACGGCGAACTTTAAAGAGTCTCAGCTGCAACGGATGAATCCGGGCGACAAAGTGGACATCAGCGTCGATGCCTGGCCGGATATGAAGCTGGAAGGGCATGTCGACAGTATTCAGATGGGTTCCGGTTCGCGCTTCTCAACCTTCCCGTCAGAAAACGCCACCGGTAACTACGTGAAAATCGTTCAGCGCGTGCCGGTGAAAATCGTTATCGATAAGGGCCTTGATCCGAACCATCCGCTGCCGCTGGGTCTCTCGGTTGAACCGAAGGTAACCGTGGAATGAGTACGGCGCAGAGCTGGAAACCCGCCAGTAATCCGTGGTTAGTGGCGATCACGGTGACGCTGGCGGTGTTTATGGAGATCCTCGACACCACCATCGTTAACGTGGCGCTGCCACATATCGCCGGTTCGCTCTCTTCCAGTTACGATGAGTCAACCTGGGTGCTGACCTCCTATCTGGTGGCAAACGGCATCGTGCTGCCTATCTCTGCGTTCTTCAGCCGGCTGTTTGGCCGTAAACAGTTTTTCCTGATCTGCATCGTGATGTTTACCATCTGCTCGTTCCTGTGCGGTATTGCCACGGAACTCTGGCAAATCATTCTGTTCCGCGTGCTGCAGGGCTTTTTTGGCGGCGGATTGCAGCCGGTTCAGCAGTCCGTGCTGCTGGACTACTTCAAGCCGGAAGATCGCGGCAAGGCGTTTGGTCTCTCCTCTATCGCCATTATTGTCGCGCCGGTTATTGGTCCGACATTGGGTGGCTGGATTACTGATAACTACAGCTGGCGCTGGGTCTTCTTTATTAACATTCCGGTCGGCGTGCTGACCGTGCTGGCCATTTATCAGTTGCTGGAAGATCCACCGTGGGAGCGTAAATGGGCCAAAGGCAAACTGAAGATCGATTACATCGGTATCAGTCTGATTACGCTGGGGCTGGGTTGCCTGCAGGTTATGCTGGATCGTGGAGAAGATGAGGACTGGTTCGCTTCACACTTTATCGTGCTGTTCGCGGTGCTGGCGCTGGTCGGCATCGTCGGTGCCATCTACTGGCTGATGTATGCCCGTAAGCCGGTGGTCGATATTCTGGTGATGAAAGACCGCAACTTCTGGGTGGCTGGCCTGCTGATGGCTGGGATGGCGATGATTCTCTATGGCAGCTCCGTGGTGTTGCCACAGCTGGCGCAGCAGGATCTGGGGTACACCGCCACCTGGTCAGGGCTGGTGCTGTCGCCTGGCGCAGTGCTGATTGTATTGACGATTCCGCTGGTGCTGAAACTGATGCCGATTGTACAGACGCGATACATCATCGCGTTTGGCTTCAGCTGTCTGGCCGTGGCGTTTCTCTACTCCTCCACCTTAACGCCCAATGTCGATTTTAAAACATTGGTGTTGATGCGCAGCGCGCAGTCGATCGGGCTGGGTTTCCTGTTTGTCCCGCTCACGACTATCGCCTTTGTCACCATTCCGCAGCGGCTTAATGCTGACGCCTCGGCGCTGTTTACCATGTTCCGTAACGTGGCCGGATCGATTGGGATCTCGCTGTCGACCGCGGCCATCACCGAACGCGAGCAGGTACGCTCGGCGCATATGGTGCATAACATGACGCCGCTGAACGAGCCGTTCAACATTACGCTTCAGCACTGGGCGCAGGCGATACGTGATTTTACCTCGGCGGTGGGTGATCCCGTTACGCTGGCAACCGGACAGCTCTATCAGGAGATGATTGCGCAGTCGCGCATCCTCGCTTACATCGATGTCTTCTCAGGCCTGAGTATTGTCGCCCTGATTCTGATTCCATTTTGCTGGCTGCTTTCGCCGATTAAGAGCGAAGGCAGTGCAGGAGCACACTAACATGAAGGTTTATTTCTCTCATCGCCTGAAACCCCTGAGTTTACTGCTGGCCCTGGGGCTGGCAGGCTGCGCCGTCGGACCTGACTATGAGGCACCGAAACCCGCCGTGCCGGGCAGCTACAACACGCTGGATTCGCAGGAGGCGTCAAAACCGCAAACTGCCGCCATTAATTCACGCTGGTGGCGCAGCTTTAACGATCCACAGCTCGATAGCCTGATTGAGCGGGCGATTGCGGGCAACCTGAGCCTGCAGCAGACGGTGCTGCGCATTGCCGGGGCGCGTGAACAGCTGACACAGGCGCAGGGGAGTCTGTTCCCGAGTCTGAACGGTTCGGCCAAAGTGACGCGACAGCAGCTTGGACTTAAAGGCTTGCTGAAATCCAATGGCGCGACCGATCAGCTCGACAGCAACGTGGCCAGCCAGCTCAATGGCCTGACCCAGCCGGTTAACCTTTATCAGGGTAGCTTTGATGCCAGCTGGGAACTTGATCTGTGGGGCAAAGTGCGCCGTCAGGTTGAGGCCGCTAATGCCCAGCAGCAGGCGGCGATAGAGCAGCGCAATGATGCGCTGGTCTCACTGGAAGCCGAAGTAGCGCGAGCCTGGCTGCAGCTGCGAGGCGCGCAGAGCACCATTCAGACGCTGCAGCAGCAGATTGAGGTAGCGCAGCAGACCACCGAGCTTACGCAGAGTCAGCAGCAGAATGGACTGGCACCGCTGACCGATGTGGAAAATGCCCGAGCCCAGCTCAGCACGCTGCAGGCGCAACTGCCGCAGTATCAGTCACAGGCACGACAGGCGATGAACGGGCTGGCGGTGCTGCTTGGTAAAACGCCGGGTGCGCTGGATGCTGAACTCAGTACGCCAAAAGCGTTACCACCGCTACCGCAGTTTGTCCCGGTGGGTATTCCCTCCACGCTGGCACGTCGTCGTCCCGATATTCGTCAGGCTGAAGCGACGCTGCATGCTCAAACCGCTGAGATCGGCGTGTCTGTGGCGCAGCTTTTCCCGAGCCTGTCACTGACGGGTCAGCTGGGCGTGCGCAATACCGACGTCAGCTATCTGGATAACTGGAGCAGCCATTTCTACAGTTACGGCCCGTCGCTGTCGATTCCGATCTTCCAGGGTGGGCAGCTGGTGTCGAGCGTCAAACTCGCCCGGGCACAGCAGGCCAGCGCCGCACTGGATTACCGTCAGACGGTGCTGACGGCATTGCAGGATGTGGAGAATGCGCTGGTCAGCTATCGCGCCGATCAGCAGCGTGTCACTGCGCTGGATGAGACGACCGGTGCCCTTCAGCGCGCCTTTGATCTCGCCAGCGACAGTTACCGGCAGGGGCTTTCAACCTTCCTTGAGGTGCTGGATGCACAGCGTCAGCTGGCACAGGCGCAGGAGCAGGCGACACAGGCGCGGATGCAGAGCGCACTTGATTTAGTTGCGCTCTATAAAGCGCTGGGCGGCGGCTGGGAAACGTATCAGAACGTTGAGATGCCGCAATATCCGGTATTTGGCCCGGCCACCCAGGCAAATTAGTCCTCTGGCGGTCGCTGCCTCTGTGCAGTAACCGCCCTTAATCTTTCTTCCTGTCAGCATTACGTCAGAGGCTGACAGCCTCTCACGGCGATTGATGATTATCTAACCTGTTGAATAACCGGGTGTCTCACCGACGCTCTGCCCGACACAGGCAGCAGAAAATAAACGCGTGATAAGCACAGGGTTATTTTAAGCAACCGAGAAGCAACGTTATTTTTATGTTGCTGGTCTATTCTGATTCAGCTTTTTGAACTCTGTCACCTTCCTGAATTTATTTCCTGAACGGATTTTTTAAGTCGCCTCATGAGCAGGCAGGTAACCCGGGCGCAACTATTCCTCCGCCTGCGTCAGGCAGAACTGTTATTGCACAGCTGAGGGAACTGCGAATAATCTGACTCTGCTGCTAAACGCAGCGGCAAAAAAAAGTTAACAGATAGCAGTGGGCATTATTAAAAATTCATCAGGGCGTTAATTATTTTGGGCTATTTAACGGCCTTGAGGGCGATTTTTAAGCATAATCTGTAAGCTGGTGTGACTGAGATCGCGATCAGAGCATGTTTTTAATCGGCTATCAGCAGGTGCGCATCCGTAAATAATGATGCTGTAAAAACCCACTTTAGGAGATAAGGTAAACGGTCAGCTTTCGGTATAAAGCCTCTGAAATCGTTTTCAACAATGGAACCGGAGCACGATTTGTTGTTAATTCAGCGTTAATAAAACGTCAGGCACTGCCGATTTTAATAGTGCTGTTTTGTCTGAATTAATACTTAAGAATTATCTGTAGCGTAAAAATAATTTATTTTTTTATTTGAATTAGGTAATCTTGGCGCTACAGTTTTATTAACCCCCCTTAATCAAGGACATTGTGATGAGTGACGCATTTAAAGTACTGAACAATATTCGCACATTACGTGCCCAGGCTCGTGAACTGCCACTGACCGATCTTGAAGAGATCCTGGAAAAATTAACCGTTGTTGTTACTGAGCGCCGCGAAGAAGCAGAAGCGGAAGAGACGCAGAATCGCGAAAAAGAAGAAAAGCTGTCTAAATATCGCGAAATGCTGCTGGCTGACGGCATCGATCCTAATGAATTATTAGGTGCGCTGGAAAGCGGAAAAAAACGCACCAAGCGTGCGCCGCGTCCGGCTAAATATTCTTACACCGATGAAAACGGTGAGCAGAAATCATGGACAGGTCAGGGTCGCACCCCGGCAGCGATTAAAAAAGCGCTGGATTCCGGTAAAAGCCTGGACAGTTTCCTGATCGATTGATCAACACAATCCTTGTAAGTGGGAGCCGGGGGGCCATTAGGGTCCTCCGGCTTTTTTATTTCTGTCGGGATATCAATCACCCCGCCAGGAATCCACGCCTGACGCTGGCGTGCGCTGCGTCACATCTGGCATAATAGCCGCCGTTTTTTCATCCATTCTCTTCACAAAGGTCAATGCCGTGTTAGTTAGCAGCAACATCACCATGCAGTTTGGCAGCAAGCCACTGTTCGAAAATATCTCCGTTAAATTTGGCGGCGGTAATCGTTACGGTTTAATCGGTGCGAACGGCAGCGGAAAATCCACCTTCATGAAGATTTTGGGTGGCGATCTGGTGCCTTCAGGCGGCAACGTCTCTTACGATCCCAACGAGCGCATTGGTAAGTTGCGTCAGGATCAGTTCGCCTTTGAACAATTCAGCGTGCTGGACACCGTTATCATGGGTCACCATGAATTATGGGAAGTAAAGCAGGAGCGCGACCGCATTTATTCTTTGCCAGAAATGAGCGAAGAAGAGGGATATAAAGTCGGCGATCTTGAAGCGCTTTACGGTGAGATGGATGGCTATAGCGCCGAGTCGCGTGCCGGTGAATTATTACTCGGCGTCGGCATTCCGGTTGAACAGCATTATGGCCCGATGAGCGAAATCGCCCCGGGCTTTAAATTGCGTGTGCTGCTGGCGCAGGCGCTGTTTTCTAATCCCGATATTTTGTTACTCGACGAACCGACGAACAACCTGGACATCGATACGATTCGCTGGCTGGAGCAGGTGCTGAACGAGCGTGACAGCACGATGATTATCATTTCGCATGACCGTCACTTCCTTAATATGGTCTGCACCCACATGGCCGATTTGGATTATGGCGAGCTGCGGGTTTATTCCGGTAATTATGACGAATATATGACCGCGGCAACGCAGGCACGTGAACGTCTGTTATCTGATAATGCCAAGAAGAAAGCGCAGATTGCTGACTTACAATCGTTCGTCAGTCGTTTTAGCGCCAACGCCTCTAAATCACGTCAGGCGACTTCACGTGCTAAGCAGATGGATAAAATTAAACTGGATGAAGTGAAAGCCTCCAGTCGTCAGAACCCGTTTATCCGTTTTGAGCAGGACAAGAAACTGTTCCGTAATGCGCTGGAAGTGGAAGGATTAACCAAAGGATTTGATAACGGTCCGCTGTTTAAGAATTTAAATCTGCTGCTGGAAGTGGGCGAAAAGCTGGCGGTAATCGGTGCCAACGGTATTGGTAAATCGACGCTGTTGAAATCGCTGGTGGGTCAGCTTACGCCAGATAATGGCACGGTTAAATGGTCAGAGAATGCGCGTATTGGTTATTACGCTCAGGATCACGCCGATGATTTTGCCAATGATCTGACGGTATTTGACTGGATGAGTCAGTGGAAACAGCCGGGCGATGATGAGCAGACCATTCGCGGTATTCTCGGTCGTCTGCTGTTTTCGCAGGATGATATTAAGAAGCCGGCAAAAGTGCTTTCCGGTGGTGAGAAGGGTCGTATGCTGTTCGGTAAGCTGATGATGGAAAAACCGAACATCCTGATTATGGATGAGCCGACCAACCACCTCGATATGGAGTCGATTGAATCGCTCAATATGGCGCTGGAGATGTATGAAGGCACGCTGGTGTTTGTTTCGCATGACCGCGAATTTGTCAGCTCGCTGGCAACCCGCGTGATTGAGCTGAAAGCAGACAAGGTGGTGGACTTCACCGGTAATTACGAAGATTACCTGCGCAGTCAGGGTATTGTCTGATAAAAACCGGGGTGGCGCAGGCCACCCCGGTTTTTTTGCCCCGTGGTGCTGAGCGCCCATTGATAGATTAAGCGACTTTCCGATCTGACCGTGTTTCCGAAGCGGGTAAGATCTCATCGCTGTGCTCAAAAATCAGATGTTTTGCTATCCCCACCGCCACACACTTCACAATGCGCGTCCTGCGCCACTTTCATGCTGCGGAACTCCGCGCTCATCGCATCGTACATCAGCAACCGGCTGGTGGCGGGCGCGCCAAAGGATGTCAGCACTTTAATGGCTTCCATCGCCTGCATCGCACCAATCACACCCACCAGCGGGGCCATAACGCCTGCTTCCACGCAGCTCAGGGTCTGTTCGCCAAACAGGCGGCTGATGCAACGATAACAGGGGGTGCCAGGCTGCCAGTTGAATACGCTGATCTGACCTTCCATCCGAATCGCGGCGCCTGAAACCAGTGGCACCCGCTGCTGTCGGCAGAGCCGGTTAAGCTGCTCACGAACCGCAACATTGTCAGTGCAGTCCAGCACCACCTGCTGTTGGGCAATCAGCGCCAGCAGCGCCGCATCGTCCAGCTGTCCATTAACCGGATGCAGCTGGCAGTGCGGATTGATGGCGGCCAGGCTTTGCGCGGCAGAGTCCACTTTGGCGCGGCCAATATCCGCGTCATGATGCAGGATCTGCCGTTGCAGGTTCGAGTGCGACACGGTATCGAAGTCCAGCAGCGTCAGATTGCCGACGCCGGCAGAAGCAAGGTAGGGCGCAGCCGCGCAGCCCAGCCCGCCCAGCCCGACGACCAGCGCGTGACTGGCTTTCAGCCGCTCCTGCCCGTCAAAATCAAAGCCGCGCAGAACAATCTGTCGGTTGTAGCGCAGCATCTCCTCATCACTTAATTCGGGCAGCATTTACGCCTCCAGCAGGGCGTTGAATGGTTCCACCTCGACCCATTCACCCGGTTCCACGTTGCCACGATCCCGTTCCAGCACAATAAAGCAGTTCGCCTGGGCAAAAGAGCTGAAGACGTGCGAACCCTGCATTCCGGTGGTCTCTACCTCCAGTTCACCCTGTGCGTTCTGGCGCAGGATGCCGCGCTGGAAGTCGAGCCGGCCCGGTGACTTTTTCAGGCGCGAGGCGCAGCGCACTTTCTGACGGGGTGGCAAGGCGGATTTCTGCTGGCCCGTGAGGGTGGCAAGCAGCGGCTGCACCAGTTGATAGAAAGTGACGGCGGCGGAGACCGGGTTACCCGGCAGGCCACAGAACCAGCTGCTGTTGAGGCGGCCAAAGGCAAACGGCTTGCCGGGCTTGATCGCCAGCTTCCAGAAACTGATGGCACCGAGCTCTTCCAGCATGCTTTTGGTGAAATCCGCTTCACCCACAGAAACGCCGCCGGTGCTGATCACCACATCGGCCTGCCGATCGGCTTCCTCAAATGCGGCGCGCAGAGCAGCGGGATCGTCTTTGATAATGCCAAGGTCGATGACTTCGCAGCCCAGCTTATGCAGCATCAGCGAGACGGCAAAACGGTTGGTGTCATAAATCTGGCCGTCTGCCAGCGGCTCACCGACTGGCTGAAGTTCATCACCTGTGGAGAAGATAGCGACCCGCAGTTTTCGCAGCACGCTGACCTGCGCGATGCCCAGCGAGGCGAGCAGCGGCAGCTCGGCGGCACCCAGACGCGTACCCGCTTCCAGCACTACATGGCCCGGCTGAATATCATCACCGGTCAGGCGAATATTTTGTCCCTGACGCACCGGCGCGTTAATGACAATCGCATCGCCCTGAGCTTCGGTCTGCTCCTGCATCACTACCGCTTCACAGCCTGCGGGCACCGGCGCACCGGTCATGATGCGAATCACGCTGCCCTGTGGCCACTCACCGCTGAACGGCGCGCCAGCAAAGGCCTTGCCTGCCACGGGAAGCGGCTGTCCGCTGCTGACATCGGCCAGCCTGACGGCGTAGCCGTCCATCGCGGAGTTATCAAAGGGCGGCACGGCAATCGGTGAGGTGACTGCGGTTGCGGTGATGCGCCCGACCGCCTCGGCCAGCGACACGCTCAGTGAGTCGGTGACGGGCGTCAGCTGTGACAGCATTTTTTGTTGCGCCTCCTCAAGGGAGATCAAACCTGCAGTAAAACTTTCCATGAACAGTCCAGCCTGGTTATGTCAGATGCTGCCTATTATGGTGGGAATTGGTCGCTGAGTCACATCGGCGTCGGCCTGACCTGCCGGTCATTGCGACCAAAGTGAAATATGGCGGTAAGAAAAGGTTATAACCACAGGAACAGTTTCCGCTTTACAACACTTAGCAGGCTTTCTATAGTCAAAAATCACCAAAAATGGGTGAAAACCATTTTAAATCAGTGTTTTTCGTCCTGATGCAATCACAGGGTAGAGCGTTATGGTCAATGCAGTGATCGCCATTCACGGCGGCGCAGGTGCGATTTCGCGCGCAGCAATGAGCGCTGAAAAGGAACAACGCTACCGTCAGGCGCTCCACGATATTGTCACTCAAGGTCAGCAGATACTGGCTCAGGGCGGCAGTGCACTCGATGCGGTAACCGAGGCCGTACGGCTGCTGGAAGAGTGTCCGCTGTTTAACGCGGGCAAAGGCGCGGTCTTCACCCATCAGGGCACCCATGAACTCGATGCCTGCATTATGGATGGCCGCACGCTGGATGTCGGCGCGGTCGCAGGCGTAACGCGATTACGTAATCCGGTGCTGGCGGCACGTGCCGTGCTGGAAAAAAGCGAGCATGTGCTGTTTATCGGGGAAGGCGCGGAGCAGTTTGCCGTGGCGCAGGGGCTGGAAACGGTCGAACCTGATTACTTTTCGACGCCGGAACGCTGGGAGCAGCTGCAGCGCGCGCTCAACAGCGATATCGCGGTGCTGGACCATGATGGTGCCGCACACAGTGACGACCCGCTCGACCCGGACCGTAAGTTCGGCACTGTCGGGGCGGTCGCGCTGGATCTGGCAGGCAACCTCGCTGCGGCCACGTCAACGGGCGGGATGACTAATAAGCAGGCCGGACGCGTCGGCGACTCGCCGCTGCCGGGCGCGGGCTGCTTCGCCAGCAACGACAGCGTGGCGGTCTCCTGTACCGGCACCGGTGAAGTCTTTATGCGGACGCTGGCGGCCTACGATGTGGCCGCGCAGATGCGCTACGCCGGACGCTCTTTGCAGCAGGCAAGTGTTAACGTTATTCATGACAGCGTGCTGGAACTGGGCGGCAGTGGCGGCTTAATCGCCGTCGATCGCGCAGGCAACGTGGCGCTGCCGTTCAACAGCGAAGGCATGTACCGGGGCGTTGCGCGGGTCGGCGAGGCGGCTGAGGTCGCTATCTATCGCGAAAGTTAAGGAGCAGTGATGAGCGACAGGCAAACGCTACCGCCGCTGGCCCCTGATCAGGTGCTGGCGGTGCGCGATCTCAGTGTGCGTTTTCAGCACGAAGCCACCGTCACAGACGCGGTGCGTCATTTGTCACTCGATCTGTTTCGCGGCGAAACGCTGGCGCTGGTAGGCGAGTCAGGTTCAGGAAAATCGGTCACCTCGCTGGCGCTGATGCGGCTGATTGAGCAGGCTGGCGGCAGGGTGAGCGGTGAGGTGCAATTACGTCGTCGCAACGGCGAGGTGCTGGATCTGATGCGCGCCTCAAAAAGTCAGATGCGTCGGGTGCGCGGCGCGGATATGGCGATGATCTTTCAGGAGCCAATGACCTCGCTAAATCCGGTCTTCTCTGTGGGCGAGCAGATTGCTGAATCCATCCGGCTTCATCAGGGGCTGAGCCACGCCGCGGCACTGGCAGAGGCGCGCCGGATGCTCGATCTGGTGCGTATTCCTGATGCGCACAATGTCCTGTCTCGTTTTCCGCATCAGCTCTCAGGCGGAATGCGTCAGCGCGTGATGATTGCGATGGCGCTCTGCTGCAAACCGGCGCTGCTGATTGCCGATGAGCCGACCACTGCACTTGACGTCACTATTCAGGCGCAGATTCTGCAACTCATCCGCGTGCTGCAAAAAGAGATGCAGATGGGGGTGATTTTTATCACGCACGATATGGGCGTGGTCGCTGAAATGGCCGATCGCGTTCAGGTCATGTATCGCGGCGATGTGGTGGAGAATGCGCCCGTCGCCGAACTGTTCAGCGCACCGCAGCAGCCCTACACCCAGGCGCTGCTGGCCGCGGTGCCCAGGCTCGGATCGATGCATGGCCAGCCGCTGCCGGCCAAATTTCCGCTGCTGCATAGCGACGCGGTTGATGACGTGCCGCAGGATACGGTTCGCCGCCTGCAGCCCCCCATTCTGCAGGTACGCGATCTGGTCACCCGCTTCGATATTCGCGGCGGCCTGCTGAATCGGGTCAAAAGCCGGGTTCATGCCGTCGAAAAAGTCAGTTTTGATCTCTATGCCGGAGAGACGCTGGCGCTGGTGGGCGAGTCGGGCTGCGGTAAATCGACCACCGGACGCTCGCTACTGAAGCTGGTTGCCAGCCAGGGCGGCACGCTGACATTTGACGGACAGCGCATCGACCATCTCTCAGGTGCTGCACTCGCCCATCTGCGGCGCGATATTCAGTTTATTTTCCAGGATCCCTACGCCTCGCTTGATCCCCGGCTGACGGTTGGCTTCTCAATTATGGAGCCGCTGCTGGTTCACAAGGCGATGCCGCGTCGCGAGGCGGAGCAGCGCGTCGCCTGGTTACTGGATAAAGTCGGTCTGCTGCCGGAACATGCTCAGCGCTATCCGCATGAATTTTCCGGCGGGCAGCGCCAGCGTATCTGTATTGCCCGCGCGCTGGCGCTGAATCCGAAGGTGGTCATCGCCGATGAGTCCGTCTCGGCGCTGGATGTGTCGATTCAGGCGCAGATTATTAATCTGATGCTCGACCTGCAGCGCGAATTTGGCATCGCCTTTCTGTTTATTTCTCACGATATGGCGGTGGTGGAGCGTGTCAGCCACCGTGTGGCGGTAATGTATCTCGGTCAGATTGTTGAGATAGGGCCGCGTCAGGCGGTGTTTGAACAGCCACAACACCCCTATACCCGAAAACTCATGGCCGCGGTGCCGGTAGCCGATCCGGCGCACCGGCGTCGTGAACGCGCCTTACTGGTCGATGAGATCCCCAGCCCGATTCATGCGTTAGGGGATGAACCTGAAGTGGCGCCGCTGATGGAGGTGGCTCCGGGTCATTTCGTCGCCCGCCACGTTATCAGCGCGACCTGAACAGTGAAGATGTCGCCCCGGCGACCAACCCGACAGGGATTACAGGAGAACAAGATGCAGATTACGATGCGTAAAGGGTTACTGGCGGCTGGCGTGTTAAGCAGCGCAATGACATTGCCCGCCTGGGCAGCACAGGATGCGGTAATTGCCGTCGCGTCCAACTTCACCACGCTCGATCCCTATGATGCCAACGACACGCTGTCGCAGGCGGTGGCGAAATCGTTCTATCAGGGGCTGTTTGGCTTCGATAAGGATATGAAACTCACTAATGTGCTGGCGGAAAGCTACCAGGCCAGCGCCGACGGCCTGACGTACACGATTAAGCTGCGCTCCGGCGTTAAATTCCAGGATGGTACGGACTTCAATGCGGACGCGGTGAAGGTCAACCTCGATCGCGCCAGCAATCCGGATAACCATCTTAAGCGCTACAACCTGTTCAAACGCATTGCCAGCACCGAAGTCGTCGATCCGACCACGGTGAAAGTGACGCTGAAAGAGCCGTTCTCAGCCTTTATCAACAATCTGGCCCATCCGGCGGCAGCAATGATTTCACCTGCCGCGCTGAAAAAATATGGCAAAGAGATCGGCTTCCATCCAGTGGGCACCGGTCCGTTTGTGTTTGAAACCTGGAATCAGACCGACTTTGTGAAGGTGAAGAAGTGGGATGGCTACTGGAAACCGGGCTATCCGAAGCTGGACAGCATTACCTGGCGACCGGTGGTGGATAACAATACCCGCGCGGCCATGCTGCAGACCGGCGAAGCGAACCTTGCGTTCCCGGTGCCTTATGAGCAGGCAAAACTGCTGGAGAAGAACAGCAAGCTCGATGTGGTGACCACGCCTTCGATCATGCAGCGTTACATCAGCCTTAACGTCACGCAGAAGCCGTTCGACAATCCGAAGGTGCGTGAAGCGCTGGAGTATGCCATCAACCGTCAGGCGCTGGCGAAGGTGGCCTTCGCCGGTTACGCCACGCCTGCGACCGGCATCGTGCCGCCCGCCATTGACTTTGCGCAGACCTATCCGACTATCAGCTACGATCCTGCTAAAGCGAAAGCGCTGCTGAAAGAGGCAGGCTACCCGAACGGATTTGAAACCACACTCTGGTCGTCGCACAACCACAGCACCGCGCAAAAGGTGCTGCAGTTCACTCAGCAGCAGCTGGCGCAGATTGGCGTGAAGGTAAAAGTCACGGCGATGGATGCGGGTCAGCGTGGTGCTGAAGTCGAAGGTAAAGGCCAGAAAGAGAGCGGCGTGCGCATGTTCTACACCGGCTGGTCCGCTTCAACCGGTGAAGCCGACTGGGCGCTGACGCCACTGTTTGCCACCGCAGCCTGGCCACCGGCAATCTTCAACACCGCGTTTTACAGCAATCCGAAGGTCGATAAAGATCTGGCCGATGCGCTGAAAACCACCGATCGGGCTGAAAAAGCGCGTTTCTACAAAGAGGCGCAGGACACCATCTGGCAGGACCATCCGTGGATCCCGCTGGTGGTTGAGCAGCTGGTTTCTGCCAACAGCAAAAACCTGACTGGTTTTTATGTGATGCCCGATACCTCATTCAATTTTGATGAGGCCACGCTGAAGTAACGGAGCCGGCCAGCCCGTGTGGCTGGCCGCAACTGCAGGATGTTGCATGTTTAACTACTTTCTCAAACGACTGTTTGGGCTGATCCCCACGCTGCTGATCGTGGCGGTGCTGGTATTCCTGTTTGTTCACCTGCTGCCGGGCGACCCGGCACGCCTGATCGCCGGGCCGGAAGCGGATGCCTCGGTGGTGGCGCTGGTGCGTCAGGAGCTGGGTCTGGATTTGCCGCTGCCACAGCAGTTCTGGCACTTTATGCTGAATGCGCTGCAGGGTGATTTCGGTCAGTCGATGGTCTCAAAGCGGCCGGTTGCGGATGAGATCGCCTCACGCTTTATGCCGACACTGTGGCTGACGCTGGCCAGTATGATCTGGGCAGTGATTTTTGGCATGACCATCGGCATTGTTTCAGCGGTCTGGCGTAACCGCTGGCCCGATCGGCTGGGGATGACGCTGGCGGTGTCGGGTATTTCGTTTCCCGCCTTTGCGCTGGGGATGCTGCTGATGCAGGTCTTCTCGGTTGAGCTGGGCTGGCTGCCCACCGTCGGGGCTGAGAGCTGGAAGCATTACATTCTGCCCTCCATCACCTTAGGTGCAGCGGTCGCCGCGGTCATGGCGCGCTTTACCCGCGCCTCGTTCGTGGAGGTGATGCAGGAAGATTACATGCGTACCGCCCGGGCCAAAGGGGTACGCGAGTCGCTGGTGGTGGTGAAACATGGCCTGCGCAACGCGATGATCCCGGTGGTCACGATGATGGGGCTGCAGTTTGGTTTTCTGCTGGGTGGCTCAATTGTGGTCGAGGTGGTGTTTAACTGGCCGGGCCTGGGGCGTCTGCTGGTCGACTCCGTGGCGATGCGCGACTATCCGGTTATTCAGGCCGAAGTACTGCTGTTTTCACTGGAGTTTATTCTGATCAATCTGTTTGTCGACATGCTCTATGCGGTGATTAACCCCGCTATTCGCTTTAAGGAGTCGCGATGAAAAACTGGCGACGTGAAGCGGCCCTGAAAACGATGCCGCTGATAGCGGAGAACCGGGTGCGTACGCCGTGGCGTGAGTTCTGGCGACGCTTCCGGCGTCAGCCGGTGGCGCTGCTGGCCGGGGTGTTTGTGCTGATACTGATTGTACTGGCAGTGATCGCCCCCTGGATTGCGCCGTTCGACGCAGAGAACTACTTCGATTATGACCGGCTCAACGACGGTCCGTCGCTGATGCATTATTTTGGCGTCGATTCGCTGGGTCGCGACATCTTCAGCCGGGTGCTGGTCGGCACGCGTATCTCTCTGATTGCCGGCTTTTTCTCGGTGGTCATTGGCGCAGTAATTGGCACGCTGTTTGGTCTGCTGGCCGGTTATTACGAGGGCTGGTGGGACCGTATCACCATGCGCATCTGTGATGTGCTGTTTGCCTTTCCCGGCATTCTGCTGGCGATTGCGGTGGTGGCGATTATGGGCAGCGGCATGAGCAACGTGATCGTGGCGGTCGCTATCTTCAGTATCCCGGCCTTTGCCCGTCTGGTTCGCGGTAACACGCTGGTGCTGAAGCATCAGACCTATATTGAATCGGCACGCAGCATCGGCGCGTCTGACTGGACGATCCTGATGCGGCATATTCTGCCCGGCACGGTATCGCCAATTGTGGTCTATTTCACGATGCGGGTTGGTACCTCCATCATTACCGCCGCCAGTCTGTCGTTTCTCGGACTGGGTGCGCAGCCGCCCACGCCGGAGTGGGGCGCCATGCTGAATGAGGCGCGGGCCGACATGGTGATTGCCCCGCACGTGGCGATTTTCCCCAGTCTGGCGATTTTCTTCACGGTTCTGGCATTTAATTTGCTCGGTGACGGGCTACGTGACGCACTTGATCCTAAACTAAAGAGATGAAACCTTTCGATTATGATCAGGACTTCAGCACGATCGACTTCCGCCAGCATCCCGAGCTTTATCAGGTCGGGCGAGGTGAGCAGGGTGTGCTGATGGTCGAGCCTTATAAAGGCGAAATTCTGCCGCACTGGCGTTTTCGCACCGTTGCCATTGCTGAAGAGTCGGCTGAAAAAATCATGGCGCTGTTTGAGGATTACCGGCGTCAGGACGATTTTGTCGGCATGGATATGGCGCGCAAATTTATCCAGATGGGGTACACCCGGGCGCGGCGTTACAGTAACCACAAAGGCGGACGCAAATATGACGCGGACGGCAAGGAGCTGCCGCGCGGCGTCAACGAGGAAAAGGCCGCTGCGGCCGCTATCTTCAAAGGCTATTGGGACAAGCTGCGTGAGGATGAGGATTATCTGCGCCGCAAAAAAGCGCATCAGCAGCAGTATGGTTAACCGCTAAATTTCCTCCCCCGGCCACCTCCACCGTGGCTGTCATCATTGCCTGAACCCGCCCTGCTCATTCTCCGGGCGTTATCCTTCTGCCCTTTGTCAGCCCTCAAAGGCCAGATGCAAATGAGAAATCTTTGGTTTTGGTCAAACTGCGACGTAAAGTAGTGAAAAAACGCGTAAAAGCCGGTCCACAACTCGGACAAAAAAAGCGGGTGGATCACACTCTGCCTTTTCCGGTAACGTCCCGTGCTGTAAAAAGAAATCGGATCCGAAAACGCTGGATGACGGATAAGCGAAACGCTGACGATGACAGCAGTTCAGCGCTGTCCGAAAAAACGCGGGTTGATATTCACTTGTTTTCATTAATAATAAACCAGCAAACCCCACTGAGGGGGCTATGCCCCTCAGGTAATGAAATGGATAATGTGAGAGCTAAATAATGAAAGAGATCATCAACGGATTTCTGAATTTCCAGCAGAATGTGTTTCCTGAAAGGAAGGATCTTTTCAAAAGCCTGGCGTCAAATCAAAATCCGAAAGCGCTGTTCATCTCCTGTTCAGACAGCCGTCTGGTGCCGGAACTGGTGACGCAGCAGGAGCCAGGAGAGCTGTTCGTTATCCGCAATGCGGGAAACATCGTTCCCTCATTTGGCCCGGAACCGGGTGGTGTCTCCGCCACGATCGAATATGCGGTGGTCGCGCTGGGCGTCTCAGACATCATCATCTGCGGTCACTCCAACTGCGGTGCAATGAACGCCATCGCTTCCTGCGCCTGCATGGATACCATGCCTGCGGTTGAGCACTGGCTTCGCTATGCCGATGCGGCAAAAGCGGTAGTTGAGCAGCGTGAATATGACTCGCCAGAGAAGAAGCTGAATGAGATGGTCAAAGAGAACGTGATCGCTCAGCTGAACAACATGAAGACTCATCCGTCAGTCTCCGTTGCCCTGCGTAATGGCAAACTGCGCCTGCACGGCTGGGTTTACGACATCGAAACCGGCACTATCATGGCGCTGACTCAGGGCGGTAAGCAGTTCATTACCCTGTCTGATAATCCTGATGCCAGTTTTGAATAATGCCTTTCACCCGCTGCGTTGTGCAGCGGGTATTTTCCGATCTTCCGCACAGATAACCCCTTATAACGACGCTTATTTTCAGCATTTCCCCGTGATTTATCTATGCTTGCTTAAACCTTCCTGACACAAGCGAGTTGATCATGCGTAAAACGTCCGTTGCTGCTCTGCTGGCAGTTTCCATACTGTTGCTCAGCGGATGTACTTCTCATGTTGCAGACAAGCAGCACTCTTCGGGTTTCTTAGCGGATTACAGCCAACTGAAGCCCTCTGAATCGGCCAGCGGGGAACCGACCCTGCGCTGGATTTCTCCCGACTATAAGAGCAGTCAGTATCAGGATGTGCTCTATACACCGGTCGTGTTCTATCCGGCTGCACGGCCTACGGCTCGCGTCAGTCAGCAGACGCTGGATCAGATACGCAGTTACACCGATATTCAGTTGAAAGGGGCGATTGCCACCCGTCTGCCGCTGGTTAATCAGGCTTCGCCACATACTCTTAAAGTGCGTGCCGCGATCACCGCCGTCCCGGCAGAGAATGAGGGCGGACAGTTTTACGAAGTGGTGCCGATTGCGGCAGTCGTCGCCAGTACGATGGCGGCATCAGGCCACCGAACTCAGAACAGTGAACTGTTCCTGGAAATCGAAGCCAGCGACGCCGTGACCGGCAAACCGTTGATCCGGGTTGTGCGAAAAGCCTTTGGCAAAACGGTCAGTAACAGCACGACGCCAATCACCTTTGATGATCTGAAGCCGGGTATTGATACGCTGGTTCGTGACACGGTCAGTTTCAACGCGCCATGTCCTTTCGGGGCGGCGGATCCTTGTCGCTCTGTTTAATCTTTTGTAAATCCTCAGGTTCACCACGCAGCGGATGACTACGCTTAAGTGCATGCTATCCCGTCAGGAGAACCTTATGTCCCGTTTTTCGACTGCTCTTGTGCTCGGCGGCGCGCTGTTCTGCGCCTCGCCACTGTTTGCCGCTGACGTAAAGGTCGAGGTATTGCAGGATAAGTTACAACATCCATGGTCTGTTGCCTTCCTGCCCGACAACAAAACGCTGCTGATTACCGAGCGTAGCGGAGCGCTGCGCAGCTGGAGTCCGGAGAGTGGCCTGTCGCAGCCGATTCAGGGCGTGCCAAAGGTCTGGGCAGAACGGCAGAGTGGACTGCTGGACGTGGTGCTGGCACCCGATTTTGCGACCAGCCGTCGCGTCTGGCTCAGCTACACCGAGGCGAACAGCAGCGGCAAAGCAGGTGCCGTCGTGGGCGTCGGGACGCTGAGTCCGGATAACCGGCAACTCAGCGATTTCCGCGAGGTAGTCCGGCAGACGCCGATGCTCTCCAGCGGCAACAATATCGGCACCCGGCTGGCGTTTGATACGCAGGGCTACCTCTGGATCGCATTCGGCGATAACTTTGTCAGCAGCGCCGCGCAGGATCTCGATAAGCTGCAGGGCAAATTGCTGCGGCTCAACGCCGATGGCAGCGTGCCGGATGATAATCCGTTTGTGAAAAAGCCCGGCGCGCGGCCAGAGGTCTGGGCCTATGGTCTGCGTAATCCGCAGGGACTGGCGCTTAATCCCTGGACCGGCACGATATGGGAAAATGAACATGGCCCGCGCGGTGGCGATGAAGTGAATATCATGAGCCGTGGCAAGAACTACGGCTGGCCGCTGGCGACGTACGGCATTGACTACAGCGGCGATAAAGTGCCGGAATCAAAGGGCACCCATGCTGCAGGCACCGAACAGCCGCTTTATCATTGGAAGGATTCTCCGGCTATCAGCGGCATGGCATTTTATAACAGTGCCCGTTTTCCGCAGTGGAAGAATTCCGTGTTTATTGGGGCACTGAAAGAGAAAAACCTGATTCGTCTGAGTCTCAACGGCGAAAAAGTGGTGGAAGAGCAGCGCCTGCTGGGCGATCAGAAGGCGCGAATCCGCGATGTGCGGCAGGGACCGGATGGCTGGCTCTATGTGCTGACCGATGAGGCCAATGGCAGGCTGCTGAAAGTGGGATTAGCGCAGGACGCTGGCGCGTCCCGCGGCTAAGGAGCTGGCCTGGCAGACGATTTTATTTGTCAGTCTGGACCTGAGCCGTGCTCACAATCTCACATACTCCATGTATGCGCCGGTTGTTGTGCACGGTCCGTATCCAGACTGCCTGAAACAATGATACCTGCCGGGAATGGCGCTGAGTCAGCGTGCCCAGTGGTAAACCTGCCAGCCGCGGTTTAGCGCTTCCTGGTGCAACTGTTCATCCGGGTTGATAACGTGGGCATGATCGGCCTGTTGGAGGAGCGGCAGGTCATTCATGGAGTCGCTGTAAGCCCAGGTGCGGTCAAAATTCTCCTCCTGCTGCAGCGCTTTCCAGTCACCCAGGCGGGTCACTTTGCCCTCTTTGTAGGTCATGGTGCCGTAAGTGTTGCCGCTGTAGCGCTCATCCACGATCTCAACACCAATCGCCAGCGCGCCGCAGGCACCCAGCTTCTCGGCAATCGGCACCACCAGATGTTCGCCACTGGCGGAGATGATCATCACTCTGTCACCGCGTGCCCGGTGCCACTCAATGCGCTCGCGGGCGGCCGGATAAACGCGTGGCAGGATGTCGCGATGAATGAAGCGGCGCACCCAGCCTTCAACGGTCAGTGTCGCCATGCCTGCCAGCGGGGAGAGGGTTTTATTCATGTACTCTTCAATCGACAGCGTGCCGGCATAGTACTGGTTCATCAGTGCCTGTTCCTGATCAATCAGTTCGCTGGGGGCGAATCCCTGTGATACCAGCCACCGCAGCCACAGGCTGGTGCTGTCTTCACAAATCAGTGTTTCATCAAGATCAAAAAGGGCTAAGTCCATGGTCGGTCTCCTCGGCTGACTGGCTTTCAGGTTAGCCGATAATTGTGACGGGCTTAACTCTTCTGCGAAAAATCGGAATTTCACGCAGTTTTAGCTGCGACAAAATGGACGAAAAAGGGCACGCGCGCGGCGCTTATGTCAGGGCTGGTCTACTAAACTCTAAAAAACTTTACGATTCGACGGTTTTTTTCGCTGCCGGCAACGGTTAGCGTTTGAGTGAGAATTTTCTGCCCCTGGAATTTCGATTTAACAAGGACAATCCGGCCAAGCCCATGACAAACACTCGCTTCACATCTCGCCTGCGGCACCTCGTTGCCACCTCATTACTGATTATCGCCCCCATCAGTGCTTTTGCTGAGCAGGCTCCCGCTGCGCCTGGCATTGATGCTAAAGCGTGGATTCTGATCGACTACGCCAGCGGTAAAGTGTTAACCGAATCCAGTGCCGATCAGCGTCTCGATCCTGCCAGTCTGACCAAGATGATGACCAGCTACGTGGTCGGTCAGGCGATTAAAGCGGGCAAAATCAAACCGGATGACCTGGTTACCGTGGGACAGGATGCCTGGGCCACCGGCAATCCTAAGCTGCGCGGCTCTTCGCTGATGTTCCTCAAGCCGGGCGATCGGATACCGGTTCATGAGCTGAATAAAGGGATTGTGATCCAGTCCGGTAATGACGCCTGTATTGCGCTGGCGGACTATGTGGCGGGCAGTCAGGATTCGTTTATCGGCCTGATGAACAACTATGTGAAGGCGCTGGGACTGCAGAATACCCACTTTATGACGGTGCATGGTCTGGATGCAGAAGGGCAGTACAGCACCGCGCGTGATATGGCGCTGATTGCTCAGGCGCTAATCCGCGATGTGCCCGAAGAGTACGCACTGAATAAAGAGAAAGAGTTCACCTTCAATAATATTCGCCAGATCAACCGCAACCGCCTGTTGTGGAGCACCAACCTCAAGGTTGATGGCGTCAAAACCGGCCACACCTCGGGCGCGGGGAATAATCTGGTCGCTTCAGCAACCGAAGGGGATATGCGTCTGATCTCGGTGGTGCTCGGCACCGCCAGCGACGCCATTCGTTTCCGCGAAAGTGAAAAGCTGCTGACGTGGGGCTTCCGTTTCTTTGAAACGGTAACGCCGATTAAAGCGGATGCGCCGTTTGCGCAGCAACGGGTCTGGTTTGGTGACAAAAGTCAGGTGAATCTGGGCGTGGCGAAAGATGCCGCGCTGACCATCCCGAAAGGGCAGATGAAGAACCTGAAGGCGAGTTTTAAACTTACGACGCCACAACTCGAAGCGCCGCTGAAGAAGAATCAGGTGGTCGGTACCATAGACTTCCAGTTAGACGGGAAGACGATTGAGCAGCGTCCGCTGGTGGTGCTGCAGGATGTGCCGGAAGGCGGCTTCTTCAGCCGGATGATTGACTTCGTAATGATGAAGTTTAACGGCTGGTTCGGGAAGTGGTTGTCGTAAGTGAGCAGGGACGCTGATATGTTCCTCTCAGACGAGCGCTGTTTCTAAAACAGGATCTAACCGCAACGCATTAGCTCAGCGCGCAGAGAGCTGGGTCAGAAGAGGAAAGCGTCCCGCGCCATGGACAAAAACGCCGGGAGCGTTTTTGAACAACGCAACGCGTAGGCCCGTTTACGGGCGCACCTCAGGGATGAGGTGCGTAATCGCGCGGGCCGAGCATGCCATGGATGGCGGTTTTTGCGTCTTTCCGATCTGACCCAGTTCCCTGCGCAGGCTCGATCTCACCGCTGTCAGGTGCAGTTTTTTTCCGACAGCTTCAGGGACGCTAACGCGTCCCTTTTTTAATCCTGCGTCCAGCCTTTGCGAATCGGCACGGCAAACAGCGACCGATAGAGTGGATTGATCACTGCCAGCATCCGCTCGCCATAGAACTGCCACGCCAGATGCGAAGCCAGACAGCTCAGTAGCCCCACCAGGAATCCGCCCAGCATATCCATTGGCCAATGAACGCCAAGGTAGACCCGCGACCAGGCAATAGCGCAACCGGCCACCATCAGAACCACACCTGACCAGAGGCGATGCCAGAAGATAAAGGCCAGTGCAAAGGTAAATATCGTGGTGCCGTGATCGCTGGGATAGGAGTCATCGGCGGCGTGATGCAGGAACTGATAACCAAAACCGATAGCGAAAGGGCGGGGATGTGGCAACAGCTGGCCCACAGACCAGGAGATCGCCAGCGCATAGATCAGCGCCATACCGGTTTTCAGTACCAGTACCCGCTGCGAAGACACCTGATCGCGCGGTCCCCAGAGCCACATCGCCACGATTAACAGCGGCACGATGGCGATCAGATCTTTGGCAAAAAACGTCGCCAGCTGCAGTAACCAGGCGGGTGAAGCCGGTGTGGCATTAATGGCAGTAAACAGTGAATGGTTCAGCTCTTCCATTTCGGGATAAATTCCTCAGCAGACAGTCCGGTTAACGGCAGCTGGCAGCATCCCGCCAGCCCGGCCCGATAACAGCGGCAAAAAAAACGGTCAGCGACAGCACGCTCACCCAATCAGTCAGCACAAATTGCTAACTAAACAGCGGTCTATCCTGCTTTTTACCGTTTTGTTCGTCTATAGAAAGGCTCTTAATCTGCCGTTGAGTTGTGTAACGGTTTAAGTTTTATGACACCTGAAGTTGCGAATCTGGCGGGGAATGACGGGCAGGGATGAAAAAAGGCATAAAAAAACCCGCCGGGAAAAAGACCAGCGGGCTCCACAATTTGGGGATTTCAAAGAAAAGCAGTGGCACTTATTATGACTATCGCTTAACAATAAAGTTCTGGACGTCGGCAAAAAAATTTTATAGGGGCAGTATCGGCCAGATAATCACAATCAGCGTCCCCGCCAGTGTCAGTAACACGTTGGCGATCGCATAGGTCCCGGCATAGCCCAGCGCGGGAATATTACTGCGTGCCGTATCGCTGATGATCTCCATGGCCGGTGCGCAGGTTCGCGCGCCCATGATGGCGCCAAACAGCAGGGCGCGGTTCATCCGCAACACATAGGCACCAAACAGATAGCAGATGATCACCGGAATCAGGCTTACCAGCAGACCACACAGCAGCATCAGCGCACCATCACTGCTCAGGCCGTGATTAATCCCGCTCCCGGCACTTAATCCTACGCCCGCCATAAACACCATCAGGCCAAACTCTTTCACCATGGTCAGCGCGCCCTGCGGAATATAGCCAAAGGTCGGATGGTTGGCGCGCAGGAAGCCGAGCATGATACCGGCGAACAGCAGACCCGCCGCGTTACCAATACCAAAACTGAAATTGCTGAACTGAAACGTAATCAGACCAATCATCAGACCCACGATAAAGAAAGCGCAGAAGGCCAGGAGATCGGTCATCTGACTGTGAATCGCGATAAAGCCGATGCGATCGGCCACGCTTTTCACCCGTCGAGCCTCGCCGCTGACCTGCAGCACATCACCTTTGTTGAGCATGATGCTGTCGTCGATCGGCATCTCAATCTGACTGCGTATCACACGGTTCAGGAAGCAACCGTGATCGGTAAGGTTTAACTTGCTGAGGCGTTTGTTCACTGCGTTGTGGTTCTTCACCACGATCTCTTCGGTGACGATGCGCATATCCAGCAGATCGCGATCAAACACCTCTTTGCCGTTACGGAAACTGGGGTCGAGCCGGGCATGTGCATCGGGATAGCCCACGAGCGAGATATCATCACCAAGCTGCAGCACCGCATCCCCATCGGGACTGGCGAGAATACCGTTGCGGCGGATACGCTCAATGTAACAACCTGTCTGACGATAGATACCCAGCTCGCGCAGGTTTTTGCCGCCGCTCCACGCCACCAGTTCCGGGCCCACGCGATAGGCGCGGATCACCGGCAGAAAGACTTTACGCTGGCTGTCGGCATCCAGACCGCGTTCCCGCGCAATCTGCTGCGCACAGGTCGGCAGATCCTGATGTTGCAGACGGGGCAGGTAGCGTGCTCCGAAAATCAGACTGACCAGGCCGATCAGATAGGTCACGGCATAACCGAGGCTCAGCTGATCCTGCATCAATCCAAGCTGCTTTGGATCGCTGATGCTTTGCCGCAGGGTATCGCCTGCGCCGACCAGCACCGGCGTTGAGGTCATCGACCCGGCCAGCATGCCGGCGGTGAGCCCAATATCCCAGCCAAAGAGTTTACCCAGCCCCAGTGCCAGCAACAGCGCGCTGACCACCATGACGATGGCGAGCATGAAATAGTTTTTGCCGTCGCGAAAGAAAATAGAAAAAAAGTTGGGACCCGCTTCAACACCAACACAAAAAATAAACAGCATAAAGCCCAGACTCAATGCATCGGTATTGATCGCGAAGTGCTGCTGCCCTAATAAGAGCGAAACCACTAATACGCCAATCGAATTTCCCAGCTGAACCGAGCCAAGACGCAACTTGCCCAGACAGAGGCCGAGCGCCAAAACGACAAATAATAACAAAATGTCATTTCCGCTTAACAATCCTGCGACGTTAATATTCACTGTTTAACTTCTTGTTTACGTGTAACCTGTTGAAGAGTGGCCTGTTTTTCGCTATCGTGATCAGGCCGTTGAGGTTCTGTTGTATCAACACTGCAAATGGAACCGTTATCGCGGCGCTATTCTAATCACAAATATCTTATACAGCTATTAGCTGTTTTCATTCGTTGCCACAACGAACTGTTTCTTTTTATTTCCACCAGAACGCATCAGGGATATCAGCAGGTTATTGTCGGGGTTACTTTTAATCAGTGGGGTGGTATGCCGCAGCGTTCTTATCTCTGGACTACCCGCCTGTGCGGCGTGGTGTTGTACAGTCTGGTGTTTGTTTTTACCTGTCATTTCTGGCAGGTCGGTCCCGGCCCGCTTCGTGGTCAGCCCGAATTACTGCTCTTTATGTTACCTGGCATTGTGATGGCGTTGATGCAGGTGGAAAGCCCGTTAAAAAGCACGCTGCTGATGGGGCTCTGGGGAACGTTGCTGGCAGCACTGCTGCTCAATAACAGCCTGTTTATTCACAGCAGCGGACTGTTTGCCATCGCGTGGAGTCTCAGCGCGCTGTTCTGGGCAGGCTGCGGGGCGTTGCTGGTGCGGTTAATGCAGATTGTGATGGCGTCACTTAACTAACACGGTGTCCAATGGCTGACGTCAGCCAGAAAGCAAAAAGGCGAGACAGGAAAATCCTGCCTCGCCTTTTTCATTCCGGTTATCTGCGCTTACGCGACAAATCCCAGATTCTCTTTGGTCCAGGCCGCAAACTCGGTGTAACCACCGATATGTTTTTCGTCCACGAAAATCTGCGGTACGGTGCTGACCGGTTTACCAGCGCTGGCTTCCAGATCGGCTTTAGTAATGCCTTCTGCATTAATATCAACATACTGATAGCTAAAGTCATCGCGCTCCGCGGTCAGTTTGTCGGCCAGTTCATGGGCACGGACACAGTAGGGACAGCCCGGACGACCAAAAATAACAGCAATCATTGAGAACTCCTTGCAGCGACGATTATGTGACGGGTATCACATAATCAAACAGAGAATGGCAACCATCATGCCCGCTCGTATCGCTTAAGGAAAGCAGGATTTGCCTGTTAGTCTGATGCCCGCACGCTATTGCCGCCGTTCAGGAAGCGTCTGAAACAAGGGCTTTTTCACGACGGCAGCCCGTGTAACCCGCGCAATTTTTGGGTTGTTGACCATAATTGACGCTCAGTAAGCCGTAAAGGCAGGAGGATGTGATGCAGAGTGTGGCCAGATTACCCCGGTTTATCGTGGTGCTGGAAGCGGCGGGCGGCCTGTTAATTCTGGGTGCGCTGCTGCTGATTAACCACTGGCTGCCACTGCCAGATCAGGCTGATGCCAGAACGCTGGCTACCGTGCTGTTCATCGCTGGCGTGGTGCTGATGCTGCCTGCTGCCTGGCTATTGATGTGGCGCACCGCGAAAGCTATCGCGCCACAGCTGTTCAATCAGATTGATAAAAAAAGATAATGTTGCTGGAGACTTTATGACACCGACCATTGATTTACTATGCAGCCACCGTTCAATCCGCGCCTTTACTGACCAGCCGGTCAGCGAAGCACAGCGTGAAGCGATTATTAATGCGGCGCAATCGGCGTCCACATCCAGCTTTTTACAGTGCTCTTCTATTATCCGTATCACCGACAAAGCGCTGCGCGACAAGCTGGTGACGCTGACCGGCGGACAGACGTGGGTTGCAGATGCACCTGAGTTCTGGGTTTTCTGCGCGGACTTTAATCGCCACCTGCAGATTTGCCCGGATGCGCAGCTGGGCCGTGCCGAGCAGCTGCTGCTGGGCTGCGTGGACACCGCGCTGATGGGACAGAATGCCATGGTCGCAGCGGAATCGCTGGATCTGGGCGGCGTCTTTATCGGCGGAATTCGTAACAGCATCGCAGAAGTCACCGAACTGCTGGGCCTGCCAAAATTTGTGCTGCCACTGTTTGGTTTCTGTCTGGGGCATCCGGAATCAAAGCCGGACGTCAAGCCGCGTATGCCGCATGCAATGCTGGTGCATGAGAACCGCTATCAGCCACTGGATCCGGCAGTGCTGGCGGAATATGACAGCCGCACAGAACTCTACTATCAGCAGCGCGACAGCAACCAGCGCAGCGAAACCTGGAGCGAGCTGATCCAGCGGCTGATCATTAAAGAGACGCGTCCGTTTATGCTCGATTATCTGCATCAGCAGGGCTGGGCCACGCGTTAATCCACAAAGGGAGAGCTGCGATGAAAATAGCCATTCTGTCGCGCGATGAGACGCTCTACTCCAGCCGACGATTGCGTGACGAGGCCGCCGCGCGCGGCCACGCGGTGCAAATCATCGATCCGCTCTCCTGCTATATGAATATCAATCCCGCCTCACCGGCGGTTCACTATTGTGGTGAACCGCTGGGCCATTTCGATGCCGTTATCCCGCGCATCGGCAACGCCATTACCTTTTATGGCACGGCAGTGCTGCGACAGTTTGAGATGTGCGGCAGCTATCCGCTGAATGAGTCCGCCGCCATTACCCGCACCCGGGATAAATTGCGCTCGCTGCAGCTGCTGGCACGTGAAGGCATCGATATGCCGGTCACCGGCTTTGCCTCGTCGCCCGATGACACTGACGATTTAATCGCCATGGTCGGCGGCGCGCCGCTGGTGGTTAAGCTGGTGGAAGGGACGCAGGGCATTGGCGTGGTGCTGGCGGAAACGCGTCAGGCGGCAGAGAGCGTCATCGATGCCTTCCGCGGCCTGAATGTCCATATCCTGGTGCAGGAGTTCATTAAAGAAGCACAGGGACGAGATATTCGCTGTCTGGTGATTGGTCATCAGGTGGTGGCAGCGATTGAGCGGGTAGCGAAAGAGGGTGATTTCCGCTCTAATCTGCATCGCGGCGGCAAAGCGTATCCGGTAGCGATCACGCCACAGGAGCGGCAGATCGCCGTGAAAGCAGCGGCCACGCTCGGGCTGGAAGTCGCCGGTGTCGATATTCTGCGTGCCCATCGCGGTCCGCTGGTGATGGAAGTGAACGCCTCGCCCGGGCTGGAAGGCATCGAAACCAGCAGCGGCCTTAACATTGCCGCGCTGATGATTCAGCGAATTGAGCAGCAGGCCATCCCCGGGCTCCGTCCTAAAACCGCTGGCTGACACGCGCTTTTCAGCAGTTTTCATGGCATCGCCGCGCATTTTTCCGTAAGCTAAGTCGCCTGTTTATCACCCCACTGGGATTTTACGATGGATTCTCTTGTCGTTCCGGATATCGACCTGCTGCGTCGCTGGCTGGATCAGCAAAATATCACCTGGTTCGAATGCGATGCCTGTCAGGCACTTCATCTGCCGCACATGCAAAACTTTGATGGGGTGTTTGACGCCAAAATCGATCTGGTCGACAACGTCATTCTGTTTTCGGCGCTGGCTGAAGTGAAGCCGACGGCGCTGATTCCGCTGGTCGGCGATCTGTCGCAAATTAATGCCAGTTCACTGACGGTGAAAGCCTTTATCGACATTCAGGATGATAATCTGCCGAAGCTCATTGTCTGTCAGTCAATGACCACCACCGCCGGATTAACCTTTGGTCAGTTCTCACACTTTATGAAACAGAGTGAAGAGCAAATCTCCATGGTGATCCTGGAGGCCTTTGCCAACAATCTGCTGATTGTGGGTGAAGAAGAAGAGCACGTTCCGGTGACCAGCGTTCATTCTGTGCTGCACTAAGCCCGACATGACGCCCACTAAGCCGTCCCCGAGACGGCTTTTTTATGCCCGCCATCTGCCAACGTGATAATTTTTTATTCTGCATTTTGCCCTTTACCGCCAGATATTTGTCGTGGTTTATGCCATGAAAGCCGAACCTCATAGCTCAGACATGCATAAAATATCGCTTTCAGGCGTTTTTTACGCTGGGGTCTGGTGAAGCCTGACCGGGGGGGCTATGCTTGCGGGGCTGTAACAGACGTGTAACTGCGTCCCAGCTATAGGATTTTGCTATTAAACTCCCGCTGAATAATGATTCATTGTGTCACTGACGTTTTGTCCGGAACGCAATGCAGGGATCTCAGGTTTGCAGCGTTGAAATGACCCGCTCAGGAGGATGGAAAAATATGTTCAACTCACATCAGAAATGGCTGTCAGCTGTGGTAGCTGCTGCGCTGATGGCCGCGTCGGCCAGCAGTATGGCGGAAGATAAAACGCTGCACGTCTACAACTGGTCCGATTATATTTCGCCAGATACCGTGCCGAACTTTGAAAAGCAGTCTGGCATTAAAGTGGTCTACGATGTGTTTGACTCCAACGAAGTGCTGGAAGGCAAACTGATGGCGGGCAGCACCGGCTACGATGTCGTGGTGCCATCTTCCAGCTTCCTGGCGCGTCAACTGCAGTCCGGCGTATTCCAGCCACTGGATAAGAGCAAACTGCCGAACTACAAAAACCTCGATCCGGCGCTGATGGAAAAAGTGGCGCAGCACGATCCGGGTAACAAATATGCCATTCCTTATCTGTGGGGCACCACCGGTATCGGTTACAACATCGACAAGGTTAAAGCCGCACTGGGCGCCGATGCGCCGGTCAACAGCTGGGATCTGGTGCTGAAGCCGGAAAACCTGGAGAAGCTGAAAAGCTGTGGTGTCTCCTTCCTGGATGCACCGGAAGAGATCTTCGCCACCGTGCTCAACTATCTGGGCAAAGATCCGAATACCTCGGATGCTAAAGAGTATTCCGGCGCAGCGACCGACCTGCTGCTGAAGCTGCGTCCGAATATCCGCTACTTCCATTCGTCGCAGTACATCAACGATCTGGCTAACGGCAACATCTGCGTCGCCATCGGCTGGTCGGGCGATATTCTGCAGGCGAAAAACCGTGCCGATGCGGCGAAAAACGGCGTGCATCTGGGCTACAGCGTGCCGAAAGAGGGGGCTCTGGCCTTCTTCGATATGATGGCGATCCCGAAAGATGCCAAAAACCTCGACGGCGCCTACGCCTGGCTGAACTACATCATGGATCCGAAAGTGATCGCTGATGTCTCCAACAAAATGAACTACGCCAACGGCAACAAAGCGTCGCTGCCGCTGATCAATGCCGACGTCCGCAACAACCCGGGTATCTTCCCGACGCCAGAAGCGATGTCGAAATTGTTCGTGCTGAAAGTCCAGGATCCGAAACTGGATCGTGTGCGTACGCGCGCATGGACTAAAGTAAAAAGTGGTAAGTAGTTCGTCCTTTACGGATTGACCTGTCACGCATCAGCAACAGAGGCGCAGTGTCGGCCTCTGTTGTGCCATTTTTAGCGGCAGATTTTGCCGCCATGTTCCGCCTGGCTCCGGAGAGAACCCTTTGTGAACGATGCCATTCCCCGCCCTCAACATAAAACTGCAAAGGCCTTAACGCCGCTGCTGGAGATCCGCAATCTGACCAAATCCTTTGACGGCCAGCACGCCGTGGATGATGTCAGTCTGACCATTTATAAAGGTGAAATCTTCGCTCTGCTGGGCGCATCGGGCTGTGGCAAATCCACGCTGCTGCGTATGCTGGCCGGTTTTGAGCCGCCCACCAGCGGCCAGATTGTGCTGGATGGACAGGATCTGTCGCACGTTGCGCCCTATCAACGTCCGATCAATATGATGTTCCAGTCCTACGCGCTGTTCCCGCACATGACGGTTGAGCAGAATATCGCCTTTGGTCTGAAGCAGGATCGGCTGCCGAAAGGGGAGATCACCAGCCGCGTCGCCGAAATGCTGGCGCTGGTGCATATGCAGGAGTTTGCGAAACGCAAACCGCATCAGCTTTCCGGTGGTCAGCGTCAGCGCGTGGCGCTGGCCCGCAGCCTGGCGAAACGGCCCAAACTGCTGCTGCTGGATGAGCCGATGGGCGCACTGGATAAGAAGCTGCGCGACAGGATGCAGCTGGAAGTGGTCGATATTCTGGAGCGCGTGGGCGCGACCTGCGTGATGGTAACGCACGACCAGGAAGAGGCGATGACCATGGCGGGCCGTATTGCGATTATGAATCGCGGTAAGTTCGTGCAGATTGGCGAGCCGGAGGAGATTTACGAGCATCCGACCAGCCGCTACAGCGCCGAATTTATCGGGTCGGTTAACGTCTTCGAAGGCTTACTGCGTGAACGTCAGGCAGATGGCCTGATGATCGACAGTCCCGGCCTGATGCATCCGCTAAAAGTCGACTCCGATGTTTCGGTGGTCGATAACGTGCCGGTGCATGTCGCGCTGCGCCCGGAAAAAGTGATGCTGTGCGATGAAGTACCTGCCGATGGCTGTAACTTTGCGGTGGGCGAAGTGGTTCACATCGCCTATCTCGGCGACCTCTCGATTTTCCATGTCCGTCTGCACAGCGGGCAGATGATCAGCGCACAGTTGCAAAACGCGCATCGCTACCGCAAAGGGTTGCCGACCTGGGGTGATGAAGTCCGCCTCTGCTGGGAAAGCGACAGCTGCGTGGTGTTGACGGTTTAAGGAGCGGCTATGAGCCAGATTTTCCAACGCGCTAAAGCGCCCGCCCGCCTGGTCGGTACGCCGCTGCAACGCTGGGCCACGCGGGTAAAAATGCAGCATGGCCGCAAGCTGGTGATCGCACTGCCTTATGTCTGGCTGGTGCTGTTATTCCTGCTGCCGTTTCTGACGGTGCTGAAGATCAGCTTCGCGGACATTGCGCGAGCGATTCCCCCTTACACCGAGCTGGTGAGCTGGGCCGACGACCAGTTCAGCATCGTGCTCAACTTCGGCAACTACCTGACCCTGACCGACGATCCGCTCTACATCGACGCCTATCTGCAGTCGCTGAAAGTGGCGGCGATCTCCACGGTAATCTGTCTGCTTATTGGCTATCCGCTTGCCTGGGCCGTGGCGCACAGTAAGCCGTCGATGCGCACCATCTTGCTGCTGCTGGTGATCCTGCCGTCGTGGACCTCGTTTCTGGTGCGCGTCTACGCCTGGATGGGCCTGCTGAACAACAACGGTATTCTGAACCGCTTCCTGCTGTGGCTGGGCGTGATCGATCATCCGCTGGTGATCCTTTACACCAACACCGCGGTCTATATCGGTATCGTCTACTGCTATCTGCCGTTTATGGTGCTGCCGATCTATACCGCGCTGACCCGTATCGACTACTCGCTGGTGGAAGCCTCACTGGATTTGGGGGCGCGTCCGCTGAAGACCTTTTTCAGCGTGATTGTGCCGCTGACCAAAGGCGGCATTATCGCCGGGTCGATGCTGGTGTTTATCCCGGCGGTGGGGGAGTACGTGATCCCTGAACTGCTGGGTGGCCCGGACAGCATCATGATCGGCCGTATCCTGTGGCAGGAGTTCTTCAATAACCGCGACTGGCCGGTGGCTTCCGCGCTGGCGGTGATTATTCTGCTGATCCTGATTCTGCCGATCATCTGGTTCCATAAGCATCAAAACCGTGAAATGGGAGAGAAGGCATGAATAATTTACCAACCATCCGCTCGCCCTGGCGAACCGGCATTCTGGTCTGTTGCTTCCTGTTCCTCTATGCGCCGATGCTGCTGCTGGTGGTTTACTCCTTCAATAGCTCACCGCTGGTAACGGTGTGGGACAGCTTCTCATTCCACTGGTACAAAGTGCTGTTTGAGGACAGCGCGATGATTGATGCGGTGCTGCTGAGTCTGAGCATTGCCGGGCTGTCGGCCACCATGGCGGTGGTGCTGGGTACGCTGGCGGCGGTGATAATCGTGCGCTTTGGTCGCTTCCGCGGGCACAACGGTTTTGCTTTTATGCTGACGGCGCCGTTGGTGATGCCCGATGTGATCACCGGGCTGTCGCTGCTGCTGCTGTTTGTGGCCATGGGCAACGCCTTTGGCTGGCCGAGTGAGCGCGGCATGCTGACCATCTGGCTGGCGCACGTCACCTTCTGTACCGCCTATGTGGCGGTGGTGATCAACTCGCGTCTGCGTGAACTGGACCGCTCAATCGAAGAGGCGGCGATGGATTTAGGTGCGACGCCGCTGAAGGTCTTCTTCGTCATTACCGTGCCGATGATTGCGCCGGCGATTGTCACCGGCTGGCTGCTGGCATTTACCCTGTCACTCGACGATCTGGTAATCGCCAGCTTTGTGACCGGTCCGGGCGCCACCACGCTGCCGATGGCGATCTTCGCTACCGTACGCCGCGGCGTGAACCCGGAAATCAATGCGCTGGCTTCCCTGATTCTGTTTGTGGTTGGTTTAGTCGGTTTTATCGCCTGGCGATTTATGGCGCACGAAGAAAAACAGCGTTTAAGCGATATTCAGAAAGCTAAACGTGGCTGAA
Source organism: Pantoea sp. X-Soil-YNGN-844 (assembly GCF_059730595.1). NCBI lineage: Bacteria > Pseudomonadati > Pseudomonadota > Gammaproteobacteria > Enterobacterales > Erwiniaceae > Pantoea > Pantoea sp. X-Soil-YNGN-844. The sequence continues at coordinate 1,328,761 of NZ_AP036007.1, forward strand.
ATCCGTAACCTTTGCCACTATATGAACGGGCCGGTTTAACCGGCCCGTTTTTCGATCAGGTGGAGTCAGGGACTATGTCAGAAATCTTCAAAAGCAGTGCTACGCTCTCAGACGCACCGGTTCCGGTGACGGTCGCGGGCATTGCCATTATTGCGACCCGCTGCCTGAGCGTACTGATGCTGGCCAATGAGCTGGGTTACAGTGAAATCGCCAACTTTGTTCACCGCAGCGCCCAGTCCTGGGACTCGACGCTTATCTTTATCGCCAGTCAGCTGATCTTCCTGTTCGAACTGCGCTGCGCCTTTACCCTGATGCGCGGCAGTAACCGTGGCCGCTGGGGCTATGTAGCCACGCAGGGGGTTGTGCTGATCTATATGCTGTTTGCCTCGCTGGGCGGGATCTACCCCGAGATTTTCAGCATTGATGGCGACAACAACGTCCAGATTATCCACCACACCCTGTCGCAGAAAATCCCCGATCTGGTCGTGTTGATGCTGCTGTTTCTGCCTGCCAGCAGCCGCGCTTTTTTCAGAAAGCGGTGATACAATCGCGCTCCGCCCGACCCCATCGTTAAGGCTTTACCATGCACTGCGCGCTTTATGACGCTAACCGTTGCCGCTCCTGTCAGTGGCTGGAAAAACCCTATCCCACTCAGCTGAACGACAAACAATCGCAGCTGGAACAGCTACTGGCTGAACAGCCGGTTGCGGCCTGGTTACCGCCGGTAACTTCAGCGCAGCAGGCATTTCGTAACAAAGCCAAAATGGTGGTCAGCGGTAGTGTGGAGCGTCCGGTGCTGGGTCTTGTTCACCGTGATGGTGAGCCTGTCGATCTCTGCAACTGCCCGCTCTATCCCGCCAGCTTCCAGCCGGTGTTTGCAGCGCTTAAGCCCTTTATCGCCCGTGCCGGGCTGACGCCATATAACGTTGCGCGCAAACGCGGCGAACTCAAATTTCTGCTGATCACCGAGAGCCAGCAGGGCGGCGTGATGCTGCGTTTTGTCCTGCGCTCAACCGCCAAACTGGAACAGCTGCGCGCGGCATTGCCGTGGCTGCAGCAGCAGTTACCGCAGCTGGCGGTGATTTCGGCCAACATTCAGCCGGTGCACATGGCGATTCTGGAGGGCGAAGAGGAGATTGCGCTGACGCCCGATCAGTCGCTGGCAGAGAACTTCAATGGCGTGCCGCTGTGGATCCGCCCGCAGAGCTTCTTTCAGACCAACCCGCAGGTTGCCAGCGCGCTCTATGCCACTGCGCGCGACTGGGTGCGTGCGCTGCCGGTTAACAGCATGTGGGATCTCTTCTGCGGCGTAGGCGGTTTTGGCCTGCACTGCGCAACACCGGAAATGGAACTGACCGGCATCGAGATTAGCGCTGAGGCGATTAAATGCGCCCGACGTTCCGCTGAGATGCTGGGACTGAAAAACGTGCAGTTTGCGGCGCTGGATTCGACGACGTTTGCAACCGGACGCGACGCAGTGCCGCAGCTGGTGCTGGTGAATCCGCCGCGCCGTGGGATGGGTGAGGCGCTGTGTGACTATCTCAGCCAGATGGCCCCGGATTATCTGCTCTATTCAAGCTGTAATCCGCAGACCATGGCGCAGGATATTGCCCGGCTGAATGACTATGAGGTAACAAAAGTGCAGCTGTTCGACATGTTCCCGCATACCGCCCATTTTGAAGTGCTGACGCTGTTAACCCGCCGTCAGCACTGAGTCCGGTAATCTCCGGAGTTACTCCGGGAACCATTTCTGATTGAGCTGCTGCCAGCTGCCGTTAGCTTTCAGTTCAGTCAGCGCCTGATTGAACCGATCGCGCAGCGCGGTATTGCCTTTACGTACCGCAATGCCGAGGCCAGTACCGAAGTAGTCTGCATCCGTGACATGTTCACCGACCGTCGCGAGATCCGGATTGGCCTTTAGCCACTGATTCACTACCGCGCTGTCGCCAAACACGCCATCCAGCCGGCCACTCTTCATATCCAGAATCGCATTCTGATAGCTGTCATACGCCACCACTTTCACTTCCGGATGCTTATCCTGCAGGTACTTCTGGTGGGTGGTGCCGTTTTCAACGCCGATGCGCTTTTCTTTCAAATCACCGAAGCTGCTGAACCGGCCTTTCGGTGCAATCACGATGGCAGAATTAGCGTAATAAGGCTGGGTAAAATCGACCTGCTTGCTGCGCTCCGTGGTGATATCCATACCGGAAATCACGGCGTCATAGCGGCGGAACTTCAGTGAAGGGATCAGGCTGTCGAAGGCATTGTTGGTAAAGGTACACTCCGCTTTCATCTGCTGGCACAGCGCTTTAGCCAGATCGATATCAAATCCGACGAGGTTATTTTCCTTGTCCAGAGATTCAAAGGGCGGATAGGTTGCTGAAGCAGCGAAGCGAATCGTTTCCGCGGCCTGCGCGGTCACCGCCAGCGAAGCCAGCGCAGCAGCGATAATCCATTTTTTCATTTTATGATTCCTGTGATGTGGTCAGCCAGAGAAGGCGATACCCTGCCATAAAATGAATTTTTATGCAATTAGTGTGATTTTTCAGGCGAAAAAGGCGAGAGGGCTCGCCCGGTATTCAGTTACGTCGTTCAAAGGCCAGCGCGCGTTTTTCGATCAGTCGCATCATCAGCGTCAGCAAACCATTAACGCAGAGATAAATTAGACCCGCCGCGGCATAGACCGTGATGTCGTAGGTGCGACCATAGAGCAGCTGGCCGTGGCCCATGACTTCCATCAGGGTGATGGTGTAGGCCAGCGAGGTGCCTTTAAACACCAGCACCACTTCATTGGAGTAGGAGGAGAGGGCGCGTTTAAATGCATAAGGCAGCAGAATGCGCAGGGTGTCTTTGCGGCTCATGCCCAGTGCCGCGCACGACTGCCACTGTCCGGAAGGAATCGCCCGGACCGCACCGTAAAACAGCTGCGTGGTGTAAGCTGCACTGTTCAGCGATAGCGCCAGCATCGCGCACAGCCACGGCTGCGACAGTAAATGCCACAGCCAGGGGATCTGCTGGATCGAGGGGAACTGTCCCGGACCGTAGTAGATCAGGAAGATTTGCACCAGCAGCGGCGTACCGGTAAACAGCGTGATAAACCCTTTTACCAGCGGATTCAGCACCGGCGTCTTCAGTGACAGCACCACGGTGAAGAGCAGCGCGAGCAGCAGTGCCACTACCAGCGAGGCCGCCGTCAGCGTCAGGCTGGTGTGCAGCCCTTTCAGGAGTTCGGGCAGATAGGCCAGCATTAGCTGTTCCCCCGTTCAAAGCGGGTGGTGCGCAGTTCGATGCGGCGTAACACCGCCTGGCTGAACAGCGTAATCACTAAGTAGATCGCGGCCGCCACCAGGAACCAGGTAAACGGCTCCTGGGTGCGCGTTGCGATACTTTTGGTTTGCAGCATCAGGTCATTGACGCTGATTAGCGAGACCAGTGCGGTATCTTTCAGCAGTACCAGCCACTGATTACCCAGACCGGGCAGGGCGTGACGCCACATCTGCGGCATAATCAGCCGGAGAAAAATGGCCGACTTTTTCATGCCCAGCGCCTGCCCCGACTCCCACTGACCGACCGGCACCGCTTTGAGTGCGCCGCGCAGCGTCTGTGAGGCGTAGGCGGCATAGAGCATCGCCAGCGCAATCACACCGCACAGGAACGGACTGACATCGAAGTTCTCAATCTGCATCTGAACCGGCAGCGTAAAGAGCCCGAAGTTCAGCGTGAAACCGTCAGAGAGGGTGAGCAGCAGCTGTGAGGCGCCAAAATAGATAAACAGCACCACCAGAATTTCCGGCAGGCCACGGATCAGCGTCACCATACCGGTGCCAATCCACGCCAGCGGTCTCAGGCGCAGTGACTCCCAGCCAGCGAATATCATCGCCAGCACCAGGCCTGCGATGAGAGCACAAACAGCAAGGCCGACGGTCATCCCGGCGGCGCTTGCGAGGGTCATCATTTCATTCATCAGAGATTACTGCTGGAACCATTTGCTGTAGATGGTTTTGTAAGTGCCATCTGCTTTGATCTTATCCAGCGCGCCATTGAATTTAGTCTGCAGATCGGTGTTACCGGTGCGTACCGCAATGCCCAGGCCAGTACCAAAGTAGGCTTTATCCGTCACTTTGTCGCCGACGGCAGCCAGCGCAGCATTCTGCTTCAGCCACTCGTTGACCACGGCAGTGTCACCGAAGACAGCATCAATACGGCCGTTTTTCAGATCCAGCACCGCGTTCTGATAGCTGTCGTAAGGCACGATGGTGATGTCGCTATGTTTATCCGTCAGGTATTTCTGGTGAGTGGTGCCATTCTGAACGCCAACCCGCTTGCCTTTCAGCGCTTCAACACTGGCAACTTTGCCTTTCTGAGCAACAAACAGCGCCGAGTTGTCGTAGTAAGGCTTGGTGAACAGGACCTGTTTCTCACGATCCGGCGTGATATCCATGCCCGCCATCACCGCATCAAAGCGACGGAACTTCAGGCTTGGGATCAGGCTGTCGAACGCCTGGTTAGTGAAGGTGCAGGTTGCGTCGATCTCTTTACACAGCGCGTTAGCCAGATCGACATCAAAGCCCTGAATCTTGTTATCCGCATCCACAAACTCAAAAGGAGGATAAGAGGCTTCGGTCGCAAAACGAATCGTCTGTGCCGCGGTAGCACTCAGGCTAAAACCGGCAAGCAGTGCAGCAAGTACCATTTTTTTCATTTTTAGCATCCTGACTTAGTGCGAAAGATAGTGAGCAAACGCCTCGGTTTGCGGCTGTGTAAAGCGGCTGGCATCGCCCTGTTCCACAATGTGACCGTTCTCCATGTAAACAACGCGGCTGGCCGTTTTACGTGCCACCTCCACTTCATGGGTCACAATCACCTGAGTAATGCGGGTCTGCGCCAGTTCGCGAATGATACTGACAATCTGTGCGGTAATTTCAGGGTCCAGCGCGGCCGTCGGCTCATCGAACAGCAGCACCTGCGGCTCCATCATCAGCGCGCGGGCAATGGCCACACGCTGCTGCTGACCCCCGGAGAGGTGCAGCGGAAAGCGATCGCTGTAGGGCGTCAGGCGCAGCCGGTCAAGCAGCTTATCGGCACGGGCACGGGCGTCGCTTTTACTGAGGCCCAGAACCCGGCAGGGCGCTTCGATCAGATTCTGCAGCACGGTCAGATGTGGCCAGAGATTATATTGCTGAAACACCATGCCGACGTTCTGACGCAGTTCGCGAATCGCGGCATCAGACGGTTTCTGCGTGAAGTCGAACTGATTGCCGGCAATCTGCAACTGACCTGAACGTGGCTGCTCCAGCAGGTTAAGTACCCGCAGCAGCGAACTCTTGCCCGCACCGCTGGGCCCCAGCAGCACCAGAGTCTCGCCTTGCGGACACTCAAGGTTGATGTCGAACAGCGCCTGATGAGCACCGTAGAAGCAGTTTATTGCGTTTAGTTGAATACTCATGCGCCAGATTTGAATAGCTATTAGTGTCGCGGATTTTAACGTCACCAGAATAGTTATGCAATTAAGGTGGGTTAAAATTTGTAAAACAGCAGGTAAACAGCAAAAGCTTAGCACAATATCATGCGCTGTCTGCCGTCAGTGAAAGGCCTTGTGGTGGGCAGCGGCATTAAAAAAAGCGCAGTCACCTGCGGTGGCTGCGCTTTTCATAACCGTTGAACCTTAATTATTTTTTTGATTTTTCAAGCATCTGGCTCAGGCTGCCACCCTCGGCATGCGCAGGGTTCGCCATGTAGCGCACGTCGTCAACGACCCAGCAGGTGCCCTGATGGATCATCAGCACTTCATCCTGCCACTGTTTGCCGTCGCGGCTCAGATCGACCCGCAGCGGAATGTTGCGTGCATCACGGTTCGGAATGGTGGAGGCATCGGCGACGCTGGCAGCCGTCGGACCCTGTGACAGGCTGGAGAAGAGATCGCCATTGCGCCACTGTGAGCCAGCATTGCTGCCGCTGGCCGCCTGCAGGGAGTGATAAAGCGCATCACTCAGGTAAGGGCGATATTTTGCCAGCGTGTTGCTGTCGGGCAGACCCTGCGTAGGCTGTTCGACACGCAGGTCGTAAAACTTCTGGGCTACCTGGTCAGGACCGCCTTCAATGCAGGGGGCGGTTCGCGGGCCATTATCCTTAATGACTGGCTCAACGGTGGTACAGGCGCTGAGCAGCAGGGCCGCCGGGATCATTAGCGCAAACGCGTTGTTTCTCATCTCGATTTCCTTATGGTTCTCTGGCAAGGTGCCCTTTTTAGCATAGAGTATAGCCGTGCTTTTTAGTCGAAAGAGCCTTAGCCCGATTTTCAACAAGGAGAATGCGATGAAATTTTCAACAACCCCAACGCTGGAAGGTCACAGTATCAGTGAATATTGCGGCGTGGTTACCGGAGAGGCTATTTTGGGGGCCAACATCTTCCGCGATTTTTTCGCGGGTATCCGTGATGTAGTCGGTGGCCGTTCCGGCGCGTATGAGAAAGAACTGCGTAAAGCGCGGGAGATCGCGTTTGAAGAGCTGGAAGAGCAGGCAAAATCACTGGGTGCCAACGCGGTGGTCGGTATCGACATTGATTACGAAACGGTCGGCAAAGATGGCAGCATGCTGATGGTCAGCGTCAGCGGTACGGCGGTGATCATTCGTTGAAACGCGGGCTGTTGCTGATACTGGCGCTGCTGCTGGCGGGCTGTCACTCCGGGATGGAGTCCCGTGACGGCTACTGGGCCGATCTGCGGCATCCGGCGCAGGGCGCACGACCACGGGTGAAGGTGATTGTGGTCCACTACACCGCCGAAGATTTTTCTTCGTCGCTGGCGACGCTCACCGATCGGGAAGTCAGCGCCCACTATCTGATTCCCCGCCAGCCGCCACAGCGCGCCGGTAAAGGCGTTATCTGGCAACTGGTGCCGGAGCAGCAGCTTGCCTGGCATGCCGGGCCCAGCTTCTGGCGTGGAGCCACCCGCATCAATGACACCTCGATTGGCATTGAGCTGGTGAACCGGGGTTATCGCCGGACGCTGACCGGCCTCGAATGGCAGCCCTTTACCGCCGCCCAGATCACCACGCTGGAGGCGCTGGTGCGGGATATTGCACAGCGTTACGGCATCCCATCAGAAAACATTGTCGGTCACAGTGATATCGCGCCGCAGCGCAAGCAGGATCCTGGCCCACTATTTCCGTGGCAGCAGCTGGCACAGCGCGGACTCGGTGCCTGGCCCGATGCCGAACGGGTGCAGTTTTATTTAGCGGGTCAGGATCCGCATGCGCGGGTGCCTGTACAGCCGCTTATGGAAAGTCTGCAACGCTACGGTTATGCAGTGACAGCGGGGATGAGTGCGCGTGAACAGCAGAAGGTGATTACCGCGTTTCAGATGCATTTCCGGCCTGCGGATTATCGCGGTCAGCCCGATGCCGAAACCGCCGCGATAGCGGCCGCGCTACTGGAGAAGTATGGCGCGGCGGAATAGCGGATTACTGTTGCAGAAACGCTTTCCAGTAGGCGACAACCTGCTCCAGCGCCGCACGATCAGCATCCAGATGAGTAACCAGTCGGGTGCGTGTTCCCACGCTGATTAACACGCCGCGTGCCTTCATCCACTCACCTAAGGGTTTGACCTGGGCTTCCGGCACGGATACGAACAGCATGTTGGTCTGCTGATCGATGACGCTGACGCCCAGCTCATGCAGCTGCTGTCCCAGCCAGGCGGCATTGTCATGATCCTCCTGCAGTCGCGCCACGTTGTGCTCTAACGCATAGAGACCCGCCGCCGCCAGAATACCCACCTGACGCATGCCGCCTCCGGTCATTTTGCGCCAGCGACGGGCGCGCTCAATCAGCGCGGTGTCGCCGCACAGCAGCGAACCGACGGGCGTACCCAGACCTTTAGAGAGACAGATGGTGAGGCTGTCGCAGTAGCGGGCGATCGCCGCCAGCGTGGTCTTCTGCGCCACCACCGCGTTGAAAATACGAGCGCCATCAATATGCAGCGCCAGCTTGTGCTCGCGGGTAAAGGTCCACGCCTGTTCCAGGTAATCCAGCGGCAGCACTTTACCGTGATGGGTGTTCTCCAGACTCAGCAGGCGGGTGCGGGCAAAGTGAATATCATCCGGCTTAATGGCCGCTGCCACCACATCGAGCGGCAGGGTGCCATCATCGGCGGCCAGCACCGGCTGAGGCTGAATGCTGCCCAGCACCGCCGCACCGCCTGCTTCATATTTGTAGTTGTGCGCCTGCTGACCGACGATATATTCATCGCCGCGCTCGCAGTGGCTGAGCAACGCCACCAGGTTTGCCTGGGTGCCGGTCGGGAAAAACAGGGCTGCGGCTTTGCCGCTCAGCCGTGCAGCTTCCGCCTCCAACGCATTCACGGTGGGATCGTCACGGTAGACGTCATCACCGGTTTCGGCTGACATCATCGCGCTTAACATGGCGGCGCTGGGCCGGGTCACGGTATCACTGCGTAAATCGATCACCTTATGCTCCTGAATGTGGCGGAAGACAAAAAAAAGGCGGGCATCGCGCCCGCCTGGATGGAGCCTCTGTTTTACCGCAGCCAGTTGGTTTTCGCCAGTTCTACTACCTCATCCCCGCGACCGTTCATGATGGCGCGCAGCATGTAGAGGCTGAAGCCTTTGGCCTGCTCCATTTTGATCTGCGGCGGCATCGCCAGCTCCTCTTTGGCGGTAATGACATCCACCAGCACCGGGCCATCATAGGCAAACGCCTGCTCCAGCGCGCCATTCAGTTCCGACGCTTTTTCTACCCGGATGCCACGAATGCCACAGGCCTGGGCGATAGCGGCAAAGTCGGGATTCTCCAGCTCCGTGCCATCGGTGAGATAGCCGCCGGCCTTCATCTCCATTGCCACAAAGCCCAGCACGCTGTTGTTAAAGATCACCAGTTTCACCGGCATTTTCAGCTGCGCCAGCGAGATAAAATCGCCCATCAGCATGCTGAAACCGCCGTCGCCGCACAGCGCGACAACCTGACGATTGCGATCGATCGACTGCGCGCCCAGTGCCTGTGGCATGGCATTCGCCATCGAGCCATGGTTAAACGAACCCAGCAGGCGACGTTTGCCGTTCATCTTCAGGTAGCGCGCCGCCCAGACGGTCGGAGTTCCGACATCGCAGGTAAAGATAGCGTCGTTGCTGGCGTAGTGGCTGATCTGCTGTGCCAGATATTGCGGGTGGATCGGCTGCTTATCGTTGGGCTGCGCCAGTTCGTCCAGACTTTTGCGCGCCTCGCCATAATGCTTAACCGCGCTATCCAGATGTTTGCGATCGCTTTTGGGCTTCAGTTGCGGCAGCAATGCCTGTAGCGTGCTTTTCACATCGCCGACATAAGCCTGATCGACGTGACAATGTGATCCCAGGCTGCCCGGATTGATGTCGATCTGGATGATCTTAGCCTTTTCAGGATAGAAGGCGCGGTAGGGGAACTGGGTGCCGAGCAATACCAGCGTCCCGGCATTCATCATGGCGTGGAAACCGGATGAGAAGCCAATCAGGCCGGTCATGCCGACATCATAAGGGTTGTCATACTCGATGTGCTCTTTACCGCGCAGCGCATGGACGATAGGCGCTTTCAGCGCTTCGGCAAGCGCGACCACTTCCTGATGCGCACCGGCGCAGCCACTGCCGCACAGCAGCGTAATATCGGTAGAGTCGTTCAGCGTCTGAGCCAACCGCGCCAGTTCGGCAGGCTGAGGCAGGACCTGCGGCAACAGCGGCGGATACCACTCAGTGCTGGCGCTTTCCGGTGCCAGTTTCAGCGCCACGTCACCAGGCAGTACCACGACTGAGACGCCACGATTCAGAATCGCTTTACGCATGGCGATGCCCAGCACCTGGGGTAACTGCTCAGGATTCGAGACCAGCTCACAGTAGTGGCTGCATTCGCGGAACAGCTCCTGCGGATGGGTTTCCTGGAAATAGCCGCTGCCTATTTCGCTGGAGGGGATATGCGCCGCGATCGCCAGAACCGGGACGCGGTTACGATGGCAGTCGAACAAACCGTTGATCAGATGTAAGTTGCCTGGCCCGCAGGAACCGGCGCAGACCGCCAGTTCGCCGCTGATATGGGCTTCTGCGCCCGCCGCAAAGGCGGCCACTTCTTCATGGCGCGTCGGCATCCATTCGATGGTGCCCATGCGATTGAGACTGTCGCTCAGGCCATTAAGGGAGTCCCCGGTGACACCCCAGATGCGTTTGACGCCCGCGCTTTCCAGCGTTTTGGCGACCAGCGCCGCCACGGTTTGTTTCATGCTCTTCTCCTTTGTCGGCCCGTACTAAAGAGTGACGTGACCAGAACCGAAAAAAGAAGCGTAGACGACACGGCAGAAAAACAGACGTGAAAAAATGCGCTGGAGCAGCAGTGCGGATTGAAGATTATTTACCAGGTCTGTGTCGGCCCACGGTGAGTATGGGTGCCTGCGCAGAAAACAGGGTCAGATCGGAAAGACGCAAATACCGTCATCCCTGACCGCTCGGCCCGCGCGATTACGCACCTTATCCCTGAGGTGCGCCCGTAAACGGGCCAACGCTTTGCGTTGTTCAAAAACGCTCCCGGCGTTTTTGTCCATGGCGCGTGACGCTTTCCTCCTCTGACCCTGCTCCCTGCGCTTTGAGTTTATTTATCGCGGCCAGATGAAAGCTCAGCGCATCTCAGACAGGATTCAGGCAGAGAAGAGGGCGATCAGAATCGGGGCCAGCAGACTCATGACAAAGCCGTGCACAATGGCGGCCGGGACAATCTCATTGCCGCCCGCCCGCTGCAGCACGGGCAGGGTAAAGTCCATTGAGGTGGCTCCGCACAGGCCCAGTGCACTCGAACGATGACGGCCAATCAGTGCCGGGATCAGCATGATGGCCACCAGTTCACGCACCAGATCGTTGAAGAAGGCGGCGCTGCCGATGACCGGCCCAAAGGCTTCGGTCATGAGAATGCCGGAGAGGGAGTACCAGCCAAAGCCGCTGGCCAACGCCAGACCGGTCTTCAGTGGGATGCCCAGTACCAGCGCGGCAAGCATGCCGCCGATCAGCGCGCTGACCAGCACGACAACGGCCACCAGCATGCCGCGACGGTTCAGGATGATCTGACGCAGCGTCATGCCGCTGCCGCGCAGCTGAATGCCCACCAGAAACAGCAGGAAGATCAGCGCATATTCGCTTGCGGTTGAGGCGTGATGCAGCAGTGGCCACTGGGTCAGCCCAAGCAAAAAACCAAGGACAACGACGCCGCACAGCTTCAGGGAGTCCAGCGCCATATGCAGTCGCGATGGCAGTTTCTCCTGCCGGTGCGCATGATGCCAGGGGGCATACTTTTCCAGTCCGCGCAGCGCCAGCAGGTTGCACAGCAGAATACAGAAGGCCGCTACCAGTGCGGTGTGAAAAACCGCCAGCAGGTTGCTGCTCAGATTGTCGAGAAAGGCCAGACTGATGCCCATAAAGAAGAGGATCACGTAAACCATCCAGCCCAGTAGCTGATTTACCCGGCGCAGGGTGTCGGTTTTGCGGAAAGGTAGCAGCCAGCCGGCGATCAGCGGCAGCAGAATAATCAGAAGTCCGGAGTACATATCAATGCCATCCATGGGGGAAGAGGCAACACGCTAGCGAAAAAGCGTATCGGAGTAAACCCCATCGCAGCTTGACCGGTTCGCTGGCGGCAACCATGCTGTTTATAACCTGAGGACGGACGCCTATGATTCTGGAACATATCGATATTCGCGGTTTCCGCGGCATCAACAAACTCTCACTCCCTCTAACCCGCACCAATCTGCTGATTGGTGAGAATGCGTGGGGGAAATCCAGCCTGCTGGATGCCCTGAGCCTGCTATTTTCGCCCCATGAACCGGCCTATGTTTTTACCCAGGCTGATTTCCATTTCACCCCAGGCGATGTGACCGATTCCATGCGCCGTCTGTCAGTGGTATTTCATTTTCGCGATGATGGCAGCGACCCGGATGCGGTGCTCTCGGCCTTCTGGCAGCACGATGCTCAGGGCCAGCGTCGGCTTTATTACAGCGTCAGCGCAACCTGGCGTGACAGCGGCATCGAGACCCGACGCCGTTTCGTTGATGTGAACGCACAGCTGTTGCCTGAGCAGCACTGCGCGGCGGCCATTGATCTGCTGCTGAAACGCTATCCGGTGCTGCGACTACGCGATGCGCGCTTTAGTAAGCGGACGCGAAACAGTGCACCGGTGGCGACTCCCCATCCTGAGCTGCTGGCGGGAATGGAGTCGCTGGCGCGCGATCTGGAGCGCCATCCTCAGCAGCTCAGTGATGAGGTGCTGCGACAGGGGCTGAACACCATGCAGCAACTGATGCAGCACTACTTTCTGGTGCAGCTGCCCGATGCGGGCAGCGAACTCAGGTCACGGGATCCGCAGACACGCGACGGGGAAAAGGGATGGCGGGCGCTGGATCATCTCAATCAGCTGATTGCCGGAACCGACTCCCGCAGCCGTCAGCTGATCCTGCTGCAGATGTTTACCCTGCTGATTGAGGCGCGAGGCGACGTCCCGCTGGCCGCTGATGCCCGGCCACTGCTGCTGATTGAAGATCCGGAAACCCGGCTGCATCCGATTATGCTGTCGGTGGCGTGGAACCTGCTCAGGCTGTTGCCGCTGCAAAAAATCGCCACCACCAATTCCGCTGAGCTGCTGTCTCAGGTGCCGGTAGAGAACGTCTGTCGTCTGGTACGTAGCCCCTCGCGCGTGGCCGCCTGGCGCATCGGTCCGGAGGGGCTGAGTGCCGAAGAGAGCCGACGCATCGGCTTCCATATTCGTGTCAACCGGCCTGCAGCGCTGTTTGCCCGTTGCTGGCTGCTGGTGGAGGGGGAAACCGAAGTCTGGATCATGAATGAGCTGGCGCAGCAGTGCGGTTACAACTTCGCAGCTGAAGGGGTAAAAGTGATTGAGTTTGCTCAGTCGGGCTTAAAGCCGCTGCTGAAGTTTGCCCGCCGCATGGGCATCGCCTGGCATGTGCTGACAGACGGCGATCAGGCGGGTAATAAATATGCCAGCACCGCACGTACGCAGCTACAGCCCGGCGATCCTGAGCCGCGTTTTCTGACGCAGCTACCGGCGCTGGATATGGAGAATTTTCTCTATCACCAGGGTTTTCAGGATATCTATCATCAGATGGCGCACCTGCCGTTAAACGTTCCGATGAGTTCCAGGCGTATTATTACTAAAGCGATTCATCAGAGCTCCAAGCCAGAACTGGCGATCGCTGTGGCGACATCGGCGGCGGAACGCGGGCCGGAGGCCATCCCACCGTTAATACGGCAGATGTTTGCCCGGGTGATTGAGCTGGCCCAGCGCCAGGCAGATTAAGTCTGCTTCGGAAAGAAAAATGCCAGCGGCACTGGCTGGCATTTTTGCGTCACTGTTCAGAGGTGGGTTAAGTATCACGCCACGGCCTGTATCTCAACCGGCACGATGAGGCTGGCGTGATTGCCTTTCGGGCCTTCATGAACGTCGAACTGAACCTGCTGGCCTGCCTTTAGCGTGCGGTAGCCTTCCATCTGGATGGTGGAGTAGTGTGCAAAAATATCGTCGCCACCGCCAACCGGACAGATAAAGCCAAAGCCTTTGGAATTATTGAACCATTTAACTGTGCCCGTCTCCATGCTTTTACTTACCTCGCAAGACATTTTATAAGTAGGTGAGGTCTTACAGGCTGTGAGTCGGATTTGATTAAAACTCAATCAGCGTGTGCAGGTAGAATGTAGAGAAAGCGCCGCTGGCGTCAAGCAAACCACCGGGCCAGGTGGGGAAAAAATCATCAAAATTTGAGGTAGTTAACGCTATTGGAAATTTTGTGATGCAGGTCGCGCAAGGGAATTTCTGAATAAATTTTCAGCAGCGACCAGGAGCTTGACAGGCATGTTAAACTCTCAACATGTAGCCATCAGGCTCAAAGCAAAATCTCAACGGAACACTATGGCAAACACAAACGACTGGCTTAACTTTGAACATCTGGCCGAAGACAAAGTACGCGAAGGGTTAAAGCCGCCTTCTATGTATAAAGTCATTCTGAATAATGACGATTATACCCCTATGGAATTTGTTATTGACGTCGTACAAAAGTTCTTTTCTTATGATGTTGAACGTGCAACGCAACTGATGTTGAAAGTTCACTATCACGGCAAGGCGATCTGTGGTGTATTTACTGCAGAAGTCGCCGAAACAAAAGCGGCCCAGGTGAACAACTATGCGCGGGAAAACCATCATCCGTTGCTGTGTACGCTGGAAAAAGCCTGAACCCGTCTCCATATAGGAAACCGGTAAGGGCGATAATTGGGGGAGGTGCCTAATGCTCAATCAAGAACTGGAACTCAGTTTAAATATGGCTTTCGCCAGAGCGCGTGAGCACCGTCATGAGTTTATGACCGTCGAGCATCTGTTACTGGCGTTGCTCAGTAACCCGTCGGCCAGAGAGGCACTGGAAGCCTGTACGGTGGACATTGTGGCTCTGCGGCAGGAACTCGAAGCCTTCATCGAACAAACCACGCCGGTGCTCCCCGCCAGTGAAGAGGAGCGTGATACACAACCGACGCTCAGCTTCCAGCGCGTCCTGCAGCGTGCGGTTTTCCATGTCCAGTCATCCGGTCGCAGCGAAGTCACCGGGGCAAATGTGCTGGTCGCCATCTTTAGCGAGCAGGAGTCGCAGGCGGCCTATCTGTTACGCAAACATGAAGTCAGCCGCCTTGATGTGGTGAATTTCATCTCTCACGGTACGCGCAAAGACGAACCGGGCCAGGCGCCAGGCGCTGAAAATCCGGTTAACGAAGAGCAAGCAGGCGGGGAGGATCGTATGGAAAACTTCACCACCAATCTTAATCAGCTTGCTCGCGTCGGTGGTATCGATCCACTGATTGGTCGCGATAAAGAGCTGGAACGTACCATTCAGGTGCTGTGCCGTCGTCGTAAAAATAACCCGCTGCTGGTGGGTGAATCGGGTGTGGGTAAAACTGCCATTGCAGAAGGTCTCGCCTGGCGTATCGAGCAGGGCGACGTACCGGAAGTGATGAAAGACTGCACCATCTACTCGCTGGATATCGGTTCACTGCTGGCGGGCACCAAATACCGTGGTGATTTTGAGAAACGTTTCAAAGCGCTGCTGAAGCAGCTGGAGCAGGACGAACACAGCATTCTGTTTATCGATGAGATCCATACCATCATCGGTGCGGGTGCGGCATCCGGCGGCCAGGTTGATGCGGCTAACCTGATCAAGCCACTGCTTTCTTCGGGCAAGATTCGCGTGATGGGTTCCACCACGTATCAGGAATTCAGCAACATCTTCGAAAAAGATCGTGCTCTGGCGCGTCGCTTCCAGAAGATCGATATCACGGAGCCTTCCGCTGAAGAGACCGTGCAGATCCTGAATGGCCTGAAAACCAAGTATGAAGCGCATCACGATGTGCGTTATACCGCGAAAGCGGTGCGTGCAGCCGTGGAACTGGCGGTGAAATATATCAACGATCGTCATCTGCCTGACAAGGCCATTGATGTGATTGATGAAGCGGGTGCGCGTGCGCGCCTGATGCCAGCCAGTAAGCGTAAGAAAACTATCAATGTCTCTGACATTGAAACCGTGGTGGCCCGTATTGCCCGTATTCCTGAGCAAAGCGTGTCGGCAAGCGACCGCGATACGCTGAGAAATCTGGGCGATCGCCTGAAGATGCTGGTGTTTGGTCAGGACAACGCCATTGAGGCGCTGACCGAAGCAATCAAAATGAGCCGCGCCGGTCTGGGTCAGGATCGTAAGCCGGTCGGTTCCTTCCTGTTTGCCGGACCAACCGGTGTTGGTAAAACGGAAGTCACCGTGCAGCTGGCAAAAGCACTGGGCATTGAGCTGCTGCGTTTTGATATGTCTGAGTACATGGAGCGTCACACCGTCAGTCGTCTGATTGGTGCGCCTCCGGGTTACGTTGGATTTGATCAGGGTGGCCTGCTGACGGATGCGGTAATCAAGCATCCTCACGCGGTCGTGCTGCTGGATGAGATTGAGAAAGCGCACCCGGATGTCTTTAACCTGCTGCTGCAGGTGATGGATAACGGCATGCTGACCGACAATAATGGCCGTAAAGCAGACTTCCGCAACGTGGTGCTGGTGATGACCACCAACGCCGGTGTGCGTGAGACAGAACGTAAGTCGATTGGCCTGATTCATCAGGACAACAGTACTGATGCGATGGAGGAGATCAAAAAGATGTTTTCTCCAGAGTTTCGTAACCGTCTCGACAACATCATCTGGTTCAGTCACCTGTCATCCGAGGTGATCCATCAGGTGGTCGACAAGTTTATTGTCGAGTTGCAGGCGCAGCTGGATGCGAAAGGCGTGTCGCTGGAGGTCAGTGATGAAGCGCGTGACTGGCTGGCTGAGAAAGGCTACGACAAAGCGATGGGCGCACGTCCAATGGCGCGCACCGTGCAGGACAGCCTGAAGAAACCGTTAGCCAATGAACTGCTGTTTGGTTCGCTGGTGGATGGCGGCTCAGTATCCGTCGCGCTGGATCGTGAGAAAGGTGAACTGACCTATCACTTCCTGAGTGCTGAAAAACGCAAAACTGAAGGCACTGTGCATTAATCAGCTGATACAGATGTGAAAAAGGCCGGATTAAAATCCGGCCTTTTTTTTCGCTGCAATATGCAGAGCGATGAGATTACTGCAAATTAGCGACTACGGAAGACAATGCGGCCTTTGCTCAGGTCGTACGGGGTCAACTCAACGGTCACTTTGTCACCCGTCAGGATACGAATGTAGTTTTTGCGCATTTTACCGGAGATATGAGCAGTGACCACGTGTCCGTTTTCAAGTTCTACGCGGAACATGGTGTTAGGTAACGTATCCAGTACGGTACCTTGCATTTCAATATTGTCTTCTTTGGCCATCGAATCCTCTGGGTGTACTACCTTTCAGTTGAACCGGCAAGATAATGCCCAATTCAACGATTTATGTAAAGAACCGTCGGCGATTTTGCCAACGCTTTGCCGGGGTGCACGTCAGTTGCGCGCATCCGGTAAAATTAGGGTGTTTAAGGTGACGTCTGCAGGGGATTAGCGGGCTAAGAATCTGAATCAACCGGTTACATGCGCACGATTGAAAACAGTTCCGAGAGTGCGTTGAGATTCCCAGCCTGGCAATTCCGGCTCGTTATTGCGAAGCGCGGACGACATACCAAACTCGACTATTATACCACTTATGCGCCTTTATGTGTGCAAAACATCTCTGCACGGCTAAAAAAGCGTTTGTGTCTGCCAGCAGCCATCGCTGACCGGCTGGTAAGCAAGGCTTTGTACATATTGCAGATAATCAGCGCGCGGAATCTCCTGCGCGCCCAGCGAGGCAGTATGGGGATTAAGTACCTGACAATCTACCAGTCGGCCCTGATGCCGGATGAAATGCTGACAAAATACCCATAGTGCGGTTTTGGACGCATTCTGCTGACGACTGAACATCGACTCACCGCAGAAGATTTGCCCCATCGCCAGCCCATACATGCCACCCACCAGCTGATGTTCATCCCACACCTCGATGGAGTGCGCGTGGCCAAGTTCATACAGTCGCAACCAGGCACGCTTCATCTCAAAGGTAATCCAGGTGCCTTCCTCACGACCGCTGGCGCAGCCCTCAAGCACCTCGGCAAAGGACTCGTTCATTGTCACCCGATAGGGTGAACGATTGTGAAAACGCTTCATGCTACGGCTGAGATGAAACTGCTCAGGTAGCAGAACGGCCCGGGGATCGGGCGACCACCAGAGAATAGGATCACCGGGCGAAAACCACGGAAAGATACCATGCTGATACGCGTTAAGTAAGCGGGCAGGGGAGAGATCACCGCCCATGGCCAGCAGGCCGTTTGGCTCACGCAGCGCCATTTCAGGCGGGGGAAAGAGCAGAGATTCCCGTGACAGTTGTACCAGTCTCATCGCGTTATGTTACTCATCGGCATTTCGCTAAGACTATAACGCAATACGCTGCCGGAAACGCCAGTAGCGCCCCGCTTTTGAGATTAATTCCGTATGACTGCCCTGTTCAACAATCGCGCCATTATCCATCACGCAAATACGATCCATGCGCTCCAGGCCACTCAGCCGGTGGGTGACCATGATTGTGGTTTTTCCGGCGGTCAGCCGTTGCAACAGGGCGAGAATATGTTGCTCGGTGGTCGCATCCAGCCCTTCGGTGGGCTCATCCAGCAGCCAGAGATCGCCGTCGTGCAGTAACGCACGCGCCAGCGCCAGCCGGCGCAGTTCACCGCCGGAAAGCGGGCGCCCCCCTTCGCCCATCCAGGTGTTTAATCCTTCCTGGTTCTCAAGCAGGCGCTGAAGGCCAACGTCGTTCAGTACGCGGCATAGCTGTTCATCAGTGGCATCGGGACGAGCCAGCAGCAGGTTATCGCGCAGGCTCTGACTGAAAAGATGAACCCGCTGCGTTACTACGCTGATACGCTGGCGCAACGCTGACTCTGACCAGGCGGTAATCGGCAAATCATTCAGGCTGATGACACCATGCTGGCTCTCCCGGGCGCGGGTCAGCAGCGCCAGCAGCGTCGATTTTCCGCAGCCGGTCGGTCCCAGTAGCGCAATATGTTCACCTGCGGCGACCTGCAGAGTACAGCCGTTGAGCACCTTATCCGGACGGTCGGGGTAGCTGAAGTCGAGCCGATCGATACTGATGTCGAGCGGACCTGATCGGGCGTCTGACTGTGCCGGAAATGTGATAGCGGGTGACTGATCGATAATGTCATTGACCCGTTGCGCGGCGGTTGTCACCTGCGACATAGGCAGAAAAGCGCCTGCAACCGGTGCCAGCGCCTCAAAGGCGGCCAATGCGCAGAACACCACCAGCGCAATCAGCGAGCCGGGTAACTGCTGTTCGCTGATTGTCGCAGCACCAAGCCAGAGCAGCAGGGTTACGGTTACGCCGCTGATCAGCAGCAGCAGGCTCTGGGCGGCGGCCTGCAAACGGTGTTGCTGGCTCTGTGCCTGCTGCCAGCGCTCTTCATCCTGGTCAAGCTGCTGACGCCAGCTCTGCGAAACACCATATAACGTCAGTTCAGCCTGCGCCGACAGCCACTGCATCAGCTGCAGACGCCAGCGGGCGCGTCCATGGGCAATCGCGATACCTGCCGGTGAGCCCAGACTATAAAATAGCGATGGCATCAGAACCAGCGTACTCAGCATGATACCGCCCAGCGTCAGTGCCAGCGGAATATCAATAAAACTCATCCCGAAGGTGACTACCACTATCACCACAAATGCGCCGAGCAGCGGCGAAATAACGCGCAGATAGAGATGATCGAGTGTATCAACATCGGTGACAAAACGGTTGAGCAGGTCCGCCTGGCGGAACTGTGACAGCTGTCCCGGCGAAAGTGCCATCAGGCGGCTGAAGGTATGGACGCGCAGATGCTGAAGCACCCTGAACGTCGCATCATGGCTGACCAGACGTTCAGCATAGCGTGCGGCGGTGCGGATGATCGCAGAGCCACGGACGCCAGCCGCGGGCAGCATATAGTTGAAGGTATAGAGGCCCGCTACACCTGCTACTGACGATGCGGCGAGAAACCAGCCTGACAGGGTCAACAGGCCAATGCTGGCCAGCAGGGTAGCAATCGCCAGCACGATGCCCAGCGCAAGACGGAAAGGGTGGCGCAGCCAGAGACGAAGAAAAGGACGCAAGGCCGACATTAGCGGATCTCCTGTTGACGATGCTTCAGCATTTCGCTGAAGGCACCGGGCTGTTGCGATAGCTGCTGCCAGTTGCCCTGTTGCACCAGTTTACCCGCCTCCATTACCCAGAGAGTCTGCCAGCGACTCAGCGTATCAATCTGATGGGTAATCATCAGGGTGGTCTGGCAGGCAGCTGCCTGGTTCAGGGCCAGCATCACATGACGTTCGCTGAGTGCATCAAGGCTGGCTGCCGGTTCATCAAGCAGCAATAAATGTGAGGATTTATAGAGCGCGCGTGCGACCGCGACCCGCTGTGCCTGACCCACCGACAGCTGATTACCACCATCGCCGGGCTGAGTTTCAATCCCCCTGGGCAGACGAGGCAGGAACTCGTTAATGCCACACGATTCCAGTAGCATCGCAAAGCGCTCGCTATCCCAGACCGCATTCATCACGATATTGTCGCGTAAGGTGGTGGCCGGTAACTGAGGATTCTGTCCTACCCAGCTAAGTTGCTGATGCCAGTCACTCCGCCGTATATCACGCAGTTCGACGCCATTCGCTTTCAGCGAGCCCTGATAAGGCAGGAAGCCAAGCAGTGCGTTCATCAGTGCCGTTTTCCCGGCTCCGCTTTGACCGACCAGCGCAATCTGCTCGCCAGCGGCAATAGTGAAAGTGAGCGGGCCGCACAGCACCTGACCATCAGGCGCGCAGACCCGCAGATCATCGGCGACAAGCGCGATGGAACGGTCGGCTGTGAAAGGTAACTGACCCTCCTGCGGCGCGGCGTCAGGTGTCGCCTGCATAAAGGCCTCAAGTGCATCGGCACCGCCAACCGCCTGGGCTTTGGCATGATAGAACGCGCCGAGATCGCGCAGTGGCTGGAAAAACTCCGGGGCGAGGATCAGCACCAGGAACCCGGCAAACAGCGTCACGCCGTGGCCATAATCACCGAAATGTAATTCGCCCAGATAGGAGAAGCCAAAATAGACGGCTACCACAGCAATGGCTAACGAGGCAAAAAACTCCAGCACGGCGGAGGAGAGAAACGCTAAACGCAGCACGTCCATGGTGCGCTGGCGAAAATCAGTGGTGGCGTCGGCAACCGCCTGCTGCTCTGCTTCACCACGATGAAACAGCCGCAGCGTTTCTCTGCCGCGCAGACGGTCGAGAAAATTACCGCTCAGGCGGGCCAGCACCAGGAAGTTGCGGCGATTGGCCTCGGCCGCACCCATGCCGACCAGCGCCATAAACAGCGGAATTAACGGCGCAGTGGCAAACAGGATCAGACCTGCGGTCCAGTTCAGCGGAAAAACAGTCAGCAGAATGCAGCAGGGGATCAACACCGCCAGCGTCATCTGCGGCAGATAGCGGGCGTAGTACTCCTGCATCTCTTCGATTTGCTCCAGCAGCAGGGTTGCCCAGCTCCCGGCTGGTTTTCCCTGTATCCACGCCGGGCCCAGCGCAGACAACCGGTCTAAGACCTGCTGACGTAACGCCTGACGGATAGCCTGCCCCGCCCGATAACCGGTTAGTTCGCGGGCATAGTTAATCAGGGCGCGCAGTACGAAGCAGAGCAGTAACAGCACGATACTGACCGTCAGGGTTTCACGCGGCTGCTGGTCTATGATCAGCGCCTGCAGCAGCGAGGCCAGTAAACCCGACTGGGCAATGATCAGCAGGGCACTTACCATGCCCAGCAGCGTGTTGAGCCGCAACCAGCGACCGGCGAAACGACGTTGCTGACGAAGCCAGCGGGTAAGATGCTGCTGCCGCGATTTGTCCATGCGAGACCATGCTAAATGTCGGTGACAGGGGAAAATGGAAAGACATTTCCATCTCTTCAGGCGCCAGAATCTAGCATGAGAGCCATAAAAAAGGCGACGGAAAAACCGTCGCCTGGAACATTTGAGATCAGAGGGTTAACAACTTACCGATCGTTTTTAACCAGCCCGTCAAGAAAACGCTCAGCGTCTAACGCGGCCATGCAGCCGGTGCCTGCCGAGGTGATCGCCTGACGATAGATATGGTCCATCACATCGCCTGCCGCAAAGACGCCTGGGATGCTGGTCTGAGTGGCGTTGCCGTGCAGACCCGACTGAACTTTGATGTAACCGTTCTCCAGCGCCAGCTGACCTTCGAAGATAGCCGTATTCGGACTGTGTCCGATAGCAACAAACAGACCCGCGACTTCCAGCGCTTCTGTTTCATCACTGTTCTGGGTAGAACGCAGTGTCAGACCGGTCACACCCATCTGATCGCCTGTGACTTCTTCCAGCGTACGATGGGTGTGCAGCACGATATTGCCATTGCGCACTTTTTCCATCAGCCGGTCGATCAGGATCTTCTCTGCGCGGAAGCTGTCACGACGGTGAATCAGATGCACTTCAGCCGCGATGTTCGCCAGATAGAGCGCCTCTTCAACGGCCGTGTTACCCCCGCCAATCACTGCGACTTTCTGGTTGCGATAGAAGAAACCGTCACAGGTTGCACAGGCAGAGACACCTTTGCCCTTGAACGCCTCTTCAGACGGCAGACCCAGGTAGCGTGCTGATGCACCAGTTGCGATGATCAGGGCATCTGCTGTGTATACGCCGCTGTCGCCAGTGAGGGTGAACGGACGGTTCTGCAGATCAACGGTGTGGATGTGATCGAAAATGATCTCAGTATTAAATTTTTCGGCATGCTCGTGCATGCGCTCCATCAGCGATGGACCTGTCAGATCGTGCGGGTCGCCCGGCCAGTTCTCCACTTCAGTGGTGGTGGTCAGCTGTCCGCCTTTTTCCAGACCGGTGATCAGCACCGGGTTCAGGTTGGCGCGTGCAGCATAAACGGCTGCGGTATAACCCGCTGGGCCGGAGCCCAGAATGAGTAACTTACTGTGTTTGGCCGTACTCATGCGTTCCTCAGTTTCATTCGGCTGACATAGCCTGCGATTGTAGGGAATATCCTGCGACAATAACAAGACTTAGCCAATTTTGTTAACGATAGCTGCAAGTGGCGTAGACGATGAGCGGCGGTTTTGCCTGGTCAATGCGCCAGAATGGGGCAAAAATCGGCTTTAAAGGGTGCAGAAGTGGAAAAATACTCATTTAAAAACAGATACCCAGCGGTCTGTCTGGCATCTTGTCCTGAATTTGGTGATTTTACTTTGACAATCGCCTGCGCTTTTGCGAAAACATTATCAGAAGCGAATAACATTTATCGGAACAAAACAGGTTTTCCTCGCCTGTTTTGCGTGTAACGCCGAATAAAAGCAGCCTGATATGGATAATGACGCATGATGTGGACAGACAACATGCGTCATATCGATAAGTGTCAGATCACAGGCTCTGTTAGCTCACTTCAAAAATGCCCCGAACATTGAGCGTTTTCAGGGCGTGGCAGGTAAAGGGAAGGAATTAAGAGAGACAATAATAATGGTAGACAATAAGAAACGCCCCGGGAAAGACCTCGACAGAATTGACAGGAACATTCTGAATGAACTTCAGAAAGATGGTCGTATTTCAAACGTAGAGCTTTCCAAACGCGTAGGCTTATCGCCTACGCCATGTCTTGAGCGTGTACGCCGTCTCGAACGCCAGGGATTTATTCTTGGTTACACTGCGCAGTTAAACCCGCACTATCTGGATGCTTCTCTACTGGTATTCGTTGAGATTACTCTGAATCGTGGTGCGCCGGATGTGTTTGAGCAATTTAACGCCGCTGTGCAAAAACTTGAGGAAACTCAAGAGTGTCACCTCGTTTCCGGCGATTTCGACTACCTGCTGAAAACGCGCGTACCTGATATGTCTGCCTACCGTAAGCTGCTGGGTGAAACCCTGTTGCGCCTGCCGGGCGTAAACGACACGCGAACTTATGTGGTGATGGAAGAGGTCAAACAGAGCAATCGACTGGTGATCAAAACTCGCTGATGCGGGGCAGGTGCAAAACCTGTGAGATTTCGGTACACTCCTGTGCATTCATACAGGATCAGCGTCGGGCTTGCCCGACGCTGTTGCTTCTTACTTTACAGGCACCTGGAGAGTCCTCTTGAGCCAGGAATATACAGAAGATAAAGACGTTTCGTTACAATCGCTGAGCAGTGGACGTCGTCTGCTGGAAGCGTTGCTCATTCTGGTGGCGCTGTTTGCCATTTACCTGATGGTTTCACTGGTCAGTTTTAACCCTTCCGATCCGAGCTGGTCGCAAACGGCCTGGCATGAACCTATCCACAATATCGGCGGCAGCGTCGGTGCCTGGCTGGCTGACACCTTACTCTTCATCTTTGGTGTGATGGCATACGCCATTCCACCCGTCATCCTGGGCTTGTGCTGGATTGCTTTCCGTCAGCGCGACAGCCAGGACTATTTTGACTACTTTGCCGTCGGGTTACGCTTAATTGGCGTTCTTGCGCTGGTGGTCACGACCTGTGGTATGGCAGCGCTGAACGCGGATGATATCTGGTACTTTGCTTCAGGTGGCGTGATTGGCAGCCTGGTTAGTAATGCTATTGCTCCCTGGTTTAGTCCGGCTGGCGGCACGCTGATGCTGCTCTGCGTCTGGGCGGCAGGAATAACCCTGTATACCGGCTGGTCCTGGCTTACCATTGCAGAGAGAATTGGCGGCGTTGTCATGGGCGTGCTGACGTTTGCCAGCAACCGTTCACGTCACGATGAACCCTGGCAGGAAGAGGATGACGAGCGGGAGGGGCAAGATTATGCGGATGTCCCTGCTCTGCATGCCGCCGATCAGGATGATGACGTGCTGCTATCTGCTCCGCGTGCTGCCGATCAGGAAGAGGATGTGCTGCTTTCCGCGCCACGTGCTGCCACTCAGCCTCTGCCGTCACAGCCGGATCCGCTACTGGCGAAAGCGGCGGCCGCAACCAGTGCAGCGGTAGCCGCCACTGCGGAAGCTGCAGACGTGACCATCGCTCCTGCGGCACCGATTAACACGGCACCTGCTGCAGCGGCCTTTACTGCATCGGTGCCTGCCGCGTCAGCAGCAGTGCCTGCATCGCCGACGGCACAACCTGCTCCAGCATCTGCACAGAGCACCCCTGCATCCTATGGTGCAACGACGGCCCCAACGACGGCGCAGAGTGCTTCTGCAGCCGCAGCTCCACCACCGCTTTACCACTTTGAAATGCCAGACGAAGCCCCGGCTGCGCCGTCGTTCAATGCTTATGATGATGACGAACCTAAAATGGGTAACTGGCGTGACACATCAGCGACCCCTGCGGCCGCAACAGTCACCGCTGCCGCTACGGCGGCCACACGCACTGCACCCGTTTTCGACCTGGCACCTGAAACCAATCTGAACCCGCAGGTTAAGCAGGGTATCGGACCGGCGCTGCCGCGTCCTAATCCGGTAAAGCTGCCTACGCGTCGTGAGCTGGCCTCTTATGGCATTAAGTTACCTTCGCAACGCATGGCTGAAGAGAAAGCCAAAGCGGAAGAGAGTGAAGCGGCCCCGGCTACGTCGGTTTCCACTGCACCTGATGCAGAAGAGGCACTGCAGCAGGCTGAACTGCGTCAGGCCTTCCAGTCTGAACAGCAGCAGCGTTACGGCACCAGCTGGCAGCAGGACGAAGAAGATGAGCAGGATGCGCAGCAGCAGGATGCTCTGGCGCGTCAGTTCGCCGAGCAGCAACAGCAGCGCTATGAACCTGAAGTGAGAAACGAGCCGGTATTGAATATTGATACTGCCTCAGCGTTCGATTTTTCACCGATGAAAGATCTGGTGGATGACGGCCCGTCTGAACCGCTGTTTACCATTGCTGCGACGCCGGAGCCGGAAGCCCCTGCGGCTTCACACGAACCGTGGCAGCAGGTGAGTGAGGTCTCAAGCCCTCAGGCACCGGCTCAGGTTCCTGCACCTGCCCGTTTTGCACCGGCAGAACCTGCCTATAGTGCGCCAGTGACGCCTGCGGCACCCGCAGAGCCTGTTTATCATGCACCAGCGGCAGCGCAGGCCCCGGCCTATTCTGCATCTGCTTATGGTAGGCCAGCAGAGCCTGAAGCGGGTTATACCGCGCCGTCTGCGCCTGCATATGCTGCACCAGCGTCGCCTCAGGCCCCGGCTTATTCTGCGCCGTCTTATGGCGCGCCAGCCGTTGAGCCAGTTGAAGAAGCGAAACCTTCATTGCATGACAGCCTGATCCACCCGTTCCTGATGCGCCATGAGCAGCCACTGGAGAAACCGTCCACGCCACTGCCTTCGCTGGATCTGCTGACGGCGCCACCTGAAGAGGAAGAGCCGGTTGATATGTTCTCGCTGGAGCAGACTGCCCGTCTGGTGGAGTCACGCTTAGGCGATTATCGCGTCAAAGCCGAAGTGGTTGGCATCTCGCCTGGCCCGGTTATCACCCGTTTCGAGCTTGACCTGGCACCGGGTGTAAAAGCAGCACGTATCTCTAACCTGTCGCGCGACCTGGCACGATCACTCTCGACTGTCGCAGTTCGCGTGGTGGAAGTGATCCCTGGCAAACCTTATGTGGGTCTGGAACTGCCAAACAAACATCGTCAGACCGTCTATCTGCGTGAAGTCCTGGATTGCCCTAAATTCCGCGACAATCCATCGCCACTGGCCGTCGTGCTGGGTAAAGACATTGCCGGTCAGCCGGTCGTGGCCGATCTGGCGAAAATGCCACACTTACTCGTTGCCGGTACTACCGGTTCCGGTAAGTCCGTGGGCGTGAATGCCATGATTATCAGCATGCTCTACAAAGCGACACCGGAAGAAGTTCGCTTCATTATGATCGACCCGAAAATGCTGGAGCTGTCGGTCTACGAAGGCATTCCGCACCTGCTGACCGAAGTTGTCACCGACATGAAGGATGCAGCCAATGCGCTGCGCTGGAGCGTTGGTGAAATGGAGCGTCGCTATAAGCTGATGTCGGCGCTGGGCGTACGTAACCTGGCGGGTTACAACGAAAAAGTGGAGCAGGCCGAAGCGATGGGCCGTCCGATTCCTGATCCGTTCTGGAAACCGGGCGACAGCATGGATATGACCCCGCCGGTGCTGGAGAAACTGCCTTATATCGTGGTGATGGTCGATGAGTTTGCTGACCTGATCATGGCAGTGGGGAAAAAGGTTGAAGAGCTGATTGCGCGTCTTGCACAGAAAGCCCGTGCTGCGGGTATCCATCTGGTGCTGGCAACACAGCGTCCATCCGTGGATGTCATTACTGGCCTGATCAAAGCGAACATCCCCACACGTATCGCCTTTACCGTTTCGAGCAAGATAGACTCACGTACTATTCTTGATCAGGGCGGTGCGGAGTCACTGCTGGGAATGGGTGACATGCTTTACATGCCGCCAAACTCCTCACTGCCGGTTCGTGTTCACGGTGCCTTTGTGCGTGACCAGGAAGTGCATGCGGTGGTTCAGGACTGGAAAGCACGTGGTCGTCCGCAATATATCGATAGTATTACGGCAGGCGAAGAGAGCGAAAGTGCCGGTGGCATCGATAGCGATGAAGAACTTGATCCGCTGTTCGATCAGGCAGTCGGCTTTGTGGTTGATAAGCGCCGTGCTTCGATTTCAGGCGTTCAGCGTCAGTTCCGCATCGGCTATAACCGCGCGGCACGTATCATTGAGCAGATGGAAGCGCAGGGTATCGTCTCTGCACCAGGGCACAATGGTAACCGTGAAGTGCTGTCCCCACCGCCTCATGATATGTAGCGGTTAAATGTTTTGAAACACTACTTGATGAGCCAGTTCCGACTGGCTCATTGTTTTTACGCGGTTAACCCCAATATCTGGATCAGTTTTCGGCTTTTTCCTCTGTTCTGATGACGGAACGGCGACCAGGCTTAATGCAGTTATCGATGGGAACGTTTAAATAAGGAATTGAAGCAGATGAAATTACGCGTAATCGCTCTGGGCCTGTTGGCCACCTTTTCTTCGGCCAGCGTTCTGGCTGATGCTTCCAGTGATCTGCAACAGCGCCTCAACAAGGTCAGCAGCTTCCACGCCAGCTTCACGCAAAAAGTGACCGACAGCAGCGGTGCCAATGTACAGGATGGTGAAGGCGAATTGTGGGTTAAACGTCCCAGCCTGTTTAACTGGCATATGACCGCGCCGGACGAAAGCATCATCATCTCTGACGGCAAATCGCTGTGGTTCTACAATCCATTTGTTGAGCAGGCGACCGTTAGCTTGCTGCAGAATGCGACCAGCAATACGCCGTTTATGCTGATTGCCCGCAACCAGTCGAATGACTGGAAGCAGTACAACATTAAACAGCAGGGTGACAATTTCGAGCTGACACCGAAAAACAGCGATGGCAACCTGAAACAGTTCACCATTCAGGTGACCTCCAGCGGCACCATTAACCGCTTCAGCGCTATCGAACAGGATGGCCAGCGCAGTGATTACCAGCTGAAAAGCCAGCAGAATGGTGCTATCAGCCCGGATAAATTCACGTTCACACCGCCTAAAGGCGTGACGGTGGACGACCAACGTCAGTGAGGTCACGGTGAGTAACCTGTCCCTGGATTTTTCCACCGAAAATTTCAAACCTCTGGCCGCGCGTATGCGGCCAGAAACATTGAAACAGTACATTGGTCAGCAACATCTGCTGGGTGCGGGCAAACCTCTGCCGCGCGCGATTGAAGCAGGGCACCTGCACTCGATGATCCTGTGGGGACCACCCGGGACCGGCAAGACGACACTCGCTGAAATTATTGCGCATTATGGTAACGCCGATGTGGAGCGTATCTCAGCAGTCACTTCGGGTGTGAAAGAGATTCGTGAGGCGATTGAGCGTGCCCGCCAGAATAAACATGCCGGGCGGCGTACCATCCTGTTTGTGGATGAGGTCCATCGGTTCAACAAGAGCCAGCAGGATGCTTTTCTGCCGCATATCGAAGATGGCACGATTACCTTTATTGGTGCGACCACCGAAAACCCCTCTTTTGAACTCAACTCCGCATTGCTGTCACGCGCCCGCGTTTACCTGCTGAAATCACTGACGACCGAGGATATTGAGCAAGTGCTGGATCAGGCGATGCAGGATAAAGCGCGTGGGTATGGCGACAGTGATATCGTGCTGCCGGACAATACACGCAGGATGATCGCTGAACTGGTTAATGGCGATGCACGCCGGGCGCTGAACACGCTGGAAATGATGGCGGATATGGCTGAAATCACCGCCTCGGGTCAGCGTGAACTGACGCCGCAGTTGCTCAACGAAGTCTCGGGTGAGCGATCCGCGCGTTTTGACAACAAAGGCGACCGCTTTTACGACCTGATTTCGGCTCTGCACAAATCCGTGCGCGGCTCGGCACCCGACGCGGCGCTTTACTGGTATGCACGCATTATTACCGCAGGTGGCGACCCGCTCTATGTCGCACGCCGGTTGCTGGCTATCGCCTCAGAAGATGTCGGCAATGCCGACCCACGCGGCATGCAGGTGGCGATTGCGGCGTGGGATTGCTTTACGCGCGTCGGGCCAGCAGAAGGGGAGCGCGCCATCGCTCAGGCCATTGTTTATCTCGCCTGCGCGCCAAAAAGTAATGCCGTCTATAACGCGTTTAAAGCCGCCATGCGTGATGCGCGCGACCATCCCGATTACGATGTGCCGGAACATCTGCGCAATGCGCCGACGAAGCTGATGAAAGAGATGGGCCTGGGCAAAGAGTATCGTTATGCCCATGACGAAACCAACGCCTATGCCGCCGGTGAAGTCTATTTTCCGCAGGAACTGGCCAGCGCACGCTATTACACCCCAACCCAGCGCGGGCTTGAGGGTAAGATTGGTGAAAAGCTAAGCTGGCTCGCTGAGCAGGATCAAAATAGCCCGACAAAACGCTACCGCTGAAACAGACGTTACGGTAATGTGGGCAATGTTTTCAACGCATTCCGCAGGAATGCGTCCCTTCTTTCAACCAACTTTTTATACACAGGATAAGCATGCTCGATCCCAATCTGCTGCGTAACGAGCCAGACGCAGTCGCAGAAAAACTGGCACGCCGGGGATACAAACTGGATGTGGAAACGCTGTGTTCGCTTGAAGAGCGTCGCAAAGTACTGCAGGTGGAAACTGAAAATCTGCAGGCAGAGCGTAACTCCCGATCCAAATCCATCGGTCAGGCCAAAGCACGTGGGGAAGACATCGAGCCGCTGCGTCAGGAAGTGAACGCGCTGGGCGAACGCCTGGATGCCGCAAAAGCAGAACTGGATGAACTGCAGAATCAAATCCGTGACTTTGCGCTGGCGCTGCCGAATATTCCGGCAGATGAAGTGCCGCTGGGCAAAGATGACAGCGAAAATCAGGAAGTGAGCCGCTGGGGTACCCCGCGCGAGTTCAGCTTCCAGGTTAAAGATCACGTTGAGCTGGGTGAAGCGGCGAAAGGCCTGGATTTTGCGGCTGCCGTGAAACTGACCGGTTCGCGCTTTGTGGTCATGCAGGGGCAGATTGCTCGCCTGCACCGTGCACTGAGTCAGTTTATGATTGACCTGCACACTGAGCAGCATGGCTACCTTGAAACCTACGTGCCTTACCTGGTTAACCATGAAACGCTTTATGGCACCGGACAGCTGCCTAAGTTTGGTGAAGACCTGTTCCACACCCGTCCGCTGGAAGAGCAGTCAGACAGCAGCAACTATGCGTTGATTCCTACCGCGGAAGTGCCGCTGACCAACCTGATGCGCGATGAGATCGTGGAAGAGGATAGCCTGCCGGTTAAACTGACCGCGCATACGCCATGCTTCCGTTCTGAAGCGGGTTCTTACGGTCGTGACACGCGCGGCCTGATCCGTATGCACCAGTTCGACAAAGTTGAAATGGTGCAAATTGTCACGCCGGAACAGTCAATGGATGCGCTGGAGGAGCTGACAGGTCATGCGGAGAAAGTGCTGCAGCTGCTGAATCTGCCATATCGTAAGGTTTTACTCTGTACCGGCGATATGGGCTTTGGATCGACCAAAACCTACGATCTGGAAGTCTGGTTGCCAGCGCAGAATACCTATCGTGAAATTTCATCCTGTTCCAACATGGGTGATTTCCAGGCGCGTCGTATGCAGGCGCGTTACCGCAACAAACAGGAAAAGAAACCGCGTCTGGTTCATACCCTGAATGGCTCTGGACTGGCCGTAGGCCGTACTCTGGTCGCGGTGCTGGAAAACTATCAGCAGGAAGATGGCCGCATCACCGTGCCTGAAGTTTTACGTCCTTACATGAATGGCGTCGATGTCATCGGCTAAGCGATTCACCATTCTAAAACCCGGCCATGGCCGGGTTTTTTTATGCGTAGTTTTTGAAAAAAGGATTTATTGAAACCGAATTTAATCACAAATAAACGTTATCGATACCAGGTGCGCCGGAATGCTTAAAAATCTAATTTTTCATAGAGATAGCGCTCAGTAATATGCCGCATGACACAATTGTAACTCACTGAAGATTAGTAAATTAAATTGTCCCGCAGCAAAATGTGCTGCTGTAAAAATCAGCCCATTGACTTTAAAAAAGCCAGTGGCAAACTGCGCGCAATTTCCTTCATTTTGCTCTGGTTTCTATCCCCTATGTCAACCTGGTCACGCCCCGTGATATTGCTGCTTTGCGGCCTGATGTTAATGACTGTCGCCATTGCCGTGCTGAATACGCTTGTTCCACTGTGGCTGACGCATGACTTACTGACAACCTGGCAGGTGGGCATCGTAAGTTCCTCTTATTACACCGGCAATCTGGCAGGTACATTGCTGGCTGGCTGGTTAATCAGGCATTACGGGTTTAATCGCAGTTATTATCTGGCAACCGGGCTCTTTGCCGTGGCAACGATTTGCCTGGTAACGATGGAAGGTTTCTGGGCGTGGAGTTCGCTTCGTTTTGTCGCGGGCACAGGCTGTGCACTGATGTGGGTCGTGGTTGAAAGCGCACTTCTCTGTAGCGGAACCGTCCGCAATCGTGGACAGCTACTGGCTGCCTATATGATTGTTTATTATCTCGGCACTGTAACCGGTCAGTTACTGGTCAGCACCCTCTCAACAGAATTGCTGAGCGTGGTACCCTGGGTCACTTCGCTGGTGTTCTGCGCGGTACTGCCGCTGGTCTTCACACGGGTATCAGCCACCGGTGAAGCGGCTGAAGCGGCACCGGCTCGCATCTGGCCGATGCTTCGTCGTCGCAGTTCACGGCTCGGCATCAATGGCTGCATTATCTCCGGTATCGTCTTAGGCTCGCTTTATGGCCTGATGCCGCTTTACCTGTCGCATCAGGGAATGAGTGATGCCAATGTCGGCTACTGGATGGCGTTACTGGTCAGCGCCGGTATTGTCGGGCAATGGCCAATTGGTCGGCTGGCCGATCGTTTCGGTCGCTTGCTGGTGCTGCGGGTGCAGGTCTTTGTCGTTATCCTGGGTGCGATGGCCATGCTAACCAATGCCGCAATGGCACCAGCACTGTTTGTTCTGGGGCTGGCGGGCTTCACACTCTATCCGGTGGCCATGTCCTGGGCTTGTGAGACGGTTGCACATCATGAATTGGTTGCGATGAATCAGGCGCTGCTGATGAGTTATACCGTTGGCAGTCTGGCTGGACCGGCAATGACCGCCGTTCTGATGCAGAATTATTCTGACCGGCTGCTGTTTGTGATGATTGCCGCAGTAGCGCTGATCTATCTGCTGATGCTGCTGCGTAAAGCGGACCAGCAGGCGACGCCAGTGGCACATGCCTGATCGCTGAACAGTAAAAAGGGAGCGTTAGGCTCCCTTTTTTGTGACCGATTCTTCAATACATCACTTCGTGGCCGTAGCTGGCGAGAATATTCTTAACGCGTTCCATCGTCTCTTTCGCCGGTGGTTTCACCCCATCCAGCTTGTACTCTTCACCCATCGCAATCCATTTATGCTTACCCAGCTCGTGGTAGGGCAGCAATTCAATCTTCTCGACGTTCTCCATGTCACGTGTGAATTCACCCAACCGATGCGCGGTGTCATCATCGTCAGAATAGCCAGGTACCACAACAAATCGGATCCAGGTCCGCTTGCCTTTTTTCTGCAGGTAGCGGGCAAAATCCAGCGTACGATGATTGGATACACCTACCAGAATCTGATGCACATCGTCATTCATCTGTTTCAGATCGAGCATCACTAAGTCAGTCACGTCGAGCAGTTCGTCGATTACCGGATCGTAGCGGCGTACGAAGCCATTGGTGTCAAGACAGGTATGGATGCCTTCGGCCTTGCAGGCGCGGAACCAGTCACGCACAAATTCAGCCTGAAGAATCGCTTCACCGCCTGACGCAGTAACACCGCCGCCAGAGGCGTTCATAAAGTGGCGATAGGAGAGCACATCCGCCATCAGCGCCTCGACGCTGATCTCTTTGCCGCCGTGAGTGTCCCAGGTGTCACGGTTGTGACAATAGAGACAGCGCATCAGGCAGCCCTGGAAGAAGGTGATGAAGCGGATGCCCGGACCGTCGACGGTCCCGCAGGATTCAAATGAGTGGATACGACCGTTAACTGACATTGCGATGTTTCTCCAGTGAGTCTGCCGGGACAGACGGCGCAATCTCTGTTGCGCTCAGGGCAGGAAATCGATTCTGGTGGGAACCTTGATTAAGATGACCATCAGAACAGACTTTTAAGGAAAAGGCTCCGCGAGGAGCCTTTTATCGGGTTTAGCCGTGATTACAGTGACTGTGTGAAGGTACGGGTAATCACATCCTGCTGCTGCTCTTTAGTCAGTGAGTTAAAGCGTACAGCGTAACCTGAAACGCGAATCGTCAGCTGCGGATATTTCTCTGGATGCTCCATCGCATCCAGCAGCATTTCACGGTTCATAACGTTGACGTTAAGGTGCTGGCCGCCTTCAATGCTGGCTTCGTGATGGAAGTAACCATCCATCAGACCGGCAAGGTTGGTTTTGCGCACATTATCATCTTTACCCAGCGCGTTTGGCACGATTGAGAAGGTATAGGAGATACCATCTTTCGCATAGGCAAACGGCAGTTTAGCGACAGAAGTCAGTGAAGCCACCGCACCTTTCTGGTCACGACCATGCATCGGGTTTGCACCAGGTCCAAACGGTGCGCCAGCGCGACGTCCATCCGGCGTGTTACCTGTTTTCTTACCATACACCACGTTCGAGGTGATGGTCAGAACAGACTGCGTCGGCACGGCATTACGATAGGTCGTCAGCTGCTGAATTTTCTTCATGAAGCGTTCAACCAGATCGCAGGCCAGGTCATCAACCCGAGCGTCGTTGTTACCGAACTGTGGATATTCACCTTCGATGTCGAAGTCAATCGCCAGACCATCTTCGTCACGAATCGGTTTCACTTTGGCGTATTTAATTGCAGAAAGTGAATCCGCAGCAACAGAGAGACCGGCGATACCACAGGCCATGGTGCGATAGACATCCCGGTCATGCAGAGCCATCAGTGCCGCTTCATAGCTGTACTTATCATGCATGTAGTGGATGATGTTCAGCGAAGTCACATACTGTTTTGCCAGCCAGTCCATGAAGTGATCCATACGCTCCATGACGGTGTCGAAATCCAGCACGTCGTCGCTGATTTTGTCGCCTTTCGGTCCGACCTGCATTTTCAGTTTTTCATCCACGCCGCCGTTGATTGCGTAAAGCAGCGTTTTCGCCAGGTTGGCACGTGCGCCAAAGAACTGCATTTGTTTGCCGACAATCATCGGGCTCACGCAGCAGGCGATGGCGTAGTCATCATTGTTGAAATCAGGACGCATCAGGTCATCGTTCTCATACTGCAAAGATGAGGTATCGATAGAGACTTTAGCGGCGTATTTTTTGAAATTAATGGGCAGCTTTTCTGACCACAGAATGGTCATGTTTGGCTCAGGTGAAGGACCCATGGTGTAGAGGGTATTCAGGAAGCGGAAGGTACTTTTTGATACCAGTGTGCGACCATCAACGCCCATACCTGCCAGTGATTCGGTTGCCCAGATTGGGTCACCAGAGAACAGCTCATCATATTCCGGGGTACGCAGGAAGCGAACCATGCGCAGTTTCATGACCAGATGGTCAATCAGTTCCTGAGCCTGTTCTTCCGTCAGCTTACCGGCTTTAAGGTCACGCTCAATGTAAACATCCAGGAAGGTTGAGACGCGGCCAAATGACATGGCAGCACCGTTTTGTGATTTAACGGCAGCCAGATAACCATAGTAAGTCCACTGCACAGCTTCCATTGCGTTGGTTGCCGGGCCTGAAATGTCATGACCATATTTTGCGGCCATCTCTTTAATCTGGGCCAGCGCATGATGCTGATCGGAGATCTCTTCACGCAGACGAATGGTTGCTTCGAGATTCACACCGTTCTCTAAATCTTCCTGCAGTGATGCGAACTGAGCGAATTTATCCGCCATCAGGAAATCGATGCCGTATAACGCCACACGACGATAGTCACCGATAATACGGCCACGGCCATAAGCATCAGGAAGACCGGTCAGAATACCTGATTTGCGGCAGCGCAGAATGTCCGGGGTATAAACATCGAATACACCCTGGTTGTGTGTTTTGCGGTATTCGGTGAAGATTTTTTTCAGAGAAGGGTCAAGTTCACGGCCATACACTTTGCATGAACCTTCGACCATTTTGATACCGCCATAAGGAATGATGGCGCGTTTTAATGGCGCTTCAGTCTGCAGCCCAACAATTTTTTCCAGAGACTTATTAATGTAGCCCGCGTCGTGCGAGGTAATCGTGGAGGCGAGATCGGTGTCGAAGTCGACTGGCGCGTGGGTGCGGTTCTCAATTTTGATGCCTTCCAGCACGCTTTCCCACAGTTTGGTGGTCGCTTCAGTGGCGCCCGCCAGGAATGACTCATCACCTTCATAGGGGGTGTAGTTTTTCTGAATGAAGTCGCGCACATTGACGCTGTTCTGCCATTCGCCTTCAGCAAATCCTTCCCATGCTGAAGCCAGTTTTGCATTAAGTTCGGTCATAATATACCTGCCTTATATGAAGAGACTTTACGGTCGGGCACAGTCAACGTCCTGTGCCGTCAAAAATGCGTTTAATGTACCTGGTCACCTTTGCGGAGATAGATAACCCAGTAAGTCAGCCCAACCAGAACGCCACCGCCGATGATGTTACCGATCGTTACGGGAATCAGATTGTGGAGAATAAAGTTACTGACGGTCAGCGCGTGAAACTGTGCAGCCGTAGTGCCAGCAGCCTGCCAGAACTCAGGTGTTGCGAAGTCGCGGATAGTAATGGCATAGGGAATGAGAAACATGTTGGCGATGCTGTGTTCGAAACCGCTGGCGACAAACATCCCAACAGGCAGAATCATCACGACCAGCTTATCGGTCAGGCTGCGACCTGAATAGCTCATCCAGACGGCGAGGCAGACCAGCAGATTAGCTAATGTACCCAGACAGACTGCTTCTATAAAGGTGTGATGCATTTTGTGATCGGCGGTTTCCAGGACATTTAAGCCCCAGGCACCATTCGCAACCATATGCTGTCCGGCAAACCACATCAGGGCGACAAAGAAGAGTGCACCTGCCAGGTTACCGGCGTAGACGTTAAACCAGTTGCGGGCCAGTTGACCCCAACTGATGCGACCACTGGCTTTAGCCACGACGATTAATACTGTCGAGGTAAAAAGGTCGGCACCACACACCACGACCAGCATCAAACCGAGTGAGAAACAGATACCGCCAATTAGTTTGGCTATGCCATAGGGCATCGCGCCGCTGCCGGTAGTCGCTGTAATATAAAAAACGAATGCGATTGAGATGAATACGCCAGCGTTTATTGCCAGAAAGAAGGTAGTAAAGGGATGTTTGGTTGCTTTATAGATACCGGCCTCTTCGGCCACTTTCGCCATTGCGGCTGGTAATAAAAGATTAAAAGGGTTGTCAGTTTTCACACTAACTTACTCCTGAAGTTGTCTGAAAAAATACTAACAAAGGAGTATAGGTCAGTAATTGATGTGGATCATGTTTGCCGAAATGGTCGCCATCATCTCGCATGGAAATGAAAAAATAATAGCGTAACTTATTGAAATAATAAGTTTAAATAAATTTTAAAAATACAAATATATTTTAATGAGATGCAGTTGCTCGCACTATAAATTCAGTCTATGTTACGAATTAATATCTTATATGTTAAGTGAAATGATGCAATGTGGCGGAGGGTATTTTTATTACAGCTAATGTTTCATTGAGATAGAGGGAAATTATGGCACCAGATAAATCCAGTGCCATGTTGAGCTATCTGTTTCCAGCTTCAGGCGTTATGCCTTACGCTTTTTTCCAGTAATGACGTTTAGCAGCCTGCAGTTTTTCGTAGGCAGCAAGCAGGGATTGATGGGCCGGGAATGCCTGCAACTCTTCATCCACAGCCTGAAGCCCGTTAAACGGATTCTCACCACTGATAGCAGCGGAAGCCGCTTCCATTGCGTTCTCACCATACATACGCAGGAAGGCGTGATGATACTGCAGCGGATCGCGCTCATCTTCCATTGCCAGCAACAGCAGGGTCTGCAGGCAACGATAGTAATTAGCCCGCTCTGGCGTAAAGATTGAGCTGTTAAACTCCATTGTCCACTCGGTCCAGATCAATGCCTGATCCAGATCGCCGCCCGCCAGCGCCAGCATCGCTTTTAATTCGCCAATTCGCAGCGTGTACCAGCCGTTGTCTTTACCGGTTGCCAGGCCCAGCAGCTCGCGAACGCGGGTGAAGTCGTCAAAACCTTCATCATCCAGCTGTCCAATCAGATCCAGATACTCTTCCGGATTCCAGTTGCTGTCAGGCAGGGCAAGCAGGGTTTCACGCATGCCAGCACCCATGCTGTTATTCGCCAGGAACAGATCTTCCGCCGGGTAGATATCAGACATGCCAGGTACGATGATGCGGCAGGCATAGACACCCAGGTGCTCGTAGTCAGCGATATAGACTTCCTGATCTTCTGAAGCGAAGATCGCCATCAGCGTAGCAAATTCCTGCTCGGTGCTACCCGCGAAAGACCAGTCGACAAAGGAATAATCTGCCGTCTCTTTAAACAGATCCCAGGAGATCAGACCGCTTGAATCGATGAAGTGTGTTTCAAGGTTGGCATGTTCAGCCACTTCTTCGTCATCAAAGGTCGGTGGTGTAAACACATCCAAATCTTTGAGGCTGCGACCCTGCAGCAACTCGGTAACGGTACGCTCCAGCGCCACACCGAAATCAGGGTGCGCACCAAAGGAAGCAAAACAGGTGCCGTTGGTCGGGTTAAACAGCACCACACAGATAACCGGATATTTGCCGCCCAGCGAGGCGTCATAGGCGAAAATCGGGAAGCCTTCCGCTTCAAGGCGCGCAATCGCCTCAATGACGTCAGGATAACGCTGCATCACCTCATCAGGAATCGCTGGCAGGCTGATTGCTTCAGCAATAATGCGGTTTTTAATGTAGCGCTCAAACACTTCTGACAATCCCTGAACACGCGCTTCATTCGCGGTGTTGCCCGCCGACATGCCATTTGAGACATAGAGGTTGCCGATGATGTTCATCGGGATATAGACAGTTTGCTGATCGGACTGGCGGGTAAAGGGCAGAGCGCAGATACCACGCTCAGCATTGCCGGACTGCAAATCAATCAGGCCGGAAGCCGTCAGAGCATTGTCGGCATCGTAAAACGCATGCAGGCGCGCATCCAGAATGCCTTCAGGTAAGGAATCATCCTCTGGTAACGCAAACCATTTTTCATTGGGATAGTGAACAAAATCACCGTTAGCGATCTTTTTCCCCAGCCAGAAGTCAGCAAAAAAATAGTTAGTAGAGAGACGCTCAAAATACTCGCCCAGTGCAGAGGCCAGTGCCGCTTTTTTACTGGCGCCTTTACCATTGGTAAAGCAGAGCGGGCAATCGCGGTCGCGGATATGCACAGACCAGACATGGGGAACAGGATTAAGCCAGGAGGCTTCTTCAATATTAAAGCCAAGATCCTGCAGCTTGTTCTGGAAACGCGCGATGGAGTCTTCCAGTGCGGCATCTTTGCCCGGGATAAATGTTTGCGTCATAGTGCCGCTCTCTCTGTTGTCATAGGGTGCGTAAAGCGCGCCATGATACGGATTTTGCTAACTGACCGCTATCAGGGCGGGACATTTTTACTGGCTTAGTTTTCATCACAGCGGCACTCAGGCCAAATGCGGATTGGTGGAGCTGGATAGAGCCTCACAAAATTCCGTTCAGATTTGCATTGGTAACATAACCTCCGGCGAGCCGGATTCAGAAAATGTGACCGCCCCCTGATTTATGATTGCAGCTATCAGAATGCAGTGATAAAACCGGATGGTTATTCATAACCGTTCGATATGACAGTGGTGAGGGGAAATGACGCAAGTTTATAATTTTAGCTCTGGCCCGGCGATGCTACCGGTTGAAGTCCTTCGTCGTGCAGAACAGGAGCTGACGAACTGGCGCGGTCTGGGTACCTCTGTAATGGAGATCAGTCACCGCAGTAAAGAGTTTATTCAGGTGGCTGAGGAAGCGGAGCAGGACTTCCGTGATCTGCTAAAAATACCGGCTAATTACAAAGTTTTATTCTGTCATGGCGGCGCGCGTGCGCAGTTCGCTGCTGTACCGGGTAATCTGCTCGGGCAAGCGACCAGCGCCGACTATGTCGATGGCGGCTACTGGGCGCACAGTGCAATTAAAGAAGCGGAAAAGTATTGCTCCCCACGCACGCTGGATGTGAAAACCACCCGCGATGGTAAACGTGCTATTCTGCCGATGAGCGAATGGCAGGTGAGCGAATCGTCTGCTTACCTGCACTTCTGCCCGAATGAAACTATCGATGGCATCGCCATTGATGAACAGCCCAATTTCGGCAGTAAAACGGTTGTCGCTGACTTCTCATCTACCATTCTGTCACGTCCGATCGATGTGAGCCGCTATGGCGTGATTTATGCAGGCGCGCAAAAAAATGTCGGTCCGGCCGGATTAACGCTGGTTGTCGTTCGCGAAGATCTGCTGGGTCAGGCGCACGCCTCGGTACCTTCAATTCTCGATTACAAAGTGCTAGCCGATAATGATTCGATGTTTAATACCCCGCCAACATTTGCGTGGTATCTCTCAGGCCTGGTATTTAAATGGCTGAAAGAGAAGGGTGGCGTAGCCGAAATTGATCGTATCAATCAGGCAAAATCCGACCTGCTTTATGGCGTTATCGATCACAGTGGCTTCTACCGTAACGATGTGGCCAAAGAAAATCGCTCACGCATGAATATTCCTTTCCAGCTGGCGGATGCGTCGCTCGATGCACTGTTCCTGGAAGAGTCATTTAAGGCGGGATTACATGCGCTCAAAGGACATCGTGTAGTAGGCGGTATGCGTGCCTCTATCTATAATGCGATGCCGCTGGAAGGTGTGAAGGCGCTGACCGATTTCATGGTCGACTTTGAACGCCGTCACGGCTGATTACTAAGATATCAGCGTTGATGCTGATGCCAGACCTCGCCATATGGTGAGGTCTCTGTATTTTTTGAGGATTTCGTTTCACATGCAGGACTCCCTGACTCTCCAACCGATCGCACGCGTCGATGGCACCGTAAATCTGCCCGGTTCGAAAAGCGTTTCCAATCGCGCACTGCTGCTGGCTGCGCTGGCTGAAGGTACAACCCGTCTCACCAACCTGCTCGACAGCGATGATGTGAAGCATATGCTGAATGCGCTGACCGCGCTGGGCGTAAACTATACGCTTTCTGGCGATCGCACCGTGTGTGAAGTGACGGGAAATGCCGGACCACTGCACTCCTCTCAACCGCTGTCGCTGTTTCTGGGCAATGCCGGAACCGCAATGCGCCCTCTGGCCGCGGCACTTTGTCTGGGCGAGCACGATATCGAACTGACGGGCGAACCCCGCATGAAAGAGCGTCCCATCGGTCATCTGGTTGACGCGCTTCGTCAGGGGGGAGCAACAATTGAGTACCTGGAAAACGAAAACTATCCGCCGCTGCGTTTACGCGGAGGTTTCACCGGGGGTGACGTCAGCGTGGATGGCAGCGTCTCCAGCCAGTTCCTGACGGCACTTCTGATGACCGCCCCGCTGGCGCAGCAGGATACCTGTATCACCATCAAAGGTGATTTGGTTTCCAAACCTTATATCGATATCACCCTGAATCTGATGCAGTGCTTTGGCGTCGAGGTTGAGAATCAGAACTATCAGCGCTTCCTGATTAAGGGACAACAACAGTATCAGTCACCGGGTGATTACCTGGTTGAAGGCGATGCCTCTTCCGCCTCCTATTTTCTGGCTGCCGGCGCAATAAAAGGCGGCACGGTTCGCGTCACCGGTATCGGACGCCAGAGTGTGCAGGGCGACATTCGTTTTGCTGACGTGCTGGAAAGGATGGGCGCTGTGATTGAGTGGGGTGATGATTACATTGCCTGCACAGCCGGAAAACTGCAGGCTATCGATATGGATATGAACCATATCCCTGATGCTGCAATGACCATTGCGACCACCGCGCTGTTTGCAGAGGGTACTACCCAGTTACGTAATATTTATAACTGGCGGGTAAAAGAGACCGATCGACTGAGCGCAATGGCCACGGAATTACGTAAAGTAGGGGCGGAAGTCGAAGAAGGTCATGATTTCATCCGTATTACACCGCCAGCGACGCTGATTCATGCAGATATTGGCACCTACAATGACCACCGCATGGCGATGTGTTTTTCTCTGGTTGCACTTTCTGATACGCCGGTAACCATTCTTGATCCTGGCTGTACAGCGAAAACCTTCCCGGACTATTTTGTTCAGCTGGCTAAAATCAGCCAGCACGCCTGATATCGCCTTTCCGGTGCGGTTCCGCACCGGATCTCTCCCTGATTTAATCTGGTTGCAACCGCACCGATATCCTCTGAATTGACTAACATTTCGAACCCCGTCAGTGCGAAAGGGTAACCAAGCCTTGCTATGCAGCGTATAATGCTAAGCATTAAGAGTGGCCTTAAGGTCATAATGCACGCAGCAACAGGAGGGAATAATGACAGTAACTGCCCCGGTCATAACTATTGATGGGCCAAGTGGAGCGGGAAAGGGAACCCTGTGCAAAGCGATGGCAGAATCGCTGCAGTGGCATCTGCTGGATTCCGGTGCTATTTATCGCGTGCTGG
This sequence comes from Pantoea sp. X-Soil-YNGN-844, assembly GCF_059730595.1. NCBI lineage: Bacteria > Pseudomonadati > Pseudomonadota > Gammaproteobacteria > Enterobacterales > Erwiniaceae > Pantoea > Pantoea sp. X-Soil-YNGN-844. The sequence goes on from NZ_AP036007.1 coordinate 1,370,505, forward strand.
CGTTAGCCGCATTGCATCATCAGGTGGACATTGAATCTGAAGAGGCGCTGGTACCGATTGCTGCGCATCTTGATGTGCGCTTTTTGTCACAAAACGGTGAAATGCAGGTCATACTTGAAGGTGAAGATGTCACCGGTGAAATCCGCACTCAGGAGGTCAGCAACACCGCATCACGTGTTGCTGCGTTTCCACGGGTGCGCGAAGCGTTATTGCGTCGCCAGCGCGGTTTCCGCGAGATGCCGGGCTTGATCGCTGATGGCCGTGATATGGGCACCGTGGTTTTCCCGGATGCGCCAGTAAAGATTTTCCTTGATGCCAGCCCGGAAGAGCGTGCTCAGCGACGTATGCTACAGTTGCAGGGAAATGGCTTTAATGTTAACTTTGACCGCCTTTTAGCCGAGATAAAAGAACGCGACGACCGCGATCGTAACCGCGCAATTGCGCCTTTAGTGGCTGCTACTGATGCACTGGTTCTGGACTCTACCGAGATGTCTATCGACCAGGTCATTGAAAACGCGCTACACTATGCCCGCGAGAAGCTGGGCATCCCGGCTTAACTGAATTTATCACCCTGTACCACGGATCCGGTGCCGGGCATGTGAAACAACCCCATCCGACATGAAGTCAGATGGACGTTAAATTGAAGAATCCTGAAGATTATCAATATGACTGAATCTTTTGCTCAACTATTTGAAGAATCCTTAAAAACAATCGAAACCCGCCCGGGTTCTATCGTTCGTGGCATCGTCGTTTCTATCGACAAAGATGTCGTTCTGGTTGATGCGGGTCTGAAATCTGAATCTGCAATTCCTGCAGAGCAGTTCAAGAACGCAGCCGGCGAACTGGAAATCCAGGTTGGCGACGAAGTTGATGTTGCTCTGGATGCAGTGGAAGACGGCTTCGGTGAAACCCTGCTGTCCCGTGAGAAAGCTAAGCGCCATGAAGCATGGATCACGCTGGAGAAAGCTTACGAAGACGCTGAAACTGTTACCGGTGTTATCAACGGCAAAGTTAAAGGCGGCTTCACAGTTGAGCTCAACGGTATCCGTGCGTTCCTGCCAGGTTCACTGGTAGATGTGCGTCCGGTGCGCGATACGCTGCATCTGGAAGGCAAAGAGCTTGAGTTCAAAGTGATCAAGCTGGATCAGAAACGCAACAACGTCGTGGTTTCACGTCGTGCGGTTATCGAATCCGAAAACAGCGCAGAGCGCGATCAGCTGCTGGAAAACCTGCAGGAAGGCATGGAAGTTAAAGGTATCGTTAAGAACCTCACTGACTACGGTGCATTCGTTGATCTGGGCGGCGTTGATGGCCTGCTGCACATCACTGATATGGCATGGAAACGCGTTAAGCATCCAAGCGAAATCGTTAACGTTGGCGACGAAATCACCGTTAAGGTGCTGAAGTTCGACCGCGAGCGTACCCGTGTTTCTCTGGGTCTGAAGCAGCTGGGCGAAGATCCATGGGTTGCTATCGCTAAACGCTATCCGGAAGGCACGCGCCTGACCGGTCGTGTTACCAACCTGACTGATTACGGCTGCTTCGTGGAAATCGAAGAAGGCGTTGAAGGTCTGGTACACGTGTCTGAAATGGACTGGACCAACAAAAACATCCATCCGTCTAAAGTTGTTAACGTAGGCGATGTTGTTGAAGTTATGGTTCTGGACATTGATGAAGAGCGTCGTCGTATCTCCCTGGGTCTGAAGCAGTGTAAATCTAACCCATGGCAGCTGTTCGCTGAGACGCACAACAAAGGCGATCGTGTTGAAGGTAAAATCAAGTCAATCACTGACTTCGGTATCTTCATCGGCCTGGACGGCGGCATCGACGGTCTGGTTCACCTGTCTGACATCTCCTGGAACGCGACTGGCGAAGAAGCCGTTCGTGAGTACAAAAAAGGCGACGAAATCGCTGCCGTTGTACTGCAGGTTGATGCAGAGCGCGAGCGTATCTCTCTGGGCGTTAAACAGCTGGCAGAAGATCCGTTCAACAACTACATCACTTTGAACAAGAAAGGTGCCATCGTCACCGGTAAAGTGACTGCAGTTGATGCTAAAGGTGCTACAGTTGAATTAGCAGACGGCGTTGAGGGTTACCTGCGCGCTTCTGAAGCTTCACTGGACCGCATTGAAGATGCAACTCTGGTTCTGAACGTTGGCGACGACGTTGAAGCTAAGTTCACCGGCGTTGATCGTAAAAACCGTGTCGTAAGCCTGTCTGTCCGTGCGAAAGACCAGGCTGATGAGAAAGAAGCTATCAATACTGTTAACACCAAACAGGAAGAAGGCAATTTCTCTAGCGCTATGGCTGAAGCGTTCAAAGCGGCTAAAGGCGAGTAATCGACCTGAAGCACCGGGTGGGCAACCACCCGGTTTCGGTAAAAGCTGTCATACATTCCCACAGGGATAAACCGGAGGTTACATGACCAAGTCAGAACTGATCGAAAGACTGGCGGGACAGCATACTCATATACCGGCGAAAGTCGTTGAGGATGCAGTAAAAGAGATGCTTGAGCACATGGCCACTACGCTGGCACAGGGCGAACGCATCGAAATCCGGGGATTCGGCAGCTTTTCTTTGCACTATCGCGCTCCGCGTACTGGACGTAACCCGAAAACGGGTGACAAAGTGGATCTGGAAGGTAAATACGTTCCCCACTTTAAGCCAGGCAAAGAGCTGCGCGATCGCGCAAATATCTACGGCTAAGCCGATACCGAACCAGATAAACGACATCTCCGGATGTCGTTTTTTTTTTGCCTGTTATTCAGATTCAGATCTGACATCCGGAATGCTGTGCCCAACACTGCAATCCGTTATTCTTTTTGCGAGACCGCCCGCGCCTGACTGATCCTCTCCTGTCACTTTCACCGAATTTGCCCAGAATAATCGAACGCAATCAATGGATACGATTATGCTGACATGGACCGTTCTGGCGCGACTGGCGATCGTTGCAACGTTACCGCTACTGCTGATGGCCCGACTGCCTTCCGGTGAGGCGATAGTGGCCCTGCTCTTTTTGGGCGTGGCTCTGCAACATTGTCCTTATCAGCCCGCTCGTCTGACGGGTATCACTCTGTTGTTTCTGGCATGGGCCTGTCACGATGCCCGCGTGATGGTGCAGGATATTGAACGTCTCTCCGCACGGCCCGCCACCTTCACTCTTCAGATTAATGAACTGCGGCAAGAGCGAAAACAAATCCGGGTTCGTCTGCTGGAAAAGGAGGGCAGGATGATATTTCCGCCCCGCTTTGCCTGGCTCTATTTCGATGCTGACCCAACGATTTACTGCCCTGGACAACGCTGGACGATGCAGCTGCGCTTACGACCGGTTCATGCCCGCCTGAATGAAGGCGACTTCGATGCCCAGCGTTTTGCACTCGCGAATAATACGCCGCTGCAGGGGCGGATCCTTAAACAGCATGCTGTCAGCCATCGCTGTGATGGCCGCTGGCGATTTATTGTATGGCATCGTGACAGAACCCGTGAAATGCCTTCGCGTGGTACGCTGGAGGCGTTGGCATTTGGCATCAGGGAAGAGATGAGCCCACAGACGCGCCAGCTACTGCGTGATACCGGCACGGCGCACCTGATGGCAATATCGGGCATGCATATTGCCCTGGCCGCCAGCACCGGCTGGATGATGGCGCGTGGGGTGCAATTTATCCTGCCAGCCCGCTTTATCGGCTATCTTTTTCCCCTCATCGTGAGCTGGCTATTTGCCGCAGTGTATACGTGGCTCTCCGGGGCTCAGCCGCCCGCAGCCCGTTCACTGCTGGCCCTGACGCTGTGGGCAATAACCCGGTTTGCGGGAGTTCAGCTGAATAGCTGGCAGGTCTGGACGTTCTGTATTGCATTGCTGCTGGTGACGGATCCGCTGACGGTGCTCTCTGACAGCTTCTGGCTCTCGGTTCTGGCTGTCGGCATGCTGCTGGTCTGGTACCACTGGTTCCCGCTGCCTGCGCGGTTCCGTCATCAACGGCGCTGGATTCCGTTACAGCTGCTGCATTTGCAGGCGGGCATGATGATTTTGATGGTGCCGTTGCAGGTGGCGATATTCAACGGGATCAGCCTGACCGCGCTGGTGGCCAATGTTGTCGCAATCCCGGTCGTCTCATCTATTACTATGCCCCTTGTAACACTTGCCATGTTGCTCCCGGTGGCGGAGTTATCGGGCTTCTTCTGGGGGGCGGCCGATCTCTCTTTACGCGCACTGTTTTATTGCCTGACGTTGCTGCCACCAGGCTGGTGGCCGCTAAGTGGCACAGCCTGGTTTACGGTCATGGTATGGGGTGGCCTGATTCTCTGGCGTGCGCAGTTCTTCTTCTCTCTGCCATTAAGCAGCTGCGCGCTAGCACTGACGATGATACTGAGTCGCCAGCCAGAACCGGAGCAGGGCTGGCGCATCGATATGCTGGATATCGGGCATGGCCTGAGCATAGTGCTCACTCAGGGTAACGAAGCGGTGATATATGACACAGGGCCACGCTGGCAGAACGATAATGCGGGGAGCCGGGTGATCATTCCCTGGCTGGAGCGCAGACAGTTACGTCTGAAACAGGTCATCCTGAGTCATAACCATCTTGATCACACTGGTGGGCTGCAGGCGATCACGCAACGCTGGCCCGCGGCCGAAGTGAGAAGCGCGCTGGCGGATAAAACGCACTTACCCTGTGTACGTGGTACGCAGTGGCGCTGGCGACAGCTCCACTTCCGGGTTGTCTGGCCGCTGACGAACCCTTTAGCCGGTGGGAACAACGACTCCTGTGTCATCATCGTCGACGACGGTCAGGTCCGGCTACTGTTAACCGGTGATATCGAAGCTAAAGCGGAACGTCAGCTGGTGGCGCTGGAGAAGCAGGGGCTGAAGGCCGATATCCTGCAGGTACCGCACCACGGAAGCCGTACTTCGTCGACCTCCCTGCTGCTGCGCAAAACACAAGGACACACCGCGATTGCCTCTCTGGCACGCTACAATGCATGGCGCATGCCCGCAAAAAATGTGCTGGAAAATTACCGAACGGCTGGATTTCAGTGGCTGGACACGGGCCAGTCAGGACAAATCAGTATCAGGATAGAGCAGGGCAGAGTGCAGGTTCTCACCCTGCGGGAACAATTAATGCCCCGTTGGTATCATCAGTGGTTTGGCGTCAAACGCGAATCCAGGTAGAATGGCCGGCTATTTCCAACAGCGTGAATAAATAATGCATCAAGATAAAGATCTCTCTACGTGGCAGACGTTTCGCCGACTCTGGCCGATGATCGCGCCTAACAAAGCGGGATTAATCGTGGCCTCTGTCGCCCTGATTATTAATGCTGCGGGCGACGCCTTAATGCTCTCCCTGTTGAAACCATTACTGGATGATGGCTTTGGTAAAGCTGACAGGTCAGTAATGCTTTGGATGCCATTAGTCGTTATTGGCCTGATGCTGGTTCGCGGCGTCACCAGTTATATCTCCAGCTACTGCATCTCCTGGGTCTCTGGCAATGTCGTGATGAATATTCGTCGTCGCCTGTTCAGCCATATGATGGGCATGCCGGTTTCATTTTTTGACCAGCAGTCAACCGGCACCCTGTTGTCACGCATTACTTACGATTCTGAGCAGGTCGCCTCCTCTTCTTCGGGCGCGCTGGTCACCGTAGTGCGTGAAGGGGCTTCCATTATTGGCCTGTTTATCATGATGTTCTACTACAGCTGGCAGCTGTCGCTGATCCTGATTGTACTGGCACCTATCGTCTCCTTTGCTATCCGCACCGTCTCTAAGCGCTTTCGCACCATCAGCAAAAGTATGCAGAACACTATGGGGCAGGTGACAACCAGCGCCGAACAGATGCTGAAGGGCCATAAAGAAGTGCTGATCTTTGGCGGTCAGGAAATTGAGTCGGAGCGTTTTTCCCGCGTCAGTAACCGTATGCGCCAGCAGGGCATGAAACTGGTCTCTGCTTCTTCCATTTCAGACCCGATTATTCAGCTGATCGCGTCGCTGGCACTGGCTTTTGTCCTTTATGCTGCCAGCTTCCCAAGCGTAATGGATACGCTGACAGCCGGTACGATCACCGTCGTCTTCTCCTCGATGATTGCCCTGATGCGTCCGCTTAAGTCTCTGACCAACGTCAATGCCCAGTTCCAGCGTGGCATGGCGGCCTGTCAGACGCTGTTCTCTATCCTGGATAGCGAGCAGGAAGTGGACAACGGCACGCGCGAAATCACCCGTGCGAAAGGGGATATCGAATTCCGTGATGTGACGTTTACCTACCCGGGCCGTGATATTCCGGCACTGCGTAATATCAATCTGTCGCTGCCGGCAGGTAAAACGGTGGCGCTGGTGGGCCGTTCCGGTTCCGGTAAGTCTACGATGGCGAGTCTGCTGACCCGCTTTTATGACATTCAGCAGGGCGAAATCCTGCTGGACGGTCATGACCTGCGTGAGTACAGCCTGCGCTCGCTGCGTAATCAGGTCGCGCTGGTGTCACAGAACGTGCATCTCTTCAACGACACCATTGCCAATAACATCGCCTATGCCCGCAGTGAGCAATACAGCCGGGCAGAGATTGAGCAGGCGGCCACCATGGCGCATGCCATGGACTTTATCAATAAAATGGATAAAGGCCTGGACACGGTGATTGGCGAGAATGGCGTGCTGTTATCTGGCGGCCAGCGTCAGCGTATTGCCATTGCCCGTGCGTTGCTGCGTGATTGCCCGATTCTGATCCTGGATGAAGCGACCTCTGCGCTGGATACCGAGTCGGAACGTGCCATTCAGTCGGCACTGGATGAGCTGCAAAAGAACCGTACCTCGCTGGTGATTGCGCACCGCCTCTCTACAATCGAGAAAGCGGATGAGATCGTCGTGATTGAAGATGGTCAGATTGTTGAACGTGGTACGCATCAGGTGCTGTTAGCAGAACGCGGCGCCTATGCACAGCTGCACAAGATGCAATTTGGCCAATGATTGACCGTATCTGGAGTGGTCGCTCACCGCTATGGCTACTGCTATGGCCATTCAGCCTGCTGTATGGTGCGATCACGGCCCTGATACGTTTCAGTTACCGGCGCGGCTGGCGTAAAAGCTGGCGTGCGCCTCTGCCGGTTGTGGTGGTGGGTAACCTGACTGCTGGTGGCAATGGAAAGACGCCGGTCGTGATCTGGCTGGTCGAGGCGCTGCAGCAGCGCGGCCTGCGCGCTGGCGTCGTCTCCAGAGGATATGGCGGCAAGGCGGACCACTATCCCTTGCTGGTCACGGCACAGACACCCACGCAACAGGCCGGTGATGAGCCAGTTTTAATTGCCCAGCGCACCGGTGCTCCGGTCGCGGTCGCGCCCAAACGGCGACAGGCGATTGAGGCGTTACTGAAGCAGGGGGCGCTGGATGTGATTATCACTGACGACGGCCTGCAACATTATGCGCTACAGCGCGATCGCGAGATCGTGGTGGTTGATGGCGTTCGTCGCTTTGGCAATGGCTGGTGGTTGCCTGCCGGTCCGATGCGTGAACGTGCCGATCGTCTCCACCAAGTCGATGCCGTCATCATTAATGGCGGTGAGGCCCTGGGTGACGAGATTGCGATGCAACTTCAGCCCGGACTCGCCACCAATCTGCTGACCGGGGAAACCCGCGCACCTGAGCAACTGGGCGCCGTGGTCGCCATGGCCGGTATTGGTCATCCTCCGCGTTTTTTCACCACGCTTAAACAGCAGGGCATAACGCCAGTCGCAGAGATCGCCTTTGCTGACCATCATGCCTACAGTGAGGATGAGCTGACACGATTATTACAGCCGGGTCAGCAGCTACTGATGACTGAAAAGGACGCAGTGAAATGTCGTCACTTTGCGCAGCCTGACTGGTGGTATCTGCCGGTTGATGCCCATTTATCCGGTAAAGCCGTAACGCCGTTACTGGACGATATTGAACAACGCTGCCGTCGCCCGCTCTGATATCTGCACCCATTCAGGTGAAGCCTGATAAGGAAGAGGATGAACACTCCGCATTCACTTTCGTTACAGCAAGCACGTCACCTTCATCTCGCCGCGCAGGGCCTGCTGTGCCCTCCGGCAAAACGCGCTGTTTATCAGGATCTGATTAACTGCATTTCCCGCATGTCACTGCTGCAAATCGACACCATCCATGTCGTGGCCCGCAGTCCTTATCTGGTGCTGTTCAGTCGCCTGGGGAACTACCCTCAGGCATGGCTGGAACAGGCGCTGGCCCAGGGCGATCTCTTTGAGTACTGGGCGCACGAAGCCTGCTTTATTCCCCACGCCGATTACAGACTGCTTCGTCATCGCATGCTGTCGCCTGAGCGGCTTGGCTGGAAATATAACGCGCAATGGGTTGCTGACCACCAGCAGGCGATTACCGAATTACTGCAGCTGATTCAGGAAAACGGTCCGGTGCGCGCCGCCGATTTCACCCATGCCGGTAATCCAAAATCAGGCTGGTGGGACTGGAAACCACACAAACGCCATCTGGAAAATCTCTTCAGCGCCGGTGAGCTGATGGTCATAGAACGCCGTAATTTTCAGCGCGTCTACGATTTGCGCAGTCGCGTCATGCCCGACTGGCAGGATGCGGTGCATGGCATCAGCGAAGCCGACGCCACCCGACAGATGCTGATGAACAGCGCCCGTAGCTTAGGGATTTTCCGCGCGGCCTGGCTGCCGGACTACTATCGCCTGAAGCGGGCACCCCTGAACGATTTTATCTCTGATGCCCAGGCTGCGGGCGAACTGGTTGCTGTCAATACAGAGGGGCTGGGTGAGATGTGGCTGCATCGTGACTACTTACCGTTGCTGGAGACGCCTCTACAGGCAACGCACAGCGCGCTGCTGTCACCGTTTGATCCGGTGGTCTGGGATCGCAAACGTGCGCTGGAGCTGTTCAGCTTTGACTATCGTATCGAGTGTTACACCCCCGAGGAGAAGCGCAAGTTTGGCTATTTCGTTTTGCCCATCCTTCATCGTGGGCAGATAAAAGGGCGGCTCGATGCCCGCATGCTGCGTCAGGCCAAACAGCTGGAGATTAAAAAACTCTGGCTGGAAGAAACGACCCGCGTCACGGCGCGCTTTGTGGTGGATATCCGGCGTGCGATTGAACGCTTCGCAGCCTGGCAGGGGGCAGAAAGCGTCGCTATTCTGCAGGCACCCGATGCACTCAAAGACTACTGGCCAGCCCGGTGGCAGCTGGATTAATCAATTTTGCGGCAGCCGCTGCGGGAAGGCGTTTTACCTCATCCCGCCTGCGCCGCGCTATGGTATGCTTGATGCCTTAAGCATTCGGTTCCTGATGGAGGACATATGGATCATCGTTTACTCGAAATCGTTGCCTGCCCGGTGTGCAATGGCAAACTTTACTTCAACAATGCGCAGCAGGAGCTGATCTGCAAGCCTGATGGCCTGGCTTTCCCGGTTCGTGACGGTATTCCGGTGCTGCTGGAAACCGAAGCCCGCACGCTGTCAGTGGAAGAGATTCATCCATGAGTTTCACTGCCATCATTCCTGCGCGCTATGCGTCAACCCGCTTACCCGGCAAGCCGCTGCTCGATATTCACGGTAAACCGATGGTCGTGCATGTGATGGAGCGCGCCCGTGAATCGGGTGCCAGCCGGGTCATTGTTGCCACCGACCATCCCGATGTGGCTCAGGCAGTGGAAGCGGCAGGCGGTGAAGTCTGCATGACGCGCGCCGATCACCAGTCCGGCACGGAGCGGCTGGCGGAAGTGATCGAAAAATATCAGTTTGCAGATGACGAAATCATCGTCAACGTGCAGGGTGATGAGCCGATGATCCCGGCAGAGATTGTGCGCCAGGTGGCGACCAATCTGGCGGGCTCAGCGGCCGGGATGGCAACGCTGGCGGTGCCAATCACCGATGTGGAAGAAGCCTTCAATCCGAACGCGGTGAAGGTGGTCATGGATGCGAATGGCTATGCGCTCTATTTCTCACGGGCCACCATTCCCTGGGATCGTGAACGCTATGCTGCCTCACGTGAGCAGATTGGCGATACGCTACTTCGTCACATTGGTATCTATGCCTACCGTGCCGGTTTTATTCGCCGCTATGTTGCCTGGGCACCTTGTCCTCTTGAACAGATTGAGCTGCTCGAGCAACTGCGTGTTTTATGGTACGGCGAAAAAATTCATGTCGCCGTAGCAAAAACCATTCCCAGCGTGGGTGTAGATACGCCAGACGATTTGCAACGCGTCCGCGATGCCATGCAGGCCTGATACACGGGGAGTCAGTCTCCCCGTTTCAGCGCAACGTTATTGATCCGCCGCTAAACTTATCTCCAGTACTTCCTTCAGGATATTGTGATACTCATCTGAGGAGGATGCCGCATGGAACAGCTTAAATCGGAACTCACGCTGGCGCTGGGTGAAACCATCAGCCGCCTCGAATTAATCAGTGAACATCCGCCCACCCGACTCTATGCCCTGTACGATCGGCAGGGGCACCCCATGCCGATGGTGGCAAAATATTTTCGTCATCAGGGGCGGGCAGCGCTGGAAGCCAGAAAGCTGGCATTACTGGGGCAGGCCGGATTAATCCCTGTGCCAGCCGTCTATGGTCTGGTGCTGAGCCAGCAGCCTCCGGTGCATGAAATGCTTCTGATGGCGAGACTGAATGGCGTGACGGCGGAGGCGCCAGCGCGGGATGCTCAGCGCTGGCAACAGTTTTGCGAGCAGGCAGTCGAGGGGCTGCTGGCCTGGCACCGGCTCGACAGCCACGGGCTGGTCGGAACGGTAGACAGCACCCAGCAGAACCGCTGGCCGGCCTGGTATGCACAACGGGTTGAGGTATTGTGGTCGACCCTTAGCTATCTGCGGCCACCCGCCTTCACGCTGGAAGATCGCCAGATTCTGTTCCGCTGCCGGTCGCGTCTGGCACATCTTTTTCGCGACTTCGATGATCCCTGTGTGATGGTTCATGGCAACGTGCGGCTGCAGAGCATGCTGAAAAACAGCCGTAGCGACCAGTTAGTCGCGATGACACAGCCGGGCACGATTCTCTGGGCGCCCCGTGAATATGACCTGATCCATCTGGATACCTCACCCGCCGAGACAGCGCTGCTGCACGACTACCTGCAACGGGCACCCGTCTCTGAGGGCTTTGTCTGGCGCCGATGGGTTTATCAGCTGTGGGACTGCATCGAGCATCTTGTGCAGACCGGCACGTTTAATCGTCCGCGTTTTGACCATGCCTGCACGCAACTACTTCCCTGGCTCGGCTGAGTCGGGTTCCTCACCTTTAAGTCGCTGCAGTAACGTGCCCAGCGTCTCATACACAGCCCGTTCGCTGTGGCTCAGCCAGATCGATGACGGTATCGCCCGTTCCCAGCCATTCAGCGGCGAGGTAATCGCCAGCTGATTAGCAGGCGCAGCAATCGGCTTCAAACCGACCGCGTGGAAAAAGCGTATCGCCCTTGGCATATGATTCGCTGAGGTGACCAGCAGCATCGGGCGAGCGCCGACTACCGTTTTGACCGCCTGCGCTTCATCCGCGGTATCACGAGGCTGGTCCAGAATCTGAATATGTTCGCGCGGCACGCCCAGACTTTCTGCCACCTGAGCGGCTACCCAGGCGCTGCTCTTCGGATTGGTGCCACCGGCGGCACCGGTAAAAATCAGCGTTGACTGTGGATTGCGCTGCCATTGACGAATACCTTCCGCCACGCGTGGCAGACTGTTATTCAGCAAATTCGAGCTGGGTGCCCAGGCCGGGTTGAAGGTATAGCCTCCGCCCAGTACCACAATGTAGTCCACCTTCTCTGTGCCGTTCCAGGTCGGATAGCTTCTATCCAGCGGCAAAAGCAGCCGATCGGCCAGCGGTTGCAGGCTCAGCAGCAGCAGTAACAGCCAGCTGACAGAGATCACGGTTTTGCCGCTTTTTTGCCAGTCAGTAAACCAAAGCAGTAAAATGCCCAGCGCCATCAGCAAAAGCAGAAACGGCAAGGGTAAAAGCAGCCCGCCAATCACTTTTTTCAGGGTAAATAACATCGAAAACGCGTCCTGTTGTCCGAAAATAGAGCACCCGGAAGGGAAGATGGGGATGAAAGGTTCATTCTTCTGGTGCCTGTGACAAAATAGCACAAGTCTCACCGCAGCATACCGGAGCGCATGCCATGCAGGATCGTAACTTTGACGATCTCGCGGATAAATTTTCGCAAAATATTTACGGCACCACCAAAGGGAAGATACGCCAGGCCATCCTGTGGGATGAGTTAGAGAAGATAGTGCCCGGCCTGTCACCCCATCCGCTGTCGATACTGGATGCCGGCGGCGGTGTCGGCCAGGTCTCCAGCGGGCTGGCTGCACAGGGCCATCAGGTTCTGCTGTGCGACCTCTCTGCTGAGATGCTGCGCCGGGCCGCCGAAAATGCGGCGGCACAGGGTGTGAGCTACAACATGCAATTCAGACAAATTAGCGCGCAGCAGGTGGGCGAACATTTGGATAAGCCGGTGGATCTGGTATTGTTCCACGCTGTGCTTGAGTGGGTCGCTGAACCGGAGAAGGTGCTCAAAGCGCTGTTCGATCTGCTGCGTCCGGGTGGCGTCATGTCGCTGATGTTTTACAATCTGCACGGCCTGACATTGCGCACCTTAACGCTGGGTAACTTCGGCTATCTGCGCACCAACCTGACTAAACGCAAAAAGCGAACCCTGTCGCCTGACTATCCGCGCGACCCCGAGCAGGTCTATCGCTGGCTGGAGGCGTGTGGCTTTGTGATTGAGCAGCGTGCCGGGATCCGGGTATTCAGTGACTACATGAAACCGCCGAAGGGCGAGCCAAAAAGCGACGACGAAATTATTGAGATGGAGCGGCGTTACTGCCGTCAGGAACCCTTTTTAAGCTTAGGGCGCTACATCCATGTGACCGCGCGTAAACCGGGGCAGAAGGACGAATTATGAGTGAATTTTCCCAGACGGTACCTGAACTGGTATCCTGGGCGCGCAAAAATGACTTTTCTCTTGCGCTGCCAGTGGAACGTCTGGCCTTTTTGCTGGCTATCGCCACCCTTAATGGTGAGCGGATGGATGGCGAAATGAGCGAAGGCGATCTGATTGACGCTTTCCGTCACGTCAGTAAAGCTTTCGAACAAACCCATGAAACCGTGTTGGTTCGCGCCAACAACGCCATCAACGATATGGTGCGACAGCGCCTGCTTAATCGCTTTACCAGCGAACTCACCGAAGGCAACGCCATCTATCGCCTGACGCCGCTGGCGATCGGCATCACCGACTACTACATCCGACAGCGTGAGTTTTCGACGCTGCGCCTGTCGATGCAGCTGTCGATTGTGGCCAGCGAGCTGAAGCGGGCCGCCGACGCCGCACAGGAAAACGGTGATGAGTTCCACTGGCATCGCAATGTTTTCGCGCCGCTAAAATATTCAGTGGCGGAGATCTTCGACAGTATCGATATGACCCAGCGTCTGATGGATGAACAGCAGCAGGCGGTGAAAAACGATATTGCCGAACTACTGAACAAAGACTGGCGCGCGGCTATCTCCAGCTGTGAAATGCTGCTCTCTGAAACCTCAGGGACGCTGCGTGAACTGCAGGATACGCTGGAAGCCGCAGGCGACAAACTTCAGGAAAACCTGCTGCGCATTCAGGATGCCACGCTGGACAGCCCGGACCTGGGCTTCGTCGATAAGCTGGTGTTTGACCTGCAAAGCAAACTCGACCGTATTACCAGCTGGGGCCAGCAGGCGATCGACCTGTGGATCGGCTATGACCGCCACGTCCATAAATTTATTCGTACCGCCATCGACATGGATAAAAACCGCGTCTTTGCGCAGCGCCTGCGGGTATCGGTACAGAATTACTTCGACGCGCCCTGGGCGCTGACCTACGCCAATGCTGACCGCCTGTATGACATGCGTGATGAAGCGCTGACGCTGCGGAATGACGAAGTGATGGGCGAACTGCCGCCGGAGATGGAATACGAAGAGATCAACGAAATCCGCGAACAGCTGGCAGCGATGATTGAAGAAGCGCTGCAGGTCTACAAATCGCAACAAAAACCGCTCAACCTCGCGTCAGTGATGCGCGACTACCTGGCCCAGTATCCACGCGCCCGCCATTTCGACCTGGCGCGCATTGTGGTGGATCAGGCGGTGCGCCTTGGCGTAGCGGAAGCTGATTTAGCCGGTTTGCCTGTGGAATGGCAAGCCATCAATGATTACGGAGCCAAGGTGCAGGCACATGTCATCGACAAATATTGAACAAGTGATGCCGGTTAAGCTGGCACAGGCACTGGCCAACCCGATTTTTCCCGCGCTGGACAGCCAGTTACGCGCCGGACGCCATATCGGTATCGAAGAGCTGGATAACCACGCTTTTCTGATGGACTACCAGTCATTTCTCGAAGAGTTTTACACCCGCTATAACGTTGAGTTAATTCGTGCGCCGGAAGGCTTCTTCTATCTGCGACCGCGTTCAACCACGCTGATTCCGCGTTCTGTGCTCTCTGAGCTGGACATGATGGTCGGGAAAATTCTCTGCTACCTCTATCTCAGCCCGGAACGCCTGGCGAATGAGGGGATCTTCACCCAGCAGGAGCTCTATGACGAGCTGCTCTCGCTGGCCGACGAGAACCGTCTGCTGAAGCTGGTTAACCAGCGTTCGACCGGTTCGGATCTGGATCGCACCAAGCTGCAGGAGAAAGTGCGCGCCTCTCTGAGCCGCCTGCGCCGTCTTGGCATGGTGTGGTTCTTCGGCAACGACAGCAGCAAATTCCGTATTACGGAATCGGTGTTCCGCTTTGGTGCAGACGTGCGCGGCGGTGATGATGCCCGCGAAGCGCAGCTGCGCCTGATTCGTGATGGAGAAGCCATGCTACTGGAAAATGCGACTGCACCGATCGACACCGATGAAAGTGAAGGGCAGGAAGGCGACAGTGAGAACGCAGAGGAAGAACAGGCATGATTGAGCGCGGAAAGTTTCGTTCGCTTACGCTGATCAACTGGAACGGTTTTTTTGCCCGTACCTTTGATCTTGATGAATTAGTGACCACGCTGTCAGGCGGTAACGGTGCGGGTAAATCCACCACCATGGCGGCATTTGTCACCGCTCTGATCCCCGATTTAACCCTGCTGCACTTCCGTAACACCACCGAAGCGGGCGCGACGTCGGGATCCCGTGATAAGGGTCTGCACGGTAAACTCCGGGCCGGCGTCTGCTACTCCATGCTTGATGTGGTGAACTCACGCCATCAGCGTGTGGTGGTCGGTGTGCGTCTGCAACAGGTTGCCGGACGCGATAAAAAGGTCGACATCAAGCCATTCAGTATCCACGGTCTGCCCACCGATACCAACCCGACCGACATGCTGACGGAAGTGCTTAACAGCCGTCAGGCACGCGTCTTACCGCTGAATGAGGTAAAAGAGCGGGTTGAGGCACAGGAAGGCGTGCAGTTCCGCGCTTACAACTCGGTGACGGATTATCACGCCATGCTGTTTGATCTGGGCGTTGTGCCGCGTCGTCTGCGCTCTGCCAGCGATCGCAGCAAGTTCTATCGACTGATTGAAGCCTCGCTCTATGGCGGTATCTCCAGTGCCATCACCCGATCGCTGCGTGATTACCTGCTGCCTGAAAACAGCGGCGTGCGTAAAGCATTCCAGGATATGGAAGCTGCGCTGCGCGAGAATCGCATGACGCTGGAGGCGATCCGCATTACCCAGTCTGATCGCGATCTCTTTAAGCACCTGATCTCAGAGGCGACCAGCTACGTGTCGGCTGACTACATGCGTCACGCCAACGAGCGCCGTGGACATCTCGACAGCGCATTACAGCTGCGCAATGAGCTGTTCAGCAGCCGTAAGCAACTTGCTACCGAGCAGTATCGTCATGTTGAGATGGCGCGCGAGCTGTCAGAGCACAGTGGCGCAGAGAACGATCTCGAAGTCGATTATCAGGCTGCCAGCGATCACCTGAATCTGGTGCAGACGGCGATGCGGCAGCAGGAGAAGATTGAGCGCTACGATGCGGATATCGAAGATCTGACGCTGCGTCTGGAAGAGCAGACCGAAGTGGTTGCCGAAGCGCGCGAAATTCAGGAAGAGAATGAAGCGCGTGCCGAAGCGGCTGAACTGGAAGTGGATGAGCTGAAAAGTCAGCTGGCCGATTTCCAGCAGGCACTCGACGTGCAGCAAACGCGCGCCATCCAGTATCAGCAGGCCCTGCAGGCGCTGGAACGCGCCCGTACGCTCTGCCAGCTGCCCGATCTGACCATCGATAACGCTGCAGAATGGCAGGAGAGTTTCCAGGCGAAAGAGGAAGAGGCGACAGAACGCCTGCTGCGTCTGGAGCAGAAACTGAGCGTGGCCGAAGCGGCACACAGTCAGTTCGAACAGGCGCTGGCGCTGGTGACCAGCATTGCCGGTGACGTGACCCGCCAGGATGCGTGGCAAACCGGTCGCGAACTGCTGCGTGATGCCAGCAATCAGCGTCATCACGCCGACCAGCTCTCGTCGCTGCGTCTGCGTCTCAATGAGCTGGAACAGCGCCTGCGCGAGCAGCATGAGGCGGAGCGTCTGCTGGCCGAGTTCTGCAAGCGTCAGGGGCAGCAGTACGAAGCCGATGCGCTGGCCGGACTGCAGCAGGAGCTTGAAGCGCAGATCGAACAGCTGAACAGCAGCGTCTCGGACGCCGGTGAGCAGCGCATGATAATGCGTCAGGAGCTGGAACAGCTGCGCGAACGCATCACCAGCCTCACCGCCAGAGCGCCACACTGGCTGGCGGCACAGGAGATCCTGACGCAGCTCAGTGAACAGACCGGTCAGGCGCTGAACAGCAGCCAGGACGTCACCGAATTTATGCAGCAACTGCTGGAGCGCGAGCGTGAAACCACCGTCGAGCGCGACGAAGTGGCGGCACGCAAACGTGATATCGAGCAGCAGATTGAGCGGCTCAGTCAGCCGGGCGGGGCGGAAGATGCGCGCCTGACCCAGCTGGCGGAACGTTTTGGCGGCGTATTACTCTCTGAAATTTATGATGATGTGACCCTGGATGATGCGCCGTACTTCTCGGCGCTCTATGGTCCGTCACGTCATGCGATCGTGGTGCCGGATCTCTCCCGCGTGCGTGAGATGCTGGATGGTCTGGAGGAGTGCCCGGAAGATCTCTATCTGATCGAGGGTGACCCGCAGTCATTTGATGACAGCGTCTTCAGCGTTGATGAGCTGCAGAATGCCGTCGTGGTGAAAGTGGCAGAGCGTCAGTGGCGCTACTCCCGCTTCCCGAAAATCCCGTTGTTTGGCCGCGCAGCGCGCGAAAATCAGCTGGAGCTGCTGCACCTTGAGCGCGACAAACTGGCTGAGCGTTACGCCACGTTGTCGTTCGATGTGCAGAAAACGCAGCGTCTGCATCAGTCATTCAGCCGCTTTATCGGCACACATCTGGCCGTGGCCTTTGATGCCGACCCGGAAGCGCAGATCCGTCAGCTGGGCGCGCGTCGGGGTGAACTGGAGCGGGCGCTGAATCAGCATGAGAGCAATAATCAGCAGCAGCGTCAGCAGTATGAGCTGGCGAAAGAGGGCGTGTCGCAGTTAAACCGACTGCTGCCACGCGTTAACCTGCTGCTGGACGATACGCTGGGCGATCGCTGCGAAGAGATCCGCGAGCAGGTCGATGCGGCACAGGAGGCGGCGCGCTTCCTGCATCAGCATGGCGCGAAGCTGGCGAAACTGGAACCGATCATCGCGGTATTGCAGAGCGATCCGGAACAGCATGAGCAGCTACAGGCGGATTATCAGCAGGCGCAGCAGCAGCAGCGCAACGCACGTCAGCAGGCCTTTGCGCTGACAGAAGTGGTGCAGCGTCGCGCTCACTTCAGCTATGACGACTCGGCCAGCATGCTCAACGGCAACAACGACCTCAGTGATAAGCTGCGTCAGCGTCTTGAGCAGGCGGAGGGTGAACGCAGCCGCAGCCGCGATCGCCTGCGTGAACATCAGGCACAGCTGACGCAATATGCGCAGGTGCTGGCTTCACTGAAAAGTGCTTACGACGCCAAGCGCGACATGCTCAAAGAGCTGCAGCAGGAGATGCAGGACATTGGCGTCCAGGCTGACAGCAGCGCAGAAGAACGCGCGCGCGTTCGCCGCGATGAGCTCTACACGGCACTGAGCCACAACCGCGCCCGCCGCAATCAGCTGGAGAAACAGCTCACCTTCTGTGAAGCGGAGATGGATAACCTGCAGAAGCGCCTGCGTCAGTTGGAGCGTCAGTATCATCAGGTGCGTGAGCAGGTGGTCAGCGCGAAAGCGGGCTGGTGTACCGTCCTGCGTCTGGTGAAAGAGAATGGCGTTGAGCGTCGCCTGCATCGTCGTGAACTGGCTTACCTGAGCGGCGATGAGCTGCGCTCGATGTCGGATAAAGCGCTGGGTGCGCTGCGTCTGGCGGTGGCGGACAACGAGCATCTGCGCGACGTACTGCGGCTGTCGGAAGATCCAAAACGTCCTGAACGTAAGATTCAGTTCTTTATTGCGGTCTATCAGCATCTGCGCGAGCGTATTCGTCAGGATATTATTCGTACCGACGATCCGGTCGAAGCGATTGAGCAGATGGAAATCGAACTGAACCGTCTGACGGAAGAGCTGACCGCGCGTGAGCAGATGCTGGCGATCAGTTCACGCAGTGCGGCGAATATTATCCGCAAAACCATCCAGCGTGAACAGAACCGCATCCGCCAGCTCAACCAGGGGCTGCAGACCGTCAGCTTTGGTCAGGTGCGCAGTGTGCGGCTCAACGTGAACGTGCGTGAAACCCACGCTATGCTGCTGGATACGCTGTCAGAAGAGCATGAGCAGCATCAGGATCTGTTTAACAGCAACCGCCTGACCTTCTCTGAGGCACTGGCGAAACTCTACCAGCGTCTTAACCCGCATATCGACATGGGTCAGCGGACGCCGCAGACCATCGGTGAGGAGCTGCTCGACTACCGCAACTATCTGGAGATGGAAGTGGAAGTTAACCGGGGCTCCGATGGCTGGCTGCGTGCAGAAAGCGGTGCGCTCTCAACGGGTGAGGCGATCGGTACCGGTATGTCCATTCTGGTAATGGTGGTGCAGAGCTGGGAAGAGGAGTCCCGTCGTCTGCGCGGAAAAGATATTTCGCCATGCCGACTGCTGTTCCTTGATGAAGCGGCCCGTCTGGATGCCCGCTCCATCGCCACACTGTTTGAACTCTGTGAGCGACTGGAGATGCAGCTGGTGATTGCGGCACCGGAGAACATCAGCCCGGAGAAAGGCACGACCTACAAACTGGTACGTAAGGTGTTTAATAACACCGAGCATGTGCATGTGGTCGGGCTGCGTGGTTTTGCTGCCGATCCTTCACCGGTGCGTGCGGGAAGCGAAGCGGATGCGCTACCCGATTTAACCGCTGAAAAATCGCAGGCGGAAACGTAGTCAAAAACTGAACCATTGGTTAATCTGGTAACGGCATTTGTCCCATGAGGCAAATGCCGTTTTTGTTTGTATACTCACATGATGAGTCACGGCGCGGTCGCAGTGGATACAGGGAACATTGCGAAGTTGAAAATTAAGGGGGCAGGGATGTTGCTGGTAAAAAAATTAAATCATCATCGCGTTTTATCATTGTTAGCGCTGGCGCTAACCGCTGTTCCATTTACGCTACCACAGGCCGCTGTCATCGCCGCGATGCCAGGAACAACGCAGACGGCTATCACGGTTTCCGAAAGTCAGCACCGCATCCGTCAGGCTTTTTCCAGTGCCGACCAGCCATTCTATCTGGGACCGCTGGCAACGCTCTATGCCTCCCGTCATATGCAGCCGCTCTGGCAGGATGCTCAGGCGGTGCAGAAATTTCAGCAGCAGCTGGCTGAGGTGGCACTTTCAGGCGTTCAGCCGCAGTTCACGCGCTGGATTGAGCGTCTGACTAATCCGGCTATTACCGGCTTTGCCCGCGATGTCGCGCTCTCTGATGCGATGCTGGGCTATCTGCAGTTCGTTTCAAATGTGCCGACGCAGGGTGAAACCTGGCTCTACAGCAACGTTCCCTACAGGCTGACCCAGCCATCGGTCGCGGTAGTGAATCAGTGGCAAAACGCAGTTAATGCGGGTTCGGCTGACACGTTTATTGCCTCATTACAGCCGCAGCACCCACAGTATCAGCCTATGCACGCCGCGCTGAAAGCGTTGCTCAGCGATAAGCAGCCCTGGCCACAACTGAAAAGCAGTGAAACCCTGCGTCCCGGTCAGGTCAGTGATGACATTCCTGCCCTGCGTGAAATTCTGCAGCGCAGCGGCATGTTAACGGCACAGGTTAACGCGCCCGCACCAGATGACGATGCAGTGCCTGTAGCGCCGGTACCGGTGAGCCACAGCGATCAGCCGGTCGCGGTGAGTCCTTCCGCCGCGCCAGTCACCAATCTGCTTGCGCCATCACCACAATCACCGGGTAACGTCCAGACTTCGACTTTGGAAGGGAATACCGCCAATATTTATGACGAGACGCTGGTGGCAGCGGTGAAGCGTTTCCAGCAGTGGCAGGGACTGGATGGTGATGGGGCTATCGGTACCAGAACGCGGCAGTGGCTTAACGTCTCTCCGCAGATGCGCGCTTCGCTGCTGGCGCTGAATATTCAGCGCCTTCGCCTGCTGCCGGATGATATGCACAACGGCATCATGGTGAACATCGCCAACTACTCGCTGATCTATTACAACAACGGCAATAAGATCCTCTCATCCAGGGTCATTGTCGGGCGTCCCGATCGTAAAACGCCACTCATGCGCAGTGCGCTGAATAACGTCGTGCTCAACCCGCCGTGGAATGTGCCGACAACGCTGGTGCGTAAAGACATCATTCCGAAGGTGAAGCAGGATCCGACCTATCTCTACAAGCATGGGTATACTTTGCTGTCGGGCTGGAGCGCAGACGCTGAAGTGATTGATCCCAGCATGATCGACTGGCGCATGGTCACCGCCTCATCGTTCCCTTACCGGCTTATTCAGGCTCCGGGCGTGGCGAATGCGCTGGGCCGGTATAAATTTAATATGCCGAGTTCAGATGCAATCTACCTGCATGACACGCCAAACCATAACCTGTTCCAGCGTGATATCCGTGCGCTCAGTTCAGGCTGTGTGCGGGTGAACAAAGCGTCTGAACTGGCAGGGTTATTGCTGCAGGATGCGGGCTGGAATGACTCCCGAATTTCCAGCACGCTGAAAGAGGGTGATACCCGCTATGTGCCGATTCGCCACCGCATTCCGGTCAATCTCTATTATCTGACGGCGTGGGTCGCTGATGATGGCAAACCGCAGTTCCGCACAGATATTTACAATTATGATGACACCGCCCGTTCGGGCAGTCAGGCCCTGAGTCGGGCCGGGCAATTGCTGCTCTAGTAATTGATTTTAAATCGTTCCCCGCAAATCCTCATTAAAGAAAAATATTATCAAATGACGATCCCTTTGGGGATCGTCCCGCAAACTGCTGGCAGATGGGTTGACGCTTCTCTGAGAGAAAGTTATGGTTCGGCCTGTGCGCTTTTTGCACATTTCTATGGCTTCACTCTCAGGTAAACCGTTACATGTCTACTATTGATTCTTTTCGTCGCAAACTACTGCTGTGCGGTAGTGCCGCCGCCGGACTGGCATTATTGCCAGCTTCTGCAAGGGCCTCGCTTTCAACGTCTCGCCCGCGTGTATTGATGCTTAATAATCTTCACACCGGTGAAACCCTTAAAACTGAGTTTTTTAATGGTAAGAGTTACGACAAGGATGAGCTGTCACGACTGAATCACTTTTTCCGTGATTACCGTGCCAACAAAGTGAAGAGCATTGATCCCCACCTGTTTGATCAGATTTTCCGCCTGCAGGCGCTGCTGGGCATGCGTAAACCAATCCAGCTTGTCTCCGGCTATCGTTCGCTCGCGACCAACAATATGTTACGTGAAAGCGGGCCGGGTGTGGCAAAGCACAGCTATCACACCAAAGGCCAGGCGATGGATTTTCATATTGAAGGGGTTTCACTGGCCAATGTACGCAAAGCGGCGTTATCTCTGCGTGCGGGTGGTGTAGGATATTATCCCCGCAGTAACTTTGTACATATTGATACCGGTCCGATCAGGCACTGGTAACGACACCGGCAACGCTGCGTGAGCCGGTCATGGAGCGTTATGAATTACCACATTATTCCTGTTACCGCTTTTGCCCAGAACTGCTCAGTGATCTGGTGCGATACGACTCGCGAAGCCGCACTGGTCGACCCAGGCGGCGATGCCGAACTGATTAAACAAACGCTGGAACAGCTAAAACTTAAACCTGCACAGATTCTGCTAACACATGGACATCTTGATCATGTCGGGGCGGCTGTTGAACTGGCGGCGTTTTATCAGATTCCGATTTTCGGACCGCAAAAGCGCGATGCCTTCTGGCTGGAAGCGCTGCCGACTCAGAGCCGGATGTTCGGACTTGACGAGTGCGCACCTTTTACCCCCGATCGCTGGCTGGAAGAGGGGGAGAGCGTGCAGGTCGGGCTTACCACGCTGGACGTTCTGCACTGTCCGGGACATTCACCTGGACATGTCGTGTTCTTTGACCATCCGGGACGGTTGCTGATTTCAGGCGACGTGATTTTTAATGGTGGTGTTGGGCGTACTGATTTTCCGCAGGGCGATCATCAGCAGCTCATTGATGCTATCCGCACAAAATTACTGCCGCTTGGCGATGATGTGACTTTTCTTCCCGGTCACGGCCCGATTTCCACACTGGGACATGAACGCATCAGCAATCCTTTCCTGCAGTAAACAATCCGTAATTTTTACTGCAATAAAAAATGGGCCATCAGGCCCATTTTTGTTTCGTCGTCAGCGTTACAGCACGGCGACAATCGCTTCGCACAGCGCCGACATATTGTCTGGCGTCATGCCCGCCACATTTACGCGTCCTGAGTTGACGGCATAGACGCCGAACTCTTCACGCAGGCGAATCACCTGGTCTTTGGTTAAGCCACTGAACGAGAACATGCCATTCTGCTTAATGATAAAGCTAAAGTCACGCTGCGCGCCTTTTTCCGCCAGCGTGTTCACAAACAGCTGACGCATGCGCTGAATGCGCTGACGCATATCCGACAACTCCTGTTCCCAGATCGTGCGCAGCGTGTCGTTACCGAGAATAGTGGCGACAACGGCAGCACCATGCGCCGGTGGATTGGAGTAGTTGGCACGAATGGTGTACTTCACCTGGCTGAACGCCGTATCGGCCACGCTGGCTTCCGCAGCCACCAGGGTAATGGCACCGACACGTTCGTTATACAGACCGAAGTTCTTGGAGTAAGAACTGGCGACGATCAACTCCTGATGCGAGGCGGCAAAAATACGCAGGCCCTCGGCATCCTCATCCAGACCACGGGCAAAGCCCTGGTAGGCGAAATCGAACAACGGTAACCAGCCATTAGTCTGTGACAGCTGCGCCAGCTGCTGCCACTGCTCAGCCGTTGGGTCGATACCGGTCGGGTTATGGCAGCAACCATGGAACAGTACCACGTCGCCCGGCTGAACCTGCTGCAGTGACGCCAGCATACCCTCGAAATCTAGCGTATGGTTTGCTGCGTCATAGTAATGATATTCACAGACTTCAAGACCGGCAGCATTGAATACGTTCTTGTGATTCGGCCAGCTCGGATTGCTGATCCAGACCCGCTTTACGGAGGTCTGCGTGGCGAGGAAATCTGCTGCTACACGTAACGCACCTGTGCCACCTGGTGTCTGAGCCGTACGGGCGCGGCCTGCGGTGATCAGCGGGCTTTGATTGCCGAACAGCAGGGCCTGTGTGCAGCGGGCAAAATCCGCCAGACCATCAATGCTGAGATAGTTTTTTGTGGTTTCGTTTTCCAGCAGGTATTGCTCAGCTTTTTTAACACTGGTCAGTACCGGGGTCTTGCCGGTTTCGTCTTTGTAGACGCCGATGCCCAGATTGATTTTTTCAGGGCGGTCATCAGCACGAAACAGATCGGCCAGCCCGAGAATAGGATCGGCGGGTGCAGCAGAGATCGATTCAAACATGTGTCAGGTCCATTAGCGTGAACTTTAGCAAGAGGGCTATCAGGTTAGCGTCCGGCCAGGCAAATGCCAACCGTTTGCGAGACAAAATTGACTATTTTGCGGTGTTGATTTCGATGTGAAGAGAGGCTGAGGTTAACGCTGAGCAAAAGAGCGGGGAGAAACGGGGACAGGCTAAATAACAGGCATAAAAAACGGGGCCGTAGCCCCATTTTTCAACATGCTTAAAGCAGGATTAGAACTGGTAAACCAGGCCTACACCAACCACGTCGTCTGAGTTGATACCCAGTGGGTTGTTATCATCCAGCTGGTTGATTTTGTAATCAACATAGGTAGACATGTTTTTGTTGAAGTAATAAGTCGCGCCAACGTCGATGTATTTAACCAGGTCAGCATCGCCCACGCCTTCGATATCTTTGCCTTTAGACTGTACATAAGCAATAGATGGGCGCAGACCGAAGTCGAATTGATACTGTGCAACCAGTTCAATGTTCTGAGCTTTGTTTGCGAACGCTGTAAAGTCACCTGAGTTGATAGGTGTAGAGTTACGGGTCTCACCATACATCGCAGCTAAATAAACATTGTTGGCATCATATTTCAGAGCAGTTGCCCAATTTTCTGCACGTTTACCTTCGCCAACACCGGTACCTACGTTGGTATCAGTATCTGTGTTACGAACAGTACCTGCAGACTGCGCATTAGTACGGTCGCTGCTGCTATAAGCTGCTGCGAAGCCTACACCGATCGGAGAAACATAAGTGGTTGAAACACCGTATCCATCACCGTTAGCACGACGAATGTCTGCACGGTCGTTTTTGCCCTGGTACTGAGCAGCGAAGTCCCAGCCATCAACCAGGCCGAAGAAGTTGGTGTTGCGATAGGTCAGCAGGCCGGTGCTACGACCGTTCATGAAGTTATCAGAATATCCTGAGTCGCCACCGAACTCTGGCAGCATATCGGTCCAGCCGATTGCATCGTAAACCACACCGTAGTTACGGCCGTAGTCGATTGAGCCCGCGTCACCAAATTTCAGACCGGCGAAGCCCAGACGGGTTTTGTTACCATCTTGTGCGTCGGAACCTTCAGAGTTGTTCGCCTGGATGTTGTATTCCCACTGGCCATAACCGGTCAGCTGGTCGTTAATCTGGGTTTCACCCTTGAAGCCAAAGCGAACATAAGAGTTATCGCCGTTGTTGCTATCGTCATCAGAGAAGTAGTGCAGGCCGACAGCTTTACCGTACAGGTCCAGTTTGTTGCCGTCTTTGTTATAGATTTCTGCAGCGTTTGCTGCGCCGGCGGCTAACAGAGCAGGGATAACCACTGCAAGAATATTGCGCTTCATCATTATTCATTACCCTCATTGGAGTTATTTGTACACCTGCCACTGCCGTCAGGAAATCTTTACAGAACCCTGAGCGAAGTTTGGTGTCTTCCTGTGTCTGCACGCATCTTTCCATCCAACCCGCCGTAATTCTAGCGCTTAAATGCTACTAAACTCGTAATCTGGTTTCTAAAGGAAAATATGTATTACAAAATGTAAAAAATACGGAACTTTGTGAGAGAACTCAAAATTTACAAAAATAAAAAAAGGCCGGCAATGCCGACCTCTTTATATATATGAATTTCTTATATTTAATGCCGAATTTTAGAAACTTGCATTGCGTGGCGTGCGTGGGAAGGGGATTACGTCCCTGACATTCTGCACGCCAGTCACATAGGCGATTAAACGTTCAAAGCCCAGTCCGAAGCCAGAATGTGGCACGGTACCGTAGCGACGCAGGTCACGATACCACCAGTAATCTTCTTTGTTCAGACCCATCTCTTCCAGACGTGCATCCAGTACATCCAGACGCTCTTCACGCTGTGAACCGCCAATGATTTCACCAATGCCTGGCGCCAGAACGTCCATCGCCGCCACGGTTTTGCCATCCTCGTTCAGGCGCATATAGAACGCTTTGATGTCTTTCGGATAGTTTTTCACCACAACTGGCGCTTTGAAGTGCTGCTCTGCCAGGTAGCGTTCGTGTTCAGAGGAGAGATCGATGCCCCAGGAAACCGGGTTCTCGAAGGTCTGACCGCAGTTCATCAGGATCTCAACCGCATCGGTATAGTCAACCTGGGCAAAATCGGTGGTGATGAAACGCTGCAGGCGCTCAACCGCATCTTTATCCACGCGCTCAGCGAAGAACGCCATGTCATCGGCGCGCTCTTCCAGCACTGCGTTGAACACATACTTCAGCATCGCTTCTGCCAGTGCAGCCGCATCATCCAGTGACGCAAACGCAATTTCCGGCTCCAGCATCCAGAATTCAGCCAGATGGCGGCTGGTGTTGGAGTTCTCTGCGCGGAACGTCGGGCCGAAAGTGTAGATCTTCGACAGGGCACTGGCGTAGGTTTCGCCGTTCAGCTGACCGGAAACGGTCAGGAAGGCTTCTTTGCCAAAGAAATCTTCGCTGAAGTCGACTTTGCCCTGATCGTTCCGCGGCAGGTTTTCCATATCCAGCGTTGAGACGCGGAACATCTCGCCAGCACCTTCGGTATCAGAGGCGGTGATCAGCGGGGTAGAAACCCAGAAATAGCCATTTTCATGAAAGAAGCGATGCAGCGCCTGCGCCAGAGTATGGCGAACGCGGGCGACTGCGCCAATCAGGTTAGTGCGCGGACGCAGGTGAGCGACTTCGCGCAGATACTCGATGCTGTGGCGTTTCGCCGCCATCGGGTAGCTGTCCGGATCTTCCACCCAGCCGACTACTTCCAGGCTGGTCGCCTGAATTTCAAATGCCTGGCCCTGACCTGGCGATGCCACCACTTTACCGGTGACGATAACGGAACAGCCGGTGGTCAGACGCAGCACTTCATCCTGATAATTATTCAGAGAATTATTGACGACAGCCTGAACGGGATTAAAGCAGGAGCCGTCATAGACAGCGATGAAGGAAAGACCGGCTTTGGAATCTCTTCGGGTACGCACCCAACCACGTACGGTGACTTCACTGTCAACCGCGACGCGACCGTGCAGTACGTCCGCTACAGGCACTACGCTCATAAATATCTCTCTATATAGAAGAAGTGAGTTAAAAGTTGCCCCATCCGGGGTTTTGCTATGTTACTTGTGAGTCTTCAGGAAACAAGCAAAATTCAGGGGGAAAGCGGATTTATTACAGCAGAGGCGGGGCGCATCAACGCCCCGATAAGAAGAGGTTTAACTCGCTTTTTTCACCAGCGGCAGGTCAAAGGCTTTACGCAACGCTCTGACAAAGGCTTTGTCCTGACAGATCGTTTTACCCGGGCTGTCGGAGAGTTTCGCCACCGGTTTGCCGTTGCACTGCACCAGTTTGATGACGATATTCAGTGGCGTGATGCCCGGGATATCGCAAGTCAGGCGGGTGCCGATACCGAACACCACATTCGTCCGCTGGCCAAAGTGGCGATAGAGCGCCAGTGCTTTGTCGAGATTTAAGTTGTCAGAAAAGACCAGGTGTTTACTTTGCGGATCGATACCCAGTTTCTGGTAATGAGCCAAAGCTTTCTCGCCCCATTCAACCGGATCGCCGGAGTCGTGACGCAGTCCCTGATAGCGGCGGGCAAACACTGGACCGAAATCACGCAGAAACGCGTCCATGGCGATGCAGTCGGTCAGCGCGATACCCAGCTGGTCGTCATACTCGTCCAGCCACGCCTGCAGCGCAGCACGCTGACTGTTGGCGAGAACCGGGCTGATCTGCTGGAAGGCCTGGAACCATTCATGCGCCTGCGTGCCGACCGGCGTCAGTGACAGACGGCGCGCCAGATCATAGTTACTGGTGCCAATCAGCCACGGAAAATCCTGTTTCAGCGTGGAGACAATCGACTGCTGCACATCCTGCGAATAGCGGCGGCGGGTGCCGAAATCCATCAGGCGGAAGCGCGACATATCGAGGTCAGCCACCTGCGTCTTGAAGTCGCCCAGTTTCTGATGCAGGTGGTCAATCGCCTGCTGGGTGGTGACCTGCGGCGTGCGATGACGATGCACAATCTCACTGATCAGCGCCAGTAGCGGCACTTCCCACAGGATCACCTCCCGCCACGGTCCCTGGATACGAAGTTCCAGTTTGCCATGATGATTGCGCACCTCAACCTGCTCCGGGTTATAGCGGAACTGGCGCAACCAGCTGAGGTAATCCTGCCGGAAGAAGGGAAGGCGGGATAACCAGGTCGCTTCATCATCAGTCAGCGCCAGGTGTTGCATGGCAGTAATCGCTTCACGAATTTCGTCAGCGTAGAGACCCAGCAGTTCGTCGCCGCGGCAGCGAAACTCCGCCGCCACCGTTACGTCATGATAGCGGTGAAAAACGGCCTGCTGCATATGGAGCTTATAGGCGTCCGTATCCAGCAGGGAGGTCAGTATCGGGGAAGCATGTCCTGTCATGGCGCGTTTCAGCATCCTGTTCGGTGGCGCAGTGCCCGGTGTTGTACACAGTCATAAAGACGCAAAAGTATAATTCACTATCTGAAGCCAATCACAGCATATTTCAGTCGGGCGGGTCGAGGCCAATCTGTGCCTTTGTTAACAAAGTGTAGCCATTTCAACCTTTAGGTGCATTGTGCGTGGCAAGCTTGTAGTAACAAGCTTAGACTTTGCCGGTAAACTTATAACAACGCGAGACGCAATATGACGCAACAGCCCCAAATCAAGTATCGCCACGACTACCGTGCGCCCGATTACACCATCACCGATATCGATTTAACTTTTGAACTGGATGCGTCGACGACCCGTGTAACGGCCATCAGCCAGGTTAAACGCGTGGGCGACAGCCAGTCTGAGCTGCGACTCGACGGCGAAGCGTTAACGCTGATAGCGCTGGAGGTCGACGGGCAAGCCTGGACGGCCTTCCGTGAAGAAGAGGGCGCACTGGTCATCAGCCAGCTGCCGGAAAGCTTCACCCTTAAAATCATCAATGTGATTCATCCGGATCAGAACACCGCGCTGGAAGGGCTGTACAAATCGGGCGAGGCGCTCTGTACCCAATGTGAGGCTGAAGGCTTCCGTCATATTACCTGGTATCTCGATCGCCCCGACGTGCTGGCGCGCTTTACAACCACCATTTATGCCGACGGTGAGCGCTATCCATTCCTGCTCTCCAACGGTAATCGGATTGACAGTGGCCGGGACGCGCAGGGTCGCAGCTGGGTGAAGTGGGAAGATCCGTTCCCGAAACCTTGTTACCTGTTTGCGCTGGTGGCGGGCGATTTCGACGTGCTGCGCGACAGCTTTACCACCCGTTCAGGCCGTGATGTGGCGCTGGAGATCTTCGTCGATCGCGGTAACCTCGACCGCGCCGACTGGGCGATGACCTCGCTGAAAAACAGCATGAAGTGGGATGAAGAGCGTTTCGGTCTGGAGTATGACCTCGACATCTTTATGATCGTAGCCGTGGACTTCTTCAACATGGGTGCCATGGAGAACAAAGGTCTTAACGTCTTCAATGCTAAATATGTGCTGGCGAAAGCGGAAACGGCGACCGACAAAGATTATCTCGGTATTGAAGCCGTTATCGGCCACGAATATTTCCACAACTGGACCGGTAACCGCGTGACCTGCCGCGACTGGTTCCAGCTCAGCCTGAAAGAGGGACTGACGGTGTTCCGCGATCAGGAGTTCAGCTCCGATCTGGGTTCACGTGCGGTGAACCGCATCGATAACGTGCGTATCGTGCGCGGCGCGCAGTTCGCCGAAGATGCCAGCCCGATGGCACATCCGATCCGTCCGGATCAGGTTATCGAGATGAACAATTTCTACACCCTGACGGTGTATGAAAAAGGGTCAGAAGTGATCCGCATGATGCATACCCTGCTGGGTGAAGAGAATTTCCAGAAGGGCATGAAGCTCTATTTTGACCGTCACGACGGCAGCGCCGCCACCTGTGATGACTTTGTTCAGGCGATGGAAGATGCCTCAAATGTCGATTTGTCGCAGTTCCGCCGCTGGTACAGCCAGTCCGGTACGCCGGTACTGACGGTGCGCGACGATTACAATCCGGAACTTGAGCAGTATACGCTGCACGTCACGCAGCATACGCCAGCGACTGCCGATCAGAAAGAGAAGCTGCCGCTGCATATCCCGCTGGATATTGAGCTGTATGACGGTGAAGGGAAGGTGATCCCGCTGCAGAATAACGGCCATCCGGTGCATCATGTGCTGAATGTCACCGAAGAGTTCCAGACCTTTATTTTCGATAATGTCTACTTCCAGCCGGTGCCGTCGCTGCTGCGTGAATTCTCTGCGCCGGTGAAGCTCGACTACAAATGGAGTGATGCTCAGCTCACCTTCCTGATGCGTCATGCACGCAACGACTTCTCCCGCTGGGATGCGGCTCAGAGCCTGCTGGCGACCTACATCCGTCTGAACGTTGCCCGCTATCAGCAGGGTCAGCATCTGTCGCTGCCGCTGCATGTTGCCGATGCTTTCCGCGCAGTGCTGCTTGATACCGACTGTGACCCGGCCCTGACCGCGCTGATCCTGACGCTGCCGTCGGAAAATGAGATTGCCGAGCTGTTTGACACTATCGATCCGCAGGCGATTGCGCTGGTGCGTGACGCCCTGCAACGCACACTGGCACGCGAACTGGCCGATGAGTTCTTTGCGATCTACAACGCCAATCAGCAGCCTGAATACCGTGTGGAGCATGACGCGATTGGTCAGCGCAGCCTGAAAAATATCTGCCTGACCTATCTTGCCTTCAGTGATGCACAGCTGGCGGACAAACTGGTGCAGACGCAGTATCACCAGGCAACCAACATGACCGATGCACTCGCGGCGCTGTCCGCTGCTGTGGCGGCTCAGTTACCGTGCCGCGATGCGCTGCTGGCGGCTTATGATGAGCGCTGGCATCAGGACGGTCTGGTGATGGACAAATGGTTTGTGCTTCAGGCAACCAGTCCGGCTGCCAATGTGATGCGCAACGTGCGTCAACTGCTGAATCATCGCTCTTTCACTATGAGCAATCCAAACCGCGTTCGCTCGCTGGTGGGTGCCTTTGCCTCGGCTAACCCGGCCGCGTTCCATGCTAAAGATGGCAGCGGCTACAAGTTCCTGGTGGAGATGCTCATCGATCTGAACACGCGCAATCCGCAGGTTGCGGCACGAATGGTGGAGCCGCTGATTCGTCTGAAACGTTATGACGAAGGCCGTCAGGCGATGATGCGTCAGGCGCTGGAGCAGCTGCTGGAGCTGGATAAACTCTCTGGCGACCTCTACGAAAAAATTACCCGGGCACTGAACGCCTGATACTAAAAAAGGGAGCGTCTGAGACGCTCCCTTTTTCAGCGCTGCTGCGCGTAACGTACCGGCTGTGGTCGTTCCGTACGCTGCATCACCCGATCCAGCACCTCCGCTTCCAGCTCGGCCAGCCGCGCAGACCCACGACGCCGTGGTCGCGGCAGATCTACCAGCAGATCCAGACCGATCTCACCCTCTTCAATCAACAACACGCGATCCGCCATCACCACCGCTTCACTGACATCATGCGTGACCAGCAGAACGGTAAAGTGATGTTGCTGCCACAGTGACTCGATCAATCCCTGCATTTCGATGCGGGTCAGGGCATCCAGCGCCCCCAGTGGTTCATCCAGCAGCAGTAAGCCGGGCCGATGAATCAGCGCTCTGGCCAGCGCCACACGCTGTTTCTGCCCACCAGAAAGTGCGGCTGGCCACTCATTGGCGCGATCGGCCAGTCCCACCGCCGTCAGGGCATCCATTGCCGCGCTGCGCCATTCGCGTCCGCGCAGGCCCAGCCCGACGTTATCAATGACTTTTTTCCACGGCAGCAGTCGCGCATCCTGAAACATCAGGCGGGTATCGTCGCGCGCTGACTGCAGCGGCGCATTACCTGCCAGCAGTTCACCGCTGGAGCTTTGTTCCAGTCCGGCCAGCAGGCGCAACAGAGTGCTTTTGCCGCAGCCGCTGCGACCCACTACCGCCACAAACTGACCCGAAGGAATATGCAGGTCGATCTTATTGAGAATGGTACGACTGCCATACTGTTTGCTGACGCCGTTAACGCCAACCGGCGTGCCGGTGTTAAGGCGGGCTGGTGAGAGAGTCTGGCTCATGCGTTCTCCTCCTTCAGTTGGTAAGCGGGGTGCCAGCGCAGCCAGACGCGTTCCAGTAACAACGCGGTGACATCCGCCAGTTTGCCGAGCAGGGCATAGAGAATGATGGCGACCACCACCACATCGGTCTGCAGGAATTCACGCGCGTTCATTGCCAGATAGCCGATGCCCGCGTTGGCGGAGATGGTTTCAGCAACAATCAGCGTCAGCCACATCAGACCGAGCGCAAAACGCACGCCGACCATAATATTTGGCAGTGCGCCGGGCAGGATCACCTGGATAAACAGGCTCCAGCCAGAGAGGCCATAGCTGCGCGCCATCTCAACCAGCCCGCGATCGATATTGCGGATGCCGTGATAGGTATTCAGATAGATTGGGAACAGCGTGCCCAGCGCCACCAGAAAGATTTTGGCGGACTCGTCGATTCCGAACCAGAGGATCACCAGCGGGATCAGCGCCAGATGTGGCACATTGCGCAGCATCTGCACCGACGTATCCAGCAGGCGTTCACCGGTTTTTGAGGTGCCGGTGATCAGCCCAAGTATCAGGCCGATAGAACCGCCAATGCTGAAGCCGATCAGCGCCCGCCAGCTGCTTATCGCCAGATGCTGCCAGAGTTCACCACTGGCAGTCAGCTGCCAGAAGGTGGTCACAATTTTCTCCGGCGCGGGCAGAATACGGTTCGATAACCAGCCGGTTTGCGAAGCAATCTGCCACACCACAACAAGCAGCGTCGGCAATAGCCACGGCACCAGCGTATCAGCAAGGCGTTTTCGGGTTCTGGCCATCATGCTCTCCTCAGCCCCGGGCGACTTTTTTCTCAGGGGTAAAATCGTTGGCTACCGCTTCACCATGCGCCTGAACCACGCGCGGCTGAGGCACCAGTGGCACCTGCAGATCAAGATGCGGGAACAGCAGTTCGCCAACACGATAAGCCTCTTCCAGATGCGGATAACCCGACAGAATAAAGGTCTCGATGCCCAGCGCTTCATACTCTTTGATGCGTGCGGCCACGGTCGGGCCATCGCCGACCAGCGCGGTTCCGGCTCCACTGCGTACCAGACCCACTCCTGCCCACAGATTCGGGCTGATTTCGAGTTTGTCGCGGCGACCACCGTGCAGCGCGGCCATCCGGCGCTGACCCACTGAATCGGCCCGCTGGAACGCGGCCTGTGCTTTCGCGATAGTCGCGTCATCCACATTGGCAATCAGCCGGTCAGCGGCCTGCCAGGCTTCTTCATTTGTTTCGCGCACAATCACATGCAGACGGATACCAAACCGCACCGTACGTCCTTGCGCGGCCGCTTTCGCGCGCACCAGTTCAATCTTTTCCCGAACCTGAGCAGGGGGTTCGCCCCAGGTAAGGTAAACATCGACCTGTTCGGCCGCCAGTTCCTGAGCCGGTTCAGAAGAGCCACCAAACCAGAGTGGTGGGCGAGGCTGCTGTACCGGTTTAAACATCAGACGTGCGCCGCGAACCTTTACGTGCTTACCTTCGTAATCGACGGTTTCACCTTCCAGCACGCGACGCCAGACGCGGGTGAACTCAGCGGATTCTGCGTATCGCTCACGGTGATCCAGGAAAACGCCGTCACCCGCCAGCTCTTCCGGATCGCCGCCGGTTACCAGATTGAACAGGGCACGGCCGTTGGAGAGGCGATCCAGGGTGGCAGCCTGACGCGCGGCCTGAGTCGGTGAAATGACGCCGGGCCGCAGTGCGACCAGGAAACGCAGGCGCTGCGTCACCGGAATCAGCGAGGCGGCAACCAGCCAGGCATCTTCGCATGAGCGGCCGGTCGGGATCAGGACCCCGCCAAAGCCGAGACGGTCAGCAGCCTGCGCCACCTGTTGTAAATAGGCGTGATCAACCGGGCGCGCGCCTTCCGCGGTACCAAGATAGTGGCCGTCGCCATGCGTCGGCAGGAACCAGAAAATGGATACGCTCATTATTGCTCCTTACTGCGTTACGGTATGCGGTTGCCAGATGCGATCCTGGATCGTCACTTTGACTGGCAACAGATGATTGGCATAAAACAGGTCAGCAGTACGCTGCTGTGCGGCTGCGGTTTCAGCACTGACCGGCGAAATCCGGGTGGGTGGGCGATGACTGAGATAGCTGGCAATAACCGGTTCAGGCAGGCCCATTGCCTGCGCCAGAAGCGTGGTGCTCTGCTGAGGCTGGCTGATAGTCAGCGCGTCGGCACTGCTGAAGGTGTCGAGCACCTGCTGGATAAACGCGCCGTGGGCTTCGGCATAGCTGCGCGTCGCCAGATAGAAGGACCCGGTCAGGTTCAGTGAGCTGCCATCAATCAGCAGGCGCGAATTACCCTGCAGCAGTACCGAAGAGTAGTAGGGATCCCAGATTGCCCAGGCATCCACGTCACCCTGCTGGAAGGCGGCGCGCGCATCGGCTGGCGTCAGATAGACGGGTGTGATGTCTTTAAATGTAAGGCCCGCCTGCTGTAAGGCGCGCAGCAGTAAATTGTGTGAGCTGGAACCTTTCTGGAAAGCGACTTTTTTGCCTTTCAGATCGGCAATCTGTTTCAGGGCACTGTTTTTCGGCACCAGAATCACTTCTGATTTCGGTTTTGGCGGCTCCGAACCGACATAAAGCAGGTCGGCGCCTGCGGCCTGGGCAAACAGCGGCGGAAGATCACCGGTACTGCCGAGGTCAATGCTGTTGATGTTCAGCGCTTCCAGCATTTGCGGGCCAGCCGGGAACTCGACCCACTTAATATGCGTATGGGGAAAACGCTTCTCCAGTAACTGATGCGACTTTGCCAGCACCATGCTGACTGAGCCTTTCTGATAACCGATGCGAATCTCAGTCGGATCCGATTCTGCGGCCTGTACCTGAAGGCCAGCCAGTAACAGTCCTGCCACCAGCCACTTTCCTAATCTCTGCTTCATCGATCGCTTCCTTATACTGCCTGCGCAACGGGATGGTGATGACGGGTCAGCGCCAGCCAGAATGCGGAGACGGCTTCATCAAGACGCTCTGCCAGTGAATCTTCCAGTACAGGCTGGCGATCGTAATGCGTGACCTGGCTGTCTTCGGCGTAGACCCCATGCAGAATTTCCTGTGCTTTTAAAGCGCTGAGAACCGGCTTCAGCGCGTAGTCCAGCGCCAGCATATGGCCGACACTGCCGCCGCTGGCGAGTGGCAACACAACTTTGTGCTCCAGTGCGCGCTCAGGCAGCAGGTCGAGCAGAGTCTTCAGCGCGCCCGAAAACGACGCTTTATAAATCGGTGTCGCCACAATCAGGCCATCAGCCGAGGCCAGATCGTCACGCAGGGCCAGCAGCGCGGGCGCATCAAAGCGCGCATTAATCAGATCGTCAGGCTGAAAGTTGTGAATATTCCAGGGAATGACTTCAATACCACGTGCCTCCAGCTTGTGCTGACACAGCGTCAGTAATGAGGTTGAGCGGGAGGGAAATCGTGGGCTACCTGCCAGCGTAATAACTCGCATCATCACTCCTTATAACTAAAAGTTATTGATTATCAAAAGTTGAGAACTTATGCCTTCATACTGTCAGAGCAGGGGAGTGGGCTTAAATGATTTATCCGGCAAAGCAAGGGTAAAAACTGCAAATAGACGTACCGGTGGCAGATAATGAAAACATCGCTTCCGATAATTCTTAAAATAAAGGCGAGCAGCGAAACCATTCATTAAGAGCAGTGATGCAAGCGGGTTAAAACAGGACGCGTGGCGGAAAAAATTATCTTTCTTCTGATTGCTTAACCATTCTGCTTGTGGCTGAAACCATGTTCAAGCGCAGCGGCAGCCCGAAACCGGAAGAGAAAGCAGCCTGACATCAGCCTGTTTCGAGGGTGTTCCGGCATGATATTAGGATTAATTGCAGAGCGTAAACTGTAATAAAAATGAAGGAATGCTGAAGTTATTCACGGTTTCAGATGTTCGCTTACATATTCCTGATTCTGGTTACGCCTGCCTGGTGGGGGTAATTTAAATCGTTCCTCAACGGTTTTAACATTACAGCGGGCTATAGATGCACTTTTTTTAACAGTGATAATCAGGTGAAACGTTAAGATAATTTTTACAACTGGTCTTTTTTCGCATAACCGGTTTAAGATAATCAGGCTAAATCAAAGCCATCATAATAGTAGCGTATTACTCTTTTCGACGTTTCACCTCTGGTCAGTCCCTGCATCTGGCAGGTGAATCGTATTGTCATTTTCTAACAGCAGAGAATTGCCTATGTCTGACATCCTGTTATCAGTTATTATTCCAACCTACAATGTAGAGAAATATATTGTAGAGTGCGTCGATTCATTATTACGTCAGGTTAAAGCGCCCAATGAAATAATCATTGTGAATGATGGATCCACCGACGGAACATTAGCCTTAGTTGAACAGAATTATGCGCATCTTTCTCAGGTCAAAGTGATTACCATTGAAAATGGCGGCCTCGGTAATGCGCGGGATACCGGCATCGCACTGGCTCAGGGTCAGTTTCTCTTCTTCTGTGACCCGGATGATGTGGTGGTGGATGGGCTGGTTACTGAGCTGGCCATGGTGGCGGAAAAGCATCCTGAAACCGATCTCTTCTGCTTTAACTCCTGCGTCTATGAAGATGGCCACATCGATGTGACCTCACCCAAAGTCAGACATGATCACTTTGGCCAGCAAAAACCGCAGGAAGTCTTTTTGCGCCTGTTACGTAATGGGCGCTATACCTCTGCCGTCTGGAATTATGTACTGCGAAAAAGCGTGATTGAACAGCACAAATTACGCTTTGTACGCCGTGTTCATGAAGACCACAATTTTACGCTTTCTGTCTTTATGAAGTGTCAGCATGCCTGGGTCAGTCGCCAGGTCTATTATAAACAGCGAATCCGCAGCGGTTCACTCACTAACAGTACCAAAGGAAATGAGTTTTTCTATCAGCGCTATGATGCCTTTATGCACGCTTACAACACGTTAGTCAGTTCATTGCCTAAATCAGACTGGCGTAGCGCGCTGGAGAAAGCTTATTTACTGCAATCTTTTCGCCTGATGATCTATTTATCACTTTATAACGGGACGCCTGTGCCGGAATATGTCATTAACGCTATCCGCTTTATGGGACGTAACGTTAAAACAGAAAATATTAAAGAGTGGCTATTGTTCAACCGACCGGAGCTGTTTATTGCATTGCAGCATTACAAGGTTAAAAAAGAGCTCAGGGGTGCCGCCTGATTCTGAAAAGCAGCCTGATTCTGAAAAATGTGAAGCGATATTGTTTATGCCTTAGCGAAATGAGAAGGTGAGACATGCAATGTGTATAAGGTTGTTGCGTCATGGCAAAAGTACTCGATAAAAGTCTGGTTATTAATATTTTCTCGCTGCTGGCCTACCGCGGCGCATCGTTTTTGTTTCCGCTGGCTACGCTGCCCTATCTTGCCCGCGTTCTGGGTGTAGAGCAGATGGGTACGCTGGCGCTGGCCATCGCCTGCGTGCTCTATTGCAGCACCATCTCTGACTGGGGATTCAACGTCTTTACCACCAAAGACATTGCTCACCATCGTGATGACAAAGAACGCGTCAGTCAGCTCTTCTGGTCAACCTTTAACGCCAAGCTGATGCTGCTGGTGGTAACCAGTGGCACGCTACTGACGGCGACCTGGTTTAATCCCGCCTGGCATCCACTGTTTTTTATCATCCTGGCGAACTGCACCACGCTGATAGGCTCGCTGTTTTCATTCGGCTGGCT
This sequence comes from Pantoea sp. X-Soil-YNGN-844, assembly GCF_059730595.1. Taxonomy (NCBI): domain Bacteria; kingdom Pseudomonadati; phylum Pseudomonadota; class Gammaproteobacteria; order Enterobacterales; family Erwiniaceae; genus Pantoea; species Pantoea sp. X-Soil-YNGN-844. The sequence continues at coordinate 1,408,338 of NZ_AP036007.1, forward strand.
GATGCAGGGCTTTGAGAAGCTGGGTAAAACGGCGATGATCGCCACCTTCGGTAACTTCTGTGCGATTCCGCTGACCTTTTTGCTGGTGAAATCCCCGCAGGATACCTGGCTGGCGGCGCTGATTCCTGGCACTGTCTCCATCATCAGCGCAGCGATTACGCTGAAGTTTGTGCTGGAGATGAAGGTCATTGGCCGTTACCGCTTTGAACCGCGCGAAATCAAACAGCGCATCACCGACAGCATGGATGTGTTTATTGCTATCGCGGGTGCCAATCTATTTAACAGCGTTAACGTGGTGATCCTGGCCTCCTTTACCTCTACCTATATGGTCGGGATCTACAACGGTGCGGATCGTCTGCGTAAAGCGGCTAACTCAGTACCCGAGCAGATCGGCAGCGCTTTCTTCCCGCGCGTCAGCCACCTGTTTGGTCGGGATAAACGTGCCGCCATTGCGGCGACGCGCAAAAGCCTGCTGCTGTCGTTTTCCCTGAGTCTGTCGATTGTCATCTTTACCTGGTTCTTTGCTGACCTGGTGGTCTCTATTTTACTGGGTAAAGACTTTATTCCGTCGGCGGATGTGCTGCGCGTCTTTGTGCTCTGCTTCCTGTTTGGCAACATTGCCTATCCGGCTGGATTACAGATTCTGATCCCGCACGGTCTGGCCCGCCAGCGTATGTGGGTGATGATGGCTGCAGGTGTGATTAACGTGCCGCTATGCTGTTTCCTGGCATGGAAGTTTGGCGCAATCGGTGCCGCATGGTCGATGGTGGGAGCTGAAGCGTTTGTCTGTCTCGGTATCTTTGGCATCATGCAGCGTCACGGCATCCTGCGGGAGTATCTGTTTCCTTCCGAGGTGAAAAACCAGCCCGTAAACGATTCCGCCGTTTAAGATCAAAGCATTTTCATATAGTTTTCTGCATCCCCGCCGTTCGATTTACTTTTGCGCCAGAGCACTTTACCATTCTGGCGCACATTTTCCCGTGCACCGACTTTCACGATTGCTTCCGTCCTTCAGGAGAGTGCATGTTTTATCCTATCGTCCGACCGGCGCTGTTTAAACTCGACCCCGAACGCGCGCACGAACTCACCTTTCAGCAACTGCGTTTTATGAACGGCACGCCGCTGGAGCTGTTTTATCGCCAGAATCTGCCGTCGCGTCCGGTTAGCTGCATGGGACTGACCTTTAAGAATGCCCTGGGCCTGGCTGCGGGTCTGGATAAGAACGCAGAGTGCATTGATGCGTTTGCGGCGATGGGCTTTGGTTTTGTTGAAGTCGGCACCGTCACGCCGCGCGCCCAGGCAGGTAATGACAAGCCGCGGATGTTTCGTCTGGTGGAAGCGGGCGGCATTATCAACCGGATGGGATTTAATAATCTCGGTGTTGACCACCTGGTTGAGAATGTAAAAAAAGCGCGTTTTAACGGCGTGCTCGGGATCAATATCGGTAAAAATAAAGATACGCCGGTTGAGCAGGGCAAAGAAGATTATCTGATTTGCATGGAAAAGGTCTATGCCCATGCCGGTTATATCGCCATCAATATTTCCTCGCCCAACACGCCAGGTTTGCGTTCACTGCAATATGGTGAAGCGCTGGATGATTTGCTCTCCTCTATCAAACAGAAACAAAAAGAGCTGGAAAAGCGTCATCTGAAATATGTTCCGCTGGCCGTAAAAATTGCGCCCGATCTCTCTGAAGAGGAGTTAATTCAGGTCGCGGACAGTTTGATTCGTCATCAGATTGATGGCGTCATTGCCAGTAATACTACGCTCGATCGTTCGTTGGTAAGCGGTCTTAAGCATGCTGAAGAAGCGGGTGGATTAAGTGGACGGCCAGTGCAGTCGCGCAGTACGGCGGTGATCCAGCGCCTCTCTCAGGAGCTGCAGGGGCGTCTTCCCATTATCGGCGTTGGCGGCATCGATTCTCTGACCGCCGCGCGTGAAAAAATCGCCGCAGGTGCAACGCTGGTTCAGATTTATTCAGGCTTTATTTATCAGGGGCCAGGATTAATTAAAGATATCGTCACGCATCTCTAAGACAATTCTCACAATCATTGGCCGGGGGGTTTATTTATCCCCTCGGCTCGTTTATATTTTGTCCTGTTGCACGCTTTTTCAGCTTTTCCTTATGTTTCTTTTTTCGCTGAATTCTGCGCGATTTTTGGCGCAGTGGTAAATACAGGGCACACGATGAAAATTAAACCCGATGATAACTGGCGCTGGTATTTTGATAGCAGCCACGACCGAATGATGCTCGACCTGGCTGACGGGATGCTTTTCCGTTCCCGCTTTTCCCGCAAAATGCTCACGCCGGACGCGTTCACTGAATCGGGTTTCTGTGTTGATGATGCCGCTCTGTATTACACCTTTGAAGAGACCTGTCGTCAGTGCAAACTCAGTGGCAGCCATCGTGCTGAATTGGTGCTGAATGCGCTGGTCGCCGCGCGCTTCCTCAAACCCCTGATGCCGAAAAGCTGGCATTTCACCTCGCATGCCCCGGCAATGCAGCCCCGCCCCGGTGAAATGGTACAGGTTACGCTGGCCGAAGAGGGGACGCTGGCACGTCTGCTGGTGGTTGAGAGTGGTAATAATGCGGCGCTTTGCCTGCTGGCGCAGCCAGGTCTAACCCTGGCCGGTAAAAATATGGTGCTCGGCGATGCCATTAAGGTGATGAACGACCGCCTGCAGCCCTGGTACCAGGATGTCGCGCACTACGCCCGCGCGGTCTGATTACTTCACTTCTATATCACCTGCCGGAATACAGCTGCAGCTTAAGAGGGTGCCGTCCTGACGCAGGGCACTCTGTTTAAGCGCTTTTACTTCACCGGCTACCAGACTCAGCTTGCAGCTACCACACAGACCTGCCCGACAGGAGTAAGGAATGCGAAAGCCCTGCATCTCCAGCTGATCCAGTAATATCTGCTGATTATCCCCGGTAAAGGTCTTGCCCTGAAATGTGATGGTCACGGCATCCGGCGCCTGCTGCTGTGGTTTCAGCGTTTCGACCACTTCGCCGGCACCATAGCTGCGCGGCGCATGACGTTTCAGGACGATCATTTCATCACCCGCACGCACCACGCCACTGTTACGCGCCACTAAGTTCAGACCGAAATCGATGTCTCCACTGCCATCCTGAGCAGTGCGGAACGTCTGCAGCGTCGCCAGGGGATGACCAGTGGGATGCTTAAGTCCGGTCTCGGTGCTGACCGTGGTTAGCACACAGCGACTGCATGGCTTGGGAGCCTCAAAGATGACGTCGCCAATCTGAATCTCTGCCCAGCAATCCTCATCCCAGGCGGTCGCGCCGCTGACGATCAGGTTCGGGCGAAACTGTTCGGCACGGATGCTGGCCGGGCAGCGCTGTTGCAGATCGTGCAGCGACGCGTTGTTGATCAGCAAAAACGGAAAGCCATCGGCAAAGCTCAGCGGAATATGATCAAACTTTTTGACCCGGCGAGTCGGTTGCGGCCCGACCCAGCGTAGTTGAACCTCGCGCGGGAAGAACTGGCTCAGCCACTGATTAACTGCTTCAGGCGCAATGCGCGCAGTAAAGTGGTTGCCCCAGACTTCGGTGGGATGATCCTGCTCACTAAAATCGCTGAAGCGGATCAGGGACTGGCTGCCATCCGGCGCGGCCAGCAGCAGGCCATCCTGCAGGATCGCGGGCGTAAAGCGCACCATCTCCGGGTGCTGACGTGCAGTAATAAAGGTGCCATCGGGTGCGGTCACCATAAACAGCCGATCAAATGCCAGTCCGCTGTCAGTGACCAGCGCATGTGACAACGCTAATCCCCGCATTGACTTCACAGGATGAATAAATAAGCGGGAAAGCGTGATCATGGTGTTCTCCTTGAACCCGACGCGCGACACAAAAGAAGCTAACTTTATGACATAGGTCTCCGATTCGCTATAATGCGCGACAATTTTCTCAAGAGTTAAAAAGTGACGATATGAATTCTCTGTTTGCCAGCACGGCGCGTGGGCTCGAAGAGCTGTTAAAAAGTGAGCTGGACGCGCTGGGCGCGCAGGATTTGCAAGTGGTGCAGGGAGGCGTTCACTACGAAGCCGACGATCGCGCCATGTACCAAAGCCTGATGTGGAGTCGTTTAGCATCACGCATCCTGTTGCCGCTGGGAGAGTTTGGCGTCTACAGCGATCTCGATCTCTATCTGGGTGTACAGAGCGTGGACTGGCCGTCGATGTTCGGCAGCGACAAAACGTTCGTCGTGCATTTCAGCGGCACCAACGATTCGATTCGTAACAGCCAGTTCGGCGCGCTGAAAGTAAAAGATGCCATCGTGGACAGCTTTACCCGTCAGAATCTTGAACGGCCGAATGTCGATCGCGAGCAGGCGGATATCCGTGTTAACGTCTGGCTGAGTGACGATCGCGCCAGCATTGCGCTGGATCTCAGTGGCACCTCACTGCATCAGCGCGGCTATCGCCAGCAGACCGGTCAGGCTCCGTTAAAAGAGACCCTGGCGGCGGCGATCGTGCTGCGTTCTGGCTGGGAGCCGACCACGCCGCTGATCGACCCTATGTGTGGTTCGGGTACGCTGCTGATTGAAGCGGCGCTGATCGCCTGCGATCGTGCACCGGGCCTGCTGCGTAAGCACTGGGGCTTTACTGCCTGGAAAAAGTTTGATGCTGCGCTGTGGCAGGAAGTGAAAACCGAAGCGCAGAACCGTGCCCGCGCGGGCACGGCGGCGACTCAGGCGCGCTTTTTTGGTTATGACAACAATGGCCGGGTGCTGGAGTGGGCGCAGGCGAATGCCCGTCGTGCTGGCGTCTTTGAACTCTTTACATTTGCGCAACAGGACCTGCTGCAACTGACCAATCCGCTCGATCCGGCGGTTCACGGCACAGTGCTGAGTAACCCGCCGTACGGTGAACGTCTGGAGAGCGAGCCGGCGCTGATTGCGCTGCACAGCCAGCTCGGTCGTCTGATGAAGCAGCATTTTGGCGGCTGGAACCTGTCGCTGTTCAGCGCCTCGCCTGAACTGCTGAGCTGCCTGCAACTGCGAGCCGATCGCCAGTTCAAAGCGAAGAACGGTCCGCTGGATTGCGTGCAGAAAAACTATCAGCTGGCGGTTAACAGCCATGAAAGCGCGGGACAAATTGCGGAAGATTACGCAAACCGTTTGCGCAAAAATGTGAAGAAGCTGGAGAAGTGGGCGCGTCAGGAAGGCATTGAATGCTACCGCATTTATGATGCCGATCTGCCAGACTACAACGTTGCTGTCGATCGCTATGGTGACTGGGTCATTATTCAGGAGTACGCGCCACCGAAAACCATCGATCCGAATAAAGCGCGTCAGCGCCTGTTCGATGTCATCAGCGCGACACTGAGCGTACTGCAACTGCCTGCTGACCGTCTGATTATGAAAACGCGTGAGCGCCAGAAAGGCAAAGCGCAGTATCAGAAGCTCAGCGAGAAGGGCGATTATTTCGAAGTCAAAGAGTTTAATGCGCGTTTCTGGGTGAACCTGACCGACTATCTCGACACCGGCCTGTTCCTCGATCACCGCATTGCCCGTAAAATGCTCGGTCAGATGAGTCAGGGCAAAGATTTCCTGAACCTGTTTGCCTATACCGGCACCGCCAGTGTGCACGCCGGTCTGGGCGGTGCGCGTTCAACCACCACGGTAGATATGTCGCGTACCTATCTGGAGTGGGCGGAGCGCAACCTGCGTCTTAACGGACTGACCGGGCGTCAGCACCGCCTGATGCAGGCGGACTGCCTGAGCTGGCTGAATGAGAGTGATGAGAATTTTGACCTGATCTTTATCGATCCGCCAACCTTCTCCAACTCAAAACGTATGGAAGAGAGCTTCGACGTTCAGCGCGATCATATGATGCTGATGCGTAACCTGAAACGCCTTCTGCGTCGCGGCGGCACCATCATGTTCTCCAATAACAAACGTGGTTTCAAAATGGACATGGATGGTCTGAAAGCACTGGGCCTGCAGGCGCAGGATATTACCCAGAAAACGCAGTCGCAGGACTTCGCGCGTAACCGTCAGATTCACAACTGCTGGCTGATCACTCATGCCGGTAAGGAATAAGATTACATGTCATTAATCAGTATCCACGGCGCTTATCTCTCCTTCAGCGATGCGCCGCTGTTAGACAATACCGAGCTGCACATCGAAGAGAACGAACGCGTCTGTCTGGTGGGCCGTAACGGTGCGGGTAAATCTACGCTGATGAAAATCATCAATGGCGAACAGCCACTGGATGATGGTCGCATCATTTATGAAACTGACCTGGTGGTGGCGCGTCTGCAACAGGATCCGCCGCGCAATATTACCGGTTCGGTCTACGACTTCGTGGCTGAGGGCGTTGAAGAGCAGGCTGAGCATCTTAAAGCCTATCACGCCATTTCCCATGTGGTGATGGAAGATCCCAGCGATAAAAACCTCAATGAGATGGCGCGTCTGCAGAGTATTCTCGACCATCAGAACCTGTGGCAGCTGGAGAGCCGCATCCATGACGTACTGGAGCAGATTGGTCTGCAGCCCGATACCGAGCTGTCGTCGCTCTCTGGCGGCTGGCTGCGTAAGGCGGCGCTGGGCCGTGCGCTGGTGAGCAACCCGCGTGTGCTGATGCTGGATGAGCCAACCAACCACCTCGATATCGAAACGATCGACTGGCTGGAAACCTTCCTGAAGAACTTCAGCGGCAGTATCGTCTTTATCTCGCATGACCGTTCGTTTATCCGCAACATGGCGACGCGTATTGTCGATCTTGACCGTGGCAAGCTGGTCTCCTGGCCGGGCAACTACGATCTCTATCTGGAAGGCAAAGAGGAAGCGCTGCGCGTTGAAGAGATGCAGAACGCCGAATTCGACCGCAAACTGGCGCAGGAAGAGGTGTGGATCCGTCAGGGCATCAAAGCCCGTCGTACCCGTAACGAAGGTCGTGTGCGCGCGCTGAAAGCGCTGCGTCGCGAACACTCTGAACGTCGTGAAGTCATGGGCAAAGCCAACATGCAGGTGGGCGAAGCGTCCCGTTCCGGCAAAATTGTGTTTGAGCTGGAAAATGTTGACTACGCGGTGGGCGGCAAAACGCTGGTGAAGGATTTCTCTACCCAGGTTCAGCGTGGCGATAAAATTGCGCTGATCGGGCCGAACGGCTGCGGTAAAACGACCTTACTGCGTCTGATGCTGCAGCAGCTGAAAGCCGATCACGGCCGCGTGCATTCCGGCACCAAGCTGGAGGTGGCTTACTTCGACCAGCATCGTGCTGAACTGGATCCGGATCGCACCGTGATGGACAACCTGGCCGAAGGCAAGCAGGAAGTGCTGGTTAACGGCAAACCGCGCCACGTGCTGGGCTATCTGCAGGACTTCCTGTTCCATCCCAAACGTGCCATGACGCCGGTGCGTGCGCTTTCCGGCGGGGAACGTAACCGTCTGCTGCTGGCGCGCCTGTTCCTGCGTCCCAGCAACCTGATGATTCTGGATGAACCAACCAATGACCTCGACGTCGAAACGCTGGAACTGCTGGAAGAGCTGATTGATGGTTATCAGGGCACTGTCTTACTGGTGAGCCACGATCGTCAGTTCGTCGACAATACGGTCACCGAGTGCTGGATTTTTGAAGGCAACGGCGAAATCGGTACCTTTGTGGGCGGTTATCACGATGCTCAGCAGCAGCGCGCCGCCTACCGGCAGCACAGGTCTGCTTCACCGGCTAAAGCAACAGCGAATAGCGCGAAGCCAGCCGCCGATAAGAGTGAAGCGAAGCGTAACGTGAATAAGCTCAGCTACAATCTGGCGCGTGAGCTGGAACAGCTGCCGCAAAAACTGGAGCAGCTGGAAGCGCGCATCGGTGAACTGCAGGCGAAGATGAGTCACCCGGACTTCTTCAGTCAGGCACACGATCAGACGCAACCGGTGCTGGATAATCTGGCGCAGGCTGAGCAGGAGCTGGAAACCGCTTTTGCGCGCTGGGAAGAGCTTGAGTCACTGAAAAACGGCGCGTAGGGCAGGGCTAACGGATGTGTTCAGCAGTGAAAAGTAACGCGTGGATGCTCTGTCCACAATGCGATTTAATGATTAAGCTGCCGGACATTCCCGTTGGCAGCCGTGCGTCATGTCCGCGCTGCCACACCTCTCTGACGGCTAACTGGCACGAGCCGCGTAAGCGGCCGACGGGCTATGCGCTGGCGGCGCTGTTTATGCTGCTGCTGGCGAATCTGTTTCCTTTTGTCTCCATGAAAGTGGCGGGGCTGACCAGCCAGATTACGCTGTCGCAGATCCCACAGGTCATGGTGACGGAAGATTACAGCAGCCTGGCGACGCTGTTTCTGCTGTTTGTGCAGGCGGTTCCGGCCTTCTGCATGGTCACCATTATTCTGCTGGTCAATCCGATCCCTCTGCCCGTCCGCCTCAAAACTGGTCTGGCGCGTATCCTGTTTCAGCTGCGTAACTGGGGCATGGCAGAAATTTTTATGGCGGGCGTTTTGGTCAGCTTCGTCAAGCTGATGGCCTATGGTGATATCGGACTGGAAACCAGCTTCTGGCCGTGGGTGCTGTTCTGCCTGTTGCAGCTGCGCGCCTTTCAGTGCGTTGACCGCCGGGGCTTGTGGGACAGTCTTTCCCCGCGACCCGCCATCCCTCATCCACCCGAAGTGGGCATCAGTGGTTTAGAGCAGGGCCTGCGCTCCTGTCCCTGTTGCACCGCCATTCTGCCGGAAGCTGAGCACACCTGCCCACGCTGTGGCGTTACCGCACAGGCGCGGCGTAAGCACAGCCTGCAATGGACGCTGGCGCTGCTGTTCACGTCAATACTGCTTTACATCCCGGCCAATCTGTTGCCGATCATGGTGACGGAAACCCTCGGTACGGCTTATCCCTCCAATATCATGGCGGGGGTCATTGTGCTGTGGGGCGATGGCTCCTATCCGGTGGCGCTGGTGATCTTTATCGCCAGTATCATGGTGCCGACGCTGAAGATGCTGGCAATCGGCTGGCTCTGCTGGGATGCCAGCGGACGCGGGCGGCGTGACAGTCATAAGATGCATAAAATTTATGAAGTGGTCGAGTTTGTTGGCCGCTGGTCAATGATCGACGTGTTTGTGATTGCCGTGCTCTCTGCGCTGGTGCGTATGGGGCAATTAATGAATGTTTATCCCGCGTGGGGGGCAGTATTGTTTGCGATGGTGGTCATTATTACCATGATCGCTGCCATGACCTTTGACCCGCGATTAACCTGGGATCGTGTACGCGAAAACAATATGAAGGAGTCGCGCCTTGACGGAAACTAACCACGGCCATGCAAAGGTGGAACAGATTAAGCGCTGGTCGCCGGTCTGGATTGTCCCCATCGTTACGCTGTTAATCGGCGGCTGGATTCTCTTTTATCACTTCAGCCATCAGGGGCCGGAAGTCACCTTAATCACCGAAAATGCCGAAGGCATTGTTGCCGGTAAAACCACGATTAAAAGTCGCAGCGTCGATGTCGGCGTGGTGGAGAGCGCGGTGTTGAGCGACGATCTTCACCATGTGGAAATCAAAGCGCGTCTGAATGCGGGCATGGAAAAACTGCTCCACAGCGACAGCGTGTTCTGGGTAGTGAAACCGCAGGTGGGACGTGAAGGGATCAGCGGGCTTGGCACGCTGCTGTCAGGTGCGTATATCGAACTGCAGCCCGGCACCAAAAAACAGCCACCTGAGCAATTTAAGCTGCTGGATGCGCCGCCCTTAGCGCCACCGGATGCCAAAGGTATTCGTATCGTACTGGACAGCAAAAAGGCAGGCCAGCTTAATCCGGGTGATCCGGTGCTGTTCCGTGGCTACCGTGTCGGTACGGTTGAGACCAGCGTATTTGATACTGACAAACGTATGATGACCTATCAGCTGTTTGTCGCCGCACCCTACGACCGCCTGATTACCACCAACGTACGTTTCTGGAAGGACAGCGGCATCGCCGTGGATATGTCCGCCTCAGGGATGCGGGTGGAAATGGGATCGCTTACCACGCTCTTCAGCGGCGGTGTCAGTTTTGACGTGCCGGATGGCTGGGAGCTGGGCGAGCCCGCGCAGAACAAGTCTGACTACCATCTGTTTGACGATCAGCGCAGCATTCAGGACTCGCTCTACACCAACCATATCGACTACGTGATGTTCTTCTCTGACTCGATTCGCGGTCTGCAGGCGGGTGCGCCGGTTGAGTTCCGTGGCATTCGTCTGGGTACCGTTTCCGAAGCGCCACTGATGAAAGCGGGCCTGGATCAGGCATTGAATAATGATTACCGCGTGCCGGTGCTAATCCGCATTGAGCCGGATCGCTTTATCAGCCGACTGGGTGAGAACTTCGATCTCGAGCAGCATCTGCAGGATGGTAAAAAACGTGGTCTGCGCGCCACGCTGAAAACCGGCAACCTGTTGTCGGGCGCGCTCTATGTCGATCTCGATTTCTATGACAATGCGCCAGCCTACAAAGGCCCGCAGAAAGTTTCTGGCTATGAAGTGATCCCAACGGTCAGCGGAGGCCTGAGCCAGATTCAGCAGAAGCTGATGGCGGCGCTGGATAAGATTAACAGTCTGCCACTGAACGGTATGGTCAATGAAGCGACGGGTACGCTGAAAGAGAGCCAGAAAACGATGCGTGATCTGCAGCGCACCATCGACAACATTAACAAAGTCACCGCCAGCCCGGCCATGAAAACGCTGCCGGAAGATCTGCAGCAGACCTTGCGCGAGCTGAACCGCAGCATGAAGGGCCTGCAGCCAGGTTCGCCTGCCTACAGCAAGCTGGTCGGCGATATGCAGCGTCTGGATCAGGTGTTGCGTGAACTCCAGCCGGTGCTGAGAACGCTGAACACCAAGAGCAATGCGCTGGTATTTGAGGCGAAACCGGGACAGGATCCCCAGCCGAAGAGGGCGAAACAGTGAAAAAAGGATTGATACTTAGTGCCGCGCTGGTGTTGAGTGCGTGCAGCAGCAGCGTTGACAATACCTGGTATCAGCTGCCCTCCGGGGCGGCGTCCATGCAGGTCACCAGCAGTCAGCTGAATGAAGCGCAGCCGATGTTATGGGTGCAGCAGGTGACGGTGCCGGACTATCTGGCAGGTAATGGACTGGTTTACCAGACCAGCGATGTCAAATATGTTATCGCCGCGAATAATCTCTGGGCCAGCCCGCTTGATCAGCAGTTACAGCAAACGCTGATTACTAATCTGAGCAAGGCGCTGCCTGGCCGATTAGTGGCGGGCTCACCATTAGGCGCACAGCACGACACGCTGAATGTAACCATTACAGGCTTCCAGGGACGCTACGATGGCAAAGCGATTGTCAGTGGCGAATGGACGCTGGAACATCAGGGGCGCCTGACCAAACAGGCGTTTAACCTCGTGCTGCCGCAGACAGAAGATGGCTACGATGCAATGGTCAGAACACTGGCGGCGGGCTGGCAGCAGACCGCACAGAAGATTGCTAATAGTGTGGTTGCGTTAAATTAAGATTGATGTGAATAAATAAGCTAAGCCCCTGAACGATTGTCGTGCTGAATCGACATTGTTAAGGGGCTTTTTTATTAGCTTATTCAGAAAGATAGTGCTGGCGTATGCATCACAAAACGTCCTTAATTTTACCGATTAAGGTCACATTTATGACACTGGCATGAAGATTGGGCATTGATCTTTGGGGGCGCAGGAGGTAGAACATAAGGGTGGTTGAACATTAATTCACCACTTTTCTTTCCACCAGATTCCACAGACCTTACATGAGGGACACGGAGTATGAAGAGACAGAAACGAGACCGCCTCGAACGCGCCCATTCACGTGGTTATCAGGCAGGCATTACTGGACGCTCAAAAGAGATGTGTCCGTATCAGTTGATTGACGCTAAGTCTCACTGGTTGGGAGGTTGGCGACAAGCCATGGAGGACAGGTCGGTAGCTGCATAACCGGATGTCACTGAAAAGTGAATATAACCTCCGCCATGCGCGGAGGTTTTTGTTTCCGGGGGAAACGCTTAGAAAGCGGCGGTATCTTTAAACAGGCCGACTTTCAGATCGCTGGCGGTATAGATCAGATTACCGTCAACCAACACTTCACCATCTGCCACGCCCATCACAAGTTTGCGATTAATGACGCGTTTGAAGTGAATGCGGTAAGTGACTTTTTTCGCTTCTGGCAGGACCTGTCCGGTGAATTTCACTTCACCCACGCCCAGCGCACGACCTTTACCTTCGCCGCCCAGCCAGCCCAGATAGAAACCGACCAGCTGCCACATGGCATCCAGGCCCAGACAACCAGGCATCACTGGATCGCCAATAAAGTGACAGCCGAAGAACCAGAGATCAGGATTGATATCCAGCTCCGCTTCAACAAAGCCTTTATCATATTTGCCGCCGTCTTCGGTCATTTTGACCACGCGGTCCATCATCAGCATGTTGCCAGATGGAAGCGGCGGACCATTTTCGCCAAACAGTTCACCACGACCTGACAGAATCAGATCTTCTTTGGTATAGGATTCGCGTTTATCTACCATGTTTTCAATAAGCCTTGTTTTAGTGAATCACGAATATTAGCGAACAGTTGTACGCTGAGCAAATCGGATTAACGGTGGTTGAACCAGTTAAGCCAGCGGAGCGCCCAGGGACGTTGCGGCACGTCCGGCTGGTTAAACAGGCTAATGCGTTCCTGTATAGTATTCAGCAGGCAGTCGCCCTGACCATCTTCCGTACTCCAGATTTTACCAGTCAGGAGCGGTAGCGCTTCATCAGCACGGTCGATCGCCCAGATATGGAAGCGCCCCTGCTCAACCGCTGTCACAACGGCCTGGTTAAGACTGAGATGACGCACGTTGCAGGCAGGAATAATTACACCCTGCTGACCCGTCAGTTCACGCTGATGACAGATATCAAAGAAGCCTTCGATCTTCTCATTCAGTCCGCCAACCGGTTGTACGTTGCCAAATTGATCGACTGAGCCAGTCACGGCGATTTGCTGATTGATCGGCTGATTCGCCAGTGCGCTGATTAAGGCACAGAGTTCAGCCAGCGAAGCGCTGTCACCGTCCACCTCGGAATAGGATTGCTCAAAGACCATTGAGGCTGAAAAGGGCAGTTGCTGATCCAGCTCCAGCTCGGCGATCAGAAATGCCTGCATGATCATCATGCCTTTAGCATGAATGTTGCCGCCCAGCTCCGCTTTGCGCTCAATGTCCATGAACTCGCCATCGCCGGGATGAACCACGCAGGTAATACGAGAGGGATCGCCCCAGGCGCGGGGGTGGCCAGGATATTCCACGACCGACAGGCCGTTAATCTGACCGACCACTTCACCTTCAGTTTCAATCAGAATCTGTCGCAGCAGGATCTCATCACGCATCCGTTCATTGAGATAATTCTCGCGCCACAGGCGCGCTTCAAGCGCATCACGCAGCGCTTCGGCATCGAGTGCATCGCCCATCAGGGCCGACTCACGCATCTGACGCTGCAGCCAGCGCGGGCAGAGTGGCAGCGTATCCTGATCGCCGCTGTAACGGACAGCTTCTTTAATCAGCTCTGGCCAGAAGTCCGCTTCCGGCAGGGGCAGGCCCGCCTGTTGCGCCAGTTCGATGTTCCAGCGACACCAGGCCAGCATGTCATCTTCATCCAGAATCTGAATGTTCTCTTCAAATTCAGTATAGATGGCCATTTCATGCGCTTCAGGGTCGAGCTCCTGAAAATCCGCCAGCGCTTCCCGGTCGCCACACAGGACCAGGTTAAGATTGAGTGGTAGTGAAGGAATCGAGACAGGCAGCGGCCGGCGCTCATCCTGAGATGTCCACTCAACATAGCCTTGCTCAATACACTTTTTCAGGCGCAGCCAGAGAATCGGCTGCGTCAGCAGGCTACGCAGTGACAGTACCAGCGTACCGCCATTGGCGCGATGGATAAGCCCTGGCTCGAGCTGGATGCGATCTTTATACTGGCGCACGCAGCCAAATAACTGCTCCATCTCAATCCACTCAGCAAAGTGAATACCACCCTGACTGGTGAATGGGCGTTGCGGATCGGAAGGGGGCTGAAGCGTGACGTTGTCAGCCATGATATGGTAATCACCGCCGGACAGAGTGGTACTGTCAGCCATGACCCGCTGCGCGGCCTGAACGATGAATGTCAGATAATCGCGATTCTCCTGGCTTCGAACCAGCAGTAACGGGAATCCCTGTGTCTGGTGATGTAAATGCGCCAGCGCATTCAGCAACCGGGGCTGTACCGTTGCCAGAGCATCAGTTTCTTCATCAGCAATTCGGGAGAAAACGGATTGGTATTGCGCGCTATCCGGCTGTAAGGTCTGCCACGTAAGTTGAGTGCTGGTCAAAATAATCGCATTTGTCTGTTTTAAGAAAAGCGAGATTATACAGGATTCACCCTTGTTAAGCACTGCAGACTTCCTGTTGAAGATGTGATGATGGCAGCATGTTTTTCGTTGCTGCATCCGGGAAAAAAGCTGTTATTCTTAGCCCGTTACGTGATCACGATGAGATTCCGATGAAATACCAGCAACTCGAAAATCTTGAATGTGGATGGAAGTGGAAATACCTGGTGAAAAAACATCGGGAAGGTGAACTGATCACGCGTCACCTTGAGTTAAGCGCGGCGCAGGCGGCAGTGGATAAACTGCTGGCGATGGAAAACAATCCGGTGACGGTGAATGAGTGGATTGCCGAACATATTCATTCCGATCTTGATAACCGACTGAAGCAGACCATCCGTGCCCGGCGGAAACGCCATTTCAACGCTGAACATCAGCATACCCGAAAAAAATCGATAGACCTGGAGTATCTGGTCTGGCAGCGGCTTGCAGGCCTGGCTCAGCGGCGCGGCTGCACGCTTTCAGAAACGATTGTTCAGCTGATAGAAGATGCGGAACGCAAAGAAAAATATGCTACTCAGATGTCGAGTCTGAAGCAGGATTTGCAGGCGATTCTGGGTAAATCGGGCTCAGAGAGCGAGTAAGCGGGCAGGGGATTTCAGAGTGTGTGCGCTGAAAGAACGATTACTGGCATAAAAAAACCCCGCCTTAGCGGGGTTTTTTATGACGTGTGAACTTAAGCCTGTGGCTGAGTTACAACGTCTTTGATGCCTTTAACATCGATTTCTACACGACGGTCCGGAGACAGGCAATCGATCAGGGCATTACGGCCTTTCACGCTGTCACAGGTGTTGCCGGTAACTGGGTTAGATTTACCCATGCCACGTGCAGAGATCTTGTTAGAAGGGATACCTTTAGATACCAGGTAATCTACGACTGACTGAGCACGTTTCTCAGACAGTTTCTGGTTGTACTGCTCTGAACCGATGCGATCGGTGAAGCCCAGTACGACAACGGAACCATCTTTAGGATCCATTGAGCTCAGCTGGCTGTACAGCTGATCCAGAGCCTGCTGGCCTTCTGGCTTCAGGGTAGATTTGTTGAAGGTGAACAGAACGTCAGACTTCAGAGTGAAACGCTTGGTTTCAACAACTGGAGCTGGTGCTGGAGCCGGAGCTGGAGCCGGAGCAGCGACGTCATCCTGACCGAAGCGGTATGAAACGCCTACGCTCAGCATGCCGTTGTCTGGACGGGTACCAACGGTCTGTGCATCACCGATGTTGTTAACCCACTGGTAATCCAGACGGGTAGCCCAGTTTTTGGTCAGTGCATATTCAACACCAACTGCAGCCAGCGGAGATACGCCAGTGTCGTGGTCGCTGATGCGGCCAGTAGTTGGGTTAGTCTGCGTTGCATCTGCGCGCCATACCATGCCGCCCAGACGAGTGTACACGTCCAGATCGTCATAGATTGGGTAGCTCAGTTTAGCAGCCAGCTGAACGCCTTGTGCTTTGAATGCGCCGTTAGTTACAGTGCCTTTGTTAGGCATGCGGCCCAGCCAGTCATAGCCCAGCTCGAAGCCCAGGTATGGGTTTGCCTGATAACCAACGAACGCACCTGCGCCCAGCTGGCTTTCATGAGTTGGACCGTTGTTGTTCTCGTAACCGTTACCGTAGTAACCAGTGTCGTGATACTGAGACCAGCCCAGTTTAGCACCGGTGTACCAGGTGTCATCTTTCGGAGCGGCCTGCGCTACGGTAGCGAAGCCAGCCAGTGCCACTGCAATTGCGATAGCTGTCTTTTTCATTTTGCGCCTCGTTATCATCCAAATAGGCAATGAGCAAAAAGGTTGCTCTTGGTTTAAATCCTTCGCCGGGTCAAAACGCTCGCTTATGACTCTACCGCAAAAAACGGAGGTTATTGAGCACCCTGGCGAGATAAAGTCTACAACGAGATTGGAAACTTACAAGTATGATGTGAGGCGCTTCTGTAAAAAAACAGCGATTTATACACAATTTCTAACAATTAGCCTGGTAGTATTGTCGCGGCAAAAAGCCTTAAAAACCTGCTAAACCATTGTCACAGCTCGAACTAACAGAATCAGTGGTTTAGCGACGACAGATAAGAAAAATAGCTTGGGAAACTTCTGATTTTTACTTAATGAAACAAATCCGACTGAATTTTTATGGCACTTTGCGGTCTGAGAGGCGCTTCCGATGTCCCGCTTGCCCGCAAAATCAAACCCAGCGCTTCGCCTTCTGCCGCCGCATTTTCAAGTTGACGGCGCTCATCTTCGTCAAGGTCATAAGGAATCCATGCCAGAACGACACTGTAATTTCCAGTACGTAATGCCTTGACCATCGCTTCCACCGCATTCAGACGTTCAGAATCGGCGATATGCATACTTTTATCTAGCGGTAATCCCGACTCCTGCATCCAGGTGCGATTCAGTTTATGTGCCGGTGTTAACCACAACTGCCAGCGTGATTGCTGACTCAGCTGCTGTAATAATGGCAATAGCAGCATCTGCATCATACCGGGCTGCTCGCTGCAGCGTAACTCGGTAATTCCACCGCCCTGAGAGACCGGAACGGAAGAGGACGCGTAATGATGAGCATAGCGTGTATTATCAGGATGTTGTGTTCGCATAAGTTAATCACCAGCAGTTGACTGTATGAATATACAGTACTGTCATCCTGGATAAAGATCAACCCAAATTTCTGAAAACGCCTCGCAAAAACGCGACAAGATTAGTTGAAGCGTTATTTATTCATTGAACCGGCTGACACTTTTTTCTATCTTCTAATTGCCTGATACCCAAGGCAATTTAAGAAATATTTCTGACATGGAGGTGGTGCAATGAAAAAGGTGAATCCGGTCGTAGAGCGCTCCAGAGCGCGCCTGGCCCCATTGGGACCCATAGAGTCCCGCACCCAGTTTGGGGGGTATGCGCTGGCTGTCGAAAGCGTGGTTTTTGCCTTAATTAATAAAGACGAACTCTATCTGCGGGCCAGTGAACCGCTGCGCGAATACATTACCGATCGCCCGCTGCAACCCTTAATTTTTCGCAAACGGGGAAAACTGGTGAGCCTCAATTACTTTCGGGTTGATGAGGCATTATGGCGCGATTCTGATCATCTGCTGGCTCTCTCTGCTGCCTCTTTAGAGACGGCGCAGCTGGAGTTGCAGGACAGGCAAGCCTCTCCGCGGCTAAAAGATTTGCCTAATCTCAGCGTACGCATGGAGATGATGCTTTTTGAGGCGGGCGTAATGAGCGTCAATCATCTCTATCAGATAGGAGCCAAACAGTGCTGGCTGAAGCTAAAAGCGATCAACCAGCATGTGGGGTTTCAGACATTACTGGCGCTGCAGGGGGCTATTATGGGCCACCATGCGGCTGCGCTGCCGCAGGCAACCCGGGCGGAGCTGAATGCATGGTTCCAGCGCACGCTTTTATCAAACCCGGACCTCAGAAGCAGTGACAGCTAGTCAGTAATAAGCGTGCGGCGCAGGCGAGCCACATCGGGCATTAATGCCACCAGCAGACCGAGTTGCTGGAGCACCAGCGGCGCACGCGTATCTGCATCTGCAGCCAGCTGGCTGATTCGCTGAGCCAGTTGCTGGCGCATCGCTTCAACATGTTCATCGCTCACCACGTCCGTCTGGAGCACATCTTCGACATAGCAAACCGTATCATCCAGTAAGGTGAGCAGGTCCGGCGCAGTAATTTTATCGCGGTGAGCGCCCAGCGCGGAAATGTAGCTCAGAAATGAGTGATTGGAGCAGAGCAACTGAAAAGCTGACTCACGCAGCTTCTGGCTGGTGCGACTTTCACTGCTCATGTTTGAGACGACAGAGGCGAGCTCAGCATCCGCATTATGCGCATCACGGCGGGCGATACGATAGGCAAGCCGGTTATCTTTACCCTGGTGATATTGCTCCATGATCGCATCCAGATAGCGACAGTTCGCCTTCAGGGTTCGCTCTGCCACCGCTGGCAGTTGACGAAAGCGCCAGTCAGGCCAGATAAAGGCGACAGCCAGCCAGGCCAGACCACAACCGAGTAGGGTATCCACGACACGGGGCAAGGCGACTTCAAACCCTTCACCCAACAGGTTAAAGCAAAGCAGCACCAGCAGAGTGATAAACAGCGTAGCCTGCGCATACTGCACCTGCCTGAAAGCGAAGAACAGCACGCCGGTAATCACAATCAGGATTAACTGCCCTTCAATGGAGGGTACCAGCCATAAAACGGGTAAACCAATCGCAATCCCCGCCAGCGTTCCGCCGATGCGCAAGGCAAGACGTCGCTGCGTTGCGTTATAGTTGGGCTGGCAGACAAACAGGCTGGTCAGCAAAATCCAGTATCCCCGCTCGAGTCCGGTTATCTGAATGAAGCCGTATCCAATACATAGCACCACTGACATGCGAACCGCATGCCGGAACAGCGCCGACGCGGGAGAGAGATGACGGCTGAAGCGCAGCCGGATATCACTCCAGCCACTTAACCCTTCGCGCGACAACAAATTGTCACTGTGTTGTGGATCTTCCCCGGCCAGCGTCTGCTCTGATTCAATGGAAGCAAGCTGTGCATCAATGGCGCGCAGGTTACGCAACAGCCAGAACAGCGCGCGGGTATGCGGGGCCTCAGGCTCATGCTGTTCAAGCCGTTCAATCGCTTTCTGCAAACGTTCAAACGCGCGCTCAAAGCGGCTGTCATGTACCCATCTTTCACGCATCAGGATGCAATGAGCCAGCTGGCGACAGGCCTGTGCCTGCATATTCAGCAGGCGCTGAAAGCGAAACAGAATTTCGTTATAGCGCCAGTCGCCGCGCAGCAGGTGATATTGCAGATGAGAAGAGCTGGCGCGTTCATGGATATCCTGCGCTACAAAATAGTAGTGCAGACTGCGACGGGTGCCGCGCGATCCGCGATCGCCGCGCAGACGGCTCTGCAGCGTGGTTTTGGTCAGATTGAGCTGCGCCACTAACTGGCTGTTCACCATCGCTGCATCGATAAAAGCCGCATCATCCTGCTCGCCCGCATCGGGATCGAACAGATTCGCCTTGGCATCAAGGTAGCGCGCCAGTTGTGAAAAGCTTCCCGCCAGCTGTTCCTGGACCGGCCGGACCGGGAACATCAGATGACCCAGCAGGGTCAGCAGGTTGTACCACAGCGCACCGACCAGCAGCAGCATCGGCTGCATGTACCACTGGCTGAACAGCCCGATGCCGAGCATGGTATAGACCGCAATCAGCAGCGCACCAAAAGCGATAGTGGCGTAGCGCTGCCCCAGGGCACCCAGCAGAATAAAGCCCCAGGTCGAAATCGCCAGCCCGACAATAAAAGCGAACGGCCAGGGAAACAGCAGCTCTACGGAAACCGAGGCGAAGCAGAAGCAGAGCAGGGTAATCAGCAGATTCTTCAGACGACCGGCCAGGCGATCATCAAGATCGGCCAGCGCAGCCGCGACTACCCCCAGCGTCAGGGGGATCGTCCACTCAATCTGATGCAGCCACCAGGGAATGGCAGCGCAGCCACTCAGCGCAAACAGGATCCGCAGCAGATAGCGCCAGGTACTGTTAAACAGATATTTCCGCCAGCCTGGCACGGCATCTGACATCGTATTAATAGCGACGGGCATTGGCTTCGCGCGCAGCACGCGCCTCTTCCACTGACACCACCCGGCGTCCAACCGGCCAGAGCGCGATGGCGGCGATCTTAAAGTTCGCAATCCCCACCGGAATACCGATGATACTGATGCACTGCACAATCCCGACGGAGATATGCGAAAGGCAGAGCCACCAGCCGAAGAAAATCAGCCAGAAGATATTCAGGAAGGTCCCGCCGGTATTCATAATGTGGCTCTTACTTTCAGGGCGCAGCACATCAACATGTACCGCCTCGTTGCCAAATGGCAGCAGTGAAAGTTTGGTAATTTCCCAGCAGGAGCGGGTCAGCGGCAGGGTAAAAACCAGCACGATGCTGATTAAGGTGGCAAATAGCCAGCTCAGGGTGGTGAAAAAGCCGCCCAGGACAAAATTAAGAATATTTAAAACGGTGCGCATGATCTTCTTTTCCTTTTGCATTCCGCAAGATGTGACGCCAAGTTTAGCCTGTTTTAAGGCTGGAGCGCCAAGGGTCTGACAGGTAAACTCCCCCTAATCCTGTTATCTGACGTTGGTGTCGGCGTGGAACTGAAAGCAACCTCAATGGGCAAACGGCTTGCCCAGCATCCTTATAACCGTGTTCGTCTGCTTACAGCGGGTGTCGAAGTCAGTGGCGATAAGCATGAGTATCTGATCCCCTTTAACCAGTTACTGGATATTGCCTGCAAGCGCGGGCTGGTATGGGGCGAGCTGGAATTTTTGCTGGTCGATGAAAAAGTGGTCCGGCTGCACGGAACGGAATGGCAGGAGACGCAGCGCTTTCACCACTATCTGCTGCAGGCCTGGCAGAACTGGAGTCTGGAGATGAGTGCGGTGTGCCGAGAGGTACTCCAGTCACTGCGCGACGAAATCGAGACGTTTAGCGCGCAGGATCGCTGGCTGAATCGTCATGAGCTGCATGCGCTGAAGACAAAGATTCTCAAACAGTTCGACGCGTTACCGATGCCGCTCACCCGCTTAAACGATTTTCCTGACTGCCGCGATAATCTGGCATTTTGCCAGCGCTGGCTGGATCAGGGTGAGTCGGCATTGCGGCAGCGAAACCGCGACTGGACTGCCGCCATGCTGACCCGCTATCAGTCGTTCTTCGCCAGCGTCGAGAGCACACCACTCAATCATTCGCAGTGTGAGGCGGTGGTCAACGGTGAGGATTCTCTGCTGGTGCTGGCCGGTGCGGGCAGCGGTAAAACCTCTGTGCTGGTGGCCCGTGCAGGCTGGTTAATGGAGCGCAGACTGGCCAGCGCCGATCAAATTCTGTTGCTGGCGTTTGGCCGCCAGGCGGCTGAAGAGATGAATGCACGTATTCAGTCCCGGCTCTCTGCGGGTGACATCCAGGCACGGACTTTCCATTCTCTGGCTCTGCATATTATTCGTGAAGGCAGCAATAAGCAGCCGGTTATCAGTAAGCTCGAGAGCGATGCGGATGCGCGTCGTACGCTGCTACTCAGGGAGTGGCGGCAGCAGTGCCATGAGAAAAAGGCGATGGCAAACGGCTGGCGTCAGTGGCTCCGTGACGAACTGGAGTGGGAGGTATCGGAAGGGCCATTCTGGGAGGACGAGAGGCTGGCAAACCGGCTGGCGTCCCGACTGGAGCGCTGGCTTGGTCTGATGCGCATGCATGGCGGCGCACAGGCGGCCATGATCGCGGATGTGCCGGAAGAGATTCGGGATCACTTCAGTAAACGCATCAAACTGATGGCACCCCTGCTGAAAGCGTGGAAAAGCGCGCTGAAAGAGGAGGGCGCGGTCGATTTTTCGGGACTGATTCACCAGGCCATTGCGATTCTGGAAAAAGGACGTTTTATCAGTCCGTGGAAACACATTCTGGTGGATGAATTCCAGGATATCTCGCCTCAGCGTGCCGCATTGCTCAGCGCACTGCGCAAGCAAAATAAGCGCACTGCGCTGTTTGCGGTTGGCGATGACTGGCAGGCTATCTACCGCTTCAGCGGTGCAGAGATGACCCTGACCACCGCATTTCATCACTATTTTGGTGAGGGCGATCGGTGCGTGCTTGACACCACCTATCGCTTTAACGACCGCATTGGTGACATTGCTAACCGGTTTATCCAGCAGAACCCGCAGCAGCTGGCAAAACCGCTCAACAGCGTCACCAAAGGCAATAAAAAGTCGATTTCGCTGCTGGCGGAGGATCAGCTGGAAGCCCTGCTGAACAAACTCAGCGGTTATGCGAAGCCCGAAGAGCGCATTCTGCTACTGGCGCGCTATCACTATCTGCGACCGGAACTGCTCGATAAAGCCAGAACCCGCTGGCCGAAACTTAATCTGGAATTTATGACAATCCATGCCAGCAAAGGTCAGCAGGCGGATTACGTTATTCTGCTGGGATTGCAGCAGGGCAAAGAGGGCTTCCCGGCGGAAGTACGCGAGTCGATTATCGAACAGGGCCTGTTACCGCAGCCCGAAGCGTTTCCGGATGCGGAAGAGCGCCGTCTGGCCTATGTGGCGCTGACGCGCGCGCGTCAGCAGGTCTTTCTGATGTTTGATAAGGCCGCGCCGTCACCGTTTGTCGATCACTTCCGCGAACTG
This sequence comes from Pantoea sp. X-Soil-YNGN-844, assembly GCF_059730595.1. Classification (NCBI taxonomy): domain Bacteria; kingdom Pseudomonadati; phylum Pseudomonadota; class Gammaproteobacteria; order Enterobacterales; family Erwiniaceae; genus Pantoea; species Pantoea sp. X-Soil-YNGN-844. The sequence continues at coordinate 1,430,870 of NZ_AP036007.1, forward strand.
GGCGTACCCGTACTGCGTAAAGCCTGAGTTATTTCAGACGATCGGCCAGATAGCGCTGATAGTCGGGGATCATAATCTCCACGTTTTGCGCAAATAGTGGTGACTGAATAATAAAATCCGCTGTGGAGCGGTTCGTGGCGACCGGGATATTCCAGACGGTCGCCAGACGAAGCAGTGCTTTCACATCCGGATCGTGCGGCACGGCGTTGAGCGGATCCCAGAAAAAAATCAGCGCATCAATTTTTCCTTCCGAGATCAGCGCGCCGACCTGCTGATCGCCACCCATCGGGCCGCTCAGCATGGCTGTCACATTCAGACCGGTATGACGATTAATCAGATTTCCGGTGGTGCCGGTCGCATAGAGGATGTGTGGTTCAAGTGCGGGCTGGTTTTGTTTGACCCATTCAAGCAGGGCAGTTTTGCAGTGGTCATGGGCGACCAGCGCAATATGTTTTGTGGTGCCAAGGGTACGAAAAGTCTGTTCCATAAAAGCGTCCTGATAAGGCTCATGCGCAAGAAGAGAAAGCACGAGTTTACCTCTGGCCCTTTAATGCTATCAACTCGTACGCAGCATTTTGACCAGTGTCAGAAATTGCTGACGCGTAGCTTCATCGAAGCGGTGAAACCAGCGATGCAGCGAAGGCAGTTCGGCCTGGGTTGTCCAGTCCAGATCGGCGGTGAGGCGGGAAGAAGAGGGCGTAGCAGAAGCGGAATTTGCAAACCGGGGTACAGAGGCAATCTGATGGGTGCGATTGTAATTCAGCATCGCTTTTTCCATATCCGCTGTCGCGGTGGCCGGCAGGTGGTCACGCACGCTGGTGATCTCATTGCCTTTCTCATCCACCAGCTGAAAATTCAGACTGCGGTCAAAATGATAACGCTCACGTTTTGTCTCCAGCGCAGGCAACCGGATGGTGATGGTTTTGGCCACGGCAGTAAAGGTGACGATCATCGGCGCAGACTGATAAGCGATCACACTCTCTTTCTGCCCTTTGCGTTGCTGCTCTACCCGAAACAGAAACTGATGCTGACCGCGATCCAGCTCTAAGCTGTCTGCTCCTTTGAGGAGCGAGCCTGAAATTTTTCGACCATCCAGCACCAGCAGATCGATTTGGGGATCGAGCTTTAATGTGATGGCAGAACAGGACGCCGAAACAAGGAGTGTAAGTAACCCCGTTACGGCCAGCGACAGCTTCATTTCAACTCCGGTAAGTGGTGACGCAAAGGATGACGTGTAGCAAATTCTTACATTATGGCAGTTAATTTACATTTAAACATATTTATTCGTGCGCGGGTTCAATTAATTTCGTCAGGGACTTAACTATTGAAGCATGCGCCAAACTACACTCAACACTGACCTGAAAGGAGATAAAGATGAACGACCAGACAATTCGCGATGTGCTGACGCGTACCCAACGTATCGCCTTAGTGGGGGCAAGCGATCGTCCCGACCGTCCCAGTTATGGTGTGATGAAATATCTGCTCGATCAGGGCTATGAGGTGATCCCGGTCAGCCCGAAACTGGCCGGCCAAACCCTGCTGGGGCAGCAGGCTTACGCCAGCCTGGCGGAAGTACCGGGCGAGATTGATATGGTAGATGTCTTTCGCAATTCAGAAGCCGCTTGGGGCGTGGCGCAGGAAGCCATTGCCGCAGGGGCAAAAACATTGTGGCTGCAGCTGGGTGTGATTAATGAGCAGGCGGCGGTACTGGCACAGGATGCAGGCATGACGGTGATTATGGATCGCTGCCCGAAGATTGAGATTCCACGTCTGGGGATAACGCGTTAAAAATTTGCGTGGCGGCAGAGCGTGCCGCCACAGATTAATGCCGCAGATGAGGTGCCTGTAATTGCTGACGTACTGACGCCGCCAGCTCATCCATTGATGGCTGCTCAGGATGCTCAATGCTGGTTTCACCAGAAAGCTGAATTTCGGCAACATAGGTATGAACCTGATCGCCTTCCTCATCTTCCATCACCACATGATACCAGGGCGCGGTGCGCATCTTCTCTTCCGCGCCAACCTCTTCAATTTTAGGCTCATCTAACGAGTATTCAGGATCGACATCCACAATAACGCCCAGAACGCCGGACAAACGATGACGAACCTGCTGACCAATACCAAATTTACTGGCAATCATAGTGACCTCCGAAAAAAAGCTCTCTTTCCAATATGGGGGCAGGAGCTGATTTTTCAAGTCACATCACGCGGCAGGCGAAACCTTTCAGATAGAGACCTTCCGGATAGCTGGCGATGACCGGATGATCCGCTGCCTGCCGGAACTGCTCAATAAACTGCACTTCGCGGCCCGCATCCAGCGCCGCATCGGCGATGATCTTCTGGAACAGATCGGTCGCCATCAGACCGGAACAGGAGAACGTCAGGAGCACGCCGCCCGGGTTCAGTAGCTGAATAGCGAGCATGTTAATGTCTTTATAGCCGCGGCAGGCACCCATTAACTGGCTTTTGTTTTCGACAAACTTTGGCGGATCCATGATGATCAGATCAAATTTCTCACCGCTGTCACGATAACGGCGCAGCAGTTTGAAAACATCATCACGCTCAAAGCGGGCACGTGAGAGATCCAGCTCATTCAGTTCCACGTTCTGACGGGCAACGTCCAGCGCTTCCTGTGAGGTATCCACGCTGATCACTTCTCTACATCCGCCCATCAGTGCAGAAACCGCGAAACCGCCTGTATAAGAGAAGCAGTTAAGTACGCGGGCATCCTGCGCGTAACGACGTGTGGCAAGACGGCTGTCACGCTGATCGAGGTAATAGCCGGTTTTGTGGCCGCCCTGAATATCAACCAGCAGCTTCATGCCATGCTCAGTAATCGGCAGCAGCGGTGGGGGCAGTTCACCGGTGACGGTGCCCTGCGTCAGCTCCAGCCCCTCTTTCTTACGCACAGCGACGTCAGACCGGTCATAGATGGCACAGTCAGGGAAGCACTGTTGCAGGGCAGTGATGATCGCCGCGCGCTGATATTCCGCGCCTGCTGAGAGCAGCTGAAGCACTAAAAAGTTGCCAAAGCGATCGATGGTGACGCCCGGTAAACCATCTGATTCACCGGCGATCAGGCGATAGCTATCCAGACCATCGCGGGCCGCCAGCCATTTGCGCCACTGCTGCGCCTGTTCAAAACGGCGCACAAAGAAGGCGATATCGATGGATTCATCGGCCTGCCAGCTCCAGACGCGGGCGCGAATCTGCGACTCGGGTGAATAAGCGGCACGCGCCAGCCATTTACCGTTGCTGTCGCACACGTCGATGGTTTCACCCAGTTGCGCTTTACCTTCCAGACGTGCAACGGCACCTGAAAAGACCCATGGATGGCGACGAAGCAGGGACTTTTCACGTCCCTTTGCGAGAATCAATCTGACTGTCATAGTTTGCTATGCTTACCTGAAAAAATGAGGCGCCATTGTCCGGTGGATAACGGGAAATTGCAACGAACAGCAGCAGGAGAGAGTAATGTCAGCAGCCTGTTTTAAAGCATGGGTTCATGGCCGCGTCCAGGGCGTCGGGTTTCGTTACAGTACGCAGGTCGAAGCCAGAACCCTGGGCGTACTGGGCTACGCGCGAAATCTGGATGACGGCAGCGTTGAGGTGCTGGCCTGGGGCGAGGCTGAGCAGGTTGAAGCGCTGATTGCCTGGCTTAAAGCGGGCGGACCCCGCAGTGCGCGCGTGGATAAGGTGCTGGTGGAGCCACACCAGCCCGCAGAACCGCCCCGCGATTTTAAAACCGGTTAGTTACAGGCATTTCGCCGGTTTAGGCAGGCCGGCGATTTTCGTCGCCTGTTTAGCGGGTCCTTCCGGGAAGAGGCGAAACAGGTAGCGGCTGTTGCCTTTCTCTTCCCCATACTTCTGCGCCATTGCCTTTACCAGCATCCGTACGGCAGGTGAGGTGTTAAATTCCAGATAAAAGGCGCGTACGAAATGGACCACTTCCCAGTGTGCTTCAGTCATGGTAAGCCCTTCCTGTTCCGCGATGTGCGCCGCCAGCGCCTCACTCCAGTCGTCGATACTCTTCAGATAGCCTTCGGCATCGACGGCGATTTCGTTACCGTTAAAATTCACGTGACGTCCTCTCTATAAATGACGGCGCAGTTTAGCAAACCTGGCGGACAGTAAAAGCAAAAACCCCGCCGAAGCGGGGTTTCACAGGCTGACTGTCACTGCCGGTTAGTTGCTGCGGGCAAAACCCAGCAGGCTCAGCAGACTGACGAAGATGTTATAGAGCGAAACATAGAGGCTGACCGTCGCCCGAATGTAGTTGGTTTCGCCACCATGAATGATGTTGCTGGTTTCCCACAAAATGGCACCGGCAGAGAACAGAATGAACAGGGCGCTGATAGCCAGATGCAGCGCAGGCAGCTGCAGGAAGATATTCGCGACCACCGCCACCAGCAGCACCACAAAGCCAGCCATCATCATGCCGCCCAGGAAGGACATATCACGACGGGTCGTCAGCACGTAGGCAGAACAGCAGAAGAACACCAGCGCCGTACCGCCCAGTGCCAGCGCTATCACGTCGCCCATGCCTGCGGTCAGGAATGAACTCAGGATAGGACCCAGGCAATATCCCAGGAAGCCGGTAAACGCAAACGCGGCCAGAATACCCATCGGGCTGTTCGCCAGACGGTAGGTTAAAAACATTAAGCCATAAAAGCCGACCAGCATCAGGATCAGACCCGGCGCAGGCAGCGCCAGCAGGGTGCTGGCTGTCGCCGTCACCGCGGAAAAGGCCAGGGTCAGTCCCAGCAGAAAATAGGTATTACGCAGAACTCTATGCGTTGACAGCAGTGAGGACTGCGATGAGGTGACAATTCTTTCCATGTTGCGCTCCTTTAAGCAGAACACTAATCAACAGAACACTAAATATGTGCCGAGAATACGCAGGCCATTAAAGAGGGAAAAGGCGTTTTACCCTTCTTTACGCGCTATTCTGCTAATTGTTTGAGCAGAGTGGCGATTTTCACAGCGAAAAATCACAATCTGGCTGTTTTTCAGGCGAATAGACAGATAGACGCTTTACATCGCTAAACGGGATGTTTATAGTGCGCGTCATTGCGGAGGGGTGGCCGAGCGGCTTAAGGCAGCGGTCTTGAAAACCGCCGATGGGAAACCATCCGAGAGTTCGAATCTCTCCTCCTCCGCCACTTTATCTGCCACAGGCAATAAAGCGGTAAAATCAGTAAGTTTACCGACGCAGTACCGTTTCAAAACGGAGGGGTGGCCGAGCGGCTTAAGGCAGCGGTCTTGAAAACCGCCGATGGGAAACCATCCGAGAGTTCGAATCTCTCCTCCTCCGCCATATTTTACAGGCCAGCACATAGTGCTGGCCTGTTTCGTTTCTGCCATTCCGGTTTTTTCCTCCAGTCCGAAAAAAGCACGCTTCTTCCGATGACGCGCGGGTGCGCATTCATCTGCCCGATGCATCTCTGCTATAGTCCACTCACTGTTTTTGCAAACATCTGGCGCTTTTCTGAGGCGAGCTGAGTTACACTGTTAAATACATCGCTCTGAGGCGAGCTAATCGGTTGATAGCCAGAGTGTTTCTTTACTGAATGAATGGAATAGGCACAATGATCAAGAAACTGAGTCTTTGCGCATTGTCAGTGCTCGCTGCATTGCCGGTCGGAACGGTAGCATTTGCTGCTGATGGCAATATGCAGCTGCAACAGGTGCTGATGTTAAGCCGTCACAATCTGCGTGCGCCGCTGGCCGATAATGGCAGCGTGCTGGAGCAGTCGACCAAAAAGAGCTGGCCGCAGTGGGATGTTCCCGGCGGACAGCTGACCACCAAAGGTGGCGTGCTGGAAGTCTACATGGGTAACTATACCCGTCAGTGGCTGGCACAGCAGGGCCTGGTGAAGAACGGCAGCTGCCCTGACAGCAATAATGTCTTTGTTTACGCGAACAGCCTGCAGCGCACTGTCGCTACCGCGCAGTTCTTCGTCAATGGTGCCTTCCCTGGCTGTGACGTTGCCGTCACGCATCAGGATGAAATGGGCACCATGGATCCCGTATTCAATCCGGTCATCACCGATGACAGTGAAGCCTTCAATAAAAAAGCGCTGGCCGCCATGGCCGCCGCCAATGAGAAACTGTCACTGAAGCCCGCCTTCCAGCGTCTGGAAAAGATTGTCGACTACAAAGCGTCGCCTGCCTGTAACAATAAAAAGCAGTGCGACCTCAGCAGTGGTCAGAACACCTTCAGCGCTGAAAACGGTAAAGAGCCAACGGTCAGTGGCCCGCTGAAAGTGGGTAATTCGCTGATGGATGCCTTTACGCTGCAATATTACGAAGGTTTCCCGCTGGAGCAGGTTGCCTGGGGCCAGATCAAAACGCCTGAACAGTGGAAAGAGCTGTCAGCGATTAAAAATGGTTATCAGGACGCGCTGTTTACCAGCCCGGACGTTTCCCGTGAAGTGGCAGCACCGCTGGTGGATTACATCCGCAGTCAGTTAGTGGATCAGGACAAAGCCAACGCGCCGAAAATCACGCTGATGGTCGGCCATGACTCGAACATCGCTTCACTGCTGAGCGCGCTGCAGGTCAAGCCTTATGAGCTGCCTGACACCTATGAAAAAACGCCAATTGGCGGTCAGGTTGTTTTCGAACGCTGGCATGATGCGAAAAACGATAAAGACCTGCTCAAGGTGGAGTATGTCTATCAGACCGCCGATCAGCTGCGCAATGCGGATGTACTGAGTCTGAAGAATCCACCGAAGCGCGTGACGTTGCAGCTGGCGGGTTGTGAGGCCGATGCGAATGGCTATTGCAGCTGGGATCAGTTCTCTCAGGTGCTGAATGCTGCGCTGCAGGGTACACCGATGCAGCCTGCTGCGGCACCGCAACCGGCAGCTCAGGCTGACGATGACAGTGCGAAAGCCGCCGCGACGCAGGATGCTGCAGCCGATAAAGCTGAAGCGGACAAAGCGACCGCAGCCAAAGAGAAATCTGACGCAGATAAAGCTGCCGCTGAGAAGTCAGAGGCGGACAAAGCCGCAGCTGAAAAAGCGAAAGCGGAAAAAGCCGCAGCCGATAAAGCTGCTGCAGAAAAAGCAAAAGCGGATAAGGCTGCAGCTGAGAAAGCCGCGGCTGAAAAGGCAAAAGCTGACAAAGCAGCAGCAGAAGAAAAAGCCGCCGCTGAGAAAGCGAAAGCCGACAATGCAGCAGAATCAGCCAGTGACAATAAAGTCACGACTGACAAAGCTGACGCCGCGAACGCGCCTGCAACGGCGCACAATGACAATTCAACGTCAGCGGCCGCACAGTAATTGCGCTTTCCGGCCGATAATAAAAAACCCCGTCGCGACGGGGTTTTTTTATGGCTGCAGGACGATTAACCCGCCACGACCACCAGTTTCTGGTTAGCAAACTCTTTAATACCCAGATCAGAAAGCTCACGACCATAGCCTGAACGTTTCACACCACCAAACGGCAGCTCAGCAGAGGTATCGCTCTGGGAGTTGATAAACACCATGCCGGTTTCAATGGCGGAAGCCAGTTTCCGACCGCGTGCAATGTCGCGAGTCCAGACCGAGCCACCCAGACCATAGTGTGAGTCATTCGCCAGCGCCACAGCCGCCTGATCGTCACCCACAACATAAACCTGCGCCACCGGGCCGAAGAACTCCTGATAATAGGCAGGATTATCCGGGGTAATGCCGGTCAGAATGGTGGGCTGATAGAAGCAACCTTCACCTTCAACGGCTTTACCGCCTGTCACCAGTTTTGCGCCATTAGCCACCGCTTCATCTACCTGTTTCACCAGACGGTCGCGCGCGTCAGCGGAAGAGAGCGGGCCAAGCGTGGTTTTCTCATCGAGCGGATCGCCCAGCGTGGCGGAACTCAGCGCGGCGCTGAACTGGCTGATAAAGCGATCGGCAATCTTCTCATGCAGAATAAAACGTTTTGCGGCGGTACAGACCTGGCCGCAGTTGCTGAGACGCGCCTGCACGCCCTGTCGGACGGCTTCGTCAAGATCGGCATCGTCCAGCACCACAAACACGTCATTGCCGCCCAGTTCCAGCGTCGATTTCTTCAGATGCTTACCGGCCTGCTCAGCCACGGCGCTGCCTGCGCGCTCGGAACCAGTCAGAGCAACACCCTGAACCCGGTCGTCAGCAATCAGATCGGCGACCTGATCGGTTGAGATGAACAGGTTAGTCCATGCTCCTTCAGGCGCACCCGCTTCACGCACCAGCTTTTCAAAGACATCGGCACAGTGCGGCACGATATTGGCATGTTTCGCCAGCACCGGGTTACCCAGCGCCAGGTTAGGGGCCAGTACGCGCATCAGCTGATAGTAAGGGAAGTTCCACGGCTCGACGGCGACTAATACGCCAATCGGGTGATACTCAACCCAGGCTTCGCCCAGCTCGCTGGGATAGGACTGCGGCTGAAGAATACGTTCTGCATTCTCTGCGTAGTAGCGGGCAATCTGTGAACAGATTTTCACTTCGCCACGGCTCTGACTAATCAGTTTCCCCATCTCTTTACTGGCGATGGTGGCCAGTTCTTCCGCGCGGCTATCAATCAGGTCAGCCAGTTTTTTCAGTACCTGCAGACGTGGCTGGATCTCACCCTTGCTCCATGATGAATGAAACAGGCGATCGGCGACGTCCAGGGCATGGCTGACAGCGGCCTCATCATGCGACGGCCAGCTTTTCAGCAACTGGTTATTGGCGGGATTAATGCTTTGATAGGAAGACATAGCGTACTCCTTGGTGAGCTAAAAATGAGGGCGGGAAGGTCCCGCCCCTGAATCAGACGTTCTTACGTTCTACGGGCTTGTCATCCCAGGTCAGGAGATCTTTATCGGTTTTTTCAAAGGCACGAATCAGCACGTCATCGCTGCCTTGCTGACGCCAGATCTCTTCTGCCAGTCTCTCATCGTAATTCGCCACTTCGAAAATGGCCTCGGCAATTTCAGGGGAGGTATGACGCAGACTGGCCCATTCGCCAACGTGGTGTGCTTTCGATTGTTCAGTAGACATACTTTTCTCCTTTGTTTAAATCAGTCCTGCAGTTTCACTGTCAGTCCGGCAACATGTTCACCCTGGAAACGGGCAATATTCAGTTCCGCTTCTGTCGGCTGACGCGAACCATCGCCGCCCGCCAGCGTGGTCGCACCATAAGGCGTGCCACCGCGAACCTGAGAAATATCGAACAGCTCTTTGGTGCCGTAGCCGATAGGCACAATGACCATGCCGTGATGCGCCAGTGTGGTCCAGACCGAGGTAATGGTCTGTTCCTGACCGCCGCCGGTGCCGGTTGAGGTAAAGACGCTGGCAACCTTGCCAAACAGCGCGCCTGACGCCCAGAGACCGCCGGTGCGGTCCCAGAACGTCCGCATCTGTCCGGACATGTTGCCAAAGCGGGTCGGGGTGCCGACGATAATCGCGTCATACTGCGGCAGTATCTCAGGCGTCGCTTCTGCTGCCTGCTGATTGGTTTTGCCGCCCACCTGTGCAAAGCGATCGGCCTCCATCGTTTCTGGTACCCGCAGGATATCCACTTTCGCGCCGGGAACCCGACGAGCGCCTTCTGCAACCGCGTTCGCCATCGTTTCAATATGTCCGTACATCGAGTAATAAAGCACCAGAATCTTGGCCATAAATCTCTCCAGGTGGTTTTGACGTCCAGAAAAAGTATAGAAGAGCTTTCGTTTTACGCAGGCGATACGGAAACGAAGACGAACGAGTCGGGCAATAAATCCGCAGCTAATCGGTTGTAAGTCGGAAGAATGTTCGTTGTTTAATCAAATTGCTGGTGATTACTCTGTTGCTAAATGTGACTGTCGGGCGAGTAAAAGAAGAATCTGGCTATTATTTAAGCATGAGTTGAATTCTGGCTTTAGGCCGTCAGCTCTCTGCTATTTCATTCTTATTTATCGCACTACGCGACAGGAGCAAATCATGACAACACATCGTGGAGGTTCAGGAAATTTTGCTGAGAACCGTGAACGTGCCGCAGAAGCGGGACGTAAAGGGGGAAAAAACAGCGGCGGTAATTTCAAAAACGATCCGCAGCGCGCCGCGCGCGCCGGTGAGAAGGGCGGGCGCAGCAGTCCTAAAAAAGCGGACGCATAATCCCACTCTGCCGCCGGTTAAGGCCGGCGGTTAACGTCGTTGCTTTTCCCCCTCGCTCTCCCCACAATATCGTCCGGACACATCATCAGGTGAATTATGTCGGACACACCCCGCGGTTTAACCCTGCGCCTGACGCGGCAGGAGCTGGTATTACTTTTTATCACCATGATCTGGGGCGGCACCTTCCTGGTGGTGCATCGTGCGATGCAGCATTCCGGCCCGTTCTTCTTTGTCGGCCTCCGTTTCGCCACCGCCGCGCTGCTGCTGGCGCTCTTTTTTCGCCGTTATCTGGCCGGTATGACCTGGCTGGAAGTAAAAGCGGGCACGCTGATCGGCCTGTCGATTGCCGGAGGTTATGGTCTTCAGACCTGGGGCATGCAGACGATCTCCAGCAGCCAGTCTGCGTTTCTTACTGCGCTTTATGTTCCGGTGGTGCCGCTGCTGCAGTGGCTGTTTTTACGCCGTCCGCCGGGATTGATGTCGTGGCTGGGGATTGTGCTGGCGTTTACCGGCTTGTTGCTGGTGGCCGGGCCGCAGGATGGCCGTATCAGCCTGAATGCGGGTGAAATAGCGACGCTGCTCAGCACCCTGGCGATTGCCGCCGAGATCATCTTAATCAGCCGCTATGCCGGTCAGGTTGATGTACGCCGCGTGACGCTAATCCAGCTGGCGGTGGCGTCGCTGTGTGCCTTTGTGCTGATGATCCCCAATGGGGAAACGGTGCCTGTAATCTCAACGCCGCTGCTGCTCAGCGCGCTGGGGCTGGGCGCGGCCAGCGCACTGATTCAGGTCACCATGAACTGGGCGCAACGCAGCGTTTCGCCAACCCGCGCCACAGTGATTTATGCCGGGGAACCAGTCTGGGCGGGCGTGGTGGGGCGTATTGCCGGTGAGCGGCTGCCGGGGCTGGCGTTGCTGGGTGGGGCGCTGATCGTCTGTGGGGTGATCGTGAGTGAGCTGCGGCTGAAACGGAAAAAAGCGGTGCAGCCTGCTGCTACACCGCTGGAGTAATTAACCCTGCTGTCGCGCCAGCGGTTTGTCCTGCTGCGCGCTGCGACGGCGCAGAATGGCATTGAGGATAATCGCGCCAAAGGTGGCAGTACCGATCCCGCCCAGCGTGAAAGAGCCGATCTTCAGCGCGAAATCCCCTGCGCCGAGCACCAAAGTGGTGGCGACCATAATCAGATTACTGTTCTGACCTAAATCGACATGGTTCTGCACCCAGATGCGTGCGCCCGCCACCGCAATCAGCCCGAACACCACAATGGATGCGCCGCCAATCACCGGGGCCGGAATGGTGTGGATCAGCGCACCAAACTTCGGTGAGAAACCGGCGAGGATGGCGATGATGGCTGCAGCGACAAACGCCAGCGTGGAGTAGACCTTAGTCACGGCCATCACCCCAATATTCTCGGCATAGGTGGTTACGCCACTGCCGCCCATCGAGCCGGAAAGCATCGTGGCCAGTCCATCGCCCACAAAGGCACGTCCCATGTAAGGATCCAGGTTACGGCCGGTCATGCCCGCCACGGCTTTCAGATGTCCCAGATTTTCCGCCACCAGAATGATCGCCACTGGGGCGATCAGTACCATCGCCTGCAGATCAAAGGTCGGTGCAGTGGTGTGCGGCAGGCCAAACCAGGCTGCCTGTGACAGCAGGGTAAAATCGACCGGCTTGCCCAGTCCCAGAACATTGGTCAGCAGCGCATAGATCGCCCAGGCCAGAATCAGGCCGACCAGAATCAGCAGGCGCTGTACCATCCCGCGGGTAAACACGGCAACCAGACCGATACAGAGCACGGTCATCACCGCGACCCAGCTGTCAAATGAAGAGGCGGAGACGCTATGAACCGCAATCGGTGCCAGATTCAGCCCGATCGCCATCACCACCGCGCCGGTTACTACCGGCGGCATCAGATTTTCAATCCAGCGCGTGCCTGACTTCATGACCACCAGCCCAATCAGCGTGTAGAGCAGGCCGCAGGCGATCACGCCGCCCAGCGCCACGCTGAGGTTGGGATTCAGTCCCTGACCACTGAAGCCGGTCACCGCAATCACGACGCCAACAAAGGCGGCGCTCGACCCGAGATAGCTGGGCACGCGACCACCGGTGATAAAGAAGAACAGCAGGGTGCCAATACCCGAGACCAGAATCGCCAGATTGGGATCCAGCCCCATCAGCAGCGGCATCAGCACCGTTGCGCCAAACATCGCCACCGCATGCTGCAGTCCCAGCACCAGTGTCTGCCCCAGCGGCAGTGTCTCATCCGGGGCGATAATACCGTTTTCTGTCAGTGCCGACTTCTTTTGCCATTGCGGAAACCAGGATCGTGCCATCGTCTACTCCAGAGCGTGATGAATGCCGGTAAGTTTCAGGGAAGAGTTATCAGGCATCCTGCCGCAACAGGGGATGGTAGCCCCGGTCAAACCACATAAGGCCGTGGGTATCATCATTTCGCACTATGCCCACGACTTCGCAGAACAGGGTGTCATGCGTACCGACGCTGACAATCTGCGTAATGCGGCAGTCAAAGGAGGCAACCGCGCCGCTCAGTACCGGCGAGCCGGTCACGGCCGTCGACCACTCAGCGGCACTAAACCGCTCGGCCATGGATGTTTTCCCGCCGAACAGAGTAGAGAGCGCTTCGTGTCCCGCCGCCAGCGTATTGACGCAAAGCTGCATGTTGTCGCGAAACACCGGATAAACTGAGGCGGAGCGGTTAAGGCAGACCAGCAGCGTTGGCGGCGAATCGGTGACACTGCACACCGCAGAAGCGGTAAAGCCTGCACGTCCGGCCGGACCTTCCGTGGTGATGATGTTGACCGCCGCACCCAGCCGCGACATCGCATGACGAAATTCAGTTTTCTCAACGGCTGGGGTAAGGGTTTCCAGGCTCATAGTGTTCTCCACGAAAGGGTTATCCTGCGACGCGCTGCAGCGGCTGCACGTCATCAGTCTGATCCAGCCACTGCAGCAGCAGGGCATTAAATTTTTCGGGGTCGGTAACGCTCATGGCGTGGCCACCCCAGGCCATCATCTGTTCAGTAGCGTTCGGAAGCGCCCCGGCCAGCGACACTGAGCAGCTCCATGGCACCAGCAGATCGTCCTGGCTGGCGATGACCAGCACCGGTTGTGGAATGGCGGCAGCCCGTGCGCTGAAGTCAGCGCTCATCAGGGCGTGCAGTCGTCGCATCAGGTTTTCCATCCCCTGAAAATGCGTCACATGATGGCTATCTTCCTGCTCCAGCCGTATCTGATGCTCTGCCATCCACTCAGCAGGATAGAGAAACAACGGCTGAGCTCGGACGAAAGCCTCGACGCCGACATTGAGCAGCAGATCCTGCCGCACCTGAAAGCAGCGACGGGTATGCGGATGCAGCGTCAGCCAGCCGTTGATCACCACGATCCGTTCGATCCGATCCGGATAATCCAGCGCCAGCTGCATCCCCATCAGACCGCCCAGCGCGTGACCGATCACGCTGAAGCGCAGGATGCCGTGTTGCGCCAGCGCGTCGGCCAGCTCTGCCGCCATCATCGCCATGCTGTAGCCTTCCGGTAAGCTGTCCGCGCTGCGACCGGTGCCGCGCTGGTCATAGAGCACGACCCGATAGCGTGCCGTCAGCGCCGCCAGCTGTGGCTGCCAGAAACCCGCCACGCCGCCCAGACCGGAAGAGAGCACCAGCGTCGGTGCCTCAGGATTCTGAAGACCCAGAATATCCAGCTTCATCAGACCTCCGGCTTGCCGATATGCGCCACACTGGCGATTTCAATCAGCGCGTCAGGCTTGACCAGTCCGCACTGAATGCAGAAACGGGCAGGCTTTTCACCGGGGAAGTATTCGGCGTAAACCTGATTCACCGCGGCGTAATTCAACCAGTCGGTGATAAAGATCGAGTTAAATGTCACATCGGTCATCGTGCCACCGGCGGTCTCAATCACTTTTTTAATCGTTTCCAGCACGTGACGGGTCTGCGCGGCGGCATCACCCACATGAACCACGTTGTTATCACCATCAAACGGCAGCGTACCCGAGACATAGACCACGCCATCCGCCAGCGTGCCAGGGACAAACGGGGCGATGGGTGTGGTGGTGCCTGGCGGCACAATAATACTTTTCGGCATAGTGACGTCCTCTTCGTGGGTTAGCGGGCATTCAGGCTTTCGCAGAAGGTATCGACATCCGATACCCAGCCAAAAAAGGTTTCGATATTGAACAGCGCCGCCTGCTGAGCAAAGAGCGGGCCAGCCTGATAAGTGGCGTCTTCCAGCACCACGCCGAAGTACTCCAGAAAGAAGCCGTCACGCAGCGTCGATTCCACACAGACGTTGGTGGCGATGCCGGTGAAAATCAGATGACGGATCCCGCGACTGCGCAGCATGCTGTCGAGCGGGGTGTTATAGAAGCCGCTGTAACGTGATTTTGGCAGTACGATGTCACCGGCCTGTGGCACCAGCTCATCGACCAGCGCGTAATCCCAGCCGCCTTTCGACAGCAGCGAGCCCTGCAGTTCGGGCCGTTTACGCATGGTTTTCAGCGCATTCGATTTGTGGAAGTTGGGGGAACCGGCATCACCGGCTTCAACGTAGTCACTGTCCCAGCCATTCTGGAACCAGATGATCTGCACGCCGGCCGCACGCGCCGCCGTTACCGCCTGATGGATCTTTGCAATCACCGGCTTCGTCGCGGAAACATCGAAGCCCGCCAGGTCGAGGTAACCCCCTTCGGTGGCGTAGGCGTTCTGCATATCCACGACAATCAGCGCCGTCTGGCCTGGCGGAAAGGCGATCGGTTCTGGCCGCGCAGGCAGTTCAACCTGCGGAACATCCGGCGTGTGGGCACAATAAACGGTATTCATCATGCCACCTCCTGCTGCGCGTCGAGCAGGGCGCTGCGACAGGCCATCAGCGGCTGAATGTGCTGTCCGAAGTTCTCAATGCCTTCCAGGAAATCATCGAAGGTCAGCAGCACGCCGTGCGTGCCTTCGACCTGCGCCACTTCATCCAGCATCCGCGCTACATTGGCGTACGAACCTACCAGGGTGCCCATATTGATATTGACGGCGGAGGTCGGGTCCGCCATCTGACGCACATTGGTGTCGCTGCCTGATTTAGTGTCCTGCTGACTCTGGGTGGTGAGCCAGGAGAGCGCCTCTTCATCCGCACCGGCTTTGTAGTGTTCCCACTTAGCCCGTGCCTCTTCATCTGTTTCGGCTGCAATGATCATAAACAGCACATAGGAGCCGACATCACGGCCTGCTTTTTCTGCGGCCTGCTTCATGCGAATTGAAGTCGAACTGAACGCAGCAGGCGTATTCACCCCTTTGCCGAAGCAGAAGTTGTAATCGGCGTGCTGGGCGGAGAAGGCCATACCGGCATCGCTCTGTCCGGCGCAGATCACCTTCATCGCACGCTGCGGCTGGGGACTGACGCGGCAGTCATTCATCGTGAAGAACTCACCTTTGAAGTCCGATTTTCCGGTGCCCCACAGGTCGCGCAGCACGGTAACGTACTCGGTCAGATAAGAATAACGACTGCCGAAGTATTCATCGCCTGGCCACATTCCCATCTGTTCATATTCTGGTTTCTGCCAGCCGGTCACCAGATTAACGCCGAAACGACCGCCTGAAATGGAATCAATCGTGGATGCCATGCGCGCCACAATCGCCGGAGGCAGCGTCAGGGTGGCCGCGGTGGCGTAGATTTCGATGCGTGAGGTGACGGCCGCCAGGCCCGCCATCAGGGTGAATGACTCCAGGTTATGATCCCAGAACTCTGTTTTTCCGCCGAAGCCGCGCAGTTTGATCATCGAGAGCGCAAAGTCGAAGTGGTAATGCTCTGCTTTCAGCACGATGGCTTTGTTCAGTTCAAAGGTCGGCATGTATTGCGGCGCGTTGGACGAAATCAGCCAGCCATTGTTACCAATTGGAATAAAGACGCCTATTTTCATGTGAAACCTCGTTGCGATGGGGGAAGGTGTTTCACGCGCTGCACTGCATCCTGCTACGTCCGTATAAGCTGCGCTCAGTCACAATTTTGCAAATGGTGTGCCACATTTTTTATTGTTATAAATAACAGACAGTTAAAATTAACCCATAAGCGGTAAGTGGAGTAACTGGTCCATTTCGGACCATCTGGTCAAAATTAACTGCACATTTTGCATGCAGGCTGAGCAAAAAAGGTGCAGGGCGCGGATTGGGCAGCGACTCATCCCTTTGCTATGATGCGCTGACACCAGAAGGATGAGGTAAACGTGTGAATAGCGATGAAAAAAAGCCAACGCGTCGTTCGCGTGCGGTGGCAGCGAAGCGGGCTGCCATACTGGAAGCGGCGTTAACCTTCTTCTCACAGTTTGGTATTCACGGCACCAGCCTTGATAAGGTGGCCGAGCTGGCCGATGTCTCTAAAACCAACCTGCTCTACTATTTCCCCTCTAAAGAAGTGCTCTACGTGGCCGTGCTGAAACAGATTCTGGATGTCTGGCTGGCACCATTGCGCGCGCTGGCGCACGATCAGGATCCGCTGGTGGCCATCCGGCGTTACATCCGGCTAAAGCTGGAAGTGTCACGCGATCATCCTCAGGCTTCCCGGCTGTTCTGCCTGGAGATGCTGCAGGGCGCACCCTTGCTGAAAGGAGAACTGGCGGGCGATCTCAAGCAACTGGTGGATGACAAAGCGGCTATTATTGAACGCTGGATTGATGAAGGACGGCTGGCGGGCGTACAGCCACAGCACCTGATCTTTATGCTGTGGGCCACCACGCAGCATTACGCCGACTTTGCCACCCAGGTTGAGGCTGTGACTGGTCAGACGCTCAGCGATCCGACGTTTTTCGATCAGACCGTCGAAAACGTCCAGCGCATGATCATTGAAGGGATTCGCGTTCGCTAATTCAGGACATATTCACAATTCGTTGACGGAGTGAATCAATGGATTCTGTTTCGCAGTTGGTGTTGGGTGCTTCGGTCAGTGTGGCGGTGATGGGACGTCGGGTGCCGATCTGGCAGGCTGCGCTGGTGGGTGGCGTTTGTGGCACCTTACCCGATCTGGATGTATTTATTGACCATGGTGATGCGATACGCAACATGACGCTGCATCGCACGGAAACACATGCGCTGCTCTGGCTTACGCTGATCTCACCTCTGATGGCGTGGGGGATTGCAGGACTCTTTCGTCAGCGGGTGAAGTGGGCGGTATGGTGGCCCGCGATCTGGCTGGCGCTGATTACCCATCCCCTGCTTGATTTAATGACGGTGTACGGCACCCAGCTTGGTCTGCCAATCACCGATTATCCCTATGCCATTGGCAGTATTTATATCGTCGATCCCCTCTATACGCTGCCGTTGCTTATAGGGCTGGGTGTCGCGCTGTGGCATCGTGGTGACAAAGGCATGCGTGGGAACCGGATCGGCCTGGCGCTGAGTACGCTTTATCTGGTCTGGAGTGTGGTGATTCAGGGCGTCGCAGGCTGGCAGATTCGTGATTCGCTGACGGCGCAGGGCATTACGGCCAATAAAGTCCTGGTGACGCCCACAGCCTTTAACACGCTGGTCTGGCGCAGTGTGATCATCACGCCGGATCGCTACGGCGAAGCCTACTGGTCGCTGTTGTCGCCCTCGCATCCGCTGCATGTGGTGTGGTATCCGCGACATCCTGAACTGTTCGACGCCTTGTGGGGCAGCTGGTATGCAGAACGTGTCGCCTGGTTCAGCCACGGCTTCTACGCTTTGCGCGAGCAGAATGGGCAGACCACGATTGCCGACCTGCGCATGGGCGAAGGCGATAACTATACCTTCACCTTTGGCCTGGGCACGCCTCAGCAGCCCGATTCGCAGCCGCAGCGCTTACCTTATGAACGCCCCACGTTGTCCGCCATTTTCTCTGCGCTGGGTGAACGCCTGTAAAAAAAAGCCCGGTCAGGTGATCGGGCTGTTTACATGCCGTCAGCGATTAGCGGCTGCGGCGATGACGCAACGTCCAGCCCACACCCAGCAGCGCAAACCAGAGTGGCGTGACCATCAGCGCCTGGCGTGTATCTTCCTGCAGCGTCAGCAGCACCAGCACAAACGCAAAGAAGGCCATGCAGGCCCAGCACATGAATTTGCCCAGGGGCATCTTAAAGGCCGATTTGGCATGGCGCTCAGGATGCTTTTTACGGTAAGCCAGATAGCTGCACAGAATGATGGTCCAGACGAACATAAACAGAATGGCTGAAACGGTGGTAACCAGCGTAAAGACCTTCATCACATCCGGGATCAGGTAGATCAACGCCACACCGAGCAGCAGACACAGGCAGGAGAAGAACAGGCCGGTAGTCGGGACCGCTCGGGCAGAGAGACGACCAAACGCGCGGCTCGCGACGCCCTGCTGCGACAGGCCATAGAGCATACGGCTGGTGGAGAAGATGCCGCTGTTGGCTGAAGAGGCAGCAGAGGTCAGCACGACAAAGTTAACGATACTCGCCGCAGCAGGCAGGCCAATCAGCACGAACATCTCGACAAACGGACTGCGGTCGGCCATGACCTGGGTCCACGGTGTCACTGCCATGATCACCATCAGCGCCAGCACATAAAACATAATGACGCGCAGCGGAATCGCGTTAATCGCGCGCGGTAAGACTTTATGTGGATCGTGGGTTTCAGCCGCTGCCGTTCCGACCAGTTCAATGCCGACAAAGGCAAACACCGCAATCTGGAATCCGGCAAAGAAGCCGCTGAGTCCTTTCGGGAACATTCCGCCGTGATCCCAGATGTTGCTCAGCGCCGCGGTGCCACCGCCGGGTGAAGGGTAGTGAATCGAGACCAGTACAATCCCGGTGACGATCAGCGCGACAATGGCGACGATTTTGATTATCGCGAACCAGAACTCCATCTCACCAAACAGCTTAACCGTAGCGATGTTCAGCGCCAGAAAAACCACCACGCAGAGCAGGGCGCTCATCCAGATCGAGAAGCCCGGAAACCAGAGCTGGAAATAGGCGCTGATGGCCACGACGTCGGCGATGCCGGTTACCACCCAGCAGAACCAGTAAGTCCAGCCGGTAAAATAGCCCGCCCACGGCCCAAGCAGATCCGCGGCAAAATCGCTGAAAGACTTGTACTCAAGGTTAGAGAGCAGCAGCTCTCCCATGGCGCGCATCACGAAGAACAGCATAAAGCCGATGATCATATAGACAAAAATGATCGAGGGACCAGCCAGACTGATGGTTTTACCGGAGCCCATAAACAGGCCGGTACCGATAGCGCCACCGATGGCGATGAGCTGGATGTGGCGGTTGTGCAGATTGCGCTGTAGCTTATCAGGCGCGTCGTGGGCGCGTGCGGTTTCTTTAGATTGATCAACCATAGAATTGTCTTTCCTGTCTTGATGTTGTGTCAGCTCTGCTGGCTGTTAGTTAAGGCGTCTGCCCAAGGGCAAGTCGGATAAGATAGAGGAAGTCACCCCAAAGCCGGTAACAGTTTTTTACCTGATGTGACACCAGCCATACTCAGAGGTGGCAAGCAGCCAGCCATTCTGGTTATTCCTGCGTCAGTCTGCGTAATGATTCATCACATTGTGTCAGGCCGACAGCGTGAAGAGTAATGTGCTTCTACACTTTTGTTTGCTAATCATCATGCTGCAAAGGGGACTATGCGCACGCTTATCCTGTTTCTGCTGTTAATCGCGCTGGGATGGGTCAGCTTACCCTGGCTTAAGCAGCATCTGCCGCCGCAGTTTAATCCTTTTACACCGCTCTCTGTGACCGATCCGCCGGGCTGGATCACGCAGATTAAGATGAAAAGACTGACCAGCGATCCCGAGGCCTGTCTGGCCGTAATGCGCCGTGCTCAACAGGCGGGGTGGGTCAGTTTCAGCGAGCGTCCGGCCGTTACGGGGAACTGTCCGCTCAGCCATCCGCTACGGATTCAGAAATTTGGGCCAGTCAGCCTCAGTAGCAGCTTTCTTGCCAGCTGTCCTATGGCAATCGCCAGCACCATGTATGCGCTGCGCAGTCGCGAACAGACTGCCAGGGATATGCACAGTCCACTGGTACGAATTACGCATGTCGGCAGCTATGCCTGCCGTAACATTTATCACCGCACACAGGGGCGACTGAGTGAACATGCCACCGCCGATGCGTGGGACGTGACAGGCTTTCAGCTGACAGATGGACAGCGGCTTGAGGTCAGTCGTCACTGGCAACAGCCAGAAGAGAAAGCGGCTATGCTGCACACACTATGGCAGGGTGGCTGTGACGTATTCGGCAATGCGCTGGGGCCGGACTACAACGCCGCGCACGCCTCACATTTTCATCTGGGTATGCGTGGCGCGGGCTACTGCCGATAAATCATCTGGCAGGATTAATACCATGTTTGATTAAGAATTAAACAGCCAGTAAGGGGAAAACCAATCCAGTCATCATCGCCAGCGCGCACACACCTGACAATGAACCAGCAGTAAATCAGGAGGTTGATCAGCCAACCTTTTTCAGGTCCATAAGTTACAACAGGAAAATGCTCCTCAATGCAGTCAGAATAAACATTTCGCCGCCTCATCTGAAGCGTGCCAGCAACGTCAGGATGAAATTAATTCACGATGCCGCAAAGTGAATTAAGGGAAATTAATTGCATCGATAAAGCATGCAGCATCAAATAACCATCGGGGAGTTACCCGTTTCAATTTTTCTTCAGTGATTTAGCTGCGTGACTATCGGTAAAGTGATTTTCATGACTAAAATAGAGTCAGGGTTGAGCGTATTGCTGCCATAACGTACTGTCAGCATAAATAGTGATCTAAGCCACGTATTGCGTTCAGGCAGAAGATAAATAAAGCCGATTTTTTTAATGCGCCGCTTTTCGTTCAGATTATTCGCAGTCAAAAAAACTGCTTAAAGGCTGATCGGGTCTACTTGTCCGCTAGTCGACGCAGTCGGGCAGGATTTTCGCAGAATATTGTTATTACACAGCCCTTCGTTACGCCTGTCAGGCAGCAACGGCAAGAGGAGCAGAATCAGCATTGAGAGGTCGCAGGTGCAGTCTGTGAACCCGTTAGCTTTTCCGGATTGGGAGGCGCGTGCTGCGGTGTAGGGGGACTCATCACAGGAATGCGGCATCGCCTGAAGAGCAGAGCTTATTTCCTGATAAAAAATATGTCAGCAGTTTTCCGCTGCCGCTTCGTTTATTGAGACGCAATTAACGCTTTGTTTACGCATTATTTACTCAATGTCTTGTAGACCGATTCAATATTTCCAGCAGCTTTCTGGTGGCTGAGATAAAATTCAATTCAACGTCAGGGATTGAATTTCTATCAGAAAAATCTTATTCTCCTGGGGTGATTGAAATTGCTGTGGCCGGCCTCACATTACAGGGGCAGGGGCATTTTTTCACTTCGTCATAACGGTGAAGGACTTTATGCGCTGCAGAGGGTGAGGGGTTCACCTCGACGATAAATTAATTTTCTGCTGTTAATTTAATTTATCCGATGAATCCGAATGAATAATACCGGAAGGGCGAGTGAAATTAACGCTGAGGCAATATGAGTACTGAAAACTATTTCGCCTGGCGAAGTGAGGTGAAAGAGAAATTTCAGGCATTAACGGCTTCTTCTGAGTTGAAGACGTTATTGCAACAGTTTACTGAATCACTGGGCTTCGATTATTTTGCCTTTTTGATTCAGCACCCGGTGCCATTTACCCGGCCGCGTATTCATTTACATAGCACCTATCCCAAATTATGGGTTAAACATTATGAGAAGCAGAATTATTACGCTGTCGATCCGGTGCTTACATTGTGTCAGCGACCGGGAAGAGGGATGGCCTGGATTGAGGAACAGTTCGCTGACGCCGGCAATCTTTGGCATGAGGCGAGAGAATATGGGCTGCAGAGCGGATTTTCTTGCTCCGCAATGGCACCAAATCGCGTCATTGGTATATTATCTATATCGTCGCAACAGTCCATTTCTGTCCAGCTCCGCCATGCTGAGCTGGAGGTGAAACTACACCTTTTAGCGGAACTAAGCCTGGATACGCTGGAGCGCTTTAGCGATGATGCAATGATGGTACTAAAAAAAGCGTTTAGTCAGCGCGAGCTGGAAATTCTGAAATGGACAGCCGAAGGAAAAACGGCGGTCGAAATTTCACTTATTTTATCCATCTCTGAACATACCGTTAACTTTCACCAAAAAAATATGCAAAAGCGTTTCAATGTTTCCAATAAAACGCAGATTGCCTGCTACGCAGCGGCAATCGGACTGATTTGAACATAACACAACTGCTACATTTGGCAGTTCCTTTGTACAGGTCTGTTGTTTACCCTGCGCCGGGGCTTTGCCAGGCTGGCGCAAAGAAATCATTGCAAACATGGGGATGTCAGAGGCGCATGATGAAAATAGTGCAAACGCAATTAAAGGATATGCCATCCTCTTTGCTTGCCGAACTCGGCAGCTACCGTTATAGCGTTTTTGCGCGCGGCGAAGGGTGGTCAATACCTCCTCGCCTGAGCACGCCAGGACAGGAATATGATCGCTACGATCGATCGGATGTCACCTGGCTAATCGCATGGAATGCGCGCGAGGGTATTAGTGGTTGCGCGCGTCTGATGCCCTGGTTCGAACCTGAGCAGAGTGAAGGCATTGTGTTGCCTTTCAGCCATGAGAAAGTGTGGGAGATGTCGCGCTTCTCGGCACGGCTGGAAGTCGACGCGGAACTGCCGCTGAACATTCTCTGGCACGCGGTACAGCTGGCAGAGCTGAACGGCATTGAATACATCATCAGTTCGGCAACGCCGATGCTGGAGAAGATGTTTGAGGAGCACGGCGTGTTGTATGAGCCGCTGACACCGGGACTCATTCTGTCAGAAGATAATCTGTTTGCGATCCGTATTCCGGTCGTTCAGCCCGCTCTGGCAGAGAAATATCGGGGAACACGTCGTTTCAGCCCGGAAGAGGTGCTGCCAACGCTGGGCGTGTCGGTTAACTGGCAGGCGCACAGTTAGCGTATTTGCCCCCGCTGCTGGGGGCAAAAAAGCTTACTGACGGTAGGCTGTTTTGATCTGTTTTATGGTATTGCTGAACACTTCCGCCTGAGGCTTATCGCCCAGCGTCTGCACATAGCGTTCCATGTTAATAATCACTTTTCCGGCATCAGCCTGTCCCATACCTTTCAGAATGAGGGTGATCATCATCTTCAGGCCTGCGATTTCATCCGCTAATTTCCGGGCTTCCTGGGAAGTTGCAAAATCTTCATCGCTCATGCGTTTCTCCTTGGTGAATGGCAATGTGTCGGCAATTTGTCCGAACAGCAGTGCGTGAGTATATCACAGGGGCAGTAAGTTGCTGAGACGGCCGCTTCGCTTCGCCTTTAAAGGCTGGTTTGTCCAGTACAACTAATCAATCGCTGAAAGTAATCACAGGCTTCATCGACTCAGTAGTCGCGAGGATGTACGGCACTAAACCTTAAAGCGAGACGGTATTAATTGACTGAAAATAATATCATTTATCAATTTTTTCGTGATCCGTTCTTTTATCATAAAAGCCGGTTAATCTCTTCCGGACGGGCCTGACAGCAATCATGTAACGCTAACACTGTTTTGCTTTGTTGATGTGCTTTTGAGGTAAAAGCGGGTATGATTGATGCCTGAAATCGTGAATTGCTTCTTCTTTTTTAGCCTCTGGAGTTTCCCCGTTGATCAGTGTGCTTCTTGTTGATGACCATGAACTTGTCCGCGCGGGTATCCGTCGCATCCTGGAGGATGTGAAAGGTCTGGCCGTGGTCGGAGAGGTCAACTGTGGCGAGGATGCCGCCAGATGGTGCCGTGCCAATCAGGTTGATGTGATCCTCATGGACATGAACATGCCGGGGATTGGCGGACTGGAGGCGACGCGCAAAATCGTGCGTTATAATCCTGATATCAAAATTATCATGCTGACCATTCACACGGAAAATCCGCTGCCTGCTAAGGTTATGCAGGCGGGTGCAGCAGGCTACCTCAGTAAAGGGGCTGCGCCACAGGAAGTGATTAATGCGATTCGCTCGGTGAATGCAGGTCAGCGCTACATCGCGTCAGACATTGCTCAGCAGATGGCGCTTAGCCAGATTGAGCCGCAAAAAGCGGAATCGCCTTTCAGCTGTTTGTCGGAAAGGGAATTGCAGATTATGCTGATGATCACCCGGGGACAAAAGGTGACGGAAATTTCCGAGCAGTTAAATCTCAGTCCTAAAACCGTTAACAGTTACCGCTACCGGATGTTCAGTAAGCTGAATATCAGTGGCGACGTAGAGTTAACGCATCTGGCCATTCGACATGGCCTCTATAATGCGGAGCCGTTAATCAGTAGTGAATGACGTTTTTGATTCCAAAGCCTTTCTGAGTACGGTAACCAGCAAACCCGGTGTTTACCGCATGTATGACGCCTCAGGCACCGTCATCTATGTGGGCAAAGCCAAAGACCTGAAGAAGCGTCTCACCAGCTACTTCCGCACCCAGGTCGGCAGCCGCAAAACCGAAGCGCTGGTCAGCAATATCCAGCACATCGATGTCACCGTTACCCACACCGAAACCGAAGCGCTGCTGCTTGAGCATAACTACATTAAGCTCTATCAGCCGCGCTATAACGTACTGCTGCGCGACGATAAATCCTATCCCTACATTTTTCTAAGCAGTGATACCCATCCGCGGCTGGGAATGCACCGTGGCGCAAAGCATGCCAAAGGCGAATACTTTGGCCCGTTCCCCAACGGCTATGCGGTGCGCGAAACGCTGGGCCTGCTGCAAAAAGTCTTTCCTGTCCGTCAGTGTGAAAACAGCGTCTACCGCAATCGCTCCCGGCCCTGTCTGCAATATCAGATCGGTCGCTGTCTTGGTCCCTGTGTCGCGGGTCTGGTCAGTGAAGAGGAGTATGCGCAGCAGACGGATTACGTACGCCTGTTTTTAGCCGGGAAAGACGATCAGGTTCTCAATCAGCTGGTCAAGCGCATGGAAGAGGCGAGCATTGGCCTGCGTTTCGAGGAAGCGGCACGACTGCGCGATCAGATTCAGGCTGTGCGCCGCATCACCGAAAAGCAGTTTGTCTCCAATCAGGGTGATGACCTGGATGTGATGGGTGTGGCTTATGAAGCAGGTATGGCCTGTCTTCACGTGCTGTTTATCCGTCAGGGCAAAGTGTTGGGCAGCCGCAGCTACTTCCCGAAAGTGCCGGTGGATACCGACCTGGCCGAAGTGGTTCAGACCTTTGTCGGGCAGTTCTATCTGCAGGGCAGCGAGGCACGCACGCTGCCGGGTGAAATTCTGCTGGACTTTACCCTGCCTGAACGCGAGCTGCTGGCGGAGTCGCTCAGTGCACTGGCAGGACGCCGGGTAAATATCCAGAGCAAGCCGCGCGGCGACCGCGCCCGCTATCTTAAGCTGGCGCGCACCAACGCCGCGACGGCATTAACCACGCGTCTGTCGCAGCACTCCACGATTCATCAGCGGCTGATGGCGCTGGCAGAGTTTCTTGAGCTCGACCGGATCACGCGCATGGAGTGTTTCGATATCAGCCACACCATGGGTGAGCAGACCATCGCCTCCTGTGTGGTGTTCGACCAGAATGGTCCGCTGCGTGCTGACTATCGTCGCTATAACATCACCGGGATTACGCCGGGGGATGATTATGCTGCCATGAATCAGGTGTTACGACGCCGGTATGGTAAAGCGATTGAAGAAGATAAAATCCCGGATGTGATTCTGATCGATGGTGGTAAAGGCCAGCTCTCTCAGGCTAAGCAGGTTTTCGCGGAGCTGGATGTGCCCTGGGACAAAAACCGGCCCATTTTACTCGGCGTCGCCAAAGGCAGCGACCGTAAAGCCGGACTGGAAACGCTGTTCTTTGAGGCGGAAGGTGAGGGTGTTTCGCTGCCACCGGATGCACCAGCACTGCATGTAATTCAGCACATTCGTGATGACGCTCACAATCATGCCATTTCAGGTCATCGTAAAAAACGAGCCAAAGTAAAGAACACCAGCGCACTGGAAAGCATCGAAGGCGTAGGGCCGAAACGGCGTCAGCAACTGCTTAAGTACATGGGGGGCCTGCAGCCGCTGATGAATGCGTCAGTGGAGGAGATCGCCAATGTACCTGGCATCTCACACGCGCTGGCAGAAAAAATATACTACTCGTTGAAACACTAGCATTGAAACAGGGGGGGCAATGTAGGAACATAGGCTAAATTTTACCTATATCCAGACAGTTACCGGCATATGCAATTAAACATCCCGACGTGTCTCACCTTGTTTCGAGTCGTGCTCATCCCGTTCTTTGTGCTGGCTTTCTATCTGCCGTTCACCTGGGCGTCGCTGGCTACCGCACTGATTTTCGTTTTTGCTGCCATCACCGACTGGTTTGATGGCTTTCTGGCGCGCCGCTGGAAGCAGACGACGCGCTTTGGTGCGTTTCTCGATCCGGTAGCGGATAAAGTGATGGTGGCGATTGCGCTGGTGCTGGTGGCGGAATATTTCCACGCCTGGTGGATTACGCTGCCTGCAGCCACTATGATAGCCCGCGAGATCATTATTTCTGCGCTGCGTGAATGGATGGCGGAGATTGGCAAACGCAGCAGCGTGTCGGTTTCCTGGATTGGTAAAGTGAAAACCACCGCTCAGATGTTCTCCCTGTTTGCCTTGCTGTGGCGTCCTGACGCCACCGTTGTGGCGGTTGGCGTAGTCGCGTTATACATTGCTGCAGTGCTGACTTTCTGGTCTATGTTCCAGTATCTAAGCGCCGCGCGCGGCGATTTGCTCGAACCGTGATCGATACGATTTAAAAAGCAGCAAACGGACGCGCTGTGAGGATAATTTTATTGACTCATTGCGTCATCTAAGTAGAATGCAACGCATCGAACGGCAGCCAGGCTGCCAGAAGATAAATAAAATCAGCAGGTTCGACGAAATTGCTGAAAATTGCGGGAATAGCTCAGTTGGTAGAGCACGACCTTGCCAAGGTCGGGGTCGCGAGTTCGAGTCTCGTTTCCCGCTCCAGATTCGCAGGTCAGGTTAGCCTGACGGCACATCAGTTTAAGGCGCGTTGGCAGAGTGGCTATGCAGCGGATTGCAAATCCGTGTACCTCGGTTCGACTCCGGGACGCGCCTCCAGTTACACCCTGCCCGGGTGGTGAAATCGGTAGACACAAGGGATTTAAAATCCCTCGGCTGTAAGGCTGTGCGGGTTCAAGTCCCGCCCCGGGCACCATATCGAATTACCAATAAAATCAATGATAAGCAGTGTCGTATGACCGCCCCTCAGAGGCGGTTTTTTTGTGGCTAAATTACGTTTCCTAATATCCCTTCCTAATAATTTTTCCCCTTCGCCTGTCCGCCAACTACAGGGACAACAACTATTTTCCTGTCATAAGCCGCAGTCTGCTCAACGTTCTTATGTCCCGTTATAGCTCTCTTCTCGTACAAATCTCCCTCCAGATCAGAAACCCCTTTCGCCTTCAAATCATGGAATGTGAAATCAAAAAGTAGCTCTGGGAATTTGAGCTTTGCCGCTTCACGGGCTGCACTCCACCGACTGTTAAACCCGTCCCGCGTGTATCCAGAACCGTTAGGCTGGTGGATGATGAAAATACTGCTCATACCTGGCTTAAGTGGTAATGCAGCTGCCATTTTGATTGCTGCAGCAAACCGTGGCGACCAAGCTTTAATCTGAGCCACACTGGTTTTACTCTGTTTAATCAGTATCCCTTCCTCCATGATCTGGCTCTTTTTCATTGCAAGAACATCACCCTGACGGGAGCAGGTAAGGTAAGCCAGTTCCATAGCGATTTTCACAATGTCCGGCGCACATGAATAGAGCGCCTGATACTCTGCATCGGTCACATACCGATCTCTGGACGTCTCCTTGAATTTCTTAACTCCCTTGGTCGGATTACCTTTGACCATGCCACGCTCATAGCCCCAGCGGTACATGCGAGACATAAACGCCTTTTCCCGGTTGGCCTGTACCCGGCTTTTTAATCCGCGTTTGTCCATGTACTTTCTGACGTGTTCAGGCCGGATTGCATCAGAGGGCATGGCACCAAAAACAGCTAAAACATTTTTTGAATATTTGAGGTAGTCCCGCTGCGTTTCGCGTGCCAGTTCGAAAAAATCAGCCGATCTGAAAAACCGCTCAGCTAATGACGCCAGCAGCCTGTCATCAGGTATCTCGTTGATCAGCGCCTCATATGCCGACCACACTGTAGACTGAGCTGCATCCAGCGCACAGAGGCGTATAGCACCCCCGTTTTTAGGATGGAACTCATAGGCTGACCTGCCTCGATAAACGCGAGGCGGCATCCAGGCATCAGCACTATTTTTGCGAACACGAGCCATTAATCCAATGCTCCGAAGTTGGGTTCAGGTTGATTCATTTCTTTGGCTTTGCGCGACGATATTGGGTCATTGAAATGCTGCCAAGTTGTCCGTGGGCGACCATCACGGCGGACGACGAAAAATATACCTGCCTGTTTCAGGCACTGGCATTGCTTAGACGGGATTTTATAGCCGGTTATTTTTTCGATATCGGCATCAGAAATAATTGCGTTGTTGATATCAGACATATAGTTTCTCCACACATTCCTGCTGCATCAGGTTTGTTTAGCTGTGACAGGTCACGGCGTATTGATATTCAATTTAAGTTTGTGCCAACCGCTGGTGGCCCAGCAAGCCGCCTCACCCTTGCAAGGGCAGGACTGCACCGGAAGCTGATCGCCACACTTACCGCATTGCTGCTGTGCCAGCGATTCAATCTGCTTCGCCAGCTCTGCGGCATCTTTGCGGATGAGCAACGCTATGTACTCGTTCAGCTCATACGGTTCACGACCGGGGCGGCCTGCGGCGCAGTTCTGCGCCAGCATCTCCAGTTCCTGACTATCCAGCGCCAGCTCCAGCTTTTTACCACCGGCAGCGGCCTGCCTGGCACGCTGCGCTGCTTTGCGTTCGGCGGGGGATTTAGGCATTAATCACCGCCGCTTTAAAAGCTCGCCACACAATCTCAAGCAGAGAGGACCAAGCCAAATAGGTATGAATACCAGCCACAAAGCCGAAACCAACAATCATGGCATACAGCAAAGCGTTGCACTTAGACATCACTCCACCTCCACGCGCTTAAACTCAATGACCCACACCCACGGGTTAGCCTGCCAGCTGTCAGCGCCGTAGATGGATTGCCAAAGTTCTTCCCATACCTTGAAGCCATAAGTGGCAGGTCGGAAGTCATACAGGCCACAACCAAGCTCTTTGCAGATATCCCCAAGCGTTATGGCGTGCAACCGCTCCACACGAACGCCGGTAATCTCCAGCGTTATGCGGGAAGCCCAGCGCGGCATGTGGATTGACGGCACTATTTTTCCTTCGCCGCCACGATACCGATAAAGATCGACCCACCGACCAGCGTTTAGAGGGTGAGCTTTAACAGGTATTTCGTTGCTATCTGCCGGATAGCGAACAACATCTAAACCTGACTCATGCTCAACGGCCTGACACGTTTCACGCACCCACAGGCGATCACCAACTGCTCCGAAAGGACACTTAGCCAGAAACTGCTCTTTGGTGTAGTCACACCATGTGCCGCTCTGGTTGCGCATTGAGAAAACATGCTCGCCATACCACTTATCACCTAGCTCGCGATACTCAATAACTTTATGGCCACTGGCCTGCATATTTTTAGCCGGTGACTGGATGATCCTGCGCGTCTGGGTCTTTCTGCCGTCGAGAACTGCACGAACCATGTCGGCGTTAAAGATGATTGGGCGTTCACGCATGACTGCTTTCCTCATTGAAGTTTTCTTTCCAGCCCTGATTTAGCATCCAGCTATAACGGTCGTTACATTTACGGAAATGACCGCGGCTATCGAAAATGCGGCGACAGTCTTTGTTGTCCTGCCAGCGCTGCCACCCATAACGATTGAATTCGTATATGGTTCCGTCGGCCAAGGTAATTCGGCGGTGACTGACCTCATTAATCCGGGTGCCGTCAGGCAGAACATTGCAGCTGCCGCCGCACAGTTCGAATTTGGCACCCGTGAAGTCGATCATGGTTTTTGCCATCACTCACCATCCTTACCGGCGCGGAGAAGTTCAGCAATGTCAGCACGGACCTGATCGGCATAGTCGCGCTTAAACTCTTCAGGATTGGCTTTTGGCAGAAACTCAAGCGCTGAAAGAACCGCTCCTGATACGTCAGCGGCTTCTGCTGGAGTAGCTTTTATGAGGCAAGACTTCCACGCTGCCAGAATGCGGTTAGCGGCAAAGTGAATACCCTCCGCCCGCACAGAATTGAGGTAAGCGTCGGTGGCTGGGGTAGCGAGATTTGGCAGGAGCGCATAATCACAGATGGATGAGATATGGCTACCCAGGTAACTATCCTCTTCCGTGCGGGGCCGCTCATCTATCATCGTTGCACGCTGTAAAATTACACCCCATACAGTACAGTCAGTTTCTTCTGACCATCCGTCGCATGCATCACCACGGTAGTAGTCGATGTCGCTGTCTGCTGCTGCAATAGCCTTTTCAGCAGAATCATGCTCTTCAAAGCCGCTGTCTGTGCCATAGCTGAAGAAGCCGATTCCGCTTTTCAGAATGGCATTCTCAGCCGCCAGCTCATCACGCTGCTGCTCCAGCGCCTGGAATGCTTCGGCAATGGCGAGGATGTTGGCAGGGCTGCAAAGCTCCAGATAATCGCAAAGCCATGATGCTTCGTTTGAGTTGCTCCCGGTGGAGATTACAGCTTCGCCGCGACTCTCGCAGATTATCTCGTGGGCTTGTTTGCCGTCTTTATCCTGGCAAAGCGCGCTACTCCAATCGCTGCCGTGCCAGTCCGCAACAAACTTCGCTTGCTCAACTAATTCATTCAGCTTTTCCATCACTCACCATCCTTAACCCATGCATTCCAGATACAGCCCGCTGGCAATCAGACGAGCACGGCGAGCAGCTGCTTCACGATGGCGCTTAATAGCCTCTTCAGAACGGTCGTTGCTGTGGTTGATCACCATTGGCTTACATGGCGGGGGAGCAACACGGCGCGGATTTCTGACCAGGGTGTAAGTGCGGTCAATGGAGCCGCCACCGAGACAGACCTGATTGGATGCCTCAACCTGAAGTGTTTCACCACCGCGGCGCATGATGTGAAGAACCAAACGGTTGAACTCACTCAGAGTCATACCGAGACGTTCTGCCAGATCACGACCCGTTGCCGGGCCTTTGGATAACTGCCAGGCCAGCTTTTCGCTGAAACCGGCATTTGGGCCATTACTGCGGCGAAAGTGGGCGACTTTTTTCATGACACCACCTTCAGCGTTACCGTACGTGCGCGGAGTAAATCCATTTCCATTTGGGAAAGGATGTTGATCGCTTGTATGGTGCCTGGCAGCTGTTGATTACCCATAGTTGCTACAGCCCGGCGTGCCTCACCGAGTGCTTCACCGCGCAGCGTGCGAATCCACTGGTCGCAGGCTGGTGTAGCAAGTGCTGCATTCAGGTCATCAATCAGCGTCAGGTCTGCGCCTGCAGCCTGTAGGGCTGAAATGGTGTCAGGTAGCACGCTGTTAATGCGCAGAACCTCTGCAGCCATCAGATTGGCGCGAACGGTGGCAACGTCGAGACGCGACGACAGCTCAGTCACCATCTTTGCCATTTCGATCAGAGGAGTATCCATCCCGATGTTCTTAGCGAACTGGTGGCCGGCAGCGACGACTTCTTTATTAGATTTGAAATGATGCATGTCATCGCCCTCAGTGAATGGTGATGGTGCTGTTAAGGCGCTCAGCTTCGTTTTGCGCCTTAATTGGATTGGTGACTACCGAGCCGTCAGGCAATATCCAACCGTTCAGGATATGGCTATAGGGCAGGGTGATGATGCCTACGGTTATATGGTCGTTCGGCTTTTCCATGAAACTCTCCACACACGATTTTTGGTTGCATGAATCCCTTGCCAGTGATGGCAATAAAAAACTTTTGGGATTCGTTTAAGTTGGCTGGTGGGTTACTGCAATAACCCACAGCCCGATTACTCCACACACTTGAAAGGTTGCTGCGGTGCCGGGTGCCTCCCGGTGCTCTGGCCAGACTGACAAACACCAGAGCGGAAACTCTTAGACTGTGTGCAATCTTTGTCAGTCTTCCGCGCGCGCTGGCCGCATTCACCACAACGGATAGAGCATTCATCAACGGCTTAATACTGCGCCTCCAAATGCTCTTTCCTGTTGTGTGCCGGTCTTTCCCGGCTGTCAGTTCTTTATTGCCATCTGAACTCATCGGCCTAACGAGTTTTAACGACCTTTACCGTTTGCATAGTCTTGTCGCCGCTAATATCGGTAGCAGTACCGCTACTTGGTGGACATTTATTGAGACCGTCTTGAAGTAGTAAGCCATCCAGTCTCGTTCAAAGAACTTTCAAAAATTCTTTCAGCGAGGCTTGCTCTAATCTTTTTAAAAAAGGGCGGTTAAACAAACCCTCATGAGTAACCGCCAACACAGCAATTCCGTACTCTTAAAACGCTGGTCCGCGAACCACGTTTTCAACATCACACTGCACACTCACCACACCGGCATCACCACAACAGACAACATCAGCATCTGGGAAGAGCCTCAAAAACGTAATCAGGTCCCGAACCGAAGTGTTCGACATGTTCTTAATCATTTTCACGGTATACCCCGCAAGCATTCGATGAGCTAAATATACTTACGAGTATATGGATAGTAAATACTCAAAGGTAAAGTAATTGTACTTGTGGGTATATTTAATTGAAAGTTATAGAGATTTATTTTTATAGTGGCGGGAGCAGGAAACAAAAAACCCGGCAATTGCCGGGTCATCGAAAGGGCTTATGAGTGGTTAAGGAAGGTTGGTAACTTTTGCATCAACAACAACACCAATGATTCGGCAATTGCCATCAATTTCAGTCATAGGGTATTGAGGATTAAGTGGTTTCAAAAATTTACGACCTGCATCGACTACCAGCTTTTTGAAAGTTGCTTCATTCTCACTATCAAGTTTGGCAACGACCAACTTGCCATTCCTCGCTTCAATTTCCGGATCAATAAGTATGGCCATACCTTCAGGAATGCTAAGCCCAGCAGGTGCTGTCATCGAGTCACCCTTAACATCAAGCCAGAATGAATTCTCTGAACAATCAACGGTTGTTTCATACCAACGGTCTACACCCTTGGGGTGATAAGGCTCTATCGCTTCCATCCATTGTCCTGCACTTACCCAGCTTATCACTGGGAAGCTTCCTTTAGGTTCATTCGGGCCTACATAGGTGACGTTGGATTCGGCAGACTTCGCTAATCCATCCAGCCACCCACGACTTAATTTTAGTGATTCTTCAATCTGGCGAGCTGATTGTTCACCGATATTTCGTTTGTTCGCTTTTCCTGGTGGATAAAGCATCCGAGAAACAACAGTCGCATCAAGGCCTGCCGCTTCAGCAAATTTCTTTTGTGTCTCGAATCTGTCAACAAGCTCCTGAAGCTTAAGTCGCCGGATTTCAAAAACGTCTTTGTCGGTATCGATTTTCATACCCGGATCATACGAAAAATTACTCACAGGTAAATGACCTTCAGGTATTGAATAAAATATACTTGCAGGTATACTCTCATCATCAACAACAGGAGGCTCCATGGAAACGTTAAGAACGTATCTGAATGGCCTTGCGCTGGGTAGACAACGAGAGTTCGCCGTCAAATGCGAGACCACGATTGAATATCTCCGCAAGGCAATTAGCAAAGGGCAGAAGCTCGGTCCGGCATTGTCTGTTCTCATCGAAATTCACTCAGCTGGTGTAGTTAGCAGGAAAGACCTTCACCCAGCTGACTGGATGAAAATTTGGCCGGAATTGAATTCTAAAGCTACTGCGGCATGACCGTAACTACAACGGACGATAAGAAATGGTAGACACAATCAACACAGCAATCCGACTGATGTGCAAAGCACACAAAGCAGGTCGTTTAGGTATGGCTGATGACTTAGGTATGACCATCGATCAGTTTCACAACCACATGTACCGCAAGTGTGGCAGTCGTTTCTTCACCCTTGATGAGCTCATGAAAATGGAAGAGTTATCCGGCACTGCATGCCTGGCAGACTTTTTCGCGACACGTCACGGAAAGTTGCTGGTGGATGTATCCGCAGTGAAAGAGGTGGATAAGGTCGATCTGTATGACATCGAGATGAAAGCGAGCGCAGCAGCTGGTGAGTTAGCGATAGCCAAAATTGCCGCAGCGTCTGACGGTGTGATCGACAGCAAAGAGCGCAAAACCCTGTCCGCATTGTTCCACACCAAAATGCGCCATCAGATTCATGGCTTTCTGGGTTTCATGGCGCTGTATGGCGTCGGTGTTGCTGAGCATTCTGTAGATATGTTCGTGGCGAACGGCAGGAAGATTGATGCCTCAGGCGTGCAGATCGAAGTGCAGGACATTTGAAATGAAAAGTTTTTTAAGCCCCAAAAAATTGACGCCCAGGGATTGCAGCCCTGAGCGTCGGTCGCGACTAAATCAACGTGTGTGGAGAATCAATCGCATGTCCATTGTAAGCCAAACCAAAGCAGTTCGGCAATTCCGTTGCCGTGTTATCGCTGGCGTCCCTGTCTATGAGCAAATCATACCGACAGCTGGTGGCCCTAACAACTACCAGACAACTACTCGTCTGGTAGTTGAGTCCGCGTGGAAGACTTTCTACAGCCGTCCGGCGCAGTTAGGTGTGAATTGATGGAAAACGAGATCATTAAACCCTGGGTTGAACGCTACAAAGACCCGCGCGGCGTGGTTGTGGAGACGGTTGGTGTAGACGTGGTTAATCATCGCGTGATTTACATGCGCCCCAACTATCCGCATCCATGCATGCAGCCCCGCGTTCTGTTCAGTCAGAAGTTCAGGAAGGTGGCGTCATGAGTTTATTGCTTAAGGTTAAGCCTCTGGTCATTAGTCCAGCCCTTGCGCAGCGTATTGGGCTGAATGAGGCCATTGTGCTGCAACAGATTTGTTACTGGCTGGAGGACACCACTTCAGGTGTTGAGCATGACGGCAAACGCTGGATTTACAACACCATTGAAGACTGGAATGAGCAATTCCCATGGTGGTCTTCAGATACAGTTAAACGTGCTCTGACCTCGCTTAAGAAAAGCGGGCTCATCTATGTTGAGCAGCTGAAAAAGACTCAACATGATCGCACCAATTTTTACGCAATTAACCACGCAAACCCACTGTTGGCCGATGAGGGCAAATTGCCCTCATCGAAGGATGCAAGTTGCACTCATCGAAAAGGGCAAGCTGCACCTATCGATAATGGCATTTTAACCCCATCGATTGGGGCAAATTGCCCTCGTCTTACAGAGATTACAACAGAGAATACTACAGAGATTACAACAACCCCTTCTTGTCAGGTTGCGACGCAACCAGACGATGAGTGGTCCCTGGTTAATCGTTCTCGGGAAGTCTTACGCCACCTGAACAAAGTTACTGGCGCTAAGCACACAGAGGCGCAGTCGTCGATGGGTCACATCAAATCCCGGCTGAAAGATGCATTTACGGTGGAAGAGCTTTGCCTGGTGGTGGATTACAAACACGCCCACTGGGAAGGCACTGAGGAATACCAGTACATGCGTCCCAAAACTCTGTTCATCCCCGGCAACCTGCCTGGCTATCTGCAGTCTGCTGCCAAATGGGATAAGGCCGGTCGCCCGCCGCGCTCTGAATGGAATGCCCTGAAGCGCAACATGCAGCGGGATATCACTGTCATTCCGCAGCCTGACAGCTCAGTGCCTCACGGCTTTCGCGGATAACGGGAGATAATCATGATCAACCACGAATCAAAAATTCTTGAACTGATTACCCGCAATGGCCCGCTGAAGGTGCGCGAACTCTGCAAGCTTACCGGCCTGCATGAGACCTCAGTGAAGCGCTTTATCAAACCGCTTTTCACCAGAGGGACTCTCAAGCGTGCCAGCGACTGGAGTTATTCGATCAACACCGCGCCGGTGCCAGAAGAGAGCGAAAAGCATCGCCAGCTGGCGAAGCAGGCTACCGAACTGGAGGCTAAAGGGTTCTGGCTGCGTGCTGCACAGGTCTGGCGTGAAGCGATGCTGGTGGCCC
This sequence comes from Pantoea sp. X-Soil-YNGN-844, assembly GCF_059730595.1. Taxonomy (NCBI): domain Bacteria; kingdom Pseudomonadati; phylum Pseudomonadota; class Gammaproteobacteria; order Enterobacterales; family Erwiniaceae; genus Pantoea; species Pantoea sp. X-Soil-YNGN-844. The sequence goes on from NZ_AP036007.1 coordinate 1,467,061, forward strand.
GGTTCGATGCATCCCGCAATGAAGCCAAAGAGAACTGCGACCGCTGTGCCGCAAGAGGCTCACTTAACTGTGGCAGCTATGGCGGACTTGATACAGGCCGTATTGGCGAAAGCTTCCTGAGTGAGGATCGCCAATGAAAGCGCACCTGAAGAGCCACTACCAACGCAATGAGATTTTCTACCAGGCCATCCGCACCGCAGCGGTGATGATTGCCGCCCTGATTATTGTCCTGACATGGGAGCTGACCACAGCATGAGCACATTAGCGCGCATTTACGACGACAAGAAAAATAGCGATACCGATATCACCACCCGCAAAACCTACCTGCTGGGCGTTGATGAGCTGTATGTGGAAACTAATTACAACATACGTGATATCGATCAGACTCATGTCGAGGAGTTCCGCGACGCCTTTATCGCTGGTGAACACGTGCCTCCGCTGGCTGTGAAGGTCACCGAAAAGGGCATTAAGATCATCGATGGCCATCACCGCTATTACGGTGCGAAGCTGGCTCAGGAAGCGGGCTATACGCTGCGCCTTGAGTGCAAAGACTTCGTGGGGAGTGAGGCGGACAGCGTTGCGTTCATGGTCACCAGTAGTCAGGGCCGCGCCCTGTTGCCGCTGGAACGTGCAGCCGCCTATCAGCGCCTCGTTAATCAAGGATTAGAGCCAGCGGAGATTGCCGCTAAAGTGAAACGTTCGATCACCGACGTTGAACAGCACCTGCAGCTGCTGACCGTTGGCGAACCTCTGATTGAGATGGTGAAGTCCGGTGAAGTGGCCGCAACCACAGCAGTAGCCCTGCAGCGCGAACATGGCGTTAAAGCCTCATCCATTGCTCAGGAGCAGATGCAGAAGGCGAAAGCGGCAGGGAAGAAGAAACTGACTAAGACCGATGCTATGCCGCAGTTCAGTGCTGCCCAGGCACGTAAGCTTGCAGAACTGATTGCTAAACATTCTCAGACAGAACAGAGCGATGAGGGCGCCCGCATTACGCTGACGTTTGAAACTGACCTGCAGGCGGCTGAGCTGATGGATATTATCCTGATCGCCAAAGAGCACTACGGCGTGACTCAATCAGTAAGCGAACAACCGGCCCCGGTTAAGTCAGAGAACGGCGATGGTGATGACCTGCCGCTTCTAAAACACGAAATCCTTGAGCAAAGCGGTGTTGAAGCTTGGGCGTGCGTAGTTGCCGCGTTCAAAATGAAAGCTGAGTACACCTACAGCGAATCAAAGTACGCGCATACCTGGGCGGCGGACTCCGTTGAGAACCCTACCTGTGTGACAGTTCCGGCAGAGACCATTGCTAAAGCGGTGCGCCTCATCAAAGAGCATCATGACGATCTTGAACTGAAGTTGTGGGTGTCAGAGCAGTACGATGATCCAGAGCTGGCAAAGGAACAGTTGCAGCGTTTTTCCGCGGTGCTGATTGACGTTCGCCAGGACAGGCCGTGCACGGTTCAGGAGTTTATCGCGCTGGTGGAGCAGACTAACCGTGATTGCTGGACAAACATCCGCATGCTGCGTCAGGCAATTAAAGAACTGCCCGCTTTGGCTGGGAGGGTTGCATGATCCATTACCATGGTGGACCTATAACACCTGATACATGTGCCATTCGGGCATGGAAAGGGCGGCACGCCTGCATTTCATTTGCAAACCCAGGGCAAATTAATCTGGCTGCAGAGTACTGCCAATCGTTCTTTCTTGATAACGGTGCATATCCCGAATGGAAGCGCGCTGAAAAGGGAAAGAGCACTTTTAAGGGCTGGGGGCCGTACTATGAATGGGCGAAAAAATGGTTGAATCATCCTGGTTGTGATTTCGCCATTATTCCTGACGTAATCAACGGTGATGAGTCTGAGAACGATGCACTTATTGATGAGTGGCCTCACGGAATTTCCTCTGGCGTACCGGTATGGCACATGAACGAGAGCGATGATCGATTCATCCGGCTTTGCAATGAGTATCCGCGCGTAGCGATCGGTAGTTGCGGAGAGTACGACGTTAAGCGTCCCAACCTTGCTGTAGCGCGTATGAAAGACCTTATTCGTCACGTTACAGATGAGTTCGGTCAGCCCATCGCCAAGCTTCACGGCCTGCGCATGCTCAATCCTCTAATTTTCACCAAACTACCGCTGGCGAGCGCTGACAGCACTAACGTTGCCAGAAATATTGGTATCGATAAGGCATGGTCAGGAGCGTATGCCCCGGCATCAAAAGAGACTCGCGCTGCACTGATGGTCGAACGCATCGAGTCACACAACAGCCTTGGCTCATTGAATTACTGCGAGCAACGGGACCGGTTTAACATGCAGTTTCAGTTGGCGGTGTAGGGAGAAATATGAAACTTACATTGCCTTTCCCGCCAAGCGTTAACACGTACTGGCGTAACACCAGAAAGGGAGTATTGATCAGCGCCTCCGGGCGCTGTTTCCGCTCCAATGCGCTGGCCGCCGTCACGGAACAACTTAAACGCAGACCGCAGCCGATTACAGTGAATGTTGAAGTGAGTGTGCTGCTGTTCCCGCCAGACAAGCGCCAGCGTGATCTTGATAACTATCTCAAAGCATTATTCGACAGCCTTACTCATGCCGGTGTGTGGGGCGACGACAGTCAGATAAAGCGATTCTCGGTAGAGTGGGGCGCAACGACGAAGAAGGGTAAGGCCGAAGTAACGATCACGCCTTTTGAAGTGGTGGCCGCATGAGAGCATTACTTACGCCAGAGGTAGCACCGCGCACCGGGATTGTGTTGCTGAAGCCAGGACCAGACCTGTTGAAGCTGTTTAAGGGCAGGGTTGTGATCAGCACACCGACAATGGATATGGCAGACCTGCCATCGGGGCGGCTGAATGACGGCACACAGCCGTTACTTGATGAGCCCTCACTGATTCCCTTCTTCAGTCACGAACGCGTGATAAAGGCTGCTGGTGGACCGAATGCGCTGGCATCCTTCGTCCAGTCTTTCGGGTGCTGCCAGTGGGAGCAGCTGGGAGTGTGGCATCACCATGAATTCACAGTGTCAGAAATCGAAAACGGCCTGGTGTCTCTTTGCTATAGCCACGATAATGAGTTCAGGGAAAACGGCATACCCGGTAGCCTGGAGAACATCGCCAAAGGTAACACCGCACTCTGGATAATCAGGGCGGCATGCAGCCAGATGGCGCTAAACGGTGACCATCAACTGACCCTGCCGGAACTGTGCTGGTGGGCAACCCTGAATGATGTGATTGACCTGATACCGGAGGCACCGGCGCGGCGCGTTCTGCGCATGCCGAAAGAAAGTATCCATAGCGGCGAGCTGAAAGAGGCCCGCATTGTTCCGGTGCGACCGGCGTGTGAGGTGATTCAGGATGCTGCTCAGTTGGTCAAAAAGATAATCGATCTGCGCACCGACCCGGAATCACCAGAATCATTCATGAAGCGCCCCAAGCGTAAGCGCTGGGAAAGTGAGAAATACACACGATGGGTAAAGTCGCAGACTTGCGCATGTTGCGGCATACAGGCTGACGATCCTCATCACATCATTGGACACGGACAGGGGGGAATGGGAACGAAGGCGCATGATTTATTTGTGATACCGCTATGCAGAGCGCATCACGATGAACTGCACCGGGATATGAGAGCGTTTGAAGCGAAATACGGCAGTCAGATAGAGCTGCTGTTCAGGTTCCTCGATCACGCGATTGCAGTCGGAGTGATTGGGACAGACAAAAAATAAAGTGTGTGGAGAAGGTGAGCATGAAAATTGAATCAGCGCTGAAGCACTTCAATCCGAAGAGCCTCCAGATTAGTGACTCATCCCGTTCTACGGGAAGTGAGGGGCTTACGGGTACAGACCTGATGGCCGCTATCGGGATGTGCCAGTCAAAGTCTCCTATGGGGATTGCAGCCGTTCTGGCTAAGTCCGGGGTCAGCGAAGGGGATAAAGATCGCGTCATAGGTCTGCTTATGGTGCATGCCCGGCGCATAACACCAAAGCTCGTTCTGAAAGCAGCTGGCTCAAAGTTGCCTTCCTGTATCAGAGTTCTATCCAAGCTGGCATATGAAGATTATGTCCGCTCTGCATCAACTACCCACTCATGCCCCGACTGTGATGGCCGTGGCATTATGAACAGCATTGAGCATGTGATGATTCACCCTGGCTGCTCAACGCCTGATAACGATAATTACGTTCCTCCAAAATACCGGTTGGAGACGCTGGAAAAAATGTGCGTGACATGTCACGGCAAGGGCGCAGTGACAGAGCGGTGCCGGTGCAACGGTACTGGCCGCGTGCGTGATATCGAGATGTCCAGGCAGACTAATTCCATCGTTGAGAAGAATTGTGATCGGTGTGGTGGCAGAGGCTTTGCTCGTTCGCCCGGTACAAAAGCTTTCAGAGCCATCCGGGTGCTGATTCCTGACCTGCAGGAGAGAACCTGGAACCGCAACTGGAAGCCTTTCTTTGATGCGCTGGTGGCTAAATTAGAGCAGGAAGAGTCTCACGCTGACCAGACCTTTCAGAAAATCACAGGAAATGAAAGATTCCCCAGCCAAAGATAACTGTTGCTTTTGTCCGGGAATGGATTAATATCTCCTCATAGTGGGGATTTTATGAGTCTTCCGCACTAAAAAGAATTATCTGGTTCGCTGATGGCGGGTCAGTTGCATATCAAGTGGATGTCCGAAAGCCTCGCAGCCTCACCAGCTGGCGGGGCTTTTTTATTGGCTTATCCCTTGTAAGGGATGAATAAAAAATTATCCCTTACAAGGGATAGAAAAATTACCCCTGTTGCCGACGGGCAAGGCAGTTACCGCTATTGCGTCAGGGTTCCCATTCAAAGAGGTCGCCAAAGAGCGGCCTTTTTTCGTTTTTGCGCACGCCAATCAGTCTCCACACACACTTTTGACACCGTGGCGTTGCGCAATTTTCTTCTGACTACCGACAGCACCTGCCAATTATCGGAGGTGAGGATGAAACGCATGCCGGACAAAGACGTTGGGTTCTGGGCAAGCCTGATTGCCTGGCTTTACGCCCACAAAAACGAAACCGGCTATGCGGGTCTTGCCGGAGTCATGGCGATTCTCAGAGCCACTTACGTTGGCAAAGACGCATGGTCACGCCGCCTGCTTGATGCAGCGATGTGCAGCGTCTTCGCCTTCTTCCTACAGCCAAGCCTTCAGGTAATTGGCTCGGTGTTCAACTGGCACTTCAGTGAAGACATTACGCGGGTTGCTGCGGTCTTCCTTGGCTTCCTCGGTGTGGACTACGTGTCAACGAAGATACGCCGCCAGATAGATAAGCGATTGGGAGACAGTAATGCTGACAGCCAGTAGTTTTCAGCGTGCCACCGGCGTAAGTAATTCTCTGCGTGATACCTGGTATCCACATATAGCGGCAAGCCTCTCAGCCTTCCAGATAAGCACGCCATTACGGCAGGCCCACTTTCTGGCGCAGACGGGGCATGAGTCAGCCGGGTTCCTGAAGGTTGAAGAAGGGCTGAACTATAGCGAGAACGCCCTGACCGCAATGTTTGGCAAGCGCATCACTGCCGAACAGGCCCGCGCTTATGGTCGTAATGCGATGCACCCAGCTAACCAGAAGATGATCGCCAGCATCATTTACGCAAACCGCAACGGTAATGGTGATGTTGGTTCGGGAGATGGTTACCGCTATCGCGGTCGAGGTCTGATTCAGATCACCGGCAAGGCGAACTATGAAGCGCTGGTTATACAGCTGGGCGCTGATGTAGTGGCAAACCCTGATTTATTGCTGGGCTATCGCTTTGCTGCGATGTCAGCAGCAGCATGGTGGAAGAATCACGGATTAAACGAGCTGGCAGACTCTGATGATGTTACCCGCATCACCAGAGTCATTAATGGTGGCACCAATGGTCTGGACGACCGGAAATCCCGCTTATCAAAATCTAAGGGGATTCTATGTTCAACGTAATCGGCTTTATCCGAAACAATTCAGGCCTAGTCATCATCGGTCTTATCTGCGTGGCGCTGTGGGGACTGAACGCCAGTAATTCACAGCTGAAGGCAACGAACGACAGGCTTGAGAAGCTGGCAAACAGTAAAGATGAGCAGATTAACGATCTTCGCTCTAAGAACGATGGCCTGGCATCAAGCGTCACTGAGCTGGTAACAGCCGTTAAGCAGCAAAACGATGTCATGAGTCAGGTTACAGAGCAGCGTGCCGTAACAGCCCAGCAGAACCGGAAACTACAGAATGAAATTAAGCGTTACCTTGCGGCGGACAAGTGTGCTGTTGCTCCTGTTCCCCCTGATGCTGCTGACCGGTTGCGCGACGCAGCAAAAGCCGCTGGTGGAGTACCGGACAATAAAACAGCCACAGCTAAGCCTTCCGGCTGAACTTACCAGTCAGATTGACGTGCCAGCGCCATCACAGGATATGACGTTCGGTGACAGCGTGGCGTTAAATGCAGAGCTTTATGGCGTGCTGGGGCAGTGCAATATCGACCGGGCAGCCATTCGGCGCATCGAATCATCCAGGCTTCAGCATTAGCAGGAAACCAAAATGATGAGGCTTATAGAGTTGGCGAAAGGCATTGCATTGTCATCGTTCATCGTCTTTGTTCTCATGATGATGGCTGAAGGGTTCAGGTAAGCATCACAAGGCGCATTTACGAGTGCGCCTGATGATGAAAATCTCCAAAAAGAGGTAACGGGTTGCCACTCTGTATTGTTGGATAATTGCGCCAGCAGACGTATGATTATCATTTCGTCAAGGGGCCCGTTTATGCTTCAGACCTTATTACCTGTAATAACCGCTTTTCTGGGATTCGGAGCTTCATTTGTTTTGAATATTTACTCTAACAAGTGGAATGACAAGCGGCTTAAGCTTCAAATGGATCATGATTTAAGGAAAGAAAAAAGAAAACTAATGCTTGAGAAAGGTGAGGAACTTTACTTGCTGTTATCTAAATGGTCGCTAAAAGTAAGCAACTATCAGCATAACATCTTGAGAGTTGCAGCTGGTAAGTTGACCAGAATGCAAGTTAGCGAGTTAGTATTGAATGATAAAGATAAAGATAAATTCAATGTTGAGATGATGCTAAGTATATTAAGAATCTATTACCCGCAAATTAAGCCCGCTTATGATGATGTCATCAAAGTAAGAGACAAAGCCGTTGATATTGGCTTCCAGCATGAGAGAGGCAAGATCACTGATTCTTCCTGTTTCAACTTAGTATCAGATGCATCCAACCTGTTTAGGGACAAGATGGAAGTGTTATTGGAAATTCTTCGGAATGAAATAGCTAAGCATATGGACTAACCGCCTACGGGCGGTTTTTATTTTGTGCTGAAAACTGCATTTAATGAGTTCAATTTTCAGCATAAACACAATGAATTATCGGATGGTGGACTCACCATTGCCGAGAATGTATCACGATTAACCAGTAGGAAATTCTGATGTCTGAGCCACGCATCTACAACAGCCGCTGGGATAAAGCCAGGCTTTCATTCCTGAAGTCTCACCCTCTCTGCGCGATGTGCCACCGGCAGGGCAGGGCAGTTGCGGCTGCTGTCGTTGACCACATCAAGCCTCACAGGCTGAAAGAAGCCATCAACGGCGGCAAGCAGGATGAGATAGCGAAGGCTCAGAAGCTTTTCTGGGACAAGGCCAACTGGCAGCCTCTTTGCAAGCAGCATCATGATTCGACCAAGCAGCGCGAAGAGAAGCGCGGTCACGTCATCGGTTGCGATGAGAACGGCCTGCCGCTCAGTCCCGCATCCCATTGGCGCAAATAAGAATGCATCTCATTTGTCATGTGGGCGAGTAGGTCAACAGCTCAAATGAGAAAGATTATCAATCATCATGGGGGAGGGTGGGATCAGACTTCAGGGGACAGCGACCTCCTGACCGCCCGCCCCCCTTTTTATGCACAACCGCGAAATGAAAAGTTTTTTTCTGGGAGGTTTTTATGGCCGGAAGACGACCAAAGCCGACCCACCTTAAGGTCGTTACCGGCAATCCGGGCAAGCGAAAACTTAACGACAAAGAGCCTGCACCCGCGAGAGAAATCCCGAGTCCGCCATCACACCTCACCGATTGGGGAAAGGTTGCGTGGGGAAAGTTGACCGTTCTTCTTGACGGAATGGGCGTGCTGACCGTTGCCGATGTGCTGGCACTGGAAAGGCTCTGCGATATCTACGCCGACATTCTTCAGCTGCGGATCACGATTGCTGATGAAGGCAGAACCTATACGGTCCAGACCGATGGCGGATTTCTGATTAAAGCCAACCCGGCTGTTTCAATGCTGGCTGATGCAGACCGGCGCTTCAAAAGCTACCTGGTAGAGTTCGGCCTTACACCGGCTGCCCGGTCAAAGGTGAACGTGAATGGTGGAGAAAAAGAAGAAGACCCGCTCAACCAGTTCTTCGGTTGATCCGGCGACGCAGTATGCAATGGACGTTACAAGCGGGGCTGTTCTTGCCGGGCCAGATATCCGCGCTGCATGCGCCCGCCACATCCGGGATTTGGAAGAAGGGCCAAAGCGTGGACTGTTCTGGGATGTTGAAGCTGTAACGCGCGTTGTTAACTTCTTTGCTCAGGTTCTGAAGCTGAATGGCGGTGAGCATGAGGGGAAACCTTTCATCCTGCTGCCGTGGCAGTGTTTCATTGTTGGCTCCCTGTTCGGCTGGAAAGCGGAAGACGGCACGCGCCGCTTTCGCATGAGCTATATCGAGTCCGGTAAGGGTTCGGGTAAATCGCCACTAGCAGGCGGAGTTGGTCTTTACCTGCTGATGGCAGACAAAGAGCCCCGCGCCGAAGTTTACGCGGCGGCCACGAAGAAAGACCAGGCGATGATCCTGTTCCGCGATGCGGTAACGATGGTCGATCAGTCGCCCGCGCTGGCACAGCGCATCACCAAATCCGGCACCGGGCTTAATGTGTGGAACCTTGCGTTCCTGCAGACAGGCTCTTTCTTTAAGCCGATCAGCTCTGATGATGGTCAGTCAGGCCCGCGCCCGCATGGCGCACTGATTGACGAAGTGCATGAGCACAAAACAAACGCCGTTGTTGAGATGATGCGCGCCGGTACAAAGGGCCGCCGTCAGGCGCTGATGTTCCTCATTACCAACAGCGGCCACGATAAAACCAGTGTCTGTTTCGAATATCACGAATACGGTCGCAAGGTGGCAGCCGGTGATTTGGTCGATGACAGCTTTTTCAGCTTCATCTGTTCGCTGGATGAGGGCGACGACCCGTTTAAAGATGAAACATGCTGGGGTAAAGCTAACCCGTCGCTGGGTCAGACCTTCACGGATAAATACTTGCGGGAGCAGGTGACGCAGGCTCGCGGCATGCCATCAAAAGAGAGCATTGTCCGACGCCTGAACTTCTGCCAGTGGGTGGAAGCGTCTGATCCGTGGATTGACAGCGACACCTGGATGAACTGCGAACAGGACTTTGATCCGGAGGATTTAGCGGGTGAAGAGTGCTATGGCGGTCTGGACCTGTCCGGGTCACGCGACCTGACAGCGCTGGCGCTTTACTTTCCGAAATCCAAAAAGCTTTTAGTTGAGTTCTGGACGCCGAAAGATTCTCTGCTGGAGCGTGCCAAAACTGACCACGTTCCCTATGACGCCTGGCTGCGTAATGGCTTTATTCACGCGCCGCCTGGTAAGGCGGTTAACTACGGTTTTGTGGCGGTGCGTATCGGTGAGCTGGCGGCCAGATACGATATTAAGTGCATCGCGTTTGACCAGTATCGCATCAAGTATCTGGAGCCAGAGCTGGAAAGCGAGTCTGTGAGTGTTGACCTTGTTCCGCATGGTCAGGGCTTTTACAAGGCGCAGGAGTCTGGGTTGTGGATGCCGCGCTCTATTGAGCTGTTTGAGGAGCACCTGAATAACCGGGTGCTCATCATCCGGCCTAATCCCTGTCTGCGCTGGAATGCAGCCTCTGCGGTGCTTGAGGCTGACCAGAAGGACAACCGCATATTTGCCAAAAAGAAAAGCACCGGCCGTATCGATGGCGTGGTGGCTTCAGCTATGGCAATCGGCGCAGCAGAGGACGCGGTGCTGGTGGACAGCGGCGATCCTGATGACTTTTTTGATGACCCGATCATGGTAGGTATCTGATGAAGGAAAAAAAACAGCCGGGTCGCATAAAGAGCGCGATTGTTAACTGGCTTGGTGAGTCGATTGGACTAAATGATGCTGCATTCTGGCAGGAGTGGTACGGCACAAGCAGCAGCGGAAAGGTTGTAACGGCAGAGAAAGCGCTGGCGCTGGCCTCAGTCTGGGCCTGTGTGCGTCTGCTGAGTGAGTCAGTTTCAACCCTGCCGATGAAGGTATACGAGCGAGCAGCTGACGGTTCCCGCAAGCTGGCGCTTAATCATCCGGCCTATCAGTTACTCTGCCGCCGTCCGAACAGCGAAATGACGCCGTCGCGCTTCATGCTGATGGTGGTTGCCAGCATCTGCCTGCGGGGTAATGCCTACGTTGAGAAAAAGATGATCGGCACCAAACTGGTTTCTCTGGTGCCGCTACTTCCGCAGTGTATGAAGGTTGAGCGGCTCGACAGCGGCGAACTGCAGTATACCTACACTGAGAAGGGCGTGCCGCGCATCATCCCGGTTAAAAACATGATGCACATCCGGGGATTTGGTCTGGATGGCGTATGCGGAATGATGCCGATGCGCACCGGTCGTGACGTGTTTGGCGCAGCGATGGCGGTCGAAGAGTCAGCCGCAAAAATTTTTGAAAACGGTATTCAGACTTCAGGCTTCTTTCTGTCAAAGAATCTGCTGACAAAAGAGCAGCGACAGAAAAACCGCGAAAACCTTAACCGGTTCGTTGGTTCAAAAAACGCGGGCAAGGTGATGGTGCTTGAGGGTGATATGTCCTATCAGGGCATCACCCTTAACCCTGAAGATGCTCAGATGCTGGAGTCACGGTCATTCAGTATTGAGGAAATCTGCCGCTGGTTCCGCGTGCCGCCGTTTATGGTTGGTCACGTTGATAAGCAGAGCAGCTGGGCGTCGAGCGTTGAAGGCATGAACCTTCTGTTCCTGACTAATACGCTTCGCCCGATGCTGGTGAATATTGAACAGGAGATATCACGTTGCCTGCTGAACGGTGATGAAGACCTGTTTGCTGAGTTCTCCGTTGAAGGTCTGCTGCGTGCCGACAGCGCAGGGCGCTCCGCTTATTACACCACCGCGCTGCAGAACGGCTGGATGTCCCGTAATGACGTGCGCCGCCTGGAGAATCTGCCACCGATTGAAGGTGGTGATATCTACACCGTACAGCTGAACCTTACACCGCTTGAAGACCTGCGCAAAAACAGCACCGCCGCAAGGGCCACATTGTTGCGCGAAGTTCACAACGCCGTTTTCCCGGACATTCCTTTCGAACAATCACCGCTTAAACAGGCGGCTTAGGAGCATCCCCAATGACAGTAAAAAGCCTTCCGGCCGCACCGGAGGGGCGGCCTTTTGCGCGCGAAAATCGCGATCTGCCGTCTTCTGCAATGGATCGCTGGAACGGCGGCATCAAAGCCGCAAAGAGTGATGACAACAGCATTTCCGTGTTCGATGTCATTGGCGCTGACTGGTACGGCGATGGTGTTACCGCCAGCCGCATTGCTGCCGCGCTCCGCTCAATCGGCGGTGCTGATGTGACCGTGAATATCAATTCGCCGGGCGGCGATATGTTTGAAGGCCTGGCGATTTATAACCTGCTGCGTGAGTACGAAGGGAAGGTCACTGTCAAGGTGCTGGGCCTCGCTGCTTCTGCTGCGTCGATTATCGCGATGGCCGGTGATGAGGTGCAGATCGGTCGCGGTGCTTTCCTGATGATCCATAACTGCTGGGTGTATGCGATGGGCAACCGTCATGACCTGCAGCAGATTGCGGCCGACATGGTGCCTTTTGATAAGGCGATGAACGATATCTATAGCGCAAGAACCGGTCTGGATGCGGCCACCATCGACGCGATGATGGATGCCGAAACCTACATCGGCGGTAGCGATGCGGTTGAAAAAGGTTTTGCAGATCGCCTGCTGTCAGCAGATGAGATTGCAGATGGCGACGACAGCCCTGCAGCTGCGCTGCGCAAGTTGGACGCGATGCTGGCAAAAACCGACGCACCGCGCTCCGAGCGTCGAAAACTTCTTAAAGCTTTAACCGGCGGCAAGCCAGGCGCTGCTGCCATCCCTGAAGGTATGCCGGGCGCTACCGACGAAATCAACCCCGAAAATATTGCACAACTTAAAAACGCGCTGGCCGCGTTCGGCAAATAAGGATTAACAATGTCTGAAGTAAATGAAGTTCTGAAGCAGGTTACAGCCAGCATCAACGAAGCCAGCGGCAAGTTTAACGCGAAGGCTGAAGAAGCGCTGACCGAGGCGAAAAAATCAGGCTCACTGTCAGCGGAAACAAAAGCGGCAGTGGATAAAATGGCGAGTGAGCTTAACGCCATGCGTGAAGCAGAAAAAACGCTGAAGGCTGCGCTGGGTGATCTGGAGCAGCACGTTGCTCAAATGCCGCTGGCTAATGCGAAAAACGTCATCGAAACCGTTGGCGGTCAGGTTGTTTCCTCCGAAGCACTGAAAGCTTTTTCAGCCAGCATCGAAGGCAATAAGCGCCTGAGCATTCCGGTTAAGGCTGCGTTGCTGTCGGTCAACGTGCCGGGCCAGATCGTTGCACCTGACCGCCTGCCAGGTATCGATCAGCAGCCAAAACAGCGACTGTTTATCCGCGACCTGATTGCACCGGGCCGTACTGAGTCCAATACCATCTACTGGGTTCAGCAGACTGGCTTCACCAACAATGCGGCGACCGTCGCTGAGAACACCACCAAACCTTACAGCGGCATCACCTTTGCGGAAAAAATCACGCCGGTCCGTACCATCGCGCACCTGTTCAAAGCCGCTAAGCAGATTCTTGATGACATGCCGCAGCTGCAATCGACAATTGACGCCGAACTGCGCTATGGCCTGAAGTACGTTGAAGAGCAGGAGATTCTTTTCGGTGACGGAACCGGCACTCACCTGAACGGTATCGTTCCGCAGGCATCTGCATATGCTGCTGCCTTCAGCGTGGCGAATCAAAGCGGTATCGATGATCTGCGACTTGCTATGCTGCAGGCGCAACTGGCGCGCTTCCCGGCGTCTGGCCATGTTCTGCACTTCATTGATTGGGCGAAGATCGAGCTGACTAAGGATTCACTGGGTCGTTACATTCTGGCGAACCCGGCAGCGCTGACTGGTCCTACCCTGTGGGGGCTGCCGGTTGTCGCGACCGAAGCGGCTGCCTTCCAGGGTAAATTCCTGACCGGCGCATTCAATGCCGGTGCGCAGATTTTCGACCGCGAAGATGCCAACGTGGTTATCTCCACTGAAAACGCCGACGACTTTGAGAAAAACATGATCTCAATCCGTTGTGAAGAGCGTCTGGCGCTGGCCGTTAAGCGTCCTGAAGCGTTCGTTTACGGTTCATTCACCGCACCTGCTGCAGCTGCGTAAGAGCAACGGCGGCCTTCGGGCCGCTTTTCCGGGAGTTACATATGAAACTGCTTTTGATTAAACCGAATTATTTCGGCGGCACTGTCGTTTCTGAAGGCAACACCATCGAGACCGACGAGCAGCATGGTCGCGAGTTGATTAAAAAAGGCTATGCAGAGCTGGTTGAAGACGGTACTGCTGCTCTGCCAGAGCCAGAGCCAGAGCCAGAGCCAGAGCCAGAGCCAGAGCCAGAGCCAGAGCCAGAGCCAGAGCCAGAGCCAGAGCCAGAGCCAGAGCCAGAGCCAGAGCCAGAGCCAGAGCCAGAGCCAGAGCCAGAGCCAGAGCCAGAGCCAGAGCCAGAGCCAGAGCCAGAGCCAGAGCCAGCAAAAGGTAAAAACAAAAAGGGCTGAACACCATGCTGCTGACGCTCGAAGAAATTAAACAGCAATGCCGACTGGAGAACGACTTCACGGAAGAGGATCGGCTGCTTGAGCTTTTTGCTCTGGCAGCCGAGGCGAAGGCGGTAACCTACCTCAACCGTAATCTGTATAAAACGGTGGCAGACGTTGCACCGCTTGATACCGATGGCATGGTGATTACCGAAGATATCCGGCTTGCCCTGTTGATGCTGGTCAGCCACTGGTATGAGCATCGCAGCTCAGTGTCAGAGCTGGAGATGACTGAGACGCCGCAGGCGTTTGAGTTTCTGCTGTATTCACGGCGTCTGCCGGTATCGGGGTATTAGCATGCAGCGACGATCTTCAAATACCAGCGCTGTGTTCACGCTTCCTGATCCCGGCGAGCTCAATAAGCGCATCCATCTTCGCCAGCGCATCGACCAGCCAGCAGATGATGGTGGCACTGACTCGGTCTATCAGAATGAAAAGGACGTCTGGGCGAAGGTCCGGCAGGTAGGTGCTACCACCTATCATGAATCCGTTCAGGCTGACGACACCATAACCCACTACATGACCATCCGTTATCTACGTGGCATCACTTCAGATTTTGAGGTGGTTTACGGCGGTTATGTATATCGCGTTAAGCGCCTGCGCGACCTCAACTCAGCCGGTCGTTACCTGCTGCTGGAGTGCGAAGAGTTGAGGGCTGTGGACAGCGACGGAGAGATGTATGGCTAAGCCGCTTCTGCACGTTGATTTTCAGCAGCCCAAAGACCTCGTTTTTAACCGGGCAAAAATGCGCCGCGCCTTCATTCAGATTGGTCAGGTTCACATGCGTGATGCCAGGCGTCTGGTCATGCGTCGTGGTCGTTCCGCGCCGGGTGAGTATCCGGGATTCAGGACTGGCAGGCTGGCACGGTCAATCGGCTATTACGTTCCCCGCGCATCAAAAAGCCGTCCGGGCCTGATGGTGCGCATCGCGCCAAACCAGAAACGGGGCGAGGGTAACCGACTCATTGAGGGCGACTTTTACCCCGCGTTTCTGTTCTACGGCGTGAAGCGTGGTTCTAAGCGCAAAAAGAGCCATCACAAAGGGAAATCCGGCGGTAATGGCTGGCGAGTTGCCCCGCGTAAAAACTACATGACCGAAGTGCTGGAGGCGCGCAAAACGTGGACGCGTTATGTGCTGACCCGTGCGCTGCGTACCTCCCTGCGTCCTGAAAGGAAAAAGAAATGAAGCTATCACTTGTGATCGCCGCTCTCCGGGCGCGATGTCCGATGTTCGCTGGCAACGTAGCCGGGGCGGCTGAATTCAAGTCTATCCCCGAAACCGGGAAGATGAAGCTGCCGGCGGCGTATGTGGTGCCGACCGAAGACGTCACAGCTGAGCAGAAGTCCCTGACTGACTACTGGCAGAACGTAACCGAAGGCTTTGCGGTGGTCGTGGTGCTTGACAATACGCGCGACGAGCGTGGACAGGCGGCAGGTTATGACGCCGTGCATGATGTGCGCCGCGAAATCTGGAAGGCGCTGTTGGGCTGGGAGCCGGATGAAGATGCTGGCCCCGTGGCATATTCTGGCGGGCAGCTTCTGGACATGGATCGGGGGCGTCTCTATTACCAGTTTGAATTCATGCTGACGCGCGAAATCACTGAAGAGGATACGCGCCAAAAAGATGACCTGAACTCACTGGATGAATTGAAAACAGTCTACATCGACATCGATTACATCGACCCGGGCAATGGCCCTGACGGCATCATAGAACACCACACAAAAATCAACCTCAGCGAGTAAACCATGCAAATCAAACCCAAGCGCGGGCGGTCTGTTCCAGACCCTGTCCGGGGCGATCTGCTGCCTTCAGAAGGCCGGAACGTCGAAGAAAGCAGCTACTGGCTCCGCCGCCTTGCGGCCGGGGATGTTGAAACAGTCGTCACGGAAGAGAAAAAACCCGTGGTGGACCCTAAGAAACAAGGCGGTGAGTAATGTCTGTCAGCTATCCAAACATTCCAGCAAACCTTCGCGTGCCGCTCTTTTGGGCCGAAATGGATAATAGCGAAGCGAATACCACGCAGGACAGCGGGCCTTCACTACTGATCGGCTTTGCGTCCACAGGCAGCACAATTGCTAAAAACCAGCTTACGATCATGCCATCAGCTCCACTGGCGGGCAAATTAGCGGGCCGTGGCAGCCAACTTGCCCGCATGGTTGCTAAATACCGCGCTGTCGATCCTTTTGGCGAGTTGTGGGTAATCGCAGTTGATGAACCTGAAGGTGATGCCGCCACTGGCAAGTTAACCCTTACCGGTAATGCGCAGGCATCAGGCACCGTAAGCCTTTATATCGGTGCAACACGCGCACAGGCAGCCGTAGTTACTGGTGACACACCGGCGACAGTTGCAACTGCTCTCGCCGCAGCTATCAATGCTAATGCCGACCTGCCAGTAACGGCAACCGCTGCAGCAGGCGTGGTTACTCTCACCGCTCGCCATAAAGGACTTACCGGAAACGACATCCCATTAGTGATGAACTATTACGGCACCATTGGCAGCGAAAACACGCCAGATGGAGTTAACGTTGCGATCACCGGCATGGCTGGCGGCACCGGCTCGCCAGATCTTTCAGGCGCCGTAGCCGCAATGGGTGATGAGCCTTTCGACTTTATCGGCACACCATTCAGCGATTCAGCATCACTGGCAACAGTCGCACTGGAGATGAACGACTCTTCTGGCCGCTGGAGCTATGCGCGGCAGTTGTATGGCCACGTCTACACAGCGAAGTTAGGCACACTGTCAGACCTAGTGGCGTTTGGCGATACGCTGAATAACCAGCACATCTCAGTGGCCGGTTATGAGACTACAGTTCAGACCGCAGCTGATGAATTGGTAGCTATGCGCACGGCTCGTAACGCTGTATTTATTCGCATCGACCCGGCGCGACCCACTCAGACTGGTGAGATGATCGGCGCTCTGCCAGCTATGGCAGGCAACCGCTTCACCCTGACTGAGCAGCAGTCTCTGCTTACGCATGGCATTGCCACGGCATCCAGTGAAGGCGGTGTACTGCGCATTCAGCGTGAGATCACTACCTATAAGCAGAATGCCTATGAAGTGGCTGATAGCAGCTATCTGGATAGTGAAACCCTGCATACCAGTGCCTACGTTATCCGACAGTTGAAGAGTATCGTTACCAGCAAATACCCGCGACACAAGCTGGCAGATGACGGCACCCGATTTGGTCCTGGTCAGGCTATCGTCACGCCTGCAGTGCTGAAGGGGGAAATATGCGCGAGCTATCGCACCATGGAGCGAGCCGGGATCGTGGAGAACTTCGATCTCTTCAAGCAGCATCTGGTGGTGGAGCGCAACGTGAGCGATCCAACCCGCGTAGATGTTCTTTTCCCGCCGGATTACGTCAACCAGTTGCGCGTGTTTGCGCTGCTTAATCAGTTCCGTCTGCAATACAGCGAGGAGACCGCGTAATGGCAAAGATTGCGGGTACAGCATACGTCAAGGTGGACGGCCAGCAGCTGTCGCTGACCGGCGGCATTGAGGTGCCGATGAACACCAAAGTGCGTGATGACGTGATCGGCCTGGCCGGTGACGTGGATTACAAAGAAACGCACCGTGCGCCTTACGTCAAAGGCACCTTCAAGGTTCCGAAGGCGTTTCCGGTCACCAAGCTGATGGATTCAGACCAGATGACCATCACTGCCGAACTGGCCAACGGCATGGTTTACGTGCTGTCCGAAGCGTTCCAGTTCGGTGAAGCTAACCACAATGCGGAAGAGGGTACGGTAGACCTCGAATTCCACGGCTCAGAAGGATTTTATCAGTGAGTGAACTGCAACTTTCAAAACCTATTACGGCACATGGCGAAACCCTTCATGTGCTGGAGCTGCGTGAGCCATCTTTCGATGAGATTGAGCAGATCGGCTTTCCATTCACCATTGGCAGTGAAGGAAATATCAAAATCGATAGTTCGGTATCGCTGCGCTATATCCCGGTGCTGGCCGGGGTTCCGCGTTCATCTGCCAGCCAGATGGCGAAGATTGATATTTTCAAAGCCTCAATGACGATTCTGGGTTTTTTTACCGGCTCGGGAGCGGGAGAAATCTCCGGCAGCGATGTTACAACGTCGCTCACTTCTGGCGAATAAACCCTCTTGAACTGAAGCGGTCAGCTCTTTCCGATTTTCTGGAGCTTGAGGAAGAAGCAGTACGCATAAGCGAGGAAATAAAGAATGGCTGACAGCTTCCAGTTAAAGGCCATAATCACAGCCGTTGACCAACTCACCGGCCCGATGAAAGGCATGCAGCGCCAGCTGAAGGGGTTTCAGAAGGAATTCTCATCGCTGGCCGTTGGAGCAACTGCTATCGGCGCATCCATCTTGGGTGCGCTGGCTATTCCTGTAAATCAGGCCATTAAGTTCGAATCAACAATGGCTGATATCCGCAAGGTCGTTGACGGTCTGGATAACGCTGATGCTTTCAGAAAAATGAGCCAGGACGTTATTGACCTGTCAACAAAACTGCCGATTACGGCAGACGGTATCGGTCAGATTGTTGCCGCAGCAGGTCAGGCTGGCATCGCCCGAGGTGAACTTGTCAGGTTTGCAGAAGATGCGGCAAAAATGGGTATTGCGTTTGATCAGACTGCGGAAGAGTCCGGTCAGATGATGGCGACCTGGCGTACCGCTTTCAAAATGACGCAGAAAGATGTTGTCGGACTGGCGGACAAGGTGAACTATCTCGGCAATACCGGTCCTGCCAGCGCAGCTAAAATCTCTGAAATAGTCACCAGCGTAGGCTCGCTCGCGGCGGTCAACCACGTTTCAACGGGCAATCTTGCCGCACTTGGTGCAACCATCGCAGGGATGGGTGTCCAGTCTGAAGTAGCCAGTACCGGTATTCAGAACTTCATGCTTTCGCTCTCCAATGCCAATACCGGTAATGCAAAAAAGGTCCTGAAAAAAATCGGGATGACACCTAAGTCTCTCGCCAGTGGCATGGTCAAGGACTCAAAAGCGACCATGCTTAAGGTGCTGGAAGGGATTAAAAATCTTCCTGAAGAAAGCAAATCAAAAGCACTCGAATGGCTGTTCGGAAGAGAGTCGATAAAGGCTATCGCACCGCTTCTTAACAATCTCGACCTGCTTCGCAAAAACTTCGGTAAGGTTGCTGATGCACAGCAGTATGCTGGCTCAATGCAAAAGGAGTATGACTCCCGCGCAGACACTACCGAAAACAAACTCACGCTGATGCAGAATGGCATAACAGCGGTGAGCCTTGCGCTCGGCGATGCACTTACGCCACAGCTCAAGCAGGCTGTAGTTGAGCTGATGCCTTATTTAAAGCAGACAGAAAAGTTTGTCAGGGATAATCCAGAGTTGGTCAGATCGGTTGCGAAATTTGCTATCTCACTGATTGCTGTAGGTGCAGCAGTAGGCACTGTCTCACAGGCATTCAAAGTACTAAATTTCGTAATGAATCTGTCGCCCGCCAAACTGGCTATCGCTGCGCTTGCTGCCGGTGCCTTATTGATAATCAACAACTGGGATCAGGTTGGGCCAATTGTTAAGCAGGTCTGGACTGAGATAGATAATGTCGCTCAGGAAATGGGGGGCTGGCAGACCGTTATTGAGGGCATCGGTGCGGTAATGGCCGGTTCTTTCGCCCTTAAAACGATTGGCTCACTTCAGCAGGCCGTAACTCTTGCGAGTTCGCTTTCTGGCTTGCTGGGCTCAATCAGCCGGTTTGGTGCGATGACCATCACGATTGGCATAGCAATCTCACTTCTTAAGCAGTTGCAGGATTTAGACAAGCAGGCAAATGCGCAGGGTGTAAGTAAGGGTGAGTTTCTGGTTAACCGCATGCAGTCACAGGAGCGGGAGCGGGGATATAACGGCTTTTTCCCGAGGCTGCGTGAAATTCTGGGAATGGACAACCCAATACCTGAAGGGCGTTATGATCCAAAGGTGGGACTGGAACGGCCATCTTCTGCAGGCCGCCCGCAAGCGGGCGAGCTGAAGGTCAACTTTGAGAATGCGCCGCCTGGCATGCGCGTGGCAACTCCAGCAGGGAGCGCGACTCCATGGCTTAGTTATGATGTTGGGTATAATCGTTTTAGCGGTAACAATTAATTACGCTGTTTATTGATGTGGTATAAATCCTGACATATATAACTATTTATTGGCGACAAGCATGAAAAAATTAGCTATAGCTCTGGTTTTATCAGCTCTAACAACCTCTGCGTTTGCGAAAGATAACAAATTAACGACAAGTTTTGTTAATGAAGTCAAATCATCGGTGGATAGCAATGAGTCAGTTTCATTATCACTAAATCTGTCTTGCTTAGCTCCATCCGCGAGCGGCAGGCTTATTGTAACCAAGCCGTCTTATACGATCGGCGAGAGCGTAGGGACGTATTTATTTGAAAGCGGTTCACCGAAAAACGCTGACCTGAGTTGGCTTACATTTGAACATCCAAATGACGATTGGGATTCAAAAGAGGTTAGTGGAGTTAATTTCGGGCTTACCATGACTGGCGGCCAGTTTTTTATCACCGTTATGAAAAATGGCAAAGTAAAAGCTGGCGTTAGTTCAAATGCTAAAAGCGGCATTCATGAAGTTGAGTGCACCGCTTCAGAATCCAAATAATCAAAGCTTATTTTCAAAGCAACCCGCTCCGGCGGGTTTTTTTACGCCCGGAGAAAGCCATGAGCTGGAAAGATAATCTGCAGGATGCCTCACTGCGGGGCATCGCGTTTAAGGTGGACAGCGATGAGGCAACCTTTGGGCGTCGCGTGCAGGTGCATGAGTACCCCAATCGCGACAAACCGTGGGCGGAAGATTTGGGCCGCGCGACGCGCCGCTTCAGCGTTCAGGCTTATCTGATTGGCGATGATTTCTTTGAGCAGCGTAACCGGCTGATTGAAGCCATTGAAAAGCCGGGATCATGCACGCTGGTTCATCCTTACTACGGCGAGATGACCGTGGTAGTAGATGATGCCGTTCGCGTCAGCCATTCACAGGGCGAAGGGCGTATGTGCCGCGTCAGCTTCAGCTTCGTTGAGTCCGGTGAATTATCGTTTCCCACCGCTGGACTGGCAACCGGACAGAAACTCACATCGTCAGTTTCATTCCTGGACGATGCAATTTCATCGGCGTTCGGTGCCTTTGGTATGGATGGCCTGCCGGACTTCCTACAGGACGGTGTGCTGGATGAGGCGACAGGCATGTTCAGTACCGTAACCAGCGCCTTTCAGTATGTTGATTCTGGTATCAGCGCCGCATCACGTCTGATGCAGGGTGATTTATCGGTGCTGCTCAGTCCACCGTCGAGTGGCATGAGCTTTGTTAACCGGTTGCAGACCATGTGGCGCGCCGGAACGCGGCTGACGGGTAACACTTCTGACCTGATGTCGATGATTAAGGGGCTGACCGGCGTCACGGTTGATTCGGGTCTGGCCCCGCGCGGCGTCTGGAAAACCGACAGCAAGACAGCACAGGCACAGGCCACGCAGCGCAATTACGTTGCGCAGGCGGTGCGAACCACGGCCATCAGCGAGGCGGCCGCAACGGTCACCAGTCTGCCGCAGCCTGTAAACCGGACAGTCACGCGCCAGCAGGACCCGCAGCAGCCGGTCGTGGTATCGCATCCTGCTGTCAGCAACATACGGACTGATTCAGGCAGTGCGGCTTCAGATACTGATACCACAGCGACAGCCACCGTTTCCGCATCTTCCGGCGTAACCACCTCTATTGATAACAGCACCGTCATTTCCTGGGATGATCTCGCGCAGGTGCGTGACAGTCTCAATGAGGCCATTGACCTTGAGATGGAGCGCGTTTCAGATGATGGGCTTTACCAGGCGCTGGTCACCGTGCGCACTGACGTTAACCGTGATATCTCTGCGCGCCTGGAGCAGGTCGAGCGCATGACGGAGCGCACACCTTCGCATGTTACGCCCGCACTGGTACTGGCTGCCGACTGGTACGACTCAGCATCCCGCGCCGGTGACATAACGGCGCGTAACGGCATACGCCATCCCGGTTTCGTACCGGTTCAGTCACTAAGGGTGCCGGTACGATGAACAACACTGTGATTCTTCGCGTTAACGGTCAGGAGTGGGGCGGCTGGACATCGGTGAGGATCGCGGCTGGCATTGAGCGTATTGCCCGCGACTTCACCGTTGAGATTACCCGTAGCTGGCCTGGCGATACCGATCAGGCGGTGCGCAGTACCCGCATTAAAAACGGCGACATGGTTGAGGTGCTGATAGGCACCGATAAAGTGCTGACCGGCTACGTTGAGGCTACGCCGGTCCGGTAC
The DNA here is from genome assembly GCF_059730595.1 of Pantoea sp. X-Soil-YNGN-844. NCBI lineage: Bacteria > Pseudomonadati > Pseudomonadota > Gammaproteobacteria > Enterobacterales > Erwiniaceae > Pantoea > Pantoea sp. X-Soil-YNGN-844. The sequence continues at coordinate 1,489,259 of NZ_AP036007.1, forward strand.
GACGCACGCAGCATTAGCACCGGGATTTCAGGGCGCAGCAAAACGGCTGATCTTATCGACTGCTCAGCCACGCCGTCACAGTATGCCGGTCGTTCGCTGGCACAGGTGGCAGCTGAGCTGGCGAAGCCGTTCAGCATTACGGTGGTGGATGCGGGCGGCGCATCCGGTGCGCTTCAGGGAATTCAGGCCGACCAGGGCGAAACGGTCATGGACGTGCTGAACAAGATGCTGGGGCTTCAGCAGGCGCTAGCATATGACAACGCGCAGGGCAATCTGGTTATCGGTGGCATCGGCAGCCAGCAGGCACATACCGCGCTGGTGCTGGGTGAAAACATTCTTTCCTGTGACACGGAAAAGAGCATCCGTGATCGGTTCAGCGATTATCAGGTGTCCGGGCAGCGTAAGGGTAACGACGACGACTTTGGTGAGGCCACCACCACGGCCATTCGTTCAAAAACCATTGATGGTGGACTGAAGCGGTACCGCCCGATGATTATCCGCCAGACCGGCAACGCCACCACGGCAACCTGCAGCGCACGCGCAGAATTTGAGATGCGCCAGCGTGCAGCGCGTACTGATGAGGTTACCTACACCGTGCAGGGCTGGCGACAGGGTGACGGCTCACTATGGCTGCCTAACCTGCAGGTTATTGTCTTCGATCCCATCCTTGGTTTTAACAATCGCCAGATGGTGATCGCTGAGGTGACCTATCAGCAGGATGAAAACGGCACCGTGACCGAAATCCGCGTCGGGCCGCCGGATGCTTATCTTCCTGAACCGGCGAAACCCGGCAAGCGTAAGAAAAAGAAAGAAGAGGATGATTTCTGATGGCTAACCCGATTTCAGGTATGGGACGTGCGCTGTCAAACCTTCTGGCCCGCGCCGTGGTTCGCGGACTGAACACGGCTACAAAGTGCCAGATGCTTCAGGTTGAAATGGCTGGGGGCGAGGGGAAAAGTGATATTGAACACATGGAGCCTTATGGCTTTACCGCAGCGCCGCTTACCGGTGCAGAGGCCGTGGCCGCCTACTTTGACGGTGACCGATCTCACGGTGTGGTGCTGGTCGTCTCTGACCGTCGCTTCCGCATTAAAGATCTTAAGTCCGGTGAGGTGGCGGTGTATGACGATCAGGGGCAGTCAGTCACGCTGACCCGGGCAGGGATTATCGTCAATGGCGCGGGAAAGCCAATTACTTTTACCAATGCGCCAAAGGCACGATTCGAAATGGACATCGAGTCCACTGGTGAAATTAAAGATAGGTGCGACTCAGGCGGCCTGGCGATGTCAGCAATGCGAGAGACCTACAACGGGCATACGCATGAAGAGAACGGCGATGGCGGCGGCACTACTGACGCGACAACGCAGAAAATGGAGGCGTCATGATTATTGTCATCAACGGCATTCAGCGTGACGTAACGTGGCCGCCTGACCCACTCACCCGCGCCGTGATTATCTCCCTGTTCTCCTGGCGAAAGGCCGAGCCTGACGACAACCCTGAGCAGGATAACGGATGGTGGGGCGACAGCTTCCCGACCGTCCAGAACGACCGTATCGGCTCGCGTCTCTATCTCCTTAGTCGCCAGACGCTCACCAATAAAACACCATTGAAAGCGCGCGAATATATCAGCCAGGCGCTTAAGTGGCTGGTGGATGACGGGGTAGCGGTGCGGGTGGATGTGAAGGCCGAGCGAACCGGAATTAATACGCTAAGCGCCTCAGTGGTTATCAGCCAGAAAGACGGCAACCGCACGGCTTTTTCCTTTGATGATTTATGGAGTGAACTTAATGGCTGACAGTGGATTTACCCGTCCGACACTCCCTCAGTTAATCACCACCGTCCGCAACGATATCCTTACCCGCCTGGCAGCCGATACTACGCTGGCAGCATTGCGACGTACCGACGCCGAAGTTTACGGACGTGTGCAGGCGGCGGCGGTGCATACCGTATATGGTTACATCGACTATCTTGCGCGCAACCTTCTGCCAGACCTTGCGGATGAGGACTGGCTGACGCGTCACGCCAACATGAAGCGATGCCCGCGCAAGGCGGCCACGTTTGCAACGGGGTTTGCGAGATGGGACGTTGCAACGGACGGCATCCCCATTCCTGCAGGCGTGACTATTCAGCGTGACGATCTGACTTCCTTCACCACATCAGCAAAAGCCGAATCGGCAGGCGGTGTCCTGCGCGTTCCTGTTATCTGTGATACGGCAGGGAAAGCTGGCAACACCGATGACGGGCTGGCCATGCGACTTGTCAGCCCAATTACCGGCCTGCCTTCAGCAGGCGAGGCGGACAGTATTCAGGGGGGCGCAGATATCGAAGATATTGAAGTGTGGCGGGCGCGTGTCATCGAGAGATGGTACTGGACTCCACAGGGCGGTGCTGACGGAGATTATGAAGTCTGGGCTAAGGAAGTGGCTGGCGTAACGCGTGCCTGGACATACCGGCACTGGAGCGGACGGGGAACGGTCGGGGTCATGGTTGCCAACAGCGACCTGATGAATCCCATCCCTGACGCTGCAACAGTAGCAGCTGTGCAGTCTTATATTGAACCGCGCGCACCGGTGGCCGGGGCTGACATTTATGTGTTTGCTGCGACGCCCCATGTCGTGGATTTTCATATACGGCTTAACCCCGATGCTCCGGAAGTGCGATATGCCGTTGAGGCTGAGTTGCGATCAATGATGCTGCGCGATGGCGTGCCAGAAGGTGTGCTTAAACCTTCACGCATCAGTGAGGCAATCAGTATCGCAACGGGTGAATACAGCCACACGCTGGTCAGTCCGGCAGCCGATGTGTCGATTGCAAAAGGTGAGGTCGGCGTAGTAGGGACTATTTCATGGACATGACAGCTCAGTACCGGCAGATGCTTGGTGCGCTACTTCCGCGCGGCCCTGCGTGGGATGCAGACGATCTGCTGCTGACGGGATTTGCACCTTCACTGGCAGCAGTTCACGGTCGCGGCGACGCACTTATGCTGGAAATCGACCCCCGATCGGTAACGGAGTTGATTGACCGTTATGAAGAGATAAGTGGGCTTCCCGACAGTTGCGCCCCTGCTGGCGTTCAGACACTTCAGCAGCGTCGCCAGCGTCTGGATGCAAAACTGAATCTGCCAGGCGGTATCAACGAGGCTTTTTATCTCGGGCAGCTTGAAGCGCTTGGCTATACCGGGGTGACTATTACCCGTTACAACAAGAGCCAGTTTACCTGCCTCTCTGACTGTACAGACTCTCTTTATAGCGACGACTGGCGTTACTACTGGCAGGTCAATATGCCAGTGGCCACACAGATAACGCCGATGACGGCAATCAGTAACTGCACAGACAGCCTGCGCACCTGGGGAGATACCGTCGCAGAGTGCGTACTGGAAAAGCTCGCTCCCTCTCATACCTACGTAATTTTCAGATATCCGGAGTAAACATGCATCGTATCGACACATCTACCGCACAGGTGGATAAATTTGGCGCGGGTAAAAATGGCTTTACTGGTGGTAATCCACAGACCGGCGAACTGCCTACAGCGCTTGATGCCGATTTCTTTGATTCAGTACAGGAAGAGATTGCGGCTGTAATCGAAGCTGCCGGCCTCAGTCTTTCAAAAGCAAATAATGCGCAACTTCTGGCGGCCATGAAGAGCTTGGTTGGTCCAGGCCGGCTTATTAGCATTCAACGATTCACCGCGTCTGGAGTTTACACCCCAACCACAGGCACCAAAAAGGCAGTAGTGAGAGGAGTTGGAGGCGGTGGTGGTGGCGGTGGCTGTCCCTCTACAACATCCAGCCAGCAATCAACGGCTGGGGGCGGGCAGTCAGGATGCTACGCAGAGATTACCCTTGAATCATTACTATCAAGTTACGCTATCACCATCGGCATTGGTGGCTCTGCTGGGCTTAAAACGCCAACCGCGGGGGGCGGGGGAGGCTCGACCATTATGGCGGGCGTCCTTCTTATCCCCGGTGGGTCAGGAGGCTATGCAGGGGCAGCGGTAGCACCCACGATTTCGGTCGGCGGGGTTAGTAACGGAACCACATACCCTACCGTTAGCGCTGGTGTTAACCGGATATTATTGGCAGCAGCTTCAGGACAGCCAGCACTGATATTAGGGTCAGGAACAAACCAGGCCAAAGGAGGAACTGGAGGTTCATCTCCGTTGGGTATAGGTGGTCAAGGGGGGCTTGGAGGTGCTCCTGGCTTGGCTGGCGTAGGATTCGGTGCTGGAGGAGGGGGCTGCTCTCAGCTGGCTAGCAATAGTGGTGACGCGGGTGGCGCGGGAACCTCTGGTTATCTTGAGATTTGGGAGTATGCATAATGACGAATGAAGTTTACGCTGTCGTTGATGGCGAAGGTAATATTGTTAATGCAGTATTATGGGATGGAGAAACTGAATGGACTCCAGGGGAAGGCCTTAAGGCTGTTGCTTGCGGCGACGCAAATTGCCAAATCGGTGGGACTTACAAAAAAGGAAAATTTTACCCTCCAGCCGTGGCGGAAATCCCGAAAGAAGATTTAGTCGCTCAGGCAAATGCTGGCAAGAAGTGGCTGATGAGTGAAGCAAACGCCTTCACGCAGCCATGGCAAACACAACTTATGCTGGGGATCATTACGGACGCTGATAAGGAATCACTGACGACATGGATGAAGTATTACCAATCCCTGCAGGCTGTCGATACGTCCAGTGCTCCTGATATCGAATGGCCTGTGAAGCCCGGTAGTTAAAAAAAGTCCTTCACACGATGGCTAAAAACAGCACATGATTTAATACAGAAATATTTTGCTCATTATTTTCGCTCATTAAGTTCATCGTTCGGTACGAGGGATAGTTAAATAATCAGCGAGGCCGGCCAGCATCAAGAAAGGTGATGGTTGCCACACTAGTAAATCATGTGAAATATTCAGTAAGGTAAATGACGTGAAAAAAGCGGGGCTTTCGCCCCGTATTTTTTGCAAAAGGAAAGTGCGATTAAACAGTACTATAATCATTATTTAGTTGAGAGTGATAGATTCAATTCCTATCGATATTTTTCTTATATCAGAGTTCATGCCAATATCGCGAGGCGATCTTGCATTTGGTGTTTCAATAGTAATAATTGTGACGCTATCGTCACTTAATCTGTTCCATTTGACATTTGATTCACCATTCCCCTTCGCCTCAATCTCTGAAACTTTCTCGCCATCAACTTTAAATATAAGCTTCTGCTCAGGAGTTGCAGGCGTTATTAATGCTCTGTATTTTATGCTTATTACATTCTCACCACGATGAGTTCTGACAATTAGCACGATTCTTTTCCCTTCGTTCCAGTCGCCTGAATTCTGGGTTTTTGACCATGAGTTAGGAACAACGAAATATCCCGGCGATTTGCGCTGCTCTACCTGACTGCATCCTTCACACCCAGAGAGGCCTGGCGCGAGCAAAACAACACCATCTACTTTAAATAACTTATCACCCTGCCTCAGAGAAATAAAGTCAATGAAATCATTTCGTATGATATAAACAGTATTTTTGTCATATTTGCCAGTGACGAGCTTGTTGAGGTTGATATAGTTCATTTCATCAGCCTTTATATCGCTATACCTTGCGAGATAAACAGCATCTGTCGACAAGTGATTCTTGAGTGCGATCGATGATATAGATGCCCAGTTCTCTACCTTGCTTTCGAATGGAAACGACCTGATCGAGTGGTAATTTTTAAGTTCACTCATCCAGAATTGAGAAGTAAGCTGCTCGTTAAAAGTCGGAGTTTTGAAGAAATAGAAATTGCTCCGTCCATATCCGTGACTTGTGTCCGCTACTTGCACAATGGCAAGTAGCGACAATAGTGTTACAGCCTTCTTCTCTTCAAGTGTGCGTATGCATACCACGCAAGAAACAATTACAACGCAGTAAGTAACAACCCAAAAGAACCTCGATGATGCGCGAAATATAGATAATGCGTCTATAAGCTTATACGGCAATTGGATGTCCGTCGTATAGCTGCCAATCGATATGTGGTTAGTGGTGGCGATTATAAAGCACGCGGCGGAAGCAATAGCCAGACCAGCATAGCCCTGCTTAAAATGAAATCTACTGATACACTTAGGAAGAAGTATGATGCTAACTGCTACAAGAAGTATGATGCCAGCACCCCAGTAGTTAAATTGCTCAAATGAAGCAGGGCCAAATGATTTTATATTAAAGAAGTAAGACCATCCGGAGGACATTAAAGGCGAAAAAATATTATTATTGTAATATCCATATCCGCCAGAAACTGATACGTTACCTACAGTAAAATAGCCCAGTACGAATAGGGTAGTCACTGTAACAATCAGCACCAATAGCAATTCATATAAGTTCTTTTTCGCCTGAGCTTTGTCCGTGATGAATCTCACAAATATATTGGAACCCCACAGAATTATTACCATCATGGCGATGTAAAAGTGTATTGCGCATGATAAAAATACAATAAAAGCCCAGCCTCTCGCGCTCCCTCTGCCGTTATTTTTCAAGCTGAGGTATATCGCAGCCAGTAATAAAAAGTTTGCCATCAAATTAATATGGCCCACTCTCATTATCCATGAAGGAATAAACATCAGGATAATAGTGAATGATAGTTTCAGCAGCGCGCTTTTAGTGTATAAAGATGCAATTTTCCATGAAAACAACGCCTGAAGGACGCAGCACGCCAGAAGCCAAATTCCAAAATACTGGAATGTTTCCGGAAGAACGGGAGATAGGGCTTTAAATAATATAGCCAGCAGTGGGTTTGAGTCCGTAAAAACTACCGAGCTTCCAACCTCCATCCCATAATCAGGAGAAAGGCCAATTACCGGGAACGTCCATGGTGAGTGCCTGTAGAATGCCCAACCGAGGTAATTCTGCAGTAAGTCTCCACCACCAAGCCATGCGATGCTTGATGGGTCCAAAGACTTTACCCCGAAAATATATAAAAAGAATATTACCCCAATGGCGATAGCGGCAAGGTTGTTATGTTTTTCTTTCAATTCTATCTCCCTTTCTTAATTACGTATCTTGGCCTATCTTTCGTCTCGATATAAATCCTTCCAATATATTCTCCGAGAACGCCAATCCCTATGAGTTGCACACCGCCAAGAAATAGTATAGAAACTATGATGGATGAATAGCCGCTGACAGGGTTGCCAAAAATCATTGTATTAATGGCAGTGTATGCACCATACAGAAATGATAATCCCGCAACGAACAGCCCGATATACGTCCACATGCGGAGAGGGAATGTTGAAAATGAAGTTACCCCCTCAATCGCAAGGTTCCAGAGTTTCCAGCCATTGAATTTGGTTTTGCCTGCAACACGCTCAGCTCTTGCATACTCAACTATTTCAGTCCGACCGCCAACCCAGCTGAGAACCCCCTTCATAAAGAGATTTCTTTCTTTGAGCTGCTTTATGTTCTCTACCATTTCACGAGACATCAGTCTGAAATCACCAACATTCTCTTCGATTTTTGGCGAGCTTATTTTATTGTGCAACTGGTAGAACCATTCAGCCGTTTTGCGCTTCAAATGCCCGTCAGAGCTTCTATCAATACGCTTTGCAAGCACAACATCAGCGCCTGCTTTCCACAATTCGATCATCTCTGGGATGACTTCGATAGGGTCTTGAAGGTCTACGTCAATGGGTATAACTGCATCGCCTGTAGCAGCTTCAATCCCAGCAAATAGCGCGGGTTCTTTACCGAAATTGCGTGTGAAGGAGATGGCCTTGATGCTGGGGTCTTCAGAAGCAAGGGATGAGATAACATGCTCTGTACTGTCTAAACTGCCATCATTGATGAAGACAATTTCAACTTCATATTGGGACAGCTTTTCTTTGACTGCTGCGTAGAATACGGGGATAGCTTCTTCTTCATTGAAGACTGGGACAACGAGGGATATGTTCATTTTTTGGATGCGAGGTAGCTCATGGTGAACAGGATGCAGCAAAGTATGACGAAGCTAAATCCCATGGCTAACAAGAGAATGATTGCTGACATAAAATTTTTCCTATTGAAGGTTTAATTAATAACAAGCCATTATATACGCTTGCAAGTCATGATCTAGCCTGTGAAAAGAATATTATAAAAAAGCCCCGGCGACGGGGCAGCTACAGACCGCGCCAATCTCAGTAGGCTGCGGGATGGGTGATTTGAGATTAGTCACTCACCATCGCAAGCGCCAACTAAAAACCCTTTCGCCTCAACCCTTTTACAAATCTGTGAGCCGCTCCGCCTTGATCAAATCTATCGATTGATATTACTGTTTATTCATACAGTGTTTATCAGAGGGGGATTTATCATGGCGAGAGAGAGTGACATACACGCGGCCTTCACTGGAGCGATAACGAAGGACGGGCGGGGTCGGCAGATCGTCACCACTGCGGCATTCCAGAAGCGGCTGGATGACCTGAACCACGTATGGACGCTGCAGGAGTGCAACCGGTGGATTCGACGTTACCAGAATTTCTTCTTCGAGCTGGTCACAGAGGAAAGCGAGAATAAGACCTGGTCGTTACGCAACATGGGATACGTGAGGTAACTATGGGATTTCCATCACCAGCGTCCGATTATATAGAGCGGCGCATCGACCTTAACGATGTACTGATGCCTCACCGCAACAACATGATCCTGATTGAGACGCCGGACGGGTTCGTGCTGGCAGATAAATCACTGAAGCCAGCGCCGGGCGATAAGGTCGCATTCCAGATAGGCGAGTTCCCGCAACTTGGTAGACTCTTTCGTACAGGCATCATCACTTCAGACGGTGAGACAATCGATGGAGAGGGTATGGAAGGCATCATTGTGCTGGGGAAAGTGACGGCCGAGGTAGTGTCAGTTTATGAGCCTTGCAGGCCAATAATTTAAGTAAAAACTTCATAATATGGCCTCATGTTCGCATCTAAGTTATTGAATAAATTAGGGCTGACTTTGAGGCTAAATTATGAAAACCTAGCATATTGTATTGATTTAACTTCTAAAAGCGCCTGATTTAAAATCCCTCGGCTGTAAGGCTGTGCGGGTTCAAGTCCCGCCCCGGGCACCATATTTCTGCCGCAGAAAAAAGAATAAAAAGTAATATGCAGTAATGTCGTAACCGCCCAAGGGCGGTTTTTTTGTGTCTGTTATCTGGCGCGACGGTGACGAAACAACTGACCGCCGGTATCAGCCGCCGTCAGCCGCGGGAGCTGAAAACCAGTTCATCATCCGTATCACTTACCAGCACCATTCGTTGCGCCTCTCCACTGGATGAAACAAAGGTTACTTCATTCCCGATGCTGATAGCATCGAATGCATCTGTTGGCTGCGACTGCTTCTGAATCTCCAGAACCATCCGCGAGGCAAAGGGCTTGTCATTGACCTTATCCAGACGATAGTTGGCGGTAAAGCTCAATTCGGGTTGATCAACCACGTAGAATTGTCCTGAAGGCATAGTTTTGACCTCTATGTAGTGTTGGCCATATGTCCCGGGCGGGACAGGTTGCCTGAAATTTAAGGTTAGCGGAATAATCAATGTCTGCAGGTACCCGCGCCTGGTTTATGAGTTTATGCAGCGATGGCTGAATAAACACGCCGCTTGCGCTTGTCAGTTCTGAAAGGAGCACTAACCTTGTCTACACAGTGTGCTTTCCAGGCAAACTTTTCGGGCATGGTATAAAGGTATTACTGCAACTCTTAATGGGTTGACGATGCGGGTTCAATTCCTGCTGCCCGGTCCTTCTCTCGCCTCTTCTTAACACCTGCTGCTCTGCCACCGCAAACTCATTTACATCTGATTTCACTCATTTTTGCGGCCTGCATCGAACTCTGTAACCTGTTGAAACACCCTGGCTTATCGTAAAGTGGAGGATTGTTTGCCGTCTCAGAGAAGTTAACGCCAATGAGTACACCTTCTATTCCTGACTTAACGGAACCGGCTTTACCCCTGATTATCGGCGTTGTCGCCAGCCAGCTGCGCAATCCCTTTCAACAGAAAATGCTGGATGAGGTCACACGCCAGCTCAATGCGCGCGGGGTTATCACGGTGCTGCTGAATACCGAAACTGACGTGGCACTAACAGCTCTCATCCAGCAGGCGACGCCCCTTGCGCTACGGGGTCTGCTACTGTTGCCCGGAAACAAGGCCATCAGTGCCTGTAATCTGCCGGTGCTGGAGATTGACGCAGAACCTGAATGGCAGGCGGATGCGCTGCGGGCGGGCGAAGTGACAGCAGCGTTACTGCTCGAGCAGGGGCATCAGCGGTTTGGCTTTTTGCAGAGCCAGCCCGGTGACGTGGCGCAGAAGCAGAGCTACTGCACCACATTACAGGCGGCGGGCATGACGCTGGATGCAGAACTCACTGCTGCCACTGACGACCGTGACGGCGCTTATCAGGCGATGATGCAGTATCTGAAAAAGACCCGTGCTGCTGAGCGCATTCAGGCACTTTTCTGTGAAAGCGATCTGCTGGCGTTTGGTGCGATACAGGCAGTACGCGATTTTGGTCAGGGTGCGCATCTGGCAGTGGCAGGATTTGGTGACACTGAGGAAGCCCGCAGCCCGACCTGGCATCTCACCAGCTGGTCACCGGACGTCAGACAGATCATTGGCCGCGCGTTGGATCGCTGGCTGGGGCAGCAGGCAGAGAATAACGGTGCAGAGGGGCAATTACAGCAGCGCCACTCTCATTCTGGCAAAGTCATTCCGGGTGAGATGTCAGCCTGCGGCTGCGCCTTTCGGCACTAGCCAGCCTGCAAGACAGGCTGGCCTGAAACACATTATCCCTGCGGTTGTCATGCCGGACCGACACCACCCGGTGCGCCAACCGGCTGCTGTCCGCCAGGCGGTGGCGGTGGTGGGGCATCTCTGCCCGGCGGTGGAGGTGCACAGGCGGTGAGGGTAGCAAGAATAGCCAGCGTCGATAACAGATAAGCCGTGCGTTTCATCGTAATTCCCTGATCAGGTAAGCGGAACGTAAAGTATAGAGAATCGCCAAAAAATCGCGCAGTCAGCGTCGATCGCCCGCTGCGTAGCGTAAATTAATGGCGTTTATTTGAGACGCCTCTCAACTCCTGCAAGCCGGGCATGCGTTGCGGGCAGGAGCACGCTAAGGTAGCGCTTCATTTAAGAGGAGTCGTTATGAATGGCATGATGAAGTTCGTCCGCGGCTGGCTGGTGTTCTCTGTTCTGTGGGGCGTATTCATGTGGTTTATGTCATGGCAGCAGCAGGGCAAGGAGCCTGGTCTGGCGGTTCTGACAAGTCTCTACGCCGGTTTAATCTATCAGGCGCTGATTACGATGGTGAGCCGTTACCGGGCGCGCCGACAGCAGGCTGAGTAAATTCTGCTGCCGGAGAGGCAGCAGAATGCACCCTCTTAGCCGAAATTACCGGTCAGGCGCTGATGGAAATCAGTACTGCGTGGATCCAGCCCCTCAATGGTCACCTCTGCACCATAACGCTGATAGCGATACTCAATGCCATCCAGTGCCGCGACGCTGGATGCATCCCAGATTTGTGCGTGGGTTAAATCGATCGTCACCTTTTTCGGGTCATGGGCATAATCGAAATGCTCAAACAGATCGTTGCTGCTGGCAAAGAACAGCGGACCACGCACCACATAGCGCACTGACCTGCCATCGTCGCTCAGCTGGCGTTCCGCATGGATAACGTGCGCAATACGACGGGCAAACAGCAGCATCGCGAGGATCACCCCAGCCAGCACGCCCAGCGCCAGATTACCTGTCCAGACCGTCACAGCTACCGTCAGCACCATAATCAGCGTTTCTGACCACGGCATACGTTTCAGGGTAGCGGGCTGCAGGCTATGCCAGTTAACGGTTTTTACCGCCACCACCATCATGATCCCGGCCAGCACCACCATCGGGATTTGCGCCATAATCCGGCTCAGTCCGGTTACCAGTAACAGCAGCACCAGACCGGCGGCCAGGGTGGAGACACGGCTGCGCGCCCGGCCCAGCTCAACGTTTACAATCGTTTGACCTATCATCGCGCACCCGGCGATGCCGCCATAAAAACCGGCAAAAATATTTGCGACCCCAAGGCCCCACGCTTCACGTCGCTTACTGGAGGGAGTATCGGTCAGGTCATCAACCAGCTTGGCGGTCAGCAGTGACTCCATCAGCCCGACAAAGGCGATGCTGAGTGCAGTGGGCCAGATAATCTGCAGGGTCTGCAGGTTAAGCGGCACCAGCAGATTGTTAAAACCGGGCAGGCCGGGACTCATTGGCCCTTCATCGCCCACGTTGGGCATGCGATAACCCATTAACAGTGCGACCGCAGTCACCACCACAATGGCGACCAGAGGTGAAGGAACACTCTTTAACAGGCGTGGTAGCAGCAGCACGATAGCCAGGGTGACGGCAAAGAAGATCCACACCAGGGATGACTGACCCCAGACGTGCGGCACCTGAGCAAAGAAAATCAGCACGCCAAGTGCATTCACAAATCCCAGCATGACCGAGCGGGGGATATAGCGCATCATGCGCGCCAGACCAGCCACACCAAACAGAATCTGAATCACACCGCCCATCACGACCGCAGGCAGAATATATTCAACACCGTGCAGATGGACCATCGGCCCGATCACCAGCGCCACTGAACCTGCCGCTGCTGTGACCATTGCCGGACGACCGCCCAGTATCGACAGCGTCAGGCAGAGTACCACCGAGGCGATCAGGCTGACTTTCGGATCGACACCGGCAATAACGGAAAAAGAGATCACTTCAGGGATCAGCGCCAGCGCGGTAATCACACCGGCCAGGCATTCACGGGTCAGCAGCGCAGGCGAACGCAGAACGCGCCCCACACTGATATCGCCCGCCACAACATCGGTTGCGGCAACATCATTGGTCTGAGTCATAAAGTTTTGCAGGCTCTTTAGTTGTTTTGCTCCCGCGCGAGGGGCGGGAAGATTGGGATAATGGTGAGGGGCAGATAGTACCGGGCGACTGGCGAAGATGCCAGAAAAAGGCGGGTGACTCCCTCCGTGGAGTCGCGATTACAGTGAAAAATCGTCCGGGGTTTTATGCACCACCAGGTCAAGCAGCTGCCGGTAGATGTCCAGCATCTCCCTGTCGCTTTCCAGTTCCAGCCGGTGAATAAGCTTTGAGATAATGGCTTTATTATTCACTGGCATGCCTGATTGCAGGATTTCTGCAACAAGGATACCCAGCATTTCCATCTCGCTGGCTGGCTTATTGGCGGCAGGATTAAAGTAATCAGCAATTTCCTGATTGGTCCGGGGAAGACTATCTTGCATGTGTAAGCCCTTCAGAACAGCCCGATTCCGGTTCGGATGTCAGGACAAAATCGATCAAAAAACCATCACATGGACAGATGCGATGGTGCCAGCTGCAAAAACTGAGCAGATAAAAAAATAACCTCTGAAGGTGGAAATCCACTGACACCTTCAGAGGCGACGCAAGTGCATCATTCGTTACAGAGTCGCATGACAACTCTTGGCAGTAAACTTATACAATGAAGGGCAATCTGTACAATCGGATCCTTTGGCAAAACGTGCTATTAATCACTTATCAGCAGCTTATAAGGATTAATCCGAACCCAAATCTGTACAAATAACCTATACAAACGATGGGTTCGGCTTATGAAAGGAAGGAGTAGGGGAAGTTTTAGCCTGCTTCCCGCTGAAAAACTAACTGAAAAGCGCCAGTTTTCCCGTCAGTTTGCGCAGCGCTTTCTTATCGCCGACGATAGCCAGCCCCAGCAGACGCCACTGCTGTCGGGGTTGTTGCCGCAGTACCTCACACAGCGCCTGATAATCGGTGGTACTCTGGCCTGCTTCCGGAAACAGCACCAGATCGTACTCTGCCTGTTCGCACTGTTCCCGCAAAACATCAAGCTCCTGGTCGGAGGCAGCCAGCACCGGAATGCCGGTAGTAATCAAACCGGGTGAGGGGTATTTCTCTGCATCCTCCAGCGCGTCACCAACCAATGCCGGATGGCGCTGTCCCAGGGTTAAGGCGATCACGGCGGCGGCGTTGGTCGCTTTGCCTGGCGGCAGAGCGGCATTAAGTATCATCACACATCGTTTGTCCTGCATTGCGCTTCTCCTGACGAAAAAAACGCATTGTGGCAAGTGACTCAGCCCGGGTCTGGAAGATTTGTGCAGGCGTGCTGATAACGGGCGGGGGAGAGCTGGCAGGCGCGCTTAAACCAGCGGCCCAGATGACTCTGATCGGCGAAACCCAGCGCAGCGGCCACATCGGCGACAGGCTGGCCCTGCGCCAGCTGGCGTCGTGCCTGGCTCAGTCGCCACTGCACCAGCCAGGCGTGGGGCGGCAAACCCCAGTGCGTCTGAAACAGGCGCGACAGCCGGAAGCGATCTGTCTGCAGATGCTGTGCCATCTGCGCCAGACCGGGATTTTCTGCATGGTGGGCAATCAGCCAGTCACGTGCCTGCAGCGCCAGCCGGGCATCTCTGTCTGTGGGCTGCGCGGGCAGAGACCACTGCTGGTGCGGGATGAGCTGACTCAGCATCCTATCCATCGCCGCCTCTTTGATGATGGCCGGATGGTTGTACCACAGCGCATCAAATGCGTGCCAGACAGCATACGCCAGCGGGCGGTCATCGCGCAGCGTGGCGGCAAACCGCAGCTCACGCGGTGAGGGTGCATCAGTCTGCTCAGGGGCGCGCTGCCGGGTAATCTGCTGTGGCGAAAGATAGAGCATCCGATAGGTAAAACCGCTGTCGTTGATGGCATCACCATCATGCAGCTCCTCCGGCTCAAGCATAAATACCGTTCCGGGACGACTCTGATGCTGTTTGCGTCGCGAATGAAACTGCTGTACACCTTGCTCGGTCACGCCAATCAGGTAACTGTCGTGCCAGTGCGGGTCATAGGCGTGTCCGGTAAAATGGGCGCGCAGGGCCTCGATACCACTCACGGCGTCGCGACGCAGATCGACCCAATTTGCTGATGCCTGTTTCATGTTATCCGGCTCCCGGTTACGGCCTCTGGACATTCTGACGTGATCCACTAATTTTTAACAGACCGGACGCTTTTCAATCGTGTTTCGCTTTGCGTATAATAACGCTTCCACTCAATTAGATGTCTTACTATTAGGCTGCTAACATTTGTCTCAGCATACGCGTACCTTTACCCATTTACTGCATCTGACCGCCCACGCCTGGCGGCTGGCGGTGGATCGTCACCTCAAAGATAGCGGCTTAAGCATGAGCAGCTGGATGGCCATCGGGCTGATTGCCAGTGAACCGCAACGCATGACTCAGACCGAACTGGCGCAGCTGCTGGGACTGGAAGATGCCAGCATGGTGCCGCTGGTGGATCGGCTGGTCAAACAGTCACTGCTGACGCGGGTACAGCCGCCGGAAGATCGCCGTAAACGTCACCTGGTGCTGACCGAAAAGGGCAACGAAGCGTTCGCTAAAGTGAAAACCGAAGCTGATGCACTCCGTACTGAAATGCTGGCCGATATTGATCCGCAGGATCTGGCTGTGACCGAGCGTGTACTGCAACAACTGCTGAGCCGCATGGGAAGTATGTAGCAGTGGCAAAGCGAAATCCCTACGCTGCACGCGAGTGGTTGCCGCATGAAAAACCGATGCTGCCGGGTTCGCCCTCGACCCCGCTGCATCCGATGCCAAAACGCCTGGCGTTTGGCCTAATCGGCTTACTGATTTCGCTGACTGGTGCGCTGAGTAATGCGCTGGTCACGGCGAACCTGGTTAATCTGCAGGGCACCTTTGGGGCCTGGTCGAATGAAATTGCCTGGCTGCCTGCAGTCTACGTGATGGGCAATATCTCCATTAATCTGCTGCTGGTGAAGTTCCGTCAGCAGTTTGGTCTGCGTGTCTTTACCGAAGCGTTTCTGGTGCTCTATGTGCTGGTGGCGTTCTTTCATCTGTTCGCCAACGATTTAAGCTCGGCGATTGTTGTGCGCACGGCCCACGGCATGGTGGCTGCGGCGCTCAGCTCGTTGGGTATCTACTATCAGGTACAGGCCTGGCCTGCGAAACACAGGCTGAAAGCGCTGGTGATAGGCCTGACGGTCTCGCAGTTGGCTATCCCGCTGGCCCGCTTATTCTCGTCGGAATTACTGCAGCTCAATGAGTGGCGCGGTCTCTATCTATTTGAACTCGGTCTGGCGCTGATTGCGCTCGGTGGAGTCCTGCTGGTGAAACTGCCTCCGGGCGATCGCATCAAAACGTTTGAGAAGATGGACTTCGTCACCTTTATCCTGCTGGCGCCCGGCATGGCGCTGTTGTGCGGTGTACTGACGCTGGGCCGTATTGAGTGGTGGTTTACCACGCCCTGGCTCGGTATCTGTACTGCGATTGCCCTGACGCTGATTGTCGCGGCTATCGTCATTGAACATAATCGGCGAAACCCGCTGATTAATACCCGCTGGCTCAGTAGCGGCATGATGGTGCGGCTGGGCATTGTGATGATCATGATCCGTATTGTGCTGGCGGAGCAGAACACCGGTGCGGTCGGCTTTTTGCAGCAGATCGGCCTGCAGAACGATCAGATGCGCGGTCTGGCGCTGGCGATCATGGCCGGGGTTATCGTGGGCATCGCTGCCAGTGCGCTGACCATCAAGCCTGCGCATCTTAACTGGCCGATTGTCGCGTCGCTGGTGGTGATGATTATCGCCTCGCTGATGGATGCGCAATCCAGTCCGCTGACCCGTGGCCCCGAGATGTATTTCAGCCAGTTTCTGCTGGGCTTCAGCAGCGCATTTTTCATGGCACCCGCCATGCTGATGGGCATTGGCAGCGTGGTCACGCAGCCGAAAAATCTGGTGAGCTTTGTGGTGCTGTTTGGCATGAGTCAGAACCTGGGCGGATTGATCGGCTCCGCGATTCTGGGCACGTTTCAGGTCTGGCGGGAAAAATATCACTCCAGCCTGCTGGGCGATCAGCTCTCACTGCTCGATCCCAATGTTACCGAGCGGCTCAGCCAGTACAATGCGCTGTTTAATTCGCTGGTGGGTGACGACGTTCTGCGCGGCGCGCAGAGCACCAGCCAGTTACAGACGGTTGCCACGCTGCAGGCCAACGTGCTCGCTTATAACGACACCTACCTGTTAACTGCCGCGCTGGCCCTGGTCACGCTGATGTGGGTGATCTGGCGTTTAACCCGACGTCGCTATCTTGACTGGCGCCAGGCGCAATTTAACCTGCGCGAGCAGCAACAGCTGGCCGCGTTACAGGAATCAACGGAGAAATAATGAGTCAGCAGGATGAGCTTCAGGCGGCGGAACGTGAGCGCGCGAATCGCCGCCGTATTCTTTCTATTGCCGCAGGCAGCGGCATTGTGGTGATTGGCGTACTGGTTATTCTCTACGCGTGGCAACTCTGGCCCTTCACCAGCGCCATACAAAGTACCGAAAACGCCTATGTGCGCGGTCAGGTCACCTTTATCAGTCCGCAGGTTAATGGCTATCTCACGTCGGTAGAGGTGATTGACCTGCAGCCGGTGAAAAAAGGGCAGTTACTGATGACGATTGACGACCGTATCTATCGCCAGCGGGTGCATCAGGCGCAGGCGCAGCTGGCGATGAAGCAGGCGGCACTCAACAATAATCTGCAGCAGCGGCGCAGTGCAGAAGCGACAATTCAGAGTAATAAAGCGGCGCTGGAGAATGCCAAAGCCCAGGCGCTGAAAAGCGGCTTTGATCTGAAGCGCGTTGAAAATCTTACGGCGGATGGATCGTTGTCGGTGCGCGAGCGTGACGCCGCCCGCGCTGCAAACGCCCAGGCGCAGGCGCAGGTGCGTCAGGCGGCGGCGCAGATCGCTGTCGCCGAACAGAATCTGCAAACCGTCATCGTTAACCGCGACGCGCTGGAAGGCGATGTCGGGAGCGCCCGGGCTGCGCTGGAGCTGGCAGAGATCGATCTGGCCAATACCCGCATTACCGCGCCCGACGATGGCCAGCTCGGTCAGCTGTCGGTTCGCACCGGGGCCTATGTCACGGCCGGTACGCGCCTGACCTCGGTAGTCCCGAATAACAAATGGATCATCGCGAACCTGAAAGAGACCCAGCTGGCCAATATTCGGCCTGGCCTGCCGGTAACTATTCGGGTCGATGCGCTGGATGGCAAACGCTTTAACGGGCAGGTGGAATTTATCTCACCGGCCGCAGGCTCGGAGTTCAGCGCCATTTCGCCCGATAACGCTACCGGTAACTTCGTTAAAATCGCACAGCGTATTCCGGTTCGCATCCGCATTAACGATCAGGATATGCATCAGCTGCGTCCGGGTATGTCGGTTGAAGTGAATATCGACACCGCCGCCCAGCCCGCTGCTGAGGGCGCACCATGAGGGTTCGCTTACTGATCGGTGTGATGGCGCTGCTGCTGACAGGCTGTGCCACCCAGGTTGAAAAGGCACCGTCCTCTCTGCCGATCCCCGACGCGTGGCGTAATAGTGTCGGTCCTTCTGCCGCACCGGAGGCGGCGTGGTGGCGCGCGTTTCATGATGAATATCTCAACCGGCTGGTGACCCAGGCGTTGCGCAATAATCCCGATATTCTCACGGCACGCTCCCGGGTCGATCAGTATCGCGCCCAGCTGCGCGCCACGCAGGGCGATAACTTTCCGACGCTGAGCGCCGGGGTGGCAGCGACCCGCGAGCGCACGCTCTCGTCAGTGACGGGCCAGCCGTATGAAACCGATGTTTTCCAGGGCTTATTACAAGCAAACTATGAGGTCGATCTCTGGGGAGCGCGCAGCAGTAGCATTTCGGCGGCACAGGCGACTTTAGCGGCGCAGCAGGCTGCCGCGTCTGCGGCCGATCTGACCATCGCCAGTTCGGTGGCGTCAGGATATCTTAACCTCTGTGCGCTGGATGAGCAGCTGCGGGTGACGAAGGCGACACTGGCGACCCGTAACAACTCCCTGAAGCTGGCACAGCGTCAGTTTGAAACCGGCTACACCTCCAGACTGGAGTGGATGCAGGCGGCCTCGGAATATCAGTCGGCCAAAGCGCAGATGCCCCAGTTGCAGCATCAGATCACTCAGCAAGAGAATGCGCTGAGCATCCTGGTGGGCATGAATCCGCGCAGCATTGCCCGTCGTCAGCAGTTCGACCAGATCTTACCGCAGCAGATGCCGTCACTGCTGCCCTCAGAGCTGCTCAATCGCCGTCCGGACATTGTGCAGGCACAGCGTCAGTTACTGGCCGCAGATGCGAGCCTGGCATCGTCGCGGGCGAAACTGCTGCCGGGCATGAACCTCACCGCCACCGGCACCCTGCAGAGTTCGGTGTTGCATCAGCTGGCGGATGACCCGTTCCGGCTGTGGAGCGTAGGTGGCAGCATCCTCGCGCCGCTGCTGAACCGTGAAGCGCTGACGGCGCAGGTGGATGTCTCCATGGCGACGCGCAATCAGGCACTTTTTGGTTATGAAAAAGTGGTGCGCAACGCCTTCTCGGAAGTCAGCGATGCCATTGATGCTATCAGACGGGGTGAGGAACAGCTCCAGGAGCTGCAAAAGCAGGAAGCCTATGTGACGGAGGCACTGCGCATTGCGCGCAATCGCTATCAGAACGGTTACGCTTCTTATCTGGATGAACTGGATGCGCAGCGAACCCTGTTTTCAACTCAGCTCAATCGGGTGTCGGTTAAAAACAATCTGCTGCTGGCGCAGATCGACCTCTACCGCGCGCTGGGCGGTGGCTGGACACCTGCTTCCACACCGTAATTGTCAAGGCCGATCCAGCCGCAGTCAGGTTTTACAGGCGGGGCCGGCCTCTGTGCTGTCAGCGGGGCAGGGCGTGATTCTCAATAATTACAATTGCTGGATTGCCAGTCCCGGTCAGGATACCCGGTTACGACTGTCAGTCCTGGCCGCTCAGTAATCTGCGCGCTGTTGCACTGATCTGTCAGCAGACGTTTTGAGCATAAAGATTGCCAGCAGCCTGCCGACAAATCAGATGACCCGCTATTGCTGAACCGCAGAATAAACTTCTACCGTGAAAGCCTTATGTAGGGCCGGCAGAGGCTTTCAGACACGCACTCTTTTATATCAGCGTGAACGATCCGATGAACGCCGACTCTACACCGATGACGAAAAGAGTGTAGGGATGTCACTCGCTGACTCACAGGTCGACTGACAGGCGCTGGTTCCGGGATTACACCGGTCGGTTTATCTTTCAGAAGAAAAAACCGGACGATAATCAGCCTTTGATTTACACTGTCACCCGCCGCATCACTGCCGGCTACCCCTATTTTTCACAGGATAGTTATGTCTTTGCCCTTGCCGCCCGACGATCACGATGAGCCGATTCGCCAGTCACTTGACGATGCGCACTTTGCGATAGTGGTGCTTGCGGTGACCTCGGTAACGCTTATAATCTTTGTGCTGATGATTACGCTCTGGATGAGCTGACGCAGACAGGGGATCCAACGGACTGAATAAGGAGAAGGCGATGGACTCCGGAGATGATAAATTAATCGCAATTATCGGCTTACTGGCTGCATGCCTGATCGGGGTGACCTTCCTGTTTACGATGGTCTGGCTCACCGACGTTCGTCATCCTGCCGACCCCACGCTCGACGTTCAGTCCTGTCACCCCAAAAAGCCACCCTCTCAGCCTGTCTGATTACGCGTCGCAAACTTAATCTGCTGACTGCGCAACACCAGCGCTAACGCCTCATGCAGGTTTCGGTTGCCATTAGGATCGGCTAATCCCAGCAGCGGACCTGGCGAACGCCGGTCATCGGCCCAGGCGGGATATTCCACCACCGGATAGAGCGATATCCCCTCCACCGCAATGCCCTGATCCAGCGCCACCGCCACATTTTCGCTGATCTCCTGTAGCCAGGACGCACGTGCATCACCTTCTGCGCCGGTTTCGGCAATTAGCATCGGACGGCGAAAGCGCTGCCAGCACTGCGCCAGCAGAATATGCAGCGGCTCGCGGACCGGATCCTCCTGTGACATCGGCTGATCGGGGAAAAACCAGTGGTTGTCGGGATAGTAGTTCAGACCGAGGATATCCAGGCAATCTTCACTGCCGCCTAACTCCTTATCAACGCGGCCGGCCAGCATATCCCAGGCTTCAAACTGCGCCTGGTGATGCGCATCGGCATAAGGCTTGCTGTCCGGGTTATCAGGATGATGGGCAATCTGAACCAGTGGGTCGGTCAGCACAAAGCGTGCCTCCGGATAGACGTCGCGAATCGCATGAATCGCCGCCAGCGAGGCGCGGACCAGCTGGCGCTTCAGCTCTTTACCACGCTGTGCGGCATGGGGATTAAACCAGGCAACATCCGCACCAGCCCATGACCAGAATGAAATCTGATTCACCGGCGTAAAAAAGGGGCGCTCAATGCCCTGGTCGCGCATCAGTTGCGCCATCGCGCGGGCGAACCGGCTAAAATGATCAACAAATTCGGCTTTCCAGATATTAAGATGATCGGGATAACCAAAGTGCGCCAGCTCCCAGATGATCTCCATCTGCTGGCGTCGTGCGGCGTCAACCATGGGCAGAAAGCTCTGCCAGTCATACTGACCGGGAATCTTTTCAATCAGATGCCAGCGCGCACCGTCGCGGGCGGTGAGCAGATGCTGCTCAGCCAGCGCAGCATAATCTTTTTCCAGCAGCATATCGTGTCCGCTGCTGATCACCATATCCAGACGTTTCCCTGGCGTACGGCAGGCGGTGGAGCAGGGGAAACTGCCCTGGAAAAAGCTGCGAAACAAGCTGGGATGGTAGCGCTGGCGAGCATCTGTAAGGGATTGATGAGACATATTCCTCTCCTGCCGGACAAATGCCGGTCACAGATCGTCCGGTTAAGTCTAGACTAAAAAACGCCCGTGACCGCTTACTCAATCGGAGCAGAGGTATGGCGTCAGACGCCGGGCCGGGGAATAATAAAAATAACTGCATTTTACAGGGAATTTTCATGACCGAAGCGTTTGAGCTCTCGCAGCCATCAGAACAGACCAGCTGGCTGGAAACACGGCTGGAGCCTCAGTGTCAGCGCCATCCAGGTCTGAGCGGTGTCCATCAGCTGAGCGACGGGCTGGATGCCTTTGCTGCCCGCTATCTGCTGATGCAGAAAGCGGAGCGTTCACTCGATATTCAGTATTACATCTGGCAAAACGATCTCTCTGGCCGGCTGCTGTTCAGCGCTGTACTGGAAGCAGCCCGGCGCGGCGTGAAGGTACGGCTGTTGCTGGATGACAATAATACGCCGGGCCTGGACGAGACGCTGGCCCAGCTTAATCGCCATCCCAATATTGAGGTCCGGCTGTTTAACCCATTCTCTTTTCGCACGCTGCGAGCGCTGGGCTATCTCACTGATTTTGCCCGTCTGAACCGCCGCATGCACAACAAAAGCTTTACGGTGGATGGCGTGACGACCGTGGTCGGCGGGCGCAATATCGGCGACGAATATTTCGGCACCGGTAATGAACCGCTGTTTGCCGATCTTGATGTGATGGCGATTGGTCCGGTGGTGAAA
Organism: Pantoea sp. X-Soil-YNGN-844; assembly: GCF_059730595.1. Lineage (NCBI taxonomy): Bacteria > Pseudomonadati > Pseudomonadota > Gammaproteobacteria > Enterobacterales > Erwiniaceae > Pantoea > Pantoea sp. X-Soil-YNGN-844. The sequence goes on from NZ_AP036007.1 coordinate 1,511,704, forward strand.
GAGGTTGCAGAGGATTTTGAGCGCTACTGGCATAGTAAGCCGGTGTCCCCGCTGCAGAAGGTGCTGGATGATGAGACGCCGGAAGAGGACAGTGTGAGTCTGCCAGCAGAATGGCGTCACAGTGAGCCGGTACAGCGCTATCTGCAGCGGCTGGAAAATTCATCGCTGCTGCAGGAGCTGGAAGAGGGGACGCTGGCGCTGACCTGGGCAAAAGCGCGCCTGCTGAGTGACGATCCGCGTAAAGGGCTGGGTAAAGCGCGCGCCAGAAGCCTGCTGCCGCAGCGGATGCTGGAGGTGATTGGCACGCCGCAGGAGCAGTTCGACATCATTTCGGCCTACTTTGTGCCAACCCGCGCAGGCGTCGCCCAGCTGCTGGCACTGAAGCGCAAAGGGGTGGAAATTGCCATTCTGACCAACTCGCTGGCGGCCAACGATGTGTCGATTGTTCATGCCGGTTACGCTAAATGGCGCAAAAAGCTGCTGCGCCACGGCATTGCGCTTTATGAGCTGAAACCGCAGGCGGGCGTCCCTGAAGGCCCGCACGACCGGGGATTAACCGGTAACTCTGGCTCCAGCCTGCATGCCAAAACCTTTTCGGTGGACCAAAAAACGTTGTTCATCGGCTCGTTTAACTTTGATCCCCGTTCAGCCGTGCTGAATACCGAGATGGGACTGGTTATCGAGAGTACGGCGCTGGCCGGAGAAACGCATCAGCGTTTCAGCCAGTCGATGCGCGATCGGGCATGGACACTGCGGCTGGATAAGTGGGGAAGGGTAAACTGGCTGGAGTTTCCGGATGAGCCGCAGCAGATCGTGCACAAGCACGAGCCGGGCTGCTCCTGGTGGCAACGGCTTCAGGTGCGGTTAGTGTGGCGACTGCCGATTGAGTGGCTGCTGTAAGCAGGACTCTTCACCACAGTCGGCTTCCAAAACCACAGTTCACTCACCACAGACGACTCCCCGACGTAAAGCGATGGGAGCCAGTGCCCGTAGCAAAGCATCGCGGGCCATGGATGGCATCTTTTGCGTCTTTGCGGAGGGCACTGGCTCCCTGAGCCTGCTCGCTGGACTCAAGGCGATGAGGGGGTAGTCCCATCGCTTTGAGTTGTTAACTGTATTCAGGCAACACCATCAATGCCCTTGTCCGACCTGTTTACGCTCAAACTTCCCTGAGAACAGGAACCGTAGCAGCGGGATGCGCAGGTGAATCTCATACAGCAGAAACGCAATGCCAAAGACCATTAGCAGGCCAACGAAGAAGCCCAGCGTGTTGTTTTCGATGCGCGGCGTGACATAAATGCCATACAGCAGCGTCAGCGGATGATGCACCAGGTAGATAAACAGCGATGCATTGACCAGATACATGATGCCCGGCGAATGCGCGTTCAGCAGTTTGTGACCAAAGCAGAAGCAGACGTTCAGCATGCAGAGGCCCATCAGCGTCGTGATGATCGCATCCAGCTCATATAACCAGCCATCGCCGCTGCTCAGACGCTGATTGGTACAGTAAGCGACAAACATCAACACCGCGCCAATCCACATCACCGGATTAAACCGCACAAACAGCGCTTTCAGCGGCGGATGTTTCCACGCCAGCGCGCCCAGCATAAAGAACGGCAGATAGAAAAGTGTCTGCATCACAACAATGCTGAACAGGCCATCCATCAGCCAGGCGGGCTGGAACAGAAACACCAGACGGCGGAACACGCACCACACCAGCGCCCACGCCAGCATGCCAGCGGTCAGTGCACCCCAGCCAACCCGCGTGTAATCAATGGTGCGATGCTGATCGCGCAACCAGCGGAACGTCACCATGCCCAGCGTGGTCAGCATCACCAGCACCACCAGGAACCATAAGTGTGAAATCAGCTCCCACATCAGATTATTAAACTTCTGATAGGGCGTGAAACGCGGCCAGTCAGCCAGTTTATCTGTCCACGCTTTCAGCATGAAAAATTGCGGCAGCGTGAGCAGCGGAACGGCGGTGAGAAGGGGTATCCCCACGCGTTCCAGTCGCACCTTCAGGAAACGGCGTGGCTGATAGCGCAGATACAGCATGTAGGAGAAATAGCCCGAGATGACAAAAAAGACCTGCATACGAAACGCATGAATAAAATCATTCAGCAGCGTCAGCCATAACGAGGCCTCCTGGCTGTTTACTGCCCATTTCTGTGCTGAGTAGATGAGGGAAACGTGAAACGGCACCCCCAGTAACATCAGATACGCGCGGATGGAGTCGAGGAAGTATTCACGTTCAGGTTTTACAGTACTCATAAAGTTCCAGTTCGTTAGTACGTTTGGCCAGTTTCACCCTGAAACCGGATTATGCTCGGGCAAAATTCTACCTGGGATAAACCGGGTATACTATCAGTGGAATCCGTAGTGTCTAATTGTCCTAAAAGTAGCGTTAAGCCTGACGAAATGCGGGAACAATGTTGCGCATAAGCTGTCGGAAAACCGAATAATCCTTTAAGATAAACGGGTTTGATTTAAGCACACGAAAGGGGGGGATGTGCTGACTAAAGAAAAAAATAAAGCCGGACTGATGAAGGTACGCTGGATTGGTACTGCGGTTCTGCTGGCGTTGTACGCTAATAACAGTTGGGCGTTTAATATCGATGATGTTGCAAAACAAGCCAAAGCGTTGGCAGGGAAAAGCTTCGAAGCGCCCAAAAGCAATTTACCCTCTCAATTTCGTGAAATGAAATTTGCTGATTATCAGCAGATCCAGTTTAACCACGATAAAGCGTATTGGGGCAAACTGCGCACGCCATTCAAGCTGGAGTTCTATCATCAGGGCATGTACTTCGATACCCCGGTGCAGATTAACGAAGTGACCGCCAGCGCGGTGCGCGAGATTAAATACAACCCCGATTATTTTAATTTCGGTAATGTAAAACATGACGCGGATGCGGTGAAAAACCTCGGTTTTGCCGGTTTCAAAGTGCTTTATCCCCTGAACAACAAGGGGAAAAACGATGAGATCGCCAGCTTCCTGGGTGCCAGCTACTTCCGGGTGATCGGTGCCGGTCAGGTTTATGGCCTGTCGGCGCGAGGACTCGCCATCGATACGGCGCTGCCGTCCGGTGAAGAGTTCCCGCGTTTCAAAGAGTTCTGGATTCAGCGTCCTAAACCACAGGACAAACAGCTGGTGATTTATGCACTGCTCGATTCGCCGCGCGCGGCGGGTGCGTATCGCTTTGTGCTGCATCCGGGGGAGGCATCAACCGTTGATGTGCAGTCAAAAGTTTACCTGCGTGATAACGTCGGCAAACTGGGTATTGCGCCGCTGACCAGTATGTTCCTGTTTGGTCAGAATCAGCCATCCACGGTGAACAACTTCCGTCCGGCACTGCACGACTCGGACGGTCTCTCCATCCACAATGGCAACGGGGAGTGGATTTGGCGTCCGCTGAATAACCCGCGTCATCTGGCGGTGAGCACTTACACCATCGAAAATCCAAAAGGTTTTGGTCTGCTGCAGCGCGGGCGTGACTTTAACAACTATCAGGATCTTGATGACCGCTATGACCTGCGTCCAAGCGGCTGGGTTGAGCCGATCGGCGACTGGGGTAAAGGCCGGGTTGAACTGGTTGAAATCCCGACGGCAGACGAAACCAACGACAACATCGTTGCGTTCTGGACGCCGGAGACGCTGCCAGAGCCTGGCAAAGAGATGAACTTCAAATATCGTCTGCACTTCTCGCGCGACGAAAATCAGCTGCACTCCGATGATACGGCTTGGGTCAAAAATACCCTCCGTTCAGCGGGTGACGTGAAGCAGTCTAATCTCGTGCGTCAGCCGGATGGCACCGTGGCTTTCACCATCGACTTCGTGGGTAAAGACATGAGCAAGATGGCGGAAAACAGCCAGGTGGCGCCGCAGGTCAGCGTCGGCAAAAATGCCGATGTGGTTGAGCAGAGCGTACGTTATAACCCGGTCACCAAAGGCTGGCGTCTGGTGTTGCGTCTGCGTGTGAAAGATACCAAGCAGTCCACCGAAATGCGTGCGGCCCTGGTAAGCGGCGACAAGACATTGACGGAAACCTGGAGCTATCAGTTACCTGCCAATGAATAAATCCACTTTTACACCTCAACGTTATGTGGAATCTCTGCCGCTGGATGCGGCAGGGAAGGCCCGCCTGAGCGTCTCATTGCAGAATGCCGGCGAGTTCCACTTCATCCATGATGCGCTGGGCAGGGATGTCGCAGCCAGTGATCGTCCCGACGATGCGCCGTTAAAATCGGTCTCATCGCGGGTAGAAATGGCCTGGCCCGATTCGCTGGCCGACGGCCAGCAGTTAGGTAAAGATTATCTCGACCGCACCACGCTGAAAGCGATGCCGAAGGTCAAACGCTCACTGATGTTTCCGGAAGCCTGGCGTACCAACCCGGTTGCCCGTGCCTGGGACTCACTGCGTGGACACAAATCGGTGCCGCGTTATGCCAATGCGGAAGAGCAGCGTGCCGAAGAGAAGTGGCGTCATGTCGGTTCGATTCGCCGCTACATCCTGCTGATCCTGACCATTTTCCAGACCGTGGTCGCCACCTGGTACATGAAGAGCATTCTGCCCTATCAGGGCTGGACGCTGCTGGACCCGATGGAGATGATCAATCAGAACTGGCAGCAGTCGGTGATGCAGATCCTGCCCTATGTGTTGCAGACCGGCATCCTGTTCCTGTTCGCTATCCTGTTCTGCTGGGTTTCAGCCGGTTTCTGGACCGCCCTGATGGGCTTCCTGCAACTGTTAATTGGCCGTGACAAATACAGTATCTCGTATTCAACGGTCGGAGATGAGCCGCTGAATCCGGCGCATCGTACCGCGCTGATTATGCCGATCTGTAATGAAGACGTTGAACGTGTCTACGCCGGTCTGCGTGCAACCTGGGAGTCCGTGGTTCGCACCGGTAACGCTGAACATTTCGACGTCTACATTCTCAGCGACAGTTACGATGCGGATATCGCCATTGCCGAGCAGAAAGCCTGGATGGAACTGGTGCGGGATGTTGGCGGGGCGGGCAAGATCTTCTATCGCCGCCGTCGTCGTCGCGTGAAGCGTAAAAGCGGTAACATCGATGACTTCTGCCGTCGCTGGGGTAGCAACTACAGCTACATGGTCGTACTGGATGCCGATAGCGTCATGAGCGGTGAGTGTCTGACCGGTCTGGTGCGCATGATGGATGCGAATCCGAATGCCGGTATCATCCAGTCGTCGCCGAAAGCCTCAGGTATGGATACGCTCTATGCGCGCTGTCAGCAGTTCGCTACCCGCGTCTACGGTCCGTTGTTTACTGCCGGTCTGCACTTCTGGCAGCTGGGCGAGTCTCACTACTGGGGCCATAACGCCATTATCCGCGTGAAACCCTTTATTGAGCACTGTGCGCTGGCCCCATTACCGGGTGAAGGCTCCTTTGCCGGTTCGATCATGTCGCATGACTTCGTTGAAGCCGCGCTGATGCGTCGTGCAGGCTGGGGCGTCTGGATTGCTTATGACCTGCCGGGCTCTTATGAAGAGCTGCCACCGAACCTGCTGGATGAGCTGAAGCGTGACCGCCGCTGGTGTCATGGTAACCTGATGAACTTCCGCCTGTTCCTGGTAAAAGGGATGCACCCGGTTCACCGTGCGGTATTCCTGACCGGTGTCATGTCCTATCTGTCGGCTCCGTTGTGGTTCATGTTCCTGGCGCTCTCCACTGCCTTACAGGTGGTGCATACGCTGATGGAGCCGACCTACTTCCTGCAACCCAGACAGCTGTTCCCGGTCTGGCCGCAGTGGCGTCCTGAGCTGGCGATAGCGTTGTTCTCAACCACGATGGTGCTGCTGTTCCTGCCGAAGATGCTGAGTGTGGTGTTGATCTGGTTTAAAGGATCGAAGGCCTATGGTGGTCCGCTGCGCCTGCTGGCATCACTGGTGCTGGAAACGCTGTTCTCGGTGCTGCTGGCACCGGTGCGCATGCTGTTCCATACGGTGTTCGTCGTCAGTGCTTTCCTCGGCTGGGAAGTCGTCTGGAACTCACCGCAGCGTGATGACGATGCCACTCCATGGAGCGAGGCGTTTAAACGTCACGGTTCGCAGATGGCATTGGGTCTGGTGTGGGCAATTGGTATGGGACTGCTGGATCTTAACTTCCTGTGGTGGCTGGCTCCGATTGTGTTCTCACTGATCCTGTCGCCGTTTGTTTCGGTGATGTCGAGCCGCGCAACATTAGGCCTTAAGAGCAAGCGAGCGAAGCTGTTCCTGATCCCGGAAGAGTACTCGCCGCCGCAGGAGCTGGTCGATACCGATCGCTATGTGCTGCTGAATCGTGAGCGCGCGTTGGAAAATGGCTTTATGCATGCCCTGTTCCATCCCGCCTTCAACGCGCTGGCAACGGCACTGGCGACATCGCGCCACAGGCAGAGTCAGTTACTGGACTATGCGCGTGACCGCCGTGTGGATCAGGCGCTGAGCGATGCTCCGGATAAACTGGGTCGTGAACAGCGTCTGCAGTTGATCAGCGATCCGGTAGTGCTGGCCCGTGTTCACACCCGACTGTGGGAAAACGCGGACAAGTATCATCAGTGGGTAGAGAGTTATCAGAAACTCACGCTCAACCCTCACGCGCTGGCAAAAAACGCGTAATCTGAAAAAGCGGCAGCAATGCCGCTTTTTTTATCGGATTAAAACAGCGTCAGGATGATAAATTGAGTGCTGGGCGTTACCGCAGGTAGCGCGTGACGACTTCAACGGCTGTTCTGGGCGGATATCAGTGGTGAAAGGGTTATTAAAGACAGGCGTTATCGTTGCGGCTGTGCTCTGTTTAAGCGGATGCGGCAGTATTATCAGCCGTACCGTACCCGGACAGGGGCACGGTAATCAATATTATCCTGGCGTGCAGTGGGATGTGCGTGACAGCGGGTGGCGGGTACTGACCATCCTTGATCTGCCGCTGTCCCTGGTGATGGACACCCTGTTATTACCGGTGGATGCCAGTCACGGTCCTTACGAATAACTGCGATCGGAGTCGCTGTTATCATCCTCCCACTCTTGTGCCGCTGCTTCACCCTCTTCGGTGTCAAGCGGCGGCTCCAGCTGGAATTCGCCATCATCCCACTCATGCAGCGTATTTTCCGCCAGCCACTCCTGACGCAGCTCCACTTCATCAAAGTCAGCATCAAAAATAGCCTGTGCGCCTTCACCGCTGCGGAAAGGCAGACATTCACCCGCATCACCTTCATCCGCCAGGAACTCAGCCTGCCACATGATATCGCCGTCCTGCATCACATATTTCTGCAGACCAAACTGACCGATTGAGGCTTCTTCTTCATCCACTTCAGGGTTGTTAGCGAGAAACTCCTCACGTGCAGCATCAATCGCTTCCTCTAACGTACTGTACATGCTCATCGCTCTTCTCCTTACGGGTTTATTAACTACGGATTGTTTTGATTTCAGTGAAGGATAGACGAAATCTGAGGGAGGGAAAGGGCAGGGCGGTGCAACTGGCGGGAAATAAGCCATTTCCCGCCAGCCAGGGTCAGATCATCTTTTGCGGAAAGTGCAGGACGGGTTGAACGGACTCATGAATCACCGGTGCGGAATAGCGGATACAACATTTTATACAGGGCTTCACTTTCTTAAAATTAATTCTGGCGATCGAAAGTGCCTGACTCAGATTATATAATGTGCCGATAAATATCAGCTCGTCTTTATCTGGCAGGCGTTTACACCCCTTTCGATGCAGAAAGTGATAATTGTCCTGATCGGTGCTGATAGTAACGTAATAGTAGAGACCTTTGTTCATATAATCTGTCCCGTTAGAGGTTGCTGTGTATTGTCTTTTTTATAGTTTTAGCCAGGTCTATTAAAGGTCTGACTGTTACAAACGAAACTACCGATAAGCACAAACGACTTCAAATTCCATAACAATCTATCAGTGCGTTAAAAAAATACAAAATGGAATATAAGCCAGATTAACTGGGTAATCGATTGTAAAATCAGTTAATTTTTATTGATCCATAAGCGCAGAGATATCATTAAGGTCGGCTAAATAGGATTAGGCCTGGCATGCGGAATAAATAGCGCCAGATAAAATTAAAAAGAAATCGCTGCAATATTAATTAATAAAAAGCTAAAGTGAGCGTGCAGCGCTTTGCGGTGAATTAATTGGTTAGCGACTTTAACGGTAATCAGAAAGAAATTATATTCCGGTTATAGTCCCATACTTATCGCTGGCCCTGAAATATGGCTGAAAGGAGTCTTCTGTGCTGAGTGAATCATTTATTTAGCAGGATGTCGGGTCAGAAACGCGCTAAATGCCAGGCGGACATTTAGCGCGAACTGATTAATAACGTGAAGGCTCACCTTCAGGGCGTGTTTTAAAGCGGCGGTGGAGCCACATGTACTGTTCGGGAGCCAACAGGACGCCCTCTTCGACCACTTTATTCATCCTGGCGGCGGTCACTTCATCGCTTTCCAGCGTAAATTCGGCGCTGATGTCAGGTAGTATCATCAGTTCATAACCACGGCCGTCGGGCAGACGACGCGGTACAAAGGGGATAACCGCCGGTTTACCGGTGCGGATCAGCAGATGAGTGCCCACCGTCGTGGCTGCTTTTTCTACAGCGAAAAAGGGCACAAAGACGCTGCTACGCGGGCCATAATCATGATCGGGTGCGTACCAGATGATGTCACCGTGCTTCAGTGCGCGGATCATGCCTTTAAGATCTTTCCGGTCGATCATGCTTTTATTTGACCGCATCCGGCCTTTTACCTGCAGCCAGTCGATCAGTTTATTGTCATTGGGGCGATAGACACCAATGCCAGGATTATGGATGCCAAACATGCGTGCACCAATCTCCAGCGTCAGAAAGTGCATGCCGATGAGCAGCACGCCACGCTGACTATCTCGCGCCTGCTGGATATGCTCCAGACCCGAAGGCTTATGCCATTTGTTGATGCGCCAGTCTGGCCAGAACCACGCCATACCGGTCTCAATCAATCCCATACCGACTGATTCAAAATTGTGCTTAACCATCGCTTCGCGTTCGTTAACCGGCATATCCGGAAATGTTAATTCCAGATTACGTCGGGCGATACTGACGCGTCGCGTCATAAAACGCATCCCAATACGACCAATATTGCAGCCGAGCACATAAAGTAGGGGATAAGGAAGTAGCACCAAAAGATAAAGAGAAGCGACACCCAGCCAGGTCAGCCAATAGCGCGGGTGAAGCAGTTCTCGTGAAAACTGAGGCAACTGAGTCATGTGAAGATTAATTTTCCTGCGTCGCGCACCATGCAGTGCTGATATCTCATTGATTTACGCCATTGTGCCAGTTTTTATCGTGCGTATAAATATCACCGACAGAACGGACTACTGCAGGCTGCTGTTAAATAGCCAGATAGTGCCGGAAAAAACAGCAACCCGCGCCTGATTCCGAGACTGGTCTTTGCATCCCGGTGAAATCAGGTATCATGTGCCCGCTAAATTTCTCCTATTGATAACAGGAAAGAACACCATGCCAGTGTTACATAACCTCGTTTCCAATAAAGAGCTGAAGGCGCGCATGCTGGCTGAAACTGAGCCGCGCACCACTGTCTCTTTTTATAAATATTTCCAGATTGCCGACCCTAAAGCCTTCCGCGATGCGCTCTACCTTGGCCTGACGTCACTCAAAGTCTTTGGTCGCGTCTATGTCGCGCATGAAGGCATTAATGCGCAGATCAGCGTGCCCGCCAGCCAGTATGAAAAGATGAAAGCGTGGCTGTATGGCTTTGACCCGGCGCTCAACAACCTGCGCATGAATATTGCCCTGGATGATGATGGGAAATCGTTCTGGGTGTTGCGTCTGAAAGTGCGCGACCGCATTGTGGCGGACGGTATTGAAGACGACAGCTTTGATGCCAGCGACGTGGGTCAGTATCTGAAAGCGGCAGAAGTTAACGCCATGCTGGACGATCCTGACGCCCTGTTCGTTGACATGCGTAACCACTACGAATATGAAGTGGGTCGCTTCGATAATGCACTGGAAGTACCTGCTGATACCTTCCGCGATCAGCTGCCGATGGCGGTTGATATGTTGCAGGATCAGAAAGACAAAAAGATCGTCATGTACTGCACCGGCGGGATCCGCTGTGAAAAGGCGAGCGCCTGGATGCGGCATAACGGCTTCGAGGATGTTTACCATATTGAAGGCGGTATCATTGAGTATGCCCGACGCGCCCGTGAACAGGGATTACCGGTTCGCTTCAAAGGCAAAAACTTTGTGTTTGACGAGCGGATGGGTGAGCGGATCTCTGACGACGTGCTGTCGAACTGTCATCAGTGCGGCGAACCCTGTGATACCCATGTCAATTGCGTGAATGACGGCTGTCATCTGCTGTTTATCCAGTGCAAAAGCTGCGCAGAGAAGTTTGAGAACTGCTGTAGCCCGATCTGTCAGGAAGAAGCAAAACTCTCACCGGAGGAGCAGCGCGCTCGCCGGGCGGGACGTGAGAATGGTAACAAGATCTTTAACAAGTCGCGTGGCCTGTTAAACATGACTATTCCGTCGCCAGTGAAGAAATAAGCGTGGCCGCCTGAAGTCAGCTTCAGGCGGCTTGCTGTTTTACTGGCGCACACCTTCAACCGAGATCATCAGCTCAACCTTCTGCGAAGCTGGCCCCAGATCTTTGGTAATATTAAAATCTTTCAGTGTAATTTCGCCTTCGGCTTCAAAGCCTGCGCGGTAGCCGCCCCACGGATCTTTGCCTTCACCCAGCATTTTCGCCTCCAGCGTCACCGGTTTAGTCACACCATTCAGCGTGAGATCGCCGGTAATCTTCAGCTCGTTACCCTCTTTTTTCACTGCTGTGGATTTGAATGTTGCCTGCGGGTTTTTGCTGCTGTTCAGGAAGTCAGCGCTACGCAGGTGCTTGTCACGCTCTGCGTGATTGGTATCGACACTGCTGGTGTTAATGGTCACGTCAACTTTATCTGCGGCCGGGTTCTTCTCATCGAAGGTGAAGCTGCCGTCAAAATCTTTGAAGGTGCCGTAGAGCCAGCTGTAACCCAGATGCTGAATGCGGAACTGAATAAAGGCGTGCTGGCCATCTTTATCAATCTTATAGTCCGCGGCATTGGCAGTCATTGAGCCGAGCAGCAGGCTGGCACCGGTCATCGCCAGCAGGGTCTTCTTAAACATATTATTTATCCTTTTCAGAGGGTAAGGGGAGACGTAAACCTGACATCCGTTTTAGGGTGATATCGCGATCGATAACGTGATGCTTTAGCGCAGCCAGACCATGCAGTACCGACAGGACCACAACCGTCCAGGCCAGCCAGAGATGAATGTCGCCTGCCAGGTCTGCCTGTTCGCCTGCGCCGCTGAACAGTGCGGGCAGCGTAAACCAGTTAAATACGGAGATGGGCTTGCCATCGGCGGTGGAGATCAGATAGCCACTGATCAGAATGGCCAGCAGCAGGGTATAAAGGAGCAGGTGCGCCACTACCGAACTGATGCGCACCAGCGGGGAATAGCTGCTCAGCGGCTTTGGCGGCGGGGAAATAACGCGCCACAGCAGGCGAATGATCAGCGTCAGCAACAGGATGACGCCAATACTTTTATGGATTTCCGGCGCGTCGTGATACCAGCTGTCGTAATAGCCGAGACCAACCATCCAGAGTCCCAGTGCAAACATAGCATAAATCGCCAGCGCCATTGACCAGTGCAGTAGCACAGCAACCAGTCCAAACTGATGAGGTGTATTGCGTAATAACATAAAGTGGGTTTCATGAAGAAATAATCTGAAATAAGCATCCACATTATGAAATATAAAAGCAATCGACCTTACGCTTCTATAAATTTCAATTTCCGGGATGAAAAGGTTGAATAAAACAGCAGTGAAATGACCAGTATTACTGAATGAGATATTTCTGGCGGGTTAGTCGTCAACGTTGAATAACGGTAATTAACGATATGGGCGAAATATAAATCAACGTTATGTCAGTAAGATTCAGTTTTCGTCAGGTTATGTCAACAGGGCAGCATCAGACTGATGCCACCCGTTATCAGAGTCAGAAACGCGAGAGGCGGAAGGGGGACAAATCAAAGGAGAACGGTTTTTGCTGTGCGAATTCCGCAGCAAGCTCACCTAACACGCTGGCAAATTTAAAACCATGTCCGCTAAGTCCGGTGATTAACAGGCGGTCAGGTTCACCCGGCAGGGTATCAATAATAAAGTCTTCGTCCGGGCTGAAATCGTAGCTGCAGGCTTCGCCATGCAGACAGACGCCGACGCCAGGTAAAAACTGACGGAGAAAACCAAAAGCCTCACTGCCGTCCGCCGCTACCGCGCCAAAAGGTTTACGATCTTCAGGCTGCTGCATCAGCTGACCGCCATCATGGCGACCTACCTTCAGTGCGTTATTATCCGCCGGAAAGCCATAAAACTGGCTGCCATCTGCCATCTCAACCGTGAAGCCGGGAAACTTATTATTCTCGCTGTAGCGGCCATCTGCCTGATACCAGGCAAATACCTTGCGGGTAGGGGCGACCGGCAGGCCAGGAATTAATTTGCCGACCCAGGTGCCAGCGCTTATCAGCATTTTGCGGCCCCGGTAGATGCCATCCAGGGTGGTGACCTGCTGCAGGTCGCCATCACGACCAATCTCTGAGACCGGGCAGTTAAACAGTTGCGCACAGCCCGCGTGTTCTGCCAGCTGGATCCAGCTCCGAACCGCCTGTTCACATTTCAGAAAGCCGGACTGCGGCTCAAAGACGCCCAGATAACCCTCTGGCACGTTGATTTGCGGCCAGCGCTTACGCACGTCATCGGGCTGCATCACCTCGATATTGAGCTGCCAACGGCTCGCGCTGTCGATAACGTTGCGGATAAAGGGGGAATGATTGGGTGCAAGGTTAAGTACGCCGCTGCGATGCATGATGCGCTCATCGGCGCGCTGTTCCAGCTCATCCCACAGCGTCTGCGCCCGCAGAACCAGCGGGACATAACGTTCGCCTTCACCATAGGCGTGACGAATCAGCCGGCTCTCGCCATGATGCGTTCCCTGATTGTGAGGAGGATGACCGCTGTCGATCATTAATACCGATAAACCCGCCTGGGTAGCATAGTAGCCAGCCGCCGCGCCCACTGAGCCGCTGCCGACGACGATAAGATCATAAATCATGATAACGACACTCTAAGAGTCACATAATCAAAAGCATACCAGAAACAGAAACGAAAAAGGCACCCCTGAGGGCGCCTCTTTGATGCGGCAGAAATTAATGCTTATTGAGGAGTCGTTCTGGTTGCTCGGCTGATTCTATCTTGGCGATGCCTGCTTCGAGGATCGTGATAAACTGCCTTGCCACATCCGTTGTCAGCCAGTAGGTTGGGCCAACATCCGCTTCTTCTTCTTTTTGATCCTGCGACGACAGCGAGTGCAGGCGGATCATCATGGCATCATAGCTATCAACGGTACTGATGTCCCAGCCCACCAGCGGATGGGTCTGGATAACGTCTTTTCTTCTGTCCATTATAACCTCCTTATTACTCGTTAAACGAAGTGCATGATGAGGTTCAATGCGGCTTTTTTATTCCGATAGCGAAACAATTATAACAGTAAACCTGGGTATCACTGTTTAAAAAATGCCGTGAGCCAGCTTCTCACAGAATATTTGCGTTTGAAAGGAGGGCGTTGAAAAATAAAATGCCTGACGGGCAGGCATTTTTATCACTGTTCAATGGGCATGCAAAAAGCGGGTTAAGCCGCGTGAACGAGCTTAAAGTGCCGGGGTTTCCGGCGCGATGCCGCCGCCACGTTTTTGCAGTGTTTCTGCCAGACGGGCAAAGTGCTGCTGAAGCTGCTCATCATGGTTTTGATTTTGGGCTTCCAGCGACAGATTGTGCACCAGCAACTGACTGGCACGATCGTCAAGACAGAAAATCAGACTGGAAAAGGCATTTTCCAGCACCGTTAAACGACGCTGCTGATCACCAATCAGTGCTAACAACTCACCAAAGGTCATCGCCTCTTCCGGTTTATCAGTAGTCATGGTGTCGCACCTCCTGTTATGCGTGACGAGCGCAAGGATAGGGCATTGATCATTAAGAGTCTAGATGCAGAGAGGGGGAAGTGCGAGAGGGGAGAAAAGATAAAAAAACCGGGTGGCGACACCCGGAAAAAAAGCACAGTGGCGGTTAATCAGTAATGAACCAGTCGTCAGCGCTTTCCCACGTCTGCTGCAGGATTTCGCTGATCTGGTCGCGCGTCTCTTTTCCACCGCCCAGCACGCTGAGATTGTTAGCACTGGCGTATCGTACCTTGACGTGATTGGTCGAGTCAGGGAACTGTTCGTCGATGCGGCGCGATAATTCATCGCTTAACGCTTCTATCGCGCCAGCAGGAAGAGGTCGGGTATTGGATACGGTAATTTCAACGCGCATAATAGCCTCCGGTTAAGATGCTGTATATATTTACAGTATTGATGGTCCGGAGGCAAGTAAAATTATGCGATGCGCCAGTTCAGCGTTTCACCGGCCAGGAACGGCACCAGTGAGTGGCTGCCGAGCGCAATTGACTCCGGCACCTGCCACGGCTCACGCACCAGCGTGATCGTCCCCTCATTCAGTGGCAGACCGTAAAAACGCGGGCCATTTTCAGAACAGAACGCTTCAAAATGTTCCAGCGCATTCAGCTCTTCAAAAACGGTGGCGTAGGCGGGCAACGACGTCGGCGCATTAAAAACGCCCGCACAGCCGCAGCTGGCCTCTTTAAGATGACGCAGATGCGGCGCGGTATCGGTGCCAAGGAAGAAGCGTGGATTCCCGCTTGCCACCACTTTACGCAGCGCTTCCTGATGCACGTTGCGCTTAAGGATTGGCAGACAGTAGAGGTGCGGGCGAATACCGCCCACCAGCATGTGGTTGCGGTTAAACATCAGATGCTGCGGGGTAATGGTTGCGCCCAGTGTTTCACCGGCATCGGCAACATATTCAGCGGCGTCCTGCGTCGTAATGTGCTCCATCACCACTTTCAGTGCCGGAAACTGGCTGCGTAGCGGCACCATCACGGTTTCAATAAAGCGGGCTTCGCGGTCAAAGATGTCGATATGGGCATCAGTGACTTCACCATGGATCAGCAGTGGCATACCGAGCGTCTGCATCCGATCCAGCACGCGGGCAATCGACGCGATATTGGTCACGCCATGACTGGAGTTGGTGGTAGCATGCGCCGGATAGAGCTTCGCCGCGGTGAACAGACCGGCGGTGAAACCGCGCTCAAGCTCATCAGGATCCAGCGAGTCGGTCAGGTAGCAGGTCATCAGCGGCGTAAAGGCGTGATTGGCGGGCAGTGCCGCCAGAATGCGATCGCGGTACGCTTCACCGGCCGCCACGCTGGTTACCGGCGGCACCAGGTTTGGCATCACAATGGCACGACCATTCACCGCGCTGGTATAGGGCAGGACCGTTTTAAGCATCTCATCATCACGCAGATGAATATGCCAGTCGTCAGGGCGACGCAGGGTAAGTTGCTGAGGTTGTGCTGTCATCAGTGAAGCTCCGGCAGAAAGGAAACAAAAGGCGTGTTTTGGCCGGGGTCTAAGCATAAGGATTCAGGCAACCGTTTGCACCTGCTTTTTATGCCGCCAGAGAAAATCCGCGCCGGATGGCGCGGAAATCGGGACTACTGCGTAAAGGGAATGACCAGTTCGCCAGGCTTCACTTCCAGTCCTTTGGCAAACTTCTTCGCCAGCGACTCGCCTTTGCTGCGGTCAGCGCTGAGCACATAGGCGGGTTTTTGATCAAAATAGCTTTTCAGCGACTGATTCAGGTAAGGCGTCAGCGTCTTCATGATGGAGGCCATTTTTTCCGGCGCAACCTGCGCATCGACAATCTCCAGATCGCGCAGATAAATGGCGCCCTGCTGCTGATCATAAACCGGCTGAGCACGCATTTTCAGCTGCATGTCGGCCTGCTGCGGGCCAAATAGTGAGGTGACGTTGATTTTTGCGTTACCGGAGAGCGTCACTTTACCCGGTTCTTCGCGACCAATCTGACTGGTCAGGTTGTTCAGCACGATGTGTGCGTTAACCAGCCCGGAAACGCCAATATCTTTCTCGTAGTTGTTGTGCTTCTGCAGCGCCTGGTTTACTTCCTGTTCGCTGATGGTGTATTGCGTCAGTTGATTACAGCCGCTGACCAGCAGCGCCATCAACAGGGCAGTCAGCCCGAAAAAAGCCTTTTTCATCGATCTTTATCCTGAATATCAAAGCCAGTAAACAGGCCATAGCCTGCCTGAATGCGTGCCGGGTGTCATCAGGAAAGGGATGAGAAACGCCGCAGCGTCTCTCATCAGGGCGGGACTAATGCGCTATCGAAGAGAGCAGATTAATCTGGGTCTGTTTCGCCATGTTATCGCGGTAGTCCGCCACCCGGCTCGGCCAGTCGATACCGGCGACCAGCGTCAGAGAGCGGAGTAGCGGGAAGAGATTAAAATCATCTTCCGACAGCTCGCCGTTTACCGCATTGGGCTGAACGATGAGTTTGTCAAGCTTGCGCAGATCCTCACTCACATTCTTAATCAGCCCGGCCGAGTGACTCTTCAGCGTTTCAAAATCACCGAGGCTCGCCTGCTTTTTGCTGCGGAAATAGTCACGCGCCTCAGGCGTCGCGAACTCGGCAAAGGCCGCTTCGGCAATGCGCGGCAGCAGCAGTTTATTGACATAGCTGTTCATGTGGCGCAGCCAGTCGCCAATCGCCGGGTTCAGCGCGCCGGTGATCAGCGGCGCGCCATCCTGCTGATCGACATAATGCACGATCTCCATGCTCTCAGGCATTGCGCTGCCATCCTGCTTTTGCAGAATCGGTGCCATTTTCTGCCCGATCAGTCGTTTTGGCGTCTCTTCATCGTCGTTGAGCATCACCCCCAGCTCAACCGGCTTATTCTTCAGACCGAAAATCATTCGCGCCTTAACGCAGAAAGGACAGTGGTCATAGATATAGAGTTTCATCCTGATCTCCCGGATTTTTACAGGTTTAGTGTTTAACAGAGTGAATCAATTCATCCTGTTTTCGGGCGCTCAAAAAGTATGGAAGAGATTACCCTGCAGGGCAAACCTGCCAGCCAGGATTGGTGGCTGTAGCCGGGCGAACCGACGGGTCATCGCTGTGATAACAGAGCAAAATCAACCTCTTTAAAGCTAAACCGCTGTAACGTTTTACCGCAGCCCAGGCGGCGGTTATAGTGAAAGCCGGGTAATGACGGCTATCACTCACAGCCATTGATTTCAGGAGTCAGGATGTTTGGCTATCGTTCTGCCGCGCCCAGGGTGCGATTAACCACCGATCGACTGGTGGTCCGTCTGGTTCACGAACGTGATGCCTGGCGAATGGCAGATTACTATTCGGAAAACCGCCTGTTTTTAAAACCGTGGGAGCCGGTGCGCGATGACAGCCACTGCTACCCGTCGGGCTGGCAGGCGCGCCTCGGGCTGATTTCCGACATGCATAAGCAGGGGTCGGCCTTCTATTTCATTTTAATGGACAGCGATGAAACCGAAGTGCGGGGCGTGGCGAACTTCAGCAACGTGCTGCGCGGTTCTTTTCACGCCTGTTATCTTGGCTATTCACTGGGTGAAAAGTGGCAGGGGCAGGGGCTGATGTTTGAAGCCTTGCAGTCGGCTATCCGCTATATGCAGCGCCAGCAGCATATTCACCGCATCATGGCGAATTACATGCCGCACAACCAGCGCAGCGGCGATCTGCTGGCGCGACTCGGTTTTGAAAAAGAGGGTTACGCGAAAGATTATCTGCTGATCGACGGACGCTGGCAGGATCACGTGCTGACAGCCTTAACCCTGCGGGAATGGACGCCTGACCGGCGTGGACAATAATGAGGACGCGAGCATGAAGATGGCTTTATCCGCGCAGGCGTTGCGCGTGCTGGGCTGCCTGCTGGAGAAGCAGGTCACCACGCCAGAGCAGTATCCGCTGTCACTGAATGGCGTAGTGGTGGCCTGTAATCAGAAATCGAATCGCGAGCCGGTGATGGAGCTGAGTGAAAGCGAGGTACAGAATCAGCTCGATCAGCTTGAAAAGCGTCATCTGGTCACCGGCAGCAGCGCCGCCGGACAGCGGGTGGTGAAATATGAGCAGCGTTTCTGTAATTCCGCGTTTGGTACACTGAAACTCAATAGTGCGGAAGTCGCTCTTCTCACCCTGCTGCTGTTGCGCGGGCCGCAGACGCCAGGCGAACTACGTACCCGCAGCGGTCGTCTGCACGAGTTCAGTGATGTCGGCGACGTTGAGCAGACGCTGGAAGGCTTGATGCAGCGCGAAGACAGTGCACAGGTCATCCGCCTGGCGCGTGAGCCAGGCAAGCGTGAAAGCCGCTTTATGCATCTGCTGGGCGATGAAGATGACGCGCATCAGGCTGCCGACGCGCCGGAGGAGCAGGGCGATCTGGCGGCGCGCGTCACTACGCTGGAACAACAGGTTGCAGCACTTCAGGCACAACTCACCCAATTGCTGCAACCGGAGAGCTGAGATGACATTACGTATTGGCGTGGTGGGATTGGGCGGTATCGCACAGAAAGCCTGGCTGCCGGTGCTGTCGGCCGCGACAGACTGGACGCTGGTGGGGGCGTTTTCCCCGAATCAGGCCAAAGCCCGCCCGATCTGTGACAGCTATCGCATGCAGTGCTTTGGATCACTGAATGAATTAGCCGCAGCCTGCGACGCGGTGTTTGTCCACAGCAGCACCGCCACCCACTATGAAGTGGTCAGGGCGCTGCTGCTGGCAGGAAAAGATGTCTGCGTCGACAAGCCGCTGGCTGAAACCCTGGAGCAGGCTGAAGCGCTGGTGGCGCTGGCAGAAAAACGTCAGCGTAAACTGATGGTGGCATTTAACCGCCGCTTCGCTCCGCGCTATCAGCAGTTGCAGACGGAGATGGCTGATGCCGCCTCTCTGCGGATTGAAAAGCACCGCAGCGACAGCGTCGGGCCACGGGATCTTCGCTTTACTCTGCTTGATGACTACCTGCATGTGGTGGACACCGCGCTCTGGCTGGGCGGCAAGCCTGTTCGCCAGGTTCACGGACGCATTGATACCAATGAACAGGGGCAGATGCTCTATGCCGAACACCATTTCGCTGTTGAAGGCCTGGCGATCACCACCAGTATGCACCGGCGCGCAGGCAGTCAGCGCGAGCGGGTCAGCGCAGTGTGTGACGGTAAGTGCATCGACATCAGCGAGATGCGCGACTGGCAGGAAGAGCGCAGTGATGGCCTGCTAATCACCCCGCCGCCCGCCTGGCAGAGCCATCTGACGCAGCGCGGCTTCAGCGGTGCAGCACGCCATTTTATTGACTGCGTACAAAATCAGACGAAGCCTGAAACCAGCGGTGAGCAGGCGCTGATGGCGCAGCGTGTGGTGGAAAAACTGTGGCGTGAGGCGACGCAGGAATAACGCCTTGTAACACTCCGTGCTGGTCATTTCCCTCCGTGGCAGTAGACTGTCGCCGGGCATCCTCGGGTGCCCGCGCTAATTCTCCTTTTTTGCCGATTCTTTTCAGGATGCGCCGTCAATTATGAATTTGTTGAAATCGCTGGCAGCGGTCAGTTCTATGACCCTGTTTTCCCGCGTACTGGGCTTTGCCCGTGATGCCATCGTGGCGCGGGTGTTTGGTGCCGGAATGGCGACCGATGCCTTCTTTGTTGCGTTTAAACTGCCCAATCTGCTGCGCCGTATTTTCGCTGAAGGCGCATTTTCTCAGGCGTTCGTGCCGATTCTGGCTGAATATAAAAGCAAGCAGGGTGAAGAGGCGACGAAACTGTTCCTGGCGTACGTCTCAGGCCTGCTGACGCTGGCACTGGCGCTGGTCACGGTGGCGGGGATGATCGCTGCGCCCTGGGTCATCATGGTCACGGCTCCCGGCTTTGCCGACAGTGCCGATAAGTTTGCCCTGACCAGCTCGCTGCTGCGGGTGACGTTCCCCTACATTATGCTGATTTCGCTGGCCTCGCTGGCGGGGGCGGTGCTGAACACCTGGAACCGCTTCTCGGTGCCGGCGTTTGCGCCAACCCTGCTGAATGTCAGCATGATTGGTTTTGCGCTGTTTGCTGCGCCGCACTTTCATCCACCGGTAATGGCGCTGGCGTGGGCGGTAGTCGCGGGCGGCGTGCTGCAGCTCGGCTATCAGCTTCCTCACCTGAAAAAGCTGGGAATGCTGGTGCTGCCGCGTCTTAATCTGCGCGACGCGGGCGTGTGGCGAGTGATGCGTCAGATGGGACCGGCCATTCTGGGCGTTTCCGTCAGTCAGATCTCGCTGATCATCAACACCATCTTCGCCTCGTTTCTGGTTTCGGGTTCGGTCTCCTGGATGTACTACGCGGATCGCCTGATGGAGTTTCCTTCGGGTGTGCTGGGCGTGGCGCTGGGCACTATTCTGCTGCCGTCGCTGGCTAAAAGTTTTGCCAGCGGCAACCATGATGAATATTCCCGACTGATGGACTGGGGCCTGCGCCTCTGCTTCCTGCTGGCGCTGCCGAGTGCCGTGGCGCTGGGCATGCTCTCCGGTCCGCTGACCGTGGCGCTGTTCCAGTACGGTAAGTTCACCGCCTTTGATGCATTGATGACGCAGCGTGCGCTGATCGCCTACTCCGTGGGACTGATGGGCCTGATTGTGGTTAAGGTGCTGGCGCCGGGCTTCTATTCCCGTCAGGACATCAAAACGCCGGTGAAAATCGCGATTATCACGCTGATCATGACGCAGCTCATGAACCTGGCGTTTATTGGCCCGCTGAAACATGCCGGTCTGTCACTGTCGATTGGTCTGGCGGCCTGTCTGAATGCGTCGCTGCTCTACTGGCAGCTGCGTAAGAAGAATATCTTTATGCCGCAGCCTGGCTGGAGCAGCTTCCTGCTCCGCCTGCTGATCGCTGTGGTGGTGATGGCCGGCGCGCTGTTTGCCATGCTGCAGTGGATGCCGGCCTGGGAACAGGGCTCCATGCTGTGGCGACTGCTGCGTCTGGCGGCGGTTTGTGCTGTCGGCGGCGGCGCTTATTTCCTGGCGCTGGCAGTGCTGGGCTTCCGGCTGCGCGACTATGCACGGCGCACCGCTGTGTAAGACTGAGCGTAAAGCAGACAATAAAAAATCCCGCACCAGGCGTAATGCCAGTCAGTTAAGCGACAGGTGATAACGCAGACTGGGGCCGGGCAGGGGCTGGCGGTCCTCGCGCCGCTGCGCGGTTCCTTCACTTCATTCGCCTGCCTGACGGACCGCCGGGGATGGCACATCCTGTGCCGCCCCGCCTTTCGCCCGCGTCCTGCGGGCTCTCCTGGCAGACTCATTCTGTTCAGCGCTGCGGATTGCCTGCCCCTGCCCGGCCCCTGCCTGCTCTGAAGCTTCTGGTGCGTATTGTTAAAAAGGGCACGAGAGTGAAGGCCTGAGCGCCTCTGCTGCTGAAAGGGCTATCCGCAGCGCTGAGGCGTGACGGCGGGCCAGAAGTCCACGCCGGGAAGCGTGGACAGGTCGGGGCCGGCCAGGGAGGGCCGATCCCCGAACGGTTCGTCGGCACGACGTCAAAGCCGAAGGTACCGCGTGAGCGGCGCGAGGACGGCCCGGCAGCAGCAGAGGTGCGCTGGCCCGCACTGCGGCTCCCTCGCCCATAAAAAAAGCTGCCACGTTTGACCGTGGCAGCCTTTACAAATCTAATCTTAACTGACAAGCATTACGCACCAGGCGGGATTTTTTTCGCTACTTAGCGGCTCAGGCTTTTCGACTTAACGTTGCCTGACCTTTACCCATCCCATCCGGGCCATAAAAGGCCTGGGTCTGATGCGGCTTCAGCACTTCAAGTGCATTTTCGGTGTAGCGAATCTGGTGCTGCAGCAGCATGCCATTATGAACATTGGCGTCCTGCAGACGACGGGTATGCTGCTGAATGCTGTCCCAGCGGCGCGCCATGTCGTTCTGACCACGATAAGGTGCCGATGTCGCCTGACTCTGTTCAGCGGTGCGGCGCATCTCATCCAGATAGTTCAGCGTACTGAGCAGCGCACTTTTATCTTCGGTGATGCGCTGCAACAGGTTGCTGTTAATGCTGCCCGCTGCCAGTTGCTGCTGCTCTTCTTCCAGCACCGCTGAAAGCGACGCCAGCACGTCCTGCATCTTATCTAATGTGGTCTGCAAATTACTCATGGGAATTAATTACCCTCTAAATACGCCTTAGTGTCGGCAATCAGCGCATCGGCGATTTTGCCGGTATCCATCTTCAGTTCGCCATTACGAATGGCGGTTTTCAGTTGTTCAACGCGCTCGACGTTAATATCTTTGCTGCTCGGCTGCATCAGCTGCGACTGCGCGCTGCTCAGGCTGACCTGGGCTGCAGCGGGGGTCGTGGTTGCTACCGGGCTGGCACTCTGACGCACTTTGCTGCTGCCAGACTCACTGCTGTCGCGGCTTTGTACGGTGCTGGCGGGTTTCAAAGGTTGCGTTCTGTCAATGCTCATATTCGGGCTCCTGTACGGTCAGGGGAAGTCTGCCACCTGAATCATAATAGCGTTATCGCTTTGTTGATTCTTCTATCGGCAGCACTGCGGGCTTCTTTAACACTTTACAGCGTTATAAGAATATTCCCATCCTCGCGCACCTTACCGCTGACAATCTGGCCATTTCCCATCCTCACCCGAACCGACTGCGAGCGGGCGGCGTTGTTCAGCGCCTTGCCTTCACCGCTGGCGTCAAAGCCGTCGCCGCTGGCAATCACCATCACATTCTGACCCGCCTTAACACGCCATGGCTGACGCAGCGTGGAGGGATTAATCGGCTGTCCTGGCTGGATATCACGCAGCACTACGGCGTCTGCGACTGCGTCCGCATTCAGCAGGGCGCGGGCAGGCAGGGTATCAAGGCGGCCGGTCTGCAGCGTGAAATCACTTTCGCTGACGCTGCTGCCCTGGCTCAGCAGCCGGGTCGCCACCAGATAAGACCCGGTGACCTGAACCTGTACCTGGATATAACGGCGATTCTCATCGCAGTTTGCTGCCACGCTCATGTTGCCCCATAACCGGCTATTGCCTGGCAGGGTGAACTTAGGCGTCTCACAGGCTGGCCATTGCTCTTTCGGCGTGCGCACCACTACCACCATGCCTTCAGCATGCTGAGCGTCACGCGCTTTAAAAAATTGATTCAGTTGTGCATTGAGATCCCCGGCAGAAGCTGGCAGGGCGAGCACGACCAGCAGGCTGGTCAGCAGAGTCAGATATCGACGCATTGTGCAGTTCCTCACTGATGATGGCGACGAGTGTACCCGTTAAGAAAAATCCTCAATTGTCAAAATAGCGGTCATTTAAGGCGTTATTCAGACGATGACGGCTTGCTTTTTCAAATTAAGCTGCGAGCTCGAAATTCTCATACGCGGAGGAAACATGCTCGACAAACTGGATGCGGCGCTGAAATTTGGAACGGAGGCCCTCAACCTGCGTGCTCAACGTCAGGAGATCCTGGCGTCAAATATTGCCAACGCCGATACCCCTGGTTATCAGGCCCGGGATATCGACTTTGCCAGCGAGCTGAGTCGGGTGATGTCCAATGGTCGTGCGGAAGGCAACAGCATGGCGTTAAAAGTCACGTCAGCTCGCCACATTGAAGCACAGACAAACGGAGCGCCATCGATGGATATGCTTTATCGCATTCCCGATCAGCCTTCTGCCGACGGCAATACCGTAGATATGGACCGTGAGCGTACGCAGTTCGCGGATAACAGCCTGAAATATCAAACCGACCTCACCCTCATCAGTAGCCAGATCAAAGGCATGATGAGCGTGTTACAAGGGCAATAATTATGGCCTTGCTGAATATTTTTGACATTGCCGGCTCAGCGATGACCGCGCAATCACAGCGATTAAACGTCAGTGCCAGTAACCTGGCAAACGCCGACAGCGTCACCGGCCCCGATGGCAAGCCTTACGTGGCAAAGCAGGTGGTCTTCCAGACCGATGCGGCACCGGGTTCTGCGACCGGCGGTGTGAAAGTGGCACGCGTCGTGGACGATCCGACACCTGCGAAGCTGGTCTATGACCCGGGCAACCCGATGGCCGATGCCAAAGGCTACGTGAAGATGCCGAACGTGGATGTGGTTTCTGAAAGCGTCAACACCATGTCGGCGTCACGCAGCTACCAGGCCAACGTTGAGGTGCTCAACACCGTGAAGTCGATGATGATGAAAACCCTGACGATCGGGCAATAACGGAGAAAAATTATGGCTATCGCGGTAGGCGTTAATGAAAAGCTGGACCCCACGGTCCTTAGCTCATCCAGCACCAGTGGCACCGGCAACAACGCGCAGGATCTGCAGAATCAGTTCCTGACCATGCTGGTGACGCAGTTAAAGAACCAGGATCCAACCAATCCAATGGATAACAGCCAGCTCACCACGCAGCTGGCACAGATCAATACCCTGAGCGGCATTGAAAAACTGAATACAACACTGGGATCGATCTCCGGTCAGATCAGCACCAGTCAGTCGCTGCAGAGCTCCACGCTGATTGGGCATGGCGTGATGGTTAATGGCGGACAGATTCTGGTAGGCAACGGCACCACAACGCCATTTGGCGTGGAGCTGGCTTCCGCCTCTACCGGCGCATCCGCCACCATTAAAGATGCCAATGGCACGGTGATCGACACCGTCGATCTGGGCGCGCTGAGCGCTGGCGTCCACACCTTCTCGTGGGATGGCAAGCTGACTGATGGCTCTGTCGCACCGGATGGTAAATACAGCGTTGCGATTGCCGCAAGCAATGGCAACACACAACTGGTGGCACAACCGCTTAACTACGCCTACGTCAATGGGGTGAGTACTGCGAACAACACCACAAAACTGGATCTCGGCACCATGGGCTCCGCCACCCTTGACGACGTACGTCAGATTCTCTGATTAACCTGTAGACAGGAAACAAACACATGTCATTTTCCCAAGCGGTCAGCGGCCTTGGTGCTGCTTCAAGTAACCTTGATGTCATCGGTAACAACATTGCTAACTCCGCGACAGCGGGCTTTAAATCCAGCACCATCGCGTTTGCCGATATGTTTGCCGGTTCTAACGTCGGTCTCGGTACCAAAGTCGCTGCGGTGATCCAGAACTTTAACGATGGCGCGACCACCACCACCAGCCGTGGCCTGGACGTTGCGCTGAGCGGCAACGGTTTCTTCCGTATGACCGACAGCAGCGGCGGCGTCTTCTATTCACGTAACGGCCAGTTAACGCTGGATGCCAACCGTAACCTGGTGAACACCCAGGGTCTGAACGTGACCGGCTATCCGGCCAGCGGTTCACCGGCCACCATCCAGGCGGGTGCGAACCCGGTGGCGCTGACTATTCCTACCACGCAGATGTCAGCCCGCGCGACCACCACCGCCGGTCTGGTTGCCAACCTGAACTCAACGGATACCACGCCAACGGTGACCACTTTCTCGACGGCGAACGCAGACAGCTACAACAAGAAAACCACCGCTACCGTGTTCGATTCGCAGGGTAATGACCATGCGCTCGACATGTATTTCGTGAAAGACACCACCAGCAACAGCTGGACCGTCCACACCATTGATGGCAACACCGGCACCTCAGCGGGTGACTTCAGAATGGCGTTTGACACCAGCGGTAAGCTGACCAGCGTCTCTAAGCTGGATGCCACCGGTGCCGTTGTGAGCACCACCACGGATGGCACCGTCGGCCTGACGCTGAACGTGGGCGGCGCCAATGGCGCGGTCGCCAATCAGCCGATCAACCTGAGCATGCTGGGCAGCCTGCAGCAGAACACCGGTACTACCACCTTTGGCAGCCCGACGCAGGATGGCTATGCGCCAGGCGATCTGACCAGCTACGCGATTAATGATGACGGCACCATTACCGGTACCTATTCAAACCAGAAAACCCAGCTGCTGGGTCAGATTGTGCTGGCAAGCTTCTCTAACCCGGAAGGTCTGCAGTCACAGGGCGACAACGTCTGGTCTGCATCAAGCGCATCCGGCCAGGCAGCTATTGGTCTGGCCAATACCGGCACCTTCGGCTCACTGACGGCGGGCGCACTGGAATCGTCCAACGTCGACATGAGTAAAGAGCTGGTGAACATGATCGTCGCGCAGCGTAACTATCAGGCGAATGCCCAGACCATCAAAACTCAGGACCAGATTCTCAACACGCTGGTTAACTTACGTTAATTCGCTAACAGGATTGCCATATGGATCACGCGATATATACCGCGATGGGCGCGGCCAGCCAGACGCTGGATCAGCAGGCGGTGACCGCCAGCAACCTCGCCAACGCCTCAACACCGGGTTTTCGTGCACAGCTGAATGCGCTGCGCGCGGTGCCGGTGAGTGGCTGGTCGCTGCCGACCCGTACGCTGGTCGCCGCCTCTACACCCGGCGCCGACATGAGTCAGGGCGCGATGGATTACACCGAGCGTCCGCTCGATGTGGCGGTGCAGCAGGATGGCTGGCTGGCGGTGCGTACCGCTGACGGCAGCGAAGCCTATACCCGCAACGGCAATATGCAAATCAGTCCGACCGGTACGCTGACGGTTCAGGGCAATCCTGTGATGGGCGATGGCGGTCCGATTGTGATCCCGCAGGGTACGGAAATCACCATTGCGGCAGACGGCTCCATCACCGGGCTGAACGCCGGTGATTCGCCGAACGCCACGGTTCAGCTGGGCAAGCTGAAGCTGGTCAGAGCAACCGGGCAGGAGCTGCAGCGCAGTGATGACGGCATGTTCCGTCCTACTGCGTCGACGCAGGCGACCCGTGGTGCTGCGCTGCAGGCTGACGCCACCATGCAGGTAATGCCTGGCGTGCTGGAAGGCAGCAACGTTAAACCAGTGGAAACCATGGTTGATATGATCGCCAACGCCCGACGTTTTGAGATGCAGATGAAAGTCATCACCAACGTCGACGAAAATGAACAAAAAGCCAATCAGCTCCTGAACATGAGCTAAGGCGCGAGGATAACAACATGATTCGTTCTTTATGGATCGCTAAGACCGGTCTTGATGCGCAGCAGATGAACATGGACGTCATTGCCAACAACCTGGCAAACGTCAGCACCAACGGCTTTAAACGTTCACGTGCCGTGTTTGAAGATCTGATGTACCAGACTATGCGCCAGCCGGGCACGCAGTCGTCAGAACAGACAACGCTGCCATCGGGCCTGCAGATCGGTACCGGTGTGCGTCCGGTGACCACTGAGCGTCTGCACACCCAGGGCAACCTGTCGCAGACCAGTAACTCAAAAGATATCGCTATTAACGGTCAGGGTTATTTTCAGATTCAGATGCCGGACGGCACCTCTGCCTATACCCGTGATGGCGCGTTTCAGGTTGATCAAAACGGCCAGCTGGTGACCAACTCCGGTTTCCCGGTGCAGCCAGGCATTACCATTCCGGCCAACGCCACCAGCATTACGGTGTCGCGTGACGGTGTGGTCAGCGTGACGCAGCAGGGGCAGGCTCAGGCCGCGCAGGTCGGTCAGTTAACGCTGAGCACCTTTATGAACGACGCCGGTCTCGATAGCGTGGGTGAAAACCTCTACAAGGAAACCCAGGCCTCGGGCGCACCGACGGACAGCACGCCAGGCCAGAACGGCGCGGGTCTGCTCTATCAGGGCTATACCGAAACCTCGAACGTTAACGTGGCGGAAGAGCTGGTTACCATGATTCAGACGCAGCGCGCTTACGAAATCAACAGCAAGGCGATCAGCACCTCTGATCAAATGCTGGCGAAATTAACCCAGCTTTAATCCCGAACAGGGCCAGCCCGTGCTGGCCTGAGATACAGACATTAATAAGGTCGTGACACCGTGGCGAAGCAACAGATTCTCAAGCCTGGACATTGGTTAGTCGCCTCGTTGCTGCTAACTCTTAACGGATGTGCCCTGGTCCCGCGTACTCCGCTGGTCGAAGGCGCAACCACGGCGCAGCCGATGCCGTCCGCGCCACCGGTGGTAAACGGCTCTATATTTCAGGGCGTCGCGCCACTTAACTACGGCTATCAGCCGCTGTTTGAAGATCGCCGTCCACGCAACATCGGCGATACCCTGACCATTACGCTGCAGGAAAACGTCAGCGCCAGCAAAAGCTCCTCAGCCAGTGCCAGCCGCGACGGCAGCAACAGCTTTGGCGTAAGCGGTGTGCCGACGGGTCTGGCAGGCCTGGTGGGTGCAGGTGGCGAAAAAGCCAATCTCAGCGCCGAAGGCAAAAACGACTTCGCAGGTAAAGGCGGCGCATCTGCCAATAACACCTTTACCGGCACCATTACCGTCACCGTGGATCAGGTGTTGTCAAACGGCAACCTGCACGTGGTCGGTGAAAAACAGATCGCCATTAATCAGGGCACGGAGTTCATTCGCTTCTCGGGCGTGGTCAACCCACGCACCATCAGCGCCAGTAACGCCGTGTTATCTACCGCTGTCGCCGATGCACGTATTGAGTACGTCGGAAATGGTTACATCAATGAGGCGCAGACCATGGGCTGGTTCCAGCGTTTCTTCCTGAACATCTCGCCGATGTAAGAGGTTTCAATGAAAAAGTTAACGCTGTTACGCGCCGGGCTGGCGCTGCTGCTGGGCGTCAGCCTGCTGGCCAAAGCCGATTTGATTCGCGATTTAACCACGGTACAGGGCGTACGTGATAACCAGTTGCTGGGCTACGGCCTGGTGGTGGGTCTGGATGGCACCGGTGACCAGACCACGCAGACGCCATTTACTACCCAGACAGTCAGCAACATGCTGTCACAGCTTGGTATCACCGTGCCTGCGGGCACCAACATGCAGCTGAAAAACGTCGCAGCCGTCATGGTGACGGCTAAGCTGCCGTCGTTTGCCCGTCAGGGACAGAACCTGGATGTGGTGGTCTCATCGCTGGGTAACGCCAAAAGCCTGCGCGGCGGCACGCTGTTAATGACGCCGATGAAAGGGGTTGATAACCAGGTCTATGCGCTGGCTCAGGGCAACATCCTGGTCGGTGGTGCAGGTGCCTCTGCGGGCGGCAGCAGTGTTCAGGTCAACCAGCTGAACGGTGGTCGTATCACCGGCGGTGCAACGGTTGAACGTGAACTGCAGAGCAACTTTGGCTCGCAGAACACCCTTAACCTGCAGCTTAATAATGAAGATTTCTCGATGGCGCAGCGTATTGCTGATGCGATCAACGCCCGTGGCGGTTATGGCGCAGCGCAGCCGCTGGATGCCCGTACCGTGCAGATCCGCGTATCACCCAATAATGGTGCGCAGGTGCGTCTGCTGGCTGAGATCCAGAACATTGATGTCTCGATTCCGGTTGAAGATGCCAAAGTGATCATCAACTCCCGTACCGGCTCGGTAGTCATGAACCGCGAAGTCACACTGAATCAGTGTGCGGTAGCGCAGGGCAACCTGTCAGTGACGGTTAACCAGCAGCAGAACGTCAGTCAGCCTGATACACCGCTGGCCGGTGGTCAGACCGTGGCGACGACGCAGACCCAGATCGATCTGCGCCAGACCGGCGGTGCGCTGCAGCGCGTCAATGCCAGCGCTAACCTGAACAATGTAGTGCGTGCGCTGAATGCGCTGGGTGCATCACCTATCGAACTGATGTCGATTCTGCAGTCGATGCAGAGTGCCGGCTGTCTGCGTGCCAAACTGGAAATTATCTGATGGCTGATATGCAATCTGTTACGAGTCCGGCTTTCGACAGCCGCTCCCTGAATGATCTTAAACGCCAGGCGAGCAACGATCCGAAAGGACATGCGTTGCAGGTTGCACGTCAGGTTGAAGGGATGTTTGTACAGATGATGCTGAAGAGTATGCGCGATGCGTTGCCGCAGGACGGCATTATGGGCAACGAGCAGACCAAACTCTTTACCTCTATGTATGACCAGCAGATTGCACAGGAGATGGGCAAACGTGGCCTCGGCCTGGCGGAAACCATCGTCAAACAGATGCAGCCCGCCACCGCGCCGGATGAAAAAGCCGGTACGGTGCCGATGAAGCTGGATAACAGCTTTATTCTCAGCACCAGCGGGGCTACACCACTGCCCGCCCAGCAGCTGGAGCAGATGGTGCGTAAAGCGATGCCACGTCTGCCGCCGGTTGCGTCTCCGACGGGGCTGCCGAGCGACAGCCGTGAGTTTATCGCTCAGCTGACGCAGCCAGCGCAGGCGGCCAGTCAGCAGAGTGGTATTCCGCATCACCTGATTCTGGCGCAGGCTGCGCTGGAATCAGGCTGGGGCCAGCGACAGATCCTGACCCGCGACGGCAAGCCGAGCTATAACGTGTTCGGGATTAAAGCCAGCGGTGACTGGAAAGGTGAGACCACCGATATCATGACCACCGAATATGAGCAGGGCGCAGCGAAGAAAGTCCGTGCCAGCTTCAGGGTGTACAACTCCTATTTCGAGGCGCTGACCGATTACGTCAAACTGCTGACCAAAAACCCTCGCTATGCGGCGGTGACCAACGCCCCAAGCGCAGAGCAGGGCGCGCAGGCATTACAGGCGGCAGGCTATGCCACCGACCCGAAATATGCGCAAAAGCTGGTGGGAATGATTCAGCAATTCAAAAGCATGGGCGACAAAGTCGTTAAAGCGTACAGCCAGGATATTGGCGACCTGTTCTGATTATTTCGCCTCAAGTTTCACTTAAGCAAGCCGATAACATCCCTATAGCCAGAAGCGCTTTTGCCTGCTGGCGCCCACTTTGATGTCTGCCAGCCCGGTTGACGGGGAACGTAAGGAACCGAGATGTCCAGCATAATTAACTCCGCGATGAGCGGATTGAGTGCCGCGCAGGCCGCTCTGAGCACCACCAGTAACAACATTTCCAATTACACCGTGGCGGGCTATTCACGTCAGACCACGGTACTGGCGCAGGCAAACAGTACCCTGCAGGGCAATAGCTATTATGGTAACGGCGTGAATATCACCGGTGTACAACGTGAATATGATTCATTCATTGCCACACAGCTGCGGGGTGCCAGCGCGAGCTACAGTGCAGTTGATACTCAGCATACGCAGATTTCTAACATTGACGATCTGCTGTCGACCGCGACGACCAGCCTGTCGACCTCGCTGCAGGGCTTCTTTACCAACCTGCAGAACGTCGTCAGCAACGCCAACGATCCGTCAGCGCGTCAGTCGATGCTCAGCAATGCGCAGGGTCTGGTGAACCAGTTCCAGACCTCAGCGCAATACCTGAACAATATGCAGAACAGCGTCAATTCTGATGTTAGTTCCAGTGTTAAACAGGTCAACACGATCACCAGCCAGATTGCTGATCTTAACCAGCAGATTGGCAAGCTGACTAATGGCAACGGTGCTGCGCCTAACGATCTGCTTGATAAGCGTGATCAACTGGTCAATGACCTGAATAAAGTCGTTGGCGTGACGGTATCGCAGCAGGATGGCAATTACACCGTATCGATGGCCAACGGCCTGACGCTGGTGAACGGCAACAAATCTCACGATCTGGTGGCGATGAACTCCAGCAGCGATCCGACGCGCACCACCATCGGCTATGTCGATAAGCAGGCGGGCAACGTCGAGATCCCGGAAAAGCTAATCACCACCGGCTCGCTCGGCGGTCTGCTGGCGTTCCGTACTCAGGATCTGGATCTGGCACAGAATCAGCTGGGTCAGTTAGCGGCGGCGTTTACCACCAGCTTTAACGATGTCCATAAGCAGGGCTTTGACAGCAATGGCGACCAGGGCGTCGATTTCTTTAATATCGGCAGTCCAACTGTGGTGAGTAACAGTAAAAACAGCACCGCCGCCTCCGTGACCGCAGAATGGACTGACACCAGCGCGCTGAAAGCCACTAACTACAACGTCAGCTTTGATGGCAGTAACTGGACCGCCACGCGAGCCTCTGACAGCACGGCTGTGACCATCACGCAGGGTACTGATGCCAGTGGCAATACCACGCTGAGCTTTGATGGCCTGCAACTGACTGTGGGTGCCTCACCTGCACCTGCCGCCAAAGACAGCTTCCTGGTGAAGCCGGTCCAGAATGTGATTAACGACATGTCCGTGGCGATCACCAGTGAATCTCAGGTGGCTGCTGCGAGCGCGGTTGGCGGTGAAAGTGATAACCGCAATGCGCAGAAACTGCTGAATCTGCAGGATGTAAAGCTGGTCGGCGGTAATGCCACGCTTTCGCAGGCCTATGCGGCTATCGTCAGCACCGTGGGTAACAAAACCAGCTCGCTGGAAACGACCAGTACGACTCAGAAAAGTGTGGTCAGTCAGCTGACCGAACGCCAGCAGTCGGTCTCTGGCGTCAACCTTGATGAGGAGTACGCCAATCTGACCAGGTATCAGCAATATTACATGGCCAATGCGCAGGTGCTTCAGACTGCCAGCACCGTGTTTAACGCATTGATCAATATTCGCTAAGGGCAGGAGATAACATGCGAATCAGTACAAATATGATTTTTGAACAGCAGGTGCGCGGCATTACTGACTCGCAAGCCTCCTGGCTGAAAGTGGGTGAGCAGCTTTCCAGCGGTCGCCGTGTAACGAATCCCTCGGATGACCCGATTGCCGCGTCACGTGCTGTGGTGCTGACTCAGACTCAGCAGCAGGGTGAACAGTATGCGCTGGCGCGCACCTTCGCTGAACAGGGCCTGTCACTGGAAGACAATACGCTGAAAGGCGTAACCAATGGCATCATTGCGGCGCAGGGGCTGATCGTCAATGGTTCAACCGGTACGCTGAGCGACGACGATCGTGGTTCGATTGCTACCCAGCTGGAGGGTGTTCGCGCCCAGTTGCTGAACCTGGCCAACAGCAAAGATGCCAATGGCCGCTACATTTTTGCTGGCTATAAAACCGACAGCGCGCCTTTTGTTGATACGGCGGGCACAGGTGTCAGTTATGCAGGCGGCACCGATGCGATCACCCAGAAGGTTGATACCAGTCGTACGATGACCGTGGCGCATACCGGTGACAGCATCTTCATGTCAATCACCGGCAATGCCACCAAAGAGCCGGATGGCAGCGCCAGCGAAACCAATCTGTTTAAGATGCTGGATAGCGCCATTGCAGCACTGAAAGTCCCGCAGGATGATGCGGATGCCGCGACTAAGCAGACATTCCAGGATGCAATGGATAAAACCAACCGCGGACTGGGCAACGCGCTGAATAATGTCTCAACCGTGGTTTCTGAGATTGGTACTCAGCTTGGTGAAATTGATACGCTGAATGCGCAGGGCGATGATCGTAAAGTGATTTACAGCTCGCAGATGAGTGACCTGGTTAACGTGGATTTAACGGAAGCGGCTTCCAGCTACACCATGCAGCAGACAGCACTTCAGGCCTCTTATAAGACCTTCACTGATATGTCGAAGATGTCTCTGTTCCAGATGAATTCGTAGTCTGACCTGAAATTTTGAGCGTACTTTAACCGGATGCGCTTACTTTTTCCCACTCTCCTGCTAAAGGAGAGTGGGATTTTTTTGCCTGTGATTCAGCTGGTGGCAGGGCGATTTGTCATAAAGTCTGCACGCATGGCTTTCCTGCTTCCTCATTTCACACTATCCCGCACCCATGCATGCCTGATATTTTCCCGCACTTTGTTACGCCAGGGTAACTGACGCCGTCTTTCCTGATGGCTGACAACGTAAACGGGGCACTATTAATTCTTTTCAGCCTGGGGCTGAATCGATGCCATAAAAAAACCCCGGCTTTCAGGCCGGGGTTCAGTTCACAACAGCTTATGCGTTACGGCTTTGTCGCCGGGGCAGTGGCCTGATGGGTGGCGCTATGACCACCCGCAGAACCGCGACCGTCGAACTCATACGGCGCACGGACCCAGTCACTGTGCGGAGCGGGTTCTGACTGCCAGACCGGCGCAGGCGCTTTGGTCATCGGCGCAGAGGCATAGTGCTTCCAGCGCGTACCGTCATTCGGCACCGCTTCAGCAGCCGGCGCTGATGAGACAGGTTCAGCTGCCGTTACCGGTGCTTCAGGCGCGACATCACGCGCGGCAACCGGCGCATGAGGTTCACTGACTGGCGCGATTTCAGCGTTAGCAGCAACCGGCGCGTTCAGCACTTCTTCCACCTCTGCTGCGATCGCTTCGCTGACATCAGTAGCTGACTGCTCAGCAACGTCGGCAGGCTGTGCAACTTCGACAGGCTGTGAAACCTCAGCAGCTGGCGTTACCACCGCTGTTTCGGTGACCGGCTCAGCGGGCTGTGACACGGGCGTTTCAGCGACGGGCTCAGCAGGCACAGCTTCAGCCGCTACAGCTTCCGCTTTGGCCTCATCAGCAGCCGGAACAACAGAAGGCTGCTCGTCAACCGGGGCGTCGATAGCACGGGTATCGTCAGTGTTGACGATCGACACTGGCGTTTCTGCCTGCGGCTCGGCCTGTTGCACTGGCGCGTCCTGAGTAACCGATTCAACGGCGACAGCAACCGGCAGCGCAGGGGTCGCGTCTGCGGTCTCTTCGCTGTTATAAGCTGGCGTCTCATGCGTTACATTCTGAACCTGCTCTTCGCTGGACTGGCTCACCGGATAGCGAATCCAGACTTTGCCGGATGCCATTTCAGGTGAAGCGGCAGCAGCGGCCAGAGGCATAGCGGACTGCGTCGGGTAACGCTCATCACGGTAACGACGACGACGCTGTCCGCTGACGCGCAGATGACGTGGCGAACGACGTGAACGACGCGGCATATTGGCGTTATCACGGCTGTCGTTGTCATCCTGCTCGTCATTCTGAGAAGCCTGGAACTCAGGCTGTGTCTGAGCAACGTCAGCAGGCTGTGACTGACGCACTTCAGCAGGCTGGGCGATGTCGCTGGCTTCGGCTGGCAGAGGCTGACGGTTATCATCCACACGCACCTTCTGGTTCAGCTGACGCGGCTTACGACGCGGCATAACCTGAACGCGTTCATCATCCTGCGCCTCAGTGACGTCCAGGGCTTCAGCAACGACGGCTGGCTGCTCAGCGGCTTTGGCCGCTTCTTCACCGGCACGTTTCTCTTCCTGACGACGACGCTGACGTTCAGCACGCTGTTCACGACGCTGTTGCTGCTGCTCATCACGCTGCTGACGCGCTTCTTCGCTCAGTGCCGGACGCTCTTCGCGCACTTCACCCGTCTGAGACTGACGCTTGTTGCGACGGTTGTCGTTGCCATCGCGCGGCTCGCGGCTTTCACGTGGCTCACGACTTTCGCGCGGTTCACGGCTTTCACGCGGCTCGCGACTTTCGCGTGGTTCACGGCCTTCACGGGACTGTGCATTGTCACCGTTACGCGGCGTACGTTCACGGCGATTGTTGTTACGACGGTTGTTATTGTTGCTGCGGCGCTCGCCACGGCCACTGTTGCTTTCCTGCTCTTCAGTCGCTTTCTGCGGTTCAGCAACCTCAGTGGCCACTGGTGCAGCAGCAGGCGCTTCTTCGCCAGCGAACATTTTTTTCAGGCCGCCAAGCAGACGCCCGAAGAAACCGGTGCTGACGGTCGCTGGTGCAGCAACAGCCGGGGCTGATTTTGCTGCTGGCTGAGCTTCAGTGCGCTTCACTTCAGGCTCAACTTCTACCGGCGCAGGAGGCGCGTCAGGCATCACAAAGGCGGCCAGAGCAGGCTGCTCAGGACGACGGCGCTCAGCATGTTCCTCTTCCGATGGCATAGCCATTTCGGCTTCATGCAGCTTCGGCAGATGGTAGCTCAGGGTCTGGGTCTCTTCGCCTTTGCGCACGCGCAGCACGGAGTAGTGCGGGGTCTGCATCTTGTCATCAGGAACGATGATTGCCCGCACGCCACCCTGGCGTTTTTCGATGGCGTTTACCGCTTCACGTTTTTCATTCAGCAGGTAAGAAGCAACCTGAACCGGAACAATAGCGTGAACTTCTTTGGTGTTGTCTTTCAGCGCTTCTTCTTCAATCAGACGCAGAATGGACAGCGCCAGTGACTCGTTATCACGGATGGTGCCGGTGCCGCTACAGCGTGGGCAGACGTGATGACTGGATTCACCTAATGACGGGCTCAGACGCTGACGGGACATCTCCAGCAGGCCGAAACGTGAAATGTGGCTGATCTGAATGCGGGCGCGGTCCTGACGGACAGCTTCACGCAGACGGTTCTCAACGGCGCGCTGATGGCGTACTGGCGTCATATCGATGTAATCGATAACGATCAGACCGCCCAGGTCACGCAGGCGCAGCTGACGGGCAATCTCATCGGCCGCTTCAAGGTTGGTGTTGAAGGCCGTCTCTTCGATGTCACCGCCACGCGTAGCGCGTGCTGAGTTGATATCGATAGCGGTCAGCGCTTCGGTACTGTCGATCACAATCGAACCACCGGAAGGCAGGCGGACTTCACGCTGGAAGGCGGATTCGATTTGCGATTCGATCTGATAGTGGCTGAACAGCGGGATTTCACCGGTGTAGAGCTTAATTTTGCTGCTGAAGTCCGGACGACCCAGCGCCGCGATATGCTGACGCGCGAGTTCCAGCACTTTCGGGTTATCGATAAGGATTTCACCGATGTCCTGACGCAGATAGTCGCGGAAGGCACGCACAATCACGTTGCTCTCCTGATGGATCAGGAACGGAGCAGGGCGGTTTTCAGCGGCTTTCTTAATCGCTTCCCAGTGTTTGAGACGGAAGCTTAAGTCCCACTGCAGCGACTCGGCAGATTTACCAACGCCGGCAGTGCGCACAATCAGACCCATGCCTTCCGGCAGATCCAGCGCTGACAGGGCTTCTTTCAGTTCGGTACGATCGTCACCTTCGATGCGGCGAGAGATACCGCCTGCACGTGGGTTATTCGGCATCAGTACCAGGTAGCTGCCCGCCAGAGAGATAAAGGTTGTCAGCGCAGCGCCTTTGTTGCCGCGTTCTTCTTTATCGATCTGAACAATGACTTCCTGGCCTTCACGCAGCACGTCTTTAATATTCGGACGGCCATGTGCGTTGTAGCTGGAGGGGAAATATTCGCGGGAAATTTCTTTTAACGGGAGGAAACCGTGACGCTCTGCGCCATAATCGACAAACGCAGCTTCAAGGCTGGGTTCAATGCGAGTGATTTTACCTTTGTAGATGTTGGCTTTTTTCTGTTCGTGTCCAGGACTTTCGATATCCAGATCGTACAGACGCTGACCGTCAACCAGGGCAACGCGCAACTCCTCCTGCTGAGTTGCGTTTATTAACATTCTTTTCATCGTGACTTACTCGTTATTCTTTCATGAGTGATTACAGCTGCGGGCATAGTTACCCTGGACGAGTATCAACCGATGGCCCCGTGACTTAGTGCAATGTCGTCAACCTCACGGCTGTCGACCGCGCGAGGGGCGCAAATAACGTCGGTGGCCTGTTTTTCATAAGGGAAAACAGCACCAGATAGTGGAAATGCCTGAGAGAATAATGAAAACCCGTGCATCCCATACTGTTGTCCAGGCCGCAACCCGCAGCCCGCTAAGTGCCTGATTTCGCATTACGTCTTACGCCATTGCTGCGTGTCTGCTCAATCCGGCAAAATGACAATTTCGCTCGGTTTCTGCTCTGAAATGCTTCAGTTAAGAAACTCAGGCATTATTCCATTGCTAACCTTCATATAGCAAGGCGACTTTAGCCAGCTTGTGAAGTTTCTTTACATTTAACTTGCTAATGTGTCGGACAAAGCAGCGGTTTGCTGAAAAAGCCAGCAGAGAAGCGACCTGCCATCACATCAACCCCAGAGTTAAGCACAGAAAAAGGGGTGGCGCTATCAGGGGACACTATTTAGAATCGCCGCCATGAAAACAGAGAATCCCGGCGTACATTTTGTCGCCATCACGGCTGAAAATGCCGGACAACGTATTGATAACTTTTTGCGCACCCAGCTCAAGGGTGTGCCAAAGAGCATGATTTATCGCATCGTACGCAAGGGCGAGGTGCGGGTGAATAAAAAGCGCGTCAAGCCAGAGTACAAACTGGAGGAGGGGGATGAGGTTCGCATTCCACCGGTCCGGGTCGCGGAACGCGATGAAGACGCTGTATCACCTAAGCTGGCGAAGGTCGCTTCGCTGGCGGACGCTATCCTCTTTGAGGATGAGTCGCTGCTGGTGATGAACAAGCCGTCCGGCACGGCCGTGCATGGCGGCAGCGGGCTCAGTTTCGGGGTGATTGAAGGGCTACGTGCGCTGCGCCCGGAAGCGCGCTTCCTGGAACTGGTACATCGCCTGGATCGTGATACATCCGGCATTCTACTGGTCGCAAAAAAGCGTTCAGCGCTGCGTTCCCTGCATGAGCAACTGCGTGAAAAGGGGATGCAGAAAGATTATCTGGCCCTGGTACGCGGCAACTGGCCCTCGCATCTTAAGGTCGTTCAGGCTCCCCTGCTGAAAAATATTCTCCAGAGCGGTGAGCGTGTCGTACGCGTCAGCAGCGAAGGTAAAGCCTCTGAAACCCGCTTTAAAGTGGAAGAGCGGTTTGAGTTTGCCACACTGGTGAAAGCCAGTCCGGTCACCGGACGCACCCACCAGATTCGTGTACATACGCTGCATGCTGGCCATCCGATTGCCTTCGACGATCGCTATGGCGAACGTGACTTTGACAGTCAGCTGGCATCAACCGGTCTGAAACGCCTGTTCCTGCACGCGGCGGCACTGACCTTTACCCATCCCGGCACTGGCGAAGTCATGCGTGTCGAAGCGCCGCTGGATGAGGGCCTGAAGCAGTGCCTGAATAAGCTGCGTCAGCTGAAAGCATAACGGTTCCCCGGCATCACTCCGTTAAAGGATTGATGCCGGCCTGCTGCAACATCCCGTTGAGCGCAATCAGCGGCAGCCCGACCAGCGTATTAGGATCGCGCCCCTCCAGCCGGTCAAACAGACAAATTCCCAGACCTTCACTTTTAAAACTGCCTGCACACTGTAGCGGCTGCTCCTTTTCCACATATCCGGCGATTTCAGCGTCGGTCAAGGTGCGGAAATGCACCACGAAGGGTTCGCAACACTGCAGCAGCCTGCCACTGGCCGGATGAAACAGCGCCAGTCCGGTGTAAAAGGTAATCGCCTGACCGCTGGCGGCACGCAGTTGCGCCCGCGCATTCTCAGCCGTATGAGGTTTACCGGCGATCGCGCCATCCAGCACGCAGACCTGATCTGAGCCGATTATCCAGTGGCGAGGATAGGTTCCAGCCAGCGCCTGCGCTTTCGCCACGGCAAGACGAATTACCAGCGCTTCGGCATTTTCACCGGGCTGCGGTGACTCATCTACCTCAGGCGCAGCGGTAATAAAAGGCAGGCCCAGCTTGCGCAGTAATGTCTGCCGGAAGGGCGAGGTTGAAGCTAAAAGAATTGATGGCGTCATTTTTTTTCAATAGTGATAGCGAATTGGTGGCAGTCATTTTAAACTGTGCGCCGCACTGGATGCGAATAGTGGTTGAAAGATGCTGTTTAACGGCCTTTTTCTTTGACTCTATGACATTACAAAGTTAATATGCGCGCCCTATGCAAAAGGTAAAATTACCCCTAACGCTGGACCCTGTCCGCACCGCTCAGAAGCGCCTTGATTATCAGGGTGTCTACACATCTGTTCAGGTGGAGCGTGTGGCCGAGTCGGTCGTTAGTGTGGACAGTGATGTGGATTGTTCCATGTCGTTTGCGGTTGATAACCAACGTCTGGCGGTACTGACGGGTACTGCTGA
The DNA here is from genome assembly GCF_059730595.1 of Pantoea sp. X-Soil-YNGN-844. NCBI lineage: Bacteria > Pseudomonadati > Pseudomonadota > Gammaproteobacteria > Enterobacterales > Erwiniaceae > Pantoea > Pantoea sp. X-Soil-YNGN-844. The sequence continues at coordinate 1,551,331 of NZ_AP036007.1, forward strand.
AGTACAGGTGACGTTACGTTGTCAGCGCTGCAACCAGACCTTTCCCCATCACGTAAAAGTGAGTTATTGCTTCAGCCCTGTCTCTTCTGAAGAGCAGGCCGAAGCATTACCGGAAGCGTACGAGCCGGTCGATGTCAACGAGTTTGGTGAAATCGATCTGCTGGCGGTTGTTGAGGATGAACTGATTCTCGCGCTGCCGGTCGTTCCGGTGCACGATTCTGAACACTGTGAAGTGTCCGAGGCGGACATGGTCTTTGGCAAACTGCCTGCAGAGGCGGAGAAACCAAATCCATTTGCCGTATTAGCCAGTTTAAAGCGTAAGTAATAGGAGTAAGGTCCATGGCCGTACAACAGAATAAACCCACCCGTTCTAAGCGTGGTATGCGTCGTTCACACGATGCGCTGACCACTGCTGCTCTGTCAGTAGATAAAGTTTCTGGCGAAACTCATCTGCGTCACCACATCACTGCGGACGGTTACTACCGCGGTCGCAAGGTTATCGTTAAGTAAGTTTCTTGCTTAGCAAGGCGATACCTTGACACGTTTGACCCTGGCGATTGATGCCATGGGCGGGGACTTCGGTCCCTGCGTGACAGTGCCTGCAGCATTGCAGGCACTGGCCTCTCATTCGGAACTATTCCTTCTTCTGGTCGGACATCCCGACGCCCTCACGCCATTGCTTGCCAAAGCGGATTCCTCCCTGACGGGGCGTTTGCAGGTGATCCCTGCCGAATCGGTTATTGCAAGTGATGCGCGGCCCGCTCAGGCCATCCGGAACAGTCGCGGCAGTTCAATGCGCGTGGCACTGGAGATGGTGAAAGAGGGACGTGCACAGGCCTGCATCAGCGCCGGTAATACCGGTGCGCTGATGGGGCTGTCGACACTCTTATTAAAACCGCTGGATGGGATTAAGCGTCCGGCGCTGATGTCCGTTTTACCGCATCAGCAACAGGGTAAAACCGTGGTGCTGGATCTGGGTGCGAATGTGGGTTCAGACAGTGCGATGCTGGTGCAGTTTGCTGTGATGGGGTCGGTGATGGCTGAGCATGTGCTTGGTATTCCACGGCCCCGTGTCGCGTTGCTCAACATTGGTCATGAAGAGACCAAAGGGCTGGAAACCATCCGCGATGCGGCAGTAGTGCTGCGAGAAACACCGCAAATCAACTATATTGGTTACCTCGAAGGTAACGAGCTGCTCACCGGCAAAACGGATGTGATGGTCTGTGACGGTTTTGTCGGAAACGTCACGCTGAAGACGATGGAAGGCGTGGTAAGAATGTTTCTTTCTCTGCTGAAGTCATCAGGGGAAGGTCAAAAACGGTCATGGTGGCTTCAGTTGCTGAGGCGCTTAATCCAGAAACGTCTGGCGAAGCGCTTCGGGCAACTCAACCCTGACCAGTACAATGGCGCTTGTCTGTTAGGATTGCGCGGAACAGTGATCAAGAGTCACGGCGCAGCAAATCAACACGCCTTCGCCGTGGCGATAGAACAGGCAGAGCAGGCGGTGAGGCAGCAAATTCCCGAGCGAATTGCTGCGCGCCTTGATGCTGTATTAGCCAGGAGTGACAAAGCCTAGATGTATACCAAAATTATCGGTACGGGCAGTTATCTGCCCAGCCAGGTTCGCACCAATGCCGATCTGGAAAAAATGGTGGAGACGTCGGACGAGTGGATTGTTACCCGCACCGGCATCCGTGAGCGTCGCATTGCTGCGCCTGACGAAACCGTCGCCACCATGGGATTCAGCGCGGCGCAACGCGCGCTTGAAATGGCAGGCATTGACGCGAACGATGTTGGGCTGATTATTGTCGCCACAACCTCGTCCAGCCATGCTTTCCCCAGCTCCGCTTGCATGATCCAGCAAATGCTGGAAATCAAAGATTGCGCGGCATTTGACCTTGCTGCCGCCTGTGCGGGTTTCACCTATGCACTGAGCGTAGCCGATCAATACATCAAAAATGGCGCTGTTAAGCATGCTCTGGTTATCGGCGCTGATGTCCTGGCACGCGCGCTGGATCCGGAAGATCGCGGCACCATCATCCTGTTTGGTGATGGCGCGGGTGCGGTCGTGCTGGGCCAGAGCGAAGAGCAGGGGATTATCTCTACTCACCTTCATGCTGATGGTCGCTATGCACAGCTTCTGACGCTGCCTTATCAGGATCGTGCCCATCAGGATCAGCCTGCCTATGTCACCATGGCAGGTAACGAAGTCTTCAAGGTCGCCGTCACCGAACTGGCCCACATCGTTGATGAAACGCTGCAGGCTAATAATCTCGATCGTGAAATGCTGGATTGGCTGGTGCCGCATCAGGCGAACCTGCGCATTATCAGCGCGACCGCGAAAAAACTCGGTATGACCATGGATAAAGTGGTCGTCACGCTGGATCGCCATGGCAATACCTCTGCTGCATCGGTGCCAAGCGCACTGGATGAAGCGGTTCGTGATGGCCGCATCAAACCCGGACACCTTATTCTGCTGGAAGCCTTTGGTGGTGGATTCACCTGGGGTTCTGCGCTGGTTCGCTTTTGATTGACAGGAACAGAAGATGACGCAATTTGCATTTGTTTTTCCAGGTCAGGGTTCACAGACCGTGGGCATGCTGACTGAATTAGCGGCGACGTATCCGCTGGTAGAAGAGACCTTTCATGAAGCCTCTGACGCGCTGGGTTATGACCTGTGGCAGTTAGTGAGTCAGGGTCCGGCTGAAGAGCTGAACAAAACCTGGCAGACTCAGCCTGCACTGTTAGCTGCCTCTGTGGCCATCTACCGCGTCTGGCAGCAGCAAGGCGGTGAACAGCCTGTCCTGATGGCCGGTCACAGCCTGGGCGAATATTCGGCGCTGGTTTGTGCGGGTGTGCTTAATTTTGCGGACGCAGTGAAGCTGGTAGAACTGCGAGGCAAACTGATGCAGGAAGCGGTGCCAGAAGGCACCGGCGCAATGCAGGCGATTATTGGCCTGGATGACGCGGCTATTCGCAAAGCCTGTGAAGAGAGCGCGCAGGGCCAGGTTGTTTCACCAGTTAACTTCAACTCGCCAGGCCAGGTTGTCATTGCGGGTAACAAAGAAGCCGTTGAGCGTGCAGGCGCTGCCTGTAAAGCTGCGGGTGCTAAGCGTGCCCTGCCACTGCCGGTTAGCGTGCCTTCCCACTGTGCACTGATGAAGCCTGCCGCTGATAAACTGGCAGTTGCCCTGGAGAACATTAAGTTTAATGCACCAGCGGTGCCGGTGATCAATAACGTCGATGTGAAAGCGGAAACTGACGCTGCGGCCATCCGTCATGCGCTGGTTCGTCAGCTCTACAGCCCGGTTCGCTGGACCGAGAGCGTGGAAGCGATGGCGGCACAGGGCGTGACACAGCTGCTGGAGATGGGTCCAGGTAAAGTCCTGACCGGTCTGACCAAACGTATTGTCGATACCCTGACAGCGGCTGCCGTTAACGATACGGCATCCCTGACGGCTGCACTCGGTAAGGAATAAGAGGAAAATCATGAGCTTTGAAGGTAAAGTTGCGCTGGTTACCGGCGCGAGTCGCGGCATTGGTCGTGCGATTGCAGAAACCCTGGCGGCACGTGGTGCCAAAGTGGTAGGAACTGCAACCAGCCAGAGTGGCGCCGACGCCATCAGTGCTTACCTTGGCGACAAGGGTAAAGGCCTGTTACTGAACGTGACTGACGCTGATTCAATTAACAGCGTTTTAGAGAATATTCGCGCTGAATTTGGCGAAGTGGATATTTTAGTCAATAATGCAGGCATTACGCGTGATAATCTTCTCATGCGCATGAAGGACGATGAGTGGCAGGATATCCTGGATACTAACCTCACATCGGTATTCCGCCTTTCTAAGGCGGTCCTGCGTGCCATGATGAAAAAGCGCGTGGGCCGTATCATCACCATTGGTTCCGTTGTTGGCACCATGGGTAACGCGGGCCAGGCAAACTACGCAGCAGCAAAAGCGGGTTTGATTGGCTTTAGCAAATCACTGGCGCGCGAAATCGCGTCACGTGGCATTACCGTCAACGTCGTGGCTCCAGGCTTTATTGAGACTGACATGACGCGGGCACTGAACGAAGATCAACGTTCCGGTATTTTGGCGGAAGTCCCTGCGGGTCGCTTAGGCGATGCACAGGAAATCGCCAATGCTGTGGCATTTTTAGCCTCTGACGAAGCAGCCTACATCACAGGTGAAACGCTGCACGTCAATGGCGGAATGTACATGGTCTGATAAATCACGAAATCATTTGCTTTATTTGCGGTTAAAACCGCAAAATAACGCAAAATCGTGGTTCGACCAGCCGGGATTTTGTTGCATCTTTTTCACCATTTTATACACTACGAAAACCATCGCGTAAGCGAGTTTTGATAGGAAATTAAATAGTATGAGCGATATCGAACAACGCGTTAAGAAAATCATCAGTGAGCAGCTGGGTGTGAAAGAGGAAGAAGTCACCAACTCTGCATCTTTCGTAGAAGACCTGGGTGCCGATTCTCTTGATACCGTTGAGCTGGTGATGGCTCTGGAAGAAGAGTTTGATACTGAGATTCCAGACGAAGAAGCTGAGAAAATCACTACCGTTCAGGCAGCGATCGACTACATCAATAGCCATAAAGGCTAATGAATATCTTCAGGCGGTCGCTCGACCGCCTGATTTTTTTGTTTGTCCCACATAGTTCCCTATTTCCCCTCCCTGGAGGACGAACGTGTCTAAGCGTCGTGTAGTTGTGACTGGTCTTGGCATGTTGTCTCCTGTCGGCAATACCGTAGAGTCTACCTGGAGTGCTCTCCTTGCCGGTCAGAGCGGCATTACCCTGATCGACCATTTTGATACCAGTGCTTATGCAACCCGTTTTGCAGGTCTGGTAAGAGATTTTAATTGTGATGACTACATCTCGCGCAAAGATCAGCGCAAGATGGATGCCTTCATCCAGTACGGCATTGTGGCCGGTATGCAGGCCATGCAGGACAGCGGTCTGGTTATTACCGATGAAAATGCAAATCGTATGGGCGCAGCAATTGGCTCCGGCATCGGTGGCTTAGGTTTGATTGAAGAGAATCATACCTCACTGGTCAACGGCGGCCCGCGTAAAATCAGCCCATTCTTTGTGCCTTCAACCATCGTTAACATGGTGGCGGGTCATCTCAGCATCATGTATGGCCTGAAAGGTCCCAGCATCTCTATTGCGACAGCCTGTACTTCGGGTGTGCACAACATCGGTCATGCCGCACGTATCATCGCCTATAACGATGCTGACGTGATGCTGGCGGGTGGCACTGAGAAGGCCAGCACGCCATTAGGCGTCGGTGGTTTTGGTGCAGCACGCGCCCTCTCAACTCGTAACGACAACCCGCAAGCGGCCAGCCGCCCGTGGGATAAAGATCGTGATGGTTTTGTGCTGGGTGACGGCGCTGGCATTGTGGTGCTCGAAGAGTACGAACATGCGAAGAAACGTGGTGCGAAAATCTACGCAGAAATCGTAGGTTTCGGTATGAGCAGCGATGCCTACCACATGACGTCACCACCAGAAGATGGTTCGGGTGCAGCGGCGGCAATGATCAATGCGCTGCGTGATGCTCAGCTTACGCCAGAGCAGATCGGCTATGTTAACGCACACGGCACCTCCACGCCAGCCGGTGATAAAGCTGAAGCGCAGGCGGTGAAATCGGTCTTTGGGGCAGCAGCCAGCAGCGTAATGGTCAGCTCAACCAAATCAATGACCGGACACTTACTGGGTGCCGCAGGCGCTGTTGAATCAATTTACTCGATTCTGGCACTGCGCGACCAGGCCGTTCCACCGACCATTAACCTGGATAACCCGGATGAGGGCTGCGATCTTGACTTCGTGCCGCACACCGCGCGTCAGGTTCCTGGACTGGAGTACACGCTGTGTAACTCCTTCGGTTTCGGCGGAACCAACGGTTCGTTGATCTTCCGTAAAGTGTAATCGTTGCAGATTGCTAATAAAGGCCCGCGATGCGGGCCTTTTTTTATCCTGCAGAATGCGCTGAAATCACGTCTCACGCTCAGGAGAGAACGATGTGGATTAACGGAGTCAAACAATCGACGCTGGCTGCCAGCGACCGCGGCATGCAGTTCGGCGATGGCTGCTTTACCACCGCCGCCGTCCTTCAGGGTAAAATCCTGCTGCTTGAGAGCCATATGCAGCGCCTCAAAGCGGGCTGCGAGCGGTTATGGATCGGCGATGTCGACTGGGATCAGCTGGAGGCTGAGATGAAACAGGCCGCGCATGAGCAGACTCAGGCGGTGCTGAAAGTCATTATCAGTGCGGGCAGCGGCGGACGGGGTTATAGCCGCCTGGGCTGTGGTGAACCCACGCGCATCGTCGCATTAGCACCCTGGCCGCAACACTACGCCGGGTTACAGCAGCAGGGTGCTTCACTCCGGCTGAGTCCGGTTCGTCTGGCGCGAAACCCGCAGTTTGCCGGTATCAAGCACCTTAACCGTCTGGAGCAGGTGATGATTCGGGCTCATCTTGACCAGACAGACGCTGACGAGGCGCTGGTGCTTGACACTGAAGGTTGGGTGGTGGAATGCTGTGCGGCCAATTTATTCTGGCGGCAGGGCAGACAAATTTTTACGCCCGATGTATCAGCGGCAGGCGTGGACGGCATTATGCGGCGAAGTCTGATGGCGCAACTTGCAGCAGCAGGTCACGCTTGTCAGGTGATAAAAAGCGAACCGGCACAGCTGCTGGATGCTGATGAAGTTGTGATATGTAACGCGCTGATGCCGGTTCTGCCGGTCCGACAGATAGAAGCCGTACAGTTTACTGAGCGCTCGCTGTTTAATCAGTTGCACGCTAGCTGTAAAAAGATAATGGATGCATCATGATTCGAAGCAAAAAAATTCTCGTCAGCCTGCTGGCGATTGTGGGTCTCGCTGCTGTGCTGAGTTACTGGCAGGTTAAGCAGTTTGCGGCCACCCCGTTGACCATTAAGCAGGAAACAATCTACACATTGCCAGCCGGTACAGGCCGGGTCGCACTCCAGGCGCAGCTGGAAGAGAAAAACATCATTCCGCACAGTATCTGGTTTGGCGCGCTGCTGCGTCTGGAGCCGGAGCTGGCGACCTTTAAGGCGGGCACCTATCGCCTTGAACCGACCATGACGGTGCGCGCGCTGTTACAGCTGCTGGCCAGTGGTAAAGAGGCGCAGTTCCCGGTGCGGTTTGTGGAGGGGCAGAGGCTGAAAGAGTGGCTCAGCGAGCTGCGTAAAGCGCCCTATATCCGCCACACTCTGAAAGATGATCAGTTCGCCACCCTTGCCAGCGCACTCAACGTGGAGCCTGAACAACTGGAGGGCAACTTCTTTCCGGACACGTATCTCTACACCGCCAACACGACCGATATGGCGCTGCTGCAACGCGCGCATGATCGGATGAAGAAAACCATCGATGAGGTGTGGCAGGGACGGGCGGATAATCTGCCTTACAAAACGCCACAGGATCTGGTGACCATGGCATCGATCATCGAGAAAGAGACCGGCGTCAGCGAAGAGCGCGCGCGCGTGGCCTCGGTGTTTATTAATCGCCTGCGCACGGGTATGCGTTTGCAGACCGATCCCACGGTAATCTATGGCATGGGTGACAGCTACAACGGTACGCTGACCCGCAAAGATCTTGAGACGGCCAGCGCGTACAATACCTATATTATTAATGGCCTGCCGCCTGGACCGATCGCGATGCCAGGCAAAGCCTCACTGCAGGCAGCGGCCCATCCCGAGAAAACGAACTATCTCTACTTTGTTGCAGACGGCAAGGGCGGACATACGTTTACCACCAACCTCGCCAGCCATAACAAGGCGGTGCAGGTCTACCGGCAGACGCTGAAGGAAAAAAATGAACAGTAAGTTTATCGTCATCGAAGGCCTGGAAGGCGCCGGAAAAACCACCGCGCGCGACGCTATTGTCGCTACGCTGCATGCCCGTGGTATCAGAGATCTGGTCTTTACCCGCGAGCCTGGCGGTACGCCGCTGGCAGAACAGCTTCGGGTTTTGGTTAAGCAGGGTATTGAAGGTGAGCAGGTGACGGATAAAGCCGAACTGCTGATGCTCTATGCGGCGCGGGTTCAGTTGGTAGAGACCGTAATCAAACCGGCGCTGGCTCGCGGTGCCTGGGTAATCGGCGATCGTCACGATCTCTCCTCGCAGGCTTATCAGGGTGGCGGTCGGGGTCTTGACAGCGGACTGATGCAGACGCTGCGCGATGCGGTCTTAAGCGATTTTCGTCCCGATCTGACGCTCTATCTTGATGTCACGCCTGAGATCGGTCTGCAGCGCGCCCGTGCGCGTGGAGAGCTGGATCGTATTGAGCAGGAGTCGCTGCGCTTCTTTGAACGTACCCGTACACGCTATCTGGCCCTTGCTGCAGAAGATCCCACTATCCTGACCATCGACGCCACTCAGTCGCTGACCGAGGTGACAGTGTCACTTCAGATGGCGCTGGAGAGCTGGCTGGCGGAGCAGGCGTGATGAACTGGTATCCGTGGCTGAATCAGCCTTATCGCCAGGTGATTGGCCAGCATCAGGAGAATCGCGCGCATCATGCGCTGTTGATCCAGGCGATGGCTGGCATGGGCGATGACGCGCTGGTCTGGGGGATGAGTCGCTGGCTGATGTGCCAGCAGCCGGATGGACTGAAAAGTTGTGGAGCGTGCCACGGTTGCCAGCTGATGCAGGCTAATACTCACCCTGACTGGTATCGGTTAGAGGCGGAGAAGGGCAAAAGTACCCTGGGCATCGATGCGGTGCGGCAGGTGACAGAAAAAATGTATCACTTTGGCCAGCAGGGTGGCGCGAAAGTGGTCTGGCTGCCGGATGCTGCACAGCTTTCGGAAGCGGCCGCTAACGCCCTGCTGAAAACGCTGGAAGAGCCGCCAGCCAACAGCTGGTTCTTCCTTAGCAGCCGCGATCCGTCACGTCTGCTGGCCACACTGCGCAGTCGCTGCATGACGCTGCATCTGACGCCGCCCGATGAAGGACAAAGCCTGCTCTGGCTGAAGAAGCAGTCCTCGCACGATGAACAGATGCTGCTGGCGGCGCTACGCCTGAGCGCCGGCGCGCCGGGGGCGGCGCTGAGCCTGCTTGAAAACGGGCCGTGGCAGGCGCGGCAAAAGCTCTGCGATGCGCTGCCCGCGGCATTGCAGCAGGACATCCTGCAACTGTTACCTGCGCTGAATGCTGACGATGCGACAGCACGTATCGGCTGGCTGCTCTCTTTACTGCTGGATGCGATGAAATGGCAGCAAAATGCAGGTCAGTGGCTGAGTAACATTGACCGCCAGGATGTTGTGCAGCTGCTGGCCGGATACTTTTCATCCAGCGCACTCAACAGCAGTACCCTGGCATGGATGCGCTGTCGCGAGCAGTTACTGCATGTGGCGTCAGTGAATCGCGAATTATTGCTGACCGATCAGCTTCTGAGCTGGGCGGACAAACAGAAGCCTGCGCTGGTCGGCTAAACCTATCTGAGAGTAATTATGTTTATTGTGGATTCCCATTGCCATCTCGATGGCCTGGATTATGAAAAGAACCATCGTGACCTTGATGATGTGATCGCTAAAGCGGCGGCACGTGATGTGAAATTTATGCTGGCTATCGCCACTACGCTGCCGGGTTTCCATACTCTGAAGAGCCTGGTCGGCGAGCGGAAAAATATTGCGCTCTCCTGCGGCGTGCATCCGCTGAATCAGGAAGAGGCTTATGACGTTGAAGAGTTTCGCCGGCTCTCTGCCGATCCTCAGGTGGTAGCGCTCGGTGAAACCGGGCTGGATTATCACTATCAGCCAGAGACCAAAGATCAGCAGCAGCGCTCATTCCGGGAACATATCCGAACCGGGATCGCGCTGAATAAGCCGATCATCGTCCACACCCGTGATGCGCGCGAAGATACGCTGGCGATTTTGCGTGAAGAGCAGGTTGAGCGCTGCGGCGGCGTGCTGCACTGTTTCACTGAGGATCAGCCCACCGCCGCTAAGCTGCTCGATATGGGCTTTTATATCTCCTTTTCCGGGATCGTCACCTTCCGTAATGCTGAACAGCTACGCGAAGCTGCGCGTTATGTGCCGCTGGACCGGATGCTGGTGGAAACGGATTCACCTTATCTGGCACCCGTGCCGTATCGTGGCAAAGAGAATCAGCCTGCTTATACGCGCGATGTTGCCGATTACCTGGCGGTACTGAAAGGTGTCGATGTGGAAACGCTGGCTGCCGCCACCACGCAAAATTTCTCAACGCTGTTCCATATCCCGATGAGCCAGCTCGGCGCCTGATCGGCTTTTATTTCAGCCTCTGTAATTAATCTGTAACCTGCCTATATGACCCTGTTTTTTCAGACAGGGTCAGCTTTTTATCGTCAATTACCGATGCGCGTCAGTGAGAAATTTCGTAAAGTGCGCCCCTGTGATTGTCGAAACGTGATAGCCATCAAAGTAACAAAAGGGGATTTATTTTACCCTTCGTAATAAATCAAAAGGCGGTCACCGCCAACCCGGCAAAGAATCCTCCCTCTTTGCCACGCGCATTGCGCAAATATGCACTCATACTCAGGAGCTTCACGCTATGTTCAAAAATGCTTTTGCCAACCTTCAAAAGGTCGGTAAATCGCTGATGCTGCCGGTATCGGTTCTGCCGATTGCCGGTATTTTGTTAGGGGTCGGTTCAGCCAATTTCAGCTGGTTACCTGCAGTGGTTTCGCATGTAATGGCAGAAGCGGGTGGATCGGTGTTCGCCAACATGCCGCTGATTTTTGCTATCGGTGTGGCACTGGGCTTTACCAATAACGATGGCGTTTCGGCGCTGGCAGCAGTGGTTGCCTATGGCATCATGGTGAAAACCCTGGCGGTGGTTGCGCCGCTGGTGCTGCATATGCCTGCGGCAGAGATCGAGGCTAAACACCTCGCCGACACCGGAGTTCTGGGCGGTATTATCGCGGGCTCCATCGCCGCTTATATGTTCAACCGCTTCTATCGCATTAAACTGCCGGAATATCTGGGCTTCTTTGCCGGTAAACGCTTTGTGCCGATTATCTCCGGTCTGGCCGCTATCATTCTCGGCGTGCTGCTCTCCTTTATCTGGCCACCGATTGGTTCCGCGATTCAGGAATTCTCACAGTGGGCGGCCTATCAGAACCCGGTTGTCGCCTTTGGTATTTATGGTGTAATCGAACGTGCACTGGTGCCGTTTGGTCTGCATCACATCTGGAACGTTCCTTTCCAGATGCAGATTGGTGAATACACCAATGCGGCAGGTCAGGTGTTCCACGGTGATATCCCACGCTACATGGCGGGTGACCCGACAGCAGGCAAACTCTCTGGCGGCTTCCTGTTCAAAATGTACGGTCTGCCAGCGGCAGCGATTGCTATCTGGCACTCAGCGAAGCCTGAAAATCGCGCTAAAGTGGGCGGTATTATGATCTCCGCCGCGCTGACCGCATTCCTGACCGGTATCACCGAACCGATTGAATTCTCATTCATGTTCGTCGCACCGATCCTGTATGTGATCCATGCGCTGCTGGCAGGTCTGGCATTCCCAATCTGTATCCTGCTCGGTATGCGTGATGGCACCAGCTTCTCACACGGTCTTATCGACTTTATCGTGCTGAGCGGCAACAGCAGCAAAATCTGGCTGTTCCCGATTGTCGGTATCATCTATGGCCTGATTTACTACACCGTGTTCCGTGTGCTGATCGCCAAACTGGATCTGAAAACACCTGGCCGTGAAGAGAGCAGCAGCAGCGAGCAATCTACCGCGACCGGTACAGAGATGGCGGGCAAGCTGGTGGCGGCGTTTGGTGGTAAAGAGAACATCACTAACCTGGATGCCTGTATCACCCGTTTACGCGTCAGCGTCGCTGATGTGGCTAAAGTGGATCAAACTGAACTGAAAAACCTCGGCGCCCGTGGCGTGGTGGTTGCCGGTTCCGGTGTGCAGGCAATTTTCGGGACTAAATCCGATAACCTGAAAACCGATATGGATGATTACATCCGCAGCATGTAATCATTCAGAGAAATGAAAAAGCCCCGCTTAGCGGGGCTTTTTTTTGGCACGTGTTACAGGTAAACGCGCAGATACTCAGTCAGGCAGAGCAGGGCCATCGCCTGACCGTAGGGCATTGAGGTGAGAGGGACAGTGCGATAGTAGTCCAGGTCACAGCCCATCGCGGTTCCAAAGGAAACCTGTTTCAGCTCGCCATCGTCATCGATATTCGCAATCACGCCGCGCAGCGCTTTTTCTGCTACCTCCAGATACTCCGCGGGGAGATAGCGCTTGCGAACCCCTTTCAGAATGCCATAGGCAAATCCTGCCGTGGCGGAGGCTTCCGGGTAGCTGTCTGGGTCATCAAGCAGAGTGTGCCACAAGCCGCTGCTGTGCTGACAGGTCTTAAGCGCTTTGACCTGGGTCTCCAGCACCTGCTGCAGGAAGCGGCGGGTAGCGTGATGCTCAGGCCAGTTCATCATCTCCAGGAAGTCAGGAATCACAATCGTCACCCAGCTGTTGCCACGCGCCCAGCGTGCATCAGCAAAGTTATGACGGCCATCGAAGTTCCAGCCGTGGAACCATAAGCCGGTTTCGCGATCCATCAGATATTGGGTATGCAACAGGAACTGGTAGCTCGCTTCCTCAACCCACTCATCACGTTTCAGCAACTGTCCAATCTTAGCCAGCGCCATTACGCTCATCATCAGCGTATCGTCCCAGAGCTGCTGTGGATTTTCGTTGTTATAGACAATGTGCTGCAGGCCGCCCTGTTCGGTACGCGGCATCTCATACATAACCCATTCTGCCCAGCGCTCCAGCACCGGCACCCAGGCGGGGTTCCCGGTCTCTTCGTAACGGTAGGCCAGCGTCAGAAAAGGACAAACGGTATTCACATTTTTGGTCGGCGTTCCTTCCGCCAGACGCTCAGTGAACCATTCATCAATGATCGCCAGCGTCTGCTGGTCGCCGGTTTGCTGATAGTAGTGCAACATGCCATACAGACCGATGCCATGTGTCCATTCCCAACCCGCCCAGCCTTTAGTATCAATCACCCGGCCATCGTCCAGCCGCAATAAAAATTCGCCTGTCTCATCGGTGATGTTAACCAGATTTTGTGTCAGCTTTTGAATCAGCTGTACCAGTTCGCTGCGTGGCAGCAGATGCTCAGGTTGGCACAATAATTTGCTGTGTTTAACGGGAAATACAGTCATGGTTTATTCCTGTCGTTTTAAGGTCGGGTTTATAGAAGGGTGTAAAGAGGGGTGCGCGGACAATTTTTCCGGCGCTGGCTTATTCCGGTTAAGGAAGCCAATGTTATTGTTGCCCCACAGATTTTCGTAAGGCATGCCAGCCAGTGTTTCAACTATCCCGCGTGCTTCCGGGGTGATGCTTTCCGGCACGATGCGGTCCGCTTCACGCATTTTCAGCGTTTCCTGGCGCAGGACAGTATGGGTCTGCAGATTAAGTTTAAAGCGCAGTGACACGATAAAGCCGCAGGCCAGAACGGCCACTGTACCGATACTCAGGATCGCCAGGATAGTGTGGCTGACGCCGGGTACCTGGGTTGCCTGGCCAGAGACAAAACCAGAGAGCTGCAGCACGATACCGACCAGCATGACGGCACCCGCCTGCGACGCTTTACGCGTCAGGGTCATAATGCCGGCAAAAATGCCTTCACGGCGCTGACCGGTGATGGCCTCATCGACATCCGCGATATAGGTGTAGGTGTTCCATGGCACATAGTTAATGCCGCCACGTCCCAGACCTGCCAGGGCAGAGATCACTAACAGCAGTGACATGTTGTCGTTCATGCCGGCATACCACAATCCGGCATAGGAGAGTGACGCCAGGCCAAACAGGATGGCCACCAGACGATAGGCAGGTGCAGGCCCCATGCGGATACAGAGCGGGATCATCGCCATCACAGCAATAAACTGCAGTACTGCCATGGTACCCATCAGGCTGGAGGCAACCTGAGCACTCTGCATCAGCACAAACACCACATACCAGGTAAAGACGGCATTAAAAACATCCTGGGCGATATAGCCGCCGAGGTACATGCCAAGGTGCTGGCGGAAGATGCGAATACGCAAAGTTGAGGCCAGCTCAACATAGAGCCGTTTAAGATTCTGCATCAGCGTCAGCTGCTGTTTTTCCTGCTCAGCACGGCGCGACTCGGCAGAGAAATCATCCGGGTGACGTTCCCAGGTAAAGCACCACACCAGCGTCAGCACCAGTGCGCAGATTACCGAGAACACCAGGCTGGCGTAGAAAAAGGAGTCAGGATTATCTTTGCCCAGCATACCCAGTAAAATGCCGGGTAGAAATGCGGCCAGAATGGCTGAGAGCTGCGCCAGACCAATACGCGCGCCGGAGAACCGGGTTTTCTGTTTGAAATCGTCAGTCATTTCCGGGACCAGCGTTTCATAAGGCACCAGGATCATGGTGTAGACGATATCAAACAGCAGGTAGGTGCAGAGATACCACCAGAAGCTCATGTCGCTGACCCACATCAGGCTATAACTGAATACACAGGGTATGCCTAACAGGATAAAAAATTTGCGGCGGCCAAAGCGTTTGCCCAGCCAGGTTGAGCCAAAGTTGTCGGTAATAAAGCCCATGAGCGGGCTGACCACGGCATCCAGCACGCGAGCGGTAGCAAAGATTAAGGTGGCCTGAATCGGGGTTAATCCACAGAAGGTGGTATAAAAATAGAGTAACCAGGCGGCTGTGAGCGCCGTGGTGCCTGCTCCGAGAAAATCTCCGGAACCATAGGCCAGATAGTGGCCAAGACCAATTTTACGTGAGCGCATGGCTAATGCTCCTTGATGTTATATGGCGGTATATCCCTGGTGACGCCGGACTTCTCACCCGGACTGGTTAGCAAAGTAGAGCTGACCGGGCGGCTAAACCTTCGCAATTTGGCTAACGCCTGGGCTGAAGTGGCAGCCATATAAAGAAAAGGGTGGCGAAATTCTAATTTATAAAACAGCGTTTCATTTTACTGGTATGGCAGGCAGCTTGCGAGCATCTGGAATGCTGTTCAGGTGACAGAGGAGAGGAGCTGCTGCAAAGGCAGGCGAACAATGCAAGAAAAGTGGTACTGAGGTTGAAAGAAAACAAATTTCTCCCGCATACTGATTGATTACGACTCAGGCTCAAGGAATTGCACCATGGCTGAAGAAACCATTTTTAGTAAAATTATCCGCCGCGAAATCCCCGCTGATGTGGTTTATCAGGATGAATTGGTTACGGCTTTCCGCGACATTTCGCCTAAAGCACCGACCCATATTTTAATCGTGCCAAATGTGCTGATCCCAACGGTCAACGAGGCGGAAGCGGCCCATGAGCATGCGCTGGGACGTATGTTTACCACCGCAGCGAAAATCGCCCGTCAGGAAGGGATCGATCAGAATGGTTATCGGCTGATTGTGAATTGCAATCAACATGGTGGTCAGGAGGTCTATCACATCCATATGCATCTGCTGGGCGGCGAACCGCTGGGCCCGATGCTCTCAGACTGACCTGATAACGGAAAAAAGCTATGCGATCCTGGCTGACTGGCCTGCCGATCCTGCTCTGCCTGACGGCCTGCAGCAGTGAAAAACCGATGATCAATACCTCACAGTCGCTGGTGATGGAGTCTTCTGTGCTGTCAGCAGGGATCATTACCGATGAACCGACGCTGGATGAGAACGATGGACTGAAACGAGCCACCAGCGTGCTCTATAATCAGCGCGAAACACCGGTCGTTGTGCACTATCGTTATTACTGGTATGACGACAAAGGTCTGGAAATCACCCCGCAGGAACCGGCGCAGACCGTTACCGTTCCGGCGCAGGGCAGTATTGTCGCCACCTCGCAGCTGGGTAACCTGACTGCCAGCAAGGTTCGTCTTTATCTCTATCTTTAAGGATTTTCTACGTGATACGCAGTGTTAATCGTACCGGAGCGCTCCTGATGGCGCTCATTCTGACCGGCTGTGTAGTGAAACAGCAGCAGCCCGCCACGGTTGAACCGACCCAGCCAGCCGAGCCGGTGCAGCCTGTTCCGCAACCTGAGCCGGTGCCACAACCGCAGCCTCAGCCTGTGCCACAGCCACCGAAGTTGGTCACTATCAACTGGGATGCCAGCGTACAGCCGCTGGTGGCGCAGATGTTGCAGGCCGCCAGCGCCGAGCCGGGTAGCGTGTTGCTGGTCGACCGCATCAAAAACAGCACCAATGGCGCGCTGCAAAGCGAGAAAGCAACAGCGGCTATCCAGAATGCGCTGAACAACAATGGCAAATTCACGCTGGTTTCTGCCGATCAGCTGGCGCAGGCCAAGCAAACGCTGGGATTATCGCCGGATGACAGCCTGAACTCGCGCAGCAAAGCGATTGGTCTGGCACGCAACGTTAATGCCCAGTATGTGCTCTACAGTAACGCACGCGGCGATGTTAAAGCGCCAACTCTGCAGATGCAGCTGATGCTGGTTCAGACCGGTGAGATCATCTGGTCCGGCAACGGCATTGCACAGAATTAATCCCGTCTTTCAGCGGATAATTCAGCAGGCGACCGGCGAGCCAGGAAAGGTATCAACTATCCCGCTGGCCGGTCTGACCGGTCACAGTCAGAAGATTGTCAGCTCGCGCGGTACCTTCATCGCGCGGGCGGCGCCACAACCGGCAATTCCATTTGTGGATCGGCAGCGCGAATTCCGGCTGTTACGAAAAATGCAAGCCAGCGGACTGGCACCGCAGCCCGTTGCTGGTCATCGTCAGGGCATTGTGCTGACCTGGTGCGCAGGCGACGCGCTGGATGAACAACGCTTCAGCCAGCAGCGTCCGCAGATTGTGGCACTGCTGCGGCAGCTGCATCAGCAGCCGTTAACCGGCTATCGCCTGCAGTTGTTGCCGCTGTTATGGCGCTACTGGCAGCTCTCGCCACAGCGGCATCACCGCTGGCTGCGGGCGCTCAGACGTCTGACGCAGCAGGGTGAACCTCAGCCATTAAGGCTGGCACCGCTGCACATGGATCTGCATGCCGGAAATATCATACAGGGCCCGGAGGGCCTGCGTCTGATCGACTGGGAATATGCCGCTGATGGCGATGTGGCGCTGGAGCTGGCGGCCGTCTGTGCCAGCGATCCGCAGCATCAGACCGACTGGCTGGCAGATTACGCCGTAGCGATGCAGCTGTCGCTTCCGGTGCTGGTGCAGCAGGTCAGACGCTGGCAGCCGTGGCTGCGTCTGCTGATGGCCAGCTGGTATCAGCTGCGTGCCGGTCAGGGTGACGACGACACATTACACCAGCTGGCCCGACAGAGCTGGGAACAGATTTAATCGCGTTATGCAGGTGCGTAATGCTACAGGATTCAGGTTATGAGATCACATTTACCCGGCCCGCTGATGCTCGACGTTGAGGGCTATGAACTGGATGGCGAAGAGCGCGAGATCCTTAAGCATCCGCTGGTAGGCGGCTTAATTTTATTTGCCCGAAACTATCACGACCCGTCCCAGCTGGCAGAGCTGGTGCGGCAGATCCGCGCGGCCTCTCACACCCGGCTGGTGATTGCGGTGGACCAGGAGGGCGGTCGCGTGCAGCGTTTCCGTGACGGCTTTACCCAACTGCCCGCCATGCAATCTTTTGCGGCGCTTCACGATGCAGAAACCGCCGGTGAAATGGCGCAGCAGGCGGGCTGGCAGATGGCAGCCGAGATGATTGCCATGGATATCGATATCAGCTTCGCGCCGGTGCTCGACATTGGTCATATCAGTGCTGCGATTGGCGATCGCTCTTTCCATGCCGATCCGGCCATCGCGCTTGCTGTTGCCCGCCACTTTATTGCGGGGATGCATGAGGCAGGCATGAAAACGACCGGCAAACATTTCCCGGGACATGGCGCGGTCAGCGCTGATTCGCATAAAGAGACGCCACGCGATCCACGTGATGAAAAGACGCTGCGTGAGCATGACATGGCGATTTTCAGCAAGCTCATTACCGAGCAGGCACTGGATGCGATTATGCCTGCACATGTCATCTACACCGACGTTGATCCCCTGCCCGCCAGTGGTTCGCCCTACTGGCTCAAAACCGTGCTGCGTGAGCAACTGGGCTTCGACGGCGTGATTTTCTCCGACGATCTCTCAATGGAGGGCGCCGCCGTGATGGGCAGCTATCCTGAGCGGGCGCAGCAGTCTCTTTCTGCCGGTTGTGACATGATTCTGGTCTGCAATCAGCGTCAGGGTGCCATTAACGTGCTGGATAACCTGATCCCGGTCGGGTCAGAGCGGGTTACGCAGCTGTATCATCAGGGCAGGTTCACCCGCGATGAGCTGCAGGCAACGCATCGCTGGAAAAACAATGCCCAGCAACTGAGTGCACTTCAGGAACGCTGGCTGGCTCACAAAGCGTCGTGGTAAGCAGTGACTGCCCGGCGCTATCACTAACCTGAGGATTATCATGATCATCTATCTGCACGGTTTTGATTCCAGTAGTCCGGGCAATCACGAAAAGGTGCTGCAACTGCAATTTATCGATCCTGATGTCAGGTTGCTCAGTTACAGCACCCGCCATCCTAAACATGACATGCAGTTTCTGCTGAAAGAGACCGATAAAATGCTGACGCTGTCCGACGACGATCGTCCGCTGATTTGCGGCGTCGGGCTGGGCGGCTTCTGGTCAGAGCGCATCGGTTTTCTGTGTGGTATCCGGCAGGCAATCTTCAATCCCAACCTCTTTCCGCAGGAGAACATGGAAGGGAAGATCGACCGGCCTGAAGAGTATCAGGACATCGCCACCAAATGCGTCAGCGATTTTCGCGAACGCAATCGTGACCGCTGTCTGACCATTCTCTCCCGTCAGGATGAGGCGCTGGACAGCCAGCGCACCGCCGAGCAGCTGCATCCTTTCTATGAAATTGTCTGGGACGAGACAGAAGGGCATAAATTCAAAAACATATCCCCACATCTTCAGCGGATAAAAGCTTTCAAAACATTAGGTTAAGCAGGCCAGGTACCGCAAGGTGCCTGTTTTCATTACGTAATTATCCGAGTTTTATTTCCTCGCTTTGATGTATATCAATATTCTTATGTTCTCCTCTTCCCGCCATGCTATTCTGCGAGCAGATAGCGATTTTAACTTCGCCAACCCTATGTTTCTTAAGGTTTAATTTAACCTTTGGTTAACTTTTGGTTCACAATTTGAGGGGGTCTTTGTTGACTACGTCTGTTAAAAGAATTGTTATTGTCGGAGGGGGAGCGGGCGGCCTGGAAATGGCGACGCAGCTGGGCCATAAACTGGGTCGTAAAAAGAAGGCCGAGATTATCCTGGTGGATCGTAACCACAGCCATCTGTGGAAGCCTCTGCTGCACGAAGTTGCTACCGGTTCGATGGATGAAGGCATTGATGCGCTGAGCTATCTTGCTCATGCCCGCAATCACGGTTTCGAGTTCCAGCTGGGTTCGCTTACCGACATCGATCGCAGCCGCAAAGTGATCCGTCTGGCCGAAGTGCTGAACGCACAGGGTGAAGTGCTGGTGCCACAGCGCGAAGTGTCTTATGACCAGCTGGTGATGGCGCTGGGCAGCACCTCAAATGATTTCGGCACGCCGGGCGTCAAAGATCACTGCATCTTCCTGGACAACCCACATCAGGCACGCCGTTTCCACAATGAAATGCTCAACCTGTTCCTGAAATTCTCTGCCAGCGAAGGCAAGGTCGAGAAAGTTAACATCGCCATCGTAGGCGGCGGCGCAACGGGCGTTGAGCTGTCAGCGGAGCTGCACAATGCGGTCAAACAGCTGCACAGTTACGGTTTTAAAGGGCTGGGACGCGAAGCGCTGAACGTAACGCTGGTCGAAGCGGGCGAACGTATTCTGCCTGCACTGCCACCGCGCATCTCTGCTGCAGCGCATCAGGAGCTGACCAAACTGGGCATGCGCGTTCTGACGCAGACTATGGTTACCAGCGCTGAGCAGAATGGCCTGAATACCAAAGGCGGTGAGTTTATTGAAGCCGATCTGATGGTCTGGGCGGCGGGCATTAAAGCGCCGGACTTCCTGAAAGAGATTGGCGGACTGGAAACCAACCGCATCAATCAGCTGGTGGTGAAAGAGACGCTGCAGACCACGCTGGATGATGACATCTACGCCATTGGCGACTGCGCCTCCTGCGCATTGCCGGGCGGCGGCTTTGTTCCGCCTCGTGCCCAGTCAGCGCACCAGATGGCCTCACGCGCAATGGACAATATCCTTGCTCAGCGCCAGGGCAAACCGCTGAAGGCTTATGTCTACAAAGATCATGGTTCGCTGGTGTCGCTCTCCCGCTTCAGTACGGTCGGCAGCCTGATGGGCAACCTGATGCGCGGTTCGATGATGGTGGAAGGGCGCATTGCGCGCTTTGTCTACATCTCTCTTTATCGTATGCACCAGATCGCACTGCATGGCTACTTTAAAACCGGCCTGATGATGCTGGTCGGCAGCATCAACCGGGTTATCCGCCCGCGGCTTAAGCTGCACTAAGCAACTGCGCTTAATCTGGTAAAGGCTGAGCCTCCTCCATTCTGAGGGGGCTTTTTTATGCCCTGAAAAGAGGCTGAAACCGATGCCGGCAGCAGAAAAAAACCTTCATCTCGCCAGCATTAATACATTGATTAACACGACTTAATGAATTTCCTGTGGCGATCGCCAGCTTACAGGGAAGGGGGGCTGGATTTACGTGCCATCTTAAATAAGAGGTAAGTCCGGGTGGTCAGATTTAATCGTGGACCCTCTTTCCAGCGTGTCCGCCATCCACTTAAGTCGGAATATCCGGGCTGCAGGCTTCACCAGGCTTACTGCGTCGACGATTTAACACGGGCTGATGCGCGGTTGAACAGGCCTCTGTCCCTGCTATAAGCGGATTTCTGGTCAGAGATGGTACGTTTTTAAATGGGGCGCGCAGTTTTCTATTGTAAGTTTTATGTAATTTTTTCTGCATTCTTTCTTGAGATTTAAGATTGCGGCGGCATAATGTGCGCAGAGTAAGCAGCTATATACATTTTGTAACATCTTAACCACATGGACAGGTTATGCGGCCCGATAAAAATGGACTTCTCGCAGCGCTGGCACTTCTGCCCGGTGCGCTGCTGATCAACGCCCTGGCAGTGCACACGGTGCAGGCGGCACCCGGTGATGAGCAATTGCAGCATCAGCAGGCGCAACAGAAAGCGCGTCAGCAGCGGCTGATGCCGCAGGTGCCTGATGTGCGTCTCTCAGAAACGGTTCCGTCACCTTCCCGTCTTAAGTTTCCGCAGGAAACCCCCTGTTTTGTTATTCAGAAGGTCAGCCTGTCCGGGCAGGAAGCGCTGCCGCACTGGGTGCCTCTGCAACGTCTCGCCAGTCAGGCGAATGGCCACTGTCTCGGCGTAAAAGGGATTAGCCAGTTAATGGGCACGCTGCAAAACCGGCTGATTAATCACGGCTGGGTGACAACGCGCGTACTGGCTCCGCAGCAGGATCTGCGTCAGGGCGTGCTGCAGCTGCTGATTGTGCCCGGCCGGATCCGCAATGTGGAACTGTCACCCGCCTCATCACGCTACGTCAGTCTGTGGCCGACATTACCCGCTCATGCCGGCAATCTGCTGGATTTGCGGGATATTGAACAGGGGCTGGAGAACCTGCAGCGTCTGCCGACGGTAGAGGCGCACATGGCGCTGCGCCCTGGTCTCAATCCGGGGGAAAGTGACATTGTGATTGAACGCACGCAGCGTCGTTTCTGGCGACTCGGCGCATGGCTGGATGACTCGGGCACCGAAAGTACCGGGCGTTACCAGAGCGGGATCATGCTGGCGCTGGATAATCCCACCTCCCTCAGCGATCTCTTCTACCTGACCGCCAGCCGCGACCTGGGATTTGCGGGCAGAAAAAGCAGCAAAAGTCTGTCAGGACACTACTCGGTACCTCTGGGCTACTGGCTGTTTGGCGTTACCGCCAGCGACTACGATTATCATCAGACGGTTGCCGGTTACAGCCGCGATTTTCTCTATGCCGGTAAGAGCCGATCGCTGGATGTTCAGGCCAGTCGGGTGATCTACCGCAATGCGACCGCCAGAACCACCGTCAGCGCTGATGTGCTGGTCAAAGCGTCACGCAACTTCATCAACGACACCGAAATTACCAGCCAGCAGCGCCGTACCAGCGCATGGCGACTCGGCCTGTCGCACCGGCACTATATCGGCGCCGCCACGCTGGACGCCGGTGTCAGTTATCAGCGCGGCACGCGCTGGTTCGGCGCGCTGCCGGCCTGGGAGGAGTCATATCAGGATTCCACCTATGCCACCGCGCTATCAAAAATTCTGACCTGGCAGGCGGGACTCACCACGCCGTTCGCGCTGGGTAGTCAGCATTTAAGTTACAACATCCAATATCGTCGCCAGATGAGCAACACCCCGCTGACTCCGCAGGATGAGTTCGCGATTGGCAACCGCTGGACCGTGCGCGGTTTTGATGGTGAACGCACCCTGAGTGCCAGCCGGGGCTGGACCGTTCAGAACACGCTGGCCTGGCAGACACCGCTGCCTGCGCAGGAACTCTACCTGGGTGCCGACTATGGCGAGGTAGGGGGCAACAGTGCCTCACAGGGTGGGCCACTGGGACGTCATCTGGCGGGTGGCGTCATCGGGTTGCGCGGCGGCATCACGCCCGCCGGTGTCAGTTACGACTTGTTTGCCGGAATGCCTCTGTCGAAACCGGACGGCTTCAAAACCGATCCTGTAACGTTTGGTTTTAGCGTGAACTGGAATTACTAAATCCTTTATCAATATTGCTGACAATGGACTGTGCGCATTATGAATAAACTTTGCTATCGCATTATTTTCAACCGGGCTCGCGGCATGTTAATGGTGGTGTCCGACATCACCCGCAGCGGCTATTCGCGCGTTGCCCGCAGCCCGAAACGCACCTCACTGTCAGAGACACGGGTAAGGATCTCACCGCTCAGCTTTGCACTCTGGCTGGCGGCTGGGGTAATCAGCCTGCCAGCGCAGGCTAACATTGTGGCCGACAGCAGCGCGCCGGGCAGCCAGCAGCCTACCGTTATAGCCACTGCCAACGGTCTGCCGCAAATTAACATTCAGACGCCCAACAGCCAGGGCGTTTCCCGCAATCAGTACAGCCAGCTCGACGTCGATGCGCGTGGCGCAATCCTGAACAACAGTCATCAGAACACCGCGACTCAACTGGGCGGCATGGTTGCGGCAAACCCCTGGCTGTCAAAGCAGGAAGCGACGGTCATCCTCAATGAGGTGAACAGCCGTAACCCGAGCCAACTGAACGGCTTTATCGAAGTGGCGGGTAAACGAGCGGCGGTAGTGATTGCTAACCCTTCAGGCATCACCTGTAACGGCTGCGGATTTATCAATGCCAGCCGCAATACGCTCACCACCGGGCAGGCGCTGATCGAAAATGGTCAGCTTAAAGGCTTCGATGTGAATGGCGGCCGCATCAATATCGAAGGTAAAGGCCTGAATGACAGCGATGCGGACTACACCCAGATCATTGCGCAGTCGGTAGCGGTGAACGCCAGAGTGCATGCCCGTGAACTTAATGTGGTCACGGGCAGGAACCAGGTCGCGACTGAAGGTAACGTCACGACGGTTAAAGCGGATGATGGGGCGACACGGCCTGAGTTTGCGCTCGATGTGGCGGCAATTGGCGGCATGTATGCCAATAAAATTACCCTGACCGGGACTGAAAAGGGCGTTGGCGTGCGGAATGCCGGTGAACTGGGGGCCAGCGCCGGTGAGCTGCATCTGACGGTAGATGGCCGACTGGAGAACAGCGGCACGCTGCAAAGTCAGGCCGCACTGCAGATAGCCAGCAATGGCGACCAGGATAACCGCGGGAATATCGTCTCACAGCAGGATGTTACGCTGACGTCCGGCGGTACGCTGCGAAACAGCGGTCTGGTGAGCGCGGGCAGAAACGCCACGCTCTCTGCCGGCACCCTGCAG
Organism: Pantoea sp. X-Soil-YNGN-844; assembly: GCF_059730595.1. Taxonomy (NCBI): domain Bacteria; kingdom Pseudomonadati; phylum Pseudomonadota; class Gammaproteobacteria; order Enterobacterales; family Erwiniaceae; genus Pantoea; species Pantoea sp. X-Soil-YNGN-844. The sequence continues at coordinate 1,575,299 of NZ_AP036007.1, forward strand.
AGTAGCGCTGAAAGCACGCTGGCGGCAGGCGTTGACGGCAACGGTACACTGAGTCAGCCCGGCAATCTGCTGCTGACCAGTCAGGGCGAGCTGAAAGCTCAGGGTAAAAATCTGGCGAATGACCAGATTCAGGCGCGGGGCAGCCGGGTCGATCTGGCCGGCAGTCATACCTCAGCCGATGCGATTGCGCTGACCTCCACCCAGGCGGATATCCGTACCCAGGGGGCAACGGTAGCGGGCCGCACGCTCGCGATCCAGGCCGCAACAGCGCTTAACAATGATGATGGCAAACTGTCTGCTGGCAGCCTGGCCATCACAGCCCAAAACGTCAGTAACAATCGCGGTCTGCTGCGCCAGCAGAACCGTGAAGCGCTGACTCTCTCCACCGGTTCATTACTCAACAATCAGGGTACGCTGAGCAATGAAGGCGATACCCGGCTGCAGGCACAGCACATTGAAAATCGCGGTGGACTCATCGCAGGCAACGGTGATTCGCTGCAGTTTGATACGCCATGGCTGGATAATCAGGGCGGCACGGTGCAGCTGGCGGGCAACGGCGCGCTGACCCTTAAGGCGACCCGGCTGGAAGGCAATCAGGGCAATCTGCTGTCAGCGGGTGCGTTAACGCTCAGCGGTGACAGGATCGATCTCTCAGAGGGACATACCCAGGCAGAGGCGCTGACGCTGACGGCGGGCACGCTGGATCACCATCAGGGTCTGCTGTCGCAGAGTGGCACAGGCGAGATGGCGATTGCGGTTTCAGGTGATGCAGACAACCGTGGTGGACGGATAGAGAGCGGCGGTAATCTGCGCGTCACATCAGCCAGCCTGGATAACAGTGGCGGGACGCTACTGGCGGCGGGCAGCGGCGATCTGCAACTGCAGGTTCAGGAAACCCTGACGAACGTACAGGGCGCGCTGCAGGCCAGTCGCAATCTGCAACTCACCAGCGCAAGCCTGAATAATCAGCAGGGCCTGATTGCTTCAACTGGCGGTGACGCTACGCTGAAGACCCGCGAGGCTATTGATAACACCCAGGGTCGCATCGAAGCGGGCCAGCAGGTCACTTTGCGCAGTCAGGCGCTGGATAATCAGCGTGGAACCCTGCTTGGCCACGGCGTGACCATCGACACGCAGCAGGGTGAACTGAACAATACTGGCGGTAACCTGGTCGCCCGTACCGATCTCAGCATTTCCAGCGGGACAACGGACAATCACAGCGGTCTGATCCAGTCAGGCGGCGATCTGACACTTGATACCCACGGACAGGCGCTGATTAACCGTGACAGCGGTAAAGCAGGGATAATCAGCGGTGGCGCACTTGCCCTTAACAGTGGCGACCTGGATAACCAGAACGGCGTCATCGCCGCTGCCTCGGCGGCCAACATCAGCAGCGGCCTGCTGACCAACATTGACGGCACACTGATGTCTGATGGGGCGCTGACGCTGAAGACCGGCGCGCTCGACAATCAGCGAGGCTTATTACAAGCGGGTCAGGCGCTCTCACTGGATACTCACGGCGCGCAGCTGAATAACAGCGCCAGCGGCGATCGCGGGGGCATTGTGGCGCGCGGCAATCTGCAACTCTCAACCGGAAAGTTAGCCGGTGATCACGGCGTCATTCAGGGACAAAACCTGGTGATCGATACGCAGGGTCAGTCCGCTGATTTCAGGTCTGCTTTGCTCAGCGCCAGAGGCGAACTATTGCTGAGCAGTGGCGCGCTGGATAACAGCGGCGGGCGACTGCAGTCCGGCGGTGATATGCAGCTTAATACACACGGAGAGGCGCTGAATAATGCGGCATCAGGCGGCGTTATTGCGGGGGCTAATCTGCATATCAGCAGTGGTGATCTTGATAACAGCACGGGCTCGCTGGTCTCGGCGGGCACTATGCGGCTCACCAGCGGTGGACTGAACAACGTCGATGGGATTATTAATGCCGATCATGGATTAATGCTGGAAAGCAGCAGCGTGGATAACCAGCGCGGCCTGCTTCAGTCGGGTGAGGCGCTGTCCGTCAACACCCAGGGCGGCGAACTGAATAACCGCGACAGCGGCGAACGCGGTGGCATTGTTGCAGGCGGCGATCTGCTGATCTCCAGCGGCCAGATTGATGGCCGTAGCGGGGTGATGCTGGGACAGAATATTCGTATCGACACTCATCAGCAGACCTTCGACCACCAACAGGGTCAACTGGGTGCTAAAGGCACCCTGCAACTGGACAGCGGGCTGCTCAACAACCGTGCAGGCAGGATTGAGTCGGGCGGCGATCTCCATCTGGATACCCATGGCAACGATCTCATTAACCGTGACAGTGGAGCGGCAGGCGGTCTGTTCAGTGCGGGCATCCTGAAGCTCTACAGCGGCACGCTGGATAACCTGCGCGGCTTTATCACCGGCAGCAAAGGGGCACAGATTGCGGCAGGCGACATTCACAACCAGTCCGGCACGCTGACGGGCGGTAAAGGACGGCTTGATCTCACCAGTGGCGAGCTGCAGAACCAGCGCGGTCTGTTACAGGCCGGCAGCGACATGACGCTGGACACCCAGGGCCAAACCCTGATCAATCGCGACAGTGGCAGCCAGCGTGGCATCGTTGCTCTGAACAGTCTGGATCTGCGCAGTGGTGCGATTGATAACCAGACGGGTTTCATTGCCGCCGGACAGCAGGCATCACTCAGCGCCAGTGAACTGAACAACAGCCAGGGACAGGTCGCAGGCAATGGCGGGCTGTTGTTCAGCGGTCAGGCACTGAAAAACAGTGACGGTAAACTGCAGTCGGCGGGGGATATCACCCTTAACACGTCCGGCCAGACGCTGGCTAACCAGCGCGGACTGATTGCCAGTGGCGGTAACCTTCACATCGACAGTGGCGCGCTGGATAACCAGCAGGGGCAGATACAGGGCGGCACCGATCTGACGCTCAATGCGGGACAAAATGCGCTGTTTAATCAGACAGGCAAACTCCTCTCGGCAGGCACCCTATCACTGACGGCAGGTCAGCTCACCAACAGTGACGGGCTGGTGCAAAGCGTCGGTGACGGCTTACTGTTGCTGAGCCAGCAACTGGATAACCGCAGCGGGATGATTCAGGGCGGCCAGCAGATGACGATTACCACGCCATCGCTGATCAACCGCGATACCCGACAGAGCGGCAAAGGGATCGAAGCGGGCAGCTTAACCCTCGAAGCCGATACCCTGGATAACTGCCAGGGTGCGTTACGTGCAAATCAGCGGCTGGCATTGATCGTGCAGCAGGCGCTGGACAACGTCAGCGGGCTGATTTCTTCCGCCGATATCCTGACCATCCAGCAGAGTGCGCCAGCCCGGTCTGCGGCTTCTGAAATCCAGCAGCGTCGGATGCTGGCCATCAATAATGCGCCGGGTCAGACGCTGACTATCAACAACCAGCAGGGCACCCTGATCGCCGATCACGAAGCGCAGATCAACGCCGCTGCACTGAGCGGCGACGGGCAGGTGTTATCGCAGGGTGATCTTGGCATCACCCTGGCGGGTGATTTCCACAATACCTCGGCGGTCAAAGCCAACGGCACACTGCGCCTGACGACAGGGGGTGACGTCATCAACGACGGCACCCTCGCGGCCCAGCAATCGCTGTTCCTGACCGCACAGAACATCAACAATCAGGCAGGTGGTGAGATCAGCGGCGGACAGACCGACATCACGGCAGCGGATACCCTGAATAATCGCGGTCTGATTGACGGCGGACTGACACACCTGGTTGCGGGCGTCCTGAATAACAGCGGCACCGGCCGCATCTTTGGTGATCACATTGCCATTGCGGCTTCGCTGCTCAATAACCTCAGCGAAGAGGGCAAAGCGGCGGTGATTGCTGCCCGACAGCGGCTGGATATCGGGGCGGGCACCCTGAATAATCGTGACCATGCGCTGATTTACAGTGATGGCGATCTGCATATTGGCGGCCAGCTGGATGCGAATTATCAGGCCACCGGACAGGGGCAGCAGCTCAACAATGACGGGGCAACCATTGAGGCCGGGCAGGATGCCACGATCAGCATGGCGGAAATCAACAATACCAACCGTCATCTGACCACGCAGGTCGTTACGACTGAAGATAGCCAGCATCATGATGCGGTGCTCAAAGGCCATACTGACCGCTTCGACTGGGCCAAAGTGGACACCAGCAAAAAAAATAAATATGGCGTGCACACGGCAAAAATGCCGGATGGCACCAGCGGCAGCGAGTTTTATGAGTATGACTACCGAAGGGTAGTGAAAGAAACCCAGATCCAGGAGAGCGATCCGGGCAAAATCCTGTCAGGCGGCAACATGACCTTTAGCGCCGGCCGTCTCAACAACCACGACAGCCAGATCGTCGCCGGGGCCGTGCTGGGCGGACAGATAGGCGAGCTGAATAATCAGGCGACGAAAGGAACGCGCGTCACCACGGACGACGGGAAATCGGTGCGCTGGTACGCGAAGAAGAAGAAAAAGAAATTTGGCGGGACCGAAACCTCGCAGGGCAAGGATCGGAAAACCTATCGCCCGGCCCCCGTAACGGAAACCATCGATCTGCAGACGCTGAGCTGGCAGGCGAATGCCGCGCCGCAGGGCAATGGCTATCAGACCGGCAACCGGCAGCAGCAGGGTGTCACTGCGCAGGCCGACAGTATTGGCTCGCCTTCTCTTCAGCAGGCGGTTACCGCCGTGGCGCTGAGTGCCACGGATAGCGGCAGTACCTTACTGCCCGCCGGATTGCGCTATGACAGCGCACTGACGCTGGACAAACTCGGCAGCCTCAAAGACCGGCCGCTGCTGTTACCTGCCGGGCAGCAGTTCTCGCTGACGCTGCCCGCCACGGTGGTCGACGGACAGACGATTACGCCGGTGATCCGCGCCGTCTCACCGGACATCCGTCTGCCGGATAACAGCCTCTACCATTTGCAACCCGGCAGTGACAGCCACTACCTGGTTGAGACCGATCCGCGCTTTGTGAATCAGAAACAGTGGCTCAGCAGCGACTATATGCAGAATGCCCTGACCACCGACAGCAGCCGGATTCTGAAGCGGCTGGGTGATGGTTATTACGAGCAGCGGCTGGTGCGTGATCAGATTATTCAGCTGACCGGGAACCGCTATATCAGCGGGTATGGCAGCGATGAAGATCAGTATCGCGGGCTGATGAATAATGGGGTAGCCTTTGGCAAAGCCTACAACCTGGAACTCGGCGTGGCGCTGACCCCGGCACAGATGGCACTGCTCACCAGCGACATCGTCTGGCTGGTGAACCAGACCGTAACGCTGGCGGATGGCACACAGCAGACCGTGCTGGTGCCGCAGGTTTATGCGAAGGTAAAACAGGGTGACTTAACCGGCGACGGCGCGTTGATCGGGGGCGGTAGCGTGGCGCTGAACGCCCGTAACGACATCACCAACAGCGGGACCATTCAGGGACGCGATGTGACGCAGCTGACGGCGCAGTCGCTGACCAACAGCGGTTACATCAGCGGCAACACCGTTAATCTTACCGCCCGTCAGGATATCACTAACCTCGGCGGCGTCATCAGCGGTGATAAGCAGGTGTCGCTGCTGGCCGGACGGGATATTACCAGCCAGTCCACGCTGCGCGGCGACGGCACCGACCGCTGGATCGACCGTCCGGCCGGTATCTACGTGCAGGGCAGTGACGGTGCGCTGACGCTGAGCGCGCTGAACAATATCACTCTGGCCGCCAGCGATATCGGCAACGCCGGAGAGAAGAGTACCACGACGATTCAGGCGGGCAATGACCTGACGCTCGGCACCCTCAGCACGCAGCACAGTGAAGACGACAGCTGGAACAGCAGCAACTACCGTCGCCTGTCACAGCAGAACGATGCCGGGACACGCATCACCGCCGGCGGCGCGCTGCAGCTGAGTGCCGGACAGGATATCCGCGCTACGGCAGCGGACGTCACGGCGGGCGGGGCACTGACCGCCAGTGCCGGACGCGACATCGTGCTCAGCGCGGGCAACAGCCGTACCGATCTCACCGAACACAGCAGGCAGTCCAGCAAAGGGCTGCTGTCGGGCAGCAGCCTGGAGACCCACGACGAGCTGCACAGCAGCGAGGCGCTCAGTACCACGCTGAGCGGCGACAGCGTCCGGCTTCAGGCGGGCCGCGACATTGCCGTGACCGGCAGCAACGTCGCCGGTACGCAGGATGTGGCGCTGACCGCGAGCCGCGATCTCAGCATCACGACCGCCACAGAAACGCGTGATGAAGTGCATCAGCGTGAGGAGAAAAAATCGGGCCTGATGGGCACTGGCGGCATCGGTTTCACCGTGGGGCAGGCGATGCAGAAGAGCAGCACCGACGCCAGCGGTGCACTTAACCGGGGCAGTACGGTGGGCAGCAGCGATGGCAGCGTGACCCTCAGCGCCGGTAATCAGCTTACCGTGCACGGCAGCGACGTCATCGCCGGTAACGATCTCTCTCTGAGCGGCAGCGACGTGACCGTCAGCGCAGCCGAAAACAGCCATACCGTGCTGACGAAGACCGAGCAGAAACAGAGCGGCCTGACGCTGGCGCTGTCCGGGACGGTGGGCGCGGCGCTGAACACGACGGTTCAGACCGCCCGCACCGCTGATCAGAGCGATGATGGCCGGCTGAAGGCGCTGCAGGGCACCAAAGCGGCGCTGACGGCGGCCCAGGCCGCGCAGGCTTACCAGATGGACGGCGCGCAGACCGACGCGGCGAACGCCAGAAACACCGCCGCAGGCCTGAAGCCGGGCGACAAAGGTTATGAAGAAGGCTCCACCAACTCGATCGGCATCAGTCTTTCTTACGGCAGCCAGTCGTCGAAAAGCGAGACCCGCTCTGAAAGCCGCGAGGCGCAGGGCAGTACGCTGGGCGCGGGCAGTAATCTGAACATCACCGCCACCGGTGCGCAGCCGGGCAGCGCGGGCGATATCCTCGTGCAGGGCAGTCAGCTGCAGGCGGGGGGCGACCTCGGGCTGACGGCGAAAAATGACATCAGCCTGCTCTCTGCGCAGAACAGCGAGCGCACCGACAGCACCAGCAGCAGCAGGGGCGGCAGCGCCGGCATCGGGCTGACTGCCGGATCGGGCGGCTACGGCATCAGCGTGTCGGCCAGCGTCAACGCGGGTAAAGGCCGCGCAAACGGCAACGGGCTGACCCACACCGGGACCACGCTCACGGCGGGCAACGGGCTGAGCCTGAACGCCGGGCGCGACACCACGCTGTCGGGCGCACAGGTGCGCGGCGATAGCGTGAAGGTCGACACCGGCCGCAACCTGACGCTGACCTCAGAGCAGGACAGCGACCGCTACGACAGTAAGCAGCAGAACGCCAGCGCGGGCGGCAGCTTCACCTTCGGCTCGATGACCGGGTCGGCGAGCGTGAACCTCAGCCAGGACAAAATGCACAGCAACTGGCAGAGCGTGGCCGAACAGACGGGCATCTTTGCCGGTAAGGGCGGCTTTGACGTGACGGCCGGTGAGCACACCCAGCTCAACGGTGCGGTCATCAGCTCAGCGGCCAGCGCGGATAAAAACCGGCTCGACACCGGCACGCTGGGCTTCAGCAATATTGAGAACCACGCGGACTATAAAACCGAGCACCAGAGCGTGGGGATGAGTACCGGCGGCAGCATCGGCAGCCAGTTCGAAGGCAACATGGCGAACGGTCTGCTGGCGGGGCTGAACGGCAGCGGCAGCGCCTCGTCGGTGACAAAGGCGGCGGTGAGCGACGGCACCCTCATTATCCGCGATAAGGCGAAGCAGACGCAGGACGTGGCGGACCTGAGCCGCGACGCGGCGGGTGCGAATCCGGGGCTGGATAAAATCTTCGATAAGGATAAAGAGCAGCGGCGGATGGAGACGGCGCAGCTGCTGGCGGAAATCGGCAGCCAGGCGGGCGACATTGCGCGGACGCAGGGCGAGATTGCGGCGACGAAAGCGGCCACGGAGAAGATGAAGAACATCTCGCCGGACCAGAAGAAGGATGCCGAAGCGCAGTGGCGCAAAGCGAATCCGGGTCAGGAGCCGACCGCGGCCGACATCACCGGACAGGTCTATCAGACGCTGTACAACCGGGCGATGCTGGACAGCGGAATGGGAACCGGCGGGGCAGTGCAGCAGGGTATCAGCGCGGCGACGGCGGCGATACAGGGGCTGGCGGGAGGCAACGTGGCGCAGGCCGTGAGCGGCGCGGCCGCGCCGTACCTGGCGGAGCAGATTCATAAACTGACGGAAGGCAACCCGCAAGCCAACCTGATGGCGCATGCTGTAGTTGGCGCAGTAGTGGCGCAGGCATCTGGTAACTCAGCGCTGGGCGGAGCGGCAGGTGCCGCGACCGCCTCCGCCGTAACTTCCGTGATAGCGAAAACGCTGTACGGTACGGATGACTATAGCAAACTGGATGAGGCGCAAAAGCAGACCATATCAACTCTGAGTACGCTGGCAAGTGGGCTGGCGGGCGGCCTTGCCGGAGACAGTGGAGCTTCAGCTGTTGCAGGGGCTCAGGCAGGAAAAAATACTTCTGAGAACAACGACATGTTCAATCTGCCGTCAGGGTTGAACAGTTATGGTAGTGCAGCCTCAACGCTTGGGACGTCAATGGAAGGTGCAGGAGCGACACCGGAAGAGATCAACGCGGCAATGAGTAAAAATGTTAAAGGTGATATGCCTGAAGGGGCAAATATAACCAAAGTTATCGTAAACGGTTATAAAGATGGTGTATTGATTGCGGGTGCGTGGTATTTAGGCCCGGCGGCGTCGATAGGTAAGGTCGTGGGTGGTGCAGTAATCGCAGAAATAGCGAACGGAACATATCAGTGGTTTGATATAAACAGTATTAAGAACCAGAGTTTGCCTGAAAATCAGCAAAAAACCTGGGATTATTGGGGCAGCGCTTCCGCGGCAGTGACGGGGGGATTGGCTCCGGGGCGCGGGGTAGGCGGTAATCTGGGAATATCATTGGGAGGAACTATATTTACTGATGGTCCTGATAAAGGCGCGTTAACTGGCACAAGTGCTGGATGGGCATTTGGTACAGCTGTTGGTGTAATTGCCCCCCCTGTGTTTAGTCCTGTATTAGGCCCAGGTTCAGTTCCAGTTGGTGATATTATCGGGGCTGCAGGAGGAGAATTTATTAGCAATGCTGTTAAGGATCGAGTTAATGAGAAGAAAAAATAAGCCGACAGTAGGCTTACTAATTTTAAGCATTTCATACATGGTTTTTTGCTGTTTGATCTTTTTCTCTCTGGCTCTGGTAATGGTAGAACTCATAATGACCGATAAGGTAAGTTTTGAGCGATCAGATATTGAGCATGTTGTGGTCGTAAGTGTTATTGCAGGAACAGCAGCGGCTCTTAGATCATGGATCTTCGCTAAAATAGATGAGCGAAAAGCCAGAAAATCCCACCTATCAGATTCAGAATAAACAAAAAAACTGGTCGAATTTAGCCGGGATTTTTTTACAGCAGTTAAGGAAGGACTTGATTCGTCCTGCCGGGCAAATCCCAGTTGCGTGCTGATGGCAATAGTTTCGGCGCAGAGCCAGCAGCATACGAACGGAGCAGGCAGCAAAACTGAAACCGTGCCGGTTAATGATGACCTGATGGGTGGTAAGCTGGTCAACCCGGCGCAGGATGAAAATAAAGGAACTTCACTGGTCACGCCGGATCGGTCTGGTGAGCAGGGACCAGGCAATACCGGGAATACGGATGGTCTGCCGGATACGGGAGGCAATACCACGGTAACGCCGATTCCCACACAAAATAAGGATGATCTGGCTTATCTGGCTGAAGGGGACAAGCCTGCAAATCTTTCTCCTGAAGGGGCTGGTCGCTCAGGTGCTTTCAATGAGGCGAAGAGACAGTCTGGTATACCTGTATCAAAACACCCGGATAGAGTAACTCCTAATTATGATCGCCGTGGTAAGTTACAGCCCGGTAAAAATTATGAGTTTGATACACGGGATGAAAATGGAAACATCAAAACTATAATTATTAGAGATGATGCTAAAGGCCATTTTTTTGGTGATAATGATCCCCAAAATAGAGGTCCGCATTTTAATGACGATTTAGGTAACCATTATGACTATTGAATATAAGATAAGAAAGACAGATAGCATCAAGAAAGATAATGATGTTATCTGCTTTGATTACATCAATGAATTAACTGGTGATTATAAAGCTGTCAGCTTTGAAATAAATAGCAGCAATAGAAATGATGGCTATTACCAGATTTTAAGTGACATGTTGAAGTGGTTCGATTACCCATCTGAAAAAAAATCACTCTATTTCTATGGTGAATTAGCGCCTTGGTTAGATGATACAAAAATAAACCGACATAAAGGGTTTTGGGGTTTAAAGCCATATAGCTGTAAGAATTATTTTTTCCTCAAAGAAAGAAGAAATGTATTTTTAGTTAGAGATAAGAAAATAAAGCTATGTGGGTTTGTTAAGTTGGAATTTGAAAATTTATCTGACATGATCATGACGACATCATACAAGGAAAAAGGTTTTTATTTTCTTGTTTCTGATTCATGTTTTGATGAGGGTTGTTTTATTTCGGTTATACAGAAAAACTCATTTGGTAAAGTTATGGATTATATTCTTTCTCAAGGTTCAGTAGTATTTATTCTCTTAGGTGATGAGGATTTTAAGTCTTCCGAAATTGTTATGATTGGTGACGTAAATAAAATTATTCCATAAAGGCCGTGGTGGTAATTTTTGATTTTTAACATGAATTTGAACGTATGTCGGGGACTGCAACCTGACGCTGACCTCAGAGCAGGACAGCGACCGCTACGACAGTAAGCAGCAGAACGCCAGCGCGGGCGGCAGCTTCACCTTCGGCTCAATGACCGGGTCGGCGAGCGTGAACCTCAGCCAGGACAAAATGCAAAGCAACTGGCAGAGCGTGGCCGAACAGACGGGCATCTTTGCCGGTAAGGGCGGCTTTGACGTGACGGCCGGTGAGCACACCCAGCTCAACGGTGCGGTTATCAGCTCCATCGCCAGCGCGGATAAAAACCGGCTCGACACCGGCACGCTGGGCTTCAGCAACATAGAGAACCACGCGGACTACAAAACCGAGCACCAGAGCGTGGGGATGAGTACCGGCGGCAGCATCGGCAGCCAGTTCGAAGGCAACATGGCGAACGGTCTGCTGGCGGGGCTGAACGGCAGCGGCAGCGCCTCGTCGGTGACAAAGGCGGCGGTGAGCGACGGCACCCTCATTATCCGCGATAAGGCGAAGCAGACGCAGGAGGTGGCGGACCTGAGCCGCGACGCGGCGGGTGCGAATCCGGGGCTGGATAAAATCTTCGATAAGGAGAAAGAGCAGCGGCGGATGGAGACGGCGCAGCTGCTGGCGGAAATCGGCAGCCAGGCGGGGGACATTGCGCGGACGCAGGGCGAGATAGCGGCGACAAAGGCCGCTACTGAGAAGATGAAAAACATCTCGCCGGACCAGAGGAAGGACGCCGAAGCGCAGTGGCGGAAGGCGAATCCGGGTCATGAACCCACCACGGCCGACATCACCGGTCAGGTGTACCAGACGCTGTACAACCGGGCGATGCTGGACAGCGGAATGGGAACCGGCGGGGCAGTGCAGCAGGGTATCAGCGCGGCGACGGCGGCGATACAGGGGCTGGCGGGGGGCAACGTGGCCCAGGCGCTGAGCGGGGCGGCGGCACCGTACCTGGCGGAGCAGATACATACGCTGACGACCACGAAAGGCCCCGACGGCAGGGACGTGGTGAACGTTGAGGCGAACCTGATAGCGCATGCGGTGGTGGGTGCGGTGACGGCATACGCATCGGGCAACGCGGCACTGGCGGGTGCCTCGGGCGCGGCGATGGGCGAGTACATCGCGCAGCAGATGTATCCGGGGGTCAAGCGCGAGGACCTGAGTGAGGAGCAGCGCCAGACGATAAGCGCGCTGGGAACGCTGGCGGCGGGCCTTGCGGGCGGCATTGCCGGCGACAGCGCCGGCAATGCGGTGGCGGGCGCGCAGGCGGGTAAAAATGCGGTTGAGAATAACTTTCTGAGTGTCACATCTTCCGACAAACTGGATAAGGCGATTGAGAAAATCAAACAGGGAGATAAATCACTGGCGGCGGCTAATGAGCTGATAAAGCTTGAAAATGCCGACAAACGCAGCGATGCGCTGGTTTCTAAATTCACTAAAGACCCGTTGCAGATGGACAGCACAGAACGGGCTGAGCTGGCGGGTTATCTGCGTGTTTATGCTGCTGAGATGGAAAAAGAATATGGCTCAGCGGTATCACAGGAACTGGTGAAAGGGTTGTTGTCGGGTCAGGACTATGTGAAACGGAATCCAGACTCTGAAGCGATGAGCAAGGCTCAGTCGATAATGAATACCTGGGGTTACCATAAATCGAATGCCAGCATCGGCGATGCGCCACTGATATTTGGTGGAAGCGTGCTGGGAGTGACTGTGAAAGGTATGGCGGCTAATGCAGCAATCGGTGTGGGAGTTAATGCTGGCGTTCAGCTTGCCGGAAAAGATCCGTTCAGTTATGTCGATGTCATTATGGCGGGAGTCACAGCAGCCGCGACAACCGGGAAGGGCATTATAGTTTCAACCCCTGTCAATGTGGGCGGCGCAGTGGTTGGGAGCGCGATAAAAGGTGAAGATCCTACAGGTTCAGCCATTGCCGCTGGTGCTGGTTCCATATTTGGAGGAGTGGCCGGAAAGGTTGCTACAGAACAGTTGAAACCTGTGGTCAAAGAAGGAAGTGCAGAAATTATAGGGACAGTTACGGGTGGAACTGTGAGCGAGATTACAGGAAAAAATGTACAAGATGCTCTGAATAATGCAGGTGACAAGAATGGAAAAAATTAACATCAAGGATCTATTTATATTGATTTTTTATTGTATGTGCATTCTTTGTTGCGCTGTAATGCTCGCATATTTAATAGCACTTGCGATAATCTATTTTAAAGTGGGTATTTTCAATATCGACTGGGAAATAGTTCTGCCTGATACTCTTAAAAAAGGCTGTATCGGAGGAATAATACTCGGTATCGGTATTTGGCTCAAAGGCAAGTTAAGAGAAAGGCAGGGCAACAAGGGTTGAGAATAACTGGCTGAGCGTTCAGGAAGCCGACAGAAAGAAACAGCTGGAGACGAAGCGCGACTACCTGAAACAGGAACTGACATCGGCTGAAGCGAAAGAACTGGCAGATATTAATCAGTCAGATAAAGCGCGTAATAAAGCAATAAAATCGGTCTGCACTGATGGCAATAAAGGTGGAGCAGCCTGTGGTGCTCTGATTGGCCCGGCACAGGATGCGCTGAAGAAGTACGGTGAAAATGCCACCTACTCATTATTGTACAAAGATTTATACCCACAAGATGTGAAAAATCTGGAAGGTGTTTTGCAGGGACTGGATGCAGGCAGCATCAGCCGCGACCAAGCCATCACAGCAATAGCACAGGCCTCCGGTGTAAGCTGGGAAACGGCAGCTGGCCGTTATGATACAGCAATGCAAACTCAGGAGCTGACTGCCGCTCTGGCTGGTGCTTATGGGCTGAAAAGTGTAATTAAGGAACCGACAAAAGAGAGTTCAGCTAAACAACAATCTCAGCCTTCAACGGGAAGAACAGCAGAGCCAAATAGAATTGCTGCTGACGAGGAAGCTTCAGGATGGTCACAGTACAATAAATACCGTAATGAAAGTGGAGACTGGAACTGGCCTGCAAAATTAGGTTTTGCCGAAGAACCAGTAAAAACAACGCTTCCTGTAGGTACTCGTTTGGATAGGTATGGAGAACCAAGTGGGTCTTTTCTGGCACCTAAGGGAACTCCTTATGAACAGCGCGCTCTTGCTCCTGGAGCGGGCGCAGAAAAATATTATGAATATGAGGTCATTAAACCTTTGCCAGTCATACAAGGAAAAATAGCCCCTGCTTTCGGTGAGGCTGGAGGAGGCATTCAGATTCTGCCTAATATGCAAGAGCGTGTGAATGTTGAATGGCTTCTGAAAAATGAATATATCCGTGAGGTTCACTAATATGCTAAATATTGAAGAATTGCAAAAGAAAGTTGATGAACTGATTTTCAAAGCAGGCCTGCCAAGGCTTTCAGTTAATCTTTGTACAGCTCCTATTGGTGATGGAACTCCTTATATTTCATTTGAGAACGGAAAGTATAATTACATTTGTTCCGAAAGAGGTTATGAGTTCTCCAGAAAGGTTACAGATTCAACAGATGAGCTACTTTATTGGATTATGTCAGAGCTTGCTTATAAGATCGCATTTCAATATGAATTAGAAAATCGTATTGGGGGTAGAGATGGAAGGCGTATTGCTTTTCCAAATTATATTGAGCTAATGACGAAAATGAATTCGTCATGGAAATCAAAAGCAGAAGATGAAATTGAAAAAACTCTTGCTGCCAGCCCTTACAACGATAGCCTCTACTAATACTTTTAATTCAATTAATCCCGGCTACCGAGCCGGGATGTCTTTACTTGTCGATTACACCCCAGCCAGCCGGATGATCAACTGTCCCGGCCCGGTGACCACTTCGATCTTCTGTCCTGTCGTAAATCCCAGCGTTTCCAGCCAGCGGCCTTTAATAGTCAACTGCGGCAGCGGGTTCGGCTGGCCTTTATTAGGCCGGTACCCCACTTTGTAATAATGCACCTGCGATTCGCTGGCGGTAGTTGTGGGTGTGTGCGTCTCTGGCTTATGATGGGTGTCAGCCATAATCAACTCCTCGATAGTTGCTTGTGGTCAGCGGGCTGTTGGTGTTCCACCACCCTCAGCCCGCGCTAAAAAATCTCTCGTTGTGCTCTTCTTGTTCCGTTTTCTCCTGTTCAAATATACACCTTCTGCCGGGTAAACTCGCTTAATGCCAGGTAATAAACTGCGAGGCGTCTCTGAAAACGGATTCTTTTTTTCCGGTCTGCATTTTGCTTATCCCTTCTTTATATCGCCTTACGGAATATCTGTTCCCGGCGGAATGTCATACTATGATTCCGAATTAATCAGCCTTCATTCTGTCTTACTGATTACGCCTTGCCTCCACTAAAGTCGGTAATAAAGGCTGCGACGTGACGCAGCTGTAACATGACTGCGGATGAGCACATCCGGCAGAAGGGAGCATTGACAGCCTCCATAGCTACAGTAAATAAAAATCGTTCCGGCATCAGATTGCAGAACTCCGGCAACATTGCGAAATATGTGCACTGCACAACAGAGCACACTGGTGGGAGCATAAGCATTGGCAGTCAGTTTCAGGTCAGCATTTTTGAATAAGTGCAGGTGTAACTCGCCAATTGCTTTTTTCCATACAGGTCAATTTAAATAGATCTGTAACTCAGAGTCTGAATAAAGGGGAACCTTGCGGTCAGATTGAGAATCCGTGTTAATAGACGGTATAAAACCGTGTGGTTTTCTGGATGTATTAGCGATAATATTTTCGGTGATTTTTTTTGTGACGATGCGGTCTTGATACCTCTGATTATTTTTGGTCTAATAATGCCCTGAAAAT
This sequence comes from Pantoea sp. X-Soil-YNGN-844, assembly GCF_059730595.1. Taxonomy (NCBI): domain Bacteria; kingdom Pseudomonadati; phylum Pseudomonadota; class Gammaproteobacteria; order Enterobacterales; family Erwiniaceae; genus Pantoea; species Pantoea sp. X-Soil-YNGN-844. The sequence continues at coordinate 1,590,816 of NZ_AP036007.1, forward strand.
GGATTAATAAATAAAGTACATTAGTTATTCAGGTGGTGAAATTCCTGACTTAACTCAAATTAAATGGACGAAATGCCATTGTGAACGAGTGGGATTTAAATCCCAGATTTCCACAGGTCAGCCTGTTTTAAAACATCCGGGTATAAACAGATCCACTCCGACCCTGTCTGAGCATAAGGCGCGGAGCGCTACAGGAAATTCCTGGCCGGTACAGGCGGATTGATAAAACAATAACCAGTCCGTCGGGTATGGGTGATTCAGGGAACGAAGTCCTGCGTTAAGCGCAGGGAAATAATGTTAAATTATGAAAAGGAATTAACTACATGACCTCTAAAGTGACGATGCTGGCATTACTGTGTGGCGGTCTTCTCGTGGGCAGCAATGCGCTGGCTGATAATCACACCGTCTCGGTTGGATATGCACAAAGCAAGGTTGAAGACTTTAAAAATATCCGTGGCGTCAATGTTCAGTATCGCTATGAGTGGGACTCTCCTCTCAGCGTTATTGGTTCGTTCAGCTATCTGAAAGGCGATCAAAATTTTTCTGAGCGCGAAGATTTTTATGGCGATGTCAGCGGGTATGACGGTAAAACTAAAGTGAAATATTACTCACTGATGGCTGGTCCGGCATATCGCATCAATGACTATGTCAGCTTCTATGGATTGATCGGTGTTGCCCATACCAAAGTGGATGAGAACGTGACTTATCTCGGAGCGTATTCCGAAAATTATAGCGAAAATAAATCCTCTTTTGCCTATGGCGCAGGTATTGTCGTGAATCCAGTCAGCAACCTCTCTGTGAGTGTTGGCTATGAAGGTACTCGCGTGAAATATAACGAAGATGTTGCTATCAATGGTTTCAACATTGGTATCGGCTACCGTTTCTGATTTAAAGCTAAAATCTGCAACCCTGATCATCTGGTCAGGGTTGTTTTTTTGCGGCCTGTGAAGGGTAGTATTTAATGAATCTAAGGTCTTGGTTAGTTGTCAGATATAGATACCTTATTTTATTCTTCCCGCAGGATTAATAAAGTCTTTGCACAATGATTTGGCCAGCCATTTTGTTTAATAGTTGCATCGCCCCATAAAGACTGTGCAACGCAACAGGCACCCGGCTCCGACATCATTAAAATAATCCCATTTTTTAATTCAGTTAAATTAAGGACAATAAACAATGGCGGCAAAAATCATCATCTCTGGATTGATAGCACTATTATTGAGTGGTTGCACCGCAGGTTTCAGACCTTCTCTGGATGATTACAAAAGACAGGATGCGGCCCGGATTCGCGTCGCTTCAGAGGGCAATACGGCTCTTCAGTTCTTTGAAAAGCAGGGTTCAGGTTGCTATAAAAAAGTACTGGAACGCCGTATTACTTCTGGCTTTGCCATTCTGGGTATCCCTGTCACAGGGAATAAACGAATAGGTATGCCAGCCTCGTCTGATAATAATGGTGCTTTCATCAATGAGTTCACCCTGAAGCCGGGACAAATGATTCGGGTCATCCACTACTGGACTGAGACTGGGTACTATCAGAACACTCAAAAATCTGCCACTGCTGAATTTATTCCTCAGGCTAACCATGACTATGATATCGTGGTCAGAGGCTCTGAATATTCAGGCGATAGCGTGTCCATCAAAAATCTCACTCCAGACGGCGCCGTAGTGGGCTGGAGCGACGTGAAGGAATGCCCGTCAGAGAGTATTTTTGATTAGTTTCCTCTTTCTTCATTCCTGAAGCCTGGTTGCTTCAGGAATGAATTTTCACGTTTACGGCATAGTCAGTCGCCTGCTTACAGGTAGCGATGGAAATGCCGTTATCAGAATAGGCAGTCAGCGTCTTTATAACGCTGTGCAAAGGTTTATCACATTGATTTGAATAGTTAAATTTCTGGCTTAAATCGATACCAGTAACAATTCTCTGCACCTCAGAACTCTCCTAAAAACTGGCCCTGATAGCAAAGTGACCAATTTCCTCCATTTATCTGATGTTGCATTTTCGGTCCATCTGTAAAACTTCATCTCAACAAACACGGCGCGTCGCGCACGCCGGTTATACCTCAATTACTGAGGATGCTTTAACAGCAGGATTGCGCGGTAACACTTTTCAGGAGGAACTTCCTGTGAATAAATCAATGTTAGCGGGTATCGGTATTGGTGTGGCAGCAGCGCTGGGTGTTGCCGCCGTAGCAGGCATGAATGTGTTTGATCGCGGTCCTCAATACGCTCAGGTACTGGCTGCAACGCCAATCAAAGAGAGCATCAGACAGCCACGTCAGGAGTGCCGTAATGTCACACTGACTCACCGTCGGGCCGTACAGGATGAAAACCGTCTTGCTGGCTCTGTATTAGGTGCAGTGGCAGGTGGAGTGCTGGGTCACCAGTTCGGTGGCGGTCGCGGTAAGGATGTTGCGACGGTAGCAGGTGCATTGGCAGGTGGTTATGCGGGTAATCAGGTCCAGGGCGGACTGCAGGATCGTGATACCTACACGACAACCGAACAGCGCTGTAAAACAGTGTATGACAAACAAGAGAAAAAACTGGGATATGACGTGACCTATAAAATAGGCGATCAGCAGGGTAAAATCCGTATGGAAAATGACCCCGGCACGCGTATTCCACTGGATCGCAATGGTCAGCTGATTCTTAACGGTGACCAGGCGTAATTGGGCAAAGCTTTGCCGCACTCGCGGCCACACAGCACGACGTAATGAAAAAGGCGCATCTTAAGGATGCGCCTTTTTTATCGCCATTTTCCCGCACTTTACCGATTAGCTCAGCAAAGCGCGGGCAGGGGCGTTACGCCTGATGCTCAGCCAGTTGTGAAACGAAGCCCTGCACCCAATCCATACGGATTTTTCTTTCCGACAGCTCGCGAGTAAATCGCAGGCGTGTTGGCCCATCCAGTTTCCACTGCTGCGGCTCTTTCTGCAGCAGACTAATCAGCCATGCCGGATCGACCTTGTTCTGCGGCGCAAAGTCGAAATAGCCGCCTTTGTCGCTGGCTTCAATCTTACGCAGACCGACCGCGCGAGCTTTCAGGCGAATAATCGCCACGTCCAGCAGGTTACGCGCAGGGTCAGGCAGCAGGCCGAAGCGGTCGATCATCTCGACCTTCAGCTCCTGCAACTCCTCTTCAGCCTCCGCGCTGGCGATGCGCTTATAAAGTGAAAGACGGGTGCTGACATCCGGAATAAAGGTCTCAGGGAGCAGCGCTGGCATGCGAAGTTCCACCTCTGTCTGGTTGCTGGTGAGATCTTCCAGTGACGGCTCGCGACCCGCTTTCAGCGCATCAACAGCATTCTCCAGCAGCTCCATATAGAGCGTGAAGCCCAGCGTCTCCATCTGTCCGCTCTGCTCATCACCCAGCAGTTCGCCAGCCCCGCGAATCTCCAGGTCATGGGTTGCCAGCGCAAAACCGGCGCCCAGATCTTCCAGTGAGGCGATCGCCTCCAGCCGTTTGTGCGCGTCCGCGGTCATTGACTTCGGATGCGGCGTCAGCAGCCAGGCATACGCCTGATGATGCGAACGACCGACGCGACCACGCAGCTGATGCAACTGCGCCAGGCCAAAGTGATCGGCCCGCTCAATGATGATGGTGTTAGCGGTTGGAATATCGATCCCGGTTTCGATGATAGTGGTACAAACCAGCACGTTGAAACGCTGATGATGGAAATCGTTCATCACCCGCTCCAGCTCACGCTCACGCATCTGTCCATGGCCAATCGCCACCCGCGCTTCCGGCACCAGATCGCTGAGACGCTGCGCCGCTTTCTCTATATTTTCAACGTCATTGTAGAGGTAGTAGACCTGTCCGCCACGCAGAACTTCACGCAAAATCGCTTCGCGGATCACCACGTCGTCATATTCACGGACAAAGGTTTTCACCGCTAAACGGCGGGCAGGCGGGGTAGCGATAATGGAAAGATCGCGCATGCCACTCATGGCCATATTCAGGGTGCGCGGGATCGGCGTGGCGGTGAGGGTCAGGATGTCCACATCAGCACGCATCGCCTTGATGCGCTCTTTGTGACGCACCCCAAACCGGTGCTCTTCATCGACAATCAGCAGGCCGAGATCGTGCCACTTGAGGTCACTCATCAATAGTTTGTGGGTGCCGATCAAAATGTCGATCTTACCCTCGCTGGCCTGTTCCAGCACCTGCGCCTGCTCTCTGGCGGTACGGAAGCGGGAAAGCATCTCAATGCGGACCGGCCAGTTGGCGAAGCGATCGCGGAAGTTGTCATAATGCTGCTGCGCCAGCAGGGTGGTCGGCACCAGTACGGCCACCTGTTTATGGTTCTCGATGGCCAGAAACGCCGCGCGCATCGCCACTTCGGTTTTACCGAAGCCCACGTCGCCGCACACCAGTCGATCCATCGCCAGCGGCTGACACATATCGCTCAGCACGGCATTAATCGCCTGTGCCTGATCGGGTGTGGTCTCAAACGGGAAGCTTTCGCAGAACAGCTGATACTGCTCACGGTCATGCTTAAAGGCAAAACCGGTTTTGGCGGCGCGCTGAGCATAGATATCCAGCAGTTCAGCTGCCACATCACGAACTTTCTCCGCCGCTTTCTGGCGTGCGCGTGACCAGGCGTCACTGCCCAGCTTGTGCAGCGGCGCGTTATCGTCAGCCCCGCCCGCATAGCGGCTAATCAGGTGCAGCGATGAAACCGGCACATAGAGTTTGGCGTCATTGGCGTAGGAGAGCATCAGGTATTCCGCCTCAATGCCGCCTGCCTCCAGCGTAGTCAGACCGATATAGCGGCCCACGCCGTGCTCAAGATGTACGACGGGCTGACCGGGATGCAACTCTGCCAGGTTACGGATCAGAATGTCGGGGTTGATGGTGCGACGGGTATCCTGACGGCGACGGCTGACGCGTTCGCCCAGCAGATCGCTTTCGCAAATCAGCGCCCGGTTACCCTGGGTATCGATAAAACCGCGCTCGCTGGCACCGATCATCAGCGTGAAACGATCGTCGACGGTTTCATCAAAACGATGCACTGGCTGAGGACGCAGTTTAATCCGTGCCAGCAGCTCCTGCAGGCTCTCGCGGCGGCCTTCACTCTCTACCGAGAAGACCACGGCGCCGCTGAAGGTCTCAATAAACTGCCGCAGATGATCGAGCGGCGCTTTCGCCTGCGCCTGAACGCTGAGGTCTGGCAGCGGGGTATAACCGAGATTGGTGTTGGCAGCTTTGGCAGGCAGCACCTCATTGGTCATCTGGATGCGGGGCCAGGCTTTCAGTTCACCCATTAACGCATCGGGACGCAGCCACAGGGTGACCGGCTCCAGCAGCGGACGCATCGGGTCCACCCGGCGGTTCTCATAGCGCGCCTCAGCATCCTGCCAGAAGCGGGTGGCGCTGCCTTCGAGGTCGCCGCAGTTCACAATCAGGGTGTTGTCAGGCAAATAGCTGAACAGGCTGGGTAACGGCTGCTCAAAGAACAGCGGCTGCCAGTATTCGATGCCCGCAGGCAACGTGCCTTTGCTGACCTGCTGATAGATGTGCTCCGACTCGCGGCGCACATCAAAAATTTCGCGCCAGCGGCTGCGGAACAGCTCAATGGCGGCTTTGTCGCTGGGAAATTCATGCGCAGGCAGCAGGTTAATTTCTGCCACCGCTTCCAGCGTGCGCTGATTATCGACGTCAAACAGACGCAGGCTGTCGATCTCATCATCGAAAAAGTCGATGCGATAGGGCTGATCGCTGCCCATCGGAAACAGGTCGAGCAGGGCGCCGCGCGTGGCGTATTCGCCGTGCTCCATCACCTGATCGACATGACGATAACCCGCCTGCTCAAGCTGATCGCGCAGCCGGTCGCGTGACAGCTTTTGTCCCTGCTTCATTACCAGCGCATGACCGTGCAGGAAACTGTGCGGACAGACACGCTGCATCAGGGTATTGACCGGCATGATCAGCATACCGCGCTGCATCACCGGCAGCTGGTAGAGGGTCGACAGTCGCGCAGAGATAATATCCTGATGCGGCGAGAAGCTGTCATACGGCAGCGTCTCCCAGTCGGCGAGGTGGACCACCGGCAGATCGGTAAACTGGCGGATTTCATCCAGCAGACGCAGGGCGGTTTGGGTATCGGGGGTAATCATTAATACCGGGCCAGCATGACGTTCGGTAATGCTGGCACACTCTACCGCATGCGCAGCGCCGATGAGCTGGCCGAGCTGGCGGTGGTCGCCGGATTTAACGGGCAGGGTATAACGAGTCTGTTCGGGCATGGGATCTCGGGGTTGCTCCATTTTTCCAGGACGTAATCATTCCATATTATGTCAGGGGGATCACCTGTGCGGCACAATTTTCCTGCCGCGCCGCGCTGAACCCGGAGATCGGTCAGCCATTACCGGGCGTCGGCGGTAATACAGCGGATAGAGAGAGGATAGACGAGTCTGGCGAGGGATCAGAAAAAACCGCCGTCGCTCTGCAGCGACGGGGTTAAACGGGCATTCTATTTTATGGATTGCTGTGTGTAATACATGCGTGGGCGGTCGATATTTGCCCAGGATAACTCCTGCTCAGGATGATAGCTGAGGTTGCCGTCATCCCACTTGACGTAGTAGCCGGCTGGTGCGCTTCCCTGCTCAAAGACGTTGATAATTTCGCCTCTGATTTCCCCGGATTGATGTTTAACGATACTGCCTTTGGGAAATTTCAACATGGTCGCTACCTCTATCGCTGTGCGATAAATTACCTCTTATCCTGTTACAGAGTGTAGTCTACGCGCCAGGGCGCTGGATAATCAGCCAATAAGCGATGGCTTTATCGGCTATTCCGCGGCTTTGGTCGTGAATGTGACGTATCCTGACGCAACTTTGCTGCCGACTCAGAGGGTTAGAGGTTTCATAAAGCGAGCCGCTCCTTTATCATCCCACTACCTATTTTCAGGCAACGGCTTACTGGATTCCATGTATCAACCTGTCGCGCTATTTATCGGTCTGCGTTACATGCGCGGACGAGCATCGGATCGCTTCGGTCGCTTTGTCTCCTGGCTCTCAACGATTGGCATTACGCTCGGCGTGCTGGCGATGGTCACTGTTTTATCGGTGATGAACGGTTTTGAGCGTGAACTCGAAGGCAATATTCTTGGCCTGATGCCTCAGGCGCTGATCACCAGCGACAAAGGCAGTCTCAACCCCCAACAGCAACCCGCTGACTCGCTGAATCTGCAGGGTGTCAGCCGCATCGCGCCGCTGACCACCGCCAGTGTGGTGCTGCAAAGCCCGCACAGCGTCTCGGTTGGCGTGATGCTGGGCATTGAGCCGGATGAAAAAGATCCGCTGACGCCGTTCCTGGTGAACACCCAGCAGAGCGTGCTGCAGGCCGGGCAGTACAATGTGATCCTCGGTGAGCAGCTGGCGTCACAGCTTGGCGTTAAACGTGGCGATCAGCTGCGTCTGATGGTGCCGTCGGTCAGCCAGTTTACCCCGATGGGACGCGTGCCGAGCCAGCGTCTGTTTACCGTGGCGGGCACCTATGCCGCCAACAGCGAAGTCGATGGTTATCAGATTCTGGTTAATCTTCAGGATGCGTCGCGCGTGATGCGCTATCCGGCCGGGAACATTACCGGCTGGCGACTCTGGCTGGACAAACCGCTATCGGTTGACAGCCTGAGTCAGCAGACGCTGCCTGCGGGTCTGGTCTGGAAAGACTGGCGTGAGCGCAAAGGCGATCTCTTCCAGGCGGTGCGCATGGAGAAGAATATGATGGGTCTGCTGCTGAGCCTGATTATCGCCGTGGCCGCCTTTAACATCATCACCTCATTAGGCCTGCTGATCATGGAGAAGCAGGGCGAAGTGGCGATCCTGCAAACCCAGGGCCTGACGCGCCGGCAAATCGTGGCGGTGTTTATGGTGCAGGGTGCCAGCGCCGGGATTATCGGCACGCTGCTCGGCACCCTGCTCGGTGTGCTGCTGGCCAGCCAGCTTAATAACTTAATGCCGGTGATTGGCCTGTTCCTCGATGGTGCCGCGTTGCCGGTTGATATCAATGTGTGGCAGGTGGTCACCATCGCCCTCAGCGCGATGATTGTGGCGCTGTTGTCTACGCTCTATCCTTCGTGGCGCGCTGCCGCCGTTCAACCTGCTGAGGCTTTACGTTATGAGTAACACTCCTTTGTTGCAGTGCCGCGACCTGTGCAAACGCTATCAGGAAGGCAGCGTGCAGACCGATGTGCTGCGCAATGTGGCTTTCAGCCTCCAGCCCGGTGAACTGACGGCGATTGTCGGCAGCTCCGGTTCCGGTAAAAGTACGCTGCTGCATCTGCTCGGTGGTCTGGATGCGCCGACGTCGGGCGATGTGGTGTTTGATGGTCAGTCGCTGAACGCCATGTCCTCGTCGGCCAAAGCCGAGCTGCGTAACCGCGAGCTGGGCTTCATCTATCAGTTCCACCATCTGCTGCCAGACTTCAGCGCGCTGGAGAACGTGGCGATGCCGCTGCTGATTGGCAAAATCGCGAAAGCGGAAGCGCAGGAACGCGCCCGCGAGATGCTGGCCGCCGTCGGGCTGGACCACCGTGCCGCGCACCGGCCGTCTGAACTGTCCGGCGGCGAGCGTCAGCGCGTGGCGATCGCCCGTGCGCTGGTCAACCGTCCACGGCTGGTGATGGCGGATGAGCCAACCGGTAACCTGGATGCGCGCAACGCCGACGCCATTTTTGAACTGCTGGGCGAGCTGAACGTCCGTCAGGGCACCGCCTTTCTGGTGGTGACGCACGATCTGATGCTGGCAAAACGCATGACGCGTCAGATGGAAATGCGTGATGGTCAGTTAAGCGATCAGCTTACGCTGGCAGGAGCGGTGTAATGGGTTCGTCGTTATCCCTGTTGCTGGGCTTGCGCTTTAGCCGTGGTCGCCGTCGTGGCGGCATGGTCTCGCTGATTTCGGTGATCTCCACCATCGGGATTGCGCTGGGCGTGGCGGTGCTGATTATCGGTCTCTGCGCCATGAACGGTTTTGAGCGTGAGCTGAATAACCGCATTCTTGCAGTGGTGCCGCACGGTGAAATCGAGGCGGTTAATCAGCCGTTCCAGCACTGGCAGTCGATGATTGCGCCGATTGAAAAGGTGCCCGGCATTGCGGCGGCGGCCCCCTATGTCAACTTCACCGGCCTGATTGAGAGCGGTGCCCGGCTGGAAGCGCTGCAGGTGAAGGGCGTTGATCCTGCCCAGGAGCCGCGCCTCAGCGCACTGCCACAGTTTGTCGCCGGTAACGCCTGGTCCTCTTTTGCCGCCGGTAAGCAGCAGATCATTCTGGGCGGCGGCATTGCTGAATCGCTGAAGGTGAAGCAGGGCGACTGGATCACCATCATGATCCCGAATAACGATGGTGATAACAAACTGCTTCAGCCAAAACGCATTCGGTTGCAGGTCAGCGGTATCCTGCAACTCAGCGGCATGCTCGATCACAGTCTGGCACTGGTGCCGCTGGCCGATGCGCAGCACTATCTGGAAATGGGCGACAGCGTGTCCGGTATCGCGCTGAAGATGACCGACCCGTTCCAGGCTGTGAAACTGGTGCGCGATGCCGGTGAAGCGACCCGCTCCTATGTCTATATTAAGAGCTGGATTGGCACCTACGGCTATATGTACCGCGACATTCAGATGATCCGCGCCATCATGTATCTGGCGATGGTGCTGGTGATTGGTGTCGCCTGCTTTAACATCGTCTCCACGCTGGTGATGGCGGTGAAGGACAAGAGCAGCGATATCGCGGTACTCCGTACCCTCGGCGCGAAAGACCGGCTGATCCGCGCCATTTTTATCTGGTACGGTTTGCTGGCGGGCCTGCTGGGCAGCGTCAGCGGCGTGGTGGCTGGCGTGCTGGTGGCGCTGAATCTGACCTCACTGGTGCGCGGGCTGGAGTCAATCACCGGTCATCATCTGCTGGCAGGAGATATCTACTTTATTGATTTCCTGCCCTCGGAACTGCACTGGATTGACGTGTTCTCAGTACTGATTACCGCCATTCTGCTGAGCCTGCTGGCGAGCTGGTATCCCGCCAGACGCGCCAGCCGCATTGACCCGGCTCGGGTATTAAGCGGGCAGTGATAAAAATGCGGCGCGAGTGATTTCGCGCCGCATCTGTTTAAGACCTTTGCTGTTGGGTCATGCCCTCAGCAACCGTTACTATCGGGTGATGTTAACCCGGAATCTGTTCAGAGCAGCTCGCCGCAGCTGCTACGCCAGGAGATTTTATGCGTACACCACGTCGCCGCATACGACTTGCCCGCCTGAAGAAAACCCGGAGAAAAGTGCATCAGCGCTTTCGCCAGCGCATTTTTGAGCGCGATCGTCAGGCCGAACTGGCCGCCCATCCCCAGCCGCATGTTGTGGTGCTGACCGGCGCAGGTATTTCCGCGGAGTCCGGCATCCGGACCTTCCGCGCGGCTGATGGCCTGTGGGAAGAGCACCACGTTGAAGACGTTGCCACGCCCGAAGGCTTTCAGCGCGATCCCGCGCTGGTGCAGCGTTTCTACAATGCGCGCCGCCAGCAGCTGCAGGATGCCGACATCCAGCCTAATGCCGCCCATCTGGCGCTGGCGGAGCTGGAGCAGGTGTTAGGCGATAATTTCCTGCTGGTCACGCAAAACATCGACAACCTGCATGAGCGTGCCGGAAACAGCCGGGTGCTGCATATGCACGGTGAACTGTTAAAAGTGCGCTGTGTCACCAGCGGTCAGGTGATTGAGTGGACCGGCGATATCACCCCTGATGATCGCTGCACCTGCTGCCAGTTCCCCTCTGTGCTGCGGCCGCACGTGGTCTGGTTTGGCGAGATGCCGCTGGGGATGGAGCAGATTTATCAGGCGCTGGAACAGGCCGATTACTTTATCGCGATCGGCACGTCAGGCCATGTTTATCCGGCCGCGGGCTTTGTGCATGAGGCCAGACTGCAGGGCGCGCACACCGTCGAGCTGAACCTGGAGCCGAGCCAGGTGGGTAACGAGTTTGCCGAACGGCATTACGGACTGGCGAGCGAAGTGGTGCCGGAGTTTGTTCATACCCTGCTGCGCGGACTGTATAAGTAGGTGAGGCGGCTGATAGCCGCCTCTTTAACTCCGCTAGCGGCCCGCTTTAAGCTGCTGGAACAGGGTTTCGTACTGAAGGCTGGCGTCGCCCACATCATCCTGCCATTCACCATGCTTAATTACGTCAGCAGGCGGATAGAGTGACGGATCGTTCGCCACGGCGGGTGGCAGCAACGCCTTTGCCGCGAGGTTCGGTGTAGGATAGCCGATAGTTTCCGCCACTTTCGCCGCGACGTCAGGACGCAGCAGGAAGTTAATCAGCTTCAGCGCGCCCGCCTTGTTCTTCGCGTTAGCCGGGATGGCGAGGTTATCCATCCAGAAAATGCCGCCCTCTTCAGGCCAGACGATCGCTAACGGCGTGCCCGCCTGACGTGCGACATACGCTGAGCCATTCCAGAGCATGCCCAGATTCACTTCGCCTTCCATATAGGGATTACCGGGATTATCAGAGTTGAAGGCCAGCACATTGGGCATCAGCTTTTTCAGTTCAAGATATGCCGCTTTGATCTGCTCAGGATCGCGGGTATTGCCGGAGTATCCCAGTTTGCGCAGCGCCATCTGGAACACTTCGCGCGCGTCGTCGGTCAGCAGCAGGCTTTGCTTATATTCCGGCTTCCACAGATCGGCCCAGCGGTTCACGCTTTTCACGTCGATCTCATCGGTATTGACACCGATTGCCGTCGCGCCCCAGATATAGGGAATCGAATAGTTATTGTCAGGATCGAAGGGTTTATTCAGCAGGTCGGGATCGAGGTTGCTGAAGTTGCTGAGCTGGCTTTTGTCGATCTTCTGCAGCATCCCTTCGTTACGCATTTTTGCCACGAAGTAGGTTGACGGTACGACCAGATCGTAAGCGCCATCTTTCCAGGTTTTCAGTTTGGCGTACATGCTCTCATTGGATTCATAGGTCGAATAGATCACTTTAATGCCAGTCTCTTTCGTGAACTGCTCCAGCAGCCCCGGCGGCACATATTCGGTCCAGTTGTAAAAATAGAGGGTATTACTGTTGTCTGCCTGCGCCACGTTCATACCCAGCAACAATGCACCTGCCGCCAGCCAGTAAGATCTCTTTTTCATCCTCAATCCTCTTATTTATTTCTGTCACGCAGCAGCCACTGACTGGCCGCGACCAGCAGCAGTGACAGCAGCATTAAAATAGTGGCCAGCGCATTCACTTCCGGTGAGACGCCAACTTTTACCATCGAGTAGATCTTCAGCGGTAAAATCTCAAACGTCGGACCGGTGACAAAGGAAGAGACCACTACATCATCCATCGACAGGGTAAAGCTCAGTAACCATCCGGCGGCGACGGCTGGCATCGCCAGCGGCAGAATGATTTTGCGCAGAATGGTGGTTTCGCTGGCCCCCAGATCTTTGGCTGCCTCCAGCATGCGCACATCAAAGCCTTTCAGGCGTGAGTAGACGGTAATCACCACAAACGGCAGGCAAAATGTAATGTGGGAAAAGAGCAGTGACCAGAAGCCCAGCGAAATGCCCAGCAGCATAAACAGCACCAGCAGGGAGATAGCCATTACAATGTCCGGCGACATCATCACCACAAACAGCATGCCACTGACAAAGGGCTTGCCGCGAAAACGGTAGCGAAAGAGTGCGACAGCGGTGAGTGCGCCAATCAGTGTGGCACAGCTGGCTGAGAGCACGCCCATGATCAGCGAGTGCTGTGCCGCCTGAATCAGACTATCATTGTTCAGCAGCAGGCTGTACCAGCGGGTCGTGAAACCTTGCCAGTTAATGCCAAAGCGGGAGGCGTTAAACGAATTCACGATCAGAATAACAATTGGTATATAGAACCAGGCGTAAATAATCGCCATAAAACTGCCGCGTAACAGGCGTGCCATCATCCTAAATCCACCCGGTTATTCAGCAGTCGCGCCGCGCGCCAGTAAATCAGCAACAGCAATCCCATCAACAGCGTCATCACAATGCTGGTGGCCGCGCCAAACGGCCAGTCGCGGATGTTGAGGAACTGACTTTTGATGACGTTGCCAATCAGCAGATTCTTTGCGCCGCCCATCAGGTCGGCGACGTAGAACAGCCCCATCGCCGGGATCAACACCAGCAGACAGCCCGCAATAATGCCCGGCATGGTCAGCGGCAGAATGATACGGAAAAAGGTCTGCAGCTTACCGGCACCGAGGTCCCGCGCCGCTTCCAGCAGCGGTTTATCAAGCTTCTCCAGGCTGGAGTAGAGCGGCAGCACCATAAACGGCAGCAGAATGTAGATCAGCCCGAGGATCACCGCTTCCGGGGTATACATGATGCGAAACGGCTTATCGATCAGCCCCAGCGACAGCAGGAAATCATTCAGCCAGCCACGGGTGCTGAGGAAAATTTTCAGGCCGTAAATACGGATCAGCGAGTTGGTCCAGAAAGGCACAATCAACAGAAACAGCATCAGCGGACGCATGCGCGGTGTGAGTTTTGTCAGACACCATGCAAAGGGATAGCCGAGCAGCAGACAGCCGATCGTGGCAATCAGCGCCATGTTCAGCGAGTGCAGCAGCACCTGCGCATAGAGCGGGTCGAGCAGCCGGGTGTAATTACTGAAGGTCAACACCGCGCTGACGAAATGTGCATCATCGCGCGTCAGAAAACTGGTGACAAAAATCATCAGGTTGGGCACAAAGACGAACAGCGTCAGCCAGCCGACAATCAGGGCGATGACCCCCTTCTGAAAACCATTACGCATCCGCTTCATAGGGCAGTACCACCTCCCATCCCGGCACCCAGCTCACGGCCATCTTCTGATTAAGCGAGTGATCAACGTCCGGGTCATCTTCATTAAAGAACTCGCTGACCGTAACCAGCTTACCGTTCTCCAGCTCTACCGCAGACTCCAGCGTCATGCCTTTGTAGTTACGTTCGCGCACATAGCCAATCAGGCCATCTGATGCGCTGTCACCATGGATCTCCTGCACCCGCAGATCTTCCGGACGCAGCAGCACATGAAGCCGGTCCCCCACGCTGACCGGGAACGTACAGTGGATCTCGCACTCGCGTCCCTCGACCCGGGCACGCACGTCTGGCGCGCGATCGCTAGCGAGCACTTCAGCATCAAAGACATTAATTTCGCCGATAAAGCGGGCAACAAACAGGTTTTCGGGCTCTTCGTAGATTTCGCGTGGCGTACCGTCCTGCACGACCTTGCCGTCGCGCATGACCACGATGCGATCGGACATGGTCAGCGCCTCTTCCTGATCGTGGGTGACAAAGACAAAGGTGATGCCGAGCTTACGCTGCAGGGCTTTCAGCTCGTTCTGCATCTGGCGGCGCAGCTTATAGTCCAGCGCCGAGAGGGATTCGTCCAGCAGCAGCACTTCAGGACGATTGACTACCGCGCGGGCAATCGCCACACGCTGTTGCTGGCCGCCGGAAAGCTGATGCGGGCGACGATCGGCAAAGCTTTCCAGCTGCACCATTGCCAGCGCGTCATTGACTCTGGTCGTTATCTCAGCAGCCGGGGTTTTCTGCATCCGCAGGCCAAAGGCGACGTTTTCAAATACCGTCATATGCGGGAACAGCGCATAGCTTTGAAACACGGTATTGACGTGACGGTGTTCGGCCGGCGTATCAGTAATGTCCTGATCATCGAGCGAAATACGGCCGCGATCTGCCGCTTCCAGCCCGGCAATCAGGCGCAGAATAGTGGTTTTGCCACAGCCCGACGGGCCGAGCAGGGTGATGAACTCACCGTGATGGATGGTCAGGTTAAAATCATCAATGATGGTCTTACCATCAAAAGCTTTACTGATGCCAGAAAGCGTAACCAGCGCCTGCTGTGCGCGTGTTTGCGTCATTTTAGTCTCAGTCTGTCTAAGGTCGAACAGGTTAGAGCATAGCCGCTCAGCGCAGCCAGCCAGCAAAGAGGGGCGGATGATACCTGAAAAATAAGGCATTGCCATGTTTTGCCCGCCTGGCCGCGGCAATTTGACCGGCTGTTAACAACATTGCGAGGTTTGCCGCAACAATCACGTAATCAGGCGTTTTTTTCGGGCTTATTACTTTCACAAAGGTCACTGACAGCGCTAACCTGTCTGCGAATGATTTTACGCAACGTTGTGACCGGCGGGTCTGTGAATAATACCGGACGGCACTTTTAAAGGATGGGATATGGAACAGTTACTTGAGCGCTTTTTAAGTTATGTGGCAGTTGAGACACAGGCTAAGCCGCAGGCGCGCCAGGTGCCCAGCAGTGAAGGGCAGTGGACGCTGGCGCGTCAGCTGCAGGAGGAGCTGCTGGCCCTGGGTTTTGTTGATGTCACCCTGAGCGATCACTGTTGCGTCATGGGCACACTGCCCGCCAATGTTGACTGGCCGACGCCAGTTATCGGTTTCATCTCCCACATGGATACGTCGCCTGATTTCACAGCGAAACATGTGAATCCGCAGATCATCGAAGATTATCGCGGTGGCGACATTGCGCTGGGTAATGGCAATGAGGTTCTGTCACCGGTGATGTTCCCGGTGCTGCACAAGCTGATTGGGCATACGCTAATTACTACCGATGGCAAAACCCTGCTGGGCGCGGATGATAAAGCGGGTATCGCCGAAATCATGACGGCGATGGCGCAGCTGACTAGCAGCGATACGCCACACGGCGCGATCCGCGTCGCCTTCACGCCCGATGAAGAGATCGGCCGCGGCACCTCTCACTTTGATGTGGAGGCGTTTGCCGCCGACTGGGCCTACACCATTGATGGCAGCGATTTGGGTGAGTTTGAGTATGAGAACTTCAATGCCGCCTCGGCTACGGTCAAAATCGTCGGTAACAACGTGCATCCAGGCTCCGCCAAAGGCGTGATGGTCAATGCGCTGGAGCTGGCTAACCAGTTTCATGCGGCCGTACCGGCCGGCGAAAAACCGCAGTACACCGACGGCTATCAGGGCTTCTACCATCTGCATCAGATCAAGGGCAGCGTCGAGCACGCCGAGATGCTCTATATCATTCGTGACTTTGAAACCGAGAGTTTCGAACAGCGTAAACAGACGCTGCTGCAGATCGCTGCGGAGATCAACAAAACCCTGCACCCTGACTGCTCGGTCACTGTTGAGATCACCAACAGCTATCGCAACATGCGTGAAAAGGTCGAGCCGTTCCCGCATATCATTGATCTGGCTTTGCAGGCGATGCGTGACTGCGGCATTGAACCGGTGGTGAAACCGATTCGCGGCGGCACCGATGGGTCATCGCTGTCGTGGAAAGGATTACCTTGCCCGAACATCTTTACCGGAGGCTATAACTATCACGGCAAGCATGAGTTCGCGTCGCTGAATATTATGGCGAAGTCAGTGGAAGTGATTGTGCGTCTGTCAGAACTGGCAGCACAGAAGAAGGATTAAATAAAAAAAGGCTCTCTGCCAGTAAAAGCCAGAGAGCCTGTTTCGGCCGCAGCGCACGGTTCCGCGCTGCGGGTTATTCCTCGCCGAAGTACCAGTAACCAGCATTCACCAGACCGGCGATCTGCGCCAGCACGGCCGGATCATCCAGTGCATCACCCAGGTCATCGAGCGTGATGCGATAGTGATTCGCCAGAACCGCCATCACATCGGGGCGTGAACACTCAACCCGCTCACCATTGATATAAACCGCGCTGCCAATCGTCAGGACACGCAGGCCCCCCAGCCGGCTCAGGGCATCGCCCTGTTGCAGCGCATCATAAATTTCATCAGGCTGATAAGGCGGTTCCGGCGGCGCAACGTCGAGTTCGTGGCGTGACTGCGAAATGAATTCGCCGAACCACTGCTCAAACTGCTCCGGCTGATTGACCACATCCAGCATCAGCTGGCGCACGCCTTCAATCTCCTGCGGCAGGATCTGTGACGGGCAATCGCGTGCAGGCACATCCGGATCGCTGAAGCGCAGGCTGCCCAGCTCATTAGCCAGGGCGTAGTCGGCAAAGCCGCTGATTAACTCACGACCGCTGGGGGCGCGGAAACCAACGGAGTAGTTCAGGGCGTTTTCCAGCGAGTAGCCTTCATGCGGGAATCCTGGCGGAATGTAGAGAATATCGCCCGGCTCCAGCTCTTCATCGATGATGGCATCGAACGGTTCAACCTGCAGCAGGTCCGGATGGGGACAGTGCTGCTTCAGCGCCACTTTTTCACCGACGCGCCAGCGACGGCGGCCCGTACCCTGAATAATGAAGACATCATACTGATCAAAATGGGGACCGACGCCGCCGCCAGGCACGGCAAACGACACCATCAGGTCATCGACACGCCAGTCAGGCAGGAAGCGGAAAGGGCGCATCAGCGCGGCAGAGGGTTCATGCCAGTGATTGACCGCCTGGACCAGCAGCGACCAGTTGTTCTCTCCCAAGTGATCATAGCTCTCAAACGGGCCGTGGCTGACCTGCCATTTGCCGTCCTGATGGCTGACCAGGCGGCTGTCCACCTCGTTTTCCATTGCCAGTCCGGCCAGTTCATCCGGTGAAAGAGGATCAACGAAGTTTTTAAAACCACGCTTCAGCATGACCGGGCGTTTCTGCCAGTAGCGCTGAATAAAATCGGGCCAGTTAATATCGAGCTGATAGTCCATACAAGGGTTCCGCTTAGGGCTGTAAATGCCAGCTAGTATAACAGCCCGGACGGTTTTCTACTCGCGACGATGTTCAACTTCCTGGCGCTGAAAAACCACTTCCATACGTGTTCCGCCAAGCGCACTGCTGGTGGCGATGACGTTACCCTCATACTGTTCCAGAATATCGCGCACCACCGCCAGACCTAATCCCTGGCCCGGACGCAGCGTATCGGCGCGCTGCCCCCGCACAAACACTAAATCGCGCTTGCTCTCAGGAATACCCGGGCCATCGTCGTCGATATAGAGATGCAGCGCCTTTTCGCTCTGATAAGCACTGACTTCGATAAATTCCAGGCAGTACTTGCAGGCGTTATCGAGTACGTTACCCAGCACTTCCATAAAGTCATTCTGGTCGCCCACAAAGGTCAGCTCCGGTGAGATATCCAGCGTTATCGCCACGCCTTTGCGCTGATAAACTTTATTCAGTGCCGAGCAGAGACTGTCGAGCAGACCAGAAACGGAATGGAGATCGCGCTGCAGCGGATTGTGATCGGCCTGCATACTGGCGCGATGCAGATAGTATCCCACCTGCTGTGAGATGCGGCTTATCTGCTCCAGCATTACCGGCTCAGCCTGTTCCACCGTCAGCTCTTTACCATTGCGCAGCGATCGCAGGGTGCTCTGCAACACGGCCAGCGGCGTTTTCAGGCTGTGGGTCAGATCCGAAAGGGTGGTGCGATAGCGGGTGTAACGCTGCCGTTCATTGGTCAGCAGCAGATTGAGGTTGCGCACCAGACTGCGCAGCTCCTGCGGCGGATTATCCGCCAGATTCTCACGCTGACTTGTCTCCAGTTCGCGCACCTGCTGTGTCAGCGCACCAATTGGCCGCAGACTCCAGTGCGCCGCCAGCCACAGCAGCGGAATAATCAGTATCAGGTTAGCCGCCAGTACATAGCTGAACCACGACCAGACCACATCAGAGTGCTGCAACTCCTGCGGAATAGAGTCAACCACAACGATGGTGAGCGCGGGCAGATTCGTCGTGGCATCGTAACGGTTAACGGCCACCGAGTGGGTAAAGGTGTCGTTACTGTCGGTGTCCCAGTCATTAAGCCGTTGCTTCGCATTGAGATTATTGCCCATCGCGACCATGCTGGTGCGGTTGCTGGTATCGATCTCGTAGAAGTCGGGCTTCAGCAGCCATTCGCGGCGGATCTTTTTGCGAATATCCGGCACGTCGCGTTGCTGCCACAGCAGCTTGCCGTGCTCATCGTAGATGAAGACCAGCGTCGGAAAGTTCAGCGTCATGCGTTCCGGCTGCGCGATGGTGAGCTTGTTGTCATGCCATTGCGCCAGCGTAAAGAACAGATTGCTCTCGCCGCGCATCACCCGGTAGGTATTTTTATCGAAACTCACCACATAGCCAATCACTGCGACCATGCCGTAAGAAAGAGAGAGGAACAGAACTATCGCTGCGGAGGCCAGCAGAAAGCGGGCGCGCAGCGAAATAGGGCGGTAACGATTAAACCAGGACATGGTCAGAGATCAAAGCGGTAACCCTGGCCACGCACGGTGGCAATGACATCAGTAGGATGCAACGCCAGAATCTTTTTGCGCAGACGGCCCATCAGAACGTCGATGGTGTGGCTTTCGCGCAGTTCAGCGTCAGGATAGAGCTGCAGCATCAGCGAGTCTTTGCTCACCACTTTGCCCGCGTTACGGATCAACGTCTCGACAATGGTGTACTCAAAGGCGGTGAGCTTCACAGGTTCTTCATTCACCGTCAGCTCACGGCGTGAGAGATCAACCTGAAACGGAGCCATATCGATGATTTGCGACGCATGACCGCTGTTGCGGCGCATCAGCGCCTGCAGGCGTGCCGCGACCTCTTCAATATGAAACGGTTTGGTGACGTAGTCATCCGCACCGGCTTCCAGCGCTTCGACTTTCGCCTGCCAGCCCTCACGGGCGGTCAGCACCAGAATCGGCTGACGCACGGCATCACTGCGCCAGCGGCGAATCAGCGACATGCCATCTTCATCCGGCAGGCCGAGATCCACCAGCGCGATATCGGGCAGATGTTCGCGGAGAAAATAGTCAGCTTCTTTGGCGTCTTCGGCGGCATCGACCTGATGGCCCATGTCACGTAACTGGACGGCGAGATGATGGCGCAGCAGGGCATTGTCTTCAACAACCAGAACACGCATAGAAATTCCTTACACTCTGTTTGAGTCAACCTGCAGAAAGTATACGCGAAATGTATTAAACAAGATGTTAACGCAGACCGGACTGAGCCGGTCTGCGGCGGGCATTATTTCAGATCGTCAACCATCTGGATAGCGCGGCCAATATAGTTTGCAGGCGTCATCTGCTTCAGACGCACTTTTTCCTCTTCCGGCAGCGCCAGGCTGTCGATAAAGGCCTGCATGCCGGCAGCGTCTACGCGTTTGCCGCGCGTCAGCTCTTTCAGCTTCTCATACGGCTTCTCAATGCCGTAACGACGCATCACCGTCTGAATCGGCTCTGCCAGCACTTCCCAGTTATGATCCAGCTCGTCCAGCAGACGATCGCGGTTCACTTCCAGCTTGGAGACACCTTTCAGCGTCGCCTGATAGGCGATCAGCGCATAGCCCACGCCCACGCCGAGATTACGCAGCACGGTGGAGTCGGTCAGGTCACGCTGCCAGCGTGAGACTGGCAGTTTGCTGGCCAGATGCTGCATCACGGCGTTCGCCAGGCCCAGATTGCCTTCGGAGTTTTCGAAGTCGATCGGGTTCACTTTATGCGGCATGGTTGAGGAGCCGATTTCACCCGCGATGGTTTTCTGTTTGAAATGGTTCAGCGCCACATAACCCCAGATATCGCGATCGAAATCGATCAGGATGGTGTTAAAACGGGCGATACAGTCGAACATCTCAGCGATGTAATCGTGCGGCTCGATCTGCGTGGTGTACGGGTTCCAGGTGATCCCCAGCGAGGTGACGAAGTTCTCGCTCAGTACATGCCAGTCCACTTCGGGATAGGCGGCAATGTGGGCATTGTAGTTACCGACTGCGCCATTGATTTTACCCAGCACTTCAATCTGCTTCAGCTGACGTAACTGGCGCTCCAGACGGTAGGCGACATTGGCCATCTCTTTACCCATGGTCGATGGCGTCGCCGGCTGGCCGTGGGTGCGTGAGAGCAGCGGAATGTCACGGTATTCGCTGGCAAGACCTTTCACGGCGCTGATCAGCTGGTCCCAGTAAGGCAGGATCACGTCACGGCGGGCCGTTTCCAGCATCAGGGCGTGCGACAGGTTGTTGATATCTTCAGAGGTGCAGGCGAAGTGGATAAATTCAGAGACGGCGTGCAGGGCAGGGAGATCGGCCACTTTCTCTTTCAGGAAATACTCAACCGCTTTCACATCGTGGTTGGTGGTGCGTTCAATCGTTTTAATGCGGGCGGCATCGTCTTCTGAAAAATTGGCGACAATTGCATCAAGGAAAGCGTTTGCGTCGGCATCAAATGCAGGAACTTCCTTGATCTCTGCGGTCGCGGCCAGTTTTTGTAACCAGCGAACTTCAACCTCAACGCGGAATTTCAGCAAACCGAACTCGCTGAAAATCGCACGCAGCGGGCTGACTTTATCGCCGTAACGACCATCGACAGGTGAGACGGCGGTCAGAGAGGATAATTCCATCAGTGCAACTCCTGAATCATTTAGCAGTGTTTTGCTGCACCGACTTAGTAAGTCAGTGGCAGCCGGGATAAGAGGGTTTTCGCTTCACGCAGCAAACGCTGACGCGAGAACATCAGTTGCAGTCGGCCACCACCGACCTGCTGCCACAATACGGCCGCGCGGATACCGGCTAACAGAGTGGCACGCACTTTACTCTGCACCTGCGTATTCTGCAGCACCGCAGGCGAACCGGTAACCTGGATACGCGGTCCAAGCGGGCTGATCACATCCACATAGATGCCCGCCATCGCGCTGAGGATGGTGTCTGACTCCAGTTCATAATGTGCCAGCTGGCGATCCAGCTGCGTAATGCGCTGTGCCAGCGTCGCCATGGCGGATTTACTGGCGCTGAGCTTGCGCTCCAGCACCATCATGCTCAGGGTGTACCGCGTCAGTTCAGCGCCTGCACCCTGACGACTGCTGCTGTTCAGCACCGCCATCAGGGTTTCAAGTCCGAGGCGCAGGTTGGCTTCATTGTTGCCAAACACCGCCAGCGTGGAGCCAGGATTGAGGTCCAGCACGCTGCGCAGCGACACGGTCAGCGCTTCGGGCTGGCAGTGACCCTGCTGAGCCAGCTGCTGCACCAGATGGGCGGACTGACAGATGCCCGCCAGCGCCAGCGTGATTTCCTGATAATTTTTCGCCACGGTTACTCCTGTTTACGCGTCATCAACGCGGGCTGGGCCCGTTTATTCCGCCACTAACGGCAGGCGCTGTTCGATAATACCGCCACCGAGGCAGACATCGCCAAGGTAAAAGACTGCAGACTGGCCTGGCGTGACCGCAGCCACCGGCTCGTCAAAGCGCACCTCAATCCGATCGTCGCCCTGCGGAATAATCTCACAGGGAATGTCGGTCTGACGATAGCGGGTTTTCACGGTGCAGCGTAGTGGGGCGGTAATCGGCTGACGATCAACCCAGTGCAACTGCTGCGCAATCAGGCCAACGGACATCAGACGCGGATGATCGCCACCCTGGGCGACAATCAGACGGTTACGCGCCACGTCTTTGTCGACCACATACCAGGGATCATCTTTGCTCTCTTTCAGCCCGCCGATACCCAGACCTTTACGCTGTCCCAGTGTATGGTACATCAGCCCCTGATGTTCACCGACGATCTGGCCTTCGGTAGTTTCTATCTCGCCAGGCTGAGCCGGAAGATAGCGCGCCAGGAAGTCGCGGAATTTGCGCTCGCCGATAAAGCAGATGCCGGTCGAATCTTTTTTCTTTGCGGTGATCAGGTCCAGCTGTTCCGCAATGCGGCGCACTTCCGGTTTTTCCAGCTCGCCGACCGGGAACAGACTCTGTGCAATCTGCTCGTGACTCAGGGTATAGAGGAAGTAGCTCTGGTCTTTGTTGCCATCCAGACCGCGTAACAGCTGGCTCTGACCATCGACGTCCTTGCGGCGCACGTAGTGACCGGTAGCGATGAAATCTGCGCCCAGGTCTTCCGCTGCGAACTCCAGGAACGCTTTGAATTTGATCTCTTTGTTGCAGAGAATGTCGGGGTTAGGTGTGCGGCCCGCTTTGTACTCTTCGAGGAAATGCTCAAAGACGTTATCCCAGTATTCCGCAGCAAAGTTAACTTTATGCAGCTTCATACCGAGCTTGTCGCACACAGCCTGTGCATCCGCCAGATCGTCCGCGGCGGTACAATACTCCTCGCCATCGTCCTCCTCCCAGTTCTTCATGAACAGGCCTTCAACCTGGTAACCCTGCTGCTGCAGTAACCAGGCGGAAACGGAAGAATCGACACCGCCGGACATACCGACGATCACTTTTTTCTGGCTGTTGTCAGACATGACACGCTCGCATTACGATAAAAAAACAGGCGGCGCATTCTATCATGCAGAAGGCAGGCGCGCACCCTCGTGAAACGGCCACTGGAACGGGCTGACCAGATGTAGCGGGTAGCGCGTGCCCTGTTGCCAGAGGCGTACGCTTTCCGCGACCAGGGGTGAACGCAGGTTAGATGCAGTGAGAATCTGCGCTGGCGGCAGCCACCAGCAGCAATCGATGTCGCTGTCCTGCGGCTGGGTTGGCGCTTTTTCCGCCAGATCCACACCAAACAGAAAACGCACAAAAGGCGTACTGTCGGGCGCGATCCACTGGTTAATCCCGATGAAATAGTGCATTGACGCCGCAATGCCGGTCTCTTCATAGAGTTCGCGTTCGGCAGCTTCCAGCAGCGTTTCATCCGCTTCAAGATGTCCGGCAGGCTGGTTCCAGGTGGCACGACCGTTGATCGTCTCTTCCACCACCAGCAATTCACCTTCGGCCTCAACCAGACAGGCGACAGTAACATGAGGTTTAAACATTACTTCTCCGCAATTGTTAACCTGAGGTTATAAAAAATCGATTTTCAGGTGGGGCTCTCGCTGATTTCACGCCACGTACCCGGCGCCAGAGCGTCAAGCGAATAGCTTCCCATGGCGTAGCGAATTAATCGTAAGGTGGGAAAGCCGATATGCGCAGTCATCCGGCGCACCTGACGATTACGGCCTTCATACAGTGTGATTTTCAGCCACTGCGTCGGGATGTTTTTACGTTCACGGATCGGCGGCTGACGCGGCCAAAGCCACTGAGGCTCAGCCACTTTTTCCACGCCAGCGGGCAGCGTCATACCATCTTTCAGATTAACCCCATCCCGCAGAGGCTGAAGAGCCGCCTCCTGTGGCTCGCCTTCCACCTGCACATAATAGACCTTGCCGGTACGTTTGCCGGGCTGCGTCAGCGCGGCCTGCAGGGCACCGTCGTTGGTCAGTACCATCAGGCCTTCGCTGTCGCGGTCAAGGCGGCCCGCGGCATAAACGTCTGCGACGCTGACAAAATCTTTCAGGGTGCGGCGGCCCGCTTCATCAGTGAATTGAGGCAAAACGTCGAACGGTTTGTTAAACAGAATCACACGTCGTGGAGGAGCTGGGCGGGCAGGCGCACGTCGCGCATCACGCGTCGGGCGGCTGAATCGTTTATCCTGGTGAATTCGTTGAGTTGTTTTTCGCATGGGCTTTGCAGTCAGAAACATTCGGCGCATTATAACGTGAAATTGCGGTGATTGGCGTGACGGAAATATTCAAGTAGTATTGACGCGCATCTTACAAATCATTAACAAACGCCCAGGAGAGGTTAATGGAAAGCAAAGTAGTAGTTCCGGCGGAAGGTCAGAAAATCACCCTGAATCAGGGCAAGCTTACAGTGCCAAACAATCCGGTCATTCCTTACATTGAGGGTGACGGTATCGGTGTTGATGTTTCCCCGGTGATGCTGAAAGTCGTCGACGCGGCGGTGAAGAAAGCCTACAACGGCGAGCGTAAGATCTCCTGGATGGAGATTTACACGGGTGAGAAGTCAGTTGAACTCTACGGTCAGGACGTCTGGCTGCCACAGGAAACGCTCGACTTAATCAAAGAATATCGCGTGGCTATCAAAGGCCCACTGACCACCCCGGTCGGCGGCGGTATTCGTTCACTGAACGTAGCACTGCGTCAGGAGCTTGACCTCTACGTCTGCCTGCGTCCGGTACGTTACTATAAAGGCACGCCAAGCCCGGTTAAACGCCCTGAAGAGACCGACATGGTGATCTTCCGTGAAAACTCCGAAGATATCTATGCGGGTATCGAGTGGAAAGCGGGCTCTGCCGAAGCGGACAAAGTGATCAAGTTCCTGCGCGAAGAGATGGGCGTGAAGAAAATTCGCTTCCCTGAGCAGTGCGGTATCGGCGTTAAGCCATGTTCAGAAGCGGGCACCAAACGTCTGGTGCGCGCGGCAGTGGAATACACCATCACCAACGATCGTGATTCACTGACCCTGGTTCACAAAGGCAACATCATGAAGTTCACCGAAGGCTCTTTCAAAGACTGGGGATACCAGTTAGTGAAAGACGAGTTCGGCGGCGAACTGATCGACGGCGGCCCGTGGATGAAGTTCAAAAACCCGAACACCGGTAAAGAGATCATCGTTAAAGATGTGATTGCTGATGCGTTCCTGCAACAGATCCTGCTGCGTCCGGCAGAATATGACGTTATTGCCTGTATGAACCTGAACGGTGACTACATCTCTGACGCCCTGGCGGCGCAGGTTGGCGGTATCGGTATCGCACCAGGCGCTAACATCGGTGATGAATGTGCACTGTTCGAAGCAACCCACGGTACTGCGCCTAAGTATGCCGGTCAGGATAAAGTGAACCCAGGTTCAGTGATTCTGTCCGCAGAAATGATGCTGCGTCACATGGAGTGGTTCGAAGCGGCTGACCTGATTGTTAAAGGTGTTGAAGGCGCTATCGCTAACAAGACCGTGACTTACGATTTCGAACGCCTGATGGATGGCGCTAAGCTGCTGAAATGTTCAGAGTTTGGTGACGCGATCATCGAAAATATGTAATCCGCATTACGTAATATATAGCCAACACGAATGTAAAAATCGTGTTGGCTTTTTATTTCACGCCTTCTTTCCTCAAAACTCTTCCCCAAAACTGTTTATAAAATCACCTTCACACAGCAACTACAATCCAGTCTTTCCCGCGATCATCGTTATAGCGATCAGTCATTTTCTGAGTCTTATGGCCGAGTAATTTTTGAGTATCCACACCCTGTTCACGATACAAACGTTCCGACAGCGAACGCTGCTCATGAAAGGTAGGTGCTGCACATTCAGCCCATGTCAGCCCACAGTGATTCCTGGCCTTTTTGAACGTCGTTGTAATAGCGCTGGCAGAAACATTATCACCCCTAACGGCCTGCGAGGTTGAGTGACGGAAATGGACCAGATATTTACTCACAACCGCATCGCGGCATTTGGCGACAGCCCGGTTCAGATTTTAAAATCATACCGGTTACGCAGACTGCTGACCTGAAATAAGGTCAGAGCATCACGACTTATCATTTCCCCTGCGCGATAGCGCCTGGACAATCTTTTCCTGAACGTGTTTTGCGCCGTCACGCAGGCCGGCCAGCGTCTCAAACTGAATGCCTATTTCACCAGTCATCGCAGCCGGTACGCCGGAAGCCCGGCTTTCGAGCTCCCGGCCTGCTTCGGTCAGGCGGATAATGACCCTACGTTCATCATGACCGGTGTCGCGTACCCGGCTGATAAAGCAGGCCTGTTCAAGCCGCTTCAGCAGTTGGCTGAGCGTGCCAGACTCCAGCTGTACGCGCCGTCCCACCTCTGAGACCGTCACACCATCCTTTTCCCACAGTGCCAGCATTACCAGATACTGCGGATAGGTGAGCCCGAGTAATTTCAGGTGTGACTGATAAAGCTTTGTCATGGCCAGAGAAGCGGAGTACAGCGCGAAGCAAAGTTGCTGCTCCAGCTTCTGGGATGGGGCGTCTTCAGACCTGCTCACTTCAGGTGTGTTTTTCATACCGGGGTTCCTGATGGTTAATAATGGTCGGCGGGCGTTCGGTGAACGTAAAGGGCGACAGACGTCAGGGTGCCGGATAAACAGATTATCACGGACAGGCTTGAATGCCCCAGACCGCTGCCAGACCGACCGTGGTGGCAAATATATCGACATCAATTAAGTTGTGTTCAATTTATTTTGTAAAGGCAATGGACTTCTCTCTTTTCCAGCCGATAGACCCTGACAGTGATACAACATCCAGGGAAAAAATAATGAAGGTCTCAACACGTCTTGCTATCGGTTTTGGTTTACTTGTTCTGCTTCTGGTTATCTGTACGGGCACAGCTCTGCACGCGCTGACTGAGGCCGAGCGTGGGATGAATGATGCCGTGAATAACAAGATGAAGCGGTTGTCAGTTGTACTTGATATGCGGGGCGATATTCGTGATATGGCCATCGCCGTACGCAACCTCGCGCTCTTAAGCGAGCCGAAGGAAATGCAGCCGGAGTGGGAGCGTCTGACGACTCAGCAGCAGAAATACATCCACGAGCGCGAGCAACTGGTTGACAGCATGAGTCACAGCGTTACTGCTCAGGGTAAAAACGTACTCGACGAAATACTGGCCGCTGAAAAGGATGCTATGAAAACCCTGATGACGGCGGGCAGGCTGGGTCTGGAAAACCGGCCACAGGAGGCCACGCCTTACCTGATGAAAACCGCACGTCCGGCGCAGCGAAAACTGCTCGATGCCCTTAACCGGCTCACCGACATTCAGAAGGCACAGACGGTAGCGACGGTCACCGAAACCAGTGAGACCGTTTCCCGGACCAGAACGGTGCTTATCGTGCTTACTCTGCTCTCAGTCCTCACCGCAGTAGCAGGCTGCCTGATTGTAAGCCGCAGCCTGATGCGTCAGCTGGGCGGAGAGCCTGCACAGGCTCAGACACTTGCCGCCGCGATTGCCGCCGGTGATCTCACGGGGCCGGTCACGCTGCGCCGTAATGACACGACCAGCCTGCTGGCCTCTCTTGACGTCATGCAGGCAAACCTGCGCGGCCTGGTGACGCAGATTAAAGATTCGTCCGCCTCCGTGGCTCTGGCCGCCGACGAAATCTCACAGGGTAACACCGAGCTGTCTTCACGCACCGAGCAGCAGGCCGCCGCCCTGCAGGAAACTGCTGCCAGTATGGAGCAGCTCTCTGCCACCGTAAAAAGTAACGCCGCCGGCGCCCGGCAGACGGCCGACTCGGCACGCGAAACGGCGCAGCTGGCCCGCAGCGGTGAGTCGGACGTGAAACGTATGTCAGACACCATGCATGATATCTCCGTGAGTGCCACGAAGGTGCGTGACATCACCTCCGTTATCGAGAGCATCGCGTTCCAGACCAACATCCTGGCGCTGAATGCAGCAGTTGAAGCGGCTCGTGCGGGTGAGGAGGGGCGCGGCTTTGCCGTGGTCGCCGGTGAGGTCAGAACGCTGGCGCAGCGCAGCGCCACGGCCGCGAAGGACATCAAGACACTGATTGAGCAGGCCGTTACACAGGTGGAAAGCGGCGTCACCGTGGCGTCATCAACCGGACAGAGCATCCTGAAAATCGTGGCTATGGTCGGTGAACTGGCCGAATCAATGGACGAGATTTCCCTGGCCTCCTCTGAGCAGATGCAGGGCATTTCGCAGGTGAGCATTGCCGTGAGCCAGATGGACGGCGTGACGCAGAACAACGCAGCGCTGGTTGAAGAGTCGTCCTCTGCCTCTCAGTCGCTTTCAGAGCAGGCCCATGACCTGCGAACCATGGTAGGAACATTTAAAGTATGAGTCACGACGCAGAAAGCGAACAGGATTCATTGGAAACGTATAAGACCCTTCACGCCCTGAAGGAGGGCGTGGACTTCATGGTAAACCAGCTGATTCGGGGTAGTTACCTGACGACCTCCACCTTTGCCAACAATCTGGTTTATCTCAACAGGGCCTTTGAGCCCGTGCAGGCGCGGATGGCGGTGCCCGGCGTCATGGCCATGCTTCTTCGGGAAGACGTCCTGCTTGCCGCCGACCTGATTGCCACCGGCCGGGCGATTGCAATGATGAATAATTTTCTGGTCTGCGTAACCGGTCAGGATGCTGACGGACTGTAGGTGGAAACCGGGACAAAGGTATAAGCAGAAAAGTTTGCCAGCCAGCAGACATTTGTATAACTCATCGCACTAATTTACATGTTTGAAAGAACTTTCAATGCTTTTTTGCCGATATATGTACTGCAGGTTTCTTTTTTTTCCATATTTTACACAGCATCAGTAACTTACAATGGCAGGATATCACATGACGATAACACAGCGATTGCTGCTCACCTTTTCACTTCTCTCTGCTGCGCTGGTCGCGATGGTCATTGTGGCTGTCGTAGTCGCCGGTGGGTTTCAGTCCCGCTTTCAGTATGTGCAGGAGAACACCATTCCGTCACTCGTGGACCTTGGCAGTATGGTCGATAGCAGTAACTCACTCATCATATGGCTATATCGCCATCAGAGTGCGACCGAACCCCGTATTCAGGCTAACATTGAAAAAGAAATAAACGGGGCTATCAGTAATATTAAATCCCTTAACCAGCATTACCTTAACAATGACGTTTCGGATGAAGAAGACCGCAAGATGACGGAGGAAGCGTTTACTACCATCAGGCGGATTGAATCTAACCTTCCTGCTTTTCTGGCAGGCTCGCGTGCACAGAATGATGCCGTTGCTATGGGCGCACTTCAGGGGAGTGATGGCATTGGCGAGGCTGCCCGTCAGTTGATTACGAGCTATCAGAAGCAGCGCAAGCTGAACGTCGACATTGGCAAGGCTCTGCGTAAAGAAAATGACAGAACTTATCATATTACTGTATGGAGCCTGGTGGGTGGCTCAGCGCTGGCTGTGATTATTCTGGCTTTCTTTGCACTCCGAACCCTCTTCGGCATCCGCCGTCAGCTGAATGGCATGCGTGAAACAATGGAACGTGCCAGTAAAAACCTTGATCTGACCCTACGGGTAGACGCGTCGCGCCAGGATGAAATCGGCCTTACGGCCCGCGCGTTCAATCATCTTGTTGAAAATGTCTCAGATTCACTGTCAAAAGTTGAGGCATCAGCACAGTCGGTCAGTTCCGCTTCGGCACAAATCTCAGCAGGTAACGAAGACTTGTCATCGCGTACCGAGGAACAGGCTGCTTCACTGGAGCAGACCGCGGCAAGTATGTCTGAGCTAAGTGAAACTGTTCGTCAGACCGCTGAAAACACCCGACTGGCTAGCCAACTGGCGAAGAATGCGCATGAAATCTCCGAGGATAGTGCCGGTCGTGTTCGCACACTGTTGTCGACCATGGGCGATATCAGAGGAAGCTCAGCGAAAATCACCGATATCATTGCACTGATCGAAGGGATTGCGTTTCAGACCAATATTCTGGCTCTGAACGCTGCTGTAGAGGCTGCCCGTGCCGGAGAGCAGGGCCGTGGTTTTGCCGTGGTGGCCGGTGAAGTCCGCAATCTTGCACAGCGCTCATCATCTTCAGCACGCGAAATCAAAGAGCTTATTGAGTCGTCAATGGGCTTTGTCCAGGCTGGTTCCGCACAGGCAGAAGGTGTGGGAGAAAACATTTCAAAAATGAATGATGCCGTTCGGCAGGTAACTGACCTGGTGGATGAAATAGCCGTGGCGGCCAGTGAGCAGTCACAGGGAATTGGACAGGTTCATCAGGCTGTCGATCAGATGGACGATGTCACCCAGCAGAATGCTGCGCTTGTTGAAGAAGCTTCTGCAGCCTCCCGATCACTCATGGAGCAGGCTGCAGCACTCAACCATTTGGTGAACACTTTTACGCTCGTTTCTGTGTCAGTGTCTGCTTCGACTGCACCTAGCTCTGTGAGCCGTTCAATACCCTCCGCAGCAGTTTTACGCACCAGACCTGCCATTGCGGTTGCGGGCAACGATAACTGGCAAAACTTCTGATACCGGGCGTGACCAGTTTTCTGATTAAGGAAAGGGTTTAGTCGAGCCCTTTTCCTACGGATGGCGAGACAATTGATGGCAGGGGATAAGTTTTTAGTTAAGGGGAGGGCGACGATTTTGGTGGCTCATGAACTTTTAAGACCAATAATCTGAAATCAGCCATGAGCAATCTATGAGTTGAATGAAAAAAATCATTAAATAATACGGGATGAAATTTGAATTTTCAGGCACATGCGATTTTTCGTAACTTCCACCAGGTCCACTAAGCAACATACGCTTAGTGGACAAGCTTTGTTGAAAGCCCGCTTACTTGAGCAATCAGCTATCAAGAGATGTTAAACCGTTAAGCTTATCCAGCCCTTCATGGTTAATTTCTTCATCTGCATTGTCAACAGCTGTTGAAATAGTTAGCAGGCTTTGTAATTCACTTAAAAGGATGGCCGCATCTGACTTAAGCAGCTCATCTGATTCTGCCGAGTCAATAACAGTATTGATAGCTTTGTTAGCGCTCTCGATCATTTCGTTCACACCTCCCTGTTTACTTACAGCTAAAACAAGAGCACTAATCAGCAGGGATTGCGCCTCAACACGCGCTGTTAGTTGTTTCATGTTAGCATCGATGCTTGAAATTTTAGCAAGCATGCTTAGTACGACGTTCTTCATAGCCCATCCCCTCAAAAATTCGATCCTAACCTTTCTTTTTATTTCTGAAAACCTCAACGATCTGAAAATAGTGGTCTCAAACAATGACCAGTCGATCTGCTTCGCTCTAAAAAAGGTGGTTGATGCCAAAATATGAAAATATGTTAGTAGTTATTAGAGGCTTAAGGTTTGACATCTGTTAAGTTTCACTTGAGTAGTTTTACTAAAATTAAAGTGATTCTGGCATGCAATCTTTAAGAGAGTGCTGATTGATTTTTTTTATTTAACCTCACAGTTGATTAATCTAACTTGCCAGACTGAATAATAATTGATAGGAAGTTTGTCTGGTAAGATATTTTTGATGCTATCAAAGGGTTATTAGGATGGATGCTCATAAATCTGAAAACAAGTATGATATTTATGCAGTCATCGGGCATGCCGTCTCATGCTTACTTGAGTCGGGAAAACCTGTTGAGAAAGATAACATAGTGATGCAACTGAGAAAGTCTGAAGAGCAGTCTGTAGATGGAATGAAAAAACTCTACGGTGATGCTGCTCTCATTGTTGCTAATGGTTGGCCAGTGAAATCTCAATCACAATAATACACCTGATAATTGTTATAAATTCTAATGAATCACCTGATTAATAGGTAGATTGCCGGTTGCGACTGTACATCGCAGTTCGGGTTTAGTGATTTGCAGAATGGCAGCCTGAATAGCTATTTTTCTAGAAGCCACACTAGCTATGATCTGGAGTTCTTGCAATTTTTGAATAAGCAGTGCGTTAGTGATACTTACTTTTTCATTAAGTAACTCAAAGATGGCCTCACCAAGAAGAATATCACGCAGTGTTTCACTTTCAGTTTTGTACATTTATCATCCAGTTGTATGAGGTAAAGATCGGTATAACAGTTCGAAACAGCAACAATAAAGCCCTGTCATAGGTACGGATGAGTCTGCTGAACACAGTCCCGACGCGTGGCCCCATCAGATTATGTTAGTTAGTTGATGGAAGCCAAGCGGTGGGCAAAAAAAAACCTGCAACAGCGATTGGGAGCAGGCATAAATTTCAGGATTGTAAGAAAAAATTTATGATCTCTGGATTTTTCAAGGAAATGACATTAATTTTGCCAGCAACATTTCATTTAACAACTATGAGTAAATTAATCAAAAAGGAAAACTTAAGTTTTCAGTTAAAACAGTACTTCACATATTTTTGAATTGGCGTCAATGGCTGTGCTACCGTATGTTCGTTATCTTAATGATGCATTCAGATGATTTTTTGCTTCAGCAGGGCTAAATTTTAGCTGGAATTCATTGCTTGCAAGTTTGAGTGTCTGCTGAATGGCATTGTTGATTATCTGGCGGCGCTGATTATCAGACTCCTCTTTCAGCATTTTTTTAAGTCTTTCAATAATAGTATCTTTTCGGATACCAACATAGTCATTAAGCAGCGATAAGACAGCTTCACCAATCATGATATTTACTTTTTCTTGCTCACTTCTGGACATGCGATCCTTTTATTGCGTGTTAGTAAAATACCATCTAAAGGTACAAGAAATTTGGTTTAAGAATTGATTTCTTGTAATTATTCGTGCAAAAAGGGCACGGTCGGACACTTCAAAAAATATTAACACATGATTCTTCAGGGTCGAGTGACTTTCTTTTAACTTGTTGTTTTAAATGAAAATACTACGTCAGGGTGATGATGAAAATGCAATCACCACAAAAGTTTTTAAAAAATATAGATCCTGAGATTTGACTAAAATATTCATCTAAGTCTAAAAATCAGAAACAGGTACAATCCTTGACTTAAAGCATTATTGCATGAAAATCTTAAAGTATCTCTTAAGTTTTCAAAAGATATATGACGAAGAAAAAAATACCTGCACCAGAGGACGGCAGCAGGCATAAATTGCGGTGGGGATTCAGAAACTCTTAAGCGGCCTCTTCATGTTGTGAAAAGATGACATTAATCATATTCACATCATCTTAGGTAGCGGTAGGAGCGCTTTGCCTTCACACAACAAGTTTAATGTTAAAGGACCATATCAGTATGGCAAGCGCAAGCGGCAAATTTTCTCGTTGCGTATGTCTTTGATTAAGCTGACTCATTAGTCTGGCAGGGTAAAATGTAACTTTTAAGCTCTCTCATAGCAGCAGGATTTGAATGAAGAATTATACTTAAAAAACCTTAACTCATTTGAGACTATCATGACTAAACCTGGAGGCGGTGCTGGCAATTTTGCAGGAGATCCGGAAAGAGCAGCAGAGGCTGGGCGTAAGGGCGGTACAATCAGGGGAGGTAATTTTAAAAACAATCCAGAACGTGCAGTAAGCGCCGGAAGAAAAGGTGGAACAAAAAGCCGCAGAAAGTAATCATTTAGAAGCAGGATACTGTGAGGCTATGCTCTACGGTATCTAAGCTATAAGCATTTTCATGATTCACAAATCTTCTTCCCGCTCCTCTGCAATCAATCATGTCACTGTTAATTTTTAGATATCAACTTGTTACTGGCGTTCATCACACCTCAAAGGCAATGATCTAATTTATAAGAAGCAGTTTTTCATTAGGCGTGGCCTCTTATCGGCACTGAGTTTTTTATTCTACTTACATCTCATTTTTAACGACTTTAATAAGAAAATTACAGGCCGACAGACCTATTAAATTTGTATAAAAATTAATCGATATTAAAGCGCAGGTATTTCCCCAAAACTACATTTAAATCGCTGGAATATAAGTGATTTTCCTTGTTAGTTTGGGGATGTAAAATGAATGGGGTGGCCCGGTTTTATCTAATAAAATCATTATTTTAACACATTGCTTCTAAGATGATGCTGCGTCATCTGGAGTGGTTCGAAGCGGCTGACCTGATTGGTAAAGGTGTTGAAGGCGCTATCGCTAACAAGACCGTGACTTACGATTTCGAACGCCTGATGGGTGTTGCTAAGTTGATGAAATATTTAGATTTTTGCGACGCGATCATCGAAAATATGTAATCCGCTTAAGCCAGCAAAGCATTAAACGCTATGCTGGCTTTTTTGTATCCGCTTTTCGCACTTTTCCATTCTCTTCTTCTTCGCCTCTTCAGCCATGACGTATTCGGCATTGATGCTCTGCTGACTCAGTAAAATAACGGGCGATGAGCGTCCTCTGCAACGTATGACTGAATGGCATTTCCCTGTCCGCACCCAGAAAAATTCTTACCTGCGACTGAGTATTTTAATATTTCTGCAAATTGCATTATCTGATGCCACTACAAAAGAAACCGTGAACGCAAAACTGGCATCTGTTTGTGACTGAATATCGTTACTGTAATACCTCACTCATAAGGAGGATTTATGGACGCTAATTATACAAAAGACGCGATTTATATCTGTCGCCTGATGTTTGGGCAGGCTGTGCTGGAATTATTAGCAGATAATCAGCCGGTCACTAACCGCGCTCTGGAAGCAAAAATAAAGGTGATGTTACCTGATGCGCAGCCTGCGCTGATTTACAATGTCGCTCTTGATCTGTTAAATGAAACGCTAAGTTAATCTTCTGCCTGTCTGATAAGTGCCCGGCATTCAATATGTCGGGCCTGGCTATCAGCACGTGACAGCTGATTCATTTTTGTAACGCGTGCCGCAAAAAAAAAGAGTTGAACAGGATCCCGTTGTCACAGAGGTGTACGCTTCTGCGAATACACAGGGAGAATATTATGGACGATGAAGCTTTAAGCGATGCGATTGCGGCATGCCGACTGCTATTTGGTCAGGCTGTTATGGAAATTGTGGCTGAGGATAAGCTGGTAACCCGCGAAGCCATTTCTGAAAAAATTCATCAAATGTTTACCGGTATTGAGCCTGAACCTGTTATGAGACTGGCTATCAACCTGCTGTCAAATAACGTCCACTGCTGATACCGCTGAATGCAGTGATGACACTGGCCGCCGTAGGTGGCCTTTTATCTCTTCCTCACGCTGACGCCCCGCACAAGTTTTTATTAATCATTCATCCGGCTAATGAGCCCGGCATAACGCTTGCCTGAAAAGCGCCCATCGCCTTTCAGCAACATGGCGATCATTGAACCAACCTCGATCTGCGCTGACTAATTTGCTGACTTATGCCGTTACGTTAACGCTTCAGAGACGTTAATTGTGCGAGCCTCACTTTTATTCAGCCAGAACGGCGTAGCCTGTGCGCAGAGGATGTCAGACATGCGGGTTTTAATTATTTGTCGGGATAATATTGGCGATACCTTGCTGACCACGCCACTCATCAGTGCGCTGGCGCAGTCGGGCCAGTATCAGGTCGATGTACTGACCAACAACTACGCTGCGCCCGTGTTGCAGCATAATCCCGATATCCGGCAGCTCTTCTATTACACCAAGCTGCATCACCGTGAGGCAGGGCAGGGACGACTGGCCTGTGTGTTACAGCGACTGAAGCTGATGCTGAATCTGAAAAAGCAGCGTTACGACATAGTGATTCTGGCTAAAAGCCGCTGGGATCAGCATGGCCTGAAGTGGGTTAAAATCGTGCGTCCCGCCAGAGTAATCGCGCTGGGGCAGCAGTCGCATCCGCTGATCACAGAGTTATTGCCACCGCCCAGCCAGTCACCCTGTCATATCAGCGAAACCCTGTTTAGTCTGGGACGGGATTTGCATCTCAGCACCACCGCGCCAGGCAAACTGACCCTGCGGCCGGATACGGCTATGGCGGCCAGCCTGCGAGACACCCACGCCATTGATTCCACTCTTCCGGTCTATGCACTCCAGATCAGCGCCCGTAAGCCAAGCCAGCAGTGGGACGCCGCCCGATTTGCCGGGCTGGCTGAGAAAATTGCGGCGCATCATCCCTGCCAGATCATGCTGCTCTGGTCACCTGGCAGCCGCGATAATCCGCGTCATCCGGGGGATGATGAAAAAGCACGTGAAATCATGGCGCTTTGCCCGCACCTGCCGATAAAGGCGGTGGCGACTACCAGCCTGCCGCAGCTGATTGCGGCTATGTCGTTGTGTCAGGGGCTGGTGAGCAGTGATGGCGGGGCAATGCACATCGGTGCCGCACTGGGCCTGCCGGTGGTGGCGCTGTTTGGTGACAGCGATCCGGCGTGCTGGCATCCGTGGCAGGTTAACTATCAGGTGCTGCAACCGGCCTCACGTGAGGTCAACGCGCTGAGCAGCCGCGAGGTCTATGACGCCTTTGCCCAAACGATTATTCAGTAATCTGCTTCAGGCCAGCGTCCACGGCTGGCCGCTTCACACAGCATCGCGACCGTTACGGGACAATATCCGCCAGATTTAAACCACTTCATCGGTGTCATATGCCGCGGGTGCGCCGGCGGAAAATAGCGGGCATCATCATAATGCTCAGAGCAGACGTTGAACGTGGCAAAAAAATCATTCATCAGAATCGCGAACTCCACCTCATTCAGCGGCAGTTGCTGCAGATGAAAACCTACCCGAGCCACTTTCCGGAACCCGCCCAGGGCGGTTGGCTGATTGTGGTATTCAATCAGCGCTATAATGGCGTGAGAGAGATCGTTCATTACCCCACCAGTTTCGCCACGGCCTGCTCGACTTCTTCGGCCTTAATTGACGCCATCGGATGCTGTGACGCCGTTTTATCCGGGCGATGAATAACAATATGGCGATCGCTGTCCTGGCAGGGGCCGGTATAGCGTGGATTGGCGGTAGAGAACAGGCTGACCGTTGGGGTCTGTGCCGCCACGGCGATGTGCAGCGGACCGGTATCGCCGGTGACCAGCAGGTCCAGCGAGCGGATCAGGGTGATCAGGCCGCTGAGATTCGTTTTGCCTGCCATTGGCGTCACACGCTTACGGCAGTGCGGCGGCAGGCTTTCGATAAATTGTTTCTCAAGCGGCTGCTCAGCAGCTGTACCGGTAACAATAATTTCAGCGTCAGGCCAGCGTTCGAGCAACGCGGTCGCCAGCTGGCTGAACGAAGCGAGTGGCCAGCGGCGAATATCTTTAGATGCGCCTAACTGAAAACCGATACGGCGATGGCTGGCCGTTGCAGCAGGGCGACTATTTACCGCGGGCAGATGCATCCGGGTCTGCTCTGTCTCTGCGCCCAGCGCTTCGATCAGCTTCAGCTTGCGCTTGATGGTATGGTCGTCGAAATAGCCTGAATAGTGATCAAGATATTTATTCAGCACCGGGGATTCGCTGCCGTAATGATCGCGCACAATCGCCTTACTGCCGGTCAGTACTGAGCTCATAATATCGTAGGGAAAATGGGCGTGTAATATCACTGACAAATCAGGTTTCTGGCGACGCAGTTTGAAAAATAGCGGCAGGAAATTAGCCACTTTGTTATCCCAGATATAGATCTTATCGAACCAGTTATAACGGCTGACCAGGTCCTTATTTTTCTTACTGGAAACCAGAATAAATTTGCTGGTGGGAAAGCGATTCTTCAGGCTCCAGATAGCCGGTGTATTCATCAGAAAATCGCCCAATGCCGTAGTGGAGTAAATCACGACTGTGCCGGGTGTCAGCGCCTGCAGGGCTTGTGGTTCTTTTCTGCCTGAAAATCGAGAATAAAGCGTTAAAAGTCGGTCTATCAGATAAATCTTTTTTTTCTTCACGTCTGAATTCTCTTGAACGTATCAATAATATTAAACAAAAGGTGTCGTGCATTATTAGAGAATATCCTTGCGTCTAAAGTTCAGCAGGGGGGAATGTTTTTTATTCGCCGTAGAATATTTGTTTAAACTGTTTCCACAATTTTAGTGTTGTTTATTCAGGGTATATATACAGAATTGTGTAAAAGAGGTAGGAAATTTTCGAAAAGAGTTGGGATGATTCTTATAATAATAATATTTCAGGATTTTTTAATCCCGCCCTTAATTACTAGCAGATTAACTATTAGCGAATTTATTTTACGGGAGCTATTGAATATAAAAAAGAAACAAACCCCGGCATGCGTGCCGGGGCAGGGTATTACGACTGAGGCTGCCCCACCGGGCCTGAACCCAGGGTGCCGCCCGGAGAAGACTGGCCACTTGGCGCATGGGGACGGCCATCTTCTTTAATCGCGTCGCTCTTATGCGAGCAGCCCGCCAGAGAGGTTAAGGTCGCTGCCACCAGCAGCAAAGCAGGAATCGTTTTCATGAGGTCACCTTGATGTTGTCAGAAAGAGAACGTAATTAAAACTGAAGACTCACCGTGCGCTGGCCTGTGAAGGCTTACCTTTCAGATGTTTCTCAGCATGCGGTCAGCTAAAGCCAAAAAAAACGGAAGCCAGTGGCTCCCGTTCTGTTGACGTGTGGCGGTATTACTTGCGACCCAGCAGGAAGCCGATAAATACGCCAACGCCTGCAGCAATGGCCAGACCGGCAGCAGGATTGGACTGAACCTGATCGCGAATGGTCTCAGCAGCATCACGTGCAGCATAGCTTGCCTGGTTGGTGTAACGACGCGCTGCGCCCTTAGCCTGATGCTCGGATGAACCGGTTGCTGCGCCCCATTGTTCCTGAACTGCGCCAGCGGCTTCTTTTACTTTATCTTCGATTTTTCCTGACATTTAAATGCTCCTTGGTTTTGAGTAAGACTCTCAAAGCGTAGCAAAGATAGTGAGTTCTGCTCCGCCAGCGCCCGATAAGGCGTTAAAAAATCATTTCTGGCTGTTAATAGCGCTGCGTTTGCGGGCCAGCCATTTCCTGTCTAGCCTTTTGAGAAGAGAGTCACAGCCGGAGGAGAAACGATGAAACGTGATGCACTGAATGATGATGACTATGATGAAGTCTGCCGCGTTATTGGCGATGCAGTCATTGTGCTGATGGAGCGCGGTCATGATACCCGGCGTGGCGAAATCTATGACCTGCTTAAACGGACCCGGCAGCAGCGCGCCCACAGTGAACGCGATGAGCAGCGAATGCTTGATCACGCTATCCGGCTGGTTAAGCCCGACGTTTAGCGAATGGGGAAGCGTTGCGCTACTGTAGCAGCACGCCCTGAATCAGGCTGGCTTCAACAATCTCCACCTCATTGATTTTCAGCGCCTGCATATATCCTTCCACCAGTAACAGATTACTCACGTCCGTGGCGCGATAGTCGCCAGACAGTTCACTGTCGCCTTTCCAGACCTGCTGCTGCGAGAGCTGGCTCAGGGTCGCCAGCGTATAGCGGCCGGGTTTGCCCGGTAACTGATTGCGAATCGAAAAACCGTGCACGCCCCCGATGCCAATTACCCGACGACCGGCCACATCCTGTTTGATCTGCGGGCTCACTTCGTTAGTCGCGTAAAACTGCACAAAGCGCAGCACCGACTGCCGCCATGAACCAATGGGATTAGGGGATTCAGCCTTCGGGCTGTTCTTCAGCACCGTCAGAATAAAGTTTTTCAGCGTCACCGAAGCCAGTCTGCCCTGATAAATATCCGCTACCGGCTTGCCCGCCTGCTGCCGCCATGCAGTCATCTGCATTGACCCGCCGCCAATATCCCAGACCAGCAACTGCTCATCCCGGACCATTGGATCTTTAAGCGCGGCTCTGGCAGAGAGAAAGCCGAGTGTCGCCTCCTGCTGCTGCGAAATAATGCTGATTTGCGCACCGCTCTGGCGCTGCAACTGTTCAATCACGGCCTGACCGTTGCTGGCGTTGCGAAACACTGCCGTCGCCACGCCGCTGATTCGCTGCGGATGAAAGCGCTGTACGTGCGCCACCAGCTGCTGCAGTGCGGCAGCACCTTCATGGGTTACTGACGGACTCAGCTGGTTATCCGCTGAATGGGCTAATGCGTCGTTCCAGGCCACGGCGCGCTGATCCTGATACAGCACTTTTTCGATACGCTGCTGGCAGACATTGACGCGCGCCACGGCAATTTTGGTGGTACCGGAACCGATATCCAGACCGGCGCGGATTTGCTGGCAGCGATCGGCCTGGGCCGATGCGATAAAAAACAGCGAGCAGAACAGCGTAAAAACAGACAGCGCAGCAGGACGCATAGCGACTCCGGGGGCAGAGGGGATCAGAGTGAACGGGCGGCGATGCAGGTCGGATAGACGCTCACCAGGAAATGACGCAGATGGTCAAAACACCATTCTGCGTCATCGGCCTGCGGACAATAGAACTGGATGGTAATTTTTTCGTAATCACGCTGACGCTGACGCAGCGGCGACCAGCTCCAGTCGAGCACCGAACGGGCATAGTTAACCAGTGTCCCGGCGGGCAGCTGATGTTGCTGCTCCTGTCCGGTCAGGTAGCGATGAAAGCTCGCTTCCAGCTGCAGGGCTTCCTCAAAGTCGTGCTGCGGCAGGTCGGGACGAAAAGCCACATCGATAAAACCACAGACCGCCTTTTCCTGCCGCTGCCAGTCACAGGCCAGGGTCATAAACAGCCCTTCCTGCAGGTTAACCTCCTCGACCAGTCGCCGCAGATTCGCTGAGCGATTCAGCACGACGATCTCTTCAAGGCGACCGGTTTCCAGCGTCAAATCAAAGCCACAGGGATTAACAGAGCCATCCGCGTTGCGCGTAGCGGGGAAGGGGAAGTCGATATAACCGTTGTTATCCAGACGCTTTTCCATCGGGGAGCCCTGCTGCTTGACGTTTCCTGACAATAAACCATCTGGCAGCAGGATTCATCCCTTATGGACAGGTCCAGGTAATTTGGGTGTCCTGGTAAGGATTAATCAGGCGGAACTGCTTATCTGACAGGCGCTGCGCATAGTAGCCTTCACGCGTTACGGCGGAGGGAACATATTTAAACCGATCCAGCGACTGCAGCGGGCCACTGTTTACGCTGACATTGTCCCGTGTCACGGTGAAGCTGTTAACCAGGTCAAAAATCACGCCCTGAGTCTGTCCCATCGACTGGCCATAAATTGTCGAGACCTCACCCGGACATTCCACCCCTTTCGGGCCAGATGAACATCCAGTCACTATCGCAATGAGGATTAAAATGCTGAGTCGCATCATGATTTTCTACCTGCTTCAATCCCTGGGAGTGTTGTGGCGCAGAGTCTATCCTGTTGCACCACCAAACACTTAATTATAGCAGTTTCCGCTACGCTTCCTGTTTGTGATTTGTTTAATCGTTAAGCAACAGGAATGTAAAGGGGTGACTTTGCTTAGCAATAAACGGTATTCTTGGCTCCTTTGCGCACCACTTAGGCAAATCCAGGGATAAATGATGAAAGAAGAAGAAGCAAGTCTAATGATTATTCGCCACGCGATTGACGAGCTGGAAGCCGATAAGAAGCAACAGGTGCTCGCCTGCTCAGCGAATATTCGTGCAGCCATGCAGGCTTATGATAGCGAAAATGCCGGGCTGGCGCTGATGTTAGTGGCCGCCGAGGTGGCAGCCGAATAGTCACTATCCGGCCAGGCGGACACGCTGCCAGGCTGGCCGGATTACTTTATCTTTTCTCAACTTTCAGGTTTTTTCGCACACCGATTCCACCTTTTAATGGTCTCAGTCACGCTCGCCTCACGCCTCTCCTCTGGTTTTTATATGTTAAGCTAAGAAAATTCTCAATAAAATCAGTGGAGACACAGC
Source organism: Pantoea sp. X-Soil-YNGN-844 (assembly GCF_059730595.1). NCBI lineage: Bacteria > Pseudomonadati > Pseudomonadota > Gammaproteobacteria > Enterobacterales > Erwiniaceae > Pantoea > Pantoea sp. X-Soil-YNGN-844. Next base: position 1,632,595 of record NZ_AP036007.1, read on the forward strand.
ATGAAGGCAGCGTTAATTGCCCTGGGCCTGCTGGCCTGTCATATCGCACCCGCCTGGAGTGAAACCGAATTTCAGCTTAACTGTCCCGGCCGGCCGACCATGACGGTTTCGCGTGCCGAATATGGTTTAACCACCCTGATGTGGCCGGATAATCACTTCCAGATTGCCGCCGGTCAGCAGCGAACCCGCTTAGAAGCGGGCGATCAGGTGGCGATTACCCGCTTTCGCAATGGCGATCAGCTGATTGTGAACCAGCGCAGCCAGGCAACCTTCTTTGTATACCGCGACAGCGATAAACTGCTGCCCTGCAGCCGCAGCGAAAAACGCGATGTCGATGCGCTGACCCTGGAGCGCTACGACGATCGTCAGCGTTCCGACAGTTAACCCCGGGAGCCACTATGCAACCTGAGATTACCGACAACGTTACCGCGCAGGATCTGGATGAGGTCAGGCTGGGCCTCAATGCCTTCAACAGCAAATTTATTGATGTGAATACGATCAGGTCAATTGGGGTGTTTATCCGTGATGAGCAGGGCAAAAAGCTGGCCGGGCTGACCGGCTCAACCACCGGTAACTGGCTGCGGATTGATATGCTCTGGGTGAGTGAGGCGCTTCGCGGGCAGGGGGCAGGCAGTAAGCTGATACAGGCTGCCGAGCAGGAGGCGCGGAATCGCGGCTGCCGCTATGCACAGGTGGATACCGCCAGTTTTCAGGCGCGGCCATTTTATGAAAAACTTGGCTACACCCTGCGGCTCACGCTGGCGAACTACATGGATCATCATCAGCGGCACTATCTGACCAAAGAACTGTAATCAGAACAGCGGATTTTCACGCAGATCCAGGGGATGTTGTTCAGCTTCATCAATGGCAGCCAGCCAGCTTTGCAGCGTCACTTTTTTCCAGGAAAGATGCCCACGCGTGGTGCTCATCAGCACCACGTCGGGGCGCAGCGAGCGGTAAAATTCCAGCGTCTGACTCAGCTCAGCCGGATTACTGTCCGGCACCAGCACCGTGATCCAGTTGTCATGAGAACGGGTCACAGTATCGCCGACAAACAGATAGGTCAGCCCCAGCGGTGAGGTATAGAGAAAGCTGCAGCTGCCCGGCGTGTGTCCGGGCGTCGGCAGCAGATGGAAATCGCCGAAGTGCGTCTCCGGCTGCGAAAAGGTGTCATCAGGCTCCGCAAAACGGCTGATGGGGCCCAATGAGCGGCTGTGGCAGTAAAGCGCGCTGCTGAAACGCTGCTGGATCACCGCCGCACCAGGCGCGGATTCGTGCCAGTGGGTCAGATAGTGACGGATCACGCCGCCGGTATCGGCAATCACTTCATGATCGAGCGGATTTTCTACGCGGCCAATCAGCAGATTACCGCGCGGGTGACGCAGCATAAAGCCATGCATCATCAGGTCATTAACGGCATCTTCCACCGGGAATTCCGGGGTTGAGATCCACAAATCGTCATACAACGGCTTCAATGTCGATCTCCTGAAACGCTCTCTAATCCCGCAGGACGGGATGCCCGGTCGCCTGCAAATGGGCGTTGCCCTGACTGACCGCTAATCGTGCGCTGGCACCCAGCGGCAGTGTGACGGTGTCAGCGGCATGACCAAAATCTAATCCACAGATCACCGGCAGACCGGTAGTGTCACGCACGCGCTGCCAGACGGTACTGAAATCAAACCCATTGTCATAGTCCGACAGGGCCGTGCTGGTGAAGCTGCCGGTGACGATTGCCCGCTGTCGCGCCAGAATGCCGCTCTGCTCCAGCTGAATCAGCATGCGTTCAATGCGGAACGGATGCTCATTCACATCTTCTATCACCAGAATGCCGTTCTCAATCTGCGGCATCCACGGCGTGCCGATCAGCGAGCAGATCATCGCCAGATTTCCGCCCCACAGCGTACCCTGCCAGTCGCCCTGGTCTGGTGTTTCGCTCTGCCAGTTCACCTCTACTGTAGGTGATGTCAGTGCCTGCCAGAAGTGGTGAAGGGTAAATTCAGATAAGGTCGCGGCACCAAAATTACCCGCCAGCATCGGCGCACTAAAGGTAATCAGGCCAACCTGTGCCAGCAGCGCCAGCTGAATTGCGGTGAAGTCGCTATGGCCGCACAGCGCCAGCGGCTGATTCAGCAGTCGGCGTTGCAGGCCAACATAGTCGATGGATGCCAGTAATCGGCTGGCTCCGTAACCGCCGCGCACCGCCAGCACCACGTCAGGCAGCGCAGTGAGGCTGGCAAGCTGGTTGATATCCGCAAGGCGTTCTGCGTCCGTTCCGGCGAAGCGCTGAAAACGGCGGGTGATCACCTGCTCGTTCTCCACCTGATGGCCCGCCGCGCGCAGTCGTGCAATGCCCTGCAGCGCCGCAGGCTGATTATGACAGTAACCGGAGGGGGAGATAAGACGAACTGAACGTGAAATCATCATACTTTCCTGCTGTTAGCGCTCATGACTGACGGCGATGATGGCGAAAAGCCCCGCTGAAGTCACGGTGCACGCCGCATAATCGTGTATTTAGGATAAACGGTAATTTTGCTCTCAGGCTGCCTGGGTATGATAGCATTCGCCACAACCGCGACGAGACGAAAAATTGCTGAAAATCCGACACCTTATACTATCGGCCTTACTCCTGACTGGCTGTGCCAGCGAGCCACCGCACCATGCCGTTAAGCAGCGCAACACGCCGCTAACGCAGGCACCGCCTTCCAGCGTCAATGGAACCTGGGCCATGTTTACCGAAGATGCCGCCAGTCATTATGGCGTTGATGAGAAGTTGATCAGCGCCATTATCAGTGTCGAATCGGGTGGAAATCCGGGCGTAGTGAGCCGTTCCAATGCGGTAGGGCTGATGCAGATTAAAGCGTCGACCGCGGGGCGCGAAGTCTATCGCACGCTGGGCCGCCGCGGTCAGCCGTCGAATGCTGAGTTGCGCGATCCGGCCAAAAATATTGATATCGGCACCGCCTATATCCGCATCCTGCAGGACTCTGCGCTGTCGGGCATCCGCGATCCGCTGACCCTGCGCTACGCCACCATCGTCTCTTATGCCAACGGTGCCGGTGCGCTGCTGCGAACATTTTCCCGCGACCGCGATCGGGCCATTGCGATGATCAATGCCATGTCACCGGATGAGTTCTATCAGCATGTGCAGAACAGGCATCCGGCGGCGCAGGCACCGCGCTATCTCTGGAAAGTCACCACCGCTTACCGCACCATCTGACCGGTTTTGACTACGCCTGCGGCGTGAGCAGCAGCCGCGCCGTGGGATAGTCAATAATCAGTACCTTGATATAACCGCCCAATAGCGCACCGCGAATCGCCTGCGCTTTCTCCCGTCCCCCAGCCAGCCCGACGACCTGTGGACACTGTTTCACCTGCGCCAGCTCCATTCCGATCACCGGATCTTCTTCCGCTTTCAACACCGGCTGGCCGCAGGCGTCGAAATAGTGCAGGCAGATATCACCGACCGCACCGCGTGCCGCCAGCGTCTGCAGCATTTTGCCATCGTAGTAGTTGCCAGAATTGCGCAGCAGCGCCGACGGCTCCAGATCGCCGATGCCGACAATCGCCAGATCGACCTGCTCAAATTTACTCAGCACCTCGGCAACCTCGGCATTGGCCGACAGCCGCTGGCGATCGCTGACCGAATGCTCAATCGACTGCGACGGCAGCAGCCAGGCGGGGCAGTTCAGCAGCGCCGCCAGATTCTGGGTCAGAATGGTGGCTTGCACGTTGCCGTTGGCTCCGACGCCGCCCAGCAGCTGGATCACGCCCTTACAGGCGCTGTTAAGCGGATGCAGCGCATCCACCATCGCCCGGATAGTGCCGCTCCACGACGAAATACCAATCAGCTCATCGTTACGCAGTCGTGTCTCCAGATAGTGAGCGGCCGCCGATCCAATCGCCTGCTTAATCTGCAGTGACGACGCCTGATCCGGCACATCCACCACAATTGCCTGCGGCAGGTTGTAGGTCTGCTCAATCGCCTTTTCCAGTTCCGGATAGACGTTGGCTGGTGGCACCACGCTAATCTTGACCACACCCTCTTTCACGCTGCGATTAAGAATGCGTGAGACAAAAGACTGCGATAGGGTCAGCGACTGCGCGATCTCTGACTGCTTCAGCCCTTCGACATAGTAAAGCGTGGCAATCTTCACCATCAGTCGCTGTTCATCCTGTTTTGCCATCGGTTTTCCCTCTCTGAATCTGTCCGGTATTGTTAACCAGGATGATCAAAATCACAACGCAGTCTAATTTGTGATCGTTTTCGCTTTTTAACGATCGTGCATTGGACGGCGCGTCAGCGCAGGCGCATAGTCATTATGCATATAAAATCGATTATGAATATATATTCAGGTGGTGAGAGGTGATTCTCTATTCTGTCATCGTCTTTACCCTGGCTTTTCAATAGAGCCATATCAGAGTCAAAGCAGAAACGGGTAGTGATTATCAACGCGTCCTGTGACTCCCGATACAGGTTGCAGACAGCTGACTGTCAGACTTGTTGTAATCAGACTTAATTTTTTTAAACACTGTGAATATATATTCACATATGATTTAAAATTCAGAGGTAGTGTATGAATCCTTTCAATCTTCCGGTCGAAGACCTTGAGCGTCGGGCACGTGCTATCCGCCGTCGCATCATCCAGCTCAATGCGGGCAGCCCGGCAGGCGGTCATACCGGTGCCGATCTGTCGCAGGTGGAGATCCTCACCGCGCTTTACTTCCGTATTCTGAACTGCGCTCCGGATCGCACCGACGACGATCAGCGTGACATCTACATTCAGTCTAAAGGACACGCGGTGGGCGGGTATTACTGCGTGCTGGCGGAAGCGGGCTACTTTCCAACCGACTGGCTGGCAACCTATCAGCATGCTGACTCACATCTGCCCGGCCATCCGGTGCGGCAGAAAACGCCTGGCGTTGAGCTGAACACCGGCGCACTGGGACACGGACTGCCGGTGGCGGTGGGCATCGCTATCGCAGCGAAAAAAGATAACAGCTCGCGCCGCATCTTTGTGGTGACCGGCGACGGGGAACTGGCCGAAGGCAGCAACTGGGAGGCGGCACTGGTCGCGGCGCATTACGGCCTCGATAACCTGATCATCATTAATGACAAAAACAAGCTGCAACTGGCGGGCGCGACCCGCGACATCATGAACACCGATCCGCTGCCGGAAAAATGGCGTGCCTTCGGGCTGGAGGTCACCGAATGCAACGGCAATGAGATGGCGGCGGTCGTCGACACCATTGAAAACCTGCCGAAGAACGGCAAGCCGCAGGTCATTGTCGCGCATACCGAAAAGGGATTTGGTATCTCCTTTATTCAGAGCAAAGCCGAATGGCATCACCGGGTGCCGAAAGGCGAAGAGATCGCGCTGGCACTGGAGGAACTGAAAGATGAGTAATGCACAACATTTAGCAAGCGTCATGGTGACGGCCTTTATCGATGCGGTGAATCGCGGCGTGGATCTGGTGCCGGTGGTGGCTGACTCCACCTCAACCGCCAAAATCGCCCCCTTTATCAAGGCGTTTCCCGACCGGCTGATCAACGTCGGCATCGCCGAGCAGACGCTGGTGGGTACAGCGGCCGGGCTGGCGCTGGGCGGCAAAGTTGCGGTGACCTGTAACGCCGCGCCGTTTCTGGTATCACGCGCCAATGAGCAGGTGAAAGTTGACGTCTGTTACAACAACACCAACGTCAAACTGTTCGGGCTGAACGCCGGGGCCAGCTATGGTCCGTTAGCCAGCACCCACCACAGCATTGATGATATCGCGGTGATGCGCGGTTTCGGCAATATCGAGATCTATGCGCCTTCCTGCCCGCTGGAGTGCCGCCAGATCATCGACTACGCCCTTGAGCATGTCGGCCCGGTCTATATCCGTCTGGACGGCAAAGATCTGCCGCAGCTGCACGACGAAAGCTACCGGTTCAGTCCGGGTGCGATCGACCTGTTGCGGGAAGGCAGCGACATCGCGCTGGTGGCGATGGGCTCTACGGTTCACGAGGTGGTTCACGCCGCTGAGCAACTGGCTGAACAGGGCATTTCAGCCGGTGTGATCGCGGTTCCATCGATTCGTCCCTGTGATACCCAACAGCTGCGCAACCTGTTAAATCACTACCCAGCGGTGATTACCGTAGAAGAGCACAACGTCAATGGTGGTGTCGGCAGCCTGGTGGCCGAAGTGCTGGCGGAAGGCGGCTGTGGCATCCCGCTGTTACGGCTCGGCATTCCGGATGGCGAATATGCGATTGCCGGCGATCGCGCCTCGACCCGCGCCCGTCATGGCATTGATGCCAGCAGCGTAGTCAACAGTGTAGCACGCCTCTGCGCAGGAGCATAAACATGGTGGGACCCCTGATTCTGGCGATCGACGAAGGCACCACCAACGCCAAGGCGATTGCGGTTAATCGCAGTGGCCGCGTCGTGGCGCGCGGCAGCCAGAGTTTAACCCTGCAACATCCTCAGCCCGGACTGGCGGAGCAGGACCCTATGGCAGTCTGGCAGGCGGTAAAGCAGGCAATCATCCAGTGTCTGTCAGCCTGTGATGGCGCGCCTGTCGCGGCCGTGGCGATCAGCAATCAGCGCGAGTCGGTGCTGATCTGGCAGCGGCGTGATGGTCAGCCGCTGACGCCACTGGTGAGCTGGCAGGATCGACGCTCAGAGGCATTCTGTCGCGATCTGCATCAGGCGGGCAAAGCGCCACGTATTACCGGCCTGACCGGGCTGGCCGTTGATCCGATGTTTCCGGCCGCCAAGCTGACCGGGATGCTGGCCGCCATTCCCGACGGCGCGGCGCGGGCCGCAGCCGGTGAACTTTGCATCGGCACCGTCGACAGCTGGCTCAGCTGGCAGCTCAGCGCAGGTGAGATATTCGTTACCGATCACGCCAACGCCGCCCGCACTCAACTTTACAGCCTGCATCTTAATGACTGGGACGACGAGCTGCTGACGCTGTTTCGGCTACCGCGCGCCGCACTGCCACGTATTACCTCCTCCGCCAGCGAACAGGGCGTGGTCGCGGTGCGTGACATTCCCGGCTTAGCACCCGGCACGCCCATTCTGGCACGCATCGGTGACTCCCATGCTGCGCTGCAGGCGCAGCGGCGCGGCGAGTCAGAAGTGGTGAAAGCCACCTACGGCACCGGCTCTTCACTGATGATGTCGATGGCGACGCCGCTGCTCACGGAAAATGGCCTCAGCACGACCGTGGCCTGGCACGACGGCACGCTGCGTTATGCGTTTGAAGGCAACATCACCCACACAGGTTCCGGTGCCGCCTGGCTGGGCAAACTGCTCGGCGTGCAGGATCCGCGTGCGCTGACCGCCATGGCGCAGCGCTGCGACGACAATCAGGGCATCTATTTTGTCCCGGCGCTCTCCGGCTTGGGCGCGCCCTGGTGGGATCTGCAGGCGCGCGGCATGGTATGCGGACTGACGGACGCCGCCACGCCCGACGTACTGGCGCGTGTCGCGCTGGAGTCGATCGTCTGGCAAATCGCCGACGTCTTTTTTGCGATGGAGCAGGCCAGCGGCCAGCAGCTCCCGGCCCTCTGTGTGGATGGCAGCGCCACCGAAAACAGCTGGCTGATGCAGTTACAGGCGGATGTGTTACAGCGGCCGCTGCAGCGGGTGCCGACCGCCGAAGTTTCCGCACTGGGCGCGGCGCTGCTGGCGGGCAAAGTACTGGGATGGTGGCAGCAGGGCAGTGATATGCAGGCGCTGCAGGGCGGCAGCGTCATTATGCCGCGTGAAGAGCACGCGCAGCGTATGCAGGAAAACTATAAAGGCTGGATCGACGCCGTTGCACGCTGTCGCTATCAGCCACATTAATCCTTTCCCGGCGTCCCAACGGCCCCAGCTTCCATGCCCGTCTTCCCAAAGGCGGGCATGGATTTAGCGCGCCATTCTGCGTACTTCGCCATCGTCACTTTCCACGGAAACCAGATCCACCGGCGGCAGATTACCCCCGCTGAACTCAACCTGACGAATCGGGAAGGCGAAGCGGATGTTACGCTCTTCAAGAGCCGCCATGAGCTGCAGGTTAATCTCCTGCTGAATATCCATGTACTTGTTGTAATCCGCATCCAGCACAAAATAGACCACTTCAAAGGTCAGCTTTGAGTCCTCAAAAGCCAGGAAGTGGGCGCGGTCAAAACGGGTGGTCTCAACGCCCTGGATAATCTCTTTCACCAGCGGGCTGATCTGGCGCACCTGCTCAGAAGGCGTGGCATAGCTGATGCCAAACTTAAACACGATGCGGCGCTGCTGCATACGCTTGTAGTTGTGGATGGTCTGCTGCAACAGAATGGTGTTTGAGCAGACGATCTGCTCACCACTCAGGCTGCGCAGCCGGGTGGTTTTCAGGCCGATATGTTCAATGGAACCGGCTATATCACCAAAGACAATAAAATCGCCATGCTCGAACGGCTTATCGAAGCCTATCGCTAGCGACGCAAACACATCGCTCAGCACGGTCTGAATCGCCAGCGCAATCGCGATCCCCCCGACGCCCAGGCTGGCGACCAGTGCGGTAATATTGATGCCCATGTTCGACAGAATAGCCAGGAACATCATGATCCAGACCACGACCCGCAGCAGAATCCCGAGGATCACCGTCGTCACAGGGTTACGCACATGCAGCGGGTCGCGCAGCAGGCTTTTCAGCCAGAGCCGGATGCCGCAGTCGATCCACAGCGCGAGCTGTACGATCAGCGCCAGGAACCAGCCGTGTGCGATGGTCACGCTCCAGGATTCGGGCAGGTCCACAAACTTCAGGGCAATCAGCAGTGAAAAGATCAGCAGCAGGGTCTGGCTGGTGCTGCGCAGTATCTCCACCAGAATCGCGGTCGCGCGGACATGACGATGTTCGCTGTAAAGCGCAATCCGGTTGGAGATAAAGCGAATCAGGGTACGTAATACCCAGTAAATCACCAGCGTAGAAACCACCACGATGGCGCTGTTGAGCCAGAGTTCCTGATTAAAAAAGAGGGAGTGAAAACGACGTGAAGAGAGCCAGTTTTCCATTGGGGAAGATCTCCTTGCTGGTTTCCGGTTTAAAAGAAAACAAGCAAGAAGCATAGCCTGGATGCGGCCCACCTGTGTGGCGCATCCATAAAGCGGTTACTGGAAACGGGTTGATTTATCGCGAGCCAGACGCTCAAGGGCAAAAATAATCTGCTGAAGTTGCCGCTCCTGCGCCGGGTTCAGCGTGGCAAAACGAAAGCTCAGTCGGGGGGTAATGCGGGTTTCATTCTTGCGGGTCACCACGCAACGCTCGCCAATGTGCAGCAGCTTCACCGGCACGTCAAAAATGCCATACTCGCCCAGCTCGACCCGGAACGAATTGAAGCTGTCGCCGTTCTGTAACCCTTCCGGCAGCGGTTCATCCACCAGCACGCCGATGCCGCCCAGTGACAGATCCTGTAACCGCAGGCGTGTTTTACTGCCATCCGGCCACAGGGTATGACACCAGAACTGCGGCTCCAGCGGCGCGCAGACGCGGAAAAACTCACGTCGCTGAATCTGCCACAGCAGCTCCGGCAACGGCGCGCTGAAGGCGGGCAATCCTTCAAACTCCACCCTCTCCAGTGAGGCAAGGCTGAACTCTACCTTCGCGCCATAGGTTTCAGCGGTAATGCTGAGATCGTCGCTGGTCAGGGCATACTCGTTATCCAGATTATTACTGCCCAGGTCAAACAGCAGGCGATCTTCATCGGCAGCCAGCATCCGGCTGATAAACTGCCCGCGCGCGAAGCGCACCAGTAGCGGCGTCTGCAGGCGCAGCAGATCTTTCATTACGCCCAGAACCGCCAGCGTGCCACGTTTTAAATATTGTTCCTGGTCGGCTTCTTTCACGTCCTGCTCCGCAAGGGGTTACTGTATTTATGCTGTTTTTTTGCCTCATCCCGGTTATCGGCGCGGTAAAAAAAAGCTTTAGCCGGTGAATTCTTAAAAAATAGTGTGACCCGTGAGGCGTTTTTCAAAAAGCTGGCTATAATTATCGCGGTAAACCGCTTGATAAATCAGGCGTTCACGCTTTAATCATAAAAAGGAAGGAGCAACAGATGGGTATTATTTCCTGGATCGTCTTTGGCTTAATCGCGGGTATTCTGGCGAAGTGGATTATGCCGGGTAAAGACGGTGGCGGTTTCATTCTGACTATCGTTCTGGGTATTATCGGTGCCGTAGTGGGTGGCTGGATCAGTACGCTGTTTGGCTTCGGCCGCGTCGATGGGTTTAACTTCGGAAGCTTTGTGGTCGCTGTTATCGGTGCCATCGTGGTGCTGTTCGTATACCGCAAAGTACGCAGTTAACCGTAACGGTTTCAACAGAAAAGGGGACGAAGCGATTCGTCCCCTTTTTTTATCTTTTACTTTTAATCAGAAATCGTAACCAACGGTCGCCATCACGCTGCGTTCCGCACCCCAGTAGCAGTAGCCCGTGCCGTAGCAGCCCGCCACATAAGTACGATCGGTCAGGTTGTTGGCGTTGACCTGAACCCAGGCCCCTTTCAGGCTGCTGTTCCAGACGCCAAGATCGGCCCGCACTGACGCATCAAACAGCGTCACGGACGGCACACGTGTGGTGTTTGCATTGTCCGCCCACTGTTTGCCAATGTAACGCACGCCTGCACCCGCACTCAGACCGTAATCAAACTGATAGTGACCCCAGAGCGCCGCCATGCTGTTGGGAGTAACGTATGGCGTATGTCCGCTGTTGCCATCCACCGAATCTTTAAAGCGCAGATGATTCAGCGTATAGCTCGCCACGGTGCTCAGACGCGGGGTGAGCTGATTACGTGCTTCCAGTTCGATACCCTGTGAGTGAACTTTGCCCGATGGCGAATAGGTCGCTGTCAGCACGTTGCGGTTCGCCACATCTTTCTGCGTCAGGTCATAGACCGCCACGCTATAGAGATCGCGGGTGCCATTGGGCTGATATTTCACCCCGGCTTCATACTGCTCGGCGGTGGTCGGCTTCAGCAGATTATTGTTGGGATCGGTGAGCGCGGTCGGAGTAATCGCCTGGCTCCAGCTCACGTAAGGTGAGATACCGTTGTCGAAGGCATAGAGTAGTGCTGCGCGTCCGCTGATGTGATCATCCTGACGGCGATCGCTGCCGCTGTTATTGGCGACGATGCGATCGTAACGGCCGGAGAGATCCAGATGCCAGCGATCCAGCTTCATCTCATCCTGCAGATAGAGGCCGGTCTGGTAGTAGCGACGGGTTTTATCCGCCCAGGTGTAATCCGGCATGTCGCCCACCTGTTCGCCGGTCAGGGCATTGAGCTGGTTAGCCGAACCGCCCGCCGCGCTGATCTCATTTTTATAGCGATGATACTCGGCACCCAGCGTGACGCGGTGCTCCAGCTCACCCGTGGCAAACTCCGCCTGTAAACGGTTATCAGTGGACCAGGCGGAGAGCGACGAACGCTCGCCAGAGTAGTAGCGGTTCAGCAGATCGGGATTCACGCTGTCCCAGCCAATCTGATAGACCTGATCGAGATCGACATTGGAGTGGCTGTAGCTGCCGGTTGAGGAGAATGACCAGACGTCGTTAAAGCGATGGGCGAAGTCGAAGCTGTAGATCTGCTCGCGACGCTTGAACTGATCGAGGTCGCTATTGCCCTCATAAAAGCCATTGCTCAGCTTATAGCCGTTGTGTTCGGTGAGGCTGCCGTCGCCCGGTACGGAACCGTGGTAACCGCCTGAAGGATCTTTCTGCAGATAGGCTTTCAGGATCAGATAGGTATCTTCATCCGGCTGCCACATCAGTTGCGGCATCAGCGCATATTTCTCTTCGCGGGTGTGATCGTACTGCGTATCGCTGTTGCGGGTCACGCCGGTCAGGCGAAATGCCCACTGGTCGTTGATCGCATTGGTATAGTCAAACATCGTGCCGGTGGTGGCATTACTGCCTGCCTGCAGCTGGATGTGACCCTCTTCGCTGAACTGCGGACGTTTGGTCACCATATTGACCAGGCCGCCTGGCACCGTCTGACCATAAAGGGCAGAAGAGGGGCCTTTGATGACGTCGATGCGCTCAAGGAAGGCGTTATCGACCTGCAATACGTTGAAACTGCCGCCGTCGCTCATCACCCGCATGCCGTCGAGGAAGGTGTTATCGACATCGCCGCCGTGGAAACCGCGCAGCGCAATGGTGTCGTAACGGGTCGCGGCACCGCCAAAGTTGGTGAAGACACCGGAGCTGTAGCCGAGTGCCTGGTTCAGGGTCAGCGCGCCCTGATCCTGCATCTGCTGGCGGGTGACCACGGATATCGACTGCGGCGTGGTGATCAGCGAACGATCGCTTTTGGTTGCGCCCTGGCTGGTCGTCGCCAGATAGCCCTGGGTCGGTGAAGTCGAGTCTTCCTGCGGTTGTGCAGTCACCACCATATCGGCAGCGAAACTCAGAGCAGGCGCGGTCAGCGCCAGGGTGCAGAGGCGAATATACCCTCTCAGCGACAGTGACAGTTTCATCGGAGTTCCTTTCATAGCAAAAATTAAGGCAGGTGAGTAAAGTTGTTAATAGGTAATCTCATTATCATAATGAGAATTATTACCTTTTGTAAATTGGCTGCAATTTTGCCTGTTGACGTAAGAAGGTCAAGTAAAATTCGCTGAAAAGGCGTGCGGATACCTCCGGTGAGGCCAGAGGTATCCAAAGAGGGTTAAGGTTGTGAGGCTGACGCCGGCGGAATATCGTGGGCGCTGTTACAGGTCTTCTCTTTCGGGCAATACTTATCGAGCAGTTTCAGCGTGACGCCGTTGGTCCAGCCAAAGCCGTCCTGCAGCGGATACTCACCGCCGCCACCGCCGCCGAGATTTTTGCCGTCGACGACATATTTCTCCACCAGCTTATGCTCACGGTCATAGGTTGTCTGGACGTTTTGCAGGAAGCGTAAGCCTACCTCTTTCGCCAGTTTTGGCTGGTTGTAATGCTCCAGGCCTTCCACGGCAACCCACTGCAGCGGTGCCCAGCCATTTGGTGCATCCCACTGCTGGCCGTTGTTCACGGTAGTGGTCACCAGACCGCCGGGTTTGAGCAGCTGCTTTTCAACTGCGCTGGCAGTGCTTTCAGCCTGCTTATCACTGGCGACCTGCAGATAGAGCGGGAACAGCGCGGCAGCCGTCAGCTGCGGATGAACCTGCTTTTTCTGCCAGTCATAGTCGGCATACCAGTTCTGTTTACTGTCCCACAGATAGCGGTTGATCGCCGCCTGGCGCTTCTCCGCGCGATCGGCGTACTGCTTCGCCAGATCGCTCTGCTTGTTCATCTGGTAGCCTTTTGACAGGGTCTGCTCCAGATGGAACAGCAGGCTGTTCAGGTCAACCGGCGCCAATTGGGTGGTACGGATCGTCGACAGGTTGTGCGCGTCGGTAAACCAGCGTGAGCTGAAATCCCAGCCCGATGCGGCACCGGAACGCAGATCGCGATAGAGTTCAGCTTTATTGCGCTGCGGTGCTTTCTGCGCGGTGGCAATATCATCCATCCAGGATTCGGTGCGTGGTACATCGCGCGCATCCCAGTAGCGGTTGAGCAGGGTGCCATCTGCCAGCTTAATCACCCGCTTGCTGGCTGCGCCCGCCGCGACGTTATCGCTGTCGGCCATCCAGTAGTCATACTCTTTCTGCAGCTGCGGCAGGTAGTGGGTATAAGCTTTGCCGTCATCGTGCGTCGCCAGCAGGTCGACCATCAGGCTGAAGAACGGCGGCTGTGAACGGCTCAGGTAGTAGCTGCGGTTGCCGTTGGGGATGTGGCCATAACGGTCAAGCAGCGAGGCGAAGTTATCCGTCATATCCTGGACTTTATCCCAGTGTCCGCTCTCGGCCAGCCCCAGCATGGTGAAGTAGCTGTCCCAGTAATAGACTTCGCGGAAACGCCCGCCCGGCACCACATAGGGCTTAGGCAACGGCAGCAGCGAGTCATACTGACCGGCGCTGCTGGTGGTGCGCGTCAGCACCGGCCACAGGCCATCAATGTGCTCACGCAGGTTTTGTCCGGCGGGCGGCACATATTTGTCGCCCGCATCGGGCAGGGTAAAGTTAGCGTCAACAAAACGTTTGAGATCGAAATTGCGCTGTTTCTTCTGCATCTGCCAGTCGGCAAGAATCGAAGCGGGATCAAATTTCGGCACCGCATCGGCAAAGGTCTTCTGATCGGGATAGAACTTCGCCTGCTGCACGGCATTAAACAGCGGCCCTAAACGAACATCCGGCGGCTGCGGCTGATTATTCAGCATGCGGCTGTTGTCGTCGGCATGGGCGGTGAAAGCAGGTACGCTCAGCAGCAACGTGAGCAGAAAGGGCGCATAACGCTGACGCCGTGAGTCGGCGTTTACCTCAATTTTTGTCATCGGTTTTTCTCCTTGTCCGAAATGCGGCCGCGCGTAACGCATTGACCACAGGACCAACTTTAGACCTTATCTGCCCACTTCACCCTGAAGCGAGCCGGAAATGTGAAGCCACGGGAATTATTTTTATGGAAAAAACCGCTTTTTCACGCGGGTTTTTTCTTGCTCTCACCTCACTTTTCCCCGACGCTGAAAGAAAAAAAGGAGAGCAGGATGGAGATCATCTGGTATCACCCGTCGCAGTCTGCAGCGGCATGGATTAACGGTTTACAACAGCGTCTGCCACATGCGCGCGTGCGTGCCTGGCAGCCAGGCGACAACGGACCAGCAGATTATGCGCTGGTCCGTTCACCCCCCGCAGAGATGCTGCAGGGGCGTGCCACACTGCGCGGCGTCTTTGCGCTGGGTGCAGGCGTTGACGAGATTCTGAAACAGCTGCAGCAGCACCCTGAGATGCTGCCCGACAGCGTGCCGCTCTACCGGCTGGAAGATACCGGGATGGCGCGCCAGATGCAGGAATATGCCGTCCATAGCGTACTGAACTGGTTCCGTCGTTTTGACGACTACCGTCTTCAGCAGCAGCAACAGTGCTGGCAGCCGCTGCCTGCTTACCCGCGTGAAAGCTTTACCGTCGGGATTCTGGGCGCGGGCGTGCTGGGACAGAGCGTGGCGGAGAGCCTGAAGCACTGGGGGTTCCCGTTACGCGTCTGGAGCCGCTCACCCAAAGAAATCGACGGCGTGACCAGCTTTGCCGGACGCGATGCCTTGTCCGCCTTCCTGCAGGAGACGCGTGTGGTGATCAACCTGCTGCCGAGCACGCACGAGACGATCAATCTCATCGACCAGCACTTTTTACAGCAGCTGCCGCACGGCGCGTTCTTCCTCAACATCGCGCGTGGCGCACAGGTGGTGGAAGCGGATCTGCTGGCCGCGCTCAATAGCGGTCAGCTGAAAGCGGCGGCGCTGGATGTGTTTCAGGTTGAACCGCTGCCCGAAGCGCATCCGCTCTGGTCACATCCGCGCGTCACGATCACGCCTCATAATGCGGCGGTAACCTTGATCGACGAAGCTATCGATTACATCGCCCGCGCCATCACCCAGGATCAGGCAGGCGAGCCGCCGCAGGGCAGAGTTGACCGTCAGCGCGGCTATTAATGAACCGGCCCCGGCAGGGGCACTCAGCAGGAGAAGAGGATGTATCCGGTAGATCTGCATATGCACACCATCGCCAGCACGCATGCTTATAGCACGCTGCACGACTACGTGACCCAGGCGAAACAAACCGGCATGAAGCTGTTTGCCATTACCGACCACGGCCCCGACATGGCTGATGCGCCGCACTACTGGCACTTTATTAATATGCGGGTCTGGCCGCGCGTGATCGATGGCGTGGGGATTCTGCGCGGTATCGAAGCCAACATTAAAAACCAGCAGGGTGAGATCGACTGTTCCGGCCCGATGCTCGATGCGCTGGATTTAATCGTCGCCGGTTTTCACGAGCCGGTTTATGCGCCGCGCGACAGAAAGCATCACACAGACGCGATGATCGCTGTCATGGCGGGCGGGCTGGTTCATATCATCAGCCATCCGGGCAACCCGAAATTCCCGGTCGATATCCCGGCGATTGCCGAGGCCGCAGCGCACTACGACGTGGCGCTGGAGCTGAACAACTCCTCATTTACCCACTCGCGTCCGGGTAGTGAACCTAACTGCCGCGCTATCGCCGCTGCCGTGCGTGATGCGGGTGGACGGCTGGCATTCGGCTCCGATTCCCACACCGCGTTTACGCTGGGCCATTTCGATCACTGCCTGCGGATTGCCCGTGAGGTGGATTTTCCTGAGGATCGGGTGTTAAATGTCACGCCGCGTCGCCTGCTCGACTTTCTGGAAATGCGTAGCGGCAAACATATTGCTGAACTGGCTGACTTTTAATTTATTTTGCCTCAAGGAAATCTGACTCATGAATGAGTTTTCCATTCTGTGCCGTGTGATCGGCTCACTGTTTAATCGTCAGCCGCAGGACCCGCTGCTGGTGCCGCTGTTCACGCTGCTGCGTGAAGGTAAACTGCAGTCGCAGTGGCCGCTGGAGCAGGATGAGCTGCTGACGCGCCTGCAGCAAAACAGCGATCCGCAGGCGCTGGCCGCCGATTACAATGCGCTGTTTGTCGGCAGCGACTGTAATGTGCCGCCTTACGCCTCACAGTGGCCGGAAGGCAAAACGGAGCCGGAAGTGCGTGCGTTCCTGACCTCACGCGGCATGCCGCTGAGCGATGCGCCTGCTGACCATTTTGGTGTGCTGCTGCTGGCCGCGTCATGGCTGGAAGATCAGTCAGCGGAAGATGAGAGCGCGGCGCAGCTGGCGCTGTTTGAGGAGTTCCTGCTGCCGTGGTGCGGAACGTTCCTGGGCAAAGTGGAAGCGCATGCAACCACGGCGTTCTATCGCACGCTGGCGATGCTGAGCCGGGAAGCGATTCAGGCGATGTACAACGAACTGCTCGAGAGCAGCGAAGAAGCGCCAGACGCCTGATTTACCACCTCGCCGGGTGTGAACCCGGCGCATAGCCTGGTGTTGCGCAAAGCTGCGGGGTGCCGGGTAGCCATGCGGCTGCCCTGAGCCTGACCCCAAGCCCCCATGGCGTTAACTCGTAACAGGGCAGGTTATCCTTAACCTGCGGCGTAATGCCGGAACCCGCGCACTGCCCGGTGGGATGTTGCTGCAACAGCCACGCGGTGCGTGCCAGTGACAGCCGCACCTGGCTGCCAACTCCTTGCGTCACGCGTCGCCGCAATCCCTCCAGCACCGCCGCCGCCAGCAGATAGCCGGTGGCATGGTCCAGCGCCTGTACCGGCAGCGGAACCGGTTTGTCGCTCTGCTGCCACTGCATGCCGCGTTCAGCAATGCCGCATCCCATCTGCACCAGACTGTCAAAACCCCGGCGGTTGCGCCACGGCCCCTGCCAGCCCCAGGCATTCAGACCGGCATCAACCAGACCGGGCGAGAGTGACTGAAGCGTCTCCGCATCAAACCCCAGCCGTTCCAGCGCATCCGCCCGGTAGCCATGCACCAGCACGTCCGCCTCACGTAGCAGGCGGATAAACTGATCGCGATCGGCGGGCTGCGTCAGGTCGAGCACCGCACGACGTTTGCCGCAGCTCATCTCCTCATCCAGCGTCGGCTCCTGCCAGCCTGGCGGATCGATGCGCAGCACACTGGCCCCCAGGCTGGCCAGAAACCGCGTGGCGACCGGCCCGGCAATAATCCATGTCAGATCCAGTACCCTGATACCCAGTAATGGGCGCGCTTCGGCCAGCGGCCACGCCGGAGCTGGTGCCGCGAGTGTTGTTTTCCAGCTAAACAGCGGCTCATGCTGCACGGCCTGGCCCTGGGGATGCAGCTGCCAGGCGGCGGCGCTGCGCATTTCAGCGGCGCAGCCACCGGCATCAATAATCGCCTGCTCCAGTTCATTGGCCTGCCACTGTTGCACCTGCTGTGCCAGCGCCGCGCGATCGGCGTGCGCGCCCAGCACCTGTTCCATCGCCAGCCGGTGATGCGTGGCGTTGGTGTGCAGGCGGATCCAGCCATCACGGCTGCGATAGTCACCGGCAAACGCATCCCACATCGCGGGCGCAGCACGGTTCAGCGGGATAAAGCTCTGCTGAAACCAGCGCGACGCCAGGCGCACATTGACGGCAACGGGCGGAGAGGGATATTCAGGGTGGGAGGCGGCAATCAGTGCGGCGGTAGCCTGGGTTGCCAGACCGATGCTGATGGCCGCCAGTTCACTGACGGCAAAAGCAGAAGCGAAGGTGGCGCGATCAAGGAAGGCAGGAAGAGGCAAGGCGTCGTCGCGACCCCGCAATCCCTGCTGCATCTGCTGCCAGAGCGCGGCGGCGAGCTGTGAGTCCATATTGTGCTTCCTGAGAGGGGAGATTTCTCAAGCATAGCACGCAGGATTAACGCCGCCGCAGGCGCGGGAAGCGCGCATGCATCCGCAGGTTACGCAGGTTGAGTACCGCGATAGCCGTGCCCAGAATCACCAGCGAGGCCCCGATAATCTTGAAGCTGTTGAGGCTGTCACCCAGCACGATAATCCCCATCACCACCGATAAAACCGGCGTCAGCAGCGAGTAGGGCATGATCAGATTGACGTTATATTTCTTCAGCAGCATATACCACAGCGTATAGGCCACAATCGACGAGGCGATGGCGCTGTAAAGTATGGCGAACCAGCCGCGCCAGCCCGCATGCTGCAGCGCATAGAGCTGATGGGATTCCATCACCAGACTGGAGCCGCCGACGATGGGAATCGCCAGAAACGCAATCCAGCCGGTCATGGTCAGCGGTTTAATCGGCGGTGACTTTTTCACTATCAGGTTACTGACGGCCCAGCCGGTAGCGCTGCACAACAGCAGACAGAGCACCCACCACGAGGGAATCGTCGGACTGCCAGAGAGCACCACCACGCCGCTCAGAGAAATCATAATGCCCAGCAGCTGCACCAGCTTCAGCTTCTCTTTCAGTACCACCATCGCCAGCAACATCGCAATCGGTGTGCCCAGCTGCACCACAATCGCGCCGGTACCGGCATCGGTGTAACGCAGGCCGACAAACAGCAGCGAGAAGTGCATAAAACCGAAGGTAAAAGCCAGCAACAGCAGCCAGGGCAACTGCTGACGGTTAATACGGCAGAACGGCACCAGCACGATGGCGACGACCACAAAGCGCATAAACGTCAGAAACAGCGGCGGCAGCTCCAGCAGCCCCCATTTCACCGCCACGTTGTTGAAGGCCCAGATAGAAACCACCATCAGAATCAGAAAAAAATGCCGCACAGCCACGATAATATCCTTTCGATGATTTTTGCTTAGCCCGCTAATGATGGCACGAACTGCGGCACTCCAGCCAATCGCAGTAAGAAATTTTCTGCAATTGCGGTGCAGCCCGATGAGACTTTCGGGCGTCATGCTGGCAGACTGATTTGAAACGACTTCTTAAAGGAACCGATTCGGTATGACCTATACGTCCGCCTTACCCCTTGCGTTGATTCAGCTTGAAGTCCCACCCGCAAACGTCGTTTCAGAGATTGGTGAACAGCCGCGCTGGTTTATTGATGCACTGAATCTGCAACCCGATGAGTACCTGATTGTGCGGCCTCATCTGGGCGAAGCCTTACCCGATTTTGATCAGATTTCCGGCGCGATCCTCAGCGGTTCATGGGCGATGGTCACCGATCACGCCGACTGGAGTGAGCGCAGCGCCGCCTGGGTCAGAGCGGCGATTGATCAGGGCCTGCCGCTGCTCGGTGTCTGTTACGGCCATCAGCTGATGGCCTATGCGCTGGGCGGTGAAGTGGCAGACAATCCCAACGGCTGGGAACGCGGTCTGTTACCCATTCGCTGCTCTGATCAGGCCCAGTGCGACCCGCTGCTGCAGAAGCTGCCCGCCGACTTCAGCGTCTGGCTGTCGCATCGTCAGTCGGTCGTCAGCGCGCCGTCCGGGGCGCAGGTGCTGGCCGCTTCTGCGCGCGATGGCTGTCAGATTGTGCGTTATTCACCGCAGGCACTCTCGGTACAGTTCCATCCCGAATTTTCACGGCACATTATGAGTGTCTGTACGCCGCCAGGCTGCACAGAGGATGGGGCCAACGAGATTGAGGGCAAAGACTGGGCGCGCGAGTTGCTGGTGACGTTCTGGCAACAGACGCGCCCGGCAGTGGAGCGTGCTCAGGGCGCGTAGTGACGCGTGCAGCGATAGACCCACGCGGGTGGCACGTTTTTCAGCACCCGCTGGCGCTCCCAGGTGAAGTAACGCGACAGATCGGGCTGGGTCAGCGAGGTGTACTGGAACTGCACAAAAACGCCGTCCGGACCAAGGGCGTTATAGACCGCTCGCAGAATGGCTTCACGCAGTTCGGGCGGTAATGAGAGCAGCGGCAGGCCGGAGAAGATCACGTCATAGTTGCCGTTCAGATACTCCGCAGAACAGGTACGCACGGTCATGCGCGGGTCCTCCAGTGCGGTTAGCTTGTCTGCCAGCGTAGTGCAGATTTCAAAGGCATCCAGCGTGGCGTCGGGTGCCATCTGTGCCAGTATCTGTCGGGTCAGTACGCCATCACCCGCGCCAAGTTCCGCTATGCGCGACACTTCAGGCCATTTCACCGACGTAATCATCGTCCGGCACAACGCCTCTGACGAGGGGGTAATGCTGCCCATCTTGCGCGGATTGCGGATAAACTGATGCACGAAATTGGCTTTAGCGCGCATCTGGGTAAAAGCTGAAGCCAGCATGCTTATCTCCGGAATGAATTCATTCTCAGGTTGACCCCCTTTGTGCCGCACAAGTTTCTCTCTGACTATGCTTTCGGGTAAAAGTCGGAATTTTCTCTAAGCGCAGCGTAAACGCCTATTCCTTCGGAGCGGTCACAGTTTCCGGTTAACAGACCTGACAGGCTCACAATGATCCTTCATGTTAATAATAAGTTTCATCATTGTTACGTCAGTCACCTGTCAGGAGAATGATCATGCGTTACGCTGCCCCCGGAGAACAGGGTTCTCTGATTACGCTACAGAAGAAGTATGGCAACTTCATTAATGGTGAATTCGTCGCGCCGGTGAAGGGTAACTACTTTACTAACACCTCGCCGGTAAACGGCTCGGCGGCCGGTGAGTTTCCGCGCTCAGATGCAGCCGATGTGGATAACGCGGTGGCTGCCGCAGCCGCGGCAGCGGATGCATGGGGCAAAACCTCACCGCAACAACGCGCGCTGCTGCTACTGAAAATTGCCGATCGGCTGGAACAGCATCTGGAGACCATGGCGGTCTATGAAACCTGGGATAACGGTAAACCGGTGCGCGAAACGCTGGCGGCCGATATGCCGCTGGCGGTCGATCACTTCCGCTACTTTGCCGGTTGTGTCCGGGCGCAGGAGGGCAGCGCGGCAGAGATTGATGAGTTCACCGCTGCCTACCATTTCCATGAGCCGCTGGGCGTGGTGGCGCAGATTATCCCGTGGAACTTCCCGCTGTTGATGGCGGCCTGGAAACTGGCTCCGGCGCTGGGCGCAGGGAACTGCGTGGTGCTGAAACCGGCTGAACAGACGCCGCTGTCGATCACAATCTTTGTCGATCTGATTAAAGACTTGCTGCCGCCGGGCGTGCTGAATGTGGTGCACGGCTTTGGTAAAGAGGCGGGTGAAGCGCTGGCGTCCCACTCCGGTATCGCCAAGGTCGCCTTTACCGGCTCTACCGCCACCGGCGGGCACATTCTGGAGCTGGCCGCCAAAAGTCTGATCCCCTCGACGGTCGAACTGGGTGGCAAGTCACCGAACATCTTCTTTGAAGACATCATGCAGGCGGAGGAGAGCTTTATTGAGAAAGCGGCCGAAGGCGTGGTGCTGGGCTTCCTGAATCAGGGTGAAGTCTGCACCTGTCCATCGCGTGCGCTGGTGCAGGAGTCGATTTACGAGCCGTTTATGGCGGCGGTGATGAAGCGGGTGAAAACCATCAAACGCGGTGACCCGCTCGACACCGATACCATGGTAGGCGCGCAGGCGTCACAGCAGCAGTTCGATAAAATCCTCTCTTATCTTGAGGTGGCACGGCAGGAGGGTGCAGAAGTGCTGGTAGGCGGTGGCGTAGAGAAGCTGGATGACTCACTCAACAGCGGTTACTACATCCAGCCAACCCTGCTGAAAGGTAACAACAGCATGCGGGTGTTCCAGGAGGAGATCTTTGGCCCGGTGATCGGCATCACCACCTTTAAAGATGAGGCGGAAGCGATCAGCATCGCCAACGACTCGATTTATGGGCTGGGTGCCGGCGTCTGGACCCGCGATATCAACCGTGCCTATCGGGTGGGCAGGGCGATCAAAGCAGGGCGCGTCTGGACAAACTGTTATCACCTCTATCCGGCGCACGCTGCCTTTGGCGGCTACAAGAAGTCGGGCATCGGGCGTGAAACCCATAAAATGATGCTCGATCACTATCAGCAGACGAAAAACCTGCTGGTCAGCTACAGTATTGAGCCGCTGGGCTTCTTCTGATGGTCTCAGTCGTGCCGGCTTAATGCGGCACGCTCTATCGCTAAACCACGCTACGGCGTGGTTTTTTTATGCTCTGTCGGGGCTGTGAGCTGCTGACTAAGCGAGCCGGTAAAGCACAATTAATCAGTCTGTTCTTAAAGCGAGCCTGCCAGGGTTCACGCTTCGCTTATTGCGTCTTAATCGCTATCCCTTCTCTGTCTGCGCCACGCCAGGCGCATGGCTGCTTAACCATCTGATAATAAGGCATTTATCGCGCTGCTGACTGACGAAAAAGCGCTGAGTATGGCTGCCTGCACGATATGAACTTCTTTTGATTTGGCTTAAATCAGAACCATTTAAAACATGAGTTCTTTTAATGCCATTCTCAGAACAAACTTATTTATGTGCAAAAAAACTTCATATTTTCGTATGTTGTTAAGATTAGTCCTAACTACATGCTAAAAAGTAACACCTATTTGTATTAACTTAATTAGTTAAACTTTACTTAAGTAAATTCTTCTGAAAGCGGGCCGTTGAAATTTTGTCAATCTTCTGTAAACTCGCAGCTAATATTTACACATGGATTGTAATTTCAGACCCACGGGCAGGATCTACCTGACTCGTGCGGTAGCTATGAAATTTCGCTAAAGTTATAAAGTATTGAAAATAAACCAATATAATGAAAATTATTCGAGCGTAATGTGTCATTTCTTACTGCCGGATAATTGACTCACTGTTATCGGCTTAATTCAATCCGACGGTTTTTCGACCAGGGATGGCATAAGGAAAGCTTGGGTTTACCCCACCTTCTTAAATTTGCCGGGAAAAAATTGATCATGTTTCTGATCGTTGTTTGCCAGGTCAGATTCCTCCCTTTTCCCGTTTACGTCCCCGCTGTTGCTTTTTTATACTTAACTTTTGCTGATCGGTTAACGTTTCGCAGCAAGACGATTAGGCGCTTTTTGTTTAAGGATTATTTTTTAATCTGGCACTAAGTGGCTTCCTGTGCAGATGACATCTCCGATTTTCATTACTGACACCCGGCCTCTGGCCACTCTCCAAGGTACGAATGGAACACAACATGAAAAAAATGGTGAAGCTCCGCGTTGCGTTAGGCCTGATGTTTGTTTTTTCAGTCGCCGGTTGTAAAACCCCGCCAAAAATGACCGATGACACCCTGGTCACCAGCACGGTAGACGGTGTGGCGATCAGTCACCGTTATGCCGTAAAACCGCCAGCGCAGTTCAGCCCGGTCAATGAAACCTATCGCGCGCTCTATCCCGGCTCGGTAATGAGCCAGCCAGGCTACGGCGGCAAGGTGGTGGAGACGCTGAAAACCGGCGAAAGCTACACCGTGATTGGTCAGGTCGAGAACAACTGGCTGGCGCTGGGTGAACCGGCTCAGGCAGCAGAGCCTCAACCGGACAACGCTACTGCCAGTGTCAAAGATGCGCCTCAGTCTGCCGCGCCGCAGTCAACCGTTCAGCTGACAGGCTATGTGCCATTCCGCGCCGTGGTGAAAAGCGCACTCTACGATCAGACCGTCAAAGCCGATCAGCCGAAACGCCGCGTGCGCAGCAGCAGCAAGAAGAAAACCTGCGTCGCGGTTAACGGTGACAGCACCGCCTGTCAGAACAGCACCAACGGAACCTGGATCATTAACTAATCGCACTGAGCAGGGAGGGCTGGATGATGAGAACAACACAACTGCGCGGTGGGCTGATCGTGCTGCTGATGTGGCTGCTGACGGCCTGCAGCAGCAGTACGCCGCCGGTGGCTTACTACAACCTGGACGTTCAGGGGCAGAATCAGCTTAACGGCGGTGCGCCGCTGAAGGTCCGTGTGGTGTTGCTGAGCTCCGATGCGGAGTTCATGTCAGCAGACTTCTTCTCCCTGCAAAACCAGTCCGCAACGGTGCTGGGCAGTGCGCAGCTTAACACCCAGCAATTCTTCCTGACGCCAGAGCAGCGCAGCAAAACGCTGCGGATTAAGAGCCTGCCTGAGGCGCGCTTCATCGGCATCATGGCGGAATATCAGGCGCTGGATGGCAAGGTGTGGCGACTGTCGCTGCCGGTGCCCGAAGGGGAGTCGCCCTCATTCTGGGCATTCTGGAAACGTGACGATAGCGAGCTGAATGCGCGCATCGTGGCGGGAATTAATGGCCTTCGCGTGGAAAAACAGTGATGCCGATGAACAGAGCCGAAAAGGTCGTCTGGACCGAGGGGATGTTTCTGCGTCCTCACCATTTCCAGCAGTCAGAAAATTATCTTCTCAGCACCCTGCGTGAATGGGGTCAGTCACAGCGCGTCTACACCTGGGGTTTTTACGATCTGGAGTTTGATGAAGCGCTGCTGCGTCAGGGCAAACTGGCGCTGAGTGCAGCCAGCGGCTGTCTGCCAGACGGCACGTTTTTCGCCTTCAGCCAGCCGCAACATGGCCCGGCACCGCTTGATCTGCCAGCTTCTGTTGACCGCAGCAAAGTGGTGCTGGCGATACCGACCCGTCGCAATGGCCGCGAAGCCGTCGCCTTCCAGGAATCGCAGGATTCTCTGGCGCGCTATCTGGCCTGGGAAGCGGACGTGGAAGATGATAATGCCCAGGCCGTGGGCAGCGCGACGGTACAGTTCGGCAAGCTGCGCCTGCGGCTGATGCTGGAGCAGGATCTGACCGCCGAGTGGACCGCGATGGGCGTTGCGCAGGTGATTGAAAAACGCAGCGACAACCATATCCGGCTCGACAGCGACTACATCCCGCCGATGCTGACTCTGAACAGCAGCCGTCCGCTGCAAAACATGTTTAACGACCTGCACGGGCTGATTCAGCAGCGCAGCCAGCAGCTGAGTCAGCGTGCACCCGGCACCGGCCGCTTCAACAGCGCCGATATGGTCGATTTTATGCTGCTGGCGCTGCTCAATCGTCAGCTTGGCCTGCACAGCCATCTGCAACATCTGCCGCTGCTGCATCCTGAAACCCTCTACAGCCATTGGCTGCAACTGGCTGCAGAGCTGAGTACCTGGACACCCGCACGCGCGCCGGAAGGACTGCCGCTCTACGATCACGACGACCTGCATAACTGCTTCAGCCGTCTGTCGCTGCTGTTGCGTCAGGGTCTGTCGCAGGTGATGGAGGAGAGCGCCATTCAGCTGCCGCTGACGCAGCGCTCGCACGGCCTTAACGTCGCTACCGTGCCGGAGAGCAGCATGGTGCATGAGTTCGGCTTTGTGCTGGCGGTGAAAGCCAGCGTGCCGGCCGACACCCTGAAAACCCATTTCCCGGCACAGATGAAAGTCGCGCCGGTCAGCAAAATCCGCGATCTGGTGCAGCTGCAGTTGCCGGGTCTGGCACTTCGGGCGATGCCCGGCGCGCCCCCGCAGATCCCGTGGCATGCCGGATACAGCTATTTCGAACTGGATAAGAACAGCGAGCTATGGAAAGAGATGGAGCGCTCGGGCGCTTTTGCGCTGCATCTTGCCGGTGAGTTTCCGGGCCTGAACATGGAGTTCTGGGCCATCCGCAGTCAGTCAGAATAATAAACTGAGCACGCAGCATGATGCAGGAACAACAACATTCACACAGCGATCTTGCGCCGGATGCCAGCCACCAGAATGTGCTGGTTGCGGCGGCCAACCCCCTGATTAACGCGATTCCACAGATCCGCCATTCGGTGTCGCATGAAGACCCGGCGCAACTGCGTCAGCAGCTGATCGACCAGATTCGGCGCTTTGAGCTGAGCTGCCAGCAGTCGGGCCTCGGCTACGAAGTGATCATCGGCGCGCGCTATTGTCTCTGTACCGCGCTGGATGAGGCAGCGGCGCTGACGCCGTGGGGCAGTCGCGGCGTCTGGACCAGCAACGGTCTGCTGGTCACCTTTCACAACGAAACCTGGGGCGGCGAGAAGTTTTTCCAGCTGCTGGCGAAGCTATCGCAAAACCCAAGACGTCACATTCTGATGCTGGAGCTGATCTACTTCTGCCTGCTGCTGGGGTTCGAAGGACGCTACCGGGTGCTGGACAATGGCCGCTCGCAGCTGGAGACCATCAAACAGCGCCTGCTGCAGATGATCAAAAGCGTACGCGGCAGTTACGCCGCAGCGCTGTCACCGCATCCCACCGACCAGCCGGTGCTGCGCAAGTTGTGGCGGCCGATGATCCCGCTGTGGGCCTGTGCGGCTGTGGCCGGGCTGGCCGCCTGTCTGTTCTACATCGTGCTCAACTGGCGTCTGGGTGATTACACCTCGCCGGTGCTGGCCCGCATCTATCAGACGGCGCTGCCGGAAGTGAAGATCGGCAACCCGGCGCCGCCTCCGCCTGCCACGCTGAATCTGCGCGCCTTCCTGAAGCCGGAAATTGATGCCGGGCTGGTGGCGGTGCGTGATGAAGCGGACCGCAGCGTGGTGACGCTGAAAGGGGATGGGCTGTTTGCTTCGGCGGCAACCGAAGTGCGCGGCGGCTACATTGACGTGATCCGGCGCATCGCGGCGGCCATGAACAACGTCAGCGGCCAGATTCAGGTGATTGGCTACAGCGACAACGTGCCGATCCGCAGCGCGCGCTTCGCCTCCAACTTTGAGCTGTCGCTGGCGCGCGCCCGTTCGGTGCAGACCCTGCTGCAACAGCAGCTGGCGCAGCCGTCACGGGTGAAAGCGGAAGGGCGCGGCGAGAGCAATCCGCTGGTGCCAAACACCAGCGCAGAGAATCGCGCGCGTAACCGTCGTGTTGAAATCACACTGCTGGTGGCGCCGGATGCGACGCATGCCGAACTCAACGGCCTGGCGAGAGGGAACTGATCCATGCTGAATATTCTGTTTGCGGTGCTGACCAGCCGCCTTGCGTGGGGCTTTGTCGGCATCACTGCGCTCTCATTTATTATCTGGGTGATTGGCCCGGTCTTCTCTATCGTTGATTCGCGGCCGCTTGAGCCAGAGCAAAACCGCATGATCAGTATCGCGCTGCTCTATCTGGTCTGGGGACTGGGGCAGGCGATCCCGCGGCTCTACAATTACTGGCTTAACCGCAAGCTGATGTCGAGTCTGGAAACCGGCAAAAGCGATGCGCCGGAAGCCGATCGTCAGCGTCTGACCAGTGAAGAGCAGGTGCTGGCGGGCCGTTTCTCCGAAGCTACTGAAATGCTGAGAAAGGCGCACTTCCAGCGCCACAGCAGCAAAGGCACGCCGTTCTGGGCGCAGCGCTTTGGTCGGCAGTATCTCTATCAGCTGCCGTGGTACATGATTATCGGTGCACCCGGTGCTGGTAAAACCACCGCGCTGGTCAACTCCGGCCTGCAGTTCCCGCTGGCGGATAAGTTTGGAAAGTCTGCCCTGCGCGGCATTGGCGGCACCCGCAACTGCGACTGGTGGTTTACTAACGACGCCGTGCTGCTCGATACCGCCGGGCGTTACAGCACCCAGGAGAGTCAGCAGGAGCGGGATGCCAGCGAATGGCACCATTTCCTTGACCTGCTGCGTAAATATCGCGGACGTCAGCCGATCAACGGCGTCATCGTCACCCTGAGCGTCTCCGATCTGCTGAGTCAGTCGCCCGAGGCACTGCGCAACCAGGCGCTGGCGCTGCGTCAGCGTCTGATGGAGTTGCACGATCGTCTCGGCATCCGTTTCCCGGTTTATGTGCTGGTCACCAAAGCAGACCTCCTCAAAGGCTTCCGCAGCTACTTCGCCTCGCTGGATAAAGCGCAGCGTGAGCAGATCTGGGGATTCACCTTTCCGTGGGCGAAGGCATCCGCCGCCGATTTCGAACTTAACAGCCAGTTCCAGCAGGAGTATTCCCTGCTGCAACAGCGGCTCGATGCCGGACTGGCCGATCGGCTGCTGACGGAGAGCGACGCGCAGGCGCGTGCCGAAAGCTATCTCTTCCCGCAGGAGTTTGCTGCGCTGCGTCCGTTGCTGGCCGACGCGCTCGACACGCTGTTCGCCCGCTCGGATTTTGAAACCCAGTTCGCGCCACGCGGCATCTACTTTGCCAGCGGCACCCAGGAAGGTCTGCCGTTTGATCGGGTAATGGGCGAGCTGAACCGCGCCCTGAATCTGCCAGGCCAGCAGGCGGGCGAATCAGGCAGCTGGGATCAGGTCGATAAGGATGCCCCGATTCCGCAGAACAAAGGGCAGAGTTTCTTCCTGAAAGGCGTGCTGGAAAACGTGGTTTTCCAGGAGTCGGGTCTGGCGGGCAGTAACCGCTGGTGGGAGCTGCGCAATCGCGCCGGACTCTGGTCGGGCTATCTGGCGCTGCTGTTGCTGCTACTGGTCGCGGGCGGTCTGTGGCTCACCAGCTACAGCAAGAACAAAGTCTACCTGCAGGAGATGGCCGCTAAAGCGCCGCAGGTGGAGCAGCTGGGCGACCAGCTTCAGAAGCAGGTCAACGGCGATCTCTTTGCGCTGGTGCCTTATCTCAACACCCTGTTGCACCTGCCGGAAAGCGCCGACTTCTCGCTGGAATCGCCGCCGCTGACGCGTCGTATGGGCCTTTATCGTGGCACCGAGGTCAGCGATGCGACGCGTGCGCTCTACGACAAAGCGCTGAAGCAGCTGCTGTTGCCGCAGGTAGCGCAGAACATCACCCGCTGGCTGCGCAATGACAATGGCAGCGACGCTGACTACAGCTATGAAGCGCTGAAGGCGTATCAGATGCTCTACCAGCCGAAGCACTACGATGGCAAGTTTCTGCAGGCGTGGCTGATGCTTAACCTGTCGCGCGAGCTGCCGCAGAACGTGACGCAGCAGCAGGTAAAACAGCTGGCGTGGCATCTGCAACAGCTGCTGGAGACGCAGATTCACTCGTCGCCGTATGCGAAGGATGACGCGCTGGTAAAGCGCGAGCAGGCGCTGATTAATCAGATGCCGCTGTCACAGCGCGTCTATGGACGCCTGAAGCGCCTGCTGCAACGTGATGACAGTCTGCAGACCGTGACGCTGGCGGCGCTGGGCGGTCCCCAGAGCGAGCTGGTGTTTTCCCGCAAAAGCGGTAAATCGGTGAATGATGGCGTAGCAGGTCTCTATACGCCGGACGGCTACTGGCAGCATGTGGACAAGCAGATTGGTCCGGTGACGCAGGCGCTTTATCAGGACGATCTCTGGGTGCTGGACGGCGCTGCGCCGCAGCAGAAAAGTGAGCAGACCGATCTTGCGGTGCGTCAGCTCTATGTGCAGGACTACATCCGCCAGTGGGAGCAGTTCCTGAGCGATATCCAGCTCAACAGCAGCGCCGATCTCTCGCAGCGTATTAACACCGCGCGCTTGTTGTCGGGCAACCACTCGCCGCTGCGCCAGCTGGTCATCAACCTCAGTAACCTGCTGACGCTGAACCGGGCGCAGCCCGATGAGAAAACCGCGCAGTCGGCAAAGCCGTCGGATAACAGCGCTACCCGCACCCTTGAAGCGCTGTTTACCTCGCCTGAAGCGGCTGCGGCGCGTGGACAGGCGGCAGCGCAGGCGTCACCGGAGCAGGCGGTTGCCGTGCATTTTGCGCCCGTGCTTGAGCTGGCTCAGCCGTTACAGCAAGGCAGCAAGGTGCTGGCGGTGGATGATTTCCTGCACCAGATTGACGATCTCTATCGCTACCTCACGGCGGTGCAGGATGCCGCCAACAGCGGGATGCCGCCACCGGCCAGCGATGCGATCAGTCGTTTGCAGGCCAGCGCCGGACGTCTGCCCGGTTCGCTGCAGAATATGGTCTCCAGTATGGCGGTCGGGGCCAGCAGCGATGCGCAGCGTCGCGACATGGATAACGTCCGTAAACGCATCACTATGGAAGTCGGCAGTTTCTGTCGTCAGGCGATCGCCGGCCGTTATCCGCTGGTGCGCTCCGCGCGCAGTGAGGTGACGCCAGACGATCTGGCGCGGATGTTCGCCCCCGGCAGCGGCATGATGGACAGCTTCTTCCGCGACAACCTGGCCAGCAAAGTCGACACCACCAACGCCTCATGGCGCTTTACGCCGGGTATTGACGGCAAAACGCTGCCGGGCGGCGAAGCGCTGCTGCGTCCGTTCCAGCAGGCGCAGTCAATTCGTGATGCGTTCTTTGCCAATGGTGCGACTACGCCAGGCTTCCGCGTCACGCTGCGCACCGTAAAAATGGACAACGACATTCTTAACCTGACGCTGGATGTGGATGGACAGCAATTGCGTTACAGCCACGGGCCGCAGGCAGTACAGATGGTCAGCTGGCCCGGTCCGGGCGGCACCAGCCAGGTACGGATGCAGCTTGGCCTGACCAACGGCACCACCTCAACGCTGGTCACCAGTGGGCCCTGGGCACTCAATCGTTTCTTCGATCGCGCCCGTGTGACCGCGGCCGGCGGCCTGACCCGCGAAGCCACGTTCAGCGTGGAGGGGCATCAGGTCACGCTGTCGTTCACCCCTGGCAGCATTCGTAACCCGTTCCAGCTTCCCGGCTTTAGCTGCCCCTGAAACAGGACCCGACAATGACTCATTACGCTGCACCCTGCTGGTACGGCAAATTGCCCAGCGCGGGTGACTTTGTGAAGCGCCGCTTTCCTGACGTCCTCTATCGCCAATGGTCCAGCTGGTTTCAGGTGGGCCTGCATCACTGGCAGAGCAGTCAGGAGGGGGATAACGCGCCGTCGCGCCCGTTCCTCAACGCGCCGGTCTGGAATTTTGTGGTGCCGCCGATGCTGGGCAGTCAGCTGATCCAGATGGGCTGCCTGATTGCGGCACGGGACAGCGTGGGACGTAACTATCCGCTCTGCGCGCTGCGTCACTTCACCCCCGCCGAGTGGTCGCCAGCGCTGCTGGCACGCTCCGGCGAGTGGTATCAGCAGGTAGGCAATACGCTGCTGCGGGTGGTGCAGGGCGGCGGGTCGCCGGAGCAGCTGGATCAGGCACTGATCAGCATTCCGCAGCCGCAACCGCCGCAGGAGACGGACGAGCCGTCAGATATCCTCAACGTCATTGGCCATGGCGATACGCCTTCAACGCTGAACTGGACGCTGCCGGGCGAGAACTTCGACCCGCAGTTTTACACCAGTTTCTGGTGGACCAATCAGAGCGACGGGTTCCCGCTTTATACCCAGGTCCATAGCGGTAACTTCACCGCGCAGCTTTTTTCATTGCTGTTTGATCCGGCCGGTGGGGCAAAGCCGGGACGAAACGGACTTTATCCCCCGATGTTTGAATCCTGAGGCGATACCCATGACGATGAATACAGAGGCTTTGCTGGCTCCGGTCAGTGATGACAATCCCGGTGGCGATAACCTGGAGTACGACGCTGATTTTCAGGCGATGGAGCAGGCCAGTGCCGGTAAAGCCGAACAGCAGTTCGGCAACACCATCATTCCGGCCGAACCCGCCGACTGGAACAAAGTTGAGAAGCTGGCGATAGCGCTGCTGGCCCGCAGTAAAGATTTACGGGTGATGCTGGCGCTGACCCACGCCTGGACGGAGCTGAAAGGACTGCCGGGCTATGCCCAGGGCCTGAAGCTGATTGAACAGGCGCTGCTGCTCTACTGGGAGCCGCTGTGGCCCCGGCTGGAAGAGTACGGCGAGCAGGACCCGTTCTACCGCATTAATGCCCTGGCGCTGCTGGGTGACAAGACGGAACTCAGTGGCGCGGTGCGTCAGTGCTGGCTGCTGCGCTATCCGTCCGACGGTATCTCACTGCGCGATGCGGCCGCCCTGTGCGACGGCAGCAAAACCGAGGTGGCGGACTACCCTGGCGGCCTGCCGCGTCTGATCGATGAACTGGCGCGCGGCGACCAGCCCGGTATTGAGGCGGTGCTGCAGATTCATGAGCGGCTACAGACCATCTGCGAAACCGTGGCCGAACGGCTTGGCGATGCGGCGGTGCCGGAACTGGCCCTGCTGCGCAGACAGATTGCGCTGATCGCCGAACGCTGCCAGGCCACGGACCTCAGCCAGCTGATTCCTGCCGCAGCGGCGGAACAACCCGCAGAAGTGGCGGCCCCGGCGGCGGTCGCAACGGCGCCGCGCGCGGCCGCGGACTGGCGCACGGTACAGATCAGTTCCCGCGCCGATGCCCAGCTGATGCTGGAGAAAGTGAAGCTCTACTTCACCCAGCATGAGCCGAGCCATCCGGCTCCGCTGATGATCGACCGGGTACAGCGCTTAATCGAGCGCGACTTCCTGGAAATCATCCGCGAGCTGGCACCCGATGGCGTGCATCAGCTGGAAACCATTTTCGGACGTCGCGACTAAGCAGGCGTGACCCACTCACACAGCGGGACCTGCGCGCCTGCTGTGACACATTATCCGCGCATCATTGATGGAGAAAACCATGGCAACAAGCAAATCCAGTGGGCAGAAGTTCATTGCCCGCAATCGCGCGCCTCGCGTTCAGATTGAATATGACGTGGAAATTTATGGCGCGGAACGCAAAATCCAGCTGCCGTTTGTGATGGGCGTGCTGGCGGATCTGGTGGGTAAACCGCTGGAGCCGCAGCCGGGCATCGACGACCGCAAATTCCTTGAGATCGACATCGACAACTTCGATGAGCGCATGAAAGCGCTGAAGCCACGCGCCGCGTTCCAGGTAGACAACACCCTGAATGGCGAAGGTAAGCTGAACATCGATCTCACTTTCGACAGCATGGACGACTTTTCGCCGGATGCCGTGGCCCGCAACGTCGAGCCGCTGAGCAAGCTGCTGGAAGCCCGTACCCAGCTGGCAAATCTGCTGACCTATATGGACGGCAAAAACGGTGCGGAAGAGCTGATTGGTAAAGTGCTGCAGGATCCAACGCTGCTGCAGGCTCTGACCCATCTGCCTAAGCAGGATGAGGCCACTGAAGGTAAGGAGCCGCAGGCATGACGCAGACTTCACAACAACCCCAGGCGCAGGGCGCGGCCAGTTTCAGCCAGGATGAGTTCAGCGCGCTGCTGAACAAAGAGTTCCGGCCGAAAAGCGACCAGGCACGCGCCGCGGTCGAAAGCGCGGTAAAAACTTTGGCGCAGCAGGCGCTGGAGAACACCGTCACCGTTTCCAGCGACGCCTATCGCACCATTCAGGCGCTGATCGCGGAGATCGACGAAAAGCTGTCGCAGCAGGTTAACCAGATTATTCACCATCCGGAGTTCCAGTCGCTGGAAAGCGCCTGGCGCGGCCTGAGCTATCTGGTGAACAACACCGAAACGGATGAGATGCTGAAAATCCGCTTTATGAGCATCTCCAAGCAGGAGCTGGGTCGTACGCTTAAGCGCTATAAAGGTGCTGGCTGGGACCAAAGCCCGCTGTTCAAGAAGATTTACGAGCAGGAGTATGGTCAGTTCGGCGGCGAGCCGTTTGGCTGTCTGGTGGGTGACTACTACTTCGACCACAGCCCGCAGGATGTTGAGCTGCTGGGTGAGATGGCGCGCATCGGTTCGGCGGCACACTGTCCGTTTATCACCGGCACCGCGCCGGAAGTGATGCAGATGGAGTCCTGGCAGGAGCTGGCGAATCCACGCGATCTGACCAAAATCTTCCAGAACACCGAATATGCTGCCTGGCGCAGTCTGCGTGAATCGGAAGATGCACGCTATCTCGGTCTGGTGATGCCGCGTTTCCTGGCACGTCTGCCATATGGCATTCGTACCAACCCGGTCGACAGCTTCGATTTTGAAGAGCAGACCGACGGTTCCGATCACGGCAACTACACCTGGAGCAATGCGGCGTATGCAATGGCCGCCAACATCAACCGCTCCTTTAAGGAGTATGGCTGGTGTACCGCAATCCGCGGCGTGGAATCGGGCGGGGCGGTTGAGAACCTGCCGTGCCACACCTTCCCGAGCGACGACGGCGGCGTGGACATGAAGTGTCCGACCGAAATCGCCATCAGCGATCGCCGCGAAGCCGAACTGGCGAAAAACGGCTTTATGCCGCTGGTGCATCGCAAAAACTCTGACTTCGCCGCCTTTATTGGCGCACAGTCACTGCAGAAGCCGACGGAATATCACGACGCCGATGCCACCGCCAATGCCCGTCTGGCCGCGCGTCTGCCTTATCTGTTCGCCTGCTGCCGCTTCGCGCATTACCTGAAGTGCATCGTGCGCGACAAGATCGGCTCCTTCCGCGAGCGTGATGAAATGGAACGCTGGCTGAACGACTGGGTGATGAACTACGTTGATGGCGATCCGGCTAACTCCTCGCAGGAGACCAAGTCTCGCAAGCCGCTGGCCGCTGCCGAGGTGAATGTGGAAGAGCAGGAAGATAACCCAGGCTATTACGCCGCGAAGTTCTTCCTGCGTCCGCACTACCAGCTGGAAGGCCTGACCGTTTCGCTGCGACTGGTCTCTAAGCTGCCGTCACTGAAAAATGATAATGCTTAAGGGCTGAGTCGTAAGGTTATCAGGCGCGAAAGGGTATTGCGCCTGATGCCTCACAGAAAGATTGCTGAGGTGAATGTCAGGGAGGATAAAAGAATGGTTAAAAAATTAGCTCTGTATTGACTCCGTTATCTGCTGGTTTTTATTTCAGCCCTGATTTTATTCACATGCGCAGGTTATTACCTCTTCCTCTTTGACTGGAATGTCACGATGATGGGGAAAATAATTAACGGCATCCTGATTACTCTTTCAGTCACTGCGTCATTAAGTTTTTACTGGGCCGGGCACAAGCTAAGGGAAAGAGATTAATTGCTTTTGTGTTCCCTGACTCCGTGTTCAGTATTCCGATTTTCGTCATGGGAATTTAATACATTGCCCGGTCTGGTGCCCGGCAATGCACTATCTGAAATATGGTTTATGACGATATTTCAGAAGCAAGGCAAAGGTAAAATATGGACTGTTTTATTCAGCCCCATGCTTTTCTTTTTGCCATATCCTTGCTTTTTTTGAAAGCAATAATCTCAACCAATAAAGAGTGAAAGATAATGGCTATTGATATGTTTATGAAGGTCGACGGTGTCACCGGCGAATCTAAAGACTCTAACCACACTGGCTGGACTGATATTACCTCTTTCTCATGGGGTGCTTCTCAGCCAGGCAACATGTCTGTGGGCGGCGGCGGCGGTGCGGGCAAAGTTAACTTCAACGACCTGCACGTGAATGCACTGATCGACAAATCCACTACGGCGCTGCTGAAGAACTGCGCAAGCGGTAAGCATCTCACTAAAGTTGAACTCTCTATCTGTAAAGCGGGCGGTTCTCAGGTTGAGTATGCGCGCATCACCCTGGAAGACGTTCTGGTGACCGCTGTGAATTACAATGGCTCCGACAACGGCGATACCCTGGGAATGACCTACTCCTTCCAGGCTTCTAAAGTGAAGCAGCAGTACTGGGAGCAGAGCTCTTCCGGCGGCAAAGGCGCAGAAAGCAGCGCCGGCTGGGACATCAAAGGCAATAAAGAAGCGTAATATAATACGCCTCCGAAAAGGGGGCGTATCTTCATTAAAATTCAAGGAATCAGATGCAATAGTTATACGTTTCGAACATTTAATTGCAAAAGGAGGTTGTTATGGCAGAGAGAAATTCAATTGAGCCGGGATTTTGTGTTGTTCAGCGTCCAGGAAGACTGACTGAGCAGGCAATGTGGCTTTATGGCACGCGCAATATGTCTGCCGCGAACTATTTTTTGCAATTAAATGCTGATGTTGCATGGGCTAAACCCGGCCAGATTTTAATCGTTGCCGATCCGAATGGTAATAATCACCCGGCTGCCATGCGCACGCTGGAAGAAGCTAAATCCAGAACCAATAATAGTGTCACTCATCTGACCGTTGATGAGGCTGATTTCTTTAACCGCCATTATGCTTCCATTGCTGCTATTACCAATTTTATGGATAAAGCATCAGGTATCATCGGCGATGCGGGAGAGCGCTATTTCAATGAAATTGGCAAGAAACTTGTCGCTATTGAGAATGCCTACCGTAACCAATATCTGACGTCAGGAACATTGTTCGGGCAGCAGTTTTTTATCGAGCGTAAACGCCTGTTTGGTGAACTTGAAGTATTACTGAATCGTTTATCCCGATTTATGTTGAACTTGCGCCCCTATGAAAAGATTAAGCATGCTTTAAACCTTTCCAGCTCATCTATTATTCATGACTGGCAAACTGCTGGCACAGGAGTAATACGCGGTTATTCGACCTATGTAGATAGTGCAGCAAAAGCAGCGAAATTTATGAAAATGGGTGGATGGGTTTCGATAGGATTTAGTGCTGTGAATACAACGAATGAGGTTTATCACAGCTGTACCACTGAAAGAGAAGATGAATGCTCTAAAGTAGCGGTGAAAGGGTATTCTCAGTTTGCAGCAAGCACGACTGCAGGTATCCTGGGCGGCGCGGCGGCAGGTGCAATCACAACTTCCGCCTGCGTAGCACTGGGTGTTGCAACCGGAGGCATAGGTGCGTTAGCTTGTGGAATAGTCGGATCCGCTGCAGGGGGTTTTGGTGCTGCTAAACTGGGTGAAAAAGGGGCAGGTATTTTGATGGATAAGATTTTATGAGTTCGTATGATTTTTTTATGTATGGCAGTGTGATTTTATCTGTTTTGGTCATTCTTCTGCATGTCTATGCTGCGTGGTTCTTTAGAGTTAATCGAAAAGCATATCAGGATTTTATCGATCTTTATCAAAATGCTGGCTTGCAATTAGACTTAACCACGAAAGTTGCAAATCATTTGGGGTTCTATGCTAATTATCAGAAGTTAGCCTTTTTCATGAATCTCAGGAAAGGGCGGAAAATGCGCTTTTCTAAATCTGAAAATGTCAGCATAAAGGCTTATGAATTTGTACAAAAACAACCTAAAGACAAAATGGTTTGGATGGAAAAGACGCTCTATCTTTACCAGCTTACTTTTTTTCTGACAGTTGTCTGGGCTGTTTTTATGGCTATTTTTGTTTATGTATTTAACTGAAGCTATGGATAAGACTTTATGACCTGGCCTTGCATTTTGATTGCTGTGTCAGTGATGTCTTTTCTGAGTTCGATTGCTTTGCAAATTGTAGGCTACATAATATTCAGAAAAAATGTTCAAAACTATGAATCATTAATTGGCGAGTTTCGTAAAAGAAGATTGGATCTTGATTTCAGCACTCAGGTTAGCTCATTTTTCAGTCCATCATTCCATCCTGTGAAAATTTCCTGGTTTGCACGCTTATATAAAGGTGTGAAACTTCAGCGTAGAGGTAAGGAGAGCGTTAGCCAGGAGACTTATCATTTTATTCAATCGTTACCTGAAAAAGAAATAGGCTGGCTAACACGCCTTCATACTTTAAATATGGTGACTGCGGTAATGATGATTGGCGGAGGTTTAGGTTTTATTATCTGGCGTCATTTTTATAACTAGTATGTGCTTAACTATGATCATGGAGATGGCTTCATTAATACCCGAGTGCATGTGGCACCCTGAAAAAGCAACATCTGTTCTGATACCTGTCACTTCCTGAAGGCGCAGATTATGGCAGTGTGTCCCTGATGTTGCCTCTCTGTGGATACTGAAATGAAAAAAGTCCTGATGTTATTCGTTCTGACGTTATCTCCTGCAGTGCTGGCGATAACGCCTCCGGCCCCAGACGCCTTCAAGCAACCGCAGATTTTCAGGAACTGGCTTCTGAACCGCTGTGCAGGTAAGGCTTCGACTGACAAGGCCTTCACCGATGATGCCTTTAAAAGCGCATCAGCCTGGTTAGAGGTAAGCCACCTCCCTGTTGAAGCCTTCAGTGATGGTGATAAGTTGATTAATGCGTATCTGGAGATGAACCTGACCGGCTCGGTATCAGGTAACTTCAATATGATGAAATGCACATTACTTTCGCAAAGCCAGGATGCTCAGATGCTTTACGAAAGATATAAAAATAAAAGTTAATATCAATGGTGAGTTTCTGATGAAATATTTTTATTTACTGCTATGTTTTTTAGCTTCTTATGTTTCCTCCGTCCAGGCGATGAGTGATTGTTCAAGCGGGAATAACACTCAGGAAGTTAACGAATGTGCAGAAAAAAATAAAACAGAGTCAGAGCTGGATTTAAATAAAGAGTATAAAGCGGCGAAAATCCGAATCGAGCACCTTTATAGAGGCCATGATCAGGAGTCCAGCCAGTACCGAAGCGCCTTCATTGATACTCAGCGCAACTGGCTTAAATACCGTGATAGTCAGTGCAGGCTGGAAGCCTATGCCGCTGAAGAGGGCAGCGATGCTTATGTGAGCGTCATGAATTTCTGTATTGATCGTCTCGATAAGGAACGCACTGCAATTCTGAAGCAACTGCCTTACTGATTACCCAGAAAGATTTATGTCTGTTTAAAATTCAAAAAAATCACTCTTATTGGTCTCTGATATGCTGTCTTTTCGGATTCGGAGTTATGCTGCTCGCTTCTTTAAGTAAGAATTAATTCCCGTCGCAGTGGATTTAATTTATTAACCAGTAACTCTGTCAGTTTAAGTAACGTATCCGGCGTCACTAATTTAAATAAACCCCAACCCCAAAATTAAACTTTCCCGCTCCCTATACCCCGCGCCTTTCCCCGAGAGGTGCGCGGTATAGATGCCGAACCGCTAACCGCAGGAATCCGTTATGCGCTTTACGATAATAACGACTAAACCCGGCCAACAGCCGCCGCAAACTCATTGTGATTTCTTCCCGCCCGGCGGCACCATTGGTCGCGGCGTGGATAACAATCTGGTGCTGCCGGATGACGACCGAACGCTCTCCCGGCTGCAGGCCATTGTGCACATCACCGCAAACGGTGAATGTCGTCTGACTAACCGTGGCAATGTGACGCGCGTGCTGCTCAACGATATTCCGCTGGAACGCGGTCGTCAGGTTGAGCTGCAGGATGGGGACATTCTGGGCATCGATGATTATCAGCTGCTGGTCAGCGATCTCAGCAGTGCACAGCAGCCGCAGACTGAAAGGGCGGTTCCGCGTCCGGATCCGGTCCAGCCTGCCGCGGCTCCTCGTGAACCGGTAGCCGAAAAAGCCAGCACCACCGCCGCCATCCCCAGCGAAATCTGGGACAGCCTGGCGAAAGAGTTTTCGATTTCCGACGATCTCTCTAAACGCAAAGCCGCGCCGGAAATGCCGGATGCCCATCCGCTGACCGCGCCCGCCATGCCAGACCGGAATCCGGAAGATCCGCTGGCACAGCTGATCAACGATGCGCCGCTGGATTATGGTCAGCAGCCCAAAAACAGCAGCCTGTTTGACGACGGCGATGCGCTCTTTGCGCAGCAGAGCATTTTTGACGACCGTACGCCGAGCACGCTGGCGGCTCAGCAGCCCAGCGCGCCAAAGCAGTCTCAAGCGCCCGCCGCTGAACTGGATCCGCTGAGCCTGTTCGACGGCGAGAGCAGTGCGGATGTGCGCAACCATGATGATCCCTTAGGACTGATGATGGGGAACGCGGTGCCGCTGGCGCAGCCGGAGCCAGCGAAACCGGCGACGCTGCATGTGCCGCCTCAGCCAGAGACAAAGCCTGAGCCGGTTGCCGCACGCTCACCTGAGCAGGCTTCCATCAGCCTGAACGAAATGGATCACTCACCGCTGTTCAGCGGCATCGACTTACCCGTTGATGACCAGCCTCATAGTGAAGCCCCGCGCCAGACGCTGCTGGCGGATGAGGAGGCGGAATCTGGTCAGACAGACGCGGTTAATCCGCAAAACGACTACGGCGGCATTACGCTGCCGACACCCCAGGCGGTGCAGCGTGCTCCCTCACCGACGCCGAAAGGGCGGCTGCGCATCGATCCGGTTGCCTCGGGTCACCAGCATGCCGCCGCCGTGCAGCCCTCCACATCCAGCCAGAGCAGCGGCGATGCGCTGAAAGGTGAACTGCTGGACGCGCTGCTGGAAGGCATGGGTCTGCGCGATCTGCAGCCAACGCCGCAGTTTGACCGCGAGCAGATGCTGCAGTTTGGTCAGATGCTCAGCATGTTCTCGCAGGGCACGGTCGCGCTGCTGTCATCGCGCTCGATACTTAAGCGCGGCGTTAAGGCCGACATGACGGTGATCCTCGACGACGCCAATAACCCGTTCAAGCTGCTGCCATCGGGCAAAACCGTTCTGATGCAGATGTTCGGCAGCCGGATGCCGGGCTTTATGCCACCGCGTCAGGCGGTGCGGGATGCGCTGATTGATTTGCAGGCGCACCAGCTGGGCATGATCGCCGGTATCCGCGCCATCATCGCCTCGATGCTGCAATCCTTTAATCCCGAGCAGCTGGAAGAGGAGGCGCGTCAGGCAGGATCGGTTTCCCGTATCGGCCTGCCGGGCAGCCGTAAAGCGGCGCTGTGGGAGCATTTTGTTGAGCGCTACGGCGAGACGGCGGGCGAGATCGAAGACGATTTCCACACCCTGTTTGGCGAAGCGTTTCTGCACGCCTATGACCTGGAAGTTAATCAGTACAAAGACTCACAAACCCACACGGATGACGCATGAATATCACTATTGCCTCGACGTCGAATCAGGGCGATCGCGCCAGTAATCAGGATCAGATCGGTGATGTCATCGGTAAGCGCTCCGCCTGTTTTGTGGTGTGCGACGGTGTGGCCGGGTTTCCCGGCGGTGACAGGGCGGCCGCCATCGCCCGCAGCAGCCTGCTGGAAGCGTTCGATGGGGATGCGCACCTCAATGCGCAGTCGATTCGCAACTACGTTAATCACGCAAATCACGCCATCCGGCAGCAGCAGAAAGCCAGCAGCGAGCACAGCCGGATGGGCACCACGCTGGTCAGCCTGTTCATTGACCGCGACTACCACCTTGCCTGCTGGGCGCATGCCGGTGACAGCCGCCTTTATCTGTTCCGCCGCGGCTATCTCTATCTGGTCACCACCGACCACAGCCTGGTGCAGCAGATGAAAGATGCCGGACATCGCACCGAAGGCATCAACAGCAACCTGCTCTATTTTGCGCTGGGGATGGGTGATGAGCAGCGCGACGCCAGCTACAGCGACGTGGTCGGGATTGAGGATGGCGATGCCTTTCTGCTCTGCACCGATGGTTTCTGGCACGGTGTGACGCTGGAGCAGATGCAGCAGTCACTGCACATGGTGAATACGCCGGAAGAGTGGCTGACGCTGATGCAGCAAATCATCAAAAACGATCAGTCAGATCAGGGGCAGCAGGATAATTTCAGCGCACTGGCCGTCTGGATTGGATCGCCACAGGACACCACTTTGCTGCACTCGCTCTCTGAAGCGGCGCAGTTCTTCCCTCTGCGAGATTGAGAACGCCAACATGAAATATGGATTACTGGGTCTGGCTGCGCTGCTGCTCAGCACGCACGCTTATGCTGAAAACTATCGCATCGTTCAGTCCCCGGCACAGAAACTGGATGTCTGGATTGATGACGTCAAAAACAATCAGCTGTCGAGCTGGTGTAACAGCACCATTAACCTGCGCATCGTCACCCTGGGTGAGAAAAACGCGTCGGTGCTGAAAGAGTTTCTGCCACGGGTGGCTGGCCTAATGGCGTCGCAGTGTAAACCGCTGCAGCAGCTGCACTGGCAGCTGACCGATACAGCGGGCAGTGAAATCGCTACCGGCAGCGCCGCCCGCGCGCAGCAGTGGAAGACCGTGGTGACGCCACCCGCGCCGCCTGCACAGCAACAGCCAGCCACGGCTGCCGTGCCTGCGGACCCATTGGTCAATGCCGCCCAGGCGGATACCTCGCCATGGCTGCAGTTCAGCCTGCTCGACGGCTGCCATTTCCGCACCTGGTGGCAGCATCCGGCGCAGGGCAGTGCGCTGTTTGTGCCAGCTAAGCAGGGGCTGGTCTGCGGTTCCGATGGCTGGCTCAGCGGACACAGCCGCCTGACGCAGCAGGGTAACGGCGCGCCGGCAGCCGTCGGCGTGACCTTCCTGCAGGGCTTCCCGGTGATGGGACTGAGCAGTCAGTCGTCTACCGCTGAACTGCACATCACCACGGTTAACAGCGAGCGCATGGTGCTGAGTAACGAGAAATCCCCGGACAGCTGGCTG
The DNA here is from genome assembly GCF_059730595.1 of Pantoea sp. X-Soil-YNGN-844. Classification (NCBI taxonomy): domain Bacteria; kingdom Pseudomonadati; phylum Pseudomonadota; class Gammaproteobacteria; order Enterobacterales; family Erwiniaceae; genus Pantoea; species Pantoea sp. X-Soil-YNGN-844. The sequence continues at coordinate 1,674,858 of NZ_AP036007.1, forward strand.
GTTCTGCCCTTCAGCAACCGCTTTAACGGCTGGCAGGCGGCCCGTCAGGTGGTGGTGCTGATGCCCGCCAGTGAAGCCGCTGATGAGAGTGCTTTGCAGGCACGTCTGCAGGAAGTCCGCAAAGTCTGGTCACCGTGGGTCAGCGGCAATACCACGCTGAGCGTACAGCTGGTGGAAAAACTGCACCCTGAACTGAAAGATCCCGCCGCTGCGGTCTACCGCACCCTTAACTGACGCAAAAGGAGTTTGCATGGAATCCTTACAACATCATCTTGCGAACGCCACGCTCAGCGAGACGCTGGCTGACGTTACCCGCCAGATTCAGGCGAATCCGGCGAACGCCGATCTGCGCGCCGCCTTTGTACAATTACTCTGTCTGGCGGGCAACTGGACGCGCGCGCAGACGCAGCTGCAATCCTGGCTGGCGTTAAGCCCGCAGGCGCAACCAACGGTTAATCTGTTGCAGCAGGCGATTGCCGGTGAGCTGCAGCGTGATGCCGTGCTGCGTGGTGAGGCACAACCCGTGCTGCCGGGCAGCGCCTGGCACTGGTGCGACACACTGCTGGCCGCATTACAGGCCGAAACCGCGGGTGATGTCGCGCGCGGCAGCGCACTGCGTGCCGACGCGCTGGATCTTGCGGCCGCCAATCCCGGCACCGCGACCGGGCAGGATCAGCCGACCGCCTTCAGCTGGCTGATGGATGGCGACAGCCGTTTCGGGCCGGTGTGTGAAGTGATCAATCAGGGTCGTTATTACTGGATCCCGTTCGCCGCTATTTGTGAGATGCAGTTCCAGGCACCCGCCAGCGTCACCGATCTGGTGTGGCGTCATACGCGGGTGCAATTGGTGGATGGCAGCGAACAGGTGTGTCAGATCCCGGCGCGCTATCCGCTGCTGGCGGGTGCGGACGAGCGTTTTCTGCGCGCCAGCGTCACCGAATGGCAGCCGCTGGGCGACGATCCGGACCAGTTTATCGGCCAGGGACAAAAAATGTGGCTCAGCGACAGCGCGGAGTTCTCGCTGCTGAGCCTGCAGCAGGTCGCGTTTGATAACGTTGAGTCCGCCGATGAGCCATGATTCAGGCGCGCACAACGACGGCTATGCCCAGCTGCATGGCGGCTTTCGTGCGCGCAAAAAGCGCGATGCGCTGACCGCCCGAGACAAGCTGCAATCCTCGCTGCTGGACCGCCTGACCGACAACGCGCCGGACAGGCAGCAGGAGCCGGAGAACAGCATGCTCATCAGCCACAGTACGCTGCGCCGCCACGTACTGCGCGATCTGCAGTGGCTGTTTAACACCATCAATAACGAAGCGCAGCAGGATCTGGGCGGTTTCGATCAGGTACAGCGCTCGGTCTGGAACTTCGGCGTAGCGCCGCTGGCCGGACAGAACGTCTCGGATATCGAATGGCAGGATATGCAGCGCAAAATGACCAACGCCATTCTGCACTTTGAGCCGCGCATTCTGCCGCAGGGACTCCAGGTGCGATGCGTCAGCGATCTCGGCTCGCTTAGTCTGCACAACGTGTTGTCGATTGAGATCAAAGGGCGGCTCTGGTGCGTGCCTTATCCGCTGGCGTTTCTGTTCCGCACTCAGGTTGATCTGGAGAGCGGCCATTTCGAACTTCAGGATGCAGGGTAATCATGGACAGCAATCTGCTCGACTATTACAACCGTGAACTGGCTTACCTGCGCGAGATGGGAGCAGAGTTCGCGACGCGTTACCCGAAAGTGGCGGGACGTCTTGGCATGCATGGCATCGACGTGGCCGATCCCTATGTCGAGCGGCTGATGGAGGGATTCGCCTTCCTGACGTCGCGTGTGCAGCTTAAGATGGATGCGGAGTTTCCGCGCTTCTCGCAGCGCCTGCTGGAGATGATTGCGCCATCCTATCTCTCGCCAACGCCATCAATGGCGATCGCGCAGCTGACGCCGGACAGCCGCAAGGGTGACATCACCCAGGGCTTTCGCGTGCCGCGCGGCACCATGATGGAGAGCCAGAACCTGAAAAAAACCGGGGTGACCTGCAGCTACACCACCGCACACGATGTGGTGCTGCATCCGCTGCGCATCAGCGAAGTCACTCTCGGCGGCGTGCCCGGCGATCTGCCCTCTGGCGAACTAAAACTGGGTGGCCTGGGCGCGGCCAGTGCGCTGCGCATCCGCATCAGCTGCGAAGGGATCTCCTCATTGAGTCAGCTCAGTGTGGATGACCTGATGCTGTTCCTGAGCGGGTCCGATATCCAGGCGCTGAAGCTGCTGGAGCTGCTGATGCAGCACCGGGTCGGCATCGTCCTGCAGTCCGCAGAGCAGCGGCCACAGCGTCAGGTGCTGACGGATGAGGCCCTGCAGCAGGAGGGCTTTGCACCGGAGCAGGCGCTGCTGCCGGACGATCTGCGCAACTTCGACGGTTATCGTCTGTTGCAGGAGTATTTTGCATTTCCGGCGCGCTTCCAGTTTATCAGCCTGAGTCAGCTCGGCCCGTTCCTGCGTCGCTGTGACAACGCCACCGCATTCGACATCATCATTCTGCTCGATAAAGCGGACAGCGCGCTGGAAAGCGTGGTCGATCACAGCCATCTGGCGCTGCACTGCACGCCGGTCATCAATCTGTTCCCGAAAACCGCCGAGCGCCTGAAGGTCAGCGACAGCCAGCATGAATATCATCTGGTGGTGGATAACATCCGGCCACTGGATTATGAGGTGCATTCGGTGCAGCGGCTGTTCGCCACCGTGGAAGGCCAGCGGGAAGAGCAGGTTTTCCGTCCGTTCTGGAGCACCTTCAGCGGTGACCAGGGTGATTACGGTGCTTACTTCTCACTGCGGCGTGAACAGCGCACCCTGTCAGAGCAGGCCCAGCGCTACGGCACGCGCACCGGCTATATTGGTTCCGAAGTCTTTCTGTCGCTGGTGGATGAGCATCACGCGCCGTGGCGCGACGACGTGCGCTATCTCTCCGCCGAGGTGATGTGCACCAGCCGCGATCTGCCGCTGATGCTGCAGCAGGATCAGGGCAACTTCGTGATGCCGGACTCGATTCCGGTGTCGGAGTTGAAACTGTGCAAAGGGCCGACGCCACCGCGTCCGGCGCTGGCGGAAGGCCTTTCTGCGTGGCGACTAATCAGCCATCTGCAGATGAACTACCTCAGCCTGATGGACAGCAGCGACGGAGAAGGCGCGGCGGCGCTTCGCCAGCTGCTGAGCCTCTACGCCAACCTGGCGGAAGCGCCAGTTGCCCGCCAGATTGACGGCATCCGCCACTGTACGCTCAGTGCGGTCAACCGCCGCGTGCCGGAGCCGGGTCCGGTGGTGTTTGCGCGCGGCGTCAGCATCACGCTGGAAGTGGATGAGCAGGCGTTTTCGGGTGCCAGCCCGTGGCTGTTCGGCAGCGTGCTGGAGCGGGTCTGTGGCCGCCTTGTGGCGCTCAACAGCTTTACGGAGTTCACCCTGAACAGCCAGCAGCGCGGCGAAGTAGGCTACTGGCCACCGCGCATGGGCCGGAAAGCGCTGATATGATTGGCGAAAAAGTCATTACGCTGCCGCGGCTGACCCGACTGCCGGATGATTTCTGGCAAAAAGTGATGGCCGCGCCGTGGCGCTACGATCTGTTCCAGCTGCTGCGGCGGCTGGATGCGCAGGGCGGTCAGCGTTATCCACTGGGCCGTGCGCCGCTGCCGAAGTTCGAATCGGTGCGCATTGGTCAGACGCCGTCACTGGCGTTTGCGCCCGCCACCGTCGCCAGTGCCACGCCACGTGAAGAGTCGGGACGGCATGAGCTGTCGATTTACAGCTTTGGCCTGTTTGGTCCCAACGGCCCGCTGCCGACCCATCTGACTGAATATGTGCATGAACGGATTGTGCATCATCAGGATCACAGCCTGTCGGCATTTGCTGACCTGTTTCATCATCGCGCCACGCTGCTGTTCTATCGCGCCTGGGCGGATGCGCAGCCGACCGTGTCACTGGATCGCCCCGACGACAGCCGCTTCCTGAACTATCTCGCCTGCCTGGGAGGCATCGGTTTACCGGCGCAGCAGCAGGCCAGCTCGCTGAGCCTCCATGCCCGGCTGATGCTGGTGGGGCATCTCAGCCGTCACGGTCATGATGCTGAAGGGCTTGTCCGCATTCTGCGCCACTACTTTGGCGTGCCGGTGCGGCTGACGCAGAACCTGCCGCACTGGCTGACGCTGGACAGCCGCGATCAGGCCCGGCTGGGCGCGGGACGCCATATGCCCCGGCTGGGTGCCTCTGCTTTTCTCGGCGTGGCGGTACGCGACGTGCAGCACCGTTTCCGCCTGCATCTGGGGCCGCTCAGCGCCGCGCAGTATGCACATTTCCTGCCCGATGCCCCCGGCGCGCAGGAAGTGCGCGACTGGGTACGTCACTACCTCGGCATCGAAATGCAGTGGGATCTCAGCCTGATCCTGGCTGCAGACGCGGTGCAGGGTGTGGCGCTGGGCGGCGCTGCCCGGCTTGGTTACACCAGCTGGCTGGGGCAGATGCCGCAGCCGCAGGATCGCGAAGATTTTATATTTGAGGTTGAGGCAGCTTCGCGCTAGCCCAGCCGCTTTCCCTGTTACACAGCCTGCGTCTTTGATTGAAGAGAGCCCCCTATGTCAGAAATCAGCCGTGCCGTGCTATTCGGCAAACTGGATACGCTGTTATTTACCTCGCTGGAAAGCGCCACCGCCTTTTGCAAACTGCGCGGCAATCCCTATGTTGAGCTGGTGCACTGGCTGCATCAGCTGATGCAGCAGCAGGATGGCGACTTACAGCAGGTCATCACACATTTTTCACTGGATGAAAAGGCCCTGACTCAGGACATCGTTGCTGCGCTGGATCGTCTGCCGCGCGGTGCCAGTGCGGTCTCTGACCTCTCTGAGCATATCGACAGCGCCGTGGAGCGGGCGTGGGTTTACGCCTCGCTGAAATATGGCGCGACCCGCATTCGCGGTGGCCATCTGCTGATCGGCATGCTGAAAACCTTCAACCTGGCCAGCGTGCTGAAAGGCATCTCCGGTCAGTTCAGCCGCGTCAACGCCGATGCCCTGCTGGAGCAGTTCGACACGCTGCTCAGCAACAGCAAAGAAGCGCAGCAGGCGCTGAGCGCACCGGCGGATGCGGGCGCACCGCCTGCGGCCAGCGGCAGCACGCTGGAGCAGTACGGTCAGGATCTGACCGCACGCGCCCGTGAAGGCCGCATCGATCCGGTGACCGGCCGTGACGATGAGATCCGCCAGATGGTCGATATCCTGATGCGTCGTCGTCAGAACAACCCGCTGCTGACCGGCGAAGCAGGTGTCGGCAAAACCGCGGTGGTCGAAGGTCTCGCGCTGCGTATCGCGGCGGGCGATGTGCCTGCGCCGCTGCGCGATGTGCAGCTCTGGCTGCTGGATATCGGCCTGCTGCAGGCCGGTGCCGGGATGAAAGGAGAGTTCGAGGCGCGACTGCAGGCGCTGATCAATGAGGTGCAGTCCAGCCCGACGCCGATTGTGTTGTTTGTGGATGAGATCCACACCCTGGTCGGCGCAGGCGGTCAGCAGGGCACCGGCGATGCCGCCAACCTGCTGAAACCGGCGCTGGCGCGCGGCCAGCTGCGCACCATCGGCGCGACCACCTGGGCCGAATACAAAAAGTACATTGAGAAAGACCCGGCGCTGACCCGTCGCTTCCAGACCGTGCAGGTGCAGGAGCCGGATGAAGCCAAAGCGATTCTGATGCTGCGTAGCACCGTCAGCGCACTAGAGAAACATCATCGGGTGCTGCTGCTGGATGATGCGGTCAGTGCGGCGGTGAAACTCTCCCATCGCTACATCCCGGCGCGTCAGTTGCCGGACAAAGCCGTGGCGCTGCTGGATACCGCCTGCGCCCGCGTGGCTGTCAGTCAGGGCGCACAGCCTGCGGCGCTGGAAGATTGCCTGCACCGTCTGGCCGCGCTGGAGATTGAAGCGGAGATCATTGAACGCGAAATTAAGGTCGGCCTCGGTGACGTCACCCGCCAGCAGGCGATTGCTGCAGAGCGCACTGCCCTGGAAGCTGAACGCGATGCGCTGCAACAGCGCTGGCTGCAGGAGCGCGAACTGGTCGAGACCCTGATTGCGCTGCGTGCCCGCTGTGTTACCGAAGAGGATGCGGCGCTGCATGAACAGCGTGATGCAACGCAGCAGCAACTCACTGCGCTGCAGGGCGACACGCCGCTACTGTTTGCCGCCGTCGATGCGGGCGTGGTAGCGGCCGTGGTGTCGGACTGGACCGGTATTCCGCTGGGCCGGATGGTGAAGAATGAGATCGACGCCGTCCTGAATCTGGCGGATACCCTGAACCAGCGCGTCATCGGTCAGCGTCACGGTCTGGAGCTGATCGCGAAACGGGTTCGCACCACGCGCGCGCGCCTCGACAACCCCAACAAGCCCGCAGGCGTCTTTATGCTGTGCGGGCCGTCCGGTGTCGGGAAAACCGAGACCGCGCTGGCGCTGGCCGAGTCGCTGTATGGCGGCGAGCAGAACATCATCACCATTAACATGAGCGAGTTTCAGGAGGCGCACACCGTCTCGACGCTGAAAGGTGCCCCGCCGGGCTACGTCGGCTACGGCGAAGGTGGCGTGCTGACCGAAGCCGTTCGCCGTCGTCCCTATAGCGTGGTGCTGCTGGATGAGATTGAGAAAGCGCATCCGGATGTGCATGAGCTGTTCTTCCAGGTGTTCGACAAAGGCTGGATGGAGGATGGCGAAGGCCGCCACATCGATTTCCGCAACACCATCATCATTCTGACCTCGAACGTCGGCACGCAGTTGATCAGCGCCATGTGCGCCGATCCTGAACTGATGCCGGATCCCGATGCCCTGAGTACCGCACTGCGTAAGCCGCTGCTGGAGGTATTCCCGCCTGCGCTGCTGGGCCGTCTGCTGGTGGTGCCCTATTACCCGCTCAGCGATGACATGCTGGCGGAGATTGTGCGGCTGCAGCTGGCGCGCATTGTGCGTCGTCTGGCCGACAACCACGGCATTGAGGCGCAGATTGACGAGTCGGTAGTGAGCCAGATCGTCCAGCGCTGTACAGAAGTAGAGTCGGGTGGTCGCATGGTCGACGCCATCCTCACCAACACGCTGTTGCCGCAGATGAGCCAGATACTGCTGAGCGCCCACGCCCGCGATGAACGCTATCGCCGCGTTGAGGTGCGTTGTGAGCAGGGCGAATTTGTCTGCCAGTTCGCTGTTTAAAGCCCAGTCATCAGAGAGTTTTCGAATATGTCGGAACATGATCAACCCCTGAATGTCCCCAACGCCCTGCCGCTGGGTTACCGCTTCAATGAGTTTGAAATCAAAGAGGTCATCGGCGGTGGCGGCTTTGGCATCGTCTATCGCGCCTGGGATCACCAGCTTGAGCGTGATATCGCCATTAAAGAGTTCATGCCTGCCTCGCTGGCGGTGCGCAGCGATGACCTCAATCTGGTGCTGCGCAGTGAGCGCTTCAGCAAAACCTTTCACGCCGGACTGAACAGCTTTATTCAGGAGGCGCGGCTGCTGGCGCGCTTTAACCATCCGAACCTGCTGCACGTGCTGCGTTTCTGGGTTCAGAACGACACCGCCTATATGGGCACGGTGTTCTACAGCGGCACCACGCTCTCGAACTTCCGCGAACGTAATCCGCAGTCGGTGAATGAGGCCTGGATCCGTCGCATGCTGCCGCCGCTGCTGGGGGCGATTAAAACCATCCATGAAGCGGGTTATCTGCATCGCGATATCTCGCTGGATAACATCCAGATCCAGAGCAGCGGCGAGCCGATTCTGCTGGACTTCGGGTCGGCGCGTAAAACCATCGGCAACCTGTCGGATGAGAGCGAGACCATGCTGCGTCCCGGCTATGCGCCGATTGAGCAGTACAGCGACAACGACGAGAGTGAGCAGGGCGCGTGGACCGATATCTACGCGCTGGGCGCGGTGCTGCATACGCTGATTACCGGTGCGCCACCGCCGGTGAGCGTGGTGCGCAGCATCGAAGATAACTATCAGCCGCTGGTGCAGCGTCGTCTGGCGGGCTACTCCACCGCGCTGCTCAGCGCCGTCGACCGCGCGCTGGCGCTTAAACCGGAAGACCGTCCGCAGAGCATTGATGATTTTGCGGTGCTGATGGCGCTGCCGGAACGTGAACCGGAACCGCTGCTCAGCGCAAAAATGAGCGGGCCGGGCACCATGCTGGTGCCGATCGAAGAAGAAGAGGTCATCCCGCCCGCCTCGCCGCTGAAAACGCTGCTGGGACACCGCTTTGCACTGCCGGGTCTGGTGGCCGCGAGCGTGCTGGTCGGCCTGTGCGCCGGTCTGCTGATGTCGCGTGGTGATGACCAGACAACGTCGGCTGAGACCGCGCAAAACAGCGCGCCTGCCGTCACCGTCGCGCCGGTTAATCAGCCGGTTGCTGCGCCACCGACGCAGCCTGACACCCCGCCAGATACCGTTGCCAGCGCGCCGGCTCAGACTGCTGAGCCTGCGCAGACCGCCGCACGTGAACCCGATCCTCAACCGGCACCGCCGCCACCCGCACCAGTCGCCCAGGTCTATATCCGTCTGCAGCAGGGTGAACGCGTTCAGGTCAACGGTCAGCCGCAGGCGCTGGTCCCGGCGGTGAATGGCTTCGCCACACTGCAGCTGGCACCGGGTAACTACACCTTTGCCATCAGCGGCCAGAGTGGCACCCGCCATCAGACGCTGAACATCAGCGAAGAAGGTGTCTGGTTGCTCGATCCACACAGTTAATAGTCAGGGATTACTTATGTTCTCACGCATTACTGCACAGCTGCCGGCGGACGGCCTGCTGTTCCACACGCTCACGGGCAACGAGACGCTGTCCCGTCCGTTTGTGCTCACCGCCGAACTGCTGGCCACCGACGCGCGCATCGACCGTCACGCCCTGCTGGGCAAGCCGGTCACCTTTTCGCTGCCGACCGATGGCCTGATGAGCGCGCTGAGTCCGCGCTACCTCAACGGGAAAATCACCCGGGTGGCGGTGCGCAGCCAGGAGCTGAGCGGCACGCGCTACGCGGTCTACCAGCTGACGGTGGAGCCGGACCTGTGGCCGATGCGGCGCGACCGCAACCTGCGCATCTTCCAGAGCCAGACGGTGCCGCAGATTGTGCAGACGCTGCTGAAGGAGTACGCGGTCAACGTGGAGACGTGCCTGGCGGGCAACTACCGGGTGTGGGAGTACTGCGTGCAGTATCAGGAGAGCAGCCTGGACTTTATCAGCCGCCTGATGGAGCTGGAGGGGATTTACTACTTCTTCCGCCACGAGGCGGACAAACATACGCTGGTGCTGTGCGACGCGCCGGACCAGCATCAGGCGTTTCCGGGCTATGAGACCATCGCCTATCACGTCACCCCGTCGGGAGGTGTCGTCACGGAGGAGGGCATCAGCCAGTGGTCGCTGGCGGAGAGCGTAACGCCGGGCATCTACAGCACCGACGACTACGACTTCCGCAAGCCAAACGCGTGGATGCTGCAGGCCCGCCAGAACCCGGCGTCGCCGGTGCCGGGCTCGGTGGACGTTTACGACTGGCCGGGCCATTTTGTCGACCACAGCCACGGTGAGTCCTATGCGCGCATCCGTCAGGAGGTGTGGCAGGCCGAGCACCACCGCGTCAGCGGGTCGGGCACGGCCACCGGCATCGCGCCGGGCTTCACCTTCTCGATTATCAACGCGCCGCACTTCAGCGACAACGGCGAGTATCTGGTGACCTCGGCGACCTATGACTTTGCTGAAAACTCCTACGCCAGCGGCGACACCGGCGACAGCCGCCACAACATCAGCTTCTCAGTGCTGCCGTCGTCGGTGACCTACCGCACGCCGCCGGAGACGCCGTGGCCGAAAACGCACGGCCCGCAGACCGCGAAGGTGGTCGGGCCGAAAGGCGAGTCCATCTGGACCGACCGCTACGGCCGGGTGAAGGTGAAGTTTCACTGGGACCGGCTGGCGAAGGGCGACGACACGAGTTCGTGCTGGGTGCGCGTCTCCAGCGCGTGGGCGGGTCAGGGCTTCGGCGGGGTGCAGATCCCGCGTGTTAACGACGAAGTGGTGGTGGACTTCATCAACGGCGATCCGGACCGTCCGCTGATCATCGGCCGCGTGTATAACGAGGCGAGCATGCCGCCGTGGGCGCTGCCGGCAGCAGCGACGCAGATGGGGTTTTTAAGCCGGTCGAAGGATGGCAACAGCGATACTGCTAATGCGTTGCGTTTTGAAGACAAAGCAGGACATGAGCAGATTTGGATCCACGCCGAAAAAAATATGGATACGGAAGTGGAAAGCTGTGAGACGCACCATGTCGGTGTTGATCGGCAGAAAACCATAGGCCGTGACGAAAAGGTCACTATAAAGCGCAATCGTCAGGCCAGCGTGGGTGAACATGCGGTGAGCAATACGGGCATCCAGCACGTTATTAATGTTGGCGAAGGCGAAACGGTGCTGACCATGGATAAAGAGGGCAATGCGCTGCTTGAAGCCAATACCAGTATCAAATTAAAGGTGAAAGAGAATTACATCCTGATCACCCCTGACGCCATTCAAATCCAGGTGAAAACAGGAAGTATCCATGCTGAGAGCGAGTTGCAGGCACTGTTTAAAGGCAATGAGTTGACCACTTTAGGTACCGGTAAAAATGCTGAATTAAAGGCGAATGACAAGGTAAGCATTACCGGCACGAACATCACCGACATCAAAGGCGCGGTCGTCAATATTAACAGTTAATCGCTTATTGGAAGGAACATCAGTATGGGTATGCCTGCGGCCAGAGCTTCTGTGGATAAAGCGGCTCATGATGGCCCCATTCAATGCGGCAGTCCTGACGTTATCATTGGCGGATTTCCCGCCGCCCGAAAAGGTGATGAATTTTCGTGTAAGCAACACGGTGGCGGTATTATCGTCAGTGGCTCCGGCAGCGTATTCGTTAACGGTATGGCGCTGGCCCGTCAGGGTGATAAGACGCAGTGTCATGCAGGTGGGGCGTCGGCTCCCGCGAAATGTAAACCTGCACCGCCTCAATACTGGGGAGGCTCGCTGGCGAAGAAGGCTGGTGATGATGGGATGTTGCATGGCGAGCACTACGATGCGCGAATTTTAGGGGCGTATGCCAGCCTGAAAGACAGCACCAATGATGGCAGTTATGACACTGTGTCGGCAGGATTTTCGCTTGAAAACCTCACATTAGCGAATATGAAAAGTGACGCCCTTTTGAAAGGTGAGTTGCGGAATAAAATAGCGGATGCCAATGCAACTGGCTCACTTTATACCGGTGATAGCGGAATCTATGGCATTAATGGCAAAGCCGCAGCGGCGGGTATGCAATATGGCGCGACGGGCTCCATAGGAACAGAGAACACATTGTATGCCATCGCTACCGGCGATGTGACGCTTGGCACTGCTGATGCAAAAGCGGTTGCAGAAGTATATACCGGCAATAAAGGAAGATATGGGTTCAGCGTTGAGGGTGGCGCAGGTGCAGCGGCAGTGAAAGAGAGCGTTACAGGGAAAGTAAGCTTGTACGGTATTGTGGTAGCTGATGCTAAAGGCGGAGTACATTTAGGCGCAGTAGGTGCAGCAGGAGGTTTAACTGCCTATGCGGATGAAACCGATTACTCAGCTACAGTAAAGCTCTCAGGTAGGTTAGCTTTTATACTGGGGATAACAGGCGAAATTAATGTAAAAATTGCATTAAAACCCCTCCGCGACCTGTTTTTTGGTGAAAGGGATAGTACAGAAAAATCTGGAAGCAATGGCGGTGCAGATGGTGCTATCATCAACGGTTGCGCAACGGTTTTAGTTGGCGGTTAAATAAAGATAGGGTTGATTCTAACATGAAATTTATAGCATTTTTATTTTTCTGGATTGTAACGGTTTATTATGTCTGGAACGGAAAGGATTTTTATAATAAAAAAGAATGGGCAGGATTTGGTAAGAAGTTTGTAGGTGTGCTGGTTGGTATTGTAGTACTTGCTTTTGCGCTCAAAGGCTTAGTGTTAGCTATTCCCGGATTTAGCAATGACCTTGCTGGAGATTTAATGGAAGAAATAGGCATTTCTTTCATATTTATTCTTGGCATAAAGTTTATGATTATAATGATTTGCACTTTATTTAGTGGCATTGTGGGTTTTCAAAAAAAATATAATGCTGATAATTATGCCCGAATTTCACCTGCTGCCAGTAAGTTAGTGCCTGGCATGCTCATCTTTGCAAAATGCGTGGTTTCTCTTGGCTCTATAGTGATTTATTACGGCATCTGGCTAGCGAATTAAATTAAGAAGGGAAACAGGCTATGAATTTTGAAACGGACTATACTTTTCCCCTTACGCCGGGTTTCTCTAAAGAAGAAATCGAACAACGCTTCTGGAAATGCCTTTATACTTCGGCCAAAGAAGAAATGCTGCATTACTGGGTTGTGCTGCCTAAAAGCCTCAAACCTGCGGAACTTGAACCTGTTGCCTTCCCTGATGTCGGTTTAACCAATATCGGACGCTACTTAACTACGGATGACTCACCCTATCTGGAAGTTTGGGCCGCGTATGAACGCTGCCAGTGGGAGATGAATGCGTCTGACTGGCTGTTTAAAAAACTTGCCATTATGGGCGAAAAAATCCTGCACCGCCGTCTTGTCGGTAAGGCCTCGGAAAACGGTGTTTTTGCAGATGTATTGACCCTAAAAACGCACGCTTCCGGTGACGATGTGATCTCACGATACACTGTTCAAAAAGATTACAACCGGGACAGCGGCGGTGGGAACTACCTCTTATTAAAAGCGTCCTGTGCGGCACGCGACTATCCTTCGCTTGCCAATGACATCTATTTTACAGTGGTTAACTGGAATCTGCTGCATCGCAGTAACTTAGCCATGGTGGAGTTGCTGACCTCAGTTAACCTGGATGGGGAAAACGCTTTTAAAATACCGGTTTCATGGCATGCCAACGTTATTGCTGAGAACAGACTTATCGTCGATCACACGATAGGTGGTGTGAATTACGGGGTCATTAATTTTTACTTTTATTCCGGTACCGTATGCCATTCCGCAGAGGATGCTTTTGAAAAGTCGACGCTACGTTTCCGGGAGCATGAGCATTCGGTCACGCTGGTGGCAAACGAGCTGGAACCCATTCCTAATGATATTAATGCTGCGCTGGGTTCATTATCGACCTGTACAGGTGAACTCTACAGCGACGAAGAGAAAATGCGCGCCTTTTACCAGAGTTACATATTCAATTGTTCAGGCTTGTGGTGCTACGTTGAACTGGTAGGGCAGCACAGGAATGATAAAAGCTATCACTTCGAAGCGAATAAACGCTGCCTGGAAATTATTCTGGCGACCCTGAATATCAACGTGAAATAATAGTAATCCTGCCAGTTAATCATCTTCTAGCTGGCATTCCGCCTCGTAGCAATGAGTATAACGGCACCTGTTTTTAACTCGTCATGTGATCCGCTGCAACAATAAAAGACGCTTGTCTGACCCTCTGGTATTGCCTGATCTCGGGCAATACACGGGTTAATTCACCGATTACCATCTGTCCGGGAAATCACTATGTTTGATCGTATCACCGTCCTTCTACCGGCGGACGGCCTGCTGTTCCACACGCTCACGGGCACCGAGACGCTGTCCCGCCCGTTTGTGCTCACCGCTGAACTGCTGGCCACCGACGCGCGCATCGACCGCCACGCCCTGCTGGGCAAGCCGGTCACCTTTTCGCTGCCGACCGATGGCCTGATGAGCGCGCTGAGTCCGCGCTACCTCAACGGGAAAATCACCCGGGTGGCGGTGCGCAGCCAGGAGCTGAGCGGCACGCGCTACGCGGTCTACCAGCTGACGGTCGAGCCGGACCTGTGGCCGATGCGGCGCGACCGCAACCTGCGCATCTTCCAGAGCCAGACGGTGCCGCAGATTGTGCAGACGCTGCTGAAGGAGTATGCGGTCAACGTCGAGACGCGCCTGTCGGGCAACTACCGGGTGTGGGAGTACTGCGTGCAGTATCAGGAGAGCAGCCTGGACTTTATCAGCCGCCTGATGGAGCTGGAGGGGATTTACTACTTCTTCCGCCACGAGGCGGACAAACATACGCTGGTGCTGTGCGACTCGCCGGACCAGCATCAGGCGTTTCCGGGCTATGAGACCATCGCCTATCACGTCACCCCGTCGGGCGGCGTGGTCACTGAGGAGGGCATCAGCCAGTGGTCGCTGGCGGAGAGCGTGACGCCGGGCATCTACAGCACCGACGACTACGACTTCCGCAAGCCGAATGCCTGGATGCTGCAGGCGCGGCAGAACCCGGCGTCGCCGGTGCCGGGCTCGGTGGACGTTTACGACTGGCCGGGCCATTTTGTCGACCACAGCCACGGCGAGTCCTACGCGCGCATCCGTCAGGAAGTATGGCAGGCCGAGCACCACAGCGTCAGCGGGTCGGGCACGGCCACCGGCATCGCGCCGGGCTTTACCTTCTCCATCATCAACGCGCCGCACTTCAGCGACAACGGCGAGTACCTGGTGACCTCAGCGACCTATGACTTCGCCGAGAACTCCTACGCCAGCGGCGACACCGGCGACAGCCGCCACAACATCAGCTTCTCAGTGCTGCCGTCGTCGGTGACGTACCGCACGCCGCCGGAGACGCCGTGGCCGAAAACGCACGGCCCGCAGACCGCGAAGGTGGTGGGACCCAAAGGCGAGTCCATCTGGACCGACCGCTACGGTCGGGTGAAGGTGAAGTTTCACTGGGACCGGCTGGCGAAGGGCGACGACACCAGCTCCTGCTGGGTGCGCGTCTCCAGCGCCTGGGCCGGTCAGGGGTTCGGCGGGGTGCAGATCCCGCGGGTTAATGACGAAGTGGTGGTGGACTTTATTAACGGCGACCCGGATCGTCCGCTGATCATCGGCCGCGTGTATAACGAGGCGAGCATGCCGCCGTGGGCGCTACCGGCGGCAGCAACGCAGATGGGCTTTCTGAGCCGGTCGAAGGATGGGACTGCGGACACCGCGAACGCGCTGAGGTTTGAGGATAAGGCGGGTGAGGAACACCTGTGGATTCAGGCGCAGAAGAACATGGATACGCATGTTAAAAATGACGCCAGCCATTCAGTTGCCAACAATCACAGCCATTACGCGGGCGGCAATGAGCTCTACCGTGTCGAAACTAACCGCGTCCACGGAGTGAAAGGGGGCGAAGAGCGGCTGACCGGTAAGGGCAAACTCGATGCGGTGGTTGATACTTACGTCGTGGGGTCGGGCACTAAGCTTCGTTTTGAATGCGGAGAGAGTGCTATCGAACTCAATGCGAATGGTCAGATTAATATCGTCGGCAAGGGGTTCAATATTTTCGTGCAGGGCGATGGTCATATCACCACCTCTGGCGGCAAACTGAACCTGAACACGGATGGTGCGAAACCGGGCACGAGTGCTCCGGGATCCAGTCATAAACAGAACATCAGTCAGGCCGTAGATAACCTGTTCCCGCCGAAGCAGAAAGGACAGGCTGCACCCGCTACACCAAAGGCTGCGGCGGCCCCGGCGAAAGGTGCGACTGGGCCGTTAGCCAATTCTGCCTCTGGCGATAAGAAGAGCACATATGACTACTCGGTAGATGAGATGGTCAAAAAACAAAAAGGCCTTAAAGCCACGCCAGTGAAATGGGATAAAACTAAGAAAGGTTTCGTAGATGCTACCGAGGACGATATCAAAAAATATGTCGATCCTGCCAACCACATGGAAGGCAAAGACAAATATCAGTTTGTAGATCTTTCCTCCTCATCCGGGATCAGCAAAGAGGATATGAGCACTTTCCTTAAGGATAAGGGCACACTCTCCGGTCAGGAACAGACTTATCTGGATGCGGCTAAAAAGTATAACGTCAATGAAGCTTATCTGGCCGCCCATTCCGCGCTGGAGACGGGAAATGGCACCAGCGAGTTAGCCAAAGGCGTCATGGTCAATGGAACCAAAGTTTATAATATGTACGGCATAGGCGCGTTGGATGGCAATGCGGTGAAAACTGGCGCTAACTACGCTTATAAACAGGGCTGGACAACACCCGCTAAGGCCATTGATGGTGGGGCTAAGTGGATATCTGATAAGTTTGTTGGCCCTGGTCAGAATACTTTGTATAAAATGCGCTGGAATCCGGCCTCACCGGGTACACATCAGTATGCGACAGATGTTAACTGGGCTTCTGCTCAGACAACCAGCATGAAGAAAATGTTCGATAGTTTTCCGAATGCGAATCTTTCTTATGACATACCTGAGTTTAAATAAGGGACTGATAAAAATGATTTTTTCTATGAGAAAGGCAGTGTTGTTGTTTGCGCTACTGTTCCCTGCCGTTCAGGTAAATCTGGCTACTGCGGCGGCAAGCCTTACAGCCCCTGCAGCCTTAACAGCCGCTGACTTTAGCGTGAAGATCAATAATCATCCTTTTACATTAGGTGATAAATGGAGCGATGAAACTCAGAAGCAGGCGGGCGCGCAGATTAGTGAAAACTTTGTTGGCGATGTGCCTGCCGGTGACATCAGCTATAAGTATTACCAGCACAAATATGATGGTTTTGAAATCTACACTGCGAACCTGTTCTGGCAAAAAGAGCAGCGTGATATCGACAGTTACCTTATTGCACAGATCACCATCAACACGCCTGCGATCAAAACAGCAAGAAGCGTAGGACCTGGCGATAGCCAGGATGTGCTGGTCAGTAAATATGGTCAGGGCAAAGTGGATGACAGTGATAATCAACACTGGTTATATTATGACGCTGATAACAAACGCATCTCATTTCAGCTAGAGCATAAAAAAATCAGTCATATTATGATGACGATTAATACGGATGATTGAAAAAAATCCTGCGTGAAACGTCACGCAGGATTTTATTAATTTTTCAATATTAATCCCTGATGTAGAGAATGAAAATACGCCATCAGGTTTAATTTCCTGCTCCGGAGAAGTGTGAGTCAGTAAAATAAATGCCACACTCCCTCAAGACCAGGTTGGATGTATACAACAGCATGTCATCTGGCGAGTTGAATGATTATTTAAAAGAATAGATCGGTTAATGTGATAAGAGAGTGCTAATTAATTTATCAGGTAAAGCTATGAAGTTATTTATTAACATGATGCTCTTGGTGATATTTATAGTTTACCCGGCAGGCGTCGCGACAGCTTCAGGAGAAAAGGTTTCTTTTTCTCAGTATAATAGCTTAGACAACGTTTCAAAGATTTTTCAGGACCAGGGGGTTGTCTCCAGTTTAAAATCTGTTTTAGGTAATGAGTATAATAATTTCAGCCAGAACTTTGATGTTTTTGGCGAGCCCCATAAAACAGAGGGTGGCGGTATATTCGTTGAGGGCTGGTTAGACGATCTCTATCTAGTGCAAGCATCCGTATTCGTTATACAACCTGATGGCAGAGTCTATGCTGCATGGAAGTTGCCTAAAGACAACAAAATTCATTATATCACTAACGCTCCTGAAGGTAATAAAATTCAGGAAGATATTGCACTCTGGTCTAAGCGATTTGATAATAAATAGTCTGCTATTCAGCATATAGACTTTAATCGTTAATCGCGTGGTATTGATATCTTCGTCAAAGTTCATAGCAGGTTAAAATGATTAGGATTTTATGCATTTCTGTAGTTTTATTTCCATTAATGACATCTGCCAATGATTTTTGTCAAAAGACAGCGAGTAACGCCAACGCAAAAGGTGTTCGTTTCGATAATACAGATAATGTCTACAGGGTTGCCGGGTCAGGACGGCTGCAATTTTATTCTGCACCTGATGGCCAGTGTGTAGAGAAAGACGTTTTTGTGGTGCCTGGCGATAAATTATATGCTTACGTAGAATATGGAAAATATTACAGCGTAATGTATGTGGCTAATGACGGAAATCAGGCCAATGGCTGGGTCGAAAAATTCAGATTAGTTGAAACACACGCAGGTATCGCACCCGATCATAATGCGAATAAATAGTTAGTCCTTCTGCTCTTAGTATCACCCCATTTTCACTTCCCCCATATGGATATCTATTATGAATTACCAATTCAATGAGGGCGCCTTTGCGCTTTTTCCTGCTGCCTGGCAGGACACCACCATGAATATTCTCCGCGACGAAGCCAGTGGGCTGGCATGGGTTGTGAGCCGTGGTGTTATTTCTGAGGGCAGTGATGCCGAAAAGGAATTCCAGCGTCAGTGGGACACGTTGCGGAGTCAGATGGGTCATATCCAGCAGAGTGAATTTGCGCGCGTGATGGCTGGTGTGGATAACACCCTGCACGCAATTGAAGTTGAAACCCTGTTTGACCGTAACGGGCAAGAGGTGTGGCAGAAACAGCTGGCTACACTGGTGCCTGATTCGAACATATTTATGATTTTTACGCTCTCCGCGATGCGCCCATTCAATGAAGAAGACGGACAGCGCTGGAGTGCTTTTAAACAAAGCCTGAGTCTGAACACTCCACGGAAAGCATAACCTATGGATAACCATGCGGCCCGCGTGGGCGACGAGATCATTCACTCCAGCATTTTCGCTGATATCACGAGCATTGTGGCTGAAGGTGCGGCCTATGCCGTTATTGGTGCCGCAGTAGGTGCCGCTATCGTCTCGGCAGCGCCCCTGTTGGGTACAGGGGTAGCAGCGGCCAGTGTAGCCGCCGTGGGTAACAGTTGTCTGCTCAGCGGTATTCTGGGTGGTGTACTGGCCAATGCCGTGGGTCTGTCACAGGAGATCAGCAAAGCAGCCGATGGTCTGGGTAACATGATATTCCCGCCGTCACCAGCCGGTGTGATATCCAGTGGGTCAGAGAATGTCTGTGTTAATGGTCTTTTAGCTGCACGCGCGGCCGGGATGCTCACGCCCGGCGAGACACCACCGCCCGAACCGCAATCGCCGCAGAGTTTTGCGGACTATGGCGGCATGCTGCTGTCTGCGGTCGGCCAGTTTGGCAGTGCAATGTGGCAGCCCACGGTCGCCTCTGCCGATGCGGGCACCTCTCCGCTGGAGCAGGACAAAGTGGCCTGTGAAAAACACAGTGCCCCGCAATATCTGGCTCAGGGATCGAAAAGCGTCTTTATCAATGGCCAGCCTGCGGTGCGCGCAAAGGATAAAACCACCTGTGATGCCACCGTGAGTGACGATGTTTCCCCCAATGTCATCATTGGTGGTGAAACCGTCACGGTCAGAGAGATCAAAAGCGGCAAGGTCCCGGGTCTGGCCGTGATGATGATCGGCCTTTCTCTCCTTCGTGGTCGTCCCTGTGAGATCCTCAAAAACATGCCCTGCGCGCTGGCAATGGCGGGCGGCGGGATGCTGGCAGATATGTCGATCAACGCGGCCTTCTCGTCGCTGTTCCCGGTTCATGCAGCGACCGGCGTTAAGGTCCTTAATGATGACGCCGAGCGCGATTTCTCCCTTCCAGGACGTTTCCCGCTTAGTTTTCAGCGCAGCTATAACAGCCTGACTCAGCGCGCCGGTTTGTTTGGTCAGGGCTGGGCCACGGTGTTTGACAGCTATCTCACGCTGGAAGGGAACCGGGCGACCTGGTTTGATGACAACGGGCGTGAACTGAGCTTTGACGTTCCCGGTGAAAAAGAGGTGCTCTACAGCATCAGCGAAGGGCTGATGGTGCGGCGCAACGAGTCAGGCGATATCGCCATTGCCGATGACGACGGTGCGGTATGGCGTCTTTACCGGCGCACGGCTGCCGATCCGCAGGTGCTGCGGCTGGCTTCACTCAGCGACGAGTACGGTAATGCGCTGGAGATGGGCTGGGATGAACAGGCTCGTCTGGTGCGTATCCATGACGCGCCGCTGGCGATTGATGTCACGCTGCACTACGACGACAAACAGCACGCACGGCGCCCGACGTCAGCCAGCCATTTTGATGGCGATCAGGACTGGCCCTTGACGCGCTGGACCTACAATCAACAGGGCCAGCTTGCCAGCGTCACCGATGCCGCAGGCGTTGTCTCCCGGCGCTTCCGTTACAACGACGACGGGTTGATGGTCTGGCATCAGCTGCCCGGCGGGCTGGAAAGCGAATATCGCTGGCAGAAGCTGGATCACTGGCGCGTGGTTGAGAACCGGACCAATACCGGTGACGGCTGCCATATGCATTACGATCTTGAGGCGGGCATCACGCGCGTTTCAACCTATGACGGTCAGCAGCGCGAACACCACTGGAATGCCGCGGGCCTCATCACCTGTTTTATTGATGAGCGGGGTGAGAAGTGGCGCTATGAGTGGGATGAAAACGAACTCCTGACGCGTCGCATCGATCCGCTGGGCAATGCGGTGAGCTTCGCCTATGACGAGCTGGGTAATCGCGTTGAAGAGAAAGATGCTGACGGCGGTGTGCAGGCGGTGCAATGGTTGTCACACCGTTCGCTGCCCACGGTGGTTGCCGGAGCTGATGGTTCCACAACGAAATACTATTACGATCCTCATCATGGCCTTGAGCGCGTGGTTGATGCGCTCGGGCAAAGCACGATCTATAAGCGGGATGAGTCCGGGCTGGTTGTCGAGGAGATCGACGCAGCAGGTAACAGCTACCGCCGTGAGTTTAATGATGCCGGACAGGTTATCCGTGAAACCGACTGTTCAGGGCTGACCACGCGCTACCGTTATCATCCTCTGGGCTGGCTCAGCTCTGTCACCGCGCCGGATGGTGAAGAAACCCGTTATCACTATGATGCCGCAGGACGTCCTCTTCAGCTGGAACGTGCAGAGGGATGGGAAGAGCGGTTGCACTGGAGTGAAAACGGACTGCCGCTGGCCTATGAGTCGGCTGATGGCAAGCGCAGTGAATTCCGTTACGACAATGTCGGGCGATTGATCGCCAACCGCAATGCGCAGGGTGAGACGGTTCAGCGAAGCTGGGACAGCCGTGGCCGGTTGACGGCGCTGCAAAACGAGAACGGTGAGCAGTATCAATTCGAGTGGGGCGCAGATTCTCTGTTACTGGCTCAGGTTGGGCTGGATGGCGTTGCCACACGATACGACTATGACGCGGCGGGCCGCACGGTATCACGTACCTTTGCCGCCGGACATCCTCAGTCCATTACCCATCGTTACCACTGGAGCCGTGCGGGGCAATTACTGGCGCGGACCACGCCGGAAGGCCAGACGCGCTATCACTACAGCGGTGGCGGCCAGCTGGGTAAAGTGTCGCAGCATCTGCCGCTGTCTGACACCGAGTGGAGCCAGCAGGCCGAGCAGGAGATTACCTTTAAGTATGATGCGCTGGGCCGCATTGTTGCTGAACAGGGGGAGCAGGGCGAACTGGCGTGGGAGTATGACGCGCTGGGTAACTGTACTGCCTTAACCCTGCCCGATGGTCGCAACCTGAAGCAGCTTTATTACGGTAGCGGCCATCTGCTGAGCATCGCGTTAGATAACCTGCCGGTCACGGATTTTACCCGTGACACGCTGCACCGGGAACTGAGCCGGACGCAGGGCAGCCTGACCATGCGCAGTGAATATGACCGGTTAGGCAGACTGCGCCGCCGTGACGTGTTCAAAGGCGACTCGCAGCGTCCTGCACCGCGCGTCTGGTCCCGTCGGCGCGACTTCGATTACGGCAACAACCTGATTCGTGAAGAGCGTGACGATAATCCGTTCAGCCAGACATTATGGAACTACGATAACGCCGGCCGGCTGTTGTCTCAGGACGGTGCGCAGCCGGGTAATGAACAGTGGCGCTGGGATGGCGCAGGCAACCCGCTGGATCGCCATAGTAACGCCCATGTCCTGCACAACCGTGTCACTGAACTGAACGGTATCCGCTGGCAGTACGATATTCATGGCCGCACTACCGAGAAAGATGACGGGCATACCCGCTGGCGCTACCGTTACGATGGTGAGCATCGCCTGATGGACGTCATCAGCGAGCCGCGGGACCGTAACAAGCCGCGCACTAAGGTGAGTTTCCGTTACGATCCGCTGGGACGCCGTATCAGTAAAACCAGCCAGCAGCTGTTACAGGGCAGGCCGTCGGGGAACGCCGTAACGACGCGCTTTGTCTGGGAAGGTTACCGTCTGCTGCAGGAGATCCACGACGGCACTCCGCTGACCTACGTTTACAGCGACAGCCAGAGCTATGAACCGCTGGCGCGTATTGATGGCGTGGAAAGTCCGGAGATTTACTGGTTCCATAATGCGGCCAACGGAATGCCGGAACTGCTGACTGACGCTGAAGGGCAAAAAGCCTGGGAAGGGATCAACAGCCCGTGGGGCAAACTGCTGCGCGAGTCCAGCCAGCGGATGCCAGTCATTCAGCAGAACCTGCGTATGCAGGGCCAGTACCTGGACCGGGAAACCGGACTGCACTACAATCTGTTTCGATATTATGACCCGGACAGCGGACGGTTTACCCAGCAGGACCCGATAGGGCTGGCGGGTGGGATCAATCTTTACCAGTATGCGCCGAATGCGCTGGGGTGGGTGGATCCGTGGGGGCTGATGAAGTGTAAAAACCCTGCGAAAGAAGCAACGAAGTGGCAGGGACCAGGGAATAAGTCTTATCCAGGCATTGATGTTTATGAGAATACAGTTATAAAAAAAGGGACGATACTTTATGCTCTTCACCCTAATGGAGATCAGTTACCTGCATATACTGTAAGTCATCCTACAGTCAGACAACATAAAGGTGATCCACTTGGCTATCATGAAGCTTTGCAAGTTGAGTTGAACCCAGCATATCCAATGCGTTCAAAGGTGAGAGCTTATTACGTCACAGAGGACATATTTGTGGCCAGAGGGCGTGCTGAAGCTAATCCCAAACATGGAGAAGGGGGAGGGCTGCAGTTCTATATACCGGAAGACGCTCGGCTTAAACTGAAACCTGGAAAAGTAATTGACATATGAAAATATTGAATTTAGACGAGTCAAATGGAGCTTTACACATTGATGGGAGTGAAATAGATCTTTCCTCTTATGAAGCTTTTACTAAGTCCTTTTTTTTTAATTCAGTTGATGATCTGACACCAATTGGAAAATATCGTTTTTTTTCAAAAGACGTCAGTTGGCACGATGAACCATTTACTGTGGAATTCAATCCAGCTGTTTTTTCTTTTAAGGCGCTTGTTTTCCTCACCAGCAAAACAGGTGATTTTTATAAAAGTCTATCTAATTGGGAAAAAAGAGCCAATGTGAAGGCTTTGAAAGAAGAAGAAAAAAGAATGTTTGAATGGATGCTAAATATATATCCCAATAATTATAAGGGTGAATTAAAAGACCCTCCTTATGGCCATGTTTGGAGTTTTGAATGGGGGGAGATAACAGTACAGTCGGAAGAGAGATCATTTAATTGTGGTATATATATTGAGTGGGACTGAATTTAAAATTAATCATCCTCTCATTATATTAATGTGCAGTGCTGCTGCAGGAAATTTTAATGAAGGGCGGTAATGTTTCACTATTAATTTTGGTAAAGATTATAAATACCTGTAAGCACTACGGTTTTAAAGGCCGAACCATTAAGAACGATGATGGACATACCTGCTAGTGATATTGCTACTATGATGAGCTCTGCCTTAATAATCTTATTTCTGAGGTGTATTTATTTTAAAATTTTGTTTTTCTGATGGAGTGTAGCTCTGCTATTACATGTCATTGGTAAAAGGTTGAATGGAATAACTATTGTTTTTTTGTATGATAAAAAATGATGGTTTTTTTAGTGTATTATATGCTTAGTGATATGTAATCTCGTTGCGGTAATGATCGGATCTCCATTCCGGATTTCAATGTTTAAGAACTCTCTATTCATCAGTTTAACCTTATAAGGAGATAAAATGAACCTGCCAGGAATGAATCCCGAAAATAACTTACCGGGTTATGACATCGCGAGAATGACCGGTTATGGGGCACCAGATTTTGATTTCAAAGCGCTGGGTGCAGCAATGGATTGCACTCGAGAGTTTTATCAGGCTGGCATCATCTATGCAGATGGCGCACAGCGTTTTCTCGTTCGATCTGGTCAGCGTCATCCTAATGGCCAAAGTGGTATCGTCACACATCTTATTGTGACCAAAACGCCTAAGCAAGCCACAGCGTCTGATACGGGCAAGTCACTTAGTGAAGCAGTAAGCGCAACCTCAATGGGAACGGAGATTGCCTCGACCGTGCTTTCCTGTGGTGCAATGATTATCACTGCTGGCGTGGCGGTTATCGGCGCTTCAGCAACGCCAATAACTGCTGGCAGTAGCGGCGTGCTTGTTGCTATTGGTTATGCTGGCGCTGCCGCAACAGGCGTGCAATGTGTCAATGGTATTTACCGCGTTTATGATCTCGTCGAAAACGGTGGTCAAAACGTCGCGTGGCTGGACTCTCAGGATTGGTACGTTGCTACTTCAACGTCCCTTGACCTTATTTCACTAGCCAGCGTGGGCGGAGCGTTAAAAGAAGCCCTGGCAACATGGCGAGCGATGAAATCAGTCTCTTCTCTAAAAGCAACGGAGTGGCTCAGGAACTATCCAAGGCAGGACCGGGCACGCCTTACCGAATTAATCATTAAGGCACAAAACCCTGGTATAAGTAATAAAGAGCTTAAGGCCGCCATCCGAGCAGGACTTTATCCAAAGCGGTTCCCTGTAGAGCCGGTGCAAAAAGAACTTGTTAAGCAACTCGCGCAGGTCGTCACGAGTGCAGCTGCTGTGGCTGGCAGTGCTGTCAGTGGTATTATTGCTGCTCCGGGTAACGTGCCGCGCACCGGGCGTTATGTAGTAGGAACAATCCAGTCACTGGCGGTATTTTAATGCAATTTTTATCATGGCTTATTGGGCGTAATCTCACTGAACTGCTGCAACAGGGTCGCGAAATAGATCAGGTCATCGCACGGCAGGATGATTCCATTGTTGCCCGTTCCACCACAGAGCTTGAACGGTATTTTAAACAGCCTTCTGAGTCGCTTCCCCGGCAAAACGGCTTCCCGGTTGCACTAGTGCTGATGCTGTTACTGGTCGCATTTGCATTTAACTTGCTGACGTTTCTGCACGTTTTACCTCCGCTTACGCCACAGATACACGCGTTGAGTTTTTTTGTTCCCTCAATCGTCGTTCTTGGCGCGATTCTCACTGCCAGTTATCTGCTTGCGCGAGGCCATACATCCGGTGTGGAGGGGCTGGCTTACCTCTGGGCGATGTTGCTGATATCGACTGTTTTACTCCTGATCTACAGCGTTGTTACGGGTAGCCACTCGGGTCTGTGGCTACTTCTGGCACTCGCGGCTTTGGTGGGTGCTCGCTGGTTAATGAATGGGCAGGCTTTCATCCTGTTTGCCATTTACTGCCGGACACAACGCCTCGCCAGTGTCGCCCGGCAGCGTCGCATGAAGTAACCCGTAATGGTCTTTAGTGCGGTTATCGCGGAATACCCATTCCGCGACTCTCTTCTGTTTTTCTCTCAACACAATCTTTTTCCTATGACCCACCCCTCCATTTACTTCATTCCTTGTCCCAACCCCCTGAAAACCCCACCCATCATCACAATTACCTCTGGCTATAACCTGCCGTTATACCCTCCTGCTAAACAAGCATTCGTCACCTTTCAGAACGCATGAAATAGTGGTTTCAGAACCTGATCTTTTGGCTGAAACGAGAGACAACATGCTAATCCCACAACCCTATTTACTCTTTCTTGGCGATGTAACCGATCCCCTCGCGGCAAAAACGGCGCGCGGTATTCATATCTGGCGGCCTGAGCAGTGCGTTGGCGAAATTAAACTGCCGGGCTGCACGGTCAGTCTGGGCCTGGATGAACTGGATATTCCCGGTGCTAAAGCGCGCGGCGCGAAAACGCTGGTGCTTGGCACGGCCAATGCCGGCGGCTATCTGCCAGCTCACTGGCTGGATACGGTGAAAAGTGCCATCCAGGCAGGTATGAATGTTGCCAGTGGTCTGCACCATCGGCTGGTGGATGAGCCGGAACTGGTGGCGCTTGCGCAGGCTTCTGGCGTTGAGCTGTTTGACCTGCGTCATATGCGTCCGGCGCTAAATGTTGGCAGCGGCAAGAAGCGTTCAGGTAAGCGGATACTGACGGTGGGTACGGACTGCTCAGTGGGCAAGATGTATACCTCACTGGCGCTGGAAGCGGCGATGCGTGCGCGCGGCATGAAGGCTGATTTTCGCGCCACGGGGCAGACCGGCATTCTGGTCGCAGGGGAGGGTATTGCTGTGGATGCGGTCATCGCGGATTTTATTGCCGGTGCAGCAGAAGCGCTGTCACCGGAGAATGACGCGGACCACTGGGATATCGTCGAAGGTCAGGGCTCACTGTTCCATCCCTCTTATGCGGGCGTGAGTATGGGGCTGATGCACGGTGCGCAACCGCACTGGCTGGTGATGTGCCATGAAATGGGACGCCCCCATATGCGTCATCTGCCCCACCAGCCGATGGTCAGCCTGAAGGAATGCGTTGAAGCCAATCTGCGTGCCGCGCAGGTGACCAGTGAGTCGGTTCAACTGGCGGGCTTTGCTATCAACACCTCAAATTACAGTGAAGAAGAGGCGCTCGCTTATTGCGCCGAAGTCCGCGCTGAGTTCGGCTTACCGGCTACGGATCCTGTGCGTTTTGGTATTGATGAGATCGCTGCACTGCTTCAGGAGCGTGGCTGAAATGAGACAGTTGCAGATTGAGGTGGTGGAGCTGCCGCTGGCGCGACCCTTTGCAATCGCACGCGGTACCCGTACTGCCGTGACGGTCATCCGGGTCACGCTGGAACAAAACGGATTCATCGGGCAGGGCGAATGTACCCCGACGGCCCGCTACGATGAGACGCCCGACAGCGTTCAGGCCCTGCTCGAAGCCGTACGCACTGACGTGGAGGCGGGCCTGAGCCGTCACGATCTGCAAAACCACTTACCCGCCGGTTCGGCGCGCAACGTGCTGGACTGTGCGCTATGGCGACTTGATGCCGCACGCGCTCATGAGACGCTGTGGCAAAAGAGCACGTGCTCTCAGCCAGCTTCAATCGTTACCGCAGAAACCCTTAGCCTTGATTCGGAGAAGAACATGGCTATCGCGGCGGCAGATGCCGTCTCACGTGGAGCCATCCTGCTCAAAATTAAGCTCGACCGCAGTGAGATTCTGGAAAAGGTGGCGGCGATCCGCGCGGCGGCACCGCACGCCACGCTCATTATCGATGCCAATGAAGCCTGGTCGGGGCTGGAACTGGAAAGCCTGCTGGTGGCACTGAAAACCTTCAACATCGCGATGGTGGAGCAACCCCTTCCCGCGGGGCAGGATCATGACCTGCAACGTTTTAAACATCCCATACCGGTCTGTGCCGATGAGAGTTGCCATACGCGGGCGGATATTGCCGGATTACGCGACCGCTACGAGATGATCAACATCAAACTGGACAAGTGCGGTGGCTTGACCGAAGCGCTGGCGATGGTGGAAGAAGCCCGGACGCTCAATATGCGCATCATGGTCGGTTGCATGCTGGGCTCGTCTCTGGCGATGGAAGCTGCATTGCCCGTCGCGGTAAATGCAGAGTTCGTCGATCTGGACGGCCCCATCTGGCTTGCCGCCGACAGTTCTCCTTTCCTGAGCTACTCCGAAGGCCGGATCTGGCTATAACTCTGCGAGGCGACGATGACGGACACACAACGTACTTCTGCTGTTACCCGCGCGGCCTCGCCATCTCCCGTGCTGGCGATTGAGGATCTCAGCGTCTCATTCCATGGACGCAGCGGTGAGAATCAGGCACTCAAAGGCATCAGTTTTGCCATTAATCCGGGTGAAATTGTCGCCGTGGTGGGTGAAAGCGGCTCCGGTAAATCGGTTACATCGCTGGCGGTGATGGGCCTGCTGTCCAGCAATGGACGTGTCGATCGCGGCAGCATCCAGTTTCGCGATCGCAGCGGAAACCTGCACGCGTTAGAAACCCTTAACGATGCACAGCGCCGCACACTGCGTGGCCGTGAAATGGCGATGATCTTTCAGGAGCCAATGACCTCGCTGAATCCGGTCTTGCGCATTGACGATCAACTCACCGAGGCATTACGCGATCATCATCTGTGCGACAGAAAACAGGCCCATTCGCGTGCGCGTGAACTGCTGCGACAGGTACGTATCGCGGATGTGGATCGCGTGATGAAAAGCTATCCGCACTCGCTGTCAGGCGGCATGCGGCAGCGTGTGATGATTGCGCAGGCGCTGGCCTGTGATCCGCAGCTCCTGATTGCCGACGAGCCTACCACTGCGCTGGATGTCACCGTGCAGGCGCGCATTCTCCATATTCTGCGTGAGCTGCAACGCGAGAAACAGATGGCGGTGCTGTTTATTACCCATGATATGGGCGTGGTCGCGGAAATCGCCGATCGCGTAGTAGTCATGTTGCGTGGCGAAGTCGTTGAGCAGGGAAGCGTATCTGAGATTTTTGCCGCCCCGCAGCACGCTTATACCAAAGCGTTACTGGCGGCCGTACCCAGACTCGGCGATATGCGGGAACACGCATGGCCGCAACGCTTTCCTCTGCCTGGTGCGCGGGACGCGGCGCAAAGCGAACAGCAAACCGCTCGCTATGACGTTGCACCGCTGCTGGATGTGCGTGGGCTGAAAGTCTATTACCCGATTCGCAGCGGCATTTTATCGGGCCTGACGCATCATGTGCATGCGGTGGAGCAGATTGATTTCAGTCTGTGGCCGGGTGAAACCCTGGCCATCGTGGGTGAAAGCGGCTGCGGCAAATCGACAACCGGACGGGCGCTGATGCGCCTCATCAACAGTGACGCTGAAAGCATTCATTTTGAAGGAAAGGAGATCTCTGACCTGAAAGAGGCAGAGTTTCAGCCGCTGCGCCGTGAAATCCAGATGGTGTTTCAGGATCCCTATGCGTCTCTGAATCCCCGTCTGACAGTTGGGTTCACCATTGCCGAGCCGTTGCTGCTACATGGCATGGTCTCTTCGCTTGAACAGGCTTCCCCACAGATCGATGCGCTGCTCAAGAGCGTCGGTCTCCTGCCGGAGCACGCGCGTCGTTATCCGCACGAATTTTCTGGCGGTCAGCGTCAGCGTATTGCCATCGCCCGCGCCATGGCGCTGAAACCGAAAGTGATTATTGCGGATGAGGCGGTATCAGCCCTGGATGTGTCGATTCAGGCGCAGGTGGTGAACCTGATGATGGACCTGCAGCAGCAGACGGGCGTGGCATGGATCTTCATCTCTCACGACATGGCGGTCGTCGAGCGCATTGCGAATCGCGTCGCGGTGATGTACCTCGGTCAGATTGTCGAGCTTGGACCGCGCCAGTCGGTCTTTAATCAGCCGCAACATCCCTATACCCGGCGTCTGCTGGCCTCAGTGCCGGTCGCCGATCCTGAGAACCGTCAGCCCCGTCTTTTCGATGACAGCGAAATTCCTTCGCCGTTACGTAAGGTGGGCGAAACGGTCACGAAAACCCGTTATCGCCAGGTTGCGCCCCAGCACTGGGTCGCTGACGGCATTGCATTGTAATTATCCTCAACGACCAGGAGAATGTATGAAAACGCTGTTTCGCCGTACTTCGCTAGCCCTCGCATTGACGACGACGCTGGTCATGACTGCGCAGGCACAGGATCTGCGCATCTCCATGTATGCCGATATTACGGGACTGGATCCGCACGACACCTCGGATAATGTCAGCTACTCGGTGCAGAGCGGCATCTTTGAGCGCCTGTTCCAGTTTGATCCTCAGATGAAGCTGCAGCCCTGGCTGGCGACCGGTTATACCTCCAATGACAGTGCCACCGAATTTACGCTGACGCTGCGCAAAGGCGTCACCTTCCAGGACGGTACCCCGTTTGATGCGGACGCTGTCAAAGCTAACCTTGATCGGCTGGCAGACCAGAAAAAAGGGCTGAAGCGTAACAGCCTCTACAAGATGATCGATAAGGTTACGGTGCTGGCACCTGACCAGGTAAAAATCGATCTCAATCAGTCGTTCGGGGCTTTTATCAACACGCTGGCGCATCCTTCGGCGGTAATGTGGAGCCCGTCCGTTCTTAAGCAATATCCGGACGAAGCGCAATTGCGACTGCATCCGGTCG
Source organism: Pantoea sp. X-Soil-YNGN-844 (assembly GCF_059730595.1). Lineage (NCBI taxonomy): Bacteria > Pseudomonadati > Pseudomonadota > Gammaproteobacteria > Enterobacterales > Erwiniaceae > Pantoea > Pantoea sp. X-Soil-YNGN-844. Next base: position 1,704,898 of record NZ_AP036007.1, read on the forward strand.
GAACCGGTCCGTTTAAATTCGTCAACTGGACACCGGGAAAAGCGGTCACGCTGGCGAAGTATGATGGTTACTGGCAGCAGGGATGGCCTAAAGTCGACAAGGTGATCTTCTCGCCGAGCCCGGAGGATGCGACCCGCGTCGCCGCATTAAAATCGGGGCAGGTGGATGCCATCTGGCCATTGCCGTCAGACCTGATTGCGGCCGTGAAGCAGGACAGCCACCTTTCGATTCAGCGCGATCCGAGCATTTATCTCTATTACATGGCGATCAACACGCAGCACAAGCCGCTGGCCGATGTGCGGGTTCGTCAGGCCATCAACTATGCGATTGACCGTAATCTGTGGCTGAAAGTAGCCTTTGCCGGTCTGGGCAAACCGGCCACCTCCGCCATGCCGGAAGGGGGGCAGTTCTATCAAAAACAAACCGCTCCCGACTACCGTTATGCACCTGACGAGGCTAAAGCGTTGCTGAAAGCCGCGGGCTATCCGAATGGTCTGGATCTTAAACTCTGGGTCACCAATGCCACGGCCGCCGTACGAGCCGGTCAGGTGCTGAAGGCACAGCTGGCTGCGGTGGGTATTCGTGCCACGGTCACACCGATGGATTCCGGCACGCGCAACGCTAAATTGTGGGGCGTGAAGGATCCGAAAATGGCGGAGTTTGACCTCTATTATGGCGGCTGGTCGACCTCAACAGGCGACGCCGACTGGGCGCTGCGTCCGCTGTTTGCCACCGAATCCTGGGTGCCGACCTCCTACAACGTCTCCTACTTCAGCAATCCGGATGCAGACAAAGCGATTGCGGCCGGGCTGGCGACCGCCGATCCGGCAAAGCGCGGCATCGCTTATGCGCAGGCGCAAAAGGTGCTCTGGAAAGAAGCCCCGGTGGCGTTCCTTGGCACGCCAGACAATCTGGTGGGCAAGCGCAACACCCTGAGCGGCGTTTCGATGCTGCCTGATGGCAATTTGCTGTTCACTCAGGCGTCCTTTAAATAAGACGGTTTCTTCTTTCTCGTCCCCTGTCCGGAACGGGTCGGGGACGTGAGGAGGCCTGTCGCACCTCATTTCAGGGAATGGCATGTTTGCATACATCCTTCGCCGATTGCTGGAGATGATCCCGGTTTTGCTGGTGGTCTCGCTGCTGGTTTTCGGTTTTATCAAGCTCATGCCGGGCGACCCGGCGCGTATTTATGCCGGACCGGATGCACCCATTGAGGCGGTCGAAGCGGCGCGTCAGCATCTCGGGCTGAACGATCCGCTGCCGCAGCAGTATCTCCACTGGATCGGCAGCCTGTTGCAGGGCGATCTGGGCATCACCTATCGCACCCAGCAACCGGTGCGGGAGGTGATTGGGCAGGGCTTTATGCCGACGCTGTGGCTCGCCTTAGCGGGTTTCACCTGGTCCGTCATTCTCGGGTTGTTATTTGGTGTGATGGCGGCTCTGAAGCGGGGAAAATGGCAGGACTGGACGCTGATGAGCGTGGCGGTAGGCGGCATTTCGATGCCCGCTTTCTGGCTGGGGCTGTTGCTCATCCAGTTCGTCGCGATGCCTTTCGGGCTGTTCTCCGTCAGCGGCTTTAACAGGGCCAGCGATATTGTTCTGCCCGCCATTACGCTGGGTTCGTCGGTGGCGGCGGTCATGGCGCGCTTTACCCGTTCGGCCTTCCTGGAGGTGGCGCAGGAAGATTACGTGCGTACCGCAAAAGCCAAAGGGCTGCGCAATCGCCTGGTGACGTGGAAACATGTGATGCGTAATGCGCTCATCCCGGTGATCACCATGCTGGGTCTGCAGTTCGGTTTTCTGCTGGGCGGATCCATCGTCGTGGAGAGTGTTTTCAACTGGCCGGGATTAGGCTGGTTACTGATTGAGTCGATCAAAGCGCAGGATCAGCCGGTGATTCAGGCGCTGGTGATGCTGTTCGTGTTTGAGTTTATTGTGATTAACCTGCTGGTCGATTTGCTTTACGCGGTGGTCAATCCGGCCATTCGTCTGCGACAGGAGCCGAAATGAGTAGTCAATCGCTGACTGAAAATCCGCCTCAGATCATTCGTTCGCCGTGGCGTGATTTCCTGCATGCCTTTGTGCGTAACCCGCTGGCGCTGGTCTCTGGTGGTTTTGTGCTGCTGTTAATTGTGGTGGCGATTTTTGCCCCCTGGCTGGCACCCTGGGATCCCATGGTCCCTGACTGGATGGCGCTGTCGTCGCCGCCTTCCACGGCACACTGGATGGGGACCGACGAGCTGGGGCGCGACCTGCTCAGCCGCATTATCTATGGCGCGCGTATCTCGCTCTATATCGGCGTGCTGTCGGTGACGATGGGCATGCTGGTCGGGGTGATACTGGGCTTACTGGCGGGCTATTACGGCGGTTGGGTCGATATGCTGATCATGCGCGGTGCCGACGTCCTATTCGCGTTTCCCGGCATGTTGCTGGCCATTGCGGTGGTGGCGCTGCTGGGAACCGGCCTGAACAATGTGATTATCGCGGTCGCGGTATTCAGCGTGCCGGTATTTGCCCGTATCGTGCGGGCGTCGACGCTCTCTCTGAAGCAGGCTGCCTATGTTGAAGCCGTGCGCTGTGCCGGTGCGCCAGACCGCGTGATTATTCTGCGGCATATTCTGCCCGGCACGCTCTCCAGCGTGATTGTCTATTTCACTATGCGCATCGGCACCAGTATTCTGACGGCGGCTGGCCTGAGTTTTATCGGACTGGGTCCGGAGCCAGACGTGCCGGAATGGGGCAATATTCTGGCGATGAGCCGTAGCATGATGATGGCCGGGGCCTGGCACATGAGCGTATTCCCGGGGCTGGCGATCTTTATTACCGTGCTGGCATTCAATCTGCTTGGCGATGCGTTGCGTGACACGCTCGATCCCAAACTCAAGGGCTGAAGATGGATTTCCAACAACTGCAGCGCGACCTGCTGCTGAAACGCTGGCGTGACCTGCGTCAGCTTGGGCAATCGCGAAGCGCATGCGGCCCCACTAATCGCATCAGCGATGTTGCGGGTGTGCGTGTCGGACATGACACGCTGAATGAAGGCGAAACGCAGACGGGCGTCACCGCTATCGTACCGCCGGGCGACAATCTGTTTATCACACCGCTGCCGTGTGGGGTTGAGGTGCTGAACGGCTTTGCAAAACCCGTCGGACTGGTGCAGATAGAGGAACTTGGCGTGCTTCAGACGCCGATTCTGCTCAGTAATACGCTGGCGGTCGGCACGCTGTTTACCGCGCTGGTGCGGGAGGCTATCCGTCGTAACCCGGAATTGGGCCGAACGTTGCCTACGGTCAACCCGCTGGTGCTGGAGTGCAACGATGGCTGGCTGAATGATATTCAGGCGCTGGCCATCAGTGAGGCGATGGCGCAGGCGGCGCTGCAGACGGCCTCCGCTGACTTCGCGCGTGGCAGCGTCGGCGCGGGACGCGGGATGAGCTGTTTCAGCCTTAAAGGGGGCATCGGCACCGCCTCGCGGGTTATTCCCTCGCTTAACGCCACGCTTGGCGTGCTGGTGCTGGCCAATTTCGGCGCACAGGAAGCCTTAACGATCGATGGTGTGCGGGCGGGTGAGATGATCGCGCCGCTGCTGGCGGGGAATGCGCCGCAGCTGGATGCCGGTTCTGTCATCATCATCATGGCGACAGATGCGCCGCTGGATGCCCGTCAGCTGAAGCGCATCGCGAAGCGAGCCGGTGCCGGTCTGGGACGGCTGGGCAGTTACTGGGGCCACGGCTCAGGGGATATTGCGGTGGCGTTTTCAACACAACCGCTGCCGCAGCCGCCGCAGGACGACACGCTGGAGCCGCTGCTTGCCGCCGCCGCAGATGCCACTGAACAGGCGGTACTGGATGCCTTGCTGAGCGCAGAGGCCGTTACCGGCTTTCGCGGTCACCATCGCCCCTCACTGACGCAGATTCTGGACAGGTTAACCTCATGAAAATTTTTATCTCGGCCGACATTGAAGGTATTGCGGGCGTCATGCGTCCGGAGCAGTGTACACCCGGTCACCCGGAGCATCAGATCGCCCGTGGTCTGATGGAGCAGGAAGTGAATGCCGCGATTGAGGGAGCATTCGCCGGCGGGGCAACGGAAGTAGTGGTGGCAGACAGCCATGCGCAGATGACCAATTTACGTGCGGAAAATATCGATCCCCGCGCCCGACTGGTGCAGGGCAAACCCCGCTGCCTGTCGATGGTGGAGGGGATAGAACAGCAGCGGTTCGACGGGCTGTTTCTGGTGGGATTTCACAGTGCAGCGGGTGAACCCGGCGTACTGGCGCATACCATCAATGGACGTGCGTTCTGGCGTATACACATCAATGGCCTGGTGATGGGCGAAACCGATATTTATGCCGCCGCCGCCGCTGAACAGGGCACGCCATTGCTGCTGGTCACCGGCGACGATCAGTTACAGAGCTGGATAGCGCAACACTACCCCTCAGTCGATTACGTCTGTGTAAAACGCGCTATTTCTCATACCTGCGCTGAATCGATCAGTCCGCAGGTGGCCCAGCGTGCAATCACCGCCGCGGCAAGCGCTGCACTGCAGCATCCTTCCCAGGTGAACACGACTCGCCTCACAGCGCCTTACGCTATGCGGCTTCAGACCACTAAACCGGTGCTGGCCGATCTGTTCAGCCTGATCCCCGGCGTCACGCGCCTGGATGCCGTTACCGTGGGTTATCAGGTGGAGAAGATGGAGACGTTAATCAGCTTACTCAGTGCCTTCTCCTATCTGGCGAGTACCCAGTCGTAGCGACATTATCCCAGGGCTGCCTGCAACGTCAGCCCGTTTAAACCGCCTTTCTGTTCGCCTGATATCTGTACATATGCCTCATCCCCCGGACGAGACAGGATCGCTGCTGGCTTCAGCACGATGAACCCACACTTCTGAACCAAAGCTGCACCATGGCAGCGCGAGCCCCGCTCTCTGTAGAGGCTTCAGACGGGACTGCCGGATGCGAACAGGTGCGTGACAGGTCGCTGAGCCTGCGCTGGTTTTGCGGTACAGTTTTTGCAACAGGGGAACAATTACTTTCACTCTCCGCCGGTGCAGCCTGTCGGAGAGGCCTCCGGGTCCGGTATTCCATCCAGGATAAATCATCATGCGGCTCCGCCATATAGAGGTCTTTCAGGCCATCGTACAGACCGGCAGCATCAGCGCAGCGGCGCGCCTGCTGAATGTGTCGCAACCGAATATCAGCCGTGTGCTGAATCACGCTGAACAGCAACTGGGATTTGCGCTGTTTGAGCGACGTATCCAGGGAATGAGTGTGACGGCAGAAGGGCGACGCCTATTGCCTGAAATCGACGATCTCTGCCAGCGTCTGCAATCCATTACCCAGCTCACTGAACAGCTGCGGCGTGGTGAAGGGCAGTTAGTGCGCGTTGGCGCGGCGCACGCCTTTGGTCAGATGGTGATGGCCCCGGCGCTGGTCACGTGGCGGCAACAGATGGCCTCGGTCAGTGTCGAACTGGTCACCGAGCACTTCAGTACCTTATGCCAGATGATTCTGGAAAATCAGCTCGATTTCGCGCTGGTCTTCGGTCAGCAGGTCGATGCGGATCTGCTGGCTGAACCTCTGTTTCAGTCTTCCATGGTGGCGCTGCTACCGCGCCATCATCCCCGGCATGAACCCGTTACGCTGCAATGGTTATGCGACAATAATTTACTGATGATGCAGGCTCAGGATCCCCTTGGACGCGTCCTGCATCGTGCGCTGCGTGATAAGAAACTGAATCCCGCCGTTTCGTTGTCGATCAAAACCTACTCGGTCATTGCCGATATGGTGCTGGCAGGCGGCGGCGTGGGCGTTGTGGATCTCTTCACCGCCTGTCGCTATGCCGAACAGCTAAAGCTGCTGCCCATTGCGCAACCTCTGCCGTTTGAAGTGATGCTGATCAGCCGTCGTGACCAGCCACAGTCGCAGTCTACGCTGCAACTGAAGCAGGTGATCCGTAACAGACTGTGGGAGATAGCACGGCAGTGTGAAACGCAGTTCATGGGGGGCTGAATACGTGCCGATTTCGGGTGAAGAGCAGGTGAGAGTATGGCGCTTAGGTTGCAACGGGTTCGTTTGCTGACTTGTGCGAAGAATGAGCGGGGCTGGAACAATATTTTTTTAAGATACTCATTACGGCGTTGCCGGAATGTGCAGACAGGCAATATTGATACGGCATTAAAAAAACCCACGCAGTTGCGTGGGTTTTAAGGTGTCTGTCAGATTTCATGAGGTTGCTAAAACCTCATGAAACAACAACCCAATCAGACGTTAAACAGGAAGTTCATCACATCGCCATCTTTCACAATGTACTCTTTACCTTCTGAACGCATCTTGCCGGCTTCTTTTGCACCTTGTTCGCCTTTGTAAGCGATGAAGTCTTCAAACGCGATGGTCTGGGCGCGGATAAAGCCTTTCTCGAAGTCGGTATGGATTTTACCGGCTGCCTGTGGAGCGGTTGCGCCGACCGGGATAGTCCATGCACGTACTTCTTTCACGCCAGCGGTGAAATAGGTCTGCAGGTTCAGCAGCGAGTAACCGGCGCGGATAACGCGGTTCAGGCCCGGCTCTTCCAGTCCCAGCTCCGCCATGAACTCTTCACGATCTTCATCTTCCAGCTCGGCAATGTCCGACTCAACGGCGGCGCACACCGGCACGACGACTGAACCTTCTGCTTCGGCAATCGCACGCACCTGATCCAGGTACGGGTTGTTCTCGAAACCATCTTCATTGACGTTGGCAATGTACATCGTTGGTTTCAGGGTCAGGAAGCTCAGATAGCGGATGGCCGCTTTGTCGTCGGCATCCAGATCCAGTGAACGCAGCATGCCCGCTTCAGAAAGATGCGGCAGGCACTTCTCCAGCGCAGCCAGCTCGGCTTTGGCATCTTTGTCGCCGCCTTTGGCTTTCTTCTGCACACGCTGAATCGCACGTTCACAGGTTTCCAGATCGGACAGCGCCAGTTCGGTGTTGATGACGTCAATATCTTCCGCCGGGTTCACTTTGCCCGCAACGTGGATGATGTTGTCGTTTTCAAAGCAGCGCACTACGTGGCCGATCGCTTCGGTTTCGCGGATGTTGGTCAGGAACTGGTTACCCAGGCCTTCACCTTTGGACGCCCCTTTCACCAGGCCCGCGATATCGACGAATTCCATGGTAGTCGGCACCACGCGCTGTGGCTTAACAATCTCAGAAAGCTGGTCCAGACGCAGGTCAGGCATGGGTACCACGCCGGTGTTTGGCTCAATGGTACAGAACGGGAAGTTAGCCGCTTCGATGCCCGCTTTAGTCAGCGCGTTAAACAGAGTGGATTTACCGACGTTCGGCAGGCCCACGATACCGCATTTGAATCCCATGGTTTAATACCCTTTATAACTGGATGGACAGCGCGCCAGAGGGCGGACTGTCGGAGACGAATGGAAAAATTTCGCGCATTATACACGGAATCACGACGATTCGGGCGTTTAAGCAGGCCTGAAGGCGTGCAGCCGGTTCATTGCCTTGATGCGATCCTCTTTCAGCCACAGTTCGGTGCAGCGCGCCGCCTCATCAATGGCATCATCAATCAGCTTCTGCTCGCTGGCGGGCGGTTTGCCCAGCACAAATCCGGTCACCTTGTTGCGATCGCCGGGATGCCCGATCCCGATGCGCAGCCGATGGAAATTGTTGTTGTTGCCCAGCTTGCTGATGATGTCTTTCAGGCCGTTATGGCCGCCATGGCCGCCGCCCTGCTTGAACTTCGCCACACCGGGTGGCAAATCGAGTTCATCATGCGCCACCAGAATCTCTTCTGGTGCGATGCGATAAAAGGTCGCCATCGCCGCCACCGCTTTACCGCTCAGGTTCATAAAGGTGGTCGGCACCAGCAGGCGCACATCCTCGCCGGCTATCGCCAGGCGGGCGGTGTAGCCATAGAATTTGCTTTCCTCTTTCAGTGACTGATTGTGGCGTTCAGCCAGTAGATCCAGATACCAGGCACCCGCATTGTGGCGTGTGGCGGCATATTCAGCGCCCGGATTGGCCAGTCCCACAATCAGTTTAATGCTGCTCACAATGATTATCCTGCTGTTATCGCGAAAGGGCGTTAGTTTACTTCGCCACAGGCGAGATGACAAAGCACAAGCATTGAAATGGTTCAGAACGGTGATTAATCATTTTCCATCTGAATCAACAGGCTGCATTCAGGGCCAGGTCATTCTTTATAGCTGATGTGTGATCCAGTCCGCAACGTGGACTTCAGCCATTGCCTAAACTTATGGCACTTAACATTGTGTGCGGTTATTAACTCATATGGATGGAGGTGCAGCATGAAACATCAACACTGCCGCGTAGCGGGTAACAGCTTGATGGTACTGGGATTAGTCACAATGGTGCTGGGTGTTGGGTTTTCAATCATGAACCAGCTGCCGACACTCGATTTGCCGCAGTTTCTGGCGCAGGGCGCCATTCTGAGCATCTTTATTGGCGCACTGATGTGGCTGGTGGGCGCGCGTATCAGTGGCCGTGAAAAAATTGAAGATCGCTATTACTGGCTGCGTCACTATGACAAGCGCTGCCGCCGGACACCCAATTCCCACCACTAACTGATGGCTGCCGGGACCGGATGCTGCGCAGTGCAGTTCCGGCCACTGGCTTTCGCGTGATAGAGCGCTGCATCTGCCAGCGCCAGTAAACTCTCAAAATCCTGCTGGCCCTGCGTGACCGTGGCAAAGCCAATGCTGACTGAATAAGCTATGTCATTGGGTTGCGATGTACAGACCGCCAGCCGGATCGCCTCACACCACGCCTCTGCATCCCGTGCTCCAGCCGGAACGATGGCCGCAAACTCTTCTCCGCCCAGTCGTGCAAAACGCCCCTCAGCCGGTATCAATTCTCTGACTATTTCGCAAAAGTGAATTAAAATCTGGTCGCCCTGATGATGGCCATATCGATCATTGATGCTTTTAAAATGATCGAGGTCGAACAGTATTGCGCTGAACGGTCGGTTCTGACGGCGGCAGCGCGCCACAATTTTTGTGGCTTCAGTAAATAAGGCGCGGCGATTCCAGACGCTGGTCAGCGGATCGTGCAGGGAAGTGTGTTTTAACGCTATCTGCATCCGCTCATTTACCATGGCCAGAATGGTAAACGTCAGGCCGATGACAAACAGAATGGATTCCAGAATCACGTAAACCGAAAAGTCTGACCCGCCAATCGCCCCGGGTTGCGTGCTGGGAATGGCGCTATCCAGAAACATGCGCGCCAGATGAAACAGCAGGTGGATCCACAGCAGCAACTGGGCAGGCCAGAAAGTGGCTTTCAGCGTGTCACGCGCCAGCCAGACCAGTTGGATCAGTGCGGCGGTATAGGCGACGCAGGCGATGCACAATACCAGTACCCGTTTGGGTAAGCTGTGATAAAACGCCGGAAAGCAGCAGAGGAGTGCCCAGAGCAGCGCACCCAGTAGCCAGTGCGTGCCGATAGGTTTACCGCAGAAGCGCCGGAACGCATTTAATAATCCGCCATAAGCGAGCATCACTAACACATTGCCGACCGCAACCGGCAGGAAATGCAGGCCGCTGCTGCGCAGGCTGCTTAAGAATACGGCAATCAGGGTGAAAACCAGTGACAGGCAGGTGAAGCCAAGAACGCGGTCATAGTGCGACCCGACCCAGGCAAAAACCATAATAATGCTCAGAAACCCCAGCACATAGAGCTCGCAGACAAATAATGTGTAGATATCGAGGCTCATGGTGGCTGAATTCTGATGGGAAATGCGCAGCAAATTACCATTTAATGCTAAAGGGCAGAAGCGGGGGAGCACTGCGTTTTAGTAAAAAAGTGGGTGGCGTTGAAAATAGGGGATTAAAAGGAAATTTATCGGGGAAAAATCAGAAAAAAAAGCGCGTTAATCCAGACGGCAGAGATAAAAAAACCGGGCACAGGGCCCGGTTCCGCGAAGATTAATGCTCGAACATCGCCGAGATAGATTCTTCGTTACTGATGCGGCGAATCGCTTCGGCCAGCATGCCAGATAAGGTCAGTGTGCGCACATTCGGCAGTGACTTAATCTCGTCTGAAAGCGGGATGGTATCGCAGACGATGACCTGGTCGAGTACAGATTTACGCAGGTTTTCGACCGCATTGCCGGAGAAGATCGGATGCGTCGCGTAAGCAAACACGCGTTTGGCACCACGTTCTTTCAGCGCTTCAGCCGCTTTGCACAGCGTGCCGCCGGTGTCGATCATATCGTCGACCAGCACGCAGTCGCGGCCAGCAACGTCACCAATGATGTGCATCACCTGAGAAACGTTCGCGCGAGGGCGACGTTTATCGATGATAGCCATGTCGGTGTCGTTCAGCAGTTTAGCGATAGCACGGGCACGTACTACGCCACCAATATCGGGAGAAACAACAATCGGGTTTTCCAGACCGATCTGCATCATATCTTCCAGCAGGATCGGGCTGCCAAATACGTTATCAACCGGGACGTCGAAGAAGCCCTGGATCTGCTCGGCGTGCAGGTCAACCGTAAGAACACGGTCAACACCGACGCTGGAAAGGAAGTCTGCCACTACTTTAGCGGTAATAGGCACACGCGCGGAACGCACGCGGCGGTCCTGACGGGCATAACCAAAGTAGGGGATGACTGCGGTAATACGACCAGCAGAAGCACGACGCAGCGCGTCGACCATCACAACCAGTTCCATCAGATTATCGTTGGTGGGAGCACAGGTGGACTGGATGATGAAAATATCACCACCGCGTACATTTTCATTAATCTGTACGCTCACTTCACCATCACTGAAACGGCCTACAGCGGCGTCTCCCAGGCTGGTGTAAAGGCGGTTGGCAATACGTTGTGCTAGTTCCGGGGTGGCGTTACCAGCAAATAGCTTCATATCAGGCACGAGAAGAACCTCAGGCTTTGCGTCCAGAGAATGAACGGTATGACTGTAACCGGCGCGTACGGTCATAGTCGTTCACACGGGTGTGTTAATGCGAAACGTGCAGTGTCTGGAACGGGGTGACACTGTCACGCATTCGCTAATCGCCTCGCAGGGTACGCTGTAGCGGCGAAACGTTAACGCCCCGGGCTACAAATCCGCGTACCCCATTCGGGGCAAGCTCCAGCACCTGGCGGGCGGCGGACTCGGTGTCAAATTCAGCAAACACACAAGCGCCTGTGCCAGTCAGGCGTGACGGCGCGTATTCTAGCAGCCAGGAAACAAGCGCATCAACCTCACGAAAACGTTTTCTTACTACTGCTTCACAATCATTGGTGAAGGGTAAGGCTAAAAGCGTCGATAAACTGCGCGATGGCGTATCCCGCGTCAGCCCGGGGTCGTTGAATACCACAGGTGTGCTGATATTCACACCGGGATGGGCGACAAGATACCACTTTTCTTCCGGCGCTGCGGGCTGAAGTTGTTCACCCACGCCCTCTGCAAAGGCGGCAAAGCCATGCACAAAGACCGGTACATCCGCGCCCAGCTTCACGCCGATTGCCGCCAGCTCATCCGATGTGAAGCCGGTTTGCCACAGATGATTCAGCGCCACCAGCACGGTTGCCGCATCAGAAGAGCCGCCACCAATGCCGCCGCCCATAGGCAGCCTTTTCTCGATAGCAATCTGCGCGCCCGCGCGTGCGGGCAGGCGATGGTTATCCTGTGCCGCCTTCTTCAGCATGTTCGCGGCGCGCACAATCAGGTTGTCCGCATCTGCGACGCCCGGCACCGGCGTTAACAGCTGAATCGAATCGCTGTCATCGACGCTAATCTGCAGTTCATCACCGTAATCCAGAAACTGAAACAGCGTCTGCAGGTTGTGATAGCCGTCGGGACGACGGCCAGTGATATAGAGAAAAAGATTCAGTTTTGCCGGGGCAGGCCAGTGGGTGATCATTGAACGGTCCAGCCGTCCATACGCAGTTTAATCCGCTGGTCACCCTCTTTCAGCTCCAGGCTGGACGGCAGCGGCGGCGTAACCTTGCTGTCGTAGCCCGCAATCGAAACCTGCCAGTTCTGACCGTCGCGGCTGTAGTTGAGGCTGCTCAGCTGATAGCTATCATTGAGCTGATAATCCGTGGCATCGCCTGGCAGACCCATCATCCACTGACGCAGATTGGCCAGCGGAATGTTCATGCCGGTCAGCTGCGAGATCATTTTCTGCGCATCGTTGCTGACGTAGCGCTTGCCTTTATTATCGACGATCTGCACCACCGAGCCCTGTGCATCGAGCTGCAGTTCAGTGCTGCCAAGCGGATTGGTCAGCAGCAGGCGATAGCGATCGGGCGCGGTCTGCTGCCAGTTGAAGCGGGCATAGACTTTCTGTTTGTCAGAGAGGTAGGCAAAGGCGCCGCGGGTCTGGTAGTGCGTGACCTTTGAGACCGCCTGCTGATGCTGTTGCCACTGTGGCGCGGTAACGCTGGGGCCGGGACCTTGCGGTTTGTTGACGCTACAGGCCGCCAGCAGCACGCTGGCAAGGGGCAAAAGGCGCAACAGATTGCGTGGTGAATTAAGCATCAAGTGGTCATCTCCTCGGACACATTTATTATTCGTAACGGATAACGCTAACCGTCCCGGTTTTAACCGTCAATGCTGTTATGCAGCAAATTGAGCACGAACAGGTTAATCTTATTACAGTCATAGCCTTTGTATGGCTTTTCTTGATCTGCCGCATCTTGTAGAATGCGCCTCACAAAACCCTGACATTATTGGGACATCCCAACCAAAACCGCCATGACGCTGCTCGCTCTCGGAATCAACCACAAGACTGCCCCCATTGCTCTGCGCGAACGCGTTTCGTTCGGGCCGGAGACGCTTGAGCAGGCGCTGAACAGCCTGTTATCACAGCCAATGGTGCAGAGCGGCGTGGTGTTGTCCACCTGTAACCGGACGGAACTCTACCTGAGTGTAGAGCAGCAGGCCGATTTACAGGCGCGTCTGGTGAGCTGGTTATGCAATTATCATCAGCTGGATGAAGAGGATGTGCGTAACAGCCTCTACTGGCATCAGGATAATGAGGCGGTCAGCCACCTGATGCGCGTCGCCAGCGGACTCGATTCACTGGTGCTGGGCGAACCTCAGATCCTCGGTCAGGTAAAAAAAGCGTTTGCCGACTCCTCACGTGGTCATGCGCTGAGCAGTGAACTGGAACGCATGTTCCAGAAAACCTTCTCTGTCGCCAAACGCGTACGCACGGAAACCGATATCGGTGCCAATGCGGTCTCGGTGGCGTTTGCCGCCTGTACGCTGGCCCGTCAGATCTTCGAATCCCTCTCCTCCGTTAATGTGCTGCTGGTTGGCGCGGGTGAAACCATTGAGCTGGTGGCACGTCATCTGCGTGAACATCAGGTCAAAAATCTGATCATCGCGAACCGCACCCGCGAGCGTGCCGAAGCGCTGGCGTCGGAAGTGGGGGCAGAGGTGATTACGCTGGCGGAGATTGATGCCCGCCTGTCCGAAGCCGACATTATTATCTCCTCAACCTCCAGTCCGCTACCGATTATCGGCAAGGGGATGATGGAACGCGCGCTGAAAGCGCGACGTAACAAACCCATGCTGCTGGTCGATATTGCGGTGCCACGCGACGTGGAGCCGGAAGTCGGCGATCTGCCTAACGCCTATCTCTACAGCGTGGATGACCTGCAGGCGATCATCGAGCAGAATCTGGCGCAGCGCAAAGCGGCCGCGGTTCAGGCCGAAAGCATCGTAGTTCAGGAAAGCAGCGAGTTCATGGCGTGGCTGCGCTCACAGGGCGCGGTGAATACCATCCGTGAATATCGTTCTCAGGCGGAGGATATCCGTGCTGAGCTGGAAGGCCGTGCGCTGCAGGCGCTGCAGCAGGGTGCCGATCCGCAGAAAGTCATGCAGGAACTGGCGCACAAGCTGACCAACCGTTTAATACACGCTCCAACCAAATCACTTCAGCAGGCCGCGCGCGACGGCGATAATGAACGCCTGCAGATTTTACGCGACAGCCTGGGTCTCGATTAGGCGCACCGCTGTCGCCACCTGTTTACGGGAATCCCACATTTAAATGAAAACCTCTATAGTTGCCAAACTGGAAGCCCTGCAGGAGCGCCACGAAGAAGTGGAAGCGATGCTGGGCGATGCTGGCGTGATCGCCGATCAGGAGCGTTTCCGTGCGCTGTCACGCGAATATGCTCAACTGACCGATGTGACCCGTTGCTTCCGCGACTGGCAGCAGGTTCAGGACGATATCGAAACGGCGCAGCAGATGCTCGACGATCCTGAAATGCGTGATATGGCGCAGGAAGAGTTGCAGGTAGCGCGTGAGAAGAGTGACGTGCTGGAGCAGCAGCTGCAGGTTCTCTTACTGCCGAAAGATCCCGACGATGAGCGCGCCTGTTTTATTGAAGTGCGCGCCGGAACGGGCGGTGATGAAGCCGCGATCTTCGCCGGCGATCTGTTCCGCATGTACAGCCGCTATGCCGAAGCGCGTCGCTGGCGGGTGGAGATCGTCAGCGCCAACGAAGGTGAGCATGGCGGTTACAAAGAAGTGATTGCCCGCGTCACCGGCGACGGTGCCTATGGCCGCATGAAGTTCGAATCAGGTGGACACCGCGTACAGCGTGTGCCGGAGACCGAATCCCAGGGCCGCATTCATACCTCAGCCTGCACCGTTGCCGTGATGCCGGAAATTCCGGAAGCGGAGCTGCCGGAAATCAACGCTGGTGACCTGAAGATCGATACCTTTCGCTCATCCGGCGCAGGCGGTCAGCACGTTAACACCACCGACTCTGCGATCCGTATTACCCACCTGCCAACCGGCATTGTGGTGGAGTGTCAGGACGAACGTTCACAGCATAAAAACAAAGCCAAAGCGCTGGCGGTGCTGGGTTCCCGTATTCACGCGGCAGAGATGGCCCGCCGTCACGCAGCCGAAGCCAGTACTCGCCGCAACCTGCTGGGCAGCGGCGATCGTTCTGACCGTAACCGTACCTATAACTTCCCGCAGGGCCGCGTGACTGACCATCGCATCAACCTGACGATCTACCGTCTGGATGAAGTGATGGAAGGCAAACTCGACAGCCTGATTGAGCCAATTGTGCAGGAGTACCAGGCGGATCAGCTGGCGGCACTGGCTGGTCAGGATTAATGGATATTCGTCACTGGCTGAAACAGGCTGTCGCCACGCTGTGCGGGGGTGACAGTCCGAAGCGTGACGCAGAGATCCTGTTAGGTTTCGTGACCGGCAAATCGCGCAGCTGGTTAATTGCCTTCGATGAAACGATGCTCAGCGATGTGCAACTCGCACAGCTGGATAACCTGCTGGCGCGTCGCGCCCGGGGTGAACCGGTGGCGCATCTGGTAGGCGAACGCGAGTTCTGGTCGCTGCCGTTACGTGTCAGTGACGCCACGCTGATCCCGCGCCCGGATACCGAACTGCTGGTTGAGCAGGCGCTGGCGCATCTGCCCGCGACTCCCTCGACCATTCTGGATATGGGCACCGGCACCGGGGCGATTGCGCTGGCGCTGGCCAGCGAGCGGCCCGACTGTCAGGTGACCGGCGTGGATCGCATTGAAGCCGCCGTTGAGCTGGCAGGCAGCAATGCAGAACAGCTCAACCTCACTAATACCACCTTTCTGCTCAGTCACTGGTTTCAGGCGCTGACGCCGCAGCACTTTACGCTCATCGTCAGCAATCCACCCTATATTGATGCCAGCGACACCCATCTGGACCAGGGCGACGTGCGTTTCGAACCGCGCAGCGCGCTGGTGGCGGATGAAGCGGGACTGGCCGATCTGCGCACGCTGATTGAGCAGGCGCCCGCTTGGCTGCTGCCGGGTGGCTGGCTGCTGCTGGAACATGGCTGGCAGCAGGGTGAGGCAGTGGCCACGCTGATGCGGAATAATGGCTATCACGCCGTTGAAACCGTCAGGGATTACGGCGGTAATCCGCGTGTGACGCTGGGTCAGTTCCCTTCATAAAAGCGCTTTGAAAAGGATTCATGATGTTTGCTTTTTATCCCCTGATTAAAAATCTGCATATCTTAACGGTCGTGCTGACCGTGACGCTGTTCCTGCTGCGGTTTTACTGGCTGCGCCGTGGTTCGGCGATGATGACAAAACGCTGGGTCCGTATTCTGCCGCACGTTAATGACACCCTGTTACTGGTGACCGGCGTCCTGCTGGTGGTGATTACCCACTTCTATCCCTTCACGCCGCAAGGAAGCTGGCTGACGGAGAAGCTTTTAGCGGTTATCATCTACATCGCCTTAGGATTTGTGGCATTGAGTCGCCGTCCACGCACTGATCGCACCCGCTGGATCGCTTTTCTGGTGGCGTTAATCGCCCTGGTGACCATCATTACGCTGGCGCTGACCAAAATGCCGTTATGGGGATAGCATGACCTCGACCGAACAATTAGATTTCAGCCAGACACCGCTGTGTGAAGCGGTGATTGGTGCCACGCTTGCCATCCGCGCCGATTTCCCGGCGGTATCGGTGGAAGCGCAGCTTGCGGCGTTAGTCGCCGAAGCACGTGACTATGTCAGCGACATCGAAGATGCTGACATGCAGCTGGAAAAGCTGCTGGAGTTGTTCTATCGCCAGTGGGGATTTTGCGGCGCCAGCGGCGTCTACAAACTTTCTGATGCGCTCTGGATCGACAATGTCTTAAAGACCCGTCAGGGCACCGCCGTGTCACTGGGCGTGATTCTGCTGCACATCGCCGCCGAGCTGGAACTGCCGCTGATGCCGGTGATCTTCCCGACGCAGCTGATTCTGCGCGCCGACTGGATTGATGGCGACAAGTGGATGATCAACCCGTTCAATGGTGAAACCCTTGACCGGCATACGCTGGAAGTGTGGCTGAAAGGCAATATCAGCCCCACCGCGCGTCTGTATGACGATGATCTCGACGAAGCCAAAACCGTCACCGTGATGCGCAAGATGCTCGACACGCTGAAAGCGGCGTTGATGGAAGAGCAGAAGATGGAGCTGGCGCTGAACGTCAGTCAGGTGCTGTTGCGTATCGATCCGGATGATCCCTATGAAATCCGCGATCGCGGTTTGATCTACGCGCAGCTGGAGTGCGAACATATCGCCCTGAGTGATTTAAACTATTTCGTTGAGCAGTGTCCTGAAGACCCGGTCAGCGAAATGATTAAAGTTCAGATTCACGCAATCGAACAAAAACAGGTCACGCTGCACTAAGCGGACCCACTGAAAAGGAAAGGGCATGACACAGAAAGTCGTGAGTATTGGCGATATCAACGTTGCAAACGATCTGCCATTTGTACTGTTTGGCGGGATGAACGTGCTGGAGTCGCGCGATCTGGCGATGCGCATCTGCGAGCACTATGTCACTGTGACAAATAAACTCGGTATTCCTTACGTGTTTAAGGCGTCCTTTGATAAAGCGAACCGCTCCTCAATTCACTCTTACCGTGGCCCAGGCCTTGAAGAGGGGATGAAGATTTTCCAGGAGCTGAAGCAGACATTTGGCGTGAAGATTATCACTGATGTCCATGAAGCGGCACAGGCGCAGCCCGTCTCTGAAGTGGTGGATGTGATCCAGCTGCCGGCCTTCCTGGCGCGTCAGACTGATCTGGTGGAAGCGATGGCGAAAACTGGTGCGGTCATCAACGTGAAGAAGCCACAGTTCGTCAGCCCGGGTCAGATGGGCAACATCGTGGATAAGTTCGCGGAAGGCGGCAACGAGCAGGTTATCCTGTGCGATCGCGGCAGCAACTTTGGCTATGACAATCTGGTCGTCGACATGCTCGGCTTTAACGTGATGAAGAAAGTCACCAAAAACAGCCCGGTAATTTTCGACGTGACCCATGCGCTGCAGACGCGCGATCCGTTTGGCGCAGCATCCGGCGGTCGTCGTGCGCAGGTGGCAGAGCTGGCGCGTGCCGGTATGGCGGTCGGCATTGCCGGTCTGTTTATCGAAGCGCACCCGGATCCGGAGCACGCCCTGTGTGACGGCCCATCCGCGCTGCCGCTGGATAAGCTGGAGCCGTTCCTGGTGCAGATGAAAGCGATTGACGATCTGGTGAAGAGCTTCCCGGAACTCGATACCAGCAAGTAAGTTTGCTGCAAAAAAAGAGCGATTAATCGCTCTTTTTTTTCGCCTGAACTCCGGTGACGTTACAGCATGATGGTCATCAGATAGCCAATAAACAGCGCCAGATGCGCAGCACCGTTCAGAACATTGGTGCGGCCGGTTGAGAAGGAGATCTGACAGAGGATCAGCGATGCCATCATAATCACCATCTGCGGCGGCTCCAGCCCGAATATCAGCTCCTGTCCGGTCAGCGTGGCGATAATGGTCACCGCAGGCACCGTCAGGGAGATGGTCGCCAGCACCGAACCAAAGAACAGGTTCATGGCACGCTGCACCTGATTCATCAGCACGGCCTTAATCGCGCCCAGGCCTTCAGGGGAGAGGATCAGCAGGGCCACCAGGAAACCGGTGAACTGTGCCGGTGCATTCATCTCCGTCAGCAGGGTTTCCAGCGTGTTGGCGTTCATTTTGGTCACGGCAATCACCGCAATCAGATGCACAATCAGCCAGACGGTGTGCCAGACGCTGCTATGCGCCGACGGCTTACCATGGTGCGGATCACCATCATCGCTATCATCTTCATGCTCATAGACAAACAGGCTCTGATGCGTTTTGGTCTGAATCAGCAGGAAAACGCCATACATCGCCGCGGAAATCGCCGCAATCAGCAGCGCCTGAGTCACCGAGAAATTTCCGCCCGGCAGCGCGTTGGGAAACACCAGTACCAGAATCGCCAGCGGGAAGATAGCGATGAGATATTGCTTTACGCCCGCCAGATTAACGTACTGCGTCGCAAATTTGTTACCGCCCAGCAGCAGCGCAAAACCCACCAGCCCGCCGGTCACAATCATCACTATCGAATAAAGCGTATCGCGCATCAGCCCGGGTGCGGCATCGCCGGTCGCCATCAGCGCGGAGATCAGGCTCACTTCCAGAATCACCACCGACAGACTCAGGATCAGCGAGCCATAAGGCTCACCCAGTCGGTGGGCCAGGACGTCAGCGTGACGCACAACGCTGAATGCGCTGCTCAGAATGGCAACCAGCGCCAGTAAGTTAATACCGACTACGACCGGAAATGAGGTATTTGCACCAAAAAAATAGAGTATACCCAGCGTGATAATGGGAAATATCAGCGAGAATTCCTTGTGACGTGTTTTTTCATGTGAAGGCATTCACCATCCTCTCTGGTTAATGATTATCCGGACGCAGCGGATGCTGCTGTTAGAAATATAATCAGTTTTAAGGCAGGGCGCAGTTTATCTTTTCACCGGCCCGGGCGGGAAAAATTTACTGCTTTTTACTTAAATGCAATAAAGTGCCGAAGGGGTATTAACCTGACATTATCTCAAATATTGCAATAGTAATCAGTCTACAACAATTATGACTTATGCACCTATCTGGTCTCATTCTGCCGGAAAATCGGCTTATCATTATGATTTGCAGGGTCAGCATCTGATTTTTCATCTGAAGCGCTAATAAGTCGATGTTTGTATTTTTGCTGTCCTGCGCCAGGCTTAGTATGAATCCATAAACTGAGGAGCCGTTATGCCTTACGCTAACCGAGCCGACTTACCTGACAATGTAAAACATGTGCTTCCTGCGCACGCGCAGGATATCTATCAGCAGGCCTTTAACAGCGCATGGGATCAGTATAAAGAGGCTGAAGATCGCCGCGGCGATGACTCACGGGAAGAGGTCGCGCATAAAGTCGCCTGGGCCGCCGTGAAGAAAGAGTACGAAAAAGGCGATGATGATAAGTGGCACCCTAAACGTTAACCCGGCGGCTAGCCGGTTTGCGGTAAAGGGCCAGGAGTATCTGGTCCTTTTTTTCATCTGCGCTATCAGGTTTATCTGGTTTTTTTTAACCTGCGACCGGAATCACGCTTGAAACCCCGCGCGTAAATAGATTAATGTCAATTTGATGATCGAAACGCAGTGCCGTTTTGGCGTCATGTTACAGGAGCCATTCTGCAGGACGCTGTTGAAGTTGAGGAGGTCGCATTGCTTACCCGGGAATTTCTGTTAAAAGCGGATTGTAAGACGTCATTCGGGGATATCGATGAGACGCTGCTCTGGAGTTGCGAGCAGCGTGCGGCTTCGCTGGCAGCCACGCTGGCCTGCCGTCCCGATCACAGCCCGGTCTGGATCTTTGGTTACGGTTCGCTGATGTGGAACCCGATTTTTGAGGCAGACGAAGTCGCATCTGGTTCGCTGGAAGGCTGGCATCGCGCTTTCTGTCTGCGGCTGATTGCCGGACGTGGCACCGCAACGCATCCTGGCCGCATGCTGGCGCTGAAGCAGGGTGGCCGCACGACGGGACTGGCATTTCGTCTGCCGGAAGCGCGGTTACATGAAGAGCTGGCGCTGCTGTGGAAGCGGGAGATGATCACCGGCTGTTATTTACCGACATGGTGTGAGTTACAGCTGGAGGATGGCCGCAGCGTTACTGCGCTGACCTTTATTATGGACCCGCGCCATCCGCTCTATGAATCGGACTCCTGCCCGGAGGCGATTGCGCCTTTAATTGCCGCCGCCAGCGGCCCGCTGGGCTCGAATGCGCAGTATCTGTTTGCGCTGGAAGAAGAACTGACCCGGCGCGGCATGGAAGAAGAGAGTCTGAGCCGGCTGGCGCATCAGGTGCGGACGCTGCAGCAATCCTGCCTCAGGCAGGCCTGAGCAGGGTCTGCCGCAAAGAAAAGGGCGCGACAATGTCGCGCCCTTTTACGATCGATCCGGAGATTAGTTACCCGGATTAATCAGCCAGGTGCCGGGCTTATCGATCGTCAGGGATTGCGTGTGCATCTCACTGCCATTTTTAACGTCAATTTTATACTGTCCTGCCGCCAGATTCAGCGCGGCAAAGCCGCTGCTGCCGGGTTTAACCT
Source organism: Pantoea sp. X-Soil-YNGN-844 (assembly GCF_059730595.1). Lineage (NCBI taxonomy): Bacteria > Pseudomonadati > Pseudomonadota > Gammaproteobacteria > Enterobacterales > Erwiniaceae > Pantoea > Pantoea sp. X-Soil-YNGN-844. The sequence goes on from NZ_AP036007.1 coordinate 1,725,805, forward strand.
CAACCGGCTGTCCATTCAGCACCACGCTTTCACCGCTTTCCAGCTTAAGATAAACCGTTGCCAGTGCAGCAGGCACGGCGGCTGGCGGCGGAGCTGATGCGGGTGCCTGCGTCGCGGCTGCCGGGTTGTTAACGACATCCGGCGTGGGACTGTGGCGATTAGACAGCCAGACGGTGACGACCACGGCCAGAAGCGCCACGGCAGCCAGCCCCAGTAAGCCTGGCGACAGCCGCCGCACCGTGCGCGGCGTTACCGGCTCCGCTGACGCCGCAGCGTGATTCATCGCCATCACCACCGGCGGAGCCGCTTCAACCGGCTCCTCGACGGGCAGCACAGGCGGCTCGCCCGGTACCGGGAAGCTGTTTACCACGGCTTCCACATCACTGACCGGCAGATCAATCAGCGCCGCAAAGGCGTCAATCGTTTGCGGACGATCGCCGGGTTTCATGGCCAGCGCGCAGTCAATGGCATGCAGCAGCGGCAGCGAGTAGCCTTCTGGCTGACGTTCCACCAGCGGCTGATAATTATCTTCAATACAGCGCACTACACTGACTGGCGGTGGATTACCGGTGATCAGGCTGTGCAGCACCGCGCCCAGCGCGTAGATATCGGTCCATGGACCCTGTTCGACTTCGCCTTCTTCGCTGTACTGCTCAATCGGTGCAAAACCCGGTTTAAGCATGATTTCGGTTTCGTCAGAGAGGTTGCCAATCTCTTTACGCGCCGAGCCGAAATCCAGCAGCACCGGCAGCTGGTTTTCCTGAATCTGGATATTGTCGAGCGAGATGTCGCGATGCAGATAGCCGGCCTGATGGATGGTGCTGATAGCTCCCAGCAGCGGCGGCAGCAGGCGACGGATCCAGGCTTCAGAGATCGAGGCCGGGCTGGTCAGTTGCCACTCTTTCAGCGTCATTCCGCTGTAGTAAAGCGTGCCCATATAGGCGGTGCCGTTCTGCTCCCAGAAGCGCAGCACGTGCAGCAGACCGGGATGATTGAAGCGGGCCAGCAGACGCGCTTCCTGAATAAAGCTGGTCAGCCCGGCATTAAACAGCTTCTGGAAACGTTCACCGCGCAGCTCAAGCGTTAAGTCGGCGGCACGGACAGCCAGCGACACGGGCATATACTCTTTAATGGCAATAGTACGTTCAAGCTGGTGATCCCACGCGCGATAGACGATGCCGAAGCCGCCGCCTCCGATCACTTCCTTGATCTCAAACTCATTGAAACGGTATCCGTCAGGCAGGGCATTCGGAACGGTTTTCGGATTATCATTTGCCGACATAGTGAACTCTCTGTACACGGCCTGCTCGCCAGGCTGCGCGGTAATTAATTGATGTTACGCCAGGCACCAATGGCAGGATCAACCAGATCCGCGTGCAGGGTGTCGATGAGTAACACATTCACTTTTTGCTGTGGCATGAAATAGGGCGCCCACTGGCTGCGCAACGTATCAACTCGCGATTTCACAGCGTCAGCATCCTGCTGCGCAGCATTCTTATCCATCTTTATTAACAGCGCACCATTGAAGCGCCAGACATGCTGCCGGGCATCAAAGGGCAGCACCAGCCAGCTATCCGGCGTATCCGGGTGTGTCACAATCATGCGCTGATTATTCGCGGCAATGACTTCCAGCTTGCTGTCCGGAATGGTCAGATTGGTGATGGGGTAACCCTGATAAAAGGTGACCGCAACCGGCGTCGGGTGATCCGCCGTCGCCAGCGTCAGTTCACTTTTGCCTTCTGCCCAGCCGTCAGGCGAGCACTGCTGCTTGCTGACATCCGGAACAAACAGGGTCTGCGCATTCTCATCCCAGGCGGTGCGGAAATGGCAGCCGCTGGGGAGATCAAAATGTTGCAGCGGCGTGCTGTTGGCGGGCCGTGACAGGTCGAGCGGGGCGGCATTGCTGTCACTGGCGCTGGCGGTTGCATCCGCCATCACAATCGGCCGCCAGTTCTGCAACTTGCTGGCGCTGCCGCTGGCCAGGACGCCACCCTCTTTGTTGGTCATCTGCCACGGCAGTTCGTCCAGTAAGCCGCACTGATTCGCGAGCAGGGTGCCCACGCGCGGTAAAAAGGTGGTCAGCACGGCCGAATCCTTGCTTTTGCCAGAGACGATACGCAGCGGCAGCGTCTCTTTACACCAGTCGTCAGGCGCTTTACTCACCACATTATCGATATAAACCTCCAGCGCCAGGCTGGGGGAGTAGACCACACGATAATTTTCAGCCTGGGCGTTAAAGGCAATCAGCAGAGTGATGATGCCGGGCAACCACAGTTTCATAAGGATCCTTGGAATCAAAAACGAGGCGGCAGAAAGCGCGCCGAATCAGCCAGTGAATAGAGCAGTGTTGCCTCCTCCGGCTCACCAATCCAGACCGCCAGTGCGCTGAGATTATCTTTCTTAACGTTGCGGCTTACCGCCTGTTCCATCAGAGCCAGCCACTCTTCGCAGGCATTCACCATGCGCAGCGCCTGTTCCATTTCACTACTGTTCAGATTCAGCCAGAAGCCATCGGTGCAGACCAGAAAAGCGTCCCCATCCTCCAGCGCAATCTCCTGAGAAAAGCTGACTAAGCGAGGCGGCTCAGCGCCGAGCGCATTATAGAGTAAATTACTGTTAATGCCGGTATTTTCATAGCCCGCTTCTTTCAGCTGCTGGGCCAGACTGTGGTCCCGGGTCACCTCGTGAAGCACGCCCCGCCGGAAGTGGTAAACCCGGCTGTCACCGGCATGCGCCCACCATGCACGCTGTTTCTGGCGGTCGATAAACAGGGCTGCCAGCGTGGTGCTCATGCGGGAATATTTCGGATTTTTACCCTGTGCCTCATGCAGCGCTAAGCGGCACTGTTCGATCGCCTGGTGGGTGATTTCCGGCGTAAAGTCGGTGTTCGCCTCTATCTGGCTCAGCAGCGTGTCGCGCACCAGCTGTGCCGCCATCTCGCCGCCGGGCAGCCCGGCCACGCCATCGCAGACCACAAAACAGGCTTTTCGCTCATCCAGCCCGGCACCGGTGCGATCCTGATTCTCATCGCGTAGCCCCTGCTGGCAGCGGCTGGCAAAAACGATTTTCATGCGTCGTCCACCCGCGTCTGAGAATCTTTATACTGATTCACTTCCATGTCATAGGCATGAAGGAAAGCTTCGCCAAACAGCGTATGGAAATCATCTTCTATCTCACCGGCCGTACGCTGGTAATTCCGCATGAAGTAGTCCCACAACGCCGCTTTCTTCGCGGTGGAAAACGGCAGTTTTGACACCAGGCCATCGGCGCGCGCCTGCTCCTCCAGTCGCTGCGGATTAAAAGATTGCAGCATCGCCGCGATAATGGCGCGAATGCCGGCAATCATGCCCAGCTGGTGGGCCTGCAGATCGACCAGCGCATCCCGCACTGCCTGCTCCGGCGGCATAAAGCCGGGCATCTGGCTCTGATACATCTGCATCAGCACGGTTTTGCCGGAGGGCAGGATCTTGAACGGGTTGTTGGCCTCATTCAGAATCATGGTCATGTCCGCTTTCACGCCCCGTTTGAGAATGGAACGTGATGAGAGCAGCGCCACGGTGCCCTGAGAAAAGAGGCTCAGCATCCGGCCGGTAATGCGCATCTGCTCTTCGTCAACCGGCGTGGCGTGACCGTTGCTCAGCCCCATGCCGTCCAGCAGGGCGGTGATGAGCCGATCCTGATCCACCGGCTGTGCCGCCAGCGCCCGGCGCGGCTCACTGGCCTGCGGATCGATCGCCAGCCGCGCATCACTGTGACGCTCGTGACGTGAAGGCGGCACGTCGTTGACCAGCAGCCGATCCTCAACCTCATGATGTTCGTGAATGCCCAAAGGATTCGCGGGCTGGGCGCTGTCACCGGCAAACAGCGCCAGGGGATCGCTCTGCGCGTTCTGGCAGGCGGGATCGCGCACTTCCAGCGCATAATCACCGATGCGCAATGCGTCGCCGTGCTTCAGCAGCACCTGCATGCCGCGACCCAGCGTAATGCCGTTATGTTCGACCGGCGTGACGCTGCCCTGGTTGGTCAGACGGCACTCGCCGTCATGCGACAGGTGAACCAGCGCCTGCAGGCGCGAAATAGCCCGCGTCTCATCCGGCAGCACCAGATCGTTATCCTGACTGCGGCCAATGGTGCCGCCAGGCGGTTGAAACGCGACGCTTCTGACCGGAACATCCGTAGTGCATTGCACGATGGTAAATTGCATGAGTTATCCCAGATTGAACGGCAAACGCATCCGGCCTCACTCGAACATCGGAGGATAGAGGCCATTACGTCCCGGCTGTGCACCTGCCGCCGGGTTAAACAGTAACGAAAACAGTTGCGCCGTGAGGTTGCCGCTGTGCTTGTGGGTCGCATGGGCAAAACCATCACTGCGATTACTCCACCAGTAGCTCATATGCTGCTGAGGGTCGAAACGTTCGGCCACTTCACGCCAGCTCAGCGTGCAGGGCAGATCCTGAAAACCGATCACATCCATAATCTCAGAGGGCTTGCGGGCGGGCACCAGCAGCGGCGGCAGCGCCTGTATCTGCTGCTCTAACTGCTCGCCGTCCAGCGGCGTCTGAACCGCCCGTAACAGGGTTGCGCCCAGATCCTGAAACCAGTCACCGGAGATGGTCAGCTGAGCCGGATGCCACTGTGCCAGCGGAAAGCTGTGCAGTGCCAGTAGCGGCCAGGCGCGCCCGACGCGGTCACAGGAGGGCAGCAGACAGCCCATCTGTACGTGTGGCCGGGTCGCGGTCACCGGCAGGACAAAGTTCCATACCGGCGCGTGAAGAAAGTTCGCGCTGTATGACCAGGCCTGCTGATGCCAGTGCATTAATCCCTGCTGAAACCAGTGATTCCACGGGCTAATCTGTTGCTCACTCAGACGACGGTGCAGAAAGTCACCGGTCGACGGCAGCTTGCCGTACCAGCCGGGGGCGGTGTAAGCAGCCATGTTCACCTCACCATTACTCGCTTTGCGAGTGTGATCGCGCGGCCGGGTGCAGCGGTGCTGCCGCCAGCACGCTGCCCGCCTGGCCCGCGATTTTAAGATTGTCTGCCAGCTTGCGCATCATCAGTGCATTGTCACGCGCATAAGGCGATGACTGAATCTGCTGATCCAGCAGCTGGCTCAGGTGCCAGTCGAGCTGCTGCAGATCGCGGGCACTGACCGTATCGGGCAGCGAGCGCTGTAAGTTTTGCAGCAGCCAGGCCCGTAAAAATTCGCCATCGTAATTGCGCGGCTGATAGAGCATCTGATAGGCGCGCAGCGCATTGCGGCTGTAGGCGTTATCATCACCCGGATCGTTGCGCAGAATGTTAGTGATCTGCTGCGCCACGCGCGGCAGCAGCAAAGACTTAAGCGCATTTTGATAAAGCACCCAGGCGGCGTCGCTGACCTGACTGCCGCGATATAAGCCAGCCCGCATAGTAAGCGGTGGATTATCGAGAGAAAAACGTTCCGACAGCGGCAGCTTCACCAGGTTGTTCAGAAAGGGTAGCAGATCAAAAATATTATCAGCAGGCTGATGAATCACCTGCTGACTCTGCTCACGAATGGCCGGCACCCGTGCGGCCACCTGCTGCAGATAGTGCTGATTCTGGTAGTAGCTGATACTCCACAGGCTGGAGGCAATCAGCAGCGCGCCTGCCAGCACGCCGTAGCCAATCCAGTGGAACAGCTGATTGCGATACTCCCAGCGGCGATTACTGCCCGCCAGTCCGCTCTCTTTAAAGATCAGATCGCTCAGCAGGTCACGAATAAAGAAGCTCTGGCCTTTGTTGCCGGGAATCGGACTGTTGCGATTAACGCTGTCCCAGGCGGCAATCGAATGTTCGCCCGCCTGACGTAACTGCAGTTTGCGGCTCAGTTCACCCATCACCCGATCAAACGGCAGGCCTTCCTGCGTGCCGCTGGTAAAGAAGAGGCCGCGCGGGCTCCAGGCAACGGCATCCTGATGATCAGAAAAGACGATATCGAGATACTCGTTCAGCAGCGGGCGCAGTGAGGCGAACTCCTGCGGGAAGAGGAAGCATTCAGCGCGCTCATTCAGATCGCGCTCCTGGGTCATCTGCTCCGCCAGCTGCTGCTGTAGCTGCTCTTCCAGCCGCTGGAACTGCTGGCCAAAATGACGATGCCAGTCATCTTTGTGCGGCTTGCCCGTCTCACGGTTAAACGTAAAGCCCCAGATAGCGTCACGCCGCGCTTTATCGATGTTGCCAAAGTAGCTCATGAAGCCTTTCAGCAAATCGGTTTTGGTGACCATCACATAGACCGGGAAGTGAATCCCCGTCTGCTGATGCAGTTCCGCCATGCGCTCGCGCAGCGCGCTGGCCTGGGCAAAACGCGCTTCGGCGGAATCGCTCAGCAGATCGGCCACGCTGATCGTCATGATGACACCGTTAATCGGCTGGCGGGTGCGATAGCGTTTCAGCAGATTGATAAAACTGTGCCACTCCGCGGCATCGCGCACACGCTGGCTCTCCTGCAGCGCATAACGCCCCGCGGTATCAATCAGCACTGCGCTGTCGGTAAACCACCAGTCGCAGTTGCGGGTGCCGCCGACGCCACGAATCGCCTGTTTACCCAGCGTATCGGTCAGCGGGAAATCGAGGCCCGCATTAAACAGCGCAGTGGTTTTACCCGCACCGGGCGCACCCATCACCAGATACCAGGGCAGCTGGTAGAGATAATTGGCATTAAAGCGCGCAAGCAGATTGCCGCTGTGACGCCGGCCAAACTGGGTGCGTTTTAGCTGCATCGCTGCTTCGCTGAAGCGCTGATTAAGCCGCTCTTCAGTCATCTGACGCTCCGCCGGATCGTCGTTGCCCGCCAGCTGAAGCTGGGTGAGTAAGCGGCTGTTAAACCAGGCACGATAAAGTGACGGGATCAGCTGGAACAGGATCCAGAGAAAATAGAGAGCGCTCACGGTGAGCTGGCGAGGCAGCACCGGTTCCAGGGGACGCGACTCGTTCCATGTCCAGAACGGCCCCAGCATCCAGACCAGACAGCTCAGCGCCGTGACGCCAATAAAGCTCCACAGCAGGCGATGCGTTAACAGCAGGCGAAGGGAAGCGCGCATTATTGTGCTCCTTGATGATTACTGAGCGTTTCAGGCGCGGCAAACAGGGTGATCTCAACGCGGCGGTTGCGGGTCCGGTTTTCGCTGCTGTCGTTGGGCAGCAGCGGGTCGCTGTCACCACGGCCTTCAGAGCGTACCGTATGACCGTCCTCCAGCTGCAGCTGCAACAGCTGGGTGATGGCACGGGCGCGAGCGAATGAGAACTCGTAGCTGGAGGCAAAACGGCTGTTATCCACCGGATGATCGTCGGTAAACACGGACACCAGAATGGTGCCTTTGACATCTTTCATCGCGGTTGAGACGCGGGCCAGCAGCGCGCGGCCCACCGGGTTAATCACCGTGCCTTGCTCGGCAAACAGTTTGTCAGCGGGAATAATCACTTTACTGCCAAAGGCACCATCGCTGACTTCGAGCTGTCCGGCAGCGATCACATCGTTCAGTCGCTGACGCAGATCGAGCAGCGCCTGCGGAGAAGAGGGACGGCGGCCCGCAGTAATCTGCGGCAGCGGAGTCTGATAGATGGTGCGCAGCAGCGGTTCGGCAGCGTTGCCGAGCCGCCAGTTCAGGCCGCTGTAGATCAGGCAGCCGATGAGGGCGACCAGCATGGCGCAGGCCCAGAGCGGCACCATCGGGCGGGCGAGGGTACTGACCAGCGGATGCACCTCGACCAGCGGGGGTTGCGGCGTCTGGCGCTGGGCGCGCGTCTCGTCAATCAGGCTTTTCAGGCGCTTACGGATACCGTCGCACTGGGCGCGGCCATTTTCACTGCCGCGATAGCGGCCTTCATAGCCCAGCAGCAGGCAATATTGCACCACTTCCAGCAGCCAGAGATGTTGTTGCGGGCTTTGTGAAATGCGTGACAGCAGCTGAAAGAATTTCTCGCCGCCCCAGCTTTCATTGTGAAAGGTCACCAGCATGCCGTTGCCCGACCAGACGCCACGCGTGCCCCAGGGGGTTTGCGCTGCGGCTTCGTCCAGCGCGCTGCAGATGCAGTAACGCGCGCCGATAATCATCTCAAACGGCAGCCCTGCCTGTTTACAGCGTTGTTCAAACTGGCGGATTTCATCGATCAGAGACTGGCGCAGACCCGCAGGGTCGTCATGGGTGGCTGCCCGACGAATCTGCACCACCGCATTCAGCAGTGGCGCCGCAGCCTGAAGTAATAGATTCTCATTGCCTGAGGGGGTTGCCTCACGCGCAGGGGATTCCACAGTCATTAATTCGTGATCTTCCAGCCAATGGCAAATCCCTGTACCCGCAGCACAGGACGGTGCTGCGGGCAATATGCGCCGGATTTCATATTCAGTCTAAGATCCAGGTCGCGGTATCGTTAGTCCGACAGGCTTTACTCGCGCCGCCGACGGCCACACAGACCTGTTTCGCTTTCCGCGGACGGGGACGATCGCTCTGCAGCGTGGCATCGTAACGACTGCTCTCTACGCCCGCTTTTAACGGTACATAACCAATTAACGGGCCATCAGCCTGGTCAGCAATTGCCAGCCAGCTGTGTTCCACATTACCTAATACTTCAAACGGTTTACCCGTTTCGAGATAGCGAACGACTTTGCCGCCGTAATCTGGCGAGGTCATAACTGAGGCACCATAGAGTGCCCGCCAGGTCTGATTGACCGGCTCAAATTCAGTCGGTGCCGCGACAGCGTGTCGATGGACCAGTTTGACGCCGTTAATTTCGCTGGTGACCAGCGTATCGTCAGTGACGGGCGGCGGCGGGGCCTTACAGCCTGCCAGGGTAAGCACCGCCAGCAGCGTTAACGCAAGACTCTTTTTCACCATGTTCCTCGTGATCTCATCAAAGTATCTGCATATTGCCAGGCCCGATGCAGGAGGCGCTGTTTTTCGCGCCGCATCGTGCCGAAAGTCTGTTTTTCAAAAAAAGTTCAGATTACATCAGGATAGTTACGCGTTTAGTCTACCTAAGACTTTTGAGAATTCAAACCATTGCACCCACTGGCGATGCGTGATAGCAGGTGCTTTCGGGGCGGGCTGCGACATAAGAAAAGCGCCAGACAATGTGATAGTTAAAGCGAACTGTATTATCGCAGTGACAAACTGGTTGAGAACAGTGCCGCGCATTCTGACATGCAATGGATCCGATTGGAAACTATTAAGCCTTTCTAATCGTTCGTTACCGATAAAATTTATCTCTTCACCCAAAGAATCTTATCAAAATCAGAATTTACGCGCCGGATATGCCCGCCTTTTTTCCGGAAAGCGGCACGCCTTTTGCTTCAGAAAAGTTTTAACGGCGGAGAGGTGAACCATGGATGCCCTGATCTGGCTGCAGGCATCGCGTGACAGCGATATTGCCAGCCTGCAACGGCTGCTTAAGACCGGCGAACTGATGGCTGCCGTCAGTGAGCTGGTTCATCGGCTGCAGCGGGAACGTGGCGCAAACAATCTCTGGATCTGCTCCGGTGGCACGCTGTTCAGCGCCGAGCGTCACGCCCGCCAGCAGGAGGTCAGCGCTGGCGTGCACCATTTTTATCAGGCCCTGCCGCCCGCCACCGCACAACCTGGTTTCAGTCGTTTCTGCAACCTGATTGCGGCTGCCCTGCAGGCGCTGGCGGGATTACCGCTGCTGCGTCAGCAAATCAGCCAGCATGAGCGGGATCAGGCTGCGGCGATGGCGGCATTTAATCAGGTTATCCGCACCTTACTTAATCTGGTTTTCGAGGCAGCCGACACCGCCAGCGATCCCGATATCTCGCGTGCACTGATCGCGCTGTTCAGTTTTATGCAGGGCAAAGAGCTGGCAGGACAGGAGCGGGCGATCGGCTCAGCCGGCTTTGCGGCGCGGCAGTTCACGCCTGAGCAGCGCAGCCAGATGGTGGCGCTGATTGCGGCTCAGGAGCAGAGCTTTACCACCTTTCGGGAGTTTGCGGACAGCGCCGCCTGTGAAAGCTGGCAGCCATTGTCTCAGGCCAGCCGGGATATCGAACGGCTGCGGCGCATCGCCTGCACCGGTAGCCAGTATGATGAAACCGGCGCGCTGGAGTGGTTTTCCCTGCTCTCCGAGCGTCTGGACCAGATGAAAACGCTGGAGGATGCCCTGACGGCCACGCTGATGCAGCGCTGTCGTGAGGCGATTGAGCAGGCGCAGCAACAGGCGGCATCGCCGGTCGTGCAGGGTGACAGCAACTTCTCGCTCTACGTCTGCGGAGCTGACTGGCTGCCCGGCGCGTCAACACTTAGCAGTGACGGGCTGGCCCCGCAGCTCGGGCGCTCGGTGCTGTCGCTGATTGGTGAACAGTCGCAGCGCCTGCAGCGGCAGGCGGATGAGCTGGCATCGATGCGCGCTTCACTCGACGAGCGACGGGTAATCGATCAGGCCAAACACTGGCTGATGCAGCAACAGGGATTCACCGAAGAGGCAGCCTGGCAGGCGCTGCGCAAAAGTGCGATGAATCAGAATAAGCGCGTACTGGAGATCGCGCAGGCGGTACTGGCAGTCGCGAAAACCCTGAACAACTAACCCGGACGAGGTAGCTGCACAACCTTTGTGCGTGATGTGCGTCAGAAACGTGCAAAAAAGGTTAATTATTCAGCAGTGCATCAACGCGCGTCGGCTTTAACGCGACTTCAGCGATCTGGCACACCCTTTGCTTTAACCTTACAGAGAGTACGCATTGCTCCCGCCAATGGCGGTGGGGTCAGTGCTTTGGATAAAGGCGTCCATCCGCAGGCTTAGGCTTGTCGGAGGACGCCTTTTTTTATTTCTGTTCAGGGGCAACATGATGAGCAAAACGCCATTTTCACTGACACGACGTCAGGCGCTGATCTCCGGTGCAGCGCTGAGTGCGGCCTGGATCGTGCCGGGATTACGAAATGCAGTCTGGGCAGCAGGCTCCGATGCGCCAGAAAAGGCGCAGGTGCGGGTCGGCTTTATCCCGCTCACCGACTGCGCACCGGTCGTCATGGCATCGGTAAAAGGCTTCGACAAAAAGTATGGCCTGACATTGCAGGTCAGCAAAGAGGCGAGCTGGGCGGCGGTGCGCGACAAGCTGACCTCCGGCGAGCTGGATGCGGCCCATGTGCTTTACGGCATGATCTACGCGCTGCAGCTTGGCGTAGCGGGGCCGCAGCACGACATGGCGAACCTGATGACGCTCAATCACAACGGGCAGGCCATTACCCTGTCGAACCAGCTGAAAGCCAGTGGCGTTACCGATGCGGCCAGCCTGAAAAAAGCCGTTGATAGCCGCCCCAAAGGCAGCCTGACTTTCGCCCACACCTTTCCCACCAGTACGCACGCCATGTGGCTCTACTACTGGCTGGCTAATGCCGGCATTCATCCGTTTGACGATGTGCGCACCGTGGTCGTGCCGCCGCCGCAGATGGTGATGAACATGAAGATTGGCAACATGAGCGGCTACTGCGTCGGCGAGCCGTGGAACCAGCGTGCCATCAGCGACAACATCGGTTTTACCGCTGCGACCAGCCAGCAGATATGGCCTGAGCATCCGGAAAAGGTGCTGGGCACCCGTGCACAGTGGGTGAAAGAGAATCCCAATACGGCCCGCGCGCTGACTGCCGCGGTGCTGGAGGCGGCGCGCTGGATTGATGCTTCAGACGATAACCGCCGTGAAACCGCGCAGGTGTTAGCCGGTCGCGCCTGGATCAACACCAAAGTGGAGACGCTGCAGGGGCGGATGCTCGGCCAGTACGAGAACGGGCTGGGACAGTCGTGGCAGGACGCGCATCCGATGCGCTTCTTCGACAACGGCAACGTTAGTTTTCCGTGGCTCTCGGATGGCATGTGGTTCCTGACCCAGATGAAACGCTGGGGACTGCTCACCAGCGATCCCGATTACCTCGCCGTGGCCCGCCAGATCAACCGCATCGACATCTATAAACAGGCCGCCAGCGCCGTCGGGCAGATTGCCTTGCCCGCCAGTGAGATGCGCAGCAGCACCCTGATCGACGGCAAAGTCTGGGATGGCAGCAATCCTGCCGCCTACGCCGCCAGTTTCGCTATCAAACGTTAAGAGAGGTCGTTATGAAAACTGACGCGCGCGCGCTGGCACAGCCAGTGCAAACCCCCGGCAGTGCCACCGTTATTCCGTTACAGGTCACCCCCAAAGCCGCCGTTCGTCCGGCGCGGCTGCGTCCGTTTTTGCAGCGCTGCATACCGGCTGCAGGCGGCCTGCTGCTGATGCTGCTGGTGTGGCAGATCGCCGCCCTGTCCGAACCCTCGTTTCCTTCGCCTTATGCGACCTGGCAGGCCGCGCAGGTGCTGTTCGCTGACCCGTTCTACAGCAATGGCCCCAACGATCAGGGCATCGGCTGGAACGTGCTGGCCTCGCTGCAGCGCGTCGCCATCGGCTTCGGCCTGGCTGCGCTGGTGGGCATTCCGGCCGGTTTTCTGCTGGGGCGTTTCACCTTTATGGCGCGCATGTTTAATCCGATTATTGCCTTACTGCGTCCGGTCAGTCCGCTGGCCTGGCTGCCGATTGGACTGCTGCTGTTTCAGCGCGCCGAACCGGCCGCCAGCTGGACCATTTTCATCTGTTCCATCTGGCCGATGATCATCAATACCGCTGAAGGGGTGCAGCGCATCCCGCAGGACTACCTCAACGTGGCGCGGGTGTTACAGCTCTCGGAATGGACGGTGATGCGCCGGATTCTGCTGCCCGCCGTGCTGCCTGCGGTGCTCACCGGAGTGCGTCTCTCTATCGGCATCGCGTGGCTGGTGATTGTGGCCGCCGAAATGCTGACGGGCGGGCTGGGCATTGGCTTCTGGATCTGGAACGAGTGGAACAACCTCAACGTGGCAAACATTCTGATTGCCATCCTGATTATCGGCGTCGTCGGGCTGCTGCTGGAGCAGGGTCTGATGCTGCTGGCGCGTCGTTTCAGCTGGGAAAAATAAGGAGAACATTATGCAGCAACACATTATTCGCGTTCAGCAGGTGAGTCAGCGTTTTAACACCGCCAGCGGCGAGTTTCTGGCGCTGGACAACGTCAGCTTTGATATCCACGAAGGCGAAACCCTGAGCCTGATTGGCCACTCCGGCTGCGGCAAATCGACGCTGCTCAACCTGATTGCCGGATTAACCCGTCCCAGCAGCGGCGTGCTGCTGTGTGATAACCGCGAAATCACCGGACCTGGCCCGGAACGTGCGGTGGTGTTTCAGAACCATTCGCTGCTGCCGTGGCTGACGGCGTTTCAGAACGTCGAACTGGCGGTGCAGCAGGTGTTTAAAGGGCGCTTCAGCAAAGCGGAGATGCGCGACTGGATCGAACACAACCTTAATCGGGTGCAGATGAGCCACGCCATGCACAAGCGGCCTGGCGAAATTTCCGGCGGCATGAAGCAGCGCGTCGGCATTGCCCGGGCGCTGGCGATGAAGCCGCGCGTGCTGCTGCTGGATGAGCCATTTGGCGCGCTGGATGCCTTAACCCGCGCTCACCTGCAGGACAGTGTGATGCGCATCCAGCAGGAGCTGAACACCACCATTGTGCTGATCACCCATGACGTGGATGAAGCGGTGCTGCTCTCCGATCGGGTGTTGATGATGACCAACGGCCCGGCGGCGCAGGTCGGCGAAATACTTACGGTCGACCTGCCGCGTCCGCGGTCGCGGGTCGCGCTGGCGGATGAGCCGCGCTACCACCAGCTGCGCCAGAAAGTGCTGCATTTCCTCTATGAAAAACAGACCACGGCAGCCTAAGGAACACATTATGAAGCAACGGTTGCTGGTGATAGGTAATGGCATGGCGGGCATGCAGATGGTGGAGAGCCTGCTGCAGCGTGCGCCGCTGCGTTACGCCATCACGGTCATTGGCCGTGAGCCGCACGGCAACTACAATCGCGTGCTGCTGTCGCCTGTGCTGGCGGGTGAAAAGTCCTTCAGTGACACCGTCATCCACGATCGCGACTGGTATCAGCGGCACGGCGTGACACTGCTGACCGGTGAAACCGTGCAGCAGGTCGATCTGGCCGCGCGGACGGTTCAGACCGATCAGCGCCAGCTCGGCTGGGATCGGCTGGTGTTTGCCACCGGTTCACAGCCCCGTCTGCCTGCGATTCCCGGTATTGATGCCGGTCACGTACTCGGTTTTCGCAGCATCGCCGACGTCCGGCAACTGCTGGCGGGTCAGGGACCGGTGGTGATCCTGGGCGGCGGCTTTCTTGGCATTGAAGCCGCGGCGGCACTCTGCGCCCGTGGCCGCAAGGTCACGCTGGTGCATCACAAACCCTGGCTGCTGGACCGCCAGCTGGATGCCAAAGCGGGCGAGCTGCTACTGACGGCATTAGCGCAGCGCGGTATCCACTGCGAACTGAACAGTGGCATCACGGCGATTGACGAAGCGGGCGTGACGCTGACCTGCGGGCGTCGCTGCGCCGCCACGCAGGTAGTGATTGCCATCGGTGTTCAGCCTGAGGTGACGCTGGCGCTGGCGGCGGGTTTGCCGTGTCAGCGCGGGATTATTGTTGATGGTCAGCTGCGCAGCGCCATTCCTGATGTTTACGCGGTGGGCGAGTGCTGTGAAATCGCGGGTGAAACTTTTGGCCTGGTCGCGCCCTGCCTGGCGCAGGCACAGATTCTGGCGGCGCAGCTGGCGGGATCGCCGCTGGCGGATTTCGTCAGTGAGCCGCTGGCGACGCGGCTCAAAGTCAGCGGCATTTCGCTGTTCAGCGCCGGGGATGTCAGCGAGGCGCCGTCCATCCGCAGTTTTGATCCGATCTCCGGCGACTATCGCCGACTTTTTCTCCGTCAGGGCCGCCTCTGTGGCGTGCTGCTCTCCGGCGATACCCGGCAGGGCGCGTCGCTGCTGGAACGTCTGCAGCGCGCCGACGCTGTCACGCTCGATGCCCTGTTCGATCACGATCAACCTGAACCGCAGCCACAGGCTGCAGAGAGTCCTGAGATGAGTAAACCGGTTTTAGCCGTCATTGGTCACGGCATGGTCAGTCACCACTTTCTTGAACAGCTGGTTGCCCGTGAACTGCATCAGCACTATCACATCGTGGTTTACGGCGAGGAGCGTCAGCAGGCTTACGATCGCGTGCACCTGTCGGACTATTTCAACGGCAAAACGGCCAGCGATCTGTCGCTGGTCGGCGCGGACTTTTTTGCCCTGCACGGTATCGAACTGCGCAGTGGCTGCACGGTTGTAGCCATTGATCGCCAGCAGCGCAGCCTGCGTGACAGCGCGGGCAGTGAGCTGGCGTGGGATAAGCTGGTGCTGGCGACCGGCTCACGCGCTTTTGTCCCGCCGGTGCCGGGCCATGACGGCGAACGCTGCTTTGTCTACCGCACGCTGGATGACCTTGATGCCATTGCCACCTGCGCCCGTCATAGCCAGCGCGGTATCGTGATTGGTGGCGGCCTGCTGGGTCTGGAAGCGGCGAATGCGCTGCGGCAGCTCGGGCTGGAGACGCACGTCGTGGAGTTCGCGCCGCGCCTGATGGCGGTACAGCTTGATGAGGGCGGGGCGCTGATGCTGCGCCAGAAGATCGATGCGCTGGGCGTCACCGTTCACACCTCAAAACAGACCGAGCTGATTGAGCGTCAGCCCGATGGCAGCGTGGTGCTGCGCTTTGCTGATGGCAGCCATTTACCTGGCGATCTGGTGCTGTTCTCCGCCGGTATCCGTCCGCGCGATGAGCTGGCGCGTGAGGCGGGCCTGACGCTCGGGCCGCGCGGCGGCATTGAGATTAACGATCGCTGTCAGACCAGTGATGACGACGTGTTTGCCATTGGTGAATGCGCGCTGTGGAACGGCCAGATATTTGGCCTGGTCGCGCCGGGCTATCAGATGGCACGGGTACTGGCCGGACATCTGGCGGCTGAACCTGCCGCCTTCAGCGGCGCGGATATGAGCACCAAACTGAAACTGCTGGGCGTGGAGGTCGCGTCGTTCGGTGATGCGCATGGTCGCACGCCGGGCAGCCAGCACTATCACTGGACCGACGGGCCAAAAGGCATCTACAAGAAAATCGTGGTCTCTGCGGAGGGCACCCGACTGCTGGGCGGCGTGCTGGTCGGGGACAGCAGCGATTACGCCACGCTGCTGCAGATGATGCTCAACGATTTACCCTTGCCTGCCGCGCCGGAGAGCCTGATCCTGCCTGCGCTGGCCGGTGCGCCGAAAGCGCCGGGCGTCGCAGCGTTGCCCGACAGCGCCCAGGTCTGCTCCTGTCACAACGTCAGCAAGGGCGATATCTGCGCGGCGGTGAAAGGCGGATGCGGTGAGATGAGCAGCATCAAAAGCTGCACCAGAGCGGCCACCGGCTGCGGCGGCTGTGCGGCCCTGGTGAAACAGGTGATGGAGTTTCAGCTGGAAACGCTCGGCGTCGAGGTGAAAAAAGATGTCTGCGACCACTTCAGCTATTCACGCCAGGAGCTTTATCACCTGGTGCGGGCCGGTGAGTTCAGAACCTTTGAGGCGCTGCTGGCCTCACACGGCAGGGGTCAGGGCTGTGAAGTGTGCAAGCCGCTGGTGGGGTCGATTCTTGCCTCCTGCTGGAACGACTATCTGCTGAAACCGGCGCACCTGCCGTTACAGGATACCAACGACCGCTACTTCGCCAACATCCAGAAAGATGGCACCTATTCGGTGGTGCCGCGTGTCCCGGCAGGCGAAATCACGCCACAGGGGCTGATCGCCATTGGTGAAGTGGCCGCGCGTTATGACCTCTACACCAAAATCACCGGCGGGCAGCGTATCGACCTGTTTGGCGCGCGGCTCGATCAGCTGCCCGCTATCTGGCAGACGCTGCTTGAGGCCGGTTTTGAAACCGGCCACGCCTACGGTAAATCGCTGCGGACCGTGAAGTCCTGTGTCGGATCGACCTGGTGCCGCTACGGCGTGCAGGATTCGACCGCCTTCGCCATCGCGCTGGAGAACCGTTACAAGGGACTTCGCGCCCCACATAAAATCAAGATGGCGGTTTCGGGCTGTACCCGCGAGTGTGCGGAAGCGCAGAGCAAAGATATCGGCGTGATCGCCACCGAAAAGGGCTGGAACCTCTATGTCTGCGGCAATGGCGGCATGAAGCCGCGCCACGCCGATCTGTTCGCCAGCGACCTCGACGACGCCACGCTGCTGCGCTATGTCGATCGCCTGCTGATGTTCTATATCCGTACGGCTAATCGTCTGCAGCGCACCAGCGTCTGGCTGGACAATCTGGAAGGTGGTCTGGATTACCTGCGGCAGGTGGTGATTGAGGACAGCCTTGGGCTGGGTGAGACACTGGAGCAGGAGATGCAGCGGGTGGTTGACGCCTGGCAGTGCGAGTGGCAGACCACGCTGGCGGACCCGTCGCGGCTCGCGCTGTTTACGCCGACGATCAATAGCGAGCAGCCCGATGAAACCCTGCACTACAGCCGGGTACGCGGTCAGCGGCAGCCTGAAGCCGTGGCTGCGCGTCCTCTGCTGCAGCTGCCCGCCGAGCCGTGGAGCGCCGTCTGCGCACTGGAGGCGATTCCGCCTGAAGCAGGGATCGGGGCGCGACTCGGCAGCGAGCGTGTTGCGCTGTTCCGCTTTGGCGACGCGTTCTATGCGCTGGAGGATCGTGAGCCTGGCAGCGATGCCAGCGTGCTCTCTCGCGGGATTCTGGGTGACGTCGGCGGCGAGCCGGTGGTGATCTCTCCGCTCTACAAGCAGCGGGTGCGGCTGCGTGACGGACAGAGTCTGGATAATCCGCAGCACCAGCTGCGCTGCTGGCCGGTGAAGCTGGAAGCGGGGCAGATCTGGCTGGCAAACCGCCCGCAAAGTCCGCTGGCGCAGGCATCATGAACAGCACCTGTCCCTATTGCGGCGTCGGCTGTGGCGTCTGCGTCACGCCGCAGGGCAATCATCAGGCAACGGTGATCGGCGATCCGCACCATCCCGCTAACGCAGGTCGGTTGTGCGTTAAGGGCGCGGCGCTGGGCGAGACGCTGACGCCACAGGGGCGTCTTCTTACCGCTCAGGTTAACGGCCAGCAGGTCAGCCTTGATGCGGCGCTGGATGCGGCAGCGGCAGGATTGCGCGCGGTGATCGATCAGCATGGTCCGCAGGCGGTGGCGTTTTACGGCTCCGGCCAGTTGCTGACTGAGGATTACTACGTCGCCAATAAGCTGATGAAGGGCTATATCGGTGCCGCCAATATCGATACCAATTCACGGCTCTGTATGGCATCAGCCGTAGTCGGTTATAAGCGGGCGCTGGGGGCCGACGCGGTGCCCTGCTGTTATGAGGATCTGGAGCAGACCGATCTGGTTTTGCTGGTGGGGTCCAATGCTGCCTGGGCGCATCCGGTGGTCTGGCAGCGGCTGATGCAGGCGAAGCAGCAGCGACCGGCGATGTGCATAGTCGTTATCGATCCGCGCCGCACGGCCAGTTGTGATCAGGCCGATCTGCATCTGCCACTGCGTCCCGGCAGCGATTCGGCGTTGTTTTCCGGTCTGCTGCACTGGCTGGCGCAGAACGATGGCCTTGATGCCAGCATGCTGCCGCACCTGAATGGCGTGAGTGAAACCCTGGCCGCCGTCGCGCAGTGGGATGTCGCGCGGGTCGCAGAGACCTGTGATTTAACGGAACAGCAGGTGACGCACTTTTTCCGGCTGGTCAGCCAGCACGATCGGGTGCTGACGCTGTGGTGCATGGGGATTAATCAGTCCGCCACCGGCAGCGACAATAACCAGGCGATTCTTAACCTGCATCTGCTGACGGGCAAAATAGGCCGTGCGGGCTGCGGGCCTTTTTCGCTGACCGGACAGCCAAATGCGATGGGCGGTCGCGAAGTGGGCGGTCTGGCGAACCAGCTGGCGGCGCATATGAGTTTTACTGACGAGGATTGCGACCGGGTGCAGCGTTTCTGGCGCAGCCCGTTGATGGCCCGCCAGCCGGGGCTGATGGCGCTGGATCTCTTCAGGGCGATTGCCGAAGGTGAAGTGAAAGCCGTGTGGATTATGGGCACTAATCCGGCGGTGTCGATGCCGGAAGGCAATCGTGTGGCGCAGGCGCTGGCGGCCTGTCCGCTGGTCATTGTCTCAGATGTGATGGCGCAGACCGATACCAGCGCTTTTGCCGATATTCTGCTGCCCGCCCAGGGCTGGGGCGAGAAGAACGGCACCGTCACCAATTCAGAGCGACGTATTTCGCGGCAGCGCGCCTTTGCCGCCGCACCAGGTGATACCCGGCCTGACTGGTGGCTGCTGGCGCAGGTGGCGCAGCGGTTGGGGTTCCGTGAGGGATTCAACTGGCAGCATCCGTCGGAGATTTTCCGCGAGCACGCGGCGCTGTCGGGCTTTGAGAATGACGGTCAGCGGGCGTTTGATATCAGCGGGCTGGCGCAGTTGAGCCAGGCCGAATGGGATGCGCTGCGTCCGGTTCAGTGGCCGGTAAATGCTGCTCATCCGCAGGGTTGTGCGCGGTTGTTTGGCGATCGCCGCTTTTTTCACCCGGACGGTAAAGCCCGGCTGCTTGTCCCGGCCACGCCCGCCTTAACCCGGCGTGATGCGGCTTATCCGCTATTAATGAACAGCGGTCGGGTGCGCGATCAATGGCATACCATGACGCGCACCGGGCTGGTGCCGCGTCTGCTGCAGCATTGTGATGAGCCTTTTGTGGCGCTTCATCCGGCTGACGCTGCGCAGTATGGCGTGACGGCGGGCGGTCTGGCGCGGGTGCAGTCGGTGCAGGGCTGGATTAGCGCGCGGGTGCGCGCTGATGCCGGGATGCGGCGCGGTGAGCTGTTTGTGCCGATGCACTGGAACCGGCAGTTCAGTCAGCAGAGTCACGTCGATATGCTGTTCGCCGCCCGCGCCTGTCCGTTTTCAGGGCAGCCTGCGCTGAAGCAGACGCCGGTCCGGATTCTGCCGCTGGCGGTGAGCTGGCAGGGCTGGTTGTGGCAGCGCGCAATTACGCCGCCCGCAGGTTTGCGTTACTGGTCGCGTGCGCCCTATGCGGCGGTGCAGCGTTATGCGGTAGCGGGCGAGGGATCGCCGCAGGCGTGGCTGGCCGGGCAGGTTGATCTGTCAGGATGTGAAGTACAGGTCGCCACTGGCAGCGGCAATGATTACCGGCTGCTGGCATGGCGAGGCGGTGAGTTACAGCTGGCGTTTTATGCCGGATCCATGTTGCCGTCGATTGATAGTGCATTTGTCGCGGCGGCCTTTGCGGATGCGCCGCAGGATGCTGCCGGGCGGCACAGCGTGCTGGCAGGCCAGTCGGTGCAGCGCAGCGCGGCAGGCCGGATTATCTGTAGCTGTATGGCGGTGGGTGAGCAGACGATTTTGCAGGCGATAGCGCAGGGGTGTCGAACCACTCAGGCACTGGGCCGGAAGCTGAAGTGCGGCACGCAGTGTGGCTCCTGTATTCCGGAGCTGAAGCAGCTTTTGTTGTCCGACGTGGTTGTGGAGGAATGATGACGCGAGCAATTGATTCTCTGGATAAGTTACTGGCCCCGGCCGGTGTGGCAAATCCGCAGGGTGCGGTGTGGCTGGTGGGCGCAGGCCCTGGCGATGTGGAGTTGCTGACGGTGAAGGCGTTGCGGTTGCTGCAACGGGCTGACGTGGTGGTGTATGACCGGCTGGTGAGTGAAGCGGTGATGGCGGAAGTACCGGAGAGCGCGTTATGCGTTGACGTAGGTAAGCAGCCGGGGCAGCACGGGCTGAAGCAGGCGCAGATTAATCAGCTGCTGGTGGATCTGGCGCGCAGCGGGCGCAATGTGATCCGGCTGAAGGGAGGCGATCCGTTTATTTTTGGTCGCGGTGGCGAGGAGATGGTGAGTCTGCAGCAGGCCGGGATCCGCTGTGAGGTGGTACCGGGGATTACGGCGGCGGTGGGCTGTGCAGCCGCCAGCGGAATTCCGCTGACGCATCGGGATTGTGCGCAGTCGCTGCGGTTGATTACCGGGCATGGACGGAGTGGCGAGCCGCAGCTGGATGCAGCTGCGCTGGCGGCGGTGAATCAGACGCTGGTGTTCTATATGGGATTGAGCTGGAGTGCGTCGATCAGTACGCAGTTGCAGGCGCAGGGGCGTGATCCGGAGACGCCGGTAGCGATTATTGAGAACGGAACCCGGCCGGATCAGCGGGTGTTGATCACCACGCTGGGTGGCCTGGCGGAGACGGTAGCGCAGGAGAAGCCGGTGTCGCCGTCGCTGCTGGTGGTGGGTGAGGTCGTGCGGTTTTATCGGGCGGATTTGCAGGTGCGGGATGATGTGACGGTGAGCCGATGCGATGTGCAGGAAGTCGGGTGTGTCGTGCAGGAAGTACGGTGCGTCGTGCAGGAAAGGCCTGCCTGATCGCAAAGGAATCCCGCATCCCTGCGGACTGGGCTCGCCCTCCCTGGCTCGCACACTTTGCTCTTCAGGCAGGCCATTCCTGCACTGTTGGCAATAGTGCGGGGTTTTGCGTGAGCTGGTCGGGAATCAGGTGCAGGTAGGTCTGGGTGAGAAGGCAGGAAGGGTTTGAAGAGCCGGTGCGTCGTGCAGGAAAAGCCTGCCTGATCGCAAAGGGATCCCGCATCCCTGCGGATTGAGCTCGCCCTCCCTGGCTCGCACACTTTGCTTTTCAGGCAGGCCATTCCTGCACGGTTAGCATTGGTGCGGGTTTGCTGCAATGCCCGCGCTTTCCTGGGCCTGAAATTCTCGTTTCTCAGTGTTCTGGAATCACTCACGGCACTTCGGTACGCATGCTCAATTACATCGCCCGCTTCAGCGGCAGCGGGGCCACCAGCACTTTCACGCCTAAGGCTTCAAACGCTTTAACCTGCGCGGTGCTGATGCCGCTGTCGGTGATCAGGTAGTGGATGTTGCTCCAGTCACAGGGCAGCGCGAACATCGACACCTTGTCGATTTTGCTGGAGTCCGCCACCACGTAAACCGTACTGGCAGATTTGATCATCGCCAGTTTGACCTTGATGTCAGTTTCGCTGGGAAAGCTCAGGCCCAGACGCGGTGAGATGCAGGCGGTGGCCAGAAAGAGTTTTTCGGCCAGCACATTTTCGAAAAAACTGGCCGCTTTCTCGCCCGAGGTGGAGAGCGTCGGGAACTTAAAGGTGCCGCCGGTCAGCAGGATATTGATGCCCGGCTCTCCGCCCAGTTTTAGGGCGATATTGACCGCCGTGGTCACCACCGATAAACGGCGGATATGGCTGATGGCATCGGTAATCGCGGTGGTGGTGGTACCGGAATCGAAAATCACCGTGTCGCCATTTTCAATATGCTGCGCCGCCAGTCGGCCAATCGCCTCTTTCTCTTCCAGATGGGTTTGCCGCTCCAGCAGCATCGCGCCGGTATTCTGCTTGCCCGTCATCAACGTTGCGCCACCGTGGTAGCGCTGCACAAACCCCTGTTTTTGCAGCATGCGCAGGTCGCTGCGTAATGTGGCTTCGGTCAGTCCAAAGGTCTCGGTCAGCGCTTTGACCGTGACCGTACCATCTTCACGGATCATCTCCAGAATTTTCTCGCGGCGTTGCTGCATGTCAGCGAACTGCTCACTTTTGCTTTTCAATCGAAATGCTCCCTTTTCCAGTAACCTGATGGCTCGGGCGAACAAGGTCTCTGTGGCTGAGTTTAACGCGCCATTTTTATGAATGCGAGATGACCTGAATTACCTTTGATTTTCGAACGAAAACAAGTAATCCGCAGGTTATTGAATCTCTCAGGGTTTCCGGATTGCAGGCAGCAGGCTTTATTTCGGGACTGGAAGCCAGATCACGTCTTTTCAATCAGATAAGCCGCTTTGAACGGCAGATGGTCGAAATTTGATCTGCCCCACATATCATTTCTTTTCGATAGCTTATATTTTTGTTCGAAAATGATTGAATCGTTCGTATCAGCAAAAATCAGGGGGAAGAGTGGGATGAGTGGTGAATATGACGTAAACCTGCGCTACGGCGTGGATACCGCAATGAACCTGGCCGGTAAGGTGGCGGTGGTGACCGGCGGGCTGGGCGGCATCGCGATGGCGACCAATGGCATGCTGCTGGAGAAGGGCGCGCGTCTGGCACTGCTCTATCCGCCATTTGAAGCGGAGAAAGTTGCCAGTCTGCAGGCGGACTTCGCGGCCGATCGGGTGCAGTTTATCTGCTGTGACGTCACCGATCCCGCCTCGGTGGAAGAGGCGTTTGACGCGGTGGTTTCCCACTATGGCCGGATCGATATCCTGGTCAACTGCGCAGGCTACGTGATGCTGCAGCCGGTGATTGAGACCGATTTTGCCGAGTGGCAGAAGCAGATCGCGGTGAATCTCACCGGACCTTTCCTCTGCTCGCAGGCGGCCGCACGGCTGATGATTCGTGCCGGTGCGGGCGGCAAGATTATTAATATCGCCTCCCAGGCGGCGTCCATCGCGATCGACAACCATGTCGCCTATACCTCCGCCAAAGCGGGCCTGCTGGGCATGACCAAAGTGATGGCCAAAGAGTTTGCCCCGCACCGCATCAACGTGAATACCCTGTCGCCTACCGTGGTACTGACGCCGATGGGCGAGAAAGCCTGGCGCGGCGAGAAGGGCGAGCAGATGAAAAAACTGATTCCGCTCGGTCGCTTTGCCTATACCGATGAGATCGCCGCCGCCGTACTGTTCTTCGCCAGCAACGGCAGCGACATGATTACCGGCGCAGATTTGATGATCGATGGTGGCTTCACCATCTGGTAAGGCCAACCCAACACCCGGGACTTCATACCCTGCCATAACGATAAGAGAGAACATCATGAAAAACCGTACCCTGCTGTACACTGCCGTGGCTGCCTGTCTGGTTTCTCAGGCGGCGTTGGCCGCCGAAAAAGGCACCATTATGATTCTGGTTAACTCACTCGATAATCCTTACTACGCCTCTGAAGCCAAAGGCGCCAATCTCAAAGCACAGGCGCTGGGGTACAAAACCACGGTGCTGTCGCACGGCGAAGATGTGAAGAAGCAGAGCGAACTGATCGACGCCGCTATCGGTAAGAAAGTGCAGGGTATCGTGCTGGATAACGCCGACTCCACCGCCAGCGTGGCGGCAATCAAAAAAGCCAAAGATGCCGGAATTCCGGTGGTGCTGATCAACCGTGAAATTCCGGTGGATGACGTGGCGCTGGCGCAGATCACCCACAACAACTTCCAGGCGGGTTCAGATGTGGCCAACGTCTTTGTCGAGAAGATGGGTGAAAAGGGTAAATACGCCGAACTCGCCTGTAACCTGGCCGACAACAACTGTGTGACCCGTTCAAAATCGTTCCATCAGGTGCTGGATCAATATCCCGATATGCAGAGCGTGGCGCGTCAGGATGCCAAAGGCACCCTGATCGACGGCAAGCGTATTATGGACAGCATCCTGCAGGCGCACCCGGATGTGAAAGGGGTGATCTGCGGTAACGGTCCGGTCGCGCTGGGCGCGATTGCGGCGCTCAAAGCCGCCGGTCGCAACGATGTGATCGTGGTGGGGATTGATGGCAGCAATGATGAACGCGATGCAGTAAAAGCGGGCACGCTGCAAGCCACGGTGATGCTGCAGGCGCAGGCGATCGCCGCTGAAGGCGTGACCGATCTCGATAACTTTATTCAGAAGGGCGTGAAGCCGGAAAAACAGCGGGTGATGTTCCGCGGCATTCTGATTACCCCGGAAAACGCTAAAGGCGTCCAGGACTTTAACTACAAGTCGTAATTAACCGCTGCCGCGCCTGCGCGAGCGGGCGCCAGGGAGAAGAAGATGTCACGAAGAGTCTGGCTGACGCTGGTGGTCATGCTGTCAGGTGGCTGCAAAATTGTGTCGCAGCAGGAGCTGGCTGACCTGAAGAATCCCCCCAATCCGAAGATGGCCAACATCGACCAGCTCTGGCAGCAGAAGCTGGTGCCGCAGGTCCAGGCCGAGGCTAAACCGCTGGCGACGCTGATGTCGTCGCTGCAATCTGCCAAAGACTTTGACAGTGCCTGCCAGACCTACGGCTATCGCAGTCAGGCTGAGAATCCCTGTGTTTTCAGCGTTTCCGTTCGCGGTGAGGTAACGGCTGTCAATACCACTTCGCGCAGCGGAAAGATGACCGTGAAAGATGAATCAGGTGACAGTGTCACTATTCAGGTCGGGCCAATCATTCGTGGCACGGCGTTGCGCGATGTCTATAAAGGCGCGAGCTATCAGGACTTCAACGATCAGGTGCTGTTTGGTGATTACGGCAAGGCGATCAACCAGCACGCCTCAGCCCTGATGCGGCAGTTCGCACCTAAAGTGGGCGACAAAGTGAGTGTTACTGGCGTGTTCAGCAGCTGGGACATTCTGCAACAGCTACCGGATATCACTCCGGCTGCCATCACCCGGCAATAAGGAGCGGCAGATGCAAAATCCACAACCGCAAACGTCCGGCGACGTGATTATCGAAACACGCAACGTGTCGCGTCTCTATCCTGGTGTGACCGCGCTCGATCAGGTCAGCTATCGCGTTTATCGCAACAAAGTGAATGTCCTGATCGGGGAGAACGGGGCCGGCAAGTCCACCATGATGAAGATGCTGGCCGGGGTGGAAACGCCGTCGTCGGGCGAGATCCTGCTGGATGGCCAGGTGGTGTCGCTGAACTCCACCCATCAGGCGGAGAAGCAGGGGATCAGCATCATTTTCCAGGAGCTGAATCTGTTTCCCAACATGAACGTGATGGACAACATTTTTATCGCCAACGAGTTTTTCCAGCGCGGCGTCATCAATGAAAAGTATCAGTACGCGCTGGCGAAGTCGCTACTGCAGCGGCTGCAGCTCGATGTCGATCCCTATGCGCCGCTGGGCGAGCTGGGCATCGGGCATCAGCAGCTGGTGGAGATTGCCAGGGCGCTGTCGAAGGATACCCGGGTGTTGATCATGGATGAACCTACCAGCGCTCTGAGCCAGTCGGAAGTGAAAGTGCTGTTCAATGTCATCGACCAGCTGAAGCGGCGCGGCGTCACCATTATCTATATCTCACACCGGCTGGAAGAGCTGATGGAGATAGGCGATCACATCACCATTTTTCGCGACGGGCGCTTTATCAGTGAGCGCGAGGTGCGCGACGCCAGCGTGCCGTGGATTATCGCCCAGATGGTGGGCGATAAGAAAAAACAGTTCGACTATCAGCCTGCGCCACAAGGGGAAACGGTGCTGGAGGTTGAGGGGCTGACCGCGCTGCATCAGAACGGCGGCTATAAGCTTAATGAGGTCAGTTTCAGCCTGCGCAAAGGCGAGGTGATCGGCATTTATGGCCTGCTGGGCGCGGGACGCACGGAGCTGTTTAAGGGGCTGATTGGG
The DNA here is from genome assembly GCF_059730595.1 of Pantoea sp. X-Soil-YNGN-844. Classification (NCBI taxonomy): domain Bacteria; kingdom Pseudomonadati; phylum Pseudomonadota; class Gammaproteobacteria; order Enterobacterales; family Erwiniaceae; genus Pantoea; species Pantoea sp. X-Soil-YNGN-844. Next base: position 1,752,091 of record NZ_AP036007.1, read on the forward strand.
CTGATGCCCTGTCAGTCGGGCCGGGTCCGGCTGTCAGGTAAGGATCTGGCGAAACGCAGTTTTCAGCAGCGGCTGAAAAGCGGCATCGCGCTGGTGCCCGAAGATCGTAAAGGCGAAGGGGTGATTGAACTGATGTCGGTTACTGCCAACATGACGCTTTCTGACTTCAGCCTGCGCGGTTTTCGTCGGGCGCTGGGGCTGCTGAATCCGGGCCGGGAGCAGCAGCGGGTCAGTGAGATGATCGGCCATCTGGCGATTAAAGTCAGCGATCCCGATCTGCCGGTCACGGCGCTGAGTGGCGGTAATCAGCAGAAGGTGGTGCTGGGTAAGGCGCTGATGACCGGGCCGCAGGTGGTATTGCTGGATGAGCCGACGCGCGGCATCGATGTCGGTGCCAAAACCGACGTTTATCACCTGATTGGCAATCTGGCGCAACAGGGGCTGGCCGTGATGTTTTCGTCGTCCGAGCTGGATGAGGTGATGGCGCTGGCGGACCGCATTTTAGTGATGGCCGATGGCCGGATAACGGCCGATCTGCCCCGCGCAGCGGCAACGAGAGAACATCTGATCGCGGCATCAACCCCGCAGGATTAAGCGCCTGGCCCATTGGGCTAAGCTGGCCGGAGAACGTCATGAACCAAAAATATCTGCTCTATATGTACCTGCTCAAGGCGCGCACCTTTATTGCGTTGCTGATTGTGGTCGGCTTCTTCAGCGTGATGGTGCCGAACTTTCTGACTCCCTCTAACCTGCTGATTATGACGCAGCACGTCGCCATAACCGGGCTGCTGGCGATAGGGATGACGCTGGTGATCCTCACCGGCGGTATCGATCTCTCGGTGGGTGCGGTCGCCGGGATTTGCGGCATGGTGGCGGGCGCGCTGCTGACCAGTGGCATTCCGTTATGGGGCGGCAATACGCTGTTTCTCAACGTGCCTGAAGTGATTCTGGTGGTGGCGATCTTTGGCGTGCTGGTGGGGCTGATTAACGGCACGGTGATCACCCGACTGGGCGTGGCCCCCTTTATCTGCACCCTGGGCATGATGTATGTGGCGCGCGGGGCGGCACTGCTGTTCAACGACGGCGGCACCTACGCCAATCTGGTCGGGATGCCCGCGCTGGGCAACACCGGTTTTGCCCTGCTGGGTTCCGGCACCGTGCTGGGCGTGTATCTGCCGATCTGGCTGATGCTCGGCTTCTTACTGCTTGGCCTCTACCTGACGCGCAAAACCCCGCTGGGCCGTTACATCTACGCGATTGGCGGCAATGAGTCCGCCGCGCGACTGGCGGGCGTGCCGATTATCAAAGTGAAAATTTTTGTCTACGCCTTTTCCGGCCTCTGCGCCGGTCTGGTCGGGCTGGTGGTGGCGTCTCAGTTGCAGACCGCACACCCGATGACCGGCAACATGTTTGAGATGGACGCCATCGGCGCCACGGTGCTGGGCGGCACGGCGCTGGCGGGCGGACGTGGCCGGGTATCCGGCTCGATTATTGGCGCGTTCGTGATCGTCTTCCTGGCGGATGGCATGGTGATGATGGGCGTCAGCGATTTCTGGCAGATGGTGATTAAAGGTCTGGTGATTGTCACAGCCGTCGTGATCGACCAGTTCCAGCAACGTCTGCAAAGCAAAGTGGTGCTGCTGCGTCGCCATGAAAAAAAGCAGCAGGCAGTGCCTTTCACTGATGTTCGTCACAGTTAACAGGAGCGATTATGAGCCGCGAACAACGTGGAAAAACAGTGGTGATTACCGGTGCCTGTCGCGGCATCGGTGCCGGGATCGCGGCGCGTTTCGCCCGCGATGGGGCCAGGCTGGTGATGGTGTCGAATGCCGATCGGGTCTTTGCCACCGCTGACCAGCTTTCGCAGCAGTATGGCAGTGAGATTCTGGCGCTGCAGGTCGATGTGACGGATGAAGCGGCGGTGCAGCAGCTCTATCAGCAGGCCTTTGAACGGTTTGGTCAGATTGACGTCTCGATTCAGAATGCGGGCGTGATTACCATTGACCGCTTTGACACCATGCCGAAAAGCGACTTTGAACGGATTCTGGCCGTGAACACCACTGCCGTCTGGCTCTGCTGTCGTGAAGCGGCGAAATATATGGTGAAGCAGGGTAGCGGCAGTCTGATTAACACCTCATCGGGGCAGGGACGACAGGGCTTTATTTACACGCCGCACTATGCCGCCAGCAAAATGGGTGTCATCGGCATTACCCAGAGTCTGGCGCTGGAGCTGGCACCGTGGAACATTACGGTCAACGCCTTCTGTCCCGGCATCATTGAGAGTGAGATGTGGGATTACAACGATCGCGTCTGGGGCGAAATCCTCAGCAGCGAGGAGAAAACCTACGGCAAAGGTGAGCTGATGGCGGAGTGGGTGAAAAACATTCCGCTGACGCGTGCCGGTCAGCCGGAGGATGTGGCCGGGCTGGTGGCGTTTCTGGCTTCAGAGGATGCGCGCTATATCACCGGACAGACCATTAACGTGGATGGCGGCTTAATCTTCTCCTGAAGACGCCAGAGATAACCCCGGGCCTGCTGCACAGCAGGCCTTTTTTTGTGCCAGACTTTTCTGGTATATGCACAATTTGTCTCTGCTGTCCTGCATCGCCGTCACAATATGGTAAGGTAACTGTCAATGAATTTGACTTTATCGCAGCAACAAATTAATTAACGTGCCGGGTGACATGATACGGAAAACAGGGGTTCTCTCTTTGATTGCGCTGTCGCTCTCTGCCTTGCAGAGCGCCCGCGCGTTTCAGACTGAAACGGCAGTGTCAGAAACGCCGTTCGACAATCCTGCGCGCTACAGTGAGTCGCTGCCGACGCTTGGCAGCACCCGCGACGAGGATGAAGCGTGGAGCAAAAAGCTGGCAGCCGTGGCGAAAAGCATCGGTGAAGCGAGTAATAACAGCGACAGTAATGTGACGTTCGGCCAGCAGGCGGGCGTCTGGGCCTTCAATCATCTGCGCGATGAAGTGGCCGACCGGGTCGAGAGTGAAGGGCAGTCGCTGCTTTCCCCTTACGGCACCGCGCAGCTCGATCTGAAAGTCGACATGAACGGCAACTTTGCCGGCACGGGCGGCGATCTCTTCAGCGCACTGGCCGACGAGAACAGCCTGCTTACCTTCAGCCAGCTTGGTTTGCATGATACCGGCGAGGGTCTGGTCGGCAATGCGGGACTGGGACAACGCTGGGACGCCGGTAACTGGCTGCTGGGCTACAACGGCTTTGTCGATCACGTCTTCAGCAGCGGCCTGCAGCGCGCCTCGGTGGGGACTGAGGCCTGGAGTGATTCGATGCGTTTCTCTGCCAACTACTATCAGCCGCTTTCCGGCTGGAAAAATCTGGGCAACTCGCAGCAGCAGCGCATGGCGCGCGGCTATGACATCACCAGCCAGAGCTATCTGCCCTTTTATCGTCAACTGGGCGTCTCGGTGAGCTATCAGCAATATCTGGGTGAGAATGTCGTTCTGTTTAACAGCGGCAATCGCTATCACAATCCCTCCGCCATGTCGTTTGGCCTCTCTTACACGCCGGTGCCGCTGGTGACGCTGTCTGCCACCCACAAAACCAGCAGTGCCGGTGAAAGCCAGGATCAGCTGGGGCTGAAACTGAACTACCGCTTTGGCGTGGCGCTGAGCCGTCAGCTTGATGCCGGTAACGTCGCGGAAGCGCGCTCCCTGCGCGGCAGCCGTTACGATACCGTGACCCGCAGCGATACGCCTGTGCTCTCATTCCGTCAGCGCAAAACGCTGTCGGTGTTCCTGGCGACCCCCCCCTGGCAGTTAAGCAGTGGTGAGAGTCTGGCGCTGAAGCTGCAGGTGCGGGCCAGCAATGACATCAAGGCAGTGAGCTGGCAGGGTGACACGCAGGCGCTGAGCCTGACGCCACCGGCCAATAACGCCGATCCGCAGGGCTGGAGTGTGATCTTACCGCAGTGGGATCCGTCGCCAGACGCCAGCAACGAATACCGGCTGTCGGTGACACTGGAGGACAGCAAGCAGCAGCGTGTCACCTCTAACTGGATCACCCTGAAAATTGAGCCGCCGATGGCCATGGATGCATCCCCACAGAACGATCGTTACGATTTAATGGCACCTACCGGCACAGCGCTGTAACGGGAGCCTGCCGGCACGGGGCTCTGGCGGACACCTGCCAGCTCGGCGCTGGCAGGTAAATCCGGCTGGCGCGGTGCATGGCACGTCCACCCGATGTGATCACAGGGTCGTGCTGATGACAGGCTAACGTCAGGCTTATGTGTCAGTAGTAACATCATGTTGCAATCATCAGCCGCAACTATCGCAGCGATGCGTAAGGGACGCCGGCAAAATGCCGATAACAGAAGTAATTCCACCGCTTACTGGTCCTGCTGATGCGCCTGAGTTTACTGAAATATCTTGTCCCTTCTTTTCTCCGTCATCGTGGCCTGCACGCCGCCGCGTCATTCCGATCGCTGGGGCGCGCTATGCCCGTGATTGAGTTCACGCCTGAGGGCATTATTCAGAAAGCCAGCCCGCTATTTCTGGCAGCCATGGGATACCGGACGGACGAAATTGTCGGTCAGCACCACAGCATGTTCTGTCCGCCCGCGCTGGTGAACTCGCCGGAATATCGCCGTTTCTGGCAGCGTCTGGCGGCAGGCGAAAGCTTCAGTGATAAATATCTGCGGCTGGCTAACGGCATGCGGCCAGTCTGGCTGGAAGCGAGCTATATTCCGGTGACTGACCAGCGCGGACGGGTATTCAAGATCGTGAAAATAGCCGCTGATATTTCAGAGAGAATGCAGTCATCACTGGAGCAGGAGTCGATTATCAATGCGATCAGCCGCTCCATGGCCGTAATTGCCTTTAGTCCTGACGGCCACGTGCTGGAGGCAAATGATAACTTCCTTGAGACTACCGGCTATCAGGCTGCTGAGGTGATAGGAAAGCATCACCGACTTTTCTGTTCGGATGCGCTCTCTCAGAGTGAGGAGTACCGGCAGTTCTGGTTGAGGCTGAATCAGGGCGAGTTCTTTTCAGGCCAGTTTCCCCGTCTTAACCGGCGTGGCGAACCGCTCTGGCTCAGGGCCACTTACAATCCGGTATTCAACAGCGATGGACAGCTTACTAAGATTGTTAAATTCGCCACCGATGTGACGGAACAGGTGCTGCGTAATCAGCAGGAATATGACGCGGCGTTAAATGCCTGGAACATGGCTGTTCAGACGCGGGGAAGTGCACAGGCGGGCGCGGATGTTATCGACAACAGCATTCAGATGATCAGCCGGATTGCTGAAGAGATGAGCGTGGTGTCGGCAGATGTCACGCGTCTGAACAGCCAGTCTGACAGCATTGATGGCATGGTTGAAACCATCCGGCGCTTTGCCATGCAGACACGCCTTATTGCACTGAATGCCGCCATTGAAGCGGCGCGGGCAGGCACGTCGGGCCGCAGCTTTGCCGTTGTGGCGGCAGAGGTCCGCAGCCTGGCGGCCAGCGTCAGCAGTGCGACCGAAGAAATTGAGCGGGTGGTAGCAGGGAATAATCAACTGGCCAGAGAGGTGCTGCGGGGAATTGAAACTTCGCTGGCGAACACCGGTCAGGGGGTACTGCTGATGCGTGAGGCGGGAGACGTGATAGCCAGCATTCAGAAAGATTCAGAGCGGGTTGAAAGCGCCGTCAGAGACGTTGCCCGGGCGGCGCATAGCGAATAACGATGTCTGAACCGGCCGGATATACAGGGCCGGTGAACGCGTGGCCCTGAAGAACAGGAATTCATTGGGCCAGGTCCGGCGCTTGTGCGAACAGGAGAATAAGGAACGGCGGGTGTGACGCTTATCTTAAAAGCGCCGCTCAGCCCGGCAGGGTCAGTTAACCAGTTTCGTCACGACACGAACGGCTCTGGCGTAGACTTCTCTCTGGCCGTTGACTGACCGCGCCTCCTGTTGTTTCAGGAACGCGATGATTTCCTGTATGCCTGCCGTCTTGCCTGACTTCAGCAGGCTGGAAACAGCCTGTCCTACCACGGCATGGACATCATCCATATCCGCCGGTTTATCGGTGCTCAAAAGAAACTCCAGTGCAGCAATTCTGCTGAAAAGCATCTGAACGGACAACGCTTCGGTGATTCAGCCTGCCCGCACGTCTATCAAAAGCCAGCTTCATGGCAGGGCCTTAAGCAGTTTTTCCCGCAGCGTGGCAACCTGGGTCGTCAGTTCACCAAGCTCACTGCAGGCGGTATCCATTACGGAGATCATATCGGCCGGGACGCCCGCCGCCGCGACTTTGAGCTGGTGCCCCTGTTCCGTCAGGGAGACCACAACCCGGCGCTCATCCTTTCCGGTGTCACGCTGCCGACAGATGATGCCTGCGCTCTCCAGCCGCTTCAGAAGCTGACTGAGCGTGCCGGAATCCAGCCGGACGCGTGCGCCAATATCTGAGACGGTCAGGCCATCTTTTTCCCACAGCACCAGGAGTACCAGATACTGCGGATAGGTCAGCCCCAGCGGTTTCAGCCGAGACTGATAGAGCTTTGTCATGGCGAGCGATGCGGAGTAGAGCGCAAAGCAGAGAAACTGGTCGATGGTTTCAGGCGCTGCACTGGCGGGAGAGGTATCAGCGATCCCCGCGGTTTCATCATTCATATCTTTACTCATTCTGAGTCCGGGGCAGTAGAGCCAGACCACCGGCGGCTTGTCAGCCCTGAAGTCTTGCTAAGCGTGTATCAGGAAGATGCGGACTGCGGCAGCATCTCTTTTCGGGTGTCAGACATCCAACTTACAGGCGCTTTCGCGGCGAGAGGAAAAGCCGTTGGCTGCGCCTCCAGTTGAAAGGTGGCTCAGTATTGAGTCAAATTAAATTGAAGTCAACATAACCGGGCGTAGCCCCTGGCACACAACGTGTGTCAGGGGCAAAACGGCTGAGATTTGCCGCATCATTTCAGCGTTTAACGCCGAAGCGAATGTCGCATACTGTCAGCGCCACGATCCGGTCATCGGGAGATGACCGCGCAGCGCAGAAAGTTATCCATGACCGCAATCATTCTTCCCACTGCCAGCAGGTCAGCGGCCAGTAGCAGGTCGCTGCGCACCAGTTTATCCATCAGAGCGCGGTCACTCATGTGCGCCTGAATCCGGCTGTAAAGCTCGGTCAGATGTATCCAGTTATTGGCGAAGGTATCCACGCTCAGATACTCCCCTTCGCTGAGTTGCTGCAACAGAATATCCACGTCCTGCTTTAGCCCGCCGATGCGGCTGATAAGGTCAGCCGTATCGGCGGAACGGTGTCCGCCGGGAGGGTTCATACGGTGAAGGTCCCAACCATGCCACGCAGGTCGCGCGCCTGCGCCAGCAGGGACTGTGACGCAGAAGAGGACTCTTCTACCAGCGCGGCGTTATTTTGCGTAACGCCGTCCATCTGACTCACCGCAATGCTGACCTGGGAGATGCCCTGCATCTGCTCACCGGAGGAGAGTGAAAGGTTGTCCATGGCATCGGCCAGTTCACCTACGCGGCTGACAATTTTCAGGATGCGCTCACCCGTTCCTGCGGCCACCGTGACACCTTCCTCGACCTGCGTCACCGCCTGCTCAATCAGCTGCTTGATGTCGCGTGCCGCAGTGGCGCTGCGCTGGGCCAGCGACCGGACTTCACCCGCGACCACGGCAAATCCGCGACCGTCTTCCCCGGCACGTGCTGCTTCTACTGCGGCGTTAAGCGCCAGAATATTGGTCTGGAAAGCGATGCCCTCAATCACCGACGTAATGTCACGCACCCGCACGGCACTCAGCGAAATGTCATGCATGGTTTCTGACAGGCGCTGAACATCCGCTTCGCCTGCATGAGCCAGTGTGGCGGCCTCGCGTGCTGAACCCGCCGTCTGCTGCGCGCCTGCCGCATTGCTTTTTACCGTGGCAGTAAGCTGCTCCATGCTGGCTGCGGTTTCCTGCAGCGCAGCAGCCTGCTGCTCGGTACGGGATGACAGCTCACTGTTGCCCTGGGAAATCTCATCGGCCGCCAGCGCCACCGAAGCGGAAGCATCTTTGATTTGCGTTACCAGCCCGCGCAGATTGGTCTGCATACCGCTTAACGAAGCAAGCAGGCTGGTGCTGTCGCCACCGCGCAGCGTAACCGCGGAGGTGAGATCGCCAGCCGCGATCGCGGCAGCCAGCGCCTGTGCCTGAACAGGTTCGCCGCCCAGTTGACGCATCAGCATACGCACAATAAACGCGCAGGTGGCGACCGCAGCCAGCACGGAGATCGCTGCCAGGATGATCAGTATCCAGGTGGTGCGGGCGATAGTATTCCCGTTTTCCACCACCGCATCCCGGCTGTTGCGCATCTCAAGCTCAGTCAGATCGTTGATCGCTTTAAGCAGAGTCTGCTGCGCAGGACGCGCTACGGTTAACAGATAGTCGGTGACCTCCTGCTGACGGTTTTCCAGCCCGAGTTTCCCGGCATTCATCAGGGTGGATAGCGCGGCCTCTTCGGCAGATTCAATTCTGCTCATCGCCTCGCGTCCCGCGGGGCCGACGTCAGTCTGCATCATGCGCGACAGCGCTTCACGATTGCTGATGTAAAGCGCCCGCTGTTTTTGCAGACGTTCCCATTCTGGCTTCATCGCAACAGGATCGGTCATCAGGGCCAGGTTACGCACCGCAATGGCCATATCCCGCACTCCGCCACGCATATCCAGCACGGTCTGGTACTTTTTCAGCCGGACATTGACCACCTCGTCCATGCTATTACGGGTGCTGTTCAGCGCCTGAATCGCGGTACCGGCACAAATAATAAACAGCAAAATCAGCAGGCCAAAACCTGCGCTAAGGCGCGTTGAGATTTTCATCGATCTTCCAGAAGCGTTCGTTGTGTAACCCGGTATCGGCAGCCGGAGAGGGTTCTATAGGGTTGTGCTTAACTAAATTGAGCGCTATTTAATTTTTTGCGACAAAATTACGATCTGCCGGAATGTCTCCCATGCAATCAGATCGCCGGTAATAAATAAAAAAGTGTCGTGCTTCCAGGCTTTGTCACGCAAATTTGCGCAACGACATACGGCAGCGATGACCGGGCAATCTCTTGTTAATTATTAAGTTAACGTCCCTTACTTAGTACACCCTGACGCGCTGTGCGGTGTCCCGCCTTCCCGGTCGCATAACCTGTCGAAACCGTCGTAATGCATAAATATAACCGGACCGGCCTGTTAATCTGGCCGCCGCTGCCGATAGAACACTCATCGATATTGATGACGTCACCGGCACGCGCCGCGCAGAGCAGGTCTTCTGTTGTGCTGGCGCGAGGCGGGTGAAAACGCGTGATTTCTATGAGCAGAAATAGCGGAGGGGTGATTATCGTCGGCAGTTAAGCTGACAGGCTATGAGAAATTCACCCCGGTTTTTTACTGATAATTAAAACAACACTCTGACACTCTCCATCACCGGGAATGAACGCATGCGCCTGAAACTTTTCTGGCTCGCAGTGCTGAATATTGCGACCATCATATTACTCTCCACGCTGTGGGAATACGGGCTTGAGGCGCGTATCTCCAGCCTGCTGGGCCTGGGCTACGATCCCGATTTCGAAACCAGTGAACGGGTGCGGTTTATCCTGACTGCGACGGCATTTGCCGGGCTGGCAATGATTATTCCGGCATTACTTATCACGGATCTGATTCGTAAGACGCTGGTTGCGGAGAAAAATGCACTCAGGCTGGCCGGCACGGATGCGCTGACCGGTGTGATGAATCGCCGATCATTCACCGCACATCTTGCTGCGCTGAATAACGGCGAGGTGCCTTATACCCTGACGCTGCTCGACATCAATGATTTCAAAAGTATTAATGACCTGAACGGTCATCGTCAGGGCGATGCCACGCTGGTTGCGCTGGCCGGGCTGCTGACCACTTCGGCGGACACGCAGAGCCAGGTGTTTCGCATTGGTGGGGATGAGTTTGCTATCGTAACCGCGACGTCGCAGGCTGAGCAGGCGCTGGCCGCCGCGGAAAGTCTTTGTGAGCATGCGGCATCCATCCGGACCGGTCCGCATACCTTCCTCAGTCTCTCTGCAGGCATTGCCAGTTCAGCCTGCACCGGGCAGTCCGATGTGGTGCGGGCAGCGGATCTGGCGCTGTACGAGGCTAAACAGAACACGCGTTCTCATCTGGCGCGATTCACACCAGACATGGAGCTGCGCTTTCGCCAGCGGGAAAGGCTGGAGCAGGAGGTCGTTGCTGCCGTCAGCGGCCACGCCATCGTTCCCTTTCTGCAACCGCTGGTGTCGCTGCGTACCGGAAACATTACCGGTTTTGAAATACTGGCACGCTGGATTACGGCGTCGGGTCAGACGGTTTCGCCCGCCGAGTTTCTGCCGGTGGTGGAGCGGCTGGGGTTGATGGACAGCATGACCGTAGCGCTGTTGCAGGATGCGGTCAGTGCAACACGGGCATGGCCTGCCGGGCTCTGTCTGTCGCTGAATATTACCCCGGAGCAACTGCTGAGGCCGTCACTAACGACTTGTCTGTCCCGCATTATGCAGCAAGCCGGACCCGTCATGCTGGAGCTGGAGATCACGGAACAGAACGTCATGGCCATCTCTGATGATGCCCGCGAGGCGATTCGTCTGCTGAAAGAGGCCGGGATTGGCGTGGTACTGGACGATTTCGGCACCGGCTATTCCAATCTCTCCGTATTGCTGGGGCTGGGTATTACCAAAATCAAAATTGATCAGACGTTTATTGCCGGAATTGTGACCGGATCGGAGCAGCGGAAAGTCGTGGAAACGCTGCTGGCGCTCTGTCAGGGACTGAATGTGGTGATAACGGCAGAAGGCATCGAGGATGTCGCCACGCTGCGGTGGCTGAGAAAACGCGGCTGTGATTATGGTCAGGGTTATCTTTTCAGTCGTCCGATTCCTGCCGGGCAGGCAACCACGCTGCTGGCATCGGCCAATGTGGAAGAGCTGATGCAGGAAGAGGCCGTAGCGGTTAACTTAGTCCGATCGCTGGGCTGAAGCGATGTGAAAACTGATTTTGCCTGGACTAAGTCAGTGAACAGGCCCGGCAGGAAGCGCCGGACCTGCTGTCTCATCAGAACTGGTAAATCAGACCCAGCGCGGTGATGTCGTCGGTTGCCAGGCCGAGCGGATTGTTATCTTTCAACAGGTTGATACGGTATTCACCATAGACCGACATGTTCTTATTGAAGTAGTAAGTGGCACCCACGGCGGTGTACTTAACAATGTCGGCATCGCCGATGTTTTCAATCTCTTTGCCCTTTGATGAGACGTAACCCACGGATGGACGGAAGCCGTTCAGGAACTGATATTGCGCCACGGCTTCAAAGTTTTGCGCTTTGTTGGCGAAGCCGCCGCTGATCGGCGTGGCGTTCAGCGTTTCGCCGTACATTGCGGCCAGATAAACCTGGTTCGCATCATATTTGACTGAGGTTGCCCAGTGCTGGGCTTTTTCGCCTTCACCGCGTGCGGCAGTGTTCTGCGCCGTGGTGCGATCCAGGCTGGCAAACGCGCCAGCGAAGCTCAGGCCGAAATCAAAGTCATAAGATGCGGAGAGGGCAAAACCATCGCCATTCGAACGACGCACGCCGTCGATGTTACTGCTGCGCTCGTTTTTACCCTGATACTGTGCAGCAAGGTTTAACCCGTCTACCAGACCAAAGAAATCACTGTTACGCCAGGTCAGCACACCGGTTGAGCGGCCAGAGAGGAAGGCGTCGGTATAACCGGAATCGCCGCCGAAGAACGGCAGCATATCGGTGTAACTCAGCGCGTCATAGACCAGGCCATAGTTACGTCCGTAATCCAGCGCACCGGCCTTACCAAATTTCAGGCCAGCATAGCCCAGACGGGTACGGTTGGTGGCCTGTGCGTCACTGCCTTCGGAGTTGTGAAGGCTGTACTGATACTGCCAGAAGCCATAACCGGTGAGTTGATCGGTAATCTTCGTCTCGCCCTTGAAACCAAAACGGGCATAAGAAGAGGTATCACCGTTGTTGTTATTGTCGTCAGAAAAGAGGTGTGACACGTTAATCTTGCCGACCAGGTCCAGCTTATTGCCATCCTTGTTATAAATTTCTGCGGCCTGTGCGGAAGAAAGACCGATCAGTAACGGCATAATAGCCGTCAGTAAAGTGCGCTTCATCATTTAATTATTACCCTGTATTCATTAATTATTATTCCCCTGTTTCGGGGTGAAATGAAAATGACACAAAAAGTTAAAATTACAAAGCGCAATAAAAGTAACAAAATGTGATGTCTATATTCAGCTAATGAATAACAGCGGGAAACAGAAGATTAAATGACAAGGTAATAAGATTTTCTTCTAATAAAACCCTCAGGAGGTGTGGTATATAATTGCATTACAATCAATGAATTAGCTTGCAAAGGGCACACTGTAATCCATAAGTTAACTGTATATAATTAAATCACATCACTCCCTGCATTAATTATAGTGAGATTTATGAAAGTGATAATTCCATAAAGATTTCCTTCTAATCATTAGTCAGCATATTAATATCTGTTCATCTTGTCAGAAATATTATTTCCCGCCCGATAATCACGTCAGAAATAATCTGCGCGACACTGATTAAAGTGTCATCACATTGTTCATTAATTAATCGAAAAAAAGGCGGGGGAATTAATCCGCCCGGGGCGATAAATGAAAATAGTTTGTTAAGTTTTGCTATTTAGCGCTCTTAGTTCAGGCGAAATCCGGCGACAACCGCTGCACCAGTGAGAGGCAAACTGCGCTAAAACAGGGCAGGAAATGGGTTTTAATGGAGAGATAATTTATCAGCGATCACAAAAGCGATATTTCATCCCGCGAATGCATAATTCTGCTCTTTAAAACCCGGCTTTGCCGTTGCAATCAGACAATTATTCACTATATATGCAAATTAAGTGAATATTGTCAGCGTATAACTCATTGATATTCCGTTGTGATGACCATTTTATGCATTAATTGTCTGGCTGGCACGTTAACTGCACTCTACAGTAGGGCTGCACTACAACATCCTTTAACAATTTTAAAACATAAGCTTTACCTGGCCGGTAAAGTAAAGCAGGAGAGTGGGTTATGGCACTGCACGTTTCACGTCACGATTTCGATCAATGGATGATGCCGGTTTATGCACCTGCGACCTTTATACCGGTTCGCGCAGAAGGCTCCACCGTCTGGGATCAAAACGGTAAAGACTATATCGACTTTGCCGGTGGCATCGCTGTTAATGCGTTAGGGCATGCGCATCCGGCATTGCAGCAGGCGTTGCAGGAACAGGCCGCACGGTTATGGCACACCGGTAATGGCTACACTAACGAACCGATCCTGCGTCTGGCGAAGCAGTTGATCGACGCCACCTTCGCTGACCGGGTGTTCTTCTGTAACTCCGGGGCGGAAGCGAACGAAGCGGCGCTGAAGCTGGCCCGTAAAGTGGCACATGACCGTGTCGGCCCGCATAAAAGTGGCATCGTGGCGTTTAAGAATGCGTTTCACGGTCGCACCCTGTTTACCGTGTCAGCCGGTGGTCAGCCCGCCTACTCAAAAGATTTTGCGCCGCTACCGCCTGAGATCCAGCATGCACCGTTTAACGATCTGGCTGCAGCCGCTGAACTGATTAATGACCATACCTGCGCCGTCATTGTTGAACCGATCCAGGGTGAGGGCGGCGTGCTGCCTGCCGATCCGGCGTTCCTGCGTGGACTGCGTGAACTCTGTGATAAGCATCAGGCGGTGCTGATTTTTGATGAGGTGCAGAGCGGCGTGGGTCGTACTGGTTCGCTCTACGCCTATATGCATTATGGCGTCACGCCGGATGTCCTCACCAGCGCCAAAGCGCTGGGCGGCGGCTTCCCGATAGGGGCGATGCTGACCCGCGACGATCTGGCGCTGGTGATGGGCGTCGGCACCCATGGCACCACCTATGGCGGCAATCCGCTGGCGGGCGCGGTCGCGGGTAAAGTGATGGAGCTGATCAACCAGCCTGACATGATGGCGGGTGTCACGCAGCGTCACGAGTGGATTGTCGCGGCCCTGGATGAGATCAATCAGCGCCTGCATCTGTTTAAAGAGGTGCGCGGTCTGGGTCTGCTGATTGGCGCGGTGCTCAGCGATGACTTTGCCGGTAAAGCCAAAGAGATCAATCTGGCCGCCGCCGAGATGGGCGTGATGGTGCTGATTGCGGGGGCTAACGTGGTCCGTTTTGCCCCCGCGCTGAATATCAGTGAGCAGGAGGTAAAGCTCGGCATGGCACGCTTTGCCGAGGTATGTGAACGCCTGGTACGAGGGTCCGCATCATGATGATAATCCGTCCGGTTGAACGCGATGATTTAAGCCAGCTGATGGCGCTGGCCGGTAAAACCGGCGGCGGGCTGACCTCTCTGCCCGTTGATAGCGCCACGTTACAGGCGCGTATCGATCGATCGCTGCAGACCTGGGAGGAGTCGCTGCCGCGCGCTGAGCAGGGCTATGTCTTTGTGCTGGCGGACAGTGAAGATAACCGCGCCGTGGGCATCTGCGCCATTGAGGTAGCGGTCGGCCTGCAGGATCCCTGGTACAACTTTCGCGTCGGCACCCAGGTGCACGCTTCGAAAGAACTGAATGTCTATGCCGCGCTGCCAACCCTGTCGCTGAGTAACGATCACACCGGCAGCAGTGAGCTCTGCACGCTGTTTCTCGATCCCGATTACCGTGATGGCAAAAACGGCTATCTGCTGTCGAAGTCACGCTTCCTGTTTATGGCCAGTTTCCGTGAGCGTTTTACCAACCGGGTGGTGGCCGAGATGCGTGGCGTCAGCGATGAACAGGGTCATTCACCGTTCTGGGAGAGCGTCGGCAGCCGTTTCTTCTCAATGGAGTTCAGTAAAGCCGATTTTCTCAGCGGCACCGGCCAGAAGTCGTTTATCGCGGAGCTGATGCCGAAGCATCCACTCTATATCGACTACCTGACGCCAGAGGCGCAGGCCGTCATCGGACAGGTGCATCCACACACCGCCCCGGCCCGTGCCGTGCTGGAGGCGGAGGGCTTCCGCTACCTTAACTATGTTGACATCTTTGATGGCGGCCCGACGCTGGAGTGCGATATCGACCACATCCGCGCCGTGCGCAAAAGCCGTCTGCGCCGCGCAGAACGGGGTGAAAACCCGACGGATGCGCCGCTCTGTCTGGTTGCCAATAACCATTACCGCCAGTTCCGTGTGGCGCTGATCCCGGCCCATGCCGACGGCGACAGCGTGCAACTCACGGATGAACAGATGCGGGCGCTCCACTGCCAGCCGGGCGACAGCCTGCGCGTGGTGACGCTCTGCAAAGAGGAGAAAACAGCATGACGCACCTGATAAAGGGAGAATGGCTGAGCGGCGACGCGGAGATCCTGACCAAAGCGGATCCGGTCAGCGGCGAGACGCTATGGCAGGGCCAGGCGGCATCGGCCGCGCAGGTCACGACGGCCTGTGACGCGGCGCGCGCCGCCTTTCCGGCCTGGGCCAGACGCCCGCTGGCGGAACGGCAGGCGATCATAGAGAAATTTGCCGCCGGGCTTGAAGCGCATAAAACAGACATGGCAGAAACCATCGCCCGTGAAACCGGTAAGCCGCGCTGGGAAGCGCTGACTGAAGTCGGCGCAATGATCAATAAAATCGGCTTTTCGGTGAAGGCCTACCATAGCCGCACCGGTGAGCATCATGAAGGCGAAAGCTCGCTGCGCCATCGTCCGCACGGGGTACTGGCGGTATTTGGTCCCTATAACTTCCCCGGTCATCTGCCAAACGGGCATATCGTTCCGGCGCTGCTGGCAGGCAACTGCGTGGTCTTTAAACCCAGTGAACTGACGCCGCTGACCGCCGAGAAAACGGTTGAGATCTGGCTGGCCGCGGGCCTGCCAGCTGGCGTGCTGGCGCTGTTACAGGGCGGACGTGAAACCGGTCAGGTGCTGGCCACCTGTAGCCAGATTGATGGCCTGCTGTTTACCGGCAGTGCCCACACCGGCTATCAGCTGCATCGCCAGTTTGCCGGTCAGCCTGAGAAGATGCTGGCGCTGGAGATGGGCGGCAATAATGCTCTGATTGTAGAAGACCCTGCTGACCTGGATGCGGCCGTCAACATCACGTTGCAGTCCGCCTTTATTACCGCCGGTCAGCGCTGCACCTGCGCCCGGCGTCTGCTGGTTAAACGTGGCGAGGCGGGAGATGCGTTCCTGCAGCGGCTGGCTGAGGTGGCAGGGCGACTGCAACCGGCCGCCTGGAATGCTGAGCCGCAACCCTTTATGGGCAGTGTGATCTCCACCGGCGCGGCAGAGAAAATTATGGGTGAGTGGCAACATCGGGTGGAGGCGGGTGGCGAAGTGCTGCTGGCGATGCGCTGGCCGGATCGCCACAGCGCCATACTGACGCCAGGCATTATCGATTTAACTGGTGTGCAGGGCATCCCGGATGAAGAGGTCTTTGGCCCGCTGCTGAGCGTCGTCCGCTATGACACCTTTGATGAGGCGATTACGCTGGCGAACCAGACCCGTTACGGCCTGTCGTGCGGATTAATCTCGCCTTCGCGCCAGCAGTTTGATCAGCTGCTGCTGGAAGCGCGTGCCGGTATCGTCAACTGGAACAAACCGCTGACGGGCGCAGCCAGTACCGCGCCGTTTGGCGGCATTGGGGCGTCGGGTAACCATCGCGCCAGCGCCTGGTATGCGGCGGATTACTGCGCCTGGCCGATGGCCTCACTGGAGACGCCGGACCTGACGCTGCCCGCCACGCTGTCGCCGGGCCTGGATTTCTCCGCGACGGAGAAAACATCATGAAGGCAACCGAAGCCAACTTTGATGGACTGGTGGGATTAACGCACCACTATGCCGGGCTGTCGTTTGGTAACGAAGCTTCAACTCGCAACCAGCTGCAGCCCTCGAATCCCCGTCTGGCGGCAAAGCAGGGGCTGCTGAAGATGAAAGCGCTGGCCGACATGGGCTACGTGCAGGGCGTGATCCCGCCACATGAACGGCCCAATATTGCGGCGCTGCGTCAGCTCGGATTCAGCGGCAGCGATGAGCAGGTGCTGGCGGCAGCCGGGAAAACTGCGCCGGGATTACTCTCCGCCTGCAGCTCCGCGTCGGCGATGTGGGTGGCCAATGCCGCTACGGTTTCGCCGTCCGCAGACAGCCTGGATGGCCGGGTTCACTTGACGGTGGCAAACCTTAACAACAAATTCCACCGGGCGATGGAAGCGCCGGAAACGGCCTGGCTGCTGCGTTCCATCTTTCGCGACGATCGCCATTTTGCGGTGCACGATGCGCTACCGCAGGTGGCGATGTTTGGCGATGAAGGGGCGGCTAACCACAACCGGCTCGGCGGCGCCTATGGCGAGCGCGGCGTGCAGCTGTTTGTCTATGGCCGCGACAGCAGCCATGAGGGCAACGCTCCGCAACGTTATCCGGCGCGGCAGACCCGTGAGGCCAGCGAGGCGGTGGCCCGTCTGCATCATCTTTCACCCGAAAGCGTGCTGTTCGCGCAGCAGAATCCTGCGGTGATCGATCAGGGCGTGTTTCATAACGATGTGATTGCGGTCAGCAACCAGCAGATGCTGTTCTGTCATCAGCACGCCTTTGTTAATCAGCCTGAGCTGCTGGCGCAGCTTCGGGCGAGCGTGCCCGGCTTTGTGGCACTGGAAGTACCAGCAGATCGGGTCTCGGTAAAAGAGGCGGTAGAGACCTATCTGTTTAACAGCCAGCTGCTCAGCCGTCCCGACGGCAGCATGATGCTGGTGCTGCCGGAAGAGTCGCGTCAGCATCCGGGTGTCTGGCGCTATCTGTGCGAACAGGTCGAAGGTGACACGCCACTGAAAGCCCTGAAGGTGTTTGATCTGCGCGAAAGCATGTATAACGGGGGAGGCCCGGCCTGCCTGCGTTTGCGGGTGGTGCTGACGCCTCATGAGCAGCAGGCAGTCAATCCGGCGGTGCTGATGAACGACAGGCTCTTCAATACGCTGAATCACTGGGTTGACCGTCACTACCGCGATCGCCTGACCCAGGCCGACCTGGTCGACCCGCAGTTGCTGCGTGAGGGACGTGACGCGCTGGATGAACTGACGAAGCTGCTAGACTTAGGAAATGTATATGCATTTCAGCAGTGAAGGAGGGGGCAGCTCAGGCTGCTGCCTGGGCAGAGCGAAAAGGAGGAACGATGCAGGACTTTTTACAGCAAACGCTCTCCGGCGAAGTACCGCGTAAGCGTAGTGGTGAAACGGCGCATCTTCGCTGGCAGTGGTTGTATCACGGCATACTGTTAATGGAGCCAACGGTGCCGGTTAAACAGGCGCTGGTGCTTTCCGCCGGGATCCACGGTAATGAAACCGCCCCGGTTGAAATCGTGAACCAGCTGATTAATCCCCTGCTGCGCGGCGAAAAACCGTTGCATCAGCGCATGCTGGTGATTCTGGGTAATCCGTCAGCGTTGCGGGCCGGCAAGCGCTATGTGCGCTATGACATTAACCGGCTGTTTGGCGGACGCTGGCAGCAGATTGATGATGGCGATGAGGCCCGCCGCGTGCTGCGGCTGGAGCAGACGCTGGAAACGTTCTGGCAGCTGGGCGAGTGCGATGAGACGCGCTGGCATCTCGACATGCACACGGCGATTCGCGGCTCTTACCATCCTCAGTTCGGCGTGATGCCGCACAACGAGCGCCCCTGGCCGCCCGGGTTTCTCGACTGGCTGGCCGCAGCCGGTCTGGAAGCGCTGGTATTTCATCGTGCGCCGGGTGGCACCTTTACTCATTTCAGCTGCGAGCACTTCGGTGCGGCCAGCTGCACCCTGGAGCTGGGCAAAGCGTTGCCGTTTGGCGAGAACGATCTCAGTCAGTTCAGTGCGGCACAGCAGGCGCTGGCATCATTACTCTATGGTGAAGCCATGCCCGTCACTACGGTTAAGCCGCGCCATTATCGGGTCGCGCAGCAGATCACCCGGCTGAGTGAGCACTTTACGCTGCATATGTCACCGGAAACGCTGAACTTTACCGCCTTTCCACAGGGGACGTTGCTGGCGGAAGATGGCAACACCCGCTATTACGTGCAGCAGGCACGGGAATATGTGCTATTCCCGAATCCCAACGTAGCAGCCGGATTGCGTGCCGGGCTGATGCTGATAGAAGAGGGCGAACAGACCCAGGCACTGCCGGTCTGATACCTGAAGTTACCGGCGCCGTTCATCGGTGCTAAAAAATCGGCAGGAAAAGCGGGAGAGAGCCTTCCGCTTTCCTGTCGTAACCATTACACTCCTCCATGATTTCTGCGAAATTCGCTGTAAATTCATAAACGTTTTCAATTCCTCACGCCTTTCTTCTTATTCTCTTCATGATTGCCCGATTTTTATCTTTTATGCTTTCACGGCTTTACTCAGGCTCTGAGTAGTTGACGTTCAGCGTCGTATGCTTGTTTCCGAAGACGCGACAGAGTGCTGTCGTCATTATCATGAATTATAAGGACACGATTATGCGCAAACTGACTTCCCTTTTACTGGCTTCTTCGCTGGCGTTTGGTGCAGCCACCGCCGTCCATGCAGCAGCAGATAACCTGACTCCACCGCCAGCAGGCAGCGAAAAAGCGATGCACAAACCGCCAATGCGCCACGGCCCGGAGATGATGTTTAAAGGTCTGAACCTGACCGACGCGCAGAAAACGCAGATGCGCGACATCATGAAAGAGAGCCACAAAGATATGCAGCGTCCGTCGCTGGATGAGCGTCGCGCAGCCCACAGCATCATTGCCTCTGACAGCTTTGACCAGAGCAAAGCAGAAGCGCAGGCAGAAAAAATGTCCGCCAATGCAAAAGAGCATGCGCTGAAGATGCTGCAAACGCAGAACAAGCTCTATAACGTGCTGACGCCGGAGCAGAAAAAACAGTACAACGCGAACTTTGAAAAGCGTCTGACTGAGAAAGGCCCGCACGAAGGAAAAATGGCACCGCCAGCAGAACCGGCTGAATAACCTTAATTAAGCCAACGGTTTGAGACCGCCGATGCTGTCCACTGAAATGAGTGGGCAGCATCGGCGGTTTTTTTATAGCGGAAGAATAGGGTAGGCACCCGACAGAATCGGGCGGCAGAGGATTTTGTAGCCGTCGTGGTCAAAACCGCCTTTGGGCCGCTGCAGTTTTCTGGCTTCATCCATGCTGCTGACCGAACCGAGATAGAACCAGTGGTCGATGACGTGTATCTGCGTCATCTCTTTGCCTTCCTCCACCAGACCTACGGCACCCTGCCACGGCCAGCAAAAGACCCGCACATTTTCCAGCGCTTCCAGCAGACGATCCTGATGATCGCTGACCGGCTCTTTACCGCAGCAGGCACCGGCGCAGCGGCGCAGTGCTGAACGGAAGCAGCCTCGTCCCGCACTCAGCGCTTCCAGACCCAGCAGGCCATGACAGAGCTGATACTCATCCGCAAGCTGCTTCAGTCGTTCAAGGGCGGCAAAGCGGCTGCGATAGAGGCCAAACAGGTTGGGAGACTGACTGAAATCGAGATCTTTTGCGTAAACCACATTTGGTTTGCCATCGGTAATCTGCAGCGAGCAGAGCTGCCGGTTTTTGCGCAGTCGCTTATTAAATAGCGGTTGCTGAGTTTTGATCATCTGCGCTTCCAGCAGCAGTGCGCCGAGATCGCCTGCGGTAGGGATCCAGCTGACTCGCCGCGACTGACGCAGCATTTTCGCCTCATCAGGGGTGCGGAAATGGGACATCACCCGCGAACGCAGATTGACACTTTTACCGATATAGAGCGGCAGTGACTCACTCTCGCCGTGAAAGGTATAGACGCCAGGATGATTCGGCAGGCCTTCCAGCCATTCACGCAGGTGTTCAGGATATTGATAAATTGTATTCGCGTCGGGTTCGGGGCGAAGAATGGCAGCACGTCTGGCCAAAATGGACTCCATTTACTGGTTGTCCATACAGCATAACAGGCAGGTGAAATGATCGCCAGCCGTCTGGTTAAAGACGCCGTGTCGCCAGCCAGCAGATCAGCGAACCCAGCGTAATCATCGCGACCCCCTGCCAGAAGACCAGCGGCGGTTTCAGGCCGAGCCATAGCGATCCCAGCAGGGCCGACAGCACGGGTGTGAAATACGAGGCAGTGGCCAGCAGCGTCAGGTTGCCCTGCTGAATCCCGTAGTTCCAGGCGGAGTAGGCGATGGCGGTAGAGAGGCCAACAAACAGCACCTCCAGCAGCGGTACCAGTGCAAAGGTCATCGGCGCAGAATGACCGCTGAAGGCATATTTGATCCACAGCGCCAGCGCGGTCAGGATAAAAAACAGCGTAACGCCGTTCGAACCCCGGGCAAAGCGGCGGGTAACGTTGTTGTAGAGCGCCCAGGCCAGGGCGGCGATAAAGGCGAGTGCATAGGCGACAGGATTACGCAGCATGTTCTGCCATAGCAGCGCAGGCGAGCCGCTGCCGCTGCCTTTCATCACCCAGACGATACCCAGCAGCGACAGCAGCAGTCCGGGCCAGAGCCAGACGCGGAAACGTTGCTGATTAAATGGGATCGCCAGCACGATGGTGAGGCAGGGCCAGAGATAGTTAATCATCCCCAGCTCCAGCGACTGACTGCGATCGCTGGCCAGCCCGATAGCCAGCGCCAGAGAAATTTCGTAGCCCACGAAGAGGATGCCGCCCAGCCATAAATAGATTGCAGGCATTGCGCCGGGCTTTGGCAGGCCGCGCGTCAGGCAGAGTAGCATGGCGGTAGTGCTGTAGATCAGTGCCGCGCCGCCAGTGGCACCAAAGGCTTCACTGACGCTGCGCAGCAGGCCAACGGTGGTGCTCCAGAGCAGAATGGCGATGAGCCCGATAAGGGTGGCGCGCGAAACGGTGGCAGGCATACAGCGATCAACAAGGTGAGTGAGAGAAGCCTCCCTTGCCGGGGCAAAGGAGGCGCGGGATTACTTCCAGAAGTCGTCAAATACCGTGATCGGCGGGCGACGTTTGTGCTCAGTTTTCAGATACCAGCCTTCGATGATGCGGGCGTTATCAGGATTGATGGCTTTCCCTTCCAGATAATCATCGATCATCTCGTAGGTGACACCCAGCGCCACTTCATCCTGCAGGCCTGGACGATCATCTTCCAGATCGGCAGTCGGCTTCTTCAGGTAGAGATGTTCCGGACAGCCAAGATGCTTCAGCAGCTGTTTGCCCTGGCGCTTGTTCAGGCGGAAAAGCGGGTTGATGTCAGTGCCGCCATCGCCATACTTGGTGAAGAATCCGGTGACCGCTTCCGCCGCGTGATCGGTCCCAACCACTACCCCTTTGGTCATGCCGGCAATGCTGTATTGCGCTTTCATTCGCTCGCGCGCTTTTTCATTGCCGCGCACGAAGTCGGAAAGCGTGATGCCCGCGTCTTTCAGCGCACGCTCACTGGCCAGCACCGACTCTTTGATATTGACCACCAGCGAACGGTCAGGCTTGATGAAAGCCAGCGCGTCCTGGCAATCCTGCTCATCCGCCTGCACACCATAGGGCAGACGCACGGCAATGAAGGTATAGTCGTTGTCACCGCTCTCCTGACGCAACTCGCTGATCGCTGTTTGCGCCAGCTTACCCGCCAGCGTTGAATCCTGACCGCCGCTGATCCCCAGCACCAGCGTTTTCAGTCCGCTGTGACGTTTCAGGTAGGCTTTTAGAAAATCGACGCTGACGCGCACTTCCTGGTCGGCGTCGATAGCGGGTTTCACACCCAGTGCTTCAATAATTTCCTGCTGCAGTGACATGAACTTCTCCTCAGGTCAGTGGCTTGTCGGCTCGATGCGAACGTTTTAATAAAGCTAACGTGCCTTCGCCAAAACAACAAGCTTAAGCGGCAACTGATTAAGCCTTAACATTGCGAAATCAGTGAGTTTTTACCTGCGGCAGCGGTTTTTTCGCCAGCACGCTGAACATCAGAATTGCCATCATAAAGCAGCCGAAAATGGTGGCACACATGCTCAGTACCGAGGTGCCGCCGATGCCGGTGATCGGCACGGTAATCGCGCCCAGCGTGAACATGGTGACGCCAATCACGGCAGAGGCGCTGCCCGCGCGGTGGCCCTGACTCTGCATCGCCAGTGATGAGGCGGTGGTGGCGATCACGCCATTACTGGCGATGGTAAAGAACAGTGCGACCAGCAGCAGTGCCAGCGGTGCATGGAGCAGCGCAGTCAACAGTAGCAGGCTGGAGGCGACAAAGGCCAGCGTCAGCCCGCCTTTCAGCACCCGATACTCGCCCCAAAGCGGACAGAGACGGGCGCTGGTCTGCGAGGCAATGATCAGACCAAATCCGTTGGCCGCAAAGCAGAAGCTGAAGGCCTGAGGCGACAGGCCATAAATCTGCTGCAGCACGAACGGTGAGGCACCGATATAGGCGAACATCCCGGACATCATAAAGCCCTGCGTCAGGCAGAAGCCCATAAAGGGGCGATGGGTTATCACCTGACCCAGCGCGGCGTAAGCGGAGAAAATCGATCCTTTACTGCGCCGTTCTTCTGGCAGCGTTTCATGCAGCTTCCAGCGAGCCAGCAGGATCAGCAGAATGGCAATGCCGCCCAGCACCATAAAGATGCCGCGCCAGTTGACTATCGTCATCAGCACACCGCCCAGTACTGGTGCACCAATCGGCGCCAGACCGTTGACCAGCATCAGCAGCGCGAAGAAGCGCGTCAGCTCATGACCGCTATACAGGTCACGCGCAATCGCCCGTGACAGCACGGCGCCGCCCGCACCTGCTAACCCTTCAAACAGTCGTGCCAGCAGCAGCTGGTTAATATCCTGCGCCAGCGCACAGCCCATCGAGGCGATAAACAGTAGCACCAGTGACAGGGTCAGCGGGCGCAGGCGACCAAACTTATCGCTCATCGGGCCAAACAGCAGCTGGCCAACGCCCAGACCCAGCAGACCGGCGGTCAGACTCAGCTGCGCGGTTGCGGTTTCAGTGTGAAGATCCTGCGCCATTTGTGGCAGTGCAGGCAGATAGAGGTCAATGCAGAGCGGACCCAGTGCGGCCAGCAGGCCGAGCGTAATGGCGTAAACCAGGCGGTTAGAATGTACAGGGGTCATTTATCCTCGGAGTCGTCAGCGGTGGGGTGAAAAGAAAGCGGGCAAGGCAGTAAATTTCAGAGACCCGTAACGCCGCTATCACACTGATCAACGCCCTCGCTGATGATGGCCGATGAGTCTGACAACGAATCGTTACGGGGTGTCTGTTTTGCGAGGAAGTATACGTCTGCGTTGACAGCAAAACAGCTTTCTTTACGATATCCTGACATTTGCCATGCCACGAATTATTGCTCATTAACTTGATAAATCAGCATTTATGTTCCAGGCTTGTTTCCACATGGACAATCAATGAGGAACAACAAGATGAATAAAGTGATGGGATGTATCGCTGCGGCGCTGACGCTGGCTGCACTTTCTGGTTGTACGACTTACGATCGTGCTGAAAGCTACGTGACTAAGCCAGTCGTTAAGGATGTTAAAAAAGGTATGACCCGCGATCAGGTTCGTCAGATCGCCGGTACGCCGTCTACTGAAATCACCATGGTTCACGCGCGCGGCACCTGCCAGACTTACGTACTGGGTCAGCGCGACGGTAAAGCACAGACTTACTTCGTGAGCTATAACGACACTGGCCGTGTGATGAACTACGGCTTCCAGAGCTGTGCGGAATATGACACCGATCCGCAGGTTCAGCAGTAATACGTAGCACCCCTGAATAGCAAACGGCCCGTCGTCATGACGGGCCGTTTTTCGTTGCGGCGCGGACTACAATCCCGCCGGACGCGGCACCTCAACATAATCGCCGTCTATCTGCCGCTGGTAGTAGTGGCCGTCCTGCACATAGAAACGTTTACCATTAAAGTCGAGTACCCGCATTTCACTGCTGACCCGCGACTCTGCTGGCGGCTCGACCACCACATACTCTTCGCCATGACGCTGATAATAACTGCCGTTCAGCAGGTAGTAGGTCAGTCCGCCAATCAGCACCGCGGTAGCGGCTTCAGGTAAAAAACGCACCGGGCCAGGACCGCCCCAGTGGGGGCCGGGTCCGCCATGTCGACCCCATCCACCCGGGCCCCAGTCGCCAGGGTGGGCGAAAGCCAGCGCGGGCGTCAACAGCGCCAGCGTCAGAAGCGAGGCAATAATTTTTTTCATCGGATGTCCTCCTCATAAGACTGGATGCAGAATTCGCTTTTTACCGGGTAAAGACAAGCACTAAAGCGGCGATTTTTCGCCTGTTTACCATGCTTAACGCTTTCTTAACGGCGTCGCCATCAATGGAGAGGATTATGGAGAGGAAGGGCGGAAATAACCTGGCGCGGGCGCGCCAGGTTTACAGCAGATTAACGGTGCGCCAGCTCGGCGTTGTCGTCACTTTCCAGTACGCGCTTATCGGTCAGACCTAACCAGCGGCTGGTCAGAGAACCGGCGGTCATCGAACCATTGACGTTCAGTGCCGTACGACCCATATCAATCAGCGGCTCAATAGAGATCAGCAGCGCCACCAGGGTGACAGGCAGGCCCATCGCAGGCAGAACAATCAGGGCGGCAAAGGTGGCACCGCCACCGACACCCGCCACACCTGCAGAGCTCAGCGTGACGATCCCGACCAGGGTTGCAATCCACAGCGGGTCAAACGGGTTGATCCCGACGGTTGGCGCAACCATCACGGCCAGCATGGTCGGATAGAGACCGGCACAGCCGTTCTGGCCGATAGTGGCACCAAAGGATGCCGCGAAGCTGGCAATCGACTCCGGCACGCCAAGACGACGGGTCTGCGTCTCTACGCTCAGCGGAATGCTCGCTGCGCTGGAACGGCTGGTGAAGGCGAAGGTGATAACCGGCCACACTTTACGGAAGAAGCGCAGCGGGTTGATGCCATTCACCGACAGCAGCAGGGCATGGACACCGAACATGATGGCCAGACCGAGATAAGAGGCGACCACAAAGCTGCCCAGCTTGATGATGTCCTGCAGGTTTGAACCGGCAACCACTTTGGTCATCAGCGCCAGCACACCATAGGGCGTCAGTTTCATCACTAAACGCACCAGCTTCATAACCCACGACTGCAGCGTGTCGATTGCGACCAGCACGCGCTGACCTTTCACTTCATCATCTTTCAGCAACTGCAGGGCAGCCACACCCAGGAAGGCGGCAAAGATGACGACGCTGATAATCGAGGTTGGATTAGCGCCGGTCAGATCGGCAAACGGGTTTTTCGGGATAAAGGAGAGCATCAGCTGTGGCACGCTCAGGTCAGAGACCTTGCCAACATAGTTGCTCTGGATCGCACTCAGCCGCGCGGTTTCCTGCACACCCTGAACCAGACCTTCCGCGCTCAGACCAAACAGGCCGGTCACGAAGACGCCGACCAGCGCGGAAATCGCGGTGGTAAACAGCAGTACGCCAATGGTCAGTACGCTGATTTTCCCCAGCGACGAGGCATTATGCAGACGGGCAACTGCGCTCAGAATAGAAACGAACAC
Organism: Pantoea sp. X-Soil-YNGN-844; assembly: GCF_059730595.1. Lineage (NCBI taxonomy): Bacteria > Pseudomonadati > Pseudomonadota > Gammaproteobacteria > Enterobacterales > Erwiniaceae > Pantoea > Pantoea sp. X-Soil-YNGN-844. The sequence goes on from NZ_AP036007.1 coordinate 1,778,570, forward strand.
CAGCGGCATTACCACCATCTGCAGCAACTGGACATAGCCATTACCGACGATGTTAAACCAGCTGATAGACTCTTTTACCACTGCGCTGTTTTCGCCGTAGATCAACTGCAAAACCAGGCCGAACAGCACGCCGATCACCAGACCGGTCAGCACTTTTTTCGACAGGCTCCAGTTCTGACGGCTGAAGCGGGAGAGTAATACCAGCAGCACCACAAAGGCCACGATATTAAGCGTAAGAGGAAGGTCCATGCTGAAACTCCAGAGTAATGCGGCTTTCCCACCCGGGAAAGCCGCATAATGTTAATCACGAATTAAGACAGCAAGAATGGTAACAGCAGGCGGAGAGGGTGCCTTATATCCAAATGGCATGGTTTATAACTTAATGACGTTTTGTGCGGCTTTATTGCGCAGTATGACTGGAAATTAACCGCCCGACGCCATTTTGTAGCGTATCAAACAGCTGAGTCGGCCAGCCGTTTGCACCAAAAGATGGCATGCCGACCGGGAACCACAGCGCATAGCCTACCAGTCCCAGACATAACGCCCGCTCAAGCTGATTTCCTTTCTGACTGCGCAGAATCGGCAGACGGAAGCGCCAGCGGCAGGGCCACAGCAGCGGAACCCCGGCGGGCGTCAGCATATCGGCCACAATATGGCTGAGGTAGCCCAGCGTCAGACCCTGCAGTACGTCTGCCGGTATCGGCGACGACTGGGGCAGGTTTATCTGAAAAAGCCATAAACCGGCCGCCACTGCCAGCAGACTATGAGTAAAGCCCCGATGGCCGAACGCGCGCGCAATAGGATGAGAAAGCCAGCGTAGTCGCTGTCCCAGCAGAGATTTGGGGTGATCGATATCGGGCAGGAGGCATGTCAGCAGGGCTGAAGGAACGAGATGCCACCAGTCGGCCTGCGCCAGTACGGGTGTCAGCTCAGCACGTTTGGCAAAAATAGCGCTGGCAATGGCAAAAATGATGTGGCCTTCGCCCGTCATGATAGAACCTGGTTGCAAAGAAAGCTGTCGATGCATCCAGTATAGGGATTTATCCAGTAAATGAGAACATGTGACGCTGTAACGAAGCATGAATATTTTTAACAAGGCGGACAGCGATGAAACACTGTCCGCCCGTTCTGCCAGAAAGATTAACGGGCCAGCCAGCCGCCATCTACCGCCAGAGTATAGCCATTAACGTAATCAGACGCGGAAGAGGCCAGGAAAACTACCGGGCCCATCATGTCATCAGGTACGCCCCAGCGTCCTGCCGGGATACGCGCCAGGATCTCATCGCTTCGGGCCTGGTCTTTACGCAGCTGTTCAGTGTTATCGGTAGCCATATAGCCTGGGGCAATCGCATTAACATTAACGCCATGCTTCGCCCACTCGTTCGCCATCAGACGCGTTAAACCCATGACTGCGCTTTTTGACGCTGTATAGGAAGGCACCCGGATGCCGCCCTGGAACGACAGCATAGAGGCGATATTGATAATCTTACCGCCGTTACCCTGAGCAATAAACTGCCGAGCTACCTGCTGTGACAGGAAAAAGACCGTTTTACTGTTGATGTTCATCACATCATCCCAGTCCTGCTCGCTGAAGTTCAGTGCATCTTCACGACGGATAATCCCGGCGTTGTTGACAAGAATATCAATTCTGCCCGCGGCTGCGACCGCCTGCTCAACAACCTGCGACGCAACATCAGATTTCATCAGGTCAGCCGATATCGACCAGAAACGGCGGCCAAGTGCTTCAACTTTACGCTGCGTGTCGTCAGGTTCGAAACGGTTAACGCCGACAATATCGCAGCCAGCCTGAGCCAGCCCCAGAGCCATACCCTGACCCAGACCGGTATTACAACCGGTCACCATTGCCACTTTGCCTTTTAAATCAAACGTATTCAATACCATTTATGCTTCTCCTCTGCTTAACGCAGTTCGCTGATTTTGACGTGGTCCATGTCATCAAAGACCTGATTCTCACCCACCATGCCCCAGATAAAGGTGTAACGCTGGGTGCCGACGCCGGCATGAATTGACCAACTGGGTGAGATGACCGCCTGCTCGTTATGTACCAGCAGATGGCGGGTTTGCTGGGGTTCTCCCATCATGTGGAAGAGCGCGCTCTCTTCGCTCATATCGAAGTAGAAATAGACTTCCATGCGCCGTTCATGGGTGTGACAGGGCATGGTGTTCCACAGGCTGCCTTCATCCAGTCGGGTTAAGCCCATGGTGAGCTGGCAGGTGGGCAGCACATCCGGCACGATAAATTTGTTAATGGTGCGACGATTGGCAGTAGCAGCATCACCCAGCGTGGCGGTTGCGGCTTCCTGTAACGTAATCTTCTTATCCGGGAAGGTGCAGTGTGCGGGTGCGCTGTTGTAATAGAATTTAGCGGGCTGGGCCGGGTTCAGGCTGCGGAACAGCAGGTTGCGCGCACCTTTACCAATGTAAAGCGCCTCTTCATGACCGATTTCCCAGGCTTTACCGTCGACCTCAACCAGGCCCGGACCGCCAATGTTGATCATGCCCAGCTCGCGGCGTTCAAGAAAGTAACTGACGCCCAGCTGCTTTCCCATCTCATCACCGATAGTGACTGGCTTGTTAACCGGCATCACGCCACCAATGATGATGCGGTCGATGTGACTGTAGGTCAGGGTGTAATTGTCAGCGGAAAAAATCGTCTCAATCAGAAACTCGCGGCGCAGCGCTTCAGTGTCGAGCTGTTTAGCGTGATCGCTGTGAATGCTTTGGCGAACGTCCATCTCAGGCCTCTCTGCAGGTCAGGTTATTCATGCCCCGAATGGGGACGCTTCGGGCATCTTAGGCAGAGCGGGATGGGAATTCAATAAAAATGAAACGTTGTTTTATTTTTTGCGGAGTAGATCAACCGGCAGGCGCAGCGGGCAAAAAAAAAGCCCGCGCTGCGCGGGCTGTTTGTTATCCCTGCAGATGCTGCAGGCTAAGCTGGGTCAGATTTTCCAGCCGGACATCTGCCAGCGCCCAGCGCGGGTCGTCGCGATGTTCAGCGGCGGGCACCACAATCGACCGCATGCGGGCCGCTTTGGTGGCGATCATGCCATTGAACGAGTCTTCCAGCGTGACGCAGTTGAGTGGATCAATCGCCAGGCTGGCGGCGGCGTTAAGGTAGACCTGCGGATGGGGCTTGCTGTAGGGCAGTGCTTCTGCTGAAGCCAGCACATCGAAATAGTGGCGCAGGTTGAAGATCTCCAGTACCTGTTCCAGCATCATGAGCGGCGATGCTGAGGCCAGGCCGATTTTCATTCCCTGCTCCTGGCAGAGCTGCAGCGCCGTTTCCACGCCAGGCAGAAGCGGCCGCGTCTGATCCACCAGCGTCATGGCGCGCGCAATAATACGGTCAGTAACCTCCTGCTGAGAGGGGCCCTGCCAGGGCAGCGTTTCGTACCACATCCGCACAGTCTGGTCGATACGCAGGCCAAGGGTATCGGGCATTTCACTGCGTCGTGACAGGTCGACGTCCAGTGTTGAAAAGATATCCAGTTCAGCCTGATCCCACAGCGGTTCAGAATCGATCAGTAAGCCATCCATATCAAACAGGGCAGCAAGGACAGGGCGGTGCCAGGTCATCAGCGGTCTCCTTATAAATAAAGTCGGTTTAACCATAACATCATTCTCTCCTGACGCATGCTTCATCCGATTGACCACGCTTTATTTGGGAAATTTCTTCGTTGGCAGGTAGACTGACGGCAAATTGGATTCCAGGTTCAGGAGATATTATGACCTATCAACAGGCTGGCCGTATCGCCATCCTTAAGCGCGTGGTGGGCTGGGTGCTCTTTTTAGTGGCACTGCTGTCGACCATTATTTCAGTACTGAGCTTTATGTTTAAGCACAGCGAGAAGCAGCCGGGCATTGACGCCGTCATGCTTGATTTCGTCCATGTCATTGTCGATATGCTGCGCTTCAACACGCCATTCCTGAACGTTTTCTGGCATAACTCGCCAGTACCGGAATTTAATGGTCAGATGAACCTGGGTTTCTGGGTAATCTACATTCTGATTTTTGTCGGGCTGGCGCTGGAATCATCAGGCGCGCGGATGGGACGGCAGGCACGTCACGTCAAAGAGGGCATTGAAGATCAGATGATTCTGGAGCAGGCAAAGGGCAGTGAAGGACGCAGCCGTCAGCAACTGGAAGAGAAGGTGCGCGTTCCTCGTCACACCATCTTCCTGCAGATCTTCCCGCTTTATGTCCTGCCAGTGGTGATTGCGATAGCCGGATATTTTGCGCTGTCGCTGCTGGGCTTTATCTGACCGTGAACGCCGTCAGGCCGGCCTGGCCTGACGGGTACCGAGCGCATCCTCATCCAGCAACTGGCCAATGGCGAACTGCGCATCGCCAGGCCAGTGCCCGCCAAACACGTTAGCCCGGTTCAGCAGATAGTAGAGCTGATAGACCGGCAGACGCTGCGAAAAACCATCCGGCAGGGGCCACACGGCCTGATAGCCGTCGTAAATCTGGCGGGGCAGGTCAGGGTACCAGCTCAGCATGGCTAAATCGCACTCACGGTCGCCCCAGTAGCAGGCGGGATCGAACAGCCAGGGGCCACTGTCACTGCTGGCGCAGTTAGCGGGCCAGAGATCGCCATGCAGCAGCGACGGCTGCGGATGATGTGACGCAAGCACCCGCTGCACGGAGGCGATAATCAGCTCGGTATCCCCGTACTGAATCCCCTTTTCGGCCGCCAGCTGCAGCTGCCAGCCGATGCGCTGTTCGGCAAAAAAGACCGACCAGCGTCGCAGCCAGCTATTAGGCTGGGGCGTGGTGGTGATGTTGTTGTCGAAATCGAGGCCAAACTGTGTCTGCTCGCTCCACTGATGCAGGTGCGCCAGCTGCTGACCCAGCAGATATGCACTCTGCTCATCAAGCGGCTGTGGCCTGATGTACTCCAGCAACAGAAAGCTCTCCTCACGATGATGACCCACACCATACACCTTTGGCACCCGAACCGTGCCGGTGCGTGCCAGCAAGGCGAGCTGGTCTGCTTCCCAGGTAAAAAGCGACAGCATCTCGCGGCTGTTACTTTTAACGAAGACATCATGATCACCGTAGCGAATATGCCAGGTGGGGTGGATATCACCACCCGCAAGGGCGTGACGTTGAGTGATTTCGGCGTTGCCTAACTGCTCGCTTAACAGACGACTGATGGCTGACCACATAGGGCTATCCTCGTTGTTCGCTGCGTAAGTTCGATGCTGATGCCTGAATATTCACCAAAACCAGCGTGATTGCACCTTTTTATTCTGGCGCTGAGGTGGCGGGGCGATGACTGGCGGTGTCCCGCAGATACTCTTCAAAGGTCATAACAGTCACATCGGGTTTCTGACCCAGTGCGTTTTCACCGGCAGCCGCAACCTGCTGTCGCAGATCCTCAGCGTCCAGCGTACTGACAATGCCATAACTGTTCGTGCCCAGCTCATGGGGATGGCCGTTTTCATCAGCCAGCGTGGTGGTGAAACCGGCGGCGGTCATCGCGCTGGTGAGCTCCAGGATGTCACTTAATCCCGACTCCTGATAATGAAAGGTCACGATATAGCGGGTCAGGGCAGTGTTGCTCATAAGGCACCTCCGGGAAAGAGAAACTGAACTGAGCGTAGACTATGGTGAAAATTCAGGCGAATTATGAAAGAGATGCTGGGTGTCTGTCGTGACGCATAGCGTAAATCAGTGTCAGGAGCACTGCCCATGACGTAAAAATCTTTCTGCCGTTACGTCTGGCTTTTCATTTGGACAGCACTATAATGCGCGACGTTAATAAGATGAGTCCCAATTAACATGGGTTGTCAGGGTGATTCCAGGTATTTTGTGTAAGTTAATAATTTTTTACAAAACTTACCGTAAATTGCATTGAATGCCCGGCAAAACGCTTCAGACTCTCCGTTTTTTAAACAGTCGCACGGATCACATTTAATGAAAGCCTATAACAAGCTGTCTGCTGTTCTTTTGCTCTCCGCCGGAGCGTTTTGTCACCAGGCACTGGCCGATAACGCCGTATTCACCTCAATGGATGACCCTTCCACGGCTAAAAAGCCATTTGAAGGTTCTGCTTCTGCGGGATACCTGGCGCAAACCGGTAACACCACCAGTTCATCGCTGACGGCTCAGACCAATATGACCTGGTATCAGTCATCTATGGCCTACAGCTTGTGGGGTAACGCAGCAAACACCTCGTCAAATGATGAACGCTCTTCAGAGACGTACAACATCGGTGGTCGTTCACGCTATAACCTCAACTCCTATGACTACCTGTTTGGCCAGGCGAGCTGGTTAAGCGATCGTTTCAATGGTTATGATTCACGTGACGTGCTGACTGCCGGTTACGGTCGTCAGATCCTGAATGGTCCGGTGCACTCGCTGCGTGCGGAATTGGGTCCGGGTGTACGTTATGACGACTACCACGCTGGTGGTCATCAGACCAAGGCGCTTGGCTATGGCGCAGTGAGCTATCAGTGGCAGCTGACCGATACCACCAAATTTATTCAGGGCGTATCCGTGCTGAGCAGCTTCGGTGAAGACACCACGGTGAACTCCGAAACCGGCCTGCAGGTCGCTATCAATAGCCACTTCGCGCTGAAGCTGGCTTACAATGTCACCTGGAACAACAATCCGGCTGAGTCTGCGCCAGATCGCACCGACACCAAAACCTCAATCATGCTCTCTTACGCTATGTAAGCGCATTTTTGCCTGCGGCATGCCCGGCGGTCTGACACTGTGTGTCAGGCCGCTTTTTTTTGTTCGCTCCATGGCTTAGCGAAAAGGGGATGGTTTTTCTCGTCGGCGAAAACTGCTATCATCTGCTCCGCACTGCAATCCTGGCGACATTCCGACAATGTGGGTCTGATATCACGCCAGGTCACTCATTTTACATTACGTTGCATGTAAGCTTTCGTGTGGCTTACCACTGCAAATAAGGACATGAAATGCCTGTAATTACGCTTCCTGATGGCAGCCAGCGTGTGTTTGACCGCCCTGTCAGTGTCATGGATATTGCGCTGGACATCGGTCCAGGTCTGGCGAAAGCCTGTATCGCTGGCCGCGTTAACGGTGAACTGGTTGATGCTGTTGATCCCATCACCGAGGATGCCGCTGTTGCGATCATTACCGCAAAAGATGAAGCGGGTCTGGAAATTATCCGTCACTCCTGTGCGCACCTGTTAGGGCACGCAATTAAACAGCTGTGGCCGGATACCAAAATGGCGATTGGCCCGGTCATTGATAACGGCTTCTATTATGATGTCGACATCGATCGTACCCTGACCCAGGAAGATATCGACCTGCTGGAAAAACGCATGCATCAGTTGGCTGAAACCAACTACGATGTGGTGAAGAAAAAGGTCAGCTGGCAGGAAGCACGCGACGTCTTTGCGGCGCGCGGCGAAATCTACAAGACCACCATTCTTGATGAAAACATCAGCCATGACGATAAGCCTGGCCTGTATCATCACGAAGAATATGTCGACATGTGTCGCGGTCCGCACGTGCCGAACATGCGGTTTTGCCATCATTTTAAACTGCAGAAGATCTCCGGTGCCTACTGGCGCGGCGACAGCAGCAACAAAATGCTGCAGCGTATTTATGGCACCGCATGGGCAGACAAAAAGCAACTGGCAGCCTATCTGCAGCGTCTGGAAGAGGCGGCGAAGCGTGACCATCGTAAGATTGGTAAGCAGCTGGATCTTTACCACATGCAGGAAGAAGCACCCGGTATGGTCTTCTGGCATAATGACGGCTGGACTATCTTCCGCGAGCTGGAAGTGTTTGTCCGCAGCAAATTAAAAGAGTACCAGTACCAGGAAGTGAAAGGTCCGTTCATGATGGACCGCGTCCTGTGGGAAAAAACCGGGCACTGGGAAAACTATAAAGAAGCCATGTTCACCACCTCATCTGAGAACCGTGAATACTGCATCAAACCGATGAACTGTCCTGGACACGTTCAGATCTTTAATCAGGGTCTGAAATCCTACCGTGACCTGCCGCTGCGTATGGCAGAGTTTGGTAGCTGTCACCGTAATGAGCCCTCAGGTGCGCTGCACGGTCTGATGCGCGTTCGCGGCTTTACCCAGGATGATGCACACGTCTTCTGTACAGAAGAGCAGGTGCGTGACGAAGTGAACAGCTGTATCCGCATGGTTTATGACATGTACAGCACCTTCGGCTTTGAAAAGATTGTGGTGAAGTTATCCACCCGTCCTGAGAAACGCATCGGTACAGATGAGATGTGGGATCGTGCCGAGGAAGACCTGGCCGCTGCGCTGAACGAAAACAACATTGAGTTTGAGTTCCAGCCAGGTGAAGGCGCGTTCTACGGCCCTAAAATTGAGTTCACTTTGTACGATTGTCTTGATCGCGCCTGGCAGTGCGGAACCGTTCAGCTAGACTTCTCCCTGCCAAAACGCCTTGAAGCAACCTACGTGGGTGAAAACAACGATCGCCAGACGCCAGTGATGATTCACCGGGCGATTCTGGGATCGATGGAGCGCTTCATCGGTATTCTTACCGAAGAATTCGCCGGTTTCTTCCCAACCTGGCTGGCACCGCTGCAAGTTGTGGTAATGAATATTACCGACGGACAAGCGGAATATGTTGAGTCTTTGACGCGTAAGCTGCAGAATGCTGGCATTCGTGTGAAGGCAGACTTGAGAAATGAGAAGATAGGCTTTAAAATCCGCGAGCACACATTACGTCGCGTCCCTTATATGTTGGTCTGCGGTGATAAAGAGGTGGAATCTGGCAAAGTTGCCGTTCGCACCCGCCGTGGTAAAGACCTGGGATCGATGGATGTCGATCTATTTGTTGAGAAACTTCAACAAGAGATTCGCAGCCGAAATCTTCACCAATTGGAGGAATAAAGTATTAAAGGCGGAAAACGAGTACTACCGACGCGTCCGAACAAAATTAACAGTGAAATCCGCGCAACTGAAGTGCGCTTAACGGGCATGGATGGCGAGCCGATTGGCATTGTCACATTACGCGAAGCTCTGGAAAAAGCCGAGGAAGCGGGCGGCGACTTAGTCGAAATCAGCCCGAATGCCGAACCGCCGGTCTGCCGTATTATGGATTACGGCAAGTTCCTCTATGAAAAAAGCAAATCTTCTAAGGAACAGAAGAAGAAGCAAAAAGTTATTCAGGTTAAGGAAATCAAATTCCGTCCTGGAACCGATGATGGCGACTATCAGGTCAAACTACGCAACCTGATTCGCTTTCTGGAAGATGGCGATAAAGCCAAAATCACGCTCCGCTTCCGCGGTCGTGAGATGGCGCACCAGCAGATCGGTATGGAAGTGCTTAACCGCGTCCGTAAAGACCTGTGTGAAGATCTGGATTTGGCCATTGTCGAATCCTTCCCTTCGAAGATCGAAGGCCGCCAGATGATCATGGTGCTCGCTCCTAAGAAGAAACAGTAGGCTTTCAAGTAGCAAGGACCGCGCAGCGTTCGCGCTGTGCGGTTATCTGTTCGCCTGTCTGGGTCATGTTATTAACAATGCGAAGTGGATATTTTTAAAATGCCAAAGATTAAAACTGTACGTGGCGCGGCTAAGCGCTTCAAGAAGACCGCTTCTGGCGGCTTCAAGCGTAAACACGCAAACCTGCGTCATATTCTGACTAAAAAATCTACTAAGCGTAAACGTCACCTGCGCCCTAAAGGCATGGTGTCAAAAGGCGATCTGGGTCTGGTTATTGCCTGCCTGCCGTACGCATAAGTAAATTTTTTTCATTAATTCAGAATATTAAACAGGAGAGCTAAATGGCTCGTGTAAAACGTGGTGTAGTTGCTCGCGCACGTCACAAAAAAATCTTAAAACAAGCTAAAGGCTATTACGGTGCACGTTCACGTGTTTACCGTGTTGCTTTCCAGGCTGTTATCAAAGCTGGTCAGTATGCTTACCGTGACCGTCGTCAGCGTAAGCGTCAGTTCCGTCAGCTGTGGATCGCGCGTATCAACGCAGCGGCGCGTCAGAACGGCATGTCTTACAGCCGTTTCATCAATGGTCTGAAAAAAGCAGCTATTGAGATTGACCGTAAGATCCTGGCCGACATCGCAGTATTCGACAAAGTGGCATTCTCTGCACTGGTCGAAAAAGCGAAATCAGCCCTGGCGTAAGTCAGATGGAAAAGGGAGCTTGCTCCCTTTTTTATTGCCTGTAACTTACGCAAAAGATTGACATTTTCGTCGCTGAGCTTTTCAATAGACCCCCTGTATCGCATGACAAGGTAACCGCAAGCATGAATGCTGCTATTTTCCGTTTCTTTTTTTACTTTAGCGCCTGACATTCGGGGGCTTTTGCGCATAAGAGAAGAAACGAAAAATCGCGCTAAAAGCCTCCCTCGTGGAGGCTTTTTTGTTTCTGGCGCTAGCATATTGGACCGGCAGGTCCCAACGAGAACTGACCAGCCTGACTGGAAAAAGAGGAAACTATGTCCCAACTCGCAGAACTGGTGGCCAGCGCCACGGCGGCCATCGACGGGGCGATGGATATCGCCGCCCTTGACGCGGTGCGCGTCGAATACCTGGGTAAGAAAGGACATCTGACACTGCAGATGACGACGTTGCGCGAGCTGCCAGCAGAAGAGCGTCCTGCAGCGGGTGCGGTAATCAATGAAGCGAAGCAGCAGGTCACCGATCGACTGAATGCCCGTAAAGACGCACTGGAAGCCGCGGTGCTGAATGCCCGTCTGGCGGAAGAGACCATCGATGTCTCGCTACCGGGGCGTCGTATCGAGAATGGCGGTCTGCATCCGGTCACCCGCACCATGGATCGCATTGAGACCTTCTTTGGCGAGTTAGGCTTTGGTGTGGTAACAGGGCCCGAAATTGAAGATGATTATCATAACTTCGATGCGCTGAATATTCCTGCACACCACCCGGCACGTGCCGATCACGACACCTTCTGGTTTGACGCCACGCGTCTGCTGCGTACGCAGACCTCTGGCGTGCAGATCCGCACCATGCAGGCTCAGCAGCCGCCTATCCGCATTATTGCGCCCGGCCGCGTCTACCGTAACGATTACGACCAGACGCACACGCCGATGTTCCATCAGATGGAAGGGCTGATCGTGGATAAAAACATCAGCTTTACCAACCTGAAAGGCACGTTGCACGATTTCCTGAACAACTTCTTCGAAGAAGATTTGCAGATTCGCTTCCGTCCTTCTTATTTCCCATTCACTGAGCCATCGGCAGAAGTGGATGTTATGGGTAAAAACGGTAAGTGGCTGGAAGTGCTGGGTTGCGGCATGGTGCACCCTAACGTGCTGCGCAACGTCGGCATCGATCCGGAAGTTTACTCTGGTTTCGCCTTTGGTATGGGCATGGAGCGTCTGACCATGTTGCGCTATGGCGTGACCGATCTGCGTGCTTTCTTCGAAAATGATTTACGTTTCCTCAAACAATTTAAGTAAGGGCAGGATATCCAATGAAATTCAGTGAACTCTGGTTACGCGAATGGGTAAATCCAGCCCTGGACAGCGCTGCGCTGTCTGAACAAATCACCATGGCCGGTCTGGAAGTGGACGGCGTTGATGCCGTCGCCGGTGCGTTCCACGGCGTTGTGGTTGGTGAAGTCGTGGAGTGCGGTCAGCACCCCAATGCCGACAAGCTGCGTGTCACCAAAATCAACGTCGGTGGCGATCGCCTGCTGGATATCGTCTGTGGCGCGCCGAACTGCCGTCAGGGACTGAAAGTTGCTGTCGCGACCGTCGGCGCTGTGCTGCCCGGTGATTTCAAAATCAAAGCAGCCAAACTGCGTGGCGAGCCTTCTGAAGGGATGCTCTGCTCGTTCTCCGAGCTGGGTATTTCCGACGATCACAACGGCATCATCGAACTGCCTTCTGACGCGCCCGTTGGCACCGATATCCGTGCTTATCTGCAGCTGGACGACAACACCATCGAAATCAGCGTCACGCCTAACCGCGCCGACTGTCTGGGTCTGATCGGTATCGCCCGTGATGTTGCCGTGCTCAACGGCCTGCCGCTGAAGGTACCGGAGATGCAGCCGGTCGCGGCGACGCTTAACGACACGTTCCCGATTCAGGTTGACGCGCCAGAAGCCTGTCCGCGCTATCTGGGCCGTGTCGTGAAAGGAATTAACGTTAAGGCGGCTACGCCACTGTGGATGAAAGAGAAGTTGCGTCGCTGCGGCATTCGCTCTATCGATCCGGTCGTTGATATCACCAACTACGTTCTGCTGGAGCTGGGTCAGCCAATGCACGCCTTCGACCTTGACCGTATTGATGGCGGTATCGTGGTGCGCATGGCGAAAGAGGGCGAAAAGCTGACGCTGCTGGATGGCACTGAAGCCACCCTGCAGAGTGATACTTTAGTGATCGCCGATCATCAGAAAGCGCTGGCGATGGCCGGTATCTTTGGTGGCGAACATTCGGGTGTGAACGGCGAAACGCAGAACATCCTGTTCGAGTGTGCGTACTTTGATCCGCTCTCTATCACCGGCCGCGCCCGTCGTCACGGTCTGCATACTGACGCGTCTCATCGCTACGAGCGTGGTGTTGACCCGGCGCTGCAACATACTGCGCTGGAGCGTGCTACCCAGCTGCTGCTATCCATCTGCGGCGGTGAAGCAGGCCCGATCATCGATCAGACCCATCAGGCAGCCCTGCCTGTCCCGGCGACCATTACGCTGCGTCGCGAAAAGCTGGATCGTCTGATTGGTCACGTGATTGCGGATGAGCAGGTTACCGACATTCTGACGCGCCTTGGCTGTGACGTGACGGCAGGTGAAGGGCAGTGGCAGGCCGTCGCGCCGAGCTGGCGTTTCGATATGACCATTGAAGAAGATCTGGTTGAAGAAGTGGCCCGTATTTATGGCTACAACAATATTCCTGATGTGCCTGTTCAGGCCGGTCTGGTCATGACCCGTCACCGTGAAGCGAATCTGTCGCTGAAACGCGCCAAAAACCTGCTGGTGGATAAAGGTTATCAGGAAGCGATTACCTATAGCTTCGTCGATCCGAAAATCCAGCAGCTGCTGCATCCGGGTGAAGAGGCGCTGTTACTGCCAAGCCCGATCTCCAGTGATATGTCGACCATGCGTCTGTCACTCTGGACCGGTCTGCTCAGTGCGGTAGTCTACAACCAGAACCGCCAGCAGAGCCGCGTACGTCTGTTTGAGAGCGGCTTACGCTTTGTGCCAGATACGCAGGCAGATTTAGGCATCCGTCAGGATCTTATGCTGGCTGGCGTCATCAGCGGCAACCGCGTTGAAGAGCACTGGGATCTGGCGCGTCAGACAGTTGACTTCTATGATTTGAAAGGCGATTTAGAGTCGCTGCTCGATTTAACCGGCAAACTGGATGAGATTAGCTTCCGGGCTGAGGCGAATCCGGCGTTGCATCCAGGACAGAGCGCGGCGATTTATTTGCGTGATGAACATATCGGATTTATCGGCGTTGTACATCCTGAGCTGGAACGTAAGCTTGATCTCAATGGTCGCACCTTAGTCTTTGAACTGCTTTGGAATAAGGTCGCAGACCGCGTCCTGCCTGACGCGCGCGAGATTTCTCGCTTCCCGGCGAACCGCCGTGATATTGCCGTTGTAGTGGCTGAAAACGTCCCTGCAGCAGATATCATTGCGGAGTGTAAGAAAGTTGGCGTAAATCAGGTAGTTGGCGTAAACTTGTTTGACGTGTACCGCGGTAAGGGCGTTTCTGAGGGCTATAAGAGCCTCGCAATCAGCCTGATTTTGCAGGATACCAGCCGGACACTCGAAGAAGAGGAGATTGCCGCGACCGTTGGCAAATGCGTTGCGGCATTAAAAGAGCGATTCCAGGCAACCTTGAGGGATTGAACCTATGGCGCTTACAAAAGCTGAGATGTCAGAGTACCTGTTTGAGAAACTCGGGCTGAGCAAACGCGATGCTAAAGAGTTAGTAGAGCTGTTTTTCGAAGAGGTACGTCGCGCTTTGGAAAATGGAGAACAGGTAAAACTGTCTGGGTTTGGTAATTTTGACCTGCGTGACAAGAACCAGCGTCCTGGCAGAAACCCGAAAACGGGTGAAGATATTCCGATTACTGCGCGTCGCGTAGTAACGTTCCGTCCAGGACAGAAGCTGAAAAGCCGCGTAGAGAACGCTACACCCAAAGAGACTGACTGAATTTCAGCGTTTCAAAAAGGCCGCGAAAGCGGCCTTTTTTCATGGTTCAGGTAAACAGGGATTCTGCTTCCTGTGTTCGTCAATGTTCACGCCATCCCGGTTCAGACTGCCTCATCAGCCTTTCTTTTTTCACCAATCCCTCTACAATCAAATCACTGTTTTCTCAGCTAATCCCGCTTATGTCTCTGCTCGACACGTTCGCGCGCCAGGCCGATCAACGCGGCCAGAAATGGCTGATTGCGCTCGCCCTTATGCTCTCTGCACTGCTCTGTCTCAGCCTCTGTGCCGGGGACAGCTGGATCGCGCCCTCTGCGTGGTTCAGCGATAGCGGACAGCTCTTTGTCTGGCAGTTGCGGCTGCCCCGCAGTCTGGCGGTAGTCCTGGTGGGGGCGTCGCTGGCGATATGCGGCGTGGTGATGCAGGCGCTGTTTACCAATCCGCTGGCGGAGCCAGGTCTGCTCGGCGTTTCGAACGGCGCGGGTATCGGCCTGGTGCTCGGCGTGCTGCTGGGCAGCGGCTCGCTATGGAGCCTGGGGCTGGCGGCGATGGCCGGTGCGCTGGTTATTACGCTTATCCTGCTGCATTTTGCCCATCGTCAGCTCTCGGTCACCCGGCTGTTGCTGACCGGCGTGGCGCTGGGGATTATCTGCAGTGCCATCATGACCTGGGCGGTCTACTTCAGCACCAGCCTCGATCTGCGTCAGCTGATGTACTGGATGATGGGGGGATTCAGCGGCATTGACTGGCGCTATGGCTGGATGATGCTGGCACTGCTGCCGGTGATGCTCGCGCTGGGGGCGACCGGGCCGATTCTCAATCTGCTGGCTCTGGGCGAGACGTCCGCCCGTCAGCTCGGGCTGTCACTCTTCTTCTGGCGTAACCTGCTGGTGCTGGCGATGGGCTGGCTGGTGGGTATCAGCGTCGCGATGGCCGGCGCCATTGGCTTTGTCGGACTGGTCATCCCGCATCTGCTGCGTCTGAGCGGCATCAGCGATCACCGCTATCTTTTGCCGGCATCGGCGCTGGCGGGCGCGGCGGTGCTTCTGGCCGCCGATATCGTGGCGCGTCTGGCACTGACGTCAGCGGAGTTGACGATAGGCGTCGTGACGGCGACACTGGGCGCGCCACTGTTTATTATTTTACTGGTGAAATCTTCGCGCTAGCTTCGGCTGGCTACTCTGCATCCACAACCGCATCCATTACAGGAAAAAGCATGAACATTTATGAGACTGAACTGGTTACTCTCGACGGGGAAAAAACCACGCTGTCACAGTGGCACGGCAAAGTCCTGCTGGTCGTCAACGTTGCCTCGAAATGTGGTCTGACGCCGCAATACGAAGAGCTGGAGAATCTGCAGAAAGCCTGGCAGGATCAGGGCTTCAGCGTCCTCGGTTTCCCCTGCAATCAGTTTCTGGAGCAGGAACCGGGCAGCAGTGAGGAGATCAAAACTTTCTGCAGTACCACCTATGGCGTGACGTTCCCGCTGTTTGCCAAAACCGAGGTTAATGGCCCGGCGCGTCATCCGCTCTATGCGCAGCTGATTGCGGCCCGGCCTGACGCGGTGCGTCCGGAAGGCAGCGGTTTTTACGAACGTATGGAGAGTAAAGGACGCGCGCCGAAAGAGCAGGGCGACATCCTGTGGAACTTTGAAAAGTTCCTGATTGGCCGTGACGGCAGTGTGATCCAGCGTTTTGCACCTGACATGACGCCGGAAGATCCCATCATTCTGGAAACGATTAAACAGGCGCTGGCAAAATAGATGCTGTTGCGCCTGCAAAAGGCCGCCGTCCCTGGACGGCTGCTGCCATTGACCGACGAGCTTGCCGCCGGTCAGCTGCTGCACATTGCAGGCCCGAACGGAGCCGGTAAAAGCACCTTACTGAGTGTGATTGCCGGACTACAACCTGCCTCCGGCACGGTGCTGCTGGACGAAAAGGCGCTGAGTGACTGGAACGGCGCGGCATTGTCAAGGGTGCGCGGCTGGCTGCCACAGCAGCAGGCCCCACTGAGTCAGATGCCGGTCTGGCACTATTTGCGTCTGCACCTGAAACCGGTGGGGCCACAGGCCGATGCCTGTCTCAGCATGCTGCTGCAGCGGCTTCAGCTGCAGGATAAGTTATCGCGTTCACTGACCCTGCTCTCCGGCGGGGAATGGCAGCGCGTCCGGCTGGCAGCCGTCTGTGCCCAGATCGATCCTCACATCAACCCCTGCGGGCGGCTGCTGATTCTTGATGAGCCGTTGACGGCGCTGGATATCGGCCAGCAAAAAGCGGTGGACGATCTGATTGCGGCGCTGTGCGCGTCGGGTGTTAGTGTTGTCGCCAGCAGTCACGATCTTAACCACAGTCTGCAGCAGGCAGACAGGGTCTGGCTGATGGATAGCGGGCAGGTGATCGCGCAGGGCGAACCTTCAGAGGTTCTGACGCCGCAGCGCCTGACACCACTCTACCAGATTGCTTTCCGGCAGATTGAACTTGAAGGACGCACGCTGCTGACCGTTCTGCCCTGACACTTGCTACCTGGCGGGCTTTACCGCTACATTATGCCGGTTGCAACTTCTGATAAGGACATTTGGCGATGCGCCTGGGTTTGCTGATTTTAGTTCTGCTGCTGACGGGATGCAGTCATCACGCCCCGCCGATTAATGGCCGTCTTTCCGATTCAATCACCGTGATAGCGGAACTGAACGATCAGCTCGGTCACTGGCGCGGTACGCCTTATCGTTATGGCGGCATGAGTCGTAACGGCGTTGACTGCTCCGGCTTTGTCTATCTGACCTTCCGCGATAAATTTGCACTGCAACTGCCGCGCACCACCTCAGCCCAAAGCGATATTGGCACCCGCATCAGCAAAGATGAACTGCTGCCAGGCGATCTGGTCTTTTTCAAAACCGGACGCGGTGAAAATGGCCTGCATGTGGGCATCTATGATACCGATAATGCTTTTATCCACGCCTCGACCAGTCAGGGCGTCATTCGCTCCTCACTCGACAATGTCTACTGGCGAAAAGTGTTCTGGCAGGCTCGCCGTATTTAACAGCAGGTTCGCGAAATCAGACTTAAGTCCAATTTTAAATAGAGTTAAAACAACGATTAAAAGTTTTATTTTAAATGAAAGTTTAGGGCGAGGATTTTAATAAACAGAATAATCGCTGATTTAATTCCACTAATAACCGGTGTTTTGTCACTACTATTTGGCTTAAGCGTGTTCGGCTGTTGCCAAACGGCAATGGAAGCGTAAAGAAGGTCGTCTCTTCAATGATTTGGCACTATTGCCTGCGGCTGACCATTACTATACGATATCAACATCGCCGCATATTCTGGCATTAAAATGAAAATTCATCTCTCGGCCGACTATCAGTCGGAAATCTGGTTTTATCCTGTCTGTGATGTTGACGGACGGTTGACCGCTGTCGAGCTGGTAACGCAGTTTGTGCATGAAAGTGCGCCCATCACCCTGCCTCAGGATCTGCTGCTTCCCCAGCTTGATGAGTCGCAGCAGTTACGCCTGCTGCAAAGCCAGATTGGATTGCTGGAGCAGAATCGCGGATTATTTGAAGCGCATTCCGTGTCAGCTTTTATCCGTATTGATGAAGGCATGGCCCGGACGCTGCTTGCCAGTGAATTAGTCATGCGCAAAATAAAACAGCTTCCGTTCATTCTGTTGAATATCACTGAAACGTTTCCGCAACTCAAGCTGGGCAAAAATAATCCGCTGCTGGCGAGCCTGCATGCTGAGTTTAATTTAGCGCTTTCTCATTTTGGCGCGGGCAAATCACCCTCTAATGCAGTCTACGATAATTTATTCAGCTGCATCTGTCTCGACAAAGAATTTATTCACTCGCTGGCAAAACGCGCTTCATTTGTGCCATTTATTCAGAGCATTATTGATAATTTCCGCGCCCATTGTGACCGGTTGATTATTTGCGGCATTGATGACGAAGTGCTGTTCGATAAAGTCAGCCAGCTGAATGGTGCCGATTTTCAGGGTGCGCTCTTCCCGGTGGTAAAATCTGACGCACTGCGTTCACTGCTCTGTGCCGACGAGCGCATGCCTTCCTCTCAGCATCCCGGCTGACAGAACCTGTTAATCCCTGCTATCAGCGTTACACTAAAGGACTAACCTACGTATCGCTGAGTATCGCATGGGAGAAACAATGTCCGCAGGCAAGGCCTCTTTTGACAACACCTGGTTCCGTGAGCTGACCGGGTGTTATACCGCGCTGAACCCCACGCCGCTGGCAGGCGGACGCCTGCTGTATCACAACGCACCGCTTGCAACCTCAATGGGGCTGGATAGTGCGCTCTTTGAAGGTCACGGTCACGATGTCTGGCACGGTGCGGCACTACTGCCCGGCATGCAGCCGCTGGCGCAGGTCTACAGTGGCCATCAGTTTGGTGTCTGGGCGGGTCAGCTCGGTGACGGGCGCGGTATCCTGCTGGGTGAACAGCGTCTGGATGATGGCAGCAAACTTGACTGGCATCTCAAGGGTGCAGGCCTGACGCCTTATTCCCGCATGGGCGATGGTCGTGCCGTGATCCGTTCCAGCGTCCGTGAGTTTCTCGCCTCGGAAGCGCTGCACCATCTGGGTATCCCCACCACGCGCGCACTCACTCTGTCGATAGGCGATGAGCCGGTCTACCGCGAAACCACTGAGCGTGGCGCGATGCTGATGCGCATTTCACCGAGCCACCTGCGTTTCGGTCATTTCGAGCATTTCTTTTACAGCCAGCAGCAGGAGAAAGTGCAGCAGTTGGCCGACTACGCCATTCGTCATCACTGGCCGCATCTGGAAGGAGAAGCGGACCGCTATCAACAGTGGTTTACCGACATTGTGTTACGCACCGCGCGCCTGATTGCGTTATGGCAAAGTGTGGGCTTCGCGCATGGCGTCATGAATACTGACAATATGTCGATCCTTGGCCTGACCATCGACTATGGCCCGTTTGGTTTTCTGGATGATTATCAGCCTGACTTTATCTGTAATCACAGTGACTATCAGGGGCGCTACAGTTTTGAAAATCAGCCGATGATTGGCATGTGGAATCTTAACCGTCTGGCGCATGCGCTGTCGGGTCTTCTGACCACTGAGCAGTTGCGGACGGCGCTAAGCGCCTATGAGCCTGAACTGATGCGCGTCTGGGGTGAGAGGATGCGGGCGAAGCTTGGTCTGCTGACGCAGCAGAGCAGCGACAATCAGATTCTGACCGATCTGCTGGCGCTGATGACGCAGGAGCACAGTGATTACACCCTGACGTTCCGGCTGCTGAGTGAAACCCAACAGGCGGAAAGCCGCTCACCGTTGCGCGACGAGTTCATCGATCGTGAGGCGTTTGATAGCTGGTATCAGCGTTATCGCAGTCGTCTGATGGATGAGCAGGTCAGCGATGAAGAACGGCAGGCCTTAATGAAGGCATCCAATCAGGCAGTGATTCTGCGCAACTATCTGGCACAACAGGTGATTGAAGAGGCGGAGCGGGGAGAGCAGGGGGCGCTGGCTCGTCTGCATCAGGCGTTACAGCAGCCCTTCAGTGATGAGACAGCCGCTGAGTATCGTCAGCGGCCGCCAGACTGGGGCAAAACCTTAGAGGTGAGCTGCTCCAGCTAATAAAGACTCAGAGGCGGTGAGAAACCGCCTCGGCCAGCAGGGCGAGCACCTGTTCGCTCTCCTGCCAGCCGAGGCAGGGATCGGTAATCGACTGGCCGTAAACCAGCGGTTCACCGCTTACTACTTTCTGATTGCCTTCTTCCAGGAAGCTTTCAATCATCACACCGGCAACAGCCCGCGATCCTGATTTAATCTGCTCTGCTACCTCTGCCGCCACATCCATCTGACGACGATGCTGTTTCAGACAGTTGCCGTGACTGAAATCGATCACCAGCTGCTCTGGCAGATTAAAGGCCGCCAGACTCTCCGCAGCGGCGGCGACATCGCTGGCATGATAGTTAGGCTGTTTACCGCCTCGCAGGATCACATGACCATGCGGGTTACCACTGGTCTGATAAATAGTCATCTGGCCCAGTTTATCCGGTGACAGGAACATGTGGCTGGCGCGTGCGGCGCGAATCGCATCCACCGCGATCTGCACGTTTCCATCGGTGCCGTTTTTAAAGCCAACCGGACAGGAGAGGGCAGACGCCATTTCGCGGTGGATCTGGCTTTCGGTGGTACGTGCGCCAATCGCGCCCCAGCTGATGAGGTCAGCAATAAACTGGCCGATCACCATATCCAGAAATTCTGTGGCGGTGGGCAGGCCCAGCGCGTTGATATCGATCAGCAGCTTGCGGGCGATGCCGATACCCCGGTTCACATCGTAGCTGCCATCCAGGTCCGGATCGGAGATTAACCCTTTCCAGCCTACGACGGTGCGAGGCTTCTCGAAGTAGGCACGCATCACAATCTCCAGCCGATCTTCATAGCGGCTGCGTAACGCGTTCAGACGCGCGGCATACTCCAGGGCTGCTTTCGGGTCGTGCAGCGAGCAGGGCCCGATCACTACCAGCAGGCGCGGATCGTCACCCGTCAATATACGGGCGATACGTTTACGGGCAGCGGTGACATTGTCGGCAATCGCCGGAGAGACAGGATGTTCAGCCGCCAGGCTGGCGGGGGTAATCAGACTACCAATGCGTGCGGTACGCAGTTCGTCGGTTTTGTTCATGAGTTTCTCGAAAACGGTTCTTCGCAGCGGTGAAATACCGGGAAGTGATGGTGGTCACAATAAACCATTAGTCTGCGAATTCAACCCGTGATTTGATAATGAAATCAAAACCCACGGCAGCGGCGCTTTACATCTTCAATCCGATTCCCCTTCAGTACATACGGCGCGTCAGGCCCATGATGTCGAGAATTTTGGTGGCAATCTCTTCGACCGAGTAGTTAGTGCTGTTGAGATAGCGGATCTGATGGGTGCGAAACAGCGCTTCAACTTCGCCTACTTCCAGCCGGCACTGACGCATTGAGGCGTAGCGGGTATTTTCCGCCCGTTCCTGCCGTATCGCTGCCAGCCGTTCCGGATCGATGGTCAGCCCGAACAGTTTATTCTGATGGGCGCGCAGCGCGGGCGGCAGTTTAAGATTATCCATATCGTCGGCAATAAAGGGGTAGTTGGCGGCACGAATACCAAACTGCATCGCCAGATAGAGGCTGGTGGGTGTTTTGCCACAGCGCGAGACGCCTAATAGGATAACCTGCGCATCTTCCAGCCCGCGCAGCGAGATGCCGTCATCATGCGCCAGGGCGTAATCGATCGCCGCAATACGTGCGTCATATTTCCCCAGATTACTGGCGTCCAGTCCGTGGGTACGATGTGCCACGGGGGCAGGCGATAAGCCCAGCTCCTGCTGAAGGGGAGCCACCAGCGCCTGCACGATATCCTGACAAAAACCCTCACTCTGCACGATAATGTCGCGCACCTCTGGCGTGACAATGGAGAAGAACACCAGCGGCCGCACGCCGCTCTGCTGATAGAGCGCGTTAATCTGGGCTTTAACCGCCAGCGCCCGCTGGACGTTTTCCACAAATGGCAACGTCAGGCTGGTGATATTAACCGGAAACTGCGACAGCACCGCATGGCCCAGGACTTCAGCTGTTATCGCTGTACCATCGGAGATATAAAAAACGCTTCTGTCAGTTGTCATAATGAATTCAGCCTCAGCCAGGAGTGAGCCATCAGCATGCGCGATGCGACTCAATAAATCATCTCTGATTTTAATTTCTGGAAGGCCTGTCCGGATTATTTGTCTGCAGTTTCATCATGCTAATAAAATTGAAAAGGCGTTTCGATTCGCCGGAATTCTTTTTTAAAATGCAATCGGACCATAAATAGCCCCTCCATCTGTTGCGCAACAAAACAGAATGCTTAAGTGGCTGAAAATGTGCCATTTCCTGCCACATCAATCAGTTAGATAAAAATCGCAACTTTGCGCAACGGCAAAATAATCCGCTCACAATTCCGAAACTGCGGCTGAAATTCTGCTTTAACGATTCAACAGATCGTTATTGCAGGGGTGATATGCCAGGCTGGAAACAGCTCACTCTCTGTGTCCATTCATTGAAAATTGATAAAGGATAAGCACGATGTCCACTCAAGAACAGCCACTGGTGCTCTGGTATAACCAGCTTGGCATGCATGATGTTGATCGGGTAGGCGGCAAAAACGCCTCGTTAGGTGAAATGATAACGAATCTGTCGTCGCTGGGTGTTTCCGTGCCCAATGGTTTTGCGACCACGTCGTACGCCTTTAACCTGTTTCTCGATCAAAGCGGGCTGAACCAGCGAATTTATGCGCTGCTGGATGAGACGGATATTGATGATGTTGATGCGCTGGCAAAAGCGGGTAAACAGATTCGTCAGTGGGTGGTGGAAACGCCGTTTCTGCCGGAACTGGAGTCCGCCATTCTGGACGCTTATCAGCAACTCTCTGCCGATGATGCGGCCGCGTCGTTTGCCGTCCGCTCCTCTGCCACCGCCGAAGATATGCCCGACGCCTCCTTTGCCGGCCAGCAGGAAACCTTCCTGAATGTGCAGGGCATCGACGCCGTTATGGTGGCGGTCAAGCATGTCTTTGCTTCACTGTTTAATGACCGTGCTATCTCCTACCGCGTGCATCAGGGCTACGACCATCGTGGCGTGGCGCTCTCTGCCGGCATACAGCGCATGGTGCGTTCGGACCTGGCCTCGTCAGGTGTGATGTTCACCATTGATACCGAATCCGGCTTTGATCAGGTGGTCTTCATCACCGCCGCCCTGGGACTGGGTGAGATGGTGGTGCAGGGCGCTGTTAACCCGGATGAGTTCTATGTTCACAAGCCAACGCTGGCGGCGGATCGTCCCTCTATCGTGCGTCGCAATATGGGCTCGAAAAAGGTGCGCATGGTGTATGCCGATTCTCAGGCGCATGGCGAACAGGTACGCATCGAAGATGTGCCTGAGGCCGAACGCGACCGATTCTGTCTGAACGATGAGGAAGTGCAGGCGCTGGCGAAGCAGGCAGTGCTGATCGAGCAGCACTATCAGCGGGCGATGGATATTGAGTGGGCCAAAGATGGACACACCGGCAAGCTGTTTATTGTTCAGGCGCGTCCTGAAACCGTGCGCTCAAATGGCCAGGTGATGGAGCGTTATACGCTGCAGGGTCAGGGCAGCGTCGTCGTTGAAGGGCGAGCCATCGGTCATCGTATCGGCGCAGGCGTGGTGAAGGTCATCCACGATATCAGCGAAATGAACCGCATTGAAAAAGGCGATGTGCTGGTGACGGACATGACTGACCCGGACTGGGAACCGATCATGAAAAAGGCGTCAGCCATTGTCACTAATCGTGGCGGACGAACCTGCCATGCGGCGATCATCGCGCGTGAGCTGGGTATTCCGGCGGTAGTAGGTTGTGGCGACGCCACCGATCGGCTGAGAGAGGGTCATCAGGTCACCGTCTCCTGCGCCGAGGGCGACACCGGCTACGTCTATGATCAGCTGCTCGACTTCGACGTCACCAGTTCGCAGGTCGATTCGCTGCCTGAGCTGCCGCTGAAGATTATGATGAACGTAGGTAACCCCGATCGTGCTTTCGATTTCGCCTGTCTGCCGAACGAAGGTGTTGGCCTGGCGCGGCTGGAATTTATTATTAACCGAATGATTGGCGTCCACCCGAAAGCGCTGCTTGAATTTGATCAGCAGACACCGGAACTGCAGCAGCAGATCCGTAAAATGATGAAAGGATTTGATAATCCGGTGGAGTTTTACATCGCTCGCCTGACGGAGGGAATTGCCACGCTTGGTGCGGCATTTGCACCGAAACGCGTAATTGTCCGACTTTCCGATTTTAAAACCAATGAATATGCCAACCTTGTTGGCGGCGAACGCTATGAGCCGGAAGAAGAAAACCCGATGCTCGGATTCCGTGGCGCAGGTCGCTATGTGGCGGATAACTTCCGCGACTGCTTTGCGCTGGAGTGTGAAGCGGTAAAACGGGTTCGCAACGAGATGGGCCTGACCAACGTCGAAATCATGGTTCCGTTTGTGCGCACGGTGGATCAGGCGCAGGCCGTGGTGGAAGAGCTGGCCCGTCAGGGGCTGAAGCGCGGTGAGAACGGGCTGAAGATCATCATGATGTGCGAGATCCCGTCAAATGCGCTGCTGGCAGAGCAGTTCCTGCAGCACTTTGATGGCTTCTCAATTGGCTCCAACGACATGACCCAGCTAACGCTGGGGCTGGATCGTGATTCCGGCGTCGTCTCCGCGCTGTTTGACGAGCGTAACGAAGCCGTTAAAGCCCTGCTCTCCATGGCGATCAGGGCCGCGAAGCAGCAGGGTAAATATGTCGGCATCTGTGGTCAGGGGCCGTCCGACCATCAGGATTTTGCCGCATGGCTGATGGAAGAGGGCATTGATAGCCTGTCGCTGAACCCGGACACCGTAGTGGAAACGTGGGTGAGTCTGGCACAGTTAAACAAAACTGCCTGACGACGCTTACAGAAATGATGAAAGGCCCGCATTGCGGGCCTTTTTCTGTTTATAGCTGGTCATATTCAGGCAAAAAAAAAGCCCATCACAGGGGATGGGCAAAGACTACACACAGCAATTCTTTACTCTACTCAGGGGAATCATGTTGTCTGAAAATCAATAGCTTGATTTCGAACATAGGAAACATGTTATTCATACCGCTGGCTGGCGTCTTTAAGAATCCTCTTATTAGTTTAAAGCCGATAATCTTTTGTCACCTTTACTTCGCCGTTTGACTTAAGAAACAGTGCAGAAAGTAATCTTTTTTAGGCCAGAAAGGTCAAATAAAGGCCAAAGATGGCTTTTTTCTTAAAAATCGCTAATGGAAAACAAAATCTGGCGAGTCTCTGAGAAGGGGTGCGGTTAATCATCATTAACCGCACTAATCAATGCTCACAGGATAGAATGACACAGTGTGTCGTTGCTGTGAATCAGACGGCTGGCGGGGTGCTATCGTGATCGGCCAGCGCATCCGCCACGGCCAGCGGGTCATTGTCTGGCGCTGGTGCTTCATGAACCCAGACGGAAACCAGACGGTAGGAGACAGCCAGAACTACCGGGCCGATAAACAGACCAATCATGCCGAAGGCAAACAGGCCACCAATTACGCCAGAAAGGATCAGGATCATCGGCAGGTCCGCACCCATCCGGATTAACATCGGACGCAGGACGTTATCCATCGTACCCACCACACAACTCCAGACCAGCAGCACGGTTCCCCAGGTGGTATCGCCACTCCAGTAGAGATAAATGATGGCGGGGACGAGCACCAGCAGCGGGCCGAGCTGAACCAGGCAGCAGAGGATCATCAGCACCGTTAACAGCGTGGCATAGGGGATACCGGAGATCGCCAGACCGATACCGCCCAGCACGCCCTGCACCAGCGCCGTCACCACCACGCCAAGCGCCACGGCACGAATGGACTGTGCCGCCAGCAGCACGGCGGCATCACCGCGTCGTCCCGCCATGCGGAAAGCAAAGTGACGGATGCCCTGAGCAGCCTGTTCGCCGCGCCAGTAAAGCAGCACACTAAACAGCAACATCACGCCCAGGTGGATCATAAAGCGGCCGAAATGACCCGCCTGTGCGACAAAAAAGCCGGTAGTACGTCCAATGTAGGGCTGGATTTTAGCCATGATGCCGGCACCGCCGCTCGCCACCAGCGTGTCATAACTGACATAAAGCTTTTTGCCGACCATCGGCACATCCCTGAGCCACAGCAACTGCGGCATCGTATGCCCCTGGGTAACCCAGGCGATGACCGGGGCACTGTTATCGATCAGGCTGCTGACCAGCAGTGCGATAGGAATGATAAACAGCAGCAACAGCAGCATTGTCATCACGATCACCGCCAGCGAACGGCGTCCCCACAACAGGCGCTGGAATTTCAGCATCAATGGCCAGGTCGCAATTACCACCATGCTGGCCCAGGCAAAGCCCAGAATAAACGGCTGCACCACCCATAAACAGGCGACAATCAGCAGCAGAATGAACATCAGGGTAAAGAGTATTTGCGGTAAATCCATATCCCGGTACTGGCTTTTCATCATTGACTCATAACCTCGTCTTAATCCTTCATTTCAGGGCATTCGGATGCCCGTTTTTATCATGATCTATTTGCCAGGGTTTAAACAGCGTCGCGGAGAAAGGTTTTTGTCTTTTCTGAAAAAAGGGCAGCCGCAGAAAAAATATGATAAAACGAGAAATCGCTCACGTATAAACGCAAACGTTTACAACACCTTCGGTCAGACAATCATGATCCCACAGATTTCGCAGGCACCGGGCCTCGTTCAGCTGGTGCTGACGTTCCTTGAGTCGCTGAAAGAGCAGGGTTTTACCGGCGACATGGCGACCAGCTATGCCGATCGTCTTTCACTCTCCACCGATAACAGCATCTATCAATTGTTGCCCGACGCGGCGCTCTTTCCGCGTTCGACGGCGGACGTTGCGCTGCTCGCCCGCGTGGCCGGAGAAGCACGCTTTGCCAGCCTGGTATTTACCCCGCGCGGCGGCGGCACTGGCACTAACGGTCAGTCGCTGAATCAGGGCATTGTGGTGGACATGTCGCGCTACATGAACCGCATCCTGGAGATCAATACCGATGAGGGCTGGGTGCGGGTCGAAGCTGGCGTCATCAAAGATCAGCTGAATGCCTGGCTGAAGCCTTTCGGCTTTTTCTTTTCGCCTGAACTGTCCACCAGTAACCGCGCCACGCTGGGCGGCATGATCAATACCGACGCGTCGGGTCAGGGTTCGCTGGTCTATGGTAAAACCTCAGACCATGTACTGGGCCTGCGCGCCGTGCTGCTGGGCGGCGATATTCTTGATACGCGGCCGATGGCCACCGCGCTGGCTGAAACGCTGGCGCAGACGGCCACCCCCGAAGGCCGTATTTATCAGCAGGTGCTGACGCGCTGCCGCGAGCACCGGGATCTGATTGTGGAAAAGTTTCCCAGGCTGAATCGCTTCCTGACCGGGTATGACCTGCGCCACGTCTTCAGCGACGATATGCAAACCTTCGACCTGACGCGCCTGCTCTGTGGTGCCGAGGGAACGCTGGCTTTTGTTACTGAGGCACGTCTCGATATCACCCCGCTGCCGAAAGTGCGGCGGCTGGTAAACATTAAATATGACTCCTTCGATTCCGCCCTGCGTAACGCGCCCTTTATGGTGGACGCGCAGGCGCTGTCAGTTGAGACCGTTGACTCCAAAGTGCTGAACCTGGCGCGGGAAGATATCGTGTGGCACTCGGTGCGTGAATTGATTGCTGACGTACCCGATAAAGAGATGCTGGGTCTGAACATCGTAGAGTTCGCCGGTGACAACGCCGCACTCATCGATCAGCAGATCGAAAAACTGTGTGCCCGGCTTGATGCGCTGATGCAGCAGCAGCAGGGCGGCGTGATTGGCTATCAGTTCTGTAACGATCTGGCAGGCATTGAGCGCATCTATAACATGCGTAAAAAAGCGGTGGGCCTGCTGGGAAATGCTAAAGGCCGGGCTAAACCGATTCCGTTTGTCGAAGATACCGCCGTTCCGCCGGAAAAACTGGCGGACTACATTGTCGAGTTTCGCGCGCTGCTCGACAGCCACGGCCTGAGTTACGGTATGTTTGGTCACGTCGATGCAGGCGTCCTGCACGTGCGTCCGGCGCTGGATATGTGCGATCCGCAGCAGGAGATGATGATGAAACAGATCTCCGACGAAGTGGTGGCGCTGACCGCGCGCTATGGCGGCCTGCTGTGGGGTGAACATGGTAAAGGGTTCCGCGCCCAGTACAGTCCGGCATTCTTCGGCGAGACGCTTTTTAATGAGTTGCGCCGCATCAAAGCGGCCTTTGACCCGCTTAACCGCCTGAATCCGGGTAAAATCTGTACGCCCTTTAACAGCAACGACGAAATGATGCAGGTCGATGCGGTGAAGCGCGGAACATACGATCGGCAGATTCCGTTAACGGTCCGGGATGAATGGCGTGGAGCGATGGAGTGTAACGGCAACGGGTTATGTTTCAATTTTGATGCCCGCAGCCCGATGTGCCCGTCAATGAAGATCACCCGCAACCGTATTCACTCGCCAAAAGGGCGGGCAACGCTGACGCGGGAGTGGCTGCGACTGCTGGCCGGGCAGGGCGTCGATCCGCTGGTACTCGAAAAGCAGCTGCCGGAAACCAGCCTGTCGCTACGCGGGCTGATCGCCCGTACCCGCAACAGCTGGCACG
Source organism: Pantoea sp. X-Soil-YNGN-844 (assembly GCF_059730595.1). Taxonomy (NCBI): domain Bacteria; kingdom Pseudomonadati; phylum Pseudomonadota; class Gammaproteobacteria; order Enterobacterales; family Erwiniaceae; genus Pantoea; species Pantoea sp. X-Soil-YNGN-844. The sequence goes on from NZ_AP036007.1 coordinate 1,806,931, forward strand.
CCAGTAAAGGGGAGTATGACTTCTCGCACGAGGTGAAAGAGGCGATGTCCGGCTGTCTGGCCTGTAAAGCCTGCTCCACCCAGTGTCCGATTAAAATTGACGTGCCCGCATTCCGCTCGCGCTTTCTGCAGCTCTATCACACCCGTTATCTGCGCCCGGTCAGCGATCACCTGGTGGTGGCGGTCGAAGGCTATGCGCCTCTGATGGCGAAGGCGCCAAAAGTATTTAACTTTTTCCTGCGCCAGCCGTGGGTGAAAGAGTTAAGCAAAACACATATCGGCATGGTCGATCTGCCACTGCTTTCGTCTCCTAACCTGAAACAGCAGCTCAGTGGCCATCCCGCCATGAACATGACGCTGGAACAGCTGGAAGGACTGTCAGCCACGGAGCGCGCCAGCTGTGTGCTGGTGGTACAGGATCCCTTTACCAGCTTCTATGAGGCACAGCTGGTTAACGATTTTGTCAGGCTGATTGAGAAGCTGGGTTATCGCCCGGTGCTGCTGCCTTTCTCGCCAAACGGTAAAGCGCAGCACGTGAAAGGCTTCCTGCAACGTTTCGCCCGCACGGCAGCCCGTACCGCCGATTTTCTTAATCGGGTCGCAAAACTGGAACTGCCGATGGTCGGCGTCGATCCGGCTACCGTGCTCTGCTATCGTGATGAGTATCGTCAGACGCTGGGTGAATCGCGCGGCGACTTCAGCGTATTGCTGGTGCATGAATGGTTAGAGCGTGCCCTGGCAGAACGTGAGGTACAGGCCACGGGCGGGGAGTCCTGGTATCTGTTTGCGCACTGCACCGAGGTAACCGCGCTGCCTTCAGCGCCCAACCAGTGGCAGGCGATTTTCTCCCGTTTTGGCGCAAAGCTGGAAAACATCAATGTAGGCTGCTGCGGCATGGCGGGCACGTATGGCCATGAAAGTCAGAACCTTGAAAACTCGCTGGGGATCTATGCGCTCTCCTGGCATCCGCAGCTTCAGCGACTGCCGCGCCAGCGCTGTCTGGCCACCGGCTATTCATGCCGCAGCCAGGTCAAGCGTGTGGAAGGCAACGGCATGCGCCATCCGCTTCAGGCATTGTTAACGTTAATGTAAAAAAATTGTGCGCGACGTCACGCCGTGGCTGGATTAGAATATCCAGCCTGCGTGACGCACGAAGTCACTTTGCAGCACGGTGGCTTTGTTCCACTCTCCGACCATGGCCAGTTGATGGCAGAGGCGGGTCAGGGACAATCGCGCCAGTTGATAGGCCTGAAGGCGAAACAGGCGATCGCGATCGTTGTTTCCCATCTCCTGCACCAGCCGGTGATGCAGTTTACCCATCGCATGAAGGTAACTCTGGTCGTCACCGTTCAACTGGCAGACTTCTGCCATATCCTGACAGGTATCGTTAAACTGACGCAATTGATGAATCGTGCAGTCGGCCCGGTCGAGCTTTGCCTGCGCCATATAAAAGTCGACGGTGATATCACGCACCGAAAACTGGTATTCGTCGATTTTATGCTGCAGCCAGGCGGAGACAGAAAGCATCATGGCGTCACTCTGAATGTTAATGATAATAATTATCATATTCATCTATGCCGGGATTGCAATTGCAGGACAGAAAAATTTATCGATTTATCCTGCCTGTCGGTATAATCGGAAATAACAATCTGTTTACATCCGAGAAAGGCGTAACCTATCAATAAGCATTTTTATCAAAAATGGTTATTTCAAATAGAGTGATTTATTAATAGGTTATCACTGGCTTATTGAGACTGACTCTGTTCACGCAGGATGAACGGAAGCAGCTATGCTTAATAATTGAGCGAATAAAACAGCACAAGATGATTATCCCTGCAAAACAAGAGGTTGAAGTGATTGGTCAGATCACTACCATAGGGGGATAGCCTGAAAAGGTCCGGACTCAAGAGGTATCAACATGGCATCTGTTAATACAGACTCTTTCTCACCCGACGATTTTGTCTGGAAAGGTCTGACGCTGACTGAAACCGCAGCGCAACAAATTCTCAATCTGGCGGCTCAGGACCCTGAAGTCAAGGGGCTACGTCTGGGCGTAAAACAATCCGGCTGCGCCGGGTTCGGCTACGTCATGGATCTGGTGAAAGAACCCGTCGAAGACGATCTGCAGTTCTCATTCCACGGCGCAACGCTGTTTGTGCCGCTACAGGCGATGCCATTCGTTGATGGCACTGAACTGGATTACGTTCGTGAAGGCCTGAATCAGATTTTTAAATTCAATAACCCTAAAGCTCAGCACGCCTGCGGGTGCGGTGAGAGCTTTGGCGTCGAGTAAGTGAAATATGTCACGACACAGCGAAACATCTGACGATGTACAAATCTGGGAAGGCAAGCTCAACTACAAAGAGGGCTTCTTTACCCAACTGCAGACCGAAGAATTTGCCAACGGCATCAATGAAGATGTGGTGCGGGCGATCTCGGCCAAGCGTAACGAGCCAGAGTGGATGCTGGAGTTTCGTCTTAAAGCGTTTCGTGCCTGGCTTGAAATGGAAGAGCCGCACTGGCTGAAAGCCCACTACGAAAAACTCGACTATCAGGATTACAGCTACTACTCCGCCCCCTCCTGCGGTAACTGCGATGACACCTGCGCCTCAGAGCCGGGTGTGACCCAGGCTTCCGGCAGCGCGCCAGCCAGCGACTACCTGACGCAGGAAGTGGAGAACGCCTTTAATCAGCTGGGTGTGCCGGTGCGTGAAGGGCGGGAAGTGGCGGTTGACGCCATTTTTGACTCCGTTTCTGTAGCAACCACCTATCGCGGCAAGCTGGCGGAGCAGGGGATTATCTTCTGTTCATTCGGCGAAGCGATTCAGGAACACCCGGAGCTGGTGAAGCAGTATCTCGGCACGGTGGTTCCGGCTAACGATAACTTCTTTGCGGCACTGAACTCGGCGGTCGCCTCTGACGGCACCTTCGTCTATATCCCGAAAGGGGTTCGCTGCCCGATGGAGCTGTCGACCTATTTCCGCATTAACGCAGCGAAAACCGGTCAGTTTGAACGCACCATCCTGATTGCCGATGAAGACAGTTACGTCAGCTATATCGAAGGTTGTTCAGCCCCCGTGCGTGACAGCTATCAGCTGCATGCCGCCGTGGTGGAAGTGATCATCCATAAAAATGCTGAAGTGAAATATTCGACCGTTCAGAACTGGTTCCCTGGCGGTGAAGGCGAGGGCGGTATCCTCAACTTCGTGACCAAGCGTGCGCTGTGTGAAGGTGACCACAGCAAGATGTCCTGGACCCAGTCTGAAACCGGTTCAGCGATCACCTGGAAATACCCGAGCTGCATTCTGCGCGGGGACTACTCGGTGGGTGAGTTCTATTCGGTGGCACTGACCAGCGGTCGTCAGCAGGCCGATACCGGCACCAAGATGATCCACATTGGTAAAAACACCAAATCGACCATTATCTCTAAAGGGATTTCGGCCGGTAAAAGTCAGAACACCTATCGCGGTCTGGTGAAAATCATGCCAACCGCCACCAATGCCCGTAACTTTACGCAGTGTGACTCAATGCTGATCGGCCCTGATTGCGGCGCACATACCTTCCCGTATGTTGAAACCCGCAACAATACCGCCCAGCTTGAGCATGAAGCCACGACCTCACGTATCGGCGAAGATCAGATGTTCTACTGTCTGCAACGCGGTATCAGTGAAGAAGACGCCATCTCGATGATCGTGAACGGCTTCTGTAAAGACGTATTCTCGGAGCTGCCACTGGAATTTGCTGTGGAAGCCCAGAAATTGTTAGCCATCAGCCTTGAGCACAGTGTGGGCTGATGCCGTCACACGCCTTGCCGGAAGCAATGTGAAGGAATAAGAATGTTAAGCATTAAAGATTTGCAGGTCAGTGTTGAAGATAAAGCCATTCTGCGTGGCCTGAATCTCGAAATTAAACCGGGCGAAGTGCATGCCATCATGGGGCCGAACGGCTCCGGTAAAAGTACGCTGTCAGCGACGCTGGCAGGCCGTGAAGATTATGAAGTGACCGGCGGTTCAGTCAGCTTCAAAGGTAAAGATCTGCTGGAACTGGCCCCTGAAGAGCGTGCCGGTGAAGGCATCTTTATGGCCTTCCAGTATCCGGTAGAGATTCCGGGCGTCAGCAACCAGTTCTTCCTGCAAACCTCGGTCAACGCGGTGCGTAAATATCGTCAGCAGGACGAGCTGGATCGCTTTGATTTCCAGGACTTCATTGAAGAGAAAATTCATCTGCTGAAGATGCCGGAAGATCTGCTGACCCGTTCCGTTAACGTTGGCTTCTCCGGTGGTGAGAAGAAGCGTAACGACATTCTGCAGATGGCGGCGCTTGAACCTGAGCTTTGCATCCTGGATGAAACTGACTCCGGTCTGGATATCGATGCGCTGAAAATCGTCGCGAATGGCGTTAACAGCCTGCGTGATGAGAAGCGTGCCTTTATCATCGTGACCCACTACCAGCGTATTCTGGATTACATCAAGCCAGACTTCGTTCATGTTCTGTATCAGGGCAAAATCGTGAAATCTGGCGACTTCTCGCTGGTGAAACAGCTGGAGGAGCAAGGTTATGGCTGGCTTACCGACGAAGAGTGATTCTGCGCTGCAACAGTGGCATCACCTGTTTGAATCGCGCGGCGACGTGCGTTCTCTGCAGGCACAGCAGCACTGGCAGCAACTGATGCGTGTTGGTCTGCCAACCCGCAAGCATGAAAACTGGAAGTACACGCCGCTGGACACGCTGCTGTCCCAGCAGTTTGTGCTGCCCGATGCGCCGCAGACCCTGAGCGCTGAACAGGTTGATGCACTGGCGCTGCCGCTGGATGCAATCCGCCTGGTGTATGTCGATGGTCAGTTCCAGCCCGTCTTCAGCAGCCGCGACGTCGAACTGTTTGAGATTCAGCACAGCGTGGCCGCCGAGCGCCGTCCTCTGCCCGCTCCGGTTCAGCCCGAAGTCTTCCTGCATCTGACTGAGAGCCTGGCAGAAGAGGTGACGACCCTGCGTCTGGCACGCGGTAAAGCCGCTGCCCGTCCGGTCTATCTGCTGCATATCACCAGCGGTCAGCAGACGGGCATGAACACCGTTCATTACCGCCATCACCTGCAGCTGGAAGAGAGTGCCGAAGCGGAAGTCATTGAGCACTACGTCTCTCTGGATGAGCGCGCCCATTTCACCGGCACGCGCTTTACCTTTGCGATCGGTGACAATGCGAAACTGACTCACACCAAGCTCGCCTTTGAAAGCAGCGCCAGCTACCACTTTGCGCATAACGATTTGGTAATTGGCAACGATGGCCAGGTCAGCAGCACCAGCTTCCTGCTGGGTGCGGGCCTGTCGCGTCACAACACCAGTACTCAGCTGAATGGCGAAAATACCACGCTGGCAATTAACAGCCTGGTACTGCCGGTGAAACAGGAAGTGGCGGATACCCGTACTTACCTGGAGCACAACAAAGGCCACTGTGTCAGCCGCCAGATGCATAAAACCATCGTGCGTGACAAAGGGCGTGCGGTGTTTAACGGTCACATCAAAGTGGCACAGCATGCGCTGAAGACCGACGGGCAGATGACCAATAACAACCTGTTACTGGGCAAGCTTTCTGAAGTCGACACCAAACCGCAGCTCGAAATTTACGCGGATGACGTTAAATGCAGCCACGGTGCTACCATTGGTCGCATCGACGATGAGCAGATGTTCTATCTGCGTTCTCGCGGTATTGAGCAGGATGCGGCGCAGACCATGATTATTCATGCGTTTGCAGCTGAACTCACCGAGACACTTGAAAATGAAGTGATGCGTCAGGCCGTACTGCAGCGTATCGCACAACGTTTTCCCGGAGGCGACGTATGATGAACTTCGATCTCGAACGCATCAGGGCTGATTTTCCTATCCTGAAGCGTGAGGTCAACGGTCATCCGCTGGCCTATCTAGACAGTGCAGCCAGCGCACAGCGTCCCCTGTCGGTGATTAACGCCGAGAGTCATTTCTATCAGCACGGCTATGCGGCCGTGCATCGTGGTATCCATACGCTGAGCCAGCAGGCGACCAGCGATATGGAGAACGTGCGCGATCAGGCTGCCCGTTTCATTAATGCCGGATCACAGGAAGAGATTGTCTTCGTTAAAGGCACCACCGAAGGCATCAACCTGGTGGCGAATACCTGGGGCAGCAGTAACCTCAGGTCTGGCGACAACCTGATCATCACGGAGATGGAGCATCACGCCAATATCGTGCCGTGGCAGATGCTGGCGCAGCGTACCGGGGCAGAAGTGCGTGTGCTGCCCTTAAATGACAACGGTGAACTGGCGCTGGAGCAACTGGCGGGGCTGATCGACAGTCGCACGCGTTTGCTGGCCGTGACGCATGTGTCGAACGTACTCGGCACCGTTAACCCGGTTAAAGCCATTGTTGCCGAGGCAAAAGCCGCTGGCGTGATTACGCTGGTGGATGGCGCGCAGGCCGTGATGCATGACAAAGTGGATGTGCAGGATATCGGCTGCGACTTCTACGTCTTCTCCAGCCATAAACTTTACGGTCCGAATGGCGTCGGTATTCTCTATGGGCGCAAAGCGCTGCTGGATGAGATGCCACCGTGGGAAGGCGGCGGTTCGATGATCGGTCAGGTCATGCTGCCCACCGGCACCACCTGGAATAGTGCGCCGTGGCGTTTTGAAGCAGGCACACCGAACACCGGTGGCATTATCGGCTTTGGCGCGGCGATGGCCTATGTGCAGGCGCTGGGACTTGATACCATTCATCAGCGCGAGACGGCACTGATGAACTATGCGCTCGATAAGCTGGGCACGGTTCCGGATATTCAGATCTACGGCCCGCAGTCACGTGCCGGTGTTATTGCCTTCAACCTGGGCAAACATCATGCCTTTGATGTCGGCAGTTTCCTGGATCAATACGGTATTGCCATCCGCACCGGACATCACTGTGCGATGCCGCTGATGCAGCACTACAATGTCCCGGCGATGTGCCGTGCCTCTTTCACCTTCTATAACAGTGAAGAGGAAGTGGATCGTCTGGCTGCCGGTTTGACGCGTATTCATCGTCTGTTGGGCGGCTGAACAGTTTTAACGGAGTCACTGATGGCGAATTTGCCTGAAAAAGAGAAACTGGTTCGCAACTTCAACCGTTGCGCTAACTGGGAAGAGAAGTACCTCTACATTATCGAACTGGGTTCAAAGCTTCCGGAATCTTCTGAAACATTACACCAGCCGGAAAACGCGATTTCCGGTTGTCAGAGTCAGGTATGGATCAGAATGACCCCGCAGACAGATGGCACCATCGCATTTGAAGGTGACAGCGATGCCGCTATCGTTAAAGGTCTGATTGCTATTGTATTTAGTCTCTATCAGAACCTGCCACCCGCCGAAATTCTGGCGCTGGATGTGCGCCACTGGTTTGGCGAACTGGCCCTGGTGCAGCACCTGACGCCTACCCGGTCGCAGGGGCTGGAGGCGATGATTCGGTCTATTCGCCATACCGCTCAGAACCTCAGCTAAGTTACACTCGACAGACGCCATCCGGCGTCTGTTTTTTTATCTGACGAGAAAATTGCATGAAACCTGCTTTACGTTTAGCCGGTGCATTGCTGCTGACCTGCTTTGGGCTCTCTGCACCCGCATTCGCCACCGAATACCCGCTGCCACCGCCTGACAGTCGCCTGATTGGCGAAAACGTTCTGACTCAGGTTCCTGATGATAAACAACCGCTGGAAGCCATTGCAGCCCGCTACCAGGTCGGGCTGCTGGGCATGCTGGAGGCGAATCCCGATACCGATCCCTGGTTGCCCAAAGCGGGTACCCAGCTGACGGTGCCGCTGCAGATGATCCTGCCTGATACGCCGCGCGAAGGGATTGTGGTGAATCTGGCCGAATTGCGTCTCTACTACTATCCCAAAGGGGAAGATAAGGTCATCGTCTATCCCATCGGCATTGGTCAGCTGGGGGCGGCAACGCCAGTCATGGTGACGCAGATCGGCCAGAAAATCCCGAATCCCACCTGGACACCCACCCCGAATATCCGCAAGCGTTACGCCAAAGAGGGCATTACATTACCTGGCGTGGTACCCGCTGGACCAGATAACCCGATGGGGCAGTTTGCCATGCGTCTGGCGCGTGGCACCGGCCAGTATCTGATCCACGGCACCAATGCGAAGTTTGGCATCGGCATGCGGGTCAGTTCAGGCTGCATCCGTCTGCGTTCTGAGGATATTGAAGCGCTGTTTAACGCTGCGCCAAAAGGCACGCGGGTTCAGATCATCAATCAGCCGGTGAAGTACGCGGTGGAGCCGGATGGAAAACGCTACGTGGAAGTGCATCAGCCGCTGTCCCGTAATGATAAAGACGATCCGCAGACTATGCCTATTGCGATCGGCAGTGACCTGAATAAATTTATGAAGAGTGAGAAGAGCGATAGCGCGCTGATTAAAGCCAGCTTAACGCGACGCTCAGGCATGCCTGTACTGGTCAGCAGTGGTGAGCCGGTACAGAGTGATACCGTGCCGCCTGCGGGGCCGGAGAGTGCCTCTGTGGACGCGAATAGCCCGGATGGGCTGGCCGAAGGTAAAGCTGCGCAGCCCTGAACGGATGAGTCCCTGAAAGGGCACTGAATTCCGGGCAAAAAAAATGGCGCCTTAAAGGCGCCATTTTTAAACCAGAACTCTTACTTACGGTAAGAGTGAGCCTGGTTGTCCAGACGCTGGTTAGCGCGAGCTGCGTCATCTTTAGCAGCCTGAACGTCTGAACGCACTGCGTTCACGTCGTTGCTCAGCTGGTCAACTTTAGCGTTCAGAGTCTGAACGTCTGAAGACAGCTGGTCGATTTTAGCGTTGCTTGAGCAACCAGCCAGCAGAGTTGAAGCCAGAACTACCGCGCCCAGTACCAGTTTAGTACGATTCATTATTTATACCCTCTAGATTGAGTTAATCTCCATGTAGCGTTACAAGTATTACACAAAGCTTTTTAAGTTGAGAATAAATTTTTGATGAGAAGATGCTTAAATTTGATCGTTCGCTCAAAGAAGCAGCGAATCCCAGAATATGATAAAAAAATTTAGCGAAAACAGAGAGATTTAATCGGATTAACCTTAATATTAAGAGTATTTGAATAGTTATTTTCGATTGGAATTTTCCGTGATTTGGTTTAAGCAGAAATAAAAAAAGCGCCTCGTTAAGGCGCTTTAAAATAATGGCAAAAAAGAGTTTTACAGTACGTGTACAGAGGCGGTGTTGGTAGTTCCGCTTGGTACTAATGCACCTGATACCAGCACCACAACATCCCCTTTCTGACCATAACCACTTTCCAGCGCCGCTTCTTTACCCAGACGATAGAAATCATCGGTTGAGGCGATTTCAGTGACCAGACGCGTCTCAATCCCTTTGCTCAGGATCAGCTGACGTGCGGTGGTCTGATTGGTCGTCAGTGCCAGAATGGTGGCGTTCGGGAAATATTTACGCACGGCTTTAGCAGACTTACCGCCTTCGGTCGCGACCACAATCAGTGGTGCTTCCAGCTTCTCAGCTGTCTCTACCGCACCACGGCAGACTGCTTCAGTGATACGCAATTTGCGGGTATCGTTCTGGCTGTCGATGCGTGACTTCATGACGCGGTCGGTACGCTCACAGATGGTCGCCATGATGGTGACCGACTCCAGCGGATAACGACCCTTAGCGCTCTCACCAGACAGCATGACGGCATCGGTACCGTCGAGGATGGCGTTCGCCACGTCACCGGCTTCTGCGCGGGTAGGGCGCGGGTTCTTGATCATTGAATCAAGCATCTGCGTCGCGGTGATAACCACTTTGCGTGCTTTATTACATTTTTTGATCATCATCTTCTGCGCGAAGATCACTTCTTCAACCGGGATCTCAACACCCAGGTCACCACGCGCAACCATGATGCCGTCTGATGCTTCGAGGATTTCGTCGAAGTTATTCAGGCCTTCCTGGTTTTCGATTTTAGAGATGATCTGGATATGCTCGCCGCCGTGCTGTTTCAGGTGCTCACGAATTTCCAGCACGTCTGAACGCTTGCGGATGAACGAGGCGGCGACAAAGTCTACGCCCTGCTCACAACCAAAAATCAGGTCGCGCTTGTCTTTTTCAGCCAGTGCAGGCAGCTGGATGGAGACGCCCGGCAGGTTAACGCCTTTGTTCTCACCCAGGTCGCCATTGTTCAGGACCTTGCACACGACGGTATTTTCAGTGACTTCGGTCACTTCCATGCCAATCAGGCCATCATCGACCAGCACGGTGTTACCAATTTTCAGGTCGGCTGTGAAACCCGGATAGGTTACCGCAACGCGCTCACTGTTGCCGATCACACTCTGGTCGGTGGTGAAGGTAAAGGTCTGGCCAGCTTTCAGCGCCGCATCGTTGCCGCCTTCCAGCTTCATGGTGCGGATTTCAGGGCCTTTGGTGTCCAGCAGGATAGCCGCCTGACGGCCGGTTTTTTGCATGACGGCACGCATATTAGTAATGCGTTGACCATGCTCAGCATAGTCGCCGTGAGAGAAGTTAAGACGCATAACATTCATGCCCGCTTCAAGCAGTTGAGTCAGCATCTCTTCGGATTCAGTTTTCGGGCCGATTGTACAAACGATTTTAGTCTTTTTCATGACGGATTTTCTGTAAGTTGTGATGGATGAATAAGGGCGAAATCCGATGGCAGCGCATCGAAATGAAAATTCTGATTGAGACTGAAATGGGCAGTACTGAGTAAGAATAGGTGACGAAGGCCAGGCGTGCAGGGAAGTTGTGCGGTTACGGTTGGTAACCACCACGCTGTTGTTGCGCAAATCATTTGAGTTATCGCAGTAAGCACGTGATCGCTGAAACCTTTCAAGTAAGCAACGCGGGACAGTATAGACGCTAAGTATGCGAAAACCAATCAAAAAGCAGAGGGGGGAGCGATGCAGATCAATAAAAGGGAGAGTTGCGCAAGTTGAAGAAATTCTGAAAGTGGTGCGCTCTAATGGACTCGAACCATCGACCCCCACCATGTCAAGGTGGTGCTCTAACCAACTGAGCTAAGAGCGCATACTGAATATTGGTGCGTCCGAGTGGACTCGAACCACCGACCCCCACCATGTCAAGGTGGTGCTCTAACCAACTGAGCTACGGACGCACTTGGTGCGCTCTAATGGACTCGAACCATCGACCCCCACCATGTCAAGGTGGTGCTCTAACCAACTGAGCTAAGAGCGCAACATGCTGTCAGGGCGACAGCGGGGACGAATATTAACGGCAGTGCAGAAGCCTGGCAAGGGGAAAATAGTTTTTTCGCCATGACTGAGCAGCAACTGTGCTAACCGTCGTTTTTTTCGTCATTGCGGGCCATAAATAGCCCGCTTGTGTGGTTATCGCGCCGCGCGTGCCAGGATGATTTCCGCAGGTGACCGCTGTAAGCGTCTGATGCGCCAGATCATCATGACCGCCGCCGAGGTCAGACCGATAATAAAGCCGCACCAGAAGCCCGCAGGCCCCATCCGGGGCACCAGCCAGTCGGTCAGCGCCAGCAGATACCCGGCGGGCAATCCCAGCAGCCAGTAAGCGATAAAGGTAATAAAGAAAATGGACCTTGTATCTTTATATCCACGCAGAATCCCGCTGCCAATCACCTGTATCGAGTCCGAGAACTGATAAATCGCTGCCAGCAGCATTAGCTGCGCCGCCAGTGTGACCACTTCGGGGTTGTCGTTATAGAGCAGGGCAATCTGATGACGAAACGTCACGGTAAATATCGCGGTCAGCGCTGCCATGCTGATGCCCACACCCTGGGCGGTCCAGGCGGCGACTCTTGCCTGCTCGGTAGAGCCCTGACCCAGACGGTAACCGACGCGGATGGTGGTTGCGACGCCCAGCGACAACGGTAATACGAACATCAGGGAACTGAAGTTCAGCGCGATCTGGTGACCAGCCACGTTCACAATCCCAAGTGGCGACACCAGCAGGGCCACAACGGCAAACAGCGTGACTTCAAAGAACAGCGCCAGTGCTACCGGCAATCCCAGCGTCATGAGACGGCTCAGAATCGGACGCGAAGGCGGCGACCAGCGACTCTCCATCCGGATATCGCGCATGCTGCCCATCCGGCGTACCCAGAAGCGCATGCAGATAAACATCACCCAGTAGACCGATGCCGTTGCCACGCCGCAGCCGACACCACCCAACGCGGGCATGCCGAAGTGGCCGTAGATAAAGACATAGTTCAGCGGGATGTTAAACATCAGGCCCAGAAAGCCCAGTACCATGCCGGGTTTGGTTTTCGACAGCCCCTCGCACTGATTTCGCAGCACCTGAAAGAAGAGATAGCCTGGCGCGCCGAACAGCAGGGCATGCAGATAGCCCTCGGCTTTACGCGCCAGCGCGGGATCGATGTCATGCATCGCCCGGATAAGATAACCGGCGTGCCACAGCAGCACCATAATCAGCAGCGAGACAAAAAAGGCGAGCCAGTAGCCCTGGCGGATCTGTTCGCCGATGCGTTCGCGGCGGCCTGAACCGTTGAGTTGCGCAACGGTGGGCGTCAATGCAAGCAGAAGACCATGACCAAACAGGATGGCCGGAAGCCAGACAGAGGTGCCGACAGCAACGGCGGCCATATCCGTGGCGCTGACTGCGCCGGCCATAATGGTATCCACAAATCCCATTGCGGTTTGGGCCACCTGAGCAAGGATGACCGGAATCGCAAGGGCCAGCAATTGACGCGCTTCTGTTAAATACTTCTGCACGTTAACACCTGACTTATTAAATGAATTAAAAGGGCAGAAAAGCCCGGGGAATAGCGCGAACCAGTGTAACCGGGGTAACAGAATTCGCCAATCTTTGTCACACAATGCGTTTTGAACCCCATTAATGGGGTGAGGTGGGGTGAAATCTATCAGCCGACCGGAGCTGTGATAAACTAGCGTAAACTTCGCAGAGGCAAAGACTATGTTTACCGGTATTGTGCAGGGCACCGCAGAAATCGTGTCCATTGAAGAAAAAGAACTGTTTCGTACCCACACTGTCCGACTGCCGGAAGAGCTCCTGCCGGGGCTGGCGCTGGGCGCATCCGTAGCGCATAACGGATGCTGCCTGACCGTGACGGCAATCGAAGGTGACCGCGTCAGTTTCGATTTAATTAAAGAGACATTGCGCGTGACTAACCTTGGCGATTTACGCCAGGGCGATGTGGTGAATATTGAGCGTGCAGCGAAATTCAGCGACGAAATAGGCGGTCATCTGATGTCAGGTCATATTATGACCACCGCTGAAATCTGCAAAATTATCCAGTCAGAACACAATCGCGAAGTCTGGTTTAAAATCCAGGATCCGATGCAGATGAAATATATTCTGCATAAAGGTTTCGTCGGCATCGACGGCATCAGTCTGACGGTAGGTGATGTGACGAAGACCAAATTCTGTGTCTATCTGATTCCGGAAACGCTGGAGCGCACCACTCTGGGCGCGAAGACCTTTGGCGACCGGGTCAACATTGAGATCGATCCGCACACACAGGCAATCGTAGAGACCGTTGAGCGGGTGTTAGCACAGCGCGATGCGGCGGCGGCGATGAGTATGCTGACCGGCCAGCCTGCCTCCGAGAGTTAATAAAGGGCGTGTAAGCGCCTTTAAGAGTAGCGATAGGATCTGAACTGTTTTGCTGTTTTACCGAGCCATCACAGGGAACAGGGTCAGATCGGAAAGATGCAAAATCCAGTCCATGACACGCTCGGCCCGCGCGATTACGCACCTCATCCCTGAGGTGCGCCCGTTGCCGGACCAACGCTCTGCGTTGTTCAAAAACGCTCCCGGCGTTTTTGTCACAGGCGCGGGACGCTTTCCTCTTCTGACCCAGTTCCCTGCTCGTTAAGCTTATTCGTTGCTGTGAGATTCAATATGATTTGGCATTCGCAGCGTTTGCATGACAGAGCACTACCGCGCCACCCGTAATCCGCCCTCAACACCGCGACTGAACACAATCTGCCACAGCTGAATATCCCGCGCGCGGAAGGCGCCGGCACAGGCATTGAGATAATAGGAGAACATCCGCTTAAAGCGTTCGCCATAGTTATCGGCCAGCTCCGGCCAGGCCTGCATAAAGCGCTCATGCCAGGCCATCAGCGTTTTGTCGTAATCGGCCCCAAAGTTATGCCAGTCTTCCAGAATAAAATGCGGCTCGCTGGCATCCGCCACGTGACGCACTGAAGGCAGGCAGCCGTTGGGGAAGATATATTTGTCGATCCAGGGATCGACGCTCATATCGGTTTTAATCGCGCCAATGGTGTGAAGCAGAAAAATTCCGTCAGGCTTTAAATTACGATCGACCACATCAAAATAGGTGGCGTAATTCTTCGGCCCGACATGCTCGAACATGCCTACTGAAACGATGCGATCAAACTGCTCATTCAGATCGCGATAATCCTGCAACAGAATCGTGACGTCTAATCCGCTACAGCGCTGCTGCGCCAGTTTCTGTTGTTCGGCGGAAATCGTCACGCCATGCACGTTGACGCCATAATGACGTGCGGCAAATTCCGCGAGTCCGCCCCAGCCACAGCCGATATCCAGCAGAGACATTCCGGGCTCCAGCGCTAATTTACGGCAAATCATATCCAGCTTGGCTTCCTGCGCCGTCGCCAGGGTTGTGGCCTCTTTCCAGTAGCCACAGGAATATTGCATATAGGGGTCGAGCATCAGTGAAAAGAGATCGTTACCCAGGTCGTAATGCTCTTTACCGACAATCCAGGCCCGCTTTTTTGACTGCAGATTGGTTAAGCGGGCAGCGGCAATGCGCAGCGTATCTTTAAAGTGATGCGGGAGTTGCTGATCGAGTTTATGTTTCAGCACCTGATGGAAGAAAATATCCAGCCGATCGCACTCCCACCATCCATCCATATAGCTCTCACCGAGCCCAAGCGATCCCTCCTGCAGAACACGCTTAAAAAAGCCGGGATGATTAATATGAATATCCCAGGGGCGTGAACCATTAATTTCAATATCCGCTTTTTCCAGCATTTCGTGGACGATGCGATACCAATGGTTTTCCTCAGGGCTCACTGCTTCTGCATAAGATGAACTCATAGCTTTTCCACCACCTGTCCAATCTGAACCTGAACAAAGAGTAGTCAATTTCGTCAGGCATTGAGAAACGGCACGGATGACTCCGCACACCGGTTGACTGTGTGATACAGAGGACTGGAATAGCCTGCAGCAGGTCGGTCAGGGTAAGAATAACGCGCGCGAATACCGTCCCGGCAACAGGGTGCCAATCAGATTATTACGTTATTATATTGTTGATTTATTACAGATTTGTTGACCCGGATGAGTATATTCTCACGCGGGTCAATATTCAATGACTTATTGTTAGGAGGCTAACGAAAAAGTCAGTGTGTCAGTGATTATCCTGGCAGGCAGGTTGCGCGGAGGCAACAACAGTTTGTGCGCTTGCGGTACGCTGTGTGGCGTAACCCACCAGCGCCAGCAGAATCGTCACCGTCATCATCAGCGTAGTGGTAAACAGTGCATGCGTTAA
This sequence comes from Pantoea sp. X-Soil-YNGN-844, assembly GCF_059730595.1. Lineage (NCBI taxonomy): Bacteria > Pseudomonadati > Pseudomonadota > Gammaproteobacteria > Enterobacterales > Erwiniaceae > Pantoea > Pantoea sp. X-Soil-YNGN-844. The sequence goes on from NZ_AP036007.1 coordinate 1,822,445, forward strand.
TCCGGCAGAGACTGCCAGGCTTGCAGCGAAGCAGAGTCCTAGCTGTAAGGTGTTCTGCAATGCGGCCGCTTTACCGGTGGCATGCGGGAAGGGCGTCAGTGCACTGGAAACCACTATTGGATAAATCGCGCCGTTAGCCAGCGCCATCCCACAGAACGGCACCATCAGGCTCACCAGCGTGCTGCTGCCAGCAAGCGCAACAGCAAACAGCGCCAGAATGCTCAGGCTGTAGACGGCCAGCAGCCAGGGCAGCAACTGTGCGCCGTTAAAGCGGTTGAGCAGGGTGCGACAGCCGAAGCCGCCAATTAAAAAGGCGAGCGTCTGGGGCACATAACTCAGACCGATATCAGCGGGCGACAGACCCAGATCCGCCAGAATAAAGGGCGATCCGGTCAGCCAGGCAAAGAAGCTGGCGGAGCAGGCGGAGTAGATCAGCACGTTGCCGCTGTAGACTCGTGATTTAAGCAGCGTGAAAAAGCCCGGCTGCGCACCTTTTTCTCCCGCAGCCTTGCGCACGGTGGGCAGACGCAGCGTGGTCAGAATCAACGCCACCGCAATCAGGGTCAGCACCAGGAAAATCGAACGCCAGTGGAAATGGCCGATGAGCCAGGCACCCAGCAACGGTGCCAGCGCCGGCGAGAGCGCAACCAGCGGCATAATCGTGGCAAAGACTTTGTTGGCGCGCGCGGCAGGATAGCGATCCACCACCAGCGCCTGCCAGCTCACGGCCGCAGCACAGACGCCAATCGCCTGCACAAAGCGCAGCGCCAGCATCAGAGTGATATCATTCACCCACAGCATGCCCGCACAGCCGACGCCAAACATGGCCAGTCCGGCCAGCAGCACCGGTTTGCGGCCAATGCGATCGGAAAGCGGTCCCCAGAAGAGCTGACCACAGGCGAAGCCCGCCAGGAAGAGACTCATACTGGCGCTGATCAGGCCCGGCGAGGTATTAAACGTTTGCTGCATCGCACCAAAGGCGGGCAGATACATGTCAGTGGCTAAAAAGCCGAGCATGCTCAGCAGGGCAAGATAGGGCATAAATCCTTTATTCGACAGCATCTCATTCTCATTTTTGCAGGATAAACGCGGCAGAGTGTAAAAGGTGCGTTTGCCGCTGTGAAACGGTAATATTTGCCGGTTGCTGTTAAAATTTTTGAAGGCAGATTATGTGGTCAGAATATGCATTAGAGGTCGTTGACGCGGTTGCCCGCGGGGGCAGTTTCAGCGCCGCCGCGCAGGAGTTACATCGGGTGCCCTCTGCTATCAGCTACACGGTGCGTCAGCTGGAGAACTGGCTGGCAGTGCCACTGTTCGAACGCCAGCATCGCGAAGTAGTGCTGACGCCAGCAGGCGAACATTTTGTCCGGGAAGGGCGCAGCGTCATCAAAAAAATGCTTGCCACCCGGCGGCAGTGTCAGCAACTGGCCAACGGCTGGCGGGGGCAGCTCAGCATTGCCGTTGACCGTATCGCAAAACCTCAGCGCACCCGGCAGCTGGTTAAAGACTTCTATCGCCACTTTCCCGATATGGAACTGATCATCAGCTATGAAGTTTTTAACGGCGTCTGGGATGCGCTGGCCGACGGTCGGGTGGAAGTTGCGATTGGGGCCACTCAGGCGATTCCGGTAGGCGGACGGTTTGCATTTCGCGATATGGGTATGCTCAACTGGCGTTGCGTGGTCGCGCCCGAGCATCCTCTGACGCAGGCGAGCCAGATCGATGATGATACGCTGCGTAGCTGGCCGTCACTGGTGCTGGAAGATACATCACGCGCACTGCCGCGTCGTATGACATGGACGCTGGATAACCAGCGCAGGCTGGTGGTGCCGGAGTGGCAAACCGGACTGGAATGCGTGCAGGCAGGCTTATGTGTGGCGATGGTGCCGGGTCATCTGGCCAGACCACTGCTCGACAGCGGCGAGCTGGTCGAACTGACGCTGCCGGTGGCATTTCCGGATAGCCCCTGTTGCGTCAGCTGGGCTGAGGATCGCGCATCACCGGCGACAGGCTGGTTGCTCAGCTATCTGGGTGATGCGCAAACTCTTAATCAGGAGTGGTTAAGCGAGCATTAACGGCGATAGTCGCGGAACGGGCCATCGGCCACGGAACGGCGCTCAATCAGCGTGGGATGGACCTCAATCGTTTGTGACACTTCGCGCTTACTGGTAATGCGGTCCAGAAGCATTTCCAGCGCTTTCTCACCCAACTGGGCTTTAGGCTGATGCACTGTGGTCAGGGCCGGTGCGAAATAACGGGCGTTGCGCACATTGTCATAGCCGATCACCGAAATATCCTGTGGGACGCGCAAACCCATCTCGTCGGCGGCGCAAATCGCGCCCATCGCCATGATGTCACCGCCACAGAACACCGCCGTCGGACGCTGCTTCTGCGACAGGATCTGCTGCATCGCCTGATAGCCCGATTCCGGCTCAAAGTCACCCTGTACAATCCACTCGGCACGCGGCTGAATACCCGCTTCTTCCAGTGCCTTCAGGAAACCGGCATGGCGTCCGCCGCCGGTGTTACGCTCCATCTGACCGGGGATAGCACCAATATCACGGTGTCCGCGTTCAATCAGATAACGTCCCGCCAGATAGCCGCCCTGGAAGGCGTTATCGAGAACCGTATCGGTAAAGTCGGCGCGCGATTCACCCCAGTCCATCACCACCATCGGGATATTGCGGTTCTCTTCCAGCATCTGCAGCAGATCGTCCGGATACTCAGAGCACATCACCAGCAGGCCATCGACGCGCTTCTGCGCCATCATGCTGAGGTAGGCGCGCTGTTTTTGCAGGTCGTTATGCGCATTACCCAGAATCAGCGTATAGCCTTTATCAAAACAGTGGTTTTCAACCGCTTCAATAATTTCAGCGAAATAGGGCGCTTCGCTGGAGGTGGCAAGCAGGCCCAACGTTTTGGTGTGGTTTACTTTCAGGCTGCGCGCCACCGCACTTGGCGAGTAGTGCAGTTCCTTAATTGCCTGCCAGACCGCCTCGCGTGTCTCTTCAGCGACAAAGCGTGTTTTATTGATGACGTGCGAAACGGTGGTCGTTGAGACGCCAGCGCGTTTCGCCACATCTTTAATTGTTGCCATGAAAATCGGACTCCAGTGCTTACCTAACTCTATGATAAGCGTAATGTTAAACGTTTGCGTCTGCTCAGGGTTTTTTCCGCAAAAATGCGGCTTTTCTGGCCGGTAAACAGGCGACTGGCGGAGAAAAAACGCCTGAAAAGATGCGCAAACGGAATCAGGGATGCGCGCGTTGCGCAACAAAGGCGGGATTCTAACAAGGCTGAACGGATAAAACGAGATTTTTACCGGACCCTGTGGGAAAATGCCATATCCCTGCAAAGTGTGTGACTAAGGAGCAAGCAATGAGTACCGATTTGAAACTGGCTTTGATGACCACTATCGGCTGTCTGCTGATGATTGTGGCCTTTAGTTTTACTGCCATTCTGCACTAATAAAAAAGCCGGGATTATCCCGGCTTCTTTCGGACTATACTGCTGCTCAGCGAATGGTTTTCGGCGTCATCACCCGACGGGCACCAATATAGTGGCGCTGCCAGTAATCTTCCCCTAATGCACTGATCTGAATATCTTTGCCGGTACGCGGCGACTGAATAAACTTGCCATCGCCCAGGTAAACGCCGACGTGGTCTGCCGTGCCGCGGCCATTAATACGGAAGAAGACCAGATCGCCTTTCTCCAGCGACTCACGCTTGATCGGCGCGGCGTCTCGCAGGTGATACATTTCATTAGCGGTACGCGGGATCTTAAACTTCACCAGGTCTTTATAGGCATACCAGACCAGACCGCTGCAATCGAAACCTGTATGTGGAGAAGTGCCGCCCCACTGATAGGGTTTACCCAACTGCCCCATCAGCTTGGTCATTGCGGTCTCACGCGCCTTCTGATAGCGCTGGCGGTGGGATTTGCTCATTTTAATCGTGCCTGGCTCGCGGGTGGTGACCTCAGCGGTTTTCAGCTGGCGCTGATGCCCATAGCGTTTCTTCTCTTTGTTTTTTTCTTTGCTTTTGCTGATACGGGCGGTTTTGAGCGAGGTCTTCTTAGCAGGCGTCTGTTTAGCAGTGAGTTCGACTTTTTTCTGTTTTTTCGTTTTAAGTTTTTGATCAGGGCTGAGACGAGTTTTTTTTGTCACCGTTTTTACCGGGCGACGCTTGCGGCGTTCATCGTCGCGCGCACTCTTTTTCTCTGCTTTATGCGTACTGACGTTCACCGGCGCGTGAGGCGACGCAGCGGCGATGTTGAAAAACAGTTGCGCAAAGGCCAGCATAAAAAGCGTAATGATTAAACGCATAGTCCATTAATTAGTTAAGTTGTCAGGGCCACTACGCACCGCGACAAAGTTGAGATTAATCTGATCCAGGATCAGTGCCCAGGCCATTCTAGTCCAGTTCGCTTAAAAACTGTAATGCCTTTTAATGTTAATCTTTGCAGCCCACGTGATTGCACTGAAAATGAACATTTTCAGCATGTTATACCAACGGAATTATTACGAATTATTAAACTGTTACCAGCTGTTAATACCTGAAGTTAAATGTCCTGCGAGCGGGACTTAACAATGATGGTCATTTAATCGGGCAGCGAGCAAAATCTCATTTTCAGTCACGCTGCGAAGTCGCTACAATAAACAAACACGAAGTAACGAATTAAGGAAGGCAATTATGAGTACTGTAGAAAAAATTCAGCGCCAGATCGCAGAAAACCCGATCCTGCTGTACATGAAAGGTTCCCCGAAACTGCCAAGCTGCGGTTTCTCTGCACAGGCGGTGCAGGCGCTGTCAGCCTGCGGTGAGCGTTTTGCTTACGTGGATATTCTGCAGAATCCGGACATTCGTGCTGAGCTGCCGAAATACGCTAACTGGCCGACCTTCCCACAGCTGTGGGTGGATGGTGAGCTGGTCGGTGGATGCGACATCATCGTCGAGATGTTACAGCGTGGTGAACTGCAGTCGCTGATCAAAGAGACCGCAGAAAAATTTAAAGAAGCAGAATAAAAAAAGGCCGACATCATGTCGGCCTCTTTCATTGTGGCATCCCTTATGCGGATGTCGTGGCGTCTGCGTCACCCCCGGCGAAGGGCAGAGGCCAGCCACCTAACCGTTTCCAGCGGTTCACCAGTTCGCAGAACAGTGTCGCTGTCTGCTGAGTGTCATAGAGCGCTGAATGCGCCTGGGTACTGTCAAACTCCATTCCCGCCGCAATACAGGCTTTCGCCAGCACCGTCTGACCCAGCACCAGTCCGCTCAGCGCTGCGGTATCAAAGGTGGCAAACGGGTGAAACGGATTGCGCTTCAGGCTGGCACGTTCTGCTGCCGCTGACATAAAGTTCAGATCAAACGTGGCATTGTGCGCCACCATAATGGCGCGATTGCAGCCGCTGTCTTTAATGCCTTTGCGCACCATTTTGAAAATGGCGTGCAGCGCCTCATATTCACTCACCGCACCGCGCAGCGGATTACTCGGATCGATACCGGTAAAGGCCAGCGCTTCCGGATGCAGCAGCGATCCGACAAAGGGTTCGACGTTGAAATGCAGCGTCTGGTCAATCTGAATCCATCCCTCTTCATCCATTTTCAGCGTGATAGCGGCAATCTCCAGTAACGCATCGGTTTGCGCGTTGAAACCAGCGGTTTCAACGTCGATCACCACCGGATAGAAGCCACGGAAACGTTGATTGAGTGCATTAGGGGAATTCGATTCAGACATCAGGATCTCGTTGCAGAAAAAGGGCAGCGCGTATTATGGCAAAAAACGGGGCCGGGTGCAGCAGATGAAGCGCAGAGAAGGGGATTCAGCCCACCGGGTCAGGCGGGCTGGGAGGCAGGTTTAGTTGCCCAGGCCGTTACCGGCATCTTTGTTTTCGATCAGCTCGATTTTGTAGCCATCGGGATCTTCAACAAAGGCAATAATGGTGGAGCCGCCTTTAACCGGGCCTGCTTCACGGGTCACGTTGCCGCCATCTTTGCGGATACGTTCGCAGGCTGCTGCTGCGTCATCGACGCCTAGCGCGATGTGACCATAAGCATCGCCGAGGTCATATTTATCAACGCCCCAGTTGTAGGTCAGCTCGATCACCGCACCTTCGCTTTCGTCGGTGTAGCCTACGAACGCCAGGGTATATTTATATTCGGTGTTTTCGCTCTGACGCAGCACGCGCATGCCCAGCACACGGGTGTAGAAATCGATTGAACGTTGCAGATCGCCAACGCGCAGCATGGTATGAAGTAAACGCATAACATCCTCTTTTAAATAAAACGCCATCGCCGGATGACCCAGGCGCTAAGTATAGCGACGAAAATCGCCATTGAATAATGGCTGCCGTCATCGTCCCGGACGGCAGCCCAAACAGATTACAGTGTCGGGTAGTCGATATAACCTTCCGCGCCGCCGCCGTAGAAGCTTTCCGGGCGCTGTGGGTTAAGTGGGGCATCCTGCTGGAGACGCTCAACCAGATCCGGGTTAGCAATGTAATCACGACCAAACGCAACCGCATCGATCAGACCGCGACCAATCAGATCATCCGCTTTCTCAACGGTGTAAGCACCGGCACCAATGATGGCGCCCGGGAAGAGATCGCGCACTTTCTGGCGGAAGGCGTCGGTGTAAGGCTTGCCGCCGGCCCAGTCTGGTTCAGAGAGGTGCAGATAGGCGATGTTGCGTTTTGCCAGCTCACCGATGTACCACAGCGCCGCTTCTTCTTCATCCGGACCGTTGTCCAGATTCTGGAAGCTGCCGATAGGCGAGACGCGGATACCAATGCGATCGGCTGACCAGTTGGCGATCACCGCATCGACCACTTCCAGCGCAAAGCGACCGCGTTTTTCGATGCTGCCACCATATTCGTCGGTACGCTGGTTTGAACCCGGCGCCAGGAACTGGTGAATCAGGTAGCCGTGCGCGGAGTGCAGCTCAAGCAGGTCGAAGTCTGCTTCACGTGCGTTCGCCGCAGCCTGACCAAAATCGGCCACAATCTGCTGGATCTCCGGCACCGTCAGTTCGCGCGGTACAGAGGTGTCTTCGCGATAGACGCTGCCATCTTCAGCACGCAGTGACGTACGCGTACCCGCGGCAATGGCGGATGGCGCTACCGGTGCTTTGCCTTCCGGCTGCACGCTGTTATGCGAGATACGACCGGTGTGCCATAACTGCACGGCGGTATGACCGCCCGCCTGATGGACACCTTCGTTAATCACTTTCCACGCGGCAATCTGTGGCTGCGTATGTAAGCCTGGGGCACCGGCATAGCCTTTTGCCTGGAAAGAGATCTGGGTTGCTTCGGTGATAATCAGACCGGCGCTGGCGCGCTGACGGTAATACTCCGCCATCATTGGGGTAGGGATGTCGCCTGGCTCAATGCTGCGCAGACGGGTCAGCGGTGCCATAAATACGCGGTTTGGGACGGTAATTGCGCCGACTTTCAGCGGACGAAACAGCTGGGTACTCGCCATAATAGCTCCTGATTAGTAGACCAGTCGTCTACAAACACGTTTTTTAAAAATCAGTGGCTTTCAAGCCACTGTTCGATGGTACTCAGTGCCAGACGCAGTGGCTGCGCCTCGCGGGAAATTTTGCTCTGCAGACTGGCTCCCAGCCACAGCAGCGACAGCAACTCTGCCATCTGCGCGGGGGGCTGCGGCAGGCTCAGCGACTCCTGCTGCTCTGCGGCAATCAGCGTCCGGGCATAGAGCGCGGTAATCTTTCCTGCACCCTGCTGCAGTGCATCACGCATCGGCTCAGAGAGATCGCAGACCTCAGCAGAAACTTTGACGCCCAGACAACCGACAATGTGTCCCTGCTGTACGAACAGCTCAACCGCAGCACGAAAATGGTTAAGCAGACGTTCACGCGGCGTGCCGTCTGTCTGGTTGAGCTGTAACTCAACATCCTGCAGATAACGCGCAAAGTAACGTTCCAGTAACGCCACGCCAAACGCCTCTTTAGAGCGGAAATAGTAGTAGAAGGAGCCTTTCGGCACCGCCGCCTGCGTCAGCAGTTCGCTGAGGCCCATTCCGGTAAAGCCGCGTTGCAGACAGAGCTGTTCACCTGTCTGGAGCAGGTGTTCGCGGGTTTCATTGCGTTGTAGCGTCTTATTCATGGCAAAGAGAGTAGTAGACCGGTTGGTCTAATGCAACGCTGCACCGTGCATTTGGCACAGAGTGTTCACTCACCCGTGAGAGAAAAGGATAATTCTGACAAGGCAAAGCTTAATTCCTGCGCATCCAGGCTACGCTTTTTACTGGACTGTTTATTCTGTTAATCCGGAGTCATGGTGGCCGAGCAGCTTGAGTTTTTCCCGGTTCCCAGCCCCTGTCGCGGCATCTGCCAGACCGATGCACGTGGCTACTGCCTGGGATGTTTACGCAGCCGCGATGAGCGGTTCAACTGGCTGCGCTTCAGCGATGCGCAAAAGCGGGAAGTCATTCGTCTCTGTCAGCAGCGTCGTCTGCGCCTGCAGCGGCAGCAGAAAGGCGAGGAGCCACCCGAGCCACAACAGCCGGAGTTATTCTGACGACTTTCCGCTTTCCGTTATACTCTCTGACACTCTAATTACAGCCAATGCGCAACAGGGAGAACGTCATGTTAGAACCGCAGGCCATCGCTTTACAGGGCCCCGATTTTTCACCGCTGGTTATGGGGTACTGGCGTCTGATGGAGTGGGGCATGTCGCCGCAGGAGCGGGTTGCGTTTATTGAGCACCATCTGAGGCTCGGCATTACCACCGTTGACCATGCTGACATCTACGGCGACTACCAGTGTGAGGCGGCCTTTGGCGAGGCGCTTAAGCTGGCTCCCGGACTGCGCGATCAGCTTCAGATTGTGACCAAGTGCGGCATTGCCACCCGCGCCCGGCCTGAACATCAGATTGGTCACTACATTACCGACAAAAATCATATCCTGCTGAGTGCTGAAAACTCGCTGCGCCATTTCCATACCGATCGTCTCGATTTGCTGCTGATCCATCGTCCTGATCCGCTGATGGCGGCTGACGAAGTGGCTGAAGCCTTCATGGCACTTCATCAAAGCGGCAAGGTGCTGAATTTTGGCGTCTCGAATTTCACACCATCCCAGTTTTCACTGCTGCAATCCCGTCTGCCGTTCTCGCTGGTCACGAACCAGCTGGAGATTTCACCCGTGCAGCAAAGCGTGCTGCTGGATGGATCGCTGGATCAGTGCCAGCAACTGCGCATTCGTCCGATGGCCTGGTCGTGTCTCGGCGGCGGACGTCTGTTCAACGATCCTCACTTCCAGCCACTGCGTAATGAACTTGAGATGGTGCGGCAGGAAACCGGTGCCACCAGTCTGGAACAGGTAGTTTATGCCTGGATACTGATGCTGCCGTCGCGACCGCTACCTATCATTGGTTCAGGCAAAGCGGCGCGCGTCAGCGAAGCCGCCGGGGCACTGGATTTATCCCTGTCGCGACAGCAGTGGTTCCGTATTCGCAAAGCGGCGCTGGGATTTGATGTGCCCTGAAGCGTAAAACTGCGTCAATCTTCGGCAAAATAGTGCAATAGCGACCAGACTTATCTCAAACCCTGGGATACAAATGGAGTCACCATGAAAATGAAAGCAGTTGCGCTTTTTGCGCTGATCGCCTGCGGCTCAGCACAGGCTGCCAGCGAGCAGGTTACAATCCATCAGGTTACCGCTGAAGGGATTGGCAAATCGCTGGGCACCGTTAAGATTGACGAGACCCAGTATGGTCTGCAGTTTACGCCGGAACTGCAGGGACTGAAGCCGGGCATTCACGGTTTTCATGTTCATGCTAAAGGCAGCTGTGAGCCGGGTGAATCTGAGGGTAAAGTGGTCGCCGCCGGTGCGGCTGGCGGTCACCTGGATCCGGCTAACAGCGGCAAACATCTGGGGCCGTATGCTGAAGGTCACCTGGGCGACCTGCCCGCTGTCTATGTCGATGAGAAAGGCAACGCCACCTATCCGGTGCTGGCGCCACGGCTGAAATCGTTAAAAGAGATCAAAGGCAAAGCGCTGATGGTGCATGCCGGCGGGGATAATCATGCCGACCATCCTGCACCGCTGGGCGGCGGCGGGGCGCGTTATGCGTGCGGCGTTATCTGAATTTCCGGGCGGCAGGCGATAGCCGCCCTTTTTTATCCCGCCTGTTTATGAATTGTTATACCATCCCTGACATTTCCCCCCTATGATATTGATTCAGGTAAGAAAGCGTGATGAGGAAAGGAGTGGGAAAATGAAATTCAAGGGTGCATTACTGCTGTGTCTGCTGCTGGTGGGATGCGATAAACCCAACGATACGCAGCTGGTCACGGAAACCGGACGGGAGCTTCAGCGCACCATTGATACCAGCAAGATGCGTGTCACCTGTGAAAAGATCGCCAAAGGTCGTGAATGGCTCAGTCGCAACATGGTGCGCAAGCTGGAAGCGCAGGGGTGCGATCAGGTTTTTCGCAGCGCCACTGAAACCAATTTCACTGACACCACGATCTATCGTCGCACCATGACCATGGTGTGCGGCGGCATTCACGGCCAGAGTTTCACCGGCACCGAACTGACGCGTCGCTTTATCTTCTCACCTGATGAGAAAGCGCTGGTGATTGAACCGATGACCGAGATGGATAAAACCCGCTTCGAGGGCCATAAAACGCTGCAACAGTTGCAGGATGATTTTAACCGTCAACAGCAGCAGTATTGCCAGTAATCACTCCGGCACAGCCTGCTTCAGCTGTGCCAGCGAACAGCGTAATCGCCAGATAATCCCCGCCAGTTCGCTGGCCTCATTGTTTTCCAGCGCCAGTAACGCGGTAATAGTCGCTTCCAGTTCAGTCAGCATCTGTTCCAGCGAACTGTGCCGTACGCCGCGGCTGCTGATAATCTGCTGTAAATTTTGCAGGCTGTTATCGCGAAACGCCATCAGCGTTGCTGAACCGGCACGCCATTCACGCAGCTGCCAGACGATATGCGAACAGTTGAGCAGCACCACGCCCCAGCGCAGAAGCCAGACGCGCGCCTGCTCATCCCGGCTATGGCTGAGCTGGCTGATGCGATGATAAATCTGCGATTCAAAGCGGCTCTCGCTGAGCCGGGGTCGTTGCCGCAGCTGATCGAGAAACGCCAGCCGCAGTGCCCGGATATGCCGCCGGCTGCGCCGCGCATCGGAGCTGGGCCGCAGAATCTGAAACGCCAGCCAGGCGAGTAGCACCCCGCAGACTTTGGCGATGTTATCGTTAAAAAAATCCTGATAATCCCACGTGGGCGGGTTAGTCACCGCGATAAACGAGCCCATAAAGACGATGAACTGCCCCCACATCCCGGCGCGCTGTTTCTGCTGCAGCTTGAAGAGTTGCAGCGTCACCAGCAGCGGAAACAGAAACAGTAAAAACAGCCATAGCTGACCGATCTGCACCATCAGGCCAAACTTCATCACAAAACTAAATGCAAACAGCCACAGCAGCGTTTTCAGCAGCAGCGTCACGCTGCCGCCGGGTGAGGGGGCAGAGGCATAGAGCACGCAGGCAATGGCGGTCAGGGTGAGCGCCGAGGCCCCGGAAGACCATTGCGTGTTAATCCAGAAGGCGCAGCCCAGGACGATCACGCAGAAGGTGCGCAGGGCGCTCCAGCCCGCTTCGGCACTGTCACTGTCACGCGCCAGCGCCGGAACCGGCGGCGGCTGAAAACGGGTATCGGCATCGGCGCGATCCAGCAGGCGGATCCAGCGCAGCACGTTGAGGTACATCCAGCAGAAGTAGCGCAGCCGCTGACAAAAGGCACGCTGCCGGTAGTCGCCATCCGCTGCGGGTGTCACGCTGCGCAGGATTTGCGCCAGACGATATTTATCACACGCCGGTTTTGCCAGCTCCGCCAGCAGTTGCTGCAGCGCCTCAAACAGCGCCTCTGGCGCGTCGGGCCAGTTGAGCAGCATGCGGCGCAGGCTCGAGAGCACGCTGGTAAGTCGCAGCTGCTGGTGCAGCACATAGTTCAGGACGTTGTTCTGTCGGCGAAAACGGTAGTGGCTCCAGAACGCCTGAATGCGCAGCAGATTCATGGTGAGGATCTGGCTGATGACGTTTTCATGTGCGGTGCGAATAGTATCGCTGGCCGAGGGCTGCAGCAGTAATACCGCATGTTCCAGCAATCGCGCATGCATCTGTTTTAGGGAGGTAATCAGCGTTTCGCCATCGGAGGTGCTTGGCAGCACCATCATCATCAAACCTGCGCAGAGAATACCGGAGATCACCTCACAGACGCGTGCCTGGGCGATGGTCCACAGCGAGGTGATATCGGTGATGTTGACGCTGCTGAAGGCAATAATAGCGGCAGTGTAACCCGCCAGCGAAAAGGCGTAGGCGACATTGTTCTGGTAGTGGTTTGCAATGCCGGTGCAGAGCGCCAACCAGCCGGCAATCGCAAAGGTAAACAGCCACGGCTCATTCAGGGTATGTCCGGCAATCAGCAGCGCGGCGGTGGCCCCGAGCAGACTGCCGACGATGCGGCCCAGACTTTTACCGATAGCGCCGCCCACGGTAGGAAAGCTGATCACGGCGGCGGAGGTCATCGCCCAGTAAGGCTCATCAAGATCCAGGCCATAGGCGATGCTCAGCGCCAGACACATCGCGATAGCATTACGCAACGCATAGCGCCACTGACCGCCGTTCGCCTTAATCCAGGGCAGTTGATTCCAGGCCAGCCACTGAACATTCATGGCTGGATGGTGATGGTACAGCTGGTGCCAGCAACCAGACTGGTATCCGCCGGGAGCGGATCGAGACGAATGCGCACCGGCACCCGCTGCGCCAGCCGCACCCAGGGCACGTTGGGTTTGATATCGGGCACCAGACCGCTGTCGGTCTCAATGCTCTGGTCATAGATAGCGCGGCCAATGCTGTCCACCTGGCCCTGCAGCCGCATGCCATTGCTGTAGAGCACCACCTGAGCCGCCGCACCAGCGTGAATATGGCGCAGCTTGGTCTCTTCAAAATAGCCCATAACGTAGTAAGAGTGGCTGTCGACCAGCGCAAACAGGGGCGACCCCGCTGTCGCATAGTTGCCGGGACGAAGCGTCAGATTCGTGATCCAGCCATCTGTCGGTGCGCTCAGCGTCGTCTGCTGCAGATTCCAGCGTGCCCGTTCCAGCTCCGCCTGCGCGGCTTTGGCACTGGCGGCGGCGGCTTCTGCGCTTAAGCGTGCCGCATCCAGATCCTCTGCGGAGATGATGTTACGCGGCAGACTGCTGCGCCGGTGATATTCATGCTGCGCTTTCGCCAGGTCCGCCTGCGCTTTGCTGAGCTGGGCGGCAGCGTTGTCGAGTGCAATCTGCCATGGCACCGGGTCCAGCGTTAACAGCAACTGGCCCTGATGCACGAACTGATTGTCTCTGACCTTCAGTTGCGTAATCCGGCCCGACACCTGAGGCGTAATATCCACCAGCTCTGCCCGCACTTTTCCGTCACGCGTCCAGGGTGACTGCATGTAGTAGTTCCACAGCCAGCCACCGGCCAGCAGCGCCAGCGCAAACACAATCAGCGTTGAAAAGTATTTTACCGCGTTAAATTTCATATCGATTATCCGTGACCGATGAGCCAGAGTGCGGCGGTAACGCACAGCACAAACAGGGAGAGATCAAACAGGGTGGGATGCCAGACGTCGCCGGAGTAGATCCAGCCGCGTACCAGCGGGTGAATCAGCAGCCAGAAAAAGAAGCCGAGCAACACCGCTTTGAATATCGGCGGGAAAAAAAGCGAGGCGCCCACGACCAGATCGGTTAGCGGTTTCGCACCTGAAAAAGCAGGAGTGAGCACGTGATAACATCCTTCGTTAACCCAAACGGCAGACTGAACGCGCTGCCGCGTAATCGTAGCCTGGTCCGGGATTTGTAATTTGTCCTGTAAACTCGCAGAATAGTGTAAAATCTGGCTTGATAGCTAGCAAGCTAATTATAAGGAGATGAAATGGATACGCCCCTCGGAACGGATTTATCTCGCCTGGTGCGCATCTGGCGCGCGTTGATTGATCAGCGGCTCAAGCCGCTTGAGCTGACTCAGACTCACTGGGTGACGTTGCACAATATTCATCAACTGCCGCCCGAACAGTCGCAGATTCAGTTAGCCAAGGCGATTGGTATTGAACAGCCTTCGCTGGTGCGGACGCTGGATCAACTGGAAGAGAAAGGATTAATTACCCGTTCGACCTGCGCCAACGATCGTCGCGCCAAGCGCATTAAGCTGACGCAGCAGGCGGAGCCGATTATCGAACAGGTTGAGAGTGTGATTGATGAGACGCGGGATGACATTCTGTCCGGCATCAGTCGGGAAGAAATTAGTCAGATGGTGACGCTGATCGCCCGGCTTGAGAAAAACATTCTCGAACTTCAGCACAAAGAGAAATAAAAAAACCGACGCCCGGGCGTCGGTTTTTTGTTTTGCAGCCTTAGCGAGGTGAAACCGTCACCTGGCTGCCGTTGGACGCCATAACAACACGCTGGCCAACGGAGTAACGCGAGGCGGCCTGTTTCTGAACCACCATGATGGTGTTGCCATCATCCTTACGGATTTCCAGCTCAACGCCATCGGTTTTATTGATTGCGCCCTGAACACCCTGGCCTGCTACGCCACCCAGAACCGCACCACCGGCTGTTGCCAGGCTACGTCCGGTGCCGCCACCAATGGTATTACCCAGGAAGCCACCCAGCACCGCACCACCGATTGCACCGATGACGTTGCTTTCATCACCGCCCTGGATTTTCACCGGACGCACAGAGACCAGAGTACCGTACGACACGCTCTGCACCTGCTTGGCTTCACTGGCACTGTAGGTATCACCCGACAGCGTACTGGTATTGCTACAACCTGCCAGCATCGCACCGGCCAGAGCGACCACAATTACACGCTTAATCATTTGAAACTCCTTTAGTCGAGAAGGCGCCACGTTTATCGCTATATCCTGCACACAGTATAAGACACAAAACTGGCAAATTAATCCCTGTCCGAATAAAACACGGTTGGACGAAGCATAGACTATGTAAGATCAACAATAATTCAATCGTCGTCTAAAAATAGTCCCGTCACGTTACTGGTCAGCACGATCGGATAAAAAGAATTTAATCATAGAATTAGCGATCATTATTTGTCAGGCTAACCGCAGATGAATCGCACTTCCCGCCGGAAGTAAGGAATGGTTATGAAATCAGGACGCTATATCGGGGTAATGTCAGGCACCAGCCTGGATGGCGTGGATGTGGTGCTGGCCGCCATTGATGAGAATATGGTGGCGCAGCAGGCAAGTTACTGCCATCCGATGCCACCTGCGCTGCGTCAGGCCATTCTGGGGATTTGCCAGGGGCAATCCCTGACCCTGTCACAGCTCGGTCAGCTTGATACCCGCCTCGGCCAGCTCTTCGCTGAAGCCGTCGTGACATTGATGAAGCGCGAATCGCTGGAGGCCAGCGATATCACGGCGATTGGCTGTCATGGTCAGACCGTCTGGCATGAGCCCCAGAGTGACGCGCCAAATACGCTGCAGATTGGTGACAATAATCAGATTGTCGCGGCAACTGGCGTCACCGTGGTGGGCGATTTTCGCCGCCGTGACATGGCGCTGGGCGGGCAGGGCGCGCCGCTGGTGCCTGCTTTTCATCAGGCGCTGCTGATGGATGCCGCAGAACGCCGCATGGTGCTGAATATTGGTGGCATCGCCAATCTCTCGCTGCTGATCCCTGGACAGGCGGTGCGCGGCTTCGATACTGGTCCCGGCAATATGCTGATGGACGCCTGGATATGGCGCAATCAGGGTCAGCCTTATGATAATGATGCGCAGTGGGCGCGCAGCGGCTCGGTGATCCCGGCTCTGCTGGAGGCGCTGTTGCGCGAACCCTGGTTTGCGTTGCCGCCGCCGAAGAGCACCGGGCGCGAACACTTCAATCTGGGCTGGCTGGAGCAGCATCTGCGCTATTTCCCCGGTCTGGCACCGCAGGATGTGCAGGCCTCGCTGGTGGAGCTGACCGCCATCACTATTACACAGCAGGTGTTACTCAATGATGGCTGCGATCGTCTGCTGGTGTGCGGCGGCGGCAGTCGCAATCCGCTGCTGATGGCGCGGCTGGCAGCACACCTTCCCGGAACGGAAGTGGCGACCACCGATGCGGCGGGTATCAGTGGTGATGACATGGAAGCGCTGGCGTTTGCCTGGCTGGCGTTCCGTACGCTCTCCGGTCTGCCGGGCAATCTGCCTGCGGTGACGGGCGCACGAGAGAAAAGCGTGATAGGCGCAATTTATCCGGCCAATTCCCTCTACCGGCGTTAAGCGGGGGATGCGGGGGACAGTTTGCCCCCGCAGGCGAGCAGGCGGCCGTCAGGCGGCGCCGGAGAGATGCGTCAGATTACGAACCCCGGTAATCACCGTGGCAACCATGGTTTCACGTCGGGTAATGACCTCAACCTGATAAAACCGGCTGCGGTAGGCGATGGAATAGATGATGGGATGGTACTTATTCCCTTCTCCGTAGCGGGCGTAATGCGCTTCGAGCGCACGGGTCGCTGCCAGGATATGGGAGGGTTCTTTATCACCGCGGATGATTTGCTTCATTCAGTTCCTCAAATGCTGTCCCTGGAGTCACGTCGCACGTAATGGCGCGTAGCGCTGGCCTAAACACTGAACATCTGACTGCTAAACATTTAATCACTGATGGGTTCATGACTGACTGTGACGCGGAGAGATGACAGAAAGATGATCCTCCGGCGCTGTAAATTATTTAGCAGCCGCCGGGTGATCCAGCAAGGCAGGGAAGCGTAAAATCATCCAAATCGCAGGAGGTTAAATCAGCTCCGGCCAGGCCACGGCCGCAACGCCATTCAGTTCAGGCTCAGAGAACAGGAATCCCTGGAACTGGGTCACGCCCGCGGCTTCCAGCCACATCCACTCTTCCGGTTGTTCAATGCCTTCGGCGATCACACCGATCTCCAGTGAGGCGCAGCATTTCAGAATGGCGTGGATGATCGCCTGTTTCGGCCCACTTTTATGCACGTCAGAGATGATGGCGCGATCGATCTTAATTTTGTCGGGCTGAATGCGGGTCAGTAGCGACAGCCCGGCAAAACCGGCACCAAAATCATCCAGCGCCAGGCTGATGCCGGCCGCTTTCAGCTGCCTGATGGCGGCTTCAAACGCTTCCGGCTGCGAGATGATTTCATTCTCGGTGAACTCAACCATGACCTGCTCGGGCACCAGCCCCTGGGCAGCAATCTCATCCAGCAAAAAGGGGACGGCGTCAGGCACTTCTACCAGCGTCATCGGCAGCAGATTGATCGACAGGGTCATCCCCTCAATCCCCAGCTTCTTCGCCTGCGCAAAAGCGATCTTTTTCGACTGCAGATCGACCTGATAAAGCTGCTCGCGTGTCAGTCGGGCAAAGTAGTCGAGCGGCGATTCTCCCTGCGGACCGCGCAGCAGTGCTTCCAGTGAAACGATCTCGCAGGCGAAGGGATCAACAATAGGCTGAAACGCAAAGCTGACTTCATCCGTAGCCACCAGCGCCGCATCGCCTTCGCGCTGCTCTGTCTCATTACGAATAAACGTCCAGCCGCTGGCGGCAGGTATCTCGAAATAGTTCTCTTTTTCGCGAGCTTCAACAAAGGTGCGCAGGAACTGCAGTGCGCGATCGGCATAGGTCATCTGATATTTCGTGGTGCATTTTTCCAGCACTGACTCCAGCACGGTTTCCTGATCGTGCAGACGCAGATCGAAGAGCTCCATACCCACATGACCAAAACGTCGCGCCGGGGCGTAATCGCGCAGCAGTTCGACCAGATTGTGGTGGCGCGGATCCTGGCAAATCCGGCTATACACCGCCTTTACTGCCGCCTCCGGGCCTTCCAGAAGCTGGAAAAAATGCGTGCCATTGAATAGTAAAATTCCGGTGACATCGGACGATTTGTTGATTTTATTCGCTTTTCGCGCCAAATCATTCAGGGTCTCGAGCTGCACATGTTCAGTGATGTGGCTGCGATAGATGATTGTCGACAACATTAAGGGTTCCGGAATTTTTTATCTTTTTGTTAAGGCACCTTACCAGAAGCTTCTCCTGGGGAAAACGAGGGCCAGTATGACTTTCTTATTATGACGCTATTATTTTAATCAACTGGCGGCGTGGTATCGCCGGTTCCCAGAGAACGTTGCATGAAAACGGTATCCAGCCAGCGGCCCTGTTTGAAACCCACCGAACGCAGGATACCTGTCATCTCAAAACCTGCTGCCTGGTGCACGGCAATCGACCCCCGGTTCTCGCTGTCGCCGACGTTGGCGATCAGCTGGCGGTAGCCTTTCTGCTCCGCCCATTGGATCACATGCTCCAGCAGACGTGAACCGGCACCGCGCTTCTGAAAGCCAGGATCAATATAAATCGAGTCTTCCAGCGTATGGCGGTAGGCGTGGCGCGGGCGGTAAGGTGCCAGATAGCAAAATCCACGTACGTCGCCGTCGCTGACAGCGATGAACCACGGCAGCCCCGCCTGCTGTATCTTACGCATTCGCTCGCCCATCTCTGCAGCGTCAGGGGGCACGGTCTCAAATGAGCCGGTGCCGTTAAGGACATGCCAGGCGTAAATCTGCTGAATCGCCGGGATGTGGCGTTCATCTGCATCATAAATTTCCATCATGAGGTTTGCCCTGATCGTCTGCACCTGTTGAAAAACAACGGTATAGCGGGCGCTCAGAGCACGCAATATAAATCTCGTGCGCGTCAGCAATTTTATTACTGGCGCTTCCTCCAGGACTATTCCTGGTGAAAAGGGAATAGTTATCCTCGCCGGTGTGTCCCGCTTCTGAATGGCGGTTAAGCCTATTCTGAAAACAGCGTCAGCCGGATGATCCGCTCCGGAGTTAAGGCTATTATCTGTGCCGTTCCGATTGGGTGAATTAATTGATGGGAGGCGCAGCGTGATGCGATTTGTTGATTTTATGAAGAGTAAGCAGGGGCTGCGTGCAGCACGAAATCACTGCTTCGAATTAAATGGGGTCGTGCTGGGCCATTTTACGGCGTTATTCCTGCAGGATAACCAGATTATTTTTACCAAAGATGGTAAGCAGTGTGCGGTGCCTTATTATCTGGGGCCCGCTGAAGATTTACTTCAGCAAAAGGTGAATCCGCGGATTAAAAATATCCGCGCGATCTGAAAAACTTCGGAGCTGCCTTTATCCATTTAATTATAAAAATGACATGATTATTTCTGATGAGCCGGGCAGTTCTGTTTCACGCTGTCTGGTAAATAACATTATCAGTTAATTACCGCCACGCTTTACGACGCTGTTTGTTATTTACGGCTTATTTATCTGAGGCGTCACTATTCTGCGACGGTGTAATAAACAGCAGGAGCAGGGCACTGAGTCCAAACAGCGTTAATGCTGTAATGGCACCCAGCGCGGCGTAAAGCTGACCAAACAGCAGCGATCCCGCAACCTGACCGACTGCCAGCATAAAGAACAGGATACCCACGCCTGTCGCCGGCTCTTCCGCCGTGGCCTGTGCTCCCCATACCAGCAAGACGCCCGACAGCGTGACGTAACCTGCGCCGCAGCAGGCCACCGCAATCAGTAAACCGGCAGATTCACCGTGACTGAAGGCCAGAACCAGCAGTGGCAATGCCATCCCGCACAACGATAGCCGGTAAACCGCGTTCAGCCCGATACGGGCAGCGACCGGGCCGGTTGCTGCACCCGCGATGCCTGCACCTCCGGCAACGAGCCAGAGTAAACAGGCGGTCTCTGCATCGACACCGACATGCTGGCGCAGCAGCGCCGACCCAAAGCTCCACCAGGCCGCACTGACCAGACCTGAAACCAGCGCTATGCCCATCAGCCGGCGCATAGCGCGACGGTACAGACGCTGGTGCCAGCGGCTGACGCGGGCGGCGCGACCAGCCGCATGCACCGAAAGCACGCGCATCACCGGCAGCAGACAGGCCAGGGACAGCAGGGCGAACAGCAGGCAGGCGGTCCGCCATCCGCCAGGTAGCATGCTGAGGATCACCACGGTCAGAATGATACCTGCGCTGGTGCCAGCGTTGATCAGGGTATTGATGCGCGGCTGATCGGCAGCCGCAATCCGGTTACTGACAGCCGCGGCCAGAGCAGGCGAGGCCAGCCCTGAACTCAATCCGGCAACAAACAGTCCAGTCGCCAGCAGTAGCGGTGAGGAGGCGCAGGCAAGCAGCAGCAGCCCCGATGCGGCACTCAGGGCGGCCAGCAGCGCAGTCAGTCGGGCACCATAGCGGTCTGCCAGTGCGGCTGCGGTGAGAATAGTGAGGCAGTAGGCCACAAAGCTGCAGGCTGACAGCAAGCCTGCCTGCTGCGGGCTGAACGGGATATCGGCTGAGATCGAAGGCAGCATCAACCCCCAGGAGAAGCGCGCCATGCCGTAAGTCACAGCAATCAGGCTAAAGCCGGTCAGCGCCAGCGCGGCGGATGACCTCATCAGGCCGCACCACTCTGCAATAACTGGCTGGCGACCTGTTCCGCCTGCCGCACAGCGGCAGGACCGGTAATCAGCGCTGTGGTAATCGCCCCCTCAAACAGTATCCAGATGGCATCACTCAGCTGCTGATTAACATCGCCGCGCAGATGCGTCACGCATTGCGTAATGTAAGCACGCATCGTGGCGCGAAAGGCCAGAGCCTGGGATGCCAGCTCACTATCCCGCTCGGCATACTCTCCCCAGGCTTTCAGAAAGAAGCAGCCACGCGCGCCGTTTAACGTCGTCCACTCAACCAGCACCGTAAACAGATGCGCGATTGCCTCAGGCTGTTGCGCTGGCAGCAGCGCCGCCATAAAGCGCTGCTCACGGGCGTTAAGCACCGCGGCGGTAAGTGCTTCGCGAGAGTCGAAATGATGATAAAGCGTGCGTGTTGAGACGCCCGCTTCGCGACAGAGCTGATCGGTACTGGTGGCGTGGAAGCCATGGGTATAGAAGAGCTGCTCGGCGGCCTGAAGGATATCGTCTCTCTTTTTCATTCTTTAAAAGTAAACCGATCGTTTTACTTTTTCAAGCCAGTTACGGTTAATTACGCCCGCTGGTATTGATAAACCCCCGACTCTGCCTATCTCAGCGCTTCGCTAAAAGAAAGGCGCTCTGCCGCTTTCACGCTTTTTCAGCCTCAGTTTATCAATACTCATAAGTACCCCTGCGGCGGTTAATATCGTTTGTTGTAACTCTAATCATAACGGCCGTGACATATCAGGCGTGTTATAGTAAAAATTAAGATAAGTAGCTGTTTTATAATGCTTATTTTTATTTGTGGTTTTTTGTTGATGCATTAGAACCCTAAATGAAAGCGGGGCTGTAAGGCGGGGCGGGAAGTCCAGGCGCGCTGAATGACTGAAGCGATAATCGTGGCTGAAAAGGGCATATTCTCAAAGTCGGTTTGAGTTATGCAATAAAGTGGTTTTAGGGATAATTCTCAGTTAGTTTAATAAAGCTTCAGATTACAAATAAAACCTCTTACGAATTTTGGTTCGTTTTTTACGATACATACAGCAACTATCAGGATGACTACCATGCTCAAAGCCAGCTATTATTATCTGTGCCCGCGTCCCATGGGTGGATGGATTTTACACAAAGAAGGTTGCGTTAATCTGTTAAAGAACGATAAACGCGTTTTTATTGGTTCGCTTTATACCCGACAGCAGGCGCTGGCGGTGGCGAAAGTCCATCACGCTAATGCCATATTGTGTAATGCCTGCCTGAGCACCTTTATTTGCCCGACCAGTACCAGCACGGCAATTAAACCGGCCCGGGCGGCAACACCAACCCGTCACACGCCAAAACATTAATTACTGAAATTAAATGGCAGCAGCAAAAGAGAATAAAGGGAATTAACAGGGCGGGGCGTTCACAATAAAAAAGGCAGCGTAATACGCTGCCCTGATACTTATGCCTGTTTAGGCTGGCCATTTGAGGCGGTAATTCCGCCATCAACCGGCAGATTGACGCCGGTAATATAACTGGCTTCATCGCTGGCAATAAAGAGAATCGCACGAGCAATATCATCCGCTTCACCGGCACGGCGCAGCGGAATACGATCGTAAAAACGCTCCAGCAGTTCCTGATCCTGTTTGGCATCTTCGGTCAGATCGGTAAAGGTGAAGCCGGGGCAGATTGCATTGACCCGCACGCCATCCGCACCGTAATCCATCGCCAGCGCACGGGTGAAGTTGGTAATCGCCCCTTTAGCGGCGTTGTAGATGCTCATACCCCAGTCACCGCCTAAGCCGGAAACGGAGGAAATGTTGACGACGTTACCTTTGCTCTTCAGCAGCGCTGGCATGAAGTAGTGAACACCGTGGAAAACGCCATCAAGGTCAGTTTTCATCAGGGTTTTCCATGCGTCGAGGTCGACTTCATGAATGCGGCCCTGCACGATAACGCCCGCATTATTCACCAGCACGTCTACACGGCCATACTTCTTCAGCACCGTTTCTGACAGCTGTTTAACCTGTTCGGCCTCTGAGACGTCGCAGGCCGCCACCAGATGATCGCCCGCCGTCATTTCAGCCAGCGTCTCTTCCAGTTTCTGTCGGGTGCGTCCTGCCAGCACCACGGATGCCCCTTCTTCAGCGAAATGCTTTGCGCTGGCTTCGCCAATGCCGGATCCGGCACCTGTCACAACCACAACTTTCTGTGTAAATCTGGACATTATGCCTCCTTATCAGCATCAATTCTTACTGTTAACAACCGGTTAAGCCTGGCAGCGATCGGCAAAAAAACAAGCGCAGCGCGGAATGCGCTGCGCCTGATGCCTGATGGTTAACCTGTTCAGCGACTAGGGACGTCTGAACAGGGCGAAGCTGCGTCCTTCCAGCTCGAAATCCTTCTCTTTAGTGATCACCAGACCCCGCTTCGCCACATCGCTGGTGGTCAGCTCCAGCACCCAGCCACCTTCGCCAAACTGCGGAATGCGGAAGGGCACATTGCCTTCGAACGGGTTAAGCAGCATCAGAACGTCATGCCAGATGCCTTCCTCGGTCTGCAGATCCGGCCGGCCGATATAGACGCCCAGCGTTGAGCCTTCATCCCACTGCTCACTCTGCTGGAAGCCGCCACCGGCGTTAAACCACTTGATATCCATGCCGTCACGCCAGTTTTCACGGCGCAGCAACGGCTGCTGAGCACGCAATGTCAGAATCTGACGGGTGAACTCGCGCAGCGCCTCCGCGGACTCTGGCAGGTTATCCCAGTGTACCCAGGAGATTTCGCTGTCCTGGCAGTAGCCGTTGTTGTTGCCCATCTGGCTGCGGCCAAACTCGTCGCCTGCCAGCAGCATCGGCGTGCCGTGGGAGAAGATCAGCGTGGCGAGGAAGTTACGCTTCTGACGCTCGCGCACCGCGTTAATGCCTTCGTCATCGGTCGGGCCTTCAACGCCGTAGTTATAGGAGCGGTTGTCGTTGTGACCGTCGTTGTTGTCTTCACCATTCTCATCGTTATGTTTGTCGTTGTACGACACCAGATCGTTGAGCGTGAAGCCGTCGTGAGCGGTAATGAAGTTGACGCTGGCCCACGGACGCCGACCGTGCTGATCGTAGAGATCGCCGGAACCCAGCAGGCGGGCGGCGAAGTCGGTGGAGACGTTGTTGCCTTTCCAGTAGTCACGCACCGTGTCGCGATACTGATCGTTCCATTCTGCCCAGCTTGGCGGGAAGCTGCCTACCTGATAGCCACCCGGACCAATATCCCAGGGTTCGCCAATCAGTTTTTTCTGCGACAGAATGGGATCCTGCATCACGGCATCGAAGAAGCCGCCGCGCGGGTCGAAACCATCCGGTTCGCGCCCCAGAATCGTGCCGAGATCGAAACGGAAGCCGTCGATATGCATCGACTCTGACCAGTAACGCAGCGAATCTAGCACCATCTGCAGCACGCGCGGATGCGAGGTATTCACGGTATTGCCGGTGCCGGTATCGTTGATGTAGTAACGATGCTGGTCGGGCATCGTACGGTAATAGGAGAAGTTATCGATGCCTTTGAATGACAGCGTCGGACCCAGCTCATTACCCTCGGCGGTGTGGTTGTAGACCACGTCGAGGATGACCTCAATACCGGCATCGTGGAAGGCGCGCACCATGTCACGGAAGCCCTGAATACCGCGTGGCCCGAAGTAGCGGGTCGCGGGCGCAAAGAAGCCCAGCGTGTTGTAGCCCCAGAAGTTTTTCAGCCCCTTATCCAGCAGATGCTGATCGTCCGGGAACCAGTGCACCGGCAGCAGCTCGACGGAGGTAATGCCCAGGCTTTTGATGTAGTCGACGGTTGCTTTGTGACCCATACCGTCAAAGGTGCCGCGTAGTTCCGGCGGCAGTGCGGTGTTGAGCTGCGTAAAGCCTTTCACGTGCGTTTCATAAATGACGGTTTTCGGCCACGGCACATTCGGGCGGTTTTTATCCTGCCAGTCGAATTCATTCGGGTCGATCACCCGGCACTTAGGCGTAAACGGGGCGCTGTCACGGGTGTCGAACGTCAGATCTTTATCGTCATGGTAGAGATCGTACGCGAAGTGCGCCTCGTTCCACGCGATGTCGCCCGCCAGTTCACGGGCGTACGGGTCGAGCAGCAGCTTGTTCGGGTTAAAACGGTGACCATTTTCCGGGTCATAAGGTCCATAGACGCGATAGCCATAGAGCGCGCCGGGCTTCAGGCCCGGAATATAGCCGTGCCACACTTCGTGGGTATATTCCGGCAGCTCCAGCCGGGCAATTTCCGTTTTGCCGCTGGGATCGTACAGACAGAGTTCAACCCGCTCGGCGTGGGCGCTGAACAGGGCGAAGTTCACGCCCTGGCCATCAAAATTGGCCCCCAGCAAATGGCTGTAACCCGCCGTAATTTCAAAACGCTGACTGTTTGACATTTATGCCTCGTTATTCAGTGAACAGATTGACGCGTAATAAGCTAAATTCTTCCCGACTTCACTGTGCCACCAGCACGGCGCACCACTGCGACGCCAGTTCTGTCAGCGGCAGCTTGTCGCCTGCATCAAGGGTTTTACCGCTCAGCACATCCTGATAGCGGCGGTGGCCGAGTGCGGCGGGCATGGCGATATGCGTATCAGCCCAGCGCGCCTCGGGCGGCTGATCGAGATTCTCCGGCAGTGAGTTAAAGACCCGGCGCGAGACAATCACGATGACCGCCTGATCCTCGCGGGTGCGGGCAAAGGCGAGCACCTTGTCCTGATGCTCCCCCTCTGTCGACAGCGCCAGATAGTCACCGTGGCGGAACAGCTCTGGCTGCTGCTGACGCAGCGTTAACAGCTTCACAATCGCCTGCTGATTGACCTGACCGCGCAACCAGTGCGCCTCACTGCCGTCCTGCTGCGGCGCGTTAAGCATCGCCGCCAGCGCATCAAAATCGGGTTCGCGGCGGTTATCGGGATCGACCAGGCTGAAGTCCAGCGCCTCACTGCCCTGATAAATGTCGGGTACGCCTGGTGCGGTAAGCTTCACTACGGTCTGGGTCAGGCTGTTGACCAGGCCGGCGCGCATAAAGGGTTGCAGCGACTGGCAGAAATCATTCAGGAAGGCGCTGTTGCCAGGCGCAAGCAGATGACGGGCATAGCTCAGCACCGCCTCTTCATAGTCATCGTTATTGTCGGCCCAGTCGGTGCGCAGTTTGGCTTCACGCATCGCTTTCTCAACATAGACCACAAAACGGGCTTCCAGCGCCGCCAGACCTTCCGCATCCTGCGGCTGCAGGGTGGTCGGCCAGACGCCGGCCAGCGCTTCGTACAGCATCCATTCCACGGCCGGTTCCGGTGCCGGGCCATCTTTCAGGCGTACGACGTGATCCTCGTTCATCTCCCGCCAGCGGCTCACGCACTCCGCCCAGCGCTGTGGCGCTTCGGTCAGGGTATAGAGCCGCGCACGGGCATCTTCGCCACGCTTGGTGTCATGCGTTGAGGTGCCCGACAGCGCATCGGGCTGATGCTCACGCCGCGCCTGCATCTCTGCATGGAACTGATCCAGCGAGAAATGACGTGCCAGCGGTTCAGCGCCGACTTCATTCAGCGCCAGCGCCATGTGCTGGCGGAAGAAGAGGGTGTCCTCGACCGATTTCGCCATCAGCGGACCAGTCAGCTGCTGGAAGCGGGTGCGGAACTGCGTGGCATCGTCACGGGCGGAATCGCCCACCTCTGCACGCAGAATGCGGGTCAGGAAGTCCAGCGCCTGCGTGTCCGGCGCATGGTCGCTGGCTTTCACTTCGCTGACCACCTGGTCCAGCAGCGCGGTATCGGCGGGGGTCAGGCCCTGCGGCGTGCCATAAGTGCGGTAAACCGGGAACGCGACCAGCAGCTCACGCAGCGCATTTTTCAGCTCTGCTTCCGGCTGAGTCGTGTCCTCTGCATCGGCAATTTTCAGTGCCAGTTGCAGTAAGCGGTTAAATTCACCGGCAAAGTTGCGGTTCGCCATCAGCAGCTTGGCGGCACGCAGCTCCGCTTTCATGTCGACGGTTTTGCCAATCACGGCCTGATAGGCTTTACGCAGTCCGCTCAGGCGATCGCTGTCGACCAGCAGATTGGCGAGCGCGGCCATAAACTCATAGCCGGTGGTGCCGGAAACCGGCCACTCGTCAGGCAGTTGTTCATTGTCGCCGAGGATCTTCTCCACGGTGAGATAGCACCCGGGACCGGCGGCCTGGCGTAACTGCTCCAGATAGCCGCGCGGATCGGCCAGGCCATCTACGTGGTCGACGCGCAATCCCTGCACCGCGCCGCTGTGAACCAGTTCGAGGATCAGCTGATGGGCGGCATCAAAGACGGCTTTGTCTTCCACGCGCACGCCCACCAGACCGGTTACTTCAAAGAAACGGCGGTAGGAGAGGTCGTTGGGCGCGTCGCGCCAGGACATCAGTCGCCACGGCTGCTGGTCGTGCAGTTCGGCGATCTCTGCGGCATCGCGCAGGGCGAGCACCGCCTCTTCGCGATCCTGCCAGGTGTCAGGTTTCAGCGGATAGAAGTTGTCAAAGTAGGCCAGCGCCGGTTTGCCGGTCTGCGGATCGCGCTGCACGCTGATATCACCTTCAGCCAGCACTGCCTCAAAGGTGTCACCGAGAAACGGCAGCGTCAGGCAGCGAGACCAGTCGATATCGAAATAAGTGGCATAGCGACTCTGTTCGCCATGTTCAATGACGTCGCGCCACCAGGGGTTCTCCAGCGAGGCGGCCATATGATTCGGCACGATGTCGAGGATCAGCTCCAGCCCGGCCGCTTTCAGCGCGGCCACCATGCGGTCAAAACCTTCCCGGCCACCAATCGATGGCTCGATCTGGTTAACGTCGGTCACGTCATAGCCGTGGGTTGATTCAGCGGTGGCGCTGAAGATCGGCGAGGCGTAAAGATGGCTGATGCCCAGCTGTTTCAGGTAGGGCACCAGCGCCGCCGCGCGGTCAAAGGTCATGCCGTTGCGGAACTGGATGCGGTACGTTGCGGTTGGAATAGTCATTCTGCTTCTCTCTTAGCCAGACGTACCACGATAGCGTTGGGAATCAGTTCGGTTGCGGTCTGCGGCCAGGCAAACAGCGTTTCACCCGGCAAATCGGGAATCGGCTGCGTGCTGTCGCCGACGTTCAGCGCCAGTGACAGTGTGCCCTGCGGGAAGTCCCAGCGCACCGCCAGGAAATCGTCTGCGGTTTTCACCACCTGACCGGCATCACCGCCGGCGGTCTGCAGCAGCGGCACGATATGTTCCTGACGCAGCGCCAGCAGATGACGCGTCAGCGCCAGCCACTGCTGACCTTCCGGCGTTTCTGTGCGCTGCCAGTCGAGTTTCGACTGTTCAAAGGTGGTCACATCGTTAGGATCCGGCACCGTTTCGCCGTGACCGGCATGGCCTTCAAACTCCCGGGCGCGACCTTCACGCACCGCTTTAGCCAGATCGCCGTGGAAATCCGTGAAGAACAGGAATGGTCGGGTTTCGCCATACTCTTCGCCCATAAACAGCAGCGGAATGTGTGGCGAGACCAGCAGCATGGCCAGCAGCACCTGCGTCCGCTCTGCACCTGCCAGTGAGACCAGTCTTTCGCCCTGCGCACGGTTGCCCGTCTGGTCATGGTTCTGGATGAAGTCGACAAAGGCGACCGGCGGCTGACTGCTGCTCTTCACGCCGCGCGGCTCGCCCGACTGTGCTGAGACTTCGCCCTGATAGACAAAGCCTTCTGCCAGCGCCCGCGCCACCCGCTGCGCCGGCTGGTCAGCGAAATCCTGGTAGTAAGCGTGGGTTTCACCAGTTGCCAGCACATGTACGGCGTTATGGAAGTCATCGTTCCATTCGCTGGTAAACAGCGGAGCATCTCCGTTCTCGTCGCGCGGATGCAGGAAGGTGACGTTTCGGCAATCTTCGGTGGTGAGATGAATGGGGCGGTCGGTAATGGTGGCGCGGATGCGCTCGGCAATCTCAACCAGCACATGCTTTTCGCTCGGGTCATCAATCTGATCGATGGCATCAAAGCGCAGGCCATCCAGATTAAACTCCTGCAGCCAGTAGAGCGGTGCTTCCACGATATAGCGGCGTACCGCATCAACGTCATAGGCGATACCGGCGCCCCACGGCGTCTGACGCTCTTTATGGAAGAAGTCTGGCGCGAGCAGCGGCAGATAGTTGCCCTCCGGGCCGAAATGGTTCAGCACGATATCCAGCACCACCGACAGGCCGTGACCGTGCGCCGCATCGATAAAGGCTTTGAAATCATCGGGTGAGCCGTAGGCGGCATGCGGGGCATAGAGCAGCACGCCATCGTAGCCCCAGCCACGATTGCCGCCAAACTGCGATACCGGCAGCACTTCAATCATGGTAATGCCGGTTTCGGCCAGCATTGGCAGTTTCTCAATCGCCGCCCGGAAGGTGCCTTCCTGGGTAAAGGTGCCGATGTGCAGTTCATAGACCACTGACTCTGTCCACGGACGCCCCTTCCAGCCCGTGTTCTGCCACTGATACGCGTCAGGATCGATCACCAGTGAGGGACCGTTGACCTCCGCTTTCTGGGCGCGGGCGGCGGGATCGGGCACTGCCGTGCCATCCGCCAGCACAAAATCATATTCGGCATTCGCAGCCACACCGGCGACCTGGGCTTCAAACCAGCCGTCAGCCTGCGGTGTCATCTCAATGTCTTTACCGGCGAGACGCAGCGTCACGCGTTGCTGACCGGTTGCCCAGAGGCGGAAACGCACCTCGTCACTGGCAACCCGTTCAGCGCCCCAACTTTTAGAAAAAGATTTGGATTCCATTCAGTTGCCTCATTTAGCCTGGAAATACGCGATGGTGACCACCGCGCGAATAGGATGTCGATGACGTAAGCGTCAAAAATTCGTAAAGCAATCAGTGAGACCCGGATGCCAGGTGGGCTGGCGCGCCTCTTCAGCCAGGAAGCTGTACTGGTATTCAGCGTGATGCGGCGGGAAGGGAAAAGTGAGACCGCTTCCACGCAGCATACAGAGAGTAATCATAGACTAAGATGTTGCAGTCGCAGGGCGGCAGGCGGTTCAGGCGCATTAATTTGCGTTAATTGCCTGGAATCGGCCTCTGGCAGGGGGGAAATCATGGGGGTCAGGCCCAGAAAACCCTGCCGGATGGCGCGGATTCGCTATAAGCTTAAGCGCGATCGCGCAGGTCACGCTGGAGGATCTGCGGCGCTGAACATTTCAAAAGGATACTACGTGAGGAAACGCGTTCTGTTAGTCACGCTGCTGCTGTTGATTTCCGCCTGTTCTAACCGGGTCGGACACCGGCTGGACAACCGTAATCTGCAGCACATTCATGCCGGTCAGACGACCAAAGCCCAGCTGATTGCGCTGTTTGGTCAGCCTGACAGTGAGACGCCTTACCCGGACGGGCAGCAGTTGCTGAAGTGGACCTACAGTGAGGCGCGCACCCTGAACACTACCGAAGGGCAGACGCTGACCGTGCAGATGAAGAATGACAAAGTGCTGAACTATGCGCTGAGTAAGAGTTAATGATCTGAGCCACAGTGAGCTACCGTGGCGGTGCGGGACCGCCACAGCAGATCACGGGTTACGGCATGCCGTTTGGCTCTGCATCCCCGCTGACGGCACGCGGCTGCGCCAGACGGGCGAAATCAGACCCGGCCGGATGCTGGTAAATCTGCAGTTCAAAGAACCGGGCCATGGCATAGATATACTCAAAAATCGCCGCCTGGGTATTCTCATAATCGGCCCAGAAAATGGATGAGGTGAAGCAGTAGATCTCCACCGGCAGTCCATCCGGCGACGGCTTCAGCGGCCGCACCACGATATACATCTCTTTCATAATGTCATCGCGCTGGGCCAGCCAGGCACTCAGGAATTTACGGAACACCATCAGGTTGGTGATACCGTTCTCCATAAACCAGCGGTCGCCGACGGCATTGATATCCCGTCCATCCAGCAGCTCAGTGATCGTTTCGCCCGCGAGGCGGATCTGGCTCATCGCCTGCAGCATCTCCTGATTCACAAAGGTGATCGACTTCTGATCAAGATAAAAGCTGCGCATGATGCGGCGCGCGCCTGAGGAGAACATCGCCTGCCAGTTGGTGTAGGTTTCGGTCAGGAAGTTCTTGGTCGGGATGCGCGAAATGGTGTTATCCCAGTTGCGGATGGTGATGGTATGCAGCGCAATATCGATCACCTCGCCGCTGATATTCCTGTCCGGCATCTCAATCCAGTCGCCCAGTTGAAGGACATCGTTGGAGGAGAGCTGAATATTCGCCACCAGCGACAGCAGCGTATGCTGGAAGATCAGCATCAGTACCGCGGCGACCGCACCCAGCGAGGAGATAATAATCGCGGGTGACTTGTTGGACATAATCGCCAGAATCATGATCGCGGCGATGATATGCACCAGGATTTTGCCAATCTGGATGTAGCCCTTGATCGAGTGATTCTTGCGCTTCGATTTGCGCGAGTAGGAGTTGTTAACAATCTCCAGCACTTCGTTGAAGAAGATCGACAGATAGACAAAAAACAGGATGCCGCAGATGGTCTGAATCGCCACTTTCAGATTTTCAGGCAGGCCCGGCATAAATTGCAGGAAATTGTAGACCACAATCACCGGCACAAAATTTGACAGCTTCTGAGAGAGGCGGACATCTTTATCCAGCGGAACGTCTTTTTTATGACTGCTGAAAAAGACCTTCCTGATCACTTTGACGATGAAAAATTTGCAGATCAGGTGAGTGACCATCCCGGCCATAATCAGCAGCAGCAGGCTGAAGCCAATCGACAGCACCCGGTTTCCCTCTATAAAACTCATCAGACTCTGAATGTAATGCATGTTAACCACGTGCGAAAAATGTAAGGGGCGAATTCAACCACAGCACGGGGGCGCTTGTTAAGCGCCGAATGCGTTCAGACGGCGTCACACCCTTTTTTCAGTGCAGTACGACGAGCTGGCTGCATCCGGCGTGGTGCAGAGAGCAGGCTTCTCTGCGACTGCGCTCAGATAAATTCCTCGCTGGCCGATAACAGCTTTATCTTCTCTGATATGAGTCTGCGGACATGCTTAAAAATCTTAAAATAACTCACGGTATTCTGGCGGTGCTTGCCGTCTTTATTACGTTACTGACCCTGACCGGATTTCTGTTCTACAACGGCGTGTCAAAAGCCGACAAAAACTTCGTGGCGGCCGAGCAGCTGACGCTGCAGCAGCAGCACCTGAGTGATGCGGTGAAAACCCTGATTAAAACCCGCGTCACCATCAACCGCGTGGCGATCCGTTTCCTGAAAAATCAGCAGGACCCTAAATCGCTGGCGGCGATGGCGGCGCTGCTGGAGCAGGCGGGTCAGTCAGCGGAAAAGGCGGATGCAGATTTTAAAGCGTGGCAGGCGATGCCGCGTAAAGCAGGACAGAGTGAAGCCCAGTCGACGCAGGTTCAGACTGCTTATCAGCAGATGCGTGACACCATGCTGGCCTCTGTCACCTTTCTGAAGCAGGGCAACTACCCGGCCTATGGCAACCTTGAAGCGCAGGCGGCACAGGATCAGCTCGACACGGCCTATGAGGCCTGGCGTGCAGTGAACATCCAGTTGATGAAAGATACTTCTCTGCACAACCAGCGCAGCCTGACGGATGCACTCTGGGCGCTGCTGGCCATCGGCCTGATCACCGGCGTGATTGGGGTGGCAGTCTGGATGGGACTGCAGAAGCTGCTGATTAACCCGCTGGCCAGACTGACCGCTCATATGCGCGCTATCTCGGCCGGGGATTTAACCTCTGCGATTCAGCATGAGGGCCGCAACGAGATGGGCCAGCTGATTCAGGAGTTGCAGCAGATGCGTGATGCGCTGGTCGAGACCATTACTTCGGTCGATGACGCCACTCGCTCAATCTTCACCGGTGCCGCGGAAATTTCTGCCGGCAGCACCGATCTCTCCTCCCGTACCGAGCAGCAGGCCGCCGCGCTGGAACAGACCGCCGCCAGCATGGAGCAGCTCACCTCCACGGTGAAGCTCAACGCAGACAATGCACAGCAGGCGACCACGGTGTCGAAAGAGGCGTCAGCTACGGCACTGCAGGGTGGTGAGACCGTTGCCCGGGTGATTGCCAACATGGATCAGATCAGCGAAAGCTCGAATCAGATCGCCGGTATTATCGCCATTATCGACAGCATCGCCTTCCAGACCAATATTCTGGCGCTGAACGCTGCGGTTGAAGCCGCGCGTGCCGGTGAACAGGGGCGTGGATTTGCGGTGGTGGCGGGTGAGGTGCGCTCGCTGGCCGGACGCAGCGCCAGCGCCGCACAGGAAATTCGTGGACTGATTGACCGCTCAGCAGAGCGCATCAAAACCGGTGCCGGTCATGCTGCGCAGGCGGGCACCGCGATGGAGAGCATTGTGAGGTCGGTGAGTCGTGTGACGCAGCTGATTGAAGAGATCGCCGCCTCCTCGACCGAACAGACGCGGGGCATTGAGCAGGTCTGCATTGCGGTGTCGGAAATGGATGGCGTGACGCAGCAGAACGCCGCGCTGGTGGAGGAATCCGCCACTGCCGCCGCCTCGCTGGAAGAGCAGGCGAGCTACCTGCGTAAAACGGTGTCGGTATTCAAAACCGGCACGCTGCACGCAGCGTTCTCTGCCGCGCCGGTTGCGAAGGCGATTGCTGTGCCAAAACGTCAGCCTGTCGCTGTGACAGACAATGAGAACTGGCAGACCTTCTGATAATAAGGGTGAACCGATTTCTGGCTGTGAGACCGTGCCTGCACTGGGAACACGGTCAGATCGGAAAGACGCAAAAGATGTCATCCATGACTGCTCGGCCCGCGCCGTCCTTGACGCGGGACGCTTTCCTCTTCTGTCCGTGTTCCCAGCGCGTTGAGTCTGGCCGTTGCTGCCAGATTTACCCTGATTCAGGTTTATCAGCAGCCATAAAAAAACCGCCCCTGGAGGCGGTTTTTTATTCACTCAACGCATCAGGCCGGAACGGACTGTGCCTTCTGGCTACGGGACCAGACGCGGTGCGCTTTCATCGCCTGCGTGAACGCCGACATCAGCGCGATCTCAGCGGAGTCGCCCTGCACAATGCCTTCTTCCTGATCGGCATCTTCCAGGCCGAACTGCGCTTTAAAGCGACGCGCGTCGCCCACCAGACCAATCACCTTGAGGTGTTTATAGGCTTCCAGCAGGAAGTAACGGGCATCGCCGCTTAACAGCAGGGCATCGATATTGCCATTCGGCACGATGACCGCATCAAAGGTCAGAGAAGGCAGACCGGCAAAGGTGGCATCAACCGGCAGCACTGAACCGTCATCCGCGCGGACCTGGCCCATATGCGGTGCCAGCAGTTTGGTGTGCACACCTTCCGCTTTCAGCGCCTGCAGAATCGCCAGCACATCAGCCGCTTTCACGCCATCGCTCAGCAGTAGTGCTACCTGACGACCTTTGATCTCACCATCCGGGATGGCATAAAGACTCAGGCTGTCATCTTTGGTCAGGCCGTTGACCGCCGCTGGCGGCTGGATATTAAGCTGCTCATCGGTCAGGGCGAGTCCAAGGTTATCCGCCACGCCCTGCGCCAGCTTAGTATGGATGCGTGCCAGATGATCGACCACGCGCTCACGGATATAGGCGCGACCCACTTTACTCAGCTCAAACGAGTAGGCACCAATAATGTGCTGCTGCTCAACGTCTGTCTGGCTGTTCCAGAACAGGCGCGGCTGCGCATAATATTCACCGAACGACGGGCTGCGCTCGCGAACTTTGTGGCCTTCAACCCGCTCCTGATAGCTCTCGAAGCCGCCACCGGTTGCAGCAGGTGGGGTCTCGCGCGGCCAGTTGTCGTTGATCGAGTTCGGCTCGTAGTTAGCCGGATTGGTGTCGATATCCTGACGATGCATGCCCTGACGCTGGAAGTTATGGTACGGGCAGGTCGGACGGTTGATCGGGATCTCATGGAAGTTCGGTCCGCCCAGACGACTGATCTGCGTGTCGGTATAGGAGAAGAGACGACCCTGCAGCAGCGGATCGTTGGAGAAATCCAGACCCGGCACGATATGACCCGGGTGGAACGCCACCTGCTCGGTTTCGGCAAAGAAGTTGTCCGGGTTACGGTTAAGCACCATCTTGCCGACGATCTCAACCGGCACCAGCGCTTCCGGGATCAGCTTGGTGGCATCCAGAATATCGAAGTCGAATTTGAACTCATCTTCTTCCGGGATCAGCTGCAGACCCAGTTCATATTCCGGAAAGTCACCCGCTTCAATCGCTTCCCACAGATCGCGACGATGGAAATCGGGATCGCGACCGGTCAGTTTCTGCGACTCATCCCACAGCAGCGAGGCTTTACCGGCCACCGGCTTCCAGTGGAATCGGACAAAGGTCGCTTTGCCTTCGGCGTTAATCAGGCGGAAGGTGTGGATACCAAAGCCTTCCATGGTGCGATAGCTGCGCGGAATGCCGCGGTCAGACATCGCCCAGATGACGTTATGCATGGTTTCCGGCTGCAGAGAGACGTAATCCCAGAAGGTGTCATGGGCGCTCTGGCCCTGCGGGATTTCGTTGTGCGGCTCTGGCTTCACGGCGTGCACAAAGTCAGGGAATTTGTGCGCATCCTGAATAAAGAACACGGGCGTGTTGTTGCCGACCAGGTCAAACACACCCTCTTCGGTGTAGAACTTGGCGGCGAAACCGCGGATATCACGCACGGTATCGGCAGAACCTGCTCCGCCCTGAACCGTGGAGAAACGCACGAAGACGGGGGTGGTCTGCTCGGGATCGCTGAGGAACTGCGCTTTGGTCAGATCTTTCAGGGAGCGATAAGGCTGGAAATAGCCGTGTGCGGCAGAACCACGGGCGTGCACGATACGCTCCGGGATACGCTCATGGTCAAAGTGCGTGATCTTCTCACGCATAATAAAGTCTTCCAGCAGCGTTGGACCACGCGAACCGGCACGCAGTGAGTTCTGATCGTTGGCGATGCGTGTGCCCTGGTTGGTAGTCAGAGGGCGGTCGGTGCCGTTTTTGCGGCTGGCTTCAAGCTGGTCAAGTTTGGCGTTGTGTGTCTGGGGTGCTTTCAGGCTGCCCGGGGCGGTAGGCTGTTTGCCTGGCGGGGTCGGTTCGGCTGGGGGCTGATGCGAACCATCTTTGGGTGCCAGCGATCCCAGCCCCGGCTCTGATGATTCCGGGCCGGTGGTCGGCGCGCGTTCGCTCAGGGGTTTCTTCTCGGTTTCTTTCGACATTAATCCATGCTCCAGCTGTTATTTTACGTTCGGCGACACTAAATATAGAACAACCTGAACAATGCTGAGGTTAAATCCGCGATTTAAACCACCCCGCAGCGCCTTTTTTATCGGGTTCAAAACGCGCGCTTATCTCTCAGCTCTCATTATCGCTTCGCTTATTCACGCCTTGTGCCGTCTGGCTTAGCGGCCTCTCAGTCCGCGCCCGCTATAGTGACAACCCACTTTTGTGTCACGACAGGTTCGCTCGTCACTGGCGGGCGTGATGTCCCGGAAGAGGTCCCTGACCATTAAATAAAATTAATACCGGGAAGTGCTCATCAGGGTTGAATTGTGAAATGTTATATCATAACATTTCTGGCTGTTACATTAATCGGGGATCAGGCTTTGAAAAATCATGCAGGTAAATGGATGGGAATCGTCGGCGCGCTGTTAATCAGTCAGCAGGCGCTGGCACATGGTACGCATGCCCATGGAAAACCGCTGTCAGCGATGGAGCAGAAGGCGGCTGAAGGGGTTTTCGCTGACAGCGATGTGAAAGATCGCCCGCTCTCTGACTGGGACGGAATCTGGCAGTCGGTCTATCCGCTGCTGCAGAGCGGCGAACTGGACCCGGTCTGGCAGAAGAAAGCGCAGCAGGACAACAGTAAAACGGCAGAACAGTACAAGGCCTATTATCGCAAAGGCTACGCTACCGACGTCGAAACCATTGGGATCGAAAATGGCGTGATGGAGTTCCACGTCGGCGATAAGGTCAGCGCCTGCCACTATCACTATGCAGGCCACAAAATCCTGACTTACACGTCCGGGAAGAAAGGGGTGCGCTACCTGTTCGAGTGCCAGGACGCCAGCAGTCAGGCACCGAAATATGTGCAGTTCAGCGACCACACCATCGGGCCGCGTCAGTCCGCCCATTTCCATATCTTTATGGGCAACCAGTCTCAGCAGGCCCTGCTGGCGGAGATGGACAACTGGCCAACCTATTACCCTTACCAGATGACGAATGCACAGGTGGTGGATGAGATGCTGCGCCACTGAGTGCCGGGGCGGGATCGGATGACCCGCTGGTCACAGCGGGTTTTCATTATTACCTTTCGCCGCCTTTATCCCACCCACACCGGGCGGCGTGAGGCGGGGATGCCGCGCACCACCCGCTGATATGACTCTTCAACCAGTTGCTGAATCAGGCCAGGCGAGAGACCGTCGCCGGGATACACCGTAATCCAGTGGCGCTTATTCATATGGTAACCGGCAGTGATCGAGGGATAGATCACCCGGTGCAGCTCCGCCTGCTGCGGTTCGCATTTCAGGGTGATAATCGGCACGCCCCGCAGTTCGGTCAGCAGTAAAAACACTTTTCCACACACTTTATAAACCTGATGTTCCGGCCCGAATGGATAGCCTGATTCGGCGGCGGGCAGCCGTTCAGCCGCGTCGATAGCGATGCGCTGGATCGCGTGACCCTGCATAGTCTCTCTCCCTGTCATTATTCAGTCTGTCGCTGTGGCCCGCGACTGGCTGGTCGCCAGAGGCCTGTTACACTTCTGATAAGCATTAATCAGGAGCAGTCATGAAATTAGGCTTTGCATGTAAGTATCTCAATAGCGATGGCAAACAGTTTTTCCCGTTTCGCGCGACGACCCGTAAACGATTTCTGAGTTTACCGCAGGCTGAACGTCATCAGCTGGTTCATGAGATCACCGTTACCAACCTTAATAATCTCTACCTGACGCTTGAACATCTGGCCACTTTACCGGAGCCACTCAGGATGATGCGTATCGGCAGCGATCTGCTGCCACTCTACACCGTGCCCGAAGCGACGCCGCTGTTTGCGGAATTCCTGCCTGAGCTTTATCCGCTGTTTGCCCGCTGTGGCGAGCTGGCACGGGCGCATGATATCCGGCTCTCCTTCCATCCGGGACAATATACCGTGCTGGCCTCCGACAATCCCGATGTGGTGGTGCGCGCGCTGGAGGATGTGGAGTATCACACGCTCTGCGCCTGTCTGATGGGCTACGGCAAGACCTTCCAGGATTTTAAAATCAACATCCACATGAACGGCAAAGCGGGATTCGACGGCTTTAAACGGTCGTTTAATCAGCTCAGCCCGGAAGCGCGACGGATGCTGACGGTGGAGAATGATGAGATCTCCTGCTCGCTGGATGATGTGCTGCAGGCGGCACCGCTCTGTCCGGTGGTGCTGGATATCCACCATCACTGGGTCAAAGAGAGTGAGTTTATTCAGCCGGATGATGCGCGTGTTGCCCGGGTCATTGAGTCGTGGCGCGGCGTGCGGCCGGTGCTGCACTATTCGATTTCGCAGGAGGGGATTATTCCGCAGGAGGGCTGGCCCGATCAGCAGCAGCTGGGCGCGAGCAAAAGCAAACTGCGGGCGCACTCCGACTACTTCTTTAATCCGACGCTGAATGGCTGGGCGCTGTCGTTCCGGGATTTCGACATTATGTGTGAAGTGAAAATGAAGAATCTGGCGCGGGAGCCGCTTTATCAGTGGGGAATAACGCAGAAGCTGCTAAAGGATCCCCTGGCCGAAGGGGCCAGGGAGTCGGCGGACGTTAAATAATCGCGACGCCGCCCGTAACGGCAATGGTGGCCCCGGAAATGTAGCTGGCTTCATCACTGGCCAGCATCACATAGGTGGGTGCCAGCTCAGCAGGCTGACCGGCACGCTGCAGCGGTACTTCACTGCCAAAGTTTTTCACCTGTTCAACCGGCATGGTCGATGGGATCAGCGGTGTCCAGATGGGACCGGGTGCGACCGCATTGGCACGGATGCCTTTCTCCGCCAGCAGGGCGGCCAGGCCGCCAGAGAAGTTAACGATGGCGGCTTTAGTCGCGGAATAGGCGAGCAGTTTCGGTTTCGGCTGGTCAGCATTGATCGAGGCCGTATTAATGATCGACCCGCCTGCAGGCATATGTTTTGTGGCCGCTTTGGTGATGTAAAACATCGCGTACAGGTTAGTCTTCATCGTCCGATCAAACTCGTCGTCGCCGATCTCATCCAGCGATTCGCGCGTCATCTGATACGCCGCGTTATTCACCACAATGTTAATTTCACCAAAGGCTTCCACGGCCTTATCGACCAGCGCGTTGCAGTGTGACGCATCGGTAATGTCACCGGGCACCAGGACGGCTTTCTGACCGGCGGCCTCAACCAGTCGGGCGGTATCCTGCGCATCCTCATGCTCATCAAGATAAGAGATCAGCACGTCAGCCCCTTCCCGGGCAAAAGCAATCGCCACGGCCCGACCAATGCCGGAATCGCCGCCGGTAATAATCGCTTTTTTACCCGCCAGACGGCCTGAACCCTGATAACTCTCTTCACCATGATCGGGCTGTGGCTGCATCGCGGCGGTACTGCCGGGCCACGTCTGCTGCTGCTCTTCGAAAGGGGGTTGTGGACGCTGAGTGGATAACATGACGTCTCCTCCATAAAAAGATGGGAAAAACCTGTCAGGGCATCGATCCCTGACAGGCGGGCCATTAAGGTTTCGGT
This sequence comes from Pantoea sp. X-Soil-YNGN-844, assembly GCF_059730595.1. Lineage (NCBI taxonomy): Bacteria > Pseudomonadati > Pseudomonadota > Gammaproteobacteria > Enterobacterales > Erwiniaceae > Pantoea > Pantoea sp. X-Soil-YNGN-844. The sequence goes on from NZ_AP036007.1 coordinate 1,861,654, forward strand.
GGCGTAACGCCGTCAATCTGCTCTGACTGCGCACCGGAGCCGGGACGGGCATTGCCGAGCAGCGGCTCATCACCCAGAATCTCGGGCTGCTGTTTCGCGCTGAACTGACCATGACCATCGTAAGCCGGGCCACTGCTCCAGCGTCCTTCCGGCAGCGGTTTATCCAGCGAGGTATTCAGGCAGTAGTAAGAGTGCTCCTGCGCCTCATGTTCCTGCGGGAAGCTGTTCGGGATCGGCAGCGACGCGTTCAGTCCGCCCATCTCTTCGATTACGGCCAGCCACTGCTGCTGGTGCATGGTGTCACGGGCGATCAGGAAGGAGAGGAAATCCTTCATGCCTTTGTCTTCGGTCATGTTGTAGAGGCGGGTAGCCAGGACGCGGCCAGTGGCTTCCGCGGTGACGTTAGCCAGCATATCGGCGGCCACGTTGCCGGAGGCGTAGATGTGGCTCATGTCGAACGGCATGCCGTTGGCGTTTACCGGCATCGCAGCCAGGCCGGAAGAGAGAATATGGCGCGGATTCATGCCGCCCAGAATCGCATTAACCACCGGATCTTTGGCTGACGCTTCCTGGTAAGAGAGCGGTGCGCCTTCAAGGTTCAGCGCCACGGCGTAGCCCAGCATTTCGATATGGCTCAGCTCTTCGGTGGCGGTGGAGATCAGCAGATCCCGAATCCGCACATCACCTCGCGCGCCCATCGCCTGGAAAAAGTATTGCATCGCTACACGAATCTCACCTTCGACGCCGCCGATGGCCTGCTGTAACAGCATGGCAAACTCTGGATCGGGCTTCTCTACACGAACCGGGAATTGAAGTTTTGATGAATGATGAAACATGATTATTTTCCTCGTCTGTGTTTGCAGTGGATGCAGAAAAAGCCTGGACACAGATATTGGATAAATAAAGCGAACCGAGAGCAATTAATCGCAATTCAAGGTGAAATAAGCGGCAAAAACGGTAAATAGTAGCGCTATATGTGGTCCGGCAGGGAAGGCAATGCGGGAGGTAAAAAAGAGGCGGGTGGTGCAGTGCAGCAGCAATAAAAAAGCCCCTTTAAAAGGGGCCGATTCCGTAGTGGAAAAGCATCCGTGCTAATTCGCGTTCCGTCATAACAGACACAGGTTTTTAGCTTTCGCTGGTAGCCGTTGCACGCTGCAGAACATGTTCAAGAGCCTGACGGTAAATATCCTGCTTAACCACGTCGCGCTCGCTCTCCAGGTGGTGAATAAGGCCCCGCACGATGTCTTTATCGGAGACATGGGCTTTGGCTCGTGCGAGTTCAGCATGGACCGCGGCGATAACCTGTTTTTCAGTCGTCAGCGCTGTACCAGAGTTCATGAAGTAATCAGAAATCTGAGACTCTGTATTCATCGTTGTTTGCATGTCAGGCCTCATAAGAAATTGGGGGAGTATGCGTTGATTCAGATCCGGTAACCGGCTGACGTAAAAAAATTGCATCTGAAGGTGGAAATCCACAACACCTTCAGATGCGGTGCAAAGCACACTCGTTACAAGTGATTTAACATCACGAGACAAAGTTATACAAGAATGACAAAGTTGTACAATAAAATTTGACAAAAAATCACTGGTCAGAGGTGTTGAGGGGCAGGCAGACAACGGGAGCGTGTCGGGTTTTTAGTCTTTATCTGAGTTAATTCAGGGTGTTAAAGTATTTTTTTCGCAGGATGATAGGGTCCACTGGTGCGTAACGCCTCTCTTTTTCCGCCGTGCGAAAACGATACAATAGCCGTTCAGCCAGACATTTCAGCCAAAAACCTGTACAGGCCGTACAGGTTTTTTGCGCAGGAAAAACGGACAACGCAACACGACTGCTGCAATCCTGTTCGCCTGACAGGTCATGCCACATAATTCACTTCCCACACCTGATGCAGAAGGCTAAGGTTGAGCCCTTATTCATCACAAGGAAATGATCATGGTTCACGACTATTTTGCGATTCCGCCTGCGGGCGTGACGCAGGAACAACATAAACGTTCAGTGGCTGTAGCAGCGGCGCTGTCAGTGGCAAAGGAGTCCGTCAGCGCTTCAACGTCAGCAACCGGCTCAAAAGCCTCCTGGGACCTGCAGGCCGTGGCGAATGAAATTGGTAATCTGGCTGATGCGATTCAGGATGCGCTGGAGAGTGATGGTCAGGCGTAAACCCTAATCCGGGGATGGGGCAGGTCAGGGGATGGCAGTGTTCAGGAGCCGGTAACGTCCGGTGAGCGGACGCTGCCGGAAAGTCCTATTCCATTGCGGGTGGCTCATATTTAATATACTGACGCAGGGCGTCGTGGATTGCCTGATTGTTGCCTTCCTCCAGACCGCGTTCGGCATATTCTTTTGCCAGGGCGGCCAGCACATCGTCAAACTTCCCTTTGTAATTGAGATTATTCAGCGCAATTTGCTGACCGAGTATCGCTTTTAATACCGTGGTCTCAACTGTTAACTGCGCAACTGCCTCTTCCAGATGTTTAATTCGATCGTCGTCTGCCATAACCCCTCCAGGCCTTAAAAAAGGCAGAATAACCAGCCCGCGCTGAATATTCAAACCTCAGCGAATGCCACAGAGACGTTGTCAGATTTTCCTTAAGTAAAAATAATCAGCGGGTGAATTTATAAGATTAGTTACTGAAAGAAAAAAACGCTGATATTCCCGTGCTGCGGCAAAAGTAACCCGTTTCTGCTTACTCTCACAGCAGTGAGAAAAAAGAGGGTTAAAAAAGTGCATTACCATCAACTCCTTTGCTTAAAAATGTTCCGTGTCACTTGATTAAAAGGGGGATTAGCTATTACTGTATTTATATACAGTAATCTGAGAAAGGAGTGAAATTGTGGAATTCATTAAACCTGCGGACATTCGCGCCGTTATGCCTTTACCGCTTTATATCGAACGTGTGCCGTGCGGATTTCCCTCCCCGGCGCAGGATTATGTCGAACAACGTATCGATCTCAATGCGCTGATGGTGCAGCACCCCAGCGCCACCTATTTTGTCCGCGTCAGCGGCGAGTCGATGATTGAGGCGGGCATTAACGATGGTGACATGCTGGTGGTCGACAGCTCGCTCACCGCCTCACACGGCGATATCGTGGTGGCTGCCGTCGACGGTGAATTTACCGTTAAACGTCTTCAGCTTCATCCCTGCCTGCAACTGATGCCGATGAATACCAAATTTAAACCGATCGCTATCCAGACCGAAGATGTGCTGGAGGTGTTTGGTGTTGTGACCTTTGTTATTAAATCGACGCACTGACCATGTTCGCGCTGGTCGATGTGAACTGCTTTTATGCGTCGTGCGAAACCGTTTTCCGGCCCGATCTGAAAGGCAAACCGGTGGTTGTGCTGTCCAACAATGACGGCTGTGTGATTGCGCGCAGCGCCGAGGCAAAGAAAGCCGGTATTAAAATGGGCGCGCCCTATTTTAAAATGCGCGAAGAGCTGACGCGTCACGCGGTACAGGTCTTCAGCTCAAATTACGCGCTCTATGCCGACATGAGCCATCGGGTGATGACCATCCTCGAAGAAATGGCTCCCTCGGTAGAAATCTACTCGATCGACGAGGCGTTTATGGATCTCACCGGCGTGCAGAACTGCATGGCGCTGGAGACCTTTGGCCGTCAGGTCAAAGAACGGATCCGCAAAGAGACCCATCTGACCGTCGGCGTCGGCATTGCACAGACCAAAACGCTGGCCAAGCTGGCGAATTTTGCGGCCAAAAAGTGGAGCAAAACCGGCGGCATTGTTGATTTATCGGACCCCGAACGACAGAGAAAGCTGCTCGCACTGATCGATGTGGCTGACGTCTGGGGCGTGGGGCACCGGATCGGCAAACGACTCAATGCCATGGGCGTTATGACGGCGAAAGATCTGGCCGATCAAAGCACCGAATCCATTCGCAAACAGTTCAGCGTGGTGATGGAGCGTACCGTCAGAGAACTGCGGGGCGAATCCTGCCTGGAACTGGAGTCAGTGACACCGGATAAGCAGCAAATCATGTGTTCGCGTTCGTTTGGCAACCGCATCTCCGATTATGACCAGATGCGTGAAGCCGTCTGTGCCTATGCGGAGCGCGCGGCAGAGAAACTGCGTCGTGAGAACCAGTATTGCCGTCAGATAGGGGTATTTTTGCGTACCAGCCCGCACGCAACTGACGAACCCTTTTATGGCAATCAGTCTATAGAGACGTTGCTGATCCCGACGCAGGACACCCGCGACATCATCAACGTTGCAATGGCGTGTCTGGATAACATCTGGATTAAGGGATATCGCTATATCAAGGCGGGCATCGTGCTGGGGGATTTTTTCAGCCAGGGCGTGGCCCAGCTTGATCTGTTTGATGAGCATCAGCCGCGCCGCAACAGCCAGGAGCTGATGCAGCTGATGGATAAAATTAACAAAACCGGCAGCGGAAAACTCTGGTTTGCCGGGCAGGGGATTAATAAGGCCTGGGCGATGAAGCGCGAGATGCTGTCACCTGCCTATACCACACGGGTAGCGGATTTGCCGGTGGCGGCGGTTAAGTAGGTGCGGGTCCGGCCTCCTCTGTTACTGACGTAGCAGCGTCTGCTAAAAGCTTTTTTTATCACGCGATGAAAGTGACAGGAAGTTATGCTTTGCCTGGCCAGATGTGTAGTTTTTCATCTGGCATTTTAAAAAAATTACCAGGTAAATATAATGGATTTCAGAGAGTTTGAAGCCAGAGTAATGCTCTGGCCTGCAATACATTTCACAGCAATCATTCAATCCCGCCACCACGACGACTATGAGATTTATGCGGTCGACGACAACAGCAATATCAAAACCCGACTTTTTTTATGCTTTGCTGACAATGAGCACCACGCCAGTCTGCTCATTAAGCAGTTTATGTTATGGCTAATCAAAATAAACGCCCAGCAACGGGCAGAGCGCCGCAAAGAGACCGCGTTATTATCTGAGTGAGTCGTGACCGGTTTGTCCTGTAACCTGTGTCGGGTTTCAGGACACAACCGGTTATTTCCCTTGATCATCAGGCGACAGAAACGGACATCCGTCAGTGTCAGGCCGCTGGCCGATTGCCGCTATCTATACTTGTTACCCGTGCCTGGGATAGAATCCGGGCTGATTCTGACAGGAACGTACCTCCCAGACCGGTAACAATGATCACGACAGCGACAGCGCATAAAAACAAAGAGCGGGGGCGTCCCAGAGAGTTCGATATTGAACAGGCTCTGGATCACGCCATGATCGTTTTCCGCCAAAAAGGGTATCACGCCACATCAATAAGCGATCTGGGTGAGGCGATGAACCTCTCCGCAGGCAGCATCTATAAGGCCTTTAAAGATAAGCGCTCGCTCTTTCTGCGGGTGTTTGAACGTTATCTGTTGCTCAGAAATACCGAGCTGCGCCGTCGTCTGGCACCCTGTACTAGCGGACGGGGAAAAATAACCGAGCTGTTACAGTTCTATCTCGACTCGGCGCGAGCTATCGAAGGGCGGCGCGGCTGTCTGGTCGTTGCCAGCGCCATTGCACTGCAGACGATGGATCAGGCGCTGGCGCAGCGTATTGATGAGGTAGTCCGGCGTAATCAGCGCTTCCTGGTCTCGCTGCTGGAGCTGGGGCAACGGGATGGTTCAATCGATAACACGCTGGATAGTGAAGCGGCAGCCGGTTTAATCCTCTGCATTGCTTACGGTATGCGGGTTGCAGGCAAGGTCAGCGATGTGACCAACGAACAGCAGACGCTGGCACTGGCATTAAAAGTACTGGGGTAATCGTTACGGGGCAGGTCAATCAATAAACCGGCATTTCTCCGCCTGCGTTTTGTCGGACAGAGAAAGTCTGCAGTGCGCTTTTCCCGACGCTGTTTATGTGCCAGGCTTTTACGTTTTATTCTGTAGCGTAATAATTAAGGCCTGCTTCGTGAAAACCTCAATCTTACTGACACTCGTAGCCGCTATTGGCTGCTCTGTTTTTGCTGCCGAGGGGGGATTTGAAACCCGCGCAGCGAAACATCCGCTGCAACAGCAGGTGACGGAAAGCGGGGAACCGCTGACGCACTAACGGAAGTCGCTGGCAGAGAGCGTTTGCTGCTTAACGGCCAAACAGCAGGCTGATCAGAGCACGGTAGTGACGCTCATCTTCCAGCGTAGACGCTGTTTCCAGCCGACGAAGAAGTTTGGTGCAGATCGCTTTACGGTTTACGTTCCCGCCCGCATGCAGAATTTCCACCACCACCTGGCCCAGCGTTTCCTGCTGTGAGGGCAGGCTTGCCGCATTAAAATAACGGGCAATATCGTCTGCCGTCCGCGGCAGTCTCTGGTTCGGGTACATGGGTGATTTCCTGTCAGGTGATGGAAAAACGATCGGTTCGCGGCAAAGTTATACAAAAAAAACGAGCCTGTATAGCTATTTCGGCGCAGAAGAGGGAGGTTTTTGTGCTATTTACAAAGCATTCAGCGATAAACAGGGAAAATACAAAACTGGCGTGGAGCCGGGAAATGCTGAAGGGCACCAGGCGAGGCCTGACACCCTGAACCGACGGCGTCATCTTTCAGCACATTAACGATAATCTTTAAGGAAAACCGGCGCCTGTCCGGTCTCGACCAGCCAGTTTAATTCGGCGCGGTCGCGCGTCGAGGCCTCGATAAAGCCTTTGAGCCAGTTGCGTGCATCAGCAATCTGCGCGACGCGCTCATCGCTGCGTTCGTTTTCAGCCATCTCACCCAGCTGGCGAATCAGTGATACCAGCGTAATCTCCTGCTCTTCAAACGCCAGATTGATTGCAGCTTCACCAAGAATCCTATGACCGATTATTTTATCATGGTAAACCATCAGCGACCTCCTGATTGAATAATGATATATATAGTTTAGTTAAAGCCAATCCGGACTAAAAGATCGGAAACCGCCTATAAACGCGGTTTAATTTTTTAAAAATAAACTGAACCTTTAAGCGAAGCGATAAGTCTCTAATAAAAAACAATAAAAAAGACGTCTTTTTTACGGGTAAAGCAGCCTGAGCTATTAAGCTGGTTAAAAAGGGTAGGGTTTGCCTGAAATTCAGATAAGTAACGGGCGGGTAAATCTCGGTTGTTGTTATGCTGCCTGCCATATTATGGCCAAAGCATAACGGATATTTCTGATTAGAATCGGCCGGGGTCAGGGAAATTCGGTCGTACCACATGTCGTGCTAAGCACAGGCAAAAATAAAGCCGCCCACGGGCGGCTTTATTAACTGGACGAGCATGCCCGGTTTATTTCTTCGGTACTTCAGAGACCGCTTTAACGTCCGCTTTATTAATCTGTTGCTTCACGCCATTGGCGTCGGTGTAGGCCAGCAGGCCAGCATCTGACTCAGAAGGCTTGCCATCACTAATAATGGTGCGTCCATCGTTAGTCTGAATCGCATAACTGGTACGGGTGCAGCCGGTTAATACGGTCATACCAATCAATGCGGCGAGAGGTAAAATCAGCGCTTTTTTCATCTTATTCACCTTATATTAGTTGTCGAGTTCACTCATATTACTGATCTCATTGCGATTGATCTGCTCAGTTTTTCCTGTCTGAGCATCGCGATAAGAAACCAGGCCAGTATCTGAATCGATCTGCGGTTTACCATCAGTGACAATGGTGCGGCCATCAGTGGTCTTAATCGACTGATTCGAGGCGCAGCCTGCCAGCGTACCTAAAGAAAGAGCCAGCAAAGCAATGGCTGACAGGGATTTCATTTTCATTTTTTTCAACTCCATGAAGTATAACCAGACGTTTACAGCATAGACGGCTTTATAGAGTTTGCTGGTCCTGCCACGCTTCGCTGCCGTTTTTTTAGGCAAAAAAGCGGGGGTGTAGCGATTATTTACGCGAATGACGGCAGGGAATAGCATTTATTGCAAATGTGCACAGCTGTTTATGCTGTTTTAACAGCGGCATTACCGGGCCGGAATAGACGTGACGCCAATGCAGGAAATAAGCACGGCAGCCGGAGCAGATATTGTTTGTTAAAGCCAGAGTCGCCCCAGGGGTAATCGTCTGTACCCGCGTTAACAGCTGATCATGTCCGCAGGCCCGATATCCTGGTGACTATCGGGCCAGTGAGGAAAGGGATCAAAGAAGGGAGTCTTCGCCGGCTTTGGCTGCCGCTTTTTCCGCTTTCATAGCGCTGACCGGATCGGATGCGCTCAGCCAGCGGTCAAATTTCTGGTAGGTGTCGATAAAGGTTTTAAAGTAGCTGCTGGCGACGGTGGCATTCTCTTTGTGGTTCATAAACGCCACGGCCAGCTTAAATGCATCTTCGTTATCAAATTTCATGTTTGTTTTCCTCGCTTAATAATCTATAGAGCGTAGCCTGAGAACGCGGCCTGTGCATTCAGACAACCGCCTGAAAACGCGCAATAATTCAGGCTGCCTGACAGCATCCACCAGATTGGCGTGGATTCCCACTTACTTCGCGCCAAATCCTTCTTATAATGCCAGCTTCACTCATGAAGGAGACCCGCTTATGTTGAAAGGATTAACCGTTGCCACGGTGCTGCTGCTGTCGGGCTGTAGCCTGATGCATAAACAGCCTCCGTCGCCGCAGACCCTGCACTATCGCTGCGGAACCCTGCCCCTGACCGTGACGCTGGATGAGGCGAAAGAGCAGGTGAGCTTCATTATGGATGGCCAGCCCCTGACGCTGAAGCAGACGGTATCCGCTTCCGGCGCGCGCTACAGCGACAACACCTATGTGTTCTGGTCCAAAGGAAACGGCGCATTTATCGAACGTAACGATAAAATCGTCGTGAACGATTGTGAGCTGCAACCTGCCAGCTGACTCTTTATCTGAATAGGCGAGCATTATGAGCGACAGCGAAACGCTACACACCATTGCCCATCTGCGGCGCGAATATACCCGCGGCGGATTACGTCGTAAGGATCTGCCGGATGATCCGATAGCCCTGTTTGAACAGTGGCTGAGCCAGGCGTGTGAAGCAAAACTGCCCGATCCTACGGCGATGACTGTGGCCACCGTGGATGAGCAGGGCCAGCCGTGGCAGCGCATCGTGCTGCTGAAACATTTCGATGCGCAGGGCATGGTGTTTTACACCAACCTTGGCAGCCGCAAAGCCTTGCAGCTGGCGCACAATCCGCGCATTTGCCTGCACTTCCCGTGGCACTACCTGGAGCGTCAGGTGATGGTTCTGGGCGAAGTGGAGAAACTGTCGCCGCTGGAGGTGCTGAAGTATTTCCACAGCCGTCCGCGCGACAGCCAGATTGGGGCCTGGGTGTCGAAGCAGTCGAGCCGGATTTCGGCCCGTGGCATTCTGGAAGGAAAGTTCCTTGAGCTTAAGCAGAAGTTCCAGCAGGGCGACGTGCCGCTGCCCAGCTTCTGGGGTGGCTACCGGGTGAAATTTCACACCGTGGAGTTCTGGCAGGGAGGCGAACATCGTCTGCACGATCGTTTCATCTATCAGCGCGATCACGACGGCTGGAAAATCGACCGTCTGGCACCCTGAATCTGCATCATTTCCCCCTATCAGCGCTGGCACAGAAGGCGTCAGCGCTTTATGCTATAGCCCTCATTTTTTTCGATTCCGCAACTCAGCGGAAAGCTGTGTACCAGCATAGGTGCAGTCTGATCAATTTGGAGTCAGTAATGACCAGCAGTAACCTGATACAACAATTGCAGGAGAGGGGCCTTATCGCCCAGGTGACGGATGAAGACGCGTTAACAGAGAAACTGGCGCAGGGGCCAATTTCGCTCTATTGCGGCTTTGACCCCACTGCTGACAGCTTGCATTTGGGCCATCTGGTACCGCTGCTCTGCCTGAAGCGTTTTCAGGATGCCGGCCATCAGCCGGTGGCGCTGGTCGGGGGTGCAACCGGTCTGATTGGCGACCCGAGCTTCAAAGCCGCAGAGCGTAAACTTAATACCAGTGACACCGTCAACGAATGGGTTGAGAAGATCCGCCAGCAGGTGGCGCCATTCCTCGACTTCGATTGCGGCAGCAACAGCGCCATCGCCGCCAATAACTACGACTGGTTTGGCAGCATGAACGTGCTGACCTTCCTGCGGGATATCGGCAAACACTTCTCCGTTAATCAGATGATCAATAAAGAAGCGGTGAAGCAGCGTCTGAACCGTGACGATCAGGGTATCTCCTTTACCGAGTTCTCCTACAATCTGCTGCAGGGCTATGACTTTGCCTGCCTGAACGAGCGTCACGGCGTATCGCTGCAGATTGGCGGTTCCGATCAGTGGGGGAACATCACCTCCGGTATCGACCTGACCCGTCGTCTGCATCAGAACCAGGTCTTTGGCCTGACCGTTCCGCTGATCACTAAGTCTGACGGCACCAAATTCGGTAAAACTGAAGGCGGCGCAGTCTGGCTGGATGCGAAGAAAACCAGCCCGTATAAGTTCTATCAGTTCTGGATCAATACCGCGGATGCCGATGTCTATCGCTTCCTGAAGTTCTTCACTTTCCTGAGCATTGAAGAGATCAACGCGCTGGAAGAAGAGGACAAAAACAGCGGCACCGCGCCACGTGCGCAGTATGTGCTGGCTGAGCAGGTAACGCGTCTGGTGCATGGCGAAGCAGGTCTGTCGGCGGCAAAACGCATCACGGCCAGCCTCTTCTCAGGCGCCGTAAGCGACATGACTGAAGCCGATTTTGAACAGCTGGCGCAGGATGGTATGCCCACTATCGTGCTGGGCGCTGACGACGATCTGCAGCAGGCGCTGGTAAAAGCTGAGCTGGTACCGTCTCGCGGTCAGGCACGCACCATGATCGGCTCCAATGCCGTTTCTCTGAATGGTGAAAAGCAGTCTGATGCGGAATACCGCTTCAGCGACAGCGACAAACTGTTTAACCGCTTTACGCTGCTGCGTCGCGGCAAGAAACATTACTGCCTGATTAACTGGCAGTAAGATTTCAGGGCCGGTTTCCGGCCCTTTTTTATGGCAAGGCAGGACAGGGCAAACAAGTGAAAAATATTTTAGCGATTCAGTCGCACGTTGTTTTTGGTCACGCCGGTAACGCGGCGGCTGAGTTTCCAATGCGTCGCCTGGGGGCAAACGTCTGGCCGCTGAATACCGTGCAGTTTTCCAACCATACGCAATATGGCCACTGGACCGGCACGGTGATGCCTGCAACGCATTTAACCGACATCGTTAAAGGTATTGCGGATATTGACCGCCTGAAGACCTGTGACGCGGTGCTGAGCGGCTATCTGGGTTCGGCAGAGCAGGGCGAGCAGATTCTGCAGATTGTTCGGCAGGTCAAAGCAGCTAACCCGAATGCCTGGTACTTCTGCGATCCGGTGATGGGTCACCCCGAGAAAGGCTGCATTGTGGCACCCGGCGTGGCGGAGTTTCACTGCAGAATGGCGATGCCGGCCAGCGACATTATCGCCCCGAATCTGCTTGAGCTGGAGATGCTGAGCGAACGCACCGTTACCGACGTCGACGCGGCAGTCGACGCTGCGCGGGCGCTGATTGCCCAGGGACCACGCGTGGTACTGGTGAAGCACCTGGCGCGCGCCGGTCGTCGCAGCGATCGCTTTGAGATGCTGCTGGTAACGGCAGAAGACGCCTGGCACATCAGCCGTCCGCTGGTCGATTTTGGTGTGCGTCAGCCGGTCGGCGTGGGCGATCTCACCAGCGGTCTGCTGCTGGTGAATCTGCTGCACGGCAAATCATTGCAGGATGCACTGGAGCACGTCACTGCGGCGGTCTATGAGGTGATGCTGAAAACCCATCAGATGGGCGAGTATGAGCTGCAGCTGGTGGCGGCCCAGGATGCCATCGCCAGTCCGACGCAGCACTTCGCGGCAGAAAAGCTGTAATGTAAAAGGGCCGGTTAACCGGCCCTGTTCACTCAGGCTAAGCCTTCCGCTTTCAGCGCCGCCTGCACCGCAGGACGTTCGGCAACGCGATCAAACCACGCCTCCAGCGCCGTAAAGCCGGACAGATCCAGTCCCAGTGCTTTTGCCCAGCGCGTCACCACAAACAGATACGCATCCGCCACGCTGAAATGCAGCCCCATCAGCCACTGTCTGTCGCGCAGTGACGCATCGACATAGCGGAATTTCGCTTCCAGCTGGCTGCGCGTCTGTGCTTTCACCTCATCGGAGTAACCGGGACGAAACAGCGGCCCAAAGCTTTTGTGCAGTTCGCTGCTGATGTAGCTGAGCCACTCCACGGTGTGATAACGCGTCAGGCTGCCGACCGGTGCCAGCAGATGGCGATCGGGCTTGAGATCTGCCAGGTACTGCACAATGGCAACACCTTCCGTCAGCACGGAGCCGTCGCTGAGCTGCAGCGCGGGCACCTGGCCTTTAGGGTTAATCTGGCGGAAATCATCGCCCCGTTCAGTGAGTTTTGTGGCCAGATCAACACTCACCTGCGTGAAGTCCAGCCCGCATTCGCGCATAACAATGTGGGGAGAAAGAGAGCAGGCTCCTGCTTTGCAAAACAGTTTCATGACCATGTACTCCTTGTTGCAATGGGATCACAGCATAGTAAAGGCTCAGGGTGGAATTACCAGTGATAAGGATCAGGGATCGATGAGGGGAAAGGGCGGCAATAAAAAAAGCCGGGCAGAGCCCGGCTGTCTCGTGTCACGGCAGCGATGACGCCTGCACGTTATTTTTTCGCGTCAGGATCCTGCGTCATACGGTTCAGCAACGGCGCCGTAATAAGCATCAGCAGAGCGATGACAGCGGTCACGATACCAATCTGCTGGAATACGCGGCTGTAGGTCGCCAGCGAAATCAGCGGGTCGGTCACGTTTTCAGGCACCGCCATCAGGTTGGCCACTTTACCGGCAATGACCGCCGCGCCTGCGGTGGTCAGGAACCAGGAGCCCATGATAAAGCCCATCAGACGCTGAGGCACCAGCTGTGCCACCATTGCCAGACCGAGGCCGGAGATCATCAGTTCACCGATACTCTGCAGCGCATAGCTCAGGATCAGCCAGTTAACAGAAACGATACCGGCATCGCTGGCAAACTTAGCGCCCACCGGCAGCACCAGGAACGCAGCGGAGCAGAGCACCATACCGAAGGCAAACTTGTGCGGCATCGGCAGCTTATCGCCCAGCTTGTTGTAGAGCGCCGCCAGCAGCGGACTGGCCAGCATGATCCAGAACGGGTTCAGCGCCTGGAACTGCTCGGGCGCAAAGGTAATGCCGAGAATCGTGTGCTCAACGTTGCGGATAGCAAAGAAGTTGAGTGACGTTGGCATCTGCATATAGAGCACGAAGAACAGAATCGCTTCGACCATCAGCAGGAAGGCCACAATCATTTTACGACGCGCCGCGCCCTGCAGTGCAAATGCCTCTTTAGCAAACACCAGTACGATACCCAGCGCAATCACAGCCAGCACCAGGCGTGCAATGACCTGATGATGCAGCATCCAGTTTGCCAGCGCTACCAGCACTACGACGCCAACCAGCGTCATCAGCAGTTTTCCGACCTGCAGCGGTGCAAAGTCGGGCTTAGAACCGTAATCCTTGACCATGCGTTTGCAGAGCAGGAAGTTAAACAGGGTGATGATCAGACCGATAACGCACAGCGAGAAGGCGACGCTGTAACCATATTTCGCCGCTAACCACGGGGTGAGCATCATCGAAAACAGTGAACCGATGTTGATCGACATATAGAACATGGTGAAGGCACCATCGATACGTGGATCATCTTTGTCGTAGCAGGTGGAGAGCAGCGAAGAGGGGTTCGCTTTGAACAGTCCGCTGCCCACGGCGATGGTCGCCATACCGATATAGACGATGCTGACGTTATGACCGGAGAATGCTACCAGCGCATAACCCAGTGCCAGTACCAGCACGCCCAGCACAATCACACGTTTGGTGCCCAGCACTTTATCGCCGAGCCAGCCGCCAATGGCGACGAGTCCATAAACCAGCGCGCTGAATGAAGAGAACAGGGTGATGGAGTCTGATTCAGACAATCCCAGTTGCTTCACCAGGTAAACCGCCATAATGGCCTGCAGGCCATAGAAGCCAAAACGTTCCCATAACTCAATCGAGAAGATTAAGTAGAACGCCTTCGGCTGTTTAAACGCATTGAGACTGACAGCCTCATCAGTGTGTTTGTTTGCAGTTGACACATGTACCTCAGTTTTTTCATACCCTGTTTCGGGACAGCAATTAAGTCCGCGTCATGTGAGTTTTTCATGCGCGAGATTGTTATTAGAAGGGAAAAGCGGCGACTAATTTGGCTGATTACGGGCGGCAGGGCAAGAATTTTCTGACAACCGGCCTGAGCTGATAATCCAGGGTTAAAAACCTTATAACAAACTGTTGATCAGATTTTAATTTTGATGACAAAGAGCATATCAGTATAAATCAACTGAATGCGAGCGAGGCGCTGGATGAATTTAACATTAACTGCTAATGGACAATAATTCAGATGAAACGTTTGCCGCTGATTTTATCAGCAGCATTTACAGGAGGTTTCAGGCCATTATCCAGGCAATATGACGAAAAAGTAAACGTTAACGCGTCTCCTTTGGCGGCAAAGCATACAATTGCTGATCGAGAGCACAAACCCGCGATTTAATTCAGAAAGAAAAACAAGAAACCGAGTGCGTTGCTGGCAGGAAGGCTGAAAAGCCTGTCGGCAGCATAAACCGGCAAAAAATTTCCGCAGAAGAAAATGGGGCGCAGGCTCTGGTGAAGGGGATGCTCCCTGTACTGAGTGGCAGCATGATGGCGCGGCGTTCAGGATGCTCGACTTGAAATTAACATTCCTGTAACCTCTCAATTTCCCCGAGAAGGATCTGTTTATGTCGTCCCCCCTGCGTTTATCTCTGGCTGGTGACTACCGCGCCGATGCGGTTGCCCATCAGGCCATTCCTCTTGCTATTGAACGTGCTGCCCGCTGGCTGAACATTACGGTTGAAGCTGAATGGATTGCCAGCGAAAAACTCGCTGAATCCGACCTCAGGCGCAGTGACGCGGTCTGGGTCGTGCCTGGCAGTCCCTACCATAATGATGAGGCCGTTTTTGACACCATTCGCTGGGCGCGGGAAAGCGGAAAGCCTTTCCTGGGGTCGTGCGGGGGATTCCAGTATGCGGTCATCGAGTATGCGCGCAATGTACTGGGCTGGCACGATGCGAGTCATGCCGAAACCGACACCGGCGGGCGCATGGTCATAGCTCCGCTGAGCTGCTCGCTGGTGGAGCAGCGCGGCGCGGTCAGGTTCGAACCCGGTTCACGTATTGCTGCGGCCTACGGCACGCTGGACAGCGATGAAGGCTATCACTGTAACTTTGGCGTCAACCCGGAATTCAGTGCGGCGCTGGGCGATAACACCCTGCGTATTACTGCCTGGGATGAAGCGGGGGACGTACGCGGTGTGGAGCTACTGGATCATCCTTTCTTTGTTGCCACCCTGTTCCAGTCAGAACGTGCTGCGCTGCAGGAAAAAGAGTCTCCGCTGGTCGTTGCCTGGATGCAGGCGGCGCTGGCGCAGCGCTAAAAAGTGAGCAGCCTGTGACACTGTCACAGGCTGCTGTTCTTCAGCGCAGCAGCGCCGGGCGTTTGGCGTTAAACGACCAGTTATCAATCAGAAACTGCATGCCCAGCGCATCGTTACGATTTTTATCCGGCAGCGAATTGTAGAGGGCGTGTGCCGCTTCAACCCGCGTCATATCCAGGGTGACGCCCAGCCCTGGCCCCTCTGGCAGTTCAAGATGCCCATCCCGAATCTGCGGTGCATGCTGCGTCAGCTGTTGTCCATCCTGCCAGATCCAGTGCGTATCAAAGGCCGTCAGACGATCGCCGGGTGCAGCCGCCCCCAGATGCGCCACCATCGCCAGAGACACATCAAAGTGGTTATTTGAATGGCAGCCGGTGGTCAGCCCCCACTCCTGACAGAGCTGTGCCACGGTATGCGCATTGCGCATCGTCCAGAAGTGCGGATCGGCCAGCGGAATGTCGATAGCATTGAGCTGTAACGCATGCTGCAACTGTCGCCAGTCATTGGCGATCATATTGGTGGCGACCGGAATACCGGTGGCGCGTTTAAACTCGGCCAGCGTTTCCCGGCCGGAGTAGCCCTGTTCCGCGCCGCAGGGATCTTCCAGATAGGGAATGCGGCCCGCCAGCTGTTTACCATAATAAATGGCTTCGTCCAGCGACCAGCTGGCGTTGGGGTCGACCGTGACGCGAGCCTGCGGAAAGCGTTGCAGCAGGGCGTTGACCGTCTCTACCTCCACTTCGCCGTGGTGTACGCCGCCCTTGAGTTTGAAGTCGCGGAAGCCATAGCGTTCCGCTGCGGCCTCAGCCAGCCGCACGACGCCTTGCGCATCCATCGCTTTTTCATGGCGCAGTTGCAGCCAGGCATCACCGCCAGACTGGCCTGCCTGATAGTTCATGCTGGTCAGGTTGCGGTCGGCGATATAGAACAGATAGCCGAGCACCGGCACCCGATCGCGCTGCCTGCCGCTGGCAAGTAATTCGGCAACCGGCAGATTCAGGTGCTGACCCAATAGATCAAGCAGAGCAGCTTCAATCGCCGCGGTGGCGTTGTAGAACTTCTCCGGGTTCATCTGCGGAATGTGGATGTCATCGGTATGCGCGGTCTGCTGATGGCGTGCGTCACTGGCAAACAGCGTGGCGATTGTCGCATTCAGCCGCAGCAGTTCGCTGCCCTCAATCTGCGATCGAAAACGTGCCAGCAGCGCCAGCGTCGAAGCGTGACAGGGACTTTCGCCAACGCCAGTTCGGCCTGCGGAATCGGTCAGGATCACCAGGATGCGGGTAAAGTAGCAATTATGCGCGCCACCAATGTTCAGCAGCATGCTGTCATACCCGGCGACCGGCACTACCCGCATTGTTTTAATGACTGGACTGTCTGACATGGTGATTCTCCATAGGATCAAGGGAAGGCGGGGATGGCCTGCGGCGCAGCAGCAGCCACAGCCCGGTCAGCAGCGAAACGCTGGTCAGCGCATAGAGGCCGCCGGTAGTAGAACCGGTCTTCATCTCCAGATAGCCAAACACCGTCGGTGCGAAGAAGCCGCCAAGATTGCCAACAGAATTCACCAGCGCAATGCCCGGTGCGACAATCGAGGCGGGCAGCTCTCCCTGCGGCATCGGCCAGAAAAAGGTGGCGCTGACTTTGGACCCGATACAGGCCACGATCATCGCCAGGAAACCAAACCACGGGGAACCCAGCGTCGCCATAAAGGTGCCACAGGCGGCGACCAGCATGGCGACGCCCAGCGCTTTATCGAGTCTGTCACGGTGGCGGTCTGAAAAGCGGCTCAGCAGGTTGATGGCGATAATGGCGCACAGCCATGGCACAGCGGTGAGGATCCCGATGCCAAAACTGCTGAACCCCTGAATGCGCTGAATAATCTGCGGCAGCCAGAACACCAGCGTATAACCGGTCATGGTCATGGTGAAGAAGATTGCGCAGAAGAACAGCAGGCTGCGATTGCGTAACAGCAACATTTTGCCCGGCTCGCGATTAAGCGCGTCACGCTGTGCCTCTTCACTGTTCAGCTGCTGCACCAGTGCCTGTTTCTCTGCATCACTCAGCCAGCGCGCATCAGCAGGACGCGATACCAGCACCCAGGCGGCGAGGATCCCGACCAGCACCGAGGCGCCGCCTTCAAGGAACATCACCCATTTCCAGCCCGCTATTCCCAGAAAATTGTGCATCATCAGGATGGCACCCGTGATCGGCCCGGAGAAGAGAAAGGCGCCAGCCGTGGCGCTCAGGACCATCGCGGTAGCCCGGCCGCGCCAGGCATTCGGCACCCACTGACGGAAATAGAACAGCACGCCGGGAAAGAAGCCCGCTTCGGCGACGCCGAGCAAGAAGCGCAGCAGGTAAAACTGGATGGGTGAGGTGACGAATCCGGTCAGGACCACCACCAATCCCCAGGTAATCATGATGCGTGTCAGCCAGACGCGTGCCCCAAAGCGCTTCATCATCAGATTGCTCGGCACTTCAAACAGCGCATAACCAATGAAAAAGAGGCCCGCACCCAGACCAAAGGCGGCGGCGCTGATCCCGGCATCGGTACGCAGCTCGGTTTTAATAAAGCCAATGTTGGCGCGGTCGATCTGATTAATGATCAGCATCACCACCAGCATCGGGATGATATGGGTGAAGAATTTTTTGATGGCGGAGGCGATCAGCTCATCGTGCTGCGGGGACAAGGCGCTATCCATCGTTCTTCCTCATAAGAAACGTAAAGAAGAGCAAAGTGTAGGGCGCTGAAAAGGCGGGCTCTATAGGCATCCGCCCAGGACCGGATGGGCGTCCGGCCTGGGGGGTTGTGTTATCAAGATGTTACCGGAAAGGCGAGGCGAAGCGGCTGAGCAAAACTGTGGCAGCGATCAACTTTGTGTGTGTCATTCGGCCACGCGGAGCGTGCCGGCAGAACAGGACGCGTCAGCAGCAGGCAGGCTTCAGCCGCTAAACTGACGACGCTGGGCAATCTCTTCCGCACGCAGCAGCAATGCCTGCAAATCATCTTCGTCAATATCCAGCAGTTCGCCGCCCTGTAAAGCCTGATGCAGATCGGCACGCGTGAGCGGAACCGGCATGGCGACCGGCTCGGGTTTGACTTCTTCAGGGGCCAGCGGATGCGGATAGCGGCGACCGGCCAGATTGTTAAACAGCAGGGCCAGCAGCGCCAGCGTCAGTGAGTTGAGCAGGACTGGCGTCAGGACAAAGTGATAACCCAGCTGCTGCACCGATGACCCGCCCAGAATAGCGGTCAGCGCTACCGCGCCGCCGGGCGGATGCAGACAGCGCAGCTGGAACATTAGCAGGATCGCCACACAGGCCGCGACGCCACAGGCGATGGCCGGATCGGGTATCAGCTGGCTGACGGTGACGCCTGCCAGCGCTGACAGGCTGTTGCCGCCAACAATTGCCCACGGCTGCGCCAGCGGACTGGCAGGCAAACCAAAGAGCAGGACGGCTGATGCGCCAACCGGGGCGACAAACCACAGGTTCAGTTCGCCCAGCATCCAGTGGCTCAGCAGGCTGGTTAGCACCAGGCCAATGCCCGCACCGACTCCGGCGATCACGATATGCTTTTTACTTACCGCCAGCGGATGCGGCCAGAGGCGCGCCAGAAACAGGCGCAGAGGATGCCTTCCAGCAGAAGGGCTTTTCTTCATTACGTTATTCACCGTGTCATAACATTTTCTTATCGTCAGGGGCGGCGATTTTCCATCATCAATATCAATGTAACAACCCGACAAACTGTGCCGGTATTCCTGCGCGTCAGAAAGCGTGGTGAAAAGGGGGGATCGCGCAGAAGACGTCACGCAGCGGGCACAGGCAGACAATAAAAAACCCGCCGCAGCGGGTCAGTTATCAGTGGGATCACTCGACTTTGTCGGGATACTCGCAGAGGTCTTCAATCAGGCAGGAGCCGCAGCGCGGTTTACGCGCCACGCAGGTGTAGCGGCCGTGCAGAATCAGCCAGTGGTGACAGTCAACTTTATACGCGGCCGGAACCACCTTCAGCAGCTTCTGTTCCACCTCTTCCACATTCTTACCTGGCGCAAATTTCGTGCGGTTACTGACGCGAAATATATGGGTATCAACAGCGATCGTCGGCCAGCCAAAGGCGGTATTGAGCACCACATTAGCGGTTTTACGACCTACACCGGGCAGGGCTTCCAGCGCCGCACGATCTTCCGGCACTTCGCCGTTGTGCTGCTCCAGCAGAATGCGGCAGGTCTTAATCACATTCTCCGCTTTGCTATTAAACAGGCCGATGGTTTTGATGTACTCCTTTACGCCATCCACACCCAGCGCCAGCATCGCGGCGGGCGTGTTGGCCACCGGATAGAGCTTCGCGGTGGCTTTGTTCACGCTGACATCGGTCGCCTGCGCCGAGAGCAGCACCGCAATCAGCAGCTCAAACGGCGAGCTGAAGTTCAGCTCGGTGGTCGGATGCGGATTGTTCTGCTGCAACCGGTGGAGGATTTCGGTGCGTTTGGTCTGATTCACACCGGCTTCCCGATGGCGTTCTGAGGCGCAGCGGTTTCAGCCGCCTGAGCACGCAGCGCTGCACGCTGTTTCATCTTCTGATCGATCAGGTATTTGCACGCCAGCATCATGCCCAGCCCGATAAACGCGCCAGGCGGCAGCATGGCCAGCAGCATCGGCGAGTCGAAATGAACCACTTCGATACGCAGCGATTTCGCCCACGGACCAAGCAGCTGATCGGCACCGTTAAACAACGTGCCGCTGCCGATAATTTCACGTAGCGAACCCAGCACCACCATGGCGCAGGTCGCGCCCATGCCGATGGCAAAACCATCCAGTGCGGCAAGCGGGATGCTGCTCTTAGAGGCGACAGCTTCAGCACGGCCAACCACGATGCAGTTGGTCACGATCAGCGGGATAAAAATCCCCAGCGACTGATAGAGACCGTAGGCATAGGCGTTGATCAGCATCTGCACGCAGCTCACCACCGAGGCGATGATCATCACATAAATCGGGATACGGATTTCCGACGGCACCCAGCGGCGCGAGGCGGAAATAAAACTGTTGGTCAGGGTCAGCACCAGCGTGGTGGCAAGGCCTAAACCCAGCGCGTTAGTGGCGGTCGCGGTGACCGCCAGCAGCGGACAGAGACCCAGCAGCTGCACCAGTGCCGAGTTGTTCTTCCACAGTCCACCAACCAGCAAACTTTTAGCTTCACTCATTTTTGTCTCCACATGCCGGTAACGAAGAGAGTCTCTCCGGAAGCGCTTTCATCAACAGCGCGGTGCGTTTCGTCGCATTGACCACCGCGCGTGGGGTAATGGTGGCGCCGGTAAACTGATCGAAGTCGCCGCCATCTTTTTTAACCGCAAAGGCTTTATCAGACGGACCCTGAACCACTTTGCCAGTAAAGCTGTTGATCCAGTCAGAGATGCGCAGTTCGATCTTATCGCCCAGGCCAGGCGTTTCATGGTGTTCGATTACGCGCACGCCCAGTACTTTACCCTGGAAATCGGCACCGACCAGCATCTGTATCGCACCAGAATAGCCGTCAGGCGCCGTTGTCTCCAGTGCCGCCGCGACGGGCTTGCCGCCTTTACGCGCCAGGAAGAGATGATGCGGGGCACTGTTACCCAGCGCTGCATCTGTGACAACGTAACAATCCTGCTGGATGTTGTTGTCATACAGCTCGACAGGTACCACCTGATCCAGCAGATTTTTCTGCTGTAACTGAGTCTGATGCTCTACCGTCGGTTTGGTGACCGTATTCACCACAGCGGTAGCGGCCGTGGTAATCGCGGCGAAAATCGCCAGCGTGACGCCATTTTTGCGAATCGTCTCCAGCATCGCTTAATCCTTCTGATGGCCGTAAACGCGCGGCTGGGTGTAGTAATCAATGAGCGGCACGCAGATGTTGGCCAGCAGCACAGCAAACGCCACGCCGTCAGGATAGCCGCCAAAGCTGCGGATCAGCCAGACCAGCAGGCCGATCAGCGCGCCGTAGACCAGACGACCACGATTGGTGGTCGACGCGGTTACCGGGTCGGTAGCGATAAAGAACGCCCCCAGCATGGTGGCACCGGAGAAAAGATGAATCAGCGGGCTGTTCAGCGATTCCGGTGAGAAGAACCAGCCCAGCGTGGCGCAGAACGCCAGTGACAGCAGCATAGCGGCCGGGATGTGCCAGCGAATCGCACTCTTCCACAGCAGGAACAGGCCGCCCGCCAGATAACCGACGTTCACCCACTGCCAGCCGAGCCCGGCCAGCACGCCGCTGTAAATCGGCTGCGCCAGCAGATGTTCGGCACTGTGACCGGCACGTAAGCCGGTTTTAAAGGTATCCAGCGGCGTCGCTTGGCTGATGCCATCCACACCCATCTGCAACTGCTGCATAGTGTCACCCGCCAGCGTGTGGCCCTGGAACACCATGCTCAGACTGTCCATCAGGCCGGGTTTTATCGCCTGTAGCGTATCAGGCGGCAGCCAGCTGGTCATCTGCACCGGGAAGGAGATCAGCAGCACCACATAGCCAACCATCGCCGGGTTAAACGGGTTCTGGCCCAGTCCGCCATAGAGCTGTTTAGCAATGACCACCGCAAACAGGGTACCAATCACCACCAGCCACCAGGGGGCCAGCGGCGGCAGGCTGATACCGATCAGGATGGCGGTCAGCAATGCTGAATTATCTGCCAGCGTGCTGGCAACCGGTGCTTTACGCAGACGCAGGATCGCCGCCTCGGTCAGCCAGGCGGTAAGGGTCGCCAGTAAGACCTGTAAAACGGTGCCGTAGCCAAAGAAATAACACTGTGCAGCAAAACCTGGCACCGCCGCCAGCACCACCAGCAGCATGATGTTGCCGGTACTGCGGCGGTTATGGGTATAAGGAGAACTTGCGATACGAAAAGCCATTTAATCCTCAAGCGTCGTAGACGACTGCGCTTTACGCGCTTTGGCACGGGCGATGGCGGCAGCAATAGCGGCCTTGCGCGCATCATCGGGTTGATTCAGTTCAGGTGCCTGTTCAGGTTCAGCATTGGCGTTATTTGCCTGCTCCTGCGCCTGTTCCGCTTTCTCTACTGCAAAGTGTGCGGCGGTGGCGAGCGCTGCGGCATCACGGGAAGCGGCATCGGCGTCACTTTCAGCCTGTGCCGCTTTCTTCGCTTTGGCACGGGCGATAGCGGCCTGAACCGCGGCTTTGCGTGGGTCGGTTTCCACGGCGGCGTCCGGTGTAGCTTCAGCAGCAGCGTCCGGAACGGCGTCAGTAACGTTGTCCGATGCAGCCATAGCCGTCACATCAGCACCTTCAGCCTGTGCCGCTTTCTTCGCTTTAGCGCGGGCGATAGCGGCCTGAACCGCGGCTTTACGTGGGTCGGTTTCAGCAGTGGCGTCTGGTGCGGCTTCTGAAAGACTCTCCGATGCAGCTATAGCCGTCGCATCAGCGCCTTCCGCCTGAGCCGCTTTCTTCGCTTTGGCACGGGCGATAGCGGCCTGAACCGCGGCTTTACGCGGGTCAGTTTCAGTGGCAGCGTCTGGTACGGCGTCAGTAACGTTGTCCGATGCAGCCATAGCCGTCACATCAGCGCCTTCAGCCTGTGCCGCTTTCTTCGCTTTGGCACGGGCGATAGCGGCCTGAACCGCGGCTTTACGCGGGTCGGTTTCAGCAGTGGCGTCTGGTGCAGCTTCTGCAACGCTCTCCGATGCAGCCGTAGCCGTCACATCAGCGCCTTCCGCCTGAGCCGCTTTCTTCGCTTTAGCGCGCGCTACAGCGGCCTCGACGGCGGCTTTACGCGGATCGACACTGGCGTCAGCTGCTGTATCAGCCGGTGAGACTTTCTTCGCTTTTGCCCTGGCAATCGCGGCTTCAACCGCCGCTTTACGCGGATCGACTGACTGACGCGTTACCGGCTGGGTTTCAGCCTGCGCCTCAGCCTGACGCAGACGTGCCTGCGCATGGCGCGCTTCACGCTGCGCTTCTAGCGTCGCTTCATCCGGTTCAGCGGCCTGACGGGCTTTCACCCGCGCTTTGGCTGCCGCCAGCTCACTGGTATCGGTGCGGGCAACTCGCTGTTTCGCCTCTTCATGACGCGCTTCACGGGCCTGTTTTTCACGCTCCAGGCGCGCCTGACGCGCTTCGAAGCGGGCTTTAGCTTCCAGTGTACGTTTCGCTTCCAGATCGATGGCGCGCAGTTCCGCTTTTTCCTGACGGTAATATTGCACCAGCGGAATATTACTTGGGCAGACATAGGCGCAGGCACCGCATTCGATGCAGTCATCGATATGGTGCGCACGCGCTTTATCATGATCGCCGCCCTGGCTGTACCAGTAAAGCTGCTGCGGCAGCAGTTTGGCCGGACAGGCATCGGCACAGGCGGAACAGCGAATGCAGGACTGCTCTTCGTCATTGTTGCCCATCTCACTGGCAGAGGGCGCAAGAATACAGTTGGTGATCTTCACCACCGGCACATCCAGCGATGGCAGGGTAAAGCCCATCAGCGGACCGCCCATAATTACCATCTGACGCGGTGCAGGCGTAAATCCGACCTGATGCAGCAGATGGCTGATTGGGGTACCGAGACGACTCCAGACGTTACGCGGCTGGGCAATCGCCTCGCCGGTCAGCGTCACGACGCGTTCGGTAATCGGTTCACCGTTGATGATGGCCCGCTTAACCGCCCAGGCGGTACCGACGTTCTGCATCAGCACGCCGATATCGGTTGAGCGTCCGCCGTGCGGCACTTCCATGCCGGTCAGAATGCGGGTCAGCTGCTTGGCACCGCCGGAAGGATATTTGGTCGGGATCACCCGGATTTGCAGATCGCGCTCGCTACCCAGCGCCTGTTTCAGCGCGGCGATCGCTTCAGGTTTATTATCTTCAATGCCAATCAGCACCCGCTCAGCCTGTAACACCCAGGCGAGAATGCGGCTGCCTTCCAGCACTTCGGCGGCGTAATCCTGCATCAGGCGATCGTCAGCGGTGATGTAAGGTTCACACTCTGCCGCATTGATAATCAGGGTTTTAACCCCGCGCAGGCCGCCTTTCAGTTTGGTGGCGGTCGGGAAGCCCGCGCCGCCCAGACCCGCAATGCCCGCATCGTGAATTCGCTGCACGATGTCGGCGCGCGGATGCTGACGGTAGTCTGGCAGCGGATCGAGCGGCATCCAGCGGTCTTCACCATCCGGCGTCAGGAAGATGCAAAGTTCGGACAGACCCGACGGGTGCGCGGTCATATGCTGACCGATATCCTCAATCACGCCAGAGGTGGGCGCATGGACCGGTAACATACGGCCGGTACCAAAGGTCAGGGGCTGACCGCGAAGCACTTTCTCGCCGGGCGCAACGCAGATTTCACCTTCATGGCCGATATGCTGTTTCAGCGGGATAATAAAACGGTGCGGCAGCGGCAGTTCGCTGAGCGGCGTGCCGTTGGACTGGGTTTTCATTTCCGGCGGATGAATACCGCCCTCAAAATCCCAGACCTTCTCTTTTTTCAGGAAGTTAAACAGATTAAGCATGAGTTTCTACCGGGATCACCCGTACAGGAATGGTATTCAAATCCCACTTCCAGTTAGCTGGCGTGGTGGCGACCGGACGCATTTCAATACAATCAGTCGGGCAGGGTGCGACACAGAGATCGCAGCCGGTGCAGACATCGCTCAGCACGGTGTGCATGGCGCGGGTTGCGCCGACAATTGCATCCACCGGACAGGCCTGAATACATTTGGTGCAGCCAATGCAGTTGGCTTCGTCGATAAACGCCACGGTGCGCACCGGCTCTTTTGCCGTTTCATCGCCATCAATCGGCTGCGGTTCAACGTTAAGCAGCGCAGCCAGCTTGAGCATGGTCTGTTCACCGCCCGGCGCACATTTATTGATTGCTTCACCGTTGTTGCCCACCGCATCAGCGTAGGGACGGCAGCCAGGGTAGCCGCACTGGCCACACTGGCTCTGCGGCAGAATGGCATCAATCTGCTCAACGATAGGGTCTTCTTCGACCTCAAAGCGGCGCGAGGCGTAACCCAGCAGGGCGCCGAATACCAGGCTCAGCGCACTTAATACGGCAACAGCAATCCAGATCGCGGTCATCAGAATTTCACCAGACCGCTGAAGCCCATGAACGCCAGCGCCATCAGGCCCGCGGTAATCAGGGCAATGGAGTTGCCTTTAAACGGGGCAGGCACGTTGGCCAGCACCAGACGCTCACGCATCCCGGCGAACAGCACCATCACCAGCGAGAAGCCGATAGAGGCACTGAAACCATACAGCGCGGCCTGCATAAAGGTGTGGTTGAGGTTAACGCTCAGCAGAGGTACGCCCAGCACCGCACAGTTGGTGGTGATCAGCGGCAGGAAGATACCCAGCAGACGATAGAGCGACGGACTGGTTTTACGCACCACCATTTCGGTGAACTGCACGACGACAGCGATCACCAGGATATAGGCCATGGTGCGCAGATAGACCAGATCCAGCGGCAACAGGATCAGATGGTTGACCAGCCACGCGCAGATAGAGGCCAGGGTGATCACGAATGTCGTGGCGAGGCCCATGCCAATCGCCGTTTCCAGTTTTTTGGAAACGCCCATAAAAGGACAGAGGCCGAGAAACTTCACTAAGACGAAGTTATTCACCAGCACGGTGCCAACAAAGAGAAGCAGATAATCGGTCATTTTTTCGCCTGGGAGCCGGAAAGCGGCTTATTATCATTGATAGCGCGGCGTATCTCAACACCCGCGCCTCCCGCAAGGCGGCAGACCGCACTCAGAATTAAATTCCTGACATAACTCACAGCGTTACGGCGCGATAAAGGTGGTTTTTACCCGCTTTGAGCGTTTGAAATAGGGCACAAATATCGCCGCCGCGAGCAGTGACAGCAGTAACGTCTGGAGAGCACGGCTATCGGTAACCGGCGTAAAAGCGAAGGTTTTCAGCGCCAGCAGCACGGTGATCAGCAGCCAGAGCAGATAGTGGCGCGGCAAACGGCGCGAGCGCTTAAAGAAAAGCCAGCTGATCCAGAGGCTGTAGGCCCAGACCGCCACGGCGGTAAGCAGCGAAATGGCCCAGTAAGAGAGCAGGGTGCTGCCGTGTGAAAACAGCGCCACACGCCATTCCGGATTAAAGAGGGGGGTCAGATACATCGCCAGCACCAGAACGGTGGTTAACAGGGTCATTATCAGCCAGGCCAGCGGCAGCAAAAGCCAGCCACCAATACGCGGCGCAGCAACCTGTTCATTCATCGTGGTTATTCCTGTCTCGGGGAGTCGAAGCGCAGCAGAATAACATGTCCAGAGGGGCACGCCCATCCGGACAAGGTCAGAGGTAAAGAGAGCGATTAATCAGCCGGAAATCAGACCACGTAGCGCCACACCGTTTTAGGGACACAGCCAAGATCATATAACCGTCCGCCAGAAACCAGTTCGGCACGACGATGATCGGCAGCCCGATACATATTGATGATTTCCATATCATTTGTAAGGGAGTAGTTAAGGTGATCGAAAAGCTTTTCCAGACTGTCTGAATTATTTACTTTGCGGAATTTAAGCAGGTAATCGTGCGCAGTCATCATTGCCATAACAGATAGAAGTACAAAGGAGTGCTCAGTATAGGGGGCAAGCCAGGGCTGTCCAGATCGGGCGGGTTAAAAAAAGCGAAAATCAGACTAAATCACCTTATCAGCCGCTAAAAGTCCAAATCTGCTATTTTCAATGCTGTCTCTGCCAGCCTGCCCGCGCGATGCTTTTAAACAGGGTGTCAGCACACAGACAATCATGCCGGAATGCAGCGTTAAACGCGCATCTTACATATCATTTTACGTCCCTTCATACGAGCCGCCGCGTCAATGCCTTCTTTGTGACATTTTCAGGGCAGAATAATTAATCCTTTTAAAACCACACGCATAGAAACGTTTCGCGCCCAATCAGCACGCGTGAACGACTGTGCGGCCAATCACAAAACCCATTTTTTGTTCATCGCAGACCGGATAACCCATTTTGTACGCCTGTCTGTAATCGTTTCCAGTGACGTTAAGCATAAGCGATTCTGTTTATTACAATTATTTAACGGGCATTGTTTTATTACTCAGCCGTTTTATCCATAACGCGGCGGCCAGCGAACCCGTCCGACTGCACGTAACTCCTTTAAATTGCTCTGTTTTGTGAAGTGTGTCGCCATTATGCACGCTTTTTTAGTCCAGTCTAAGCAGGCTCTCTACCCTAAACAGCAAACGCCTTTCAGAGGATTAAAAACTATGTGGAAACGTTTACTTCTGACCACGCTGGTCAGCGCCGCGTTAACCGGCCCGGTGCTCGCTGCAAATATGACGGTCGGCTTCTCGCAGGTCGGTTCGGAATCTGGCTGGCGTTCGGCAGAGACCAGCGTGGCGAAAAGCGAAGCCAAAAAACGCGGAATCACCCTGAAAATCGCCGACGGGCAGCAGAAACAAGAGAATCAGATTAAGGCAGTACGTTCGTTTATTGCCCAGGGCGTTGATGCCATTTTCATCGCGCCAGTCGTACAGACCGGCTGGGAGCCGGTGCTGGAAGAAGCCAAAGACGCCAAAATCCCGGTTTACCTGCTGGACCGCGCTATCGTGGTGAAAGACAAATCGCTCTATCAGGCCGTGGTGACGGCGGACAACGTTCTGGAAGGCAAACTGATTGGCGACTGGCTGGTGAAAACCGTGGGCGACAAGCAGTGTAACGTGGTGGAACTGCAGGGCACCGTCGGGGCCAGCGTGGCGATCGATCGTAAGAAAGGCTTTGCTGAAGCGATCAGCAACCATCCAAACATTAAAGTGATCCGCTCGCAGTCCGGTGACTTTACCCGCAGCAAGGGTAAAGAGGTGATGGAGAGCTTTATCAAGGCTGAGAACAACGGCAAAAACATCTGCATGGTTTACGCACATAACGATGATATGGCGATCGGTGCCATTCAGGCGATTAAAGAAGCGGGCCTGAAACCGGGCAAAGACATTCTGACCGGCTCGATTGATGGTGTGCCGGATATCTACAAAGCGATGCTGGCAGGTGAAGCCAACGCCAACGTGGAGCTGACGCCGAACATGGCTGGCCCGGCGTTTGATGCCCTTGAGAAATTCAAAAAAGATGGCACGCTGCCGCCTAAAGTCATCAAGACCGAGTCAAAGCTGTTCCTGCCTGCTGACGCGCAGACGGAGCTGGATAAGAAAAAGGGTATGGGTTACTGATCCACAGACCCGCCCCAGACCAGCCGCAGACCGCCCCCCGGGGCGGTTTTTCATGACGTAAGGCGGAGTGAGCATAATGACGACGCAAAATGAAATACCGCTGTTATCCATCAGCGGCGTCAGCAAAGGGTTTCCCGGCGTTAAAGCGCTGAGCAATGTTTCCTTTGATATCCGCAAAGGGGAGATTATGGCGCTGCTGGGGGAAAACGGTGCTGGCAAATCGACCCTGATTAAGGTGCTGACTGGCGTTTACAGCCGGGATGCCGGCACGATTACCCTGAATGGTGAGCCGATTACCCCGCATAACACCGCGCAGGCGCAGGAGATGGGCATCGGGACCGTTTATCAGGAAGTGAATATGCTGCCGAACATGTCGGTGGCAGATAACCTCTATATTGGTCGAGAGCCGCGTCGCTTTGGCATGATCGACCGTCGCCGCATGGTGCGTGATGCCGATGCGCTGATGCGAAACTACGGTTTTTCGCTCGATGTGACGCGCCCGCTGGGCCACTACTCGGTGGCGATGCAGCAGATTGTTGCCATCTGCCGCGCGGTGGATCTTTCGGCCCAGGTGCTGATCCTCGATGAGCCGACAGCCAGCCTGGATGCCAGCGAAGTCGAAATGCTGTTTACCCTGATGGCGCAGCTGAAAGCCAAAGGGATGAGCCTGATTTTTGTGACCCACTTTCTCGACCAGGTGTACCGCATTACTGACCGGATTACCGTGCTGCGTAACGGGCAGTTTATCGCCACTCGCGATACCGCCACGCTGCCGCAGATTGAACTGATTAAGCTGATGCTGGGTCGTGAATTGCTGGAGACTGCATTACAGCGTCAGGGCAGCACGCTGCGCAGTAATCAGCCGGTGGTGTCGTTTGAAGATTACGGCAGGAAGGGCACTATCGAACCCTTTAACCTGGCGGTGCGTCCCGGTGAAGTCGTCGGCCTGGCCGGTCTATTGGGTTCGGGCCGCACTGAGACCGCCGAAGTGCTCTTTGGTATTCGTCGGGCCGATCGCGGGACTGCAACGATCAAAGGGAAAGTGCAGAAGATTGCTAATCCGGCGAGAGCCTCGCAGCTCGGCATGGGGTTTTGCCCGGAAGATCGGAAGACGGATGGGATTATCGGCGCGGCCTCCGTTCGCGAAAATATTATTCTGGCCTTGCAGGCGCAGCGCGGCTGGCTACGGCCGATTAAGAAGCGCGAGCAGCAGGCGATTGCCGATCGTTTTATTAAGAGCCTGGGTATTCGCACGCCGCACGCCGAGCAGCCAGTAGAGCTGTTATCGGGCGGTAACCAGCAGAAGGTGCTGCTGTCGCGCTGGCTGGTGACTAAACCGCAGTTTTTAATCCTCGACGAACCGACGCGCGGCATTGATGTAGGCGCACACGCCGAGATTATCCGTTTAATTGAATCCCTGTGCGCCGATGGTCTGGCGCTGCTGGTGATCTCCTCTGAACTCGAAGAGCTGGTCGGTTATGCCGATCGGGTGCTGATCATGCGCGATCTGAAGCAGGTGGCCGAAATTCCGCTGGAGCAGCTTTCGGTGGCGTCGATCGTCAATGCTATTGCGGACGGAGGGGCAAAACATGCCTGATTCCTCTATGACAACTGAAAAAATGCCACGTCGTAAGCTGAAATTCCCGCCAGGGATGCCGCAAATCGCCGCGCTGCTGCTGGTGCTGCTGATCGACAGTCTGGTAGCCAATAACTTTTTTGCCGTACACCTGCAGGATGGCCGTTTGTTCGGCAGCCCGATAGATATTCTTAACCGTGCGGCTCCGGTTGCCCTGCTGGCAATTGGCATGACGCTGGTGATCGCTACTGGCGGCATCGATCTTTCCGTGGGCGCAGTGATGGCGATAGCGGGCGCGACCGCCGCCACACTGACCGTCGCCGGACACGGTGTGCCGTTTATTATTCTCTGCACGCTGGGAACCGGTTTAGCCTGTGGTTTGTGGAATGGGGTGCTGGTGGCGCTGCTGCGTATTCAGCCGTTTGTTGCCACGCTGATTCTGATGGTCGCCGGGCGCGGTATCGCGCAGCTGATTACGCAGGGGCAGATTGTGACGTTCGACAGTGACAGCCTTGGCTGGTTTGGTAACGGCTCGCTGTGGATGTTGCCGGTGCCGGTCTGGATCACGCTGGTGGTGGCGCTGGCGGTCTGGCTGCTGACGCGCAAGACCGCGCTGGGTCTGTTTATTGAAGCGGTGGGGATTAACCTGCGTGCGGCCCGCAACGCGGGGGTAACCGGCTGGCTGGTGGTGATGTCGACTTATGCGATCAGTGGCGTCTGTGCCGCTGTGGCCGGGCTGATTGTCGCGGCGGATATTCGCGGCGCTGATGCCAATAATGCCGGTTTATGGCTGGAGCTGGATGCGATTCTCGCCGTGGTGATTGGTGGTGCATCGCTGATGGGTGGCCGCTTTAATCTGGTGTTGTCGCTGATTGGCGCGCTGATTATTCAGGCGATGAATACCGGGATTCTGCTCTCCGGCTTCCCGCCGGAGCTGAATCAGGTGGTGAAAGCGGTGGTGGTGATGTGTGTGCTGTTGCTGCAGTCACCGCGGTTTATTGCGATGTTGAAACGGAGACGCCCGACATGATTAAACGTCATCTTCCGCTGATGATCACGCTGCTGGTGTTTGTGGCGGGTTACCTGTTTTGTCTGAGTCAGTTCCCGGGCTTTGCCTCAACCCGGGTCATCTGCAATATCCTGACCGATAATGCGTTCCTCGGCATTATTGCCGTCGGCATGACCTTTGTGATTTTGTCGGGGGGTATCGATCTGTCTGTCGGCGCGGTGATCGCCTTTACCGGCGTTTTTCTGGCGCGGGCAATTGGTGATTTTCATATCGATCCGTTGCTGGCGTTTGCACTGATTCTGTCACTGGGTGCGCTGTTCGGTGCCATGATGGGCTGGCTGATTGATGCCCTGAAGATCCCGGCCTTTATCATTACGCTGGCGGGGATGTTTTTCCTGCGCGGCTGTTCTTATCTGGTGTCCGAGAATTCGATTCCCATCGATCATCCGTTTTACACCCTGCTGTCCAGCCTGGCGTGGAAAGTGCCGGGCGGAGGGCGTCTTAGTCTGCTGGCGGTGATTATGCTGGTGGTGGTATTGGGCGGGATTATTCTGGCGCACCGCACGCGGTTTGGTAACCGGGTTTACGCCATCGGCGGCAATATGACGTCGGCTCAGCTGATGGGGGTTTCAACCCGAGCCACCACCATTAAGATTTATATGCTTTCCACCACGCTGGCGACGCTGGCTGGCATCGTGTTCTCGATCTATACCTCGGCAGGTTATGCGCTGGCCGGGTTGGGTGTGGAGCTGGATGCGATTGCGTCGGTGGTGATCGGCGGCACGCTGCTGTCGGGTGGTGTGGGGACGGTGCTGGGTACGCTGTTTGGCGTGCTGATTCAGGGGCTGATCCAGACCTGGATTAATTTCGACGGCACGCTGAGTTCGTGGTGGACCAAGATCGCCATCGGGGTCCTGCTGTTTGCGTTTATCGCGCTGCAGCGGTTACTGACGGTGATCTGGGATCGTCAGCAGAACGCGCCGGTTAAGCGAATCCCTACTTGAATAAATGGCTGAATGGCGGCTCTCAGTAGCCGCCATTTATTGTGCCAGATGCAGCACCATCACCGTGACGCCTTCACCCGCTACCTGCCGCTGTTCCACCGCCCGCCATCCTGAACGCTGATAGTACGCCTGTTGATCGGGGGTATAGAGCCAGAGTTCACCCATCTGCTGTTGTTTTGCTCGTGCAATCGCCTGCTGGATCAGGGCTTTTGCCACGCCCTGGCCCCGGTATTTCTTGTCCGTCACCACTTCACCAATCCAGTACTCCCTTGCCGCGATATCGTCCAGTTCAAAACGGATGACGCTACAGGTCGCGATAACCGTTTCACCGTCCGATGTGGCGACGAGGGTAAATTCCGACGAGCCGGTCTGATTCCGTTTTGTTAAACGCGTAAGGATAGTGGGCTGATCCGACCAGGCAGGAAGATGTGACCATTCGGTGTGCAGCAGTTGTGCAGTTTGTGAGGCGTAGTCGGGATGCTGGTTCAGATCGGCAATTTGCATGGCGCTTTAATCTTGTTTTATCAGGTATGTAGCAATACAGGCTGATGGAGGAAAGTGCAAGATGATGAAAGAGTAGGGTTATAACAAAGACTAAAACGCTCTTTTGTATGTCCGGAAATACAATCGCTATGGGATTTGTGTGCAAGGTCAGGAAAGGTATGCCTGATCGCAAAGAATTCCCGCATCCATGCGGATCGGCCGCGCCATCCCTGGCGCGGACGCTTTGCTCTTCAGGCATACCATTCCTTCCCGGTTGGGCTTCATCATTGCTGTTAGAAATTCGTGCGGAATTGTGAGGAAGGAGGGGATGACGGGCAGTGGAGTAAGGCGTCCGCCGCATGAGGTTTTGCTTACAGGCTAGATGTTTTGAACTTTGAAAATTTTCGCTCAGGTATCACAAAAAGGAGGGGATGGCGGGCAGTGGAGTAAAGCGTCCGCCGCATGGATGCGGCGGCCGAGCCTACAGGGATGTATTTACGGCGACTTTACGCAACGCCCGCCATTTCCGACTGAATTGCACTGATTCTCTACCAAACGGCGCCTTACCTTCCAGAAACTATCTTTTAAAGAGTCCCAAGGCGCCAATGATCGCTAATTAACGTTTCAACCGGTAATACGCTTCATTCCAGCGCAACGCATCTTTAAATGCTGGCAAGGTGGTGTGCTCATCAATCACCAGCACTTCGATATCGTTCATCTCACCGTACAGATACATATCGTCGAGCGTCAGCGCCTGACTGAACACCGTATGGTGCGCACCGCCGCCCAGCATCCACGCTTCTGAAGCGGTCGCCAGTGAAGGCTGCGCTTTCCACAGTGCGCGGGCAACCGGCAACTTCGGCAGCGGTTTTGGCTGCTCGATAGCATCCACCACGTTAACCAGCAAACGGAAACGATCACCCATATCAATCACGCTGGCGTTAACCGCACGGCCCGCTGGCGTGGAGAAAATCATGCGTGCCGGATCGGCTTTATCGCCAATGCCCAGGAACTGCACATCAATCAACGGTTTCTCTTCAATGGCGATCGACGGACAGACTTCCAGCATGTGCGAGCCCAGCACCAGATCGTTGCCCGGTGAGAAGTGATAGGTGTAATCCTCCATAAATGAGGTGCCACCTTTACGATCGCCAGCCAGCACTTTGAAAATGCGCAGCAGCGCAGCGGTTTTCCAGTCACCTTCGCCGGCGAAGCCATAACCCTGACCCATCAGACGCTGAACCGCCAGACCGGGCAACTGTGTCATGCCGTGCAGCGTCTGGAAGTTAGTGGTAAAGGCGTGGCAGCCCTCCGCTTCCAGGAAGCGCTTCAGACCCAGCTCAATGCGCGCGGCATCCAGCACGTTCTGACGTTTTTCGCCGCCAGATGCAGCAACATCGGTAAAGCGATACAGGCTTTCGTACTCGTCGATCAGCGCATTTACGTCGCCATCGCTGACGCCATTGATCACCTCAACCAGATCGCCTACACCCCAGCCATTCACTGAATAGCCGAACTGAATCTGTGCGGCGACCTTATCGCCTTCGGTCACGGCCACTTCACGCATGTTGTCGCCAAAACGCGCGACTTTCAGCTGCTGGCTGGCCTGTTTTGCCAGCGCTGCACGCATCCAGTTCCCCAGACGCTGCTGACTGGCGCTGTCTTTCCAGTGACCGGTCACCACGCTGTGCTGGAGGCCCATGCGCGCTCCGATGAAACCGAACTCACGGCCGCCGTGCGCGGTCTGGTTCAGGTTCATAAAGTCCATGTCCATGCTGTCCCATGGGATCTCCGCATTGAACTGGGTATGGAATTGCAGCAGCGGCTTATTCAGCACGCTCAGACCGCCAATCCACATTTTGGCCGGAGAAAAGGTGTGCAGCCAGGTAATGATCCCGACGCACTGCTTGTCATAGTTGGCGTCGCGGCACAGGGCCAGGGCTTCATCCGGTGACTTCACCAGCGGTTTCAGCTCCAGATCCACGGGTAAGCCGGCCTGATTCAACCCTTCGACGACCTGACGTGCATTCTGTTCAACCTGGCGTAACGTCTCCGGCCCGTAGAGGTGCTGCGTGCCGATGACAAACCACACGCTGTAGCTGTTTGACTGTTCCATAAGACTCCTTACTTAGCGGAAGCGGGGCGGGCGGCGTATTGCGGTTCCGCCGTCACGCACCATTGTTGATAGCGTTGATAAAGTTGTTGATAGCGTGCGACGCGCGCCGGATCGGGCTGCAGCGTCACGGCAATCGGGCTGGCCATGACCTGCTGTGCATCGGGCACGCTGGCGTGAACACCGGCGGCGACGGCGGCGAAAATGGCTGCACCCAGCGCACAGCACTCGTCAGAGGCGACGATATCCAGTGGCCGGTTCATCACATCGCAGCAGGCCTGCATAATCGCCGGAGATTTCCGTGCGATGCCACCGAGGGTAAGAATGCTCTCGACCGGGATCTGCTGCTGCTCGAAGCACTCCATAATGGCGCGTGCGCCAAACGCGGTGGCAGCGACCAGACCGCCAAACAGCGCGGGCGCATCGGTGCCCAGATTCAGGTCGGTAATCACCCCTTTCAGACGCTGATTAGCATTCGGTGTGCGGCGACCGTTAAACCAGTCCAGCACCACCGGCAGATGGTCGAGCTGCGGATTGGCGGTCCAGGCTTCGGTCAGATCTTTAATCAGGTTTTTCTGCATCTCAGCCAGCTGAGGCTTCAGCTCCGGATGCTGCTGCGCCGCCAGCTGCAACGGCCAGCCCAGTAAACGGCTGAACCAGGCATAAATATCACCAAAGGCAGACTGACCGGCCTCCAGCCCGATAGCGCCCGGCACGACGCTGCCATCGACCTGACCACAGATGCCTTTAATATCGCGATTGCCAACTTTTTCTGCGTCAGCAATCAGGATGTCGCAGGTGGATGTGCCGATCACTTTCACCAGCGTATAAGGTTTAGCTCCGCCACCGACTGCGCCCATATGACAGTCAAACGCGCCACCAGAAAGCGTGACGGTCTGCGTCAGGCCCAGACGCTGCGCCCACTCCGGGCTGAGCGTGCCGACCGGCAGATCTGCAGTCCAGGTATCCGTAAACAGAGGCGAGTCGAGCTGCTGCGTCAACAGCGGGTCGAGTGCATTAAGGAAATCGACATCGGGCAGGCCGTTCCAGTCGCCGTGCCACAGCGCTTTATGCCCGGCCGCACAGCGACCACGGCGCAGCTTATCTGGCGCGGTCGTGCCGCTTAACAGGGCAGGTACCCAGTCGCACAGCTCGACCCAGGAAACGGCGGCCTCACGCACGGCCGCATCTTCACGTGACACGTGCAGAATCTTCGCCCAGAACCACTCCGAGGAGTAAATGCCGCCGATATAGCGGCTGTAATCCTGGAAGCGGCCGCTGTGGCACAGCTGATTAATCTCTTCGGCTTCCTCTA
The DNA here is from genome assembly GCF_059730595.1 of Pantoea sp. X-Soil-YNGN-844. NCBI lineage: Bacteria > Pseudomonadati > Pseudomonadota > Gammaproteobacteria > Enterobacterales > Erwiniaceae > Pantoea > Pantoea sp. X-Soil-YNGN-844. The sequence continues at coordinate 1,897,794 of NZ_AP036007.1, forward strand.
TCGCCGTGTGATCTTTCCACAACACAAACATCGCGTTGGGGTTATCCGCGAACTCCGGGCGCAGCGCCAGCACGTTGCCGTCGCGGTCGATGGGCGCCGGGGTTGAACCGGTGCTGTCAACACCAATGCCGGCTACGGCGTTGCGCTGATCGTCGCTCAGTGCATTCAGCACGCCGAGCAGCGCCTGCTCCATGGCGTCGATGTAATCCTGTGGATGGTGACGAAAACGGTTCGTGTGCGGATCGCTGTATAAGCCCTGCTGCCAGCGCGGGTAGCTGCACACCGCACTCTGCAGCTCTTTGCCGCTATGACAATCCACGGCCAGCGCACGCACCGAATCACTACCAAAGTCCAGCCCAAGGGTGATGGCTCCAGCACGCATCGGAATCTCCTGTAGTTAGTTAACTCCTGTATCCTGGGTTCGGCGCGCCGGAACAGTTAGTCATCGCTGGCTGACAATATGCACTTTTCTGTCATCGGCAGTGATTTTGTGATCCATTGCAAAAGTTACGCTCCGGTTAAATTTGCTGAATATATGGATCATTTTGTCGTGATTTTAATGTGTGATACCGCTCTACATTTTTCTTCGCTAATACCGCTAAAACTAGCCCAGCGTCTGGACAGTCTGTCAGCACATGCCAGCCTAACGCACTGATTTATGGCTGTACCCACATAAGAAAATTAACTGGTAGCGTTTACACCGATTCGTTATTAGCAGCGAAAAATAACCTGGTACCGGAGAGCATCATGCATAAATTCACTAAAGCATTCGCGGCCATCGGCCTGGCAGCGGTTATGTCACAATCCGCTATCGCCGAGACCATGAAGCTGGGTTTTTTAGTCAAGCAACCAGAGGAACCCTGGTTCCAGACTGAATGGAAATTCGCCGACAAAGCGGGCAAAGATCTTGGCTTTGATGTCATCAAAATTGCCGTGCCGGATGGTGAAAAAACCCTGAATGCCATCGACAGCCTGGCGGCCAACGGCGCGAAAGGTTTTGTTATCTGTACTCCCGATCCGAAACTCGGCTCGGCCATCATGGCGAAGGCACGCGGCTACGGTCTGAAAGTCATCGCCGTGGATGATCAGTTCGTCACCGCCAAAGGCAAGCCAATGGACACCGTGCCGCTGGTGATGATGGCGGCCACCAAAATTGGTGAGCGTCAGGGGCAGGAACTCTATAAAGAGATGCAGAAACGCGGCTGGGATGTAAAAACCACCGGCGTGATGGCGATTACCGCGAACGAACTCGACACCGCACGTCGTCGTACCGGCGGCTCAATGGATGCCATCAAAGCCGCAGGCTTCCCGGCAGCCCAGATCTACCAGGTTCCCACCAAATCTAACGATATCCCTGGCGCATTTGACGCCGGTAACTCCCTGCTGGTTCAGCATCCTGAAGTCAAACACTGGCTGGTTGTCGGCATGAACGACAACACCGTGCTGGGCGGCGTGCGTGCCACCGAAGGACAGGGCTTCAAAGCGGCTGACGTCATCGGTATCGGCATCAACGGCGTCGATGCCATCAGTGAACTGTCGAAAGACAAGGCGACCGGCTTCTACGGTTCGCTGCTGCCAAGCCCGGATATCCACGGCTATAAAAGCAGCCAGATGCTCTACAACTGGGTCAGCAAAGGTGAAGAGCCACCGAAATTCACCGAAGTTACCGATGTAGTGCTGATCACCCGTGACAACTTCAAAACTGAACTGGCGAAAAAAGGACTGATGTAACCCTGAGCCTGTCGGGCTGTCTGCAGCCCGGCATCCTTCATAGCCGATTTCGCGCCGCCCGCCGTAACAGGCCGGTGGCGCGAAAGAGTGAGGACCAACATGAACACTGATTCAGCATTTCTGTCGTTTCATGGCATCAGTAAAACCTTCCCTGGCGTGAAAGCGTTGCAGGATATCTCCTTCGACTGCCGGGGCGGTGAAGTCCATGCGCTGATGGGCGAGAACGGCGCAGGCAAATCGACGCTGTTAAAAATACTCAGCGGCAGTTATCAGCCGAGCGGCGGTGAGATTCGTATTAAAGGCAAGCCGATGAGCTTTCAGCGCACCACAGATGCGCTGGACGCGGGCGTCGCCATTATTTACCAGGAACTGCATCTGGTGCCGGAAATGAGCGTGGCGGAGAACATCTACCTCGGTCAGATTCCGCACAAACATGGGCTGGTCAATCGTAAGCTGATGCGCTTTGAGGCGGGCCTGCAGCTGAAAAATCTCGGCATGGATATTGACCCTGATATGCCGCTGAAATACCTGTCGCTGGGACAGTGGCAGATGGTCGAGATTGCCAAAGCGCTGGCGCGTAACGCGCGCATTATCGCCTTTGATGAGCCAACCAGCTCGCTGTCGGCGCGTGAGATCGACAACCTGTTCCGCGTTATCCGTCAGCTCCGCGAGGAGGGCCGGGTGGTACTCTACGTTTCACACCGCATGGAGGAAATCTTCGCCCTCAGTGACGCCATCACCGTCTTCAAAGATGGCCGCTACGTGCGGACCTTTACTGACATGGCTAACACCCATCACGACGATCTGGTGCAGGCGATGGTGGGACGTAACCTGGGTGATATCTATGGCTACTCACCACGCGCTAAAGGCGACGTGCGGCTTGAGCTGGACAAGGTCGAAGCGAAGGGCGTGCGGACGCCAATTTCGCTGAAAGTCCATGCCGGTGAAATCGTCGGGCTGTTTGGCCTGGTCGGAGCCGGACGCAGTGAACTGCTGAAAGGGTTATTTGGCGGCACGCGTCTGCGTGGCGGTCAGGTAATCCTGGACGGTAAACCGCTGCCGCTGCGTGAACCCATCGACGCTATCCGTGCGGGCATAATGCTTTGCCCGGAAGACCGCAAAGCCGAGGGCATTATTCCGGTGCATTCGGTGCGCGACAACATCAACATCAGCGCCCGTCGTCACAATCTTACCGCCGGTTGCCTGATTAAAAATGGCTGGGAAAACAAAAACGCCGACAGTCATATCCGCTCGCTGAACATCAAAACGCCCAGCGCCGATCAACTGATCATGAACCTCTCCGGCGGTAACCAGCAGAAGGCGATTCTGGGACGCTGGCTCTCTGAGGATATGAAAGTGATCCTGCTGGATGAGCCCACGCGCGGCATCGATGTCGGTGCCAAACATGAAATTTATAACCTGATTTATCAGCTGGCGAACCGGGGCATTGCGGTGCTGTTCGCCTCCAGCGATTTACCGGAAGTGATGGGCCTGGCCGATCGCATCGTGGTGATGCGTGAAGGTGCCATTGCCGGTGAACTGCTGCACGACGACGCCACGGAGCAGCAGACGCTGAGCCTGGCGATGCCCAAAACCACTCAAGCGGCCGCCGTGGCCTGACAGGAGATCATCATGGCTTCATCCACGACCTCAAATACGCCGCAGCCCGCTTCACGCGGTGGCCTGCAGTTAGGTCGCATCTGGGACAACTTCGGCATGCTGGTTGTCTTTGCGCTGCTGTTTATTGTCTGTGCGATTTTTGTGCCGAACTTTGGCTCATTTATCAATATGAAAGGCTTAGGGCTGGCGATGTCGATGTCCGGCATGGTCGCCTGCGGCATGCTGTTCTGTCTGGCCTCCGGGGATTTCGACCTGTCGGTTGCGTCAGTTATCGCCTGTGCGGGAGTGGTGACCGCCGTGGTGATTAACATGACCGAAAGCCTGTGGATTGGCGTGGCAGCCGGTCTGGTGCTCGGCATGATCACCGGCTTTATCAACGGCTTTGTGATTGCCCGCCTCAAGATCAATGCGCTGATCACCACGCTGGCGACCATGCAGATCGTGCGCGGCCTGGCTTATATCTTCTCGGACGGTAAAGCCGTAGGAATTGAAGATGAGCGCTTCTTTGAGCTGGGCTTTGCCAACTGGCTTGGCGTGCCTGCGCCCATCTGGCTGACCCTGGCGACCATGCTGATCTTCGGCTTCCTGCTCAACAAAACCACCTTTGGCCGTAATACCCTGGCGATTGGCGGTAATGAAGAGGCGGCGCGACTGGCCGGTGTGCCGGTGGTGCGTACCCGTATCATTATCTTCATTCTCTCCGGGCTGGTTTCGGCGGCGGCGGGCATCATCCTGGCGTCACGTATGACCAGCGGTCAGCCAATGACCTCTATTGGCTATGAGCTGGTGGTGATTTCTGCCTGCGTACTGGGCGGCGTGTCGCTCAAGGGCGGCATCGGCAAAATTTCCTACGTGGTTGCAGGGGTATTAATTCTCGGCACCGTCGAGAATGCGATGAATTTATTGAATATCTCGCCATTCTCACAGTATGTGGTGCGTGGTCTGATACTGTTAGCTGCGGTGATTTTTGACCGTTACAAACAGAAAAAAGCCTGACTGATCGAGCCGTTGGCCCGCAGAAGCAAACGCCTCTGCGGGCTATCCGAACACTAACAGACTGAGTGAGGTCGCTATGTATCACCGCGAATTACCGGCCGAGCAGCAAAACCCCTTGTTGCCGGGCTATTCATTCAATGCCTGGCTGGTGGCGGGGCTGACGCCCATCACCGCTGATGGCCCGCTCGATTTCTTTATCGATCGCCCGCACGGCATGAAAGGTTACATTCTGAACCTCACCATTAAAGGCAAAGGGCGGGTATTCGACGGCGAGCGGGCATTTGACTGCGAACCGGGCGAAATGCTGCTGTTTCAGCCAAAAACCGCTCACTACTATGGCCGCGCGCCGGACAGCCCGCAGTGGTTCCACCGCTGGGTCTATTTCCGTCCGCGCGCCTACTGGCACGACTGGCTGCGCTGGCAGGATGAGCAGGAGGGCGTGGGACGTCTGCTGCTGCCGGAATCCCTGCGCGGCGAGTTCGACCGCCTGTTTGCCAGTATCGAACAGACCCACAACTCCGGCCGACGCTTTGCGGAAGAGCTGGCAATGAATCTGCTGGAACGGCTGCTGCTGCGTGCCGTTGAAGAAGATCCGCGCAGCCATCAGTTGATCCGCGACCCGCGCGTCATCGAAGCCTGTCAGTATGTCACCAACCATCTCGCCAGCGAGGTCAAGATTGAAGAGGTGGCGCGCCACGTCTGCCTGTCACCGTCGCGACTGGCGCACCTGTTCCGCGAGCAGATGGGTGTGAACCTGCTGCGCTGGCGTGAAGATCAGCGCGTTATCCGCGCCAAACTGCTGCTGCAGACCACCCAGGAACCCATCGCCTCGGTAGGGCGTGAAGTGGGTTACGACGACCAGCTTTACTTCTCACGGGTATTCCGCAAGCGTGTTGGCGTCAGTCCCAGCGACTTCCGCCGCCGCAATCAGGACGCGCATGACAGCCTGGCGGCGCAGACGGCCTGGCCCCTGGCGCGAAGTGCTATCTCTTAGTTTTTTCGGGGGATTCCGCCTTGTCCTCACCTGGTTAATAGTCTTAAATCAATCAGGTTATCAACTAAGAGCCTGCCAGGCAGGCTCTGAGAGGAATCCAAATGAGCGATAAATTACGTGTTGGTCTGATCGGCTACGGCTTTGCCAGTAAAACGTTTCATGCTCCGCTGATTGCGGGAACGCCGGACGTCGAACTGGCCGCCATTTCCAGTAGCGACGCCAGCAAAGTCCACGCCGACTGGCCTGCCGTGAAGGTGGTGGCCGATCCTCAGGCGCTGCTGGACGACCCGACTCTGCAATTGATTGTTATTCCTACCCCTAATGACACCCACTTCCCGCTGGCTAAAGCGGCGCTGAATGCCGGTAAACATGTGGTGGTCGATAAGCCATTTACCGTGACGTTGTCACAGGCACGCGAGCTGGATGCGCTGGCGAAAGCTAAAGGGTTGCTGCTGTCGGTGTTCCATAATCGCCGCTGGGACAGCGATTTCCTGACGCTGAAATCCCTGCTTGAAGCGGGCTCACTGGGTGAAGTGCGTTACTTCGAATCGCATTTTGACCGTTTCCGTCTGGAAGTGCGCAATCGCTGGCGTGAAATGAAGGGTGCAGGCAGCGGAATCTGGTATGACCTGGGGCCGCATCTGCTGGACCAGGCGTTGCAGCTGTTTGGCCCGCCGGTCGCCATCAATGTTGATCTGGCCGAAATGCGTCCGGGCGCGCAGACCACCGACTACTTCCACGCCACGCTGACCTATCCGCAGCGCCGCGTGGTGCTGCACGCCAGCATGCTGGTGGCGGCAGAATCCGCCCGTTACACTGTCCACGGCACGCGCGGCAGCTACGTTAAATATGGTCTGGATCCGCAGGAAGATCGCCTCAAGTCGGGTGACTTCCCGCCGCAGGAGGACTGGGGCTATGACATGCGCGACGGCACGCTGACGCTGGTTGATGGCGACGCCCTGACTGAAACCACGCAACTGACCCAGCCGGGCAACTATCCGGCTTACTATGCGGGCATCCGCGATGCCATTGCCGGACGCGGTAATAATCCGGTGACGGCGGAAGAGGCTATTCAGGTGATGGAGCTGATCGAGCTGGGTCTGCAATCCGCCGAGAAACGCCAGACGATGTCGCTGAAGCGCGTCTGATTGGTGAGTGTATAATGCAAAAGCAGAACGGGCCGGATATCCGGCCCGCAATGTTCGCGGAATCAGCGGTAAGATCGAGCCAGCGAAGGGAACAGGGTCAGATCGGAAAGCCGCAAAAGCCGCCATCCCTGGCTTGCTCGGCCCGCGCGATTACGCACCTCATCCCTGAGGCGCGCCCGTAGCCGGGCCAACGCGTTGCGTTGTTCAAAAACGCTCCCGGCGTTTTTGTCCCTGGCGCGGGACGCTTTCCTCCTCTGACCCTGTTTCCTGCGCGTTAAGCCTTTGCGTAGCTGTCAGAACTTCCGGGGCTGGGTTTTGGCAGCAAAGTAACGGGCCGGATTTCTGGCCCGTTTTTTATTCCTGATGCGGCAGATTACTGCACGCGGGCGCGAATAGCCGCTTTCTCAGCGTCGCTGAGGAAGGCAATGGTCAGACCATTTTCCTGCGCCTGACGGATCTGCGCGGCACTCAGGCCAGCAGTCGGTGCGGCATGATGATACTCATGCGCCAGTTCAATGCCCTGAACCGCGGGATCATCAGTATTGATGGTCGCCAGAATGCCATGCTCCAGGAAGGTTTTCAGCGGATGCTGCGCCAAGGATGGCACGGTGCTGGTCTGGATGTTAGACGTCAGGCAGGATTCAATACCAATCCGGTGCTCCGCCAGGAAATCCATCAGCGCACGATCTTCAATCGCTTTCACGCCGTGACCGATACGCTCAGCACCGAGCTCACGAATCGCCTGCCAGATGCTCTCCGGACCGGCCGCTTCGCCCGCATGCACGGTAACCCGGAAACCGGCATCGCGCGCCTGGGTAAAGTGGCTCAGGAACTCGCTGCCCGGGAAGCCCAGCTCATCACCCGCCAGATCGACCGCGGTAATGTGATCGCGATGGGCCAGTAAACCTTCCAGTTCGGCAAGGCAGGCATCTTCGCCAAAGGTACGGCTCATAATGCCAATCAGACGCACGTCGATATCGTGCTGCTGACGGCCAGCGCGAACGCCGTCAATGACTGCTTCAACCACACCAGCAATCGGCAGGTTGTGGGTCATCGCCATATAACCGGGCGAAAAACGCAGTTCAGCGTAATGAATGCCCGCGCGCGCGGCATCTTCAACATTTTCCTGCGCAATGCGGCGGCAGGCCTCCAGATCGCCCAGCACTTTCACGCCCCAGTCGAGTTTTTGCAGGAAGCTCACCAGATCAGGTTCATTCTGGCCGACCTGCACATGCGGACGCAGCGTCTCCAGCGTTGAGGCGGGCAGGGCGAGATTAAACTGGCGGCCTAAATCGAGAATGGTTTGTGCACGAATGTTGCCATCAAGGTGGCGGTGAATATCAGTCAGAGGAATTTTAGAATCGATCATGGCGCACTCGCTGAGTTGTCGGTGAAGTGCAGAGCATTATAAAAATATCTTGCGCAACAGCGCCAGCTATTTGCGCAACAGCCGCGCCGGATGCTGCTTAATTACCCATAACCGGTGGGCAAATCAGCGTTCAGGCATAAAAAAAGCGACCCTAAGGTCGCTATAGATGGAAGACAGCGCTTACTGCGGCATGCCTTCGCTGGTCGGCATACCCAGCATGTAGCGGGACATAAACTGTTCCAGCGTCATCTTGTCGCCGTTCATGTTCACCTGACCGTTGGTGTACTGCAGGCTGGTCACGATGTTGTTATCCTGCTGCTGGGTCAGGCGGAACATCTGACCCATCGCCGCCAGACCTTTCACCTGCTGATCCGCCAGCTTCTGGGCGTCATCCGCCTGATAACCCTCAGCCAGACCCACTTTGTGCATGGTTTCGGTTGCCATCGGCATATTGATCACCAGCTTGCTGTCCAGGCTTTTCAGTACCCGGTCAACCATAGCGCTCAGCGTCTGGGCTTCACCGGTGACGGCAGAAGGATCGTTGAAGCTGGCCGTCAGATTAAAGGTGCTTTCACCTTTGTCATTCTTCCAGCTCAGCGGAGCAATGCTGAGGGATGGCGAGCCTTTCAGCAGCATCGGCAGATTGGCCATCAGAATCTGATGCACGCCTGCCTGATAGCGGATAGGATCTTCCGCAACGCCAGGCTGGGTCAGCAGCTCCTGCATCTGCGCGTTGTAACGGTCTGAGAAGGCTTTGACCGCCTGCGCATCAAACTGTGACAGCTTCATCTTCAGCGCAGCCTGACCGAAGTCCTGCTTCTGCAGCTGAACGCTTTCCACTTTGTAATCAATATCGCCGCCAATTTTACCGGCGCTGTTATCGAAAGAAGAGGTGCCTTTCATTTTGTGCAGTGTCAGGGCGTCCTGACCATTGATGCTGGCATTCACCTTCTCAATGTCCACCGACTGATCGCCGATGCGCACGCCTTCCGGGCTGAGATGCGTGTTACCGCTCAGCTTCAGACCATTAACAGTGAACAGTACCGGCTGGCCCATCTCATTTTTACTGGTCAGCGCGAGGCTATCCACATCGCTGTCCAGCGACACTTTATCGCCTTTATTATCGGCGCTGACGTTGAAGGTGCCGCCATTGGTGGCAAAACGCTCGCCGGTTTGCGCATTCTGATAGTCAACCGGCAGGACACGCAGCGCGGTATCGGTGGCACCGCTGTAACCGATGCGGGTATCTGCGTTAATCAGCGATTTATTGCCGGTCAGCTCAAACAGCTTCTTCACCGCATCGGTGTTAGCCAGCTCGGTATGAACGGATGCCATGCTCGGGATCAGGTTGAAATGCTTGAGCTGCGCAAACGGGAAAGGGCCATGATCGATGGTTTCATTCAGGATGATGCTCTGACCCGGCTTCAGCAGCGGGTTATCTTCCGTCTGCGAATTCGCCTGAACCACCAGATTCACCTTGCTGCTAAACACGCCGCGTTGATAGTCCTGATAGCTGATCTTCAGTCGGCTGTTAGGGGCATAAGCGTTCAGCTGTGCATTGGCGTTCTGCACCAGCTCATCCCTGTGGCTTTCAATTTGCTTGCCGGTGAACCACGCCGCGCCAGTCCAGACTACGCCCAGTGCGATGATGATACCTACGGCAACATTGGTCTTTTTCATTGCTGATTCGTCCTTATCCTTGAGTCCGCTTATGCCGCAGGTTTACCCCAGCGACCGAAGAAAAACGCCCGCAGGCGTTTAAAAGCTAATAGGTTGAAATAATAGCAGTTAACAGAGATTCCGTCAGCCGCTCTACCCTAAGTCGTTAAATACCCGCGCCAGCCGGCCCGTACCGGCGACCGTTACCGGCGATTCGCTGGCGGCAATGAAGCAGGATTCACCCGGTTTCAGCGTCAGTTGCTGATCGTCTTTGGCGATAACCGCCTGGCCTTCGATGCAGAACAGCAGGGCGGCGCTCTGCTGCGCCAGCGATTGCGGTTCTGCGTTCAGGCTATGGATGGCAAAGGCAAAATCTTCGACCGGAATCGGGAAGCGCAGCGCATGACCCTGTTGCTCTGGCTCCGTCAGCAGCGAGCTGGCAGGTTTTTCATCAAACTTCAGGTTGGCCATCAGCTCGTCGATATCGATATATTTCGGGGTTAAACCGGCCCGCAATACGTTATCAGAGTTGGCCATCACCTCCAGCGCCACGCCTTTCAGATACGCGTGCGGGGTTTCCGCGTAGAGGAACATCGCCTCGCCGGGCTGCAGGGTGATCACATTCAGCAGCAGCGGTGAAAACAGGCCGCTGTCGTCAGGGTATTCAGCCGCAATCATGCGGATGGTTTCCCACGGCTCGCCCTGCTGCGCATCAAGCGCGGATTTCAGTACGCCCAGCGCCAGCGATTTCGCTTCACCCTCCAGTGACAGCAGGGTAGAGAACAGCGCAGCAAGCGTCTCCTGATCGGGATGTTGCAAAAAATGGGCAATCTGAGGATGTGCACCTGCAACCGGCTCCAGCAGGGAGACCATCTGCGTCAGCGTGCGAAAGCCATTCATTGCCTGGAACGGCGTCAGCGCATAGACCAGCTCCGGCTTGTGGTTTGCATCTTTATAGTTGCGCTCGGCGGCCGTCAGCGAAATTCCCGCCGCATTCTCACGGGCAAAGCCCACTTCGGCCGCACGTTTGCTGGGATGGACCTGAATCGACAGCGGCTGATCGGCACACAGCACTTTGAACAGGAACGGCAGTTCACCAAAGCGCTGTGACACCGCGTCGCCCAGCATTGCGGCGGGCGCTGCATCAATAACGTCGCGTAACGAACGCTCGCGGCCCTGATCCATCACGGTAGAAGGACTTTTCGGATGTGCGCCCATCCACAGCTCTGCCATCGGCAGACCCTCGGGATTGGCAATCCCGTAAAGCTCAGTCAACGCCGTTTTGCTGCCCCATGCGTAATTTTGCAGCGAATTGTTCATTTTTTGCATTGTATAACCCTTTATCACGGGAAATTATTGCGGCTATTAAAGCAGAAACTACCGGTAAAAATACATATCCAGCGCAAAAGGACGCTAAGCTCTGATAATGTTAAATTATTGTGTATTACTATCCTGACTGTCCGACAGTTGATTGCAACAACCTGGCGGTCATTCTTTTAAAAACAAGGTGAAGGAGACGTATTCATGGCAGGCAACCGCATTGAGAAAGATTCAATGGGCCCCATCGATGTACCGGCAGACAAACTCTGGGGCGCGCAGACGCAGCGCTCGCTGGAACACTTCCGTATCTCAACCGAAAAAATGCCGACCGCGCTGGTGCATGCGCTGGCACTGACTAAGCGCGCCGCGGCCAGCGTTAACCGCGATCTGGGACTGCTGCCCGCTGACCGCGCAGATGCGATTGTCAGCGCGGCGGATGAAGTGCTGGCGGATAAGCATGCGGACGAGTTCCCGCTGGCAATCTGGCAGACCGGTTCCGGCACCCAGACCAACATGAACATGAATGAGGTGCTGGCAAACCGCGCGAGTGAAATCCTCGGCGGGGAACGCGGGATGTCGCGCCTGGTCCATCCCAACGACGATGTGAACAAGAGCCAGAGCTCCAACGACGTCTTCCCGACGGCGATGCATGTTGCCGCCGTGATCGCGCTGCGCGAACAGTTAATCCCTCAGATTCAGGTACTGAAAAACACGCTCAGCCAGAAGTCTGACGCCTTTAAAGACATCGTTAAGATTGGTCGTACTCACCTGCAGGATGCGACGCCGCTGACGCTGGGCCAGGAGATTTCCGGCTGGGTGGCAATGCTGGAGCACAACCTCAAGCATATCGAACAGAGCATTCCGCACGTGGCGGAGCTGGCGCTGGGCGGAACCGCGGTGGGCACCGGTCTGAATACCCATCCGGAATATGCGGTGCGCGTGGCGAAGGCGCTTGCCGATCTGACGCAGCAGCCATTTGTCACCGCACCAAATAAGTTTGAGGCACTGGCAACCTGTGATGCGCTGGTGCATGCGCATGGCGCGCTGAAAGGGCTGGCCGCCTCGCTGATGAAAATCGCCAACGACGTACGCTGGCTCTCTTCCGGCCCGCGCTGCGGCATCGGCGAAATCGCCATTCCGGAAAACGAACCTGGCAGTTCCATTATGCCGGGCAAAGTTAACCCAACGCAGTGTGAAGCGATGACCATGCTTTGCTGTCAGGTGATGGGTAACGACGTGGCGATCAACATGGGCGGCGCGTCGGGTAACTTTGAGCTTAACGTCTTCCGTCCGATGGTGATCCATAACTTCCTGCAATCGATTCGCCTGCTGGCGGACGGCATGGACAGCTTCAACCATCATTGCGCCGTCGGCATTGAGCCGGTGCGTGAGCGCATCGATCAACTGCTCAACGAATCACTGATGCTGGTGACCGCGCTGAACACCCACATCGGCTATGACAAAGCGGCTGAAATTGCCAAGAAGGCGCACAAAGAGGGGCTGACGCTGAAGGGTTCGGCGCTGAAGCTGGGTTATCTCACTGAAGAAGAATTTGATGCCTGGGTCCGGCCGGAAGAGATGGTCGGCAGCATGAAGTCGTAAGCTCAGCGATGAGCAAGAGGCCAGCGGATGCTGGCCTTTTTTATATCGGGCAATCAACCCACAGATGCAGTCGGGGTATCAGCAGATTCAGCGGTTCAGCGGCGGGTTTATGCCGATGCGTAATGTTATCGGCGTCGTAATTAAGCAGCTCGCCCAGCACCGGAACCTGACTGCGATCGCGGCAGATCACCAGTATCGGTGACGGGCAGGCCAGCTGGGTCTGCTTTTGTTCATCCGCGCGCCAGACGCGTGCCACCGGCTGGACTTTCACCGGACGCTTAATTTTCAGCCGTGCTGAGGCGGGCAGGGCGCGCACGCTTGCCAGCTCCTCCTGTACTTTTTCCGCCCACTGTTCCCGTGACCACGGTGCTTTCGCGCGTCCCGACTTCAGGCTTTTTTCCAGCTGGGCGATCACCTCTTCGCGCTTGAGGTTTTTAATGATGTGCTTGTTGGCCCAGCCGAAACGCAGGCTGTCAGGGGCGCTGAGCAGGGTGATCGTGCGGTAGGCATTCAGCGTAATCAGGCCGCGTAAATGCTGGTGGACGAACTCAAAACGCGCTTCGCTCGGCAGGCCCGAGTCCACCGTGATCAGCTGCTCCAGCCGGGCTTTCAGCTGATTGATGAGGTCGACCAGCGAGCCGATCTCTGCTTCGCGCTGCGCATCGCATTCGATGCAGAGTGCGCCGGGTAAGCGAACGGCAGCCTTGGTGCTCAGCTGTTCAGACTGATGCTGCATAAACAGGCGGCAGTAGTGGTCGAGCGCCATCTTCAACGCGCTCTCGCCGAGATGCTGCTCAACGGCAATCTGAGTAATCGCTTCATGTTCGCGGCCTTTCACTACCGGCGGCAGGCTGAAGACGCGGGCGATCAGCAAAGGCTGCGCCTCAATCTGCTGACGCAGTTCGCCCAGCGCCAGTTCCAGGTCGTTTACACACTGATGCATATCAGCCACTAAGTCGTAGCGCGTCATGTTGTGCCTCCATAGTTACAACGTCCACAATGTGGCAGAAGCCCGGCGAGGATGCAAGCCGCATATAGTTACAACATACGCATAGTGATTCCATTAAAAACGTGCGGTCTGCCAGGTCATCCAGCGAAAAGGGCGTCACGCATTTTGCCTTATCGCAGAACATGTTATAAAAACGGTTCGCCTGCTAATGAAGAGATCGCCTGTGAGTCAGAACAACAAACCCGGTATCGCCGCCATTTTCACCCTGGGTCTGGTGCAAATCCTCTCATGGGGAGGGTCATTCTACCTGATGGCGGTGATGGCGAACCCGATTGCAGCTGAGACAGGCTGGTCACAGCAATGGATTTATGGCGCGCTCTCGACCGGGATTCTGGTGTCGGGCCTGCTGTCACCGCTGGCGGGCAGGATTATCGCCCGAACCGGCGGTCGTCTGCTGCTGGCGCTGAGCGGTCTGGTGATGGCGGTGGGGCTGGTGATGATGGCGTACAGCTTCTCGCTGCCGCTGTTTCTGTTTGCCTGGGTGATTATTGGCATCGGAATGGCGATGGGCCTTTATGATGCGCTGTTCGCCACACTCGGCACCTGTTATGGCGGTCAGGCACGTTCAGCGATCACCAGTATTACGCTGATTTCAGGCTTCTGCACCACGCTGGTCTGGCCGGGAACGGCGTTGCTGATTCATGGATTCGGCTGGCGGGATGCGTCACTGATTATTGCGGCAATAATGGTGGTCTGCGTGCTGCCTGCCTATCTGTTTGCCTTACCGGCGAGCCATGCTAAGCCGCCTGCGAAAAGGGCGGTTAAACACTCTGCCACGCCGGAGATTGAACCTGCGCTGTTCTGGCTGCTGTGCGCCATTTTTACTCTCGTATCGGTGATCATGACGGCGATTTCCGTGCAGCTTATCGCGCTGTTGCAGGCGAGTGGCCATACGCTGACGTCGGCGCTGGCGATCAGCGCGGTGCTTGGCCCATGTCAGGTAGGCTCGCGCATCGTCGATATTGTTTTCAAACGCAGTCATCCGATCCGCACTACCTTTTTTTCTGTCGGGCTGGTGGCGCTGGGCCTGCTGCTGCTGGCACTTTTTCCACAGTTGGCGCTGCTGAGCATGGTGCTGTATGGCGCAGGAAACGGCTTACGCGCCGTCGTGCGTGGAACTTTACCGCTGGCGATGGTCAAACCAGAGTCTTACGCGATTGTGGTGGGGAAAATGGCCCGCCCGGCGCTAATGGGACAGGCGCTGACGCCGCTGATGGGTGGATATGTGTTTGAAAAGATGGGCGCGTCGGCGACGCTGTGGTTGCTTTGCGCTTTAGCAGTCTTTAACGTGTTACTGGTTATGGCGCTGAAGCAGCGATTACCGGCGGCAGCGGTCACCACCGCATGACCGAACTGCTCACCATGTCCGGCAGGATAAGGATGAGGAGCAGGGTAAGCACCTTGTGCTATCAGGCCTCCGCCTTTGGTGAATACGTGCCTTGTCAGTGCCGGTTTGCTTCAAAAAAGCAACAGTGTTTGTTATATTTATTGCTCATTGATTGTTCACTTATGCGGCAATAAAACAATAAGATGCACCGCAACTCAGGATAAAGAAATGCTTGATTACCGCTTCCCGACAGCTTTGCAAATGGTTCTGAGCGTAGCGATGGCGGAGCAAATGGGTAAACGCTCTACCAGCGCGATTCTGGCCTACGGGCTGGAAGCGAATCCCAGTTTCATTCGAAAATTAATGGTCCCGCTGACACGTGACGGCATTATTGTCTCTACGCTGGGCCGTACCGGTTCGATTCATCTCGGCCGTCCTGCTGCGGACATTACCCTGCGGGATATCTATGTCTCCGTGATCGAAGACAAAAAGATCTGGGCCGCGCGTCCCGATGTCGCGCCGCGCTGTCTGGTCAGTGCCAACCTCTGCTGGTACTTCAAGTCGATAGCCGACGAAGCCGAGCAGGCGTCGCTGGATGTGCTGGCAAAACGCACTGTGGCCGATGCGCTGAACGAGTTGAAGAAACGCGACACCAGCAACTGCACCGCCGTACCGGAACCTGAACCCGAAGAGAGTGAAGAACTCTGCAAAAAGAGCCGCTGATGAGCGGCTTTTTTTATGCCTGCTGATCAGTATCGTCCTGCCTCAAATCCGTCATGAATCAATACCCATCTTTCTGAGTTCGGTCATCGCGATAAACGTAATAAATTGTTTGAAAACTCAGTCAGGAACCCAACATTATTGTTGCCTTAAGTACCACCAATGTTATTCTTGCTGTTATACACAGCGAGGGAACGCGATGAAGTACAGTGAATTCAGGCGCTGGCTCATTCAGCAGGGCGCTATTTTGACGAAGCACCGCAGTGGAAGCAGCCATTTCAAGGTCTTCCTGGGCGACAGGCAATCCATTTTTCCGGATCATGGAGCGAAAGAAATGCCTGAAGGTACGCGCAGAAAAATTTTAAAAGATCTGGGCCTGTGAGCCCGATCAGAGAGGTAACCCTATGTTTAATTATGCCTTCAGCTTAACCCATGACGCCAAAACCGATACCTATGAGGTCTCGTGTCGTGATTTGCCGTTACTGCATTCCGTCGGCGCCACCGTTGAGGAAGCACTGTCAGAAGCCGAAGATGGACTGGTGACGGCTATCTCTCTTGAGATGGATACCCGTCGTCCGATTCCGGTCGCCAGTAAACCGCTGGAAGGTGAATACATTGTCTCCGTACCTGTGCTGGTGGCGATGAAAGCGGCACTTTATAACGCAATGATTGAAACCGGCACCCGTAAAGTCGATCTGGCACGCCAGCTGGGTGTGAATGGACCACAGGTTGATCGACTGCTGGATGTTGAGCACTCATCGAAAGTTGAAAAAGTGGAGATGGCGCTGGCGCAGCTGGGACGAAAAGCCCAAATTGAGATTCGCACCTGATTATCGGCGCAACTAACGTTAACCCCTAAAGCAATGTTATTAGCGTATTAATCTCACGATTTGTATCTTCTTTGTTACCTGTTTTCTAGCTTTCAGGAGATCTAAAGTCTGAAAAATTGATAAAATTTATAAAAATCCATTCCTGATATTCAGGTAATCAGAATGCAGGAGGTCAAAGATGGATAATCATTTAAATTTGGCAAACGTCGCCGGGCAACCCGCAGTCATCACCTACGTTCCCGAAATCAACCTGTTCCGTGGACGCTTTACCGGCCTGTCAGGCTACTGTGATTTTGTCTCTGACAGCGTGCAGGGTCTGTACAAAGAAGGGGATATTTCACTGC
This sequence comes from Pantoea sp. X-Soil-YNGN-844, assembly GCF_059730595.1. NCBI lineage: Bacteria > Pseudomonadati > Pseudomonadota > Gammaproteobacteria > Enterobacterales > Erwiniaceae > Pantoea > Pantoea sp. X-Soil-YNGN-844. The sequence continues at coordinate 1,914,463 of NZ_AP036007.1, forward strand.
GCGAATACCCGGAAGATTGCGCTGCCTCCGGCATTAATCCCTATGCGGAGCAGGAAAAAATCAAGACCTTTACGCTGCGCTATCCTGAATCGCTGGGCGTGCGGCTCTCGCAGGCTGCTGCGCAAAATGAAACCTCGCTGAATGCGTTTATCATTGAAACGCTGAATGAAAAATTAAAGCAGCGCTAATGAACATGCTGCCAATCTCAGACAAAAAAAGGGGCGATCACCCGATCGCCCCTGTTAACGTTTACGATTTACGCCGTCACTGATTCCGCGTTACCTGACCGGCGTGTCACCAGCTTGCGCAGGGCCACATAGAACACCGGCGTCAGGAACAGGCCGAAGAGTGTCACGCCAAGCATGCCGGAGAAGACGGTAATACCGGTCACGCCGCGCACTTCTGCACCCGCACCTTCACCCAGAATCAACGGGATGGTACCGGCGATAAAGGCGATGGAGGTCATCACAATCGGACGCAGACGCAGGCGACACGCTTCCAGCGCCGCTTCGATAATTCCTTTGCCCTGAATCTCAAGCTCACGCGCAAATTCCACGATAAGAATCGCGTTCTTACAGGCGAGGCCCATCAGCACCACCAGTCCGACCTGCACGAAGACGTTGTTGTCTCCGCCAGTCAGCCAGACGCCAAACAGCGCAGAGAGCATCGTCATCGGCACAATCAGGATCACCGCCAGCGGCAGCGTCCAGCTCTCATACAGCGCCGCCAGCACCAGGAACGCCAGCAGGACGGCCATCGGGAAGACAATCAGCGCGGTATTACCCTGGGTTGACTGCTGATAACTCAGGTCGGTCCACTCGATGTTCATGCCGTTCGGCAACAGCTGACCGGACATCGCTTCCAGCTGACTCATCGCCTGCGCCGAAGAGAGCACGCGCGGATCGGCATCGCCAATCAAATCCGCCGCCGGATAGCCGTTATAACGGATCACCGGATCGGGGCCGTAGGTAGTGGTGATGTTCACCATGCTGCCAATCGGCACCATCTCACCGCGGTCGTTGCGGGTACGCAGGTTGGCAATATCCTCAACGCTGTCGCGGAACTCCCCATCCGCCTGCGCCATGACGCGCCAGGTGCGCCCAAAGCGGTTAAAGTCATTCACGTACGACGAGCCGAGATAGGTCTGCAGCGTGCTGAACAGCGCGGTCAGCGACACGCCCTGAGCTTTGGCTTTATCCCGGTCAACCTGCACATCAAGCTGTGGAACGTTGGCCTGATAGGAGGAGATAGGGAAGTGCATGCCTGGCGTCTGCATGATGCTGCCCGACAGCGTATTAATCGCCGTCTGCAATGCGCCATAGCCCAGACCGGCACGATCCTGCACATAGAGCGAATAGCCCGAACCCTGACCCAGCCCCAGAATCGGCGGCGGCATAATCGAGAAGCCAAAGCCCTGCTGGATCTGCGCGATTTTCGCGTTGATCTCTGCGTTAATCTCCGCTGCTGTGTGCTTGCGCTCATTAAACGGCTTCAGGCCGAAGAACACCGTTCCGCTGTTCGGGGTGTTGGTGAACTGCAGCGCATTCAGGCCGGGGAAGGCCACCGCATAGGCGACGCCATCGGTCTGCATACCGATTTCGCTCATCTTACGAATCACTTCATCGGTGCGCGCCAGTGAGGAGCCTTCCGGCATCTTCACGCCGCCAATCAGATAAAGCTTATCCTGGGTCGGGATAAAGCCACCCGGCACGGTGTTGAACATAAAGCCGGCACCGGCCAGCAGCAGGATATAGACGCCAAATACCGCGCCACGGCGACGCAGCGTGCGGCCAACCAGCGACTCATAGCCGTGCGCACTGCGCTGGAAGAAACGGTTAAACGGACGGAACAGCCAGCCGAACAGGGCATCAATGATCCGCGTCAGCCGATCTTTTGGCGCATCATGTCCTTTCAGCAGCATCGCCGCCAGCGCGGGCGAGAGCGTCAGTGAGTTAATGGCCGAAATCACCGTAGAGATAGCGATAGTGGTGGCGAACTGCTTGTAAAACTGCCCGGTCACGCCGGAAAGAAACGCCATCGGCACAAACACCGCGCACAGCACCAGCGCAATGGCGATGATCGGCCCGGAGACCTCGCGCATCGCCTGATGCGCGGCGGCGCGCGGCGACAGTCCCATCTCGATGTTACGTTCGACGTTCTCCACTACCACAATGGCGTCATCCACCACGATACCGATCGCCAGTACCAGCCCGAACAGGCTCAGCGTGTTAAGCGAGAAGCCAAGCAGATAGAGCACGCTGAAGGTACCCACCACCGAAACCGGCACCGCCAGCAGCGGAATAATCGAGGCGCGCCAGGTCTGCAGGAACAGAATCACCACCAGCACCACCAGAATCACCGCCTCCAGCAGGGTCTGCACTACCGCTTTAATGGAGTCGCGGACAAACACGGTCGGATCGTAAGGCGCAGCCCATTTCACATCGTTAGGGAAGCGGGTTGCCAGCTCATCCATTTTGGCGCGAACCGCATTGGAGAGGTCGATGGCGTTAGCGCCAGGCGCCTGGAAGATGCCGATACCGACCGCATCTTTGTTATTCAGCTGGGAGCGCAGGGCATAGCTGCCTGATCCCATCTCAATCCGCGCCACATCGCGCAGCCGCACCAGCGAACCATCTTCAGAGGTTTTCAGGATGATATCGCCAAACTGCTGCTCGCTCTCCAGTCGTCCCTGAGTGTTGATCGACAGCAGGAAGTCGCTCTGCTTTTTCAGCGGCTCCGCGCCCAGCTGACCGGCAGAGACCTGCACGTTCTGCTCCTGCATCGCCGTCACCACGTCAGAGGCCGTCAGGCCGCGCGCCGCGACTTTGTTGGGATCAAGCCAGACGCGCATCGCATATTCACCTGCGCCAAAAATCTGGATCTGACCGACACCCGGCAGGCGCGCCAGCTCATCTTTCACCTTAAGCGTGGCGTAGTTACGCAGATAGAGCGAATCATAGGTACTGTTCGGTGAGAACATGTGCACGACCAGCGTCAGCGTCGGTGACATCTTCTGGGTTGTCACCCCCAGCCGACGCACATCTTCCGGCAGACGGGCTTCCGCCTGCGCCACGCGATTCTGTACCTGCACCTGTGCCTGATCGGGATCGGTGCCCGGACGGAAAGTCACGGTCGTCACCAGCACGCCATCCGAACCGGCCACTGACTTCATGTACATCATGTTTTCGACGCCGTTAATCGCCTCTTCCAGCGGCGTCGCCACGGAATCCGCAATCACTTTCGGGTTAGCGCCAGGATACTCGGCGCGCACCTGCACGCTGGGTGGCACAACGTCGGGATATTCACTGATCGGCAACAGCGGAATGGCAATCATGCCGGTGACGAAAATCAGAATCGACAGCACCGCAGCAAAAATAGGCCGGTCGATAAAAAAGCGGGAAAAGTCCATAGCGGCCTCGAATTATTGAGCGGCTGCCGCACGCATGGCGACCTGCTGAGCAGTGACCGGCATGCCGGGCATAAATACTTTTTGCAGACCGGCAATGATGACCCTGTCACCGGCTTGCAGACCCGATTTTACGATACGCAGGCCATCCACCATCGCGCCTGGCTGGATATCGCGCCGCTGCGCTTTACCTTCACCGTCCACCACGTAGACATATTTGCGATCCTGATCGGTCAGGACGGCTTTATCGTCAATCAGCACCGCCTCAAACTGCGCGCTGCCGGGCAGACGCACACGGGCAAACAGACCCGGGGTGAACTGACGCTGCTGATTGTCGAGCAGGGCACGCATACGAATGGTGCCGGTACTGGCGGTCAGCTGGTTATCCATGAAGTCGATCCTGCCCTGATGCGGAAAACCCTGTTCGCCGACCAGGCCAATCTCAGCGGGCAGGGCATGGCGCTGCTGGCCCTGACGCGCCATCGCCTGATAGTTGAGGAAGGTGTTTTCATCGACATCGAAGTAGACATACATTTGCTGCTGCGATACCAGCGTGGTCAGCACACTGGCGCTGTCACCAGCGGTCACCAGGTTACCGGCGGTGATCATCGCCCGGCTGGCGCGGCCATCGATCGGCGCAGTGACGCGGGTGAAGTCGAGGTTCAGCTGCGCCATGTCGACCGCGGCTTCAGCGGCCAGCACATCGGCCTGCGCCTGGCTGGCTGCAGAACGACGCTGTTCCCACGCCTCGCGGGAAATCGCCTGGGTGCCAATCAGTTTCTCGCTGCGGCCCGATTCGCTGCGGGCCAGACTGGCCTGACTGCGCGCCCGTGCCAGTTCCGCTTTGGCCTGCTCCAGCGCCGCGCGGTAGCTACGGTCATCAATGGTAAACAGCACCTGACCTTTTCTGACCTCATCGCCTTCGCGATAGTTAACGGCGTCGATATAGCCCGAGACGCGTGGCCGCAGCTGTACGCTCTGCACCGCTTCCACCCGGCCATTGAAATTGTCCCACTGGCTGACCGGCTTGATCAGCACCGGCGCGGCACTCACCTCCGGCGGTGGCGGCGGGGCGTTTTGCGCCACACCTTTATCGCAGCCGCTCAGTTGCGTGATGAGCAGTACCATCCCTAAGAGGGTTAAACCCTGACGAACCCGGTTCGTAATCATTGTTGTTATTCCGCGATAGATATAAAAGACGACCTGCAGGCCAATATTTGCAACTTTTAATATTGCAATTAATCGCAGGGAGTGTAGGCTTGCGTCGCGGACAACTGCAAGAATAACAGATACACTTTATGTGCGGTTTTGGGCAGAGCGTTGAAAGCCTGACCAGTTGCGCTAAAACCCTACAAACAGTGCGGCATTTAATGTACTAATAAAACTTGCATTAAATGGCATAGTCAGCCACCTTTAAGTGTAACTGCAACTGATACTAATACTTTTCGCTACAGCGACGGGAGAGACTGGAATGATGAGTGACGCCTTTATTCACGATTTAATCGACTGGATTGATAACAACATTGAAGCACGTCTGGACCTGGATACGGTTTCAGAACGCGCCGGTTACTCCAAATGGCACCTGCAGCGTATGTTCAAAGAACATACCGGCTACCCATTGGGTGAATACATCCGGGTTAAGAAGCTGAAGAAATCAGCCGATCGTCTGACCAGCACCGATGAACCGATTCTCAATGTGGCGATCTCGTTAGGCTTCGACTCTCAGCAATCTTTTAACCGCAGCTTCAAACGTCAGTATGGTGTCGCGCCGGGTGCATGGCGTCGTCACAGCGGGGAATCGCACGCCGCATAACCTCGCCAGGGCCAGCTTGCCTGGCCCGCGCTTTTCTCTGCGCGCAAAACTGGTATCATCTGCGTCCTGTCGTCACGGATGCCATCATGTCAAAAAAACTCTGGATTGGACTTTTTCTTGTCCTCGCGGCCTGTTTCTACGGCCTTAAACCTTATCTGAATACCGTTTCAGCCCCTGCGCAGGCGGATATCGCCACCCTGACTGACGCCCATACCGTGGCGCGCTGGGTGTTGCAGCATCAGCAATTACCGGACTACTACCTCACTAAAAGTGATGCGCGTAAGCGTGGCTGGAATCCGGCCAAAGGGAATCTGTGCGAGGTGCTGCCAGGCAGAGCCATCGGTGGCGACCGCTTTACCAACCGTGAGAAGCGTCTGCCCACGCGTGCCGGCCGCCAGTGGTATGAAGCGGATGTGAATTATCGCTGCGGGCATCGCGATGCCGATCGCCTGGTCTACTCCTCTGACGGGCTGGTGTTTCTCTCCACCGATCACTACCGCAGCTTCAGACAGGTGCCCTGAACATGCTTAACCTGACCTTTGACCTGCGTCAGCTCACCACGCGTGCGGCCTTTTATCAGCAGTTTGCGGAGCAGAGTGGCTGCCCGCAGAGCTTCGGACATAACCTGGATGCATTGTGGGACTGGCTGACGGGCGGAATGGCGCTGCCTGCCACGATGTGGCTGCAGCACTATGCTGCGCATCAGGCCGATTTAGCGCCGGTGCTGGCGCTGCTGGAAGAGGCGGCGCAGTCGCTGGAGGGCGAACTGCGCCTGATTATCGATTAAGTGCGCAGGGGCTTAAGCAGCGCAATCAGCGCTTCGCGGGCCGCCAGCGGCAGATCGCCGCCGCCGGTGTAACCATTGTTTTCAATAATCACCTGATTCAGCCCCACCAGCCAGTCGTAGATATAGTAGGCAGTGTGGTTGGCTGGTGCAGCAGAGAGTCTGGTCAGGCGCTGACCGGCACTAAAGCTGACGCTGGGCGCCGGCGGACGGGAGAAAATCGCCTGACCCCGGTTAACCCGGCTGGCCGGACGTTCTGATTCAGGACGCTGTAAAAAGCCGAGCCAGGCCACAAAATCCCCCAGCACCGTCATCGCCCGCGTCACCTGACGATCGGCGCGGGATTCATGGCTGACGCTCTGGGTATCCGGCTCATGCAGCGCCTGCTGCAGTTTCTGCGCGATATCGGTGCGGAAACCGGCCGTGATTAACTCTTCAACCAGCCACTCCATCGTCGCCTTGTCCACATTCAGTAACGCCAGCAGGCTGCGGTTTTCCGGCAGCTGACGCAGATGATCCAGCCACAGCAGCAGCACCTGACGCGGATACTGCTGGGTGCTCTGCAGACTCTGACGCGGCTGAACCGGCGCTTCCGCCGGACTCTCGCTGAACAGGTCAAATTCAAAGCCGATACCAAACTGATTTTCCGGTGCCTGAATCGTGGCCGGTTTGCTGCCTGGCAGGGCTGACTGATTGAGCCAGAGCTGGCGCAGCGCTTCACGCGGCGGCTGCAGGCGCTCCAGCAGCTCACCATGCAGGCCGGTGCGATGCTGTAAACACTTCAGCAGCGTGTCGGCAATATTCTGTTTGCGTGCCGCCTGCTCCGGGCTGGCACCCGCTTCGGTCCAGGGAAGCAGACGCCGCTCCACCACGGTGTGCTGAATCTGCGCCAGCTGAGCCAGCAACATGTCGCGGCGGGCTTCCGGCTGCATCTCCTCCAGCAACCAGCTTGCCATGCGGTCGACGCCTGCGCGATCCAGCGCCAGCATCGATCCCCAGTGCTGACCGGGCTGTCCCATCTGACGCTGAACCGCCTCATCTACGTTGACCTGCTGATGACGGGCATCGAACGGGGTAATCGCCCAGATCAGACGCGGTTTCTCAGCGGATTCCTGGGCAGGCTGGTGACGCTGCCATTCGCGCAGCGTTTCGCTGGCAAGATCGGCATCCTGACGGTGGCTGGCTGCGGTGCAGACCAGCAGCAAATCAATCGCCTGCCGCGCGGCGTAAAAGCCAGGCAGCAGGGCGCGTTTCTGTTCCAGCAGCTGAGCACGCAGCGGATCCTGCTGCTGCAGGCGCTGACGATCTTCCTGCGTTGCCGCATCACTGGACTGACCCGGCGCAGGCAGCTCCAGCATATCGGCATCATCATAAAGCGCGGTTCGCGGTGTGGAACTCAGCGGGACCAGCACCTCCAGGGTCAGCAGCGCCAGTAATCCCAGCGGCACGTTCTGCGCCTTGCCGATGCGATTACCGTTCATCGGGCAGACTTCCACTGACTGCTGCTGATCCTGTTCACTGCCTGGCACAATCAGCTGCTCGGCGGGCAGCAGTGACGCGTCGGTCAGCAGGCTCAGCGGCACGAGTACCCGGCTGCTGTTACGCAGCTGATGACGCAGGTGCAGCAGGGTACGCAGCATCTCATTCAGGTCAGGCTGAGCAGGCCACAGCAGTGAAAAGAGCTGCACCCGGTCGTCAACGCTGAGCCAGGGTGCCAGCTCAACGGCCTGCGGCCAGAAATGGCGATCCAGTCGCGCATCGTGGTGCGGACGGCGGCGGCACCAGGACCAGAGGGTCACCAGCGCGTCGCCTTCCAGACCGGCCAGCGGCGTGGTGAGGCGATGACGCTGCAGGCGCTGCAGTGTGCTGTCGATCTGTGCGGTGTCGGGCGTGGAAGCTCTGGCACAGGCGACCATCAGCCGCACCAGTTCTGCTTCGCTCAGCAGCGTCAGTTCAACCGGCCATTCGCCAGACAGCGGTTCGCGCTGATGGCTGAAGCGGGTGGCGGTCGCAAAATCGAGGTTGCCGGGATTGATATGCTGGAACCAGCTCAGCTGTTTATCGCCCATCCGGGTCACTAACTGGCCCTGGGCATCGGCCACCATTTCGTTCAGCAGCCAGGCTTTACCCGCCTGGGACTGACCAAACAGCGCCAGCGTGACCGGACGCGCTACCTGCTGTGCCAGCGCCTGAGTCTGCACGCGCGCCTGGCGCAGTTGCAGCGTCAGGGTTTCTGCTTCCAGCGCCAGCCGCGGCGACTGCTCACGGGTGGCCTCAATCCAGTTCAGGCTGTTATTCAGTGCGTCCTGCAACAGGCTAAGACGTTTTGCCAGCGTTTGTGGCTGACGGGGTTTTAACGCTTTCATCGTTTACACACGCTCCCGCTGTCAATCCAGTATTGCGCATTGGCATTGCCGGTCGCCGACAGGGTATTCAGCTTCAGACTTAACTGCTCCAGCGGCACGCGGGTGCCATCGTCCAGGCGCGCATCGCTCAGCACCAGACTTTCCGGGCCGGCGGCGTCGGGACCGGCTTTGACGGCCAGACGAATGCGCAGCACGCTTTCACCGGCTACTTTGCGCGCCAGCGTGGCGTCGTTCAGCGTCAGGCTATAGAGCGGCGAGGCGGGCCAGCGTTCATTATCCAGCTGACGGAAACCGAGACAGACGTTGCCGCGAATACGGAAACTGCTTTTTTTATCCAGCGCATAGCCGGGATCGTCGAGGTCAATTTCGCTGTAGCAAAGATTCTCGTCCGTCAGCGCCTGGTTTTCATCGAGCATGCCAAGGTAGCGAATAGTCGAATAGGGTTCAAAATCCCCGGCACGGAACCAGAAGCTGCTGAGTCGCAGATCCAGCGCCAGCAGGCAGAGCATCGCGCCGACCGCCGCGGTGGATTTCGGGTTATCGATGCGGCCATGTTTGTTAAACGGATACCAGTCGCTGGTGTGGTAGCCCTCCAGCGACAGAATACGGCTACCCGGCAACGGCTGCAGATGGCGCACCAGCGCCTGAATGCCCGGGAAGCGCGACGGACGACCGGTCAGCAGCAGCACGTCGCACTGATAGAGCGACACGACTTCACACATGGAGCGCAGCGCCGGAATAATCGCCATGCGGTGCTGCATAAATTCGCCGTGCAGCTGCGACAGGCTCACCACCAGCGGCACCTGCAACAGGTCAATGCGGCTGTTACCGCCCAGTTCGCGCTGAATTTCGCCGTTAACAAACGCCAGCACCGCCTCGCCCGGTGGCTGATCGACCAGCTCGCCAAACAGCGCGTTGATCTCGGCGTGGCTCTCCAGCGGATCCCAGTTTTCGTAACGCTCAAGCACCGCCTGCGCCAGCGGAATAAACAGCTGTAAGGTGACCTGCTGACGCAGCGTCGCCTGACCGTCCATGCGGCTGTCGTGACCAAACAGCTTGTTCATCAGCGGTTCTGCCAGGGTCAGGCCTGCTTTCTGCAGATGCTGTTGCAGCGCCGGTAAAATCCACAGCTGAATCACATCCAGAAGGATGTCGTCGCCCGCCACTTTAAAGCCTTCACGGAACAGCAGCCTCGGGGTGATTTTGACGTTGTTGCCCTGACCATCATCCAGACGATACTGCGTGATGGCGAGGTCGGTGGTGCCGCCGCCGATATCAATCGAGGCGATCCGCAGGCTTTTGCCTGGCAGTTCGTCGGCCTCGCGCGGACGATCGGGACGGGCCATGCTGCTGAAAAAGTCTTCGGCGCGACCGGCAAAATTGACCTGGGTTTCATTGAACAGCCAGACCATCTGACCACAGGTTGCTTCATCCCACTCCATCTGCACATCCGGCAGCGGTTTCGGGTTCTGACGCGGCAGCGAAGGCGACAGATCATCGTCGTCCGCCAGCCAGCCCTCGGCTTTCCAGACCAGCGCCAGCGCTTCCTGCATCCGGCGGCGGAAAATTTCGCGCTCCGGCTTCGGCATCGCTGATGGCAGCGTCAGGATCACATGGCGCAGCTGACGCGGCGCGTGGCTCTGCGGCATACGTTGACGCTGTGCTGCACTGTTCATCTGCATCAGCGCCTGCGCCAGCAGCTCGCACAGCATAAAGGTCATCAGCGAACTGCGGCTGTAGTGCGGTGAAAAGACCGGCAGACGATCGTCGGGTGCCAGAGAAGAGAGCGGCTGGCCTTCGTCGTTCAGCAGGGTGGTAAAGGGGGCGGCATAAGCCAGGGGTTCAGCCTGATCGCCAGGCGTGTTAAAACGCCAGCCTGGCTGATAACGGGCTTCATCCCACAGATAACGGCGCGGGCTGGAGAGGCCGGTGCTGCCTTCCAGACCCACACGCTGCAGGGCCAGACGGCTCGCTTCGCGTCCCACGCGCGTCAGAGACGGCCACATAAAGGCCTGCTCACGCCCGCTCTCCAGCGAGAAGTTCGCTTTGCCGAAACGCGTCTCAGCAAACTCCAGACGGCTGTCAAACAGCTCGTTGTAAACCTGATGCGGCTGTGAGAGATCGCGCAACTGCAGTTCATAGGTCTGCTTCAGGCCGTTACTCTCTTCCGGGTGATCTTCCACCAGAATGCCGCAGGTATGGGAGTTGCCGACATCCAGAATGATATCGACGTTGACCGCCGGGGTCTGCAGCGTGGCGGCCTGAATGTGGATTTCGCTCAGATCAAGCTGTTCGCCCAGCAGCTCAAGCAGATTGAGGTAGTGCGCCTGATACTCAAACTCGCGCAGCGCCTGATTAATCGCCTGTTCGCGGCGATCGGAAACGCGATCGGTAAAGGATTCGCGCAGCCAGCCGTCGACCCAGGTCAGGTCCAGAAAGTCACCCAGCTCGTAGTTGTGCCAGGCCAGCGCAAATGTCACGCCGTTCTGCGCATCAGCTGCGCTAAGGCCGAGCTGTTCGCCGCCATCCTGTTCCGCGACACAGCGGGTATCAAAGGCCAGGGTAACGCGATGGGTATTGCCTGCCGCATCGGGCGCGGGCAGGGCAACCAGACGCATCCGCGCCCAGTTTTCCGGGCCGCCGATAAAACGACGGCCACTGGCGCAGCGCAGCATCGGCAGCGGCAGCCAGCAGGCGGCCAGCAGAGTGAGCGAGTCTGCCAGGGCGATATCGGACTCCGGGCGCACCACTTCAGCAGTCCCCCCATCTTCCGGGTAGAGCATGAATTTACCGCTGTTGCCATCAACATTCAGGCGCAGCAGCGGGCCGTTCGCGGTCTGGCGCACAAACTGACGGCGCGCCTGGGTAGCTGAGAGTTGCAGGCCAAAATCCAGAAACTGCACACCGCTGTTTTCAATCAGCGAAATTTTTTGTTTGTCATCGATCAGGGGAGCCAGCATCGTTATTTACTCTCACGCTTAATCGTCATCGGGAAGACCCGGTCTTCAGCATACTGTGCTTCACACACGGCGGCGCCCATACTCGCATGGCAGACCAGCAGCGGCATACGGTAGCGCGAATTGTTCTGGCACTTCGCCGTGTAGCGGCTCTCAATCACCAGGTTACCGGCGCTGGTCATAGCGGCGCTGACATCCGCTTTACAGCTGGTATTACCCTGCGCGACCTGCACGCTGCCTTTACCATTTTTGAACTGGAAGCGCATCACCGGCGGCTTACCGGTCGGCGTCGGCATCTGGTCGATAGTCACACGCCAGCGACCATCAATCACCTGTACCTGACCTTCGCGCACGGCGTCCGGCGTGACAATCAAATCATCAGGTTTAGCCGGAACCGGCGGGGTCACCACACTGGCAAGGGTAGCAGATGCAGCGGCAGGTGCGGCTTCGGTCGTGCCAGCACTGGCTGGTTTCTGCGGCTGCGACTCCGGTTGTTTTTCAGCTGTTGCTGTCTCCGCCGGTGTCGTCGCTGACGGTGTAGCAACAGGTGTGGTCGCCGCCGGGGCCTGACTCGCCGCAGGTGTTGGGGTGGAAACCGCGGCGGGCGCTGAAACAGCCGCAGGTGCTGCTGCTGGCTTCGTTGATGATGCCACTGGCGTGGCGACAGGCTCAGGACGATGCAGCAACACGGCCACCGTTACGGCGGCAGCAATCGCCACCGGCGGTAACAGATACCAGACGCGGAAACGGCGACGAGCCGCCACGGGTGCAACCGGCTCAGGCTCAGCGGCTGTCGCGACCGGCAGCGGCTCCTCTTCAGGTTCAGGTGCAGGTTCAGGCTCAGCGACGATGACCGGTTCGGCGGCAACCGGTGCGGCAGGCAGCTCTGGCAGCGGTTCAACCAGCGCCACCGGCAGATTCTCCTCCAGGGTGTCACGCAGGCAGGCCAGCGCATCGTCGCGGCTGCGTGCCTGGGCATCGACAAAGCCCCAGAAGGTAATGACCGGTTTGCCATCAACCAGATAAACATACTGCTGGTCGGGAAATTGCAGGGTTTTGCTCAGCAGCGCACCAAACAGCCGCATCGACGGGTTCTCTGCCGCGCGCGCGCGCGTACTGAGATCCTGCATATCCTGCTGGCAGGCGGTGAGCTGCTGCAGCGCCGCCCGACGTTCATGATCGCTGGCGCCCAGCCAGGATTTCACCCGGCCGCTGAAAGGGGCATACCAGTCGAGGCGATCGCCCCGTTCGTTGGCCTGAGGAATGGCCAGGCAATCTGCCAGTGCGCTCTGACGGCGCAGGCGCAGGGTTTCACGAATTTGCAGTGCTGAGGCGTAGACCGGCTGGCCATTTTCACCTAATGCCAGAACTGCATCTAAATTACCGCTGCGCAGAAAAGTTTTTGCCACCTGTTGGGCCCTTATCGGTCGTTGTCTGAGGCAGAAAATCGCGTGTTATCGACGATTAGGTTGATTTTACGCGGGGCAATGACAAATCAAACGGCAGAAAAGGAGGTAAATCCAGTGTTTTTTTCACCGCCGGACGGAAAAATAACCGATATTTCAGCAGCTATCACGCAATCAGGCGTTTTTACGCACCAGCAGCAGGTGAGCGATAACGCCACCGATCAATCCCCAGAAGGCAGGGCCAATGCCAAGTAAAGTGACGCCTGATGCGGTAATCAGAAACGTGATCAGGGCGCTGTCGCGTTCGGCAGGCACATCGAGTGCGCGATGCAGGCTGCCGCCCAGCGTGGCCAGCAGAGCCAGACCCGCCAGCGCTTCAATCAGCACGGCGGGCAGGGCACTGAACAGCACGGCGATCAGCGCACCGGACGCGCCCGCTAGCAGATAAAAGACTCCGGCCAGCGCTGCGGCACGCCAGCGTTGCTGAGGATTTGCATCGACCTCATCGCTCATGCAGATCGCCGCTGTAATCGCCGCCACGCAGACCGAAAAGCCGCCAAACGGCGACAACAGCAGTGCCGTAACCCCGGTCCAGCTCATCAGAGAAGAGACCGGCGGACGGTAGCCGTGTGCCTGTAATGTCGCGATACCGGGGGCATTCTGCGACGCCATCGTTACCAGGAAATAGGGCACGCCGATCCCCAGCAGCGTGGTCAGGGTAAAGTGCGGCATTACCGGCTCCGGCAGCGCCAGCATCATCGACTGCGGCGGAAAGTGGATGGCATGCTGGGCCATTGCCACGGCAATCCCCACCATCAGCGTCACCAGAATGGCATAGCGTGCCAGCCAGCGACGGGCCAGCAGCCAGGCGAGGCACATGCTGCCACACAGCACAACGTTGCTCTGCAAATCGGCAAAGGTCTGTAGCCCGAAGCGCAGCAGAATCCCCGCCAGCATCGCCGCCGCCAGCGAGGCGGGAATATGGTTCATCAGCCGGGCAAACAGGCCAGTCACGCCGCACACCACAATCAGCAGGTTGGCGAAAACAAACACGCCCACTGCTTCATTCAGCGAAACGCCGTGAAAGCTGGTCGCCAGCAGCGCGGCACCCGGCGTGGACCAGGCGGCCAGCACCGGCATGCGGTAGCGCAGTGAAAGACCCAGCGAGACCATCCCCTGCGCCAGACCCAGCACTGACAGCCAGCCGCCAATCTGCGCCGGTGAGGCGCCTGCCGCCTGAAACATCTGATAAATAATCGCGCCGCTGCTGCTGTAGCCCACCAGCACAGCAACAAAGCCGGAGACCAGCATCGGCAGGGTAAAACGGGACGGCTCGGCTCTCGTCATGGTCAGACTCATTTAAAGGTGTGCGTTATAGCGCACATGTTCGCATAGTGCGCTATAACGCACAAGTGTTACACTGTCGGCATAACGTCACCTGCCAGGGTGACGAGAACTCAGGAGAAAAAATGGCAGATTTTCAGCAACACCTGAGCGGTGCGCTCAGACAGTTGCGCCAGGCCAACGGCTGGAGCCTGACGCTGACGGCGGAGCGCACCGGCGTCAGTAAAGCGATGCTGGGGCAGATTGAACGGGGTGAATCCAGTCCGACAGTGGCGACGCTGTGGAAGATTGCCACCGGGTTCAACGTTCCCTTTTCCTTTTTTATCGACGGGAGCGCGTTACCTGCCGGCACAATACCCGGATTCAGTCAGCCCAATGCTGATATGTCGGTGCGCTCCGTGCTGCCTTACGATCCGCAACTGCGGTTTGACCTGCTGGCGGTGGAGCTGGCCGCGGGCGCGCAGAGCCATTCCTCGCCACATGAAGCGGGCTGCGTGGAGCAGGTGGTGGTTATCGAGGGTGAACTGCTGCTGGGGGTCAACGATCGCTGGCGGCGTCTGCTAAAAGGCGAGGCGTTTCAGTTCAGTGCCGACGTGCCGCACAGCTACCGCAACCCGCTTAGCACGCCGCTGCGCTTTCACAGCCTGATTCACTATCTGCAGCGCCCGGACGTTACAAATTGATACCGCAGCAAACTACACAGTTTACCTTCGTATCTTTATACTTTCGCTTATCGATGGAGACGGGAAATGCGCGATCTGACTGAATCTGCTGCCACGCTGCGCATGCTGGTGGGCAAGCTGGGCCGCCGGTTGCGTGAGTCGGCACCGCCTGGCGAACTCACCTGGTCGCAGGTGGCAGTGCTGGGGCATCTGGTGCGCGATGGGGCGATGACGGTGACGCAACTGGCCGCCGCCGAGGGCGTGCGCACCCAGTCGATGGGGACGACCGTCGCCGGATTAGTGGCGGCAGAATTAATCACGGGCGAGCCCGATCCCCATGATGGCCGTAAAACCCGCTATCTGCCCACCGCGTCGAGCCTGGCGGTGATTACGTCGAGTCGCGCAATGCGCGATGACTGGCTGGTCCGGACGCTGGACGCGCGGCTCAGCCCGGCAGAGCAGCAGCAACTGACTGACGTTCTCCCTCTGCTGCAACGACTCACTGATTATTAAACCTGAGGATCCAACATGGCTGTAACCACACTTGATGCAAAAACTGCGCTGATTGTTATCGACCTGCAACACGGCATCGTAGCGCTGCCGCTGACCCATGAACCGCAGCCGGTGATCGAACGCTGTGCCGGTCTGGCTGAGGCTTTTCGCGCGCACGACCTGCCGGTGGTGTTGGTTAACGTGGCCGGTGGGGCACCGGGCCGTAACGAGCAGGCGCGTCACAGCGGCGACCTGCCTGCCGACTGGGCCACGCTGGTGCCGGCGATGACGCCGCAGCAGAATGATCTCACCGTCACCAAGAAAACCTGGGGGGCGTTTCATAACACGTCACTGCATGAGGAACTGCAAAAGCGCGGCATCACTCAGGTGGTGATTTGCGGTATCGCGACCAGCATCGGCGTGGAGTCAACGGCACGTCAGGCGTATGAATTGGGTTACAACGTCACGCTGGCGACCGATGCGATGACCGATCTCAATATGGATACGCACAACAATAGTGTGAAGTTGATTTTCCCGCGCCTGGGTGAAACCGGCAGCTGTGAAGATATTGTGGCGCAGCTGAAATCCCGCGCCTGATAAACGGGTGACAGTAAGATTCGGGCCACCGCAATGGTGGCCCGGATAGGTTTAGCGGAAGGCGTAACCCAGCGTCACACCGACGCTGTAGTTGCGGCCCGGCGCAGATTCAAAGTAGCGGCCATTGCTCTCATTCACAATCACTGAACCCACGTAATGCCGGTCAAACAGATTATCGACCCGGCCAAACAGATCCAGCGTCCAGTTATCGACCAGCCACTTATAGCCACTATTCACCGCCGCCACGGTATAGGACGGGGTATTCACGTTGTTCTGATCTTCAGCGGCGATCTGGCTCAGATAACGCACTTCACTGCCTGCGTAAAAGCCCTGTTCCGGCAGATAACCGAGTCCGGCATACGCCATATTGCGGGCGATGCCCGGAATACGGTTGCCGTCGCAGCTGTCGCTGCCGCAGGCGTTGCTGCGATAGCGTGCATCCAGCAGCGTATAGGACATCTTCAGCCGCCAGTCCCAGGCAAACTGCTGATCCAGGCTTAACTCCAGACCGCGGCGACGGGTCTGACCGGCATTTTTATAGGTAGTCCGTCCGCCGCTGCTGGCATCCGCCACAATCTCATCGCGGGTATCTGTCTGGAACAGCGCCGCGCTGACCAGGCCATTGCCGATACGTTTTTTGCTGCCGATCTCCAGCGTGTCGCTGGTGGCCGGTTTCAGCCCCAGATTCAGGCCCGTTGCGCCATCTGAACGGTATGAAAGCTCATTAATGGTCGGGGTTTCAAAGCCGCGACCGGCCGAGATCCACGCGTTCCAGCTGGGATCAAAGGCGTACTTCAGCGCCGCCGCGGGCAGCCACTTGTGATAGCGCGCCTCACCGCTGTCGTCGCCGTTACCTGGCCGGATATATAAGTCATTGGAGTCAAAGTTGACGGTGCTGAAGCGCACGCCTGCATCCAGCGACAGTTTATCGGTGAGCTGCCAGTTGGTCTGCACATAAGGATCGAGCGTCCACATCAGGTTGCGCTCGTTGCGGCGCAGATTGCCCTGTTCGCCCAGTTGCGTGACGCCGTTGCTGACGGTGTAGTTTTCATAGCCCTTGCGGCGCTCGGTCATGGTTTCGTAGTCGAGGCCACCGGTCACCGCCACCGGCATCGACAGCAGCGTGTCGCGATGGGTCCAGCGGGTATCGACGCCCTGATAGTGGCGGGTCAGGGCGATCACGCCACCGGGATGAGACGGATTGCGCTGCACGGCGGCGGGAATCGACTGGAATTGGGTGGTTTCGCGCATCCCCGCGTAGAGCATCACGCTGAGGTCGTCGTTTTCACTCATCTGGCGCTGATAACGCAGGCCGCCCTGGGTCTGATCCACCGTTTTACGGGTGTTGTAGAGCGTAACGTTGCTGACCACCTGGCGCGGATTGTCACGCCACTGCGCCTCGGTTAAGCCGCCGGGATCCTGGGCGTCGATGTGCACGCTGTTAAACAGCAGCGTCAGGGTGCTGACATCATCAATCCGCACACCCACCCGCGCGTTGCCGAGGTTCTTCTGTGCTTCGCTGTGATCGCGATAGCCGTGAGTGGTGAAGCGGGAAGCGGAGACGGTGTAGTTCACATCCCCGGCGTGACTGCCGTCACCGGTGGCACCGCTGGCTTTGACGCTGTTGCGCCAGCTGCCGTAACTGCCGTACCAGCTGCCTGCTTCCAGCGTGGTTGGCTGCTGACCCTGCCGGGTGGTCACATTGATGACGCCGCCCGAGGCGTTGCCGTAGAGCGCAGAAAAGGGGCCGCGCAGCACCTCGACATGATCAATCGAGCCGATATCGATATTGGAGGTCTGTGCCTGACCGTCCGGCATGGTGGCCGGAATCCCGTCCACATAGATGCGCAGACCGCGCACGCCGTAGGTTGAGCGGGAGCCAAAGCCGCGCATCGACAGCTGCAAGTCCTGGGCGTAATTTTGCCGGTTCTGGATCTGCAGTCCCGGCACGCTGCTGAGATTTTCCGACAGATTTACGCGCGGCGCCGCCTGACGCATATCGTCGCCGCTGACCACACTCAGGGCGGCGGGGGTATCAAGCTCGTTAAGGCCCGTTTCCGGCGGGGCAGCCGTCACGACCAGGGTATTGTCATTGTCTGCCGCCAGCAGCGGCAGCGGCAAAATGGCAGGCAACATCAGCAGCGTCGCCTGACGCAGAGAGAGTATTTTCATTATCAGAGGCCTGAAAAAAGAAGCGTAAATGAACCATGTGGAACAATTGCCGCATATGGTAAGGCTTCGGGGTGTCGGGGTACACCGTTTCACGCTGGATTTTTTCGCTGTTTACCGCCAGGCTGGAATCCATCTTTTGCAGTAATAAGGCATCCAGCGTTGACGGATGCAGACACAAACTTATGGGAGTCAGCATGAAACAACCTGAAGTGGCGGTTCTGGGATTAGGCGCAATGGGGCACGCATTTGCCGCCAACCTGCTGAAAAAAGGCTTTCGCGTACACGGCTGGAACCGCACCCGCGCGCGCGGCGAAGATTTGCTGGACGCCGGATTGCAGCTGGCTGATTCACCGGAAGAGGCGGTGCGTGAAGCCGATGTGGTCATCGCCATGCTCTCCGACGGCGACACCACAGAGCAGGTGCTGCATCAGGCTAAAGCGGCATTGAAGCAGGGTGCGACGCTGTGTCAGATGGGCACCATCGGCGTGGAAAAAATCGACGCGCTGATCGCCTTTTTCGCAGCAGAACGACCGGATCTGCTGTTCATTGACGCGCCGGTTTCCGGCACCAAAGCACCCGCAGAAAACGCACAGATTCTGGTGCTGGCCAGCGGCGATCAGAGCCGTGCCCAGGCAGCAGAAGCGGTGTTTGCCGCCATCAGCAAAGGAACAAAGTGGCTGGGCGAGGCGGGCAAAAGCACCCGGATGAAGCTGGTCATCAACAGCTGGCTGATCGGCATGATGCAGAGCCTGGCGGAGAGCACCCGGCTGGCGGAGGATTTCGGCTTTTCCACCGACGATCTCTGGCAGGTGCTGGAGGGCGGTCCGCTGGCCGCGCCGTATGCGAAGATGAAGCTTGGGATGATCGCCAGCGACGACTACACGCCGCAGATGCATCTGATCTGGGCGCTGAAAGATGCCCGCCTGGCGCTGGATGCGGCTGAAACGCCACTGCCGGCGCTGGAGAACATCGCTCAGCTCTGGCAGCAGGCGGTGGACGCCGGACTCGGTGAAGAGGATCTGGCGGTCATCTACCGCTATCTGAAGGCGCAATGAGTCAGCAGCCGTTTGACTTCAGCACGCGCCCGCGGGTGCCACTGGCGCACGACTACCTGCAAGGTGCCAGCGCACGCTGAGCCACACCCTGCGTGCGCGCCTGTTTGATGAATCCGCCAGGCAGGGTTAGCATGGTCACCTGTTTATCCGGGTGAACACTTATGCTTATTTTTGACGGCCACAACGACCTGCTGCTCAACCTCTGGCTGCATCATCGCAATGCGCCCGCGCAGGCATTTTATCAGGGGATTGAACGGGGCCATCTCGACTTTCCGCGCATTCAGCATGGCGAGATGGGCGGTGGGCTGTTTGCGATTTTTGTGCCGCCGCAGGCGTACATCGCCAGCACGGTTCCGGCCCGCGCCGATGAGCCGTATGAACCGCTGCAAATCATGTGGCAGCAGCTCGATATCCTGCAACAGCTGGCCGATGCGTCAGGCGGACGGGCGCGACTCTGCCGCAGCAGTGACGAGATTGCCGCCTGCCGCGCGGAAGGCGTGCTGGCGATGGTGGCGCACATTGAAGGTGCCGACGCGCTGGACGAGGAGGGCGAGCAGCTGCACGCCTTCTGGCAGGCGGGGGTGCGGAGTATCGGGCCATTCTGGAATCTGCGCAGCCGCTTTGGTGAAGGCGTCAGCGGCTCGTTTCCCGGCACGCCCGATACCGGACCGGGGCTGACCGCCGCCGGTGAAAAGCTGATTCAGCAGGCGGGTGAGCTGAAGATGATGATCGACGTGTCGCACATGAACAGTAAGACGTTCTGGGAGACCGCCCGGCTTTCCCGTGCGCCGCTGGTCGCCAGCCACTCCAACGCGCACGCGCTCTGTCCGCAGCCGCGCAATCTGACCGATGATCAATTGGTGGCGATCCGCGACAGCGGCGGTCTGGTTGGCATTAATTTCGGCAATGCGTTTCTGCGCGCCGATGGAAAACGCGACGCTGACACGCCATTAACAGAAATTGTTAAGCATTGTGATCACCTGATGAAGATAATGGGCAGCGACCATGTGGCCTTTGGCTCTGATTTCGACGGGATTACCCCTCCGGCCGCGCTGGGCGATGTCAGCGGAATGCCGCGATTGCTCGCCGCTTTTCAGGAAGCGGGCTATGATCAGAGACTGACAGAGAAGCTGGCATGGGGAAACTGGCAGCGGGTTTTACATCTGACCGGGCTGTGATAACAATTTCCTTACGTTCCGGGCTTGATCCCGACGCGCCATTGGCGCAACATCTGCCTGGAAATTGTGACGGTGCTCTCATTTAACAGCCGTCACGTCCATTTCAGACAGCACATTTACTGTTAACCAAGAGGAAGTAACTCATGTGGAAAAAACCAACTTTCGTTGATATGCGTCTCGGTCTGGAAGTAACTCTTTACATCTCCAACCGTTAATCGTTCTGCCCGCCCTCTGAGCGGGCATTTTTTTTCAACTTCTGGTTTTCCTCTATGTTTATCAAAATCCTCGGCTCAGCCGCGGGTGGCGGGTTTCCGCAGTGGAACTGTAACTGCGCCAACTGCCACGGCGTGCGTAATGGCACCATTCAGGCTCAGGCACGCACGCAATCGTCGATTATCCTCAGCGATAACGGTGAAGACTGGGTGTTATGTAACGCGTCACCCGACATCGGCCAGCAGATCCTGCACACGCCAGAACTGACCCGCAAGGGCGTACTGCGCGGCACGGCGATCGGGGGAATTATCCTCACCGACAGCCAGATCGATCACACCACCGGGCTGCTGAGCCTGCGTGAGGGCTGCCCGCATCAGGTGTGGTGCACGCCGGAAGTGCATGCGGATCTCAGCACCGGCTTCCCGATCTTTCCGATGCTCACCCACTGGAACGGCGGTTTACAGCACCGGCCAATTGCGCCCCTGACGCCGTTCAGCGTCGATGTCTGCACCGATTTGCAGTTCACCGCGATTCCTATCATCAGTAATGCACCGCCTTACTCGCCCTATCGCGATCGGCCGTTGCCGGGCCATAACGTGGCGCTGTTTATTGAAAACCGGGCGAATGGCCAGGCGCTACTCTACGCGCCAGGTCTGGGCGAGCCGGATGCGGTGATCCTGCCGTGGCTGCAAAAAGCGGATTGCCTGCTGATTGACGGCACCGTCTGGCAGGATGATGAGCTGCTGACTACCGGCGTGGGTCACAACACCGGCAAGGCGATGGGCCATCTGGCGCTGGCGGAAGAGCAGGGGCTGATGGCGCTGCTGGCGTCGCTGCCGGCTAAACGCAAAATTCTGATCCACATCAACAACACCAATCCGATCCTTAATGAGCAGTCACCCCAGCGTCAGTTTCTGACGGAGCAGGGAATAGAGGTGAGCTGGGACGGAATGGCGATTCATCTTCAGGGCTAAATCATGCAGATTACTGACACGCTGTCGCCGCAGGCTTTTGAACAGGCCCTGCGCGACAAAGGCGCTTACTACCACATTCATCACCCGTATCACATCGCGATGCATAACGGTCAGGCCACGCGGGAGCAGATTCAGGGCTGGGTGGCGAACCGCTTCTATTACCAGACCACCATTCCGCTGAAAGATGCGGCGATTATGGCTAACTGCCCGGATCCGGCCACCCGACGTAAATGGGTGCAGCGCATCCTCGACCACGACGGCAGCAACGGCGAAGAGGGCGGCATTGAGGCCTGGCTGCGGCTGGGCGAGGCGGTCGGGCTGACGCGCGAAGAATTATTGTCAGAGCAGCATGTGCTGCCGGGCGTGCGTTTTGCCGTCGATGCCTATATCAACTTCGCCCGCCGTGCCAACTGGCAGGAGGCGGCCTGCAGCTCACTCACCGAGCTGTTCGCCCCGCAGATCCACCAGTCGCGGCTCGACAGCTGGCCGCAGCACTATCCGTGGATCAAAGAAGAGGGCTACTTCTACTTCCGCAGCCGCCTGGGTCAGGCGAACCGCGATGTAGAGCATGGCCTGGCGCTGGCGCTGGAGTACTTTACCACCGCGGAAACGCAGAACCGGATGCTGGAAATTTTGCAGTTTAAGCTCGATATTTTATGGAGCATGCTGGACGCCATGACCATGGCTTACGAGCTGAAACGTCCGCCTTATCACACCGTCACCGACAAGGCGGCGTGGCACACCACCCGACTGGTATAACAGATGAATGAAAACTCGATTGCCGTGTTTCGTCGCGGTTACCGTATGCAGTGGGAAGCTGCTCAGGATACCCATGTGGTGCTCTATCCCGAAGGTATGGCGAAGCTGAACGAAACCGCCGCCGCCATTCTTGAGCTGGTGGATGGCAAACAGGATATCGCCGCGATTATCGCGACGCTGGATAGCCGTTTCCCGGAGGCGGGCGGCGTGGGGCCGGACGTTTTGGAGTTCCTGCAGTCAGCCTATGAACAGAAGTGGATACAGTTCCGTGACCCCGCATAAACCTGACGTGAATCCGCCGCTCTGGCTGCTGGCCGAGCTGACCTATCGCTGTCCGCTGCAGTGTCCCTACTGCTCCAACCCGCTGGATTTCGCGCAGCAGGAGAAGGAGCTGACCACGGAGCAGTGGATTGAGGTGTTTCGTCAGGCACGCGCCATGGGCAGCGTCCAGCTCGGATTCTCCGGCGGCGAACCGCTGGTGCGTAAAGATCTGCCGGAGCTGATCAAAGCGGCGCGCGATCTCGGCTTCTATACCAACCTGATCACTTCAGGCATCGGCCTGACGGAGAAGAAGCTGGATGCGTTCAGCGAGGCGGGTCTGGATCATATCCAGATCAGTTTCCAGGCGAGTGACGAAACCCTGAATGCGGCGCTGGCCGGGTCGAAGAAAGCGTTTCAGCAGAAGCTGGAGATGGCGAAAGCGGTAAAAGCGCACGGCTATCCGATGGTGCTGAACTTTGTGCTGCATCGCCATAACATCGACCAGATCGATAAGATCATCGACCTCTGCATTGAGCTGGAAGCGGATGACGTTGAGCTGGCGACCTGTCAGTTCTACGGCTGGGCGCAGCTCAACCGCGAAGGCCTGCTGCCGACGCGTGAGCAGATCGCTCAGGCGGAAGCGGTGGTCAGCCGCTATCGTGAGCGGATGAGCGACAGCGGCAATCTCACCAATCTGCTGTTTGTGACGCCAGACTACTATGAAGAGCGACCTAAGCCCTGTATGGGCGGCTGGGGGGCAATCTTCCTGAGCGTCACTCCAGAGGGCACCGCGCTGCCGTGCCACAGTGCGCGCCAGCTGCCGGTCGAGTTTCCGTCGGTACTGACGCAGCGCCTGGACGATATCTGGTATAACTCGTTCGGCTTCAACCGCTATCGCGGTTTTGACTGGATGCCGGAGCCGTGCCGCTCCTGTGATGAGAAAGAGAAAGATTTTGGCGGCTGTCGCTGTCAGGCGTTTATGCTGACCGGCAATGCTGACAACACCGATCCGGTGTGTAGCAAATCACCGCATCACGGCAAAATTCTCGAAGCCCGGCGGGAGGCGGATTGCAGCGACATTAAAATTGGTCAGCTGCAGTTCCGCAACCGCAGCAACTCGCAACTGATCTACAAAACCCGGAACCTCTGATGAACACGCGCGGCCTGCAGATAGAGGGTCTTATCGTTGAACTGGTGCATCAGCCCGATGCCAGCCAGGCCGCCGCCCTGATTCAGGTCGGGGCCGGAAGTCACGACGAGCCGGATCGCTGGCCCGGACTGGCCCATCTGCTGGAGCATTTGTTGTTCACTGGCAGCAGCGGCTGGCCCGATGAGGGCCGGCTGATGAGCTGGATCCAGACGCAGGGCGGGAAGGTTAACGCCACCACGCTGGCCCGGCGTAGCGCGTACTTTTTCGAGGTCACGCCGTCGCTGCTGGCAGACGGGCTGGCAAGACTGCAGGATATGCTGGTCTCTCCGCTGCTCGATAATCAGGCGATCGCGCAGGAAGTGGCGGTCATCGACGCGGAATATCAGTTGTTGCAGCGTCATGAGCCATCCCGCATCGAAGCGGCATTACTGCACGCCGCTGCCACCCCCGCTGAATTTCAGCGCTTCCTTATTGGTAGCCGGGCGAGCTTTGGCGACGAGCTCTCTGCGCTGCAACGGGCATTGCGGCAGTTTCACCAGCGCTACTACGTCGCCAGCAATATGCGGTTCTGGCTGCAGGGACCGCAATCGCTGGATGAGCTGGAACAGCTGGCGCGTAAGTTTGCTGACGCACTGCCTGCCGGTCAGTGGCGGCAGGAGCTGATACCGCCGCAGCTCAATAGCGATACCGGCTGGCAGCTGGCGGAGACAGCCCAGGCAGCGCTATGGCGCAGCTGGCTGCTGGATAGCAGTGACGGTGTCACGTTATGGCGTGAATTTCTGCTCGATGAAGCGCCCGGCTCGCTGCTGGCAACTCTGCGTGAGCAGGGGCTGGCGGAGGCGCTAGAGCTGAAATGGATTTATCAGGCTGAAGACGCGTACTGGCTGGCGCTGGGTATCGACACCAGTGAGCCTGCAAGGGTAAATCATCTGGTTAACGGTTACATTGCTGCGCTGCGCCAGACGAATGAAGAGCAGCATCAGCACTATCATCAGCTGGCCAGTCAGCAATTTGTGACGTTGTCACCGATGGAGCAGTTGCGTCAGCGCGCTATCGGTTTCGCACCTGACAAAAACCTGCCTGCGTTGCAGCCGCTGCTGGAAAATCTCGCCAGTGCGCCCGGAACACTACTGTTCTGTTCATCGCAACCGGCAAGGGAACACATCGTTACGCAGGGCTTCACTCTGGCGCTGACGGCCTGTGAGCCCGCCCCGGCTGAGGCGCTGCCCGCTGCCCGTTTCACCTTCTATCCGCTCGACATCACTGCGACGCCTGCACCGCTGCCCGCTCAGGCGGTGGCAATGCCGCATTATCCGTCAGATGACCCGCAGCCAACGCTGATCCTGCGGCCGGAGTTCTGGTCAACCTTTACTGCGGAGGCGGGCGAAGCGCTGGGCCGTCGGTTGCGTCCGCTGTTTGCGGCGCTGCGTCATCAGGGCGGTTACGGCAGCTGGCAGGAAGTGGAAGGTGTGTGGCAACTGACGGTCCGGCTATCGGATCAGGCGGTCGCTGACCAGGCGCTGAGCCAGATTGTCTCCGCCCTGATATTACCCGTTGAGGCAAACCGGCCGGCGCCTGTGGAGAGCATCGCTATCCGCGCGCTGCTGCGACAGTTGCCTTATCAGCTGGCAGCCAACGTTACGCCAGGATGCTGGCGGGCGGCGCTGAAGGGCGGCGATGCGATGCTGCACTCAGTGATTGCCCGGCGGCTGAGCGCGCTGTCGCTGCCGGTTAACCCTGTTACGCCGCCCACGCGTATGACCACGCAGACCGGCATGACGCGCCTGCCGCACGCCAGTGCCGACAACGCGCTGCTGCTGTTTATTCCGCTGCAGCGTCCTGAACAGCTGGCGGCATTGCGCGCGCTGGCACTGATCTACGAGCCACGCTTTTTCCAGCGCTACCGCGTTGAGCAGCCGATAGGTTACGTGGTCAGCAGCCGCTATATGCGCTGTGCCGATGAAGAAGGAGTGTTATTTGCACTGCAGTCGCCCGACTACAGCGCGCTTTCGCTATTACGCTACTGCCGTAACTTTCTGCGGTCACTGAACGAGACGCTGGCGGGATGTGATCTGGTGGCCCTGAAAGCGCGACTGCTGAGCCAGCAGGCTGAGCAGCCACTGGCCCTGTTGCGCCGTGAAAATAGCCTGGCAGAACCGGACGCGGCGCAGATTGCGGCGCTGACCCTTGCAGATTTACAGCAATTGCACCGCACGCTGATTCAGGATCGCCGCCGCTGGCGGGTGCTGTTCACCGGCGCGAATGCGTAGTGACCGGTTTTAAGGTTGCTGAATTTATTTGAAAATTACCGACAAATCTCTTCACTGTCTATTCCGGGAAAACTGGACCACACTCAATTCACTTTTGTCCGCATAAGGAATTGACCGTGAAGAACTTCAAACGTATTGCACTGCCCCTGTTAGCCGCTGCTACCCTCTACGCTCCGTTATCTCAGGCCGAGGCGATGCACTACCAGCTGAACCCTGAGCATACGTCGGTAATTGTTGCCTGGAACCACTTTGGCTTCTCAAATCCTACCGCGGATATCCCGGATGCAACCGGTACGCTGGTGTTTGATAAAGATCATCCGGAGGCCTCACGCGTTGACGTGACCCTGCCAGTCAGCAAAATCGACAGCCACGTTGCCGCGCTGACCAAAGAGTTCAAAGGTGCTGAATACTTCGATACCGCCAAATACCCGACTGCGACCTTCCACAGCACCAAAGTCGTTGCGAAGGGCGATAACAAATTTGACGTTGAAGGCAACCTGACCCTGAAAGGCATCACTAAGCCAGTGACGCTGCACGCGACGCTGAACAAGCAGGGCGAGCATCCGATGGTGAAGAAGCAGGCGATTGGTTTTGACGCCACCGGCACCATCAAGCGTTCTGACTTTAAGCTGGACAAATATGTCCCGGCAGTCAGCGATGACGTTACGCTGACGCTGTCTACTGAAGCTTACGCGAAGTAACCGGCGACAGGCGCAGCTCCTCTAGCTGCGCCACTTTTTCCCTGACTTTGCTCTCGTCAGCCCTGCAGACTCGCCAGGGTAACAGACGCCCCGCCACAGACGATAACCAGCACGTTATCATCCGGTTTAAAGCCAATTTTCCCGTCATACAGCATCGATAATGAGACGCCACAGGCTGGCTCTGTCAGAACACGATGATCGTCCAGGAAGCGGCGGCAGGCATTCACAGCTTCATCATCGCTCACAACCTTTCCCCGGACATCTGCCCGGCGTGCCACGTTAAATGCATTTTCACACACCTGACTGGCTGCCAGCGTAGTGGCGATACCGCTGACCCGGTCCAGCGTGACCCGCTCACCGGCTTCCAGTGCGGCGTTAAGCGACGCGGTTCCCTCAGTTTCAACCGCATAAATCGGTATATGGCTCAGCTGATGCCTTTCCAGACCCTGGACAATGCCGGAGAGCAGACTGCCGCCGCCCACGGAGAGGATTACCGCATCCGGCCGCAACCCCTCACTGATCACTTCATCAACCAGCGTGCTGATGCCGTCCCACAGCAGCGGATTGTCAAAGGGATGGATGTAGATATGTTCGTGCGACGCCAGCGATAACGCGTACGCATTGGCCTCACTCCAGACGTTGCCGTGTACGATCAGCCTCGCACCTTCCTGTTCGATAAGCTGTCTGGCGCGCGACGAGGTGGTTTCAGGCACCACCACCGTGACCGGTAGCCCCAGTCTGCGGCCGCTGTGCGCCACGGCAATACCCGCATTGCCGCCGGAGGAGCTGACAAACGCCTTAGCGCCCTGTGCAGCGTAGTATTGACAGATATGGCCTGCGCTTCTGAGCTTAAACGATCCGGTTGGCTGCGCTGATTCCATTTTCAGCCAGACATTGCTGCCGCTGAGCTGACTCAGTGGCAGGGAGTGAACGAGAGGGGTACGGATAGCTATTTCCATGCGTATGATCCTGGTCAAATGTGGTCACAGGGAACCGGTTTGTCATCACGGAGAACATTGGTTTTGCCGTGCGAAATAACGGCGTCGGGTGCAGAAGAGAAAGTCACCCCTCACAAAGAGCGTGGAGGTTTTTCCTTAGAAATCATTATCGTCAGGCTGTGTTCTCTGTGGGCATTGAAAGGTTATACCGAAGAATGCTACTCGTTCGCAACAGAGATGCTGAATCTGATTAACATCTGCCTGCGCATTTACTTTTTTGCACCTTAATTGCGGTTTTTGCTCTGCGAAACCGGGAAAAATGAGGTGAAAGTCACAAATCTGCAACGCCGCTCTAATGGCCGATTTTACCTCCTCCCGCTTTCTGGCCAGTTCACCCGCGCCATCTGCTAACCCAATGATTTATATCGATTCGCTTTAAGCGCAATAAGTTGGAATAGTGTGAGACAAATCACAAATAAAGCGATGTTAATAGCACTGTCAATATCCCCGCCTGAGAAAAACCGCGCGTAACTGTGATCTCCTCTGCAAATAGCAACCCCGCTAACCGGAAGAATACTCTTCAGCAGAATAAGCCAGCGAGGTGAGGGTGATGCGAATTGGAATGGTGATCAGTGGCGGTGACGTGACCGGCATTAATAATTTTGTCTTCCAGATTGGGCGCATGGCACAGGCGACGATGGTGATATTTGACGGCGGTATTCCCGGCCTGTTGGAAAATAATCATCGTGAGATCAGTCAGCGCGATCTGCTCGACTTTTCCATCGCCTCTATTCCGGTTATGCAATCGGGACGCACTGAAAAGAAACTGGTGCGCAGCGAATATGAGTTAATTGCCCGCCAGCTGAAAAGCGCCCGGATTGACATATTAATTATGGCGGGCGGAGACGGGTCGCTGCAATTTCTCCATACCCTGTCGGCGTATGGCGTAAATTGTTTCGGCGTCGGCATGACCATCGATAATGATGTTTTCGGCAGCGACTACACGCTGGGATTTTCCACCGCCTGCGAGCAGGTATTAAAAGAGGTGGCCAAACTGCGTAATACCGGCCGCGCCTTACCGGGCCGGGTTTTTATGCTGGAATTACTCGGCGGCTATTGCGGCGAATTAACGCTGCAGTCCGCGATTAAATCTAACGCAGATATTGCGTTAATTCCGGA
This sequence comes from Pantoea sp. X-Soil-YNGN-844, assembly GCF_059730595.1. Classification (NCBI taxonomy): domain Bacteria; kingdom Pseudomonadati; phylum Pseudomonadota; class Gammaproteobacteria; order Enterobacterales; family Erwiniaceae; genus Pantoea; species Pantoea sp. X-Soil-YNGN-844. The sequence goes on from NZ_AP036007.1 coordinate 1,943,140, forward strand.
GTGCCAGATCCCGCTGCCACAACTGGCGCAGCGCATCACCGGGCGACTGGCAGAGCAGAACAGCGTGGTCATCCTCTGTTCGGAAGGCTACACCCGTGAATATTCGCCCGGTTTTCAGGGGGCGATCGACACCTTAATCAAACAGCTTGAACCCCTTATTGGCGTGCGCATCCGTAAAACCATCCTGGGTTACGGGCTGCGCAATGGTGATCCCACCTGCGAAGAGATCTTTCAGGGCACCATTATGGCCAGTGAAGTGGTGCGTTGTATTCAGTCAGGCATGCGGAATAAAGCGGTCATTATTAATGGCAGCAATAAACCGATCCCGATTGATTTAATAAGCATGCAAAAACGCCTGGTCGATATTGACGGGCACCATTACAAACTCGCTAAACAACTCAATATAGTGTGAGGAAAAAACCATGCTGAAAATATTATGTGTCTGTGGTTGTGGATTAGGTTCCAGTTTTGCGATTGAGATGAGCGCAAAAGCGGTATTAAAAAAACTGGAGATTGAGGCCGACATCGATCACACCACCATTTCAGAAGCGAATGCCTTTAAGTCAGATATGATCCTGACGCAAAAAGCGTTTGCCGATGTTTTAAACGCCGACGCCAGTCCGGAACAGATTAAACGGGTCATTATCCTTAACCGGCTCACCGATAAAGCGGAAATAGAGCAGAAGATCCTGGCCTTTTTAAAAGAACGCAACCAGAAGGTCGCCGCCCATGAATAGTGTGATCGACTTCCTGGTAAAAGATCTGCTGGGGCAGGCATCGATTCTGATCGCCTTTATTGCCCTGATTGGTCTGCTGCTGCAAAAAAAATCGGCAGGCAAGGTGGTGGAAGGCACCTTTAAAACGCTGCTCGGCTTTTTAATTATGATGGCGGGTATCAATATTATTGTGGGCACCCTGACGTTCCTCAATACCATTTTTACCCATGGCTTTGGCATGCGCGGCTATATCACCGATGTGGCCGCTATTGCCGGGCTGGCTAACCGTGAGCTGGGGTCTGAAGTGGCGCTGACCCTGTTGGTGATTTTTATCGTCAACATCATCATCGCGCGACTGACGCCATTTAAGTACATCTTCCTGACCGGCCAGGCGTTGCTGTGGATGGCGACCATTGGCGCGGTGATCGGCTACAAAGCAGGGCTGACCGGCCTGCCGCTGATTCTGACCGGCGGCATCTTTGGCGGAATTATGGCGGTGGTCATGCCTGCGCTGGCGCAGCCGGTGGTGCGGCGGATTACCGACTCGGACGATGTCGCGCTGGGTCACTTCTGCACCATCGGTTATCTGGTCACGGCGGCAGTCGCCAAAGTCGTCGGCAAAGGATCGCGCTCCACCGAAGACCTGAAGCTGCCCGATAACTTCAAGTTTCTGCAGGATACCTATCTGTCGATGGCGCTGGTGATGGTCCCGATGTACCTGATCCCCGCTGTGGCAGCCGGCCCGGCGTTTATCGCGCAGTACAGCAACGGCATGAACTACCTGATGTACGCCTTTATGCAGTCGATTCAGTTCGTGGCAGGGGTCTTCGTGCTTTACAGCGGCGTCCGCCTGCTGCTGAACGAACTGGTGCCAGCCTTCCGGGGTATCGCGATGCGTGTGGTACCGGATGCGAAACCGGCGCTGGATTGCCCGGTGATGTTTCCGTACGCCCCGAACGCGGTGATTGTCGGCTTCCTCGCCACCACGCTAGGTTCCATCGTCGGCATGCTGGTCTTCCCGATGTTTGGTCTGGCGATGATCCTGCCTGGCCTGCTGACCAACTTCTTTGCCGGTGGCACCGCCGGAGTATTTGGTAATGCCATGGGCGGACGGCGCGGCGCGATGATCGGCGGCTTCGTCCACGGACTCTTTATTACCATTCTGCCCGCCATCCTGGTGCCGATGCTGGAGAGCTACGGCTTCACCGGCGTCACCTTCAGCGATTCCGACGTGATCAGTACCGGCCTGGTGCTCGGCCACGCCTTCCAGAATAACTGGCTGTTTGTCGCCCTGTTTATCGCCTTTATTACCGCGCTTGCCTGGTTTGTTAATGGCAAATCGACCAAACCTCAGGAGGAAAAAATCCATGAAACTTTATAACTTCGCCGATCTGTTACAGCTGGCTAAACAGCGTGACTTCAAAGCGGTCGGTTCGTTTAATCTTCACTGTCTGGAGATGCTGCCCGCCTATTTTAAAGCGGCAGAGAAAACCAACAGCCCGTTAATGATTCAGATCTCCACCGGCACGGCGAAATATCTTGGCCATAAACTGCTGGTCGATGCGATTAAATCGCTGTCAGAGAGTACGAACGTGCCGACCTGCCTGCATCTCGATCACTGTTCCGATTTAGCGGCGATACAGACGGCGATTGATGCCGGATTCAGTTCTGTTATGTACGACGGCTCACATCTGCCCATTGATGAGAATATTGCGAATACCCGTCGGGTGATTGATATGGCGCGACCACATCATGTTTCAGTAGAGGCGGAGCTGGGTGCCATCGGCGGGTCGGAAGATGGTAAATGCGTAGAGATGGAGGCGATAGCGTTCACGCCCGTGGAAGATGCACGCCGCTTCGTCGCAGAGACCGGCGTCGATATGCTGGCGATCTCCATCGGCACCGTGCACGGGCTTTATACCGGTAAAGCCCATATTCAGCATCAGCGGCTGGCAGATATTACGGCGGCAACCCACACGCCACTGGTCCTGCACGGCGGTACCGGCGTCAGCGATGAGGATATGCGGCTGGCGGTCAGCAGCGGGATTGAGAAAGTGAATGTCGGCACCGAAATGAATGTGCAGTGGGTAACGCAGTGCAAATCAACCTTTGAAAAAGGCAAGGTTAATGACAGCGTACGTAATTTCCTGGTGCCAGCCAATGATGCGGTCACGAATGTGCTGGTAGAGAAGATGCAGTTATTCCGATAATTACCCGCGCCGCCATCACCGGGTTAATGCGTTAACGATCTTTTATTCACTGTTTATATTAGCCACCCCAATATTATGCGGGGCAGGAGAGCCTATGTTTGGATTCCTCAAAAAGTCTCCGGCTGTGGAACCACCCAGCGAGCAGCAGCAGGATCATCTGGCGGAATTAAGTCGCGAGAAAATAACGCAGCTGGAGCAGCAGCTGGCGATTAATCCGTGTGATGGCGAAACGCAAAAACAATTAATGCTGGAATATAACCGGGCATTAAGCTTATTTGCGAAAAGCCGTCGCTACCGCAATGAAATTGATGCGCTGTTTGTCAAAATCGATGAATTACGCAATGTGGTTCGCCAGTCGATTTAAGGAGAGCTGATGACGATTAAGCAGTTATTGCAGGAGGCCAATGCCATTCAGATTGGCATCGACGCCACGGACTGGCGTCAGGTTATCGCGCTGGCCGCCGAACCGCTGGTCAGCGGCGGTTATCTTGATGCCACCTATCCTGATGCCGTGATCGCCAATACACTGGCTCACGGCGCTTATTATGTGTTTGAGGAGGGGATCGCCATTCCTCATGCGCGACCGGAAGCGGGGGTGCTCCGTGACTGTTTTAGTCTGATCCTGCTGAATGAGCCGATCTCATTTGAGGGCAGTGATAAGGCGGACATTGTGATTATGTTTGGCGCACGCGACAGCAACGCGCATATCGAAGAGGGGATCCGCGCGATTGTGTCGCTGCTGGAGGATGAGGAGACGCTGGTCCGGTTACGTCAGGCCAGCAGCGTGGCGGAGGTTATCGACATTCTATGACGCAAAACATCCCCCCCAAACGTGTGGTGCTGGTTAATGGCATTCCGGCGTCGGGAAAGAGCACCCTGACGCACGCGCTGTCGCAGCACTTTAGCTGGCCGGTGCTGACCCTCGACAGCCTGAAAGAGCCGTTTATGCACGCTTTTGCGCCGGTCGATCGCCAGCGTAACCGGCAACTGGGCTGCGCGGCTTATCAGGCGATCTGGAACATTGTCGGCCAGGCACCCGCCAGTCAGATCTTGCTGATCGACGCCTGGTTTGGCTTTCAGCCGCGCACGCTGCTTGAGCAGGGACTGAAACAGGCGGGCGTCGAAGAGGCGCTGGAGCTGTGGCTGAGGATCGCGCCGGAGGTGGCGGTGGCGCGCTATCAGGCGCGGCTGTCGCAGCGGCTGCCTGGCCATCCGGGCGCTGAGTATCTGCCGGAGTTGCGCCAGCTGGCGCAACAGGCCCGGCCGATGGCGCTGGGGCCGGTGTGCGAAGTGGATGCCTGCAACCAGGATCATGCGGCCGTTATCCACTGGCTGCACCAGCAACTGACCAGAACCCGCTACACTTCAGCTCATCATCAGATGAGTGAGGAGTTGCAGGATGTCATCACCCCCGTATCTGCAAACCGGTGAAAGCGCCGTGCTCTATGACGGCGTCTGTAAACTGTGTAACGGCTGGGTTCAGTTTCTGCTGCGTCACCATCTGGCGCGGCAGGTTCGTTTTGCCTCGGTGCAGAGCGAGCAGGGCAAAGCGTTGCTGCGCTGGGCCGGACTGCCGGAAGAAAACGTCAGCACCATTGTCTATATCGCTGACAATCAGCACTGGCTGCGGGCGCAGGCGGTGTTCCGCGTGATGCAGCATCTGCCTGCCCCGTGGCGCGGGCTGGCGGTGCTGCGCCACTTTCCCGATGCGATCGGTAATTTTGCCTATGACCGCATCGCGTTAAACCGCTACAAACTGTTTGGCCGCTACAGCAGTCAGCACGCCATCCAACCCGATTATCCTGGTCGATTTCTGCATAAGGTGGAGCCGTCCGTTACGCCGGAAGGGTAAAGACCGTGCGGTAGCGGCTGTCGTCGCTCTGCCAGGCCTCAGCGACCTCACTGAGTGGCCGCGACTGGAAGGGGATGGAAAATCCATGTGACGCGGCGGCCTGCAGCATTTCCCCTATTGAGGCGATCAGCTCACGGTCTGGCACGCTGCCCAGCCCGCTTCCCATCAGCGTTAAGCCGGATGAACGCAGCAGTTTACTGTGCAGTGAAATCTCCTGTCCGCTCAGCGAACCAATCTGGACAAAGCGAACCACCTTGTCACCACCGCGTACCGCCGCCGTCATGATCGCCAGTGCACTTTCACCCCACAGATAATCCAGCACCACATCAACGCCTTCTGCCATCAGAGAAGGAAGCTCTGCCGATAATGCATCCAGCGTCAGGGTGATATCAGCACCCTCACTCTGTAGCTGTTCCAGAGTCTCCCGGTTACGGCCTGTGGCAATGATTCTGCCTGCGCCCAGCGCACGGGCAATGCGGATCGCCAGACGTCCTGAGGTGCCGGTGGCTCCATTGATCAGCACGGTCTCGCCAGGACGTAGTGCCGCCCGACGGGTCAGCGCCGCCCAGGAGGACATGCCCGGATTCGCGAGAGCGGCAGCCAGTACCAGATCCAGACCGGCAGGCAGTGGAATAATATGTTCACTGTTGACCACAGTTCGCTCGGCCATGCTGCCCGCCGCGGCGTTAAACGTCAGAAAATAGACCGGCTCGCCAGTGTCGAGATATCCGGTACCGTCAATGCCGGGAATAAACGGATAGTGCGCTACAGAGCTGTAGTGGGTGCCTGCCGCGCGGGCCTTTGCCAGCTGGCTGAGTGCCGCAGCGTTGACCGTCACCCGCTGCTGATGCTCACCGGGCTGGGGCTCCGGCATGTCGCCGTAGTGGGGTTGTGCGCCTGCCTGCCCGATTATTGCTGCTTTCATTGTTTATCATCCTTCTGTTCAGGAGTTGATGGGTGTAAAGTACACACATTATTCCTGCCTCTGGATGGCGTCAATGAAAAGCGTGCAAAATACACATAAATACGATGCGCTGCATGATTGTCTGCTGACAATTGCGGGCGCGCTTAACCGGCCTCAGCGCGATATGGCGATGATTAAAGCGGCGGGTATTGAGCTGGATCGGGCACTGTTTCCACTGCTGGTTCAGGTCAGCCGGTTCGGGCCGATCGGCGTGGGCGAGCTCGCCGATCGGGTGGGTCGTGATTACACCACGGTCAGCCGTCAGGTAGCGAAATTAGAGGAGACCGGGCTGGTCGTTCGGCAGAAAAACCGTCAGGACAAAAGGATCAACGAAGCCGCAATTACCGCGGCTGGCAGGGCGATGACCGATAAAATCGATGCGCAACGGGTGCAGGTTTATCAGCGCATTTTCCTCCACTGGCCAGAGAGCGACCGCGAGATGCTGGAACAGCTGCTCAGCAAATTCGTTAGCGATTTCAGCCAGACGGAAGGCGATGAAAATGATGATGACAAGCCTGATGCGGTTTAGGGGAAGAGGAATGTATGCCGGTTAATTTCGATCTCAACGATCTCTACGCGTTTCGCGCGCTGGTGGAGTTTGGCAATTTTCGCCTGGCGGCGGAATCGATCTGCCTTTCACAGTCGGCACTGAGCCGCCGCATCGATAAGCTGGAAACCACGCTGGGGATCAAACTCTTTGAGCGGACCACGCGCCGCGTTACGCTGACGCTGAAAGGGCATGCGTTTGCGCAGCGCTCGGAAAAGCTGCTGGCGGATTTTGAAGAGGTGATGGCCGATCTGAGTGAAGTGAGCTTAGCCCGCACCGGCCTGATCACCGTCGCCTGCGTGCCGTCAGCCGCTTACTACTTTATGCCCAACATCATCCGGCTGTTTCAGGCGCGCTATCCAAAGGTGCGGGTCAAGCTGGTCGACAGCAGTGCGGCCAACGTCTATGACGCGGTGATTGGCGGTCAGGCCGATTTCGGCATCAGTTTTTCCAGCCGGTCACAGCCGGATGTCCATTTCCAGCCGCTAATGGATGATCCTTACGTGGCGGCCTGTCGGCGTGACCATCCGATAGCCGGCAAAAAGAGTCTGAGCTGGCAGGCGTTTTATCAGTATGAGTGGGTTGGGCTGGATAAAACCTCCGGCAATCGCAACCTGCTGGATCAGGCGTTGCAGGCGATCATGCCGGAGAAGCCCTGTGTCTGTGAAACCCGGCACGTGACCACCATGCTGGGGATGGTTGAGGCGGGGCTGGGCATTGCTGCCGTCCCCGCTATGTCGATGCCCGGCTACGATCACGCCCTGCTGATGGCGGTGCCGTTAACCGATCCGCAGGTGAAACGCACCGTCGGACTGTTGCGTAAAAATGGCCGGATGCTCTCACACATCGCGGGCGAACTCGAAAACCTGATTATTGAACAGTATCAGCGACTTTAGCCGGTTTTGATGCCTTCACGCTGTGCAGGCCGCTGGCGTGCACGGCCTGCTGTGCCTCAGACGAAGCGAGCCAGTGCAGCAGCTTCGCCGCCTCGTCCGGCTGCGCTGACCTGCGTACTACGGCACCGGCGAAGCGGGTGGTGTACTGCAGCGTGTCCGGCAGTTCGCCAATGAACGTTACGCCGGAGACCGGCAGCAGTTCACTGACCTGCTGAAAGCCGATAGCGTATTTTCCCGCCGCGACCTCGGAGGCCACCGGGATGCGCTCAACTTTCACCGCTTTTGCCTTCACCTGATCCTCAATGCCCAGTCGGTTGAAGAGCTGGCTGCTGACATATTTACCGCTGGCGCTATCGGAATAGGCGATGGAAGAGGCGTTCAGCAGGGCAGTGCGCAGCTCGCTCTCGCTGCCGATTTTCACCGGTGTGGCACCTTGTTTTATCACTGCACCGATGCGCGAGTCCGCCAGCTCAACACGTGAACCCGGCAGCGTTGCGCCCTTTTTTTGCAGGTCGCTTAACGCATCGCCAACCATAATCACCACATCAGCCGGTTCACCACGCGCCAGCCGCGCCGGAATCGCCTGTGGCGTCTTGCCCATCGACGGACCGGCAACCGTGTTAATGGTGATCCCTTCACGCTCGGCAAAGCGTGGCGAAAGCGTATCCCATGCCGCTTTAAATCCGCCGGAGATCATTACCGTCAGCTCTTTGGCCTGCGCCGTGGTGCTGCCCGCCACGCTGAACAGCAGGGCAGCGTAGAGCGACATCGTTTTCAGTTTCATCTTCAGTTCCTCAGCTAACGGTTTTATGGGCAGGTAATACGGCACTGCGGGTGCGACGATAGAGATACAGGGTTGCGCCCAGCGCGCAAACAGCCGCAAAACTCATCCAGTAGCCAGGCGAGGCTTTGTCGCCGGTCAGCTCGATCAGGCCGGTCGACATTACCGGGGTAAAGCCACCAAACACCGCCGTTGCCAGGCTGTAGGCCAGCGAGAAGCCTGCCACGCGGACTTCCCCTGGCATGATTTCGGTCAGCGCCGGGATCATTGCGCCATTGTAGAGGCCGTAAATCATCGAAAGCCACAGCAGCACGCCCAGCATCATAGAGAAGCCCGGTGCCGCTGCCAGCAGGCTCAGGGCCGGATAGCTGGTGGCGATCGCCAGCAGGGTCATGGCAACCAGGACAGGTTTACGGCCAAAGCGGTCGGAGATCGCGCCGCCAATCGGCAGCCAGATGAAGTTCGACACCGCCACCAGCAGCGTCACCAGCAGGCTGTCCGAGGCGCTCAGCAGCAGGACTTTCTTGCCAAAGGTCGGGGCATAAACCGTAATCAGGTAAAACGCCGTGGTGGTCATCGCGACCATCAGCATCCCGGCAATCACCACCTGCCAGTTACTGAGCAGGATGCGGAACACCTGTTTCACATCAGGATGACTGCGGCGATTGCTGAACTCCTGCGTCTCTTCCAGCTTGCGACGCAGCACGAAGATAAACGGCACAATCAGGCAGCCAAACAGGAACGGAATACGCCAGCCCCATTCGCGGATAGCGCTCTCTTCCAGCACGGCGTTGAGGATAAAGCCCATCGCCGCCGCCACCATAATCGCGACCTGCTGACTGCCCGACTGCCAGCTGGTATAGAAGCCTTTGCGGCCTGGCGTCGCGATCTCGGCCAGATAAACCGACACCCCGCCCAGCTCTGCACCGGCGGAGAAGCCCTGCAGCAGCCGGCCGATCAGCACCAGCAGCGGTGCCCACAGGCCAATGCTCTGGTAAGAGGGGATGAGCACGATCATAAAGGTGCCCGCCGCCATGATGGAGAGCGTGACGATCAGCCCCTTGCGACGGCCGACCTTATCGATGTACGCCCCCAGCACCACTGCGCCGATAGGGCGCATCAGGAAGCCTGCACCAAAGACGGCAAAGGTCATCATCAGTGAGGCAAACTCACTGCTGGCCGGGAAAAAAGTATGAGCGATATAGGTGGCATAAAAACCGAACAGGAAGAAATCAAACTGTTCGAGGAAATTGCCCGAGGTAACACGAAATATAGCGCCAATCCTGGCGCGGTGAGTCATGGGTGAGGTTGTCTGCATCAGTAACTCCAGTAAGGTATGACGCTTTTTGCCGCGCCTGTAACTGAAGAGTGGATCAGCGCCCGGCGCTGAATAAGTGCAAAAATGACAATGATTAATGTGTGCGCCGCATGATTTCCTGGCGTTATCATTTAAAAGCATTCTGATTCATAAGGTTATAGACACCTGTCGATTTTGTCGGCGTGTTATCGGCTCTGAGGTGAGTTTGCGGAAATGTGACAGAATTCATAAGCCTGTTATGGGCTGATCAGGGGATTTCAGGCAGTCCGAGGCCGCCCGTGCAGAGCCTCGCAGCAAATGGGCTCTGAACTCAGGCGTGCTGTGTCAGCGAAGTGTGATATCGAAAACCTGACGTAAATGCCTGGCGCCCACCGCAGTAAACGTCACTTCACGGTAGCCGGGCTGTCGGGTGAGCCAGCCCTGCACCTCAAAGGCGGTTAACAGCGCTGCGCCCGCATAGCCGCCGAGATGAAACCGGCGCTCACTCCAGTCGAGACAGCCACAGCACGCTTTGCGGCGTCCGGGCTGCGACAGATCAATTCGCAACGCCGCAAACTGCTGTTGTCCATAAAGGGTGAGCGCGCTGCCCTCCGGCGTGATCCAGCCCTGTTGTGCCATTACGGCGTAGATCTGCACCGCGACTTCACCCGCCAGATGGTCGTAGCAGGTGCGGGCAGTGCGCAATGATGTCGGCGTCGTGCTCTGCGGCGCAGCGACCCGTCGCCACGACACTCCCATCATGTTCTCAATCAGCGTTGCGATGTCACTACCTGTCAGCCGGTAATAGCGGTGACGGCCCTGTGCCAGACAGACGATCAGGCCGCTGTTAATCAACCGGTTAAGATGCGCGCTGGCGGTGGAGGGGGCCACGTCGGTGACGGCGCTAAGTTCCGTAGCCGTCCAGGCGCGTCCATCCATCAGCGCTGACAGCATCTTTACCCGAGACGAATCGGCCATCGCGGCGGCGACGCTCACAATTGCGTGCTCAAGCGCGTCGCTGTCGTCCGTTGCGTTTTGCAATTGCGGTTTAGCCATTAGCTTATGGAGCCCATTCTGTCGTCAGCCCAGCGGCTGATTGATTGTTATCGGTGATCAGGATTAGCTGGTTAGCGTGATCGCTGTATTGCACCAGAATGTTGATCCCGGCATCAGCCAGGCGTGTCGTGATCGCCCCCAGTTCGCCAGGACCCTGCTGCGGTAGCCTGCGAATCAACGGGACATTTACGGCCTCGACGGTGATTCCCTCCGCTTCCAGCACGGCACGCGCCCGTTCGCCTTCCGCAACCAGAAAATGGGCGTAGCTCTGCGCACCAGACGAGAACAGGCCGCCGCCTTCCAGTCCAATCCCATGACGGCCCAGCAGCGTGGTGAGCCGGGAAAGTGTGCCTGGACTATTTTGCAGGATCACATGAATATCGAACATGTTAATTTACTCCCTGTGGTGAGGCATATTCTCTGACTAGCGCGGCGATGCGAATGCGATAACCAGCAAAAAGGGTTTCACGACCTTCACGCTGCGCGGCCTGGTGGCAGAGGTTACGTTTCCAGGCCTGTACCGCGGCGTCATCGCGCCACCAGGAGAGCGAGAGGATTTTTTTCTTATCACCCAGGCTCTGAAAGCGCTCAATAGAGATAAATCCATCAATGTCCTTTAACAGCGGAATCAGGTCGGCGGCCAGTTGCAGATAACGCATCTGGTGTTCGGGGCGGGCTTCAGCTTCAAACAGTACGGCAATCATCGCTATCTTCCTTTAAACGAGAGTAAAGAGGGTGATGGCACAAAAATAGCGGGCGGAGCGAACCGATGCTTCGGCCGGAACCGAAATATGGCTGTACGGACGAACGTCAGCCAGGTAACGCATTCTTACAATGGAGCAGACGATATGTTCAGCGGACTCAGTGCCTTTCCCCTTACTCCCTTTGCAGAGGGCAGACCCGATGAAGCCGCCTTTCTGCGGCTGCTGAGCAGGCTGACGGAGGCAAAAGTCGACTCCCTTGGCGTGCTGGGATCAACCGGCAGCTATGCGTATCTGACCCGCACGCAGCGCAGGCGCATCGCAACGCTGGCGGTTGAACATGCAGATTCGATTCCGGTGATGATCTGCGTGGGTGCGGTGAGCACCGATGAGGTGCTGGCGCTGACTGAAGATGCGCAGCAGGCGGGTGCTGCCGCATTACTGCTGCCGCCGCTGGGTTATCAGGCATTGAAAGAGGAGGAAGTGTTCGCGCTTTATGAGACCGTGACGCGTCACGCCTCGGTGCCGATCTGCGTCTATGACAATCCGGGCACGACCCATTTTACGTTTTCTGATGCGCTGCTGGGCCGGATCGCTCAACTGCCTGGCGTGGGTTCAGTCAAAATTCCGGGTGTACCGGCGGAGCAGTCCGCAGCGAATGATCGCCTCGCGCAACTGCGCAACACGCTGCCTGCTTCCGTATCGATTGGCGTTAGCGGTGATGCCTCTGCTGGCAACGGGTTGATTGCGGGCTGTGATGGCTGGTATTCGGTGTGCGGCGGGCTGTTTCCGCGCGTTGCAAAAGCGATGACCGAGGCAGCCGCCGCAGGTGATTATGCGAGCGTCAGAGCACAGTCCGATCGTCTTGAGCCGTTGTGGGCACTGTTCCGCCAGCACGGCGGCAGTTTCCGGGTAATCAGCGCTGCGGCAGGGCTGCTGGGGCTGACCGAACGCGACTGTGTACCGCGTCCGCTGTTGCCGCTTACGGCTGCCGATTGTCGGGAGATTGCTGACGTGCTGGCCGCTCTCGATCTCTCCTGATAGCAGAAGACGTTAACCGTGGCGCACCAGGTGAAAGCCTTCTTCCTCCTGCGGCGGTTCAAAATAGCGGGTAATCAGTGCGAACTGCGCGTCAGTGGCGGCAAAGGCGTGTTCGCCGCCCTGATTACGGGCGTGCAGACGCGATTTACACAGCGCGTCTGGCACGTCCAGATAATGCAGGCGATGATCGGCAGAAGACGCCTCTATCACCGAGCGCATCCAGTCACGATTCGCTCGGGTGTTGGCCGGGAAATCGAGCACCACCGATACACCTGCCTTAAGCAGCGCCACCAGGTGGGGCGTCATCGCCTTCCTGAGTTTTGCTGCAACGCGCACGTAATCGGCCACTGAATGCATCTCGTCCTGCCAGAGCGCGGCCAGCCACTGATCCTCGCTGATGATGACGTAACCGGGCAACGCACCCAGTTGAGCCGCCAGCGTCGATTTCCCCGAAGCCATTTTTCCACACAGCAGATGCAGTGTGGCAGGTGCAGAGGTCATAAATATGTCACTCCTTCAACAAACGGGTAATAAACCGTGCGGCCAGTGTAGGGCGCGTCTCGTCGATGTGCGATTCAGGCTAACAAAAGCGTAGAGGGATAAGCAATGAGAGGCTGGGGGATTGTAAGCAAACCTGCATTGACCACCCGGATCAGCATCCGTTGCTACAGGCAATAGGGTATTGGGAACAGCAGGTAATTTTTAGATGAACATGAATACGCCTGAACGGCGAAGTGCGGTCAGGCGAATGTCCGGAGTAATAATAAAGGTCCTGAAGCGTAGTGAATCAGCGCTAAACCGCCAGCCACAGGCTTCATTTTTGTGCCATCAGCAGCGTCAGCAGTTCACGGCAGCACGCTTCTTCTTCTGCGCTGTCCGCAGAGGCCAGATGACGCAGCAGTTCCATACAGCTTTTTTCTTTGCCTGCTTCCAGTAACTCCTCAATCAGAAAATTGAGTTTGTCCTGCTCCGAAGCGGCAAAGGATGATATGAACTCATTTTTGACCGGGATGGTATGGTTCACCGGCAGGGTCAGCGTGTTTTGCATTGGCATATTATTGTCCTCTTTCGGGTTAAAAAACGCACTGGTGCTGCTATTAAACTTATACAACGATCCGAATTTTGTACAGAAATATGCCTGAATGATTTTTAAGCCGGCGCTAAGCGTAGCGCGGTTCCAGATGAAGTACTGGCTAATCATTAAGTTAGAAGTGAAGGGAATTTCAGAAAAATTGCACCGGTTTTAAGTCAAATCCGGCGGCCAGGGAAAAGAGACAACATCAGTTCAGTTCGGCAAGCGGCCCACCGGGCCGCGTGGTTTATTTAGCGGCGAGAAAATCTTCGCGTTGCGGCGTAAAGGTATCCAGCAGCACACCCTCCTCCAGACAAACGCAGCCATGAACCACATCAGGGGCTTTGTAGAGTGTATCCCCCGGACCCACTTCCCGCGTTTCACCCTCAATGGTGAAAGCAAAGCGTCCGCTCAGTACATAGGTCAGCTGCTCATGGGGATGGTGATGCAGCGGGCCAGTCGCCCCTTTTTCAAAACGCACTTCAACCGCCATCATGGTGCCGCCATGTGCCAGCACGCGGCGGGTCACGCCATCACCCAGATCGTCCAGTGGCTGGTCTTTATGATAGATAAACATCGGAATCCTCATGCGGTAACAGGCACTGCAATGGCCGTTTTGTGATGGCTCTCACAGCGCGCAGGTGAATTAGCCCATGCACTTTAGTGCTTTTTCATTAAAATGAAACGGTGTTTCAATTAATTTATAAGGGTAGATCATGAAAATCGCATTAATGATGGAAAACAGCCAGGCCGCTAAAAACGTTACCGTGCTGAAAGAACTGGAAGGCGTCGCAAAGCCGCTGGGCCATCAGGTCTTCAACGTCGGGATGAGCGATGAGCAGGATCACCATCTGACTTACATTCACCTCGGTATTCAGGCAAGCATACTGCTCAACAGCCAGGCAGTGGATTTCGTGGTCGCGGGCTGCGGCACCGGCCAGGGCGCGCTGATGTCGCTGAATATCCATCCGGGCGTGGTCTGCGGCTACTGTATCGATCCGGCGGATGCTTACCTGTTTGCACAGATCAACAACGGCAATGCCTTATCCCTGCCATTTGCTAAAGGGTTTGGCTGGGGCGCAGAACTCAATCTGCGCTTTATCTTTGAAAAAGCATTCACCGGCGAGAAGGGCAATGGCTATCCGCCAGAGCGTAAAGAGCCGCAGGTGCGCAATGCCGGTCTGCTGAACCAGGTTAAGGCTGCGGTGATCAAAGATAACTATCTCGACACGCTGCGCGCTATCGATCCTGAACTGGTGCGTACCGCCGTCAGCGGCCCGCGTTTCCAGCAGTGCCTGTCTGAACATGGCAAAAATCAGGAGATCGTTGCCTTTGTGCGTCAGCTGACGCACTAAGTCCTCCGATTTCACGAGGCCGGTCTGACCGGCCTTTTTTTATTCTCTCTTCTGACCTCCGCTAATTTTCAGCCTGCCGCGTGAGTGTGGCGACTCGCCTTTACCAGCATCCGGGTAGGGCATCGCGGCGCGATCGGCCACCAGCGTCGGCACGTCCAGCGTCTCCAGCACCTTACCCTGTTGCATGACCGCCACGCGATGGCAGAGATGCGCCACCACGCCGAGATCGTGCGTCACCAGCAGATAGGTCAGGTTCTCCTGCTGCTGCAGATCGCTGAGCAGGTTCAGGATCTCCGCCTGTACCGAAACATCCAAAGCAGAAGTCGGCTCATCCAGCAGCAGTACGCGCGGCTCCAGAATCAGCGCTCTTGCAATCGCTACGCGCTGACGCTGCCCACCGGAAAGCTGGTGGGGATAGCGCGTCTGCCAGGCGCGATTCAGCCCGACCTTATCCAGCATCGCCACTACCCGCTGCTGGCGCTGCCCGATACCCTGAATCTGCAACGGCTCTTCCAGGATGTCACCCAGCATGTGACGCGGATGCAGCGAACCGTAAGGGTCCTGAAACACCATCTGCACCTGACGACAGCGCGCCCGATCGATGCGGTGCGTCAGCGGCAGGTTATCAATGCTCAGCTCTCCCTGCCAGTGAGTAAATAAACCCGCCAGGCACTTCAGCACCGTGGTTTTACCCGAACCCGACTCGCCTACCAGCCCGAAAATTTCACCCTGTTTCACCTGCAGATTTACGTCGAACAGCACCTGACTCCGGCGGTCGTCGTCACCAAAACTCAGGCTGAGATTTTTCACATCAATCATCGCGAACTCCTTAGTTCGTCAACCAACTGGCATGACGTTGTAATACAGGCAGGCGTGTACGACGGTGATCAAGGTCGGGCAGTGCCGCCAGCAATCCCTGGGTATAGGGATGCTGCGCGTGGTCAAGCTCGCTGGCGGCCAGCGACTCCACCACGCGTCCGGCGTACATCACCAGCACCCGATCGCAGAAGCTGCGCACCAGACTGATATCGTGGCTGATAAAAATCAGCCCCAGCCCGCGCGCCTTCACCAGATCGTCCAGCAGCGCCAGCACCTGCAGGCGCACCGAGACATCCAGCGCAGAGGTCGGCTCATCGGCAATCACCAGTTCCGGCTCGGTGATTAGCATCATGGCGATCATCACCCGCTGCCCCTGACCGCCGGAAATTTCATGCGGATAGAGCTGATAGACCCGTTCGGGATCGCGGATCTGCACCTCCTCCAGCATCGCCAGCGTTCGCTGACGTGCCGCCGCTTTCTGACCGCGATGATGACTGCGCCAGGCTTCGGCGATCTGCTCGCCCACCCGAATCACCGGGTTCAGGGAATATTTCGGGTCCTGCATAATCATGGAGATGCGTTTGCCGCGAATGGCGCGCATCTGCGCCGGGCTGGCGTGCAGCAGGTCGATATCACCAAACTGCATCCGGCTCGCCTCGATGCGCGCCCTGGCCGGATGCAGCTGCAGCAGGGCGCGGCCCACGGTCGATTTACCGGAGCCGGACTCGCCGACAATCGCCAGCTTCTCCTGACCGAGCTGAAAGGAGACGCCGCGCACCGCCGGGGTGATCTGGCGTCCGTTAACAAAGTTCACGTGCAAATCGCGCACGTCGAGCAACGGCAAGGCGTTACTCACTGCGGGGATCGAGCAGGTCACGTAGGCCATCTCCTAAGAAGTTAAATGCCAGGCTGTTAATCAGGATCGCCAGACCGGGCACGGTAACCACCCACCAGCACTCCAGCATGTAGGTACGGCCGCTGGCGATCATCGCGCCCCATTCCGGATCCGGCGGCTGCGCGCCCAGCCCGAGAAATCCCAGCCCGGCGGCGGTAAGGATAATGCCCGCCATATTCATGGTGATGCGGATAATCACCGACGGCAGGCAGAGGGGAATAATGTGTTTCCACAGTACCCGCAGCGGCGACGCGCCCTGTAAGCGCACCGCCGAAATAAAGTCCGCCTGACGCAGCGACAGCGTTTCGGCGCGCGCCAGACGGGCAATGGGTGGCCAGGCGGTAAGGGTAATGGCGATCACCACATGCTCCAGACCCGGCCCCAGCGCCGCCACAAATGCCAGCGCCAGCACCAGGCTGGGAAAGGAGATGAAGATATCGGTGACGCGCATCAGCACGCTATCGACTTTGCCGCCGAAGTAACCCGCGGTAACGCCCAACAGCAGGCCCAGCGGGCCGACGGTCACTGAGACCAGCAGCACGATGTAGAGCGTGATGCGCGCGCCCCACACCAGCCGACTGAAGATATCCCGGCCAAACTCATCGGTGCCGAACCAGTGAGCCGCACCGGGCGGCATCAGGGCATTGTCCAGATCCTGAATCAGCGGGTGATACGGTGCGATCCAGGGGGCAAACAGCGCCACGATACAGAGCAGCAGTACAATGCCACCGCCAATGGCGGTCAGGGGATTACAGGCCATGCGCCAGAGGAAAGACCCGCAGCGGGCAGCAAATCGCCGACAGCGCGCCAGCCGCTCGCGGGTGTGATCGGCAGAAGGGGTGTCATAGGAGATCGTCATACTTTGGTCCTCGGATCGAACACCTGATAGAGCAGGTCGGCGAACAGGTTAAGCAGCACAAAGATCAGGCCGACCACCAGCACGCAGCCCATCACCGCATTCATATCGCCCAGCATCAGGCTGCCCGTGAGATAGGAGCCAAAACCGGGCCAGGAGAAGACGGTTTCAATCAGCACGGCACCTTCCAGCAGCGAGCCATAGGCCAGCGCCACCACGGTCAGCAGCTGAACCAGGATATTGCGAAACGCGTGCTGCCAGATCACCTGCCACTCGGTCAGGCCTTTGACCCGCGCGGTGAGAATGAACTCCTGCGACAGCTGTGCCAGCATAAAGCTGCGCGTCATCCGGCTGATGTAGGCCATGGAGTGAAAGCCGAGCAGCGAGGCAGGCAGCACCAGATGATTAAGTGCATTCCGGAACACCTGGCCGTTGCCCGCCAGCAGGGCATCAATCAGCATAAAACCAGTGCGACGCGGCACGATGCCATCCAGGCTGAAGTCCACGCGGCCAGCGCCGCCGACCCAGCCGAGATGGGCATAGAACAGCAGCAGGCCCATCATGCCGACCCAGAATATCGGGGTGGAGTAACCGGCCAGGCTGAGCATCCGCACCACGTAGTCGATGACGCTGTTTCGCCGCGCCGCCGCCAGCACACCCAGCGGTACACCCAGCCCTGCGCCAATTACAATTGCCAGCGTGGCCAGCTCAACCGTGGCGGGAAAGACGCGCAGGATGTCATGCACCACCGGCTGGCCGGTGAGCAGCGCGTGGCCCAGGTCGCCATGCAGCAGGGCATTAAGATAGAGGCCAAACTGCACCCACAGCGGTTTATCAAAGCCAAGCTGGTGGTAGACCTGCTGATAAGTGGCCTGGTCGGCATCGGGACCGACTATCGCCAGCACCGGATCCAGCGGCATCACCCGGCCAATAAAAAAGGTCAGCAGCAGCAGGCCGAACAGCGTAATTAACACCTGCACCGCGCGATGGCTGATGCGGCGGCACTGATTTCGTGTCAGGGTCAGTATCATGGTGTGCCTCCCGCCAGGGCTTCAGGCGTTTTCCAGACGTCGCGCAGGAAGGTCGTTGCAGAAGGATGCGGCTGATACGCCTGCACACGGTTACTGACCACCACGGAGTCGAGCATTTGTGAAATCGGCATCAGCGCAGGCACCAGCTGGTCATAGCGTTGCTGGATGGCGAAATAGGCCTGCTGCTGGCGTTTTTTGTCGCGTTCCACCAGCGCCAGGTCGATCATGCGGTTGAGCTGGGCGTCGTAGAAACCGGTTCGCCAGCCCTGGAAGTTGGTCAGCCGGGCGCTGTCGGCATTGTTCGGGTTGTAGACCAGCGCGCGCAGGCTGGAGTGGGGGTGTGGCTCGACGCCGCTGCCGCCGCGTCCGACCAGCAGGCTGAACTGGCGATCGCGCATCGCGCCATAAATCTGGTTGCCGGTGCCGGTAATGATTTTTGCCCGGATGCCGCCCTGCAGCAGCGTTGACTGAATGGCGATGGCAATATTCAGGAACGGCTGATCGGCCAGCACCCGCAGCGTGGTGTCAAAGCCATCCGGATAACCCGCTTCAGCCAGCAGCGCACGGGCGCGCGGCACATCGAGCCGGTAACCGGGGTCGGGCAGCGTGGCGGGCATTCCCGCCTGAATCGGGCGCTGGTGCAGTTCGCCATAGCCGGTCATCAGGCTCTTATTAATACCCTGATAATCGACCAGATAGCGGACCGCCTCACGCACCTTAATATTGTCAAAGCGCGGATCGTTCATGCTCATCGCCAGGTAGTAGATTGTCCCTTTTCTGACGGCGTCGATGGTGAGATCGGGATCGTGACGCAGGGCGCGCACATCGGGGATCGCCATATTGCTGGCGATATCGAGATCGCCTTTCTCCATCATCAGCCGCAGGGTTTGCGACTCCTGCAGGTGGCGGAAGACCACCCGCGACATCTTCGCCTCACCGCGCCAGTAGTCTGCCGAGCGACTCATCCGCAGCACATCTTTTGCCTGCCAGACATCCAGCCGGAACGGGCCGGAACCCGCTTCATGGGTGGTGAGCCAGCGGTTGCCCCAATCGCCATCGACCTCATGCTGCTGTACCGTTTTTCGGTCCAGCACCACCATGCTGCCCAGCGCCGCCAGCGAGTAGATCACCAGCTGCGGATCGTTGGGTTTAGGCAGGGTGATCACCAGCGTGCGGTCGTCGGGGGCGGTGATCATCTGGTCCACATTGTCGCGGCTGAAACCGTAGGACTTCCACACGGATGCCTGCGCCAGATTCAGATGCAGCACCCGCCGCATCGACCAGACTGCATCGGCGCTGGTGAGCGGATTGCCGGAGTGAAACCTGACGTTGTTGCGCAGGTGAAAGGTCAGGGTGCGGTTATCCGGACTGACTGACCAGTGTTCCGCCAGCGCCGGGCGCACCTCGGTGAGCTGCTGCGGATTCAGCTCCACCAGGCCGTCATAGAGATTCACCACAATACCGACCACCTCGTTGCCGGTCATCGCGGCCGGATCCAGGGTGAGCAGGTTGTTCATATTCATGCCGACGATCAGCTGGTCATCCGGGGTCCTTGCCTGGATTGACGCGCTCGTGAGCACCAGCAGCGTGATCAGCCACGCGCCACATCGTTGTGTCAGGGTCATAGGTAAAGTCCAGCAGGTCAGAGGTTTTTCCCGTTTACCCCGTCATCAGGGCTGCGCGGCAACGGGGTTATTATTGTTTGCCGTACTTCATTACCAGCGGTTCAGCGTGTGGGTCTCAATCCAGCTGAAGTTGATATCCTCTCCCAGCCCGCTGCGGGTGGGCAGGGTGACAAAGCCCCGATCGTCCATTGGGTCAATCAGGCTGTTGAGATACGCAGGCGGCGTCTCATAATCCAGGAAAGGATGCAGCAGGCCGCGCTCATACCAGCGGCAGTTACGGATTGCTCCGACGACTGCCAGGCTGGCTGCGCCGTTGCCGTGAACTTCGCAATCCATGCCGAAAGCTTCCGCCAGACTGGCCACTTTCATCGTGGCGGAGATGCCGCCTACGCCATTGGCCCCGGCACGCAGAATGTCGCAGGCACCGGCACGGACCCAGTCGGCGCGGCTGTGATGTTTACCGCCCAGGCTCTCCGGGCCGAGCACGTCGATAGAGAGGTTGTCCGCCAGCCAGGCGTAAGAGGCCATGCTCTCTTCCTCCATCGGCTCCTCGAACCAGGTGAAGTTAAGCTTCTCTAGCGCCTTGCCAATGGTCAGCGCGTCACTGCGGCTGTACCAGTGGTAGCCATCCAGCATCAGTGCGATATCCAGGCCAACCGCTTCACGCACCGCGGCGCAGGCTTTAATGTCCATGGCCGGGCTGGGCGCAAAGGCGACCGGCGGCATCCAGGTGTGCAGCTTGATCGCCCGATAGCCCCGTGCCACCAGCTTTTCCGCGAACTGTGCATACTCATCCGGCGTCGATAAACCGCCGCTGAGTTCGTCGCCGCACATGGTGCTGCCGTAAGCCGGGATCTTCTCGCGATAGCCGCCCAGCAGCTTGTGCACCGGCTGTTTCAGCCTGCGCCCAATCAGGTCCCAAAGCGCCTGCTCAACAGCGGAGAGCGCACGCTCGGTAAGCTGGTGGGCGCTGCCGCGCTGCCAGTGCACCAGATCCTGCCACAGACGCTCGCGGTCAAAGGCGTTCTGACCGATCAGCACCTTGCGAAAGAAGGCATTAACCACATGCGCCCGCACCACTTCCGGCGGCGCAAAGGCGTAACCGCAATCGCCATCCTCGCTGGTCAGGGTCAACAGCGCCATCTGCGCATCATTTTCCGGGCAGGGATGGGAGTGGCCGGCGCTGTCGGCAACGCGCCGGGTAGGATAGGTAAAGAGGGTGACATCTATGGCGCTGATCTTCACGGTTATACTCCTGAGGCTGACTTTTCCGATGGATTATTAAAACGCTGTTTCATTTTTAATCTAGCGTTCACAATTCATTAACGCATTGGCCAAATCGATACGATTAATGGCTAATATGTGTGCAGCCGCCCAGGGTGTTGTGAGCATATTCACGAAAGCTGTCCGTTTTGTGAGCAGCAACACGCTGCGCTTGTTCGCTGATTAACAGCCCTGTTAATGGGCAATTAACCCATTAACCTCGCCGCAAAAAACATTTAACCGGATGACTTCCCCTGAACGTCGTTTTAGGTGATAGTAACGCCGCCTTACATTAATAGTTCTCATTATCATTTGTGCGGGTTTTCATAATGAAAAAATGGTTTTTAGCGTTGGGGCTGCTCACGCTGGCAGGGACGGCTTCGGCCAAAATGATTACCGATGTCGCAGGCCGTCAGGTCGAGGTGCCGCAGGAGGCTAAGCGCATCATTCTGGGTGAGGGCCGTCAGATCTATCTGCTGGCCGCATTTGACACCGACGCCCCGTTCAGGCGGGTGATTGGCTGGCGTGATGACCTTCACAAGGCGGACTGGGACGGTTATCAGGCCTATGAGAAGCGTTATCCGGAAATTAAAAAATTACCGACCTTCGGCGGCGCAAAAGATGGCACCTTTAACGTCGAGCAGGCACTAACCCTGAAGCCCGATCTGGTGCTGATGAATCTGGAGTCGAAAGCGGCGACCGATGAAGGCAAGCTGATTGAAAAACTGCAGGCCGTGGGTGTGCCGGTAGTGTTTATCGATTTCCGTGAAGCGCCGATGGTGAACGCGGAGAAAAGTATCCGCATCATGGGCGAACTGGTAAACAAACCGGAACGCGCGCAGGAGATCATCACCTTCCGCCAGCAGCAGATTGACCTTGTGACCTCGCGCCTGAAGAACTTCACCGGCTATCGCCCGAAAGTGATGATCGACCGCGCAGGCGGCTACAGCGACGAGTGCTGCATGTCGTTCGGCAATGAGAACTTTGGTCAGATGGTGGAGATCGCAGGCGGTCGCAACATCGCGAAAGACCTGATCCCTGGCACCTTCGGCACGGTTAACCCGGAGCAGATTATCGCCAGCCAGCCGGATGTGGTGGTGGTGACCGGCGCAAACTGGAAGAACTACAACACCGTGGGCAAATGGGTCGGCGTCGGTCCGGGTGCAAATGTCACTGAAGCGACGGCGCGTCTTAAGGCACTGATGATGCGCGATGCCTTTAAAACCCTGCCGGTGGCGCATAACGGCAACGTCCACGCCATCTGGCATCAGTTCTACGACAGCCCGTATCAGTTTGTGGCGATTCAGGCGCTGGCGAAATGGCTGCATCCCGATCTGTTTGCCGATGTCGATCCGGATGCCACCTTCCGCGCGTTCCACGAGAAGTTCCTGCCGCTGCCTTACCAGCCAGGCTACTGGGTTACCTTGCCCGCTGATAAGCCCTGACTGACCGGCGATGACAGGGACGTCATCCGCCTGATTTGCAATTCCCTCCGAATAAACCCTCTGTTTCTCTTCAGATTTACTAATCTTTTACAGGCGCGGGGTCGGTTGCTCTGAGCAGCGCGACATCTGACCTGGTCCGCATTCACGTTAAAAATGGAGAGAAACATGCGCAATACCCTGGGAAGATCGGCGTTTGCCGTGACGCTGTATGCTCTGCTGGAGCCGGTGCCGCTGGGCTTTTTTGTGGCGGCCTGGCTGTTTGACATTCTCTACATGCAGACCTTTGTGCAGTTCTGGACGGATGCCGCAGGCTGGCTGATTGCGCTGGGACTGATACTGGCCATCGTGCCACGCCTTATTGCACTGGTTTATCTGTTTCGCGGCAGTGACAGCGCGGAAAAGGGCCATTTCTGGCTCTGGCTGGTGGCCATCATCATCGCTATCGTCAATGCGTTTATTCACAGCCGTGATGCCGCCGCGGTGATCCCGCTGGGCGTAACGCTCTCGACGCTGGTGGTAGCGCTGCTGCTGCTGGCGAATGTGCAACTTGCGTTACGTCAGCGTAGCGCTTAAGGAGGAGCCACCATGAACATACCGCATAAAACGCTGCTCGCGCTGACCCTGACCACGCTGCTGGCAGGCTGTGATGATGGTGCGCTGGTCGATCCGCAAAAGCAGATCGGACCCAATCCCGAACTGCCGCAGGCGCAGAATTTCTTTATGCCGCCGATGCAGGTGCCGGAAGGCACGCCCTGGAAAGCCGGTGAAATGCCAAAAGTGGCTGATGGCCTGAAGATTGAGAAGATTGCTGAGAATCTGCAGCATCCGCGTCAGGTCTACGTGCTGCCAAACAATGATGTGCTGGTCGCGGAATCCAATGGCCCGCCAAAACCGACCACCCGGCCTAAACAGCTGATTATGGGTATCGTGCAGAAAGCGTCAGGCAAGGGCGGCGCAGGCGGCAACCGCATTACGCTGCTGCGTAACGTTAATGGCAAATGGGAGCAGCATCGCTTTATTGAGAATCTGCACTCGCCGTTTGGTATCCAGCTGATTGGGAATACGCTCTACGTGGCGAATGCTGACAGCCTGGTGAAGTTCCCCTATCGCGAAGGGGACACGGAGATCCGTACTGCTCCTGAAGAGGTAACGGAGCTGCCGGGCGGACCGATTAACCACCACTGGACCAAGGCGCTGTTAGCCAGCCCCGATGGTAGCAAACTCTATGTGGGCGTTGGCTCCAACAGTAACGTCACCGAAAACGGCATTGGCGCAGAGTATCGCCGGGCAGCGGTACTGGAAGTGGATGCGGCCAGCGGTGCCAGCCGTATTTACGCCAGCGGTCTGCGCAATCCGACCGGCCTGCAGTGGGAACCGCAGAGCGGCAAGCTGTGGGCTATCGTCAACGAGCGTGATGAAATCGGCTCCGATCTGGTGCCGGACTACCTGACCTCGGTACAGGATAAAGGTTTTTACGGCTGGCCCTATAGCTACTTTGGTCAGCATGTGGATACCCGTGCCGAACCCCAGCGTCCCGACCTGGTTGAGAAGGCGATCAAGCCCGATTACGCCCTGAGTTCGCATGTCGCACCGCTGGGCCTGCTGTTCTACGGTGGTGATAATATGCCGCAGTACCGTGGCGGTGCGTTTATCAGCGAGCATGGCAGCTGGAACCGGACGCCGCTGAATGGCTACAAAGTGGTGTGGGTGAAATTTGAGAATGGCAAGCCGGTGGGGCAGCCGCAGACGGTGGTTTCGGGCTTCCTGACGGACGATGAAAAGCAGGTGCGTGGTTTGCCGGTCGGTCTCGCCAGCGATAAACAGGGCGGCGTGCTGATCGCTGACGACGCAGGGAATACCGTCTGGCGTATCAGCGCCGCGAAGTGAGTACTGCGCGGATTGAGTTATCGCCGTAAAACAGACATAAAAAAAGGATTTGGCATCGCGCCAAATCCTTTATTTTTTTGTTCGCTACCCGGCTGGTAACCGCGCTGCGAACGAGGTGCTCAGCACTCTCCACAAACAAGATTGTAAAATGTGCGGCTAAGGATTTCAAGTTTCGCCAAAATACTGTATGTTTATACATGTGTTGAGTGTTGAGCATCGCCTCATAGTCGACTGGCCGCTCCCAGGGGCACGGTTTTAAAAATCCCGGCAGGCATCAGGTGGTGCTGGCCTGTGGCTTTAACCATGAGTGCCGCTCAGCCCTCTCCACAAAGATGTGCTCAGGCACCCGGCGGGTAGAGTCAAAGCCCTGGTTGCCGAATAGCGCGCTCCTGAAAAAGGAGAAGGAAAGTGATGGAACTGACTAAGCTGATTCTGGATCTTATCCGGGTCATCTTGCAGATCATCGTTGCCCTTATGCAACTGACCGGTCACGCAGGTTAACCGGAACTTGAAACAAGGCGGAGCTAACCACTCCGCCTTTTTTCTGTGTCAATTCTCTGTCATTAAAGGCGGGTAAGGTGGTGCGGCAAAAGCACGCCGCCGGGGTGCTGCTTATCCTGACAGGGAGCAATATGTCCATTGCCGCCGTTATGCCCGCCCGATTAATGCATACCTGGATTGATGACAGTGTACGGATGCGGGAAACCACCGTAGGTCAGCAGTGCGAGATCCTGGCGCACAGCGTGCTGGAATACAGCGAGCTGGGTGACTTCTCCTATGTGGGTGAGCACTGCTGTCTGGCCGACACCCAGGTGGGGCGTTTCTGCGCCATTGCCAATCAGGTGCGGATTGGTGCGCCGAATCATCCGATGGACCGCGCTTCGCAGCATCGCTTTACATACTGCCCGGAGTATTACCATCCCGACGCGCGGCGCGATCAGGGTTTCTTTGCTGCCCGTCGTGCCGATCGGGTGGTGATAGGCAATGATGTCTGGATCGGTCACGGCGTGATTGTGCTGCCCGGCGTGACTATTGGCGATGGTGCGGTGTTGGCCGCAGGCGCAGTAGTTACCAAAAACGTTGCCCCCTACAGCGTTGTGGGCGGTGTTCCGGCCCGGCCATTGCGGGTCCGATTTACGCCCGCGATTGCCGCCCGCCTGCAGCGCATTGCCTGGTGGAACTGGCCACTGGAGAAACTGCTCGCGAATCTGCCCGATTTTCAGCACGGCGACATCGACGCGTTCTGCCAGCGGCACGGGGAATAATTATCTCAACGTCAGCCGGTTCGCACGCCGATAAAGCGCACGATCCGCTGCCCATAAAGTCCCACCGCCAGCCCGGCGACGATCAGCATCAGCGCGACGATTTTCTGAGCTGAAACTGTTTCGCCAAATATCGCCACTGAGCCCAGAATGCCGAACACCGGCACCAGCAGCGACAGCGGCGCCACCGTGGAGACCGGATACTGTTTCAGCAGCCAGTTCCACACCCAGTAGCCCAGCAGGGTGTTGGGATAGACCTGAAACAGTATCGATACCACCGCTTTCATATCCAGCTGCGTGAACAGCGCATGATAGCCTGCGCTGCCATTGACCAGCCCGTCCAGCAGGAAGAGCGGGATGGGTGCAAAGGCGCTCGACCAGACCAGAAACGCAAACACCTGCCGGGTCGCCGCTTTTTTGTTGATGATGTTAGCAATGCTCCAGGCGATCGCGCCTGCCAGCACCAGCAGCATACCGGAGAAGGTCACCGAGCCATCGGTAATAAAGAAAATGCTCAGCAGACCGGCGCAGGCCAGCAGACATCCGGCAACCTGATAGCGGCTGAGGCGCTCTCTGAATACCCAGCCACCCAGCAGCAGGGTGAAAAAGGCGCTGAACTGCAACAGCAGCGAGGCGATGCCCGCCGACAGCCCGGTTTTAATCCCCAGATTCACCAGTCCCCACAGACCGATGCCGAAGACAAGGCCGTAGCTGATCAGGTAGCGCCACGGCACGTCCGGTTTCCGGATAAAGAACAGCGCGGGCAGGGCGCAGAGCGTAAAGCGAATGCCCGCCAGGATAAAGGGATCGACCGCATGCAGCCCGAGTTTGATAACGGAAAAGTTTACGCCCCAGATGGCGGTGACCAGCACGGCGAGTAGCAGATGCGATAATTTCATGATTGACGTGCTCCATACCAGCAAAGAAAGGCTGAGGCGCTGACGGCTGCCCCGGCATAACAGACAGCCTGCCATCCCCAGTGAGCGTACAGCTGAGTCGCCGCAATGGCCCCCAGCGCACTGCCCAGCGAGTAAAAGCACATGTACGCACCGACCAGACGACTGGCCGCTTCGGGGCGGGCAGTGACGAGCAGGCTCTGATTAATCACGTGCACTGTCTGAACAGCAAAATCGAGCAGGATCACCCCGAAAACCAGCAGCAGGATTGAGCTCTGAAGCGCGGCTATCGGCAGCCAGGAGAGGGTCAGCAGCACCAGGGCTAAGCCGGTGGCACGCTGGCCCCATCCCCGGTCAGCCCAGGCGCCTGCTCTGGTGGCCGCCAGCGCACCGGCCAGGCCTGCCAGTCCGAACATCCCGGTCTGAGTGTGTGACAGTGACAGGGCGGTCAGCGGCAGCACCATCGAGGACCAGAGCATACTGAAGGCCGCGAAAATCAGCAGCGCCAGGATGCCACGTTTGCGCAGCTGGGGTTCTGTATGGAATAGCCGCAAAACTGACAGTAACAGCAGCGGGTAAGCGGTGCGCTGCGTCTCGCCGGTTGAGGCGGGCAGCACTTTTATGAGTACCAGCGAGATCAGCAGTAACAGGCAGGCGGCCGTCAGAAAGACCGTCCGCCAGCCCGCCAGATCGGCAATCATCCCCGAAATAAAACGCGCCAGCAGGATGCCGATCACGATGCCGCTGGTCACGCTGCCGACCACCCGCCCGCGCTGTTCTGGCGATGCCAGCATGGCGGCCCAGGCCACCATCAGCTGCGTGACCACTGCCATCAATCCCACCAGCAGCATCGCGCCCAGCAGCGTCGTCAGATCGGGCGCGAAAGCTGCGGCGGTTAATGCCAGCACGGAAAGCAGTAGCTGGATAACCACCAGTTTTTTGCGATTCACGCAGTCGCCCAGCGGCACCAGAACGATCAGCCCGATGGCGTAACCGATCTGCGTGGCTGTCACCACAGCGCCAATGCTGCCGGGGGAAACATTCAGGCTGGCGGCTATCGACTTCAGCAATGGCTGCGCCGAGTAAACATTGGCGACCGCCAGCGCAGAGGTAAGTGAGAACAAAACGATCATCCGGGGCGTAAGCATCGGCGTCGCAGCGGGCGGCGAATTTGCTTCAGAAGGACAGGTCTTGCCAGTTGTTGTGGTCATCATAGCGCCTGAGTGGTTTTTGTTTGAAACCAGGTTGCAACATAATTATCAGTAGAGGTTTTTTTTTGCAACTTCTTTTGCGTCTGGCTAAGCTGGCTTTATCAGACAGACAAAGTGAGAGAAGAGTATGGCTAAGCAGGAATCCCTGAGAACCAGCGAGTGCCCGGTTGCCAGAACCCTGGAATCAATTGGGGAACGCTGGTGCATGATGATCGTGCGTGAAGCCTTTGATGACGTCCGCCGATTCAGTGATTTTCAGCGCAATCTGGGGCTGGCAAAAAATATCCTGGCGTCGCGCCTTAAGCAGCTGGTGGAGATGGGGGTATTTGAGATTGCGCCAGCCTCCGATGGCAGCGCCTACAACGAATATGTCCTGACTGAGAGAGGTCGTGCGCTGTTTCCGGTGGTAGTGGCTATGCGCCAGTGGGGCGAGCGCTATCTGTTTGAGAAGGGCGAGACGCACTCGGTGCTGCTGGATAATGCAGAAGGCAAGCCGCTGCCGCGCCTGGAGGTCTGTTCCTCAACGGGGCAAAAACTGGACCCGGCCGACTGTCATCGCCAGCGGGTAGTCGCGGAAGGTTAACTGTCAGAGGATTTCTGCCTCTGCACTCTCTGAATCTGGCTGGCCTGACATTCCACACGTCCCGATCATGATTGTCAGCCTGTCGATATCATCACATTTTCCAATGACAGGTTGCCTTGTAACTTGCCGACGTGCATGACATTCTCGCTGATTGTATAGAC
Source organism: Pantoea sp. X-Soil-YNGN-844 (assembly GCF_059730595.1). NCBI lineage: Bacteria > Pseudomonadati > Pseudomonadota > Gammaproteobacteria > Enterobacterales > Erwiniaceae > Pantoea > Pantoea sp. X-Soil-YNGN-844. Next base: position 1,971,562 of record NZ_AP036007.1, read on the forward strand.
ATGTACCTTCAACCCTGAGCCGGGCACTTCACCTTTTCAGTTAACGCGTCTCTCACTGTTTCAGCGAGGAATCTATGTCGGTCAAAACATCTGCAGCAGACTATTCAGGCGCAGAGAAACAGCGCCTGTCAGAAACCCGTTCCATTGATTACATCCCGTTGCGCGAACGCCATGGTCATCCCTTTAGCCAGTTTACGCTCTGGTTTGGGGGCAACCTGCAGATCACGGCCATTGTCACGGGTGCACTGGCCGTGGTACTGGGTGGCGACGTTGTATGGTCGCTCATTGGCTTACTGGTGGGTCAGATTCTGGGTGCAGCGATCATGTCTTTACATGCTATTCAGGGCCCGCGCCTGGGTTTACCGCAGATGATCACCAGCCGTATGCAGTTTGGCGTGTTTGGTGCCGTTATTCCGCTGGTGCTGGTCTGCATGATGTATGTGGGGTTTTCAGCCAGTGGGACAGTGTTAGCGGGACAGGCGCTGGCTAAACTTATCCATGTCAGCAATTCAGCCGGAATGATCCTGTTCAGCATCCTCATCGTGATCATTGCGGTGCTGGGTTATCGTGTCATCCATCAGCTGGGGAAAGTGGCGAGCGTTATCGGCGTTTTAGCCTTTGCTTATCTGTTTATCACGCTGTTTTCTGTGCATGATTTATCCGCCGTCTGGCAGAATCAGCACTTTACCGTAGCGAATTTCCTGCTGGCGGTCTCCCTTTCTTCCTCATGGCAGATTGCTTTCTGTCCCTATGTCTCGGACTATTCACGCTATCTGCCGGCGGATGTCTCTGCAAAGAAACTGTTCAGCGCGGTCTTTTTCGGCACCGTGCTTGGCACCCAGGCTTCAATGACGCTGGGGGTGATCGTCGCGGCTATTGCCGGTAGTGCGTTTGCAGGTAATGAGGTGGGTTACATCGTGAGCATGGGCAGCACGGCAACCATGGCGATGGTGATTTATTTTGCGATTTGCTTCGGGAAAATCACCTTTACCACGCTGAATGCGTACGGCAGTTTTATGTCACTGACGACCATCGTGTCTGGCTTCCGGCAGCAAACCACGCTGAGTCGGGGCGCACGCATTCTGTTTGTGGTGCTGATGGTGGCGCTGGCCTGCGTTATTGCTCTGCTCAGTGAACCGGCCTTCCTGAAATCCTTCACTCACTTCCTGCTCTTCCTGCTGGCTTTCTTTGTGCCCTGGAGCGCGATCAGCCTGACCGATTTCTATCTGCTCACTAAAGGCAGGGTCGATGTCCCGGCACTGTCGCAGCCGGATGGACGCTATGGACGCTGGAATCTGGCCGGTATCACCGTCTATTTCCTGGGCGTGCTGGTACAACTGCCGTTTATTGATAATCCGCTGCACCATGGCTCGCTGACCTGGATTTTTGCCGGCAATGATGTCTCGTGGATCATCGGCTGGTTTGCGACGGCGCTGTTATGGCTATTCGCCAGCCGCTGGGATCGCCGTGGCAGACCTGAACAGTCAATCTATACCGCTAGATAAAAAGGCAAAAGCCGCCATGAAAGGCGGCTTTTGTTCCGGGCTGAATGTGTGATCGGCAGGGTGTCAGGCTAAGGCGCAATCCGTCATGCCAGGGAATCTTCCTGCCTGAGATTAGGCCGCTGAAACATCGGCCGCGCCAGTCTGCGCTTCAGCCACCAGCGGCTTTTCTGGCTGCAGCAGCGTCATCGCCAGCATGCTACCGAAGGCGATGACTGCAGTGACGGTAAACATCGCGTTGTAACCGTAATATTCCGCCAGCCAGCCGCAGAGCATCGGAGAGATAATTGCCGCCAGGTTGGCTATGGCCAGCGTCATGCCGCTGTAGGTGCCGACCGACGCTTTCGGGGTGACATCAATCACTACCGACCAGTAGACATTATTCACCAGCGCATTCAGCGCATTGCCCAGCGTCATCAGTGCGATAATCCCGGCAGCCGACTGCACGTAGGGGATCGCCATAAAGCAGCAGGCGGTGCCGCACAGCGTGACCGCCGCAAACAGATTGCGCGCCAGCCGCAGGTTGCCGAAGCGGGCCAGCAGAGCATCGGCAATACGACCGCCCAGCAGCACGGTGATGCAGGCACCACTCCAGGGGATCATCGCCACGTACCACAGCGAGTGCAGGTCGTAATGGAAATTATCCTGCAGATACTTCGGCATCCAGGTCACCAGGGTAAAGGTGATGTAGAGGAAGGAGAAGTAGCCCAGCGCGTTGCAGACCAGCGTGCGGCTGGTAAAAAAGCGCCACCAGGGCAGGGAGACGCTGTCGCCTGTGCTGCGGCGCTGACCGTTCTGGATCAGTGCGCGTTCAGCCGCGCTGGTGTGAGGGCTCTTTTCCGGACTGTCGCTGAAGGTGCGGGCAAACAGCGCCATCGCCAGCAGGGAGAACACACCGAGCAGGATAAACATCATGCGCCAGTCATGGGTCAGCAGCAGCAGGCCAACCGCGATCGGGGCGGTCAGCAGCGCGCCAACCTGGGTTGAGAGCAGGCCGATACCCAGCGCGAAGCCACGCTCATTGTCGGGTGCCCAGTGGGCAATCGCCTTGTTCATCAGCGCATAGGCCGGGCCTTCAGAAAAACCAAACAGGATGCGCAGGGCCGCAAAGCCCATAATGGCGGAGCCGCCAAACAGCGCCATGCCCAGTTCACCGGCCCAGGCGGTGGCGATCTCCAGCAACGACCAGAGCACACCAGCCAGCAGCCAGACTTTCTTCGTGCCGATACGGTCGGCAAGGAAGCCGCCACACAGCGAACCAAACAGATAACCGAAGCCAAAGTAACCCAGCACCGCGCCGAGCTGGACTTTGCTGAAGTGGTACTCCGCCGCTATGGCGTTGGCCGCAAATGACAGGGCGCCGCGATCGATGTAATTGATCAGGGCGATCAGGAACAGCAGTGAAAATATGGTGTAACGGTAACGGCTGGATGTCATCTCACGTCTCCTGATTAAGTTTCTCAGGAGAGCCGAAGCAAAATTAATGCCGGAAAAGAGGTTCATCCGGCAAAACCATTGCTGACAGAGGCTGCGGGCTGCTGAGCCTGCGCTTAACGGGTTAACTGATCCCGCTAATTATTCGCCTGCGCATCAATGCGGTGCAGTCATTGCCTGTCGATGGTGAACCTCAGGCAGCGTTATGATGGGTGCTGCTGACGTGGGGCAGTGGGATAACCACCACTTCCGTTTCTGCCATGGTTTTATCCTGTGGCGTTTCACCAACGTGCTGCAAAATCTGCCGCTGATACGTCGCATCAGCGACTGTTGTCTGTTCACTCAGCAGCACGCCCGCTTCATTAACATTTTTTCCTGCCACTTTTACTTTGCTGGTGGCACTGGCCAGCATCCATTCATATTCAATGTCGACATGGCCGCTATCGATACAGCGAATTCCGCGCTGACTTAAATCATAAGCCAGCACGGTTGCCGTCGGGCCTAAAGAAATTAAGACCAGGTCAAAGTTGACTGCATTCACTAATACCGTATCGAAGAGACGATCATAAACGGAAAAAGCATTACGGTTCAGCGTCGTAATGCGTTTAATTTCACTGGCCCCCTCCAGTAAATTATTGCCTAATCCCAGACGTGTGCCACTGCCTTCAACAATTAATACCCGGCGACCCTGGTAGAGCTGTTTAAATTTATCGAATATCGTCCTGGATAATTGTTTGGTTTTATAATCGTGATAAGGGCGGGTAACGGAGGTATTGCCATACTGGTACTGATGATTCAGCAGAGCATCATAATGTTTAAAGTAAAATGATTTATGGAAGAACCAGAACAGGGCCGATCCATTTTTCATATTGCGGGTGGTGCGAAAAGCATCTGGCAGGCAAATCAGACAGTTCGGGTTGTCCTGGGTCGCCTGCTGCAGCAGCGCCTTAAGCCTTGCCGACAGTTTTGGGTCAAATGGCTGAAAACCAATGTTTTTATACCAGGTCATCTCCAGTTCCCCGTCGCCGTAACGGGCCAGTGATAATTGCGGTTTACGTAATAGCAGATCGATAGTTTCTTCTATCGACATGACGGAATAACGTTTAACCCGTGCCTGCGCGGCAGGATAGCGAATGGCCGCATTAATAAATTTAAACGGGAAACGAAACTTACGATAAATAGCATTAAGTGCGGACATAATTATCCTTAGGTTATTGCTGCCAGTGAAAATCCCGCCTGCTGGCCGGATAAATTTTTATAAGAGTGATGATATATATCACAGATAAAAGTCGGGTCGGGCTACGGAATATCTGAAATCGTTTTATTCACCAGGATCTCTTTCATTATTAATCTATTTCTTACCGAAGTCAGCGCTAAAAAATAATGGCAGAGCAAAGTCAATTGCCAGAATTAATAATCTGAAAATCATTGAAACCGCATGAGCACTGATAACCGGACGGTTTAAAACAGCAGCGCACTACGTTTTCTGATTTTAGCATTAAGAGTTGTTGCAGCAAGACGTTAATAAACCATTATGCTTATTTGACACTCATTATCCCTGTCTGGTCACCCTTAAGCTGGCGTTCATGAAGCGCGGCTGGTCTGTTAATTTTTCGTCTTTGAACAAAAGGTGCGATAACTCACGGCCTATCGTTAATTTTTTGTGATGAATATCGCGTATTTGCCCCTTAGGAAAGTAAATAAAGCGGTCTCATCGCCCCTGCAGTCGACATTATTAATAAATATTTTTAATGGGTTACGCTTATACACGTTTTTACATATTTCTCACGTAAGTTAAGATCTCGTTGAATTTATGTTTCCAGTTTAACTTTCTGATGACCGCTAATGACCCGAGGATGGATCATGATAAATAAAATAACCAGTGTAATCATGGTGATATTGGCTATCGCCCTGATTTATATGGGAGGACAACTTCTGCTTGCAGGAGGCAGCGCGTTCTATGCGTTGATGGGTGTGGGCGTTGTGCTCAGCGCGATTCTGCTGATGATGAACAAACGCAGTGCACTGACGCTGTATGCGCTGCTGATGTGGGTTACGCTGTTCTGGACGATCTGGGAAGTGGGCTTCGATAAGTGGCAGTGGATCCCACGCGGCGACCTGTTTGGCGTGCTGGGTCTCTGGCTGGCTCTGCCGTGGGTGGTTCGTCCTCTCTATCAGGGACAGCGTCGCTTCCATCCTTTCCTTGGCGGCTCCGTGGTGCTGATGGTGCTGCTGGTGATTGGCCTCTGCTTCTACGATCCGCTACCGCAACAGGGCACCATCAATACCCAACGTAACAGTTCCGCGACCGGCGGTGCTGCTGAAGAGTGGAACGCCTATGGCGGGACCACCGATGGCCAGCGTTTCTCGGCACTGAAGCAGATCACTAAAGATAACGTCAAAGATCTGGAAGTGGCCTGGACCTACCACACCGGCGATCTGCGCCAGGGTGATGATGCAACCGAGTACACCTTTGAGGCGACGCCGCTGAAAGCCAACGGCATGCTCTACCTCTGTACACCGCATAACGAGGTTCATGCTCTTGATCCGGAAACCGGTGCGGTGAAGTGGAAAACAGCGCCGGATAAAAACCGCTCTTACCTGCAGCAGCACCAGACCTGCCGTGGCGTGAGCTACTTTGATGCCGGTCAGCAGGCGGAGCAGCAGGCAGGCGCATCCCCGGCTATCTGCCGTAAACGGATCTTTAATGCGACCACCGATGCCCGCCTGCTGGCGCTGGATGCCGACACCGGCAAGCCGTGTGCTGACTTTGGTGACAACGGCGTGGTAAACCTGCGCGCCAACATGGGCGAGGTGCGTCCGCACGCGCTGATGCAGACTGCCGCGCCACTGGTGGCAGGCAATCTGGTGATCGTTGGCGGTTCGGTGATGGATAACGGCTTCAACAGCGGCAACCCATCGGGTGTGATCCGTGCCTATGATGCCGTTACGGGTCATCTGGTGTGGAACTTCGATCCGGCAAATCCGGATAACACCGCACCGGTCGCCGCAGGCGCAACGTATCCGCAGGATACCCCGGTTGCCTGGGCCACCCTTAGCGCCGACCTGAAAAACGGCCTGGTTTATGTGCCGTTTGGTAACGCCTCGCCGGATGAAGTGGGGATTGAACGCGATCCTGCCAGCAACACCGAAAAATTCCGTGATGCGCTGGTGGCACTGGATCTGAAAACCGGCGCGTTCAAATGGCGTTATCAGAGTTCGAACCACGACCTGTGGGATCGCGATAACCCATCACAGCCGTCGCTGGTAGACATCAACTATCAGGGCAAACCGCAACCGGCGGTGATCCTGCCGACCAAAACCGGCAATCTGTTTGTGCTGAACCGCCTGACCGGTGAGCCGGTTTACCCGGTAGAGCAGGTTAAGGTCTCTACCGATGGCATTAAGGGCGAGCAGTACGCGGCGACCCAGCCGGTCTCCAGCCTGAACTTCATTCCGCAGCCGCTGACTGAGAAGTCGATGTGGGGCATTACGCCGTTTGACCAGATGGCCTGCCGCACGACCTTCCGTGAGCTGCGTTATGACGGTAACCCGTGGACACCGCCAACCGAGAAAGGCTCGCTGATCTTCCCGGGCAATATCGGGGTGTTTAACTGGGGTTCCGTGGCTGTTGATCCGCAGCGTCAGATGCTGATTGCGGCACCGGTGCGCCTGGCCTACAAGTACAACCTGATCAAGCGCACGCCGGAAACCGAAACCCAGCGTACCTTCACCAAAGATGGCACACCGTACTGGAATGAGAATTTCCACGGTGACTACGCTATCCACATTCAGCAGATGGCGTCGGGTCTGGGTATTCCCTGCATCGCGCCACCGTGGGGACGGATGGTGGGTGTGGATCTGACCACCGGCAAAACCGAATGGCTGCGTCGCGTTGGCACCACCAAAAACCTCAAGACCAGCTTCCTGCCTGGCCGCTTCCCGCTCGGTTTCCCTATGGGGATGGTGGCGCACGGCGGACCGCTGCTGACGGCGGGTGATCTGGTGTTCCACGGCGCAACGGCAGATAACTTCTTCCGTGCTTACGACAGCACTACCGGTGAGCTACTGTGGCAGACGGAACTGAGCGCGGGTGCACAGGCCACGCCATCTACCTTTATGGGCAAAGATGGTAAGCAGTATGTGGTGATTGCCGCAGGTGGCCACGGCTCGCTTGGCACCACGGCGGGCGACAGCGTTGTCGCGTTCCGTCTGAAGTAATTATGACCTGCTGAGCGCCGCCCTGGCGCTCAGCGTTATTACGCGTTCTCCTGGCTAACTTTCCTGCGATATCACATCTTCACTTTTATTTTCTGAATACATTTAATGCTAAGCGTCGTCAGCGACAGGCGTGCCTGATTTGCGGGAGAGTCTTTGGGCTACGCGCGGGCCTGAGGCCGGAGAGGTCACACTGCGGGTATAGGGATACTGCATTCAACGCAGCGTGCCACGTCAGTGACGTGGCACGCTAACCATTATGCGCCGACGTTCACCACGGTTTTACCGAAGTTTTTGCCATTCAGCATATCGATAAACGCCTGTGGTGCGTTCTCTAACCCTTCAATCATGTGCTCGCGATAGTGGATTTTTTTGCTCTCCACCATAGGACGCATCGCCTCCAGGAACTCTGGATAACGGTCGCCGTAATCCTGGAAGATGATAAAGCCCTGCATACGGATACGGCGCTTCAGAATGCCCGCCATGATCAGTGAGGTTCTGTCCGGGCCTTCAGGCAGTTCGCGCTGGCTGTAAGCGGAGACCAGGCCACAGACCGGCACGCGCGCCGCGGTGTTCAGCAGCGGGAACACGGCATCAAACACTTTGCCACCGACGTTTTCGAAGTAGATATCGATGCCATCCGGGCAGGCGTTTTTCAGCTGCTCTTCAAAGTCGGCACTGTGGTGATCGAGGCAGGCATCAAAGCCCAGCGTATCGACCGCATAACGGCATTTCTCTTCACCGCCTGCGACACCGACGACACGACAGCCTTTCTGCTTACCTAACTGACCCACTGTTGCGCCTACCGGACCGGTTGCCGCGGCGACGACCAGGGTTTCACCCGCTTTCGGCTGACCGATATCCATCAGACCCATATAGGCGGTAAAGCCTGGCATGCCGAGAATGCCCAGCGCCCATGACGGATGCGGCAGATCGTTGCCCAGCTTCGCAATCTCTTTGCCATCGGAGACGGCATACTCCTGCCAGCCACTCTGCGCCAGTACCCAGTCACCGGTTTTAAAATCGTTGTTTTTCGATTCGACGACCTGACAGACGGTGCCACCGACCATTGGCTGATCCAGCTCTGCCGGCGCGGCGTAAGATTTACCGTCGTCCATCCGGCCACGCATGTAGGGATCGAGTGAGAGGTAGATAGTCTTCAGCAGCACTTCGCCTTCTTTGATTTCCGGGATGGGCTGCGCCACATGGCGGAAATTCTCTTTGGTCGGCTCACCGTGAGGGCGTGAAGCCAGTAACCAGGCATGGTTCTGGGTTGCTTGTTCAGTCATATTGTCTTCCTTTTATAGCCGGGCGATGCACAGGGCATTGCCGTATGAATACCGGGAAAGTGTAGATGACTGCGGTGATATTGCGTTTAGCGCTGTGAGCGGTAAGCCGATTTTGCGGATGAGCTGGCTGAAGCTCCTGATTACGCGTCATCACAACATTTACCGGGCAAGGGCCTGTTTTGCGATTGCCGAAACAGAAAAGTTAAAACGATTCTGTGACCGGGTTTTACAGCATCCGCCTCATGACAGAGTGTACGAAGTGAACACCACTGAGCGTAAAGCGGAAGCAATGCGTCATTTGCAAATACGGTCGTTTGATGGAACTGCCTGGGCGGTTGTTAGCATCCAGGATCACAGGAAGCGCTGAATAGTGTGATAAAGATCAGTGAACTGAACAGGGAGAGAACCATGACTATTCAGCATTTGCGTATTGCCCGACCCGTGACTGATCTGAAACAAAGCAGTCAGATCTATTGCCACGGGCTGGGGTTGCAGGAAATCGGTGAGTTTACCGATCATGAGGGTTTTAGTGGTGTGATGCTGGGCGCGGAGGGATTGGGCTGGCATCTCGAATTCACACTCTGTCATACCCATCCCGTCCGGCCAGCGCCAACGGAAGACGATCTGCTGGTGCTTTACATTCCCCACCAGCCAGACTGGCTGTTTCGTTGTACCTGTATGGATGACGCAGGCTTCCAAAGAGTGCCATCCTTTAATCCTTACTGGGATCAGCGGGGCGTGACATTTATCGACAAGGATGGTTATCGTGTCGTTATCCAGCATGGCTTGTGGCAACCCACACGCTGACCCTGCACCCATCAGAAAAGGAACTCACCCTGAATATTCTTTGCTTCCACACCGCTGCCAGCAATATCGCGATCTTTGATGATGCCGCCACAACATTAGGACGTGACAACTCGCCGCTAAATCACCTGGTGATGCCTTCGCTGGTGGCCGAGGCGGAACGCAGCGGCGGGATGACGGCGGAGTTACGCTGCCGTATCGCGCAACTGATCAAAGCAATGCTGCCGCAGTTTGATGCCGTACTGATTACCTGTTCCACGCTGGGACCGGTTGCCGATGATTTCTCCGTGCAGGATCGTGTCATGCGCACCGACGGCATGTTAGCGGCGGCGCTGCAGCGTCATACGGGGCCGACGGTGGCGCTCTGTGCGGCAGAATCAACGCTGGCGGCGACGCGGGCGCTCTTCTGCCAGCACGGCAGCCAGACAGAGATTGCGCTGGTGGAGGACGCATGGGCGGCGTTTAAAGCGGGGGACACAACACGCTATTTTGCCCTGATTGCGGCAGCCGCAGAGCAGGCGTATCAGCAGGGCGCCGTTGCGGTGGCTTTGGCGCAAAGCTCAATGACGCCTGTTGCCCGGCAGTTTCCCGCGCCCCGGCGCCCGCTGACCGGTCCGCATCTGGCTTTGCAGGCTTGCTACGATCTCAGATGATCGTTACGTTATGCTTGCTCAGAGCCTGTTGCAGCGCGTCGTCCGGCTGCGTTTCTACAACCAGCGTGCTGGCCAGCGACAAGTCGCCAATGGCAAAAGCTGAGGCAGAATTCAGCTTTTCGGCTGACGCCAGCACCACGGTTTCTGCTGCACGTCCTGCCAGCGCACGCTTCACCGTCGCCTCTTCGAAATTGCCGGTAGTCAGTCCGGCAGCCGGATGCACACCGGTCACGCCCATAAAAAAGAGATCGGCATTAATGTGGTTGATCGACTCCAGCATCGCCGCGCCCACGGTCACCACTGAATGCTTATAGAGCTGTCCGCCAACCAGTATGATCTCCACCAGTGGATGATCGGCTAATGCCAGCGCCACGCTGGGACTGTGGGTGACGGCGGTAAAGCTCAGCGTTGCGGGTAACTGTCGCACCAGTTCCGCGCTGGTGGTCCCGCCATCAATCAGTACGATCTGTCCCGGCTGGATCAGCGAAACCGCCTTTTGGGCAATGATCTGCTTTGACGCAGTCTGCACGCTTTTGCGTGTTTCAAAGGTGCCCAGCGCAGCGGAAACCGGCAGTGCACCGCCATGCACCCGCTGCAATAAACCTTCCGCCGCCAGCTCACGCAAGTCACGGCGGATAGAGTCCTCAGAGAGGTTAAAACGCTGGCTGAGGTCGCGCGACTGCACCTGTTTTTCCTGAGCGAGCAGGGCAAGGATTTTCTGTTTACGCTGGCTGGATAGCATCTCTGTCCTTTGCGTGTTTTTTCTTGAATATGCACGATTGTGCATGATAGCGTGTGGGCTGTCTACTTATCCTGGAGAGCACCATGCAGCCGAACCAATCCCGAGTGCGCATCATCAGTGAGCAGTTGCTGTCAGATAACTGGTATACCCTGAAGAAATATACCTTCTCGCTGCTGCGCCGTGACGGCCAGTGGCAGGAGCAGAGCCGTGAAGCATATGACCGGGGAAACGGCGTGGTCATCCTGCTCTACAACCGTGACAAACGCACGGTAGTGCTGACCCGGCAGTTTCGCTTTCCGGTTTTCCTCAACGGACATAATGGCTTTCTGATTGAAGCGGCTGCGGGCCTGCTGGATAACGCCTCACCGGAAGCGCGCATTGTTGCTGAAGCGGAAGAGGAGACGGGTTTTCGTGTCAGCCGCGTTGAGAAGGTGTTTGAAGCCTTTATGAGCCCCGGTTCGGTGACGGAGAAGCTCTACTTCTTTATTGCTGAGTATGACGACCAGCAGCGCAGCGGGGAAGGCGGCGGGATAGCGGAAGAGGGTGAGGATATCGAGGTGCTGGAGATCGGTTTAGACCAGGCGTTGCAGGCGATAGACCAGGGTGAGATTGTGGATGCTAAGACCATCATGCTGCTGCAGCATCTGCGCCTCAAAGGCATTTTATAAGAAAGCGGGCAGAGCGCCGTTTATGCGTTCTGCCCGTAAAGCTTACTGATCCTGCGTCAGAATGCCTTTAACATCGTGCGGTTCAGAACGCAGATACTGCGGCGGAACCTGAACTTTACCATCCAGTGCGGCAGCAGCATGCCACGGCCAGCGCGGATCGTAGAGAATACCACGCGCCAGAGCGACCAGATCGGCATCGCCCTGCTGAAGCACATCTTCCGCCTGCTGCGGTTCAGTAATCAGGCCAACCGCAATCACCGGAATCGACACCTGTTCACGGATATCGCGAGAGAACGGCACCTGATAGTTTGGCCCGACGCTGATTTTCTGATCTTCCGACAGCCCCCCACTTGAGACGTGGATATAGGCGCAGTTCAGCGCTTCCAGCTCACGTGAGAAGGCGATCGACTGCTCGATTTCCCAGCCGCCTTCGACCCAGTCCGTAGCGGAAATGCGCACGCCTACTGGCACGGACGCGGGTACGGCTTCACGGACGGCTTTGAACACCTCCAGCGGGAAGCGCATACGGTTTTCCAGCGAACCACCATATTCGTCGCTACGCTGATTCGACAGCGGCGACAGGAACTGATGCAGCAGATAGCCGTGTGCGGCATGGACTTCGATCAGCTCAATGCCCAGGCGTACCGCGCGATGGGCGCTGTCGACAAAGGCCTGTTTTACCCGCTGCAGATCGTCAATGCTCATCGCCAGCGGTTTTACTTCACCCTCGCTGTAGCTCACAGCTGACGGCGCCACGGTCTGCCAGCCGCCGGCATCCGGCGCAATCTGCTTACCGCCTTCCCAGGGCACGGCACACGACGCTTTGCGGCCCGCATGGCCAAGCTGAATACCCACCGGAATAGAGGAGTAGCGGCGCACATCTTCCAGCACCGTTTTCAGCGCGGCTTCATTGTCATCATTCCATAAGCCCAAATCGCCGGGAGAGATACGACCAATGTCCTCGACGGCAGTGGCTTCGATAATCATCAAACCCGCGCCGGAAAACGAGAGCTGGCCAAGATGGATCCGGTGCCAGGCAGTGGCATTGCCTGCCTCAGCGGAGTACTGGCACATCGGCGCAATCACAATGCGGTTATCCAGCGTAAGTTCGCCCAGTGAGACAGAAGAAAAAAGTTGGCTCATGTTATCTCCATGGTGTTATGACGGACGTGACAGGCAATAACTATAGCGGGGGATTGACCGGGCGGGATGATTGCAACGTGACTTTTTATGACTGCGGCTGGGCTTAGCTGAGTACACCGCTGCGCTTAGCCAGCGGGATGCAGACCCCGCTGCCGTCGCAACAGGGTCTTTTATCAGCACTCAGACCTGCGCCATTCCGCCATCGACAAACAGCTCTGTTGCATTGATAAAGCTGGCGGCATCAGACGCGAGAAAAGCAACGGTGCTGGCCACTTCCTGTGGTTCTCCCAGACGGCTAAGCGGTATCTGTGCTGCCAGCGCATCAAACAGGCCCTGACGCTGATCTTCACTCACCAGATCGCCCAGACCTGGCGTGCGGATCGGGCCGGGACTGACGACATTAACCCGGATGCCGCGATCTTTCAGATCCAGCGCCCACGAACGGGCAAAGTTGCGCACCGCCGCTTTACTGGCACTGTAGACGCTAAAGGCCGCTGTACCCTGCGAAGCAGCGGTTGACCCGGTCAGAATGACTGACGCGCCATCAACCAGCAGAGGCAGGGCTTTCTGCACCGTAAAGAGCACGCCGCGCACGTTGGTGCCAAAGATCCGATCAACGTGCTCTTCAGTAATCGCGCCCAGCGGCAGCATGTCGCCGCCTCCGGCGTTGGCAAACAGAATATCCAGCCGTCCGGCCTGCGCCGCAATGCGGGAGTAAACGTTGTCGAGATCGTGCAATTGAGAGGCATCGGCCCGGATACCGCTGACGGTTCCGCCGATTTCAGCGACCGCAGCATCCAGTTCCGCCTGACGCCGGCCGGTAATAAATACCTGCGCGCCCTGTGCCGCCAGTTCCCGTGCGGTGGCCAGGCCAATTCCGCTGGTTCCGCCTGTTACCAGCGCAATTTTTCCTGCAAGTGTTGCGTTCATTAGCGTTTCTCCGAATGGTTGCATTGACAGATTTATCTCTTACCGGTCAGCGGGGCTGCCGGACTGATGGCTACTGTAAAAGAGCAGGATTGACGGATAAATCCGCAAAAATGAAAATGACTATCCACGCTGGTGGATAATAGGGGACATAAATGGATCAGCTGCTGGCGATTAAAGCCTTTTCACGGGTAGTGGAAAGCGGCAGTTTTACCCGCGCGGCGGACTCGCTGAACATGCCGAAAGCCACGCTGAGCAAGCTGGTTCAGGAGCTGGAAGCGCATCTCTCCGTCAGGCTCCTGCAGCGTACGACCCGACGCGTGACCGTTACCGCGGAGGGGCGGGAATACTATGAGAAGGCATTGCGTATCCTGCACGATCTGGAGGATATCGATGCCTGCTTCAATGCGCTGCGCAGTAAGCCGCGCGGGCATTTACGTGTCGATATCGGCGGATCGACCGCGAGGGATATCCTGATCCCGATGTTGCCTGACTTCTTTGCCCGCTATCCTGACATTACGCTCGACCTTGGCGTCTCCGATCGCCCGGTTAACCTGATTAGCGGTAACGTTGACTGTGTGATCCGTGGCGGTCCTCTGGCTGACTCTTCACTGGTCGCCCGACTGATTGGTCACGCCACGCTGATCACCTGCGCGACACCCGCCTATCTGAAAGCGTCTGGCGTGCCTGCCTATCCTGATGAATTGCGTAACGGGCACCGGCTGGTGAGTTATCTTTCGCCGCTAACCGGTAAACCCTTTCCACTAAGGTTCGAACGGCAGGGAGAGAAAGTTGAGATCACCAGTGCGCATCGCATTGGCGTCAATGAGAGTAACGGGCATCTGGCCGCGGGACTGGCAGGGCTGGGGATTATTCAGACGTTCAGCTATTCGCTGTCGTCGATTCTGCGGCGGGGTGAGATGGTGGAGATCCTGCGCGACTGGCGTCCCGCGGGTTATCCGTTTCATCTGGTCTATCCGCAAAACCGGCACGTGACGCAACGGTTACGGGTCTTCATTGACTGGCTGGTGGCCAGTTTTCCGGAACGTGTCGCGGGAGAGTGGGAATCCGGCACCTGAGTGCCGGACTGTCATCAGTTGCCGCGATAGGTTGAGTAACCAAATGGGCTCAGCAGTAACGGAATATGGTAATGCTCGCCGTTCGCTTCCATGTTGAACTCAACCGGGATCTCCGGGAAGAAGGTTTTCTGGTTGCTCTTTTTATAGAAGTCACCGGTTTTAAATACGACGCGGTAGCTGCCTGCGCTGGCCGTTTTGTCCTGCGGGAACAGGGCGCTGATACGACCGTTGTTATCGGTGACGCCTGACGCCAGCTTCACCCAGTTATCCTGCTGTTTCTGATCCAGTTCAACTTCAATACCGGCTGTTGGCTGGCCCGTCTGCAGATTAAGAACATGCACGCTCAGCGGGTTTTTCGCGGCAGCCGGCTGGGCTGCGATAGCGGATGCGCCAGAGGTCATCAGTAATGTAGCAATCAAAGCATATGAAGTTTTCATCAATGTTTCCTTTATTGACTGTTTGAGGTCGGCTGACAGTGCTGAGAGAGTAATGTGCCTGAGGTCAAAGGGATAATTCGTCGAGGGAAATGTGAAATTTCTGAGAAAGATGAGATTAGTTACATCATACAAATATTCTATTAATTGAGTACTCGACATCCGTGCGGTGATAGCTAGCCAGAAAACGAAGGCACCAGTTTGAATTTTCTGTAAATCCAACAAAGAAAGCAGGGCGGCAGCGGGCTTAAATCGGTTTTATATGACGTAAGTCAATGAGTTACAGAACCCACTAATGAAAATACCCAGCGCGGCGCTGCCGACATCGCCATCACAAATGAGCGATCCCACATTCAGGACGAAAATTAATGACTATAAATAAACTGGCGCTGGCCATGATGTTACTGGCTGGAGCTACCAGTGTTTCGATGGCAATAGCGGCAGAATCAGCGGCTGCCGATCCCGCTATGAATACCCTTATCCAGCCTGATCAGCAGCCTGCCAGTTCTGAAGCGCCAGCCGTTACAGCAACTTATGAGGCATCGCAGCAAGCGGATGATTCTGTGGCGACACCGCCATCCAATCCGGATTCGGCAGAGCAGCCATCCGATGCGGCTGTGCCAGAAGCGAGCGCCGCTCCGGTATCGCAGGAAGCTGCGGCTTCTGCGCCGGTTCAGCCACAGCCTGAGAGCAATCTGCCTTCACCGGCTGTTAATCCGCCTGCTGAGGCAGCTTCCGTGGCAGAGAAGAGTGAGCCACAGCCAGCAGTAACCGATAGGAATGCCACGCAAAAATCCGCGCAGACGCCCGCTGCTGAACCACCGTTTACGCCAGAACAGGAAACGCGTATTGGTGAGCTGGCGAAAGCTTATCTGTTGAAACATCCTGAATTACTGATAGAAGTGGATCAGAAACTACAGAAAATTCAGTATGATGAGCAGATGAAAGCGATGACCACAGCAGCCATTCAGCATCAGGACGAACTGCTGAATGATAAAACCGTGCCTGCCATCGGGCCGGAGGACGCGAAAGTCGCGGTTATCGAATTTTTCGACTATCAATGCAGCGTCTGTGCCCGACAGGCGCCCATCATTCAATCGCTGATGAAAAATAATCCTCAGGTACGCTTTATCTTCAAAGAGTGGCCCATTTTTGGTTATCGCTGGAAACCCTCTTTCCAGGCGGCCGAAACCGGATTACGAATCTGGCAGCAGAAGGGCGGCGATGCCTATATGAAGTACCACAATGCGCTTTTTGCCAGTGGTCATGTCGAGGGCGCGCTGACACAGAAAGATATCACTAAGGCAGTGTCTGCAGCCGGTGCCGGTAAGTTAAAAAGCAATGATATGCTTGGCACATTATCCCACACGGATATCCTGGCGAAAAATACCGGTTTTCAGGGAACGCCGGCAATGATTGTTATGCCTCTGTCAGGTGCGACCGTAGAGACGGTGACAATTTACCCGGGCGGTGCGATGGAAGAGATGTTGCAGTCGGCGATTAATAAAGCCTTTGGTCAGGCAGGAGACTAAATCATTGGCCGCATCAGGATGCCGGAAGGAGGGTGATAATCCTTGCGGCATCTTTTTATTTTTCGTTTTTTGCTGACTGAGAAAGCCCGCGTAGTTTTGGCATCATTGACAGGCCGCTGGCAATGCATCCCTTAATCAATTTGCCAGGTTATGTTGCGTGCCTGAGTTGTTGACAAAATCGTCTTAACTGGCTGGGCCTCGCTTCAGCAGATTCAGGCTATATTCGAATGCGTTGCAAATTTTCAGTGATGACGACAGAGAAATGCAACGTCAGCAGGTTCGGTCATATAACTAAAGTAAACAGGTGGGATCAGATGAAAAAAATAACTGTAATTCAGGGTGACATCACTAAGGTCTCCGCAGAAGCGATTGTTAATGCAGCCAATTCTTCGTTGCTGGGCGGCGGTGGTGTAGATGGCGCAATCCATCGCGCAGGCGGACCTGTGATTCTGGCGGAGTGTCAGTTGATCCGTAACCGTCAGGGTGGGTGCAAAGTCGGTGATGCCGTTATAACTGGCGCAGGTAATTTGCCTGCGGATTATGTCATCCATACTGTTGGCCCACGCTGGAGCGATGGACGACATGACGAAGATGCACTTTTAAAACGTGCTTACCTGAGCTGTTTTAAACTTGTCGACTATCACGGTATTAAAACGGTCTCGTTTCCCAATATCAGCACGGGGATTTATGGTTTTCCTAAAGAACGTGCCGCGGCGATTGCCTTAGATGTCATTAAACATTGCATTGCTGAGAACCACACACTCGAAAACGTTAACTTAGTCTGTTTCGATGCAGAGAATTACGATCTCTATCTTAAGCTGCTTAACTGATCATTCGCATGCGAAAGTCAGGGGAGGCGTCTTTCGTCAGAGCATCTAAATCTGCCAGAAGAGATGCAGGCTGAAAGAAGGAATTAAATACCTTATTTAACATAATATACATTATGCGCATGATTGTTACATCCTGAAGTCTGGCGGTATTTTGTCTGGCCCGCTCTCCATTTCTGTTGATTCTGGCTGTTAGCCACATTGCAGCAAATCTGTCTGAAAGCATCACGACACCCGCCTGAGCATTCAGCGCCACGCTCTCTGGTCCGCGACGATCATAAGGTTTACTGGCTTTCCTCCCGGCACAGTTTCTGCAACGACTCCTCGCGCGCTTCTTATCAGTTCTCTCTGCTGCCTGAGATTTGCAGGCCGACAACAAGCTTTACCTTCTGCAACTGACCGAATGCATTGCTCAGGCTCATTCAGAGACTGCTGCCTGTTCGAACGCCTGGTGTACCAGACCGTTATCACCGATTTCATCTTATAAATGCATTTTGCCTTTGTAACATGACGTCGCTACGCAAAAGTTATCGCCCAATACCCTTGCTGATGGTCACAGAAATGCTGTAGATGCGTCTCCACATACTCTCGCATTGGCAACGTTAAAAAAATGGCCTTAAACACGCCGATGCACAATCACGCTCTGTTTACTCCGCAGGTCGCTACGTAAATCCTGAAACAATCGAAAAAACCTGTGTAACCTTGCTGCCAGGAAACGACTTTGTTGGCAGTCGCATGCTGACTGATTCAGCACTATCAATGTCACGCAAACAAGAGGCAAAAAGTCCCTGCTCTGCCTGACTATCAAGCCGGTGCTCACGCTTCATTTCAGTGTGTCAGTAAATAAAAGCGTAAATGTTCACGCGGTACAATCCATTGTTTTATACAAAACCTGAATAATGCCCCGCGATCAGAAAATAACTTTATCTCTCTTTTCTTTTAATGACATAGTTAAAAATAGCGATGCATTCTTATGCTAACTAACTGATTTAGATCAATATTTATGCCAGAGGGCTCAATTAACATAATTTTTACCAGGAGTTTTCTTAATTAAAGTGATTTGTTAGCGATTAAATATCAACATCAAATTTTATCAAGCCGGATTAATGTTGCGTCATCGAAAATGAGATAAGGAGGCAGCACAAGAAAAGTTAACCCTATATTTATTTAACAGCACCTGTTTGCAGGCTGCTAAATACAAAAAATGCACTGGTCAAAACTCACGCAGATTTAGCTCTGAGTGCGGAATTTTTATTGATCAAAGTGGCCTTATTTGCCAAATATTCCTAATGGACGTAAAAAATTCCTGGTCCCGCAGCGATGCTAAGGGATAGCAATCCTTTTTTGTCCCGAATTTTCAACAAATCTTACGCTCAGACATGGAGGTTACTCCTTAAGAAAAATCCGAATGCACAAAATAGCGGATAATTTTCATCGCCTTGAAATGCGGAGATTTTTATCGATAAAATAATCACAACTCTCGCAACCACATCAGAATATTATGAAAAAGATAACCAGAGAGGAAATTCGCTGCGCCACTTGTAAATATGGCTGTGATCTCACCCATCGCGCATCAGACATTTATAACCGATGTCCGTTGCAAAAAATTACCACCTGGCCCGGAAGCAATCATTTTTTCTCTTCATCCCTGCTGAATATGGTGGCTGGAAAATATGAAAGTATCTTTTGCAGAGGATGCGTCTTCGTTGACTTCTCCAGGGGAAATGTCAGGTATTTTACTAACAGTAACTGGATTGAATATTTAAAAAACACCGGGTTAATGCTCATTGTCGTCAGCGATCGCTTTATGGAACCGCTTGCGGCGTACTGGCAAAAAGAAGATCTACGAATACAAACTGTTATTAGTGCAGACCAGTCTCTTGACGAGATAAGCAAACAAATCAATGGCTGTTATTTCGGTCTGAAAGCTGCAATCAGGAAAAGAGTTAATCCACTCAATCAGGATGAAGTTCAGTTTCTTGACCTGGCGGTAAGCGGGCTTTCACTGACGATTATTGCCAGTGAAATGGGTGTTGAAAAGAAGCGCGTTTATAACATCAAAGATGCTATTCGCAGGAAAATGGGCATCAGCCTGAATCAATTGTTTTCCGCATAAAGAAGATAAAGGAGTGTTACATGAAGATGAAAATCAGATCGCGCAGTCTTGCTGCTTTGGTCAGTTCTGCACTGGTGTCGGGAAGCGTATTCGCCGCCTCAGATAACACCATCAATTTTCAGGGCGAAGTCACCGCTGAAACCTGTTCAGTGTCGGTAAACGGTAATAATGCATCCCCTGTCGTTCTGCTACCAACGGTGAGCACGTCGGACCTTGCAACGTCTGGCGCAACTGCGGGTGATACCACCTTCACCGTGGGCGTGAGCGGTTGTACCGGTGACAGCACTAAGACGACGAAAATCTCGACGGTATTTGTCGGAAATAATGTCAGTTCTGCCGGTAACTTAACAAATACCGGCACAGCAAAAAATGTTGAAGTACAAATCCTCGATCCAAAGGACGCGGTCATCAATCTGACCAGTGGTTACGCCGGCAGCGGCGATATGACGCTACAGGCGGGCGAAACTTCAGGCTCAGCCACCTACTCTGCCCGCTACTACGCCGCAGGCACACCCACTGCAGGGACGGTAACCGCATCACTGCAATATGCCGTGACTTACCAGTAATATTTTCCGTGCGTATCTGATAAACCGGATACGCACGCCACGCTTGAAATATTCGATATGGTTCGCGCATTATGTTGTTTCCATTAAGATTTGTAATTATCATTTTTTTAATCACGTTTATTTCCGATAAAGTCCAGGCGAGCGTCACTATTCTTGGTAGCCGTATAATTTACCCGGGTAACGCGATCTCCGTCGATATTCAGTTAAAGAACAACGATAAAATTCCTTATGTCATTCAGACTTGGTTTGATAACGGCAATATGGATTCGCAACCAGGCGAAAAAAGTGATGCGCCTTTTATTGTGACACCCCCGGTGTTTCGGATTCAGCCTCTTACCGGTCAGGTTTTAAGAATCAGGTTCATGCCTGAAACCTCATTGCCCCAGGATCGTGAGACAGTCTTCTGGTTTAACTCTCTGCAGATCCCCCCTGCCAATATTCAGGGTGAATCAGGCCGTAATAGCATGGTTTTAATGTTACGTAACCGGATGAAGATTTTTTATCGGCCAAAAGGGATTGGTCAGCCCGATAATATTTTCGAAGGACTTAAGATGGCAATAAAAAAAGACGGGGTTGAGATCAATAACATTCGACCCTGGTATCTTTCGCTTACAGACGTTGCAATAAAAACAGCAGGCAAAGAAATTGTCTGCGATGCTGACATGATTGCCCCTTATTCTAAAAAAACAGTCAGGTGTAAAAGCGCAATTCAGTTTCCATCCAATAACAGCGTGGTTTCTCTTTCAGCGATGAATGACCAGGGAGCAAAAGTCAGTGAAAAGTATCCGATTTCAGCCTGGTAATATTCGCCTCCTTTTTTTACCATTCTGTGCATCATTCACTTTTTCAATGTCTGGACACGCGGAAAAATACTATTTTGATCCTTCGCTGTTTAAAGGTTCTGCCTTTGGTCAGAACATCGATCAATTTAATCAGCACAATATCACTCCTGGCAATTATTATGTGGATATCTATGTTAATAATAAGCTGATTAAAAGTGGCATCACCCTCACCTTTTTTCCGAAAGAAAATGGTCAGCCTGCTGAACCCTGTCTTTCCCCTGCGGTGGCAGAATCGTTGCGGCTCAGGTCACTAAAAAAATACACAGCCAGCGATGGTTGTCAGCCTTTAAATCACTGGTCATCGTCAGCGCACTGGCAATTCGATCAGGCTTCACTGCGGCTGCAATTAACTATTCCGGATGCTGAATTAATCCATCTTCCTCGCGGGACTATCCCCGTCGCCGAATGGGACAAAGGGATTACAGCCCTCTTCATCCGGCACAATACGAACTACAACTGGACCAAAAATACTGTATCCGGCTACCAGTATCAGTATCTCTGGAGTGGTATAACGGCGGGTACCAATATTGATAACTGGCAACTGCGACACCAGGGCAATCTCCGGTTTGTCGACAATAACGTGACCGGCAGCGATATTCGCTACACTAGTGTCAGAACCTGGCTGCAGCGCCCCATTGAACCGCTGGACAGTCTGCTGACCTTAGGCGACAGCTACACAGAGAGCTCACAGTTTGGCAGTCTGGCTTACAACGGTATTAAACTCACCACCGATGAAAGAATGCGTCCCCAGAGCCGGCGTGGTTATGCGCCCGAGATTCGTGGCATGGCCTCGTCCAGTGCCCGGATTATTGTCCGGCAATTGAATCGCGTTATCTATGAGACCAGCGTTGCGCCCGGTCCTTTTGTTATCAATGATTTGTATAACACCCGCAGTCAGGGCGATCTTGATGTTGAGGTGGCAGAGGCCAATGGAAAAACGTCATCATTTACCGTTCCCTATGCCTCTGTTCCTGACTCGGTCAGGCCGGGAAACTGGCATTACTCTGTGGCATTAGGCCGGGTGCGTCAGTTCTACTCGGTGAATAACACGTTCTTCGAGGGGCTTTTACAGCGTGGTATCAGTAACCGCCTGACTGCAACAGCGGGTTCGCGACTGGCTCAGGACTATCAGGCCTGGCTGCTTGGCGGTGTCTGGACCTCTTCGGCGGGTGCTGTGGGATTGAACACCATCTTTTCCGATGCCAGGGTCGCTCAAAACAGCAACGCCACAGGATGGCGCGCCGAGCTGAGTTACAGTAAAACCTTTGCGACCGGAACCAACCTTGTGCTGGCGGCTTATCGTTATTCAACCAGCGGTTACCGCGACCTGCAGGATGTGCTGGGTGTCCGGCGTCAGCAGGACAATGGCATCAGTTACTACTCAGATACGCTGCATCAGCGTAATAACTTCTCCGTGACCCTGAGTCAGTCAATGGAGAATTATGGCTTAATCAGCCTGAGCGCCAGCACGGCGGATTACTATAATAACCGTTCACGTATTACTCAGCTTCAGCTTGGTTATAACAACAGCTGGAAAAACATCAGTTATGGCCTCAACGTCGCCCGACAGCGCACAACCTGGAACTACGATCGTTATGGTGGCAGGCTGGATGACGGCGATAACACCTGGCGGGAAAAATATACCGAAAATACCGTTGCCCTGAATGTCTCGGTTCCGCTTAACTGGGGTAATAACACGGCCTCAGTTGCTTATAATTACAATCAGTCTAAAGAAACGCGTAATTCTACCCTCTCTCTGACTGGTTCGTCTGGCGAGAATAATCAGCTTTCCTGGTCTCTCTATGGGGGGACCGAACAGACCCAAAATAGCGGCAGTTACCGTGCCTCGTTCGGCGGAAATGTTCAGCAGAACACGCGTATGGGTGGAATCAGAGCGAATTATGGTCAGGGTGACAATTACCGCCAGGCGGGATTAGGGCTTTCTGGTACGTTACTGATCCACCCAGGCGGCGTCACTGCCGGGCCCTATACCAGCGACACCTTTGCACTTATTCATGCGGAAGGCGCTCAGGGAGCCAGCGTGCGCAATGGACAGGGTGCCGTTATTGATCGGTTCGGCTATGCCATCCTGCCTTCACTGACCCCTTATCAGGCCAATACTGTCAGTCTGGACACGCGTTATATGAATGCTAATGCTGAATTAAGCGGCGGCAGTCAGCGCGTTGTGCCTTATGCCGGCTCCGTTACACGTATTAATTTCGCCACCTTGCAGGGTAAAGCGGTATTGATCGCACTCAAGAATGAAGATGATGATATTCCGCCAATGGGTACAGAGGTTCTTGATGCTGATAATACCGTAATAGGGATTATCGGTCAGGGTGGTCAGTTATATGCACGTGTTCCGCATGACTCGGGAACCTTAAAAATCAACTGGCAATACAAAGGCAATAAAACCTGCTTTGTTAATTATCAAATAACCGGTCGGGTGAATGAGGATATTGTTCGCCTGGATGCCATCTGCCGCAAGGGTTAATTGTGTGAGAATCAAAAAATCACTTCTGCCTGTTTTTTTATTACTGTTTACTATCTCCGCCTGGGCCAATTGCAGTGTTGTCACCGCCACCTCCGCCCTTTCTCAGAGCGCGATTGCGGCAGGCTATACCGCCGCTTACTGGACCGGCGCCTGCGATACCTGCTCAGGTAATGTGGGGCTGCCTTCCGTGATCAGTATCAATAGCGGAAAGACTTTTCAGCCCTCCGGCACGTTACTGGCCAGTTCAGTGGGCAGCTTTCTGACATCTGCAAGCAATGTTTCCTACTCGGCTAACCAGATTCTTTATCGCTGCGCCGTGGCAGATGCAGACAGTCTGTATGAAATGTATGCCACTAATGGCGACAGTCCCTATGCTGGGCAATATATTACGTCTGAAGTGGATGGCGCTTATTATGATGTGGCCGCCAACGTTGCCGTAAGGCTGACTAACCTTTCAACCGGTGAGTATTACAGTCGCTACTGGAAAGCCCGGCAGCTGACGGCCAGTGACTGGTATTCCGATGGTACCTATATCTATATTCCGGCCAGTGCATTCAGCAATGTGTTGTATGAGATGTTTAAAATAGATTCTACCCGCTATTACGCCAGCAATAGTAATCGTTATGTGGACACCTGGACACAACCTCGCGGTTATATTGCTTTTAAGGGGCCGGGCCTGGATACCAATAATCTGAAGGTGGGTCAGGACAGTCTCTCATACTGGTATGGCTGGTACCGTAACTGGCCTGCCGCATGGAGTACCTACTCGAATGTCACCTATGTGCGCGGTGCGCTGTGCGAAGTTCTGGATTATCCGTCGGTGGTGTTGCTGCCTACCGTAAGCGTGAACACGCTCGCCGCTGGCGGAAAAAGTCAGGCCCCGTTTACCGTCACCATCCAGTGTGAATCTGGCGCCCTATCCGGCACCTCGACCTCGACAACCACCTCGGCAAATGTCGCTATGGGCTTTCTCGTTAACCAGTCAAATGCGGTGACGCAGGCCAGGAGTCTGGGGCTGACGACTGCTGGCGGCGGATTAACCTGGCTGCTGGATTCACATTATGGCAGCAGCGCTGCCGCCGCCGGCGTCGGGATAAAGATTTATGACAGCCATAATATGGTGCTGAATTTACTGCCTGACAGAACCCTGACCGGCACAGGTAATGGCCGTGGCTGGTATGCCTATAAAGATCTAACGTCGCAAATCTCTTCAGGCGGCAGCGATATTTACAGTGGCGATTTTACGGCTTCACTTGAAGCAATCAGTGGACAAACGATTACAGCAGGAACAGTCAATGCACAATTACAGGTTGTGGTTAGTTTTCAGTAATCTCATCGTATTATCTGGCCTGCTGCTCTCAACCAGCGTGTGGGCGGTGGTTAATGTAGATAAAACCCGGATCGTTTTTAATCCCTCGGATCTGACCCAGTCAATTAATGTTATTAACAGCGGCCAGAACGAAACTTTTTTGCAAATCTGGACAGACGATGGTGACCTTACCCTTTCACCTGATGCCAGCATCACGCCGATTATTGTTATTCCGCCGGTGGTAAAAATGTTTCCCGGAGAAATGCGTTCGCTGCGTCTGATGCTCACATCGCGGCAGACGTTACCCGCAAATAAAGAGAGCCTTTTCTGGTTAAATATTTACCAGATTCCGGCACTGAAAAAAGCGTTAAGCGTGGCTGAGCGCAAAGTGGTGCTGCCGCTGAGAATCCGGCTGAAAATCTTTGTCCGACCTGCAGGACTCAATGCCCCGCTGACCATCGATCCGGAAAAGATCCGTTTCGCGGTGTCGGGAAATAAAATCACGATAACAAACCCAACGCCGTGGTTTATGAGCATGAACGTCAATCCCAAAGGCCATCAATCTATAAAAAACCTGATGATTGCCCCACAGTCCGATCTGCAACTGAACAGTGACGCCACGCTGAAACCCGGGGATTCTGTGAGCTATGCGGTGATCAATGACCAGGGTATTCCGGTTAATTACGCGACTGTCTTTAAGTAATGGCACGCGAGTGCCGTCAGCTAACACATTCAGAACACCCAAAAGTCACACTTTGCGATTGTCACAGACGCCGCTACGTGAATTCTGCGCATCAGGTGTGTCTGATAGCTGGCAGAATTTAACCAGGGATTGCTACTGGCTGACTCTGTCGGGCAGCATCGAGGTTCTGCGAGACAACCGGATGACGGCACGTTAAAGTTGCTGGCTTCGACGGATTCCACAATGAGAGAAAATGAAACGTTTATTTGTCTATGGCACGCTCTGCCCGGGCCGCGAAAATGCCCATATTCTGGAAAACATTGGCGGAGAATGGCTGGCCGGTTCGGTGAACGGCACCTTCTATGAGCGTGGCTGGGGTGCGGCGGCCGATTTCCCTGGCATCGTTCTGGATGAGCATGGCCCCGATGTGCCGGGCTATCTGTTTGTCTCTGACCAGCTGGATGCGCACTGGCCGATGCTGGATGCGTTTGAAGAGGGCTACGATCGCGTCGAAGTTCGCGTCTCTGCCGAAGATAGTCAGCATTACACTGCGTGGATTTATCAGCTCCAGTCACAGGGAAACAGTTAGCCCGCTCAAAGATATGTGTGCCCTGCTCTTATTACTGGCTTCAGGCGCAGCGGGATGCGCGTTGTACCTGAATACCCAGGATAATATCGGTGTCTTGCTCACAGGAAATAGTATGCAACACACTGATTTTAAATCGGTATAATGGCAGGTTAAACAACCGCGCCGTTATCTTTGCTTTTTCCCTCAGCCCTGCCTTTTTTACTGACAGACCAGATAAACAGGCACTATGCCTGCTACTTTTCAAACTAAGTAGCCAATGTATGATGTAACTAAAATGCACTTCCTTAATATCTTCCGGCCGCTGTTCACGTCTCTCTCTACGCCACCAGCGACTCTTTTACGCTTTACTCCGGCCAGCGCTGATGTGGAAACAGAGAAACACGAATATTAAACAGATGGATTAACGGTGCGACTGCAACACTCTCCTGTCGCGCAATCGACTCCAGCCGCAGCAGTAACAGGTCCAGCTCATCCAGCAGATCCTGATGCGGCGTTAGCTGTAGCCTCTTCATTTTACGCTTCAGATAAAGCGCCAGCTCGTGAAACATCTGCCCGCTATCAATCCGATGCCCTTCCAGCACCTCACGATAGCGCGCATAGAAATCATAGCAGTTAGCACCCAGCCAGGTTTCGGTAATCAGATAGCCCCCCACCACGATATCCGGCACCGGATCGAGCCGTTTGCGCGGCAGAATCACGTTTACCCTGTCGAGCATCCGCGCAATAAACTGCTGGCGTGACAGCAGCGTGGCGGAATTGCGCTCCACCATTTTGATAAACCCTAACAGATCGCGCAGTCCCCGCTGCACCGCTCTTCTGGCAATCCAGGACGGTCGTTTGTTACGGATCAGCGCCGTCAGCACCACCGCAAACATAATCCCCACCATCGATGAGATGGCTGCATTCAGAGTGACGATCAGATTCGGGACATAGTGATGGCTCAGGCCGATAAAGCCAGGGATCTGAATAGCGACACTCAGCCCCACCATATTGGTCGCCGGATTAGCGATGATCAGACTCAGCAGCATCAGACCCGGCAGCAGACAGATCATCAGCGCTTGCAAAGTATTGGCCTGCGGGATCAGGAAAGCGATATAGAACAGACTGACTACCAGCGCAACCATCACCCCTTTCACGAACAGTTTCATGGGTGTTACCGGGGAGTCAACACCGGCAAAGAATGAACTGATGATCGCCGCCATCAGAGGCGCATTTGCGCCGTCAGCCCAGCCGCTGCCAATCCAGAACAGACTGGAGAGAAAGGTCGCCAGAAAAGCGGTCAGCGCAGAGAGTCTCAGCAGCCCCTTATCGATGTGCCGGTGTTCCCGGATATTGCGGATCGCCGCCCCATCCCCGTGGCTATAGAGATCCCCGGCTCTCGCACTGACGTTCTCAAAGGCATCGGCAATACGGACAAAGTTAGCCATCCGCTCGAGCAGGCCGATCAGCAGCAGGCTCTCTTCGGTGGCCAACTGCCCTGCCCGCCATTGATTTTCCAGGGTGGTCTGACTGGCGGCAATCGCCTCACGCAGTCCGGCAATATCGTTAATGCGATCGTGATGCAGCCACAGCAGAAACGCCTGAAACACATCGGTGACGCACTGCGGAAAACGGATATTCAGTTCGGCCAGCACGCCCAGCCGAGACTCAATCGCGGTCAGGGTTGGCAGCAGATAGGTCAGATGCTGATACTGCACGCTGACCAGACGAATGACATTTCGCGCCGCTTCGCCCTCATAGACGCAGTGGGTCAGCAGCGTTTCAACATTCAGCGGATAGCCCGCCATCTGAATCAGGATATCCTCCCGCTCCAGCGATTTGTTCTTTGCCATCCCGCTGATCAGTTCATCACAGAGTTTGCGCGCGTTCTGAAACCAGAGATTGACGCTCTGCCCCAGCAGATGGTGCATCGACACCGGAAACACCAGCCGGTGAACCAGCGTGCTGCAGAGGATCCCCAGCGTGATCTCCTCAATACGTGAAATCACGGTGTTGATGATCGCCGACGGCGTATCCACGTCAGGAAAGCCCATAATCGCCGCGCTGTAACCCGCCAGCATAAAGACGTAACTCTTCGGCGTGCGGTCATGCAGAGAAAGATACAGGCAGACCGTCACCCACAGCGACACACAGAGGCTGAACAGCACCGGCGACTGCACGGTTTCAGGATAGATCAGCAGAATAAAGATGCCGCCGAGCAGCGTGCCCATCAGACGAAACAGCGATTTCGAGACGGTCGAGGCGGCATAGAGTTGTGAGGTGACAAACACGGTGGTCAGCGCCCAGGCCGGTTTTTCGAAGTTAAGTAACAGCGCCACAGAGAGTGCGATAAACGCGGCAAGAGAGGTTTTGCAGGCAAACAAAACCGCGTTTTTGGTAAACCATTTCATCGAATGAGAGCAACCAGGAACTTTCTTAGTCGCGTATCCTGACAGAAGCGCCTGGGTTTTACTCTCAGTTAAATTTTACAAATTATTACCGGCCTGAGGCGGCCGGTTAATCCTCTACTGCCGCACCAGCGCACGCTGCTTATCCAGCAAGAAAGGGCGCAGATACCCTACCGTGTTCGAGAGCAAAATCACCTCATCCTGCAACCGGATTTTCAGTACGTCTGTCAGGTAGGCTTTGCGGCGGATCATACGCTGCCAGACTTCCGGAAAACGGCTCGCCAG
The DNA here is from genome assembly GCF_059730595.1 of Pantoea sp. X-Soil-YNGN-844. Lineage (NCBI taxonomy): Bacteria > Pseudomonadati > Pseudomonadota > Gammaproteobacteria > Enterobacterales > Erwiniaceae > Pantoea > Pantoea sp. X-Soil-YNGN-844. The sequence continues at coordinate 2,000,084 of NZ_AP036007.1, forward strand.
CTCGTCACGCAATGCCGCATCTGCCAGTCCGACCGTATCTTCGATACTGCAGCCGCCATAACCCGGTACTGATGGGATGATATCAATCTGCAACAGCATTCCGCTCTTCAGGGTCACCGCTGAATCGGGATGGATGGGCGAGCTCAGCCACTCTTCGTCAGCCACCAGATGCCCCGGATTGAGATGCCAGCCATACTGCGCTTTGGGCAATACCGTTTCGATAAGCCTATAGAGTTCGCCGCCGGTGATCCCGATTCGCAACTGCTCCAGCCAGCTGACTACTGCATGATAATAGGGGATCGCCAGCCGGGTTAACCAGTCAGAAACGTTACACTGTAACTCAGGAGCCTCACTGACGACATACGCAGAGCGGCTGGTCAGGCCGCCTTTGTAGCCGACCGTCAGTGAAAGTTTGTCGCCAGTTGAAATCTGTTTGTCTGACGGATAGAGCCGGGCATGGGCGAAACGATCGCCCGTTGCGGCGATAGTGACGACGCTGTTTGACTGCCCTTCTGCATTCAGCCGTGCGCCCAAGGCCTTCTCTGTGACGCCCGGCTGCACGCTATCCAGCGCTGCCAGCATCGCGGTTGACGCCAGATTGGCGCCCGCCTCATAAAAGGCGACTTCATCGGCGCAGTTAACGCAACGCGCACCGAGGTCTGGCGAAATAAACAATCCGGTGGCGTTAACCAGATGCACATCGCCACCCGCCGCCTGAGCCGCTGCGGTATAAACGAACTGCGGCAGATCAAATAACTCATGCTGACTGCCGGTAAACAGCTTCCAGCCCACCAGTCCGGTGCGTTCACCCGCCTTAATGCCTGCCTCTGTCAACAGCTGATCCAGCGGCTGCTCCCCATGCATCGGCTGATTGGGCAACGAAAACACCGGCGCATGCAGACAGTGTCCCGGATTGCGGGCAAAAGGCACCAGCTTGAGGTTCTCATTGCCCATGATATAGGTAAGCCCGCCCTGCTGATTCACCACCAGCAGCGCCTCCTCAAAACGCGGAATAAATCCCGCCAGGTACTCAAAGTTACTGCCGTGCTCTTTGTCGGCATAGATAATCAACTGCGTAATCTGCTGCTGCTGCATCCGCTGAATAATGGCAGCCAGACGGCGATGCAGTGTGTCATCAGACATTACCGGGCTGGCGGCACCGGGAAAAGTCGGCGGTGAAGGGATTATTTTCAGGGCATAGCGATTGGCATCCATAACGCACTCCAGCAGCCAGATTGATGTGATTTCCGTTCCCAGGGTAAACCTGATGTTTCTCCTGTACGGTGCCACCATCACACAACTTACTCGTTGCGTGTTATCAAAAGATGGACATTCCCTTGTAACGATTTTGCCTGCCTTGTGCAGGCTTTTTTATTTGTGACGCGCCGCTGCGTTGAGCAAGATAACGAAAGCCCGCACTAAGCGGGCTCTTTTTATCATTTAACAGGCACGCCTGCATTCTCCAGCGCTTCCGCCTTTTCGGGGTACAACTCCGACGTTCCGGCGTTCATAATCACCGCGCCACAGCGGATACAGTGATCGCCCTTCACATCCGGCACGACATCATCGGGATTACCCGTATTAAGACTGACGTCACGCGTGGCATAAACAAACGCCTCTCCTTCACATCCCGGACACTTCATACCCTTACTCCCTTGATAAGCCTGTCAGATAAGCATAGCTGACAGGCGGTTTGCCAGAGAGTAGAGAGGGACTTTTCAGGATAGTGCCAGCTCAAACCCGCCATCAATCGTTATGCCGTAACCGCTCCAGCATAATCAGTGAATGGCTGAATATTGCATCCGCGATGTGCTGCGGGAAATCGGCCGGTAAGGCCTCGCGCACTAAGACTACCGCCTTTGGAAACTCACGGACGAAGAAGTCAAAGATCTGCTGCAGACTGTCACGATCAAAATTCACCTGCTTCGCCGTGGCGATAAAATGGCGCGGAAAGATTTTGTCGATTTCTGTCTTCTTTCCCTTAGTGGCACGCAGCCCCATCGCCAGCTTCAGCGCGCGCTTATTCAGACCCGTTCCGCCCAATACCGGATAAGCGGAGATCACATCATAAAAGGGAGTCAGGCGGTAACTGCCACCGCGCTCAATAAACAGTGAGAAGTTTTTAGCGTGACCGTCGGTGGCACCAATCAGCCACTGAAATACCTGAAACAGTATAAAGCGATAGCGATCCTCGATGGCATTGCTCGATCCCATCAGTATCTGCATTATTTCTGCGATGCCCGGCCCGCCATCCGACTCATATTTAGTCGAGGATGGCAGCCCCAGCGCCTGACAGAAATCCTCCTGTGGCAGACGAATCAGCCGGGTTCGGTCGCGCGACCAGCGGCGGTCAAAGCGCTCAACGGCCAGAGCGCGCATCTTACCGGCCCGGATAATCGTCGCCTGCGGCACATCAATACCCAGTGCGCGCGCCAGCGCCAGACAGAGATATTCGTTCTCTACGCTTTCACGCATATCCAGCGTCGCGGCTGGCTGTTTAATCTCACCGATTGGCAGCTTGATAATGTGCGAGGTGGGCGTGGCGCCGGCAGGAATGCTCCAGCCCTCTTCGGTCAGCAGCAGCGCCGTTTTCTCCTGTGCGCCCGCCACCGAAATGCGGAAATCGGTCTCTTCGCGCAGCATCCCCAGCGGAATATCGGACTGATAGGCTGACAGCACGCTCTCGAGCCGGGCTTCATCCAGCACCTCATAGCGAGCCTGCAGTGCGGGCAGCGGCATATCGGGCGGCAACAGCATGGTCGCCCCGACGCTGTCACGTCCCACTTCCTGCAACAGGTCAAACGGCTGGCGGGATTTAATCTGGTAACGCGCCACGATCCTGTCACGAATCAACGGGCTATCCGGCAGCAGGTTGTCGAAGAAGTTAATTACGGCGTGTGAGGTGATCGCCTTAATCTGCAACGGCAGAGAAAGTGACAGCGGCCTGGAGAGCGGGTTACTCAGCCAGCCGGTGTCATACTGAAACTCATGAGCGCCATTCCGCTGCCGGGTAAGCACGCCTACCCGCTCACCGTTCATCCACGCAATCAGCCTTTGCATTACCAGTCATCCTCATCATGCAACTGAGGCGCACTGGCCTCCTCTTTTTCCACTACGCCCAGACTCACTTCCAGCGCCTGTAAAAGCTTAAACAGCGTGGCCAGCGAAGTACTGTCAGGCGCATTTTCAAAGTGAGAGATGGTGGCCTGTTTCAGGCCCACCTTTTTTGCCAGTTCACTCTGGGTCCAGCCGTTGCGCTGCCGGATAAGCTTTAGCCGGTTTGCCAGCTGTAGCGGGCTGTATATCATGGGGTGACTCCTTCAGGATCACAGGCTGTAAGCATAGCGCAGAGGGGTTATCCCCGATAGGGTATAAAGTACATTCTATACCCTTCAGGGGATAATATACAAATTATACCCTCAAGAGGATAGTACAGGAATTATCCTTTGTAAGGGATGAAGACAATACGCGGATAGCAGAGGAACAGGATGAGCACATTTAACCTTACCCATCAGCAAAACGACGACGACCGGGAAGAGTTACTGGCAGGATTAGGGGCTTACAACCGGCAATTTATCAGTCGGGAGAACTGGGGGCCGCTGTCGGTTTCTCACCGGGATACAGAAGGTGTATTACGCGGTGGATTGATTGCCTCGCGCAAAGGAAACTGGCTCTGCATTGATTATCTCTGGGTGGATGAAATGCTGCGTGGCAGTGGCCTGGGTCGTGCGCTGATGAAAGCGGCAGAGCAGGAAGCGGTTAAACTGGGCTGTCTGTTTGCGCTGGTGGATACCTTCAGTTTTCAGGCGCTGCCGTTTTATCAGAAACAGGGTTATCAGCAGCAGATGTCCTTGCCCGATTTTCCGCAGGACGGAATGCAGCGCCACTATCTGACGAAAACGCTACGACCTGCGGAATCACGCTGACCCTGATGCAGCCAGCGTGACAGGGTCACTGAGCTACAAACCAGCAATACGCCGGAGGTCCGCTTCGGCGCCGGGTGCCACTGCAAGCACCTGCGCTCCTTTAGTGATGCGGTCGCCTTCGATGTTAAACGGGTGGTACCAGCCGCCCGCCTCTTTCACCAGGCAGTAACCCGCCAGGCAATCCCAGGCGTGCATACAGGGTTCGTAGTAACCCACGACCCGACCAGCCGCCACCCAGGCCAGCATCAGCGCGCCGGAGCCGATGCGGATGAAGTTACCGCCCGCCGACAGCAGCGCCGCCACAATCTCGCCCACCTGCTGTGGACTGACATAGCTGTTAGCACCAAAACCGGTGACGTGGTTTTGCAGCGTGCGCGCAGGATCGACCTGCAGACGACGCCCGTTCAGCGTCGCGCCCTGCCCCAGTGCCGCAACATAGCACTCCTCATAGGTGGGCGCAAAAATCACCCCGATGACCGGTACATCGTCACGCAGCACCGCAACCGACACACACCAGCTCGGCATTCCATTGAGAAACGGGCTGGTGCCATCAATGGGATCGACCACCCAGGTGTAATCAGAGGTTCCCGTCTGCAGTCCCGTCTCCTCGCCAAGAAAGCCATCATCGGGAAACGCAGCCCGTATGCGGCTGGCGATCAGCTGCTCGACTTCACGGTCGGCAATCGACACCACATCCTGCAAATCGTACTTAGTCTCTACCACCAGCGTGTCGCGGCGGTTGAAGTAAGATAGCGCGGTCGCGCCACCTTCGCGGGCCACAGCTTCCGCTAACGCCAGTCGCGCCACTCTTTCCTGCGATTCCATGCGAACTCCTCAGGTTAATCAGATTAACGGGCTATAAGGGCTAAACCCTGCGACTTAAAGTTGACGCCAACCGTGGCGGCGAGCGGCAGACGCTGTTCCATCTGCGGATCGATAATGAACAGCGCGCCAAGCTCGGTAGCGACTTCATATTCGATATGATCGCCCAGCCAGGTACTGTGGATCACTTCACCCTGCAACGCGCCCTGACCGTCGCCGGACAGCGTAATAAACTGCGGTCGCACCGCCAGCTGGGCACTACCGGTTTTTGCACCGGTACCCCACACCCGGAAGCGCTGATTTCCCAGCCGCACCAGCGCGTCATCCGCATCCACCTGTTCCACTTCACAGGGCAGAATGTTCGCTTCCCCCATGAAGTCCGCGATAAAGACCGAGTTGGGCGAGTGGTAAAGCGTCTCCGGCGCACCCTGCTGAGCAATATCTCCCTCTTTCATGACAATAATCTTATCGGAGACCGCCAGCGCCTCCTCCTGGTCATGGGTCACGTAGACAGCAGTGAACCCGAGCCGCTGCTGCAGATCACGAATGTCGGTGCGCACCCGACGGCGCAGACGCTCATCAAGGTTCGACAGCGGCTCATCGAGCAGCAGCACCTGCGGTTCCAGCACCAGCGCACGCGCCACCGCAATACGCTGCTGCTGTCCGCCAGACAGTTCGGACGGCAGCCGCTGGCCCTGACTCTCCAGCCCCACCAGCTTCAGCCCTTCGCGCGCCCTGTCCTGCGCCTCGCGTTTATTCATGCCTCCGGAGAGCAGTCCGTACAGAATGTTGTCGAGGGCGTTCATATGCGGAAACAGCGCGTAGGACTGAAACACCATCGCCACGTCGCGCTCGTTGGCGGGCAGATGGGTCACCTCTTTGCCGCCAATCAGAATTCGCCCGGAGGTGGGATGCTCCAGCCCGGCCAGCAGCCGCAGCGTGGTGGTCTTGCCGCAGCCGGATGGCCCGAGCAGCGTGACCAGCGTGCCCGGCTCTACGGTAAACGACAGATCCGGCACCGCAGTAAAACCGGCAAAACGCTTTGCGACATGTTCAAACACCACCGATCCGGCGTTAATGGTCGTCATACGGCTCTCTCCTGAGTCAGCGTGGATACAGAGGGTGCGGCAACGATCACCGCCGGTTGGGCTGCACGGCGCAGGCGGCGTTCGCCCACCAGCAGCTGGAACAGGCCAATGATCAGCAGCATCACCACGATCAGGACCGAGGAGTAGGCAATCGCGACGCCATACTCTCCGTTCTCCACCAGCCCGACAATGTATGAGGTCGCCATGTTGTACTGCGCGCTGACCAGAAAAATCACCGCGCTGATCGAGGTAATCGCCCGCACAAAGGCGTAGACCAGCGCGGCGCTGATCGCCGGTTTGAGCAGCGGCAGCACCACTTTGCGCAGCGTCCGGAAACTGTTGGCGCCCAGCGTCAGAGACGCTTCATCCAGGCTTTTATCCAGCTGACTCATCGCTGCGATACCGCCCCGCACGCCGACCGGCATATTACGGAAGACAAAACAGGCGATCAGGATCATCGCGGTGCCGGTGATATCCAGCGGCGGCAGGTTATAGGCCATCACATAGCTCACACCTATCACCGTGCCGGGAATGGCAAAGCTCAGCATCAGCATGAATTCAAAGGTCTGACGGCCGGCAAACTTCTGCCGCACGATCAGCCAGGCGGTCAGCAGCCCCACAATGGCGGTGAGCGGTGCGGCAATCAGGGCGATTTCCAGCGTGGTCCAGAAGGAGTTCCAGGCGACGCCACTCCACACCAGCTGCCCATGATTCACGCTGATGCTGAAGGCGCGGATGTAGTGCTCCAGCGTCAGGTTGTTATTCAGACCCCACGACTGCACAAAGCCACCAATCATGATCATGCCGTAGATCACCAGGGTGAAGAGTCCCCACGGGATCACCATGCCATAAACGCTGTAGCGTACCGGACGCGGCAGCATCACATGACGGCCGCCGTCGCCCTTGCCGGTCACGGTGGCGAAGCTTTTGCCGGAGAGCCAGACGCGCTGCACCAGAAATGCAGTCAGGGTAAAGCCCAGCAGGATCATCGCCAGCACCGCCGCGCGGCTCGGGTCGTTCTGAGCGCCAACCACGGAGAAGAAGATCTCCGTCGAGAGCACGCCGTGACTGCCACCCAGCACCATCGGGTTACCGAAATCGGCCATGCTTTCGATAAAGCTGATTAAGAACGCGTTGGCCAGACCTGGCGCCATCAGCGGCAGCGAGATGCGGGAGAAGGTGCGCCAGCGGCTGGCGCGCAGAGTCTGCGACGCCTCTTCCAGTGACGGACTGACCCCCTCAACCACGCCAATCAGCACCAGAAACGCAATGGGAGTAAACGACAGCACCTGGGCAATCCAGATGCCGGTCATGCCATAGAGCCAGCGCCCCGGCTCGATGCCGAACAGCGTCGCCAGCAATGCTGTCACCACGCCAGAGCGGCCAAACAGCAGGATCAGCGCCAGACCGATAACAAACGGCGGCGTGATAATCGGCAGAATGGTCAGCATCCGCAGCGCTTTTTTAAATGGCAGCGCCGTGCGCGTGGCCGCCAGCGCAAACGCCAGTCCCAGCAGCGTGGAACCACTGGCGGTCATCAGCGCCAGTCCCAGCGTGCGCCAGGCTGTGCCGCAGGTGCCGCCGATGAAACAGGCGAGGCTCCAGATGGCGGGGTCCTGCATATTGGCAATCAGTCCATCCGGTTTAAAGCTGCCGTCACTATCCTGCACTGAGGCGACAAACAGGCTCAGCACCGGATAGAGCACAAAGGTCGCCACCAGCGCCACCAGCAGCACAATCGACGCCACCACAAAGGCATCGCCTTTCAGCACGCCGCGCTCTGCCAGGGCAAAGGCGAAGATCAGCAGAAAAACGGTCAACAGCAGCAGTGCGCCCGCACCCATCGCCGGTTGCCCTTGGGCGAGCGGGCCAAAGAGATTTTCCAGCCACAGCCAGTTCCAGCCACTAAACCCGATGGCATGTCCTTCCAGCACCAGAAACAGAAGGCCCGCCACGCTGAATAGCAGCAGCAGCGTGCTGCGGGAGCGGCCTGGCGGCAGGAAGACGCTGGCCGCAGGGAGCAGCCACAGCGCCACGGCGATGCCTAGCCAACTGTGCAACGCCAGCTGTCCCAGCGCTGGTGCGTTGTTCTCATCACGCCAGAAGCTGAACAGCCAGTCACCACTGAGGACGCCCTGCTCCAGGCTATACCAGGGCAGTAGCGTCAGCGCGACGGCACCTGCCAGCAGCGCACCGGTTAAGCGACGATTATGCGCATTCATAAATCACCTCCATCAGGAAGCGGACATCAGGCTTACGCCACCGCGGTCTGGCACAGACCCGGCTCAGGCGGCCGGGCTGGTACCCCCGTTATTGCGCGCTGGCACCAATCTCTTTATCCCAGCGGCCCAGCAGCGCCTTGCGTTTTGCCGAGTCGCCATAGGTTTTGAAGTCGTAGTCGATCAGTTTGATGTTCTCGAAGCGCGGCGCGTATTCAGAGATCTCCGCCTTGCGGTTGGAAGGCAGCTGGAACGATTTCGCCTCTTTCATGTGCGACTGCGCCTCCGCACTGAGCGCCCAGTCATACCAGGCTTTGGCGTTTGCCAGATTGCGCGCGCCTTTAATGATCGACATCGAACCAATCTCATAGCCGGTGCCTTCGCAGGGCGCGACGGGCTTAATCGGGAAGCCATCCACCTCCATCGCCACGGCATCATGCATAAAGACAATGCCGACGGTGGTTTCACCGCGCGCGGCGGCCTTGACCGGTGCAGAGCCGGACTTGGTGTATTGCGAGATGTTGGCGTTGAGCTTCTTCAGGTAGTCAAAGGCCTTGTCTTCACCCATGATCTGCACCAGCGTCGCCAGGGTGTTATAGGCCGTGCCGGAGGAGTTGGGATTGGCGATCTGAATTTCTCCTTTAAAGCCAGGGTCGAGTAAATCCGCCCAGCAGGCCGGGACCTTCAGCTTTTTCTCCGCCAGCAGTTTCGTGTTGTAGCCCCAGCCCAGCGCACCGGCATAGACGCCCACGGTACGATACCCGGAGATCTCCGCCACTTTCTGTGACCAGGGCTGCTGCTGATCGAGCAGGGGTGACTTGTAGGCCTGGGTTAAGCCCTCTTCGGCGGCCTGCATATGCGGGTCACCGGTGCCCGCCCACCAGATATCGGTACGGGGATTGCGCGCTTCACTGCGGATACGGGCATAGGCTTCACCGGCAGAGAGCCGCACCATGCTGAGTTTGATGTCGGGATGACTCTGGCTGAACAGCGTTGTCATCTGTTCGCACACCACCACATCAGCAGAGCAGATCATATTAAGGCCCGCCGCCGGGGCAGCAAACGGCACCACAGGGCAGACGATGACAGCAGCGAGCAGAGAGGGATAACGCATGGTGTTCTCCTGGGCTGGATGACGCAGGTGCGCCAGCTTTTGCACATGTGTGCAAAGGTATGAGTAAAGTAGTACGGTGACCCGGCGGCACTGTCAATTGGGTTGTTATACAATTGTCAGGCTCTGTCACAAATTTGAAACATTCGGTGTGCAGGCTTTCTTTGCACAGCCTTGCAAATTCAGGCAGACTCAGTGCAGGCAACTCAGGGGCGAGGAAACAGGATGCAGCAGCTTAAAGCGGTAGTGAGTGCGCAGGATGTGGCTGACCGGGCGGGCGTCTCCCGATCAGCGGTCTCACGCACCTTTACAGAAGGGGCCAGCGTGTCAGAGTCTACCCGTCAGCGGGTGATGAAAGCGGCTGAAGAGCTGGGCTATCACGTCAATCATCTGGCTCGCGGCCTCGTACGCAACCGCAGCGGCATTGTCTGCTTAATCGCCTCCGAGGTGGACACGCCCTACCGTGCCAGCCTGGTGCGCTGGATGACCCAGTATCTGCAGGAAGCGGGAAAAGTGGCTATGCTGATCAACACCGATCGCTCGGATGCACGGGTTTCCGACGCACTGCAGCAGGCGATTAATTTCCGTGCCGACGCCTCGATCATTCTCTCCGGCATGCCGGACAGCGGCATTACCCGGCTCTGCTACAAACATGGTCAGCACCTGGTGCTGATTAACCGCGACGAGTCCCTGCCCGGCACGCTCAATATTAATCTCGACTCCCGCCCTGCCGCCGAAATGGCGGTTAACGCCTTTGTCCGGGCGGGCTGCAATCGCATCGCCTTTGTCAATTCGCTGGCGGGCACGCCGAGTCTGCTGAAGCGCGAAGCCGATTTTCTGGCGGCAGCGCAGAACGCGGGCGTCACGGTTCAGGTAGAGCGGTTCGGCTCGACCTCCTATGAAAGCGGCCAGATTCTGGCCCAGCGTCTGCTGACGCGTAACATTCGTCCGGATGCGGTTTACTGCGCCACCGACCTGCTCGCCTGCGGCTTTATGGATGAGGCGCGTCACCGCTTTGCACTGCGCATTCCGGAGGATCTCTGCATCATGGGACATGACAACATTCCGCAGTCGGGCTGGTCCTCGTACAACCTCACCACCTTTGCGCAGCCGGTGGAGCAGTTTGCCCGCGATGCCATTGACTGGCTGGTGAAGACGGAAGCGCAACCGGAAACACTCACACCCAAAAATGAACAGCAGCAGGAGCGGAGAATATATCCGGTTGATGTGGTCTGGCGCGGTTCAGTACGCGGTGGTTAACCACCCTGTTTTTATTTTCAGCCGGAACATTTCACGTACTGAAATAATCCCCAGCCGGTTTTACGCTTCGCTTTAATTATTACCTGCCTCCATTGAAAATAATCGGACAGTGCAGCACACAATATCGATTTCCTGACTACGCTTTATCTGCATTATTAAGTTCTTCTGGTTTTATCTGCTCAATGAATCAGAAGTCAGATGTGACAAACATCACATTTGTGCCAGGCTTAATGTCTCAGATAACTCTGTTCAAGGAGCATACAATGGCTACACCAACTAACAAGACGCTCGATCTGGATCACTTTCCTAAGCCTCCGTTTGAGGACCAGCCACAACAGGCACCAGGCCTGGCCAGCAAGATGATCCCGGTTCCCGACCACGGTGAAACCAGCTACCGCGGTACTGGCCGACTGACCGGCCGTAAGGCGCTGATTACGGGCGGTGACTCCGGTATTGGTCGCGCAGTGGCTATCGCTTATGCCCGTGAAGGCGCAGACGTAGTGATTAACTACCTGCCCGAAGAACAGCCCGACGCTGATGAAGTGATTAAATTAATCGAAGCGGAAGGCCGTAAAGTTTTCGCTATTCCTGGCGACATTCGTTCTGAAGAATTCTGTCAGCAGCTGGTGAAAGAGGCTGCGGATAAATTAGGCGGTCTGGATATTCTGGTTAATAACGCTGGTCGTCAGCAATTTAATGAATCGATTCGTACCCTGAGTACGGAAGATTTTGACGCGACGTTTAAAACCAACGTTTATGCGATGTTCTGGATCACCAAAGCAGCGCTGGAATATCTGCCTCGCGGTGCATCGATTATTAATACCTCGTCAGTACAGGCCTTTAAACCCAGCGATATTCTGCTCGACTATGCGCAGACCAAAGCCTCTATTGTTGCCTTCACCAAATCGCTGGCGAAGCAGCTGGGTGGCGACGGTATCCGCGTCAACGCCGTAGCACCTGGCCCATACTGGACACCGCTACAGTCGAGCGGCGGACAGCCGATGGAAAAAGTGAAACAGTTTGGTGCCGATTCACCGATGGGCCGTCCCGGTCAGCCGGTTGAGATCGCCCCGCTCTACGTTACCCTGGCCTCAACCGAGAGCAGCTACTCCTCCGGTCAGGTCTGGTGTTCTGATGGCGGCACCGGCACGCTGTAATTTCACTCTGATGGCCGCTTAGCGCGGCCATTTTTTTGTCCCGCTTTTGCCCACAGAAGAATTCTCGTTACCGTGAAATAAGGAAGCAGACCATGGAAAACCCGATCTTTCATTCGCCGGTCAGAGAAGATGGCTTTGCGGGTCTGGGTGATTATGCCGCCATAGGTGAAGGCCGCTCGGTGGCGCTGATCGCGCCGGATGGGGCGATTGACTGGTGGTGCGCGCCTAATCTCGATGCGAAACCGCTGTTTGATCGCCTGCTTGATGCCGGACTCGGTGGCTACTTTCAGATCGTGCCGCGTACGCCCTATCAGGTTTCGCGCCGCTACCGTGACAATAGCAATGTGCTGGAGACCCGTTTTGAAACGGACAGCGGCAGCGTGCTGCTGACGGAATCAATTAACAGCACGCTGGCGGGCCGTTTGCCGTGGTGTGAACTGGCGCGTCGCATTGAAGGGGTCAGCGGTGAGGTGGAATTAGCGATCACCCTGCGCTTCGGCACTGCCGCCGAAACCCGTTCGCCCTGGGTGGCTGACAATGAGAAAGGCAAGGTATTTCACATCGCGGAGATCATGGCGATGTTCCGCACCAGCGTCGATATCCAGATAACCGAGCTGGACGATGAGCATGTCAGCGCCACGCTGCGCACGACGGCCGGGTCCCGATCGCTCTGCGCGTTACTGGTAACCGAAAAAGAGCCGCTGGCGGTGCCGCCACTGGAAGCTATCGATCAGCGGATTGAAACCAGTCACACCGGCTGGACCAGCTGGGTGGAAAGCCTGAGCTACGCGGGCAGCTATCCGGCACTGGTGAAGCGCTCTGCCCTGTCACTGAAGTTTCTCTGGTACTCGCCGACTGGCGCGCTGGCCGCTGCCGCAACCACCTCTTTACCGGAAGGGATCGGCGGCGAGAAAAATTATGATTACCGCTACGCCTGGGTGCGCGACGCCTGCCTGATTATTAAAGCGTTCGTCTATATCGGGGCGCTGGAAGATTGTAAGGCGGCCTTTTCCTGGCTGTCGCAGACCATTATGCGTCACGGTGTCAGGCTGCGGGCCTGCTATGCCCTGAACGGCGATGAGGTGCCCGCCGAGCGTTATCCGCCGCTGAGCGGCTATAAAAACTCTCAGCCGGTGCGGGTCGGCAACAATGCCCGCGACCAGCTGCAGCTCAGCATGTATGGCGACATGCTGGTCACTGCACAGCACTTTATTGAAGCGGGACACGTGCTGGATATCACCACCTCGCGCATGCTGGGTGAGCTGGCAAACTGCTGCGCCGATCACTGGCGGCAGAAAGATTGCGGCATCTGGGAACTGCCGGAGCTGCAACACTACACCCACTCCAAAATGGCCTGCTGGATGGCGCTGGACCGGGCGGTCGCCCTGGCCGAAAGCCAGCATATCGAACCGACGTGGCTGGGGCGCTGGCAGCGGGAACGTGATCGCATTCGCGACTGGATTGAGTCGCACTGCTGGTCAGAGCAGAAAAAGGCTTATCTCTTCTACGCCGGCAGTGACGAGGGACTCGATGCGTCGCTGGCGCTGGTTCACAATTATGGTAACGCGGTTAATCCGCAACGGATGCTCTCAACTTACCGCGCAATCCAGCTGGAGCTGGGCGATGGCAGCGCCATGCTCTATCGCTACAGCGGCGTCAGAGAGGAAGAAAGTACCTTTCTCGCCTGCGCCTTCTGGCTGGTAGAAGCATGGGCTGAGATGGGCGAGACCGGCCAGGCGGAACAGGCGATGCAGGAGATTCTGACGATGCTGAACGGCAAGGGTAACGTCGATATATTCAATGAGATGTATGACGTCCGCAGTCAGAGCTGGCGCGGCAATATGCCGCAGGGACTGAGCCATCTGGCGCTGATTTGCGCTGCGCAGGCGTTATCAGAATCACAGGCGTGAGCTGAGGAGGTGAGGATATCAGCGCCTCACTGCCCTACTGTAGACGGAAGCGCGGGTCGAAGAAAAACGGTTCTGCCACCACTTTACTGATGATGCCAGCCGCCGCCGGGTGACGGGGATTGAACAGTGCGTTCCATTCACCCGTCAGCGTGCTCGGCACCTTCAGCACCAGCCCGTTGTCCGGGCTGGCGAGCCAGTCATCACCAATTTGCCGGGTGGACGATGGCGCAGGATCGGCCTGCCAGTCAGCAGGTAACGCCGCCAGCGAAAGCTCGGTGATCAGCGATTCAGGCACATTAACCGCCAGCATTGCGTAGTCGTGTGCCAGATCCTGAATGGTGAGATGCACCAGCGCCTCCAGCACGCAGAGCGCCCGGCTCGATCCCATATAGACACAGACCGTTCCCACAGAATTCCAGCGCCCGCCATAGGTGCGGGCACCAAACCCATCAAAGGCGGTCATCGCATACTCACGCTTTACCAGGCGAAAGAAAGGCACCGCCATCAGGTGATCACGCCATGCTCAAGCTGACCAATCAGGTTAATCACCGCTTCTGCACCGGCCACCGTGGTAGTCATCTCGGCCGGCTTTTTACCGCCCAGCGCTTTGGCGGGCGTTTCCAGCCACTGTACCAGCCGCTCTCTGTCATCACGGAACAGTTTGCTGGCGGCAGAAAGAACGCGGATCAGCATATAGATCCGTCCGCTCTGATCGGGCGAAAAGGTCTGCTGCGGGTCTTTAACTTTGCGGTTGTATGTGGTGCGATCGATGCCCGCCAGACGGCAGAGCCAGCCCTCGTCAAAGGTGGACAATGACGCGGTGCGTTTCAGCACGCCGCTGCTGAATCCTGTTGCGATACGCTGGTGTGCATCAGGCAGCGTTTCCGGCAGATTCAGGGCGTGCAGGAGCGAACGGTTATGCTGATGCTGAGCGGGTGTGTAGATGGCGATGGACATAGCAGCCCTCCTGTTCATTTGATTTTTATTCTAGCGCAAATGAACAGAGGGTGCCAGCCTGCTCCGGGCTGAGCAGGCGTAAGGTACATTATTCAGCCGTACCCTGCTGAAGCGCCTGCAGAATCTGCCACGCTACGCGGATGCGAAGCGGATTGGGGTAATTTTTGTTGGCAAGTAGCACGATGCCGCTGTTCTGTTCAGGAATAAAAGCGATATAGGCACCAAATCCATTAGTGGAGCCGGTTTTATGCACCCAGCTGGCGCTCTGCGACGGCCCGACCGGATTGATCAGGGTCGCCGGACGCGGTTTCAGCGCCATGCCATTATCGTTGTCTTTGAGCAGCGTCTCAGCATCGACAGGCCAGTCGTAGATCTCCCAGCCCAGCCCCTGATAGAGACTCCCGACTTTAAAATAGCGCGACTGCGCGGTGCGGATGGCATTGCGCAGTACGGCATTGCCCGCCGATAAACGGTTGGGATCGACATTGGCCTGCATAAAAGTCAGCATGTCACGCGCGGTGGATTTGACGCCATAGGCTTCGGCATCCAGCATGCCAGGGGACACCCGAACCGGCTGGCCACTTTTATAGCCCCAGGCGTAATTCAGCATCATCGACGGCGGCACGGTAATGTAAGTGCGCGTCAGGCGCAGTGGCTGAAACACGTGTCGCTCCATCGCCTGCTCATAATCGCCCTTCACCATCAGCGAGCCAAACAGACCGATACTGGCGTTAGAGTACTGGCGCTGCAAACCTGGTGCTGCCTCTGGCTGCCAGTTCTGATAAAAGCGGAGCAGCGAAGCCTGATCGGTTACCTCATCGGGCAGCTGTAAAGGCAGGCCGCCCGCGGTATAGGTCGCCAGATGCAGCATCCGCACCGGACGCCACTGCTCACCGGTCAGTTGCGGCCAGACTTTCTGTACCGGATCGTTAAGACGGATTTCGCCGTTGCGGATCATGATCCCGGCCAGGGTGCCGGTAAAGGTTTTACTCACCGACCCCAGTTCAAACAGCGTGTTTTCCGTGACCCGGCGGCGTGACTCAAGATCGGCCACGCCGAGGTTCACAAACTGCGCCCGGCCCTTGTAAAGCACCACCACCGACATACCGGGGATCGCCTGCTGCTCCATCAGCGGTTCGATCGCGGCTTTAACCAGAGAAGTGACCTGCTGTGAGGAGAGATCGGCGGCAACACAGCTGGCAGAGAGAGAAAATAAAGCAAGGTAAAACAGGGACTTTTTCATTGTTAACTAAGCGTTCTTCACTGAATCGAATTATTTACACTGGCTGGAGCAGGCCTGTACGCACATCTGAGCCTTTGAGCTACAGGCACCGCTATCCCGGGTGTTGCAGTGGGACTGCTCGACGTAGCAGTTGGTCTGACAGGTGGAGAGATCGCAGCGGTCAGCAACGGGTGTCAGCTGCGCCAGCGGCGCGCGGGCCGGAAAAAGCGGTGCAGGCTGAGCGAAGGCGCTGCTGCCCAGTAATCCGGACAGCAGCAGAGTGAGGATAATTTTCATAACATTTCTCCTGAGGTACGCAGCACTAAGTATGGCCAGTCTGGCGCGTGCCGTCAGAGAAATCTCATCAAATTGAGACAACAGGAGGGTGTTGAGTGACATTCATCACGCCACGACTGTAGATATCGTTGAGCCGGGCGATATAACGCTGGGTGTCATGATGCTCTTTGATGCGCAGAATGGCCGCTTCCCCTTTCTCCTGCAATATTTCAGGACGTTCAATGATGGCGAGCAGCGTCGATTTCAGCCCGTCGACCAGCGACCGGCGCAGCTGCGATTTTTGCTCTGCCGAGGTGATGCTGTATTCGCGATCGGCGTTCAGCGGACTCGCAATCACCCAGCCCGCATTGGCAGGATTGATCTCCGGCAGCGCACGCACGTTGCTGGTGATGACCGGACAGCCATTGGCCTGCATCTCCAGCACAGAGAAACCGTAAGTCTCCTGCCAGGTCGGTAACAGTCCGGCATCGCTCAGACGGAACAGCTGCATCAGCGCACTGTTTTCCATCTGTGAATGATGCGTAATGCAGCGATAGCGCTTGATGCGGTTCTCAATGTCGCGACAGAAAGCATCATCATCCTGGAACTGACGATGAGCAACGTTGCGACGTTTGGTGAGATCGCCAATCAGCTGCAGGTCCAGTTGCGACTCATCCAGCCGGTGCTCTTCAATCAGCTCACTGATTGCCAGCACCACTTCCGCCCCGCCTTTACGGTAGAACTCATTGCCGGCAAAGATCAGCTTCAGGACACCTGGCTGACGCGGCGTTTTTTGCTGAACGAACAGCTTTTGGGGCGGATGCAGCACCAGGGTTTTACGGCGGATTTGCTGCGCAACATCCGGTTTGAACAGTTTCATCTGGATGTTCAGCGTGGCGTCTGAGATGGCAATCAGCCCCAGACAGTTATCTTTTAACAGATAAGGAATAAGCCGCTTTAGCTCGGGATTGTCCTGCTTGGCAACACCCGCCACCGGCAGCACGCGCGGCAGTTCAGTTTCAAACGAGGCAACCCACTTCTGCTGAGTAATCGCAACTTCGTTGAACAGGTGAAGGATGTCAACCCGCGATGCCCCGGAAAAAGGCACAGGCTGAAAGACAAAGGTTTTATTCTTTTTAAGTAATCGGGTGCGTAAAGGATTAATAAAATAGAACAGATTGCTCTTTTTCAGATTTATATATTCGTTATCCGGATTAACTAAGATATTACGTTGCTCCGGATACTGGTTATTCGTAATTCCAATTTTCATGATCGTCTTCCAGAGTCCTTTATGTCCAGAGTGATCTATATCACGCGATCGCGGCTGATACGTTTGAGCAATATCCTAAAAGCCTTTTCTGATGCGGCTTGCACAGTTTTACTAATGATTTCGACCGGTGAGAAAACGGTCACAGTTGTGTCTGATTATGAATCTGCGTTATTTATTAACAGGTGTGTTTAATTGTGTCACCCTAACTCCTTGTTGAATAGAGCTAGAAATTTCCGGGCAATATTCACGCCAGTTGTTATGTCTATGTTTAATTATTTGTCAGCAATGATATCAAAGCGAAGCGGTTTTTTAGTTAATAACTTTTAAAGTAATTAACTGCACGGGATAATGGGAGGACGGGGCTTAATGGCTGATGAGTGCCCCCGAAACCTGGCAGCAATAATAAAACAAATGATGAAACAAAAGATGCAGCCTGCTCACATTTGCACCCTTATTGCGCCCTGATTTGCGACATTTAAGTGCATCGCGTCAGAAAGGACATGCTCGTCTCACTTCGCCGGGATACTTATAATTCGTTGTTTTTATTGAATTTAATAATTACATCTAGCTTAGCCATGTCGCTGGTACAAAAGTTGCAGGAGTCTCTCTATGCAGAAAGGAGAGCATTATGAAAGCAATCGTAATTGGTGGCGGTATTGGCGGAATGAGCAGCGCGATTGCGCTGGAGAAAGCCGGAATCGACGTTGAGGTCTTTGAAGCCGTTCAGGAGATGAAGCCCGTCGGCGCGGCCATTTCCATCTGGCCCAACGGTGTTAAATGCCTGAATGCGCTGGGAATGAAAACCGCGCTGCGTGAGCTGGGCGGCAATATGGCCTATATGGCCTATCACGACGGCGCAACAGGCACACCCCTGACCCGCTTCAGCATGGCACCGCTGGTACAGCAGGTGGGCGAATATCCCTGTCCTGTGGCGCGGGCAGAACTGCAGGCGATGCTGATTGACACCTTCGGACGTGAACGGGTGCAGTTTGGCAAGCGCGTGATCCAGGTCGAACAGACTGAAAATGGCGTCATCGCAACCTTCTCTGATAACAGTCAGGCGCACGGCGATTTTCTGATTGCCGCCGATGGCACTCATTCCGTCGTCCGCGACTATGTGCTGGAAGAGAAGCTGGAACGACGTTATGCCGGTTACGTTAACTGGAACGGTCTGGTTACCATTGATGAGCGCATTGCGCCCGCCGATCAGTGGACCACTTTTGTCGGTGACGGCAAGCGAGTTTCACTGATGCCGGTCAGCGGCAATCGGTTCTACTTCTTCTTTGATGTGCCGCTGCCGAAGGGACTGCCGCAGGATCGCAGCACCGTGAAAGCGGACTTAACTGGCTACTTCCAGGGCTGGGCGGAGCCAGTGCAGCAGTTGATTGCGGCAATTCATCCTGACACCACTAACCGGGTGGAGATCCACGACATCGAACCGTTCAGCCGCTTTGTCAAAGGGCGTGTAGCGCTGCTTGGCGATGCCGCCCACAGTACCACGCCCGATATTGGTCAGGGTGGCTGTGCGGCGATGGAAGATGCCGTGGTGCTGGCCGCGACGCTGGCTTCGCATTCGCTGGGCATCGAAGATGCCCTGCTGCGCTATCAGGCTCGACGGGTTGAGCGGGTAAAAGATCTGGTGCTGAAAGCGCGTAAACGCTGTGATGTGACCCATGCGCGCGACCCGGCGGTTACGGCGGAGTGGTATCAGTCATTGAAAAACGAAACCGGTGAGCGGGTGCTGGCCGGAATGTGCGAAACCATTGAAGGCGGCCCGCTGGGCTAATCCAGAAAAACAGGGGCTGTCATCGCGACAGCCCTTTTTATTATTAATCCGCCAGACCGCGATTTTTCAGCATCGGCTCCAACTGAGGCGCTGCGCCCCGCCAGCTTTCATACAGCGTTTTAAGATCGCTGCTGTTACCTCGTGACAGAATCTTCTGCCGGAAGATGTCACCGTTCTCACGCGTCAGTCCACCATGCTCCGCAAACCACTGATAGCCATCGTCGGCGAGCATCTGCGTCCAGATATAGGCATAATACCCTGCGGCATAGCCACCGCCCCAGATGTGCTGAAAATAGCTGGACCGATAGCGCGGTGGCACCGCCGTCAGCGCGATATTGTCGCTCTGTAACGCCTGCTGCTCAAACCCTTCCACGCTTTGCGGCGCGGCATCACGGTTAAGGCTGTGCCAGTGCAGGTCCAGTAGCGCGGCAGCCAGCAGCTCGCTCATCTCATAGCCTTTGTTGAACGTTGCGGCCCGGACGATCTTTTCATGCAGCTCAGCAGGCATTAACGCCTGAGTCTGATAGTGGCGGGCGTAGTTGCGGAACACCGCGGGCTCGCTGGCCCAGTGCTCATTGATCTGCGAAGGAAACTCAACGAAATCGCGCGGGGTTTCCGTGCCCGACAGGCTCGGGTAGCGCTGGCTGGCAAAGAGGCCGTGCAGCGTGTGGCCGAACTCATGAAACATCGTGATGACGTCGTCCCAGCTCAGCAGCGCCGGTTCCCCGGCGGGTGGTTTGGTGTAGTTACAGACGTTGTAGATCACCGGTTTGCTGTCGAGCAGCGTTGACTGGTTGACGAAGTTACTCATCCAGGCACCGCCGCCTTTACTGTCGCGTTTGAAGAAGTCGGTATAGAACAGCGCCAGCGGCGTGTCGTCGGCATCGAAAATCTCATACACCTGCACGTCGGAATGATAAACCGGCAGATCCTGGCGCGGTGTAAAGCGGATGCCGTAAAGCTGCGTCGCCGCCCAGAAGACCCCATTCCGGAGCACCGAGTTCAGCTCAAAGTAAGGTTTAATCTGGCTCTCATCGAGATCGTAGCGGGCACGCCGTACCTGTTCGGCATAAAAACGCCAGTCCCATGCCTGCAGAGTAAAATCGCCCTGCTGCTTATCGATGGTCTGCTGAATGGCCGCCGCTTCACGTTCCGCACGGGCGCGCGCGGCGGGCACGATGTTGCGCATAAAGGCCAGCGCCGCATCGGGGGTTTTCGCCATCTGATCCTGCAGCTTCCACTCGGCATAGCTGGTAAAACCCAGCAGCCGGGCCTGCTCCGCCCTGACCTGCGCCAGCCGTAATACCAGCTCACGGGTATCGTTCTCATCGCCTTTTTCCGTGCGCGTTACGCCCGCTTTATACAGCGCTTCCCGGGTTGCGCGATCGGCCAGGCTCTGCAGCGCCGGTTGCTGCGTGGTGTTCTGCAACACCAGCAGCCAGCTTTTTTCCAGTCCGCGCGCCTGCGCTTCCGCCTGGGCCACTGCAAGGTCGGCCGGTGACAGTCCCGCCAGCTGTTGCAGATCATTAACGACCAGTCCGCCCGCTTTGGTGGCGGCCAGCAGTTTATTGGTGAAACGGGTACTGAGGCGCGCCGCTTCCTGATTCAGGGCTTTAAGCTGCTGCTTCTGCGCCTCCGGGAGATTGGCCCCCGCCAGCTGGAAACGCTGCCAGATCACCTCAACCAGCCGTTTTGATTCGGCATCCAGTTTGGCGCGCTGCAGATAAACCGCATCGAGCCGTGAAAACAGCGGACGGTTCAGCATGATGTCGTCGTTAAGCGCAGTAAGCTGCGGCGCAATCTCCTCATCTACCTGCTGCAGATAAGGGCTGGTATGGGCCGAGGTCATGGCGCTGAAGACCAGATTCACCCGATTGAGGAGCTGTCCGCTCTTCTCCAGCGCCTCAAAGGTATTGAGAAAGGTGGGCGCTTCGCTGTTCAGGGCGATCGCCTCAACGTCCTGACGCTTCTCCTCAATGCCCGCCTGCAGCGCGGGCAGGAAATCCTGCTCCTCAATCTGGTCAAAGGGAGGCGCCTGATAAGGCAGTGTGCTGACGCTAAAGAAGGGATTCTGACGGGCGTTCATGGTTCGCTCCTGATGGGCATCGCAAAGTCTTATCCTGACAGGTTGCCGCGAAAGCGCAACTCAGGCGATTTGCTGCTGATACACGCTGATGATTTCACCGGCAATAGCCACCGCAATCTCGGCGGGCAGCTTGCCTTTAACGTCCGGCAGGCCAATCGGACAGCGCAGGCGCGCCAGCGGCTCGCTGGCCACACCCTTGCCCGCCAGCCGGTAGCGGAAACGCTGATTTTTCGTCGCTGAACCGATGACGCCGGCATAGCGAAAGTCGCCGCGTTTCAGCACCGCTTCGCACAGTTCAAAGTCGAGCGGATGATGATGGGTCATAATGATGAAGTAACTGCCCGCAGGCGCCTGGGCGACACAGTCGAGCGGGTCGTCCGGCTGCAGTGTGACGACGCCAGACGGAACGTGGCTGAACTGATCCGGACGACTGTCGATCCAGTTTATGTGACAGGGTAACGTTGCCAGCAGATTCACCAGCGCCTGTCCGACGTGGCCCGCGCCAAACAGATAGATTTCCGGCTGTGCCTGTAGCAGCGGCTCAAACAGCAGCGTGGTTTTGCCGCCACAGCACTGTCCGAGCCGCGCGCCGAGACTGTAATCCTCGGTGTGTGGCGCAGTTGCTCCACTTTGCAGCATCGCTCTGGCCTGAGCAATGCACGCAAACTCCAGATGACCGCCCCCGATCGTGAGAAAGCTCTCCTGCTGCGTGACAACCATTTTGCTGCCGCTATCACGCGGCACCGAACCATGCTCACTGAGCACGGTAATTAATACGCAGCTCTGGCGTTTTTCACGCAGCTGATGCAGCACGCCGATCCAGTCATGGTAGATCATCAATGGCTCCCATCAGGCGCTGTACGCCCCAGAAGATCCGCTCCGGCGTAGCAGGCGCATCCAGCCCCGGGTGCTGACGGTAATCGTCAATGCTGGCGACCGCATCCTGCAGCGCGCACCAGGCGGCTATCCCTAACATAAACGGCGGTTCGCCAACGGCCTTGGAGTGGAACACCGTGTCTTTCGGGTTTTTGCGGTTCTCCACCAGCGTCACCCGCAGATCAGCCGGGACATCGCTGATGGCAGGAATTTTGTAGCTCGCCGGACCATCGGTCAGCAGCTGTCCTTTGTCACTCCACACCAGCTCTTCGCAGGTGAGCCAGCCGACGCCCTGGACAAAGCCCCCTTCAACCTGGCCGATGTCGATAGCCGGGTTCAGCGAGGCGCCGACGTCATGCAGGATATCGGCACGCAGCAGGCGGGATTCGCCGGTTAAGGTATCGATCACCACCTCGCAGCAGGCAGCCCCAAAGGCGTAGTAGTAGAACGGCGTGCCGCGCCCGGCCAGCCGGTCGTAATGAATGCCCGGCACGCGATAGTAGCCGGTGGCGGAGAGCGGCACCTGATTGAGCCAGGCCAGCTTTGCTACCTCGGCAAAGGTGTAATGCTTTTCGCCAGCCCGCACTACTCCGTTGCGGAAGCTCACCGATGACGCATCGCACTGATGCAGCTTACAGAGCATGGCGGTCATACGGTCGCGCAGGATTTCCGCGGCATTCTGCGCCGCTTTACCGTTGAGATCAGCGCCGCTGGAGGCCGCCGTCGGCGAGGTGTTGGGCACTTTGCCGGTGTCGGTGGGGGTGATCTGGATTTTATCGGTCTCAATCTGCAGCACTTCGGCGACAATCTGAATCACCTTGGTGTTGAGGCCCTGGCCCATCTCGGTGCCGCCGTGGTTAAGCTGCACCGTGCCATCGGTGTAGATCAGGATCAGCGCGCCCGCCTGATTGAGGAAGCTGGAGGTAAAGGAGATGCCGAATTTTACCGGCGTCAGCGCCAGGCCGCGTTTCAGCAGCGGACTGCGGGCGTTAAACGCCGTGATTTCCGCGCGGCGCATCTGATAGTCGCTGCTCAGCTCCAGCTGTTCAGTGATCTCATCCAGCAGATTGTCCTCTACCTGCTGGTGGTAATGGGTGATGTTGCGCTCCTGCTTGCCGTAATAATTACGCTTGCGCAGCGCCAGCGGATCCAGCCCACGCTCGCGGGCGACATGATCCATAATCTGTTCAATCGCCACCATGCCCTGCGGCCCGCCAAAACCGCGATAGGCAGTGTTCGAGGCCGTGTTGGTGCGGCAGCGGTAGCCGGTTACCCGCGCATCGCCGAGATAATAGGCGTTATCGGCGTGGAACATGGCACGATCGACAATGGATCCGCTCAGATCCAGCGAATAGCCGCAGTTACCGGCCAGATCGATTTTGATGCCGCACAGACGCCCGTCCTCTTCCACGCCCGCGTCGTAGCGCACAAAGAACGGATGCCGTTTGCCGGTCACGCGCATATCGTCACGGCGTGAAAGTCGCATCTTCGCCGCCCGCCCGGTCTGGCGCGCCACGATAGCGCAGAGGCAGGCAACCCCCGCTGCCTGCGTCTCTTTGCCGCCAAAGCCGCCACCCATCCGGCGCATATCGATGGTTACCTGATTCAGGCTGATGCCCATTACTTCCGCCACCAGCTTCTGCACTTCGGTGGGGTTCTGAGTCGAGGAGAAAACCTGCAACTGCTGATCTTCGCCAGGAACGACCATCGCCGTCTGGGTTTCCAGATAGAAATGCTCCTGACCGCCAATATGAAACGATCCGCTGACCCGATGCGGCGCACGCGCCAGTGCCGCGTCCACGTCACCGCGCTGATGGATGTGCGGTTCCTGCACAAAGCTGCCCTGCGCCAGCGCCTGCTCCACATCCAGCAGCGGTTCCAGCACCTCATACTCAATCACCGCCGCGGCTGCGCCAAGACGTGCAGCGTCCGGCGATTCCGCCGCCACAGCGATCACGATCTGCCCCAGATACTCCACCTTGTCATGGGCCAGCAGCGGATCGCCCGGCTCCAGCGGGCCAACATCATTAATGCCCGGCACATCCTGCCAGGTTAAGACGCTGACAACGCCAGGAATGGCATAACAGGGCTGCACATCTATGCGCAGGATGCGCGCATGCGCATGTTCACTCAGGCGCGGACAGAGGTGCAGCAGACCCGGCAGTTCAGGCTTGTCGTCGATAAAACGCGCTTCGCCGGAGACATGTTTTTCCGCGCTCTCATGACGGTGACTGTGACCCACGCCGCTCTGTAAATCCGCGGCATACTGCGCCTTAATCACCTCTTCGTTGAGTTCAGGACGGTTATGAGACATAGCGGGAGACCTCAAGACAGGTTATTTCGCCGTTATGGCGATGCCAGTAGCGGCGAAGCAGATTGCGTGCCACCTGAAGGCGGTAGTCACTGCTGGCGCGGAAATCAGAAAGCGGCTGGAAATCTTCAGCCAGCGCGGCGGCTGCCCGTGACACGGTCACGGCATTCAGCGGCTGACCGACCAGCGCCTCTTCACAGTGCCGGG
Source organism: Pantoea sp. X-Soil-YNGN-844 (assembly GCF_059730595.1). Classification (NCBI taxonomy): domain Bacteria; kingdom Pseudomonadati; phylum Pseudomonadota; class Gammaproteobacteria; order Enterobacterales; family Erwiniaceae; genus Pantoea; species Pantoea sp. X-Soil-YNGN-844. Next base: position 2,024,568 of record NZ_AP036007.1, read on the forward strand.
CACGTTGCGGTGTGGCTGCCATGCCGCCAAAGGCGATACGGGCGGAACTGACAATGCCCTGTTCCATTTGCAGGTTAAAGGCAGCGAACACGGCAGAGATATCATCATCCAGCCGCTTCGAGATTTTCCATGCCACGAAATCAGGTGACACCGTCACTTTATCGATGCGAATCGCGCGGATAAACTCCCCTTTTTCCAGCTTCGTCTGGCGATAGCCGGTAAAGAACTGGTCAAGCGGCAGGCTGCGCTGCTGCTCTCCGTGCTGCAATAGCAGGCTGGCATTGAGGGCCAGCAGCACCGGCGAGGCGTCGCCTATCGGAGAGGCGTTACCAATGTTGCCGCCGAGTGTCCCCTGTAAACGGATTTGCAGTGAAGCAAAGCGCTGCAGCATCTCACTGACGCCGGGAATGCGGCTGGCAAGAAACTCGCTGACCTGCTGCAGCGAGGCGCCTGCACCCAGCAGGTAGTGATCATCAAATTCGCTGCAGACTTTCAGCGCAGTGACCTGCTCCAGTGCAATCAGCAGCGGTATTTTTTTATGCTGCTGGGTGATCTGCAGGCTGAGATCGGTGCCGCCCGCAATCAGCTTCGCGTCGGGATGCGCCTGATAGATTGCCGCCAGCTGGGACGGGGTTTTGGGCAGAAAGCAGCGATGGCCCTCATCGCCTATTTCCTGCATTTCCGGGGTGGCCAGCGCCTCGAGCCGCTGTACGGTGCTGGCAGCACTGTGATCGAACTGGTCATTGACCGGCTGCGAGCAGAGCTGTTCTGCGGCTGCCATGATTGGCCGGTAGCCGGTGCAGCGGCAGAGGTTGCCGGCCAGTGCGGTTTCCGCCTGATGCCGATCCCAGCCCGCTGCTTTTTTTTGCAGGCTGAACAGCGACATCACAAAGCCTGGCGTACAGAACCCGCATTGCGAACCGTGGCAGTCAACCATTGCCTGCTGCGCCGGGTGCATTGCGCGACCGTGACGCAGATCCTCAACCGTGATCAGCTGCTTGCCCTGTAAGGCGGAGACCAGCGTCAGGCAGCTGTTGACCGTTTCATACTGCATCTCTCCCTCAATAGCTTTGCCCAGCGTGACGCTGCAGGCACCGCAGTCGCCGGAGGCACAGCCCTCTTTGGTGCCAGGCCGATGCTGACGGGTGCGCAGATAGTTAAGCACGGTGAGATTCGGGTCGAGCGCGTCTTCGCTGACCAGCTGATTGTTTAACAGAAACTGGATCATGCGGCTTGCTCCTGTGCATCGCGCTGCCAGACCGGACGACCGCCGACCCAGGTCTGGGCAATGTTGCGGTCGTCGCCCAGCGTCATTAATACGAACAGCTTTTCCCAGATATCTTTGCTGTTGCCGATGCGGAGTTGCTGCAACGCAGAAACCGCCGGATCGAGCACCACAAAGTCCGCCTCTTTGCCAACCCTGAAATTACCGATTTCATGGTCGAGATCCAGCGCACGCGCCCCGCCCAGCGTGGCGTGATAAAAGGCTTCGGCAGCGCTGAGCCGGTAGTGCTGCAGCTGGCCCACCTTGTAGGCTTCGCCCAGTGTCTGCAGCATATTAAAAGTGGTGCCTGCGCCGACATCGGTGCCGATCCCCACTTTCACACCCTGCTGCCAGCTGCGTTTGATGTTAAACAGGCCGCTGCCGAGGAACAGGTTTGAGGTGGGACAGAAGGCAATGGAGGAATTGGTATCGTGCAGACACTGCCACTCCTGCTCTTCCAGATGAAGGCAGTGCGCAAAGACGCTGCGGCGACCGGTAAGCTGGTGATGATGATAAACATCCAGATAACCCTCGCGCTCCGGGAACAGTTCTTTCACCCAGGCAACCTCCTGCGGGTTTTCGCTAAGATGAGTGTGCAGCCAGGTATCCGGGAACGCCTGACGCAGCTGCTGCACTTTTTCCAGCAGCTGCGGGGATGAGGTCGGCGCAAAGCGCGGCGTCAGCGCATAATTCAGCCGTCCACGTTTGTGCCAGCGCTCAATCAGCGCTCGCGTCTGCTGGTAGCTCTGTTCCGGGGTTTCGATGAGATTGTCGGGCGCATTGCGATCCATCATCACTTTGCCGGCAATCAGCCGCATGTTCAGGGCTTCGGCGGCGCTGAACAGCGCGTCGACGGATTGCGGATGCACTGTGCCAAACACCAGCGCGCTGGTGGTACCGTTGGAGAGCAGCTGATGCAGGAAAAAGGCGGACATCTTTGCCGCGTGATCCGGGCAGTGATACTGCGCTTCAACCGGGAAAGTGTAGTGATTCAGCCACTCCAGCAGCTGTTCGCCAAAGGCACCAATCATCTCCGTCTGCGGATAGTGAATATGGGTATCGACAAAGCCCGGCACAATCAGTTTGCCGCGCAGATCGGTCACGGTATGACCTGCCAGCTTCGCCTCGCTGTTCTCCCAGCTATCCAGCCCAATTACGTGTCCGTCACGCAGCAGCAACACCCCATCCTCCAGATAGCGAGCCTTTCCGGTCAAATCGTCGGGATGATCCACCACGCCAGTGAAGTCAAAGAAGCTGGCGCGTATCGCCGTATCGGTTGCTGATAGCATGGTATGTCCTTTCTGAAAGCGCGATTGATTATCTGCAGAGGAATCTCTGTTAAAAACCCTGCAACCTGCGTGCCAGATCTGGAATGAAATAAAAACCTTAAATATCAGTAAATTAATAAAAAAAGAGTGCGTTGCGCAACAAAAGTGGCCTCCGGCAGCGTCGCAACCGTTTGCGGATCCGATGCAAACGGTTGCGATTCGAGATCGCGCCGATAGGTTAACCTGAGTATGGCCTGCCACCCGACAATCTGCCCTTTTACGGTGCAGGCTGCCCTGAAAAGGCGCAGCGGGATACCCGTTAAAATCCGTTTACAGGCCAGTCTGCTTTTCCACGCGCAGAAGCAGAAACGAAATGCTATGGTGAAGCCATCGACTCTGAAAATGGCATAAGGAACAGTGAGATGATTATTTTTGTCACAGGCGCGACCGCCGGTTTTGGTGAAAGCATCACCCGCCGCTTTATTGAGAACGGTCATAAAGTGATCGCCACCGGACGCCGCGCTGAACGTCTGAAAGCGCTGAAGGATGAGCTGGGCGACAGCCTCTATACCGTGCAGCTGGATGTGCGTAACCGTGCCGCTATAGAAGAGGCGGTGGCACAGTTACCGGCAGAATGGCGCAATATTGACGTGCTGGTTAACAACGCCGGTCTGGCGCTGGGCATTGAGCCTGCACACAAGGCTAACGTCGAAGACTGGGAAAATATGATCGACACCAACACCAAGGGGCTGGTCTATATGACCCGCGCCCTGCTGCCTCAGATGGTGGAACGGGATGTGGGTCATATTATCAACATCGGTTCCATTGCCGGCAGCTGGCCGTATGCCGGTGGCAACGTTTATGGGGCGACCAAAGCCTTTGTGCGTCAGTTCAGCCTGAACCTGCGTACCGATTTACACGGCACCGCGCTGCGTGTGACCGACATTGAGCCGGGTCTGGTTGGTGGCACTGAGTTCTCCAACGTGCGCTTCAAAGGCGATGATGACAAAGCAGGTCAGGTCTATGAGGGCGCTACCGCCCTGACGCCGGAAGATGTGACTGAAGCGGTCTGGTGGGTCGCCACACTGCCTAAGCATGTCAATATCAATAGCCTGGAAATGATGCCGGTCAGCCAGACGCTGGCGGGCCTGAAAGTGCATAAGCCGTAAGCCTCTGCCGCGCCAGCCATCACGGCTGGCGCTAGCCGCGTCCCCAGCCCAGCACAATGATCAGCATGCCGCTGAAGGCAATCAATGCACCGCTCCAGTCCCACGCACTTAACTTCACGCCATCCACCACCCGTAACCAGAGCAGTGCGGTCAGCACATAGACACCCCCATAGGCGGCATAGACCCGTCCACTGGCGGCAGGATGCAGCGTCAGCAGCCAGACAAACAGCGCCAGACTCGCCGCGGCGGGCAGTAACAGCCACGCCGATCCGCCTTTTTTCAGCCATAGCCACGGCAGAAAGCAGCCGGTGATCTCCGCCAGCGCGGTAATAAAAAACAGCAAGGCGGTCTTAATCAGCACCCTTACCTCTCCTGAACGTAAACAAACGACTCACCGCTGGTGAGCAAAGAAACGGCGATGATATACTATGAGTACTCGCTGCAACAGCCGTCCCGGATGGCGATGTTTGCGTTAACTAAAGGAAATTGTGATGAAAAAAATGATCCCTGCCGTGCTGATGGTGCTGCTCTCCACAGCGGCGTTGACTGCCACTGCGAATACTAATCGTCTGATCATTGAAGATGGCAGTTCTGCGCTGAGCAATGAAGCAGCGCGTCAGGACAAAGAGCAATGGAATGACACGCGTATGCTGCGCAACAAAGTGAACACCCGCGTCGAAAAAGAGTTTGATAAAACCGATCGCGCCTTTGACACCCGCGACAAGTGCGAGCAGAGCCTCAATCTCAACGCGTACTGGGAACCTAACACCCTGCGTTGTCTGGATCGCCGTTCAGGTCGCCCGGTAGCGCCGTAAATTTGAGCTATAGTAATGACGGACGACTAACATAAGGAAGACGAGATGAAGCTACAGAGGGTTTTGTTAAGCGCGGCGTTTTTAGCTCTGCCGCTGATGTCACAGGCATCCTGTGAATCGGTGAAAGCTGATATCAGCCAGAAAATCATTCAGAACGGTGTACCTGAATCAGGTTTTAGTCTCGACGTTGTCGCCAACGATCAGGTTGATCAGGCGGGCGGTCAGGTCGTCGGACATTGTGAAAACGACACACAAAAGATTGTTTACAAGCGTACAGGCCGTGACGATGAAGCCAGCGTCCCAGCCAGTGCCGGCAGTTCTCAGGACGCGCCTGCACAGTAGTCAAATTCAAATCAGGGCGACATCCTGTCGCCCTGCCTGCTAGTCCGCCTGTTCCGGCCGCTGACGCGGCATCATCCATGCCACACCCACCGCAAACAGCGCAATCACCAGTGCCACGACGAACACCCAGTGCAGTGATGTCGCTATCGCCGCCACCATCTGCTGCAGGTTTTCCAGCTGCAACTGCTGGCGGCTGGGCTCGGACATAATCTGCTGCACCGGATCCTGCACCTGCGGCAGACGCCACTGCAGATTAAGATTCAGCACCGCCCCCATAATCGCCGTCCCCACCGCCGAACCCATCATCCGGCTGAACATGATAGACGCGGTACAGATGCCGCGAATCTGGTAGTCCGCCTGGTTCTGCACGGAGACCAGGAAGGTGGTGCTGGTCATCCCCATGCCGGTGCCAATCAGAAACGCCGTGAAGCCGGCCTGATAGAGGGAGCTGGCGGGCTGCAGGAACAGCAACAGGGCGCTGCCGGCGACCAGCAGCAGCGCGCCGAGCTGGGCAGTAAAGCGGTAGGAGGTGTGCAGCATCAATCTGCCACTCAGCGTGCTGGCCAGCGGCCAGCCAATCGACATCATTGCCAGCACACTGCCCGCCTGTAACGGTGAGCCGCCGCTGATCCCCTGAATCCAGGTGGGCAGAAACGCGCTGATGCCCATCATCGCCGCCCCGATAATCAGGTTACCCGCATTGCCTGCCACAATTAGCCGGCTGCGCCAGATCACCAGCGGAAACAACGGTGCCGCAGCACGCTGCTCGTGACGCTTAAGCTGCCAGCCCGCGAACAGAGAGAAAAGCAGGAACGGCACCAGCCAGAGGCCCAGTTGTTCCGCCTGCAACAGTGCAATCAACAGGGCCGTCACGCAAAGCATCAGCCAGCTGCTGCCCGCCAGGTTCAGCGGCTGCGATGACTCCTCTTTCTGATGCGCCGGTAACCAGCGTGCCAGCATCAGCATGCTGATCAGGCCAATCGGCAGATTGACCCAGAAAATCACCGACCAGCTAAAGTGCTGCACCAGCCAGGCGCCCGTCAGCGGCCCCACGATCGCCGCCACACCCCAGACACTGGAGAGCCAGCCCTGCACGCTGGCGCGTTCACGCGGCGAATAGATGTCGGCCACGATGGTGGAGCTGAGTGGCATGATGGCACCCGCGCCAAGGCCCTGAAAGGCCCGGAAAAGAATCAGCCAGGTCATGGTATGGGCGAAGCCACACAGCACCGATCCCACCAGGAAAATCGAGGTGCCGACAAAAAACATCGTTTTGCGCCCCACCATATCCGCCAGCCGCCCATAGAGCGGCACGCTGACCGCCTGAGTCAACAGATAGATGGAGAAGACCCAGCCAAACTGCGAAAAACCGCCAAGGTCAGCAATGATGGTCGGCATCGCGGTGGCCACAATCGTGACTTCAATGGCCGCCATAAACATCGCCAGCATGCAGGCGATTAAGATCCAGTGGCGATGTCTGGTCTGGAGTTGTGCGCTGTCAGTCATAGGGTTCCTTTTTTAATCTGCAAGGCTAGCTGAAAAACAGCCAGTGCAGTTTCCCACGTGTGCGCCTTTTCTGCGCCATCTGTGACGGTGTAACATAAAGTCGATGAATTTTTTTTATTGTCGCATTAGCCCAGCGGCTACGCGGCTTTAACACGCTTTTAACCTGTTCCTATCTACCTGATATATGGCTTAAAAGCTGGCTTGTGTAAAAAAGGCCTGCTATAGCATTACACCATCTTATTCGGTATTCACTGAAAAAGAGTGGATAAACAGTCATTTTATCTACATTTTATCGCAGTTTCGGTATTGGGCGCGGCGGCAGTTTTTGCCGTACCTGTCGGGCTGTTTATGGTTGTTATAACAATTGAGATCGTTATCAGGGAGATTCTCCTATGCAAAATGCTTCACTGGCCCGACGCGCCGGTCTGGCACTGCTTGCAGTGGTCGCGGTGATCGCGGTGCTGATCTGGGGCTTAGGCTGGGATCAGCTGGTCGCACGTAAAGTCGATCTGCTTTATCTCGGGCAACAACACCTTTTCTTAGTTTTCTGGTCAATGCTGTTCGCCCTGCTGGTCGGTATTCCCAGCGGCATCCTGCTTAGTCGCCCGTTTGCGCGTCGCTGGGCCGAGTATGTGATGCAGATTTTCAATGTCGGTAACACCCTGCCACCGCTCGCGGTGCTGGCACTGGCGATGGTTATTATCGGAATTGGCGACCGTCCGGCGCTGATTGCGCTGTTTCTGGCGTCGCTGCTGCCCATCGTCCGCAATACCTTCTCGGGTCTGAGCGCGGTTCCTCCGTCGCTGATTGAGGCCGCCAACGGCATCGGCATGACCAAATGGCAACGTCTGCGTCAGGTTGAGCTGCCCAACGCGATGCCGGTGATCCTCTCTGGCGTGCGTATCGCCACCGCTATCAACGTTGGCACCGCGCCACTGGCCTTCCTGATTGGTGCCAGCAGTTTTGGCGAGCTGATCTTCCCGGGTATCTATCTGAATGACTTCCCGACCCTGATTCTGGGTGCCGTTGCGACTGCGCTGGTGGCACTGGTTCTGGATATGATGCTGGCCGCGCTGGGCCGCTTTCTGAGTCCGCACGCTGCGGCCTGACCACAAGGAGCTTTGCAATGCTAACGAAGTGGATTAAGAAAAGCGCTGTCGCGCTGACCGCGACGCTGCTGCTCAGCCAGACGGCACAGGCGGCTGCCCCGCTGGTAATGGCAACCAAGAGTTTTACCGAACAGCATATCCTGTCAGCCATGACGGTACTCTGGTTGCAAAAGAAAGGTTTCGAGGTGGTCCCTAAACGCAATATCGCCACCACCATTGGCCGTAACGCGCTGCTGAATAAGCAGATTGATATGGTCTGGGAGTATACCGGTACGTCACTGATTATCTTCAACCACATCAGCCAGCCGATGTCTTCACAGCAGGCGTATGAGACGGTGAAACAGCTGGACGGCAAACTGGGGTTGGTCTGGCTGAACCCGGCGCCGATGAACAACACCTACGCCTTTGCCATGACTCAGGAACGGGCCAAAAAAGAGGGCATCAATACGATGTCACAGCTGGTCGCGAAAGTTGAACAGGTTCGTCAGTCTGACCCGGACCACAACTGGCGGCTGGGGCTGGACCTGGAGTTCGCGGGGCGTTCAGACGGCCTGAAACCGCTGCAGAAGACTTACAACCTGGCGCTGGATCGCCCGCAGATCCGTCAGATGGATCCGGGTCTGGTCTATAACGCCATTCGCGACGGATTTGTGGATGCCGGTCTGATCTACACCACCGATGGCCGGGTTAAGGGCTTTAATCTGAAAGTGCTGGAGGATGATAAACACTTCTTCCCGAGCTACAACGTGACGCCGGTCGTGCGTCAGGATGTGCTGGCGAGCCATCCAGGGCTGGAACCCGCGCTTAATCAGCTCTCTGCACAGATCACCAATGAGGCGATTACCGAGCTGAACAAGCGGGTCGATATCGACCATGAGTCACCGGAAAAAGTGGCACGTGATTTCCTTCAATCCAAAAACATGCTGTAAGGAGGCACTGTGGATACCCTTCACTACATCATGGATAACTGGAGCTCCCTGCTCACCCTGAGCTGGCAGCACAGCTGGCTGGTGCTGGTTGCGGTTGGTCTGGCCATTGTAATTGGCGTGCCGCTGGGCATTCTGATCGTGCGCGTCAGATGGCTGGCAACGCCGATTCTCGGTATCGCTACCGTAGTACTGACTATTCCGACCATTGCGCTGTTTGGTCTGATGATCCCGCTGTTTTCGCTGATCGGTCAGGGCATCGGTGCGCTGCCAGCCATTACCGCCGTGTTCCTCTACTCGCTGCTGCCGATTGTGCGTAACACCCACACCGCGCTGGAGAATCTGCCGGACGGTCTGCGTGAAGCGGGTCGCGGCATCGGCATGACCTTCTGGCAGCGTCTGCGCTGGGTTGAAATCCCGATGGCGCTGCCGGTGATTTTCGGCGGCATCCGTACCGCCGTGGTGATGAACGTTGGCGTGATGGCGATTGCCGCCGTGATTGGCGCGGGCGGTCTGGGCCAGCTGCTGCTGGATGGCATCAGCGGCAGTGATATTCGTATGTTAATTGCCGGGGCATTGATGATTTGTCTGCTGGCTATTTTTCTTGACTGGTTGCTGCATCGTTTGCAGCAGGCGCTGACTCCAAAGGGGATTCGATAATGATTACGCTGGAAAACCTGACGAAAACCTTTACTCAGAAAAACGGCACCACCAATAAAGCCGTCGATAACGTCAGCCTGCATGTGCCAGCCGGTGAGATGTGCGTGCTGCTGGGTCCATCGGGCTGCGGTAAAACCACCACGCTGAAGATGATTAACCGGCTGATTCCGGCCACCAGTGGCCGGATCCTGATTAATGGCGAAGACACCAGTACGCAGGACACAACCACCCTGCGCCGCAACATTGGCTATGTGATCCAGCAGATTGGTCTGTTTCCCAACATGACCATCGAGGAGAACATTACCGTCGTGCCGCGCATGCTGGGCTGGAATAAGAAGCAGTGTCATGAGCGTGCTACAGAGTTAATGAGCATGGTTGCGCTGGACCCTAAAAAGTTCCTGCACCGCTATCCACGTGAGATGTCCGGCGGTCAGCAGCAGCGTATCGGCGTGATTCGTGCACTGGCCGCGGATCCACCGGTACTGCTTATGGATGAGCCGTTCGGTGCTGTCGACCCGATTAACCGTGAAGTGATCCAGAATGAGTTTCTCGACATGCAGCGTCAGCTTAAGAAAACCGTGATGCTGGTGAGTCACGATATTGATGAGGCGCTGAAGCTCGGCGATCGCATCGCAGTATTTGGTCAGGGTAAAATCGTGCAGTGCGCCAGCCCGGATGAGTTGCTGGCTACCCCGGCCAATGAGTTTGTCGGCTCGTTTGTGGGTCAGGACCGTACGCTTAAGCGCCTGTTACTGGTGCAGGCGGGCGACGTAACCGATCAGCAGCCGACTATTACCGTGCGCCGCTCGACGCCGCTGGAAGAAGCCTTTGGCACCATGGATGAGAACGATATGCGGTCGATTACCGTGGTCGATGAGGATGGCAAACCGCTGGGCTTCGTGAAGCGTCGTGAAGCACGTAACGTCAGCGGCCGTTGTGAAGAGAAGCTGCACACCTTTAAGGTCACGGGTAAAGCCGAAGAGAACCTGCGTGTGGTATTGTCGAAACTCTATGAGCACAACACGGTCTGGATGCCGATTGTCGATGAAGAGGGTCGCTACAGTGGGGAGATTTCTCAGGATTATATTGCGGATTATCTAAGCTCGGGTCGAACCCGTCGTCGTCTGAATCCATAGTCCAGTCAGACGAAAGGGCCGCCATGGCCCTTTCAATCGCAGAGAAACCCTAATCTAGGTGAAACTGACAGCAATACAAAAGTTTAATGCGCAGGGAACTGGATCAGAAGAGGAAAGCGTCCCGCGCCATGGACAAAAACGCTCCCGGCATTTTTGTCCCTGGCCCGCTATGCTTTGCTACTGGCGTATGCTCCCATCGCTTTAATTTCTGTGTTGTCGGTAAGAAATACATTGATCCTTCTGTGTTTCTAAACTTCCTGATTATCTGCTTTTAACTTTCAGTCAGCGTTTCCGCCTCAACCTCGTCCACTACGTGTGCCTCGTCTGGCAGCACCAGATTGAGCACAATCGCCAGAATGCCGCCGGTCGTCACCGCGTGACCAAATAAATTGTTAATCAGCGGCGGGAACTGCTTCAGCACCTCCGGCACCGCTTCCACCCCCAGTCCAATTCCGAATGAGATCGCGACAATCAGCATCTCGCGACGGCCCAGCGGCGTCTGCGTCATCACCCGGATACCGGCAGCGACTACACTGCCAAACATCACCACTGTCGCCCCGCCCAGCACGGGCGGAGGGATCTGCTGCAACAGCGACCCGACATAGGGAAAGAGCCCCAGCAGCGCCAGCATAATCCCCAGCAGCATACCGACATAACGACTGGCAACACCGGTCATCTGGATCACGCCATTGTTTTGCGCAAACGTGGTGTTAGGAAAGGCAGAAAAGACTGCGGCCAGCACGCAGCTCAGGCCATCGGCAACAATGCCGCCCTGCAACCGCTGCTGAAAAGGTTTGCCGGTAATCGGCTGTTGTGAAATCAGGCAGTTAGCGGTGAGATCCCCGACCGCTTCAATCACCGCAATCACAGACACCAGCGCAATCGGCAGAAAAATGGTCCAGTCAAAGTCGAAACCAAACCGGAAGAAAGCTGGCAGCACCAGCCAGCTGCTCTCCGGCGCGGCCCTGAGTTGCAGATGACCCGTTAAGGCTGCTGTAATACATCCCACCGCAATGCCAGCCACCACCGCCATCAGTCGCGCCCAGCGGTTACGTGAGCGGTTCAGCGCCACGATAACCAGCAGCGTCAGTGCGCCCAGCGTCAGATTCCCCGGTGAGCCAAAATCTGTGGCGTTGTGACCACCTGCCCAGTCAGTGATGCTGACTTTAATCAGGCTGATGCCTATCAGGGTAATGACCGTACCGGTCACCACCGGCGTCAGCACTTTGCGCAGCGTGCCAACGCAGCGACTGATCAGAACCGGGATCAGCGCCGCGACCAGATTACAGCCAAACAGCATCGCCATAATTTCTTCCGGCGAGCCGCCGCGCCCTTTTACCATCAGGCCACCGGAGAGAATCACGCCCAGAAATGCGAAACTGGTTCCCTGCAGACAGATCATGCCCGCGCCAATGCCATAAAAACGTCGGGCCTGCATAAACGTGCCTAAACCGGAGACGAACAGCGACATGCTAATCAGATAAGGAATATAGGCCTGCAATCCCAGAACCGAGCCAATAATCAGCGGTGGTGTGATAATGCCCACCACGCTGGCCAGCAGATGTTGCAGCGCGGCAAAGAACGCCGGGACGGGGCCAATGCGGGCTTCAAGCCCATATAACAAACCTTTCTCGTGCGAGTGCGACATGGTGGTGCTCCGGCTCTGTGTGATAAGCGGAGTTAATGCATTTTCTGCGCCATGACGTCAGGGTTTCGCGACAGTCGATCCAGGTCTTTCAAATTTAAACAGAAATAGTTGCAGACAGTCCGGGATGGGCCTGAAACTTTAGGCTCACCCCGGACTCAGTTGGTTTGTTTTGTTTCTTAATCAGGCGATCTTTGCACTCAGAGCGTGCAAAGCATCCTGTTCCAGCAGTGAAATATCGACCCAGGACGTGAGATCGCGCTGTTCAGCGCGTGGCAGATAAGGCAGTTCTCCCAGCAGTGGCGCAGCAATTTTATCCTGCAGCACTTCAATAATGTCGCTGTATTGTGCCAGTCCCGGATTGATGCGGTTCGCAACCCAGCCCACCAGTGGCAGTCCATCCCGCGCTATCGCCTCTGCCGTCAGCAGAGCATGACTGATACAACCCGACTGGATGCCGACCACCAGCACCACCGGAAGCTGCTGCTCAACGACCCAGCAGGAGAGCGGACGTCCGTCGTTCATCAGGCTGCGCCAGCCGCCTGTGCCCTCAACTACCACGCGCGCGGCCTGCTGCGTCAGGCTGGTTAATCCCCGGGTCAGCAATCCGTAATCGATAATCTGCCCCGGATGGGTGCAGATCTCCTCTTCCTGGAAAGCCAGCGGATTGATCGCCAGATAGGGTAAGTCGATAGATGACGAACTTTGCAGAACCTGTGCATCTTTGTTACGCAGGCCATCAGCGGTTTTAATGGCACAGCGCGCGACGGGCTTGTAGCCCACAGCACTCTGTCCGGTCTGGATAAAACTTTGTAACAGCGCGCGGGACACCACCGTTTTGCCCACTGCGGTGTCGGTGCCGGTAACAAATAATCTGTTCACACAACTTCTCCTCTCGAACCGTTGCGGTTAATCGGTAATTAACCTTGCTGCGAAACGGCATTTTAAGGAATGAAGGATGAGAATGGATTGCGTTAGCGCAAGTTCAGGTCTGCTTAACCTTGCAACAGTTTCACTAACAGGTGCCCGTTGTAGAGTGCGTCTTTGATCAACGCGGCACCGCCCAGCGTTCCAGGCTCGCTGAATTCAGTGGGTGCCAGCTGAATGCCGGCGCTGTAGGCAGGCAGTGACTGCTGCAGAATAGTGTTGCTTACCGCGGGAAACAGTACATCAGCGGCGGCATTAAGAGGAGAACCGATAAGAATATGTTGTGGATTGAAGATGTTGACCATCATTGCCAGGATCCGCCCAACGTGATGCCCGACGCTGGCAATAGTGTCACGCGCCAGACGATCGCCCGATTGCGCGGCCGCACACAGTGACTGAAGCGTCAGCGGCTGGTTATTGAGCAGGCTGTCAGGCTGGGCAGGCAGACGCTGCGCCGCCAGCGCCAGCAAACTGCCGGTGCTGGCTACCGTCTCCAGACAACCATGATTCCCGCAGTAACACTGCTGACCATAAGGGTCGATCTGAGTATGGCCAATCTCGACCAGCGCCCGGCCGCTCTTATGCAGCAGCTGACCGCCACTGATGACGCCAGCTCCCACAGTTTCATCAATCACAATCTGAATCACATCCTGGGCACCGCGCGAGGCACCAAACAGCGACTCCGCCAGCGTCCAGGCTGAAATGTCGTGCTGTACAAACACCGGCAAGCCGGTTCGCGCCGCCAGTGCATCACCCAGTGGCATATCGCGTACCTGATAACCCGGCAGCCGATGCACCACGCCTGACGCAGCATTGATCAACCCCGGCAGCGTAATGGCGATGGCCGTGAGACGTTCCAGCTTCTTCTGATGACGAATAAAGAAAGCATCGACCTGTTCAATCAGCGAGGTCAGTAAGGGCTGTGTAGACTCATCGGGCAGCGGGAGACTCTCTTCTGCCAGCTCACGGCTGCTGAGATCGCGCAGCGTAAAGGTCATGGCGCCGCGATGCAGACGAATCGCCAGATAGTGCCAGGCGTCGGTATCCAGTATCAGGCCAATTGCCGGACGGCCACGGCTGCCGGGATCCTGAAACTCGGTCTCCTGCACCAGATGCGCATCCAGCATCTCACGCACAATTTTGGTTATGCTGGCCGGAGCAAGCTGAGCACGGCGGGAAAGTTCGATACGCGAAATGGGACCGTAACGGTCAATTAATCGATATACGACACCTGCATTGGTCTGCTTGATCTGGTCAATGTGGCCAGGTTGACTGTCCGGATTCACAACCCTGCTCCCGGTTATTTTCGCGCTTCTAAATAAACATGCGCCATGGTGAGGCAGATCAGGCGACAGCGTCAAATATTTGATTAGAAATGTGATTTATCGCACAGATTGATGCTGTGCCGCGCTCGCTTCAGGCCCGGTTTTCCCGCAGCAACGTCATCATATTCTCCATCTGTGCATTTATTTCGCGTCCGGCTGACCAGACCAGCCAGAGTTCTGAAATCGCATCCTCTTCCGTTAACGGCAGCCAGACCAGATCGGCCAGCCGCGCCCGGCGAAAAGAGGCGGGCAGAATGGAAACGCCTAAACCGGTTGCCACCAGCCCCAGGATGGTCATCGCCTCACCGACCTCCTGGGTGATGTATGGCTTGATGTGGTAGCGGTGCAGCAGTGCCAGTATGTCGCTATAGAGCGCGGTTCCGCCCTGAGGATCGAAAAAGACAAAGGGTTCAGCCGCCAGCGCCGCCACAGCGATCTTTTCAGCCTCAGCCAGCGGATGCGCCTTGTGCACCACAGCATAGAGCGGCTCGCTCAGCAGCAGCTGATGACGCAGGTCGGCGGGCAGCGGCGTGTTGCGCATCACGCCGAGGTCGAGCCGTCCGTCATGTAACGGGGCCAGCTGCTGGCGGGTATTAATCTCCTGCATCTGAATATGCACCTGTGGCCAGCGCTGCCGGAACCGGAAGAGCGCATCAGAAACGACAGCGGTAAAGGGTGCCGACGAGGTAAAGCCGATACGCAGCTCTCCCTCTTCACCACGATGCAGCCGGGCAGCACGATCGGCGGCCTGCTCAACCTGCAGGATTATCGTGCGGGCATCACTCAGCAGTTGCTGTCCGGCAGCGGTAAGCTGCACGCTGCGGTTGGTGCGATTGAACAGCCTTGCGCCGGTCTCCGCTTCCAGCTGAATAATCTGCTGACTGAGCGGCGGCTGGGAAATATTCAGACGCTGGGCTGCCCGCCCGAAATGGAGCTCTTCCGCCACCGCAATGAAGTAGCGCAAATGACGCAGTTCGATATTCATATTTTAAACGTCTTATTTGAGATTATTAATATATTAGACAGCATAATGCCGCTTTCCTAAGCTGACGACAGATTTTCTGACTGAGAGGAAGATGTGTGAGTCGCTCAATACAGGCAACAGTGGATGAGAAAGCGGTGACTGAACCGCAGGCGTCCGTTGCCGCAGCAGGTTATATCCGGCGGGGAACACCCGCTTTTATGCGCGTCACGCTGGCGCTTTTCTCTGCCGGGCTGGCGACATTTGCCCTGCTCTACTGTGTGCAACCGATTCTGCCGGTGCTGTCACAGCAGTTTGGTGTTTCTCCAGCGACCAGCAGTCTGTCGCTCTCTATCTCTACCGGCCTGATGGCGCTGGGCCTGCTGGTGACCGGGCCGCTCTCTGATGCCATCGGGCGAAAATCGGTGATGGTGACCGCTCTGATGCTGGCGGCCATCTGTACGCTGATCTCCGCCACCATGACCGGCTGGCACGGCATTCTGATTATGCGGGCGCTGATGGGACTGTCGCTCAGCGGTGTTGCGGCGGTCGGTATGACCTATCTTAGCGAAGAGATAGATGCGCGTGTGGTCGCCTTTTCGATGGGGTTATATATCAGCGGTAACTCCATTGGCGGGATGAGCGGGCGTCTGTTAAGCGGTGTCCTGACCGACCTCTTCTCCTGGCGCATCGCCGTGGCGGTGATTGGCTGTTTTTCGCTGGCTTCAGCACTGATGTTCTGGAAAATCCTGCCTGCATCGCGTCATTTCCGCCCTATTACGCTGCGCCCGCGCAATCTGCTGATTAACTTCCGGCTGCACTGGCGCGATCCGGGCCTGCCCTGGCTGTTTGCCGAGGGCTTTCTGCTGATGGGTGCCTTTGTCACCCTGTTTAACTATATTGGCTACCGTTTACTGGATGCGCCCCGGCATCTCAGTCAGGCCGTGGTGGGTTTGTTGTCGGTGGTCTATCTCACCGGCTCGTGGAGTTCACCTAAAGCCGGTGCGCTGACCAGTCGCCTGGGACGTGGGCCGGTGATGCTGGGCGCGACAGCCATCATGCTGCTGGGTTTGCTGGTCACTGCCTTCGACTCGCTCTGGCTGATTCTGCCCGGAATGATGCTGTTCACCGCCGGCTTTTTTGCCGCCCATGCGGTCGCCAGCGGCTGGATTGGTCCCCGTGCACGCCGGGCGCGTGGGCAGGCTTCGTCACTCTATCTGTTCAGCTACTATGTGGGTTCCAGCGTGGCGGGCACGCTGGGCGGTCTGTTCTGGCATAATTTTGGCTGGAGCGGAATCACGCTGTTTATCAGCGTCCTGTTAATCCTGGCGCTGCTGGTTGCCTGGCGTCTGCATAGTAAAAGACTCTGACTGATTTCTCTCATGCCAGGCCCAGGCAGGCCTGGCAGCTTGTCACGCTGAACAACCCCTTCAGATCCATAACAAACAAATCGTGCTTTTCCCGCTATAATCCTTTTTATTGTAATAAATCATCTGCTTTGCCTTTTAACACGGCAACAAGGAACGCCTGTGGCTATCTACTACTACGTTAATAAACAATCGGGATATAACGATAATCATGTTGTTCATTCTGCGGGCTGCCCCCATCTTCCCGACATGGATAACCGACTGTTTCTGGGCAGTTTTTATCATGTGAATGCCGCTATTCTGCAGGCCAAAAAATATTATGCGGGTGCCATCGGCTGCGAAAACTGCTGTCCGCTTAATCACAGCGACCCGCAGGCCAGTCAGCTCAGCGTGGCCCTGAAACATACTCCGCCATCGCGTTAATCGGCAGGACAGCCCGGAGGTAAAACGCTTCCCGCTGTGCTGTTCAATTACATTCTGCCTGAAGGAAACCCCCTGCTCTGAATGATGTCTGCACCGCATCGAACTTGATAACCTCAGGCTATCGCCCTGTCACAGGGCGATAATAAAAAATCAGCAATAAAAGGCGTTTATAAGGTTTCGCTTCCCGCTTTATTCACTACAATGGTCAGTAATTTGTGACGCAGGTCACTTTCGCTGGATGTTTCTGCCACATCCGATTTCGCTGTACTGACTGACTTGACTCCTCATGCAACCAACAACTGTTTCACGTAAAACTGCCTGGCTACGCGTGGTATTGCTGGCCATCGCCGCATTTGTTTTCAATACCACCGAGTTCGTGCCGGTTGGCCTGTTATCTGATATCGCTGCTGACTTTTCAATGCAGACGGCTGATGTCGGGATCATGCTGACCATCTACGCCTGGGTCGTCGCGCTGCTTTCACTGCCGCTGATGCTGCTGACCCGCAATATTGAGCGACGGCTGCTGCTGGGCGTGCTGTTCCTGATATTTATCGTCAGCCACGTGCTTTCAACCGTCGCCTGGGATTTCCGGTCGCTGATGGTGTCGCGCGTCGGCATCGCCCTGTCTCATGCGGTGTTCTGGTCGATCACCGCCTCGCTGGCGATTCGTGTTGCCCCGGCGGGTAAGAAAACCCAGGCGCTGAGTATGCTGGCGACGGGTACCGCGCTGGCGATGGTGCTGGGCGTGCCGATAGGCCGCGTGGTGGGTCAGTATCTTGGCTGGCGCACCACTTTCGGCGCGATTGGTCTGTCGGCACTGGTGCTGATGATCATGCTGGTGCGTATTCTGCCGCGCCTGCCAAGTGAGCATACCGGCTCGCTGAGCAGTGTGCCGATGCTGTTTCGCCGTCCGGCGCTGGTCAGCATGTACCTACTGGTGACGCTGGTGGTGACCGCACATTACACCGCCTACAGCTATATCGAGCCATTCATGCAGACCGTTGCCCACTCCAGCGGCAATTTCACAACCCTGCTGCTGCTGCTGTTTGGTTCAGCGGGCATTGTCGGCAGCCTGCTCTTCAGTACGCTGGGTAACAAATTTCCTTCCGCCCTGCTGATTGCCGCCATTGCGCTGATCACCCTTTGCATGGGCCTGCTGATCTTTGCCGCCGTTCGCCCTGCCGCTATCTCCACGCTGTGCGTTGTCTGGGGAGTGGCGATGATGATGATCGGGCTGGGTATGCAGGTGCGGGTGCTCTCGCTGGCACCGGATGCCACGGATGTCGCGATGTCCCTGATGTCCGGCATCTACAATATTGGTATTGGCGCGGGCGCGCTGCTGGGCAATCAGGTCAGTATCCATCTGAGCATGGCGGAAGTGGGGAATGTCGGTGGGATGATTGGTCTGGTGGCGTTGCTGTGGTGTGTTTATATTTTCCGGCGCTATCCGCAGTTACGCAGCAACGGATAATCAGCGCCAAACCAAATAAAAAAGGCTTCAGATAAGTGGGTTTATCTGAAGCCTGTTTAAGGTTATTTATAGCGCCTGTTACTTATAAAGAATGGCTGTGCCATGCAGGTTGTTGCTGCCAGAGGTCGAAGTGATGCGGAAAGACTTTGCGCCGACATCGCTGGCCTTCTCTGACAATTGCTGCTCCAGCGAGGTCAGATTCGTACTGCCCGTTGCGCTGATGACACCGATTTTTTGCTGATCCAACGGGGTGCTGCTCACCTGTTGGGCCGCCACGCTGGCAAAGGAGAGGCCACTTAGCACCGCCGCCGCCACCATCATATTGATACGTTTCATAACGAACCCCTTCTCACATTATCTGATGAACTGCCTGTTACTGATAGATCACAGCCGTGCCGTGCAGTTTGTTCTGACCGCTGGTTGAAGTGATGCGGAATGATTTCGCACCGGCTTCATCCGCTTTGGCACTCAGCTGTGCTTCAACAGAACTCAGGTTGGTGCCACCCAGTACTGAGATGGTGCCAACGGGCTGCTGATTAGCCGGTTCGCTGGTGACGAGATCAGCGGCAGATGCGCCAAAAGCCAGGGTAGTGAGTGCCAGTGCTGCCAGGGTGGTTTTGATGGTTTTCATAATATTCTCTCTGTTCGGTATTTGAATTCGGTGTGTCTGAATTGGGTTGTCGCTATTTAGTTAACGACCGTTAAATAAATGATAGACCTCGATCTGGTTCGTCGTCAATATTTATTTAATGAGCGTTATTTTATTCGCGAAGTGGCGTGATTATGGGCTTCAGCCCCTTTTATGACTTAACCATAGGGGCGGTAAAAATGCGCTGGCGCACAAAATGACAACGCTTGCGGCTGACATTTCCAGTGGGCCTTGCACATTTTTATAATGATCGGTAATTTAATAGGGTGTTTGACTGTCTGTGAGGGTGTATGAGTCAGGTTCAGGATTGCGATATAAAGAAATGCCGCGGCCGTCCCAAAGTGTTCGATCGCGAAGCTGCGCTCGATAAAGCTCTGACCCTGTTCTGGACACACGGTTACGAGGGAACTTCTCTCGCCGATCTGGTCGCTGCCACTGGCGCAAAAGCGCCAACCCTCTACGCAGAGTTTGTGAATAAAGAGGGATTGTTTCGCGCAGCGATGGAGCGTTATGTAGAGAAGTTCAGCGCATGGCGTGAAGCAGCATTAGGCGATGATCAGTTACCGGTGGATCGGGCCATTGAGGCCTATTTCCGCTCTACTGCGGCCTGTTTTACCGAGCGCGACTCTCCCGGCGGATGCTTCTTTATCTGTACCTCAACGGCCCTGTCGGCGGCTTCGGCAGAGATTGCCGCCATGCTGCAACAGCAGCATCAGTCGCAGGAGCATGTGCTGAGTGATTTTCTGCTGGCGCGCCAGCAGCGTGGAGAACTGAGTGTAGCAGTGAATATTCCGGCGCTGTCACGTTATCTGGGTTGTATGTTGCAGGGCATGTCGGTGCGGGCCCGTGAAGGCGCAGAGCGTGACGATCTTGAGGGTATTATTGATACGCTGATGGCCATGTGGCCAACGCTGACCGGCTTGTGTCAGGCCAGGGGCTAGAAAAACAGGGCGGCATTGCCGTAATGCTGGTCTGTTAAGATTAGATTTGTAAAGGCTGCCACGGTCAGACGTGGCAGCTTTTTTTATGGGCGAGGGAGCCGCAGTGCTGGCCTGAGCACCTCTGCTGCTGCCGGGCCGTCCTCGCGCCGCTCACGCGGTACCTTCGGCTTTGACGTCGTGCCGACGAACCGTTCGGGGATCGGCCTTCCCTGGCCGGCCCCGAACTGTCCACGCTTCCCGGCGTGGACTTCTGGCCCGCCGTCACGCCTCAGCGCTGCGGATAGCCCTTTCAGCAGCAGAGGCGCTCAGGCCTTCACTCTCGTGCCCTTTTTAACAATACGCACCAGAAGCTTCAGAGCAGGCAGGGGCCGGGCAGGGGCAGGCAATCCGCAGCGCTGAACAGAATGAGTCTGCCAGGAGAGCCCGCAGGACGCGGGCGAAAGGCGGGGCGGCACAGGATGTGCCATCCCCGGCGGTCCGTCAGGCAGGCGAATGAAGTGAAGGAACCGCGCAGCGGCGCGAGGACCGCCAGCCCCTGCCCGGCCCCAGTCTGCGTTATCACCTGTCGCTTAACTGACCAGCATTACGGCATTGCCGCCCTTTTCGTCATCTAGTTCAGGAAAAACACTGGTTTTAACGGCTGACTGACAGGACTGTTATCTGCATTAGTCGGCATGAGATCTTTCATTGACGCCCACCAGCGCTGACACACCTCCGTTTCTGCCACCGCTTCCCAGCGTGCTTCAGATTCAATCTCAACGCTGGCGAACAGCAGATTCCGCTCTACGTCCAGCCAGATGGCATAGTTATGCGCGCCGTGTGCCTTCAGTGTCTCAGCCAGTTCAGGCCAGATTGGGGAATGACGACGCTCATACTCTGCATGGCAGTCGGCATTCACCTGCATCACAAAGGCTTTACGCAGCATTGGCTGGGCCCACATCCAGCGCCGGTTGCCACGGCTTCACGCCAAAGCGCTCACCCAGTGCGATCAGCTGTTCGGTGGTGATGCTCTGACGAATTCCGCCCATCGACAGCACTTTGACGATCACTTCTGACGATTTTTCCGCCGTATCAATCAGACCAAAGGTTTCATCGAGTGTCGGGCCTGTGCCAAAGACGCCGTGGAATGGCCACATCACCAGGGTGTGAGACTGCATCTGTCCGGCAGTCGCTGTGCCGATTTCATCGGTGCCAGGAACCATCCATGGCAACACACCCACGCCATCCGGGAAGACCACCAGACATTCGGTACTGCCTTCCCACAGCAAACGGGTAAAGCGGGCAGAGTCCATCTCAACCACGTAGCTCAGAGCCATAAAGTTGGTCGCATGGCAGTGCATAATCACCCGATCTGCGCCTTTACTGACGGCTTTACGTACTGCGTGAGACTGAAAGTGTGATGCCAGTTCAGAGGTCGGCAAACCACCATTCGACAGGCCCCAGTGAATTTTATAGGAAAGTCCCTTGTCATCGACCTGCAGCAGCGCCAGACAATCCGCCGGATCGAGCTGGACGTTACGCATGAATTTTCCTGACCCGGTCACCAGAAACCAGTCGTTTGCCAGCGCTGGCGCAGGCTGGGTCAGCTCAATACAGCGCGGCTCTTTATAGAAATCGGCGGCAAAGGGTTTCACCTCCTCCTCCAGCAGACGGAGGCTGACGTTACCGCCGTTACGCTCGTCCCAGCCCTTCAGCCACATGTCGCTGGTCGCTTTGACCATTCCCTTAACAAACCCGGAAGAAAGAATGCTTTGCATAGTGAAATCCTTAACGTTGGCTCAAGATCTGTTGTTCATAATGACGGACATCGCCTAACCAGCTGGCATCAGCCGGGACGTCATGGCGCAGGCACCACGCTTCCCAGACCGCCTGCCATGGCAGTGATTTTTGCTCTTCCAGCAGGGTAAGCCGTGCGGTGTAATCGCCACTGTTCTCGGCCTGGCGTAAACGGTCGGTTGGCTCCAGCAAGGCACGCAGCAGCGCTTTTTTGGTGTTACGGGTGCCGATAACCCAAGCGGCAATCCGGTTAATTGAGGCGTCGAAGAAGTCGAGGCCAATGTGCACTTTGTCGAACAGCTGATGACGGACGATCTCACTGGCGATAGCCTGGGTTTCATCATCCAGCAGCACAACATGGTCGCTGTCCCAGCGCACCGGACGACTGACGTGCAGCAGCAGGCGCGGCACATAGAGCATGGCGGCGGAAATTTTGTCGGAGATCACTTCGGTTGGATGGAAATGCCCTGCATCCAGGCAAAGCGCCGTCTGGCGACTGGCGGCATAGCCGAGATAAAACTCGTTAGAGCCTACGGTGTAGCTCTCAGCGCCTATGCCAAAAAGCTTGCTCTCAACCGCATCGATATGATGCTGCGGATTGAGTTTTTCTGAGATGACTTCATCCAGCGCACTCATCAGGCGCTCACGCGGGGCCAGTCGATCCACGGTGATATCTTTCATGCCGTCCGGCACCCAGATATTCATCACTGACGGCGTGCCCAGCTGCTCACCAAATGAGGCAGAGATGCGGCGACTCGCTTTGCAGTGGTCGATCCAGAACTGACGGACGGTTTTATCACTGTGCGACAGCGTAAAGCCGTCCGCGCTTTTTGGATGCGAGAAGCAGCTTGGGTTAAAATCGAGGCCCAGCTTATTCTCTTTGGCCCAGGCGACCCAGTTGGCGAAATGGGCAGGTTCAATGGCATCCCGGTCTACCGGCTTGTCGCTTTCAAGGTAGATAGCGTGCAGGTTCAGACGTTTCGCGCCAGGAATCAGCGACATAGCCTTGTCGATATCACTGCGTAGTTCACTGGCATTCCGTGCCCGTCCCGGGTAGTTGCCGGTCGCCTGAATGCCGCCGGTCAGTGCGCCCTGTGGGTTCTCGAATCCCCGGACATCATCACCCTGCCAGCAGTGCATGGAGACCGGAATGCGGTCCAGCTGGCGCATGGCCTGTTCAACATCAACCCCATTATCAGCGTAGCGTTGTTTAGCCAGTTCAAAAGCCTGTTCAATCTGCTTAGTCATAAGCGGGTTCCTTAGCGGGTTGACTCAGCGTCGCGAAGCGTGCCTGACTGGCACTGAAGACGCTGTGTGTTTGCGGTTCGAATTTTTCGAGTGGGAAGTTGTTAATGACGCTGCAGCGGAAATCAGCCACATCGGTCAGTTCGCCCAGGGCAATCAGCTGGCAACCCACGTTACCCAGCGTGGAGGCTTCAATCGGGCCTGCCAGTACCGGGATCTGGCAGGCATCGGCGCAGAGCTGATTAAGAAAGCGGTTCTGGCTGCCGCCTCCTACCACGTGCAACTGGCTGAAAGGCTTGCCGCGCAACTGAGCCAGTTCGTGAATGACTTCACGGTAGAGCAGCGCGAGGCTGTCAAATATGCAGCGAGCCAGCGCAGCGGCAGATTGGGGCACCTGCATGCCCTGCTCTGCGCAGGCGTTCTGAATCTCATTAACCATGCTGTCCGGATTGATGAAGCGCGCATCATTGGGACTGATGAGTGATAAACAGGCGGGCTGACGGGCTGTCTCTTCAATCAGCATGCGGAGATCGTCAATCTGCAGTTCGCTGCAGATACGCTGCAACAGCCACAGCCCCATAATGTTTTTCAGTACGCGATACCCCTCAGCGCCACCTTCGTTGGTGATGTTGGCGCGCAGTGCCGTATCGCAGGCATAGGGCTGCAGACTTTCGAAGCCCATCAGCGACCAGGTTCCTGAACTGAGATAAGCGGCGTCGTCCTGCATCAGCGGCGTTGCAAGAACTGCGCTGGCAGTGTCGTGAGTGGCGACGGCGATCACCGGAACCGCCGTGCCCGCGCGATTGATCCAGTGACCGACGGTATTGCCGGGTGCCTGCGGCTGACCGAACCACCGCGTGTCAACGCCCGCCCAGGCGAGCAAATCGCGATCCCACTCACCGCTGTGAATATTGAGCATTTGCGTGGTGGTCGCGTTGGTATATTCCCAGTTGAGATTACCGGTCAGGCGATAATGCAGGTAGTCAGGTATCATCAGCGCATGCGCCACGCGGGCCTGCCAGTCTGGCTGCTGCTGATGCAGAGCGCGCATCTGATAGAGTGTATTGAACGGCAGAAACTGAATGCCGGTTCGGGCATAAATGGCGCTGAGGCTCAGCTCATGCTGTGCCTGCTCCATCAGGCCGTGCGTGCGCGCATCACGATAGCTGACCGCTTCACCCACCTGCTCACCCTCTGCATTCAGCAGCACCATATCAACACCCCAGGTGTCGATGCCGATACTGTCAGGGACGACGCCCTCATCATCTAACTGAGCCAGCCCGGCGCGTATCTCCTGCTCCAGCATAGCCAGATCCCAGCAGTCATAACCGGCACGACGCTGGCGCTTGTTTTTAAAGCGCCGGACCTCACGCAGTGCCAGCTGGCGCTGCGCGGCATCCCAGCTGGCGAGCATGACCCGTCCGCTGGATGCGCCGAGATCGATAGCAACAATGTTTCTCCTGGTCATGGCGACTTTTCCCTGTGATTAAGTGGTCACAGAGTAAAAATCTTGCCTGGACGTCACCTTCCCGAGAATGCCAGCAGGCGTAAGTGGCTGGCAGATGAGCAAAGAACTTCGTGAGGGAGATCACAGAGATGGCAGCAGAGGCGATGTGACCCCTGCCGCAAATCTGTTAACTGCCGGGGATTTCTTGAAAAATCAGCATGATTCCTGCTGAGTCCAGCTGAAAATTCAAGGTAAGGTAACGGCGTCCTGATTAGACTGCGTTACGGTTTTGTTAAGCAGCGAGAGACGACGATGACCATATTGCACAGTGCAGATTTTTTTCCCGAAGGCGATTACGCGATAGCGATTGAACCCCGCATACCGCAGGCAGCTTTTCCGGAACATCATCATGATTTTCATGAAATTGTACTGGTGGAGCAAGGCTCCGGCATTCATGTGTTTAATGGTCAGCCGCAGACGCTGTGTGCGGGCTGTGTCTGCTTTGTGCGCGATCACGATCGTCATCTTTATGAGCAGACCGAAAATCTTTGCCTGACCAATGTGCTTTATCGCAGTCCCGTCGCGTTTCGCTTTCTCTCCGGGCTGCAGGCTTTGTTGCCTTGCGATCAGGACGGGCAATACACCTCTCACTGGCGTATCAATCATAAAGTGATGGCGCAGGCGCTGAGTGTGACAGCGAAGATGCAGCAGGATGATACCTGGTCGCTGGAGAAACAGGCGCACCAGGAACAGCTCTTTTTGCAGTTGCTGGTGTTGCTGCGGGAAGCCTGTATTGACGGGCAGAGTCAGGATCAGGAAGCACGATTGCATCGCCTGCTCGACTGGCTTGGCGACCATTACAGTGACGAGATTGTCTGGGAGGAACTGGCTGATCGTTTCTCCCTGTCGCTGCGAACCCTGCATCGGCAGATGAAGCAGCAAACCGGCAGTACGCCGCAGCGCTATCTGAACCGTTTGCGGCTGTTACAGGCTCGTCATCTGCTGCGTCACAGTGATATGCGAATTACCGATATCGCCTTCCAGTGTGGATTTGGTGACAGTAACCATTTCTCAACCCTGTTCAGGCGCGAATTTGGCTGCGCACCGCGAGCGGAGCGCCAGCAGATGTTGTAAAGGAGCAACGTATGGCATTGATACTCAGTCGGGATGACTATTTTCCCGCTACCAGTTTACCGGTGGCGGTTGCCGAAAGGATGCCCCAACCCTCCTTTCCGCCCCATCAACACGAGTTCAGTGAAATCGTGATTGTCTGGCGCGGTAACGGCCTGCATGTCCTCAACGATCGTCCCTGGCTGATAACCTGCGGCGACGTTTTTTATATCCGCGACAGTGACTGCCATAGCTACGATAGCGTCAACAATCTGGTGCTGGATAATATCCTCTACTGCCGTGACCGCTTTGGCCTTGGCCTTGACTGGAATCAGCTGCTGCCTCAACAGGGACCGGACACGCCCGGCTGCTGGCGTCTGACCACGCGCGGCATGTCACTGGCCCGTGGCGTTATCAGCCAGCTGGAGCGTGAAAGCCGCAAAAGCGATCCGCTGTCAGTACAGCTCTCTGAGGCGCTGTTTTTACAGCTGGCATTGATTCTGCGCCGCCATGGCTACGCCGCCGATCGTCCCTGGGCATTGCCGGAGGGTGAACAGCTTGATCTGCTGATGTCAGCCTTACAGGGTGCCCTTGCCCGTCCCTTCGATCTGGCGGCATTTTGTCAGCAGAATCAGCTCAGCGAGCGGGCGCTGCGGCAGCTTTTTCGTCAGCAGACCGGGATGACCATTGGTCATTACCTGCGCCAGTTGCAGCTCTGCCAGGCAAAATATCTGCTGCGCACCCAGGATTGCCTGATTAGTGAGGTCGCCGCCCGCTGTGGCTTTGATGACAGTAACTATTTCTCGGTGGTCTTCACCCGCGATACCGGTTTAACGCCCACCGCCTGGCGTCAGCGATTTATTGCGCCACGGCAG
Organism: Pantoea sp. X-Soil-YNGN-844; assembly: GCF_059730595.1. NCBI lineage: Bacteria > Pseudomonadati > Pseudomonadota > Gammaproteobacteria > Enterobacterales > Erwiniaceae > Pantoea > Pantoea sp. X-Soil-YNGN-844. The sequence goes on from NZ_AP036007.1 coordinate 2,050,925, forward strand.
GCGCTTAAGAGTATCGAGTCTGAATAAAAAGGGCCTGCATAGCAGGCCCATTCAACACCCTTCCGGCAAGCAATTTAGCGCACTGAAATTCCCCCAATGAATTATTAGCAGCAATGATTATGCTAAAAAGCGCAGGGAACACGGCCAGAACAGGAAAGCGTCCCGCGACAGGACGTCGCGGGCCGAGCAGGCCATGGATGGCGGCTTTTGCGTCTTTCCTATCTGACCGTTTTCCCTGAGCGGGCACGATCTGACCGCCATTCTGCTAACTCTAAGGGCCTTCTTTATAAAGACACTGTCTTTATATTCGCATTCAGGCCGCCATACCCAGCCCGACGATGTTAGCGGCAATGATAATCACCACACAGCCGATCGATAACACGCTCACCGGGCGACGCCCTGCTGACTTCCACTCTTTCATCAGCAGGCCTACCAGCCCCCCACACAGGACGTAAAGGCTCATGTGCAGCATCCAGCTGACGTAGTCATACTGCGCCGGGATTCTGGCATGGCCCCACGCGTAAAAGAAGAACTGCAGATACCACATGGTTCCGCCAAGCACCGCAAAAGCGGTATTGGCAATCAGCAGCGACTTTCCGACAGAGAAGTCTTTACGTACCGACAGCTCAGGCCGGGTGGCCAGCCGCCAGAAACAGAAGGCCAGATTCACCAGTGCCCCACCGCCCATGATGATGACGTAGCTGGGTAAAGCCACATAGAGCGGATCGATGCCCAGATTAGCGGCGGCCTGATGCATCGGTTTCGCCGCGTCCATCGCAAAGGACATACCCGCTGAGAAAATGCCGCACATCACCGCCAGCAGCAGTCCTTTTCTGAGATTAAACTCTTCGGCGTTTATCCCCAGCGCCCGCTCCTTTAATAGCCCGGCACGCGTCACAATCCCAACGCCAATCAGCGCCACCAGCACGCCCAGCAGGGTTAACCGGCCCCCTGCCGAAGCAAACAGTTCGCCAAAACGGCCCTGCAAGAGTGGCGTCATCAGCGTGCCGACCACCAGGGTAATGCCAATCGCGATACCGATCCCCATCGACATGCCAAGGTAACGCATGGTCAGGCCGTAGTTAATATTGCCTATGCCCCACATCGCGCCAAAGAGAAAAACCGGCGTCAGTTGCGACAGCGTAAAACTGCTGTAATAGGCCCTGAAGTCTGGCAGTAAAATGGCACTGACCGCCCACGGCAGGATAAGCCACGACATCAGGCCGCCAATGGACCACATGGTTTCCCATGACCATCTTTTCACCTGTTTAAAAGGCGCGTAAAAACATGCGGCGCTGGCAGCACCGACAAAATGCCAGAAGATACCTGCAATAATGGCGCTGTTCATTGTTATTCCCCGGTTAGGTTGAGGCCTGTCGGAAACCTGTCAGCTTCCGTTCAGCAGGCAGTCTACGTTTTGCAGGAATTCCTCAGCCTTTGGATAAATGCCGGAAGCCGCAGCGGAGTGGCAATATTTACCCGTTATTAACGTTAAGGATCACAATTTCACAGTTGTCAGATAACCGGACAATGAATAAGGTAAGTATCTTATTATTCTGACTTTTTTATCGTTTTGCTGTGTGGCGCAGCACACTTTTAAACTGACTGCCATTTAAACTGGTATGGTGGCAAAAGGGCAAAGAAGCCTTCTTTACCGCAGACAAGGTCGTATAAACTGGGGCAAATTGATGGGAACAGGGATTGGAATGACAACGAAGTGGTTAACACTGTTTCTTTCGCAGCCAGTCAGCCGGGTGATGCTGGATGATCTCCGGGCGATACTACCTGCAGATGCGATAAAGGTGTTTGTGAATGGTCTGGATGAAACACACTATGCCACCATTGAGTGTGTGCAGGCGGAGCAACATTGCGCCCTGATCGCCTCAGCGATTGTGGTCTGGCGTCAGCTCGGCCATGTTCACCATATTATTTATAAAAAAGGCGAGGTGCTCCGTGAGGAGAACGAGGCAACCCAGTTCCAGCTTTTCACCCTGCTGAAAACCCACCGCGCAGTCCTCCAGATCTCATGATAAGATCGCGCTCCCTGAAATCGCTGTTTGCAGCAGGTTGAATATGAGAATTGGAATTCTGTTTCCGATCGCCATCATCGTGGCGGGCATGGGCTTTCTGGCGTGGTTTATTGGCAGCGGCCTGGCGATGCCAGGCTCCTGAGCGTTAGCGTAGCTGACTGTCTTTACTGCCCCGACGATTATATAAGCTGCTGGTCTGCTGCTGTTTATCGATTTTTTCCTGACACGCCACGCAGTAATGCACCCCTTTGAGTGCCTGACGGCGCGCTTCAGGAATCGGTTCGCCGCAGAGTTCACATTCGGTGGCGCTTTCGCCCTGCCCGAGCGATTGTCTGACCCGCTCAATCCCGTCGTTAACGGTGCTATCAATCTGTTCTTGTACTGCGCCGTCTCCTGCCCATCCGCTTGCCATTATTTAACCCCTTTTTCACGATTTCACCCCTTTAAATCTACAACAGATTGACGTTTTTGCCGCAGAACTCACCGATATCTGTGATTGGCTGCCAGCCGGACGCGCAAGCTGGCAATAAGCTAAAGGTCACGCTTAGCGATCTGCTTCACCCTGCTATCACATTACTGCAACGTATTGATAGCGGAGAGCCAAGCGAATGACAACACATCATCAACATTACATTAATGGCGAGTTTGTCGCCCATCAGAGTGACCAGTGGATTGAAGTCATCAATCCGGCCACTGAAGCGTTGCTGTCACGCATTCCGCAAGGCTGCCGTCAGGATGCCAGCCTTGCGATCAATGCCGCCGAAGCCGCTCAGCCGGCGTGGGAAGCGTTGCCTGCGGTTGAACGCGGTGTCTGGCTGCACAAAATCGCCAGCGCCATCCGCGACCGCGAGCCTGAACTGACGGCGACCATCGTGGCGGAAGGCGGCAAAACCCAGGGCCTGGCGAAGACGGAAGTGCTGTTCACCGCCGACTATCTCGATTATATGGCGGAGTGGGCACGGCGTTATGAAGGCGAGATCATCAACAGCGACCGGCCCAACGAAAACATCTTTCTGTTTAAAAAAGCGATTGGCGTCACCACCGGGATTTTACCGTGGAACTTTCCCTTTTTCCTGATCGCCCGCAAAGCGGCGCCTGCCCTGATCACCGGCAACACGATTGTGATTAAACCCAGCGAGCTGACGCCGAACAATGCCGCACTGTTTGCCGGGATTATCCAGACGCTGGGTCTGCCAGCTGGCGTCATTAACATTGTCTATGGTCTGGGACCGGAAGTGGGACAGGAACTGGCGGCCAATCCAAAGGTCGGGCTGGTGAGTCTGACGGGCAGCGTCGGCGCAGGTATCGCCACCATGGAAGCCGCGGCTAAAAATGTGACTAAAGTGTCGCTGGAACTGGGCGGCAAAGCGCCCGCCATCGTGATGGAGGATGCCGACCTGGATCTGGCGGTGCGATCCATTATCAGCTCACGCGTGATCAACAGCGGCCAGGTCTGTAACTGCGTGGAGCGCGTCTATGTGCAGGAAGGCATTTACGATCGGTTTATCAGCGCACTGACTACCGCGTTTAAGCAGGTGACGTTTGGCGATCCCGCCGAACGCAGTGATATCGATATGGGACCGCTGATTAATGCCGCAGCACGGGATCGGGTCGAGCAGAAAGTGGCCGATGCCGTTGCCGCAGGTGCAAAAGTCGTTCTGGGCGGCAGGCGCGCCGGAGAGAGAGGCTTTTTCTTCCAGCCTACGCTGCTGACCGATGTGCGTCAGGAGATGGCGATTATGCAGGAGGAGACTTTTGGCCCGGTGCTGCCGGTAATGACCTTTAAAACGCTGGATGAGGCGATTGCGCTGGCTAACGATTGCGAGTATGGACTGACCTCCTCAATTTATACCCGGAATCTCAATACCACCATGATTGCGCTGCGAAAACTTAAGTTTGGCGAAACCTATGTGAACCGTGAGAACTTTGAGGCGATGCAGGGCTTTCACGCCGGATGGCGTAAGTCGGGTGTCGGCGGAGCCGATGGAAAACATGGTCTGGAGGAGTATCTGCAGACCCATGTTGCCTATTTACAGTTCAGTTAAAAGCAGGTCGGTTCAACGGCCCGCTGAGATTGATAACTCTGGCTGGTTCGTTTTACAGTTGAGATCGCGCCTGCGCAGGAAACAGGGTCAGATCGGAAAGTCGCAAAATCCGCCATCCCTGGCATGCCCGGCCCGCGCAATTACGCACCTCATCCCTGAGGTGCGCCCGTTGTCGGGCCAACGCGTTGCGTTGTTTAAAAACGCTCCCGGCGTTTTTAGTACGCACCTCATCCCTGAGGTGCGCCCGTTGTCGGGCCAACGCTTCGCGTTGATCAAAAACGCCTGGCGTTTTTTTCCGGACGGCGGGACGCTTTCCTCCTCTGACCCCGTTCCCTGCACTTTGAGCTTTTTTATTGCTGCCAGAGCCTGATGTGACTATGTCAGCTGCCTGAAAAGGCCAATGAACTGGCCTGATTTGCTATGACACCCGCTTACTGCAGCGCAGCAGCGCGATACCGCTCAGCACTGCCACTGCCATCAGGTAGTAGCCTGGTGCCAGACTGCTGCCGCTGGCGGCAATAAGCATGCTGCAAATCAGCGGCGCAAACCCGCCGAATACCGTTACGGCCACGTTGTAACTGATCGCCATCCCGCTGGCGCGGGTGGTCGCCGGGAACAGATCCGCCATTACCGATGGCACCGTCGAGAAGTAGATCGACTTCAGCAGTGCCATCCAGGCCACCAGCAGGATCAGCGTGGTGGACGTGGTGTGATCGACCATCCATTTAAACGCGGGATAGATAGTGACCACCAGCAACAGCAACGATCCCCACATCAGCGGCAACCGCCCAATCCGCTCCGCCCACAACCCCATGATGGGAGTCACCACCGTCAGGATGATCCCCGCTATCAGCGTGGCAGTGAAGGCGACGGATCCCGGCAGGTGCAGCGTTTTAGTGGCGTAGGTCGGGATGTAGTTGAGCATGTAGTTGACTGCGGTCGAAATCACCATCACGCCAATCGCCAGCGTGATCAGCGCTTTCTGCCGCCCGAACAGCGTTTTCAGCGGTGCGGCTTCCTTTTCCTGCGACGCAAAGCTGGCGGGTTCCTGCACATGACGGCGGATGTAAATCCCCAGTGGCCCAATCAGCAAACCGAAAGCAAACGGGATGCGCCAGCCCCACGCCTGAATCTCACTTTCGCTCAGCCACTGTGTCAGCCCCAGACCAAAAGCCGATGCCATCAGCGTACTGGCACCCTGGGTGGCGAACTGCCAGCTGGCGATGAACGCTTTGCGCTCGGGAAAATGCTCCACCAGAAAGGCGGTCGAACTGCCAAATTCACCACCGGCAGAAAAGCCCTGTATCAGCCGCGCCAGAATAATCAGCAGCGGTGCCGCCAGACCGATGGTGGCGTAACCCGGCATAAACGTGATGATCGCCCCGCCCAGCATCATCAGATTAATCGACAGCAGCAGCGCCTTTTTGCGGCCATGCCGGTCGGCATAGTTACCCAGGACGATGGCACCCAGCGGGCGGATCAGAAAAGAGATTCCGAAACTGCCAAAGGTCAGCAGCAGCGACACCGACGGATCGCTGACCGGAAAGAAAACGTGGGCGATGTAGCTGGCAAAAAAGCCATAAACCGCGATGTCGAACCACTCCAGCGCGTTACCGATGCAGGTGGCGAACAGCGTTTTATGCAGGCTCGGTTTTACCTGCGGGGCACTTTGCGCGATGCTGCTCATTGTTCACCTCTCCGCCACTGATGGTGGCGCGTCATTAGCTGTTCGCCCTCTTCGCCCAGTTGCCAGAACAGCCGGGTCATAATCGCCAGGCCTTCGCGTGCAATTGAGGTGAGCATATGTTCGTTAACGCCATGCTGGCCGCAGGCGGGATAAGAATGTGGCACCCACAGCGTCGGCAGGCCCAGGATATCGGCAAAGACCTCATTGGGCAGTGAACCGCCGAGATTGGGCAGCAGCGCCGGTTTTTTGCCGCTGCTGCGGGCCAGCGTATCCAGCGCCCAGTCCACCAGAGGATCCTGCGGATCGAGTCGTGTTGCCGGTGAACCGCGCAGAAACTCCACGCTGACGTTATCGAAGCCATGATGATGCAGGTGACGTTCGACATGCCCCACCAGATTTTCCCAGTCGGTGCCGACCACAAAACGCAGCTGACATACCGCCGAAGCGCTGCCCGGAATGGCGTTCATGGGTCGTGCCGGATTACCGGTTTCAAAGGCCAGCACCTCCAGGGTGTTCCAGCCGTAAAGGCGTTCGGCAGGCGTCAGGCCAGGCTCGCCCCAGCCTTCCGCCAGCGCCGGGTCGCCTGGCATGCCGCCCACATCAATATCACTGAGGATGGCGCGCACGGCGTCGGTCAGGGAGTCTGGTTTCAGCGCGCCAACCTGTAATACGCCCTGCGCATTCACCAGGCAGGCGATCGCACTGGCCAGTTGAGTACCAGGGTTGCTCAGCAGTCCGCCCCAGTTACCGGAGTGGTAGGCGTTGTCACGCGCCCGAATAGTCAGACGAAAGTTCGCCGCACCACGTGAACCCAGAAACAGTGTTGGCCGCAGCGCATTAAGGCGTGGGCCATCCGAGGCGATAAAAAGATCGGCCTTTAACAGCGCCTGCTGTTGCTGGCAGATCTCAGCCAGCCCTGGCGAGCTGATCTCTTCACCCATTTCGAACAGGATTTTGCAGTTGAAGCCCAGCGCACCGCCGCGTGCCTGCCACACCTGCTCCAGCGCCGCGAGATTCACACAGTGCTGGCCTTTATTATCCGCGCTGCCACGTCCATACAGGCGTTCGCCTTCAGCTGTGAGTTGCCACGGCGATAACCCTTCGCGCCAGTTTTCATCGTCACCAAACACTACATCGCCGTGGCCATAGCAGAGCAGCGTGGGTTTTGACGGATCTTCGATACGGGTGGCGATCAGAAACGGCGGGCTGCCGGACTGCGGATTGTCAAACGGGTGTAGCGTGAATCCCATCGCCGCCAGCTGCGGGCCAATTTCCTGCTGCAGATAGTGGTCCAGCTCTGTCCGTCTGCTGGCGTGCTGGCTTTCGGTCACGCAGGCAACGCGCCGTGCCAGCAGTTGCTGAAACTCACCGCTATCGAAATAGTGCATTGCCTGGTTAACTGCCTGTTGCTCTGTCATGTTTGCCCTGTCTGTTATTTTTATCGTGCTTTATCTTTGACAAACTTCCATCTTTGCCACAATTATCAATTTATCGAGTGAGTGTTGCTTTTAAAGCAAGGCTTTGCTGCCCTTTTATGATGCGTTTTGTTGGAGTGACCATGTTAAGCAGCGAGATCCGCTATTTCCTGGCGGTCGTCGAGAGCGGCTCGCTGAGCGCCGCCAGTGAGAAACTGTTCGTGGCGGTGTCGGCGATCAGCCGTCAGATTCAGCGGCTGGAAACGCAGGTCGGTGTGCCGCTGTTTGAACGGCATGCGCGCGGCATGGTGCTGAATGAGGCGGGAGAAATTTTTGCGCATCACGTGCGTAAAAGTCAGCTTGATATGGAGTATGCGCTTGCCGAGATTAAGGGCCTGAAAGCGGTACGCCGTAGCCTGATCCGCATCGCCTGCACGGATGGCATGGCGTTCAGTCTGTTGCCTGGCCTGCTGGCGGCGTTTCGACTGGCGAATCCCGGCGCACTGTTTGCGATTAACGTGACGCACTCGCAGGGCGTGGCGGCATGCGTCAGGGCGGGTGAATGCGATGTGGCGCTGCAGTTCAGTCTGCAACCTGAGCGCAGCGTCGAGGTACTCGGCTCATGGCCTGCCCCGGTGTTACTGGCGATGCATCAGTCACATCCGCTGGCGTCACGCGAGGTGACGCTGGGCGATTTGCATCGCTGGCCGCTGGCGCTGCCGGGCCATCACACGACCGTGCGGCAGCTGTTTGATCTCTCCTGTCAGATGAATGACTGCGTGGTTGAACCGGTATTGACCTGCGACTATTTCGCCACGCTCTATCACTTTTTGCTGCATACGCCACAGGCGGTGACCATCTGCAGCGCATTTACCCTGCTGTTTGAGCGCGAGTCGCAAAATCTGGTATTGAGATCGCTGGGGGTGGATCAGCTGAGTCAGCGTACGTTGCAGCTTCAGACGGTGTCGGGTCGTCAGCGCAACGCAGCACTGACGCTGTTTCTGGAGTTTTTGCAGCAGCGGCTGACGGAGATGGATCAGCAGGTGAGGATGGGGTAAGGGTCTGCAAATATTTGCTATAAGACAGTGATGGCGAAGGGAACACGACCCGAAGAGGAAAGCGTCCCACGCCAGGACGGCGTGGGCCGAGCATGCCATGGATGGCGGCTTTTGCGACTTTCCGATCGGGTCGTGTTCCCTTCGCGTTGAGCTTATTTATTGCTGTCAGATCTATCCTGACTTTGGTGCACAAGCAGAGACTAACTACGGAGTAGGCCTCTGGGTTTGTGGCAATCGCTTACTGCTTAATATCCACCTGATAGAAGATATGCTTGCCGAACGGATCGACCTGATAACCGCTGACCGATTTGCTCACTGGCTCAAAGATGGTGGAGTGCGCAATCATCACGGCAGGCATCTGGTCATGCATTATCTGCTGCGCCTGCAGATAGAGCGCGGTACGTTTTCCCTGATCCGGCTCGGCGCGGGCTTCGGTGATTAACTTCTCGAAAGGCTGGTAGCACCATTTTGAGGAGTTAGAACCGCCCTGCGCAGAGGTGCAGCTGTAAAGCGGGCCAAAGAAGTTGTCAGGATCGCCGGTCGCGGTGGTCCAGCCCATCAGCGCCGCCTGATGCTCGCCGCTGCGCACACGTTTCAGGTATTCGCCCCACTCATAACTGACGATACTGGCTTTAATGCCGACTTTGGCCCAGTCCGACTGAATCATCTCCGCCATGCGGCGTGCATTCGGGTTGTAAGGCCGCTGAACCGGCATCGCCCAGAGCGCAATCTCGGTGCCGGGTTTCACGCCCGCCTGTTGCAGCAACGCTTTGGCCTGCTCCGGGTCGTAGTCGTAATCTTTCAGATCTTTGTCCGCACTCCAGACGCCAGGCGGCAGGATATTTTTCGCGACCGTGCCGGTGCCTTTAAATATCGCCTCGATGATCGCCTGTTTGTTAATCGCCATCGCCAGCGCCTGACGCACTTTAACGTTGTCGGTTGGCGCTTTAGTGGTGTTAAACGCCAGGAAGCCGGTGTTCAGACCCGCCTTCTGTTCCAGGGTGATATTCGGGTTGGCGCGCATCTTGTCGAGATCGGCGGGGTTCGGGAATGGCATCACCTGACACTCGTTCTTCTCAAGCTTAGCGTAACGCACGGAAGCATCCGGCGTAATGCTGAACACCAGGCGATCCAGCTTCGCCTTGCCCTGCCAGTAGTCCGGGAACGCTTTGTAGAGGATGCGGGAATCTTTCTGGTACTGCACCAGCTCAAACGGGCCGGTGCCGATCGGGTTCATATCGACCTTCTCCGGCGTCCCCGCTTTCAGCATGGCGTCGGCATATTCTGCTGAGTGAATCGACGCGAAATACCACGCGAGATCGGCAAGGAACGGCGCTTCAGGATGGGCGAGCGTAAAGCGCACGGTGTGGTCATCCACCCGGTCGATACTTTTAATCAGCGTGGAAAGCTCGAGGCTTTCGAAGTTGGAATAGGTGCCGCCAGAGACATTATGGTAGGGATTTTTGGGGTCCATCTGGCGCATGAAGGAGAAGATCACATCGTCGGCATTGAAGTCGCGGCTGGGTCTGAACTGTTTGTTGCTCTGGAAATTCACGTTTTTGCGCAGATGGAAGGTGTAGACGGTGCCATCCGGGCTGATCTCCCAGCGTTCTGCCAGGCTGGGCACCAGATCGGTGGTGCCGGGCGTGAAGTCCACCAGCCGGTTAAACACTGGCACTGCACTGGCGTCGACACTGGTTCCCGAGGTATAGAGCTGAGGGTTAAAATTCTCTGGCGATCCCTCAGAACAGTAGACCAGCGTTTTGGCGTTAACGCTGCCAGCCAGCGCTATCCCAGCCGTAACAAGCGCTAAGGTGGCTATCTTGATTTTCATTATCATCCTCGCTTTGTATTGACTTCCGGTGATCACAATATCTAAATGAATCATTCAGATGCTTCATTGATAGCACGATTCGGCACCATAGCGAACCCCGCCCATGGCTGACTAATAAGGAATAGTGATGACAGACAAACTTGAGTCGCAACTCACCGAACGATTTTTCCGTTACCTCGCCGTCAGCAGTCAGAGCGATGCCAAATCTACGACTCTGCCGAGTACGCCGAGCCAGCACGCCATGGCGGAACTGCTGGCGGATGAGCTGCGTGCGCTGGGGCTGGACGAGGTGGTGATTGATAACCATGCTACGGTGACGGCGGTTAAACGGGGCAACCGTCCAGACGCTCCGCGCATCGGGTTTATCACGCACATCGATACCGTTGACGTGGGCTTATCGCCCAATATCCACCCGCAGATCCTGACCTGGCAGGGTGACGATCTCTGTCTGAATGCAGAGCAGGATATCTGGCTGCGCCGCGATGAACATCCGGAGATCGCGCCCTACGTCGGCCAGCAGGTGATCTTCAGCGACGGCACCAGCGTGCTGGGCGCAGATAATAAAGCGGCGGTCACCGTGGTGATGACGCTGATGGCGAACCTCAAAGGCGATCATGGCGATATCGTGGTGGCTTTTGTACCAGACGAAGAGATTGGCCTGCGCGGGGCGAAAGCGCTGGATCTGGAAACGCGGTTTAATGTCGATTTTGCCTGGACAATCGACTGCTGCGAACTGGGTGAAGTGGTTTACGAGAACTTTAATGGAGCCGCGGCTGAGATTGTGTTTACCGGCGTTCCGGCACATCCGATGTCGGGCAAAGGCGTGCTGGTCAATCCGCTGCTGATGGCCCATGACTACATCAGTCTGTTTGATCGTCAGCAGACACCGGAGCACACCGAAGGTCGTGAAGGCTATATCTGGTTTAATGAGATTCAGGCCAACGCCAGCAAGGCGACGCTAAAGGCCTCCATTCGTGATTTTGATCTGGCCAACTTCGCGGCGCGTAAGCAGCAGTTGCAGCAGGCGGCAGAGGAACTGGCGGCGCGCTATCCCACAGGCGAAGTGAGCATCACGATCAGCGATATCTACAGCAATATCAGCAATGCACTGGGTGAGGATCGCCGGGCAATAGATCTGATTTTCAGCGCCTTTGCCGCGCTGGAGATTGAGCCGAAAGTGATTCCGATGCGGGGTGGCACGGACGGTGCCGCGCTGTCAGCCAAAGGCCTGCTGACGCCGAACTTCTTTACCGGTGCGCATAACTTTCATTCACGCTTCGAGTTTCTGCCAGTCTCATCGTTTGTGAAGTCCTATCAGGTGGCAGAAAAGCTCTGTTATCTGGCGGCGGGTTAAGCGGAGAAATCGGGCGCAGAACGCGCCCGATTGCGATTATGGCTTCACGCTGACATCAATACCCGGGAAGTATTTTTCAGCCAGCTTTTTGAGGGTGCCATCGCCCTGCACTTTGGCGATTGCCGCGTCCAGCGACTGCTTCAGCGGCGCGTCATCTTTACGCAGGCCGTAGCCGATGCCTGAACCCAGAATCGCGTCATCTTCGACGGGCTTGCCCACAAAACCAAACCCTTTGCCCTGAGGCTTATCGAGGAAGCCAGACTGACCGGCGGCGGACATCACCAGTGTGCCATCAAGGCGGCCAGCGACCATGTCGTTATAAACCTGGTTCTGATCCTGATACGACGTCACCGTCACGCCCTGGGTTTCCCAGTGCTTCTTCGCATAGGTTTCCTGAATCGATCCCTGCAACACACCGATGTTTTTGCCTTTCAGACCTTCGGCGGTCGGTGCCAGATTTTCACCCTTTTTCGCTACTAACATGGTCGGAATACGGTAGATCGGCTGCGTAAACGCGATGCTTTTGGCGCGCGCTTCGGTGATATTCATCGCCGAGTTAATGGCGTCGAACTTTTTCGCCTGCAGTGCCGGGATCAGCGCATCAAAGCTGCTCTCAACCCAGTGGCAGCTGAAGTTGCCTGCCTTACAGATGGCATTGCCCAGCTCAATATCAAAGCCTTCCAGCTCACCCTTTGCATTGCGGCTTTCAAACGGCGGATATTGTGACTCCACGCCGTAACGTAAATCCTGAGCTAGTGCCTGTACCGTTGTCATCATGCCCAGAGCGAGAAAAAGCGCGTTCAGTTTTTTCATTATTTATTTACTCCGAAAAGTCCTGGTTACCTGTTCCCCGTACTGAATCACGCTCGCGTGATTCAGTGAGAAAAAGCACATAGCGCAGCCGCGCCAGCCTCTAGTGTCGCTTCGTCTTTCGCAAAAGAGAGACGAATCAGTTTATTGTCTGTGCCATCCATATAAAACGCCGACAGCGGTATGGTTGCCACACCGTAATCGACGATAAGACGTTTTACCATCTCACTATCCGGTTCGTCACTGAAATGTCCATAGCTGGCCAGCATAAAGAACGAACCGGCGCTCGGCAGCAGCCGGAACGGCGAGTTCTGCATCAGATCGATTAGCCGATCGCGCTTCTGCTGATAGAAAGCGTTGAGCAACAGATAGTTTTCCGGCGTCTGCAGATAGTGTGCGAATCCCACCTGCATCGGCGTGTCGGCGGCGTACATCATAAACTGATGCACTTTCACCAGCTCGGTCATCAGCTCCGCCGGTGCCAGACAGTAGCCGACCCGCCAGCCGGTGACGTGGAAGGTTTTACCAAATGAAGAGACAATGACGCTGCGTGCGGCCAGCTCCGGGTGCGTCGCCATGCCGCAGTGCGGGCGACCATCAAAGACAATATGTTCATAAACCTCATCGGAGAGCACCACGATGTCGGTGTTGCGGATCAACGCTGCCAGCTGGTTGAGATCGTCGCGGGTCAGCACCTGCGCGCTGGGGTTGTGCGGCGTATTGATAATGATCATCCGGGTGCGCGGCGTGATCGCCGCACGCAGCTGATCCCAGTCGATAGCAAACGACGGGACCTGCAGCTTCAGGCCTATGGGCGTACCGCCCTGCAGCCGTACTACCGGCGCATAGCTGTCAAACGCTGGTTCAAAGAAGATCACCTCATCGCCCTGATGAACCAGCGCGGTAATCGCCATATAGAGTCCCTGGCTGGCGCTGCCGGTGATCAGCACTTCACTCGCGGCATCATATTTCTGTCCATAGAGCGTCTGCACTTTGCCAGCGAGTGCCTCGCGTAAGGCAGGCAGGCCCATCATCGCGGCATACTGATTGTGCCCCTCCTGCATCGCACGGCTGACTGAGTCGACCAGTGCCGGATCGCAGGGGAAACTGGGTGCACCCTGCGACAGGTTAATCGCCTGATGCTGCGCCGAAAGCTGGCCGATGACGCTAAAGATAGTGGTGCCGACGTCCGGCAATTTTGAGTGGATAGCGACAGGCGTGTTCAGGGACATATGTTCTCCGTCAGGTGCATAACTGGTCAGATGCGATAAATCGTTATTCAACGGGCTGCGGCTTGAGTCGGCAAGCGAAATGTCGTCATAATAGCCATGACAAAATTGCATAGCTGAGGTCCACCGTGTCACGCTCATCGCTGCCGCTTAATGCCATTCACGCCTTTCTGGTGACGGCCCGTCATCTCAACCTGACCCATGCTGCCCGCGAGCTCTGCCTGACACAGGGCGCGGTCAGTCGTAAGATTGCCGCGCTGGAGCAGTGGCTGGGCGTGACGCTGTTTGACCGCCATGCGCGCGGGCTGCGGCTGACCCCGCAGGGTGCCGCGCTGCTGCCTGAACTCAGCCAGGGCTTTGAGCTGATGGTTCAGGCCAGCGAAAAGGTCCGTCGCAGTCAGGTCAACCTTCGCCTGAAAGCGCCGACCTGTGCCATGCGCTGGCTGGTGCCGCGGCTGATGGCGCTGGAGCTTCACCGCCCTGAACTGCATGTGGCCCTGACCACTACCCTGAATCACGCGGCGCAGCTTGAAAACTTTGACGCGGCTATTGTCTATGGCAAGCCGCATCCTGACGGGATCTGCCTGTTCAGCGAGTCGCTGACGCCGGTGATGGCGGCTGGTCAGCCCTGCCCGGAGACGGCGGCGGCGCTGGCCGCAATGACCTTTTTGCACCCCACGTCAGACACGCGTGACTGGCAGTGCTGGTTACAGGCGCAGCAAGTAATGCTCAGCATGAAGCGAAACCAGCATTTTGCCACGATGGATTTAGCGATCAGTGCAGCGATTCAGGGGTATGGCGTGGCGATTGCCGACAGCAACCTGGTGGAGAGTGATATCGCCAGCGGCAGGCTGATTAAGCCGTTCGCTGGCGAGGTTAAAACCGGAGCCGTTTACAGTTTACTGCAGCGGCCCGCACAGGATGCGCCACCGTTCCTCGCGGAGCTGGTGGCGTGGCTCTGCAGGGATCAGAACGTCACCCAGTCGCCATTATCAGCAGGTTTCGCCTGAGGTGCACTCAGCATAGGCGCTTTTGGCGCAGCCGGTTTATTGCTGACGGCAGGTGAAGCCGGACGGTTGCTGGAAAGGCGGAACTTCGACACAGAGGCCTGCAGCGCTTCCGTCTGCAGCGCCAGCGCACTTGCGGCGGCGGAGACCTCCTCAACCAGTGAGGCGTTCTGCTGCGTCACGCTGTCCATTTCGGTAACTGCGGTGCCCACCTGAGAAATGCCCTTGCTCTGTTCTTCCGACGCAGAAGCGATTTGTTTCATAATCGCGTCCACATCCTGCACCGACTTCAGAATATTATTCATGGTGCCGCCCGTCGTGCTGACCAGCTCCGCGCCTTTTCCTACACGCTGCACCGAGTCTTCAATCAGTGTCGCAATCTCTTTGGCGGCGTTGGCGCTTCGCTGCGCCAGGTTACGCACTTCAGATGCCACGACCGCAAAACCACGACCCTGTTCGCCGGCACGTGCCGCTTCGACCGCAGCGTTCAGCGCCAGGATATTGGTCTGGAAGGCGATACCGTTAATCACGTTGGTAATCTCAGCAATCTTCTTCGAACTGCCAGAGATGCCCTCCATGGTGCTGACCACTTCACTCACCAGCTGACCGCCACGTTGTGCCGTGGTGGTGGCGGTTTCTGCCAGCAGGCTGGCCTGACGGGCGTTATCGGCGTTGAATTTCACCGTGGCCGTCAACTGCTCCATGCTGGCTGCCGTCTGCTCCAGCGCAGCGGCCTGCTCTTCGGTACGTGAAGAGAGGTCATTGTTACCGGCAGAAATCTCAGCAGCACCGCGCGAGATATTCTCGGTCCCGCTGCGAATGGCGCTGACTGCTTCGCGCAGGCTATCCTGCATGGCGCTCAGCAGCGGTACCAGTTTACCGACACAGTTGCGACCAAAATCGGCTACCGGCTGGCTGAGGTCGCCCGTGGCGATCACCGCAAAGTGGGTGCGAATGCTTTCCAGCGGACGGACCAGCATCGCCACCAGATAACGGTCGGTGAACAGCAGAATAAACAGACCGATAATGACCGTGATGGTGATTATCGTTTTGGTTGTCGCGGTGAGGTGATCCACTTCTACCCGGGTAGTATCCAGCTTTTGCGCTGCGGCCTGGCTGAATTTTTCTGCGCTGACGCCAAAGGCACGGCTCAACGGCGGGGTGACATTGTTCGCCTGCTGGCGATATGCATCAGGTGAAGCCTGACGGGCCAGCTGCAGTTGTGGCGTCACGCCCTCATCCAGCAGCTTTTGCCAGTTCTGAATCACGCCATCCACCACTTCCGGGTTCATCGGACCGGGTGCCAGCTGTTTAAACCGCGCCAGTTGCTGGGTCATACCATCCAGCGCCTGCTGCACCGGGGCATAAGCCTCATCGGTTAGCGCTTTGCCCGCCGCTTTGCCTTCTATCACGCGGGATAAGCGCGTAATGACGCGAAAATATTGATCGTTGCCTTTGCTCAGCACCGTCATTTGCTCAACCAGATGACGGTCAACCTCGTTGCCTTCGCTGAGCGCGCCAAGAGAGTGGATGCTATAAAGCCCGACGCCGCTCCACAGTAAGCAAAACAGCCCCAGAATCGTCAGCATCACTGCGCGAATGGTAAAATTTTTGAGCATTCCCATACCAAAATCCTATACACGTTGACCCGCAAGCGTCGGGCATAGGAGATTTATCGGCATTCGATAGTGAAAATGTAACTGTTTTGTTACCTATTAATTTACAGCGTTAAATATGATAGGTGTGGTTAAAAGCAATTTAATTCATAGGGTTAAAATTAATTAAGTAGATTAATTCCATTCGAATAACTTAATGGTTAGCAGCCTAATCTTCATCATCAGCTTAAAGCCTGACCATACGCGTCATCAACAGCCTGAAAAGCCGCATGCGGGCGCGCATAAAGTTTCTTTTCAGAACCAGTCCGTTCTTACGCTCATTGCCAAGTGACATTGTCACGTCATTGCCGGGATGCCAGGCTGGCCAGACAACCTCGCCTTCAAGCTGATGCTTATATTCCGTGGCGTCACGGGCGAAAGTAAACCAGTATTCGCTGACACGCGCCGCAAAAGCGCGATCGGCTTCACTGAATGGCCGCGCTTCATTGGGATCCGGCATCTGACTCAGGGTGTTCAGGACATAAGGCACTTCGTTGCCGTGCCAGGTGCCATGAGGATAAAGGTCGCGAGCGTGCTCAGAAACATAATCGAACCAGTAGCGCCAGCCCGGCATACCGGCATTGTGCTGCGCCCGCATCACCAGCCACGGCACCAGGCTGAAGGCCATATCACGCGCCACGGCACGTCCCAGCAACTGATCGTCATGGATGTCATACATCCATTTCAGCGTCCGATAGGTGAGCCGGTTTTTATCGCGCAGCTGGTGCAATACCGCGGTGGCATCCACGCCAAAATATTCCAGCACGCTGGCTTCATCACTGTTACTGCCCGCCATCAGCGGCAGACGGTGCTGTTTGCCAGCCATGAAGGTTTTCAGCATCGGCTTGGGCAGAACGGCATCGCCGGCAATCGGCACCGGCGGGATCGCCAGTTGCCCCTCCAGCGGCCAGAAGGCATCGGCGGGCAGTGCGCGCAGGTCATCCGCGCTGGCATCGGGCGGCAGGCCGAAATGGCGCGCCACTGCCACGCCCTGCTGACGCGCTTTTTTCAGCGGCGTATCCGGCAGGCTATAGGCACTTTGCACGATCCCTTTGTGGAACAGCCCTTCTGCCAGCGGCGAACAGCAAAGCGAGAGCACGCTGCGCGCGCCAGAGGATTCACCGAAAAGTGTCACATTACGGCGGTCGCCGCCAAAAGCTGGAATGTTGCGCTGCACCCACTGCAGTGCGGCAATCTGATCGAGCAGGCCAAAATTGTTTACCGTACCCGCAGCAGGGTATTCCGCATCCAGCGCAGGATGGGAGAAGAAACCGAGGTGACCCAGCCGGTAGTTCAGCGTGACCACCACCGCACCACGTGAAGCCAGCGGCTTGCCGTTGTACGGAGCCAGCCCGCCAGCACCGATGGTGAAGCCTCCACCGTGCAGCCACACCATTACCGGCAGCGGCTTTGATGGCGCAACATCGGGCGTCCAGACATTCAGGTAGAGGCAATCTTCACTAAACTCACCGGGATCGCCACCGCCCACCGCCTGACAGTATGTGCGATTTTGCCAGCCGGCAGCCCCAAATGCGGTGGCGTCACGCATCTGTTGCCAGGGCGTGACCGGCTGTGGCGGACGCCAGCGCAGCGCGCCAACCGGAGCCGCCGCATAAGGTATGCCTTTGAATACGAAAAGGTCATCGTCCATGCATCCACGCAACTCCCCCTCGGCCGTCATGATCCTTAGACCTGTTTCGTTTTTCATTCCTGTTTCCCTGTTCAGACGTTCCTCCATTATTTGCAGGCCCGCCACCATTGTCCAGGTACAGAGGGGATTTGCAGAATATGCCGAAATGTCAGAGGTGAGCATGAACATGGTGGTCAACAGGCTCAGAGCACCAATCTCAGCCAGTGTTAAGTATTGTTTATCTTTTTGCTCAGGATGAATACCGTGCCACTCCGCCTGTAAGCGGTGTCCGGCTTTGATTCTGCGCCGTTTTTTACACAGCTAAGCAGTCAGCTCGCTAACTGATTAAGATACTCACGCCGCGAAACCTGCGCTGACCGATAAAGCGTAATTTTTCTTCAGTAAGATCAGCCTGTTCCCCCTTATGCTCCGCGTCAGGACCAGGACTTTAAAAAACTGGCTTAGTGAAGGTGGTGCGGGCAACAGAGGCGTTGCCCGGCGAAAACATCAGGCCGTCTGTATTCCGCACTGTGCCAGCGAGCGCTGCTGGCGCTCTTCGTACAATGCCATTTCATCCAGTACCGCAGAGCCCAGCGCCGCTTCAAACGCCTGCCGGCTCGCCTGTCCCGCCGAACGGGCCTGCGCCCGATCGCCGAGGTTGGACTGAAAAATCCCTGCCGCGCTGACGGGCAGAAAATCCTCATAGACGATCGGGTCTGCCAGCACACGCCCCTGCCTGATCAAATCCTCCAGCGCTTCATCCTTATCCGGCGGTGTCGCGACGCCCTTTTCACTCAGGCGATAGTGGAACCAGGCCAGCCCCTGCTGGCGTAGTGTGGTCTCGTCGTCGGGGAAGTCACGGAAAATGGCCGCCAGATGCTGCTGATGCTGCTGATTGTCCTGACCGCTGCCCGCCTCGCTGAGCAGTCGATCGTAGAGCGCACGCCCTGCAGGCGTCAGCGCCGCGCCGCGCTGCTCAATTTCACCGAAGCGCGCTGTGTGGGTGCCCTGATGCCCGTCCTTAAAGATGATCGTCTCTTCCAGCGCTTTGAAGCTGGTCTGCCGCAGCAGGATCGGCACCTGACGACGCGGCGGCCCCTCGATCAGCGTTTTCGGATCGATGCCGCGCGACGGCATCAGTTGCTGGACGCGGTCGATATCGAGCGTACGCGGGGTGAGATGGTTGATGTGGCAGCCGGGAAAGCAGACGACATCTGCGATCAAGCGATGCTGCTGGTTCAGCGCCTGATAGGTCTGACTGTCCACGCTGCTGTGGGTGTGCCAGCGGAAGGTTTCCAGTGCTTCGGTCACAAATTCGGTAGCCTGAGCGTCAGTTAATCCGCCCTGCTGCTCATGTAACAGCAGCAACGCCCGACAACGGGAAGTGAAAATGTCGCGTGCGGCCAGGATCTCTGCCGCCTTTTCGCGCAGCACGGGATCGTCGATCAGTTCAGGACGTAACAGCGAGGTAAAGACCCGGAAAGGATTACGTCGCAGTGCCGCATCGGTGACTGGCCGGAACGCCGTGGAGTGAACCGGCACACCCGCCTGAGAGAGATCGTAATAGCCCACCGGGGACATCCCCATCACCGCAAACAGCTGCCGCAGCGTAGCTAATTCTTCTGCCGTGCCAACACGGATTGCGCCGTGACGTTCAAGGCTGAGCCGGCCAATTTCATCCGCGGCGGTGAGACGATCTTTGAGCGCGATATCGGCTTCCAGCGAGCGCTCGTTGACGGTGGCGACCAGCTGCATCAGCGTGCCATATTGCGGCACCTCCTGCTGATACATCGCTGACATCGCCTGAGAGAAACGGGTGCGGATGAGATCCGCACTGAGAAACTTGTCCATCTTATTCACCTGACACCATGAGCGTTGCTGCTAATGTAATGCAACGCGCTGGCCTCAGTGGAAAAAATCACGAATCTGTGATCGGCTTAAAGCCGTAGCGGTTTTTTAACAGCAGCATCAGGGTGGTGATCACAGCCGGTATCGCCAGCAGCAGAAAAATAACGCTGAAAGACCAGCCAAGTGACATCATCTCTGCACCCACAAAGGCGCTCAGAATTGCGCCGATGCGACCCACGCCATGCATCCAGCTGGAGCCCGTGGCGCGTGCATGCGTAGGATAGTAGCTGGCAGATAAGGCATTCATGCCGGTATTGGCACCGTTAAAACAGAAGCCGCTGCAAAAGGCGATCGCGCTCATCATGCCTACTTCGGCGGGCGAAAAGCCAAGTGCCACAATAAACAGTCCGCCGCAGCCGTAGATCGCGGCCAGCGCCAGGTTGGCGTTGAAGCGATCCATCATCCAGCCCGCAAAGAGTGAGCCCAGCGTTCCGCCTGCCTGATACATGGCAGTAATAATCGCCGCTTCGGTAACTGACATGCCCAGGGTATTCACCAGAGATGGCAGCCAGCTGCCAATCAGGTAGACCATGAACAGTCCCATGAAATAGCCGCCCCACAGCATTGTGCTGCCAAACAGATAGCGGCGCGACAGCACCGTGCTAATCGCGCCGCCTGCAGGTAATATCGCTTCAGGCGCGTGAAATGCACAATCGGGCGCGGTTTTGCCCGGCATCATTCGTTCGAGGATAGCGTGAATGCGGGCAGCGGGTGCGCCACGACTGATAAGAAACCGCACTGACTCCGGCAGGCCACGGATCAAAAAGGGCAACACCAGCAGCGGCAGAATGCCGCCCAGCAGCAACACCGAGTGCCAGTTATAGCGTGGTAACAGCCAGGACGCGGCAAATCCGCCGCTGGCGGCACCGAAGGTAAATCCGCAGAACACGACAGTAATAATGAAAGCCCGTCTCCGCTCAGGGGCATATTCCGCCACCAGCGTGCCGACGTTGGGCATTGCCGCACCCAGTCCCAGACCGGTCAGGAAGCGGAATAGCATCATCTGCTCGATGTTCTGAGACAGCGCTGTTGCCAGTGTCCAGAGACCAAAAAAGAAAACGCTGAGGATAATCATCATACGTCGACCATAGCGGTCAGCCAGAGGCCCTGCCACCATGGCACCCAGCGCCAGCCCGATCAATGCTGCGCTGATGACAACGCCGAGCTGATGATTGGTAACGCCCCATGCAGCTTTAAGTGTTGGCGCAATAAATCCCATGATCGCAATGTCCATGCCATCGAGTGCCACCACAATAAAACAGAGCGCAATGAGCCGTTTTTGCCAGTGGCTCAGGCTCTGCTGGTTGATAAGCTGGCGGACATCTACCGCCCCGATGCTGGTCAATGAACACTCCCTGGCAATAGCGCAATCTGGCATCAGATTAAGTAAAAAAAACGGCGCTTATGATAGCCCATCGTTAACCTTAAGCGGTCAGATTTTTATATGATACTGAGAATTATTCAACCTTAGGCCGTTAAGCTCTTGATATAGCATACCCTCAGGAACCCCTGCGTTAGTAACAAACTGAGACGAGTGCTTTTTATTCAGAGAGTTAACGGATAAAGTTGCCATTTTGCCCTGTTTGTTAAAATAAATTTGCAGCAAAGTTAACAGAATTCATTTTTAGCAGTTGCCTGAAGGCGGTCATTCTCATTAAGTTTAGGGTATGGAAAAAAATATCCTTTTCAATCAGCGCATTCGCTTGCGCCATCTACATACCTTTGTTGCGGTCGCGCAGCAAGGCACACTGGGCCGTGCGGCAGAGACGCTAAGCCTGAGTCAGCCTGCCCTGTCCAAAACCCTGAATGAGCTGGAAGAGCTGACGGGCGTTCGTCTGTTTGAGCGTGGCCGCCTGGGCGCTCAGCTCACCACGATGGGAGAACAGTTTCTGACGCATGCGGTGCGGGTACTTGATGCGCTGAACCATGCCGGACAGAGCTTTAATGAGCAGCCGGGCGATGCACCGGTGATTATCCGGCTGGGTGCATTAACCACCGCCGCGATGGGCATGCTGCCCCGCATCCTTGATCGTTTTCATCAGCTGCAGCCTAACACCACCATCCAGGTGGCGACGCTGCATAACAATGTGTTACTGGCGGGATTACGCGGCGGCGAGTTTGACATCGGTATTGGCCGGATGGCGGACAGCGACATGATGACCGGGCTGACCTATGAACTGCTGTTTCTGGAGTCCCTGAAGCTGGTAGTAAGGCCTGAACACCCGCTTTTAAGTGACAATGTCACGCTGTCACGGGCGATGCAGTGGCCGGTGGTGATTTCTCCCGAGGGCACCGCACCGCGCCGGATTGCGCAGCAGATGCTGGATGAACAGGGCTGCACGTTACCACCCCACTGCATTGAAACGTCGTCGACTTCACTGGCGCGTCAGCTGGCACTCCGCTACGACTACATCTGGTTCGTGCCGTCCGGGGCGATTAAAGAGGATCTCAGCCATAATGCGGTCTGTGCGCTGCCGATTAACTCCTCCGGGCCAGGCGAGCCGGTGGGCATCATTACCCGGACCGGCGCCGAGCTGAGCCTGAGTGCCGAGGTGTTAATGTCCACCATCCGTAAGTTTCACAGTTAGCGGCTGCGTTTTGCATGCCGCTCGCGGTTTTCAAGGCGTGCCTTATCGCTTTTCCGCAATCCCACATAGAGCGCCCCGGCTCCGCCATGGCGGGTCTGGGCAACGCAAAAGGTCTGTACGTCATCAAACTGCTGTAACCAGCGCGCCAGATAGCTGCGCACAATATTGGCATGGGATTCATCATCACGGCCCTTGCCATGAATGATAAGCAGATTTCGTAAGTCCTGCTTTTGCGCCTGCATCATAAAGCTGAACAGCGCCTGACGGCAGGTCTCCACCGGTTGCCGCAACAGGTTGAGACTGGCATCCAGTTTATACTCACCCCGACGCAGTTTATCCAGAATACCCTGCTGTATGCCGTCGGCTTTATACTCCAGCGGTGTGTTAAGCGGGACAATCTCCAGATAACCCCGTGTCAGGAAATTATCCTGCTCTGTCTCTCCTGGCGGTTTGCGTGGCGCTTTAGTCGAGGGCGACTTAAGCCATAAGGTTGTGGTGGTGTCTTTTAACGGCGTGACATCGCCCATGGCATCCCGAAAGAGATCGTTATCATCAAGGTTCATGGTTTTCTCACACCTGATTAAAATTGATGGAGCCGATAAAACAGGCCTGAACAGTTAGCGTAGCAAAAGCTGCAATCGCCAGACTACCCCGCTTTAACCCATGTTGCCGCCGATGAAGTTATGGTAGACAGATCATAAAAGCGGAAACTTTTCGTGACAGTCAACGGTAGCTGCATTCTGAGAAGCCCGTCACATCAGCGTTTGTCGATGTGTGCTTCATCCATAATGTTTGTGGGTGTAAAACTGCTCGGATGAGTTCCCTTCAGCACAAAAAATGTTAAAATTGACCCCAGTCAATAATCGTCGAGCAAACCATTATGATCCCTGAAAAACGCAGCATTCGTCGTATTCAGTCGGGCGGTTGTGCCATTCACTGCCAGGATTGCAGCATCAGTCAGCTCTGCATCCCCTTCACGTTAAATGAACATGAGCTGGATCAGCTCGACAATATCATTGAGCGTAAAAAACCGATTCAGAAAGGGCAAACTCTTTTCAAAGCAGGCGACGAACTGAAATCGCTGTATGCCATTCGTTCCGGCACAATCAAAAGTTACACCATTACCGAGCAGGGTGATGAACAAATCACCGGTTTCCATCTGGCGGGGGATCTGGTTGGCTTTGATGCCATCATGGGTTCCAGCCATCCCAGCTTTGCGCAGGCGCTGGAAACGGCAATGGTCTGTGAAATCCCGTTCGAAACGCTGGATGATCTGTCAGGAAAAATGCCTGCTCTGCGTCAGCAGATGATGCGTCTGATGAGCGGTGAAATCAAAGGCGATCAGGATATGATCCTGCTGCTGTCGAAGAAAAATGCCGAAGAACGCCTGGCGGCGTTTATCTGGAACCTGTCCCGTCGTTTCGGCCAGCGCGGTTTTTCACAGCGTGAATTCCGCCTCACCATGACGCGTGGTGACATTGGTAATTACCTGGGACTGACGGTTGAAACCATTAGCCGCCTGCTGGGTCGTTTCCAGAAGTCCGGCATGCTGGCGGTTAAAGGCAAATACATCACTATTGAAAACCACGCCCTGCTGGAAGAGTTAGCCGGTCAGAGCCATCAGGCCGCCTGATCCGCAGCCGGATCAATAAATCTTATTTTGTTGATCCGGCAGTAACTTTTTCCCTTCTTCCGCTGTGCAACATAGTCTATCTTTATTCCAGTCGCTCTGGTTTAAGGAGAACGCCTCATGTCCCAGTACCAAAATATTCTGGTCGCCATTGATGCCCAGCAAGACGATCAGCCCGCGCTGCGACGTGCGGTCTATCTAAATCAACGCATTGGCGGAAGGATTAAAGCTTTCCTGCCTATCTATGATTTCTCATACGAGATGACCACCCTGCTTTCGCCTGACGAACGCGCATCGATGCGCCAGGGCGTCATCAGCCAGCGCACTGAGTGGATCCGTGAGCAGGCCCGCGCTTATCTGGATGCTGGTGTCGAAATTGACATCAAAGTGATCTGGCACAACCGTCCTTTTGAGGCCATCATTCAGGAAGTGCTTGCCCATCAGCACGACCTGGTACTGAAGATGGCGCATCAGCATGACCGGCTTGAATCGGTGATCTTCACGCCGACCGACTGGCACCTGCTGCGTAAATGCCCGTGCCCGGTCTGGATGGTCAAAGATCAGCCGTGGCCGGAAGGCGGTAAAGCCATTGTCGCGGTCAATCTTGCCAGTGAAGAGCCACATCACGATGGCCTGAATCAGAAGTTGATTCGTGAAACGGTCAAACTGGCAGAAAAAGTGAATCAGACCGAAGTTCACCTGGTCGGTGCTTACCCCATTACCCCTATCAACATCGCTATCGAACTGCCGGACTTTGATCCCAGCGTCTATAACGATGCGATTCGTGGTCAGCATCTGGTGGCGATGAAAGCGCTGCGGCAGAAGTTCTCGATTGGTGAAGAGTTCACCCATGTGGCTAAAGGCCTGCCGGAAGAAGTCATCCCGGATCTGGCGGCGCATCTCGGTGCTGGTGTGGTGGTATTAGGTACCATAGGACGCACTGGTCTGTCGGCAGCCTTCCTGGGTAATACGGCGGAACAGGTGATTGATCATCTGCGCTGCGATCTGCTGGCGCTTAAGCCTGACGATTTCAAATCGCCGATTGACCTGGATGATGAAGAGGATGAGGAGGATTGATTATCCTCTGACAGAAAAAGGACGGCTGATTAGCCGCCCAGAGATTGTTGACAAAGTCCGGCCCGGTAGCGGTAAGTCCGAGCCAGCTAAGGGAACACGGTCAGATCAGAAAGACGCAAAAACCGCCATCCATGGCCCGCTCGGCCCGCGCCGTCCGTGGCGCGGGACGCTTTCCTCCTCTGACCGTGTTGCCTTCGCATTGAGCTTATTCATTGCTGCCAGACTCACCCTGATTTGGGTTCGTAAGCAGTCTGCGGGCGGCTGATTAGCCGCCCTTTTTTTATTACAGCGCTTTAAGAATGGCTTCTACGCTGGCTTTGGCATCGCCAAACAGCATCTGACTATTCTCTTTGAAGAACAGCGGATTCTGCACCCCGGCATAGCCGGTATTCATTGAGCGTTTAAACACCACCACGTTGTGCGCTTTCCACACTTCCAGCACCGGCATGCCGGCAATCGGACTGCGGGGATCATCCTGCGCCGCCGGGTTAACCGTGTCGTTAGCGCCAATGACCAGCACCGTGTCGGTGTCGCTGAAGTCATCGTTGATCTCATCCATCTCCAGTACCACATCATAAGGCACTTTGGCCTCGGCCAGCAGCACGTTCATGTGACCTGGTAAGCGCCCCGCCACCGGATGAATGCCGAAGCGCACGTTGATGCCAAGCGCACGCAGTCGGGCAGTCATTTCCGCGACCGGGTACTGCGCCTGCGCCACTGCCATACCGTAGCCCGGGGTAATAATCACCGAGCTGGATGCCTTGAGCATCTCTGCAGTTTCTTCAGCTGTGATCTCACGATGCTCGCCCGCTTCCTGACTTTCATCGCCGCTGCTGACTTCCGTGCCAAACCCGCCCGCAATCACGCTGATGAACGAACGGTTCATCGCTTTGCACATGATGTAGGAGAGTATTGCTCCTGACGAACCCACCAGCGCACCGGTTACAATCAGCAGATCGTTGCTCAGCATGAAACCCGCTGCGGCTGCTGCCCAGCCTGAATAGGAGTTCAGCATCGACACCACAACCGGCATATCCGCGCCGCCGATAGAGGCAACCAGATGCCAGCCAAACGCCAGCGCAATCACCGTCATCAGGAGCAGTGCAAACACCTGAGCACCCGTGCTGCTGGTATTAACAAACCACAGCAATAGCAGGAACGAGACGACCAGCGCCAGCAGATTCAGCTTGTGACGGTGCGGTAACGCCAGTGGTTTTGAAGAGATTTTGCCGCACAGCTTGCCAAACGCTACCAGCGAACCGGTGAAGGTGACAGCACCGATGAAGATACCGATAAACACTTCGCTCAGATGGATATTCTCCATCACGGCTGGCAGGCCAGGCGCGTGGTCGATGTAGCTGTTGATGCCGACCAGCACGGCGGCCAGGCCGACAAAGCTGTGCAGAATCGCGACCAGCTCCGGCATTTCTGTCATTTCGACTTTCTTCGCCAGACGAATCCCGATAGCGCCGCCAATGACCATCGCCAGCAGGATCCAGACGACGTTTCCGCTGTCCGGGCCAAAGATGGTGGCAACCAGCGCAATCGCCATGCCGCTGATACCAAAAATATTCCCGCGCTTTGAGGTCTCGTGACGCGAGAGACCGGCAAGGCTACAGATGAACAGAATTGCAGCCACAATATAGGCTGCAGTGACTAATCCGCCAGACATGTGTTACCCCTTACGAAACATTTTCAGCATGCGCTGGGTGACGGTAAAGCCACCAAAGATATTGATGCTGGCAATCAGCACGGCAATAAAGGAGATAAAGGTGACCCAGCCACCGTGGCCCATCTGCAGTACCGCACCGATGACGATAATGCCGGAGATGGCGTTGGTGACGGACATCAGCGGCGTATGCAGAGCATGACTGACGTTCCAGACCACGTAGTAACCCACCACGCAGGCGAGCGCGAACACGGTAAAGTGGGAGAGGAACTCAGCTGGCGCTACGTTGGCCAGACAGCCAAACAGCACGATAGCCAGTGCGATCAGCAAATAGTTGCGCCACGGAGACACCGGCTTTGCTTCAGCCTTCTCTGCGGGTTTCTGGGCTGCCGGTTTAGCCTGTGGCGCAGTAGAGACCTGAATCGGCGGTGCTGGCCAGGTGACTTCGCCCTCGCGCACGACAGTCACGCCCCGCACCACCACATCGTCGAAATCGACCTGGATTTCGCCATTTTTCTCTTTGCACAACAGCTTGATCAGATTGACCAGGTTGGTGCCGTAAAGCTGGGAAGATTGTGTCGCGAGACGGCTGGGAAGATCGGTGTAACCGATGATTTTCACTCCGTTAGGCGTCACAGTCACCTGATCGGCGACGGTCAGTGCACAGTTGCCGCCGGTCTGCGCCGCCAGATCAACAATTACGCTGCCAGGCTTCATGCTGGCGATCATCTCTTCGGTGATCAGTTTCGGTGCCGGTTTACCTGGGATCAGCGCCGTGGTGACAATGATGTCTACTTCCTTGGCCTGACTGGCAAACAGCGCCATCTCTGCCTTGATGAAGGCCTCGGACATGACTTTGGCGTAGCCATCGCCATTGCCCGCTTCCTCTTCGAAATCGAGTTCAAGGAATTCGGCGCCCATACTCTGCACCTGCTCTTTAACTTCAGGGCGGGTATCAAAGGCCCGGACAATCGCGCCCAGGCTGCCCGCTGCACCAATCGCCGCCAGCCCCGCCACACCGGCCCCAATCACCATCACTTTGGCCGGTGGCACTTTACCGGCTGCGGTAATCTGACCGGTGAAGAAGCGACCAAATTCATGGGCGGCTTCGACGATAGCGCGATAACCGGCAATGTTCGCCATGGAGCTCAGGGCATCCAGCGACTGCGCACGCGAAATACGCGGCACTGAGTCCATCGCCATAACCGTGACCTGACGCGCAGCCAGCTTTGAAAGCAGGTCGGGATTTTGTGCAGGCCAGATAAAGCTGACCAGCGTGCTGCCGGCACGGGTGAGCGCAATCTCATCCTCATCCGGTGCATTCACCTTCAGAACGATATCGGACTGCCAGACCTGTTCCTGACTGCCGAGTGTGGCACCTGCTGCTCTGTAGCTTTCATCATCAAAGCTGGCGCGCTGACCGGCGTCATGCTCAAGAGTGACGCTGAAACCCAGCTTAATAAGTTGTTCCACGGTCTTTGGCGTGGCAGCCACGCGCGACTCGTTTGGCAACCTTTCCTTGGGGATTCCAATTAACATAGTGTTTCCTTTCATCGGTTAAGGATGATGGCCCGAATCTGCACGACGACAGCGTAGCTGAAACAGCGTTTCAGCTACTTATAGTCGGAATGCATGTATTTCAAAGTGTTTATAACCTACTGAAAATGTGACGAGCGATCCAGAGCGGTTACGCTGGGTAGTGACATTCACATGATTATTCAGGATTCTGCTAAAAAAGCTGCGTTATCCCACTGCGAAACAGTTCTGCAGGCAGATAATCTGCTAGTAAAAATTGTGCCCGGCCGAATTAATCATCCATAAAAACCTTTATTTAACAATGCATTAACTATTTAAGCGCTAACAGTTACCGTTTTTAGTGGTAACCCGCGCGAAAACACGCCATAACAGCGTTTGATGACAAACAAATGAAAAAATCATGGTTGAATAACGCGATCTGACACAAAAAATCGCTGCGACAGTCTGTTTATAACATGCAATAATCAGCGGCTAATCTGTTATACATCAAGAGTCCAGCACGTTTTCGTACTCATTTTTGCGTAAGGCGAAGGATTATTTTTATGAAGCTGAAGAACACTATTCTGGCGTCCACTCTGTTGTCTCTGCTGGCAGCCAATGCATTCGCTGCGCAGGAGTTAACGCCAGAAAAAGCGGCCGCGCTGAAGCCATTCGAACGTATTAATATCACCGGCCGTTTCAACGCAATTGGCGACGCAGCCGATGCGGTCTCTAAGCGTGCAGATCAGATGGGCGCTGCCTCTTATTACATCCAGGCGATCAACGACAGCAACGGCAACAGCGGTAACTGGCGCGTCACGGCTGACCTCTATAAAGCCGATGCCCCGGCAGCCACGCAGTCCACGACTTATCGTCGTTTCAACGGCGTCAACGAACTGCCTAAAGCAGAAGCGTATAAGCTTGAACCGTTCGATACCGTTTCGGTCAGCGGCTTCTTTGCCAGCCAGCCGGATGTGAACGACGCGATTTCAAAAGCGGCTAAACAGAAAGGCGCGGCCTCCTTCTTTATCGTTCGCCAGATCGATGCCAACAGTGGCGGCAATCAGTATGTCACCGCCTATGTCTATAAAGCGGATGCTAAAGAACGCAAAGTACAGACACCGAATGCGATTCCTGCCGATTCAGAAGCAGGTAAAGCCGCGCTGGCAACCGGTGGTGCTACAGCCGCTAACGTTGAGATTCCAGGCGTAGCCTCGTCTGAAACACCAAGCAATAAAGTGGGCCGTTTCTTCGAAACCCAAAGCTCAACCGGTAAGCGCTATACGGTGAATCTGCCAAACGGTAAATCCGTGCAGGAAGTGAACGCAATCACTGCTGCGCAGATGCAGCCGTTTGATACCGTCACCTTCACCGGGCACTTTGGTACACCAACAGCGATTTCAGAAGAAGTGGCGAAGCGTGCAGCCGATAAAGGTGCGAAGTTCTACCACGTCACACGCCAGTGGCAGAACCAGAGTGGCGGTAACCTGACCGTTACGGCTGACCTGTTTAAGTAATCCCTTCAGGGCGGCACCCGCCGCCCTGCTGTTTGCATAATTACTGCGCTGTTTTGCATAGTCACGCATTGCCATCCCCTGCCACTCTCCGTAAAATCCTCCGCCTGTTTTACCGGATATTGTCTCTGTATTTTGCCGCTTCGCTGCGATAACTCAGTGATGAAATCCGATTTACCCAGCCATATATGCTAGCGGGAAGGTTGTTTTGGAGAAAAAATTAGGTCTAGGTGCGCTGACGGCGCTGGTGCTCAGCTCAATGCTGGGTGCAGGCGTGTTCAGTCTGCCGCAAAACATGGCCGCAGTGGCCGGTCCGGCGGCCCTGTTGCTGGGGTGGCTGATTACCGGTGTCGGCATTATCTTTCTGTCGCTGGCGATGCTGCTGCTGACCCGCCTTAAGCCCGAGCTGGACGGCGGCATCTTTACCTATGCGCGTGCCGGGTTCGGCGAACTGATGGGGTTCTGTTCCGCCTGGGGCTACTGGCTATGCGCGGTGATCGCCAACGTCTCCTATCTGGTGATTGTCTTCTCTGCCCTGAGCTTCTTCACCGATACGCCGGACCGGATTATCTTTGGTGATGGCAACACCTGGCAGGCGATGCTGGGTGCATCTGTGCTGCTGTGGCTGGTTCACTGGCTGGTGCTGCGCGGCGTGCAGACCGCGGCCAGCATCAATCTGATGGCGACGCTGGGCAAGCTGGTGCCATTGTTGCTGTTTATTGTACTGGCGGTGATGGCGTTCAACTATGATCGTTTCCGCTTCGATTTTTCCGGCGTCACGCTGGGAAAACCGCTCTGGGAGCAGGTTAAGCAGACCATGCTGATCACCCTGTGGGTCTTTATCGGGGTCGAAGGTGCGGTGGTCGTCTCTGCCCGTGCTCGCCAGAAAAAGGATGTGGGCCGTGCAACCTTATTCGCCGTGCTGGCTGCGCTGCTGGTCTATCTGCTGGTCACGCTGCTGTCGCTGGGCGTGGTGCCGCGTGCTGAACTGGCTGAGATGCGTAACCCTTCAATGGCCGGATTAATGACCCGACTGATGGGTAACTGGGGCGATGCAGTGATTGCGGTGGGTCTGATTGTCTCCGTGTGCGGGGCCTATCTGAGCTGGACGATTATGGCCGCGGAAGTGCCGCTGATTGCCGCGCAACAGGGTGCCTTTCCCCGCAGTATCGCCCGGCAGAACCGCCATAACGCGCCAGCCGCCTCGCTGTGGCTAACCAACGGCAGTATTCAGCTCTGCCTGATCCTGATTGCCCTGACCGGTGCTGACTACAACAACCTGCTGACCATCGCCTCGGAGATGATTCTGGTGCCCTATCTGCTGGTGGGGTTATATCTGATCAAAGTGGTGCGCGGACAGCATAAGCCGCTGGCGATGGCGATCGGTGTGGGTGCCAGCGTGTATGGCATCTGGCTGTTGTACGCCTCGGGACCTATGCACCTGATGATGTCAGTGGTGCTCTACACGCCGGGCCTGCTGCTGTTTCTGTTTGCACGACGCGGTGGCCGCGCCGATATTGCGCTGACCTCGCTGGAGCGGATTGCGATGGGACTACTGATTGCCGCGACACTGCCCGCCGTATGGGAGCTGACGACGTAAAGCCTGCCCAAAAGGGTTATCAGTGTGACTGCACTGGAATGGATACGCACAGCAGGTCATCCTGCTGTGTGAGATTCAGCGGCTTCGCATATTCATAGTGGATAGCGTCCAGCTGCTCCGCCGAAAGCGGATAAGGGAGCTGGATATCAAAGCGACTAATCTGCTGTTGTTCTGCGAGAGTAATCAGGCGCGCGATATTAATTTCGTCGCTGACCTGAGTGGAAATGATTTGTAATGCTAATTCTTTTAACGGGTCGTCACTGCCCTGTAAGCGGTGTGCCGATTTACGTGTCACCATGCCAAATATCGGCATCACACCATAAATAGCATCGACGAAGCTCCAGCGCTTTTTGCAGGAAGCGGAAAGAAAGTCACTGTAATTGAAGCAGATGCGGTCAGGGTATATGGCTGATGCCAGCTCTTTATCAGACACACTAACGCTCCTCATGGTAATCATCAATATCCCAAACCTGGCGCAAAAAGGCCGCGCTAATGATTGCACATTTTGCCGGATATATACCAGCAAGCCCTGGATATTTCGTGCGATAACGTAGAGCTCAGGACCAGGAAAAGATATGCTTTCATCCATCTCTGACTCTGCCCTGTAAACTATGAACAAAATTGTTTATGTAGAAGATGAACCCGAAGTGGGTTCACTGATTGCGGCCTATCTTGGCCGTCACGATATTGAAGTCATTGTTGAAACACGTGGCGACCGTGCTGAAGCGGTTATCGCTGAACAACAGCCCGACCTGGTGATGCTGGATATCATGTTGCCGGGCAAAGATGGCATGACCATCTGTCGCGACCTGCGGGCCAACTGGCAGGGACCGATCGTGTTGCTTACCTCACTGGACAGCGACATGAACCATATTCTGGCCCTGGAGATGGGTGCGCAGGATTACATTCTGAAAACCACACCACCCGCTGTGCTGCTGGCCCGCCTGCGTCTGCATCTGCGCCAATCCCAGCACGGGCAGCCGGAAGATGCGCCTGCTGCGCCTGCCGCGAATCGTATGCTGCGTTTTGGATCGCTGACCATTGATGCCCTGAACCGTCAGGTGACGCTGTTTGACGAGCAGATCGCTCTCTCCACTGCGGATTTCGATCTGTTGTGGGTTCTCGCCAGCCATGCGGGTCAGACGCTTAACCGGGATGCACTGCTGAAAACATTGCGCGGCGTCAGTTATGACGGCCTGGACCGCAGCATCGACGTGGCCATCTCCCGCCTGCGTAAAAAGCTCCACGACAGCGCCACCGAGCCGTTCCGCATTAAAACCATCCGCAATAAAGGCTATCTGTTCGCACCCCAGGTCTGGGATACCCGCGAATTATGAGAAAGCTTTTTATTCAGTTCTATCTGCTGCTGTTTGTCTGCTTTCTGGTCATGGCACTGCTGGTGGGTCTGGTCTATAAGTTCACCGCTGAGCGCGCGGGCCGGCAGTCAATGAATGACCTGATGGCCAGCTCGCTCTACCTGATCCGCAGCGAACTGCGTGAGATCCCGCCGCGTGACTGGAACAAAACCATCAAGAGTCTCGATCTCGGTTTGTCGTTTGACCTGCACATTGAGCCGATGAATAAATATCAGCTTGATGAGAGCAATATGCGCCGGTTACACGCCGGAGAGATTGTCGCGCTCGACGATCAATACACCTTTCTGCAGCATATTCCGCGCAGCCACTATGTCTTATCGGTGGGGCCGATTCCCTATCTCTTTTATCTGCACCAGATGCGGCTGCTGGATATTGCTCTGCTGGTGTTTATTGGTATGTCGCTGGCGCTACCGGTGTTTATCTGGCTGCGCCCGCACTGGCAGGAGATGCAGCGACTGGAAAAAGCGGCACAGCGCTTTGGCCGGGGCGAGCTGGATGTGCGCACCCATTTCGACAGCACCTCCAGCCTGTTCCGGCTGGGCATCGCCTTTAATCAGATGGCCGAGAACATCAACACGCTGGTCGCCAGTAAGAAGCAGCTGATTGACGGTATTGCCCATGAGCTGCGAACGCCACTGGTGCGCCTGCGCTACCGGCTGGAGATGAGCGACAACCTTACGGATGGCGAACGGGTGGCGCTGAATCGCGATATCGGCCAGCTTGAAAGCCTGATTGAGGAGTTGCTGACCTATGCGCGTCTTGACCGGCCGCGCGTCGATCTGAATCTGAAATCGCTGGATCTGGCCAGCTGGCTGAGTGAGCGGCTGGACGATTTCCGCACCATCAACCCGGACATACGGCTCGACCTTGACCTGCCGCAGCGTGAGAACATCGGCGTTTCTGATACACGCCTCATGGAGCGGGTGCTGGATAACCTGGTGAACAACGCGCTGCGTTATGCGCAGCAGCGGCTGCGCGTCAGTTTATGGTTCGACGGACCGGTCGGGTGTCTGCAGGTGGAAGATGACGGCCCGGGCATTCCGCCCGACGAACGTGAACGGGTTTTCGAACCTTTTGTCCGGCTTGACCCCAGCCGCGATCGCGCCACAGGCGGCTGCGGACTGGGCCTGGCCATTGTTCACTCCATTGCCCAGGCGCTGAGCGGCAACGTAACCATTGAGTCCAGTCCGCTGGGCGGCGCCAGCGTTCGCTTTTGCTGGCCGGTTGATCTAACCTTGCGGGAAATTCCGCTGCGTTAAAATCCACAAGGAGTCTTACGTGACCTCAGCGTATCTACAACTGACCAAAACCTTCCAGCGCCTTTCCCGTTTCAGTCACGTCACGGCTATCGCTGGCTGTGACATGCAAACCACCATGCCGCCCGGCGGCAGTCAGGCGCGTGGTGAAGCGCTGGCCGAAATGAGCGTGTTGCAGCACCAGATCCTGACCGCCCCCCAGGTCGGTGAGTGGCTAAAGGCTGCTGAACAGCAGTCCCTGAACGATGTCGAGCGGGCCAATCTCAACGAGATGCAGCGTGCATATCAGCAGGCCACCCTGCTCCCTGATGACTTTGTGGAAGCCAAATCGATCGCCGGTTCCGTATGTGAACATGCGTGGCGCACTCAGCGTCCCGCTAACGACTGGCAGGGCTTTGCTGCCAACCTCAAAGAAGTCGTACGACTGAGCCGCGAAGAGGCACAGCGCCGCGCTGACGCCAGTGGCTGTTCGCGTTACGATGCGTTGCTGGATCTCTATGAGCCGGGTATGACCCGCGCCCGACTGGATGAAACCTTTGGCGAGCTGAAAACCTGGCTGCCCGATCTGCTGCAGCAGGTGGTGGAAAAACAGGCACAGCAGTCATTTATCACGCCGCAGGGGCCATTCGCCGTGCCTGCACAGCGCCAGCTTGGCCTGAGCATCATGGAGACGCTGGGTTTCGACTTTAACCATGGCCGCCTCGACATCAGTGCGCATCCCTTCTGTGGCGGCGTCCCGGAAGATGTGCGCATCACTACCCGTTACAACGAGAATGAGTTTCTAAGCGCCATGATGGGTGTGATTCACGAAACCGGTCATGCCCGCTATGAGCAGAATCTGCCGCAGCAGTGGCGCGGTCAGCCGGTGGCGCTGGCGCGCTCCACGGCTATTCATGAATCACAAAGCCTGTTTATGGAGATGCAGCTGGGTCGCAGCCGCGAATTCCTGCAGCGCATTCTGCCTCAGGTGATCGCGACCTTTGGCGATCAGCCCGCCCTGCAGGCGGATAATTTCGTGCGCCTGACTCAGCAGGTGAAACCAGGCCTGATCCGGGTTGACGCCGATGAGCTGAGCTACCCGGCGCATGTCATTCTGCGCTATGAAATCGAGCAGGCGCTGATTGCAGGCGAGATTGAGGTTGAGGACATCCCGGCGTTGTGGGATGAGAAGATGATGCAGTCGCTGGGGCTGGATACACGCGGTAACTACCGCGATGGCTGTATGCAGGATATCCACTGGACCGACGGCGCATTTGGTTACTTCCCGACCTATACGCTGGGCGCGATGTATGCCGCACAGCTGTTCCGATCGGTACAGAACGCCATTCCTCAGCTCAGCGAGCTGATTCAGCACGGTGAACTGCAGCCGGTGTTTGACTGGCTGCAGCAGAACATCTGGCAGCACGGCAGCCGTTTCTCCACCGACCAGCTGCTGATCAATGCCACCGGCGAAGCCCTGAATCCGGCTTTCTTCCGCCAGCATCTTGAACAACGCTACCTGAATAGCTAAGCTTCCGGGCGGTCTGCTGATCGCCCTTTCCCGCCTTTGTACAATCGGTTACACGCCGATACCAAACACCCACGGACACCGTTCATTGATTTCCCTATAGTCTCTTCACCGGCCCCGCAGTGGGCTACACATGAAAAAATAGTCTCCGAGGGATTTGCAATGAAAAAATTATTTGCACTGGTTGTCGCCGCTGCTATGGGTATGTCTTCTGTTGCTTTCGCTGCTGACACCACAGCTGCTCCAGCTGCTGCGCCAGCCGCAACAACTACTACTACCGCTGCAGCACCGGCTAAAACCGTTCACAAAACTGCGCACAAGAAACACCATAAAGCAGCTCAGAAAGCCCAGGCTACTAAGAAACACCACAAAAAAGCAGTGAAAAAAGATGCCGCGCAGAAAGCGCAGGCTGCTAAAAAAGTGCACCACAAGAAAGCGGTAAAACCTGCTGCACAGAAAGCGCAGGCCGCTAAAAAAGTTCACCACAAAAAAGCAACTAAACCAGCCGCTCAGAAAGCCCAGGCTGCTAAAAAAGTTCACCACAAAAAAGTCACTCAGCCAGCGGCTCAGAAAGCCCAGGCTGCTAAGAAAGTTCATCACAAAAAAGTGGTAAAACCTGCTCAGAAAGCGCAGGCCGCTAAAAAAGTTCACCACAAAAAAGTTGTGAAACCAGCAGCTAAAAACTAAGGTCGCCTTCAGCGCACGGCCACGAGTTGATAATTAAAAACACCCGGTTCTGCCGGGTGTTTCTTTACTGGAGTGGATGAAATGACGAGAGTGGATGAAATAGTGCGTCGCTATCGCTTCGAAATTATTCTGCTTGTTATGATCCTGTGTGGCATTGTTGCAGCCAGCTTTTTTATTTAGTCGCTGTAGCGTACTGATTAACCAATAAAACTCCCTTTTTTAACGCTCACCGACTATAGTTACCGTACTTACGTAATAACAATAACGTTAATTTTTCTCGCCATTGAGATTTCTATGCGCCTGGCTACCCTGTTAATGGTTGGACTCTTCAGCTTTGCCACCACGGTTCACGCCGATGATGACGATGACTCGCCTACTCCTGCTGAAATTAAGATGCTGTTCTTCGGCAAGGATCATCGCCAGGCAATCACCGATATTGCCATGGCCCCCTGGGATGCCATTGGTCAGCTGGAAACCGAAAGCGGCAACCTCTGTACTGCCACGCTCATCTCTCCGCATCTGGCGCTGACGGCCGGACACTGTCTGCTCTCCCCGCCGGGTAATTTCGATAAGCCGGTTGCGCTGCGATTTATGGCCAGTGATAAAGGCTGGCGCTACGAACTTCATGATATTGATGCGCGGGTTGAACCCTCGCTGGCATCAAAATTAAAAGCGGATGGTGAAGGCTGGATCGTGCCGAGCAGTGCTGCGCCCTATGATTATGGCATCGTAATTTTACGCAATCCGCCCTCCGCGATTACGCCGATTCCCTTGTTCGATGGCTCACGCAGCGATCTTACTGCGGCGCTGAAGCTGACCGGACGCAAAGTGACGCAGGCAGGCTATCCGGCCGATCATCTGGATACGCTCTATTCTCACAGTGATTGCCTGATTACCGGCTGGGCGCAGCGCGCCGTGCTGTCGCATCAGTGTGACACCCTGCCGGGTGACAGTGGTTCACCGCTGCTACTCAAAAGCGATAAAGGCTGGCAGTTAATCGCGGTACAGAGCTCTGCGCCGGCAGCGAAAGATCGCTATCTGGCGGATAACCGCGCGATTTCAGTCACCTCGTTTAAAGATAAGCTGGAATCTCTCGCGCAGTAATCTTCCTTACCCTTCACCATATGATGCGCGCCTGTTACGGCGCGCATCCTGGCGTTTACCCTGCTATCTGCTCCATTGTCTGCAGAATTCGCTTCTCTGAGATGGGATACGGCGTGCCCAGTTGCTGAGCAAAGTAGCTGATACGCAGCTCCTCAATCATCCAGCGAATGTTCTTCACCTCTTCATCATCCTGACGCTGCGGCGGCAATTTGTTGCGCCACGCCTGATACGCCTGTTCCACTGCCTGCACTTTTAACATGCGCGCCCGATCGCTGTGTGGATCGGCAGGCAGTTTTTCCAGCCGCCGCTCAATGCCATGCAGGTAACGCAGCGTATCCGCCAGTCGCTGCCAGCCGTTGCCGGTGACAAAGCCGCGATAAACCAGACCACTTAACTGCGCCTTGATGTCGGACAACGCCAGCGCCATCGTCATATCGACCTGGCCCTTCAGACGCTTATTGATGTTGAAGACGGCCGTCAGGATCTGCTCAACCTGTTTCGCGATGGTCACGACGGTCTCATTGAGTTCGCCGCGAACTTTGTCACGCAACTGCTCAAACGAGGTCTGATCCCAGGCCGGACCGCCCGCTTCACCCATCAGTTTGTCGATGCCACAGGCGATGCAGTCATCAATCAGCTCCAGCACTTTGCCATAAGGGTTGAAGTAAAGACCGAGCTTGGCTTTGTTCGGCAACTTCTCGTGCAGATATTTAACCGGTGACGGCACATTCAGCAGCAGCAGACGACGCTGACCGCGCCACATCATTTTCTGCTGCTCCTGCTCGCTGTCAAACAGGCGAATGGCGACGCTCTCTTTCTCATCGACCAGCGCAGGCCAGGCTTTGACCTGATAGCTACCGCGCTTCTGTTCGTAGCTGCGCGGCAGTTCACCAAAGCTCCAG
Source organism: Pantoea sp. X-Soil-YNGN-844 (assembly GCF_059730595.1). Classification (NCBI taxonomy): domain Bacteria; kingdom Pseudomonadati; phylum Pseudomonadota; class Gammaproteobacteria; order Enterobacterales; family Erwiniaceae; genus Pantoea; species Pantoea sp. X-Soil-YNGN-844. The sequence continues at coordinate 2,089,012 of NZ_AP036007.1, forward strand.
ATATGCAGACCGCTCTGCTCCAGCCCGTCATCTGCCACTTTTGACAGCGTCTCCTGCACCTTGCCTTTCAGCTGTGCCTTGAGCGCGGTGAGATCTTTACCTTCCAGCAGTTTACGGTTGTGCTCATCCACCACCCGGAAGGTCATTTTCAGATGATCGGGCACCTGTTCCCACTGCCAGTTTTCCCGCTCCAGCGTGACGCCGGTCATGCGGCGAAACTCACGGGACAGCGCATCGAGAAGCGGCATCTCCATTGCGTTGACGCGTCCCAGGAACGCCTCGGCGTAGTTGGGTGCCGGCACCAGGTTGCGGCGCAGCGGCTTGGGCAGTGACTTAATCAGCGCGATGATCAGCTCACGGCGTACCCCGGGGATCTGCCATTCAAAACCGCTATCTTCAATCTGATTCAGCAACGGCAGCGGAATATGTACCGTCACGCCATCCGCATCGGCACCCGGCTCGAACTGGTAACTCAGCTTCAGTTTAAGGTTGCCCTGATGCCAGAAGTTAGGGTAATCAAGCTGGCTGACCTTATCCGCGCCCTCTTTGATCAGCATCTGTTTGTCGAAGTTCAGCAGCTCCGCGTTTTCACGGCTGGCCTTTTTCCACCAGCTGTCGAAATGCTTCGCTGAGACCACCTCTTTGCCGATGCGCTGGTCATAAAAAGCAAACAGCGTTTCGTCATCCACCAGAATATCGCGACGGCGGGATTTGTGTTCCAGATCTTCGACTTCACTGCGCAGCTTCTGGTTAGCACGGAAGAAGGCGTGACGCGTCTGCCAGTCGCCCTCCACCAGCGCGTGACGGATAAACAGCTCACGGCTCAGAGTGGGATCAATGCTGCCATAGTTCACCTTGCGGGCGGCCACAATCGGCAGGCCATAGAGCGTAACCTTCTCGGCAGCCATTACCGCGCCCTGCGATTTCTCCCAGTGCGGTTCACTGTAGCTGCGCTTGATCAGGTGCTGCGCCAGCGGCTCAATCCACTCCGGCTCAATCCGCCCCGCCGTGCGGCCCCACAGGCGGCTGGTCTCCACCAGCTCTGCCACCATGGCCCACTTCGGCGGCTTCTTAAACAGCCCGGAACCCGGGAAAATCGAGAAGCGGGTATTGCGTGCGCCGGTGTACTCCTGCTTGTCGGTGTCCTTCTGGCCGATATGTGACAACAGACCGCTAAGCAGCGCGCAGTGAACGGGCTGCAGCTCAGCCGGTTCGCTGTTAACCGGAATACCCAGCTCACGCACCACCTGTCGCAGCTGGGTATAAATATCCTGCCATTCCCGCACGCGCAGATAGTTCAGGAAGTCGCTTTTGCACTGGCGACGGAAAAGGTTACCCGACAGCGCTTTCTGCTGTTCCGCCAGGTAGTTCCAGAGGTTCACATAGGCGAGGAAGTCGGAGTCTTTATCGGCAAAGCGCCGGTGCTTCTCATCAGACGCCTGCTTTTTCTCTGCCGGGCGCTCGCGCGGGTCCTGAATCGACAGACCGGCGGTGATGATCATCACTTCACGTACGCAGCCAAATTTCTGCGCTTCCAGCACCATCCGCGCCAGACGCGGATCCACCGGTAGCTGTGCCAGCTGACGCCCGGAGCCGGTGAGTTTGTAGTGTCCGCTCTCCTCATTCAGGGTCAGCGCACCCAGCTCTTCCAGCAGGCGGACGCCATCCTGAATGTTGCGCTTATCGGGCGCTTCCACAAACGGGAAGGCGGCGATATCGCCGAGTCCCAGCGAGGTCATCTGCAGGATCACCGATGCCAGGTTGGTGCGCAGGATTTCCGGATCGGTAAAGGCCGGACGGCTCAGGAAGTCATCTTCCGAGTAGAGACGAATACAGATACCGTCTGAAACACGGCCGCAACGCCCTTTACGCTGGTTGGCGGAGGCCTGCGATATCGGCTCAATCGGCAGGCGCTGCACCTTGGTGCGGAAGCTATAACGACTGATACGCGCCGTGCCGGGATCGATGACATATTTGATCCCGGGCACCGTCAGCGAGGTTTCCGCGACGTTAGTCGCCAGCACGATGCGACGGCCACTGTGCGACTGAAATACCCGGTTCTGTTCGGCATTCGACAGTCGCGCATAGAGCGGCAGCACTTCTGTGTGCGGCAGATCGCGCTTGTTCAGCGCATCGGCGGTGTCGCGGATTTCGCGCTCACCGCTCATGAAAATCAGAATATCGCCGCGACTCTCGCGTCCCAGCTCATCCACCGCATCAAATATCGCCTGCAGCTGATCGCGATCGCCATCATCCGTGTCTTCAACCACCGGCCGGTAGCGCACTTCGACCGGGTAAGTCCGGCCGGAAACTTCAATCACCGGCGCATTATTAAAGTGACGCGAGAAGCGCTGCGGATCGATGGTCGCCGAGGTAATAATCACTTTCAGATCGGGGCGGCGCGGCAGCAGCTCACGCAGATAACCGAGCAGGAAATCGATATTCAGGCTGCGCTCGTGCGCCTCATCAATGATGATGGTGTCATATTGCATCAGCAGGCGATCCTGCTGGATCTCCGCCAGCAGGATCCCGTCTGTCATCAGTTTAATCTGCGTCAGGTCGCTGACCTGGTCGTTAAACCGCACCTTATAGCCGACACAGCCGCCCAGTGAGGTACTGAGCTCATCAGCAATGCGATTCGCCACAGTGCGCGCAGCCAGACGACGCGGCTGCGTATGACCAATTAACCCGGTGATACCGCGTCCCAGCGCCAGACAGATTTTCGGCAGCTGCGTGGTTTTACCTGAACCGGTTTCACCCGCAACAATCACCACCTGATTGTCGCGAATCGCCGCCGCAATATCCTGCTGCTTCTGACTGACCGGCAGATTGTCCGGGAAGGTTATGGCTGGCGTAGCCGCGCGGCGCTGGGCTACGCGCTGTTCAGCAGCAATAAATTCCTGCTCAAGCTCGCGGGCGATGCCCTGCTGTGCCTCGGGATTTTTAGCTTTTCTGGCACCCTGCAAGCGGCGCTGCAGACGCTGGCGATCGCGCAGCATGACACCGTCGAGCCGTGGCCAGAGCGCTGCCAGTGGGGAAGTATCGGAAGATGACATAATAGTGACGTACCTTACTCAGACGGTGTCGCTGCCTGAAGCAGCGCCCTGCAAGCCGGGATAACCAGCTGATTCAATAAAAATAATTGCGCGCATCATAGCACATTCTGAACCGTTCCGGCGGCTGGCCCCGGTTACGCTTATTCAATAAATTCGAACATGGGTCTCGAAATATTGCGCTTTCACCGCGCCATCGATAACCGTAGAGTGTAAACCATTGAGCGGAAAGTCTTCCGCGTAACAGACAGGAAACCACCATGAGCAAAGTTTTAGTTCTGAAATCAAGCATCCTCGCAGGCTACTCACAGTCAAGCCAGCTCGCTGACTTCTACATCGAACAGGCAAAGGCACAGGGTAAAGACGTCACTGTACGTGACCTGGCCGCTAACCCGATTCCGGTTCTGGATGGTGAGTTAGTGGGTGCAATGCGCCCATCCGAAACGCCGCTGTCACAACGTCAGCAGGAAGCACTGGATCTGTCCGATGAACTGATTGCAGAACTGCAGGCTCATGATGAAGTGGTGATTGCCGCGCCAATGTACAACTTCAACATTCCAACTCAGCTGAAAAACTACTTCGACCTGATTGCCCGTGCTGGCGTGACGTTCCGCTACACCGAAGCAGGCCCGGAAGGTCTGGTTAAAGGCAAAAAGGCTGTGGTGATCTCCAGCCGTGGCGGCATTCACAAAGATACCCCAACTGACCTGCTGACCCCTTACGTCAAGCTGTTCCTGGGCTTCATCGGCATCACTGACGTTGAGTTCGTGTTTGCTGAAGGCATCGCGTACGGTCCGGAAGTGGCCAGCAAAGCGACCGCTGAAGCGAAAGACGCTATCAAGCAGATCGTGACGGCATAAGTCTCCGTCATCTCAGGATGACGCTGTAAAAGACCGGGCCATGCGCCTAATGCTTGTCAGTTAAAATTAGATTTGTAAAGGCTGTCACGGTCAGACGTGGCAGCTTTTTTTATGGGCGAGGGAGCCGCAGTGCGGGCCTGAGCACCACTGCTGCTGCCGGGCCGTCCTCGCGCCGCTCACGCGGTACCTTCGGCTTTGACGTCGTGCCGACGAACCGTTCGGGGATCGGCCCTCCCTGGCCGGCCCCGACCTGTCCACGCTTCCCGGCGTGGACTTCTGGCCCGGCGTCACGCCTCAGCGCTGCGGATAGCCCTTTCAGCAGCAGAGGCGCTCAGGCCTTCACTCTCGTGCCCTTTTTAACAATACGCACCAGAAGCTTCAGAGCAGGCAAGGGCAGGCAATCCGCAGCGCTGAACAGAATGAGTCTGCCAGGAGAGCCCGCAGGACGCGGGCGAAAGGCGGGGCGGCACAGGATGTGCCATCCCCGGCGGTCCGTCAGGCAGGCGAATGAAGTGAAGGAACCGCGCAGCGGCGCGAGGACCGCCAGCCCCTGCCCGGCGCCGGACTGCGTTATCACCTGTCGCTTAACTGACCAGCATTAGGCCATGCGCCCGGTTTTTTTTCGCCTGTCACTGGCCGCTGCCTGCTTCTTTTCTCAGCCACTGACCGTTAATGCCGCGCACATATTCCCCCGCAGCCGCTCGGTTCACCAGCTTCTGTCCGGCGATACTGGCGATATCAGCCGTGGAGAGATTATTCTGCTCTGCCAGCCGCTGATACTCCTGCTTACGTCCGGCATTAATCCGCTGCACCAGCGCCAGCGTTTCACTGTCCTGTGAGCGTGCCGCCAGATAGCCTGAGAGCGTTTCGCCTGCCAGACCCGCTTGCCGCGCTTCATCGAGCGTCAGTGCCCAGGCAGGCTGCGCCATCGCCAGGGCAAGTAACAGCGCCGCACTTATGCGTTTCATCGTTGCTCTCCTCAGAACAGACCGCTCTGGTTTTTCAGTAATGCTTCCACATCCTTGTCGACTTTGATGTGAATCTCATGCTCGATTCTTACGTTCATATTAATGGTGATGGGATCTTTGGGTGCCGTGACTTCGATGCGCGGCACGCAGCCAATGCTCAGCAGTCCGGCTGCCAGAATCAGTAGTGGCCTCAGGCTCATGGTGAATTGTCCTTGTTCGATGGCAAAGTCGCATGTTGCTCTAACCAGGATTGCAAATTATCGCCGAAGCGCAGGCTGCGCCAGAGCTGAAACAGGTTTTCCTGATGATGATAGTTAAGATTGACCGTCTGCCGACGGTTACTGAACTGGCTGACGCCCTGCACCTGTGCTTCCATAGTAAGGTCGCCGAGGTTATCCAGATTGATCGTGGCCCAGCTGCGGGAAACCTCCATATAGCGTAACCAGTCCAGCGCCGCGCCGGTCGCTACGTTATTGCGGGTAATGGCATCCGCCATATCTTTATCCAGCCGGAAAGTCAGCGGGCCGCTGTTGGCAATCCATCCCTTCTCCACCAGCCAGCGCGGATTATTGAGCCACAGCGGCAGCTCGCCATTAACCATGCCCGACATGGCGAACTGTTTCGGCTTCAGCGCCGTGACAAGTTCGCTGAGGCTGATTTGACGCAGCGACACCCGGGCGGGTTCATGCTGCGGCATACGCAGGGAGGGCAGCGTGATTTGTCCGCCCAGCAGATCGAGGCTGACATCCTGCAGCGTCAGCGGCGCCTGTTCAGACCATGGCCAGTTCCCCTGCAGATCGGCGCGAATATTCTGCATCGCAAACTGGTTCTTCACCTCGGCAATGCGCAGGGAAACCGGGCCATGCTGACCAAACTGCCACTGCTGCTGGTGGAATCTGAACGGCAGCGAGAAGTCGATACCGTTTACCTGGCTGTCCGGCGTCCAGACGCTGCCCTGCTTAACCGTCCAGTGGCCTCCCGCCTGGAAACCCTGATCGCTGGCGGCGGAAAAAGCGACCTGTGCCTGCAGACTGCCGCCCTGAATCTGCATTTTCATGTCGGGGCTGATCAGCGGCTGAAATACCGTCAGCGACTGAGCCGGCCACCAGGCCTGGCCGCGTAATCGTTCGCCATCCCAGCGACCATTCACCCGCAGCGGGCCAACCTTGCCCGCTTTTAACTCGCCCCGCCAGAGGAAATAGCCGGGATCCCGGCCTTTAGCTTCAAAGTCGAGCACTGAGTCAGCCAGACGGCCGCCATAAGTGAACCGGGTCGGTCCCGCCTGCAGTCTGAAATGGCCATTAAAAGAAGGATGTGCCGCATCACGCTGCCAGTTTACCGGCTCAGTCAGCGTCAGACGCGGTTTTGCTATGTTGACGCTGCCGTAGGCCAGCTGATTAAAGCCGGCAGACAGAGTATCAAGCTGGATCAGTGTGTCATGCCAGCCGCCGGTTCCTTTAACATCCCAGCGAGCCTGCAGCGGCAGCATCTCGCCTCCGCCCCAGTAGCGCCAGTTCCATTCACCCTTATCGGGCCAGAAATCTGTGGCGCGGCCATCGAGATGCAGCCGGAAGCGGCCAAAACTGGCATCGTGTGCGTTGAGAATCGCCTGCAGGCGACCATCTATGCCCTGTGAGGAGAGACGCACACCCGCCAGCGGCCAGCGCGCCTCATCCACTTCCAGCGTTGACAGCAGCCGGCCACGCAGACGCAGCAGCGATTTAGGTTGCAGCACCAGTTGAGGATCGAGCAGCGAACCACTAAGCACACCCGGAATTGAGCCGTAAAGTTGCAGATCGGCCAGTTTGCTTTCACCGGTCAGCTGAAACGGCAGGTTGCTGTTGGTCAGACTGAGGTTGCCGGGACCGACGCCCAGCACCACGTTGCCCTTGCCGCCGCGTCCCTGCGTCAGCAGGTTAACGCGACCCGTAATCTGGCTGCCTTCAAGGCCCGACTGCCAGTTATCCAGCGTCAGGTTAACAAATCCAGACAAGGGCTGGTCCGCCAGTGGCCAGAAGTATTCGCCCTTTTCAATCCGAATCTGCTCGCGGCTGATCTGCCACGGTAACCGGAGAAGCGGCCTGCTCTCTTCCGCCATTGCTACCCGCAGCTCGCCCTGCTGCTGCTGCCAGTTGAGCGACAGCTGCAGCGCATGTGGCAGCGCGTCCAGCGCCAGTTGCCCGGCCACCTCACCGTTTACCGGCAGATCTGTGGCGAAGGTGGGTAACGTCAGATGACCACTCAGCGTGATGGGTTCAGGCAGTGCAGGATGGGTGAGCGTCAGGCCACGGATAGCGAGCTGCTGACCGGTCAGCGTGGCCGCCAGCTGCAGATTATCGCCGTGGTAATTGAGTTGCTGGCGATCTTTTTCGAGCGTCAGATCCAGGGCGCCCGCATAGGTCTGCCAGGGCGCGACAATCAGTTTGCCCAGATGAACGTCGGCGCCAGGCAGCATTGCCTGCCATTCGGCCAGCGTTTTGGGCGCAGCCGTACTGTTACTGGCCGGTAATTTTTGCAGGCAGTCACTATCCAGCGTCAGCGCTTCCGCATTGAGTTTCCAGCGCGACTGATGCCAGCCCAGTGACACCGCCTTTACGGTGGCCAGTGAGCAATCACCCGCGAGATAACGAATCTGAGGCAACCACAGTCCACCGTTCCGCCAGCGCGGCGCGCCTGACAGCGCAATGCGCGTCCCGTCAGGCAGCCAGATGCCGGCCAGCCGTGGCAGCCATTGCGTCACAGTCAACATCAGGCCGAGCAGCAGCAGAATCAGCGCCAGAATAGCCGCCAGCCGTCGCCGGAAAATCCGTGGCATAAAAGCCATAATCCTTTTCCTTACAGTATCCTGACAGGAATGATGGCATGTAATCTGCCAGAGGTGAAGGCCTGCGCCTGGCGCAAATCAGCTGTTTCAGCAAAGTCAGTCAGAAAACGTTATCCTTGGTTTATCACTCTGCAGGAGCATAACGATGAAGATCGCGGTTTACAGCACCAAACATTACGATCAGAAATACCTTGAGCAGGTTAATCAGCAGTTCGGTTTTGAACTGGTGTTTTATGACTTTTTACTCTCTGAAAGCACGGCGAAAACGGCTGTGGACTGCGATGCCGTCTGCATCTTTGTCAATGATGACGGGAGTCGCCCGGTGCTGGAAGAGCTGGCCGGATTGGGTGTGAAAACTATCGCGCTGCGCTGTGCCGGTTTCAATAATGTCGACCTGGCTGCAGCGAAAGAGCTGGGTCTGGAAGTCGTCCGGGTTCCGGCCTACTCACCGGAAGCAGTGGCTGAACACGCGATCGGCCTGATGATGACCCTGAACCGCCGAATTCATCGTGCTTATCAGCGTACCCGTGATGCAAACTTTTCGCTCGATGGCCTGACCGGTTTTAACATGCACAACAAAACTGCGGGCGTTATCGGCACCGGTAAAATCGGGATTGCGACGATGCGCATTCTGAAAGGATTTGGCATGCGGCTACTGGCATTTGACCCTTACCCAAGCGAGCAGGCACTGGAACTGGGCGCGGAATATGTCGATCTGAAGACGCTGTTTGCTGAATCCCACGTCATTACGCTGCACTGCCCGCTGACGCCGGAGAATCATCATCTGCTCAACGCCGACGCGTTTAAACAGATGCGTGATGGCGTGATGATTATCAACACCAGTCGCGGTGGTCTGATTGATTCACAGGCGGCGATTGACGCGCTGAAACAGCAGAAGATCGGCGCGCTCGGCATGGATGTTTACGAGAATGAACGCGACCTGTTCTTTGAAGATAAGTCGAATGATGTGATTCAGGACGATGTGTTCCGTCGTCTGTCAGCGTGCCATAACGTGTTATTCACTGGCCATCAGGCGTTTTTAACCGCCGAAGCGCTGACAGCTATTTCAGAAACGACGCTGAGTAATCTCAGCCAGCTCGACCGGGGTGAAGAGTGTCCGAACCGACTCTCTGCCTGATTATTCTCTGTATAGCTATGCGGGCCGGAGCAATCCGGCCTGTTCATCAGCGCGCGCAATTTCCGCCAATTAACGCCTGCTCATCACAGCGACGGCCATTCACTAACTGACACATTCCTACGCGCGATCCATCCAGCTGATGTGAAAACGCCAGCGTTCCGCCCGCATTCGAACAGGTGCTTTCTGCCAGGGAAGACATCACCACCCGTGGCTGGATATGGGCGGCGGTGGCTTGTTGTGGTGGCTCGTTATCATCACTGTTGCTGCTGCAGGCAGAGAGTAATAGCGCGGCACCGGCCAGCAAAAAGGTGGCTGCTTTCATCAGTCGGACTCCAGGAATGGGTGTAATAGGCTGGCTCAGCATATGTCAGGCGGCACAAGGGGTCGAGAGGTGAAACAGCTTTTTACAAAATTCTCCGGCGTCATTTGCAAGCAGAATTATCCTGTTTACCTGTTATCGCTGACCTGCCACCCTTTTCCGGCACTTTTTAATTCGGAGTAAAGCCATGCTAATGGATATGTTAATTCGCATCGCACTTGCCGGCATTCTCGGCGGCCTGATTGGTCTGGAGCGGCAGATGCGGGCTAAAGAAGCGGGATTGCGTACTCATATTCTGGTCGGTATTGGCAGTGCCATGTTTATGCTGGTGTCGAAATATGGCTTCGCTGACATGCTCAGCAGCGACCATGTGGCCCTTGATCCCAGCCGTATTGCAGCCCAGGTGGTTAGCGGCATGGGCTTTCTTGGCGCGGGCACTATCATGATTCAGAAGCAGGTGGTGAAAGGCTTAACCACCGCGGCGGGATTATGGGTAACGGCGGCGATTGGTCTGGTAATCGGCAGCGGCATGTATGAGATCGGCATCTATGGCACGGTGCTGGCGCTGGTGGTGCTGGAGGTATTCCGCCGCCTGAGCCATGTTTTAATCGGCAAACATCATACGCTGCTGGTTTTCCTTAAGCCTAAAAGCGTGCCGCTGGTGCTGCTGGTGATGCAGCGCGAAGGCATTCGCTACGGCAATGTGACGGTAATTAATCGTGATGAAGATAGCGGTTTGTGCGAACTGAGTGTTCAGGTGACGCTTTCACGCAAATCAAACGATGCACACCTTTATGACAAGGTTATGGAGATCAAGGGGGTCCAGTCGCTGGAAATGATGTAATCCCGCCGGAAATACGGCTCAGACCAGATGTCTTCCTGCAGGCATCCGTACATCGCAGAAGGCAGTTAGTAACAGCCAGCGCCTTCTGCACTCCCCCATCCGAATCCATCTGTCCGCAAACCAAAGAAGCTTACAGCCTGACCTGAGACATAGAGCGAGCCGGTAATTAATGGCATAATCCGTTATTGTTTATCATTGTAATAATTTTCCCCGGGGACCAATGCGCCAAAATTCTGACCATTCTCAAGATACTCTGCCTGCTGCCGCGCGAAAAAATTACCAGCCTGCATTAATGGTGCTGATTTTTACGCTGATTGCGGGCGCTGTAGCGATCATGATGATCCTGGATCATCGGAACTCGGTTAATAATGCGCTGGAGACCGGACAATGTCTTGCTGGAGAAGGTGCGGAAAATATTCTGGAAGTACTCCGGCATTTTTTACATCATGCTTATCGCTGGATTTTTCAGGCCTGCGGCTGAATTCAGTGCAGCAAAAAATGGAGTAAACCATGCCGGTTGACCAGCAGCATAACGCCGCAATACATAACCGCAACATAGCAAAGTAAAAAGAGTATCAGTGTCATAATAAATCTGATGCCGTGCTTTTTTATTTTGCGATTTTTATATGGATGCCTCATAGACATTAAATATTGATTCATTTTTTTTCACATTGATAGCCCGACATTAAACGGCTTCACAGGCAGTCTGTATTGACGAAATGTGCGAACCGACAGGTCAATGTAAGAGAGTCTGTGTAAACGCATATAAGCATAAATGTAAACGCCCGCTCCTACGCATTCTGTTTATGGGATGTTATAAACATCACCTGATTTTACTGGAAAGTCATTTTTTAGTGCGTGCCACAGGAATTATAAAATCCTGGTTTTTATTGAGATACACAACACGTCAGTACGTCTGAATTTATTATTATAAACCCGACGGTTTAACGCACATTCAACAGAGCCTGTTTTTAAGATTATCACCTGAAAAATGAAAGCAGCGATTAATATCCGACTCACTACCAATTTAATGAAAACATTTCTTTTGATGTGCATCAAATCAGAACGATACAACCCGGAATGCATTTAGGCCTGATTGAGTTATAGCAGCGCATGCTGTGTTTTTTATTAATCCGGTGGTACTGATGAAAATTTTCTTAATTATCTCTGTCATTTTTATGACCTCAGGTTGTGCGGTAAAAAGAGATCATGCGCGGACTGATGCTTACCCGTCATCACCGCCGTCCTGTTCAACGCACAGTGATGAAATTGATTGTCAGTGGAAAGATGTGCCCGTCAGCTGACATCGCGCAACTGAATCCTTTTGGAGTCGCCTCAGCCCGCCGGTTTGCTCACGACGAAGCAAAACCCGCCCTCTTTGCTCGCGCTTTTTCGCAGTACCGCATTCCGGCAATCATCGCCCTGACGGGAAAGCGGCCTGTGTCTCTGACGGCGATTATCCGCTGAATACTTCACTCCAGTACTGGCATTCGCGGCAACAATCCGTACCATACGCTGCATATTCGTAACATCACAGTGAAGTGACCGGCTGGGCGCGCACATCAATACGCCCTTCAGCTACGCTTTCTGGTTTTTGAGATAGTTAAAAATGAAAGATAATCAAACGGTTGACAAGAAAGAACAGTACAACCTGAATAAACTGCAGAAGCGTTTGCGTCGTAATGTCGGCGAAGCCATTGCAGATTTTAATATGATTGAAGAAGGCGACCGCATCATGGTCTGCCTGTCGGGCGGAAAAGACAGCTACACCATGCTGGAAATTTTGCGCAGTCTGCAAAAAAGCGCACCGGTAAACTTCAGTCTGATTGCCGTCAACCTCGACCAGAAACAGCCGGGCTTCCCTGAGCATATCCTGCCGCATTATCTTGAGTCGCAGGGTGTTGAGTACCGGATTGTCGAAGAAGATACCTACTCCATCGTCAAAGATAAGGTTCCGGAAGGCAAAACGACCTGTTCACTCTGCTCGCGCCTGCGCCGTGGCATTCTCTATCGTGTCGCGACAGAACTCGGTTGCACAAAAATTGCGCTGGGCCACCATCGCGATGACATCCTGCAGACGCTGTTCCTGAACATGTTCTACGGTGGAAAACTGAAAGGCATGCCGCCAAAGCTGATGAGCGACGATGGCAAGCAGATTGTGATCCGTCCACTGGCCTACTGCCGTGAGAAAGATATCATTCGTTTCTCCGAAGCACGTCAGTTCCCGATTATTCCGTGCAACCTTTGCGGTTCTCAGCCGAACCTGCAGCGTCAGGTGGTAGCCGATATGCTGCGTGACTGGGATAAGCGCTATCCTGGCCGTATCGAAACCATGTTCAGCGCGATGCAAAACGTGGTGCCGTCGCACCTGGCCGATGTCAGTCTGTTCGATTTTAAAAGCATCAAACATGGCGATGCAGTCGTTGATGGCGGCGATCTCGCTTTTGACCGGGAAACGCTGCCAGCTCAGCCTGTGGGCTGGCGGGTCGATGAAGATGATGCACCCGATATCAGCGCGCGTCTGGATGTACTACAGATCAAATAAGTGCAGGAAAGTTTAAGGGCGTGCTGCAGGCAGCACGCCCTTTTTTTATATGTTTCGATGGGGCGGTGGATCCATTATCGGCGGAAATTCCGGATCGGTTGGTGGATCAGGCTGCGGTTGCGGCTGGGGAATGGGTTCAGGAATCGGGATTGGATCCGTGGGGATCGGCTCGCTGTTAAGAATCGCGCTCATGCCGTACTCCTTTTCTTGCGAATGGAGTTTAAGCTTAGATAAGGAACGGCGTTACAGCCAGGCAGACAAAAAAAAGCCGGCACACTGGCCGGCATGTTTCGAATTAAATGTGCTATGCAATAATTCTAAATATGGAAGTAAGACAATATGGAGCGCAACGCCCATCGCTTGACGTTGCATTCACCTGCGGGAGAGAGTTTGCGTCAGCTGCGGCAACGGGTTCTTGATGTCGATCAGCTTTTGCTCGCTTAACGGGATTTTCAGCCCATATATCGGGATTACCGCATTCCCTTTGGCGCATCAGAGCCAGCGCCGTTTACGCAGATAACCCGCGACCCCTACTGCCAGCGCCACCAGCAGCAGACAGAAGATTGAAAACCCATATTTCCATTCACCGCCCGGTATGCCGCCCAGGTTAACGCCAAACAGGCCGGTCAGGAACGTGGCGGGCAGAAAGATCATCGCCATCAGTGACATGGTATAAGTGCGGCGGTTCATCGATTCCGCCATCGCAGAGGCGACCTCATCAGCCAGAATCGCGGTGCGCGCCACGCCTGCATCCAGATCGTCCAGCCCGCGTCCCAGACGGTCGGCAATTTCCTGCATCCGGCGGCGTTCGCTGTCATCCATCCAGGCCAGTTTTTCACTGGCCAGCCTGGCATAGACATCGCGCTGAGGTGCCATATAACGTCGCATCACAATCAGTTGCTTGCGCAGCAGGCCCAGCTCGCCGCGCGCGGGCATCCGCTGATCAAGCAGCGCATCTTCCAGCTCAATGATTTTGTCATGTAACTCTTCGATAAATTCGCTGGTGTGATCGGTCAGCGCATCACAGACATCCACCAGCCAGCTGCCGCAGTCAATCGGACCATTGCCGTTTTGCAAATCGGTGAGCACTTCATCGACGGCAGAGACTTTGCGCCGCCGGGTCGAGACGATGAGTTTATCGTTGATAAAGACCCGCATGACCACCAGCTGGTCGCGACGTGCATCGGTGTTGTGGTTAACGCTGCGCAGTACGATCATAAACCCGTCGCCCAGTCGGCTGACGCGGGGACGCATGCTGTCTCCCGCTAAGGCGTCACGCACCGTATCGGGGATCTGTGGCGTTGACTGCAGCCATTCGGCGCTCTTGCGATGGGTATAGTTGAGATGCAGCCAGCAGGGCTGCTCACACTGGATGACTTCATCTTCAGCAATCGGGATCATCCCACCCTTGCCATCCAGCTGGCAGGAAATGATGGCATCTGAAACCTGTAATGCTTTTCCTTCAATAACGTCCACACCGTCCCCTCTCTACTAAAATCAATACGATACAGTCTAGCGTGACGGCGTTGAGTTGCAATCTCCGGGCTGTGTAGAAAGATGTCAGCCGATGGCCGGAAAACCGGCCACCTGTGGCTTAGTGCTTTTCAATCCAGAGTTCACGGCTGTAGGCGACGTCTTCAGGATTAGTGATGGGATAGCCTTTGACCCAGGGTTTAATGAGGCGGCCATTGGTGTACTGATAGATAGGGGCAATGGGTGTCTGTTCAGCCAGGATCTGCTCCGCCCGGTTGTAGTCGCTGTTACGCGCCTGGTCATTGGTCTCTTTGCTGGCTTTGGCGATGACCGCATCATAATCCGCGTTGCTGAAACGCGAAATATTGCTGCTGTTGCCTGAGGTCAGCAGATTCAGGAAGGTAGAGGGCTCATTGTAGTCACCCACCCACGAAGCACGGATCACATCAAAGTTCCCGCTATTACGGCTGTCGATATAGGTTTTCCACTCCTGATTCTCCAGCGTTACATCCACCCCGAGGTTCTTTTTCCACATTGAGGCCACGGCAATCGCAATCTTTTGATGGCTTTCAGAGGTGTTGTAGAGCAACTTGAGTTTCAAAGGCTTGACAGGACCATATCCGGCTGATGTCAGCAGTGCTTTCGCCTGCGCGTTCAGGGTGTTCTGATCGTGCTGCTGCATGAAAGTGGGCAAGGGCTTAAAGCCTGCTGTCACATCTGGCGTAAAGTGCCACGCCGGCTTCTCACCGGTGCCCAGCACTTTTTCAGCAATGACTTTGCGGTCAATAGACCATGACAGCGCTTTACGAACCCGCACATCGGCAGTCGGCCCCTTCTGCGTGTTAAAGGCATAGTAATAGGTGCCTAACTGGTCAGGTGTGTAGACCTCTCCCGGCAACGTTTTTTTCAGCATCGCATACATATTCTTAGGGAAGGATTCGGTGATATCGACATCATTCGCGCGATAGCGCTTGGTGGCGCTCGACTCTTCATTGATCGGAACAAAGGTCACTTTTGTCAGCACCGAATGCGCATCATCCCAGTAGTCCGGATTACGGATCAGGACGATTTTTTCATTTACCACCCGCTCGCTGAGCTGATAGGCCCCGTTGCCCACCAGTTTACCGGGTGCCGTCCAGCTGTCGCCCTCCTGCGCAATCGTCTTCTGAGGAACCGGGAAGAGCGCCACGTTAGCCACCAGCGCCGGGAACCACGGCACCGGACGATCCAGCGTCACTTTCAGCTGCGTTTTACCCTGAGCGACCACACCCAGCTTATCGGGCGTCATTTCGCCTTTGGTAATCGCTGCCGCATTTTCAATGCCGCTTAAGCCCGCGAACCAGGCAAAGGGCGAACTGTTTTTAGGATCGACCAGGCGCTGCCAGCTATAGACAAAATCCTGCGCAGTCACCGGATCGCCGTTTGACCAGCGCGCATTATTGCGCAGGGTGAAGACCCAGGTTTTATTGTCGTTACTGCTCCAGCTCTGTGCCACGCCCGGCGCAATCTTGCCCTGCGCATCCTGATTGGTCAGGCCTTCAAACAGATCGCGAATCACCTGAATTTCCGGCAGTCCGACTGCTTTAAGCGGATCAAGTGAAGCGGGTTCATCTTTAATGTGGCGAACGATCTGCTGCTGTTCAGCCAGCTGTGCGCCAGCGGGTGGATTCGCCGCGATAGCGGTTGTGATAACACTGCTCAGACTGATTGCTGCCAGCGTCATGCGAAAGGTCTTAACCATCATCACTCCTTTACCCCAAAGAAGTGCTGCATCAGTCTGTTGCTGATACAGCTTGTGCAGGGCACTTTAGCGCAAATGGCTGACAGATAAATAGCTATTTTCCGCGCACGGCTTTTCCGCTACTTTGAGTAAAACCCTTTGAGGAAATGAGTATGTCACCACTCCATCCGCGACCCCTGCGGGGCAAACTTGACGTTCCCTATCAGCAGTATGGCCGCTCTGTGCTGGGCGCACCGCTGCTGTGGTTTCCGGCTCCGCTCGGCGATCCCGACAGCGGTCTGATCCTTGCCGGCACCCACGGTGATGAGAATGCGGCCATCGCGACGCTCTCCGCCGCATTACGCACGCTGCCCGACGGCATGCGTCGGCACCATGTGGTTTTAGCGGTCAATCCGGATGGCTGTCAGCTTGGGCTGCGCGCTAACGCAAATGGCGTCGATCTCAACCGTAATTTCCCGGCAGCAAACTGGCAGTCAGGCGAGACGGTGTATCGCTGGAACAGCGCGGCCGATGCGCGTGATGTGGCGCTCTCAACCGGCACGCATCCGGGTTCTGAGCCGGAAACCCAGGCGCTCTGTGCCCTGATTCATCAGCTTAAGCCGTGCTGGATCGTCTCATGGCATGAACCGCTGGGCTGCATTGACGATCCGCATCAGGTGGAGATTGGCGGCTGGCTGGCCAGCCAGACCGGCCTTCCCCGCGTCAGCAGCGTCGGCTATGACACTCCCGGTTCGTTTGGCAGCTGGTGTCACGATCTCAGTCTGCCCTGCGTTACCGCTGAAATGCCGGTGATTTCCGTGGATGAAGCCACAGAGACTTACCTTGAGATGATGGTCAACCTGCTGCGCTGGCAGCAATAATCAGCTGACCGTTGCGCACGTTGATCGCCGGTTCTGCATCGACCGCCAGCCAGGTTGGCCCGTCGAGATCGGCGAAGCGGGTCTGCGGCACCAGCGGCAGCGCAGCGCGTATCGCCCGCGAGGTACAAAGCATGCAGCCCAGCATCACCGTAAAACCCTGCTGTTGAGCCGCATCAGCCAGCGCCAGCGCCTCGGTCAGCCCGCCCGTTTTATCCAGCTTAATGTTGACCATCTCATAGCGGCCTTTTAGTGCCGCCAGGCTTTCGCGGGTATGACAGCTCTCATCAGCGCAGATCGGTAACGGATGGATAAAGTTCTCCAGTGCCGCATCCTCATCCGCGGGCAGAGGCTGCTCCAGCATCGCGACATTGATATCGGCCAGCAGCTGACAGCGTGCCGCCAGGCCTTCGGCGTGCCATGACTCATTCGCATCCACAATCAGGGTCGCGTCCGGCACAGCGGCGCGGATCGCCATCAGGCGTTCGGTGATGAAATTATCGTCCAGCTTAATCTTTAGTAGCGTTGCGCCATGCTGCCACAGCGCCAGCGCGCTGCTGGCCATCGCCTCGGGCGTATCGATGCTGACGGTCTGCGCGGTGACGACATCCTCAGGTGCGGTGACGCCACTAAGCTGCCAGAGGCTGCTCTGCTGCTGATGTGCGGCGAGATCCCACAGTGCGCTGTCAATCGCGTTGCGCGCAGCACCAGCAGGCAGCGCCTGTTGCAGCGCTTCGCGCGTCATGCCCTGTTGCAGCGCGGGCAGCAGCGTGGCGATTTGCGCCAGCACCGACGCTTCACTTTCACCGTAGCGCGCATAAGGCGTCGCTTCTCCGACGCCTTTGACGCCGTCTTCCTCAATTTCAACCACCACCACTTTGACTTCGGTTCGCGTTCCACGGGCAATGACAAACGGCGTATGCAATGGCCAGGCTTCGGGATAACTTTTTACCGTTCTCATTTCCACTCCACAATGCAGGATGCAGTGGCAGACCGCCACGTTAAATTCAACAATTGAACTCGTAAACCCTTAACATTTATGTCATAAACAACGGCTATCTTTAGCCGTTTTGTGTTGGATATTTTTTCTCATCAAAAGGAATCACTATGTCTCAGACTGTTCATTTTCAGGGTAACGCCGTACCGGTTGCTGGTCAGTTTCCTCAGGCTGGCGATAAAGCCAAAGCTTTCACGCTGGTCGCTAAAAATCTGGTCAACGTTGCGCTCTCTGAGTATGCAGGAAAACGCAAAATTCTGAACATTTTCCCGAGTGTTGATACCGGCGTCTGTGCTTCATCAGTGCGCAAATTCAATCAGGCCGCGAGCGAACTGAATAATACGGTGGTGCTCTGTATTTCTGCGGATCTGCCGTTTGCCCAGTCACGTTTCTGTGGCGCAGAAAATCTGAGCAACGTAGTGACCCTGTCGACGCTGCGCGGCTCAGAGTTTAAATATGATTATGGCGTGGAGATTGCCGATGGTGCGCTGGAAGGTCTGACTGCTCGTGCGGTGATCGTGCTGGATGAGAACGATAAAGTGATCTACAGCCAGCTGGTGGATGAAATCACCACTGAACCTGACTACGACGCTGCGCTGGCCGCGCTGAAGTAATAAAAAAAAGCGGATAACCGGGTTATCCGCCGATGTTACAGATAATGTCTGGCTCGATTAGCTGTCAGATCGAGCCTGCACAAAAAACTGGGTCAGATCGGAAAGACGCAAAACCTGTCATCCATGACCGCTCGGCTGGCACAATTACGCACCTCATCCCTGAGGGGCGCCCGTTGCCGGGCCAACGCTTCGCGTTGTTCAAAAACGCCTGGCGTTTTTGTTCATGGTGCGGGACGCTTTCCTTCTCTGCCCCCGTTCCCTGCGCGTTGAGCTAATCTATTGCTGCCAGATTCGCCATGCGTCTGCTAAGAGGAACGGAGAAGCTTATTCGCTTTCGTTGCGCTTCTGCCCCAGACCATATTCCCGCAGCTTATTGGCAATCGCGGTGTGTGACACGCCCAGCCGTTTTGCCAGCTTTCGGGTGCTGGGATAAGAGAGATAAAGCCGCGTCAGAATCGACCTTTCGAAACGGCTGGTGATCTGATCCAGCGTGCCTTCCAGTGCCTCATCGCCCAGTGACACATCCAGCGCCTGTTCAGGCAACACTATATCCTGCGGACGCAGTTCGTATCCTTCCAGCTGAGTTAACGCCCTGTACAGCGCGTTTTTCAACTGACGCACGTTGCCTGGCCAGGCATAGCGGGTCAGAAACGCGTTGAGTTGTGGCGAGAGACGCGGACGCGCCATCCCCTGCTCATCCGCAAAGCGGGCCACAAACATCTCGGTCAGTGGCAGAATATCCTGTGGACGGTCGCGCAAAGGTGGCAGTTGCAGCGTCAGCACATTGAGACGGTAGAAGAGATCCTCGCGGAACTCCCCGCGCTGCACCAGTTCAATCAGGTTCTTCTGCGTGGCGCAAATAACCCGCACATTGACATGCACTTCATGCTCTTCACCGACGCGACGGAAAGTGCCGTCATTCAGAAAACGCAGCAGCTTCGTCTGCATTCTTGGCGACATCTCGCCAATCTCATCCAGCAGAACCGATCCGCCATTGGCCTGCTCGAAAAAGCCTTTCTTGCCTTCCAGCGCATTCGGATAAGCGCCGGCAGCATGACCAAACAGCTCGCTTTCCGCCACGTCGTCGGGCAAAGAGGCACAGTTCAGCGCCAGGAAAGGATTTTTCCCACGGGCACTGCGCAGATGGCAGGCGCGTGCCAGCATATCTTTCCCGGTGCCGGTGTCGCCAACAATCAGTAGCGGCGCATCAAGCATCGCCAGTTTGCGCGCCTGATCGACGACCTGACGCATCTTCGGCGTAACGGCAATAATATGGTCAAACTCCGATTCGTCGGTGACCACCAGATTCTGCAACTGGCGGCCCATGCGGGCTGTCGACTTCAGCATTACCATCGCCCCAACCGGCCTGTCACTCTGGCCCTCTTCACCCGGCAGATAGATAGGACGCGCTTCCATCAGAAAATCACGCCCCTCAATGACGACATGCTGGGCCTGCGCCTCAACCCGATCGCTCTCCAGCCAGCGCAGGAAATTAAAGCCATTAATCAGATGACCGGCGCTAAAGTTGCGCATCTTCTCTTCATCGAGATTAAACAGGTTCTGAGCGGCCGGATTGGCCAGCTCAACCTTGCTTTTCAGGTCAATGGAGAAAACCGGATCCGGCATCGCCACCAGCAGCGCACTCAGCGCGCGATGCTCACGTTCAGAGGGCATGTACGTCACCGTGCGCACATCTGTTACGCCGGGTGTACGGCGGATTTCCGCCATCAGATTACTGAAGGCGTCAAATTCCAGTGCAGAAAAGTTCAGGTAGATGCGGCCCAGGGCCGTGATTTCGATACCGCGTAAATCAATGTTGCGTGCCACCAGCAGGTCAAGCAGTTCACGCGTCAGACCGATACGGTCCTGACAGAACACTTCCAGACGCATTGCGTTCGCCTTAATCAGGTTCAGATAAAACAATAATACGCTATGTGGCGCACCTGCAGAAAGGTATCTGTCAGGAAATGTTGACAGTTACAGCGCGTATGGTGGACTTTTGTACGGACCTGCTGTCGACTGTCATTGCCGGTTGAATGTCAGCCTTTGTCAGCACCGGACTGTTGATTGCGGGCTGACTAAGGTATATTTTTCTCAACTGACTTGAATTGATTATAAAATGCTGACTTTCTTCGCAAAATATCTGACTGTGGGTATGGTTAATACCCTGATTCACTGGGTGACTTTTTTCATCGCCCTGAGCCTGGGTCTCATGCAGTCGACCGCTAACCTGATTGCTTTTTGCATGGCCGTCACCTTCTCTTTCTTTGTAAATGCGCGCTGGACCTTTGAACAGCAGGCGACCGCGTGGCGTTATATTCTTTACGTCGTTTTTATGGGTGCAATGGCATTCAGCGTGGGTTATCTGGCCGATCGGTTAGGCCTCTATCCGATTATCACCCTTGTCACCTCATCGGCTATCAGCCTGGTGTGTGGCTTTCTTTTTTCCCGCTTTGTCATATTCAAAGGAGAATAATGAAAATCTCTTTGGTGGTGCCGGTATTTAATGAAGAGGAGGTTATCCCTCTTTTTTATGATGCGGTCAGAAAATATGAAGCGCTGGCAGAGTGGCAGGTTGAGATTGTTTTTATCGATGATGGCAGCACAGACGCAACCTATAAACTGATAACTCAACTGAGCCAGCGCGATCCGCTGGTGCGCAGTCTGTCGTTTATTCGTAATTTCGGCAAGGAACCGGCGCTGTTTGCAGGCCTGGAAGCCGCCACCGGCGATGCCGTGATCCCGATTGATGTGGATTTGCAGGATCCGATCACGATTATTCCCGACATGATCCGTAAATGGCAGGCAGGCGCTGATGTCGTGTTAGCCAGGCGAATTGACAGGCGTGCCGATGGCCACCTCAAACGTAAAACAGCGCACTGGTTTTATAAACTGCACAACAGGATCAGCGATCCGCAGATAGAGGAGAACGTCGGTGATTTCCGGCTGATGTCACGTGAAGTGGTTGAGAACATTAAGCTCTTGCCTGAGAAGAATCTCTTTATGAAGGGCATTCTGAGCTGGGTCGGCGGACAGACGGACATCGTGGAATATGTGCGCACTGAGCGGATCGCAGGCCGCAGTAAATTCGGCGGCTGGAAGCTGTGGAATCTTGCGCTGGAGGGACTGACCTCATTCTCTACCGTTCCGCTGCGCATCTGGTCATATCTGGGCTTTCTGGTGGCCTCGCTGGCCTTCCTGTATGGACTCTGGATGATCGTGGATAAACTGCTATTCGGTAATCCGGTGCCGGGTTACCCCTCTATTCTGGTTTCGGTGCTGTTTCTCGGTGGGGTGCAGCTTATTGGCATTGGCGTGTTGGGTGAATATATTGGCCGCATCTATATGGAAACCAAAAACCGGCCCCGCTATATTTTGCGAAAATCCGCGACGACCAGACTAAACCCGCCTAAGAACACGGATTAAACTGCCCGTTCAGGCGCAGAGAAGATGGCCAGATTAAAAAAGGATGAATGATGTTCGCCACTGATACCGGACTGACACGTCGTAAGGTTTTTTTACTTATTACGGTAGTTTTTCTGATTGCTTACAGCCCCACATATTTAACCCATTACGCCTATACCGATGACTGGACGAATCTCTACTGGGCTAATTTTGACAGGCTGAGTATTTTAAACTGGGACACGTTATCCGGCAGGCCGGTGTATGGGATTATTCAGTACAGCGCCTCTTTTCTGGTGGAGAGCGTAGAAAAGCTGGCACTGCTGCGTTCAGTCGCGATTGTTCTGCTTATTTTTACCGGGTATTACATCTATACCCTGTGTCAGAAAGATGGGCTGCTGGAGAATCAGGCTCAGCGAATTACTTTTGCATTATTGCTTTGTCTGCTCCCTTCATTCCAGGTTTACGTTGCATGGGCATCCTGTTTCCCCTACATCGCTGCGATTTTACTGGCGGGTGCCAGCTACCGTTTGTCGATTAAACCGGGCATCCCAACTCGCCTGTTAGCATTCTGCCTGCTGACCATCGCTTTCTGTCTCTATCAACCGGCTGCGATGAGCTTTACCTTCTTTGCTGCGCTGCACCTCTGCTTTTCCGCGCGAAAAATTGATAAGAAACAGGCGCTCATCTCACTGATGGTGCTGGGTGCAGGCATGTTTGCAGCGCTAATCGCCTCGAAGGTGCTGCCCGTCCAGCTTTATGGTCATACGCTGCCACGCTCGGCATTCAGCTACGACATCCTGGTTAAGCTGAAATGGTTTTTTACCGAATACCTGAAGAATGTGATCTGTAACTTTGACCTCGGCGCAAAAACGGTATCGGTGATCATCTCTTCGATCATTATTGGTTTTGGCCTGAACAAAATTAAAGCCGCAGGCAACGACAAATTTTATCTGATGTTTGTCTTACTGCTGATTGCCGCACTGCCTAATCTGATAGTTAGCGAAAGCATGGCGGCTTACCGGACATTGATTGCCGGTGCGCTGATAACCACCAGCGCATTTATTCTCGGCCTGTTTGAAATAAGCAAAAAGTTAAAATGGAAAAAGCCATTCTATGCGCTGCTGGTGATAGTGGCTGGCTCGCTGACGATAAGCCATCTGATCAACGGTTACTCAGTTCCGGCTCGCAAAGAGTTTGCCCTGCTCGATCAGGCGATCATCCAGCAGGTGCCGAAAGAATTTAAAGGGGCGCTCTATTATCGCCTGACCGGCGAGTATTTGCCGAAGGTTGCGACGTTACGAAAATATGATGATTTCGGTGGGCTGGGCCTGAGCATGTCATGGACATTCGCCGGAATGGCGCATTTTATCCGGGAGAAAAACGGAATGGCCTTTACGTTGCCAGCGGATCCGGTGATCACCGATGAAGCGGCGTGTCCGGGTAAATGCCTGACTATCGATTCGAGGCAGGTTCTGCGCCAGCCCCACTAATCAATAAAGGCGGCCAGGCCGCCTTTAGTTTGTCATGAGCGCGTCAGGCGGACTTATTGCCGCCCTTCTGCAGCGCCTCTTTCATCTGCCCCAGCAGCTCACGACGAAAGTCGCCGAGCCTCGGCTTATCCTGCTCCAGCCAGGGCAACGGACGGCAAAGCTCCATCGCTTTGATACCCAGTCTTGCGGTTAATAAACCAGCTCCAATACCCTGTGCGGCACGCGTGGAAAGCCTTGCGGCAATATCCTGCGACATCCAGTCCATACCCACTTCCCGCACCAGTTCAGACGCGCCGGCAAAGGCCATATTAAGCAGCACCAGACGGAATAGCCGGATGCGGCTGAAGTAGCCCAGCTCAATGCCATAGATTGCCGCGATACGGTTGACCAGCCGCAGATTACGCCAGGCGATAAACGCCATATCCACCAGCGCCAGCGGGCTGACCGCAATCATCAGTGTGGCTTCCGCTGCATGACGGCTGATCTCGCGTCGCGCCTGGCGATCCAGCACTGGCTGCACCAGTTGGGCATATAAGCGAACGGTTTCACTGTCATTGTGGGTTTCATGCAGTGAAGCATGCCAGCGCTGCAGAGCCGGATGCGCCTGATCCAGCTCCGCCTGCTGCGCCAGCTTTTCGCAGAATGCGCGGCCTTTGCCGATGCCATGACTGTGCAGCAGCTCGCGGCCCACATCCCGCTCTTCCGCGCGCTGACGCAACTGATAGAGGCGACACCACTCGGTGGTCAGCGCACCAACACCCGCCAGGACGATCAGGCCACCTGCCACGCCGCTGCCCAGCGAAAACCAGTCGCGGGCCAGCCAGGCATCGTGCGTCCACTGTACACCCTGTGCAATCACGCTGACGCCAAACATCAGCGCGCCTGCCGTCACCATTTTGCGCCACAGACTTCGCTTGGGCTTCAGCGCGGCTTCAACTGCCCGTTCACCTGCGCCCTCCTCTTCGACGGAGGCATCCTCATCCTGCACCGCCAGAAATGCAGCCTGCGCTTCGGCTTCAAAGGTCTGCGCCGGGCGCAGCGGCGTGCTGCTGCTCTCATCCAGCGGGCGGGCAAAATCGATACGCGGCTTCAGCGGATCGCTCATCGCAATTTATCTCCCAATAAAAATTCCAGCGCGGCATCCATGCGGATATGCGGCAGCGGACGATCGACGTCGAGCTGCTGCGGCCGGAACTGTTCAAACTGAAAACCCTGCTGCTGCCAGAAGGCATTACCGGGCAGGCGCGGCGGCACTTCGCCGGGGTAGAAGGTGAGCGGCTCGCCATCGGTCAGACGATGACCGCGCAGGGCCGGGATCTTTTCGCCACGGTGATCGACCAGCCCGCTCTGCGTCGCCTGCACCGACGCCAGCCCGATGCAGTCCATACTGATGCCTTCAAACGCCGCGTTTCGCCAGGCATCCTGCACCAGTTGCTGCAGCAGGGACACCATGTTGCCATGCTGATCGCTGGTAATGTGGTCCGCCTTGGTCGCGGCAAACAGTAATTTGTCGATCACTGGTGAGAACAGCCTGCGGAACAGGGTACGCTGACCGTAATGAAAACTCTGCATCAGTTGCGTAAGTGCCAGTCGCATATCATTAAACGCCTGCGGGCCGCTGTTTAGTGGTTGCAGGCAGTCAACCAGCACAATCTGGCGATCAAAACGCAGGAAATGGTTTTTATAAAAGCCTTTAACCACATGCTGACAGTAGTAGTTAAACCGCTGCTGCAGCATGCTGAAGTTACTGCCCTTGTCCGCCTGCGCCAGCTTAGTCAGTTGCGCCTCATCAGAGGTCGGCCAGGGGAAGAACTGCAGTGCGGGCGCGCCGGCCATATCACCGGGCAGCACGAAGCGGCCGGGCTGAATAAAGTGTAAGCCTTCCGTTTTACAGCGATGCAGGTAGTCGGTCCAGGCAGCAGCAATTTCCGCCAACTGGGTTTCATCGGCGGGGGCTAACGGGTCGAGTTTTTCGCAGAGTGCGCGCCACGGCTTAGCCCACTCAGCGCGGCCGCCCTGCAGCAGACCGTTCATCTGTCGGGACCAGGCGAGGTAGTCCTGCGCCAGCATCGGCAGATCCAGCAGCCATTCGCCAGGATAGTCGACAATCTCAAGATAGAGCGTCGCCGTCTCTTTCAGGTGGCGCAGCAGTGAATCATTAGGCCGGTAGCGCAGCGCAAGACGCATTTCGCTGACGCCGCGGGTTGGCGTGGGCCACACGGGAGGCGTGCTGTAGAGCTGAGCCAGGCCTTCGTCGTAGGTAAAACGCGCCGTGCCCATGTCACGCTGTGGCACCCGTTTTACGCCTAACAGCCGCTCATCCCGCACAACGGAAAACAGCGGCAAACGTGCGCCGCTGTGAACCGTTAAAAGCTGATTAACCAGTGAAGTAATAAAGGCGGTTTTACCGCTGCGGCTTAATCCGGTAACTGCCAGCCGCAGGTGGCGATCGACGCCACGGTTCATCAACGCCACTAATTCAGTTTGCAGTCTTTTCATCGTTCTCCCTGATGAAGCGCGATGCCACCCGGTTCATCACGCGTTTCAGCAGTGGCTCAAGTGCCACAGCCAGCAACAGACGTAACGGGCGTCGCGCTACCGATTTCACCGCCCAGCCAGTCACACCAGCGGGACCGTAGGTAACAGCATTGATAATGATGAATTTAGCCGCCGACTTCAATGCAGGTGCCGCGCGGTGACGAAAAGCAGTGGATCGCGAAAAAGACATTAACACCTCCATTGAGCCAGCGTTCGGGCCTGAAACAGGCCCGGCAATAGCAGAATTAAATCTGACGGAAGCGGCTACGCACACTGAAGGTTTCAGACGTGACATAGCGCTCCAGGTCGCGCACGTTGCGCTCATCCCGTTGCAGGGTGCTCTCCAGCTGATCCAGCAACTCGCTGGCGGTTGGCTGGCGTTCGCCGTCACTGACATTGGCAGGTTTCTCATCCAGCACAAAGCCCAGCACGAAGTAGGCAATCACCGTAAAGACAAACAGTCCAAAGAACAGCGATAACACCACAATAACCCGCAGCAGGCGAACCGGGATGTCGAGATACTCCGCCAGACCCGCGCAGACGCCCATCAGCTTGCCTTCATCAGGCTTGCGCCATAACTTACGACCTTTCATCATGGCTGCCTCCAGTTGGGATGCTCAGCGTCCAGAATCGCTTCCAGCGCATCAATACGTTCACGCATCCGCTGCGCATCCTGCGTGACGCGCTGCAACCGCTGGATTTCGCTTTGCGACAGTTCCGAACCGCCGTTGCGTTTGTTGCTGTAATGCAGCCATAACCAGATCGGTGCGACAAACAGCACAAAGATCGTTAGCGGTATGGCGAGAAAAAGTGCGCTCATTGACTCTCCTTAATCACTTATCGCAACGTCGATGATTACTCACCGCGGTTCATTTTGGCTTTCAGCGCATTAAGCTGCTGGCTGATTTCATCATCCGCTTTCAGGTCAGTAAACTGCTGGTCCAGGGTTTTCGGTTTACCAAAACCGTGGCTTTCAGCTTCCGCTTCCATGTGATCGATGCGACGTTCAAAAGATTCAAACCGGGCCATCGCTTCGTCGATTTTGCCGCTGTCGAGCTGACGACGCACATCGCGTGACGAAGAAGCCGCCTGATGACGCAGGGTTAACGCCTGCTGACGGGCACGTGTTTCGGTCAGTTTTTTCTCCAGCTCGCTGATTTCGCCTTTCATGCGTTCCAGCGTCTCTTCAACCTGGCCCACTTCCTGTTTCAGAGAAGCAATCAGGTCGGTGAGTTTCTGTTTTTCAATCAGCGCCGAACGGGCCAGATCATCTTTGTCTTTGCGCAGCGCCAGCTCCGCTTTTTCCTGCCAGTCAGCCTGCTGCAACTCGGCCTGCTCAATACGGCGTGACAGCTGTTTCTTTTCAGCCAGCGACCGCGCAGAGGTAGAGCGTACTTCAACTAAGGTGTCTTCCATTTCCTGAATCATCAGGCGGACCAGTTTCTGTGGATCTTCCGCACGCTCCAGCAGGGAATTAATGTTGGCATTAACGATGTCAGCGAAACGAGAAAAAATACCCATGATGATGTTCCTCTTTTAATGTTTTAAAACGTGATGTCCTGCCTGATTAATACAATATGCGTGCCAACTTTTTATCTTTATGATTTAAATCACATTTTAAATTTTACAGGCTTTTCGCCATGTTTTAAGATAGTCAAAATGATTAAGGGGTAGCGAAATTCATCATGACAGGCACGAATGATAATCTGCTGGGTGAGTCTAATAATTTTCTGGAGGTACTGGAGCAGGTTTCAAAACTGGCTCCCCTTGAGAAACCGGTGATGGTGATTGGCGAACGCGGCACGGGTAAAGAGCTAATCGCGAGCCGGCTACACTATCTCTCTGACCGCTGGCAGGGACCGTTTATTTCGCTGAACTGCGCCGCACTGAATGAGAATCTGCTCGACTCTGAGCTGTTTGGTCATGAAGCCGGCGCCTTTACCGGCGCACAGAAGCGTCATCTGGGACGTTTTGAGCGTGCTGACGGCGGTACGCTGTTTCTGGATGAGCTGGCAACCGCACCGATGCTGGTGCAGGAAAAACTGCTCAGGGTAATTGAGTACGGGCAGCTCGAGCGCGTGGGCGGCAATCATGCCTTGCAGGTTAACGTACGGCTGGTCTGCGCCACCAACGAAGATTTGCCCGCCCTGGCAGCGGCAGGCAAATTCCGCGCCGATTTGCTGGATCGTCTTGCCTTTGATGTGGTGCAGTTGCCGCCACTGCGCGAACGCCGCAGTGATATTCTGGTGATGGCCGAGCATTTTGCGATTCAGATGTGCCGCGAGCTTGGCCTGTTGCTGTTTCCCGGCTTTACTGCTAAAGCGCAGCAAGCCCTGCTTGATTACCACTGGCCCGGCAATGTACGCGAACTAAAAAACGTGGTCGAGCGCTCCGTCTATCGCCACAACAGCAGCGAACTGCCGCTGGATAATGTCATTATTAATCCTTTCGCTTCACGCTCTGAACCGGTTGTGCTCCCGCGCTCCAGTCAGGAGACGGAGAGCGGCGGCCTGCCTGCCCTGCCGCTGGATCTGCGTCAATGGCAGAATCAGCAGGAGCGGGAGCTGGTCGATGCCAGCCTGCACCAGGCTCGTTATAACCAGCGCCGCGCCGCCGGATTATTAGGCGTTACTTACCATCAGCTGCGCGCGATGATGAAGAAGCACGATATAAAGGCTGAGAGTTAAACCTTATAAAGGGTTTATACTCTCTTACCGGTAAAACATTGCTTTACGCGAGCTAACTGATTTATGGGCAAGGATCCTTGCCCATATTACAATTGAGGCTGATAAAAGTCAGCAATGTCTGAAAGAATGACCCCAGCCCGCCTGATAATACTCTTTCCTGTAATATAAATGAGTCGCTATGAACCTCGATTTCACATTTTTCACTGATTAACATGAATTACATGTTAATTCATGTTAATGCGCAAACCAATATGACCCACCCGACCATTTGCTTTTAAAGAAAAGCGTTTTATTTTTATTCAGTCATTCAGACGCATCCTTCTTTTCGTTTTAAAAATTAATTAACGGTTATTTTAACGCGTTTAAGGATTAAGCATGGCACTGCATGGAAAAATGATTCTCAATCGCGCTGATTATGCGCCGTTTAATCTGTACGGCGTCGGGGTTTTTATGGCGCACTCTGGCAGAGGATTGTATCGTAATAATGGAGCCTGTGCTGCGATACCAGATGATGGCCCGTTACCGCCTGGTAAATACTGGATAGTAGAGCGAGGTTCAGGAGGGTTCCTTTCCTGGGTTAGAGCTCAGGCTCTCGATCTTTTTAATAAAGTTTACTACGGGACAGAATTTGGACGCGACGAGTGGTTTGCATTGTATAAAGATGATTGGGGTATTGATGATGGCACCTGGATAAATGGTGTTCATCGAGGTCTGTTCAGGCTTCACCCTGGCACTGTCTCCAAAGGCTGCATTACTATAGCGCACAGCTGTGATTATGCATTAATAAGAAACGCATTGTTAAGAATAGCGCCGATACCGGTTCCCTGTATGTGATCGCTTATGGCCTGTGGTTGGGTGGAGGTAGTTAATGACTTTAGCGAGACTTGCCCGTAGGTTTTTCAAAATTGCTTATTACGTTTCACTCTCCCTGATCCTGGCCCGAAAAATCGGAAATCCAGAAATCTGGATGAACGATGATTTAACTAACAAACTGGGCCATTTGCTTTATGGCCCGGGAGAGATAGGCGCGGATAACTTTTATGACCTTTATTTTTATATATCAGTGATGACTCTTTTTCCCCTAACCACCCTGATTTACTGTCTGACATTGAAGTTAATCAAAATATTCAGGAGAAAGTAAGACGCCAATCCCTCCCTACATGTGGCTCAAAGATGACGGCGGCGCAGATATCAAAGGCTCCGTAGATGTGAAAGACCGTTAAGGCAGTATAGAAATCATCGGGCTGAGTCATGGCATTAATCTGTCTGTCGATAGCGCCAACGGCAAAATAACCGGCACGCGTCAGCATTCTTCCATGATGATTGAAAAAGATGTTGACCGCTCTACCCCCTATCTCTATAAAGCTGCCGCGACCGGCCAGACACTCGAAAGCGCAGAGATTAAGTTTTACCATATTAACAACGCCGGTCAGGAAGTCTGCTATTACAGCGTCCTGATGGAAAATGTAAAAATCACCGGCGTCAACTGCGGCGTCCCGAATGTCAAATTAGCGGATAACGACAGGATAAACCACATCGAAAGTGTGAGTCTGCAGTATGAAAAAATCACCTGGAAAATTATCTACGGTAATATTCATTACTCAGATGCATGGAACGAAATGCCTGTGCTTTAGGCGTTAAAACAGTCCGGTATCAACCAGACTGTTCAGGCCTTCAGAAATATATCTTTTACAGACTGCGAGGCTGAACGCCCATCTTTTCAGGCTGCCGGATAGCGGGAACCAGTCCGACGCCAGCCGTAGCCATTATCACGGCCAGCGCTGACATCAGCAGCACATTGCTCATACCATATTGTGCTGCCAGCGGACCCGCTACCAACTGTCCAAAGGGAATGGCAATAAAAGAACCCATTGCATCATAGGCGTACACGCGGGCGAGCTTATCCGGTGGGATATGAGTCTGTAATGCGTGCGCCCATATTACGCCGAACAGACCTAATGTAATGCCGGCAATAAAGAACCCGGCTATCAGCCATATTGCTGTTGCATTCTGGCTCAGCATAAATATCGGGAGTGCGTAAAGTCCTGCCAGCATAGCGCCAGTCAAGAGATCGCGACGTGGATGCCATTTCATGGCAAGTAAAGAACCCGCAATTAACCCTGCACTGTGGGCGGCTACAATTATCCCCCACTGCGTGCGTCCGAATGAGGCGTCAGCAATCATTGGGCCCAGTACCACGACAATGCCATTGAAAGCGACATTGATAACAGCGAACTGGACGACTATCGACCAAATCCAGCTTCGGCCAGCAAATTCCGCCCACCCCTCTTTTAAATCCTGCAGGATATTGCCCGACAAGGTTCCGGCCTTCTCTGCGCTCGCACGAATGAAGAAATAAAGGGGTGCAGAAGCGGCAAAGCCCAGGGCATCAATTGCCAGTCCCCAACCCGGCCCGACAGCGCTGGTGATAATACCTCCCAGCGATGCCCCCATCACCGTGCCACAATAAACACCAAGCTGAATCAAAGCATTGGCCTGACGCAGATGCTTTGCAGGCACGACCTGTGGAACCAGCGCAGCTGAAGCAGGCAGAGCGATACCTGCTGCCGCACCATTCAGGGCACCCAGCAAAGTAAGACTGATTAAGGTGGCTGACCCATCGAGCACAGACCAGGCAACGATAGCTTGTGAAACCGCCGCAACCCCCGCTGAAATCACTAATACCCGACTGCGAGAGTAGCGGTCGGCAATCACTCCCCCCACCAGCAGAAACAGCACGTTGAACAGGGAACGGGATGCAACCACTACGCCTAAATCTGAGGCAGAGCCGCCAATATCCAGCACCGCAAAGGCCAGCGCAATGGGTGCAATCCCATTCCCCAGTACGGTGAAGAGACGTCCGAAAAAGAGATAACGAAAGGATGAATGCTGAAAAGCCTGAGCATTTTTCTGGAATTTATTCATTGTCAGGAATGCGATGGCCGGAGGTTGGGCTTATGATAACTGCGTTTCTCTATTTGTTAAGTATGCGTTGATAAAAGCTCAACCTTGATCAATCCAAATGACCGCAGAAATAAAATGATTTCCGATGACTGAGAGAACAGTGTTTATATCAGGCTGAAGCCGCGGGATTTTCTGACATTTATTAACCCGCATTATTATTTGATGCCGCTTCTGAGAGCCCATTCCCTATTATGCCTTCCAGTGCTCGTGCCTTTTAAATCTTCCCTGGAGTTCTGTTAAAACTTTATGAGATCCGACACCAGACTGGATGAAATGTGTGTGAATAAATCCGAATTATACCTACTCCGGTTATCATTTTTAATAACGCAATGACCCGTCATGCGCTCTGCTCTGTGACGCCCCCCTCACTGCCGCTTCCACCACAAATGACAAAAAAAGCCCGCCATTAAGGCGGGCAACAATACTGGAAGCAATGTGAGCAATGTCGTGCTCTTCTTCGGCAGAGCCACCGTCGAAGTGCATGTTAATAATAATCATTCTTATTATCATCTGTAAAGCGGTTATTGAGAATTTTTCTCATTACCACATGTTCTGTGCGCTCATTTTGAGTTGCGATGACGAAAATCAGGCTGGCAGTGGTTGCAGGTTTTGGGACTATGCCTGCTTTGCGATACACTCTGGTTAATGCCTCAAAATTGTTGAGTTCTATGTCAAAACTACTATGTTCGCTGTTGCTCAGCCTCAGCGCGTTGAGTTCGCCTGCATGGTCAGCGCCTGCGGGTGATATCCGCCAGACCGGCTTTGTCTATTGCGTCAGCGGCACGCTGAACACCTTTAATCCGCAGATGGCCAGCAGCGGGCTGACTGTCGATACGCTGGCGGCACAGTTGTATGACCGCTTGCTGGATGTCGATCCCTATACCTATCGTCTTAAGCCCGATCTGGCGTCGAGCTGGGAAGTACGCGATAACGGCGCGACGTATCGCTTTCATCTGCGCAGCGGCGTCCAGTTCCAGCAGACTAACCAGTTTCGCCCTACACGCGCACTAAACGCCGACGATGTGGTATTCAGCTTCGCAAGGATGTTTGACCGTCACCATCCCTGGCATAACGTCAACGGCGGCAACTACCCCTACTTTGATAGTCTGCAATTTGCCGATTCCGTCCAGAGCGTGAAGAAGATCGACAACAGGACGGTTGAGTTCAGGCTTAACAGCCCGGATGCCTCATTCCTGTGGCATATGGCGACCCACTATGCGCCGGTACTGTCAAAAGAGTATGCCGACCAGCTCACCGCTCAGGGCCGTCAGGAAGAAATGGATCGTCAGCCGGTGGGCACCGGTCCTTATCAGCTTAGCGAATATCGCACCGGTCAGTACATCCGCCTGGCGCGCAATCCACACTACTGGCGTGGGGTGCCGCGTCTGCAACAGGCGGTAATCGATCTTGGCTCCGGCGGGACTGGTCGCCTTTCCAAACTGTTGACCGGTGAATGCGACGTACTGGCCTATCCCGCGGCAAGCCAGCTCAGCATACTGCGCGATGACCCGCGCCTGCGGATGACGCTGCGTCCCGGTATGAACATCGCCTATCTGGCTTTTAATACCCGTAAGCCTCCGCTCGACCGGCCTGAAGTCCGGCATGCGCTGGCGCTGGCCATCAACAATGAGCGGTTGATGGAGTCGATCTATTACGGCACTGCCGAAACGGCCGCTTCAATATTACCGCGCGCGTCCTGGGCTTATGACAATGATGCGCGCATTACCGGCTACGATCCTGAGAAGTCACGCGCCGCGCTTGCCGCACTCGGCATCAGCGATCTGCATCTGCGGCTGGTTGTGCCTGCCGCCTCACAGTCGTGGAATCCCAGCCCGCTGAAAACCGCTGAACTGTTACAGGCGGATCTGGCGCAGGTTGGTGTCCGGCTGACCATTGTGCCGGTCGAGGGCCGTTTTCAGGAGGCGCAGCTGATGGCAATGAATCATGATCTGACGCTGTCAGGCTGGGCTACCGACAGTAACGATCCGGACAGCTTCTTCCGCCCGCTGCTCAGCTGTGCGGCGATTCGCTCGCAGACTAATTACGCGCACTGGTGCTCTCCGGCCTTTGACGAAACGCTGCAGAATGCTCTGCTATCACAGCAACTCTCTGGCCGCATCGACAGTTATGACAAAGCGCAGCAGATTCTGGCGCAGGAGTTACCGGTGCTGCCGCTGGCTTCCTCTCTGCGACTGCAGGCATTTCGTCATGACATCAAAGGTCTGGTACTGAGTCCGTTTGGTAACGCCTCGTTTGCCGGGGTTTATCGTGAAGCTGATGAGGGTAAGTAAGTGATAATCTATATTTTGCGCCGCCTGCTGCTGCTGCTCATTACCCTGTTCCTGCTGTCGCTGGTGAGCTTCAGCCTGAGCTACTTTACCCCTAACGCCCCGCTGGAAGGCGCTGCGCTCTCCGATGCCTGGTGGTTCTGGTTCAAAGGGATGCTGCAGTTTGATTTCGGCGTCTCCAGCACTAACGGTCAGGAGATTGGGCTGCAGCTGCGTGAGGTTTTCCCGGCCACCATGGAGCTCTGTATCCTGGCGTTTCTGTTTGCGCTGCTGGTAGGTATTCCGCTGGGGATCTGCGCCGGTGTGATGCGCAATAAATGGCAGGATAAAACCATCAGCGCGCTGGCACTGGTCGGCTTCTCTGCGCCCATCTTCTGGCTGGCGCTGCTGCTGACGCTGTTCTTTTCGCTGACGCTGGGCTGGCTGCCGGTATCGGGACGTCATGACCTGCTCTATCCGGTGCAGAATATCTCCGGCTTTGCGCTGATTGACGCCTGGCTGAGTCCTTCGCCATGGCGGCATGAGATGATTATCAGCGCCCTGTCCCACCTTATTCTGCCGGTACTGGTGCTGGCGATGGCCCCGACCACAGAAGTGATCCGCCTGCTGCGCAACAGCACCAGCGACGTGATGGATAAAAACTATGTCAAAGCGGCGGCCACACGCGGTCTTTCGCGCTTTACGGTGATCCGCCGCCACGTGTTACACAACGCGCTGCCGCCCGTTATCCCACGTCTGGGCCTGCAGTTCTCCACCATGCTGACGCTGGCCATGATCACCGAAATGGTCTTTAACTGGCCAGGTCTGGGCCGCTGGCTGATTAACGCGATTCGTCAGCAGGATTATGCCGCGATCTCAGCCGGTGTAATGGTGATTGGCGGGCTGGTGATTCTGGTGAATGTGATTTCTGACGTGATTGGTGCGGCAATGAATCCGCTGAAACACAAGGAATGGTATGCCCTCCGGTAGAGGTTAATTTAATAAAATTTATCCTATATTTATCAAAAGGTTAAATTTTGATATTTTAATTTTTATTAATTTTTGCACACTTTTATGTACACAATTATTTTATAATATTTGAACCCAGCGGAACTATCTGGTTGCGCTGGGTTCATTTAAAATTTTTGGCCTGCTTGGCTCATGCACGGACAAGACCTCGGCCGTCACTTTCCCCAACACAATAATCCCGTCCATGCCCTCTCCGTCGATTGTCTCACCATCTGAGGTGATGATTCCCGTATGGAATAATCTTCCCAGTTGAGGGAACTCGCCGAGCTGGAATGCCACTTTATCGCCATTCACTGGCTTCATTGACTTATCGGCCAGCACGAATCCCTCCGCCGTCTCAATCAGAATCATGTTGTCCCGGTGCGGCATCAGAACGTCGTTCAAATCTATTCTTTTTTCAATATAGTCTGATGCAGGTGATGGAAAGCCCATAGTTACCTCACATATCCCATGTTGCGTAGGGCATAAGTTTTGTTTTCGCTCTGCTCGGTCACCAGCTCAAAGAAGAAGTTCTGATAATACCGTATCCAGCGATTGCACTCCTGTAGCGTCCAGACGTGATTGGCGTCGTCCAAGTTCTTCTGGAATGCTGCAGTGGTAACTATCTGTCGCCCCCTGCCGTCTTTTTTTATCGCAGCCACGAATGCGCCACGTATGTCACACTCTCTCGCCATGATAAATCCTCCTCTAACAAATATACTGTACATATAAACAGTAATATCGATCACTAAGATTGATCAAGGCGAAACGGGTCACAAATTTGTAAAGCACATGAGAATGCTGCATTTTTAGGCAGCTAGGTGGCGCTTAGCGTGACTAATCTCAAATTACTCACGTAGCTTGTAAAGATTGATGCGGGATTGAGTCTGCCCCATCGTCATGACTTTTTTTAAGAGTTGCTCAAATTCACCAAGAGCTAAATGCAGACGTCAAAATGATGAAGATAGTCAATCTCCACCAAATAAAAAATAGCGCTCTTTTAGCGAATAATATGCGGTGAAAGATTATAGAATTTCAACTACTATATGAATTAATTTAAGCTCATGAACTAACGTGTGTTACTCATTGCATCCAAAAACAAATAACTCGAGGCTATAATGAAAACAGAAGTTTGGTTAGGTGGAAGGAAATTATTATCTTCAGATACCTACTTGATCCCTCCAAATGAAGAGTTAAAAATTTCTTTAGAAATTACTCCCGAAGATATTGAGGGCGTAATAGAAAACATCAAAATGGCAATGAACATTGTCTTTGAGGATGACCCTTCAGAAGAACAAAACGTGATTTTTCAGGTTGAACCAGGCCAAAAAATGAAGATGTTGCTTAAAAACTGGGGGAATCCGTTAGGAACTACGCTCAATGCAATGTATCCGGTCATCACATTTCAAAATCGACAAACCATTGATATGATGATGCATAATGTGCGCATCAGTGATACTAACATGTTAACTTTACAGTTTTGGACAAAGGGGCTGAATAATGAATAGGCCGCTTGATGAGCCTCGTTTTAATACAGCCGCTATTCCTGTCAGTAAAATTTCAAAAAACTTAAATACTCACATCATCACCACGAACGAGGATAAGCTACGTAATATACTGGATAGGTACGAGAGGAAAGCATCAGGAAAAGGTATAGCAGTGACATGCTTTAGTGTGTCCCTGACACTTTTTATATCTCTGTTAACATCGGACTTTAAGGATTTTGCGTCAATACCGGCTGATGTGTGGAAAGGGCTATTCATTATGGGAACTATAATATCCTTTGTAGCAGCTATAATTATTCATGTGAGAAAAAAGATTCCATCTGTCAATGATTTAATCAATGAAATATCTGGTGTTGAATAGCATAGTTGAAAACAGGGTCGGCGCTTTATTAGATTATAGCCGACCTGCAATTACTTAGTAATGTCCGCTTCTGGTGCAAAGCGGACATTGATAGCTTTAAAGATTGGATCTCCTGTCTTGCCGTTGCTATTTTTAAGCTTGCAACAGTACTGACAGCGCAATGCTATCGGCCAGTTGTGGTCGGCTCTCTGATAGCTCAACAATCATTCTGGCGATTGTCTCCTGCGTCACCGTTTCCCCTGCGGCCACCAGCTGCCAGACAGCCTCACCCATAGCCATGCATGATGCGTCATAGGTCTGCGCCTCAAATTCCTGTTCCATAGTGCCTCCTGTTTTGTGAGAAGAGTCATAATAGATCGGTCGATCAGAAAATAAAGGACCATAGCTTAGGCATGCGAGACGCGTTCCAGAAAAATATTTTAAACACAAAAAACCCGGCATTAGCCGGGCTGGTGTTGGCATATCAAAAGCAAAAGTAAATCTTATTATAAATATTCATTATGAAAAATATTATTATTATCCACGCTATCACACATCCAAATAATATTAACGCCCACGCTGTTCTCCTTTTCATGACATCAGCTCCATATAACAGTATTAAAAATATACCCCGCTTCCTTTCTGTCATAACTGATTGTACCGATCAATAACGAAAGATTGATCGGCTAAACAGATCAATCACATCAACCTTATGAAAGTAAACGGATTATAAATAACATCCATATTATTTAAGCTACTGAAATATATGCTATGGTATGGTTCCAAACACATTCATATTGTTATCTAAAGGTTAATGGAAGGTATTAAGATGGAACTTAATGAAGAAGAAACTGAGGTGATCGCACTTTTTCTTAGCTCTCACTGGAATGCTTTCTTTGAAAGCAGTCAGGAGTTCATGTCTATCGTTGCCCTACACCGACTGGCTGAAAAATTTAAGCTCGCCGACCAAAACAGTGAGATATGATTATTCCTCCGTTAATTCTCTAACTGTAAACATTCCGTTTACATAATTATATTTCCCCAGCGGATCAGCTGGAATGGTATCAGGGTCAACCTCATATAACGTTTGACCCTCCACCATAGTAAACAACTGAACCTGCATTGGGGAGCGTGCAACGGAACAAACCAGTCCATTGGCATCCACCGCTACTGCACCCACCCAGCCCTGCCGGGTCTCATACCAGTCACGCCCCAGTTCGTCGCAGAAATACGCGGCCATATAAACGCCGTCATCATCCAGCGGCTCAGTTTTATAATTTTTGACGTTTTTGAACTCATTCATTATGCAATATCTCCTGCCTGAACCCAGCCAGCGCTAGGGGTATAATAATAAAGTGCACGGAAATACAGCCCTGCTTTTCGTCCGTCCCCGCCTTCATTTGTGTTCATACCCGTCATAAAACACCCTGCCGGAGCCTCCCAGTCTGCAATCCAGTCACCTCCCACTTTATGCTGCCTGCCTCCGCGCGCAGTCGCCCTGACACAGTTATTGCGGTCGGCGTTCATATTATTCATCTGATTATTAATTGCGATGTTGAGCGCATTATCCTGTTGTAAAACCCAGTTACTCAGCCATCCGCCCCAGACGGGGCCATAAACATTGCCATCCTCATTTAGATAGCTCTGCCCGCCTCCGGTATACGCCTTTCCATGAATTCGCGTGCTGCCGTTCTGATCAAATATGAACTCATGCACGGAGCCGAACCCGTCCCACTGGAGCTGCAGATAAGCCTCATACCCAACGTGCTCAACGATTCGCATAAAGCCGCTCGCGCCGTCTTTAAAATTCTGATCGCCCCCACGCCCCTTTATTACTGCTCGGTACATAGGCGAATAGATGTAATCGCCATTTGCGGGATTTTTCGAATTCGAAATCAGGGAAATGCTCGCTTCCTCATAGAGATAACCACCTGTTTTCGGATATGCGCCGTTAACCTGTGTAACAGAGGGCGGGTTTTGTGTGGTGAACAGCTCGCCGACGTCCGTTGCATCAACAGTTATATGCAACTTCCCATCAACATCACTCCAGTCGACGTAAATACGGTGATTACCGGTCGAATGTTTACCGCCGTTTGCCTGCACGGCTTGCCAGTTACCGACAAGATTCAGACCTAAATTTTCCAGGGCTTTAGCAATATTATTCAGGTCGCTTAGATTTGCGTCCTGCCGTAAAAACAGGCCGTCACCGGTAGACACCTTGAGTTCAATGCTGGCGGTTTCATTAACGGCCAGACGAAACTGAAGGTTGACGTTGATACCGGTGACCGGTTTTTCAATGGCACCGCAGTTCGCCACTGCATAGAGTTCCCCGGCATCGGTTAATAGTCCTACCTCACGGATGGTGAACCCGCCCACATCAGCTGGCACAACGAGATGAGCGACCCACTGGTTCGGCTGCTCGTGCGACACGTCCAGTTTAGAGATTGCATGGCGGTATACCTCACGAACCAGTGCAGTCTGAGCCGGGTCAGGCGCTGCTGCCCTGCCGTTACCGTCACCGATAACAAAATCTTTGATGATGACCGGCGTGCCGCTTGCTGACGACGCCGCCTCCAGCTCTTTCCCCCGGTTAGTGAGGATGCTGTAATACTGTTTTGCCACGATTATTCTCCAGTCTGAATCACTGCATCGATGTACGCAGTCACCGCACCGCCTGTGTAGTAGTTTCCTGCTGCACCAACGTCAGCGATCACATCAATGCTGCTGAGATAGCTGCGTAAGTTTTTAGCCTTATTCACCTGTCGCCTTATGCGGCTATACAGGCTGTCATCTATGCCCTGCAGGCTGTAGACCTCAATCCGGAACGTGTACGGCGCTCTGCGGGGATTCTCCTGCCACCACTCAATAACGCTAGTGGGCAGGCTCACCGCCCCCAGCGCGCGCCGTACAGCGCCTGCAGTGCCACGATGCTGATGCACATAAGCAGCATCGCGGCATACCTGACGTTTTTCTTCTTCAGTCCAGCTTTCATCCCAGAAATCGACCGATAGTTCCCATGCCAGCCAGGGCAGCAGATGGTAAGGACAGTCATCTGCACTTTTAACGCTTCTGACCATGCCGGTTTTGAGGGCGAGAATCTGTTCCCGGGATGCCTGCTCCAGCGCTCGCTCCTGATGAAGAGCGTTCTGTGGCAACAGCGAGCGAAATTTATCAGCCATTTCTCGCCCCTTTTATCGTGACGCTGATTGCCTGACACCACGGCGCTTTCCCCATCTCCGCCTCAATGTCAGCTGCAGGGCTGGTCAGTCTTACCCTGACCACGCCAGGCTGTTGCAGAGCGGCATATACTGCTGACAGAGGGATAACTGTTTTAATTCGGTGAGAGAGTGCTGCGTAGCTCGTTGCAACGCTGATGGCATTATCCAGCACCGTCTGCGCATCCGGCCCATCGGGGATTTCCAGCTCTGCTGTGATGCTGTATCGCTGTATGATCGCGCTTTTAACGCTCACGAAATCCGTCAGCGGGCGAACTTCATCAGCGCTCAGATTCGCTGCCGTTTTATCCAGAAGTGACTGAGGGGCTGTGCCGTCACCTGTTCTCGACAGCACATAAACGTCCACCTCTCCCGGACGGCTGTGATCCTCTGGCCCGTATGCATCTGCATCCAGCACGTCAGCATCAGCCGACCGCGCATGAAAGCGATATGCGTTACGCGCTCCAGCGGTATTAAGCTGCGCCCATGACAACTGGATGCGTTCCCGGTAGGCATCATCGTCCTCCAGCTCAGCATCGACAGGCGGAACGGCGTCAGGATCAGCAGGGGTGATGACGTAGCGTTTAACATTGAAATTTGCCCCAATCTGATCGAGGTCCGCCCCTATTGCACTTGCCAGAAATACAGCGCGAACGGCGTCATTGACGCGCTGAAATGCGAGGGTCAACTGATAAGCATTCACCTCCCCCTGCTTATAGGCCGGGTCTGACTCCACCAGCGCATCAAATTCCGGGTCGAGTTCGCGCAGGCGTGCCAGCCAGCGGGAAAAAATGTCTGACGCGTCAGGCACGACAATGGCGTCCGGAATCTCCAGCTCAGACAGATTGATAACATCAGAACTAATTGCCATTGATGGTTATGTCTCCGGTAGTTGTTACTGTGCCGCTTTCTTTATTGATCCCCTCTACATCCACAATGAACGTAGATTCATCATCGGGAAGGGACACCACCACCCGAGTCACCTGCAGGCGAGGCTCCCAGCGTGATAGCGCTTTTGCTGTGGCCGCAATAATTCTTAAGCGGGTCAGATCGTCACGTGGGGCATCCACCAAATCCGGCAGCTCACTGCCGTAATCGCGTACTAAAACCCTGGTGCCTATCGGCGTGGTCAGAATGTCGCTGACCGACTGGCGCAGATGCGCCGAACCCGACAGGCGTTTGCCCGTCCGGATGTTTACACCGTTCATGAGAGTAATCCGTTGAATGAAGCCGTCTGGAGGGTCAACCGAAATAGGCCGGCCCGGATTTATCCGTGCTGTCCATTTTGCCTTTCTTGCCCTGGGCGTTGATGTTAACCACCAGGTTATAGGTGAAACTCAGGCCCGATGAGGTCAGTGAGAAAACAAGCGACTCCACCAGCCAGGAACGATCCTCCCGGGAACCAAACCCGGACGTCGTAACACCAGACTCAGCCGTTAAAGCAATGTGTCTGGGACGGCATGGGCCAGTGAGCGTCATTTTTTGTTCGTTACGCTGCGCCTGTGTTTTGCGGGCTTTGGCCTGCTGGTCTGCAGTGGATTTTCCCGATTGGGTATAGGGGTTAGTGATTGACGGTCCATCATGATCAACCGTGGTGGTTTTCGTCCTGCCATCAGCTTCATCGTAATAGCGCACCCCGACTTTACCACTTGCTTTACCATCACTGCCTGTGGCCTTGCCGGTTGTGCTTCCACGCTGGCCCTCGCTATAAGTCCAGCTGGATAGTTCATCAGGGGTGATGGTGATACTTCCTGCCTCCTTACCGGCAGCAGTTTTCATCGCCCCCTGCACCAGAAACAGCCAGTATCCGCCAGCAGGTTTACTGATGGCATTGTAGGTTCTCGCCAGCCGCGACATCAGATTGGCATCTGACTCTGCAACCTGGTCGATATGGTCGATGTGAATTTCTG
Source organism: Pantoea sp. X-Soil-YNGN-844 (assembly GCF_059730595.1). NCBI lineage: Bacteria > Pseudomonadati > Pseudomonadota > Gammaproteobacteria > Enterobacterales > Erwiniaceae > Pantoea > Pantoea sp. X-Soil-YNGN-844. The sequence continues at coordinate 2,130,574 of NZ_AP036007.1, forward strand.
CGAGTTCTGCGGCTACTTTCGGCGTCAGCCCGTTGTCTGCAGCCACGGTTTTAACAAGATCGGCCAGCCGGATATCATCCCAGCTTCGCGTTTTATGGCTCAGCACATTGCCGGGGTGTTTCTGCGCGTTCATCGGTGCCGCAGTGGCATAGATTTCTACGCGCCGGGGTGGCCCACTGCTGCCGACCCCCGAAACAACAAACCACCCCTTATCGACCAGCTGATCATTAAATCCCAGCGCCACCCTCAGACGCGCCCCTTTAGATGGCAGCGGCAGTGTTGCAGAAATCAGCGTGATTTTCAGTTCGTCGGCTTTAGCCGTTGCGCCACCATTATCAGTCAGGGTGAGTTCAGTCAGGCAATCCTGCAGAGCGCGGGTAATGTCCTTGCCCTCTGCGCTCACGCTGAACGAAGGTGCATACTCTGGATTTACAATCTGTTCAGTCATGTTAATCCCACAGGCTGATTGCAGAATCAGTAACCGGCGTGGTCAGGTCAGGGAGGGTGATGGCAACTCCTGCGGGCAGAATAGCCTCCCTGTCGGCCAGTCCCCGATTTGCCTCCAGTACTGCTGAAACATTGGCAGACAAATTTGCAGTGCCATAGTGATCTGCGCAAATGGCATCCAGCACATCGCCATTACGGGTTTGATATGTCGTCGGCATAATGTTTTAACGTCATCGTCCAGTTTTTATTACGGTGTCCGCCTCCAGGCAGGAAGCGATCAGTGGTATCGCTGAATTGAGTTACCGCCCACCAGCCCAGCACGTCACCCTCACCACTCACCAGCAACTGGGGCTGAGCTAAATCAGCCAGGTCGTACAGGTCATTAACTGCATCAACACCGTTACGGAAAAACGCATGCGCCTCTCCATCGAGTCGCACCGTCCGTCCGGGTTTTCCTGTGTACTGCAGCAGACTCTGTTTGCCTATCCTCTCCTGTTCACTCCAGTTCCAGCTGGCCTCACGTGAAAGCGATTTATATGCCGTGGTATCAATGGAGAATGCAAAATCGCCCAGCATCATCATGACCCGTGCAGTCTGACCGCCCCGGATGGCTGACTGCTGCGCCTGCCCGGAGGCCTCAATTAATGGGATAATTTCACTCACCAGATCGCACCTCCATCCAGCATGCTGTTATCGCCCGTGAATGCCGGGTTGGTTTTGGTTATGGCCTCCAGCTCGTCGGCAATCCCGCGCTCGCTTTGTCCCTGCGCACCGTTAATCTCAAAGTGGTATTCAAATTTGCGGTTATCAGCCATCTCAACCTGTTTCTGCTGTGTATCGATAGAATCTAAACGTCCACTGAGTTCTCCCCATTTTCTGCCCGACTGGGTGTCTAACGTGGCAGAGTTGTTTTTCAGAGCATCAGAGAAATCAGGCAGGCTTTCTTTCTTCGCAGTCAGATAGGGATCGAGCGCCTTATCAAACATTTCATCGTCATCGCTGAAAAAGCCACGGGTATCCGTATAGGATTTTTTCACCTGCTCCGGCAATTCCGGGTGCTGCTTAAGTTGCTGATCGAACCACTCCTCCTGACCGTTGCGTTTTGCCGTCAGTCTGGCGATATCAACCGAGCCTGTCATCGCCAGCGATTTCAAAACATTTTTTTGATCCCCCCGCTCATCGGGTAACAGCCATGAGAGTTTTTTAGCCAGGGCATAAATAATTTTCCCGACATACACCACCCCCTGGCCAAACGTCAGTACGCCGGGATACAGATCATCACGCAGAAATTTTACTACCCTGCTGATGCCGCCGCCTTTAAACCACTCAGCCAGATCATCAGTCAGTTCCCTGATGCGGGGAGCAAGCTGATTGCCCAGCTGTCCCGATATCTCCGCACCCGCGCTGAAAAGAACGGTTTTAAGGTTTTCAACGGCTTTGTTACCCTGAACTGCGCCATCAGCACCCGCTTTAGTGACGAGGTTATAGCGGTGCTGCTCATCCATTAAATCCCGGTAGCTCCTGCCGGACTGCTTCACCAGCATCAGCAGCTTGCTGGCCTCGCCACCGAAAAGAGAATCCAGTGCGAAAGAGGCTTTTGACTCGTCTTTCAGACTAAGGGCGCGCTCAATAATTTTACTGAACTGCGCCATGTCGCTCAGGCCAGCCATGTCACCCGCCTTGAAACCCAGCGTATCAAATGCGTCCTGCAGAGAACTCTGCTTGCCGTTCTGCTTATACTCCCCGGCTTTGTGCAGGTACTCCTCAAACAGATCGCCAAAATTCTCGCCGGTCATGTCGTACTGTTTTGCCAGCGAGTCCCACGCGTTGTAGGTCTCCACATCGACGCCATAGCTGCGCGCCACACCCGTCTGCCGTGCCGTTTCGGCATTGGTGGCCGCTGGCGCAATGAGCGAAGCCAGCGCGGAGGCAACCACGCCACCGCCGCCAATTCCCAGACCGGGGGCCACCATGCCCCCGAGGTGGCCACCGACGTTTAAGCCTCGCCTGAATAACCCACCCGCTTTGCCCTTGAATGCCTGTATGCGCTCACCGCGCTGAATCTGACGGTTGAGTTTTTGTTGCTCCGCCTCAGTTTTGCGTATCTCCCGCGTCACCGAACTGTACTGACGTTTCAAATCGCTGATGCTGTTTCCGGCCAGCTTAGCTTTTTTGATCTCAGCGGCGAGTTTTGTCTGGTCCTTAGTGAGGTGTTCAGACTCTTTTCCTACCGCTTTAAGGTTCTTCTGCAGGTCAGTCGCCGAGCGCTTCCATGAACTGTCGACATTGCCGCCAAACGTGATGGTGGCTTTAAGATTTTGACTTATTCCGGTCACGGCTTATTGCCTCCATTTCATCAAACAGAAAATCGGAAAACGTGCTGAATGGCATATCCAGATAGTCCCCCATCGGGAAATGCAACCGCCTGCCCAGAAAGCGCATAGCCCGGATCAACTCTCCTTCGGTCGCTCTGCGGGCGGGAGCATAAAAACGTTGAAGGCGTCCGTCAGCTGCGCATAATCCGCTGCTGTCAGCAGCCAGATATCCTGTTCGCTGAGGTTACATAGCTGTGCAATCATCCGCGCCTCCTTCTCCTCTTCATTACCGCGATCTTTTGCATGCGCGATGCGGTCGCGAACCAGTGGTTCGCGCATGTTAATAATGTTCAACTCCCCGCCGCCCTCCAGCGTGATCGGGGTGAATAAAAAAATGGTGCGGATTTCACCGGGATAACTCATAGGTAACTCCTGAATAAAAAAACGGCCCGGAGGCCGTTATGAGTAAAGGATTAAAGGGATAGTTTACAGGCGGACTTTTGATGCCAGTCCGGTCAGCACATCAACGCCGTTGACGCGCCGGGCAAACCGCTCAGTGTCGATTTCAAAAAGCTCTTTTCCGTCTTTTGTCTGTTTGTAGTAGCTGACCGCGATGTCAACCGTGGTGGCGTTTTCGGAAAGGGTGTCTTTGCCGCGCGCATCAGGCGTGACTGTGTGAACAAATCCCTCAATCTCCTCAATCGTTCCCAGCGCGGTGCCATTAGCCAGATAGCCCTGATACGCAGTGAATCGACGACGACTGCCACTGACGAAGCCAAATGCCGTCAGCATGTCGGTATCAATGCCGTAAAATTTAATCTGACAGGTCAGCGCCTCCATGCCGTCATCAACGGGTGTTGGTGCGTCCTGCGCACCGGTACGCAGATCGGTTTTGACGATTGCCAGTGTCGGTGGCGTAAACTCGTGTGCGCCCTGAATGCGCACCCCCTCCCGGAAAAACGTCCAGACGCGTAATGTGTTTTTATCACTCATGCCGCCAGCAGCTCCTCAATTGCGTAATTGTTGTTAACCCGGACGCGCAGGCTGATCAGTTCCGTTGGTGATTTCGGACCAAAATCGTAATTGATATAGAGTTCACCCGCCGCCAGCGTTTCCTCTGTATTCAGCTCCTCATCCAGCCAGGCTGTGCCGCCAAAGATGGCTCTCAGCTTCACTAATGAACGCATGTACGAATTGATCGTTCCGATGATGTCATCCGCGTTTTCACGATCCAGAGGGCGGTCCACATACGGCAGCATGGCCTCCTGAATGCTGTCCTCAATGACGTCCGCTGTACGGCGCACCGATTCAAAATGCCACTGCGGATCATCTGCGCAGAGGCGGTTTCCCCAGTGTTTAAACCCCGAACGGCGCACGATGGTTGAGACGTTCTGCATATTCAGCAGGTTGGCATCGCAGTTTCTGTCGCCGAGGATAAATTCATCAATCTGCTCAACCCCGAGGATATTGTTGATGTCCTGATTGGATTTGCTCCACCACCAGCCCTTTTCGAAATCAATGCGCGCACGCAGTCCGGCAGCAAAGGCGGAGTAAGGCCGGTAAATCAGCTGGCCATCGGCGTTGCTGACCTGAACACGGGGGCGTAACAATTCAACGCGTGCGCCATAAGACTGGCGGCGCTGGACCACTTCCTGCAGTGTCGCCCCTGATTTGCAGTCTACATATGCCACCGCACGCAGTTTTCCGGCGACAGTTTCAAGCCCCTTTCCGACCGCATCGTCTTCGCTGAATCCGGGGGCAATCACAATGCGCGGCTGATAGGAGTTCACCGATTTACTGACGGAAAGTTTTTTGATGCCAGCTAGGACGGCAGCGCGCTGGTTTGTGGCGTCAGCATCCTCAGCGACACGAACAACCACCGTCAGCGCATTACGCTGGTCGTTGATTTCCGACAACGCCTGCGCCAGCGTTCCGGCATTACCGAGGCGTGACAGCATCGTCGTGCCAACAATGGCCACCGGCGTATTGAGCGGAAACGGCTCATCCTCTCCGCCGCTCAGCTGAATACTGAAAGGAGTAACGATGCCGGTTCCGGTAGCCACGGCGGTCACTTTTGCATCTGCCAGCGGCTTCATAGCACTTGCTATCTGGGAGGCTGTAGCTGTGGCTACGCCCTTAGCATCACAGCCCAGCGTAATGCTGACTTTCAGGGCAGACGCATCCCACTTAACTTCAGTTGGAATCGCGGCGGGTTTGGCTGCATCCGGAACGGCTGCAACGGCCTCAACGGCGATCACATTTCCCGCCCTGCCGGGTACTCTGGCCGTAAAATTAATCACATTATCCATAATGGGCGTGCCGGTAGTTGCACTGGCTGGCGTACCGGCGGATGCATCAGGTGCCGTTCCCACCAGCCCGATAATTGCCGTCTGAATCGTCGTCACTGCGACGGTCCCAGACGTTAACTCTAGTGTTTCAACCCCATGTAAATCAGCCATCTGTTTTCTCCAGGCATAAAAAAACCTGCCGAAGCAGGTTACATTTTCTGATTAGGTTTTCCGGTCGTTCCGCCGCTATCGCCGGGATGGTCGTGGCCGTTATGCACCTTCCGCATAGCCCCCATAGTGCCGGTGCCGTCACTGATATCACCGGTTGCGCTGATGTCGTCGTTCACCTGCGTTTTCCCCTGCACCGTAAGGGTTTCGGTGATTTCAACAGGACCATCCAGCGTGCCTTTACCGACAATTTTGTATGATCCTCCTGCTGCAATTTTAATTGTCAGTGCATGGGCTTCCCGGTCATACCGGATCTCGGTGCCATCGCTATAACGGGTGATATGCTCGCTATCATTACCCTCCGGCACAGGCATTGCTCCCGTATTCCAGCCCGGAAACACCCGGCCATTATTCAGTTCCCCGGCCTCTGACAGCACGGTAACGGCATCACCCACGGCGAAAGGGTTTGAGTCGGAACGGTTAGCCCCCGAAAAACCCTGGCAAAGTGGCAGCCAGGTGGTGACGATATCCCCGAGATCGACGCGGCATTTTGGCTGCTTATCATGGCGGACTGAATGAATCACGCCACGGCGGATGAGATTAGCCAGCCGCCGCTGCAGGTCTCCACTGATATCACTCATCGGTTTCTGACTCCCAGATCAGCCGATAGTCATCGACGTGCGCACGCCCGACATCAGGTGATTTACCCAGCCAAACCTTACGCAACGGCACACCTGAAGGCGCAAACGGGTCAACACCAAATGCAGCTGATTGCGTGTATGAAACCCGCCAGACCAGGTAATCATCCATGCGGGGATCAAACTCATCACGCTCAGCCGATATGAATTCAGCTGGCTCTATGTGGCTGAGACCAAATTGCTGACCGTCAATCCACTGCGTGATATCTGCTGCTGCAGTTCGCAAAAAAATTTCAGGTTTACTGGCGCTGGCTCCCTCAGAATCCACCACGACAAACAGATCACAGCTGAGCGAGACCTGCAGCTGGCCTTCATTACCGCCACCCTGCTCCCAGCTGTTAATCGTGAAATACACTGCGGGCGTGGTTAATCCAGTGAATCGGGGAATGTTTTTTTCGGGATAGGCATCAGCATCCTGCACCCACGCTATATTTTTCAGCGCCGAAATCACGGCGTCATGGTACTGCCCCATCATTAACGGTTCAGCCATTACAAACCTCACACAGAAATTCTGGCCTTAACACGGCCACGCAGATCACTCTCGAAATGGTGCATGAAAATCTCCATGACCTCCGCAAACGCGTTGTCCTCAACGTAGTTCAGCATCGGTTCATAGATATCAATTTCAGCATCACGGGTGCGGCGCGTTTCCGGGTCACGGATCACTATTGTGCGTCGGTTGTCACGGCGACCGCGTGCGACCTCCCCATTCTCAAACGTGCGGGCTGACAGCAGGTTTCCTTTGGGGGTAAATCCCACGGTACTGGCCCGACGCCGCGACTTGATAAACCGGCCCGTTTTTTTGTCGTGCCGGTTATGATGTGGCCGCACGCGCCCAGAGATTTTCCCTTTCAGGTCTTTCACCTTTACCGCGTTCAGACCAAACCACAGCCGGAAATTATCCAGCGTGGACTTAGAGGCTGGCTGAATACGAAACGACAGGAGGCGGCGGCGCACCATGTTCATGCTGCGCGGCGCAAGCCCGTCTTTCAGATCGGCTAGCACCCGTTTTCTCAGTGTTGACCCTGTTCGCTGCAATGCCCGTGAATACGCGGCACGAAACTGTTTTTGTGTGGCTCCGATTTTTTCCGCTATCCGCCAGATAGCGGTTACGTCAATATCCACGGGTAAATCCCGCCTTAGCCGCGATTCACGTGCCATTTCACTTACTCCAGTTATTTATCTCAGGCTGGGGCTTTCCCGGCTCACCGAATGCCAGCGAAACGCGGGTGCGGCCCTGTTCATCGGTTCCCACATGAGTCACGCGGTAATTCACACCATTCACCACCGCACCGTCCCCCTTAGACAGACCGGAAATATCAGCCGTCATGGCGCTGAATGCTGGCGAGTAGTCCTGCAGCTCACCGCCGCCCGGCACACTCACAGGTGAATCGGGCGATTCAAATATCACCACCACCGAGCGCGCCTTACCCCCCATTAGCAGGGTGGCCGGGGATTCCTCAGCAAACGCCCGGTTAATCCGGGCATCCGCCTTTGCCAGCCGCGAACGGAAGCGGTTCATCAGAAGCCCAGCCGCACGGCAACAGACTCGTCACCGGCTTCAGCATCAGCCCAGGCAGTACCGGCAAGAGGATTAGGCGTAGCCGCTTCACCCGCTTCCGCCGTCACCTTGCCGCCTGCCAGATAAAGTTTCTGGCCCGTGAGAATGGCCTCTGCCGCTTTTGGCAGCACAAACACACCAGCCGTATGAAGCACACCCCCTAAACCCGCCAGAATATCGTCATGCGCTACGCCCACCAGCGCGCCCACAACCACTGCCTCGCCGGACTGGATTTCAGTTTCCCCGGTGTTCTGATAATCAATCGTTCTGCCGTCCTGCTGATAATTCGTTGCCATCGTTGCTCTCCAATGAAAAAGGCGGCCTGCGCCGCCCGGATAAAAGAAAGCCGCCCGGAGGCGGCTTATTTGTTGGTGACTTTAACCAGGCCCCGATGATCCAGCGGTGCAACACCTGCATCAATGCGAACCTTGAACGCTGCACCATCAATGGTGAACCCCTGCTGCTGCTCCAGATAAGGGGTATCAATACCGTCCAGATAGGCGACCTCGATAGTGTCGCGGCCCTGTGCTGCAGCCAGGTAGTAATCAGTCGCGCTGCTGTCATCCAGACGCGCCTCCGACATGACCTCCACAAAGTTCTGAATCGGGTTATTGATGCCGCTGTTAACATCAGCACCGGGAACGCTGGCAGATTTGATCAGCTGGTTGGCGCGAGACTCGATAGCGACGGGGGCCAGCATAAACGCAGGACGAATATTCAGGTTACGCTCACCTGATTTCTGCAGCTTCATCGCCTTGCGTGCCGTGTCCAGGCCTTCAATGCTGAGACCGGCCTTAATCAGGTTGCCATGGTCGGCATGGAACAGCGGTTTACCGTCTGACATTTTTGGATTGCTGGTCAGTACGGCCCAGACCAGATCGCCTACGGTGGCTCGGGCTGCGCTTCCCATCGCCTGCGGAATCCCGGTCAGCATGGACAGATCATCATTTATGATGGCCTGACGATCGATGCTGAACAGGTTGCCGTAGGTTGCCAGCGCAATCGGCTCGCCACGATCTTTGAGCGTGACATATTTATATTCTGCGCCCGGACGCACCTTGCTCAGTGTCGGGAACGTCTCAAGGCCGACGCGGTGCGCCGTTTTGAAATCAGTCAGAATCCCTTTGCGCGTCCATTTATCGAAAATTTCCTCGGCCTCATCCCAGCCCATCAGCGCCGCTTTATTAGCCACGTCCATCAGGATGTTGCCAAAATCACTGTTGCTGTGGGTGAATGCCAGCCCCACCATTGCCATCGGGGTCTGATGACCGGCAATACCGATCCCGCGATCAACCAGAGAAGCGCGCGCCAGCTCACGCAGCGTATAGCCTGCATACGCATTGTCTTTTTCTGCTTCCGCATAGCCCACGCGGGACATGATTGCAGCGCGGACTGAATCGCCCACCAGATTGCCGTTACCCGCATGCAGATGAATGGCACCCGGACCGGCGAGCGGCGTTGTACCGGCAGCCAGCGCGGTAAGCAGTTTGCCGCGTGCCACTTCCGCTGAGCATGACATATCACTGATACATTCGGTGCGCAGAGAGGCAAAGGCCGGGAATGCTTCAAACACTGCGCTAACGGCATTAACGCGCTCAGCGTTCGCCGTCTGCATCTGCTGCTGCAACTGAACAGCCAGTGCGCCGATATCGATGTTGCCTGCCTGAACCGGCGCGGGCGGAGTAGCTGCCGCCTGCGGGGCAGGAATCTGCGGCGCTGGCGTCTGAGCAGCTGGTTTTCCTTCTGCGCGTGGCGTAAACAGTGATTGGAGTTGTTGAGGCATGTTGGTGTAGTCCTTCAGTTTATTTTCATTCATACAGGCTGCTGCCTGCAGTTCAGGTTCCAGGGTATCGGCAAAACCTTTTTCAACGGCCTCTGCACCGCTCAGCCAGGTTTCGGCTTTCAGCATTGCCTCAAGCTCTTCACGCCCCAGACCGGTTTTATTCATGTAGGCGTTGAGCATCAGCGCTTCATTGCGATCAAGAAAATCTGCGTAATCGCGCATCTCATCGGAGTCACCAGCAATACCGCCCCAGGGTTTATGGATCATGATCCAGGCGTTTTCCGGCATGTGTACAGTGGCACCCGGCAGGCAGACAATCATGGACGCCATACTGGCGGCCATGCCGTCTACCCAGATATCCATCGTGGCTTTAAGGCGTGACAGCGTGTTGTAAATGGCAAAGCCCTGCATGACATCACCACCGGGGCTGTGAATATGCAGGTCGATGGCGCTGGCCTCAAACACGCCAGCCTCTCTGCACTCATTCACAAACTGCTGGGCTGTGATGCCCCAGCCACCGATCACGTCATAGAGATAAATCTCTACCCGCCCGGCTGCCAGCGCACGAATCTCATACCAGCACTGACCGTTTGCCGCATCGACACCGGCCAGCGAGGCTTGAGGATCAATCAGTTTTTGAGTCATCTGACTCTTTTGATGTTGCATCTAACACCACTCCTTTATCGTTGGCGGCGTCGGAATCGAACACCAGCCCATGTTCCCGGTTGAATTCGGTTTCGCGCAGGCGCTGGCGCTTAACCTCCTGCGGATTTTTGCCACGCGCACGCGCCCACTCCGCCTCAGTACTGGCACCGCCACGCACATTGGCTTTCCACGCCTGCGCCTCTTTAACCGGGTCAATCCATGGCATCACCGGCCCAAGATAAAGCGCGTTATAAAGAGATTTTCGGTCTACATCGGGAGGGATTTCGATACCGCTCAGGAGTGCCATTGCCAGCCATGCACGGTAAACGGGGCGACTGTGCTGCCCCACAAACCACTGCTGGAGAACGTTGTACCCCTCAAAACTCTCCACCAGCTCCTGACGCTGTGAGCTGTATGTACCGTTGTAGTCGCGTGCAATGCTGGAATAGCTGCCGCGTGTACCGGCAGCAACGGCCCGCATCTGCCCGTTCCTGAACTCGTAGAGGTGAACGTTGGGGCGGTTTGATTCCACCATGCCCAGATCTTCACCCGGCTTTAAATCGTCATAAATCATGCCGGGCGCTATGTTGTAGAACCGCTCCCCGCCAGGCTCCGAAAATTCCCCGCTGTCATCCAGGGACTGCGCATCACCGCGCCGTATGTAGAACCCCAGCGCTGCAGCGATACGCGCCGCGACCCGTTCCGATTCTTCGTAGTCTTTGATGTCCGACAGGCGAGTGATAACGCCATGTATCAGGCTGATTCCCCGCAGCTGATGCAGGCGTTTGCGCTGTGCCAGATGCAGCATGTTGTCTGCTGAGATAGTTTTGAATTCAGTGTTAAAGCCGGTAAATGAGGCCGGATGGTTTTTATAGACTTTGTAAGCAGTGGGTCGCCCCCATGCGTTAACGACGATGCCCTGCCTGATTTGCTGGCCTGTCGTGCTGTTCAGGTTGTGCGGAACAAAGTCGGCTTCCAGCATTTCCAGCGAGAACGGCACTGATGTGGCGTGCTGTAACCCGGCTACATTGCCGCGCACAAGCTGGGTGAACACCTCACCGTCACGCAGTGCAGAACGCAGCAGCAGCCGTTCTGCCTCGGGTCGGGTAAACATGCCCGTCACCTCGGGACGAACGGACCATTCCGCCCATAACGCTGATAGCTGGCTGGCAAAATCGCCGTGCAGATTGCCATCAAGATCGAGCGGCTGTGGTTCAACGTGGATGCCGTGCGCCCCGATTACCCGGTCCTCCATCTTGTCGAACAGGCCGATGACCAGATCGTGATTTTCATCCAGCCAGCGCGCCTGCTCACGCAGTGAGGTTCCCGCTGCAAATACAGCGGTATCGGCTGAGCGGGATTCACGCTTGCTTTTGTGTAAACGGGACGGGTGAGCGGCCTCATAAGCCTGCAGCCGGAGGCGGTTTTGCACACGTGCAGCGGCCCACCCTGGCGAAATAACGCCGAGTGCTTTTTCAAAAAATCCCATATTGGTCCCTAATTAAACCTGGCGAGTTTGTACGAACCGCCGCGACCGCGTGCAGCGCGCCAGCGTTTTTCCCAGTAATCCAGCTCGGTGCGCAATGCCACCGGATCATGGTTGGTAATGGCCCGACCGTTAACGCCGGTAAATGAAACTGATTTTCCATCCAGCGAATCGGTGTATGCCTGACGCACCGTGAGGAGCATCTGGTGAATTTCACTTCTCGTCATTACAGCCATCCTCCGTTGCCAGACGACCCCGACCATCCATCTGCCGCGAGGCTATTTCGTGGCGCTGGTTTGGGAGCGTTTTGCTGTTTGGTTTTAGGTTTTGATTCAGTTTTCTGCAGAGGCTTATCGCCCGTCACGATACCGGGGTTGGCATCCTGTTCCCGCGCCCATGCTGGCGGGTTTTCCCAGTCGCGGATTTTTTCATACCCGCGCAGAATCGGTGTATGCCTGACGCACCGTGAGGAGCATCTGGTGAATTTCACTTCTCGTCATTACAGCCATCCTCCGTTGCCAGACGACCCCGACCATCCATCTGCCGCGAGGCTATTTCGTGGCGCTGGTTTGGGAGCGTTTTGCTGTTTGGTTTTAGGTTTTGATTCAGTTTTCTGCAGAGGCTTATCGCCCGTCACGATACCGGGGTTGGCATCCTGTTCCCGCGCCCATGCTGGCGGGTTTTCCCAGTCGCGGATTTTTTCATACCCGCGCAGAACGGCTACGGCCTGCGCATAACAGAACAGGTCAAACGCCTCGTTATTACCTTTACCGGGTTTGCGCCATTTGCCATCAGCGCCGCGCTCCTCATAGGTCAGTTCGTCGTAAAACCATTCGCCCAGCCAGTCAGGAAAATGGATGTAGCCTGCGCCGGGCGTCTCGCGTGAGAGGTTGTTGCTCAGCTGGTCTTTGAGCGTATCAGTCTGAAGCAGATAGACAGGGATTTCCCCCCGAACCTCAGCACGCCTGTCGGCCCTGCCGCTATTGTCCGGAAAAGTTTTTGTGATCGTTTTCTGGCGTTTTGTGCTGTCGCCCTTGATGAGATAAACGCGTCTGGCCAGCCCATCCCGGCGACACTGCCGCCAGAATTTATACGCATTGCCAGTCACGCCTTCCTCGCCGCCGCTGTCCACCGCCATTGCCATCACCGTCATCCGCTGCTCCTCATTGCTCTGCAGGCGATAAGTTTTTTCAAGCACATCTGAAACCAGCAGTTGCCAGTCCTCTGGATAGGCATCAGGCCGAATTGGCAGAGCCTCGCCGTTTTCATCATGTCGCAGTGAATAGCGGATGTTGTAGCGGTCTATCAGCCAGCGCTCCCCGTTTTCGCCGTACCCGATGATCTGCACCACGAACCGGCGTTTTTTACCGCCCTGCACGTCAACTGCGGCCAGCAGGAATCGCACTTTAGGCGGCACCAGCCGTTTGCCATAATCCTCAGCACGTTTCATCAGGACGTCTGACTGGCGCTGTTCGGTGGCAGCGCGGGGAAGATAAGGAAGCCCCCAGTCGGTATTAATGACGGCCCTGAGTGTTTCCTCACTGCCGGTGGTCTCGTATTCCTGCTCAGCGGTCAGTAATTTGTAAACCAGCTGTGTCCACGTCTGATAAGCGGCGGCTGGCCCCTCCATCCAGAACGAGGCAATACGTGAGCGGCGCGGTTCGCCAGCACGCTGCCCGGCAGCATCAATTTTTTCGCCCTCACGCAGCCAGACACCAGCAATATTCAGCTCGCGTTTCTGGTCAGCGGTAATGACGTTATTACAGTGAGGACAGCAGATGTGCGCCGCTTCGCTGGCTTTAACCGGATCGGGGTCGTCACGATAGCCGGTCATCACTTCCATAGCGGGCTGAAAGTAGTCCGCGCAGTGCGGACAGGGCCAGTACCAGCGGCGACGGTCGCCGCGATTATACAAAGACAGAATGCCCGTTGATGGCGGCGCTTCGTGTGGTGACTGCCTGCGCCATTTACTGTTAATCACTTCCCGGCCCGGCGAACTTTCTACCAGCGTCATGCCACTGGACATGAAGGTGGTGGTGCGTTTTGACGCCAGTGAAAACCCGTCGCCCTCACCGTCAATATCATCAGGCCAGCGATCATAATCAGTCAGCGCCACATATTTATAATCAGACGAAGACATGATGTTTATCGATGGCCAGCCTATTTTCAGGTAGTTGCCAGCGCGAAACGTTTTGTCGTGAACGTTATTATCATTTGAGCGGGGACTCATTCTTCCTGCGACAGCGCGACTGACCCGAAAGGTACGATCAAGACGTTTTTTGGAATGTTCACGGGCTTTCTCTTCGGTCATCTGTATCAGAAGAAAGTCAGCCGGATCGCACACGATGGAATAAACAATCCATCCATCAATGAGACCAAGCGTTTTACCGGTACGAGCGGGACCAACAAAAACAACCGCGTCATATTCACGCGATGCCAGGCAATTCATCGGCTCAATAATATAAGGCGTCAGCCCTGCCTCCCATGGAAGCGAACTACCTGACCCGAGCGGCACACGCATATATTTTGCCACCGCATCAGCTACAGGCATCCGCCGTGGCGCTTTTAGTAATGCGGACACATCTCTGCGAATCGCACTTACTGATGCAAACATTTAGTCGTCCTCATAATCTCGAATGTCTGCCGCCAGCGCCTCTCTGATTTCGTCGATAGCATTCTGAGCTTCGGCTATCTGATCCGGTCTCCACCCCCTGTCCCTTTCCAGCTTATCGGGCCAGGTATCGAGTACCTGAGTAATGATTTTTATCATCAGCGCCATTTCTCTGTGTGCATCTGAAGCCGGAACAAGTTTCTTCTGGGACTCTTCCAGCTTTACGCGCTCATTCTCAGACTGAAACCAGTCCTTACGGTCTTTAGGCGACATTTTAGAGGGATCGTGAAGATCATCAGGATCGCCCTGTTCTGGCTTACCAAACAGCAAAGGACCGACATCTTTTAACGCATAGACAGGATTACCGCGCACCATACTGGCGATAGGGGCATTAGCCTCAAGCAGACGCTTTTTTACTGTTCCGCGATTCAAGCCGAAAGCCTCAGCAATTCTCGCTACGCTCCAGTTGTAAGCGTCGCCCAGATTGCTGACATTTGACATCGGCACCTCACGTTGTCAGGTGGTTTTGCTTATTACTGAATGAAATCAATACAATAGAAATGATTGAGGTGACACGGCAAAAAAGTTTTTGTCACCAGATTTGATGTTTAATTCAATATAATCAGAAAGTTAAAAGACCTGCTGCTGACAGCATGAAAATTCAAAAACCAGCCGTTTTCCGCGTGTCGCCGCCCCCTCGGTAAACGATCTTGCCGGGAGTACCTTTTTCAAATGAGAATAGTTATCATATACTATTGGGGTCATAGGACGATACCGAGATGGCTGAACCTGCGAGGCGTGTTTTCGCCCAGACCAACAATTCCCCGCTGAATTTCAGCCAGCTTCCGGCGTTAATCGTATGTCCTGCCTGTGTCTCATCATCGGGTATAACATCAGACAGGCAGAACAGAGCTGACCCGGTTTCGACCAAGACGTCATAGTCCTGCAGATCATCTTTAATGAGTACCCAGCGTTCACTGAGTTCTAAATATTTAGTTTTCAAAATTCCTCCTGAATTCAACTGAGGACAATTGCCTGTATGTATCTGGTCCCCCAGTCAGCTGGCTGCCGGACCTGAAAAATTGTTGAGTTTCCCGTTGCCGGAAATGATTCCCCATAAGAGCCGGAGTATCGCACCGTAACTGTCATGTAATCAGTGGTGTCGATTGTCACAGTCTGAGCAGTGCGTGAGGCAGAACCAGACTCTGTAACTATGGGTGACGTGGCAACGCTGCCGGTTTCAATCTGGGCAAACCCTGCCGGGAATGTCATGCCGTCACCCGCCCTGACAAACCAGCTCATTGCGTAATCACCGGCCACCAGCCATTTTGCATAGTCTGCGCCCTGCGTCATCCAGATGGCCGGAGTTGAGGCGCTATAGCTCTGCCCGTTACGGAGACGAACCCGGGATCGTTTTGTCGTGCTGACAGCAAACACCAGTCGCTGCCAGTCTGCTGACAGGCGATAACGTGTTTTCGGAACGTGGGTAACGTTATCGACATCCTGAGAGATCAGATAGGAATCGCAACCAATAGGGATGAGTCCAATAGGGCCACCATCAGGCGCGCCGGTCGCATCAGTGATTAAATTAGTGTCATCACTTACCACCAGAAATTCAGAGGCAGTCAGCCCCCGACAAAATGGTTGTAAATTAATGGCTGCAGGTTCTGGAGCATGACGCCCTATCGGATTTCCCCCCCGGTACTCCAGAGGCCACTCATCAATAGTGCTCATTTCCAGTGTGCCGGATTTGTTCCAGTAGTAGTGTGTTGAACCATTAAATTTAAGTCGGGGGTGAAGCGTTTCAGAAAGAAGATCGATTGTTATGGGTGGCCTTGATGGATTTGCCAATTGTCCCATGAAGGTCGAGCCGGGAACGGATATACCTGACATACTGGTACCACCAATGACAGTGGTATCGGGTGTTACAATCATTGATTGCTCCAATAAAAAACCTCCCGAAGGAGGTTAGGATTTGAGATTCAACGTTTGAAAAAAATAATTTTTCATTACTGGCCTAGTACACCCTTGGCTAATGAAGATGCTATCCCTACGAAGGTTGGGTTTTCTAATAATCTTTGCCATAAACTTTTAATTTCAGGATCATCACTATTTTCAATAGCCTCTTGCAGTTGTTCAATACTGATATGTTTAGTTATGGAATTATTTGAACCAGCCTGAAATTCACCAGCGTTAATTGCACCATTAAAAGTCAGGTGTGTAGTGACATGGTTCGGCTTAACTTTAACATCTAAAGCTCTAACTTTAAGTGTTGCAAGGTAAGGGAGTTCATCCCCACCTATGCCTAAACTGGTTGAAATATCATAATCTAACACCTCAAATGGCCTTTCTTTAGAACCAACTTTCTGAATAACAATACTTCCGATATCAAAAGGACAGTCGTCACTAGTCAGAGGGATTGATAATTGGTTTTTCGATGTTACACGCTCACCTTTGTAGCTTTTACCTTCAAAAAAGAAAGTATCGGGAAAGAAAAAGTCTTCGTCACACATAATTCCCCCTTACTGCGCCTAAGAATACCAGCAACAATATTCGCATGCCCCGGGTTAACAAAGAATGACCAAGCTCACTTAATCATAATCATACATTACTGAAAAATTCACATTCAGCATGTTAGTCTGAATAACTTATCTTCAGTCACATTAGCTTATGCGCCTTGTGATAATCATTCTTATTAAGATCTTTAGGTGAAATCTCACCTTTCTCAAACTATGAGATACCGCCTGCGCGGACTTGTTAATTTTTTTGCTCAAAACAGTTTTTTTCCCACGTTTCGTTGTGGGTTAGAATTTGTCGCTGTGTTGGGGCGCTCATAACGTCAATATCATGATCACTGACATAGATAGGGCGCACCCACTCACAGCCGGTATCAGTTACCCTCGCGCCGCCACCGTTCCCGCAGCCGCTCAGACACAGCAGCATCAGGCAGACTGTTAATATCCTGCTGAACATCGACAGCATTTTTCAGCACCTCAATATGTTTTTCTGATTCCTCAGCCTTAACACATGCCCGCTCAGCTGCTGCTGTGTTTTCAGCTGCTTTTTTACCTCTGCTACGACCCAGACCGAATGCAGCCACTACCAGACCGGCAATGACGGCCAGCACAGTTAATACTGTTTGCATCAGATCAAACCTTTGTAGGCGTCATAGGTGCCGCTGCGCATTACCTCTGCATGACGTCGCGCGCGGTCAGGTGTCTGGCGCGCCCACAGGCTATTCAGCATTCCACCAGCTGCACCGGCAAAATCACCGCGTGCAATCATGCCCAGTGTGTTAATGAAACCAGCCAGACCAGCTACACCCATCTGATAGGCCATGCTGTAGAGCACGTCGCGGCGTGCGTCGTTGCACTGCGCGAGTGCGGCCACAATCGCAGGCTGTCGATTCATTGAGGAGGTTTTCGCATCTACCAGGCATTGTTTCCAGACATCGCCAACACGACGCGGGACGGTAAACTGGTACTGGTTGATTGGAGCGTTTTGAGGGCCAATCCTGATACCACCGGCGACCGTTGGAAAATTGCGGGTGTCCCAATAGGGAGTCTCGCGATAACCCTCTTCAAAATTGAGGATTTCAATGATTTTACTCATCACCTTTACTCCGTGGTGGGTATGAAACAATGCGTGCGACATTACCTCGCACCGCAAATACAGCCGCGCAGATCAGCGCGTTCGCTACAACTACCGGCCAGCCGCTGGCGTGGTATTGCCCGAACAGCCATAGCAATGCGAAATTGCCATAAAACAGAATCAGACCAGCAGCTATCCATGAAATACCGCGTTTATGTGTTCGCCCTGTTTTGCTGAATGCCATCAGGCGCAAGGCAATAGCCGCGCAAATAGCGACATCAATCACTGTCAGGAAATCGCTACTAATCATGATTTCTCCCCCAGCCATTTTTAACGAATGGCAGTTTTGAAATACCGCCGTTTTTCAGCCAGAAATAGCCTTGCACCGCAGCAGCGGAAATAACGACAGCCGCCAGGGCATCAAGTGGTTTTTCCCGATAATCGAAATAGCCCTCAACTTTGTCCGCAACAAATCCGGCCCCAAATACGCCAGCTGCATAGCCAAACAGGAAATAACCAAATATCTGTCGTCGCGTCAGGTCGCTGGCGGTGACGATAAAGCACATCGACCCGGCAAACGCACCGAACGCGATTGAGTAATCTACAGAGGTGATAAAACCCACCAGCGCAGACGTGACAATGCCCCAGCCAGCTACTGTTGCCGTAGCGCCGGTGCTTAATGGCTCAGCCATTAGCAGTCCCTCTTAATGATTAATAAATTCTGATTTACTCGATCAGCTGATTCAGTTCGCTAACCGTCTGCCGGAATCGTTCCTCTTCCAGCTCAACGCCAATTGCAGAACGGCCCAGCTTTATTGCCGCCTTTATTGTTGACCCTGACCCCATAAAGAAATCAGCCACCAACTCACCCGGCCTGCTGCTGGCGTTAATAATCTGCTCCAGCATGTCAGCAGGTTTTTCGCATGGGTGTTTGCCGCGGTAAAACTGTACCGGCTTATGTGTCCATACGTCTGTATAGGGAACCGCTACCGTGACGCCGAAATATCTGCGCAGAGATTTGAACTCTTCCTGCAGCTCCAGATATTTACGGTTGAGTGAGTGGTACGTGTCCACCAACTGGTGGTGCGGTGCGGCTAACATTCCTGATTGATGGCGTGCAATGGCTATCTTAGTGAACAGCGACTGCAGCTTCAGGTAATCAGCCTCGCTGGGTAGCTGAAGCTGACTGGTGCCGAACCAGTGCGAGACCATGTTCTTCTTACCTGTTGCCGCAACAATCTGGGCAGCGGTTACACTCAGCTCTGACCGGGCATTACGGAAATAATCAATCAGGGGTGTCAGCACCTGCCGTTTTAACTCATTGCATTTGCGAGCGTAGGCGTCTGGTTTGTACGGCCCCTGATAATGCTCTGCAAACAGTATTCGCTCTGTGGCAGGGAAGTACGCTCGGAGGCTTTCTTTGTTGCAGCCATTCCACCAGCCAGAGGGTTTAGCCCAGATGATGTGGTTTAAAATGTTGAAACGCTCTCGCATCATGATTTCAATATCAGATGCCAGTCGATGCCCCGAAAATAGATAGATACTCCCGTTGGGTTTTAAAACCCGCCAGAACTCCGCCAGGCAGCAATCCAACCACCTCAAATAATCTTTATCCCCTTCCCACTGATTATCCCAGTCCTCCGGCTTAACTTTGAAATACGGCGGATCGGTAACAATCAGGTCAACTGAATCGTCCGGCATGGTTTTCAACACGCGCAAACAGTCAGCATTGAATAATTCAACGCCGGGCATCGATATTTTTTGCATCACATTTATTTCACTAATATAAACAGGTAAAAAACTTGGAATAAAAAAACCCGCTCGGAAGCGGGTCTTAAAGAAGGGTTGCTTGCGGATGCAATCGTGCGAAGCATACAGGTATTTAATCAGTCACTGGCTCACTATTCAAGTAAAATCTACCGCTATTTAATTTGAATGCATCGTTCATTGGCTGGTACAGCATATATTCAGCAACTGACAGCCATGTCTTTATACGGCGTCGACAGGTCGAGTAACTCCACTCAGGATGAATTTTATTCAGCTCAATCGCCAATTCACGCATGCTAACCCTGTCGCGGTAACGCTTTTCAAGCATGCGCCGCAGTGGCTTATCGTTGATAAACACTCTGGCAATGACTCTATCCATCGTTAAGGCTTCTTCGTCTGTACAGAAGATCAGGCTTGAATGTAGGCTTTCATACATCAGGTTTTCTATCCATGACTCAAGCTCTTTTGAACAGCCTATTTTTTTTAACTTCTTAAGAATTTTACTCAAATCGTTTTGCGTAATGACGTATTTGTTAAATAATTTTTTGAACATGTCTGGCGCTTCAGGGCAAAGATTCATGGTTGACCATCGCCCCCACATTTTTAGTTTGCCTTGTAGCCAAATGCTCTCTAACCTCTTCAACTTGATTTTGAAAATTATGTTTTCACTTAACATATATTCCGACTCTCTCCACACAATAATATTAAAAAAAACTGAATTTTTATCCGTTAGTGCCTGCAAGCACTAGCGAATAACAATATGAAACCCAATAAAACAAAACTTTTTAATAAAAAACTCATAAATCAACTCTAATTAAGGTAGATTTAAAAAATAATATGCATAACTAAATACATGAAAATTTTACATACTGAAAGATCAATAAAAATCATACTAAATTAATAAGGAGGGGTCAGCTGTAAAGCCAGCCCCTCTTAATGGAAATATATAATTTAATTAAATATCTATCTAGTTAGTACTAGCCAGAAATGAATTCATCAGCTGCATTCTTGATGATTCTTGAGCGCACATCTTTGATATAAGGAATTGCCATTAACTCATCTCTTTTTGCTTGTACAACTGAACCTACAGTTGCAAATTTAGGACGAATCCTTCCCTTTAATCTTTCACTTAAAGATAATTCATCAATAGATTCCTCAAGCAAAGTACTTACAATTGAGATCTCAACAACTGGGTTACCACACTCACTACAAAATTTAGCATTTTGTGAAAGCGGTGCGTTACATTGTGAACATGTTTCTGTAGGTAATAACAGTGAATCTAAATAAGTTTGTATCTGTGAGTCCGATGATGAAAACTCACGATAGTCAGTAAGGCTTATTCTTGCAATAGCATCAGATGTTTTAGATGTGTCAAAACCTTTTTCAGTAGCCATCATAGCAAGGTTGATCATGTAGCGAGGTCCAGTTCCACCAGCTATTTTAACGGTACCTAGTTGTGAGACCATTCCGGAATAACTTAAAATATCTAAAGCCAATTTTAAATTAGGTGACATATCACGCTGCAATGTGAAAAAAACCGACTGATATTCACTTTTCGTTTTTCTATGATTTTTTGTTCTGACTTCAGGTATCAGATATCCTCTCAATAGATCCAACCCAACTCTGATATGACTCGAATACTTAGGCAGCCTCTTAGAAAGACTCTGATGATATGGTATCAAAGCTTGATCAACATAGTTTTGAACTGCTAGCCCCACAGAACGTTCTGATAAAGAAGCATTACCAGCCAATGCACTGTTTAATATGTGTAATAACGCTCTGGGATTTCCATTGGAAAGATCAATGCAAAGGTCTAATTCAGCACCTCTCGGGAAGATTTTTCTTCTTAGGCTGCTTGATTTTGGCAATCTTTTTTCAAGAATTGATCGAAAGTGCAATCGATTCTCTCTTCTTCCTGTTTCTCCGGGGTCTAACCTAACAACAGGTAAAACTATAGCATCCTGCCCAACTTCAAAATTACGGCCATAGTTAGTTACTGTTGGGTAAACTGCGGCTTTACAAGCAACCATTCCTCCATGAAGCAGCTTAAATATTTCAAAAAAAATATTTTGTTGTGCTGGAATAAAAGTATGAGCTGCCTCATCAAAAAAGAAAATTATCTTATTTAAGGAAAAAAGCTCAGCAATGTCTTTAATTATATTAACTAAAAAACTAGTATCTTGTGCTTTAGCTAAAAAATCCTCACCTATTTGACCTAATATTTCTTCATTTGAATTTCTATTAAAAGCGAGTTTCTGAAGTAGATGAATTTTTTCCTCTAACATAGCTTTGGTTTCGAGAACTGATGATACTCCAAATACTCGTTGATAAGGATCAGCAACTCCAGTCTTCGCAATTAAATTCAATGCCAGCATTTTTTCATGTAATGCCTCTAGAATCTTGATATTAACCCAAATTTGAAAAGCATCTCGCTCATCGGCTTTGACACCCTCAAGTAAGGTACTGGTCTTGAAATTTACATATACACCAAGCTTTTTGTCGGCATCAAATGCTTTGTCTAATTCAATTTCAGCCATTCGTAGCAGCATGGATTTACCAACACCTCGCGCCCCTTCAAGAAGATTGGCGCCGCTGCCTTTTAAAGCGTCGATAATTCGTCTTTCAAAATCACCTAATACTGACACTTGCTTTATTTGATCATAAAGAAGATCTTCACATCTTGCTGTCTGCAGTAGATCTTCACCACTTGCCTGATTGCTTACGTTTGATGTTGTCATTTATTTAGCATCTTTTAATTTGAGGGAAAGTTCTATAAATATCTTGTGCGAGATCATAAAAGCGACCAAATAGAAGATTAATTACTTCTTCTTGAGTCCTCACAATTAATTCTAAATGCTCTAAGATTCCGTTAGACATGGTAGAGAATCGTTCTGGTGCTAATGCAGGTAAATCAGCACTTTTACCGTGCACTGTGTTGCTCAGGATTCTATAGAGCTTCTGAAATTTAAGCTGATCACAAAAAGTGATAGATTCCGGCTCACCTTTCATTTGCGATATATATACATTATATCCTGATGAATTCAAATGGGAAACCATGGTAGAAAAGCTCAAGTCTTCATCACATTTTCTCCATCCCCAATATTCTTGGGGCATATCCCACATGTAAACAGTAGCTAACGCAAGTTCGAACGCTCTCCTGATAGACATACGCGCGGGCACAATAAGCCCAACACAATTTAGGTACATTGATATTGCGAAATCACTAAACACTTCATCCAGTATTTCTGCACAGCCTAATCGATGTTGTTCAGTGGTGTTTTTCTGTAATAGTGTTTTGAATTCACTAATAACTCTGGAGTTAAGGTCAATAGTATTCAAAAGAGGAATTGTTGACTCATCGAAAGAACTTTCTAAATTGGCTCCAAACTTGCTGTGAAGTGCCTTGAGCAGTTCTTGCAATGTCTGACGAGGAGCGTGTGTATCATTAACCAAAGTGCATTTCCTTATGAAATAATGATGTTTTCTTGGCTGTGCTGCTACATTAGCAAAGCATTTCTTAAAAGTTAATAAATTCTTTAGCCCCGCTTATCAAACACACAAAAAAGTATAATTATCAGGTATTTATATCAGTTTCACTTAATGCTGCATTGCGCATGAATACTGCCTATAGGTTCATAGTAGTAACTGGAGTATGTTGTGCTTATTGAATTACTTTTGGAAATCATAGTGTTTTCTAGCGGTCTGAATAATATCCATTAGCTCAGCCGCCTGCAGTTCAGTTTCAAACGTCAGGGTAATCCGTGTGCCCTCCTTGTCCTGCTTTCCCTGGCAGTGTTTGCATAATAGCTTCACCAACTGACGGGTTTGTTTTGAGCTGAACTGTGGCAGTGCGGCGGCTTTGGTTAATTTTTTCTTGCCCGTCGCTCTGGCCTTTTCCAGTTCCGTTTTTGCAACCCTGCCTGCTGACGCACCATGCTCACGAACCAGCGCGACGGCAGTAGTAGCTGCGACCTCCTTGTTTTTAACCAGTGCAATCAGCTCATCACCAGACGTTAGCAGCGCAAGGTGATTTTCAACGTCAGTGATTGACCGTTTCACTTTTTTGGCAATCTGCGCCGGTTCCCACCCCTGATTAATCAGGCGCTGATAAGCTGCTGCCCGCTCAAGAGGTTCCAGTGCACGCCCCTGACTGGATGTGACCATGAAAGCGATCCGATCCGCCTCACTGCCCACGAAATCTTTGCATTCCAGTCGGATGTCATACCCGGCCTCCTGTGCCAGTTTGGCCCCGTAGTAACGGTGGTGGCCATCAATGATTTTTATGCCCTGCTCCGTTACCTGGACAGCGAGCGGAGGCACATGTTCACCAGCGATGTAGGCATCGCGGAATTCCTCGATATGGGTCTGATCGATTTCCCGGATGTTGTAACCAAGCTCGACATAGAGTTCATCAACGCCCAGCAGGTAGGTTTTGCGGGTGGTGATGTCCGTTTCAGTTTTGGATTTATTGTCGTAAATTTTCGATAGCGTAGTCATTTTTGATGTCCTTTAATAACCGCGAAACCCTGCCGGGGTGGCGTAATCGACTGGTGAAATGTCTGTGATTGATCGCTGAACCGGCCCTAGCCTGAGTACCAGCTCATCCCATTTATCGCGGAGCTTTGACGGGCTGAGGATGTTCCGACACCAAAACGGATCGCTCTGAACACGTTTGAACATCTTGCAAATCTGATAGTGAGTACGCTGGTCCTGTGAGCACATCAGGCGCACGTCGTTTGCCCACGCGGTCCAGTTAGGTTCTCTTGGTCTAGCCAGTTCGCCATCAGTCTCAGCGGCTTTTTCGTAGAGGTGGATGATCTGCTCCCAAATCCACTGCGCGCACTTCAAGTCCTCATCACTGCCCCACATAGTTCTTTTGGGGCTGCACACCACCGCGTCTGTATCACCAGACAGGGGTTTATCCACAGGCAGAACGTCCGGGGGCGTAGCTCCAGGACATATAGGGTTTTTATCTGATGGATCATGTTTTGAATTTACTGACGGATCGTCGCCAGATTCTGGCGGGTGAAAACCCGTATTCTTGCCAGATTCCGACGGGTCAAAATTTGAGGGGTCAAAATTTGGTGCATCGGATTTTGACGCGTCAGTTTTTGGTGCATCAGATTTTGATGTGTCAGATTCTGACGCGTCAGATTCTGGCTGGTAAGCATAGGCAGCTTCTCGCAGTTTCCTAACGTTCAGCTGGTACATGTTCGACGTGTTACGGTTTCCCTTGCGCCGCGTGGTACTGGTCAGCCAGCCATCCGCTTCTAATTTGCGTATTGAGGTACGTACAGTGCTGGAGCCTGCACCAATCTGACGGGCTATGGTTGCGATTGACGGCCAGCAGATGCCCTCATCGCTGGAGAAATCAGCCAGGCGCGCCATGATGGCCACGCTGGTGATTTTCATACCTGACGCCGCGCAACCGTCCCAGACGTATGCAGACAACTTAACGCTCATCACTAACTCTCCTGAACTTCTGACCCCATAGATTGCGGGGCTGGACGCAGACGTACGGGTAACCTGGACGCCGGAAAAGCACCCGTTTGTTCGTTACATCGACGCCTATGGTTTCAACAATCACACCGCGTGGATCGGCATAGCGCGCGACCCACGGCTGAATAACTTCGTCTGATAGCTGGGGCATTTAGCCCCCTGATTTGCTGGATTTTTCGAGAAAGAACCCCACAGCCCACTCCACAAAGCTGTGGTTAACAACATCAGGGACATCGGGTACTTTGAGTGAATAGCGGAATGGTTGCCGACTGCGTCCGCCCCTCATGGGCAGGCAACGGAATTGCGGAAAATCTGGGGATCTGTTTAAATTATTCACGCGATTATTTCTCCACACTAATTGATGTAGTCGCCGAGAACGCTGGGCTGCAACCCGGCGTTCTCACTTTTCTGGAGCACAGAAAACCCTGTAAACCAGCGTCGTGTGTTCCTGTAACTTGGTAATGGCACGATGTAGTTCCTCGTCAATGATCTCGCGTTCGTGCGGTTCAACCACTCCATCCTCGATAGCTGCCCTCACCTGCTGTGAGTATCGGGTGATCTGTTCGATAGCCTCCAGCAGCCGTTGATTGATATCGCCGTAATCCACCAGCTCAACGTCTGGCAATGGCACGAATACGCCGCCAGAGGTTTTCGCTATGGCGTTTGCAATGTGATGACTGCCTGCTGCCTGCTGCAATACCATCGACCAGCCAATAGGAAACAACTGATCGCCACCATTGCGCAGCCTGTTATGAACGCCGTCCTCGGTAACATCCAGAATCTCAGCGGCCTCGGAATATCCACCAGCAAGACCGGCGATAGTTTTGCGGATCGCTGTAATCAGCCACGCTGGCTGGCGCTCGGCTTTCCATTTAGGTTCATTGCCCACGGCTGACAACCTCCTGCTGTGGTTCAAATAGCGGCACCAGTTCGGGATAATCGCTGGACACGAATTTGAGTTCGTTCTTTGTAATCTCGGAAATCAGCAGCGCAAATTTCCATGGGATAGGATCTGACCAACCGCTGACGCTGGATTTTGCAATGTTCAGGAATCGCGCTGTTGCTGTAACTCCACCGTAATAATTCAAAACCTCAGAT
The DNA here is from genome assembly GCF_059730595.1 of Pantoea sp. X-Soil-YNGN-844. Lineage (NCBI taxonomy): Bacteria > Pseudomonadati > Pseudomonadota > Gammaproteobacteria > Enterobacterales > Erwiniaceae > Pantoea > Pantoea sp. X-Soil-YNGN-844. The sequence goes on from NZ_AP036007.1 coordinate 2,156,531, forward strand.
TTATTCATAACCCTCTCATCCGTAAAAGCGAACAAATTGAGTTTAAGCCAACGGATGTTATCTGGTCAATAATTCAAACATTAATAGTTCAGAAAAACGGACAACCATGAAGCAGCAATTTCCACAAACCATTAGTGATCGCATTGTCAGCAAAATGCAGGAACTCAATTTGCGCAGCAGAGATATAGTGACGGGAACCGGAGCATCAAAAAGCACCGTTAGCCAATGGGTCAATGGTGGTAATAACCCCTCTGCAACACACATTCCCAAATTAGCCAAGATTCTGAACGTAACGGAAACATGGTTAATAAATGGCGGAAACTACTCACAAAGGAGTAACAGGGGTGAGGTGGATCAAAGGTCGCTTCAGAAAATCCCTCTAGTCTCGCTGGCGCAGGCGGGGGACTGGAGAAATCTAATGAATCAAAATCCCAAATTTTCAGAATGGACAGCCGTTACTGATGACGTATCCCCCCATGCATTCTCTGTAGAAATGGATAATGACTCAATGGCTGGACTCATCCCAGAGGGTGCCATCGTTATTTTTGATCCCAATAAACCACCAAAATCAGGTCAAATTGTTTTGGCTAACATTGGCAATTCAACGGTAATAAAAAAACTAGTGATTGACGGTCCCAGCGCCTACCTGGCTCCGATGAATTCTGGCTATAAAACAATTGAGCTGGAATCGCTTTCTCAGATCGTTGCTACTGGCATATCAGTTCAGACAAAACTGCCATAACACTACCCTTCAATTGACAACTCAAAAATGGCCATAGAAATGGCCCCACCCGCTCTGCGTCCGTAAAAACGAACAAATACTATTGACCATTTCGTCCGTAAATGCGAACATCCGTTTTGCCATAAAACTCCTTTGAGAAAGGACGCTCTCAGCCATATGAGTTTGCGCCCTCTCACAAAATTTTTTTAGTGTGGAGAATCGGCTGTGGGCTATTGCAGTAGCCCACCAGCCATAATCGAGGAAATGATTATGATCCAGGACATTGACGATCTGATTACTAAAATTTTCGACGAATATCCCCAACCACGCCTCATTTGTAACACTCCAGGCGATTACACATCGAAGCTGGTTTCGCAGCTCAACCTGAAACGCTGCGCGCGCATCAGACTGTCATCTACTCACTCCTCAGCATGTTTCCGCTCCGTTCAGAAGGAGGCGCAGATATGAGGAAAGTCGCCCAATTTCATGCCGGTAAGGATAGTGCAAATGACCGTTAAAACTCATACAGGAACGGTCATCACACGCACTGGGGAAAGGCGCGTCAAATTACACCAGAACGCCACAACGTGGGTGGTTAGTGGCAAAGAATATTATAAAGAGACAGGCCGCCGTGGGGGCGCAGGCGGAACCCGAGCCCGCCTGCTGTTAGAAAGCATTACACCTATCTCTGTTAGTGAAGTCGTTCAAATAGATACGCTGTGACCTGTCACGGCTTAGCAGCCCCATAGCGTCAGGTTAGCTAGAAGGAAGAAGATTATGAGTCAGACAATTTTGCAGGATGAAATCATGGTGACCAGTGAAGTGCTGGCACGTTATAAAATTTCCCGGAGCACTCTATATTTCTGGAGCACGCCAGGACGCATGCCTGCGAGTTTCAAGCGACCATTTCCCAAACCTATTATTGGCGGTAGCCCTAAGCGCTGGCGCGGGTCTGACCTATTGAAATGGGAAGAGGAGGTAAACATCACGTCAATTGCCGACCAATCACCCCCTCCAGGTGTTTGACCCATACATCTAACCAGATGTGTTGGTCGTCCAGATAATCATGGAGATTATATCGGGCCATTACCCCTCCCATCTGATGGCCCAGCAATTTTTCAATCACATGCGGTGGCGCGCCCAGTTCAGACAGGCGCGTTGCCACAGTCCTGCGCAAATCATGTAATGACCACTCCCTCATGCCGGTTTTCAAAACTATTTGCTGAGAAAAGAAAGCAATGTTTGGCTGAGCTGGTGGCTTGTCGTCTTCAGGCGATTTATAGCGGGACCGTGTAAGGATGTGCTGAGTTATTGAATGTTCTTGGTGCTTCTTGAGCATTACGATAGCAGCATCAGGTATAGCCCTTCTGACTGTCTTCCCAGTTTTGTACTCGCTGGCCGGGACCGTCCAGGTCCTTTCTTTATAGTTAAACCATTCCCATTTAGCTGTTCTGATCTCGGTGCTCCGGCATCCTGTCATCATCAAAAATCGCATGACTATCTGCTGCCGAACGGGCATATCATCCAGAACGTTCCAGACAATTTTGAGTTCATCATCTGAAAGTACCCTATCCTTCATGGCTGCGGCAATTGCCACATCTGATCGCCGTAAGTCAGCCAGCGGGTTTATATCGATAACGCCTCTGTTATGACAGAAACGGAAGGCGCGCTGCATCAGGCTCAAAATCTGGCCGGTAACTACCCTTCTTCCCATTGCGTCAAACAGACCAAGCCAGTGGCTCTTGGTTGTATGGTTCACTACCATCTGCCCCAGCACGGGCTTAACATGGTTCTGGAAGTTCTGCCGGTTCTTGTGAATCTTTATCAGCCCTTCGGGTATGCAGTAATGCTCTTCCCAGTAGTCGAACGCCTCTTCGACCGTCATGGCCTCAACTTTTTTCATTCTATCTAAGACTACCTGCCGCCTCGGATCATAACCCTCTGTAATCCAGAGTCGAAATTGCTGACGGCGTTCCCTTGCCTGCGACAGGGATATAGACGGATAATCCCCTATAGTTAGCTGAATGGGCTTACCCTCCCAGCGATAACGGTAGAAAAATGTTACGCCTCCTGAAATCGATAGCCTGACATTAAGGCCGTGTGTGTCCGATATAACCTCAACTTTTTTTCGAAACTTACCTAGCGATTTTCTGAGCTTAGTATCTGATAGCAAAATGAATGCCTCATATTTTCATTTCACATGAAAAAAACTAAAACCAAATTGAATTGTTCAAGGGCGAGAAATTAATTTATTTTTAACATGGTGAATAGCTTAGTATTTTTCGTATCTTACTGAAAATTTAACTTAAAGGGTAAAAGTTATGGTCATTATCAATGAAAACGACATAAAATGTATTTGCATCATAAAGCCTCCCTGTTTTAGGATGCTTAATCCCATCATAATCTTTTGGAAGAACAAACCCCACCAATCTTTTATTCTGGTCCAACCTAATTCTCGCCCACTGAACTTGATGGGGAATATTTTTGGGTTTGTCAAATTTACTTTTAGCAGGAAAAGAATCATAAACCCCTAACATCCCCCTCCTGTTTCTTCCTATTCTAACTTGCTGTAATTCATCTAACGATTTATTGCCAAAGTCAATTAGTTTGTCAAAGAAACCGACGATTGTATTTATATCCCAATCGTCTAACTTCCCAGAGAATTCTTGGTTAGCATCAAAATATGAAAAATTAAATTTGCATCTATTTGATAAGTTGCACTCATCTGAGTCCAGGCTAACTAAAAGCTCAAGATCAACAAGAAATTTTTTAGTTCTAGAATTCCCAAAAGATTTACTCATAACTTAGGAACTCCTCCAATTTTGCCTTGATTGTAAGCAGGAGATATTGGGCGATCATTCCGGAGAACATCACTAGGTATTTCATCAAGCCTGTAGCAATAGCTCTCAGTTTTTTCTTTATTCACCAAATATGATCTATGCTTACCAAGATAATCAAGTATATCAGTGTTGTGCGTTGTGAAAATAAGCTGCGCATTTCTAGTATTTAGTTCAGAATCAGTAAAAACATCCAAAAGATGTGGAAGAATGTGAGGATGAAGATTGATATCAAACTCATCGAGCACTAACAGCCCACCAATGTCGAGTACTGCTTTGTAAGAACCTAACTGCTTATAAAGTGATTTAGTACCGCTAGATTGATGGTTCAGCGTCAGAACATCCATCCCGCCTTCAAATTCAAAAACAAACCATGCGGTATATCGCTTTACTCCGTCTTCATCGGCGTTTTCTTTTATATAAATATCATAAATTGAAGGATCAAATTTGATTATTAATTCTTTTGCAAAGTTGAAGTAATCCGGGTTATGGTAATAAAACTCATGAATAAAGGATATCTCATGTGTATCCTGAATTAAGCCTGTATATCTGACATTAGTAACCACACTCATAAATTTCCTATGGATTTTACTTGTGCACTTAATGTCAAACTGATTAGCCATACTTATTACCGATACGTTTTTTCTTAATTTCGGCATTTTTTTTAAAGCTTCGAACTCTTTTATTGAAAATACGATTTTATTATCTTTTCTTTCGAAAATTTTAGTATCTCTTTTATTTTTTCTGAACATTACCTCAGATACTACTTCCGTATCCTTAAGTTCGGCTTCATAACGGTATTCAACATTATCTATAACAAAAGATACATAAAACTCAGTACTTTCCTGGCTCGTAAAGTAAGGATCAAATTGTAGCAACGAATCAACTTTGTTATCAAATGAGTTGACAATAAAACTAGAGATAAAGTTAATAGCTTTTAAAATATTCGTCTTGCCTGAACCGTTTGCACCTTTCACACATAAAATATTAGTAAATTGTTTTCCATTAGATATATCAGACGGGCAAGAATTACCAAGGCGGAATGAAATATCAAACCCCTCTTTAAAGCTGAAGAAATTTTTAGCACCAAAATCTAAAATCATTTTTCCACCAATTTTTGAACTATCGATGCCACGTTAACACAACCTAACCTTAAAATCAATTTATGACAAATATGTCATCATAACGACTTAAGGGTTAGGCATTCGCGGTTTGGCATACTCAATGATCGAGGGGTACGGAACGATAATTCGTTGTGCTAGGTTTGCATGTTTAGTTGTATATATTTTATTCGATTGAAATTGCGAAACACTCCCTTTTTATCGATATTAATGTTTGTTCGGCTCAAAGATTTATTCCTGTTATGATCTTGGCCAGACGCTGATTCATGATTTGCTACTTAGGGATAGCACCCTGTTAGCGTGTACACTTGAGTGTACACAAAATGTGTTAATTCAATTCAGCTAAATTAAAAAATGTTAAACCAAATAACACCACTCCATCAATTTAAGGCTTTGTTATTAATGGAAAAAATCAAAATAAACCAAACACTCTCATCTGTCTTAAAGTGAAAACGTATGCCCTCCGGTAGGGCTTCGGCGCCGCGGGAAAGTTTTTTAATACATGCCGGTATGAATTCGGGCTGTTTAAATGACGTTCAAATTGGATGAGGCTATAAATTTATGGATAACGCTGACCTCGCACGGGAATGGAAAGAAGCACATCCAGCCGCCTTTCTGAACGGTTCCTTAAAGCTTCAATAGCTTATGCGTCTGGTGCTCTGATGAAGCCGTAGTGGCCGGGACGGCTTTCTGTTTGTATTTCCAGGGACACCGCAGGATTCTGTAAATCGCGACCAGACTTTACAAATTCTGGTATAAAAACCACAGGTTATTCATCAGGGAAAAGATTATGAGTCTCAGCAGAGTGTTACTTGTACTGGTTTTTGCAGCATGCATTGCCCTGTTACTCAAGGCGGGTTCATTCAGGGTTACGCATTATCTTGACGACAAAATCGATAATCAGATTACCCGATGGGCTGATGGCAAGTAAGCAATCAGGTTCATTCAGCTAACCTGGTCCGGGCGGGCCTTTTTCAGCTCCTGCCAGCATAACGTGCTTACGCTTCGCTATTAAATCTTTTGTCACTATCAATCGCAAAGGAACACTGTATGGTGTGCGAATCCGCCTTTACTGATGCTACGATTTTCCTTTTTTGATGCAATTCATGCCTGCGTAAGGCGGGCTTTTTTGTGCCAAAAACCAGCCAGCGCTTACCGGCATCTCTTCACAGGAACAAGGGAATCCGCGGGCCAAATCGGTAAAGCTGAAGGGTGACTTAGAGGGTAAGTGTTTTTCGATGGCGTTAACGGAGGGTGAAACAACGTCAGCCTCTGGCACAAACCTGCGTCAGGCCGCCTTCGTCGCCGGGACACAGGAATATCCAGCCGATTGATTTGTCACCCCAGCCCGGTCATGCGCGGCGCCAGAGTCCCAAACGGCCAGGGCAGGACGACTAATCACATCCTGAATTTCATTTAACTCAGTCTATGTACCCGGTTGCGGCCATTGTGTTTTGCCTCATAGAGCGCCTTATCAGCCTGTTGCTTAAGTCTTTTGGCCTCATCTGGCTGTCCGTTTGAGATCAGGCTACTGTATCCGGCGCTGAGGGTCACAATACCTTCAGGAATACCGGAGGTTTCGTGCGGTATTCCGGCAGACATAACTGCGTTTACTGCGCGCTCCGCCACCTTTTTCCCCATGCTTTCTCCACCCGAAGGGAGGATAATGGCAAACTCTTCTCCGCCGTAACGTGCAACCACGGCATCCTGCCGCTGCGTAATTTCTTTCAGAATGGCGCTGACACGCTGCAGACAGGTATCGCCGGCGACATGCCCGTAGGTATCGTTGTAACGCTTGAAAAAGTCGATATCAAACATGATTAGTGACACGGGTTCACCCGATTTTTGAGAGCGCTTCAGGACCTGATCTAACATCGCATCAAACTGGCGGCGATTAGCCAGTCCGGTTAGCCCGTCAATCAATGCCAGTGACTGTAGCGTATGGTTGATCGTGGTGAGCTCATCCCTGATCTGTGTTAATTCCAGCTGATTTCTTACGTTCTTTTTAACCTGTCTGAGAACAAACATCCCCATCCCGGAAATCATTACAAGCAGAACTACGTTCAGGATGACGTCGATGATATTGGCGGAGAACCAGTCGCTCCGGATCTTATCGAGTTCATATCCCGCCGTGACAATGAGCGGATACTGCTCAAGGCGGGCGTAGCCATACACCCTCTCCACCCCATCCAATGCAGAACGCCACGTTGCGCTGCCACTGGCAGAGGTTTTCAGGACGGTTGTAAATAATGGACTCATGGACAGGCTGCGGTTGATAGCCGAATCCGGGAAGGGCCGGATATACAGGACAGAAGTATCAGCAAGAATCAGCCCCAGAACATCGCGCTCACCCAGCGTATAGTAGCTGTAGAACTGCCGGAAATAGTCTACTTTGACCGTTGCCAGCGCGACGCCGGCAAAGTTGCCTTTTGAATCGTTCAGTCGCAACGATACCGGAATAACAAGGTCACCTGTAGACCTGCTGCGGATAACACGGCCAATCCTTACGCGGGTATCCTCATGGGTACGGTGCCAGATGAAATAGTCCCGATCGGCATTGCTTCCTTTGGCCGGAACGTAGTTGCCCGACGTAGCAATCCATTTACCCTGTGCATCATAAATAAACAGCCCATGAAGCTGACGCAGTTTCCCCTGCTGCTCTTTAAGCTGACGAGCGAAGACGGGCGTTGCCGCGTAATCCAGCCCGTTCAGGCTGAGCAGCCTGACGGCATCCGCCAGCGTAATATCCACCTGCAGAAAGGCATCTTCTGCCTGTTTGGCGAGAGAAACAGAGAGGTTACGGGCATCATCTTCACGGACATTCTGATTGTGCTGCCACGATCCCCAGAGCGTAAATATGTTAATCACAACAACAGCAAGCACGGTTGCCATAAGGAAAAACGCCATCGTGCGGCCAAGAGAATTACGGATATCTGAAGGTACAACACCGCCACTGTTTTTATTCAACGCAATGATTTCCATTAAATCCTGATACTTAAACATAATTTACGCATGAGATAACCGCAAGCAGAGCGGGATGACTCACGATGTTGTTGTGATTACTGTGAGCGTCCAGCCTTCCGCTGCCAGACAGCACGTTTCCTGACTAAATTGAAGCCTTTGATCATCGCGGTCTTCACGCTGCAGTTGCCACGCCGGATAAATATATCAACCGTTTTCAGCATTGATTCTCTTTATGACTTAAGCATTTTTTAGAGATTGAAGCAGGTCTGGCAGGGAGTGAATGACAAAGTCCAGACAGCATTATTTCAATATAAATTGCTGGCGAACAGAGATTGCCAAATTACAATGATTCCGCGCGGTGAATGGCTGATTAATTTAACACGTTCTCTTTTCAGGCCTGCTTCGTTTAATCTGTTATGACAATCCAGCAAGCGAAGAAAAATTTTTTTATAATCACTGGGATAGTTAACGCAGGTAAACACATTAATCACCGCGAATAAACCGTGCATTTTCGGCAGGAATTTTATTCAGGGCAGATACTTTCATTGTGAAAACTACGTATATAAGAAACATTGAAACGTGAAAACCCCGACTGGTTTGCCGGGGCCTGCGGCCTGAGCAGAAGATCAGATTATTCAGACTTACATCCGCCGCTGTGGCTATTCAGGCCACCTTTCTTGCCGGCTTCTGAAGCTTTTTCACGGTCACTAGCGAAATTACCTCCGCTATTCTGTCCACCTTTTTTACCCGCTTCAGATGCTTTCTCAGGGTTTTCTGCAAAATTACCTGAACCACCACGATGTTCGGCCATGATATCCTTCTGGATAACTCTATTTATAGATGGCAACCAGTATAAATAAGTTATACCGGCCATAGTCGTGTTGCAATATTTATTCCAGAAGCACCCCTGATGTTTGCAAGCGCACCCGGAAAGACCCGGCAATTAAAACCCTTCAAGCGAAACGCACCCATAAAAAATAAGCCAGCCGACAAAGGTGAAGTGTTAAGAAAAACATAATTTTAAGGTGACGACATAAAAACACAAACTATCAGAGCTATTAATTAAATATTACGTTTATATAAAAACCATAAAACATACACTTTGAATATTACTCACCGCTTTTTCTCACCCACATCAAAAACCGCTTAAAAATCGCAGTTTTTTATTTCATCAGCGTTCGCTACCGTCATCAGGGTTCACACATGGATCCTTTTGCCCGAGTGCTCTGACAGTGGCTGACAGCGGCTGACCGGATTCGATTAACATCACTTATCCCTGTCCGTTTGCATGGCACGCTGTAGCGACGGTAACGGCGGCAAGGTATCCGACAGACCCGTTTCTGACCTGAGCGAACGGCTTTCTTCCCATCACGTTACTCTTAATCATTTGATTCACTCCCCTTTGCCCCAGGACCGGCTGAATAGGATCCAGGAAGTTTTGCTGATTTATGTGAGTCTTAACGTTCTGTCGGATTTGCCACCATTTTTGCAGCCTGTCATGGAACACCTGATGGCCCGGATTGTAATTCTTTGTAACCCAGCGCCGAAATTGCTGAAGCCGTTTCCTTGCCTGTGACGGGGATCTCGACGGATAATCCCCTATAGTCAGCTGAACGGGCTTACCCTACCAGCAATAACGGTTGAAAATGTCACTTCGCCAGTAAGGGAGAGGCTGACATGCAGGCTGGACGAGTTCGGGAATACCTTCGTTTTATCGCGGCGCTTTACTGTGTCTGGTTTCGATAAGCGACAGGTACATTCTTTCTGCGTATTCGCAAAGGCGTACACAAACCCTGTAAATTAAAGCTGTTCAGAGTTTTCAATGACAAAGCAACATAAAGCAGACCCACGGGGCAAGTAACTAAAATGACTGATTTTTCTGAAGCAATATTGCCCGGCCTTAAGGATAGTAAAGTGAAAACGTATGCCCTCCGATAATATCTACGCCGAAAAACGCCTGCCCAGCGCGTTTCGTCAGAGCTGGCATCATTTCTATGGCAACCCAATTTCGATGGTCGGCCTGTATGGCTTTGGCGCACTGATGCTGCTCTGCCTGTTTGGCGGTTTCATGGCACCCTATGGTATCGATCAGCAGTTCCTGGGATATCAGTTGCTGCCACCGTCATGGTCGCGCTACGGCGATGTCTCATTTTTCCTTGGCACCGACGATCTGGGCCGGGATGTTCTGAGTCGCCTGCTGAGCGGTGCCGGTCCGACGGTGGGTTCCGCGATTCTGGTGACGCTGTTCGCTACGCTGGGCGCGCTGGTGCTGGGCGTGCTGGCGGGCATGACGCACGGCATTCGCTCGGCGGTGATGAACCATGTGCTGGACACCCTGCTCTCTCTTCCGTCGCTGTTGCTGGCGATTATCGTGGTGGCGTTTCTCGGGCCGCGTCTTGAGCATGCACTGCTGGCGGTCTGGCTGGCGCTGATGCCACGTCTGGTGCGCGAAATTTACAGTGCCGTGCATGATGAGCTGGAAAAAGAGTATGTGGTTGCCGCACGCCTGGACGGTGCCAGAGGTCGTAATATTCTGCGCTACGCCATCCTGCCCAATATTCTGCCGCTGCTGATTACCGAAATTACCCGCGCGCTGTCGATGGCGATTCTGGATATTGCCGCACTCGGCTTTCTTGACCTGGGCGCGCAACTGCCTTCGCCGGAATGGGGCGCGATGCTGGGCGATTCGCTGGAGCTGATCTACGTTGCGCCCTGGACCGTGATGCTGCCCGGTGTAGCGCTGATGGTCAGCGTACTCATTGTTAACCTGCTCGGTGACGGCATCCGTCGCGCCGTCGAAGCGGGAGTGGAATAAATGCCGTTACTTGATATCCGTAATCTGACCATTGAATTTATGACCGCTGACGGGCCGGTCAAAGCGGTCGATCGCGTCAATCTGACGCTGGGCGAAGGTGAAGTCCGGGGGCTGGTCGGTGAATCCGGCTCCGGTAAAAGTCTGGTCGCCAAGGCTATCTGCGGCGTGACCAACGATAACTGGCGTGTGACGGCCGATCGCATGGTGTTTGATGATGTGGACCTGCTGCGTCTCTCCCCGCGCGAGCGCCGTCGCATTATCGGGCATAACGTCTCGATGATTTTTCAGGAGCCGCAATCCTGTCTGGATCCCTCCGAGAGCATTGGCCGTCAGCTGATGCAGGTTATCCCGCGCTGGACGTATAAAGGCCCCTGGCTGAAACGCTTCTGGTTCTGGCGCAAAACCCGCGCTATTGAACTGCTGCATCGCGTCGGCATTAAAGATCATAAAGACATCATGCGCAGCTTTCCCTATGAGCTGACCGAAGGCGAATGCCAGAAAGTGATGATTGCCATTGCGCTGGCTAACCAGCCGCGTCTGCTGATTGCCGATGAACCTACCAATGCGATGGAACCGACAACGCAGGCGCAGATATTCCGCCTGCTGAGCCGCCTGAACCAGAATAATAACACCACTATTCTGCTGATCAGCCACGACCTGCGCACCATGAGCCAGTGGGCGGACCGTATTAACGTGATGTACTGCGGTCAGACGGTGGAAACCGCTCAGAGCGAAGATTTAATGAGCACGCCACATCATCCTTATACGCAGGCGCTGATTCGGGCGATGCCCGATTTTGGCCGCGCGCTGCCGCACAAAAGTCGTCTCAATACGCTGTCAGGGGCGATCCCATCACTGGAGAGCCTGCCGATAGGCTGCCGCCTGGGGCCACGCTGTCCTTACGCGCAACGTAAATGTGTCGAAACGCCGCGCCTCACCGGCAGTAAAACACATCTCTTTGCCTGTCATTTCCCGCTGAATATGGAGGGCCAGTAATATGGAGACCCTGCTGGAAGTGCGCAACCTGAGTAAAACTTTTCGCTATCGCACTGGCCTGTTCCGCCGTCAGCACGTTGAGGCAGTAAAGTCTGTCAGCTTTACCTTGCGCGAAAAACAGACGCTGGCGATTATCGGTGAAAACGGTTCCGGCAAGTCCACGCTGGCGAAGATGCTCAGCGGCATGATTGCCCCCACCGAAGGTGAGATTCTGATTGACGACCACCCGCTGACCTTTGGCGATTACGGCTATCGCAGTCAGCGCATCCGCATGATTTTTCAGGATCCCTCAACCTCACTGAATCCGCGTCAGCGCATCAGTCAGATTCTGGAATTTCCGCTGCGACTTAATACCGAACTGGATGCAGAAGCGCGCGAGAAACGTATTATCGCCACCCTGCGTCAGGTGGGATTACTGCGCGATCACGCCGGATATTACCCACACATGCTGGCACCTGGACAGAAACAGCGTCTGGGTCTGGCGCGCGCGTTGATCCTGCAGCCTAAAGTGATTGTGGCCGATGAAGCGCTGGCCTCGCTGGATATGACCATGCGCTCCCAGCTGGTAAATCTGATGCTGGAGCTGCAGGAGAAACATGGAATCGCCTACATCTATGTCACCCAGCATCTGGGCATGATGAAGCACATCAGCGATAAAGTGCTGGTGATGCATCAGGGCGAAGTGGTCGAGCGCGGCGGCACGGCTGATGTGCTCGCCTCCCCGCTGCACGATCTGACACGGCGCCTGATCAGCAGCCATTTTGGCGAAGCACTCAGTGCCGAAGCCTGGCGGCGCGAGCGCTGATTTTTGCTGCATATCGCGGAAATTGCGGGCCGATTTACCTGATTTATGAGAGACGTGCTAGAATCCGCACGTCGATTAACGTCGGTCGCTTACTTTTTAACCATGCGGCCGCCAACTACAATGACCATAAGGATTACAGCTATGGGTTTTCTTTCCGGTAAGCGCATTCTGATTACTGGCGTTGCCAGTAAACTTTCCATCGCCTACGGTATTGCACAGGCGATGCACAAACAGGGCGCAGAACTGGCTTTCACCTACCAGAACGACAAGTTAAAAGGTCGTGTGGAAGAGTTTGCTAAAGATTTGGGTTCAGACATCGTGCTGCCATGTGACGTAGCCGAAGATGAGAGCATCAAATCTCTGTTCACTGAACTGGCAAAAACCTGGCCGAAATTTGACGGTTTCGTTCACTCTATCGGTTTCGCCCCTGGCGAGCAGCTGGTTGGCGACTACGTGAACGCCGTTACCCGCGAAGGCTTTAAAATCGCGCATGACATCAGTGCTTACAGCTTCGTCGCGATGGCCAAAGAGTGCCGCGAGATGCTGAATCCACACTCTGCGCTGCTGACCCTCTCTTACCTGGGTGCTGAGCGCGCGATTCCGAACTACAACGTAATGGGTCTGGCGAAAGCGTCGCTGGAAGCGAACGTGCGTTACATGGCGAACGCCATGGGCCCGGAAGGTGTGCGTGTTAACGCCGTTTCTGCCGGTCCAATCCGCACCCTGGCTGCATCAGGCATCAAAGATTTCCGTAAGATGCTGGCACATTGCGAAGCGGTTACCCCGATTCGCCGTACCGTCACCATTGAAGATGTCGGCAACTCAGCAGCATTCCTCTGCTCTGACCTGGCTGGCGGCATCACCGGTGAAGTGGTACACGTTGATGGCGGCTTCAGCATCGCCGCAATGAACGAACTGGAACTGAAATAAGTTCTGCAAGGGCGAGCCTGGCTCGCCCTTCTCTTTATGCCCATCCTGCCCTTCCCGCCTGATTTCGCTGCCGTTATACCGTAACGCTATTAATTATCACCTATCAATCTTTTGCCCCGGACTGGCCATCAGCGACGATAAGCCTGCCCTTCGGTTTATGCGCATTTTCAGATTCTGCCGCCTGCATGCCGAACCCGAATTTGCAAAAGGATTGATCATGGAACAACGCCGCTATCCAGGCCATAACCACTGGTTTTACGAGAGCCAGACCAGTCCACGTACCACGCAGGCCGCACCGCTGGTGCCAGAGGCCGCCCATATCGATGACCGTTTTTTGCTGGGATGCCACGCCAGTGACGCCGTAGTGCAGTCACTGCTGCGCACGCATCAGCCGGCTCTGCTGGCGGCGCGCGATCTGGCACAGCTGCTGTTCCCCGATCGCGTTGTCACCTCGCTGACGCACACCTTAACGCTTTATGACCGCCTCAGCACCGCGCTGACCGTGGCGCAGGTCGCGGGTGTGCAGCGGTTGTGTAATCACTACTCTGCCCGCCTCAATCCGCTGCCTGGCCCTGACTCTTCACGCGAGAGTAATAATCGCCTGACTCAGATTACGCAGTATGCGCGCCAGCTGGCGATGCAGCCTGAGCTGATCGGTGCCAGCGCCATCACCGCCCTGGATGCGGTCGGCCTGACCGAACCCGATATTGTGACGCTGAATCAGCTGATTGGCTTTGTCAGTTATCAGGCGCGCGTCGTCGCCGGATTACAGGCGCTGCAGGCCCAGCCGGTACGCTGGCTGCCCGGTAGCACCGCACCACCTGATGCAGATTCCACTGGTTTTGACCAGCCAGCCCACTGGCAGCCGGTGCTGAAGCCGCTGGAGCTGCGGTATGCCAGTGCAGAGCAGCTCGCTGCCGTTACCCGTTGTCAGACGCTGCCCGGTATGCAGGACGCGGTATGGCTGCTGGCCCATGACCCATCGGCGCTCTATGGCTGGGCGCAGTTGCGTCAGCATCTCTCACAGGAAAACACCCTGGCGGAAGCGACAGCCGCCCGTATTCTTGGCAGCCGCTGGGCGTTCCGGCTGCTGGCCGGGAATGAGGTTTTGATTGAGGGTGTCGATGACACGAATTTAAAAGGAGAAGAGCAGCAGATCGTCGCGCTGTCGGCGCAGCTGACCCGTTCACCCGAGCGTTTCAGTGCGGCCCATCTGCAGCCGCTGATGGAAGCCGGCTGGGAACCTGAGGCGCTATTCGCGCTGATTCAGAGCGTAGCGATAGGCAACTGGAACAGTCGCCTGTTTTACGCGCTGGGCGAGGCGCAGTAGCCTGAGCTAGACCGGCAACTGACCGCGCGCTTCGTCGAAAAAGTGCTGTGCCAGCGGAGTGGCACGGCCAGGCTCAGCTATCACCAGCGCCGCCTGGCGCGCCATCGGCGGCAGCGTAATGCCGCGCTGCTGTAACCCCTGAAGTGATGCGGGCAGCAGATGACCCACCGGCGAGACCAGCAACCCCAGACCGACCTGAGCACACTGCATCAGCTGCATGATTGAGGCGCTCTCCACGATAACCCGCGGCACCAGCGCCGCCTCGCGAAAGGCCATATCAAGATAGCGGCGGAAATAGCGTGTTGGCTCTGCCAGGCAGAGCGGCTGTTGTGCCAGTTCGTCCAGCGTCAGCGGGGTTTCTCCCACCAGCGCCGGGAAGTGGTCAGGATGGAATACGGCTTCAACGCCGCGATCGGCCAGCATCTCAGTCTGGAAATGAAGCTCCCGCAGCGTCGCCATCTCAAAAAAGCCAATGCCGACATCCACAGTGTGGCTGTTAAGCGCTTCCAGCAGCTGATCAGCACTGAGTACCGCAATGCGGTAATCGAGCTGGGGATAACGCGCCTGCACGGCTTTCAGCAGCAGCGGCAGTGCCACGCTGCACTGCGGCACCACGCCAACCCTCAGTGTGCCGTTTACCCCATGTTTCAGTGATTCCACTTCCAGCTTCAGCCCCTGATAGACCGAAACAATTTCCCGCGCCCACGCCAGCACGCGATCGCCCTCTGGCGTAAATCCGGCAAAGTTATTGCTGCGGTTAATCAGCGGCAGGCCCAGCTCGCGCTCAAGATTTTTCAGGCGCATGGAGAGGGTTGGCTGTGTAACAAAACTGGCTTCCGCGGCCCGGCCGAAATGGCGTTCCCGCTCCAAATTACACAGGTAAATAAGTTGTTTAATGTCGATGTTAATTATCCATCAGCAGGTTTAAGACTGTTCGCGTGACTGTCTCAATGGCAGTATCAACCAGAGTATAAGGCTCAATGTTACCCTGCGCGGGCTATGATCTTTTAACCGCACGGATCATCGGCGCAATCGGGACAAATAAATCAGAGCTACGCGCGACGGTTATCTGAAACGCAGCGATAACCGCAAAATCACCGTTTCAAACCCTTTGGTTTACTGGCTTAGTTACCAGGGCATTCAGCGCCAGGCAGATTAACCCGAACCCTATGGGCAACAGAAAATCGTAGCCGAGCAGTCGGTAAAGCCCGATGCCGGCTACGCCGCCTGCAAGGAAAGACAGCAGGGTCAGACTGTGCAGCCGCAACCGCCCCGGCCAGAGCGGCGCATCTTTCGGTGAGGCTTTACGCCGCAACACTTCAAACAGCATCGCCAGCTCAATCCCGATATCAGTCGCTGTGCCGGAGATATGGGTGGTGCGAACCCGGGCATTGGAGATCCGCGTGACCACCGCATTCTGCAGCCCCATTAAAAAGCTCAGGCTCATGATCAACACCACACCGGGCGACAGCGGCGGAAAGTGATTCTCAATCACGCCCAGCGTCATCAGCGCGATGCCTTCAATCAGAATAACGAAGGCATAGATAGTACGGATATTCCTGCGGTGCCCGGCATTAATTATCAGCGTTGAAAACATGGAGCCCGCAATAAACAGCAGCACGATCGACAGAAAAAACAGGCCAGGCACCAGGTTCGCTTTTGCCAGATGATCGGACAGCAGCGAGACATTCCCGGTCATGTTAGCTGAAAAGAAACCGACAATCTCAAAGGCGGCGGTATTCAGCGCGCCTGCGGCAGCGGCCAGCGTGCAGGCCAGTCGGGTATCGGCGCTGTTGCTGCGGGCACTTTCTGTGCTGATTAGCATGACAACCCCGTGTTCAGTGGAAAGCCGTATAATCCGCCCATTATACCTCAGCCACAAGGCGCTGAATCAAACATGCTCTTCTCTGCCAGACGAGACTCATCACAGCATTCCGCGCTGCATAGACGCAGCGCGGAAGAAACCAGTCAGCTGTTTGCCAGGCGGAAAGTCGAGACCGACTGCGTCAGGTACTGCACCTGCTCTTCCAGTGAGGCCGACGCCGCCGCAGATTCCTGCACCAGCGCCGAGTTCTGCTGGGTCACGCTGTCCATCTCGGTAACCGCCTGCTCAATCTGACCGATGCCGCGACTCTGTTCATCAGACGCGGTAGAGATATGCTCCATCAGCAGATTCACGCGGCTGACCGATGAGATAATGGCACTCATCGCCTCGCCGGTCCGGCTGACCTGGTCTGAGCCGGCGTGAATGATGGAGACCGATTCTGCAATCAGCCCCTCAATTTCTTTCGCGGCGGTGGCGCTGCGCTGGGCCAGGTTACGCACTTCTCCTGCAACGACCGCAAAACCACGTCCCTGCTCACCCGCACGGGCGGCTTCGACCGCCGCGTTCAGCGCCAGAATGTTAGTCTGAAAAGCGATGCTATCGATAACGGTAGTGATCTCTTCAATCTTCTTCGAGCTGGCATTAATCAGCGCCATCGATGTCACCACTTCCTGCGAGACTTTTTCGCCGCTTTCCGCGTTTTTCACCGCTTCACTGGTCAGACGGCAGGCTTCAAACACGTTTTCAGTGTTCTGTTTCACCGTTGCGCCCAGTTGCTCCATGCTGGCTGCGGTTTCCGTCAGCGCAGCGGCCTGCTGTTCAGTGCGCGAGGCGAGATCGATGTTGCCCGCAGCAATTTCCTGCGAGGCGGTAGAGACTGAGCGGGTTGAATCACGCACCTGAAGAATAATGGCGGTCAGCGCGCTGCGCATCTGCTCCAGCGAACCCATCAGCATGTGAATTTCACTGCGTGAACCCGGTTTCACCGGCACGGTGGCATCCAGCACGCCCGCCGCAATCAGCTTGCAGTGCTCCTGCGCTTCATTGATTGGCGAAAGGACATAGCGCTTCATGAAGATGTAAATGGCGATGATGATGCCGAAAAACAGCACGCCAAACAGACCCAGCAACGTAATACCAGAGGTGAAGTGACTCTGTGCGTCGCTGTTGAGCTTTTTGGCGTAGGTTTCGTGCTGGGCCAGAACACGGTCCAGAATAATTTCATACTGACGATCCAGACGAACCACGGTCGGGATCTGATTTTTAAAACGCACCTGATCGTGCGCCTCTGCTGCATCAATCAGCGGCTGCAACCCCTGCTGACGATAGGCCTGATAAGCCTGGCTGTAGGCATCTGCCTCCGCCTCTTCGCCCGGCAGACGCGGCGCATTCATATAGGCCTGGAAGGCGGCATCGGCTTTACCCGCCACCGTCCGCACGCTGTCCAGCGTGGCGGGATTGCTGGCATCACTGCCCTCAATCTCCTTCATATACTCCATCAGGCGGACACGCAGCGTACGGCTGTGGTTGATCGGGTCAATGACCGAGAGCACCACGCGAATCTCTTTGTTGACCGCGTTCAGGGAGTGATTGCTCTGAATCAGCAGCCACGTACTGATTGCCACGCTGGTAAGAAACAACGCCAGCAGGAAGGAAAAGATAATCAGGGAGGACTTTTTTAACGACATTGCAACATTCCGATAATAAACAGGGTTAGTCGCTATATCGGCAAAAAGGTGCGCCCCATTAGGGCTGTACTTTTTTTAGTTACAATAAGCGGAACGGCAGTGTTCAGTATATGAGCAGGAAGAGGTGCTAACCGCCTGCGGGCGCCGGACGGTTAGCGAAGTAATCAAGTCTGAAGAGAACTGTCGTTACGCGACACCTAGCGCCATTTTCACTTCGTTAGCGATCTTCTCGACCTGAGGACCGTAGATCACCTGAATGTCATGCTCGCTGACGCGATTAACCCCGTTAGCACCGGTACTCATCAGCGTCTGATCGACCACCTGATTCATCTCTTTGACCCGCACCCGCAAACGGGTAAAGCAGCAATCGACATCCTCGATATTGGCCTGCCCGCCCAGTCCGCTGATAATCACCTGCGTCCGCTCATCCGCAGCGACCTGTTGCGGTTTCTCATCCTCCGACTCCCGGCCCGGCGTTTCGACATGCATCCGGGTGATCACCAGCCGGAAAGCGTAGTAGTAGATCGGTGCATAGACCACGCCCAGCGCCAGCGTCCACCACCAGTGGGTTTTCGCGCCGCCCAGCATGCCGAACACCACCAGATCGATAACGCCGCCCTGCACGTTGCCGATCATCAGGTGCAGCATCGACATCAGCATAAACGACAGACCGGTCAGGAAAGCATGCAGAAGATAGAGCACCGGCGAGACAAAGATAAAGCAGAACTCCAGCGGCTCGGTAATCCCGGTGGTAAATGAAGTCAGCGCGCCCGCCATTACCAGCGCTTTGACCCGCTGCTTATGTTCGGGCCGCGCGGTGTGATAGATCGCCAGCGCCGCAGCGGGCAGACCAAACATCATCACCGGAATCTTGCCCTGTGCCAGAAACTGCGTGGCGGTGCGCAGCGTCTCATCGGGTATTGATCCCGGATGGGTCAGCGAGGCATTGAAAATGTTCAACGCACCGACCACCGTCTGACCATCGACCACCGCCATGCCGCCAATTGGCGTGAAGCGCACGGTTTCGTTGAGGATATGATGCAGGCCGGTGGGGATCAGGATGCGTTCAAAGGCCCCCAGCAGAAACGCGCCATACTGGCCGCTTTTGCCAATCATCTGACCTATCCAGGCTATGCCGTCGCCAATGGTCGGCCAGATCAGCGCCAGCAGCACCCCAACTAAAGGCAGGCAGACCACGGTGACAATGGGCACAAAACGCCGTCCGCCAAAAAAACTGATCGCGGTTGGCAGCTGCTGGGTATAGAAACGATTGTGCAGCGCCACCGTGATCAGACCGGCCATCACCCCGCCCAGCACACTCATGTTGTAGGTGAAAACGCCCAGCATGTTGATATATTCCGCCGAGGTCATCATGGCGGTGGTCTGATCCATTCCCGCCTGCTGCAGCGCGGCGGGTGTAGTGGAGGCTGCCGTAATCCCTTTCGCCGCCAGCGTGGCGCTGATACCAACGTTCATCACGATATAGCCAATCACCGCGGCAAAGGCGGCGGTAGGTTTTTCCGCTTTCGCCAGTCCGATGGCGCTCGCCACTGCAAAGAAGACCGGCAGGTTGGCAAACAGCGCCCCGGCGACCTTGCGGATAAATCCAATGATTAACTGCGGCACCTGCATCTGCGCAAACGCCTCGCCGGTCACCGCCGGGTTCTGCATCGCCGCCGCCAGCCCGAGAAAAATACCCGCGGCAGCGATGACCGAGATTGGCATCATCAACGCTTTGCCAAACGCATGGATCTGGCTGGTCAGCTGTTTCATGGAGTCGCGCCCTCTCAGATAGTGAACAGCAAGTATTAGCCTGTTGTGGGGAGAACTCTCGTTATCAGCCGGTTAAAGGCGGGTAAAATCTGACCACCATCACAATTCTGGCCGATGCACGATAAACGCCAGCTATCGCACCATTAAGTCAATCAATTAGACAAGGTATGAGGATAGCTGCAGACTTTGTTTCACCATCAGGATATAACCTGATAACAAACACCAAACAATAATTCCTACTATAAAAAGCCTGCACTCAATATGAAATTTAAACGCCAAATCAAACCCTACCGCGCGGCTGCGGGCGGCTGGGGTTCACTGGAAGCCACCACGCGTTTCGTTCTTGACAGCAAAGCGGCCCTGAAAAATATGCGCAATCTGATGCGCATGAACAAAGCACGCGGTTTTGACTGTCCGGGCTGCGCCTGGGGTGATGACAATAAAAGTACCTTCAGCTTCTGTGAAAACGGCGCCAAAGCGGTGACCTGGGAAGCGACACGCCGCATGGTCGACAGCGATTTTTTCGCTAAGCACAGCGTGACAACGCTTTATACCCAGAGTGACTACTTCCTGGAGTATCAGGGGCGTCTGACCCATCCACTGCGCTACAATGCGGAAACCGACCACTACGAGCCGATCAGCTGGGATGATGCCTTTGCACTGATCGCGCAGCACATCAAGGCGATGGACCATCCGGACCAGATGGAGCTTTACACATCCGGTCGCGCCAGCAATGAAGCCTCCTGGCTTTATCAGCTGTTTGGCCGCCTGATGGGCACCAATAACTTCCCTGACTGCTCCAACATGTGTCACGAAGCCAGCGGCACCGGGCTGAAGCGCAGTATTGGCGTCGGCAAAGGCACCATCCGCCTGGATGATTTCGACCACGCCGATGCCATTTTTGTCTTCGGGCAAAACCCTGGCACCAACCATCCGCGTATGCTGCACAGCCTGCGTCACGCTGCCGATCACGGCGCGAAGATCGTCACCTTTAATACCCTGCGTGAGCGCGGTCTTGAACGTTTTGCCGATCCGCAGAAACCGCTGGAAGTGGTAACCTCGAAAGCCGGCAACATCAGCTCCTCCTATTACCAGCCGAACCTGGGCGGTGATATGGCGGCGGTGCGCGGCATGGTAAAATCCCTGCTGGAGACCCATCGTGCGCGTCTGGCCGCCGGTGAAAGTGGCCTGTTTGATCAGACCTTTATCAATGCCAAAACCAACGGCATTGAGGCCTATCTCGACGCGGTGGATAACACCAGCTGGATGCAGATTGTGGCGCAGTCTGGCCTGACTCAGGCGCAGATCCGTGAAGCGGCTGCCATCTACCAGAGCGCTGACCGCGTGATCTGTACCTGGGCAATGGGCATCACTCAGCATAAGCATTCGGTTGATACGGTTCGCGAAATCACCAACCTGCAACTGCTGTTTGGCCAGCTGGGCAAAAAAGGCGCAGGCCTCTGCCCGGTTCGCGGTCACAGTAATGTGCAGGGCAACCGCACCATGGGTATCGATGAGAAACCGGCCAAAGCCTTCCTGGATGCGCTGGGTAATCATTTTGGTTTCGAGCCACCGCGTGCGCCAGGCCATAACACCGTTGAAGCGCTGAACGCGATGCTGCGTGATGAAGTCAAAGTGCTGATCGCGCTGGGTGGCAACCTGGCTGCGGCTGCGCCGGATTCACCACGCACCGAAGAGGCGCTGTCACGCTGTGGTCTGACCGTCCATATCAGCACCAAACTGAACCGCAGCCATCTGGTGCCGGGTCACGAAGGGCTGATTCTGCCAACGCTGGGTCGCACCGAGCGCGATACCCAGGCAACCGGTAATCAGTTCATTACCGTGGAAGACTCTTTCAGCATGGTCCACGCCTCTGAAGGTATCGGTATTCCGCTGGCGGAAACACAGCGTTCAGAGACTTCGATTGTTGCGGGTATCGCCCAGGCAGTGCTGGGTGATGAGAAAGTGAAATGGCGCGAGCTGGCGGGTGATTACAACCTGATCCGTGAGCACATTGCCGCGACGATTCCGGGCTTTGCCGACTTCAACGCCAAATGCGATATCCCGGGTGGTTTCTATCTGGGTAACGCGGCAGCAGAGTTGCGCTTTAATACACCAAGCCAGAAAGCGGAGTTCAACGCGTCGGCGCTACCGACCTCGCTGTTCCCGACGCTGGATCAGGACGTGCCATTTACGCTGCAGACGCTGCGTTCCCATGACCAGTACAACACCACTATTTACGGCCTTGATGACCGTTACCGTGGCGTGTTTGGTCAGCGTGAAGTGGTGTTCATTAACCCGGACGATATGGCAGACCTGGGCTTCACCGAAGGCCAGAATGTTGATATCGAAACGCTGTGGAATGATGGTATCACCCGTCGCGTCAGCGGCTTCAAACTGGTTCCCTACAATATTCCGCGCGGTAACCTGGCGGCTTATTATCCGGAAACCAACCCGCTGGTGCCGCTGAACAGCTTTGGCGATGACAGCGGTACACCGACCTCTAAATCGGTGCCGGTGAAGCTGGAACTCTCTGAGGCACTGGCCGATCAGCGCATCGCCTGATAGCGCCTTCGCCACTCCCTGAAAAGCCGGTTCGTCCGGCTTTTTGCCTTGCCGCGCGGCGTCGATTCGCGTAAAACTGTCAGCCGCAATCAGCCAACGAAACGTAAAAATTATGTTCCAGGATAACCCGCTGCTCGCGCAGCTGAAAGAGAAGCTCCATTCGCAAACGCCTCGTGCTGAAGGCGTCGTTAAAGGCACCGAAAAAGGCTTCGGCTTTCTGGAAGTCGATGCGCAAAAAAGTTACTTCATTCCGCCACCGCAGATGAAGAAAGTCATGCATGGCGATCGTATCACCGCCGTGATCCACAGCGATAAAGATCGCGAAAGCGCTGAGCCGGAAACCCTGATTGAACCGTTCCTGAGCCGCTTTGTTGGCCGGGTGCAGAAAAAAGACGATCGCCTGTCGATTGTGCCGGATCATCCCCTGCTGAAAGATGCCATTCAGTGTCGCCCTGCGCGCGATGTCAGCCATGCATTTGAAAATGGCGACTGGGCCGTGGCGGAAATGCGTCGCCATCCCCTGAAGGGCGACCGCGGCTTTTATGCCGAACTTACCGATTTTATTGTCAAAGCTGATGACCATCTGGCGCCGTGGTGGGTGACGCTGTCGCGTCATAACCTTGAGCGTGAAGCGCCTGACGTCAGCTTTGGCGAGATGCTGGATGAAAATCTGACGCGTGAAGATCTGACCGCGCTGGATTTTGTCACTATTGATAGCGCCAGCACCCAGGATATGGATGATGCGCTCTATGTGGAAGCGCAGGATGATAGCACCCTGCGTCTGACCATCGCCATTGCTGACCCGACCGCCTACGTGCCGGAAGGCAGTCAGCTCGATAAGCTGGCAGCGCAACGCGCGTTTACTAACTACCTGCCGGGCTTCAACATTCCGATGCTGCCGCGCGAACTCTCTGATGATGTCTGCTCGCTGCGTCCGAATGTGCGCCGTCCGGCGCTGGCCTGCCGCGTCACAGTGGCCGCCGATGGCACCTTAAGTGATGACGTCGAGTTCTTTGCGGCCTGGATTGAGTCCAAAGCAAAGCTGGCTTACGACGACGTCTCAGACTGGCTGGAAAACAGCGGCAGCTGGCAGCCGGAGAGTGAGGCGATTGCGGAACAGATTCGTCTGCTGCACCGTCTCTGCCTGGCGCGCAGCGAATGGCGTCAGACCCACGCGCTGGTGTTTAAAGATCGTCCGGACTACCGCTTCCTGCTGGGTGAAAAAGGCGAAGTGCTGGAGATCGTGGCTGAACCTCGCCGCATCGCTAACCGCATCGTTGAAGAGTCGATGATTCTGGCGAACGTCTGCGCGGCGAAAGTGCTGCGTGACCGTCTCGGCTTTGGTATCTATAACGTCCATGCCGGTTTCGATGCGACCAATGCTGAGCAGGCCGCCGCCGTGCTGGCCAATCACGGTATTACCGTGGATGCACAGGCGATCACCACGCTGGACGGTTTCCGCGTGCTGCGTCGTGAGCTTGATGCCCAGCCAACCCAGTTCCTCGACAGCCGCATCCGTCGTTTCCAGACCTTCGCGGAGATCAGCACCGAGCCAGGCCCGCACTTCGGCCTGGGTCTGGAGGCGTACGCCACCTGGACCTCACCGATTCGTAAGTTCGGCGACATGATTAACCATCGTCTGCTGAAAGCGATTATTCGCGGTGAGCAGATTGCCCGCCCGGATGATGCCGTAACGGTGACGATGAGTGAACGCCGTCGCCTGAACCGGATGGCGGAACGTGATGTCGGTGACTGGCTCTACGCCCGTTATCTGGCCCCGTTTGCGGGCACCGACCATCGCTTCAGCGCTGAGATTATCGATGTGTCGCGCGGCGGTATGCGCGTTCGCCTGGTCGAGTTTGGCGCCGTCGCCTTTATCCCGGCACCCTTCATTCACGCCGTGCGTGATGAGCTGGTGCTCAGCCAGGAAAATGGCAGCGTACAGATTAAAGGTGAAGTGGTTTACCGCGTGACTGACGTGATTGATGTGACCATCGCCGAAGTCCGTATGGAAACCCGCAGCGTTGTGGCCCGTCCTGCCGTCTGAACACGGCGTGTTTAAGCGATAAATCTGGCGGTATAACTTCGGTTATCCCGCCTGTTCCCGCCCCGTCCGCGTTACAAAAACGTTAAATTTGTACCCCGCTTCACACTTCTCCACTGATTAACTTTCACTTACATTCCATTACATTAAGTTTAACTCGTTGTTTTCGATCGCCTTCCCTCGGTCCCTACAAGGAGTTAGTCATGAAAAACGTCAAAACCAGTGTCATCTGGTTAGTGGTGGCGTTAATCGGCGCAGGCGCTTTCGCCATGCTGGCCCTCAGCCGCGGCGAACACGTCAACGCAGTCTGGCTGGTGATAGCCGCTGTCGCCTGTTACAGCATCGCGTATCGCTTTTACAGCCTGTTTATCGCCCGCAATATCTTCGAACTGGACGATCGCCGGATGACTCCCGCCGAGCGGCTGAGCGACGGACTCGATTATGTCCCGACCAATAAATGGGTGCTGTTTGGTCATCACTTTGCGGCTATTGCCGGTGCCGGTCCGCTGGTCGGTCCGATTCTGGCGGCGCAGATGGGCTTTCTGCCGGGCACCATCTGGATTCTGGTCGGCGTGATGCTTGCGGGCGCGGTACAGGATTTCCTGATCCTGTTTATCTCTACCCGACGTGATGGCCGCTCGCTGGGCGAGATGGCGCGGCAGGAGCTGGGGGCGTTTGCCGGTGTGGTGACGATGCTCGGCGCGCTGGGCGTGATGATCATTATCCTGTCGGCGCTGGCGCTGGTTGTTGTGAAGGCGCTGGCGAACAGTCCGTGGGGACTGTTTACCATCGCGGCCACTATTCCCATTGCGCTGTTTATGGGCGTTTACATGCGCTTTATCCGGCCCGGTAAAATTGCCGAAGTGTCACTGATTGGCTTTGTGCTGATGATGGCGGCGATTATTTATGGCGGTGACGTGGCACAGCATCCTTACTGGGGCCCCTTCTTTACCCTGAAAGGCACCTCGCTGACCTGGGTACTGGTGATTTACGGCTTTATTGCTTCGGTGCTGCCGGTCTGGCTGCTGCTGGCACCGCGCGACTACCTTTCGACCTTTCTTAAAATCGGCGTGATTGTCGGGCTGGCGGTGGGCATTGTCTTTGCCATGCCGGAGATGAAAATGCCAGCGGTGACCAAATTTATCGACGGCACCGGCCCGGTCTTCTCCGGTGCGATGTTCCCGTTCCTGTTTATTACCATCGCCTGCGGCGCGATCTCCGGTTTCCATGCGCTGGTCTCCAGCGGCACCACACCAAAACTGGTGGAGCGGGAAAGTCATATCCGCTTTATTGGCTATGGCGCGATGCTGATGGAGTCGTTTGTGGCGATCATGGCGCTGATTTGTGCCTCGGTACTGGATCCGGGCGTCTACTTTGCCATGAACTCACCCGCCGCGCTGATTGGTACCACCGTTGAAAGCGCGTCACAGGTGATCAACGGCTGGGGCTTTGTCGTGACGCCAGAAATGCTGAGCGGCATCGCCCGTGACGTGGGTGAAGGCTCGATTCTCTCCCGCGCAGGCGGCGCGCCCACTTTCGCCGTAGGTATGGCTCACATCATTACCGAGATCTTTAACAGCCGCGCGATGATGGCGTTCTGGTATCACTTCGCCATTCTGTTCGAAGCGCTGTTTATCCTGACCGCCGTCGATGCGGGTACCCGCGCCTGCCGTTTTATGGTGCAGGATCTGGTGGGCACCGTGGTGCCTTCTCTGGCGAACAACCGCTCCTGGCTGGGTAACATGGCGGGCACCACCGTCGCGGTCGCGGGCTGGGGCTTCTTTGTGTATCAGGGCGTGGTCGATCCACTGGGCGGCATCAACACCCTGTGGCCACTGTTTGGTATCGGCAACCAGATGCTGGCGTCGATGGCGCTGATTCTTGGCACCGTCGTGCTGTTCAAAATGAAAAAGCAGCGCTACGCCTGGGTGACTATTCTGCCCACCGTCTGGCTGTTTATCACTTCGATGACCGCGGGCTGGCAGAAAATTTTCCACGAAAAACCGTCCATCGGCTTCCTGGCCCAGGCGAATAAGTTCCGCAAAGGGCTGGATGAAGGCGTGATCATTGCGCCGGCAAAAAGCGTGGCGGATATGCAGACCATCGTGTTCAGCAATCAGATTAATGCGGCGCTGTGCGCCTTCTTTATGCTGGTGGCGGTCACAATGCTGGTCGCCGCGTTCTTTGTAATTCGTCGTGCGCTGAACAGTACAGTGCCAACCACCAGCGAGACGCCGGTGGCACTGCGCAACAAGGCGGTGCGTCATGTCTGATGCCATTCATCAGGGCCATCGTCCACAGGGTGAGTGGCAGATCATCCGCTGCCACCTGACGGCTTCGCCGATGCCGCAGGCCCTCAGCTGGCGGGGATTCTGGCGCGGTCTGCAACAGTGCTTCCGCTTAATGGTCGGGGTCCAGGATTATCAAAAATATCTGCAGCATATGCGTCTGCATCATCCCGACCAGCCGCCGATGAATGAGCGCGATTTCCATCGTTATTGCCTTGACGCCCGCTTCCCCAGTCAGGCGGGTAAACTGGGTAAATGTCCCTGTTGACCGCACGCTACAGCCCCGCGCCGCCGGGGCTTTTTTGTGCCATTCTTATCTGGATGGAAAAATATATTTGGTTTGCATCTTGTGCTGGCGTCAGATGATGAATACTGTTGCTAAAATAATGAGATAACGCCTGCAGAGCACTTCCCGGAGGAAGTTTCCATGACCGATGAACACGGGCAAACGTTGTTGTACACTCTTTTTGGTACAACCAGCCCTCATTGGCGTCTGACCGCGGACAGCGATGCGTTGCATTTTGCCGAAGATGAGTCATCACAAACCAATATCGCCCTGCCGCTGACCCCCGGCCAGGCCGCAATGATCCGCGCGATGCCGGTCATCACCTCAAGCATCAATCTGACTATGACCCTTCAGGGCATTGATGTGCCGATGCATTTTGTCGGACGTAAAGTGAATCAGGCTTCATGGGCCGGCACCGCCTCCGCCTGGGGCGATACGTCTGCAGTTGCCCGCGATTTAACCCTGGGGCTGTCTTTCGCTGAACAGGTGGTTTCTGAAGCTAATTCGGTGATTGTAATCCTCGATCAGCGCGGCAATATTCAGCGTTTTAACCGCCTGAGTGAAGAATATACCGGCCTGAATGAGCACGAGGTTATTGGCCGTAACGTCTTTCAGCTTTTTATGACCAAACAGGAAGCCTCACAGTCACGACGCAACATTGCGGGCTTCTTCCGTGACGGTAACTCTTATGAGGTTGAGCGCTGGGTCAAAACCAAAAAGGGTCAGCGACTGTTTCTGTTTCGTAATAAGTTTGTTCACAGCGGCAGTGGCAAAAATGAAATTTTCCTCATCTGTTCTGGCACAGACATCACTGAGGAGCGACGCGCCCAGGAACGCCTGCGGGTGCTGGCAAACACCGATACGGTGACCGGTTTACCCAATCGCAACGCCATTCATCAACAGATTAGCCTGGCGCTGGAGCGATCCGAGGGGGATGAAACCGGCGTGGTTTATCTCGACCTCGATAATTTTAAAAAAGTGAACGACGCCTACGGTCATATGTTCGGCGATCAGTTGCTGCAGGCAGTTTCACTCGCCATCCTCAGCTGTCTGGGTAAAGACCAGACCCTGGGCCGTCTGGGTGGCGACGAATTTGTGGTGCTGGCTGAGCACACCAGCCAGGCTGCACTGGAAGCGATGTCTTCCCGCATTCTTGAGCGTCTGCGTCAGCCTTTCCGTATCGGGCTAATCGAAGTTTACAGCGGCTGTTCTATTGGCATCGCTTTCGCGCCGCTGCATGGCGACGATCGTGAGAGCCTGATTCGCAACGCGGACACCGCGATGTATCACGCCAAAGAGAACGGGCGCGGCAAGTTCTGCGTATTTGCGGCAGAGATGAACCAGCGGGTCTTTGAGTATCTGTGGCTGGATACTAACCTGCGCAAGGCGCTGGAACTGGATCATCTGCTGGTGCACTATCAGCCAAAAATCGACAGCGACGGCCAGGTCCGCAGCGCTGAAGCACTGGTGCGCTGGAACTCACCAGAGCGTGGTCTGGTCTCGCCCGCTGACTTTATTCCCTATGCTGAAGAGTCAGGGCTGATTGTGCCGCTGGGACGCTGGGTCATGCTCAACGTGCTGAAGCAGATTATCGCCTGGCGTGAGCAGGGTATGTTTCTGCGCGTCGCCGTCAACGTTTCGGCCCGTCAGCTGATTGATCAGAGCATCTACACTGACCTGAAACAGGCGCTGCACGAGGCTAATATCACCGACTGCCCCATCGATATTGAGCTGACCGAAAGCTGCCTGATTGAGAATGAAACTGAAGCGCTGAAGCTGATGAAGCAGTTTCAGGAACTGGGCGCACAGGTGCACCTGGATGACTTTGGCACCGGTTACTCCTCGCTTTCTCAGCTGGCACGCGTGCCAATCAATGCCATCAAACTCGACCAGAGCTTTATCCGCGATATTAACAAGCAGCCGGTTTCACAATCGCTGGTGCGTGCTATCGTCGCCGTCGCCAAGGCGCTCGATTTGCAGGTAATCGCTGAGGGTATTGAGACCCCGGATGAAGAGAAGTTTGTCCTCAAAAGTGGTGTCGATGGGCGTCAGGGTTACTATTACGCAAAACCAATGCCCGCGGAACAATTTGGGCATTGGCTGGCTAAGCATCCTGCCCGCGTTTAACGCTGGTTAAGATTAACCCGCTTTACGCAGTGATGCGCTGTGGCGGTTTTGTAACTGTACCAGGCGTTCCATATAAGCAATATCTTTGGGTTCGATAGTGAAGGCATAATCAACCCAATCCTCAGTGATATCCATCAGCTCAGCGCGTGACAGTTGCAGCACGCGCTGACGCGCTTTCAGCATCGCCCGCACGCCATTGAGCTTAGGCCGTAACGTATCGATAAAGGTGCGTGTGGCGCGGTAGCTGTCGCCAGGCTGGAAGACTTTATCCACCAGTCCGCGCGTCTCATACCACTCCGCGCTATGGGACTCCCCTTCACAGATTAACTCCTCTGCCAGCTTCATGCCGGAACGACGCGCCACCAGCGAGTAGCCACCCATGCCAGGAAACAGGTTAAAGGCAATTTCCGGGAAGCCCATCCGCGCGTTGTTCTGCGCCAGAATGAAGTGATGCGCCAGCGCCGCTTCAAATCCACCGCCCAGCGCACTGCCTTCAATCATTGCCAGCGTCACCGCGCCAGTGTCGAAACCGCGTGCTGCTGAATGGATGCAGTCCACACAGGCTCGGGCATAGGCTCGCAGCGCCTCACGGCGGTTGTTGCGAATGCACTCGACGAAGAAGCGCAGATCGCCACCGGCGTTGAACATCTGCGGCACCAGTGAGCCGGTGACCCAGAAATCGATTGGCAGACCGGAGCGCTGAGCGGCATAGCTCAGGTTCATGATCTCCTCAATCAGTTCGTGGTTGAAGCTCGGACGGGGCTGAGCGCGCAGCATCATCCACATGGTACGACGCCCTTCTTCGTAATAGGCAACTAACTGCGTGGTGTTGCCGACTTCGGTAAATAATCTGCACGTTGCTTGGTTAATAACTGTCATTGTCTCATCCTCTGTTTATATTTTGATGCGTTAAATACGCCACATCAGCGTAATGCAGAGTGAGGCCAGACCAAATGAGAGATTGATTTACAACACAAAATCCAGAGTGATCCCCGACTGGCGCGTCGGGGATTGATTAGGCGGGTTACTTAATAGCGGCACGCTGCCCGACGGCAACATGAAGACGCTTAAGACGTTTTGAATAGATGGCGGTGATGATGGGCACCAGCACAGAGGTCACAATCACGGACGTGGCAACCAGCGCTGTGGCTGCCGGGGCAACCGGTTTAAACTGCGGCAGCATTTCGGCAATCAGCACCGGTGTGGCCACCGCCGCGCCTGCCGTACTGGATGCGGCCACGCCAGCCGTGCCATCTCCCCCGCCAATCAGCCGATCGGCCAGAATAAGCGGGATGCCGGTAATGATGATGACGGCTATGCCCAGCATGATGCCCAGCAGACCGGTTTCAGCAATCACCCCAAGGTTAATGGTGTTACCCAGGGCAAAAGCGAAGAAGGGAATCAGCGTATGTACCGCTTTTCCAAAGAAGTCGCGCAACTCCGGATCAAGATTCCCTAATGCAAATCCCACCACAAACGGCAGGACTGCGCCGACGAACACGTGCGGCTCGAATGAGGCGATGCCGGCGGTGCCCAGAATCACCATGGTCATTAATGGCCCGGACTCCAGCGACATCAATACAAAGGCGCCCGCTTCCTCTTTCGAACCGTACTGTTGCATGATGGAGGCATAAAGACCGCCATTGGTCATATCCATCGCGGCGACCAGCGCCAGCGTCGATAAGCCAGCAAACATCCCCACTTCTACGCCATTTTCCGGCATCACCCGCGAGGCGATCGCCGCTACCACCCATGCCACGGCAATTTTGGTAAGTACCAGCGTGCCTGATTTACGCAGTACCGTTCCGGTGGCGCTGAGTTTTATCGACGCCCCCATGCAGAAGAACCAGACGGCCAGGATGGGCACGGTGCCGGTCATCAGACCGTTGGTGAAAGAACCGAAATATTTCCCGGCCCCCGGCGAGAACGTATGGCAGAGTGCACCGATAAACAGCGGTATGAGCATCATGCCGCCCGGAATTTTATCTATTGCCCGTTTGATGTGCATATGAATGTCACCTTTGCTATGCCAGAGGGTGGAACTGGAAGTGCCCGAAGGCGATGCAGGCAAAGTAGTGACTTGAGGTGACCAAAACAGTGATCGATTCGATAAATTGAAACACTGTTTTATTTTTGTTGATAAGTTGTTTTGTTAACTATGATGCGGATCGCCATACCAGTCTCAAAGAGACCAAAAAAAACGGGACGCTATTGCGTCCCGCCTGTTATTTCTGGCCATACCAGGCATTCTCGCCATGCTTTCGCAGATAGTGCAGGTCAAGCAGCGTCTGATTGATAGGCGGGAGGTTAGCGGTCAGCTGCTGGCTGAACAGACCCATATAAGCTACCTCTTCCAGCACAACCGCGCTGTGCACGGCGGCGTGGGCATCTTTCCCCCACGCAAAGGGGCCATGGGAGTTGACCAGTACCGCCGGGATCGCCGAAGGTGACAATCCGCGCTGTGCAAAGGTTTCGATAATCACTTCACCCGTATTCCACTCGTACTCGTGCTGAATCTCTTCATTGCGCATTGCGCGGGTACAGGGGATCTCGCCATAGAAATCGTCAGCGTGAGTGGTTCCCCAGGCTGGGATCGGTCGTCCAGCCTGCGCCCAGATGGTTGCATGCCGCGAATGGGTATGGACAATGCCACCGACTTCCGGCCAGGCGAGATAGAGCGCGCGGTGCGTTGCCGTGTCTGATGAAGGGCGTTTATCCCCTTCCACTACCTCGCCACTCGCCAGATCGACGACCACCATGTCGTCGCGCTTCATCACGTCATAGCTTACGCCAGACGGTTTAATCACCAGCAAACCCTGTTCGCGATCAACCGCGCTGACATTGCCCCAGGTGAAAGTCACCAGGTTATATTTGGGTAAATCCAGATTCGCTTCCAGAACCTGCTGTTTAAGGTGTTCCAGCATGCCTTTTCTCCTGCTGACAATCGTCCCTGAATTTTGCGGAGTCAGACGCCAAAGGGTTATGGAGCAAATGGCTATAAACGCAGAAGGAATGGCTGTGAATCCAAAAATGTGTCGTGATTTAAGAATTTTCTATCTTCGGAATTTATCCAGAATGCTTAGAATCTTCTCAGGCAATGCGTGGACCTGTCGGGTCCGGCATTGTGCCTCACCCGCTACAAACGGTTTGTCCATGGTGATCACATTTCGATGCCGTCACGGATGCGGCAATGATGCGACACAAGCGGGCTGAGGAAATATCGGAGCTATACTAAGAGTGTTGCCTCTGTGAGCACATCAAAGGAGAAGTGTATGACAACAACAATGAAACGAATCACTGCCGTTGTACTGGCGACCACGTTAGCTGTTGCACTGAGCGGCTGTTCTAACTGGTCTAAACGTGACCGCAACACCGCGATTGGCGCGGGTGCGGGCGCAATTGGTGGTTCAGTATTGACCAATGGTAGCGCACTCGGCACAGTCGGCGGCGCCGCTGTCGGTGGTATTATCGGTCATCAGGTCCACTAAGGACCTTATTAAAAGAATAATCGGCTACGCTAAGCATCTGCATGACAATCGGGCTACTCTGGTAGCCCGATTTTTTATTCAGCCACCCGCCAGCTTGACCTTCATCCCTTTGGCTTCCAGCAGCGTTTTCAGTAAATCGCGTTTATCGCCCTGAATTTCAATAACGCCCTCTTTTACCGAACCGCCACAGCCACACTTCTTTTTCAGTTCAGCTGCCAGCAGCGTCAGAGCCGCATCATCCAGGTCGACGCCAGTGATCAGGCAGACGCCTTTGCCCTTGCGTCCGCTGGTCTGACGCTGGATCCGCACAACACCATCCCCTTTTGGCCGTTCCGCTTTTGGCTCAGGCTGCGTGATGCGCCCGCTGTCGGTTGAGTAAACCAGTGGATTGTCATTCGCCATTATTGTGTCTCCAGACTGTTCAGGATCGCCTGCAGGGCGGCGGCGGGATCGGCGGACTGCGTAATCGGACGCCCGATAACCATGTAGTCCACGCCCGCCTGCTTCGCCTGTTGTGGTGTCATGATACGACGCTGATCGCCGGCATCACTGCCTGCCGGACGAATCCCCGGCGTGATCAGCGCAAACTCATGACCCATCGCCTGTTTGAAGCGGACCGCTTCATGTGCGGAACAGACCACACCATCCAGTCCGCACGACTGAGTCAGCTTCGCCAGTCGCTCTGCCTGTTCAGCGGGGGAAAGCGTAATGCCCAGCTCTCTGAGATCGTCGGCATCCATGCTGGTCAGTACGGTCACCGCAATCAGCAGCGGCGCATCTTTACCAAAGGGAAGCAGCGCCTCGCGCGCCGCATTCATCATCCGCGCCCCGCCGCTGGCATGAACGTTGACCATCCAGACGCCAAGATCGGCCGCGGCAGCCACGGCATGCGCGGTAGTGTTAGGAATATCATGGAATTTAAGATCGAGGAACAGCTCAAAGCCGCGCTGCTGCAGAGTGTTAACCAGCGAGGGACCAAACAGCGTAAACATCTCTTTGCCCACTTTCAGGCGGCAACTGCGGGGATCGATCTGGTCGACGAAACGCAATGCGCTGTCGAGATCATGATAATCCAGCGCTACCAGAATCGGCGAAGCGGTCACGTTGTGGGGTGAAGGCATGGCATTTCCTCTGCAGTGAGCACCCGCAGGCGCGATTGACAAACGGCAAACATTCTACCTGCGGTGTCTGGCCATCACAATCGCCATTGCCCCTCTGCCTGGCAATAAATACACCTTTGCTGAAGTCTGCTGATTATTTCTTTTATAGTATGTTGTAACTATTATGGGTGATATTAATTCAGTCATAACGGCCGCTTTACTGGCCGTCGAGACCACGGATAGGTTTAACTGAAGACCACGTCCGGCAGGATGGACAGTGCCAGTAAAGCGCATGTGCGGTAAAGCCACACTTCTGGCAGCGATAGCGTGGCTTGGTGCGGATCTGTTCACCCACCATGTTGCGCAGCACCATCAGACTCTCTTTGGCCCGGCCATCTTCGGCTTCACGCAGGTTTAAATCCATCAGGCGATGGAAGACACGCATCGTCGGATGGCGTTCAAGCTGACGACTGATATAATTTTGTGCCGCTTCAGCGCCCTGCTGCTGTTCAAGGATGTCTGAAAGATAAAGTTCCGCTGCCGCGCCGGTGTTCTGTTCCACACAGCGCTGCAGAAAGTCTGCCCAGGCGTCAGGCTGATTAAGCCGCTGGAAACAGGTCTCCAGCATGCCCAATGTTTCACTCACCAGCTCTTTATCCTGATCCAGCACGCGCTGCAGATGACCCACCGCTCTGGCGAAGTCTTCTTTTTCCATCAGAATACGGCCCATCATAATGGAGATGCGTGCGCTGTTGCGGTCGGCCGCCTCCCCTTTCTTCAGCAGGCTCATGGCACGATCCAGATCGTCGCTGCTCATCGCCTGTAACGCCAGTTCACAGTAGAAGTGGGCGATTTCGCCTTTCTGCTTCTCTTTGCCGAGCTTAACCAGGCGTTCTGCAACCTCGATCGCCTGTTGCCAGTCACTGGTGGCCTGGTGGATCAGTAACAATTGCTGCAGCGCGCCGATACGAAAATCTGTTTCATCGGTGAGCTGCTTAAACATATCTTCTGCGCGGTCATATAGGCCCGCCGCCATATAGTCGCGACCCAGCTGCTGAACGGCAAGCAGACGCTGCTCGTAGCTCAGGGAAGCACTTTCCATTAATGCCTGATGGATACGGATAGCGCGGTCAACTTCTCCGCGCGATCGGAACAGGTTACCCAGCGTCAGATGTGCCTCTACCGTGCCGCTGTCCTCTTTTAGCATGTCGAGAAACAGATCAACGGCTTTGTCCTGCTGATTTGAGAGCAGGAAATTGACGCCCGCCACATATTCACGTGACAGCCGGTTGGCTTCCTGTTGCTTATCCTGATGCGCGCTGCGGCGGCCCATATACCAGCCATAGGCAGCCGCAACCGGCAGTAACAGAAACAGCAATTCATGCATTGAGGATTATTCCCGGCCAGCCGGAGAAGATGGCGTGGTCGCCAGGGCGGTGCTCTGCTCAATTTGCGTCTGCATACGCTTAATTTTCCGATTGGCATTGGCCAGTGAAACACGGGTCCGTAACCAGAACAGCCCGCAGATGACCCAGCCAAGCACAAAACCTGCGCCAAACAGTGATGCCAGTAAGGTCGAGATGCTGAACTCACCCTGTGCCAGCAGATAGTTAAAAGTAATGACCTGATCGTTATGCGCGCCTAAGGTGACGGAAATGATAAAAATGACCAGTACCACTAAAAAAATCAGCAAATATTTCACAGTGCATCCTGTTGTGAGGTTATCGGGTAGAATTATGCCAAAAATCCAGCATAAATGCTGCTCCCAGCAGCATCGGGCGAGTCGCTTTTGCGCAGGCCCGACTAATAATATGGGGTCTTAAGGGTGAATTACAATCAGGGCTCCCGCTGTGCCACCTCTTTTTGCTCTTCCGGCGGTAGCGTCAGCGGGCCGCAGAAGCGCTGTGCCAGCCAGGTCGCCACGGTGACCAGCAACCAGGAGAGCACGGTTGCCATCGCCAGATCGCGTGGCCAGTGCATGCCCAGCAGCAGGCGGCTCGCCATCACGCCCGTCGCCCACAGGAAAATCACCACCACGGTTTTATAATGCCGGCGCGGCCAGAGCAACCCCAGTGCCAGCAGTGCCCAGCTGGCGGCAAACATGGTATGCCCCGACGGAAAAGCAAAGCCGGTTTCAAACGCCCAGTGTCGTTTCAGCCAGCCCGGAATCTGCGTCTCATCGGCAATCAGTGACGTCACCATCTCACCACGCTGTTTACGCTTCAGCTCGTAAAAAGTCTTCTCATCCAGCCCATGATGCTGCTCCAGCCAGATCACATAGGGACGCGGCTCCTGAATCTGCTCTTTGATAAAGGATTTGGTGTATTGTCCCGCCAGAATAGTGGCGTTCATGATCAGCAGCAGCAGGATGGCGGGCTTCAGGCGAAAGCGCAGACACCAGAGCATCCAGGCGCTCAGCAGCACGCTGGTGACAATACCCCACGGATTGGTGACGGTTTCCGTCATCCAGAAGAGCCCCTTCAGCAGCGCATTGCTTTCACCTGCCTGCCAGCGCCAGCCGGTAAGCCAGACGGCAACCGGCATGATGAGCAACAGCAGCATTCCGAAGGTGGTACGACGCGAAATCTTAAACATCCTTTTCCCTTATCCTGGTGTCAAATGGCAACATTTGCATAACTTTAGCTTAAAAAAGAATAACATAACCGTTGCCGATTGGATAATTGTGCTTTATCACTGCAATTGGTCTCAGAGATTACCAGCCCGCTTCCGGGTTGTGGCACAATATTGCACGTTTGTCAGGCCACACTGGCCTGTGCGCTATCATGATGATAGTGCATCCTCTGAAGGTTCTGGAGAGTCACATGCAGCTTAAACGGGTGGCAGAAGCCAAACTGCCCACGCCATGGGGAGATTTCCTGATGGTTGGTTTTGAAGAATTGGCAACCGGACATGACCATGTTGCACTGGTCTTTGGCGATATTAATGACAACGAGCCGGTACTGGCGCGCGTTCACTCCGAATGCCTGACCGGCGATGCACTCTTCAGCCTGCGTTGCGACTGTGGTTTTCAGCTGGAAGCCGCGCTCAATGCCATCGCAGAAGAAGGTCGCGGCGCGCTGCTCTATCACCGTCAGGAAGGCCGTAACATTGGTCTGCTGAATAAGATCCGCGCCTATGCGTTGCAGGATAAGGGTTATGACACCGTAGAAGCGAATCATCAGCTTGGCTTTGCCGCCGATGAGCGCGACTTCACCCTGTGCGCAGATATGTTCAAACTGCTGGGCGTGAATGAAGTGCGTCTGCTGACCAACAATCCGCGCAAAGTGGAGATCCTCAGCGAAGCCGGGATCAACATCGTTGAACGTGTGCCGCTGGTCGTGGGACGTAATCCGAAGAATGCACACTATCTGGATACGAAAGCGGAAAAGATGGGGCATCTGCTGCCGAAGTCATAAATGAAAAAGCCGGGTCTCCCCGGCTTTTTTGTCAGTCCAGCATATTGCGGATAACGTAGTGCAGTATACCGTCGTTGCGGTAATAGGTCAGCTCATTACCGGTATCGATGCGACAACGGGTGTCCAGCTCTTCTTTACTGCCGTCAGCACGGGTCAGCGTGACTTTCACGCTGCAGCCTGGCGTCAGTGCCTGAAGATCTTCTACGTCAATGCATTCTTCACCGGTCAGCCCCAGAGTTTTGCGGGTCACGCCCTGCGGGAACTCCAGGGGCAGAATGCCCATCCCAATCAGGTTAGAGCGGTGAATACGCTCAAACGATTCGGCAATCACGACCCTTACCCCCTGCAGACGTGGCCCTTTAGCAGCCCAGTCGCGGCTTGAACCAGAGCCGTACTCCTTACCTGCAATGACCGCCAGCGGCACCCCTTCCGCCTGATATTTCATCGCCGCATCGTAGATGGCCAGCTGTTCGCCACTCGGATAGTGTCGGGTATAGCCGCCCTCCACGCCTGGCACCATCTCATTGCGGATACGAATATTGGCGAACGTGCCGCGCATCATCACTTCATGATTACCGCGACGCGACCCATAAGAGTTAAAGTCGTTGCGCTCAACGCCGTGTGACAGCAGATAGCGCCCGGCGGGACTTTCCGCTTTAATGCTGCCCGCTGGCGAGATGTGGTCCGTGGTGACAGAATCGCCCAGTAATGCGAGCACCCGCGCACCGCGAATATCCTGCACCGGCTTAGGCTCTTTCTCCATATCATCAAAGAACGGCGACAGGCGGATGTAGGTCGAGCCTTCATCCCAGTCGTAGGTTGCCGCTTCACTGACCCTGATCGCCTGCCACTCTGGTGTGCCATCGAAGACTTCGGCGTACTCTTTGTGGAACATATCACTGGTGACCTGCTGCACGGCTGTGGCTATCTCTTCCGGCGACGGCCAGATATCTTTCAGGTAGACCGGCTGGCCCTGACGATCGTGTCCCAGCGGCTCCGTCTGCAGGTTGATCTTCATATTACCCGCCAGCGCGTAAGCCACCACCAGCGGCGGCGAAGCCAGCCAGTTGGTTTTAATCAGCGGATGAATACGACCTTCAAAGTTGCGGTTGCCGGATAAAACGGCACCGACCGTGAGATCGCCCGCTTTGATCGCAGACTCAATCTCATCTTTCAGCGGGCCGGAGTTACCGATACAGGTGGTGCAGCCGTAGCCCACCAGGTTAAAGCCCAGCTCGTCGAGATACGAGGTCAGCTGCGCGACGGCCAGATAATCGGAAACCACTTTGGAACCGGGTGCCAGCGAGGCTTTGACCCACGGCTGACGTTTCAGACCACGCTCTACCGCTTTCTTCGCCAGTAAACCGGCTGCCATCAGCACGCTTGGGTTAGAGGTGTTGGTACAGGAGGTAATCGCACTGATCACCACCGCGCCATCGGTCAGTGTGTGAGTCAGGCCAGTGTCGCTATCGGTATACTCAACATTCTTATGCGGTTTTTGCGCCTGATTCACTTCCAGCTCGTTGCTGGCATCAAACGCAGCGGGCACATCACCCAGCGACACCCTGTCCTGCGGACGTTTTGGTCCGGCCAGGCTTGACTCCACTTCGTTCATATCCAGTGCCAGGGTACTGGTGAAACGCGGCTCATCGCCGGGATTGCGCCACAGACCCTGCGCTTTGGCATAGGCTTCCACTAAGGCGACCTGATCGGCATCACGTCCGGTCAGCGTCATGTAGCTCAGTGTGACGTCATCGACCGGGAAGAATCCGCAGGTCGCACCATACTCCGGTGCCATGTTGGCGATGGTCGCACGGTCGGCCAGCGGCAGGTCGGCCAGGCCGTCACCGTAAAACTCAACGAATTTGCCGACGACGCCATGCTTACGCAGCATCTGAGTGACGGTCAGAACGAGGTCGGTTGCGGTAATGCCTGCGCGCAGTTTGCCGGTAAGTTTGAAACCTACGACATCCGGGATCAGCATGGAGACAGGCTGACCCAGCATAGCTGCTTCAGCTTCGATGCCCCCGACTCCCCATCCCAGCACGCCAAGCGCGTTGATCATGGTGGTATGAGAATCGGTACCGACCAGCGTGTCGGGCCAGGCATACTCTTCGCCATTAAGGGTTTCATGCCAGATTGCCTTGCCGAGATATTCCAGGTTCACCTGATGGCAGATGCCGGTTCCTGGCGGCACGACGCGGAATTTATCAAACGCTTTCTGACCCCAGCGAAGGAAAACGTAGCGCTCATGGTTACGCTCCATCTCCAGCCGGACGTTCTCTTCAAAAGCGTCATCATCACCAAAATGGTCCACGGTGACCGAATGGTCGATAACCAGATCGACAGGCGACAGCGGATTCACTTTGGCGACATCGCCGCCCAGACGATTAACCGCTTCGCGCATAGCCGCCAGGTCGACCACGGCCGGCACGCCGGTAAAGTCCTGCATTAATACGCGGGCTGGCCGGTAGGCGATTTCACGGTCGGCGTGAGCATCTTTCTGCCAGTCAACCAGCGCCTGGATGTCCTCTGTGGTGACAGAGTCGCCATCCTGCCAGCGCAGTAAGTTTTCCAGCAGAACTTTAAGAGATTTGGGCAGGCTATCGATGTTGCCGAGATGTTGAGCCGCACGGGGAAGACTGAAGATGTGATATTTGTTGGTGTCGACCTGCAGTATTTCCTGACTCAGCTCGCGTAGGGTAGACGACATAGCTCCTCCTTTTTCGTTCATGGTCTTAAACCTTAGTGAGACAAAGGTTTATGTTAAAGATAGACCACAAATTCGTTAACGTTTTGATTACAACACAAATTGCTACAATCGCCGAAAACGAAAATGCCCCGTGAAAACACGAGGCATCAGAAAGAGGTGATTTAATTCAAATTACAGCGTTATCCACACCGCCGCAGACCAGAACGCAAAGGAGAAAGCATACGCGCTAAGCCAGGACATTTTAATAATATTCATTTGGTTCACTCCTTCGCCGGAATCGGGCGTAAAAGTTTTTGCGGTCGCCTGTCAATCGGCGACACCCTTTGGTCTTACAGGATGTGGAAAGGGGCATTTAAAAGCCCACCGGAAACTCCGGTTATAAAAGAGCAGTGACGAATAGATGGTCTTACAACGTTATTTGTTTTTAGGGTCCAGAAACGACTCAATAAACAGTCGCTGGTTATCACTCAAATCCCATGACTCGGGGATAGACACTTTTTCGTCCTTTGCAAGGGCTTCTTTACCTTTGCAGGATACTGACTTGTGCTGACCCGTGGTCAAAGAACGTTTATGACTGAGTGTATGTGCCCACATGGCTTTAGCCCCAGATACGCCAAATCATTAACGCTACAACCACCCAGAACAGCGCAGAGGCAGCGAATACGGTTAACCAGGCATTGCGACGGGTGTTGCCAGTACGCTCAACCTTGGTGCTTTTTGCCGGGAAACCCGGTTGTACAGTCAGTCGTGTATTCATAGTTTTTGATAATCACTCTCAACAAAATGATTGATAACATCGATTAAGATTTAGGAGGAATCCTAAACGCGTTAAGGCCAAAAATCCAGTTATTTTTATTGAGTAAAACGATTAACGGTATTAATCAATAGGCTTCGGTAACGTAAGAAATCATTAACTCCTGAACGAATATTTAATTAAACAGACAACTAATGAATTTGAGTTAATTTAAAAACAGATCCATTTAAAACTAAAGTCACATCTAAAGAACCTTATGTTTACTGGCTTCACACATCAGCTCTTAACTGGAGTATGGGAATAATCCTGGCGAGTCGCAAAGTGACATAGTTAAAAGTGTGTTGTATTTCGCATTTAAGAAAGCCCAACCGGAAAACATGTGATCAATGTTTCATTTACAAAAAAATCATAAAAACTTTTGATTCTCATTTGGCGCTAAAGCCTGGCAACAAAAAAGGCTGCACCAGGCAGCCTTATGTTGTCGCTTAGCGCATCAACGCTATTTAAATGGCAGCTTAATGTCCTTAAACATCGCCTCAATGTCTTCGTTTGAGCGCAGCGCCACGGCAGTATCCACCACGTCGCGGGTCAGGTGTGGCGCAAAACGCTGGATAAAATCATACATATAGCTGCGCAGGAAGGTGCTGCGGCGGAAGCCAATCTTGGTGGTACTGTTGGTAAAGATATCGGCGGCTTCAATACGAATCAGGTCAGGATCGGCCACCGGGTCAACTGCCATACTGGCAATAACCCCCACGCCCAGACCTAAACGGACATAGGTTTTAATGACGTCAGCATCAGTCGCGGTGAAGACAATGCGGGGTGTTAATCCTGCCCGATTAAAGGCCGTGTCGAGTTCTGAGCGCCCGGTAAAGCCAAAGGTGTAAGTCACCAGCGGATATTCAGCCAGTTCTTCGATGCTCACCTGCCCTTTTCCGGCCAGCGGATGATCAGCCGTGACGACAATCGCGCGGTTCCAGTGGTAGCACGGCAGCATGATGAGATCATCATAGAGATGCAGGGCTTCAGTGGCTATGGCAAAGTCCGCATTGCCCTTGGAAACCGCTTCGGCGATCTGGGTTGGTGAACCCTGATGCATATGCAAAGAGACGCGCGGATAGCGCTCGATAAATCCTTTGATCACGCCTGGCAGCGCGTAACGTGCCTGGGTATGTGTAGTGGCGACATAAAGCGAGCCTTTATCCGGCCAGGTGTGCTCGCCGGCCACGGATTTGATCGCATCCACTTTGGAGAGGACTTCACGCGCTATACGAATGATCTCTTCCCCTGCAGGCGTCACCTGGGTGAGATGTTTACCGCTGCGGGCAAAAATTTGCACACCCAGCTCATCTTCCAGCATACGCACCTGTTTGCTGATGCCGGGTTGAGAGGTGTAGAGACCTTCCGCTGTCGAAGAGACATTGAGATTATGGTTCACCACTTCGACGATATAGCGCAACTGCTGTAATTTCATATCTATTCCATCCCGGTAAGTTACAGAGTCGCATCCCCGCTTGACGTATAGTCGCAAGGGTCAAGAAATGCTATGCATCAGGAAAGGTCGGAAATGCTATAACAACTATATCAGTTTAAGTGACAGAGTAGAACGGATTGATATAAGGCTCAGAAAAAGGCCAGCGAGCGCTGGCCTGAATGTGGTGCGTTGTCAGTGTCAGTGGTCAAATCGGGTAATCACAGTAAGGACAAGGCCAGCAAATGCTGGCCTGAGACTTACTTTTTCGCTTCCTGCCACTTGCCATCTATATAGAAGGCGGACCATCCGGTTGCCTTACCCTCTTTTTCAGAGGAGACATACTGCTGTTTGGTTTTGCGGCTGAAGCGCACCAGCGTTTTATTGCCTTCCGGATCGGCTGCTGGCGCGTCGGCCAGATATTTCAGCTTCTCAGGCAGACGATCTTTGAAGCGCTGAAGCTCCTCCACCAGCGGCGCACGCGTTTCGCGTGATTTCGGGAAGGTGTTGGCCGCGAGGAAAACGCCCGCTGCGCCGTCACGCAACACGAAGTAAGCATCGGACTTCTCACACGCCAGCTCTGGCAGCGGAACCGGATCTTCTTTCGGCGGTGCAACTTCACCACTGCGCAGAATCTTGCGGGTGTTTTTGCACTCTTCGTTGGTACACGCCATGTATTTACCAAAGCGTCCCATCTTCAGGTGCATCTCCGAACCACACTTCTCGCACTCCACCACCGGACCGTCATAGCCTTTAATGCGGAACTCGCCCTTCTCAATTTCGTAACCGTCACACTCCGGGTTATTACCACAGACGTGCAGTTTACGTTCATTATCGATCAGGTAGCTGTCCATCGCGGTACCACACTTCTGGCAACGACGACGGGCACGCAGGGCGTTGGTTTCAGCATCATCCCCTTCCAGAATATTGAGGACTTCATTTTCAGGAATCAGGTTGATGGTCTGTTTGCAGCGCTCTTTAGGCGGCAGCGCATAGCCGGAACAGCCCAGGAAAACGCCGGTACTGGCGGTACGGATTCCCATCTGACGGCTACAAGTCGGACACTCAATCGAGGTCAGCACCATCTGGTTCGGCTGCATGCCTCCCTCTTCAGGATCTTTCTCAGCCAACTCAAGCTGCTGAGTAAAGTCGGCGAAGAAGTGATCGAGAACCGCTTTCCATTGCGCCTCGTTGTTAGCCACCTGATCGAGGTTGCTCTCCATGCGGGCGGTGAAATCGTAGTTCATCAGTTCGCGGAAGTTCTCTTCCAGACGATCGGTGACGATTTCACCCATTTTTTCCGCATAGAAGCGGCGGTTTTCTACCCGCACGTAGCCGCGATCCTGAATGGTCGAGGTAATGGCTGCGTACGTGGATGGACGACCAATGCCGCGTTTCTCAAGCTCACGCACCAGTGACGCTTCGCTGAAGCGCGCCGGTGGCTTGGTAAAGTGTTGACCCGGAAGAAGCTGTTGCAAATCCAGAACATCACC
Organism: Pantoea sp. X-Soil-YNGN-844; assembly: GCF_059730595.1. Classification (NCBI taxonomy): domain Bacteria; kingdom Pseudomonadati; phylum Pseudomonadota; class Gammaproteobacteria; order Enterobacterales; family Erwiniaceae; genus Pantoea; species Pantoea sp. X-Soil-YNGN-844. Next base: position 2,200,081 of record NZ_AP036007.1, read on the forward strand.
CACGCTGACGGCAGGCAATGTACGATCTTCATCATTCTTACGCAGCGCTGGCATGACTTTGGTCCAGCCATCAAAACGCAGAATACGGCCTTTTGCTTTGAGTTTAAATTCACCCGCCGCCGCTGTAATGGTGCTGGAATCATATTTTGCTGGTGTCATCTGACAGGCAACAAACTGACGCCAGATCAGCTGATAGAGTTTCTGCGCATCCGCTTCCATATCCTTCAGCTTTTCCGCCACCACCTCCACATCGGAAGGACGAATCGCTTCGTGCGCTTCCTGGGAATTCTCTTTGCTGGCGTAAGTAATGGCGGTTTCAGGCAGATACTTTTTACCGAAGTTGCTTTCGATATAGCCACGCGCCATTGCGACCGCATCCTGACTCAGGTTGGTCGAGTCGGTACGCATATAGGTGATGTGACCGGCTTCGTACAGGCGCTGAGCCATCATCATCGTTTTCTTCACGCCAAAGCCCAGACGGGTGCTGGCAGCCTGCTGCAGTGTCGAGGTGATATAAGGCGCGCCCGGTTTGCTGCTGGTCGGCTTATCTTCACGGTCGACGATCTCATAGCGCGCTTTTTCCAGCAGCGCCACCGCGGCATAAGTCTCATCGCGATTGACCGGACGGAAGGCTTTATCACCTTTGTGCGTCACGTCCATGGACAGCTCATCGCCTTTTGGCGTGGTCAATGCGGCATTAACTTCCCAGTACTCTTCGGGAACAAAGGCTTTGATCTCACGTTCACGTTCCACCACCAGGCGAACCGCAACAGATTGCACACGTCCGGCCGAGAGGCCACGGGCGATTTTTTTCCACAGCAGTGGCGAGACCATGTAGCCCACCACGCGGTCCATGAAACGACGCGCCTGCTGAGCATTTACCCGGTCAATATTCAGTTCGCCCGGCTTTTCAAATGCCTGACGAATCGCATTCCTGGTGATTTCGTTAAAGACCACGCGGCTGAAGCGCGAGTCATCACCACCGATCACTTCCCGCAGGTGCCAGGCAATGGCTTCCCCTTCGCGGTCAAGGTCGGTTGCGAGATAGATGTGGTCAGCATTGGCGGCTAGCGCCTTCAGTTCAGCAACGACTTTCTCTTTGCCGGGCAGAATCTGATAATCCGCTTCCCAGCCGTGATAAGGGTCTACACCCATGCGGCTGACGAGTGCAGCTTTCTCATCTTTTTTAACTTTTTTGACTTTCTTGTCAGTTGAAGCGTCTTTGACTTTCTTATCTGTCGAAGCGTCAGCACTCTTCTTCGCGGTTGAACCACTGGTCGGCAGATCCCGGATATGACCTACGCTGGATTTAACCACGTAGTCACTACCCAGGTATTTATTGATTGTTTTAGCCTTTGCCGGGGACTCAACAATAACGAGTGCTTTACCCATATTTACCTTTACCTAATGAAAACATCCTGCTTAACGGGAGAGGATTGGATGCCCAAAAACCCAGTGGGTTCAATATTGCTGCGCCTGTTTAACATTTCAAGGCGGAGGGGTCAATCTCAGATCAGATGATACGGCCTGCTGCAACTGCATGATAAAGCGTGCTTTTTCCATCTGAACTCTTCGCACATCCCGGTGCAAAATCCCTGAAATCGGAATCGCCCACACTCTACCTGATAAAATCTGTTACGCAACTTAATTAGCACTCAGCCCGAACTTACGCCAGGTTTTCATCGTTCAGACCGATTTGTCACAGCGCGTGACAGGCCAGTAATATAGAAAGGATTTGGATGCTGTCAAAAAGGAGCGAATAAATGCAGAGATCAACTCAGGCTATTTCCCGCCAGACGTTGCTGGAAAAGGCCAATGCGCTGATTAAAGAACATGATGATTATTTAGCAGGCATGCAGGCGGATGAAGTGACTCAGCAGGCGGATGTGCTGGTCTTTCGCGGACCGTTCTTTCTTGATGCGGATGGACTGCCGACCGCGAAAACCACGGCGGTGTTTAACGTCTTCAAATACCTTGCTGTGGAGCTGTCGCCGCGCTATCACCTGGAATAAAAAACCCGGCACAGGCCGGGTTTCGCATCAGAGCAGTGGCTTTTCGCCGCGCTGCCAGAGTTTCAGCAGCAACCGCTCAGCCACCGAGCCAGCGCTCTGGGTAAAACGGTCCATCATTTTACGACGGCGGGCGTAATGCACGCCGAGTACGCTGAATTGATCCATCTGACGGATGATCAGATCATCGCTGGTGCCGATTTCGTCAATCAGACCGAGATCCAGCGCCTGACGGCCATACCAGTGCTCACCGGTTGCTACCCGATCGATGTCGAGCGACGGGCGCATCTGGTGAACAAACTGCTTGAACAGCAGGTGCGTTTCGTCGAGATCTTCCTGGAATTTCTCACGTCCCTCTTCGGTATTCTCACCAAACAGCGTCAGCGTGCGCTTGTACTGTCCTGCGGTATGCAGCTCAACATCAATATCGTTACGCTTAAGCAGGCGGTTGAAGTTTGGGATTTGCGCAACCACACCGATGGAACCAATGATCGAGAACGGTGCCGCCACAATGCGATCGGCCACGCAGGCCATCATATAACCTCCGCTGGCTGCCACTTTATCTACGGCCGCCGTGATGCGCAGACCCTGATCGCGCAGGCGCTGCAGCTGCGATGCTGCCAGGCCATAGCCATGCACCACACCGCCAGGGCTTTCAAGACGCAGCAGCACTTCGTCGCCAGGCTGCCTGACCGCCAGCACAGCTGAAATTTCTTCACGCAGTGAGCTCACCTCACCGGCATCCATGCTGCCTTTGAAATCGAGTACATAGAGCGTGGGCTTAATGCTGTCTGTCTGTCCCTGCTTCGCCGCCTGCTTTTCCGCTTTGGCTTTCAGCTTTTCACTTTTCTTATGATTTTTCAGCCAGATTTTTTGTGCCTGAGGCTTCATTTTTGCCAGCTGCAAATCCTCTTTCATCTGTTGATAGTCATCATCCAGATGAGTCAGTCGAAGCTGACCGTTTTGTGCCCGTTTGCGTAACGCGGCATTCATCACAATCATGACAATCACAGCGACGGCAACCACCAGTGTCACCACTTTCGCTAAAAACAGTCCATACGTTGAAATAAAATCCATCAGGTCGCCTTCACAAAAGAATAAAAAACAATTCGCCAGTTTAGCCGTTTTGCCCCGCTTCGTCGCCTGAAATGCCAGCAGCTGGCACAGAATGGGTGGGTTGGCGATTGCGCCCATTCGTAAATTCAGGCATAAAGCGGAATCATGCTGTTTTCGCTGGAGGACCCCGCTGTGCATTATCAACCGAAAAGCGACCTGCTCAATCATCGCATTATCCTGGTCACTGGCGCTTCAGATGGCATTGGCCGGGAAGCGGCGCTGACGTATGCCCGTTATGGCGCAGAAGTGATCCTGATGGGCCGTAACCCTGAGAAGCTTCAGCAGGTCAAAGAGGCAATCGATCAACTTAATAAATGTGCTGCTCATACCGTCGTGTTTGATCTGGCTGAAGCGACACCGGAACGTTGCCATCAGATAGCAGAACAGCTGTCGCAGCAGTTTCCTCGCCTTGATGGCGTGCTGCACAATGCCGGTATCCTTGGTGAAATCGTGCCGCTGGCGGAACTCGACCCACAGGTCTGGCAGCAGGTAATGAACATCAACCTGGACGCAACCTTCTTCCTGACCCAGGCGCTGTTGCCGCTGTTGTTAAAATCGGATGCCGGTTCACTGGTGTTTACCACCTCCAGCGTGGGCCGTAACGGTCGCGCGGGCTGGGGGGCTTACGCTGTCTCTAAATTTGCCACCGAAGGCATGATGCAGGTACTGGCTGATGAGTATAAAACGCAGGCATTGCGGGTGAACTGTATTAATCCGGGCGGGACGCGAACCAAAATGCGTGCCAGCGCGTTCCCGCAGGAAGATGCCAATAAGCTGAAAACCCCTGCTGATCTGATGCCGCTCTATCTTTATCTGATGGGTGATGATAGCCGGCGCAAAACCGGTATCAGCTTTGATGCGCAGCCGGGCAGAAAACCCGGAGCCGCAGAGTAATGGCTGACGATCGTCATCAGCAGCGTCAGCAGCGCCTAAAAGAGCAGGTCGATGCGCGGATTGCAGCAGCCACCGAGGTGCGTGGCATCCTGATGGTGTTTACCGGCAACGGCAAAGGCAAAACGACGGCGGCTTTTGGTACCGCCCTGCGCGCCACCGGTCATGGCAAACGCGCAGCGGCTGTCCAGTTCATTAAAGGTGACTGGCCGAATGGCGAGCGAAACCTGCTGGAACAGCACGGTGTTGAATTTCAGGTGATGGCAACCGGCTTTACCTGGGATACGCAGAACCGCGAAACGGATACCGCTGCCTGTCTGGCCGTGTGGCAGCATGCAAAACGGATGCTGGCCGATGAGCAGTTTGATCTGGTGGTGCTCGACGAAATCACCTATATGGTCAGCATGGATTATCTGCCGCTAGCCGATTTGATTACCGCCCTGCAACAGCGTCCGGCGCATCAGAGCGTAATCATTACCGGACGTGGCTGTCATCGCAGCCTGACTGAAATGGCGGATACGGTGACGGAGATGCGGCCGGTGAAGCACGCCTTTGATGCCGGTATACAGGCTCAGCAGGGAATTGACTGGTAGCAGAAAAAGAAAACGCAGCCCTGGGGCTGCGTTTTTCACGATCGGGCAACGGGATTAACCGGCGTTACGTTTGCTGCCCGGATTGCGGCGTGGCGCACGGGGAGTGCTGCTCACTTTGCTGTGGCGTTTCACCGCACGACGAATCTGGTTCGCCTTGGTACGACGACGATCTTTTTCGACCACCAGCTTGGTGACCGTTTCATCATCCAGCTCCACCAGGTTACGCAAATAGTTAACCGCTGGCAGATCCAGTTCGGTCCAGCCACCGCGCGGCAGGCCTTTTGGTAACGTGATATCGCCGTAGCGGACACGCATCAGACGACTGACCTGTACCCCGACCGCTTCCCACAAACGACGCACTTCACGGTTACGTCCTTCGGTCAGAGTCACGTTGTACCACTGGTTGATGCCTTCTCCACCGCCAAACTTCAGGGTTTTAAACGCAGCCGGACCATCTTCCAGTTGAACGCCTTTGCTCAGCTGACGAATTTTATCGTCGTCCACCTGACCAAACACGCGCACCGCATATTCACGTTCCACTTCACGGCTTGGATGCATCAGGCGGTTCGCCAGTTCACCGTCGGTGGTGAAGAGCATCAGACCACAGGTGTTCACATCCAGACGGCCAACGGCAATCCAGCGTGAGCCACGCAGACGTGGCAGACGGTCAAACACCGTCGGGCGACCTTCAGGATCGCTGCGGGTACAGAGTTCGCCTTCCGGTTTGTAGTAAGCCAGCACGCGGCAAACTTCGGTTGCTGATTCAGCAATCGATACCAGATGGCCATCAATACGGATTTTCAGGGATTTACTGCTTTCAACGCGGTCGCCCAGGGTGGCGATCTTGCCGTCAACGCTGACACGACCGGCAGCAATCATTGATTCGATTTCACGACGCGAGCCATGACCGGCACGCGCTAAGACTTTCTGTAACTTTTCGCTCATTGAGCTTCCTCTTTGTCGCCTTCCCAGGCGTCATGATTGGGTGATAATCCCTTCTAAATCAACAAGTTAACTTAGTAAGCTTGCCCCATTATACAGGCATTTAACGCTGATGTAACGCGCTTTATGAATGGTCGAATAGTAAATAAAGAAAGGTTAACCTCTGATAGTTTGAGAACTGATAATTCTTAATACTGAATAAAATTATACCCGACCCAATGATAAGAAAATATGTTTAATAAAGCGTATGCTTCGAAAACTTTATAGCTGAAGACAATTAAATTTTCTAACCACTCCCTTTTCATCAACGCGATGTTCTGAGGGTAAAAATCTTAACGCAATCTTACACTTCCATCATTTTGATTTGCCTTTTTATCCTCCACAAATAATATTAAATTCAGCACAAAATGCTGGTTAATTGAATTTATCCATTCCGAATGCACTGCAAAAATCAAAAAGCCAGATTATTCCTAATTAAAATTAGTTTAAAACCTTATTTTTCATGACATTTGATTTTTATTAGCTTTAATAAATTGTACGACATAATTAAGCTGATACACTTTATCCCGGCAGCATAATAAAAAAGCAAAGCACGCGATAAAGCGTTCTTGCGACATTTGAGTCTTGCTTAATTCATTCGTTAATAAAAATAGTGTTTTTACATTAATCCAATAAACCGGCGCATCCGGAGTTGTTGCGTTAATACGGTTCATTGATGAACCTTGCTTGCATGTCAAAAATCTTCACCAGGGATTTCCCGACATGCCTGAATAAAGAAAAACATCATGAGAAACCTGTTTCTGTGCCCGGTGCTTGCTGCATTGGTACTGAGCGGGTGTTCCGTGGGCCACACCGAGTATAGTCGTACGGCGATGCAGCACGTAGATATGAGCGTGACAGGCATTCCGACGATCCTCGGTCTGGGTACACTGGGCACCAGCATTCCTCTGACGCCTGAATATAGCCTTACAGCTGCGCACGTGGCTAAAACTGCCGTGCAGCGTGTGAAGTCTTATCACCCTTATTGCGACCTTGCGATTATTTATCACAAGAATGATGCCAGCACGCTGACTAAGTTCCGCAGCAGCGACATCGGCGATCCGGTTAAAATGTATGGCTACAGCTTTATTTCCGCGATGCCGGTTGAGTCGTCCGGGGTTAATTTAGCCCGCACGGCTATTCGGAATAAATGGAATAAAAGTCCCTGCTTAGCCATGGCCTCGAATGCGGGCGTCGTTCAGGGAATGTCTGGCGGTGGCGTTTATAACCGGGATGATACGCTGGGCGGCGTTATTGTTGGCTATTCTGACTCGATTAAGAATGGGCGTAATAACAAAGTGATCCTGAAAGATGTGTCACTTTATATTCCTTACGGTCAGTTTAAGAACTGGCTGGAGTCGAATCTGGCCCAGACACCGACGCGCGGTGTCTGAAGCCCGACTTGATTACAGGAACGGGCGGGTATCGCCCACGCCTTCACGCACGATTTCCGGCGAATCGGTGGTCAGATCGACCACCGTGGTCGGCTGCTGACCCAGTGTACCGCCGTCAATGATCAGATCGACCAGCTTACCAATGCTGTGCTGGATCTCTTCCGGGTCTGACTCGGTAAAATCGTTGCCCGGCAGAATCAATGAGGTCGACATCATCGGCTGATTCAGCGCTTCCAGCAGCGCCAGCGCCACCGGATTGGAGGGCACGCGCAGACCAATAGTCTTACGCTTTTCATTCATCAGGCGACGCGGCACTTCTTTGGTCGCTTTGAGAATAAAGGTGTAATTGCCTGGCGTGTTGTTTTTCAGCAGGCGAAAAGCCGAGTTGCCTACCTGCGAATAGACCGACAGCTCCGAAAGATCCCGGCACATCAGAGTGAAGTTGTGGTGCCCGTCGAGCTGCCGGATACGGCAGATGCGCTCCATCGCCCCCTTTTCCTCCAGGCGACAGCCCAGCGCATAGCCTGAGTCGGTAGGATAGACAATGACGCTGCCTTTGTTCAGGTAGTCGACCGCCTGGTTAATCAGCCGTGGCTGGGGATTGTCCGGATGGATGTGAAACAATTGACTCATAGAAACCTCGTGTCACCTTTCCGTGATTGTCAGGCCGGGCGCGAGATCCGGGAAGCGTTCCCAGACCGGCTCAACCGCTGCAGGCAGCCAGAGTTTACGGCCCAGCTCAATCCACGGGCAGGGTTGATGAAAATCAGAACCTTGTGATGCGGCCAGTTCATTATCTCTGGCGTATTGTGCCAGTGTTGTACGCTCATTGGGTGGCTGCTGGCACTGCGCGACTTCCATCGCATCGCCGCCCGCCTCGCGGAAATGGGCGACCAGCCGTTTAAGCCACTTCGCCGATAAGCCATATCGGCCAGGATGCGCCAGCACGGCACACCCACCAGAATGATGAATCGCATCAATAGCTTGTTTAATTGTACACCATTGTGGCGGCACGTAGCCGGTTTTGCCACGCGCCAGATAATTTTTGAATACCTGTACCATATTGTCCGCTTTGCCCTGTTCAATCAGGAAGCGGGCAAAGTGACCACGGGTAATGATGCCGCCATCAGCCAGACGCATCGCACCCGCCAGCGCATCCGGGATACGTGCCTTGGCGAGTCGCTCACCGATCTCTTCCGCCCGCGTCCGACGGCAGGCATGTTGTCCGGCCAGAAACGTCACCATCGCCGGATGATGAATATCAATGTTCAGGCCGACAATGTGAATCTCATGGTTCTCCCACAGCGTGGAGATCTCTGCCCCGGCCAGCACTTTTATCGGTAAATCGTGGTCGCGTGCCGCCTGTTGCGCTTCCTCTACCCCTGCAACGCTGTCGTGATCGGTGATCGCCAGTACGCCAACGCGCATCTCAACGGCTCGCTGCACCAGGTCTGCTGGCGTCAGTAAGCCATCGGAGGCGCGCGTGTGGCTGTGTAAATCATAAACCGGGAAACGGGCGATATCGCTCAAGAGAACTCCTGCTAAAACTAAACCGGCCAGCATGATAACGATTTTCACGGTCAGTGAAAAAGTGTATTGACATTTACGCCATGAACCCGTTAACTAGTACACAAGTTCACACGTAACGGGTATTCAATCATGGCTGTTGTAATCACGCATTTAAACGGTTGGCGCGATGTTCCCGAAAACGGGCGACAGGATCGTGCACACTTTGCGTAACCGCTGTGCTAATACCTGAGCCCGCCACCGAGCGGGCTTTTTTTTGAGCGAAATTCAGAGAAATCATCATGCCAAATGCGAAACCTACAGTGAAGTTGATTACCGGCACCGCGCCTTACCGCGAAGATCCGGCCGCAGTGTTTCACCAGCTGTGCGGCGCACGTCCGGCAACCCTGCTGCTCGAATCTGCGGATATCGACAGCAAGCGTAATTTAAAAAGTCTGCTGATTGTCGACAGCGCGCTGCGTATCAGCGCCATGGGTAATACGGTGACCGTTCAGGCGCTGTCAGAAAATGGCCGTGCCGTGCTGCCGCTGCTGGATGAGGCTCTGCCCGCTTCCGTCAGCAATCAGGTCCGTCCCGATGGCCGAGAGCTGACTTTTCCACTGAGCACCGATCCGCATCAGGACGAAGATTCCCGTCTCAAAGCACTCTCGGTGTTTGATGCACTGCGACTGATTCCCCAGCTGGTTAACGCCCCTGCCGACGAGCGCGAAGCCGTGCTGCTGGGTGGTCTGTTTGCCTATGATCTGGTGGCTGGTTTTGAAACCCTGCCGGAACTGGATAATCAGCAGCGCTGCCCTGACTACTGTTTTTACCTGGCAGAGACATTACTGGTGATCGATCACCAGACCCGCAGCGCGCGTCTGCAGGCCAGCCTGTTCTGCCCGTCGACCAGCGAATTCCAGCGTCTGCAACGCCGTATCGAGCAGCTGCATGGCCAGATGCTGCAGCCAGCACCTGCGCTGCCGGTACAAAAGATCGAACAGATGACGCTGACTACCAGCCAGAGCGATGAAGAGTATTGTGAAGTAGTTCGCACCATGCAGCAGGCGATTCGCATCGGTGAAATTTTCCAGGTCGTGCCATCACGCCGCTTCTCGCTGCCGTGCCCGTCGCCGCTGGCCGCCTACGACACGCTGAAAAACAGCAATCCCAGCCCGTATATGTTCTTTATGCAGGATCAGGATTTCTCCCTGTTTGGCGCGTCACCAGAGAGCTCACTGAAGTATGACGCCACCTCGCGTCAGATTGAGATCTACCCGATTGCCGGTACCCGGCCGCGCGGCCGCCATGCTGATGGCTCGCTGGACCGCGACCTCGACAGCCGCATTGAGCTGGAGATGCGCACCGACCATAAAGAGCTGGCTGAACATCTGATGCTGGTCGATCTGGCGCGTAACGATCTGGCGCGCATCTGCGTGCCCGGCAGCCGTTACGTGGCTGACCTGACCAAAGTTGATCGCTACTCGTTCGTGATGCATCTGGTTTCCCGCGTCGTCGGCACGCTGCGCGCCGACCTCGACGTGCTGCATGCCTATCGCGCCTGTATGAACATGGGCACGCTGAGCGGTGCGCCAAAAGTTCGCGCTATGCAGCTGATTGCCGGTGCTGAACGCACCCGTCGCGGCAGCTACGGTGGCGCGGTGGGCTACTTCACCGCTCAGGGCGATCTCGACACCTGCATCGTTATTCGTTCGGCCTATGTCGAAGATGGCGTCGCTACCGTTCAGGCGGGCGCTGGTGTGGTGCTGGATTCCAATCCGCAGGCTGAAGCGGATGAAAGCCGTAATAAAGCCCGTGCCGTTCTGCGCGCTATCGCGACTGCTCATCACTGCAAGGAGATCTTCTGATGGCCGATATTCTGCTGCTCGATAACATCGACTCTTTTACCTACAACCTGGTTGATCAGCTGCGGGCCTTTGGTCACAACGTGGTGATCTACCGTAATAACCTGCCCGCTGAACTCTTAATTGCTCAGCTGGAGCGGATGGAAGATCCGGTGCTGATGCTGTCACCGGGTCCCGGCGCACCAAAAGATGCCGGTTGTATGCCGGAGCTGCTGCGGGTGCTGCGCGGACGTCTGCCGATTATCGGCATCTGCCTGGGTCATCAGGCCATTGTGGAAGCCTATGGTGGCCATGTGGGCCAGGCGGGCGAGATCCTGCACGGCAAAGCCTCTTCTATCGTCCATGATGGCGAGGCGATGTTTGCCGGCCTGAGCAATCCCCTGCCGGTGGCGCGCTATCACTCGCTGGTTGGCAGCAACACGCCGGATGAGCTGACAGTTAATGCCAGCTTTAACGGGATGGTGATGGCGGTTCGTCATGAAACCGATCGCGTCTGCGGGTTTCAGTTCCATCCTGAATCGATTTTGACTTCTCAGGGCGCGCGCCTGCTTGAGCAGACGCTGGCCTGGGCGCTGGCGAAGTAACAGGGAGAATAACGATGCAACAGACACTGGAAAAACTTTACCAGGCGCAGACGCTGAATCAGGCTGAGAGTCATCAGCTGTTCAGCGCCATTATTACCGGACAGCTGGAACCCACGCAGCTCGCCGCTGCACTGGTCGCCATGAAAGTACGTGGTGAAACGCCGGAAGAGATCGCCGGAGCCGCCACCGCGCTGCTGGAAGATGCGAAACCTTTTCCGCGTCCGGATTATGCTTTCGCCGACATCGTCGGCACCGGCGGCGATGGCAGTAACAGCATTAATATCTCGACGGCCAGCGCCTTTGTTGCCGCCACCTGCGGTCTGAAAGTGGCGAAGCACGGCAACCGCAGCGTCTCCAGCAAATCGGGCTCGTCTGACCTGCTGGCCGCCTTTGGTATCAACCTCGATATGCCCGCTGATCGGGCGCGTCAGGCGCTGGACGACCTTAACGTCTGCTTCCTGTTTGCGCCGCAGTATCACACCGGCTTTCGCCACGCGATGCCAGTGCGCCAGCAGCTGAAGACCCGCACGCTGTTCAACGTGTTAGGTCCATTAATCAACCCGGCGCGCCCGCCACTGGCGGTGATTGGCGTCTACAGCCCGGAACTGGTGCTGCCGATTGCGCAGACCCTCAAAGTACTGGGTTATCAGCGTGCAGCGGTGGTTCATGGTGGTGGTATGGATGAAGTCGCACTGCACGATGTGACCCATGTGGCTGAGCTGCGTGAAGGTGAAATCACCCGCTATCAGCTCTCGCCGGAAGACTTTGGTTTTGGCTTCCATCCCAAAGAGGCGCTGGCGGGCGGCACGCCGGAAGAAAATCGTGACATTCTGACGGCTTTACTCCAGGGTAATGGCCAGCAGGCCCATGAGGAAGCGGTCGCCGTTAACGTGGCGATGCTGCTTAAAGTATTCGGTCAGGAAGATCTGCGTGAAAACGCACAGCAGGCGCTTAACGCCATCCGCAGCGGGCAGGCTTATGAACGCGTCGTCGCACTGGCAGCAAGAGGATAATCATGAAAGGCACCGTGTTAGAAAAAATTGTTCAGGACAAAGCGATTTGGGTTGAAGCCCGTCAGCAGCAGCAGCCTCTCTCCACCTTTCAGAACAGCATTGAACCTGCCAGCCGTCATTTCTACGACGCGCTGCAGGGTGCAAGAACCGCGTTTATCCTGGAGTGTAAAAAGGCGTCCCCCTCAAAAGGCGTGATTCGCGAGGATTTCGATCCGGCCGCCATTGCCGGGGTTTACCGCCACTATGCTTCTGCGGTGTCCGTGCTGACCGATGAGAAATATTTTCAGGGCGACTTCGCCTTTCTGCCGATTGTCAGCGCCGCCATTACCCAGCCAGTGCTGTGTAAAGATTTTATTATCGATCCCTATCAGATCTATCTGGCCCGTTACTACCAGGCGGATGCCATTCTGCTGATGCTGTCGGTGCTGGATGATGAGCAGTATCGTCAGCTGGCCGCCGTGGCGCATAGCCTGAAGATGGGTATTCTGACTGAAGTGAGTAATGAAGAGGAACTGGAGCGGGCTATCGCGCTACAGGCAAAAGTCGTGGGGATTAACAACCGCGACCTGCGCGATCTCTCTATCGATCTAAACCGCACCCGTCAGCTGGCGCCGCGCCTGTCACACGGCGTCACCGTGATCAGCGAATCGGGCATAAACAGCTACGCTGATATTCGTGAGCTGAGCCACTTTGCCAACGGCTTCCTGATTGGCTCTGCCCTGATGGAAGAAGCTGACCTGACCGGTGCGGTGCGTCGGGTTACGTTGGGTAGCAATAAAGTGTGCGGTCTGACCCGTGCCGAAGATGCGCGTGCCGCCTATGAAGCTGGCGCAATCTATGGCGGTCTGATCTTCGCGGAAGGGTCACCACGTCAGATTGACACCGCTTCCGCGCAGAACGTGATCGCCGCCGCGCCGCTGCGTTACGTGGGCGTGTTCCGCAACAACTCTGTCAGTGACGTTGTCACGCAGGCCAGCGCGCTTTCGCTGTCAGCAGTGCAGCTGCATGGTAATGAAACACCAGAATTTGTGGCCGAATTACGCGAGGCTCTGCCAGCAGAGATTCAAATCTGGAAGGCGCTGCGCATTGAAGGTGCCCTGCCGGCACGCGACTGGCCACATGTCGACCGTTATGTGTTTGATAATGGCGATGGCGGAACCGGACAGCGTTTCGACTGGTCGTTGTTACAGGGGCAGACGCTGGACAATGTGCTGCTTGCCGGTGGCCTGAGTGCGGATAACTGTGTTGGAGCCGCGCAGCTCGGCTGTGCCGGACTGGACTTCAACTCTGGCGTGGAAAGCGCGCCTGGCATCAAAGATGCCCGTAAAATTGCCGCGGTGTTTCAGACACTGCGTGCCTACTGATTTGCCTGGCCTGCTCTACGGCGGGCCTGAGAAAGGAAGATAAAAAATGACGTTACTGAATCCCTACTTTGGCGAATTTGGCGGAATGTATGTTCCGCAGATCCTGATGCCAGCCCTGCGCCAGCTGGAACAGGCGTTTGTCGACGCTCAGAAAGATCCCGAGTTTCAGGCCGAGTTTACCGACCTGCTGAAGAACTACGCGGGCCGTCCTACTGCTCTGACGCTGTGTAAAAATCTGACGAAAGGCACCAAAACCCGCCTCTATCTTAAGCGTGAAGATCTGCTGCACGGTGGCGCGCATAAAACCAACCAGGTGCTGGGTCAGGCGCTGTTAGCCAAACGCATGGGCAAAAACGAAATTATTGCCGAGACCGGTGCCGGTCAGCATGGCGTCGCTTCCGCGCTGGCCTGTGCGCTGCTGGGCATGAAATGCCGCATCTATATGGGCGCGAAAGATGTCGAGCGTCAGTCCCCTAACGTGTTCCGTATGCGTCTGATGGGCGCAGAAGTGATCCCGGTTCACAGCGGCTCCGCCACGCTGAAAGATGCGTGTAACGAAGCGCTGCGTGACTGGTCTGGTAGCTATGAGACCTCACACTACATGCTCGGCACAGCGGCGGGTCCACATCCCTTCCCGACGATCGTACGTGAGTTCCAGCGCATGATTGGTGAAGAGACCAAAAAGCAGATTCTGGAAAGAGAAGGCCGCCTGCCCGATGCGATCCTCGCCTGCGTAGGCGGCGGTTCAAATGCCATCGGGATGTTTGCCGACTTTATCGATGAAACCAGCGTGAAGCTGATCGGCGTTGAGCCTGCGGGTCACGGCATTGAAACCGGCGAGCATGGCGCACCGCTTAAACATGGTCGCGTCGGCATCTACTTCGGTATGAAATCGCCGATGATGCAGACCCACGATGGCCAGATTGAGGAGTCTTACTCCATCTCTGCCGGCCTCGACTTCCCATCGGTCGGTCCACAGCATGCGCATCTGAACAGCATTGGTCGCGCGGAGTATGTCTCCATTACCGATAATGAAGCGATGGACGCCTTTAAACAGCTGTGTCGCGCGGAAGGGATTATTCCGGCGCTTGAGTCATCTCACGCCCTGGCGCACGCCCTGAAGATGATTCACGCTGAACCGGAAAAAGAGCAGTTGATCGTGGTCAACCTCTCTGGCCGCGGCGACAAAGATATTTTCACCGTTCATGACATTCTGACAGCGCAGGGAGAAATCTGATGGAACGTTACAATCAACTTTTTACGCGGCTGTCAGCGAATAACGAAGGCGCTTTCGTTCCTTTCGTTACGCTGGGCGATCCCTCTCCGGAGCTTTCACTGCGCGTGATTGACGCGCTGGTGGAAGGTGGCGCAGATGCACTGGAGCTGGGTATTCCCTTCTCCGATCCGCTGGCAGATGGCCCGACTATCCAGAACGCGACGCTGCGCGCCTTTGCGGCGGGCACCAACACCAGCCAGTGTTTTGAGATGCTGGCGACTATCCGCCGTAAATACCCGGATCTGCCGATTGGCTTGCTGATGTACGCGAACCTGGTCTTCACTAACGGCGTGGATGAGTTCTATGCCCGTTGTGCTGAAGCCGGTGTGGATTCGGTGCTGGTCGCGGATGTGCCGGTTGAAGAGTCAGCGCCCTTCCGCCAGGCCGCACTGCGTCATGGCGTCGCGCCCATCTTTATCTGTCCGCCTAACGCCAGCGATGAGCTGCTGCGCGAGATCGCGTCGCACGGACGGGGTTACACCTATCTGCTGTCACGCGCGGGTGTGACCGGTGCTGAAAACCGCGCCAGCCTGCCGCTGAAGCATCTGATCGACAAGCTGCGTGAATACCACGCCGCGCCGCCGCTGCAGGGCTTTGGTATTTCAGAACCGGAACAGGTGAAAGAGGCGATCGCTGCCGGTGCAGCGGGCGCTATCTCCGGCTCTGCGATTGTCAGAATCATTGAAAAACACCATGCAGAGCCTGAGGTCATGCTGAGTGAACTGAAGAATTTTGTCAGCCGCCTCAAGGCCGCCAGCCGTTAATCCTGCCATCATGCCTTATCGCGCGATAAGGCATGATTTGTTTCCTTTTTTTTCATTCCGCTATTTGCCCTTTTTGCAAAATCTGCACCACAATGACAATGCGCCGTTACGGTAACGTCGCATCCATTTTGTGACAGGGAGAGAAAGCAATGAAATTCGTTAAACTGCTGACAGGTGCTGTACTGGCGGGCGTGGTTGCGCTGACACTGAGCGCCTGTGCGCCAACCGCAACCAAAGAGGGAACCGGTGGCTATATTGATGACACTGTGGTGACTACTAAAGTTAAAGGTGAACTGCTGAAAGATGACTCGCTGAAATCGACTGAAATCAACGTAGAAACCTTTAAAGGTAAAGTTCAGCTGAGCGGTTTTGTTTCATCACCACAGATGGCGAATCGTGCCGTTCAGGTTACGCGCAGCGTGCCGGGCGTGAAATCAGTCGTCAACAATATGCAGATCAAATAACGTCTTAACAGACAAAAAAGGCCGCTGATTCAGCGGCCTTTTTCTCATCAGAACCGGTAACCCGCCCCGAAGAAGAAGACCCACGGGTCGATACGCATATTGATGTTCTGCTGCTCGCCAGCAGCTTTAAACTTCACTTCCGTATCAATATCCATGTACCACACCGACGCATTCAGCATCCAGTCGCGGTTAATCTGGTAATCCAGACCGACCTGGCCCGCCACACCCCATGAATCCTTGACGCTGAGATCGGTCAGGCCTGCATCACGACCGGTCTGGTTGAAATCGGCATCATAAAAGGTGGTGTAGTTGATCCCCACGCCAACGTAAGGGCGCGCTTTGCTTTTACTGTCGAAGAAGTAGTACTGCGCCATCAGCGTCGGCGGTAACTGGCGTACGGTAGCCAGCGTACCGGTCGGGCCAAGACCCACTTTGTGACGGAAAGGCGTGGCGGCCAGTAACTCAACACCAATGTTGTCTGTTGCCATGTACGTGAAGGTCAGGCCCAGCTGCGTGTCGTTAGTGGCGCTGAACTCGCCCATGCCTAACACATTATCAGAACCCTCGGTGGGCCTGACGGTGGCGCTGCCGGCACGCATAAAGAAGTCGCCTGCTTCGTGGGCCATCGCCAGTTGAGGCAGAGCCAGGGCCAGCAGTATCGCGCATTTTGCCAGTTTCATTATCACTCCTTTGCTTAATGTTAATGTCGCGAACGGAATCGCTTTTTTTGCTGGCAATTATTTAACGTGATTTACAGAAAATTGCACTCAGTAGCCCTGAGATAAATTACTTAAAAAACAATGAATTGATTTAGATCAATTTCGGCGCTGTCAGCAGCACGCAAATACCGCTTGCCGAATAATTTTGCCAGCTCTATGTTGCTTATCTTCATTGTTGATTTTGGTTCGATGCCCTGGGAGGGGCGGGTGATCAAATGAGTGAACTCTCTAACCCTTGTGTCAGCTGTGGCGCCTGCTGCGCCCATTTCCGCGTCTCATTTTACTGGGCTGAAGCCGACGATGCGGGCGGTCTGGTGCCCACTGAATTAACTGAGCCGTTAAGCCTGTTAATGCGCAACATGCGTGGTACGAACGATCGTGCGCCCCGCTGCGTCGCCCTGCAGGGCGACATTGGCGGCTGCGTCTCCTGCGGCATTTATGAACAACGTCCGACGCCCTGTCGGGAGTTTTCAATGTCGGGTGAAAACGGTATCCATAATGAAGCCTGCGATCGCGCCCGTGCGCGTTACGGTCTTCCTCCCCTTTTTGCGCCCTCTTTACCTCATATTACAGAAAGTTATGCCCTGCCGGGTGCCGCGGAGCTGCCAGAACATGTACAATCGCCGGGTTAATTAACCCGGTTCCTCCAAGGAGTGTACATGTCTATCACGGCAAGCTCGTTATACCGTGACACAGGAAATTTCGCGCGCCATCAACTGGCTACGGTGCTGTTGATGTCGCTGCTGGCCGCGTTTGTCACCGTCATGCTGGTGCATGTGCTGACACCTGGTGCCGATCAAATGGCCATCCTGCAGCAGAGCGATGACAGCGCCAGTTCGTTGTTTGAGATAGTGCAGAATATGTCACCGGAACAGCAACAGGTGCTGCTACGCGCCTCGGCGGCCAGCACCTTTGCCGCGCTGATGGGGAATACGCTGCTGCTTGGCGGTATGCTCTATCTGATTCCGATGGTCTCATCCGGCCAGCGTGTCAGTGCGTTGCGGGCCATTGGCGCGTCAGCACCGCTGCTGCCAAAGCTGCTGCTGCTCACCTTCCTGATGACGCTGGTCGCGCAGCTAGGCTTTATGGTGCTGGTGGTGCCAGGCATTCTGCTGACGATCCTGCTGTCTCTGGCGCCAGTAATGGTGGCCAGTGAGAAGATGGGTGTCTTTGCTGCCATGCGCGCCAGCATGCGGATGGCGTGGAAGAATGTCAGGCTGATCGCCCCGGCAATTCTGCTCTGGCTGCTGGCTAAAGTCATTGTGATGCTCTTCTTCTCATCGCTGACGGTATTACCCCTCAATGTCTCGTCGGTGATTTTTACCGCGGCAGGCAATGTGGTTTCAGCCATGTTGATTATCTATCTCTATCGGCTCTATATGCTGTTACGTTGATTGACGGTGTGCCTTCGGGCACATTCGCAGGCAACTCTGAATGGAAAAACTATGAAGCAGCTACTCGACTTTCTTCCCCTGGTGGTCTTTTTCATCTTTTACAAGCTGTATGACATTTTTGTCGCCTCGGGCGCACTGATTGTGGCCACCGGCCTGGCCCTGGTCGTCAGCTGGGTGCTCTATCGCAAGCTTGAAAAGATGACGATTTTCACCTTTGTGCTGGTGGCCGTCTTTGGCACCCTGACGCTGGTGTTCCACAACGATGAGTTCATTAAGTGGAAAGTCACAGTGATCTACACCCTGTTTGCCGCCGCCCTGCTTTACAGCCAGTGGTTTATGCAACAGACGCTGATTCAGCGCATGCTGGGTAAAGAGCTGCAGTTGCCTGACGCGGTCTGGCGTCGGCTGAACGTCGCCTGGGCGCTGTTCTTTCTGATCTGCGGCCTGGTGAACATCTATGTCGCCTTTTGGTTATCTCAGGCGTTTTGGGTTAACTTTAAAGTGTTCGGTCTCTCCGGTCTGACCTTACTGTTTACCCTGCTTAGCGGACTTTATATCTGGCGTCAGATGCCGCAGCAGGAACAAAAATAATCATCTGCCCGGTTCGCCGGGCATTTTTTTAGCATTCATCTGCATAAGAAGTGGAAGCAATGAGCGAAAAACATAAATTGCCGCAAGGCGAAATGGTGCTGCGTACGCTCGCCATGCCGGCAGATACCAACGCCAATGGCGATATTTTTGGCGGCTGGTTGATGTCACAGATGGATATGGGCGGCGCAATCCTGGCGAAAGAGATCGCTGAAGGGCGTGTTGTTACCGTGCGCGTCGACGGCATGTCATTTATGAAGCCTGTCGCGGTGGGTGACGTGGTGAGCTGTCATGCGAGCTGTCTCCGGACCGGCAACAGTTCGATGACGATTAACGTGGAAGTGTGGATCAAAAAAGTGTCGTCTGAGCCAATTGGACAGACCTACTGTGCAACAGAAGCGGTCTTTATCTATGTGGCAGTCGATAGTGAAGGCAATTCACGTCCTCTGCCCGCCGGTCGTGCTAATCAGCAGCCCGGCAAGTAAGTTTCGGGTCAGGCTTAAGCCTGACCCGGTGCCTTATTCAATACTGGCACCACCATTAATTTTAAACACAATGTTCATTGTCAGCCCTTGTCCCGGCCGTCCGCTCTGGTAGCGCCACTTTTTCATCGCCTGCTTAACGTCCCGCTCAAACATATTGCGCGGTTCAGCAGAGAGAATCTGGATGTTATCCACCCGTCCGTCGCTGTCCACATCAAACTTCACCCTTACACGCCCTTCTACCCGCAATGCAAAAGCACGTTGAGGATAACCAGGCTTACTCACGCTTAGTGCCTTAGGACCGTTTGATGCCGACGCGGTGGGAGCTGGCGTCGCTTTTGGCGCCGTCGCCGGTTTGCTTTGCGTCGCTGGTGCTTCCTGCTTAAACGGGCTGGCCTGAGGCTTACTCTCATGACGCGGTTTCACCTCGCGTTTTGGCTGCTCCCGTTTGTGTTCCGGCTTTGGTTTAGGTTTAGGCTTCGGCTCAGGTTTCGGAATGGGTACCGGCTCCGCTTTTGGCGGTTCCGGCACGGGCTGCGGTTCCGGCTCAGGCTGCGGTTCAGGTTGTGGCGCAGGCGGCTCTGCGATAGCCGGTGCAGGCTCGGGCTGAACTTCAGGCGCGACCATAGTAACGCTGATGGGCTGCGATGCTTTGGGTACCTCAATCACCTGCTGGAATGAAGCATAAAGAATTCCGGCAATCACGACTCCATGCAGAGCAACAGACAACAACATAGAGACAGGCGTGCGTTTAGGTAATGGCATAGTCAGCGTGGTCATAACAGTCGCAGTGATTGAATAGAACAGCGATTTTAAATGCAAATAGCAATCAGTTTCAATAACTCCCGCCATCCGGCCTGCAGAAAAGCGCTTTTTAGCCCTTTATGCTGAGCCATTAACCGCCCACAGGTTTCGTTTGCACTCTAATCGTCAATCCCTTAACGTGTTGCAAAATTCTGATAACCAGGAGTTCCTTAGTGCTTTACGTCATTTATGCAGAAGATACTGCAGAGTCACTGGAAAAACGTAACGCCGTGCGCCCTGCCCACCTGGCGCGACTCAAACTGTTGCAGGAAGAGGGACGTCTGATCATCGCAGGCCCGATGCCTGCTGTGGATAGCAACGATCCTGGCGTAGCGGGCTTCACCGGCTCAACCGTTATTGCTGAGTTCCCATCATTAGAAGCCGCGCAGTCCTGGGCCCAGGATGATCCTTACTTTGCGGCGGGCGTCTACAAACAGGTCTCGGTTAAACCGTTTAAACGCGTCTTCTGATAACGTATCTGCAGTCAGAATGGCTTCTGTGCCTGGCACAGAAGCCATTTTTGTTTTGAATATTCAGAGAGGGAAGATGCAGATAATCATTCTGGGGCTGCTGGCAATTATCGCTTTATTGATTGGCGGTGCACTACACCTCTGGCGAACAAAGGGCTGGCGTAATAAAAAACAGTGGATTGTGATGCTGATCGTGCTGGCGGCAGCACTTCAGTTGGTGAATGTAACGCTTATGATGACGTCACAACGTCTTTCGGGTTAATTATTCATACAGCTTATTAACGTAAATACCCTCTGCGAAACAAGGCTTTCGCATTGCATTACGCCTCTGCCCATACGGCTGAACGCGACGATCGCTGTATAACCGTTAAGCGCTTATTCATGACTAAGCGGGCCTGTCTTCTCAGTTAACCCGCTTTAATTTCCCGTCACTCACTGGCATAGTTGCGTTGAATTAACCCCTGTCCAGAATCAGACCGATCAGCGCATGATAGTGCTGCTCTTCTTCCGGGCCGGTGACATGCTGTAAACGGCTGATGAGTTTTGAGCAAATCGCTTTACGATTCAGGCTACGGCCAGAGGCGATAATCTCCGTCACGACAGAACCCAGAATGACCTGCTGGGAAGGCTGCGCAGCACTGTGTAAATAAGTGGAGATGTCAGATACTGAAGCGGGAATACGAACGTTAGTTTGCATGGTTGGCCCTCATAGGATTCATTAAAAGTTAGTAAACGATACGGTAAAGTTATACAACAACCCCTTAATTGTACAGGTATTTAACTCAAAATTTCGTCCTGCCTGCTGATTAAATGAATAAATCGTTACAGAACATTGGCTTGAAAAAATGTAAAGTTGTACAGGTTTAACGTCAACGGCTGTACACCCCTTAAATTACACCCTGAGATGGCCTGTTTAGCTTTAAAAAATGATCTCTGTGTCATTTTTTTAGCCGTCGGGAGGAATTATCTGAGAGAGCTGTCTACATTTAGCTTTTGTGAGTTAAACCTTTGAATGGAAGCACAGCGGAATCGCGGGCAATTATGAATAAAACCTATCCCGGCCAGGCACTTACTCTTCTCGACCCACTGTTATCCCGAATTGTGGCGATTATTGATCCGAAAATCGAAGTCATGAGTGGTTATCCTGCAAACTGCTCTGCGTGGCTGACCCTCTATTACCAGCGTAAATCGGGAAAGTGGTCTTACGAATGGTACGATCGGACGGGATATCGCAGACCGACGGCGCTGGGCAGCACGATGGAGTGCCTCATGCGCGAAGTCAGTGACCGGGGTGCGTCGCGTCAGGAGCATGCTATGGCGCGACGAGTCATGGCAGAATCGGGATTTTTTGAAGCCTGAGCAGGGCTGATCCCGATATAACCTAAACTAACTGCGTAATAAACAGGATCGAGCGACGTTGCTGCTGTGCCAGTTGATGGCGAATGCAATGGATACGCTTGTAACGCCGCGACTGCCCTTCCAGCCAGCGAGAGCGGCGGCGATGCACCTGACGTAACATTCTCCAGCGCGCCACTTCATTTCTGCTTCGTTTCATCACTTCCTCTCTGACTTCATACGTGCAAGACCTGTGCGAGGGCATTATAGAGATCTCCGCCGTAATGCCAAATCAGATCTCTCATCGAGACTGTCCGGGATAAAGGGTTTCGTTAGTGGTGATCTGCACGTAAACTTGCCAGACGAAAGCGCGAACGGGATGTCCACTTTATGACCACTTTTTATACCCTGATCAGCTGGTTGCTGGTATTTGGTTACTGGCTGCTGATCGCCGGGGTTACGCTGCGCGTGTTAATGAAGCGCCGGGCCGTAACCTCGGCGATGGCATGGCTGCTGGTAATCTATATTCTGCCGCTGGTGGGTATTATCGCTTATCTCTCGTTTGGCGAACTGCATCTGGGCAAACGTCGCGCGGAGCGCGCCCGCACCATGTGGCCGTCGACCGCCCGCTGGCTCAACGACCTGAAACAGTGCCGTGAAATTTTTGCAACCGAGCACAGCGACGTTGCCCGTTCACTGTTTGAGCTCTGCTACCATCGTCAGGGCATTGCCGGGGTCAAGGGCAACCAGCTCCAGCTGCTCACCAGCGCGGACGACGTCATGCAGGCGCTGATTCGTGATATCCAGCTGGCCCGTCATAATATTGAGATGGTGTTTTACATCTGGCATCCCGGCGGACTGGCGGATGAGGTCGCAGAATCGCTGATGGCCGCATCACGCCGTGGCGTTCATTGCCGACTGCTGCTCGACTCCGCAGGCAGCGTCAACTTTTTCCGCAGCCCGTGGGTCGGCATGATGCGCAACGCCGGTATCGATGTCGTGGAAGCCTTACAGGTCAGCCTGCTGCGCGTGTTCCTGCGACGGATGGATTTGCGTCAGCATCGCAAAATCGTTCTGATTGATAATTACATCGCCTATACCGGCAGCATGAACCTGGTGGATCCGCGCTTCTTTAAACAGAGCGCGGGTGTGGGTCAGTGGATTGACCTGATGGCGCGTATGGAAGGCCCGGTCGCGACTGCGATGGGCATTGTGTTCAGCTGTGACTGGGAGATTGAGACCGGCAAACGTATTCTGCCACCACCGCCCGATCGCAACATCATGCCGTTTGAGCAGGAAAGCGGCCACACCGTGCAGGTGATCGCCTCCGGTCCTGGCTTCCCGGAGGATATGATCCATCAGGCACTGCTGACCGCGGTTTATTCCGCGCGTGAACAGCTGATAATGACCACACCCTACTTAGTGCCGAGCGACGATCTGCTGCATGCTATCTGCACGGCCGCACAGCGTGGCGTCAGTGTTAGCGTGATTGTGCCGCGTCACAATGACTCGCTGCTGGTCGGCTGGGCCAGCCGCTCCTTCTTCAGCGAACTGCTGGAAGCGGGCGTGAAGATCTATCAGTTTGAAGATGGGCTGTTGCACACTAAAAGCGTGCTGGTCGACGGACAGCTGAGTCTGGTGGGAACCGTCAATCTCGATATGCGCAGTTTATGGCTGAATTTTGAAGTAACGCTGGTGGTGGATGATGCCGGATTTGGCAGCGATCTCGCCTGTGTGCAGGATGACTATATCGCCCGCTCACGCCTGCTGGATGGCAAGCGCTGGGCAAAACGTGCGTGGTGGCAGCGCATCGTCGAACGACTGTTTTACTTCTTCAGCCCTTTACTGTAAAACGAGCCAGATTGTGTAAATGGCCGCAGACCGACAGGACAGACTATGGATTTGAATAATCGCCTTACCGAAGATGAAACGCTGGAACAGGCCTACGATATTTTTCTCGAACTGGCCGTCGACAATCTCGACCCGGCAGACGTCATTCTCTTCAATCTGCAGTTCGAAGAACGCGGTGGCGCAGAGCTGTTTGATCCCTCTGAAGACTGGAAAGATCATGTCGATTTCGATCTGAACCCGGACTTTTTCGCCGAGGTGGTCATCGGGCTGGGTGAAGCGGATGGTGAGCCGATCACTGATGTTTTTGCCCGCGTGCTGCTGTGCCGCGAGAAAGATCATAAGCTCTGTCATATCCTGTGGCGCGAGTAAGCATCAGATAAGAAAACGCCGGGCACTTGCCCGGCGTTTTGCTTTAGAGCGGATCGACCTTCAGACAGGAGACCGCATGGTGGAAACTACCTTCCAGCAGCGGCCGGGTTTTCGCACATTCCGGGCCGGCGATTGGACAACGAGTGCGGAACACGCAGCCTGACGGCGGATTAATCGGCGACGGCAACTCCCCTTCCAGCAGCTGAATCTGCTTGTTCTTTTCCAGATCGGGATCGGGAATCGGCACGGCAGACATCAGCGCACGGGTGTAAGGATGCTGCGGATTGCTGTAGACCTCGCTGTAGGTGCCCAGCTCCACCGCATGCCCCAGATACATCACCAGTACCCGGTCAGAGATATGCTTCACTACGGCCAGATCGTGGGCAATAAAGATGAGCGACAACCCCATCTCACGCTGTAACTGCTGCAGCAGATTCACCACCTGCGCCTGAATCGAAACATCCAGCGCCGAGACCGGTTCATCGCAGATGATCAGCTTCGGCTCAAGAATCAGCGCACGGGCGATACCGATACGCTGACACTGACCGCCCGAAAACTCATGCGGGTAGCGGTTAATCAGGTTAGGCAGCAGCCCCACTTTCATCATCATATTTTTGACGCGGTCTTTCACTTCCTGCCGCGCCATTTTCGGATGGTAGGTGCGCAGTGGCTCGGCGATGATATCGCCGATGGTCATACGCGGGTTCAGCGATGCCAGCGGGTCCTGGAATATCATCTGGATATCGCTGCGCGCTTTGCGCCACTCCTCTTCACTCTGGCCGAGCAGATCGCGGCCTAACCAGGCCACCCGACCTTCTGTCGCTTTAACCAGCCCGATAATGGCGCGCGCCAGGGTCGATTTACCGCAGCCAGACTCGCCTACCACGCCCAGCGTTTCTCCCTCATAAAGGCGCAGGCTGACGCCATCCACCGCCTTCAGGGTTTTTGACGGTTGCCAGAACCACTGCCTGCCATCTTTGATGTCGAAATGGACTTTGAGGTCGGCGATTTCCAGTAACACTCTTTTTTCAGCTACGGTGCTCATACTAACTCCTCCACCGGCTTAAAGCAGGCACGCAGACGGCCATCGCCAAACGGCTCCAGCGGCGGAGCCTGGGTGCAGATGTCCATGGCGTGCGAACAACGCGGCTGGAACGGACAGCCCTGCGGCAGACGCAGCAGATTGGGTGGATTGCCCGGAATGGTGGTCAGGCTCTCGCCCTCCGCATCCAGGCGCGGCACTGCATTCAGCAGACCGATTGAGTAAGGGTGTGCAGGCTGATAAAAGACATCGCGGGCGCGGCCATACTCCATGGTACGTCCGGCATACATCACCAGCACCTTGTCGCAGATCCCGGCTACCACGCCAAGATCGTGGGTGATCATGATAATGGCGGTGTTGAATTCACGCTTCAGATCGTTGAGCAGCGTCATGATCTGCGCCTGCACCGTCACATCCAGCGCCGTAGTGGGCTCGTCGGCTATCAGCAGTTTTGGCCGGCACAGCAGTGCCATCGCGATCATCACGCGCTGACGCATCCCGCCAGAGAACTCATGCGGATACATCTTCATGCGTTTGCGCGCTTCCGGCATTTTTACCGCGTCCAGCATTCTCACTGACTCTTCAAACGCCTGTGCGCTGTTCATTCCTTTGTGCAGCTTAAGCACTTCCATCAACTGCTCGCCCACCCGCATATAGGGGTTCAGCGACGTCATCGGGTCTTGGAAGATCATTGCAATCTGTTCGGCGCGCAGTTTATTGAGCTGGTTCTCAGGCAGGTTCAGGATCTCTTTGCCGTTGAACATCGCCGAGCCGCCGATGCGGCCATTTTTTGCCAGCAACCCCATCAGGGCAAAGGCCGTCTGTGATTTGCCGGAACCGGACTCGCCGACAATCCCCAGCGTCTCACCGGCACGCAGCGAGAAGTTCAGGTCGTTGACGGCGGTCACATCCCCATCGTGCGTGCCAAAGGTCACGCGTAAATCTTTGACCGTAAGTAGCTGTTCGCTTCCCGCGCGGGCCGCCATCGCTGGCTGAAATTCATGAATAGTCATCGGGAAACTCCTTAACGATCTTTCGGGTCGAGGGCATCACGCAGGCCATCGCCGATAAAGTTGAAACAGAACAGCGTCACCACCAGGAAGCCCGCCGGATAGAGCAGCAGCCACGGCGACACTTCCATCGAGTTGGCGCCGTCGCTGAGCAGTGCGCCCCAGCTGCTTAACGGTTCCTGCGTACCCAGACCCAGGAAGCTCAGGAAGGATTCAAACAGGATCATGCTTGGCACCAGCAGCGAGGCGTAAACCACCACTACCCCCAGCACGTTAGGCACGATATGGCGCACCACGATTTTCCAGGTTGATACCCCACCGACATGGGCCGCTTCGATAAACTCTTTACGCTTCAGGCTCAGCGTCTGGCCGCGCACAATACGCGCCATATCCAGCCACGAAACCATGCCGATAGCGGCAAAAATCAGCAGGATGTTGCGACCAAAGAAGGTCACCAGCAGGATGACGAAGAACATAAACGGGAAGGAGTTAAGGATTTCCAGAATACGCATCATCACCGAGTCCGTTTTGCCACCAAGATAGCCAGCAATCGAACCATAAAGCGTGCCCACGATCACCGCGATCAGCGCAGAGGCCACACCCACCATCAGGGAAATGCGGCCACCAATCGCCACGCGCACCAGCAGGTCGCGACCCGATGAGTCAGTGCCGAACCAGTGGCCGGAAGTGGTATCCGGCGGCGAGGACATCATGGCCCAGTCGGTATCGTCGTAGGTGAACTGCGCCAGCATCGGCGCAAAAATAACGAACAGGGTAATCACTAACAGCACCAGCAGGCTGATTAAGGCCGCCCGGTTATGGATAAAACGACGACGCGCGTCCTGCCAGAGACTGCGCCCTTCTACTTCCAGCTTCTCACTGAACGCATCAAGAGCTTCGCTGTTTTTCTTACTTAACATCATGGCGAACTCCGCAATCAGTAACGAATTTTTGGATCGATAACGGCATAGAGCACGTCAACAATCGCGTTGAAGATAATGGTCAGCAAACCGACCAGAATGGTCAGGCTCATTACCAGTGAGTAGTCACGGTTCAGCGCACCGTTCACAAACAGCTGACCGATACCCGGCAGACCGTAGATCGACTCAATGACCATCGAACCGGTAATAATGCCGACAAACGCCGGTCCCATATAGGAGATCACCGGCAGCAGCGCGGGCTTCAGCGCATGACGCAGCACAATGCGGCGCAGCGGCAGGCCTTTGGCGCGCGCGGTACGGATAAAGTTAGAGTGCATGACTTCAATCATCGACCCGCGGGTAATACGCGCGATACTGGCGATATACGCCAGCGACAGCGCCACCATCGGTAGTAGCATGTAGTTCCACTGCCCGCCATTCCAGCCGCCGCCCGGTAGCCATTTCAGGCTGATGGCGAACAGCAGGACCAGCAGCGGCGCGACCACGAAACTGGGTATGACCACGCCGGTCATTGCTACCCCCATCACCGCGAAGTCCCACAACGTATTTTGTTTGAGCGCCGCGATAACGCCGGCGGTCACGCCCAGCACTATCGCCAGCAGGAACGCGGCCAGACCGAGTTTGGCAGAAACCGGGAACGCATGTGCGACCAGATAGTTGACCGAATAGTCTTTGTATTTAAACGATGGGCCGAAATCGCCGTGCGCCAGCTGCACAAGGTAATCGACATACTGCTTACCAATGGGATCGTTGAGGTGATACTTCGCCTCAATGTTGGCCATGACTTCGGGTGCCAGCGTACGCTCGCCGGTAAAAGGACTACCGGGGGCCAGACGCATCATAAAGAAGGAGATGGTAATCAGGACGAACAGCGTCGGTAGCGCTTCAAGCAAGCGACGCAGGATGAATTTTAACATTGCCGTACCTACCAGGCTGTTGCTTCACAACATATAAAAAATTAAAAAAGGCGGCGCCAGACGCGCCGCCACTGCTGATAGCCTGAATGCTATTAGTGTTTAATGATGTAGAAGTCTTTAGACAGCGTTTTATCCAGGGGGTCTTTACCGGTGTAACCGCCGACATAAGGTTTCACCAGACGCGTATTTACGTAGTAATAAACCGGTACGATCGTGCTGTCTTTATCCAGAATCTGTTCAGCTTTCTGATAGTCCACTGCGCGGGCTTTCGCATCCGGGGCTTTGATCGCGTCACGTACTACTTTGTCAAACTCATCGCTCTTGTAGTGCGATGTGTTACTGCTGCTGTTGGACACCATGGTGTTCAGGAATGAAGTCGGTTCGTTGTAGTCCGCACACCAGGCCGCACGCGACACATCGTAATTACCCTGATGACGGGTATCCAGGAAGGTTTTCCACTCCTGGTTTTCCAGCTTGATATTCACGCCAATATTTTTCTTCCAGATCGACGAGGCGGCAATCGCCAGCTTCTTGTGCAGATCGGAGGTGTTATACAGCAGGTTAAAGGTCAGCGGTTTGTCGGCGGTGTAGCCCGCTTCAGCCAGCAGCTTCTTCGCTTCGGCGTTACGTTTGTCCTGTGACCATGTGAACCAGTCTGGCGGCAGAATGTCCATGCCGTCTGTAGATGGCGGCGTGTAGCTGTAAGCCGGTTTCTGACCCTGCGCCAGGACTTTATTCACCATGATGTCACGATCCAGACCCAGCTTCAGGGCCGCGCGCACGCGAGGATCGGTGAATGGCGCTTTCTGGTTGTTGATTTCGTAGTAGTAGGTGCAGAGGTAAGGATCGACGTGCAGCTCTTTACCATTGTCACGCTGCAGTTTTTTAAACAGCTCAATTGGCAGATTGTTGTAGGTCATGTCACTGCCGTTCTCAGAGAAGTAACGGTTAACGTCACTGACTTCTGAACTGATTGGCAGGTAGGTAACTTTGTTCAGCACGGTGTGTTCGTTGTCCCAGTAGTTCGGGTTACGTACCAGGGTGATGCGCTCGTTAATCACGTGTGCGTCCAGTTTAAAGGCACCGTTGCCGACCCAGTTCTGTGGCTGGGTCCACTGCTCGCCAAACTTCTCAATTGCCGGTTTGTAAACCGGTGACATGACGGAGTTAATCAGCAGCTTATCAAAATAGGGAACCGGCTCGCTCAGGGTGACTTCCAGCGTGTGGTCATCAATGGCTTTTACGCCCAGATCGGTAACCGGTTTTTTCCCGGCGATGATGTCATCGACGTTCAGAATATGACCATACTGCGGATAGCTGGCGTACGGTGAAGCCGTTTTAGGATCGACCAGACGCTCCCAGCTGTAGACGAAGTCCTGCGCGGTAACCGGCTCGCCATTGGACCATTTGGCATTTTTACGTAAGTGGAACGTCCACACTTTAAAATCTTTGTTTTCGTAACTTTCCGCTACGCCCGGAATCGGTTTACCGTTGCTGTCATTGACCAGCAGACCTTCGTAAAGGTCGCGCGCCACGTTGTCTTCCGGCACGCCTTCAATTTTGTGCGGATCGAGCGACTGGACTTCATCGCCATTGCCGCGAACCAGTTCTTGTTTTGCAGCCAGTTCGACGCCAGCAGGCACGGTTGCTGCGAAAGCTGCATTCCCTGCCAGGGCACTCACTGCGGCGAAAACGCCCGCTGCAATCAGGCTTTTTTTCGTGATGTTGTTCATTATTACACTCCAGTTTTATTATCGTCACCGTGGCGATGCTCTGCCCCGGCGTCCCCCGTCTCCGGGCTCCCTGGCCTGTTCCCAGGGAGATTGACCCCAAAATGGTCTGTACGCTGATGCGTGTCCCGACTGTCTCGCCGAAGCGGCGATCAGATCAGTGTTGTTTGATGAAATAGTACTTCAGGTCTGTCATGTCCTGCGGGTCTTTGCCCGTAAAGCCGCCAACCCAGGGCTTTACCAGGCGCACACTTACGCGGTAGTAAACTGGCACAATTGGTGAGTCTTTGTCGAGTTGTGTTTCAGCCTGCTGATACAGGTCGGCGCGCTGCGCCTTGCTGCCCGCCGTCAGCGTTTCCGCCATTAAGCGATCAAAGGTCGCGCTGCTGTAAAATGCGGTGTTGATCGAGGCGTTACTGATCAGCATGTTCAGGAAGGTGGAAGGCTCGTTGTAATCGGCACACCAGGTGGCGCGAACCACGTCATACTGGGCCTGATGACGGGTCTCCAGCATGGTTTTCCACTCCTGATTCTGCAGCGTCACCTTCGCGCCCAGGTTTTTCTGCCACATCGATGCAGCCGCAATCGCCTGGCGTTTGTTCTGATCAGAAGTGTTATAGAGCAGCGTAAAGGTCAGCGGATGGCTGGCATCAAAGCCCGCCTCTGCCAGCAGTTTTTTCGCCGCCTCATTACGCTGCGCCTGTGTCCAGGTGAACCATTCAGGCGGGGATAGCTTAATACCCGCCGTAAAGGGTGGCGTGAGGCTATAGGCCGGAATCTGCCCCTGAGCCATGATCTTCCTGGCTATTACCTCGCGGTCGAGGGTCATTTTCAGCGCGGCGCGCACCCGGGCATCGGTGAACGGCGCTTTTTTGTTGTTAATTTCGTAGTAGAAGGTGCAGAGCAGCGGGCTGACCTTTACTTCATCGCCCAGCTCTTTGCGCAGCTTGCCAAACATCTCCGGCGGCACCGCACTATTGGTTATATCCGTGCCGCCACTGCGATAGCGATTGATATCACTATTTTCAGAGGCGATCGGCAGGAATGTTCCCTGCTCAATCACCGTATGCGCATTATCCCAGTAATAGGGATTACGCTTCACGACGATTTTTTCATTCACCACCCAGTCGCTCAGCGTATAGGCGCCGTTACCGATGTAGTGATCGGGACGGGTCCAGGCGTCGCCCCACTGCTTAATGGCGGGCGCATAAACCGGCTTCATCGCCGTATGCGCTAACATCGCCACCAGGTAAGGCACCGGTTCACTCAGCGTAATCTGCAGGCGATGGGCATCCAGCGCTTTCACGCCCAGCTGGTCGGGTGATGCTTTACCGGCAAGGATGGCATCAATACTGGCAAAATGAGCGGCCTGCGGATAACTGGAGTAAGGCGACGCCGTTTTCGGGTCTACCAGACGACGCCAGCTATAGACGAAATCAGCGGCGGTTACCGGTTCACCATTGCTCCACTTCGCATCGTCCCGCAGAGTAAAAATCCAGACTGTGGGTTGGGGATTTTCCCAGCTTTTGGCGACGCCCGGCACAACATGACCGAAGTTATCGGTATTTACCAGGCCATCCAGCAGGTTATGAATAACATTGGATTCCGGCACGCCTTCGGTTTTATGCGGATCCAGTGAGGAGACTTCGCTTCCGTTATTGATCACTATTTGCTGCTGCGCTGCCAGAACCGTTCCAGGCGGAACCGTGGCGGCGTAAGCCGGAGAAAAGGGCGTGAACAAAAAGAGTGCGATTGCTGACCGCTGTTGTTGCAAGTTTTTCATCCCAATCATGCGAAACGCCAACCTTTAATTAAGTATCCCGATAGGCTTAAGCAAAAAGCGTTCTCACTTTGGGCTTTCGGAGAAAAAAATTCACGTTGGGCCAAAAATTATCAGAAGCCGTGAAGGGCCGCCAAAGCAAAATAGCGAAAATGTTAACTAATTCTCTTTTATCATGAGATGTCAGGCAGCGGAAGTGTTAATTTTCGTCCTGAAAATATCATATCGATATGAAAAATAGACGATTTAGCGGGAAAGCCCTTTTCATAGCTGAATGCAGCCACAAATTGCGCTTGTTTTGGCATTTGTATTGATAAAAACGGCAATGACGTGATGAAATTCAGACTGAGCACTGAAGCATGGGGATTTATCGGGTTGAGTGGAGATCAGATAGCAGATTGTCGTGTGAAAATAGTGACATTATTTTGCAAAAAAAAGTCTGTGAGCAAACCCACAGTAACGGAATTTATAATCCTCTTTTTTTATTAAGCAGGATGAATAACTGCATTCTTATGGTGCAATAAAACGCTTTACTGCACCGCTTCAGGTCACCAATTCGCTTCGCTGCATGAAATAAGTGAGTTTCTAGTTCAGTAAGCCGGGGAAAATCGACTTCATACCGGTTACGACAAATTCAATGCCCAGCGCCATCAGTAACAGCCCCATAATTCGGGTAATAACGTTAATACCGGTTTGCCCAAGAATGCGCACCATTAATGGCGCAGCCCGGAACAACAGCCAGCAGCAGAACGCAAAGATGGCAATCGCCAGCGTGAATCCCAGCAGATTTATCCAGCTGTGGTAGCGGGTACTCCAGACAATGGTCGAGCTGATGGCCCCTGGTCCTGCCATCAGTGGTAATGCCAGCGGCACAACACCCACGCTTTCACGAATCGCGGTTTCTGACTTCTCCTGTTTATTCTGCTTATCCTCGCCCAGCTTGCCGCTGATCATCGACATCGCAATGGTGACAACCAGAATGCCGCCCGCAATGCGGAACGAGTCAATCGAAATGCCAAACACACGCAAAATCGCATCGCCGAGGAAAAGTGACGTCCAGAGAATAATGGCAACGGCCAGATTAGCTGTAAGGTTGGTTTTGTTACGCTCAACTACCCCCTGATAACGCGTCATGCTGATGAACACCGGAATAATGCCTACCGGATTGACCAGCGCAAAGAGCCCGACAAAAAATTTTATATAGCCTGATAGATCTAACAGCGCTGGATTCACGACTCTACTCCGTACTACAGGGGGTAAACGCGCCTAATGTATGTGAAAACGTGCAGAGACGCCAGATGTGCACATGGGTATTTATCCTGATGAACAGTAAAGCATTTAGCGCTTTCCGCCAGAAATTAAAAAGTGGCTGGATTTAGCCACTACCAGGAGGGCTGAGCACAGGAGCACGCTAACCTAACAGGAAAGCTCTCTATAGGGGTGCTGAAAGGTGTCAGCTTGAACCTAAATTGATCTGCATCAAAATTGATCTACCCCAAACCAGGTAATCTTTTCTTAACGGAAGTATAAGCGTCAGCGTAAGAAATCTCGCAAACGCCAGCAGAAGACTCGTTCAGTAAACAGTTGAAAATCCGGGATTTTCCTGTCAGCAAGTCACGTTATTTCAGCGTGACTATACTCAGGACGCAGGATTGTTTACTAAAAAAGTTTAACTTCCTTCAGGAGAACACCATGGCCGTAACCAATGTCGCTGAACTCAATGCACTGGTCGAACGTGTAAAAAAAGCCCAGCGTGAATATGCCAACTTTTCTCAACAACAGGTCGACGCCATCTTTCGTGCCGCCGCCCTTGCCGCCGCAGACGCCCGAATCCCGCTAGCCAAGATGGCCGTTGCCGAATCCGGTATGGGCATCGTCGAAGACAAAGTCATTAAAAACCACTTTGCTTCTGAGTATATCTACAACGCCTATAAAGATGAAAAGACCTGTGGCGTGTTAGCCACTGATGACACGTTCGGTACCATTACCATCGCCGAGCCGATTGGCCTGATTTGCGGTATCGTCCCGACCACCAACCCAACCTCAACCGCCATCTTCAAAGCGTTAATCAGTCTTAAAACCCGTAACGGTATTATCTTTTCGCCACACCCACGCGCCAAAGACGCAACAAACAAAGCTGCCGACATCGTCTTGCAGGCCGCCATTGCTGCCGGTGCGCCTAAAGACATTATCGGCTGGATCGATGCCCCGTCTGTTGAGCTATCAAACCAGCTGATGCATCACCCAGACATCAACCTGATTCTCGCCACTGGCGGACCAGGCATGGTGAAAGCGGCATACAGCTCCGGTAAACCGGCGATTGGTGTCGGTGCCGGTAACACGCCGGTAGTGATCGATGAAACCGCCGATGTGAAACGTGCCGTTGCCTCCATTCTGATGTCGAAAACCTTTGATAACGGGGTGATCTGCGCCTCTGAACAATCTGTCATTGTGGTTGATTCAGTTTATGACGCCGTGCGTGAACGTTTCGCCAGCCATGGCGGCTACATGCTGCAGGGTGCTGAACTGAACGCTGTACAGAATATCATCCTGAAAAACGGCGGTCTGAATGCAGCCATCGTGGGTCAGCCTGCCTTCAAAATTGCAGAGATGGCGGGTCTCAGCGTACCACCGAGCACTAAGATACTGATTGGTGAGGTAAAACTGGTGGATGAGTCTGAGCCATTCGCCCACGAAAAACTCTCACCTACCCTCGCGATGTATCGGGCAAAAGATTTCCAGGATGCCGTAGATAAAGCGGAGAAACTGGTCGCCATGGGCGGTATCGGTCACACCTCCTGCCTTTACACCGACCAGGATAACCAGACTGAGCGCGTGCACTACTTCGGCGACAAAATGAAAACCGCGCGTATTCTGATCAATACCCCAGCTTCTCAGGGCGGTATCGGTGACCTCTACAACTTTAAACTGGCGCCGTCTCTGACGCTGGGTTGTGGTTCCTGGGGCGGTAACTCTATTTCAGAGAACGTCGGCCCAAAACACCTGATCAATACCAAAACTGTCGCCAAGCGAGCTGAGAATATGTTGTGGCATAAACTTCCTAAATCCATCTACTTCCGTCGGGGTTCACTGCCAATTGCGCTGGAAGAGGTGGCAACGGACGGCGCGAAACGTGCCTTTATCGTCACTGACCGCTTCCTGTTCAATAACGGTTATGCTGACCAGGTGACCCGCGTGCTGAAATCACACGGCATCGAGACTGAAGTGTTCTTTGAAGTTGAAGCTGACCCAACGCTGAGCATCGTACGTAAAGGTGCAGAGCAGATGAACAGCTTTAAACCTGACGTCATCATTGCGCTGGGCGGCGGTTCCCCAATGGATGCCGCGAAAATCATGTGGGTGATGTACGAACATCCGGAAACCCACTTCGAAGAGCTGGCGTTACGTTTCATGGACATCCGTAAACGTATTTACAAGTTCCCGAAAATGGGCGTCAAAGCACGCATGGTTGCCATCACGACTACCTCAGGTACCGGTTCAGAGGTCACACCGTTCGCTGTGGTAACCGACGATGCGACCGGTCAGAAATATCCTCTGGCTGACTATGCATTGACACCAGATATGGCGATAGTCGATGCCAATCTCGTGATGGATATGCCGCGTTCACTCTGCGCCTTCGGTGGTCTGGATGCAGTTACCCACGCGCTGGAAGCCTATGTTTCCGTGCTGGCGAATGAGTACTCTGATGGGCAGGCGCTGCAGGCACTGAAACTGCTGAAAGAGAATCTGCCAGCCAGTTATGCCGAAGGTGCTAAAAACCCGGTGGCGCGTGAACGCGTACACAATGCCGCGACTATCGCCGGTATTGCGTTTGCCAACGCCTTCCTCGGGGTCTGTCACTCAATGGCACACAAACTGGGCTCAGAGTTCCATATCCCACACGGTCTGGCGAATGCCCTGTTAATCTCGAACGTTATCCGCTACAACGCGAATGACAACCCGACTAAACAGACCGCGTTCAGCCAGTATGATCGTCCACAGGCGCGCCGTCGTTACGCCGAGATTGCTGACCACTTAGGTCTGAGCGCACCAGGCGACCGCACCGCGCAGAAAATTGAGAAGCTGCTGGCATGGCTGGACGAGATTAAAACTGAACTCGGTATTCCGACCTCAATCCGCGAAGCCGGTGTGCAGGAAGCGGACTTCCTGGCGAAAGTCGACAAACTGGCCGATGATGCGTTTGATGACCAGTGTACCGGCGCCAACCCACGCTATCCGCTGATTGCTGAGCTGAAACAGATTATGCTTGATACCTACTACGGACGTGAATTTGTCGAACCGTTCTCAAGTGTCGCCGAAGCCGTAGCTGAGCAGCCGGTAAAAGGCGTGAAAGTTGATAAGAAAGTGAAAAAAGTCTGATAGCTCACTTCTGACTGTCTGATAAAAAAACCCGCCTCGGCGGGTTTTTTATTGCCTGAATGATGCGGTTAATTCAGCGGAGTCTGTGCGCCGTGAATCGCCTGTAACGATCCCTGCTCTATCGCCTGTTTGTAATGCTTACGGCAGACGGAAATATAACGTTCGTTACCGCCAATGACCACCTGCTCGCCTTCACTGAAAGGTTTGCCTTCGCTATCCAGTCGCAGCACCATGCTCGCCTTGCGGCCACAGTGACAAATGGTTTTAAGTTCAACCAGCTTATCTGCCCATGCCAGCAGATACTGACTGCCCACAAACAGCTCACCGCGAAAATCGGTTCTCAGGCCATAGCAGAGTACCGGAATATCCAAATCGTCTACGACATCAGAGAGCGCTTTAACCTGCTCCCGGGTCAGGAACTGACTCTCATCAACCAGCACGCAGTGGATTGGCTGCGCAGCATGTTCGGCGGCAATGTCGCTGTAGAGTGCGGTTTCAGCATTATAGAGCAAGGCTGGCGACGAGAGTCCGATACGGGAACTCACCTGTCCGGCACCGAACCGATTATCGATTTCAGCGGTATAGACCAGCGAACGCATGCCGCGCTCCTGATAGTTATAGGAAGATTGCAGCAGTGCTGTCGATTTCCCTGCATTCATGGCAGAGTAATAAAAATAGAGTTGAGCCATAGGAGCGTATCTTCATCAGAACTTAACGGAATGGCGCGCATATTAACACAAAGTGCAGGTAATACGTTGCGGTGTAGCGGTAATTAAAGCGTAACGGCTGACCACTTATTCATCTTTGTGCTTCGCCGGGAGCCAGTTACATACACTTCACGCAGGATAAGTTTTGCTTATTTTACCCGCAACAAAAGGAACGACATTTTTGTCATCACGCTAAATACATTAAATTTATTGCATATCAGACCCGCGAAAACTATTTTTTATTTGCCATAACCGTTGAATTCTGACTGGGATTATTTTTATTGCTCAGGAGATTATCGTTCTGAATATTTTTTTAAGATTGAAGTTATTTAATGTCACCACTACTATTAGCGGGCAACACAACTTTTCCCTTATTCAGAGACCAGGACAATGAGCGAAGCACTAAAAGTTCTTAATAATATCCGTACGCTGCGCGCCCAGGCCAGAGAGTATTCCGTCGAAACACTGGAAGAGATGCTGGAAAAACTGGACGTGGTGGTAAAAGAACGTCGCGAAGAAGAGTCACATTTTCAGGCAGAAA
This sequence comes from Pantoea sp. X-Soil-YNGN-844, assembly GCF_059730595.1. Taxonomy (NCBI): domain Bacteria; kingdom Pseudomonadati; phylum Pseudomonadota; class Gammaproteobacteria; order Enterobacterales; family Erwiniaceae; genus Pantoea; species Pantoea sp. X-Soil-YNGN-844. The sequence continues at coordinate 2,236,961 of NZ_AP036007.1, forward strand.
ATGAAGAACGTACGCGTAAGCTTAATCAGTATCGTGAAATGCTGCTGGCGGACGGAATCGACCCGAATGAACTGATTAACACGCTGACCGCCACTCCCCGAGCTGCGGCAAAAGGTAAACGCTCAGTGCGCCCGGCCAAATATGGTTATACCGATGAAAAAGGCGAGTCCAGAACATGGACAGGTCAGGGACGGACACCTGCCGTGATTAAAAAAGCGCTGGAAGAACAGGGTAAAACGCTGGACGATTTTTTACTGTAATGCTGATTGCTTCGCTGCTTAAGCGCTAGCGTGATGCCCAATAAAAAAGGAAGCCAGAGCTTCCTTTTTCTTTTAATCAGACGCGATAAAAATCACGGTACCAGTCAACGAAGTTTTTAACGCCCTCTTCGACCCCGGTCTGCGGTTTAAAACCAATGGCCTTATACAATGCTTCTGTATCCGCACTGGTTTCCAGAACATCACCGGGCTGCATTGGCATCAGATTTTTCTTCGCCGTAATCCCCAGGGCTTTCTCAATCGCTTCGATATAGTTCATCAACGTAACCGGCTGACTGTTACCAATATTGTAAACCCGATAAGGCGCAGAGCTGGTTGCAGGAGAACCGGTTTCAACTGTCCAGTTATCATCCTGTTGCGGAATAACATCCTGCAGGCGGACAATCGCTTCAGCAATATCGTCAATATAGGTAAAGTCGCGTTTCATCTGGCCCTGGTTATAAACATCTATCGCTTCACCCGCAATCATTGCCCGGGTGAACTTAAAGAGTGCCATATCAGGACGGCCCCACGGACCATAAACGGTAAAGAAGCGCAATCCGGTCGTCGGCAACTGATAAAGATGTGAGTAAGTGTGCGACATTAACTCGTTAGCTTTTTTGGTCGCCGCATATAAAGAAACCGGATGATCAACGCTGTCTTCGGTTGAGAACGGCATTTTGCGATTCAGGCCATAAACTGAACTGGATGAGGCGTAGAGCAGATGTTCAATTTTATGATGACGACAGCCTTCAAGGATATTGAGGTGACCGATCAGATTTGAGTCTGCGTAGGCATGGGGATTTTCAATGGAGTACCTTACGCCAGCCTGAGCGCCAAGGTGAATAACGCGCTGGAAGGTATGCTGGTCGAACAGTGACGCCATTGCGTCACGGTCCGCCAGATCCATCTCAATAAATGTAAAACCAGAATCAGCTTTAATTAAATCGAGACGGGCATGCTTGAGATTTACGTCGTAATAATCATTCAGGTTGTCGATACCGACAACCTGGTGACCGGCGGCCAGCAGACGCTGACTGACATGAAAACCAATAAAGCCTGCGGCGCCGGTGACCAGAAAGTTCATAAATCCCTCGTTAATTATGCAGTTTGAATAGACGCTCCGCGGCCGATTGCATAATAAACGAAACCGCGTTTGCTGATACGCTCTGGATCATACAGGTTACGACCATCAAAAATCACGGCTTCTTTCAGTGCATTTTTGATAACGTCGAAGTCAGGCGCACGGAAGTTTTGCCACTCCGTACAGATGACCAGACCGTCTGCGCCCTGCAGTGCGGCTTCTTTGGTACCCATCAGCTTCAGATCGCTGCGGTGACCATAGATGCGCTGCGCTTCATCCATCGCTTCAGGGTCAAACGCCTGAACAGATGCGCCTGCTTCCCACAGCGTTTCCATCAGCACACGGCTGGAGGCTTCACGCATGTCGTCAGTGTTCGGCTTGAATGACAGGCCCCAGAGTGCAAACGTTTTACCTTTCAGATCGTCACCAAAATGACGTTTAATGAAGGTAGGCAGCTTGTTTTTCTGGTTGTCATTCACATCTTCCACCGCCTGCAACAGACGTGGCTGATAGCCAATGGACTCAGCGGTACGGATTAACGCCTGTACATCTTTCGGGAAGCAGGAGCCACCGTAGCCACAGCCAGGATAGATAAAGTGGTAGCCAATGCGGGGATCAGAACCGATACCCTGGCGTACTTTCTCAATATCCGCGCCTAAACGTTCAGCCAGGTTAGACATCTCGTTCATAAAGCTGATTTTGGTTGCCAGCATGCAGTTCGCGGCATACTTGGTCAGCTCTGCGCTGCGGATATCCATCATGATCATGCGATCGTGGTTACGGTTAAACGGCTCATAGAGCTCGCGTAACAGTTCGACCACGTCGTCGTTGTCAGTACCGACAACAATACGCTCCGGACGCATACAGTCATTAACTGCTGCACCCTCTTTCAGGAATTCCGGGTTTGAAACCACATCGAAGGTGATGTTGGCGTCACGCGCTTTCAGCGCTTCCGTCATTACTGCACGAACTTTGTCTGCTGTGCCAACCGGAACGGTTGATTTGTCGATAACCACTTTGTGATCGTTCATATGCTGCGCAATGGTGCGCGCTACGGCGGTCACATATTTCAGATCGGCAGAGCCGTCTTCGTCCGGTGGTGTACCAACTGCAATAAACTGCATAACACCATGGTTTACGCCCAGCTCAGCATCAGTGCTGAACTTCAGACGACCCGCTTCGTAATTGGACATTACCAGCGGCGTTAAACCTGGTTCGAAAATAGGAATGATGCCTTTTTTCAGATTTTCGACTTTATTAGCGTCGACATCAATGCAGAGAACGTCATGTCCGACTTCGGCTAACACCGCAGCCTGAACCAGACCGACATAGCCGATACCAAATACAGTGACTTTCATCGAGTTATCCTGTGTTTATGAATTACTTTTTGTTGCCAACTGCGCCATCGAGCCATTCAGAGAAATCTTTGCCCAATACCGGATGACGAACACCGTACTCAACGAAAGCCTGCATATAGCCCAGCTTGTTACCACAGTCATGGCTCACGCCTTTAAGGTGATAAGCTTCAACCGTCTCTTTTTCCATCAGCATAGCAATGGAGTCAGTCAGCTGAACTTCGCCGCCTGCACCTGGAGGCGTTTTCGCCAGCAGAGGCCAGATGTCTGAAGACAGCACATAACGACCTACGACGGCCAGGTTTGATGGTGATTCTGACGCTTTAGGCTTCTCAACCACACCAACCATAGGTGCGCTGTCGCCTGGGTTCAGTTCTGCGCCCTGGCAATCAACAACACCGTACGCGGTAACATCGGCAACCGGCTCAACCATGATCTGGCTGCGGCCAGACTCTTCATAACGGCTCAGCATCTCTGCCAGGTTATCTTTGGTTGGGTTGGATTCATATTCGTCGATGATGACGTCTGGCAGGATGACCGCAAAGGGCTCATCACCGATCAGCGGGTGTGCACACATCACAGCGTGACCCAGACCTTTAGCGATGCCCTGACGGACCTGCATGATGGTAACGTGTGGCGGGCAGATAGACTGGATTTCATCCAGCAGCTGACGCTTAACGCGTTTTTCCAGCATTGATTCCAGTTCGAAGCTGGTATCAAAGTGGTTTTCGATGGCATTTTTTGATGAATGCGTAACCAGCACAATTTCGTTGATGCCAGCAGCGATACACTCGTTAACGACATACTGGATTAACGGCTTATCAACCAGCGGTAACATTTCTTTTGGAATCGCTTTGGTAGCCGGGAGCATACGCGTACCCAAACCCGCTACCGGGATTACCGCTTTTTTTACTTTGGTATTATTGGCAGACATTAAGATACCTCTCTCATAGGCCGTTCAAGTTAATACTTGATATGTCGGTTTAAAATCGGAAATGAGTATATCAGTTAGTATCGAACGGATTTATCCTGGAAGGGACCAAACCGTCGAAATTAAGACTATTACCCAACTGTAAAGCTAAACTCTGGTCCTGGAATCAGCACCAGAATCTCGCTGTTTTTTGCACTTATTCTTCCGTGGACAGCATCAGCCGTATACGACCGCCCGCGCCCCAGACGTGGCACTGCCAGTTGTCTGCGCGCTGACTGATTTGATTAAGATGGGTGCTGCCCATAGTGCCAAGCGGGACACCATTACTGAGCTGAATCTGATGGGCATGAACATGAAGCGTGGCATTTAATCCGGCCGAAACCAGAATCAGATTTTTTAAACCGCGATGATAGTAACCCACCAGCAGCGGGAACTGACCGCTCAGGTTCGCCTGGCGCAGCAGCAGATTGACCTGTCTGAGTAGTCCATTCAGCTCCGGCAGACGCTGTTTTTGGCCCGTAAGCTGCTCCTGCAGCAGGCCATTAAACAGTGCACGCAGTAATAGCGCCGCCAGCACGCCGTTATCACCGGCGCGCGTCACGTCGAGACAGTAGAACGCCAGATCTTTATCAGAGAGTGCTGCGATATCAAGTACCAGCCCAGGCTGCTCGGCCATCGTCAGCTGCCGATAGTTAATCCGGCAGTTGGCTATGGTCTGCTGCACTGGCGGCTGGAGTTGCTTGAGCAGCTTGGCGGCTGCTTTTGGATCGCGAACCAGCGCATCCCAGTCCTGGAAAAGCTGCTCATCCTCTTCCACTTTGGAGGTGAACATTGAGGGATAAAGGCACTCATAGACCGCTTCACGGAAGCGTTCGAAGTTTTTGAGTGGCTTAAGCAGCACATCCTGCACCCCAAGACGCAGTACATGGGCGATATCGGACATGTTTTCAGTGGCCGAGATGATCAAAATCGGCACGACATTGCCACGGGTACGAATATGCTCAACGAACTGGATGCCACTCATACGGGGCATTTCCAGATCGCAGATAATCAGGTCGACAGTATGCTGTTGTAATTGTGCAATTGCTTCCAGACCATCTTCCGCTTGTAACGTCACAGCACCCATCGATAACAAAAATTGGTCCAGCAACGAACGGAAAACAGCCTCATCTTCGACAATGAGTATCTTTTTGCCGAGTAGTGGTTTTTCCATTCTTTCCCCCTGCGTACCAGATAATTCAATAGTGGTTCATAAAACGCAGTTGCGCCTTTCAGAATTGCCCGAAGTCACCGTTTTGAATGAACAACCTGATTATCTGCCACGGACCAGTGGTAATAGTTCATCCATTTTCTTCTCTACGGCGGCCCTGCCTGCCTCAATGGCCTCTTCAGCACGGTGAAAGTCCAGCGTCGAAATTTGCGGACAGACCGGCTGTATCAAAACATCGGGCGGATCGCCTGCCATACGGTTTCGCTTAAGGCGATTCTCCAGCACCTGGATAGAGGTAGACATAATCTCCATCGCGCCAGGTGACTGAGATGCACGGCGCTGGGTGAAATTCACCAGGCGCTGTCGCAACTTTCCACCCCAACTCAATGCCGCTGCGGCGGCTTCTTCTTCACTGTTCTGAGGTGTAACGGAAAAGAGATCCTGCTGCATTAAATGTGCGTCATGCTGTAAGTCAACGGCGATAACAATGTCTGCCCCCAGGGCACGCGTCAGTGAAATCGGCACCGGGTTCACGACGGCACCATCTACCAGCCAATACCCATTGTAGCCCACCGGCGGTAATAAACCTGGCATACTGCAGGATGCGCGTACCGCCTGATGAAGATCGCCTTCAGTCAGCCAGAGCTCACGCCCCGTACTCAGGTTGGTCGCCACCACGCCGAAGGGTTTATCACAGTGCTCTATCGCATCATTCGGGATCAGCTGACGGACATGGCTGAATACCCGCTCGCCGCGTAATAACCCGCCGCGCTGCCAGGAGACATCCATCAGGCGAATCACATCCCAGTAGCGAAATGCGCTCACCCATTTCTGCATCAGCGGCAGACGGTTATTCACATAGGCAGACCCGACCAGTGCGCCAACTGAGCAGCCTGCAACAACATCGATCTCAATGCCCGCACGTTCCAGCGCGTTAATCACGCCAATATGCGCCCATCCCTTGGCCGCTCCAGACCCCAGAGCCAATCCAATTTTTACCTTTCTCATTTGTATCTGGTCCTGCCGTCAATACGTAGCGTCACAACGTGGGGTCAGCTAACATAGCGCGCTTGTGAAATCGACTCATCATTCCCGGGAGACAATGTGTCAGAAACCTGCCCATGTTGTAGCGGAGAGCAGTATAGCGTATGTTGCGGGCCCTTTCTGCAGGGTAACCAGATTCCTGTTACAGCTGAACAACTTATGCGATCCCGATATTGCGCCTATGTTCAGCATAATGCGGACTATCTGGTTGCAACCTGGCATCCTGAGAAACGCCATCCGGCGCTGTCGGGGCTTTTATCTGAAAGTTTTCCAGGCACCGAATGGCTTAGCCTGAATGTAACCCGTTGTAATCATGGAAGCCATGAGAACGAAGCTTTCGTTACCTTTTTTGCGCGATACCGCGAGAAAACCAACATTCATACCATTCATGAGTGTTCACGCTTTCTTCGCGAGGATCAACGCTGGTACTATGTTGACGGAACAAAACCGCCCGTGGGGCGTAACGATCCCTGCCCGTGCGGCAGTGGCAAAAAATACAAAAAATGTTGTGGTTAAGCTGACGGCTACCCCAGCGGTTTATACCCTAATGCTTTGACAGGACTCTGATTGAGATGCAAGCGCAAACCATGCAAAGAAAAGTTTTACGAACCATTTGTCCCGATGCAAAAGGTCTGATCGCCAAAATCACCAATATTTGTTACAAGCACGAACTTAATATCGTGCAGAACAATGAGTTTGTTGATCATCGCACCGGGCGTTTTTTCATGCGCACCGAGCTGGAAGGGATTTTCAACGACAATACCCTGCTCGCCGATCTCGACAGCGCCCTGCCGCAGGGTTCCGTGCGGGAACTTCACAGTGCCGGTCGCCGTCGTGTAGTGATTCTGGTGACTAAAGAGGCACACTGCCTGGGCGATCTGTTAATGAAGAGCGCGTTTGGCGGCCTGGATATGGAAATTGCAGCGGTAGTGGGTAACCACGACACCCTGCGTTCACTGGTTGAGCGTTTCGATATTCCGTTTGTGTTGGTGAGTCATGAGGGGCTGACGCGGGAAGAGCACGATAACCGCATGATAGAAGAGATTGACCGCTATCAGCCCGATTACGTGGTGCTGGCAAAATATATGCGCGTTCTGACGCCCGCTTTCGTGCAGCGTTATCCGAACCAGATTATCAATATTCATCACTCCTTCCTGCCCGCCTTTATCGGAGCCCGCCCTTACCATCAGGCTTATGAGCGTGGCGTGAAAATCATCGGTGCTACCGCGCACTACGTGAATGACAATCTCGATGAAGGTCCAATCATCATGCAGGATGTGATTAACGTCGATCACAGCTACACCGCGGATGAGATGATGCGTGCCGGTCGCGATGTAGAAAAGAATGTCCTGAGCAACGCTCTGTACAAAGTACTGGGACAGCGCGTGTTCGTTTACGGTAACCGTACGATTATTCTTTAATCAGCCAGGGCGCTGAATTGTCTGCAGATTCAGCGCTACGTGTAAAAAGTGGGCAAACAGTTGCGGTTTTGCCAGTGGGCGCTTTACACCCTTATCGCATTTGGTATGATGCGCCCCGCTTTAAGAGACAAAGATTCAGGCCATGGTGGGATTCCCGAGCGGCCAAAGGGAGCAGACTGTAAATCTGCCGTCACAGACTTCGAAGGTTCGAATCCTTCTCCCACCACCATCTGAATCTGAATCATCTTAAGCCACTTCAAATATCCCTGGTGGGATTCCCGAGCGGCCAAAGGGAGCAGACTGTAAATCTGCCGTCACAGACTTCGAAGGTTCGAATCCTTCTCCCACCACCATCTTGTATATCGCACTCCATCCCAAAAAATATCAAAGTCTCCTGTTCTGCGGGGAAAGGGATGAGAACCTTCGATCAAGGTTCGGGTCGAGCATCGCGAGACAACGCGCTCCAGCGCGGCCCGAAGGGTGAGGCGCAACGCGCCGAATAATCCTTCTCCCACCACCATCCTGCATATCGCACACGACTCCCAAAAAATATCTGAGCCCCTTGTTCTGCCTTACACCTCCTCACGTTTCTTACCCGCTTTCGCACAATCTCAGCCTGTTCTGCCATGACTTCTTCAATAAAAATCGCTACCATCTTTGCCCATTACTCGCTGAAAAATGGTCGATCTCATGAAATTTGTTTCATTTAACATCAATGGGTTGCGTGCCCGCCCGCATCAACTTCAGGCGCTTGTCGAACAGCATCAGCCCGATGTGATCGGTCTGCAGGAAACCAAGGTCCACGACGACATGTTTCCGCTGGAGGAGGTGGCAAAGCTTGGCTATCACGTCTTTTATCATGGGCAGAAAGGCCACTACGGCGTGGCGTTGCTAACCAAAGCGCAGCCCGTTTCAGTGAGCCGGGGCTTTCCGGGCGATGACGAAGAGTCCCAGCGCCGCCTGATCATGGCGGAAATCCCCAGCCCGATTGGCGACATCACAGTGATCAATGGCTATTTCCCACAGGGCGAAAGTCGCGACCACCCTACCAAGTTCCCGGCTAAAGAGAAGTTCTATCGCGATCTGCAACGCCTGCTGACCGACGATCTGCCTGCCGATAAACCGGTTCTGGTTATGGGCGACATGAATATCAGCAGCACCGATCTGGATATTGGCATTGGTGAGGAGAGCCGCAAACGCTGGCTGCGCACCGGCAAATGCTCTTTCCTGCCGGAAGAGCGTGAGTGGATGGATCGCCTGTTGGGCTGGGGACTGGTGGATACCTGGCGCGAGCACAACCCGGAGGTGGCGGACCGTTTCTCCTGGTTCGATTATCGTTCGAAAGGGTTTGATGATAATCGTGGCTTACGCATTGATTTAGTGCTGGCAAGTAAAAATCTGGCAGCGCACTGCGTTGAGAGCGGCATTGATTATGAGATTCGGGGCATGGAGAAGCCGTCTGACCACGCCCCCATCTGGTCAACCTTCCGCTTTTAATTAATGGTCGCGTGGCAGAACGCCACGCGACGGCTATTTCACTATTTTCCAGATCAGATTGTTGGTGCCAAGAGACTGTTCATCACGCGCGCACTGCAGCAGCACGCCCTCAGATTTCACTACCGCGCCTTCTGTGTAGTTGCGGTTCTCAAAGATACAGCAGCGGAGACAGTCCTGCTGACGTCTCTCTGACTGCGTCCAGGCTTCCGGCGGCATATCCACCACCACATCGGTGTTCACACCGTTGCTGCCCTGTTGTGGCATCGACTGATAACGACTGTTGGCCTGCACTGCGCTGGTCACCAGCGTCAGAGCCACGACCAGAAATACCGAATAACGCCTCATTCCGTCTCCTTAACTTTACGCCTGGTTTTGCGCACCGGACGTTTCTGTCCGGTGGACGGTAATCTCCGAAATGCATGCGCCGCAGGCTGCTGCCGCGCCTGCTGGATAAGGCCGGTTAAGGTCTGCACCAGCGGCTGCATAAACTCATCATAGCGGCAGGCCTTTTCGCTGATACGCGTCAGTGTCGATTCCCACTGCGCCGTCATATCCGGGCGCGCTGCCAGATCGGGCAGAGAGTGAATCAGGGCGCGTCCGGCATCCGTGGAATTGATGTAACGGCCCTTCTTCACCAGGAAGCCACGACGAAACAGTAATTCGATAATGCCGGCGCGTGTGGCTTCCGTTCCTAAACCATCGGTCGCACGCAGCACTTTCTTTAATTCTTTATCCTGAACGAAACGGGCGATGCCGGTCATTGCAGAAAGAATCGTCGCATCGGTAAACGGGCGTGGCGGCTGAGTCTGCTTCGCCAGCACCTCGCCACGCTCACAAAGCAACGCATCACCCTTCGCTACCACCGGCAGCGGCATGCCGTCGTTCTCTTCATCCCGCTCTTTGCTGCCGAGCAGCGCGCGCCAGCCCGCCTCAGCCAGGAAGCGCGCTTTCGCCACAAACTTTCCGCCCGCAATATCAAGGTCGATGACACATTTACGGAATACCGCATCCGGGCAGAACTGCATCAGATACTGGCGCGCTACCAGCTCATAAATATGCTGTTCGTTTTCACTGAGCTTCACCGCGCTGCTCCGGGCCGTGGGAATAATGGCGTGGTGAGCATCGACTTTTTTATCGTCCCAGCAGCGGTTTCTGCGATTGGCGTTAAAGTCTGCTGGTGGGGTGAGCTGGGGCTGATGCGCCTGTATCGCCTTTAACACCGCATGACGACCGGCAACATGCTCTTCCGGCAGATAGCGGCTGTCTGAACGCGGATAGGTAATCAGTTTGTGGGTCTCATAGAGCCGCTGACAGGTGTCCAGGACCGTCTGGGCACTCAGTCCGTAACGTTTTGCGGCCTCGATCTGCAGGCTGGACAGGGAGAATGGCAGCGGAGCGACGTCATTTTCGCGCTTATCGCTGTAAGCCGTGACGATGGCGGGCTGACCGGTGATACGCGCCACCACATGATCGGCCAGTGCGCGTTTGAGCAGCCGTCCCTCTTCATCCTGCCACGGCTCACAGGCTTCGCTGGGGATCCAGCTGGCAACAAATCTGGCACCATCAGGCGTGAGGATATGCGCTTTAACTTCGAAGTAGTCTTTCGGCACGAAGTTTTCGATCTCCTCATCGCGCCGCACTACCAGCCCCAGCACCGGTGTCTGTACCCGGCCTACTGACAGCACACCATCGTAGCCGGCATTGCGTCCCAGCAGCGTCCAGGCGCGGGTCATATTGATGCCGTAGAGCCAGTCAGCCCGGGCGCGGGCCAGCGCAGAAACGCACAGCGGGATAAACTCGCGATTCTCACGCAGGCGATTTACGGCGCGATCCACTGCCTGAGGGTTAAGATCGTTGATCAGACAGCGCTGCACTTTACTGCGTTTTTCAGGGGGCAGGTTCAGGTAATCCAGCACCTCATCCACCAGCAACTGCCCTTCCCGATCCGGGTCACCGGCATGCACCACTTCACTCGCCTGCGCCAGCAGACCCTCCACCACTTTCAGCTGCTTTGCAACCGACGGACGTGGTTTCAGCTGCCATTTTTCCGGAATGATCGGCAGATCGTTCAGCGACCAGCGCGCGTAACGGCTGTCATAACTGTCGGGCTGCGCCTGCTCAAGAAGGTGTCCCACGCACCAGGTGACGATCTGATCGTTGCCGCAGGCAATAAAGCCATCACCGCGGCGATGCGGTTTCGGCAGCACATCTGCGATAGCACGCCCAAGGCTCGGTTTTTCCGCAATAAACAAACGCATTGAATCAGGACATCCTTAACATCAGGGGAACACAGTGATAACCGGTTGTTCGCTGTCGGTTGGAATCTCGCGGGCTATGTTAGCCTGGCAGGGCTTCGGGTGTAAGCATGACGCGCGGTGTTAGCGATCGTTCGCACAGGAACCGTGCAACAGGCAGGGCTGCAAAGCACCCTGCCGGAACCGGACAGGCAGATCAGAAGTAACGGACGAAAGGCGCAGTGTCTGGCGGGAGCACCGTAGTGCTGGATTTCAGTTGCGGGGTGCCCAGGTAGAGGAAGCCGACGATGGCATCCTGCTCGCGGCAGCCAAAGCCCTGCCGGACCTGCTCGTCATCGGTCCAGGGACCGCTGCGCCAGATACCGTTGTACCCCTGAGCAAGCGCCGCCATCTGCATCGCCATCACCGCACAGCTGGCCGAGGCAATCTGTTCCCAGCGCGGCACTTTATGGTGCGCTTCGCAATGTGCCACCACTGTAATGATCATCGGTGCGCGAAACGGCGCCTGGCTCGCTTTGTTAATCGCCTTTTCATCCAGTTGATTATCACGTGCCGCCTTCTCCAGTAGCTGACTCATCCGATCACGCCCTTCATTTTCTACAATGATGAAGCGCCAGGGTTGCAGCGTGCCGTGATCCGGGGCGCGCATGCCCGCCCGCAGGATATTTTCCAGTGCGTCACCCGCCGGTGCCGGCTCAGTCAGGCGTGAAGCCGAACGTCGGTTGACCAGTAACTCCAGTGCGTCCATGTTTCTCTCCCGATCTCTGTAATGTTGCCATTATCCTGGCACAGGCAGATTTTTTGTAACAGTGCGCAGTGATTTCCTGCTGACTTTTAACACGCCGCTCTTTAGGATGAGCTCGTCGGGGAAGTCTGGTCCGCGCGGCGGCCACTTCCTGCTACATATTTATGGAGAGTCTGATGCGCACATTGTGGCGAATAATTGCAGGTCTGTTCCGCTGGAGCTGGCGGGTATTGAATTTTATCAGGGAATTCATTCTGAATATTTTCCTGATTTTATTGATTGTGGTGGGTGTGGGGATCTGGCTTCAGGTCAGCGGATCGGGCGGCAGTTCAGCGCCGATTCAGCAGGGCGCACTGAAAGTCGATCTCAGCGGCGTACTGGTGGATAAACCGTCGGTAAGCAACCGTCTGAGTAAAATTGGCCGCCAGCTGCTGGGTGCCAGCAGTGACCGCTTACAGGAAAATTCGCTGTTTGATGTGGTCGATGCCATTCGCCAGGCAAAGGGCGACAGCAACATTAAAGGCATGGTGCTGGATTTACGCGAATTTGCCGGTGGCGATCAGCCTTCGCTGCAATATGTGGGTAAAGCGCTGCGTGAATTCCGCGACAGCGGCAAGCCAATTTATGCTCTGGGCGACAGCTACAGCCAGGCGCAATACTACCTTGCCAGCTACGCCACAAAAATCTATCTGTCGCCGCAGGGCACAGTGGATCTGCATGGCTTCGCCACCAACGGACTCTATTACAAAACCCTGCTGGAGAAGCTGAAAGTCACCTCACACGTCTTCCGTGTCGGGACCTACAAATCAGCGGTCGAGCCGTTCCTACGTGACGACATGTCACCCGCGGCACGTGATGCTGACAGCCGCTGGGTAGGTCAGCTGTGGCAGAACTACCTGAATACCGTGGCGGCGAATCGCCAGCTGACGCCGGAACAACTCTTCCCGGGCGCAGCAGCGATCATTGCTGGTTTAAACGCGGTTAAAGGCGACACCGCGCAATATGCGCTGGATAACAAGCTGGTCGATGCCCTGGGTTCCCGTGCAGCAGCCGATCAGGAACTGGTGAAAACCTTTGGTCTGGATAAGCAGAGCAACGATTACCGTAGCGTCAGCATCTATGACTACAGTGTGAAACCGGCCTCCTCGCAGCAGGATGGCAACATTGCGGTCGTCATGGCCAGCGGTGCCATCATGGATGGCGAAGAGACGCCGGGCAACGTCGGTGGCGACACAACAGCTGCTCAGATCCGCGATGCGCGCCTCGATCCAAAAATCAAAGCGATTATTCTGCGGGTGAACAGCCCGGGTGGCAGCGTGACGGCTTCGGAAGCGATTCGTGAAGAGCTGGCGGCGGCCCAGGCCGCAGGTAAGCCGATTGTGGTTTCTATGGGCGGCATGGCGGCATCCGGCGGTTACTGGATCTCAACGCCTGCCAGCTACATTGTGGCAAACCCCAGCACGCTGACCGGCTCGATTGGTATCTTCGGCGTGATCAATACGCTGGAGAACAGTCTGGACAGCATTGGCGTGCACACGGATGGTGTCGCGACCTCCCCGCTGGCGGATATCTCCACCACCAAGGCACTGCCAGCGGAAGTTCAGCAGCTGATGCAGCTGACTATCGAAAATGGTTACCGCAACTTTGTGGGTCTGGTGGCGAAGTCGCGTCATAAAACCCCCGAGCAGATTGATGCGATAGCGCAGGGCCATGTCTGGACCGGCAGCGATGCCAAAGCCAATGGCCTGGTGGATGCGCTGGGTGACTTCGATGATGCCGTGAAGAAGGCGGGCGAGCTGGCGAAAGTCAGTAAACCCATGCTGAGCTGGTATCAGGATGAACCGACCTTCCTGGATATGGTGCTAGGCCAGATAAACGCCTCTGTACAGGCCGTATTGCCGGATACGCTGAAAGCCTGGCTGCCCGCACCAATGCTGGATGTGATGAGTGCCATGAAAGCCCAGCCGGGTCTGTTCGACAAGCAGAACGATCCTCAGAACCGTTATGCCTTCTGCCTGAACTGCGGCGAAGTGCGATAAACCTCTCAGCCCGGCCGCTGGTCGGGCTGCTTTTCCCCGCTATTCCCCTTATACTGCGCGTTTTATGGCGAGTCTGAGTTCTCTAATGCAAAAGAAAAACATCTACGTAGCCTACACGGGCGGGACAATCGGTATGCAGCGCTCTGCGCAGGGCTATATTCCGGTCTCAGGGCACCTGCAGCAGCAGCTGGCGAATATGCCCGAGTTCCACCGCCCCGAGATGCCTGATTTCACCATTCATGAATATCAGCCGCTGATCGACTCATCCGACATGACCCCGGAAGACTGGCAGTTTATCGCCAACGATATCCGACAAAATTACGATCGCTATGATGGCTTTGTGATTCTGCATGGCACTGACACCATGGCGTTTACCGCTTCCGCGCTCTCGTTCATGCTGGAAAATCTGGCCAAGCCGGTGATCGTGACCGGGTCGCAGATCCCCCTGGCGGAGCTGCGCTCAGATGGTCAGCAGAATCTTTTAAATTCGCTCTATGTGGCGGCTAACTACCCGATCAGTGAAGTGTCTCTGTTTTTCAATAACACACTTTATCGCGGTAACCGTACGACCAAGGCCCATGCCGATGGCTTCAACGCCTTTGCGTCGCCGAACCTCTCTGCACTACTGGAAGCGGGCATTCATATTCGCCGCCTTAATACGCCACCAGCCCCATCCGGTCAGGGCGAACTGAACGTTCACACCATTACGCCTCAGCCTATTGGCGTGGTCACCATCTATCCTGGAATTTCCGCCGACGTAGTGCGTAACTTCCTGCGTCAGCCGGTGAAGGCGCTGATTCTGCGTTCTTATGGCGTGGGCAATGCCCCGCAGAACAAGGAATTTCTGGCCGAACTTCACCAGGCCAGCGAACGTGGTATCGTGGTAGTGAACCTGACCCAGTGTATTTCAGGCAAGGTGAATATGGGCGGATACGCCACCGGTAATGCGCTGGAAGAAGCTGGCGTGATTAGCGGATTTGACCTCACGGTAGAAGCCGCGCTGACCAAGCTACACTTTTTACTCAGTCAGGAACTTTCTGCCGATCAAATCCGTGCCAGAATGCAGCAGAATTTGCGCGGCGAACTGACTGAAGACTGAAACGGAGCGACATGTAATGAAGCGGGCACTCATCATTATTGATATTCAGAACGATTTTTGCCCCGGCGGCCCGATGGCAGTCCATGAGGGCGACCACACGGTCGAGGTGGCCAATCGCTATGCGCGGCTGTTCCGTGAAAACGGTGAATGCGTACTGGCCCTGCAGGACTGGCACCCGGCCGATCACGGCAGCTTTGCCTCGGTTTCCGGTGAGCCGGTATACACGCTGGGCGAGTTAAATGGTCTGGCGCAAATCTGGTGGCCCGATCACGGCATTCAGGGCTCAGGAGGTGCGGACTTCCATCCCGGTCTGGATCGTTCACTGTTCGATGCGACGTTCCATAAAGGTGAAGATCAGGATGTCGACAGCTACAGCGCCTTTTTTGATAATGGCCACCGTCGTAAAACCGAGCTGGACAGCTGGCTGCGTGAGCGTGGCATCACTCATCTGGTGATGCTGGGGCTGGCGACAGATTACTGCGTGAAATATAGCGTGCTGGATGCGCTGGAATTGGGGTATCACGTCGAAGTAGTCAAAGAAGGCTGCCGCGGCGTTAATCTGAATCCTGAGGACAGTGAAATCGCCTTTGCTCAGATGACGGCTCAGGGCGCGATTCTGATTTAAAATGGAGCTGGCATGACGCCAGCTTTTTTTTAGTGCAGATGAATGCGGGTAACATCCGGGTCGATACCGAACGCTTCTTTCAGCTCTTTTTTCGACTTCATCACCATCTCGCCGCCCTTAGCGATGGTCATATGCTGCGGCGCATCGTTGTGTCTTGCCTGCCACAACATAACCAGTTGCAGGCAGTTGTCGCGCTGCTCCTGCGTCAGTGCCACGCCATCCGGCCATTTTCCAATCTCAACTGCTGTTGCCAGTCGTTCGTAGACTTCAGGTGTCATCGACGCAAGCATTGCTTCAAGTTGTTCCTTCATCGCCTTACCCTTTGGTCTGTTCGCCCTGCTCGTCGGTGAAATTCAGCGAGGCGGAGTTAACACAGTAGCGTTCACCGGTCGGTTGCGGACCATCGGGGAAGACATGCCCCAGATGCGCATCACAACTTCCGCAGCGGATTTCAACACGCTGCATGCCATGAGAGTTGTCTTCGATATAGCGAATCGCATCATCATTCACCGGCTGGTAAAAACTGGGCCAGCCACAGCCTGAATCATATTTGGTCTCTGAGAGGAAAAGTGGTGCCTCACAAACCAGACAGTGGTAGATCCCTTCCTGCTTGTTGTGGAGCAACGCGCCGCTGTAAGGCGGTTCCGTTCCGCGATGCTGAGTGACGTAGCGCTGCATTTCAGTCAGCTGCGCAATTTTTGCTTCGGGTGCGGTGTCTTTAGCCATTTTAGGATTCCGGGAAGTGCCATTCTGAAAAATTCGACTATTATTCTAACAAATGATCAACATAAGCCGGGTCTTTTTTTGTGCTCACCCTTTCAGTCTGCCTTCCGCTAAACGGATTTGTGACTTCGATCACCTTTTGTTCCGGGCATCCCTATATATTCGGCGATTGATTCGACGAAGCACGATATCATTGGCGGTGTGCAAGCGGTTGCGCACCGAATAATTCCCCTCAGGCGAATTGATTTGTCGCAACAATTGACACGATTCCGCTTGACGCCTGGTAAGGTTTTTGTAATTTTACAGGCAACCTTTTATTCACTAACAAATAGCTGGTGGAATATATGACTATCAAAGTAGGTATCAACGGTTTTGGCCGTATCGGTCGCATCGTTTTCCGTGCTGCTCAGAAACGTTCTGACATCGAAATCGTTGCTATCAACGACCTGCTGGACGCGGATTACATGGCGTACATGCTGAAGTATGACTCTACGCACGGTCGTTTCGACGGCACTGTAGAAGTTCAGGATGGCGCACTGGTCGTTAACGGTAAAAAAATCCGTGTTACTGCTGAGCGTGATCCGGCAAACCTGAAGTGGGATGAAGTGGGCGTTGACGTTGTTGCTGAAGCAACCGGTATCTTCCTGACCGACGAAACCGCGCGTAAACACATCACCGCAGGTGCTAAGAAAGTCGTTCTGACCGGTCCATCTAAAGATGACACCCCTATGTTTGTTCGTGGTGCAAACTTCGACAAATATGATGGCCAGGATATCGTTTCTAACGCTTCCTGTACCACCAACTGCCTGGCACCGCTGGCAAAAGTCATCAACGACAAGTTTGGTATCGTTGAAGGTCTGATGACCACCGTTCACGCTACCACTGCGACTCAGAAAACCGTTGATGGCCCGTCTCACAAAGACTGGCGCGGCGGCCGTGGCGCATCGCAGAACATCATTCCTTCATCAACTGGCGCAGCAAAAGCCGTTGGTAAAGTTCTGCCAGAGCTGAACGGCAAACTGACCGGTATGGCATTCCGCGTACCTACCCCTAACGTTTCCGTTGTTGACCTGACCGTGCGTCTGGAAAAAGCGGCTTCTTACAAAGAAATCTGTGCTGCAATCAAAGCGGCTGCAGAAGGTGAGATGAAAGACGTTCTGGGCTACGTTGAAGATGACGTGGTTTCTACCGACTTCAACGGCGAAGTCCTGACTTCAGTATTCGATGCTAAAGCGGGTATCGCACTGAACGACAACTTTGTGAAACTGGTTTCCTGGTACGACAACGAAACTGGCTACTCAAACAAAGTTCTCGACCTGATTGCGCTGGTTTCTGCTAAATAAGGCAGACAGACATCATTGAGATTAAGGGCGACTTCGGTCGCCCTTTTTTTGATCCGCACAGGAAGGAATCGAACATGCAAGATAAACTGTTTTCTCTGCCCGTGGTCACGCAGATCTCCCCTTACCTTTCGCAGCGTCAGGTTGACGAACTGCCGACGATTGTTATCAGTCACCCTAAAGTACGGGCAGCGATTACGCTGCAGGGCGCACACCTGATCGCCTGGCAGCCGAGTGGTGAAAAGCCGGTACTGTGGCTGAGCGACAAGAGTCTGTTTTCACCAGGCAAAGCGATACGTGGCGGCGTACCGATCTGCTGGCCCTGGTTTGGTCCGGCAGGCGAACCGGCACACGGTTTTGCCCGGATTCAGACATGGAAGCTTACGGCGCATGATGAGAATGAAGATGGCGTAATGCTGACGCTGGTGCTTGAGAGCAACGCTCAGACGCTGAAACTGTGGCCACACGAATTTACCCTGATTGCCCGCTTCCGCCTGGGTCAGCATTGTGAAATTGAACTGGAAGCGCATGGTGACTTTGAAGCCACGGCAGCGCTGCATAGCTACTTTACCGTCAGTGACATCAACGGTGTTGAGGTCTCCGGTCTGGGCAACAGCTATATCGACAAAGTAAATAACGGTGAGGTTGCCAGCAGTGATGGCAAACAGCGCTATCCGGGACGCATCGACCGTATCTTCACTGCAGCAGAAGATTGCTCGGTCATCAATGATACAGCCGCTGAGCGACAGATCGAAGTTTACCACCACCATCACAGTGACGTTGTCACCTGGAATCCGGGAGTGGAACTCTCCTGCAGCATGGCGGATATGGCGAATGAAGGGTATAAGACAATGGTCTGTGTAGAGACGGCCCGAATCAGTAAGCCGCTGCGCAGTGCGGGTGAAAAGCCGGCACGCCTGGCCACAACGTTCCGTCTTAAGAAGAAAGTCGCAGCCAGCGACAAAGCTTAGGGCTAAACGATATCCAGCGGTAATTTATGCTGTGGTGCTGGCCAGGCACGATCGATGAGCTGTAACTCTTCATCGGTCAGTTCCATCTCCAGCGCCGCAGCATTTTCCTGAACGTGAACCACAGAACTGGCTTTGGGAATGGCAATGACGCCAGGCTGACGAATCACCCAGGCCAGCAGTAATTGCGCCACGCTGATGCCCTTCTGTTGTGCAATCTGATTCAGCACCACGTCGGTAAACAGCGCGTCCCGCAGCCGTCCAGCCTGTGCCAGCGGACAATAGGCCATCACCGGCACGCCTCGCTGCTGACAGACGGGCAGCAGATCAAATTCGATGCCGCGTGAAGCAAGATGGTAGAGCACCTGATTGGTCGCGCACTGATTGCCTCCGGGTTCGTCCCACAGTTCGGTCATATCATCAGTATCAAAATTCGAGACGCCCCAATAACGAATCTTGCCCTGTTGCTGCAGGCGCTCCATGGCGCGTAGAGTCTCTTCCAGCGGAATATTACCGCGCCAGTGCAGCAGATAGAGATCAAGGTAATCGGTCTGCAGACGGCGCAGGCTGCGTTCACAGGCTTCAATGGCATCCACTTCGCCGGCATTCCACGGATAGACCTTCGACACCAGCAATGCTTTATCGCGACGCCCCAGCAGTGCCTGCCCGACCACCTCTTCAGCGCCGCCGTCTGCATACATTTCGGCGGTATCAATCAGCTGCAATCCACACTCAAGACCTGCCTGTAATGCCGCGACTTCACCGGCCCGCTGCGCCGGGTTTTCGCCCATATACCACGTGCCCTGACCGATTACCGGCAGGTCGCTGAAGCCAGCGAAGTTGATCGTGTTGCGCATTCTGCTCTCCCGCCTCATTCTGAGGCCCCATAAAAGAACAGAGGGCACTGGGTGCCCTCTTTCGGTGCGTTATCAGAAGGTGTAGCTGACACCTGTCCAGATCGTCGTCTGCCCGCTCTTATCAATCATCGGGCTGTCTTTGATTTCGCTGTCGAAGCGGGTGTAACGTCCCACCACGCCAACATTCCACTGCGCTGCAATCTGATAGCTGGCACTCAGCTCAACATAAGGTGACCAGCTGTCGTCCGGATTGTAACGACTGATGCCGGTACGTGCGCTTTCATGCGCGGAAACACCGTAATAATAACGGTTTTGATTGGCGCTATTCCACATGGCACCGATGCCAGGCGTCAGGCTGAAGTCGCCCATCTGGATGGGGTAGAGGTAAGTCAGGTCCCAGATCATGCCGTTGCTGTTATTCAGCACGTCGCCCAGCAATGCCGTACGGACAACCCCCCAGTCGGCGGTGTGACGATAAGTAGCGCCACCCATCAGCGTCATGCGGCGCTTATCCAGCCCTTTCATATCGCCCAGATCGTTGTCGCTGGGTTTGTACTCCTGCGGTGAGCCCAGCAGCGTCAGCGAGAGCTGATTCTGAGGATCTTTCCACAGGTAGTAACCGCCCTGCAGGCTGCGGAACCAGAAGTCTTCACCCTCATAATTGATGACCGGAACCGGAAGATAACGGTCCTGTCCGCCACGATAAGGTGAGTCGGCATAGATGACCGATGCCCCTATAGAGAGCGGAGCGGCATTGGCGTGCGCCGCCAGTAAATAACAGGGTAAAAGTGCAACAAGCGTCTTAAATTTGAATTGGTTCACAATTTATTCATTCCATAAATATAACAATCAAACAGGAAGTCTAACGTTTTTTTACGGCTGGATTAACTTATATCGAAATCCTTTAAGCAACCAACAGATGAAAGTGGCACCAAAGGTTAAAAACAAGTTAAGTTAAAGCATCACCCATATGAACTCATCTCACAACTGACCCGAATTAGTCTTGATCTCCCCCTCATTCGCCCAAACCCATGGAGGAAATTTCCTAGAAGCCATCTACAGTTAGAATTAACAGCAGAGATTTTGTACGAGCAGAGTAACCACAAAAGTTGTGTATCCCGATAAAAAAGATCAGGTTGGCATAAGGGTTGCTGTACTCAACAGAGAATATCTTCCGGGAGCTGCTACAAGTCTTAAATTACGCTCCTTACCTGTGCTAAAAACGAAAGGACGGGCATCGCTATGAATATATTCGATCACTATCGTCAGCGTTATGAAGCTGCCAAGGACGAAGAGTTCACACTGCAGGAATTTCTTGCCATCTGTAAGCAGGATCGCAGTGCATACGCCAACGCTGCAGAGCGACTGTTAATGGCTATCGGAGAGCCAGTAATGGTCGACACTGCTCAGGAGCCACGCCTTTCCAGAATATTCTCCAACCGTGTGATGGGTCGCTATCCGGCGTTCGAGGAGTTTTACGGCATGGAGGAAGCGATTGAACAGATCGTCTCCTATCTGAAACATGCCGCTCAGGGACTTGAGGAGAAGAAACAGATCCTCTATTTACTGGGTCCGGTGGGTGGCGGTAAATCTTCCCTGGCGGAACGGCTTAAGTCGCTGATGCAGCGGGTGCCCATCTATGTGCTGAGCGCTGACGGTGAACGCAGTCCGGTCAACGATCATCCTCTTTGCCTGTTCAATCCGCAGGAAGACGCGCATATTCTTGAAAAAGAGTATGGCGTGCCGCGCCGTTACCTCGGCACTATCATGTCGCCCTGGGCTGCGAAACGCCTTCACGACTTTGGTGGCGATATTTCGCGGTTCAAAGTCGTAAAAGTCTGGCCGTCGATTCTGGAACAGCTGGCGATCGCCAAAACCGAGCCGGGTGATGAGAACAACCAGGATATCTCTGCGCTGGTGGGTAAAGTGGACATCCGTAAACTGGAAAACCACGCGCAAAACGATCCTGATGCCTACGGTTACTCTGGTGCACTCTGCCGCGCGAACCAGGGCATCATGGAATTCGTGGAGATGTTTAAAGCACCGATTAAGGTGCTGCACCCACTCCTTACAGCAACGCAGGAAGGCAACTACAACGGCACCGAGGGAATTTCGGCGCTGCCGTTTAACGGCATTATTCTGGCGCACTCCAACGAATCAGAGTGGGTGACGTTCCGTAACAACAAGAATAATGAGGCGTTCCTTGACCGCGTTTACATCGTCAAAGTGCCCTATTGCCTGCGGGTCTCTGAAGAGATCAAAATCTACGACAAACTGCTTAATCACAGTGAGCTGGCAACCTCGCCCTGCGCACCGGGCACGCTGGAGACGCTGGCACGCTTCTCTATCCTGTCACGACTCAAGGATCCTGAGAACTCCAGCATCTATTCCAAAATGCGGGTGTACGATGGTGAGAGTCTGAAAGACACCGACCCTAAAGCGAAATCCTGGCAGGAATATCACGATTATGCCGGTGTGGATGAAGGTATGAACGGTCTCTCGACCCGTTTTGCCTTTAAGATTTTGTCGCGGGTATTTAATTTCGATCACGCCGAAGTCGCAGCTAACCCGGTGCACCTGTTCTACGTGCTGGAGCAGCAGATTGAGCGCGAGCAGTTCCCGCAGGATCAGGCGGAGAAATACCTTGAGCACCTCAAAGGCTATCTGATTCCCAAATATGCTGAGTTTATTGGCAAAGAGATTCAGACCGCCTATCTGGAATCCTACTCTGAATATGGTCAGAACATTTTTGACCGCTACGTGACCTATGCCGACTTCTGGATTCAGGATCAGGAGTATCGCGATCCCGATACCGGACAGTTGTTTGACCGTGAATCGCTCAACGCGGAGCTTGAGAAGATCGAGAAGCCTGCTGGCATCAGTAACCCGAAAGATTTCCGTAACGAGATCGTCAACTTCGTGCTGCGCGCCAGGGCACACAATAACGGTCGCAATCCGAACTGGACCAGTTACGAGAAGTTGCGCACCGTGATTGAGAAGAAAATGTTCTCGAATACGGAAGAGTTGCTGCCGGTCATCTCGTTTAACACCAAGACCTCTACCGATGAGCAGAAAAAGCATGATGATTTTGTCGATCGCATGATGGAAAAAGGCTATACCCGCAAACAGGTTCGCCTGCTCTGTGAATGGTATCTGCGTGTGCGTAAATCGTCCTGATAAGAGTCTGTAAGCTTGCCGGTAAGTGATACCGGTCTGACAGGGTCGGGTTCGCCCGACCTGCTTACAATGTAGTTTGGGGGAATACCATGGCCTATTTCATCGATCGCCGGCTTAACGGCAAAAACAAGAGCGCGGTAAACCGCCAGCGCTTCTTGCGCCGTTATAAGTCGCAAATTAAGCAGTCGATCTCCGAGGCCATCAATAAACGCTCGGTGACCGACGTAAGCAGCGGTGAGTCCGTCTCTATCCCGATTGACGATATCAATGAGCCGATTTTCCATCAGGGGCGCGGCGGTAACCGCCATCGGGTCCATCCGGGCAACGACCATTTTGTGCAGAACGACCGCGTCGAGCGTCCGCAGGGTGGCGGTGGCGGCGGCAGTGGTCAGGGCAATGCCAGTCAGGATGGTGAAGGTCAGGATGAGTTTGTCTTTCAGATATCGAAAGATGAGTATCTTGACCTGCTGTTTGAAGACCTCGCCCTGCCTAACCTGCGTCGCAACCAGCATCGTCAGCTGAATGAGTATAAGACCCACCGGGCCGGTTTCACCTCCAATGGCGTGCCGGCCAATATCAGCGTTGTGCGCTCATTGCAGAATTCACTGGCGCGTCGTACGGCGATGACAGCAGGTAAACGCCGGATGCTGCATGAACTGGAAGAGACGCTGCAGGAGATTGAGAAAACCGAACCGGCTCAGTTACTGGAAGAGGAGCGGCTGCGCAGAGAGATTGCCGAGTTACGGGCGCGTATTGAACGCGTTCCCTTTATCGACACCTTCGATCTGCGCTACAAAAACTTTGAGAAGCGCCCGGAGCCTTCCAGCCAGGCAGTCATGTTCTGTCTGATGGATGTATCCGGTTCAATGGATCAGGCGACTAAGGATATGGCCAAACGCTTCTATATCCTGCTCTACCTGTTCCTGAGCCGCACCTACAAGAATGTCGATGTGGTTTATATACGCCATCATACGCAGGCTAAAGAAGTCGATGAACAGGAGTTCTTCTACTCTCAGGAGACCGGCGGCACCATCGTTTCCAGTGCGCTGAAACTGATGGATGAGGTGGTGAAAGAGCGTTATGACCCGGCGCAATGGAACATCTATGCTGCACAGGCGTCGGATGGCGATAACTGGGCCGACGATTCACCGCTCTGTCACGAGATCCTGGCGAAGCATATTCTGCCGGTGGTGCGTTATTACAGTTATATCGAGATTACCCGCCGTGCGCATCAGACGCTGTGGCGCGAGTATGAGCATCTGCAGTCGACGTTTGATAACTTTGCCATTGAACATATTCGTGAGCCGGAAGATATCTATCCGGTGTTCCGATCGCTGTTCCATAAACAGGCAACGGAAGCCTGATGCACTAAGCCGGCTAATCGCCGGCTTTTTTTATCTGCCGAATAACCTGCTAAAACAGTCTGTTTTCTCCCGCTTGCCTGCCAACCCCCTCATTCTTCACATTAATCTGATTCCATACCCTGTTAAGCAATTCGTATAATGCGCATTTTCACAATGACAACTCCTTGATAAAACATTATCTTTCAGAGATAGCATGGATATTTGTCATCAGTTGCCACATCGCACTGCCATATCTCAGGAGACCGGGTTTGAACCACACTATTGTCTACAGTCTGTTTATCATCGGTTCCGTGCTGGTCGCATCGAGTATTCTGCTCAGCTCTTTCTCATCCCGGCTGGGTATTCCTATTCTGGTTATCTTCCTCGCACTGGGCATGCTGACCGGTATTGATGGTATCGGCGGCATCGCCTTTGATAACTATCCTGCGGCGTATCTGATTTCAAACCTGGCGCTGGCGATCATCCTGCTGGATGGCGGCATGCGAACTAAGGCCAGCTCGTTTAAGGTTGCGCTGGGGCCTGCGCTGTCGCTGGCTACCGTCGGGGTAATGATTACCGCGGGCTTAACCGGCGTGGTGGCGGCCTGGTTATTTAACCTCGATATGATGCAGGGCTTCCTGATTGGCGCCATCATCGGCTCTACGGACGCTGCCGCCGTCTTCTCTCTGCTGGGTGATAAAGGCCTGAATGAGCGCGTCAGCTCCACGCTGGAGATTGAGTCGGGCAGCAATGACCCGATGGCGGTGTTTCTGACCATCACCCTGATTGAGATGATCGAGCAGGGCCGCAGCGGCCTTGACTGGATGTTCCTGGTGCATCTGGTGCAGCAGTTTGGTCTGGGTATTGTGTTAGGCCTGGGCGGCGGCTGGGCGCTGCAGCAGCTGATTAACCGTATCAGTCTGGCCCCAGGGCTTTATCCGCTGCTGGCGCTGAGCGGCGGCATTCTGGTGTTCGCCCTCACCACGGTGTTAGAGGGCAGCGGTATCCTGGCGGTCTATCTGTGCGGCTTTTTACTGGGCAACAGCCCGATCCGCAACCGACACGGCATTCTGCAGACCTTTGATGGGATGGCATGGCTGAGCCAGATCGGCATGTTCATCGTGCTGGGGCTACTGGTGACGCCGTCTGATTTATGGCATATCGCGGTGCCGGCGATGATCCTCTCGCTGTGGCTGATTCTGGTGGCGCGCCCGTTATCGGTGTTTATTGGGCTGCTGCCATTCCGCAGCTTCACCACGCGCGAACGCTTTTTTATCAGCTGGGTCGGCTTACGCGGTGCGGTGCCGATTATCCTCGCGGTCTTCCCGATGATGGCCGGATTAGAGAACGCCTCGCTCTATTTTAATATCGCCTTCTTCGTGGTGCTGGTCTCCCTGATGTTGCAGGGCACCTCGCTGGGCTTTGCGGCAAAAAAAGCCAAAGTAGTGGTGCCGCCAACCGCCTCGCCGATCAGCCGTATCGGTCTGGACATTCACCCCGAAAATCCGTGGGAGCAGTTTGTCTATCAGCTCAGCGCCGACAAGTGGTGCGTGGGTGCCGCGCTGCGTGACCTGCAGATGCCGCGCGAGACCCGCATCGCTGCCCTGTTCCGTGACAATGTGCTGATGCACCCCAACGGCGGCACACGGCTGAAAGAGAACGACGTCATCTGCGTGATTGGCCGTGAGCGCGATCTTCCGGCGCTGGGCAAAATGTTCAGCCAGTCGCCGCCGGTTTCGCTCGATCAGCGCTTCTTTGGTGACTTTATTCTGGATGCCGAGGCCCGCCTGCGCGACGTTGCGCAGATTTACGGACTCGAGCTGGATGAGAGCACCAACGATCAGCAGTCACTGGGGCAACTGGTGCTGGCAATGCTGGGCGGCTCGCCGGTCGTCGGCGATCAGGTGGAGTGGAATCAGCTGACCTGGACCGTCGCGGAGAAAGAGGATAACCGCATCGTGAAGATTGGTGTCCGTCCGGCTGAAGAGAAGGAATAATCCTAATCATTCAGCCACGTTATTTTCTCTCAGTGCGCTAAGCTTAACTCTCTATGCCAGTTAAAACGGGAGAAATGAATGGGACACGTGGTTAAAATTGGTCGTTATGAGATTGTAGATGCCGATCTTGACAGTGAGAACGCCGACACCGTCAGTATCCCCTGTCACACCAATCCCGGCTTAATTACCCAACTCGATGGCTGGGATCGTGATACCAGCGTACCGGCCTGGATTGACGGGGAGCCAGTGAATCTGCAGATTGGCCACTACGATAAACAGCAGGACCGCTGGATTTTAAAGAAACCTGCCTGAGCCGCTATCACTACCGCCAGTCATATGATTTGGCGGTAATTCCTAAAAAGCGTCTTAAACAGTTTGGTTATAACCGACCCCTTCCTTATTTTATTCAATAAAAACCTGCAGTTAGCGATTTAAAACTTTAATCACTTTTGATGTTTTCAGATTTTTTCCGTATTAACTCTGTCAAATAACTCCTGCATACTCATTCTCAATGCTGCAACATTTCGTGAGTACCATCACGCTTTAATCGTTACCTTTTTTGCAGCTGCACTGGCTGTACTGACTGCAACAGACTGAAAATTATTTTTTAATTTTTCAGAGGCCCACTCCTGAGCGCGTATTTGATTCTGATCAGGCCATCTTTTACTTGAGAAAGAGAGCAGGTTTTATGGCAAGTACATTGATAATGAATAGCCCGAGCCGCTCGTGGAGCGGCACGCGTAAAAATATCATCGTGAAATTCGCCCTGAGTTTTTCCGATCTGATTGCACTTAACCTGGCGCTGTTTTTATCTGCCGCGACAATACAGGGTATTTGGGGCGAGCTGGATACCTTTATTCCACCGCATCAGATTGAATATCGTTTTGTGGCTCAGTTTATTATGTCAGTGATGTGTACCGGCTGGTTCTGGGTACGACTGCGCCATTATACCTATCGCAAACCCTTCTGGTTTGAGCTGAAAGAGATCGTTAAAACATTATTTGTTTTCTCGCTGCTCGACCTGGCGCTTATCGCCTTCTCTAAATGGGACTTCTCCCGCATGGTGTGGGTCTTCAGCTGGACATATGCCCTGCTGCTGCTGCCGCTGATGCGCGCTCTGGTTAAACGTGCCATTAACAAGGCGGGCCAGTGGCAGAAAGAGACCATCATTATCGGTTCCGGCCGCAACGCCACTGAAGCGTATGCGGCGCTGCAGAGTGAAGAGATCCTGGGCTACAACGTGCAGGCCTTTATCTCGGTCGATGATGTTCCGGCTCAGCAGAGCGTGAATGGTGTGCCAGTGATCACCTGGAAAGACATTAACTGGCAGACCATTGACCGTGACAATGTGCAGTTTATTGTTGCCATGGAGTATGAGCAGCAGCCGATGCGCGATCGCTGGCTGAAGTTCCTGTCGAAGATGAACTGCCGGTCAGTTTCGGTGATCCCGACGCTGCGCGGCGTGCCGCTTTACGGCACGGACATGTCTTTCATCTTCAGTCATGAAGTGATGATCCTGCGCGTCAGCAATAACCTGGCGAAACACTCCTCCCGTTTCATGAAGCGTGCCTTTGATATTGTCGTCGCGTCGATGCTGCTGCTGTTCCTTGGCCCAATCTTCGCCCTGCTCTGCTATATGGTGAAGCGTGACGGCGGCAATGCAATTTATGGTCACGAGCGTGTGGGCCAGAATGGCAAAAAATTCAAATGTCTGAAATTCCGTTCCATGGTGACCAATTCCAAAGAGGTGCTGGAGAAATTGCTGGCCACCAGTGAAGAGGCCCGGATGGAGTGGGACAAAGATTTCAAACTGAAGAATGACCCGCGCGTAACCCGGATTGGCAGCTTCCTGCGTAAAACCAGCCTCGACGAATTGCCGCAGCTGTGGAACGTGATTCGTGGTGAGATGAGTCTGGTCGGCCCGCGTCCGGTCATCGAAGCTGAACTAGAGCGTTATGCCGGTGACGTTGACTACTACCTGATGGCCAAGCCAGGCATGACCGGCCTCTGGCAGGTCAGCGGACGTAACGATATCGACTATGATACTCGCGTCTATTTTGACTCCTGGTATGTCAAAAACTGGGCGCTCTGGACCGATATCGCGATTTTGTTCAAAACCGCAGGCGTGGTGCTACGCCGCGACGGCGCTTACTAAGTCAGTAATGCGATGCCTGTTTACCGCAGGCATCGCACTTTCCGCACGACTTCCTCTATCTTTTTTGCCTCTGAATCATTACCCTCTGCGCTCGTTTTTTAACAGAACGTTTACCCTCTGGTTGTTATGCAAAAATTTACTCTGCTGTTATTAAGCCTGGTGCTGCTGGCACCTTTAGGCATCGATCTCTATTTGCCCACGCTGCCGCAAATCGCAGAAGGGCTGGATACGCCGGTCTCACTGGTACAGACCACCATTCCCCTGTTTCTGCTGGTGATGGGACTGGGACAACTGGTGACCGGTCCGCTGGTGGACAACTATGGCCGTAAGCCGATTGCCCTGCTGGGGCTGGGGCTCTACATCACTGGCAGCGCCATCGCCGCCACCGCCACCTCATTCCCGCTGTTTGTCGTGGCTCGCCTGGTGCAGGGCTGTGGCGTCTGCTGCAGCGCGGTAGTCGCCTTTAGCGGCGTGCGTGACCGACTCAGCGGTGATGATGCCGCCCGCGCCTATAGCTTCCTGAACGGTGCGTTAAATATCGTTCCAGCCCTGGCCCCGCTGCTAGGCGGACTGCTGGCCAGCGCCTTCGACTGGCGCGCACCCTTCTGGTTCCTCTGCGCTTATGGCGTGCTGATTACGCTGCTGGTGATTATCTGGCTGCCAGAAACACGTCCGGCGAATACGCTGCGGGTGAAAGGCTTGCCGATTAAGCAGTACGCTGAAATTCTGCGTCAGCCGCGCTTCCTGGCCTTCGCCTTTGCCAATGCCGGTGCGCTGGGTATGGTGCTGACCTATGTGTCGCTGGCACCGCAGGTGTTAATGACCGAAGGCGGGCTGACGCCGATCCAGTTCTCCTTTGCGTTTGGCGCTAACGGTTTCTGGATCATGTTTGTCAGCATGTTCGTGAATAAAGCAATTCGTAAAGCGGGTCGACCATTCTGTCTGGCGATGGGATTCTTCACCATGCTGCTGGGCGCGGTGCTGCTGGTGGCAGGGATGCAGATTTTCCCGGCAGAGATGCAGACGCACTGGGCGCTCTACATGTTCCCGGTCGCCGTGTCGGTGGCAGGACTGGCCTTTACGGTGGGGCCAGCCACCAGCTATGCGCTGGAGCCCTATCAGCAACAGGCGGGCGTGGCGTCCGCCCTGCAGGGCTTTATTCAGATGGCCGGTGGTGCGGCAGGCAGCCTGGTAATCGTTGCGCTGCCGGTGGCGGAGAAGCTGTCGCTGAGTCTGATGATGCTGCTGGGTGCTGCGCTGGCCTTTATCGCCTGGCGCTGCAGCAGAAAGATGCGCGGCAGCCTGACCGCGCTTAAATAACCGTGACCGGGACGCGGGGTGCCAGCGCGCACATCAGCTCGTACCCTACCGTTCCGGCCGCTTTTGCCACCTGATCGATTTTCACCTGCTCCCCCCACAGCTCAACAGATGAGCCGATGCCCGCCTGCGGACAGGGGGTTAAATCCACCGTAATCATATCCATGGAAACCGCGCCAACCACTTGTGTCATCACGCCATCGACGCAGACCGGCGTGCCCGTCGGGGCATGGCGCGGATAGCCATCGGCGTAACCACAGGCTACGACGCCAATCCGCTGCGCTGTGCTGGCGTGATAACGGTAGCCGTAACCGACGCCATCGCCCGCCTGTAACTGCTGAACCGCAATAATCTCACTGCTCAGAGTCATCACTGGCTTCAGGCCGCTGCCGGCAATGTCCTGCCAATCACCGCTGGGCGACGCGCCGTACAGAATAATACCGGGCCGGACCCAGTCAAAATGCGCTTCAGGATGCCATAAGGTGCAGGCGGAATTCGAGAGCGACCGCGGGCAGTTCAGCCCCTCCGCCGCCTGCTCAACACGCTGCAACGGTGCAATCAGGCCCTGCGGATTTTCGGCATCGGCAAAATGGGCCATCAGCGTCATCTCACCGATATTCCTCAGCGCCCGCAGCTTCTGCCAGGCGCCAGAAACCTGCTCCGGGCGAAAGCCCAGCCGGTTCATGCCGCTGTTCATTTTGAGATAGATATCAACCGGCGCAGAGAGGCTGGCACTGGCCAGCGCCTTGATTTGCCAGTTACTGTGTACGCTGGTAGTCAGGCGATAGCGGTCAATCAGCTGCAGATCCTCTGGCTGGAAAAATCCCTCCAGCAGCAAAATCGGTTTTTTCCAGCCCTGCTCGCGCAGCAGAATGGCTTCTTCCATATTAAGCAGCGCAAAGCCGTCGGTGGCAGATAATGCTTCGCGTACGCGATCAATGCCATGGCCATAAGCATTGGCTTTCACCACTGACCAGACGCGGGATGCGGGCGCCGCCTGGCGAACAACAGTCAGGTTATGACGAAGCGCCTGCTGGTTAATGGTAGCGACAATCGGACGTGACATCCTCTCTCTCCCTGAATACTTAACGAGTTGCGTTGGCGTTACGCAGCGGCGATGAGGTCGCCGCGAAACCGGGTAAGTAGCGGAACACCGCTAAGTCATCCGCCGCAATGGCTGGCTTTTTACCGGAGATGAGATCGGCCAGCAACTGACCAGAACCACACGCCATCGTCCAGCCCAGCGTACCGTGACCGGTATTGAGATAAAGATTGGAGAGTGGCGTGGCACCGACAATCGGCGTACCGTCTGGCGTCATCGGACGCAGACCGGTCCAGAAACTCGCCTGCGCGAGATGACCGCCTTCAGGATAGAGATCACTGACCACCATCTCCAGCGTTTCCCGCCGCGCTTCGGTGAGTCTGGTGTTAAAACCAACAATTTCCGCCATTCCGCCGACGCGGATACGGTCGTCAAACCGGGTCACCGCCACTTTGTAAGTCTCATCCAGAATCGTCGAAACCGGGGCAGCATCAGGATTTTTAATCGGAATGGTGAGTGAGTAGCCTTTCAGCGGATAGACCGGAATATCAATAACGTTTTTCAGCAGTGCAGTCGAGTAGGAACCAAAGGCCACTACATAGCTGTCCGCCTTGATGATCTCCTCGCCGCACTTCACACCATAAATGCGATTGCCATCGCGCAGCAGGTGATCGACCGGGGTGTTAAAGCGGAAAACCACGCCTGCCTCTTCAGCCATTTTTGCCAGCCGCTGCGTAAAGAGCTGGCAGTCACCGGTTTCATCGTTAGGCAGGCGCAGTCCGCCAGTGAGTTTATGCTGGGTTGCCGCCAGCGCCGGTTCCACGCGAGACAGCTCATGTGCCTCCAGCAGCTCATAGGGCACGCCCGCGTCGCGCAGTACCGCAATATCTTTACTGGCGCTGTCGAACTGCTGCTGCGTGCGAAACAGCTGCAATGTTCCGCCCTGACGACCCTCATAGGCGATGCCGGTCTCAGCGCGCAACGCTTTCAGACAGTCACGACTGTATTCGGCAATCCGCACCATGCGGCTTTTATTCTGCTGATAGTGGTTGATGTCGCAGTTGCGCAGCATGTGCCACATCCACTCGAGCTGGAAACTGCTGCCATCCAGCCGGATAGCCAGCGGCGCGTGGCGCTGGAACATCCACTTCACCGCTTTCAGCGGCACGCCAGGTGCCGCCCAGGGTGCGGCATAGCCCGGTGAGATTTGACCCGCATTGCCTGCGCTGGTCTCCATCGCGGCAGCGGGCTGACGATCGATGACGGTAACCTGATGTCCGGCACGCGCCAGATACCAGGCGCTTGCCACCCCGACCACACCACTTCCAAGAATGACTACGTGCATAGCTCCCCCACCCGGCATATAAAAGCATAATTCACTGTTCAGCAGATGATAGTCAGCGGATTTACACAGCGGACACCACCCCATAAATTCAGCATCTATTTCACATCTTTTTCACTTTTCAGGTAACTAAAATCTTGTCGCACGGCCAATTTCAGCGCTTTATGCGCCTTAATCCATAAACACAGAAATAAATGACAACAAAAGCAGTTAAATCTGCGCATGGCAGGAGAATCATTCAACCCCATACATTCTGCTTATAAACAGGATGATATTCCGCGCTTTGAAATAACATTCGAATTAAAGGCTATTAAATTCTCTGCCGCACCTGTCTTAATGATTTTGTGCCAAAGAATTCGTTTGAGTTCGCATTTCGGATAAGCGACAGTGGGCTATCATTGTTGTGTTCGCTCAGTTTTTTTCGGGTTCCCTTTTTCAGGATGAAGCCTTAAATAACCAGAACGGGTTGTCTTTCGGGTCAGCCGGTTTGCAAAAAAGAGGTGCGCTATGACGACAATCTTTGACGAAGCCATCAGAGACAGCAAACGACTCAATGACGGACCAGACTGGACATTCGAACTGCTTGATGTCTATTTAGCAGAGATAGACCGGGTTGCTAAACTCTACCGGCTTGATACCTACCCGCACCAGATTGAAGTGATTACCTCAGAACAGATGATGGATGCCTATTCCAGCGTTGGCATGCCCATTAACTATTCACACTGGTCATTCGGTAAAAAGTTTATCGAGACCGAGCAGCGCTATAAGCATGGTCAGCAGGGTCTGGCCTATGAAATCGTTATCAACTCCAACCCCTGCATCGCCTATCTGATGGAAGAGAACACCATGACCATGCAGGCGCTGGTGATGGCGCATGCCTGCTATGGCCATAACTCCTTCTTCAAGAATAACTATCTGTTCCGCAGCTGGACCGATGCCGGATCGATTGTCGATTATCTGCTGTTCGCCAAAAACTATATTAGTGACTGCGAAGAGCGTTATGGCGTCGAAGAGGTCGAGCGACTGCTCGACTCCTGCCATGCCCTGATGAATTATGGCGTCGATCGCTATAAACGCCCGCAGAAAATCTCCCTTCAGGAGGAGAAGGCGCGGCAGAAAAGCCGTGAAGAGTATTTGCAGAGCCAGGTGAATACCCTGTGGCGAACGCTGCCACGGCGTGAGAAAGAGACAGTGGCTTTTGAAGCGGCACGCTACCCTTCTGAGCCGCAGGAAAACCTGCTCTATTTTATGGAAAAAAATGCCCCGCTGCTGGAGCCCTGGCAGCGTGAGATCCTGCGCATTGTGCGCAAGGTAAGCCAGTATTTCTATCCGCAGAAGCAGACGCAGGTCATGAACGAAGGCTGGGCGACGTTCTGGCACTACACCATCCTTAATCACCTGTACGATGAAGGCAAAGTGTCGGAACGTTTTATGATGGAGTTCCTGCACAGTCACACCAACGTCGTTTATCAACCGCCCTATAACAGTCAGTGGTACAACGGCATCAACCCTTATGCGTTAGGGTTTGCGATGATGCAGGATATCAAGCGGATCTGTCAGTCACCGACTGAAGAAGATCGCTACTGGTTCCCGGATATCGCCGGCTCCGACTGGCTGGAAACGCTGCATTTTGCGATGCGTGAGTTTAAGGATGAAAGTTTTATCAGCCAGTTCCTGTCGCCGAAAGTGATGCGTGATTTCCGTCTCTTCACCGTACTGGATGATGACCGCAACAACTATCTGGAGATCGCCGCTATCCACGATGAGGCAGGCTATCGCGCCATTCGGCAGCAGCTCTCTGCACAGTACAACCTGAGTAATCTTGAGCCTAATATTCAGGTCTACAACGTCGATCTTCGTGGCGATCGTTCACTGACTCTTCGCTATGTGCCACAGAGTCGTACGCCGCTCGATAAGAGTCGTCGCGAGGTGCTGAAGCATGTTCATCGTCTTTGGGGATTTGATGTAATTCTGGAACAGCAGAACGAAGATGGCAGCGTAGAATTGCTGGATCGTAATCCGCCGCGCGGTTCATCGCTCTGATGCGCTAAAAACAAAAAACCGGACGCGATGTCCGGTTTTTTTTATCGTTTATTGCCGAGGTCGTCTGGCAGGTTCTTCTGCATACTGTGCCAGATTTCGCCGCTGCGGCGGCCATAGTTGCGCACCACCTCTACGATCTCATCCTGGCCTGGCTCTTTGTCGCACAGCGCCAGAAGGGTCAGATAGAAATCCCGCGCAACCTGACGCGCTTCCGCACTGGAAAAATAGTGACGACCTACGCGGGTATAGAGGCCTTTCAGGCCATTCAGGATCAGACCGTAAATCGGATTGCCTGATGCAAATGCCAGACCGCGGAACACCCGGTAGTCGAGTTCGGTATAGGCATCCGCCTGATCGGCCGCGGCACTTACCGTCTCCAGCACTTCACGCGCTTTGCCCGGATGATGGCGCAGCGCACGGCTGATAAAAATCGATGAAATGTTGCTGCGAACTGACAGCAGGTTGTCGATCAACACTGGCACACTGTCGTGATCGAGGCGGGCAAGCGTTTCCAGAATATTCAGGCCGGAGGTCTCCCAGAAATCATTCACACGGGTCGGTTTGCCGTGCTGAATCGTCAGCCAGCCGTCACGTGCCAGTCGCTGCAGCACTTCACGCAATGTGGTGCGCGTTACCCCAATCAATTCAGAAAGCTCACGCTCAGCAGGAAGAATCGATCCGGGCGGAAAGCGACTGTTCCAGATGCTTTCAATAATATACTCTTCAGCAAATCCCGCTGGACTCTGAGCCTTTATAACCATAGCAATGTGTTCTCGTTGCTTTTCTAATCATGATGGGGACTCATCATACCAGACGCCCTATAGCGGATATAGCCTGCGCAACCATTAAAACCGGGCGCGAGCGCATATTTCAGACTGGCTGGCGGCGAACGCTGCTGTTATAAGACGACGGCCGGATGCACGTTTTTCTGCGCCGGAACATTCAGTCTCAAAAGCAGCAGAAAATCATCCTGAAAGCACAGTATGCGGGTTCCGGATGGCCTGCACTTGCCGTTTCGCTTTCTGCTAATTGCAGCCGGTTTTTTCTCAACGTCGCCATCCTGGCGCTGTTAACTGAGCAGGCATCAGCTGGAAGGCCTCCGCTTATCCTCCTGTAACCTGCTCTGGATCAGAATCAGGTCATGTTTGCACACGATTTTTCCCTGTCCCTGGCTGGTTTGCCCGCGCTTTTGGTTTACACTGCGTGGCATTAACGTTTACAGGGAATGCAATATGTTGCGATATCTGAATCAATGTTCTCGTGGTCGGGGAGCCTGGTTATTACTGGCACTGACGGCGCTTGCACTGGAATTGACGGCACTCTTCTTTCAGCACGTGATGGGATTAAAGCCCTGCGTGATGTGTATTTATGAACGTAATGCGCTGTTTGGTGTGCTGGGCGCGGGTCTGGTCGGTGCGATTGCGCCGAAATCACCGCTGCGTCTGGGCGCTCTGGCGTTATGGATCTACAGTGCCTGGGAGGGCCTGCGTCTCTCTTATGAACATACGATGATTCAGCTGCATCCAAACCCGTTTACGACCTGTGATTTTGCTGCCCGTTTTCCCAGCGGGTTACCGCTGGATAAGTGGCTGCCGTCGGTGTTTCTGGCCAGCGGCGACTGTGCAGAACGCAGCTGGACTTTCCTGACGCTCAGCATGCCGCAGTGGATGATTGGGGTGTTTGCTGGTTATCTGCTGGTCGCCGTGCTGGTGCTGATTGCCCAGCCTTTCAAACCTAAGCGTCGCGATCTCTTTGGTCGCTGACACGAAACGTGGCTGAGATTAAAAAAGGCTGCCACTGGCATAATGCTGGTCAGTTAAGCGACAGGTGATAACGCAGTCTGGCGCCGGGCAGGGAGGGCCGATCCCCGAACGGTTCGTCGGCACGACGTCAAAGCCGAAGGTACCGCGTGAGCGGCGCGAGGACGGCCCGGCAGCAGCAGAGGTGCTCAGGCCCGCACTGCGGCTCCCTCGCCCATAAAAAAAGCTGCCACGTTTGACCGTGGCAGCCTTTACAAATCTAATCTTAACTGACCAGCATTATGCCACTGGCAGCCTTTTTACGTTTCAGATGATGCCGTGGCGTTTAGCCGTTGCGATCGGGGCGATCAATAATATGATCTTCCCAGTCCCGCACTTCACTCTCCCGCACCGCAATATAACGCACCGAAATTCGCTGCGCATGCATCGCGGTTTTCGAACCGGCCCGCAGCGGATGCCAGACTGGCAATCCTTTGCCCTCACCCAGCAACCGGTAGGCGCAGGTGCGCGGCAGCCAGTTGAAGGTGGTCAGATTTTCGCGCGTCAGCTTGATGCAATCCTCTTCTAATTCGAAGCGGCGCTCATAGTTACGGCACTGGCAGGTTTTAATATTGAGCTGATTGCAGGCGACGTTGGTGAAGTAAATCTCATCCGTGTCAGCATCCTGCAACTTGTTCAGGCAACACTGGCCACAACCATCACACAAGGATTCCCATTCCTCATCGCTCATTTGTGCCAGGCGTTTTTGTTGCCAGAAAGGGGTGTCAGTCATGATGATTTGTCCGGGTTGTGCCTGAAACGCACCTTATAAAGCCTATGCTGCGGTGATGCAAGTTTTTAGAGTACGCGCGTGCTGATGCCGTGACCCGCCAGTGACACTTCCAGCTTGTCACCTGAGCGCATCGGACCCACACCCTCAGGTGTCCCGGTCAGAATGACATCACCTGCACGCAGCGTAAAATAGTGGCTCATATGAGCAATCAGCGGCAGAATTTTATGAATCATATCGGCGGTGTTGCCGTGCTGACGCACTTCTCCGTTTACCACCAGCTTAAGCTCGACATTCTGTGGATCATCACTGAATTCGGCTACCGGGATGAAACCGGAGATGGGACAGGCGTTATCAAAGCCTTTTGATTTTTCCCATGGCTGGCCCGCTTTTTTCAGCCCGGACTGCAGGTCGCGCAGCGTCAAATCCAGCGCCACGCCATAGCCTGCAATCGCCTTAGCCACGTGTTCTTCACTCGCCTGCTTCAGCGTCGCACCAATCAACACCGCCAGTTCGACTTCGTGATGAACTTCGCCAAAAGCGTCGGGAATGGAGAGCGGCTGGCGCAAATCACACAGCGCCGTTTCCGGTTTGATAAAGATCACCGGCTCGGTTGGCGTCGCACTACCCATCTCTTTAATGTGTTTTGCATAATTACTGCCGACGCAAACCACTTTGCTGACCGGAAAATCTAGCAGAGCGCCTTGCCAGTTATGATGCTGATACATGCTCATCCCCTGTTCAGGTTAGGTGTGATGCCAGCGCGGCTGGCGGGTTGATGTTTGCTGATGCATTGATCGAAATGCCAGCAACAGAGCGTGATAATAAGATCCTTTTAACCATCCAGGGTGCGGAATTTGTCAAAAAGCGTAAACGATGCCCCTGGCATGCTGAATAATCGTACAAATAAGGTGTGAAAATGTGGACTGGGTATTTAAACAGGGGTGAAACAGATAAGCTGCGCCGTTAATTTTGCGCAGCTTCAGAGCAATATTAACCCTGCAGTATCGCACCAACAGGATTTATATTTACAGAAGAATCCGAGTTAAACTTTTTTATCGGCCTCTAAATGAATTTTTAGCAGACTTTCAATCGGCGGTGGAAGCTGTAAATAATAACCCTGCTCGCTCAATCCCTGCTTAACTTTATTGATATCCGCATTAGCCAGCCTGTCGCGGCCCGCCAGCTTTAGCACCATCGCCAGCTGCGGCTTGCCAAATCCTTTCAGCAATTCTTCCGGAACGCGCGAGAAATCGTCCTTTTTTTCAACATAGAGATAAGTCTGGTCACGTAACGGGCTTCTGTAGATCACACAAAACATATTTTTTACTCGAATTAACCGGCGTTGAGGCTTGTCTGAATATAGCTGTAACTATAACATGCTTGCAGAACTTCGAATATTCACCGTTAGCGCTTCAGCGATGATTTTATCATCGTCAGGTTAACGGTAGTGAAAACAGGACTGAGTCGGGACAGATGTCGCAAACGCCAATCGAATTCAAAGGTAGCAGTTTCACCCTGTCTGTCGTCCATTTGCATCACCATGACCCTGCGGTGATTCGCAAGGCACTCCAGGACAAGATTGACCAGGCTCCCGATTTCCTGAAAAACGCCCCGGTGGTGCTTAACGTCGCCACATTGAGTGCCGATGTTAACTGGAAACAACTGCAGCAGGCGATTCTTGCTACCGGCTTGCGCATTGTCGGCGTAAGCGGCTGCAAAGATGAAGCACTGAAACGCATGATCGTGCGTGCAGGGCTGCCGGTACTGGCAGAAGGCAAAGAGGCCAGGCCGCGCGCCGAAGCACCGCAGCCGGCCGCCACTCCTGAACCGCAGCCGGTTGTAACCGAGACGGCAGCAGCGAAAACCCGCATCGTGAACACGCCGGTGCGCTCAGGCCAGCAGATTTATGCGCGTGACGCCGACTTAATTATCACCAGCAGCGTCAGTGCCGGTGCCGAACTGGTCGCCGATGGCAACATTCATATTTACGGCATGATGCGCGGTCGCGCCCTGGCAGGTGCCAGCGGCGATCGCAACTGCCAGATTTTCTGTACTAACCTGGCGGCCGAGCTGGTCTCGATTGCCGGAGAGTACTGGATCATGGATCAGATCCCACAAGAATTTTTTGGTAAAGCCGCGCGCCTGTGCCTGCAGGATGGCGCGCTGACTATCCAGACACTTAATTAGGCCCCTTTTCTTTTGTTAAGGAAATCAACATTTATGGCACGCATTATTGTAGTTACATCCGGTAAAGGGGGCGTTGGTAAGACCACGTCAAGCGCGGCCATCGCCACCGGTTTAGCGCAGAAAGGCAAAAAGACGGTCGTTATCGACTTTGATATCGGTCTGCGTAACCTGGATTTGATCATGGGCTGTGAGCGCCGTGTGGTCTACGACTTCGTTAACGTTATTCAGGGCGATGCCACGCTCAACCAGGCGCTGATTCGCGACAAACGCACTGAGCAGCTCTACATTCTGCCTGCATCGCAGACCCGCGATAAAGATGCGCTGACCCGTGAAGGTGTTGAGAAAGTCCTGAACGATTTAGGCGCAATGGAGTTTGATTTCATCGTCTGCGATTCACCGGCAGGGATTGAAACGGGCGCACTGATGGCGCTCTACTTTGCTGATGAAGCCATCATCACCACCAACCCGGAAGTCTCTTCTGTCCGCGACTCCGACCGCATCCTCGGCATCATCTCCTCTAAATCCCGTCGCGCTGAAAACAGTCAGGACCCGGTGAAGGAGCATCTGCTGCTGACCCGTTATAACCCTGGCCGGGTAAACCGTGGTGATATGCTGAGCATGGAAGATGTGCTGGAAATTCTGCGCATTCCCCTGGTCGGCGTGATCCCTGAAGATCAATCGGTGTTACGTGCCTCTAACCAGGGCGAGCCGGTGATTCTTGACGGCGAATCTGATGCTGGCAAAGCCTATGCCGATACCGTTGAACGGTTACTCGGTGAAGTACGCCCCTTCCGCTTTATCGAAGAAGAGAAGAAGGGTTTCCTGAAACGCCTGTTCGGGGGATAAACCATGGCATTACTTGATTTCTTTTTATCCCGGAAGAAGAACACTGCCAACATAGCCAAGGAACGGCTGCAGATTATCGTGGCAGAACGGAGAAGGGGCGACAGTGAGCCCCACTATCTTCCGCAACTTAAGCGCGACATTCTGGAAGTGATTTGCAGATATGTGAAGATCGATCCGGAAATGGTCACGGTACAGCTCGATCAGAAAGGTGATGACATCTCGATTCTTGAGCTGAACGTCACGCTGCCGGAAACGGATGAAGTGACTAAATGACGCTGACCGTTTCCTGAATTTCCCCTGCGCAGTGGCAGGGGAAATTTAACCGGTTAACAACCCGCAAGAATCTCCTCAATGCCGGGTTTCAGCAGTTCGCCCCGCCATCCGGTAAGTAGCTCCGGCTGACGTCCCTGTGGCTTCAGGCCCCAGTGCAGGCTTAACACCTGATTAATCTGACGTCGTGACGCCAGCAACTCCTGACTGAATCCGCTCTGCTCGCTCACCTGCTGTACCAGCGCCTTCATCGCCTTAAACACCTGCTTGTAGTGCGGATGGTCGATCAGATTGCCCAGCGGAGCCGGCAGTTCATTCTCGTCAAGCGCCTCTGCTTCAGCCACCAGCGCCACCAGCGTTTTGCCATGGAAACGGATTTCGTGGCCTGACAGCCCCAGATGATCCAGCTCACCCAGAGAGCCAGGCATAAAGCGCGCCACTTTCCACAGATGCTCTTCGCGCACCACAAAATTAACCGCCATATCCTTTTCACGCGCCAGCTTCAGACGCCAGGTCGCCAGCCGTTGCAGTGCCGCCAGCTGACGCGGACGCAGTTGCCAGGCGTTGGTGATATCCCGCCAGGCTTCCTCCGGCGACAGGCTATCCAGACGGCGCTGACACAGGTTATCGCACTCACTGAGTGCCGCCGCCATATTGCCGGCCTCTTCCGTGTTGATCATCAACTGACGGGCAATCGGCAGCAGATAGTGAACGTCCGCCGCCGCATACTCGCACTGACGCTGGGTCAGAGGACGTGCCAGCCAGTCGGTACGTGATTCACTTTTATCCAGCTCGACCTGCGTGAAATGCGCCACCATGGAAGCAAAGCCCCAGGAGAGGGGCTGGCCGGAGAAGGCTGCCAGAATCTGGGTGTCGATCATCGGCATCGGCAGCACGCCGAAACGGTGCAGGAAGACTTCCAGATCTTCTCCCCCGGCATGCAGGAATTTAGTCACGCTGGTGTCGGTCAGCAGGGCAATAAAGGGTGACCAGTCACGGATATTCAGCGGGTCAATCAGTACCAGCTGGTGATCGTCGAACAGCTGGATCAGGCCAAGCTGAGGGTAGTAGGTGCGGGTGCGGACAAATTCGGTATCAAGTGCCACCGCTGAATGCTGGCGGGCTTTCTGGCACACGTCAGCCAGTTGTTCATCCTGGTCAATAAGGGAATAGTTCACGTCTGATTTCCAACGCAGCCAACAACGCGCGGCGCTCCTTGTTAAACACAATAAAAACGCCGGACATGCCGGCGTTCAACCTCAATTCTTATACAGATTCAATTCGCGCCGGGCTTCGCCTCGTCGCGCAGCTCACGTCGCAGGATCTTGCCTACATTGGTTTTGGGTAGCTCATCACGAAACTCAATGATTTTTGGCACCTTGTAACCGGTCAGCTGGCGGCGGCAGTGATCGAGCACCTCTTCTTTGGTCAGCGACGCCTCTTTTTTCACGATGCAGACTTTTACCGCTTCGCCTGACAGATCGCTGGGTACGCCAATTGCCGCGGCTTCACGCACTTTCGGGTGCTGCATCAGTACATCTTCGATCTCATTCGGATAGACATTAAAGCCTGAGACCAGAATCATATCTTTTTTGCGGTCTACGATGCGAATAAACCCTTCCTCGTTAACGGTAACAATATCACCGCTGTGGAGCCAGCCATTTTTCAGCACTTCCGCTGTCGCTTCCGGATGCTGCCAGTAGCCCAGCATCACCTGCGGACCGCTGATACAGAGTTCGCCCGGCTCCCCCGGCGGCACTTCGTTTCCGGCATCATCCAGAATGCGTACGTCGGTTGAAGGAACCGGCAGGCCGATACTGCCCGTGTGGCAGCTGATGTCATACGGATTGACTGATACCAGCGGCGAACATTCGGTCAGGCCGTAGCCTTCCAGCAGATAGTGTCCGGTAAGCTTTTCCCAGCGCTCAGCTACCACTTTCTGCACCGCCATTCCGCCACCCGCCGAGAGACGCAGCGTTGAAAAATCGAGTTTATTGAACTGCTCATCGTTGAGCAGCGCATTAAACAACGTGTTCACGCCGGTAATCGCTGTAAACGGCACTTTACCCAGCTCTTTAACGAAGCCGGGAATATCGCGGGGATTAGTGATCAGCAGATTCTGACCGCCAAGCTCCAGGAAGAGCAGGCCATTCACGGTTAAAGCGAAGATGTGATAAAGCGGCAGCGCGGTGACCACAAATTCTTTTCCGTCACGCAGCACTTTACCGTAGGTCGCGCGGGTCTGCTCCAGGTTCGCCTGCATGTTGCGATGGGTCAGCATCGCCCCTTTCGCCACGCCGGTGGTGCCACCGGTGTATTGCAGGAAGGCGAGATCGTCATTCGAAACCGTCGGTCGCTGATAATTGAGCGTGGCACCCACTTCCAGTACCTGGCGAAACGAAATGGCGCCCGGTAAATGGTATTTCGGCACCAGCTTCTTCACATACTTAACGATAAAGTTAACCAGTGTGGCTTTTATCGGTGCCAGCTGATCGCCCATCCGGGTCAGGATGACATGCCGCACAGCGGTTTCCGCCACCACTTTTTCCAGCGTATGCGCAAAATTTGAGACAATAACGATGGCGCTGGCACCGCTGTCATTGAGCTGATGCTTCAGCTCACGCGGCGTATAGAGCGGATTCACATTGACCACCACCATACCGGCACGCAGTACACCAAACAGGGCCACCGGATACTGCAGTAAGTTAGGCATCATCAGCGCCACCCGGTCACCTGCTTTCAGGCCCAGCTGGTGCTGGAGATAAGCAGCAAAGGCACGGCTCTTCTCTTCCAGCTGACGATAACTCATCTTCTGACCCATGTTCAGGAACGCGGGTTGATCGGCGTAGCGTTTTGCGGCCTGCTCAAACAGATCCACCAGCGAGGTGTAACGATCTGCACTTATTTCGGCAGGCACATCTGCCGGGTAGCGTTTCAGCCAAACCTTATTCAAGGATCCACCCCGATAATTATGTTGTATTTCCATCGCTGCCTCAGCCAATCTGGTTTGTTAACAATATTTTAACTGATTGTACCAGTTTGCCTGTTTCGGCATGTTGAGGTTGCGAAGTGCATCACTAAATTTCGTGCCGGGAAAACAGGCCAATAAAAAGCCCGGTAGCGAGCACCGCGACCGGGCTGGATAAATCATGTTTACACTTATTCGGTCAGGATGGTCTGCACCTCTGAAGGTCCGGTGTTGACCATTCCCCAGTAGGGATTCGGGCCCCAGTATCCGCCGCGATGGCGGGTTGGACCATACCAGATCCAGGGATCCATCGGCTGGGGTGGTGCTGTCACCTGCTGGGTAAGTCGCCAGCGCTGATAACCGCGCACATCAATGACCGCAAATTTGTAATCGGCCTCACCAATTTTACCCTGCTCTGTGCCCTTCAGCGTACCCAGCACGGTAACGTACTGGTTTCTGACATCCACCGGATCAACAAAACCGTGAATGTCAGCATAAATCCGGCCAACCGAGGCCGCACCCAGACGCGGTCTGGCGCTCTCATCCAGCGGCTGTGCCGCAATCTCAAGCCGGGTTTTGCCGTTCAGGTTAGTGACATTCACCACCTTGCCGCCAAAGCGCGATTCCTGCCCGACAAAGAGCGAGGGATCGCTCATCACCCGCAACAGATCCTGCTGCGGCTGAGGTGAGCTGCCCTGCAGCGTGTCAGGAATGGAGACACAGCCGGTTAACGCCAGCACACAGGTCAGCAGCAGACCTGAAAGCCCTTTACCACACATTGACGACATAGACGTTCTCCCGTTAGGTAAAGAGTTAGACTGGACGTATAACAATAAGTTGCGTGCATTTTACCGGCCAGGTAATTTTTTCCAGGCGACTTCATTACGCAGATAAGTGGGCTCCGCCGTTTCCGGCAGCAGCGTCTTCCCCTGTGCCAGCGCAAGGGTCGCCAGCGGCAGCATATCTT
This sequence comes from Pantoea sp. X-Soil-YNGN-844, assembly GCF_059730595.1. NCBI lineage: Bacteria > Pseudomonadati > Pseudomonadota > Gammaproteobacteria > Enterobacterales > Erwiniaceae > Pantoea > Pantoea sp. X-Soil-YNGN-844. The sequence goes on from NZ_AP036007.1 coordinate 2,280,597, forward strand.
CTGCAGTGGGCAGCGTAACGTCACTGGCTTTCAGGGTAAGTTCGTGTCCCTGCTGCAGGGCAGGATAAGCCTGCCAGCCGGTGCCTGCGGTCATCCATTCGCCAGAGAGCGCCTGCATCCGGGCCAGTGCCGCTTCGGGCGACAGCACGCTTTCGCTGGCCTCACCCTGCCAGGCACCCTGTTCATCACGCTGATATTCGGCCCAGTAGACCTCGCCCATCCGCGCATCAATAGCGGTTAATACGCGGGTAGCACCGTGCAGACGCCATGCGCCTTCCGCCAGCGTGGCCAGCGTGGAAACCGCGATCATCGGCAGTGAAGCGCCCAGTGCCAGTCCCTGCGCAATGCCAATGCCAATCCGCACGCCGGTAAAACTGCCAGGGCCGCGACCAAAGGCGAGCGCGTCCAGGTCGGTCAGTTCCAGCTGCTGTGCCAGCAGTAGCTCTTCGATCAGCGGTAAAATACGCTGGGTGTGATCGCGCGGGGCAATTTCGAATCGGGCATCAATCTGTTGCTGATTCAGCAAGGCGGCTGAACAGGCTTCTGTCGCCGTATCCAGCGCTAAAATTCGGGCTGACATGACTACCTCAGAAGAAAGAAAACGGCGCGCATCTTAGCATAAAATTACGCGTCTGGTTCGGGTTGCTGGCGGATAAAGGCGATGGCGCGGGCAATGTCCCGGGTGCGCGGCGTCGGCGGCAGGCTATTGAGAAACAGCGCGCCATAAGGACGAGAAACCAGACGCTGATCGCAAATGACCAGTACGCCACGATCGTCGGTATCGCGGATTAAACGTCCCACGCCCTGCTTCAGGGTGATCACCGCATCCGGCAGTTGCACATCCGTAAAGGGATCGCCGCCACGAATCCGGCAATCTTCCATTCTGGCTTTCAACAGCGGATCTTCCGGTGAGGTGAACGGCAGTTTATCGATGATCACCAGCGACAGCGCATCACCCCGCACATCCACGCCTTCCCAGAAACTGCTGGTCGCCACCAGCAGGGCATTGCCCTTATCGATGAACTGTTTCAGCAACTGACCCTTGCTGGTTTCACCCTGCACCAGCACGGGCAGCGTCATTGAGGCGCGAAATTCTGCGGCCAGCTCGCGCATCATCAGGTGCGACGTGCAGAGAAAGAAACAGCGGCCTTTATTGGCATCAATCAGCGGCTTCATCATTGCGGCCAGCTGGCGTGCACCACCCGGACGGTTAGGCTCAGGCAGATTGCGCGGAACGCAGAGCAGCGCCTGCTTCGCAAAATCGAACGGGCTGTTCAGAATCAGGCTTTTTGCTGCATTCACACCCAGCCGTTCGGCGAAGTGTGCCATTTTCTCATCCACCGCCAGGGTGGCTGAGGTGAAGATCCATGCAGCCTTACGATTATCCATTACTTCACGGAAGCGTTCTGCCACCGAGAGCGGCGTCAGCGCCAGGATAAAGTGACGTGAGGTACACTCATACCAGTAGCTGTAGCCCGGCTCGTTAATCGCCCGCAGCCGTTTTAACCGGCCACGGTAGAGCGCGGCTCGCTCGAAGGCGGCATCCAGCAGGGCTGAACGGCCCAGTGAGAGTTTGATAACGTCGTAACAGAGCTCAAGTGCATCATCCAGCAGCGTAAACATCCGCAGGATGTTGTTATCGCTCAGCAGTTCACGCAGGTTACCGCGATAGCCGGGATCGCCTAATGACAGGCGAAAATCCTGCGCGCACTGCGCCAGGCGGTCAGCGGATTTCTGCAGCTGCTGAGCATCACGCACTTCGGTGCGGTAGGCGGTAATAATATCTTTGGCGAGATCGAGTAACTGGCGGCTGGAGAGCTGCTGCCCAAAATACTGACTGGCGATATCGGGCAGCTGATGGGCTTCGTCGAAGATCATCACATCCGCTTCGGGAATAAGTTCGCCAAAGCCGCCCTCTTTCACCACCAGGTCAGCAAGAAACAAGTGGTGGTTCACGACCACTACATCGGCGTCCATAGCGCGCTTACGCGCTTTGACCACAAAGCACTCTTTATAGCGCGGGCAGTCAGTGCCGAGGCAGTTATCGTTGGTGCTGGTGACCAGCGGCCAGACCGGGCTGTCTTCGGTCACGCCCGCACAGCTGCTGATGTCGCCATCTTCCGTCTGCGATGACCAGCTGCGTAGCGTCACCAGATCGGTCAGCCCCTGCACGGTGAGATCGCCGCCCGCCATCGATTGCTGTTCCATGCGTTCCAGGCAAAGGTAGTTGGAGCGTCCTTTCAGCAAGGCCGTTTTACCTTTGAAATCCAGCGCCTTGATCATCGTAGGCAGATCACGGCCATAGAGCTGATCCTGCAGCGCTTTGGATCCGGTGGAGACAATCACTTTTTTACCGGCCCGCAGAGCGGGAGCCAGGTAGGCATAAGTTTTTCCGGTGCCGGTACCGGCCTCGACCACCAGTTCACCCTCCTGTTTTACGGCTTCAGATACCGCCTGCGCCATCTCACGCTGTGCTTCACGCGGCTTAAAGCCTGCGATCGCGAGCGCCAGCGCGCCATCCACTGCAAAATCGTCTGCCACATACCCTCACTAAGAACGGCAAAAACACTGTAATTATGTCAGTATTGGATCAACAAAGCAAAATTGATAATTATCAATATCTTACCTATTTTCAGCGGTTGGGAGCGTGGCAGCTAAAGACTCTGGATCGCGTCTGAAAGATGGGGAAAAAGGCGGCACGGGGCCGCCTGAAGAGAAGCGCTCGCAGCACCGGGATTCCTGATGGAAAAGTCGCACCGCGAAAGGAAGCAGAAACCGCTGTGCTTACTCTACAATCATGCGCCCATTGAGATGCTGCAACGGACGATTATTGGTGGTTTTCAGCGCCTGTTTAAAGGCGTCGAGCTGCGCCTGAGAGAGCGTAACCGGCTGTTTCAGCACCAGCCAGCGAATCCCTTCGCTGCAGGGTGGCGTCGTCAGGGAGCCGCTGAAACGATAATAGTGCAGATCTTCCGGAAAGAGATCCCGTAAATTTACCTGGCGATTAATACTTACCTGCTGGTTTTCCTGTTTCGGCATAGCGTCAATCAAAGGTGTCAGCGCCGGATTCTCTTTACCGACCTCAAACATCACCGCGACCACGGCCAGATCACCATCTTCTTTGCTGTGCACAAAGTGGGCTTCCAGGGGAAAGGTGTGCCCATTAATCTGGTTCTCACTCGGCGTATGGAAGTGATACTGACGCAGCGTGAACTTTTCACTATCCAGTACAAAATCATCTTCTTCATCAACGGTCACCTGAATCGTGTGGCCATTGTTGATCACCTTCTCAGCCGACGTATGGTAGGCCAGATCGAGTGCCTGTAAATGTCCCTCAATCGGATCTTTAATATTGATTGGCGACTGGGACTTACCTTCGTGGCAGATGTGGAAGTCGCTGGTCAGTTCGCTCCAGTGTTTTGGGCCAGCTTTGCCTTCGTACGTCCAGTGCGGTTCCGCCGCACCGGCTACGTTGAGGGTAGAAAGCGCCACAACAAGACTTAACATTTTTGGTAATTTCATTTTTATCCCTGCTTTATAAGCTTATTTGCGGCAGGGATACTATTCCGCTGACTACTGAGTCAGCAAGGTGACAAAATGCGTTAAATCAAAATCAGAACGAATAAAGAGTTTATAATTACAATCAATGTTAATTTAATTAACAAACATCACGATGTGACGTTTTTAAGCACTTCAGGAAAGGGTTGATATCAATATCACTGAATAAAAAGAGTTTCATTTGCTGTATTTATCAGTTTGATCGTCGAAACGAGCCGGGAGGGGAATTTTTGCAATCAACTCAGGCGGCGTAAGAAACCGCAAAACTGCACGCAGGCGGTTTTGCGGTGCAACGCGATAAAGCGTCATAAAAGATTATGCAGGTGATGCTAGACATCCTTTTCTAATGGCTCCTCTTCTTCGTCTTCTTCCTCATCTTCAGGATAAATCTCAGCATCATCGGGCAGCGGCTCATCGTAATCAGGGCGTTCAGACATAATTTCCTCCGGTGTCAGATAGCAATTTTGCTATGCCCTTTGAGTGTAGCTTACTCCTGCCATCTGTTTTGTAAGGCTCGCAAAAGATATCAGAAATGCGGGCGCTACCGCAGACTCTGCTTCGCCACTGCGTGAAACAGCCTTGCTGTCACAGCCGGTGCTGATAGCGTACCGGTTAATCGGATGCCCATTCGCCTCCCCCAGCCGCGTTATCATTGACGTCAGTCTGATAGCGGGTTTAATAATTCGCCGCTGAAAAATCTGTGGTTTCAAAAAACCTCTTACTTGTTTAATGAATAAAAGGCGGAACTTAACTGCCTATAATATAGGGACACGAACAGGTAATGATGCGATTCAAAGCACAATTATGCACGAGGAAAGGTTACATTAAATAAAAACTCAACAGGAGTAGCATTAAACATCGTTATGTTGTTATAAGAAAAAATCCCTGATATAAAAGAGACAGAATTTAAACGTAATCTGTGAGCATTAGCGGATTGAATATTTCCTCTGATGCAGCCACACTGACTTAACAGACGGTGGAGACGTAATTAAAACTCAGGAATTCTGTTATCTCTCACAGGTAATAAACTCATAGCCAGATGAGTCACATCACAATAGAAATGATGCCCAAGGCATCCGTCCTCTTTAAAAGACCGATTGAGACTATCTCGCTAAAGATTTCCGTTAATGTAAATGAAGTGGGGTTTTATATTATAAGTTAAGTGGGATGTAATCTGGCTGTTGCTACGCTGTTGCATCTATCTGTCAAACTGGACACCATTACATCAATAAGGAGAAATATCATTGTTCCCTAAATTACCCCGGTATAGCTTAGTGATTCTGACGCTGAGCGGTTGCGTTACCAACGATGAGGTCAAACTTAACCCAGTCGGTCAACATAGTGAAACTGTCATGCCGCATATAAACCAGGGGATCAGCCCTGCACAGCGGCGCGCGATTATGTCCGGCGAACAACCAGACTGGTCTGACGTTTATCCTCAGCGAATCAATAAAAACTCGCCAGCAGTCAGAAAATGATCTGCACGTCGTAGCGGCTAACGTCGTTATTCCACCACTCACATAGCGTAAAAAACACTGTGGAAAATAATCAACACGTCGATGATGTCTCTCTATGGGATTGGATTGTCACATTAATTTTAACCGGCATACCCGTATTAAATATTTTCATGCTGCTTTACTGGTCCTTAAACCGAAGGACTAAACGTTCAAAGAAAAACTACGCCAGAGCGAGTTTGCTGTTGATACTTGTCATAATTCTCTTTTATGTCATCACGATTGAAATGACGACCGGCTACTTTCTTTTCAAACATTACTGATCCTTAAACTGAAAGCGTCATACCCTTAAATGGAGTTTTTTATGGTGCGTTATTTCACTTTTCTATTATTTGCCGTCACTTCGGCTTGCTGCATAGCAAAAACGTCAGTGGTGATGAATAACACCCTGAAGGCACAAGAGATAAAATCGGCAAAAATTGTTTACATTGGCGAGGTTAATGGCAATAAAGTGGCAGAATTGATGGCAGGCATCGATGATATTAATGCAAGTTATCCTGCTGTAAAAGAAATATCGCTTTATATAAACAGCTTTGGCGGTGACATGGAAGCTGGCTATATGGGCGGCCAGGCCGTCAGAGGGTCAAGGATTCCGATAAAAACCATCAATGCCGCAATGACGGGTTCGGCGGCTACTCTCATCTATTGTGCAGGTGCGAAAAGGGAAACATTACCCAGCGCAACGTTTTTAATCCACCCTGTAGCGAGTCAAAACATTCAGAATAACTATCTGAAAAAAAATGAAGTCACTTTACTCAGCAGAGATATCGATAATGCCACTAAAATATTCAGGGACACCTATGCATCCTGTTTCAAAGATGACGGCAAAGAGATAGATAAAGCCTTGTTCAGTGAAGACAACCGTATTTACCTGCGTTTTCCAGAATCTGTAAAACAGGGTATTGCCCAAAAACGTGTAGAAGGAATCGCACCCGCTGATGTCGCTTATTACATCTTCACTTCAGAAGCCAGCGGCTAGCAAAAATAGCGTTATTTATGCCTGATGGACGAATACTTTTTATCAGATATGCGCCGCCTGGACAGATGGGCGTGCTGGCGGGGAGACATACCGAGCCGTTAGCGGGTAATCCAGAGAAGAAGATAACGCAGACGACGTTCAGATGGGGCGCCGCAGGATCTCACCATCAATATCACGGTGGATTTTCGCAGTAAGCGCTACCCTTGCATGGTGAGTTTTTTGAGCAGCAATAGCAGGGTGATTCAACACTGGCCAGATAAAAAGCGGCAAATAAAGCAGGCCGCTCAGCCAGATACGGCTTATTCTGGTACAGGGCGTTTATCTGTTTCTGGCTGGTGACCTGATATCACGATTATTGGCGACGCTGCTCTTGCGACCTGCTTATAAGCGGACGTACAACGCGCCCGCCAGCATAAAGATGAACAGAATAGCGAAGGTAATAAAGCCCTGTTTACTGCCACGGGACAATCCAACAAATGCCGAAACCACAATAAACAGCAGCGTCAGTGCACCGACCATCACCCAAAAAAGATACTGCGTATTCGCCATGCCTGAATCCTCATCCGTAGCGCGATTTATCTGCTGTTTTATAACATTTTTCTGCCGCACGTGCCCTCACTTCTCCCCCTCTTTCGACGCTTTATGCTGCTTTAGCGCAGCTGGGCTGCAACAGTGACAGCGTCCACGGCTCATTATCATGATGCAGACAGTGTGATGCAGTTAGCAAATACAGAGGAACGCAGCGAGTAAACAAACGCGCGGATTATAATGATTAAATCAGCTTACCGTTGGGATGTGGCACCCGTAGGCTGACGTGCTGAGACTGGTTTAACATTGCCGTTCAGGCGGTGTTAAACAGATGGCCTTAACCCGACTGCCTGACTCAGGCGGAGGAACGTATGAACTGTTTCCGCATCGGTTCTCTGGCTGGCGTGCTGCTGCTCTGCGGCTGCCAGGCACCCACGCCTGATCAGGCTCGTCAGCAGCAGCCTGTTTTTCAGGGCCAAAGCACCCGAACCGTCCCTCAGCTCAGCGACTGTATTTATCGTGGCTGGTCCACCACCAGCGTTATTGCCCGGGATAACACCACTCACACCCAGCCTGCCGGCAGCGAGATCAGCGTCTTTACCTGGGAAGATTCGATTTTTGCGGACGTCTCACCCCACAGAAAAGGGGCGGAGGTGAAATATTTCACGACTTTCCGTATGGCTCCTCAGGTGATGGCAGACAGACAGGCGATTGTTCAACGCTGCCTGTAAGGCGTAAGGGGTGACAGCAGTGTCGGAAGTGTGCCAGGCTAATGCGCACTTAACCAGGGAGAAACCGATGAGTATTACCCGCATTGACCCGGAGCATCGCATGTCCGAAGCCGTTATTCATAACGACACCATCTATTACACCAGCGTGCCTGAGAATCTGGAAGCTGACGCAGAAGCGCAGACCGCTAATGCGCTGGCGGTGATTGATGCCATTCTGACCCGGCTCGGTAGCGATAAAAGCAAAATCCTTGATGCGACGCTGTTTCTGGTGGATAAGGCCGATTTCCCTGCGATGAACCGCGCATGGGACGCATGGGTCTCTCCAGGTAATGCGCCGGTACGCTGCACGGTACAGGCCGGGCTGTTGAATCCGAAGTACAAAATCGAAATTAAAATTATCGCTGCACGTTAAAACGCCGGGCGTTATTCCTCTTCGTTTTCTTCATCTTCGTCTTCGAATAGCGCCCGAATCCGTTCGCCCTTGAAATTTTGTCGGATTTCCTGCGCCACCTGGGCGATCGCTTCACCGCTCGACAAACCTCCCGCCATCAATTCCTGAATACGTTCGACGGCCTGCTGTTGCTGCTCATGTGAGAGAGCCGGTAATCCAATAAACATGTTCTACTCCTGCGTTGGGGCCGACAGTATCCCATGCGGAACTAACAGGTGCCAGTCGTGAAAAAATATGTCAGTCTGACCGCCTCTTTGCTCTCTGATTTATCTGCCCGATGATTGTTGAAACCCTCAGTCTTGATTATACCCCGGATGCGCTGACACAGCGTTTTGCCACCCTTGCCCATCTGCCATGGGCGATGCTGCTCTCCTCCGCGCAGGCCAGCCACAGCGACAACCGCTTTGATATTCTGACGGCCGATCCCCGCGCCACCCTGGTGACCCGCGGGCCGATCACGACCATCAGCGACGCGACCGGCACGTCCGAATCGACCGCGGATCCCCTGCTGCTGGTGCAGCAACAGTGTGATGCACTGGGCGTGACGCCTGCGGCCTGCGAAGCCCTGCCGTTTCAGGGCGGCGCGCTCGGCCTGTTTGGTTATGATCTGGGCCGCCGGTTTGAGTTGCTGCCTCAAAAAGCCGCAGCCGATCTTACAACGCCGGACATGGCCGTGGGGATTTATGACTGGGCCTTGATTGCCGATCATCATCAGCAAACCCTGACGCTGGTGGCGTTAAATGACGCTCAGGCGCGCGCCGCCTGGCTGGCGCAGTGGCCCGCGCGTGAAGCCATACCTTTTTCACTGACCAGCGGCTGGCGTTCTAATCTGAGCTATGCCGAATACGCTACGCGCTTTGCCGCGGTTCAGGCCTATATTCAGGCCGGTGACTGTTATCAGGTCAACCTGGCACAGCGTTTTCAGGCCGGTTATCAGGGTGATGAGTGGCAGGCATTTACCCTGCTTAACGCGGCTAATCGCGCGCCGTTCAGCGCGTTTCTGCGCCTGCCGGAAAGTGCGATCCTCAGCCTGTCGCCGGAGCGCTTTCTGTCGCTGAATCAAAACCAGATTGAAACCCGACCGATTAAAGGCACCCGACCACGCTGTGCCGATCCGATTGCCGATGCGCAACAGGCTGAGGCACTGCGTCATGCGGAGAAAGATCGGGCTGAAAACCTGATGATTGTCGATTTGCTGCGCAACGATATTGGTCGCGTGGCGCTGCCCGGCTCGGTCACGGTGCCGGAACTGTTTGTGGTTGAACCCTTCCCGGCTGTCCATCATCTGGTGAGCACGGTACGGGCGCAGCTGCCTGACACCCTGCAGGCCACCGATCTGCTGCGCGCCTGTTTTCCGGGCGGCTCAATAACCGGTGCACCCAAGATTCGGGCGATGGAGATTATTGATGAGCTGGAGCCGCAGCGGCGTAATGCCTGGTGCGGCAGTATCGGCTATCTCAGCCTGTGTGGCCGGATGGATACCAGCATCACGATCCGCACGCTGATTGCCGAAGGCCAGCAGCTTTACTGTGCCGCAGGTGGCGGGCTGGTGGCAGACAGCGATCCTGAAGCGGAGTATCAGGAAACGCTCGATAAAGTCAGCCGAATTTTACCGGCACTGGAACCGACAGGAGGTTCAGTTGGCACTGACGCTTGAGGTTTTCCGCAGCCGCTTTCTCCTGCAGCAGCCGGCCCGCAGCACGCAGCGTCTTTCCGGACGTCATGCCGCGGTGCTGGTACCGGTTGTAGCCCGTCATGAACCGGGTCTGTTGCTGACGCAGCGCTCGCACGCCCTGCGCAAACACGCCGGACAGGTCGCCTTTCCCGGCGGGATGCAGGATGACACCGATGCCTCGCTGATCGCCACCGCCCTGCGTGAGGCGCAGGAAGAAGTCGGTATCGATCCACAGCAGGTCGAGATATTAGGCGCGCTGCCCGCCGTCACCAGCAGTACCGGCTTTCAGGTGACGCCGGTGCTGGGCATTATTCCGGCCGATCTGCGCTTAACGATTAATCCGGATGAGGTGAGCAGTGCCTTCGAGATGCCGCTGGCTGAGGCACTGCAGCTCAGCCGCTACAGCGCGCTGGAGGTGCATCGGGCGGGTGTGCGCCATCCGGTCTGGCTGTCGCGCTATCAGGATTATCTGGTGTGGGGCATGACAGCAGGGATTATCCGTTCACTGAGTACGCAGATCGCCTTCTGAGACCTTTCTACTTCTTTTCTCCCTTCCAGTCCGTCAGCGACCTGCCGGGCTGAGCTATAATTTTTTCTATCTGTTTTGATAAGTTTATTTCATGCGAAAAGCTGCTCTTTTCCGGTGCATGCCCATTACTATGGGCGCCATAAACTGCCCTGGCAGACTGAGAATAAATGTGAGGAGTGTCACCTGTGATTAGTGTTTTCGACATGTTCAAAGTGGGCATTGGCCCCTCGAGTTCGCATACTGTCGGCCCGATGAAAGCGGGTAAACAATTTGTGGATTTGCTGTGCGAACAGGGAAAGCTGCAGGAGGTCACTCGGATCGCTGTGGATGTTTACGGTTCTCTGTCGCTGACCGGCAAAGGGCATCACACGGATATCGCCATTATTATGGGTCTGGCTGGCGAATCGCCGGACACGGTGGATATCGATGCCATCCCCGCATTTATTAAGGATGTCGAACAGCGTGAGCGGCTGCTGCTGGCGAAAGGCGCGCATGAAGTTGATTTCCCGCGCGAAGGCGGCATGGTGTTCCGCAGTGAGAATCTCTCCCTGCATGAAAATGGCCTGCGCCTGCTGGCATTCGCGGGTGACCTGCTGATCCTGTCGAAAACTTACTACTCCGTGGGCGGTGGGTTCATTGTGGATGAAGAGCACTTCGGTCAATCGGCACTTGATGAAGTCTCTGTGCCCTGGCCGTTCCACTCCGCCAAAGATTTGCTGGCGCACTGTCGCGAAACCGGCCTGTCGCTGTCGGGCCTGGTGATGAAAAATGAGCTGGCACTGCACAGCCGCGACGAGATTCATGCCTATTTCACCCACATCTGGCAGACCATGCAGGCCTGTATCGATCGCGGTCTGAATACTGAAGGCGTGTTGCCCGGACCGCTGCGCGTACCCCGTCGAGCCGCCTCCCTGCGTCGCCTGCTGACCTCCTCCACCAAGCACTCCAGCGATCCCATGATTGTTATCGACTGGATCAATATGTATGCCCTGGCGGTCAACGAAGAGAACGCCGCGGGTGGCCGTGTGGTGACCGCGCCGACGAACGGTGCCTGCGGTATCGTGCCTGCAGTGCTGGCTTACTACGATCACTTTATCGAGCCGGTAACGCCCGATATTTTCCTGCGCTATTTCCTCGCCTCTGGCGCTATAGGCGTGCTGTACAAAATGAACGCCTCTATTTCAGGCGCGGAAGTGGGCTGCCAGGGTGAAGTGGGTGTCGCCTGTTCGATGGCGGCCGCTGGTCTGGCAGAGCTGCTGGGCGGTAGCCCGGAACAGGTGTGCGTTGCCGCTGAAATCGGCATGGAGCATAACCTTGGACTGACCTGTGACCCCGTGGCCGGTCAGGTTCAGGTTCCCTGCATTGAACGTAATGCTATCGCCTCGGTGAAAGCCATTAACGCGGCGCGTATGGCACTCCGTCGCACTAGTGAACCCCGCGTCTCGCTGGATAAGGTTATTGAGACCATGTATGAGACCGGCAAGGATATGAACGCGAAATACCGTGAAACTTCCCGTGGCGGTCTGGCGATTAAAGTTCAGTGTGATTAAGCGAAACGTTTAATTGTTTAAATAACGTGCAAACGTAATGAAATCCGCATCCTGCGCTATCTCAGCGCAGGTTTAAACGGTAGAGTGTTTTCCGCGCAGCCGTCCGGTCTGCGCAGCTTTCCAGACCCGCTTTTCTGCATTCCGGCCTCAATATTGACCTGGCCGTGCCGATACTAACCCCGTTATTTTTTGCTTTTTTCTGGCTTTTTGGGAAGGTGGATACTGATGTTTATGGCCCAGCAATTTGTTGGACAATTCAGACGCAAGCGTTTGCTGATCGCACTGTCAATCTCCACCGTGGTGTTGATATTAACGCTGGCCTTTCGCTACATCGAAGAGAAGTCACGTATTGAACAGCAGGCGACGGATTTCGCCGACAAAGCGATTATGCGGTTTGACCGGATGTTTTCACCGCTGGAGGTTTCAGCCAGTAATACGCTGGGGCTGGTGGGCGCTCCCTGTCAGGACGTGCGTTTTCCGCTCGTCGAAAAAATCTCCTCTCTGCAGACGGTACGTGCCATTCTGCTGGTTGAAAACGACATACTTTACTGCTCCAGTATTTATGGCCCGCGCAACATTCCTTTCAGCCAGACTTATCCTGACCTTGCTTTCAACAGCCAGCGTATGACCCTAACAACCGATGAATATTTGCTGAAGGGTTCGCCAATTTTACTGCTGTGGACGCCAAAAAGTCTGGATAACCGTTCGGGAATATTGCAGGTCATCAACATTGAAATGATGAGCAATTATCTGCTGGAACCCCAGTTGCCCTGGGTAGAGCGCGCTGTGTTTAACGTCAATGGTGAGAGCCTGGAATATGGCAATCCGCTGATAGAGCCAACGGTGCCGGCAGATGATGAAGTGAGCTACGAGCAGGGTTCGCTGCGCTACCCGTTTACCCTTACCCTCTATGGCCCTTCGCCGACACGGCTGGCGCTGGCGACACTTCCCTCACAGCTGCCGCTGGCGCTGCTGCTGAGCCTGCTGATGGGCTACATTATCTGGCTGGCGACGGCAAATCGCATGAGCCTCAGCTGGCAAATCAGCTATGGCATTACGGCCCGTGAGTTTATGGTCTATTGCCAGCCGCTGATCAACAGCAAAAGCGGCGAGTGTGACGGGATAGAATTGCTGCTGCGCTGGCATAACGCCCGCCAGGGCTGGATCGCACCGGATGTCTTTATTCCGCTGGCTGAGCGCCAGAACCTGATCAAGCCGCTGACGCGCTTTGTGCTGAACGAGGTAGTAAGGCAGCTGCCGCAGTTGCCCGATGATCCCGCCTTTCATATCGCCATCAATGTGGCCGCCACTCATTTCCGCGACCGCGCCATTCTGGAAGATCTGCAGAACCTGTGGTGGCCTGCCAGTCCGGTGCCGCAACTGGTAGTGGAACTCACTGAGCGGGATGCGCTGCCGGTCGTCGATCAATCGGTGATTGCACAACTGCACGACATTGGCGTCCGGCTGGCGATTGATGACTTTGGCACCGGTCACAGCTCGCTCTCCTACCTGAAAGATTTGCAGCCAGACGTGCTCAAAATCGACAAGATTTTCACGGCAGCTATCGGTACGGATGCCATTAACGCCACGGTAACGGATATGGTCATTTCGCTGGCCCAGCGCCTGAATATCAGTCTGGTGGCTGAAGGTGTGGAAACGGCTGAACAGGCGGATTATCTGCGCGAACGCGGGGTGGATCATCTGCAGGGCTACTATTTTGCCCGCCCGATGCCGCTGGAAGATTTTCCAGCCTGGCTGACGCTGCATCAGGCTGATACCCGCCGTTAACTGCCGCGTCAGCGACGTTGTGCCCTGATAAGACTCTCCACACACAAAAAAACAGCCGCGGCGTTTCAGTAGCGGCTGTCAGAGAGATTCAGCGCGGCCGGTGATACCGGCAGCGCATCGGTAATAACGTGAAGTGTTACCCCTCTTCTTCCTCGTCATGCGGTTTATCTTTGGTGACACGCACCAGATCGATACGGTAATCCGTCGCTTCGATAATCTGGAAGTGCAGCGGCGTGATATCAATCACCTCGCCGGGAAGCGGTAACTGCCCTTTCTGCTCAATCAGCAGGCCCGCCAGCGAGGCGTGATCTTCTGTCGGATCGACCAGCTCATGGAAGTCGAGTAACTGCTGCAGCGAGTGCAGATCGGTTCCGCCTTTCACTAACCAGCCATCGCCATCTGCAACAATATCAGGCGTTTCATCTTCATCCGGGAATTCACCCGCAATCGCTTCCAGCACGTCCAGCGGCGTAATCAGACCCTGCACCACGCCAAACTCATTGGTGACGATCACGAAGCTGCCTTTGGCACGACGCAGCACGCCAAGCAGGTTGATCGGATCCAGCGTCTCCGGCACCACAATGGTCGGTGTATTCGCCGCGAAGGTCGCCACATCCATACCCTGCTCCAGCGCCACCAGCAGCTCTTTGGCGCGCACCACGCCAACAATTTCATCCAGTTCACCCCGGCAGACCGGGAACAGGCTGTGAGGCGTATCCAGCAGCTGACCGCGAATCTCATCTACCGGACGATTCGCATCAACCCATGAGATATCACCGCGCGGCGTCATGATGCTGCGAATCGAGCGGGAAGCCAGCGTCAGCACGCCATTAATCATGTAGCGCTCTTCATCTTTAAACGCTTCCTGCGGCATCGCTTCCGTCAGCGCCGACTCTTCACTGGTGCTGGCGTTACTGCTGCTATTGCCATTGCTGGCCGTCTGCGCGCGGTTACGGCCGCCCATCAGGCGCAGAATCGCCTCTGCGGTGCGCTCACGCATCGGACGATTTGACTGATGGCGGATAAAATTACGACGTGCAATCTGGTTGAACAGCTCAATCAGAATCGAGAAGCCAATCGCCGCATAGAGGTAACCTTTCGGAATATGGAAACCAAACCCTTCTGCCACCAGCGACAGACCGATCATTAACAGGAAGCTCAGACAGAGCACCACCACGGTCGGATGCGCGTTAACAAAGTTGGTTAACGGTTTAGACGCCAGCAGCATCACACCCATGGCAATCACCACGGCAGTCATCATCACCGGCAGGTGGTTCACCATACCTACGGCGGTAATCACCGCATCCAGTGAGAAGACCGCGTCCAGCACCACAATCTGCAATACCACTGCCCAGAAACTGGCATATCCCCGATTTGCGGAACCATCATGCTCGTGGTTCTCCAGCCTCTCGTGTAGCTCCATGGTCGCTTTAAACAACAGGAAGAAACCACCGAACAGCAGGATTAAATCTCGTCCTGAAAAGCTGAAACCGCCTACGCTGAAGAGAGGCGTGGTCAGCGTGACAATCCAGGAGATCAGCGACAACAGGCCCAGACGCATCACCAGCGCCAGCGACAGGCCAATCAGACGTGCTTTATCACGCTGCTTTGGCGGCAGTTTGTCGGCCAGGATAGCAATAAACACCAGGTTATCGATGCCGAGTACGATTTCCAGCACGATAAGCGTCAGTAAACCCGCCCAGATTGAGGGGTCGAATAAAAATTCCATTATTTATGACTCCAGAACAGGGAACAGATCGAGCCGGTGCCTGTCAGCGCAGCGAAGCGTGACATCCGGGTAGTCGGGAAAGCGGTGAAAACGCCGCGAGGCGAAAGGTGACGCGCCAGCAGGCGCAAAGAACAGATTAAGCGACGTCGGTGACGATCCATAAAGGTGGGCTGAAGCCCGTTACTCCTGAGTAATAAACAGAACGTTAATGTATCAGGTCGGCAAATTGCGTCAAAAAATTTTCTTATTTTTACAATTTGCATAACGGATGATCGGGCGCATAAAAAAGGTAAAGCGTCACCTGACGGGGTGAATAGCTGACAGACATCACATAATTTATTTTTTCGATCACTAAAATAAATCGCGACTTTACCGCCTTGATGAAGTTAACCCCTGTTTTTTCGGCGCTATATCAGAAAGTCGAATGACCGGGTTAAACAGATAATCAAAACATGTCTCAATACAGTTCATTTACTCAGATGAGCATCTCTAGCGAACGGAGGTAGCACGTGACCATTGCGATTGTAATTGGTACACACGGCTGGGCAGCGGAACAACTGCTGAAGACAGCAGAAATGCTGTTAGGCGAGCAGGAAAATATCGGCTGGATAGACTTTGTCCCCGGTGAAAATGCAGAAACGCTGATTGAAAAATATCAGGCACGACTGGCAGAACTGGATACCAGCAAGGGGGTTCTTTTTCTGGTCGATACCTGGGGCGGCAGCCCGTTCAATGCGGCCAGCCGCATTGTTGTCGACAAGCCACACTATGAGGTCATCGCCGGGGTCAATATTCCGATGCTGGTCGAAACCCTGATGGCGCGCGATGACGATCCCGGATTTGACGAACTGGTCGCCGTGGCGGTGGAGACCGGTCGTGAAGGGGTTAAAGCCCTGAAAGCGAAAGAAGAAGCACCGGCACCGGCTGCGGTGAAACCGGCCGCTGCGGCACAACCAGCTAAGCCAATGGCGCCTGGTGATCACATGAAGATCGGGCTGGCGCGTATTGACGACCGTCTGATTCATGGACAGGTCGCGACGCGCTGGACTAAAGAGACCAACGTTCAGCGTATTATCGTGGTCAGCGATGAAGTGGCCAACGATCACGTGCGTAAAACCCTGCTGACGCAGGTCGCGCCGCCCGGCGTAACGGCCCATGTGGTGGATGTCGACAAAATGGTGCGGGTGTGGAACAACCCGAAGTATGGTCAGGATCGCGTCATGCTGCTGTTTACCAACCCCACCGATGTCCTGCGCGTAGTTGAACAGGGTGTCGATATTAAAACGGTCAACATCGGCGGGATGGCGTTCCGCCAGGGGAAAACCCAGGTCAATAATGCGGTCTCGGTTGATGAAAAAGATATCGCCGCATTCCGCAAACTCAATGAACGCAATATTGAACTGGAAGTGCGTAAAGTTTCCAGCGATCAAAAACTGAAAATGATGGATCTGATTGCGAAAGTAAACGCGTAACAGAAGCACTTCTGCGCCTGCGTTTCCGGGCTCCTGATTATCCTGCTGAGGACAAGAAGTATGATGGAAATAACCTCGCTACAAATTATTTTGATTTTTATTGTCGCCTGTATTGCCGGTATGGGGTCGATTCTGGATGAGTTCCAGTTTCACCGTCCGCTGGTCGCCTGTACGCTGATTGGTATCGTACTGGGAGATATGAAAACCGGTATTATCATCGGCGGTACGCTAGAGATGATTGCACTGGGCTGGATGAACATCGGTGCGGCGGTTGCCCCAGATGCCGCCCTCGCCTCTATCATCTCCACTATCCTGGTCATCGCTGGCGGTCAGAGTGTGGGTGCCGGTATTGCACTGGCGATTCCGCTGGCTGCCGCCGGACAGGTGCTGACCATTATCGTGCGTACGCTGACCGTAGCCTTCCAGCACGCGGCCGATAAAGCCGCCGAGAAAGGTAACCTTACGGCCATCTCCTGGATCCATGTCTCTGCCCTGCTGTTACAGGCGATGCGTATCGCCATCCCGGCGCTGATTGTGGCGATTTCGGTCGGCACCAGTGCCGTTCATGCGCTGCTGAGTTCCATTCCTGAAGTGGTCACCAACGGCCTGAATATCGCCGGTGGCATGATTGTGGTGGTCGGTTACGCGATGGTCATCAATATGATGCGCGCAGGCTATCTGATGCCGTTCTTCTACCTCGGCTTCGTTACCGCGGCCTTCACCAACTTCAACCTGGTGGCGCTGGGCGTCATTGGCGTGGTGATGGCGGTGCTCTACATTCAGCTCAGCCCGAAATACAACCGTGTGGCGGGCGCACCTACAGGTGCTGCAACCGCAAACGATCTTGATAACGAACTCGATTAAGGAACAGGTGATCACATGGTTGATATGACGAAAAAAGTTGAAAAGAAACTAACCCCCGGTGATGTCCGCGCCGTCTTTCTGCGCTCTAACCTTTTCCAGGGTTCATGGAACTTTGAGCGTATGCAGGCGCTGGGCTTCTGCTTCTCAATGGTGCCGGTCATCCGCCGTCTCTATCCTGAGAATAACGACGAGCGCAGGCAGGCGATCAAACGTCACCTGGAGTTTTTCAATACCCATCCTTATGTCGCCGCGCCAGTACTGGGCGTCACCATGGCGATGGAAGAGCAGCGTGCCAACGGCGCACCTATCGACGACGGTGCGATTAACGGCCTGAAAGTCGGGCTGATGGGACCGCTGGCCGGGGTTGGCGACCCGATCTTCTGGGGTACGGTACGTCCGGTGTTTGCCGCACTGGGTGCCGGTATTGCCATGAGCGGCAGTCTGCTGGGTCCGCTGCTGTTCTTTGTGCTGTTTAACCTGGCACGTCTGCTGACCCGCTACTACGGCGTGGCGTATGGCTATCGCAAAGGGATCGACATCGTCAGCGACATGGGCGGCGGTTTCCTGCAGAAGCTCACGGAGGGCGCCTCGATTCTGGGGCTGTTTGTCATGGGGGCGCTGGTCAACAAGTGGACGCACGTCAACATCCCGCTGGTGGTATCGCGCATTACTGACTCCACCGGCAAAACCACCGTCACTACGGTACAGTCAATCCTCGATCAGCTGATGCCAGGCATTGTGCCGCTGCTGCTGACCTTTGGCTGTATGTGGCTGTTACGCCGTAAAGTGAATGCGCTGTGGATTATCGTCGGCTTCTTTGCCATCGGTATCTTTGGTTACTGGATCGGCCTGCTCGGTCTGTAATTTCATCCTGCCGGGAGCCTCTGCTCCCGGCCTTTAAGCGTGGTGAGCTGAGCCACAACCGTCTGAGCTCACCCTGTTTGAGGTAGAAGTGATGTCCTTAACTGACGCGTTGATTGCGTGTTGTATCGCCGCCCTGATGGGATTTGCCGTTTACCATGAGGCGATTCTGCCGCGTCGGCACGGACCGACCCGCTTACGGGTAACGCTGCGCAGGCAGCATAAACTCGATAGCCTGATTTTCATCGGCCTGCTGCTGATTTTACTGTGGAACAATGTCAGTCATCACGGCCCACAGCTCACCACCTCACTGCTGATGGTGCTGAGTTTTCTGGCGTTCTGGCTCTTCTGGCTGCGCAAACCCATGCTGCTGATGAAAAATGAGGGATTGTTTTACGCCGGTGTCTGGGTCGATTACCGGCGGATTCAGGGCATGAATCTTTCTGAGGATGGCATTCTGGTGATTCAGCTGGAACAACGCCGTCTGCTGATTGCCGTGCAGCAACTCGACGACCTGGAGCGCATCTACAATACGTTGGTCGAGGTGCGCTAGTCGCGCTGCCACATTGTCAGGGTAAAATCAGCATCGCAGCTGAACTGCTCACTCTGCTGCAGCGTTTGCCAGACGTCTTCACGCGCCCGCCAGGCAAAGGGCGTCATCTGCAGCAGTGTCGTCGCCGCTGCGCCGGTTAATGCCATCGGATAACGCAGGGTATGCTGCGCTACCTGCCGGAAGCCAGGATAATCTTTCTGTTCCGGCACATGCAGCTGCACGTCGCGGTAAATCAGCGCTTTGAACTGCTGCAGATGATGCGGGCCTGGAGTGACCGTCAGCACCAGACCACCCGGCTTCAGCACGCGAGCCAGTTCCGCTTCATTGCAGGGTGCGTAGATGCGTATAATCGCATCCAGGGACTGATCGGCAAAGGGTAAGCGCTGACTGGAAGCCACGCAGAAACGCACCGCAGGATAGCGCTTAGCCGCCAGCCGGATGGCCATTCTGGCAACATCCAGGCCATAAATCTGAGCGTCTCCGTCCGCCGCCTCCGCCAGTGCTGCGGTGTAGTACCCTTCACCGCAGCCGATATCCAGGATTTTACACTCTGGCTGATTCAGCACCGGCGCAAGCAGGCTGACTACCTCCTCACGCAGCGGCTGATAATAGCCTGCCTCAAGAAACTCCCGTCGTGCCTGCATCATCTCTGCACTGTCACCCGGTTCACGCGACCGTTTATGCTGAACAGGCAGCAGATTGACATACCCTTCTTTCGCCTGATCGAACTGATGGCGGTTTTCACAGCACCAGCTGCGGTCGGTGAGGGTCAGTGGAGAGTGACAAAGAGGGCAAATCAGGGACATAGGGTGCTCCGGCATCAGATAACGCGGCGCAGTGTAACCTTAACGTTTACGCATCGGAAGCATAAAGAAAGCCCCGGCTGAAGAGCCAGGGCTTTAAGATTCCATGTCAGGGTGCATTACACCGAGGTGGAGTCGAATCAGATAGCAGTGACGTTAACAGCTGCAGGGCCTTTCTGGCCGTCCTGAATTTCGAACTCAACGCTCTGGCCTTCAGCCAGGGTTTTAAAACCGTTGCCCTGAATAGCAGAGAAGTGTACGAACACATCTTTGCTGCCGTCAGCAGGAGTAATAAAACCAAAACCTTTAGACTCGTTGAACCACTTAACCTGACCTTTAATCTTTGCCATTTTGCAAATTCCTTTAGATGTTTATTTAGCCCGAAGGCTGTCTTACAGAAAAACCAGAGACATTACTGCATGAGGCACTAATTAAGGTTCGGCAAGGAAGCGGTATTCAACGTCAACGTCTTTACTCGTACTTCTTTACTGAAGATGCCATGCATAAACAGAACTGTACCTCGTTTAACCCACGAATTGTTATCACATATCCCCAAAATAATGGCAAGCCATTTTTAAAGCCCTGGCGCGCCTGCGCACATATTTGCCAGAAGGCTCACATTGCATGTTCCGTGGGGTTTACAAAAGCGCATGAGAATAAAGTACGCGGGCAGCCAGCGCCCTCTCATGCCTGTGTTGCCAGGCTTAACCTGATGGATACCATAAGAAATTAATATTTCACAAATATGGCAATGGCGAAATGAATAAGCGAAACGGTAACCGTGGCAGATATCAAAGATCAGGTGTCAATACTGTACAGTGACTTTTATTTCGTACAAATAACGCTTTTTTTGCACCAAAAGCAGGAGCCAGCCATTAGCCTTGCTCCAAATAAAAGCAACGATGCGGATTTTACTTATTAGGAATTTAACTTTCGATTTGAAAATTTACGTCTGATAAAAAAACCTCCGGCTTTTATTTATACCGGAGGCTTTAGGATTATTCCTGGCTGCAATTATTCAGACTGCGACCTTCGCCTATTCGCCAGGGGGCGAAGCGGCCGTTATGTTCGTCTGCCCGCTGTAGCGCATTCGCCAGCTCCTGGGGTGGCGCATCCAGCGACTCATCGGCCAGCTCAAACACGCCCCAGTGGATAGGCAGCGTCAATGGCCTGCCTGCCGCCTGCCATAACGCCACCGCCTGATCGGGGTCCATATGCTGGCTTGCCATGAACCATTTGGGTGCATACGCGCCAATCGGCAACGCAGCCACGCTGAACGGGCCAAGCCGGGCCGGAATCTCCAGCAGGCGATCGCTGTAGCCACTGTCGCCCGAAAACCAGAAACGCAGGGATGCAGAGCGCACGACCCAGCCGCACCAGAGCGAACGGTTGCGATCGCGTGGGGTTCGCATACTCCAGTGACGGGCTGGCACCGCATCAAAACAGAGGTAGCCGAGCGTTATCTGCTGCCACCAGTCGAGCTGGTGCACCTGTTTCACGCCCTGCGCTCTGCACCATTTCGCCAGTCCCAGCGGCACAATAAAGGTCGCCTGTGGAAAATGCCGGATAATCGCTTTAACCGTCGGTTTATCCAGATGATCGTAATGGTTGTGTGAAATCAGCACGACATCAAGCTGCGGCAGATCGGCGATGCTAATGGGCGCGGGCGTTTTACGCAGTGGCCCCGCAAACGCCAGCGGCGAGGCGCGTGGTGAGAGCGCCGGATCGATCAGGATATAGTGTCCATTGAGCCGTAACAGGACGGCAGCATGTCCCAGCCACCAGATACAATCGTCACTGCCGCTGATATCCGCGGGCTGCCACCATTGCCTGGTGAAGGCCGCATAACCCTGCTGGGGTGGCACCGGCAGCGCCTGTGCTTTACGCTCCCTGCGCCAGCGTTGCAGGTCACCCGGCCTGCGCTGTTCCGGTTCAGGATTACGGAATCCCTCTGGCGTGTGATGCGCTTTGCTGCTGTCATACCACGGATTTTTCCAGGCCATTCCGTCTCTCTGCTGTGATTAACGTTCCGGGATTAACCGGATAAAGTCGCGCTTCTCCCGATCGTCATCGGTTTTTGTATTTTCTGCCCCGGGCTGCATCTCAATCAGGCGGCGCAGCAGCTGATTCTGCTTCTTCTGCTCTTCCAGTAAGGATTCCAGTAAGCGAATTTGCTCACCCGCGCGCACGCTGGCGCGGTTAACAAAGAACCAGGCGATAAACGCCACAATCAAAATAATGACCAGCAGTCCATAGCTGGCCAGGGGGCCCGGATTTGCGGCTAACTCATTCATAACTGCCTCGTAAAACTCAGTGGAAACGCCAGAACATGGCAACCGCCTATTCTACCTGTAGCCATCGCAAAAGATAATGGGGGATACAGCAATGCAGAATTTACCGTTTCAGTTATCTCTGATCGATCCCACCAGAAAAGCGAGGCATGCTGATATCATCATAACCGGCAGCACCAGGTGGCGCGCTGAGTTATCTTTCACAAGGAGACACAATGAAACTGTTTATTCGCACAATAGGCTTGCTGGCGGTGATCTGGCTGGCAATGCTGCTTACCGGCTATGGTGTGTTAACCGGCAGTACTAAAAATGCCGCCGGACTTGGCCTGCAGTGCAGCTATCTTACCGCTCGCGGCGTCATCAGCGCGCAGTATCTGCATACCGACAGTGGCGTAGTGGGCGTGACGGATTGTCCGTTGCTGAAGAAAAGCGGAGAAGTGATCGATAACTAGTGATAAAGCGGGCCGGATGGCCCGCTTTATTCAGAATGGGTAGTCGTGATAGCCCATTTCTGCTGAAAGCGTACGTGCCGCCCGATGCAGCATCGCCACATAATCCTGGCGGGCATCTTCCGAAAAGCGAATGGTGGGAAACGAGATACTGAGTCCCGCAATCACCACGCCAAACCGATCGAACACCGGCACGGCAAGGCAGCGTAATCCCTCTTCCTGCTCTTCATTATCTTCGCCGTAACCCTGCGCTTTGACCTGATCCAGCGTCGTAATCAGCGCCTCGGCGCTCAGCAGCGTATTGGCCGTGCTGCGTTTGAACTCCACATCCCGCAGAATTTCCTCAACATCGCTGCGATCGCGCCAGGCGAGCAGGACTTTACCAATCGCGGTGGTATGCAGCGGGTTGCGACGGCCAATGCGCGAATACATGCGCAGATTGTAAAGTGAGTCGATTTTATGGATGTAGACAATGCTGTCCTCTTCCAGCGCCCCCAGGTGAATCGTCTCTTTGGTCAGACGCGACAGCTCACGCATCTGCACATCCGCACTGCGGATCAAATCGACGTTCTGCAGCGCCTTAGCACCCAGTTCAAACAGCTTCAGCGTCAGTGAGTACTTCTCGCTCTCACCTTCCTGTGTCACATAGCCCAGCGATTTCATGGTTTGCAGGAAACGGTAGACGGTACTTTTTGACATCATCACGCGCTGCGCAAGCTCGGTTATACCGTGATCGCGCTCTTCACCCAGCGCCTGCAGAATGCCGAACACTTTAAGAACCGAAGAGACGGAATCGGGCTGTTTATCATTTTCAGCAGAGGACATTGCGCACCTTGTTAAACCTGTTTCAAAAAAAATGGAACGGACTGTCAGTATAGAGGGATGCACAGGACGGCAGCAATGTTTTAACCATTGAGTCATATTTTAAGACAGTTTTTATCCGGCCGGACGCTGCTTTTCAGCGCTGATTTCATTAGCATGATGATATTCACCCTCTTTAGTAATTAACTTATGACACTCTCTCCTCCTCAGGATGGATTACCCCCGCGTCAGCGCTATATGGCTATCGTCACCATTGCGCTTGGCCTGACCATGGCGGTATTAGACGGCGCGATTGCCAATGTCGCGTTACCGACCATATCGCGTGAACTGAATGCCAGTCCGGCACAGTCCATCTGGATTGTGAATGCCTATCAGATTGCGATTATCGTTTCGCTGCTGTCACTTTCGTTTCTGGGCGACATGCTGGGTTATCGCCGCGTCTATCAGGCTGGCCTGGCACTGTTTATTGCGACCTCACTGTTCTGCGCCTTTTCGAGCACGCTAACCATGCTGACCTTTGCCCGTGTGCTGCAGGGGTTGGGCGGCGCGGCGCTGATGAGTGTGAATACCGCGCTGATACGCATTATCTATCCGCAGCGTTATCTGGGACGCGGCATGGCGATCAACTCGCTGGTGGTAGCCGTATCAACCGCGGCTGGCCCGACGGTAGCGGCAGCAATACTCTCGGTAGCCAGCTGGAAATGGCTGTTCCTGATTAACGTCCCGCTGGGGGCCATTGCACTCTGGCTGGCGCTGCGAACCCTGCCTGATAACCCGCAGAAAGCCACAACACAGAAATTCGATGTGCCCAGCGCGATCATGAATGCGCTGTTCTTTGGCCTGATCATCTCCGCTCTGAGCGGCTTTGCCCAGGGACAGAGTCACCTGCTGGTGCTCTCCGAGGTCGTTGCGCTGCTGGTCGTGGGCTGGTTCTTTATTCGTCGTCAGCTCAACATGGCGGTGCCGCTGCTGCCGGTTGATCTGCTGCGTATCCCGATTTTCAGTCTGTCGATGGGAACGTCGGTCTGTTCGTTCTGCGCCCAGATGCTGGCGATGGTCTCACTGCCCTTCTTTCTGCAGAACGTCCTGCAGCGTAATGAGGTGGCGACCGGGTTGTTGCTGACACCCTGGCCGCTGGCAACGATGGTATTTGCACCGATTGCTGGCCGCCTGATTGAACGGGTGCATGCCGGGCTGTTGGGGGGAATCGGACTGGCGATGTTCGCGCTGGGGCTGTTCCTGCTCGCCTGGCTGCCAGCCAATCCGGGCGATGGCGATATTATCTGGCGCATGATGCTGTGCGGTGCCGGTTTCGGGCTGTTCCAGTCGCCCAACAACCACACGATTGTCACCTCCGCGCCACGTAATCGCAGTGGCGGTGCCAGCGGCATGCTGGGTACTGCGCGTCTTCTGGGGCAGAGTATGGGTGCCGCGCTGGTCGCGCTGATGTTTAATCTGTTTGAAGAACGTGGGACGCACGTTTCGCTGCTGCTTGCAGGGAGCTTTGCAGCCGTGGCGGCGCTGGTGAGCGTGTCGCGCATGTCACAGACCCGGGCCTGATGGCATAAACAGAAAAGGCGACCCGGGGGTCGCCTTGTTTGCTCTGCTTAACGCTACTTCAGATACTGACCGCTGCGCAGTGCTTCAATACGCTTGTCTAACGGCGGGTGTGACATGAACAGCTCGCTGAACGATTTGCCCTTACCGTTGATACAGAACGCCATCATGCTGCTTGGCTCCTGTGGTTCGTAGCTGGTTTTCAGACGCTGTAACGCCGCAATCATCTTCTCACGGCCGACCAGTTTCGCTGAACCGGCATCGGCGTGGAACTCACGATGACGGGAGAACCACATGGTGATGATGCTGGCGAGAATACCAAACACCAGCTCAAGTACCATCGACACCGCAAAGTAGACCAGCGGATTGCCGTTGCTGCTCTCCTCACCATCACGGTTGCCGGACATAAAGCCCGCCGCAATCTGCGCCAGAATACGTGAAACGAAAATCACGAAGGTGTTCACCACACCCTGGATCAGCGTCATGGTGATCATATCACCGTTAGCGATGTGCGACACTTCGTGAGCCAGCACCGCTTCCGCCTCATCACGGCTCATGTTCTGCAACAGACCGGTCGAGACAGCAACCAGTGAAGCGTTACGACGCGCACCCGTCGCAAAGGCGTTGATATCAGGTGCGTGATAGATCGCGACCTGTGGCATTGCAATGCCCGCCTGCTGGGCCTGACGGCCAATGGTATCCACCAGCCAGCGCTCAGTTTCATTGCGTGGCTGTTCAATCACTTCACCGCCAACCGAACGCAGCGCCATCCACTTCGACATCAGCAGTGAAACAAACGCACCGCCGAAGCCAAACAGGCCTGCCATGATCATCAGGCCCTGAACACTGCTTGACTGGATCCCTGTCAGGCTGAGAATCAGCCCGAATACCAACATCACAGCCAGGTTGGTCATCAGGAAAAGAGCAATACGCATCATTTTTGTTAATCTTCCTCAGTAGTTCACGCGCCTATACGCGGATACATATCCTATGAGCATTGTGCGGCTTTTCAAGCGACCTTAACGTTTAAGTGCCTAAAAAGACATAACTTTACATTCTGACACGTCTGCAGGGCGGCATGGCCTGCAGACGGGTTCACCATCGCTAATCATTGGTTACCGGAAACTTTTCCGGGGGCAAAAAAAAGCACCGCAGAGCGGTGCTTTTTCTGACAACAGCGGATTATTTCGCTGCTGGCGCGTCTGGCTGGGATTTCTCCAGTTGCGCAAGATCGTTAGCGATCTTCACCGTCTCATCGAGATACGGATCCGGCTCTTTATAATCTTTCGGCAACTCATCCAGGTTCTTCAGCGGTTTTTTGCCTTCGGCCTGATAGCGCGCATTGATTCGCTCCAGACGTGACGCATCATCTTCGTGGTTCTCTTTCTCGCGCTGAGCAAGATTAAGTGACACGATGTTGCGCTTATCTTTCAGGGCATTGTAACGGGCAATGTCCTTCATGATGTACTGGAACTCGCGATCCTGAGCGATACGATCAGCATGCTGCTTTGTCAGCTGCGCAACCAGCGGTTTAACATCACCGGTTTTGGTATAGGTGGCCGCTTTGATGCTGTCCCATGGCAGGGCGTTATCTTCAAATTTCTCACCGGTTTCAGCCGCTTCAACGCCGGTTGGCATCAGCAGATCCGGCGTGACGCCTTTACGCTGTGTACTGCCGCCGTTAATGCGATAGAACTTCTGGATGGTGTAAGAAACGGAGCCTAACGCTGGCCACTCCGGACGTAACATCTGATCGTAGATGCGATTCAGCGAGCGATACTGCTGAACGGTGCCTTTGCCAAAGGTTGGCTCGCCGACAATCACTGCACGACCGTAATCCTGCATCGCGGCAGCAAAGATCTCAGAAGCAGAGGCGCTGAAGCGATCGACCAGCACCACCAGCGGACCTTTGTAGTAGACCACGCCGTCGTTATCGCTGTCTTCACGCACCCGACCATTATTGTCGCGAACCTGCACCACCGGACCACTCGGAATAAAAAGGCCGGAAAGCGAGACCGCTTCGGTCAGCGCACCGCCGCCGTTGGTGCGCAGATCGATCACCACGCTATCGACGTTCTGTTTCTGCAGTTTCTGCAGCTGAACTTTCACGTCGTCGGTGAGACCGACATAGAAGCCAGGAATATCGAGCACGCCCACTTTCTGCTTGCCGACATTTTTGATGGTCAGTTTAACCGCGCGATCTTCCAGACGGATTTTCTCACGCGTCAGCGTCACGGTACGAGTTTTGGTGCCCTTACCGGCAGGCAGAACTTCCAGGCGCACTTTGCTGCCCTTGGGTCCTTTGATTTTTGCCACGACATCATCAAGGCGCCAGCCGATAACATCTTCCATCGGCTTGCCTGGCTGACCGACACCCACGATGCGATCGCCCACGGTAATGGCTTTGCTTTTAGCTGCCGGACCGCCTGCGACCATCGAGTTGATCACGGTGTAGTCGTCATCCATCTGCAGGACTGCACCGATGCCTTCCAGTGACAGGCTCATCTCGGTATTGAACTGCTCGGTGTTACGCGGCGACAGATAGCTGGTATGCGGATCGATTTCGCGGGCAAAGGCGTTCATCACCAGCTGGAAAACGTCTTCGCCGTTGCTCTGGGCCAGACGACGGATCGCGAAGTTATAACGCTTGGTCAGAACGTCGCGGATCTCGTTATCGTCTTTGCCTGCCAGCTTAAGACTCAGCTGGTCATATTTGACCTTGGCATCCCAGAGCGCGTTCAGTTCAGCCTGATCTTTCGGCCAGGGCGCTTTGGCGCGATCGATGTCGATAGTGTCATTGCCGCTGAAATTCATCGGACGCGCCAGCACCGTCAGCGCATACTGATAGCGCTCAAAACGGCGTTTCTGCGCCAGATTATAAATATCGTAAAAGAGATCCAGCTTGCCACTGCGCAGCTCATCGCCGACGGTGGTTTTTTTGCTGGCAAACTGCGCCACATCTGACGCCAGCAGCACATTGTGGCTGTAGTCGAGCATGTTCAGGTAGCGATCAAAAATTTTCGCGGAAAAGTTCTGATCCAGATCGAACTGGCGGTAGTGGGAACGGGTAAAGCGCGACGTGACGCGCTCACTGACCGTCGGATCCTGCGGGTCTTCGTGAAGCTGGGGAATCTGATCGGCGCGGGTAATATTCTCTGCGCCGAAGGTTGGGCCTGCTAAGAGCAGGCCCGCAATAAGTCCAACTTTAAAAAGGGTGTTCATGCCGGGGTTAGCCTCCGTTTCAGAACTGCAAGTGTTCTGCGCGCACAATCATTGCCATGCCGGAAGCGAGCTGGACCCGAACGCCGTCTTTTGATACTTCAAGAACGGTAGCGTCCATCGCACTTTTGCCTGCTTTAACTTTAATACTCTGGCCGGGTTGCAAAGTTGAGGTATCAGTGATGGGTCGGGCTTCCTGCTCCGGACGTGGGGCTGGCTTGCGATGCTGTGAGGCGGTCGCACGCGGAGCAGTCGTCTGCGGACGGGGTTTACGCGCAGCATCGGCTTCTGCAGGCTTACGTGGCGCGGGCTTGCGTGGACGACGCGGTGCGGCGCCCTCTTCGCTTTCGCCTGCTTCACGGCGCGCAGCACGCTGCTGGTCACGCTGCGCCTGAACGCGCGCTTTGGCTTCTTCCAGCTGCTTGCGGGCATGCTCAACGTGCTGCTCATCCAGCACGCCACAGGCGTTGCCGTCGAGATCGACACGAATCGCACCGGCTTTGATGCCGTACAGATAACGCCAGCTTGACGTATAAAGACGCAGCGCGGAACGCAGCTGTGTTTTGCTCAGACCCATTTCGCCCTGAACACGCTCGACCAGATCCTGAAAGATACCGATTTTGAGCGGACGCGCTTCACCTTCAGCGCTAAAGCAGTGCGGAAAGCGCTCCGCCAGAAAAGTGATGACTTCTTTACTGCTATTCAACTTAGGTTGATTTTCCATGAAATTTCCTGATTACAACGGGTTTGCCGACCAGCGCAGGCATGAACAGGCGACATTATAATGACAACATCGCTAAATGCCATGTGATCCAGTCGATTAGCTGCGCGTCAGCTGCAGATATTTTTCTAAGTCGCTGTTCGCAAGCACTTCACAAAGCCCATCAGTCAGTGTGACCAGCCCCGATTCGTCGTCGCTGTCAAAGCGATTGTACTCAACGCTGTCGATGTCCAGCACCCCAACCACAGTGCCATTCACTTTCAGAGGAATCACAATCTCAGCATTACTGGCAGCGTCACAGGCGATGTGGCCCGGGAAAGCATGCACATCATCTACGCGTTGCACTTTTTCTTCTGCCAGCGCCGTGCCACACACACCTTTACCGACCGGAATACGCACACAGGCGATTTTCCCCTGGAACGGGCCAAGCACCAGCGTATCGGCTTCCGTCAGCAGGTAGAAACCTGCCCAGTTCACGCCATCGAGACGTTCGTACAGCAGCGCGCTAAAGTTTCCCATCGCGGCGAGGAACGCCGTTTCTCCCGCCAGCAAGGCGCGCATATCGCGATTCAAATCGGCGTAAAAGGCAGTTTTGTTCATTATTCAACCGTTACCAATGACATCTGAACGGGGCAATAGAGACCGTTCGTTAAAAATAAGTTTTAAATATCCAGAGCCACAAGGTGAATCATAGCGTTAGTTGCTATACCCTTAGCATTCTGTGGATCGAAGCGTGATGCCCGAGACAGGCACACAGACAATGTCTTAATGACCGATATCTGTTCCCTCTGAAGAGCGAAAATTGCATCACCCTATGAAAATTCACGCTATCAGCCAGACATTGCCTCACGCACGTTATCAGCGTTGCCCGCAATGCGATACCCTTTTTTCCTTACCGGATGTGAAAACACATCAGTCGGCACACTGCCCGCGCTGCAACGCTGAGATTCTCAGTGGACGCGACTGGCCAATGACCCGACTGATGGCCATGGCCGCCACCATGATAGTGTTAATGCCCTTCGCCTTTTCCCTGCCGCTGGTGGATATCCGGCTGCTGGGTATGCGCATCAATGCCAGCGTACTGGAAGGGGTGATTCAGATGACCCAGCAGGGTGATGTGCTGACCGCTTCGATGGTGGCGTTCTGCACTATTGGCGCGCCGGTTACACTGGTCGCCGGCATCTGTTATCTCGGTATCGGTCATCGCCTGGGCATGAACCTGCGGCCCGTATTGATCATGCTGGAGAAGCTCAAAGAGTGGGTGATGCTCGACATCTATCTGATCGGTATCGCCGTGGCATCCATCAAAGTGCAGGACTATGCTTCGCTGGAGATTGGCTATGGGCTAGCGGCTTACATTGCCCTGACGGTGCTGAGCGTGCTGAGCATGATCCATCTGAATATGGAGCAGCTGTGGGAGCATTTCTATCCGCAAAGCCCCGGCAATATGGCCCGTGACGACATGCAGGTCTGCCTCAATTGTCATAACACCGGCATCGCCGACGAGCGAGGCCGCTGCCCGCGCTGCCACACGCCGCTCGACTTCCGACGTCGCCACAGCCTGCAGAAATCCTGGGCCGCGCTGATCGCGTCGATCGTGCTGCTGATACCCGCGAACCTGATGCCCATTTCCGTGGTTTACCTCAACGGTTCACGGCGCGAGGACACCATCTTCTCCGGCATCCTGGGGCTGGGTGAAGGCAATATTCCAGTGGCAGCGATTGTGTTTATCGCCAGTATTCTGGTGCCCTTTACCAAAGTACTGGTCATGCTGACCCTGCTGCTCAGCATTCATTTCCGCTGTGAGCAGGGACTGAGAACCCGCATCCGGTTGCTGCGGTTTGTGACCTGGGTTGGCCGCTGGTCCATGCTCGATCTGTTTGTCATTTCATTAACCATGTCGCTGGTCAATCGTGATCAGCTGCTGGCTTTTACCATGGGACCGGCTGCGCTGTTTTTCGGCGCGGCCGTCATCCTGACCATTATGTCTGTTGAGTGGCTGGACAGCCGCCTGCTCTGGGATGCACATGCAACAGGAAACGCCGACTACACCGACTAACGCAACGCTGCGTAATAAGCGAAAAATTTCGCCCTTCTGGCTGCTGCCGGTCATTGCGATGCTGATCGCCTGCTGGCTGCTCTGGACCAATTATCAGGAGCGCGGCACCACCATCACCATCAATTTCCAGACGGCGGATGGTATCGTGCCGGGTCGTACCCCGATCCGTTATCAGGGCGTGGAAGTGGGCACCGTGCAGGGCATTAATCTCAGCGACGATTATCGCAGCATCCAGATTAAAGCCAGCATCAAGAGCGACATGCGCGACGCGCTGCGTGAGGATACCCAGTTCTGGCTGGTGACGCCCAAAGCCTCACTGGCGGGCGTCTCGGGTCTGGATGCGCTGGTCGGCGGTAACTACATCGGGATGATGCCAGGTAAAGGTAAACCCAGCGAGGCGTTTACCGCGCTGGATACGCAACCGAAATATCGGGTCAATACTGGCGAGCTGATGATCCATCTGCATGCGCCCGATCTCGGCTCACTCAACACTGGCTCGCTGGTCTACTACCGCAAAATTCCGGTTGGCCGGGTTTATGACTACAGCATTGATAACAAAGCCGATGGCGTGGCAATTGATGTGCTGATTGACCGTCGCTTTATCAATCTGGTGAAGACCAACAGCCGCTTCTGGAACGTGTCGGGCGTCAATGCCGACGTCAGCCTGAGCGGGGCTAAAGTCCAGCTGGAAAGTCTGGCGGCGCTGGTTAATGGCGCGATTGCGTTTGACTCACCGCAGGGGGCGGAAACCGCCAAAGCGGAGCAGAACTACCGGCTCTATCCCGATCTGGCGCACAGCCAGCGCGGCGTACAGATCACGCTTGACCTGCCCAACGGTAAAAATCTCAAGGCCGGCAGCACGCCGCTGATGTACCAGGGCCTGGAGGTCGGTACGCTGACCAAACTGAACCTGCTGGATGGCGGCAAGGTGACCGGCGAGCTGACGATTGATCCTTCTGTGGTTGGCCTGATGCGCAGCGGCACCCGCATTGAGATGCACAGCCCGAAAATCAGCCTGACCGATACCAGCCTCAGCGCACTGCTGACCGGCAATACGCTGGAACTGGTGCCGGGTGAAGGCGAACCGCAGCAGCACTACACCGTGCTGGCGTCCAATGAGACCCTGCTGCAGAAACCCAACGTGCTGACGATAAAACTCAGCGCACCGGAGAGCTACGGCATCGATCAGGGCCAGCCGCTGATGCTGCACGGCATGCAGATTGGTCAGGTGATGTCGCGTTCGCTGGATGAAAATGGCGTCAATTTCGTTGTCGCGGTCAATCCTGAAAACCGCAATCTGGTGCATGGCGACAGCAAATTTATCGTCAACAGTCGCCTCGATGTGAAGTTCGGTCTTGATGGCATGCAGGTGTTAGGTGCCAGCGCCCGCGAGTGGGTGGATGGTGGCATCCGGCTGGAGCCTGGCAAAAAAGGCGAGCCGAAAACGGCCTATCCGCTGTTTGCCGATGCTGAAAAAGCGGACGAAGGCATTACCGGCGATGGCCCGTCCACGACGCTGATGCTGACCGCCAACAGCCTGCCTGACGTACAGGCCGGTTCGGTCGTGCTTTACCGTAAATTCCAGGTGGGTGAGATTGTCAAAGTGACGCCGCGCGCTGACGCTTTTGATATCGCGGTGCATATTCAGCCGGAGTATCGCAAGCTGCTGACCAGCGAAAGCGTGTTCTGGGCTGAGGGTGGCGCACGCGTCAGCCTGAACGGCAGTGGCCTGACGGTGCAGGCCTCGCCGCTTAACCGTGCGCTGAAAGGCGCAATCAGTTTCGACAATATGAGTGGTGCGCAGTCGGTCAAAGGGGCTAAACGCATGCTCTACTCCTCTGAAACCGCCGCCCGCGCGGTGGGCAGTCAGATTACGCTGCACACCTATGACGCCAGCAAACTCTCTGCCGGAATGCCGATTCGTTATCTCGGTATCAACGTCGGTCAGGTGGAATCTCTGTCGTTAAGCAAAGATAACAATCAGGTCGTGGCGAAAGCCGTACTTTACCCTGAGTATGTGAATGATTTTGCCCGCCTCGGCAGCCGTTTCTCAGTGGTTTCACCCGAGATTTCCGCTACCGGCGTGAATCATCTGGAGACCCTGTTACAGCCGTACGTCAACGTTGATCCGGGCAAAGGCGGCGCCGCACGCACCTTTGAACTGCAGGAGAGCACCATTACCGATTCGCGCTACCTGAATGGCCTGAACATTTATGTTGATGCCACTGAGGCCGGTTCCCTGTCGCTGGGTACGCCGGTGCTGTTCCGGGGTGTGGAAGTGGGTACCGTCACCGGCACGTCACTGGGAAATATGGCCGACCGCGTGCAGATCGCCCTGCGCATCAGTAAGAAGTATCAGCATCTGGTGCGGAACAATTCGGTGTTCTGGCTGGCGTCCGGCTACAACCTCGACTTCGGTCTGGTGGGCGGCGTGGTGAAAACCGGGACCTTCCAGCAGTTTATTCGCGGTGGCATTCAGTTTGCGACGCCACCGACGGTGCCGCTGGCACCGCAGGCCAACCCGGATAAACATTTCCTGTTGCAGGATGAAGCGCCGAAAGAGTGGCGCAACTGGGGAACGGCGATTCCGTCTCCGCGTTAAAGGCTAACTCAACGGGGCAGACTGTTCTGCCCCGTTGAGCGTTTAAATCAGCACTGGCTCAGGGAGCATACGCCTTCCGCAAAGACGCAAAAGACGCCCTCTAAGGCAAGGCTCAGCGCGGCCCGTCCCTGGCCCGCGATGCTTTGCTCCAGGCGTATGCTCCCATCGCTTTGCGTTTTGAGCCGTCTGAAAAAGCGGATTCCGAGCGGCTAATATGAGCCAACACGTTATTCACTCTCTCAAACGGGCAGCCTGGCTGCTCGTTTTCATTCCTCATGGTACACTGCCGCCTTTGCCTTAACTGGAATGTGCCCGTGTCCGATGCTTCTTCGTTTTTCCCCGCCGATTTTCTCTCATTAATGCGTCAGAGCCTGCCCGATGAGGCGAGCTTCACGCAGTTCATCGCTTACAGTCAGCAGCCCCTGCGCCGCAGTATTCGCGTCAATACCCTGAAGATCAGCGTGGCCGATTTTCTGAGCCAGACTGCGGGTTATGACTGGCAGCTGACGCCGGTGCCGTGGTGCGAAGAGGGATTCTGGATCAGCCGGGAAGATGAGAGCCTGCCGCTGGGCAGCATGGCTGAACATCTCAGCGGCCTGTTTTACATCCAGGAAGCCAGCTCCATGCTGCCGGTCACCGCGCTGTTTGACGCTCAGCCAGAGGTCAGCGCCGTGATGGATATGGCAGCGGCACCGGGTTCTAAAACCACCCAGATTGCGGCCCGGATGGACAATCAGGGCGTTATCCTGGCAAACGAATTCTCCTCCAGCCGGGTAAAAGTGCTGCACGCTAATATCAGCCGCTGCGGCGTCAGCAACAGTGCGCTGACGCACTTTGACGCGCGGGTCTTCGGGCCAGCGCTGCCGGAACAGTTCGACGCCATCCTGCTGGACGCGCCCTGCTCCGGCGAAGGAGTGATCCGCAAAGATGCAGATGCGCTGAAAAACTGGTCGCTGGCGAGCACCGAAGAGATCGCCGCGACCCAGCGCGATCTGCTCGACAGTGCTTTTCACGCACTCAAACCCGGCGGCACGCTGGTTTATTCAACCTGTACCCTGAATCAGATTGAGAATCAGCAGGTGATTGACTGGCTGCTGCAGCGCTATCCGGATGCGGTTGAGGTCATGCCGCTCGACGGGCTGTTTGAGGGTGCCGATCGGGCCGCGACACCCGAGGGCTATCTGCATGTCTTTCCGCAGATGTTCGACAGCGAAGGCTTTTTCGTGGCCCGTCTGCGTAAAACCGCATCAGTCGAGCCACTGCCTGTGCCGGGCTACAAAGTCGGCAAGCTGCCCTTCTCTCATCTCAGCCGTAAGCTGGAAAGTGAGATCGCACAGGCCGCCGCCGCTGTCTCTATCAAATGGGATGACGCACTGGAACTCTGGCAGCGTGATAAAGAGATCTGGCTGTTCCCTAAAGCCGTCACCCCGCTGCTGGGCAAAGTGCGCTTCTCGCGCATTGGCCTGAAGCTGGCAGAAACCTTTGCCAAAGGCTATCGCTGGCAACATGAAGCGGTGATAGCACTGGCGCAACCTGATGCGACGCAGACCTTTGAGCTCACGGCGGCAGAAGCAGAAGAGTGGTATCGCGGCCGCGATATCTATCCGGAAACTACACCGGCAAACAATGAGATGATTGTGACCTATCAGCAGCAGCCGCTGGGGCTGGCTAAGAAAGTCGGCAGTCGCATCAAGAACAGCTATCCACGCGAACTGGTGCGTGACGGCCGCCTGTTCCGCTGAGTCACTTTAGTTGCAGCATCGTCAGATGATTGCCAAACACTGCGCCGGTATCGATGTAATGCAGATTGGCAATCGTCAGCGGCTGTTTCAGCGGAGTATGACCGAAGTAAAAGGCATCTGCGCCACGGATGCCCGCCTGCTCACCTGACTCCATCTCCTCCAGTCGCTGACGGCTCCAGACCACCTTTTGCCAGTCGAGTGGCTTATTCAGTGCGTATTCCCGGGCCGGATAGTCCGCATGGGCAATCACAACAGTGCGCTCACCCAATTGCAGATGCAGTATCAGCGGCAGTTCACGGCAGCGCTGCAACGCGTGGCGGGCCGAGATTAACGCTGCGCCCCGCAGCTGAAAGAACCAGTCGCCCCCGTTCATCTGCCAGAGCGCCATGTCCTGGCCCTGTAACGCCGACACCGCCATCTCCTCATGATTGCCGCGCACGCAGCAAAACCAGGGCTCCTGCAGCAGCGCCAGACAGCCCAGACTGTCTGGCCCGCGGTCGATGATGTCGCCAACCGAAATCAGTAAATCCTGCTGCGGGTCAAACTGATGCTGCTGCAACAGCGCATCGAGTTCGCGGCGGCAGCCATGCAGATCGCCAACGACCCAGATCCGCCGCCATGCTGCGCCATTCAGGAATTCATAATACATCGGTGCATGCGCCTCTCTGTGCTGAAAGTACCTTAAGAGTATAAGAGCTGACGGAGAACAGGAGTGAGGAGAGAGAAAGCAGGATGTGAAAGAGAAGGCGTCACGCTGTCGGGAATGGAAGATTCGCCGGGCCTGAAAAGTGCGTCCCTCCCGGCGCTTATCTCCGGCACTCAGTTAAGGTGGTAGCTCTGTCAGGGACGAAATTCATCATAACGACATCGGGCCGCGCAGGCTATTCTGCCTCTGACGTATTCGTCGTCATTTGAGATCGGCTGCGCATTTTAGCCGGATATTTCTGTAGCTTCTCTGCCGGACGCACCGGACGGCGCACCAGTTCACCACCGCAGTTGGGACAAACATGCGCGAAATGCTCATCGCAGTCAGCGCAGAAGGTGCATTCAAACGAGCAGATGCGTGCCGCCAGAGAGGATGGCGGCAGATCGACGTCGCAGCGTTCACAATTAGGGCGCAGTTCGAGCATGGTGTGACTCCTGAAGAAACGGGTTACCCAGCATCGCCGCTGCTGGCCCGGATGTCGAGCCAGCGACCGGACAGAAGTGAGCCAGATCCGGACATCATGCATTTAACCCTGCAGAGAGGCGCGAACAGCGTGATGCTCTGTCGCGGCTATTTATGACGCGGATCTTCGCGAACATCATCTGGATGATCATCAGGCAACACCTCTTCATCAGCCGTTTCAGCATCCTCATCGCTCTCCTCTTGCGGCTCCTGACCGCCCATTGACGCCTGAATCACCTCCTCTTCCAGCGTCGGGATCAGCGCAGCACCCAGTGGTGAGGTCGCCAGACTGTCAGGCATGACCACGTGCGGCAGCGGCACTTCGGTTGTCGGAAGCGGACCTGGCGCACGGACAAAACTCAGTCCGCCAATCACCAGCGCACAGAGCGCGAAGAAGAGATAGAGCATATTGCTGCCCAGCGGCTGCATCAGCGCACCCACCACCAGCGGGCCGATACTGGCACCAATACCAAATGCCATCAGCAGACAGGCGGTTAATGACACGCGGCGCTCGGCGGCAACCTGATCGTTGGCCAGCGCCACCTGCAACGGATAGAGCGCGAACTGCATCATGCTGGCGGCAAAGGCGATGCCGATCATCCAGTCAAACGTCAGATGCGGCAGCAGGATCAGCGGCACGCAGATGACGGCAAACAGCATCGCAATGATGAATAACAGCCGCTGACGATCGTAGCGGTCAGAAAGCCAGCTCAGCGGAAACTGCGACACCAGCCCGGCAAAGATCGTAAGACTCATAAAATAGCCGGTCTGGCTGGTGGTGAAGCCTTTGCTGCTGCCATAAACCGGGGCCAGACCGTAGAAGGCACCAATTACCATACCGGTGACCAGCGTGGTGCCGAGCAGCTTGGGGATGGTGCGGATAAAATAGCCCAGTTCCATCGGGGCTGGCGTCATCGGCCTGACATGGGTGCGGGTGGTCAGCGCTATCGGCACCAGACAGAGCGCGAAGCAGAGTGCGACAGTCAGCAGCGTACTGACGCCAAATCCGGTCTGCAGGCTCAGTATCACCTGTCCGCCACTCAGCCCAAGGTAGGTAGCGACCATATATAAGCCGAAAATCATGCCACGCTGGGACGATTCCGCCTGATCGTTGAGCCAGCTCTCCAGCACCATGTACTGGCACATCATGCAGAGTCCGATAATCAGACGCAGAAAGACCCACAGCGGAATAAAGTCAGTCAGGCCGTGACCCACCACGGAGGCGGTAATAATCCCGGCGCAGGCCACATAGGCGCGGATATGGCCGACGCGGGCGATCAGGTTATGCCCCACCTTGCCGCCAATCACCAGCCCGATATAGTTTGCCGCGATAATCGCACCAATCAGCGCGCCGTTAACCTGCTCACTGGCCAGCCGTAATGAGACATAAGTGGTCAGCAGACCGGAACCGAGTAGCATCAGCAGCGTGGTGGTGTAGAGCGGCAGAAACGTACTGAATATTTTTCCCATATGACTCCCTGTCTATACCCTTCAGGCATCAGGCCAGCAAAGCCCTAAAGATAGACGATATCGGCAGGCGACGGCGCGTAATGGCTCGTCGATGGCAAAAAAAAGCCCGCCAGCACACTGCTGACGGGCCCTGGTTTACACGCTCGGGAAGCTGATATTGCTGCCCGGCGCTTCACGGTTGAGATGGATGAAGTTCAGGTGTCGCTCATACTGATCCAGTATGTCGATGATCACCTGCTCTTTGCTGTAATCCATCAGGTCGTTACCCTGGCTGCCTTCCATGAGGAAGGTTTCCAGTCGATAGTAGGTCGACTTACCGCTGCGGGCGCGATAGGTAAAGCCCGGAATCGAATATTGCTGCGGCCAGACCTGATAGATAAAGTCCTGCTCTTCGCCCAGATGGACGCGCAGATCCAGATAGCCAATCGGGTTCGCCTCATCTGCCTCGACGCTTTCCAGCGTGACGCGGGCATCACGCAGTTCCAGCTCTTTCGCCACTTCCTGCATCGCCGGGAAAATGGTCTTTTCCATCATCTGCTGGGTGTAACGCGAGCCTGGGTAGTTCATCAGGCGTGACAGACGCTTCTTCCAGGTCAGACGGTCGGTCGCATGCGCCAGATAGGGCGCGGTGTCGCGCGTAGCGCTGGCCCGGCGGTGATCCTCAATCTTCAGCGATTTAAACAGACCCGCCATCACAAAGAAGATCACAAAGCTGAACGGCAGTCCCATGATCACCGTGGTGTTCTGCAGGGCAGTAATCCCGTTAGTCATCAGCATGCTCAGCGTCAGCACCCCAATCGCCACGGACCAGAAGATGCGCAGCCAGTTAGGCGCATCGCTGTTGATGTCTTTCAGCCGCGAGGTGAAGTTACCCAGCACCAGCGAACCGGAATCCGCCGAGGTAACGTAGAACAGCATGCCGGTGATGGTGGCAACCGATGCGCTGAGCTTAAACGCCGGATACTGCGCCAGCAGGCTGTAGAAGCCACGCTCCGCATGGTTCATCACTTCCTGCGCAAATTCCGTATTACCGTGAATGATCTGGTACAGCGCGGCGTTACCGAACACGGACAGCCATAGCAGCGTAAAGGTGAACGGAATAATCAGCGTGCCCAGTACGAACTCACGGATGGTACGACCGCGTGAGATACGCGCCAGGAACAGGCCGACAAACGGTGACCAGGCCACCCACCACGCCCAGAAGAAGAGCGTCCAGCTGTTCATCCATTGAGTCGGACGATCAAAGGCAAAGGTATTGAGCGTCATGCCCATGAAGCGGTTGATGTAATCGCCGACGTTCAGCACCAGCGCATTCAGCAGGAACTCGGTGTTGCCGAAGAACAGCACAAACAGAATCAGTCCCAGCGCCATGATCACATTGAGTTCGGAGAGAAAACGAATCCCTTTATCAACACCCGACGTTACAGAGATGGTGGCGATCACCACGGAGAGAACAATCAGCGCAGTCTGCGCGGTCAGGCCTTCCGGGATATCAAACAGCACTTTCAGGCCGTAGTTGAGCTGCACGACCCCAATGCCGAGCGTAGTGGCGATACCAAAGATGGTGCCGACCACGGCGGCGATATCTACCGTGTGACCAATCGGGCCATAGATGCGTTTACCGAAGATGGGATAGAGCGCCGAACGAATAGTCAGCGGCAGGTTATAACGGTAGCTGAAGTAGCCCAGCGCGATGCCCATCAGCGCATACATTGACCAGCCGGTCAGTCCGTAGTGGAACAGCGTCCAGACCATCGCCTGGCGGGCGGCTTCCAGCGTCTGCCCTGCTCCTTCCGGCGGCTGCATATACTGCGTCACCGGTTCGGCGACCGAGAAGAACATCAGGTCGATGCCAATCCCGGCGGCAAACAGCATGGCAGACCAGCTGAGTACGCTGAATTCGGGTTTAGAGTGCTCCGGCCCGAGCTTAATAGAGCCAAAGCGTGAGCAGGCCATATAGAGCACAAAGACAATATAGAGCGTGGCAGCCAGCATGTAGTACCAGCCAAAGGTGGCGGATACCCAGTTGACCGCCTTGAGGATCCAGCTCGCGGCCAGTTCACTGTAGAGAATCGTCACAAGTGAAAACGTCAGAATCAATCCGGCAGAGGTATAAAATACAACGGGATTGAGTCTGTCTTTTTCACCGGCAGGTGGATTATTCATCGATTACCTCTGGTTAATGTCCTGAAAATACGCAATGGATACGTCTTGCCGCCCACGGTGTTCAGGCCGTGCGGCTCTGTTTCGTTCTGTCACTTCCTGTTAATCGCTATGACAATCCAGCCTATTTTAGCACTCATTGCCGTTTCGCTTACGCTACATTTAAAAAACAGCATCCTAACAAATTTTCTTTTTATATTGAACGTGCAATCAAAAAAAGATTAAATAGGGGCTCGATTTGAGGGTGGAGCTGGAGCTATGCCAAAGGTAGGGATGCAGCCGATACGACGTCGGCAACTGATTGATGCGACCCTGAGCACGATTAATGAGATGGGGATTAATGATGCCACGATTGCCCAAATCGCCCGACGGGCGGGGGTCTCAACCGGCATCATCAGTCACTACTTCAGGGACAAGAACGGTTTGCTGGAAGCCACGATGCGTGATGTGACGCGTCAGCTGCGCGAAGCAGTGCTGACGCGGCTGAAACCGCTGGCCGGTGCTTCAGCAGAACAGCGGCTGTGTGCCATTGTCGACGGGAATTTTGATGAAACCCAGGTGCACACCGCAGTGATGAAAGCCTGGCTCGACTTCTGGTCGAGCAGCATGCATCAGCCCCAGCTCAACAGACTTGAGCGTGTCAGCAGCCGTCGGCTCTACTCAACGCTGGTGGTTGAATTCCGGCGTGAACTGCCACTGGAAAAAGCACGCCTGGCCGCACACGGTCTGGCGGCCCTGATCGACGGTCTGTGGCTGCGCGCCGCGCTGAGCGGTAAGCCATTCGATCCCGCTATCGCCCTCACACTGACCACCCAATTCATCCGTCAGCAACTGGCTGGCGAGCACGAATAACGGAAGGAGAAAACATGTCCCGATTCACCGAGCAGAAACTCTACATCGATGGCGCTTATGTTGCCGCAGCGTCTGGCGAAACGTTCCAGACGATTAATCCGGTCGACGGCGAAGTCCTGGCAGAGGTTCATGCCGCCGGCCAGGACGATGTCAATCGCGCCGTTGCTGCTGCCAGAAAAGGCCAGAAGGTCTGGGCCGCGATGACCGCCATGGAGCGTTCACGCATCCTGCGTCGCGCCGTCGATATTCTGCGTGAGCGTAATGATGAGCTGGCAGAGCTGGAAATGCTCGACACAGGTAAGCCTTACAGCGAAACCTCAGCGGTCGATATCGTCACCGGTGCAGACGTGCTGGAGTACTACGCGGGTCTGGTTCCGGCGCTGGAAGGTCAGCAGATCCCCCTGCGTGAAACCTCCTTTGTTTATACCCGCCGCGAACCGCTGGGCGTGGTCGCCGGTATCGGTGCCTGGAACTATCCGATTCAGATCGCCCTGTGGAAATCCGCACCTGCACTGGCTGCGGGTAACGCGATGATTTTCAAACCCAGCGAAATGACTCCGCTTACCGCCCTGAAGCTGGCAGAAATCTACACCGAAGCGGGCCTGCCGGATGGCGTGTTCAACGTGCTGCCGGGTATCGGTTCAGTGACCGGTCAGCTGCTCACTGAGCATCCAGGTATCGACAAAGTCTCCTTCACCGGCGGTGTTGTCAGCGGCAAAAAAGTGATGGCCAATGCAGCGGGTTCAACGCTGAAAGAGGTCACCATGGAGCTGGGCGGTAAATCACCGCTGATCATCTTTGATGATGCCGATCTCGATCTGGCCGCTGACATCGCCATGATGGCGAACTTCTACAGCTCCGGTCAGGTCTGCACCAACGGCACCCGTGTCTTTATCCCTGCAAAACTGCAGGCGGCGTTCGAGGCCAAAATCAGTGAACGCGTTGCCCGTATCAAAGCAGGCGATCTGCGTGACCCGGCTACCAACTTTGGTCCGCTGGTCAGCTTCAGCCATCGCGACAACGTGATGCGCTACATCGAGTCCGGCATTGCTGAAGGCGCACGCGTGCTGTGCGGCGGCAAACGTCTGACCGGTGGCGATTTCGACCAGGGTGCCTGGGTGGCACCGACCGTGTTCACCGACTGCCGGGATGAGATGAAGATTGTCCGTGAAGAGATCTTCGGACCGGTGATGTCGATCCTGAGCTACGAAACCCAAGAAGAAGTGATCCGCCGCGCCAACGACACCGAATTCGGTCT
The DNA here is from genome assembly GCF_059730595.1 of Pantoea sp. X-Soil-YNGN-844. NCBI lineage: Bacteria > Pseudomonadati > Pseudomonadota > Gammaproteobacteria > Enterobacterales > Erwiniaceae > Pantoea > Pantoea sp. X-Soil-YNGN-844. The sequence goes on from NZ_AP036007.1 coordinate 2,322,555, forward strand.
GGCCGCCGGACTGGTGACGCAGGACCTTAATAAGGCGCACCGTGTGATTCATCAGATCGAAGCCGGTATCTGCTGGATCAATACCTGGGGCGAGTCCGCCGCAGAGATGCCGGTGGGCGGCTACAAGCACTCCGGCATTGGCCGCGAGAATGGCCTGATGACGCTGCAGAACTACACCCAGGTGAAGTCAGTGCAGGTTGAGCTGACGCGTTTTCAGTCAGTCTTTTAATCACTTAACCTGAGGAACGACGAATGGAATTTGATTACATTATTATTGGAGCCGGATCCGCAGGAAACGTTCTGGCGACCCGCCTGACCGAAGAGAGCAATGTGAGCGTTCTGTTGCTGGAAGCGGGCGGCCCGGATTACCGTTTTGATTTTCGCACCCAGATGCCTGCGGCCCTTGCCTTCCCGCTGCAGGGAAAACGCTATAACTGGGCGTATGAAACCGAGCCAGAGCCTTACATGAACAACCGCCGCATGGAGTGTGGTCGCGGCAAAGGTCTGGGCGGTTCATCACTGATTAACGGCATGTGTTACATCCGCGGCAACGCGATGGATCTGGACAACTGGGCCAGCGAGCCGGGACTGGAGAACTGGAGCTATCTGGACTGCCTGCCCTACTACCGTAAAGCGGAAACCCGTGATATCGGCCCGAACGACTTCCACGGCGGCGATGGCCCGGTGTGCGTTGCAACCCCTAAAGCGGGCAACAACGTGCTGTTTGAAGCGATGATTGAGGCAGGCGTGCAGGCGGGTTATCCGCGCACCGACGACCTGAATGGCTACCAGCAGGAAGGTTTCGGTCCGATGGATCGTACCGTGACGCCAAAGGGTCGTCGTTCCAGCACCGCGCGTGGCTATCTCGATATGGCCAAAGGTCGCCCTAACCTGAAGATCATTACGCATGCCACCACTGATCGCATTATCTTCGACGGCAAGCGCGCGGTCGGCGTGGAGTATCTGCAGGGCGACAGCAACACCATTAATAAAGTGACCGCTCGCCGTGAAGTGCTGCTGTGCGCGGGCGCTATCGCCTCGCCGCAGATCCTGCAGCGTTCTGGCGTGGGTTCGCCTGAACTGCTGAAGCAGTTCGACATCCCGCTGGTGCATGACCTGCCGGGCGTGGGTGAAAATCTGCAGGACCATCTGGAGATGTACCTCCAGTATGAGTGTAAAGAACCGGTTTCTATCTATCCGGCCCTGAAGTGGTGGAACCAGCCGAAGATCGGTGCAGAGTGGATGTTTAACGGTACCGGTATCGGCGCCAGTAACCAGTTTGAAGCAGGCGGCTTTATCCGCAGCCGCGAAGAGTTTACCTGGCCAAACATTCAGTATCATTTCCTGCCGGTGGCGATTAACTACAACGGGTCAAACGCCGTAGATGCTCACGGTTTCCAGTGTCACGTCGGCTCAATGCGTTCGCCAAGCCGCGGTCATGTGCGCCTGAAGTCACGCGATCCGCGTCGTCATCCAGCCATTCTGTTTAACTACATGTCCCATGAGCAGGACTGGCACGAGTTCCGCGATGCAATCCGCATTACGCGCCAGATTATCAATCAGCCAGCGCTGGATAAGTATCGTGGCCGTGAAATCAGTCCGGGCCTGGATTGCCAGACGGATGAGCAGCTGGATGAGTTCGTGCGCAACCACGGGGAAACTGCCTATCACCCGTGCGGCACCTGTAAGATGGGTAATGACCCGATGGCCGTCGTGGATGGCGAAGGACGTGTGCATGGATTGCAGGGATTACGCGTGGTGGATGCGTCGATTATGCCGCTGATCATAACCGGTAATCTGAACGCCACCACCATCATGATTGGTGAGAAGATTGCCGATAAGATCCGAGGCCGCGAGCCGCTGCCACGGAGCACCGCCTCTTACTATGTCGCGGGTGACGCGCCGGTTCGCACCGTGCCGCAGCGCGCAGAGTAATTTGTGACAGCGTCACGTAACAATGGCCGGGCACACTGTTGCCCGGCTTTTTTTATGCAGGGTTGACGGCTCGCCTTTTCCATACATCCTTTTACATAGACTTCGTTTTACAAACCATCAAACCTTAACCTGCGTCAAATAAAGCAGCATCTGCTGTTGATTTCATGATGTGCAGAATGCTATAAATCCGGCGTGTATTTAACCGGAGGCACTATCCGTCCACTGATGAGAAGCAACAATGTGGATGCGTTGTAAATTTTATGAGCAGAATGTTCATGTCACATCTTACCCCCACCTTCCTTTCTGGCTGGAACGTCACCGATCAGCACTGGCGTAACGCCCTGTAGTCCCCTCACCACTTCGACACTGTTCTGAGTCTGCCCCGTGTACTGTGGCAGGTCGTCATTTATCGTTGCTGGAGAGCATCCATGTTCGCCTGGATTTTATTATCACTCGCTATTGTTACTGAAATTATTGGTACCCTTTTCATGAAGTGGTCCAGCGTTAATGGCAGCCATTCAGGCTACCTGATGATGCTGGGCATGATTGCCTGTTCCTATATTCTGCTGAGTTTCGCTATCAAACGTATCGCGCTGGGCGTGGCTTATGCCCTGTGGGAAGGTATCGGCATCATGCTGATTACCTTATTCAGCGTGCAGCTGTTTGGGGAAGTGCTGTCCGCGCTAAAAATCTGCGGGCTGGTGACGCTGATCGTCGGGATTGTGTTGATCAAGACCGGCACCCAATCATCAGCGGAGGTTAATCATGGTCATGGCTGATTTTGTGCATGCCGCCTGGCTGGGGCTGGCGATCATGCTGGAGATTGCCGCCAACATATTCCTTAAATATTCTGACGGGTTTAAGAAACCGCTGCACGGCGTGCTGTCACTCTGCTGTGTCCTGCTCGCGTTCAGCGCACTGGCTCAGGCGGTTAAAGGCATTGATCTGTCGATCGCCTATGCGGTCTGGGGCGGTTTTGGCATCATCGCCACGGTTGCGGCCGGATGGGTGCTGTTTGGTCAGCGACTGAACCGCAAAGGCTGGGCGGGTCTGACCCTGCTGCTGGCCGGTATGATCCTGTTAAAGCTTGCCTGATGGATCCCCGCAATCAGTAATCCAGGTTAAGGGTGTGCCACTGCACGCCCTTAACTTACTGTGCTTTACCTCCCTTTCCCGGTTGATTTTTCCCTCTTTCCTGTGCTCGGAATCCTCTTACTTTTGTAAAGGGCCGTTTACATATCTTTTGCCTTAAGGCTTAGTGAGCGCCAAAAGCCGGATAAAAACGAGGAAAAGTTATGTCTGCAACACGAGGTTGGTCAACGGAGCTGGAAGGATTACGCGGCATTGCCTCTCTCTGGGTTCTGGTTGGCCATATCAGCTTACTGGTTCATTGCCACATCACGCTGATTTCATCACCGGGCATCGGGGTCGACCTGTTTATTCTGTTATCGGGTTATCTGATGGCGAAAAACTACGTCGAGCGCCAGCAGAAGGAGCCATGGCAGAGCGCGGAGACGATTAAGAAGTTCTGGATCCGCCGCTTCTTCCGTATCGCCCCGCTCTACTATCTGCTGTTAATCATCGCCCTAATTTATGGCCCGTGGTTTGGTGAGATGCGTGACACCATTGCGCATTTCTATTCCGGCACCGCCACGGAGTCGTCGCGTTACAACGACCAGTCACTGGCAAACATCCTGACTCACTTCAGCTTCCTGTTCGGCATGCTGCCCGAGTATGGGTTTAACACCGTGCTGCCAGACTGGAGCATCGGGCTGGAGATGCAGTTCTATCTGCTGTTCCCGTTCATCATGCTGGTCACGCTGCGCTTTGGTTATGCCGCCTCGCTGATTGGCATCATGGCGCTCTGCTGCGCCGGTCGCTATGTGCTGGCCGATTATTATGAAGCGTTTGAGATGCCTTCGATGATCCTGATTAAGCTGAACATGTTCCTGGCTGGAATGCTGCTGGCCGAAGCGATTCGCCGTAAATCCCTGCTCTATGTTGCCTTTGCGCTGCTTGGCCCGGTCGTCACCGTAGCGATTGGCATGGACGCGATTAAGCTGCAGGTGATTATGGAGGCGCTGATGATCGTCGGTATGGCGGCGATTCTGTGGCAATACCCGCAGGGCAGCATGATGGCTCAGCTGATTGCCCTGCCGCGTAAGCTGCTGAACAACCGCCTCAGCACCTGGCTGGGCGACGTCTCGTTCTCAGTCTATCTGCTGCACCTGCTGATTGTGATCCCGCTGATCGCCCTGCTGCTCACTCACACCGACATTGAGTATAAGAGCGATATGACACGCTTCCTGATCGTCTGCGTTTCCGCTATCCCGGTGACCTATGCAATCGCTTCTTTACTCTATAAGTATGTTGAGAAGCCCGGCATTCAGATGGGTAAGCGCGTGCTGAAGCCGAAGCTGGCCGATCAAACCAGCTGAGTTCGCTAATAATCATGATTAAGCCCCTGACTGGGGCTTTTTTTTGCCTCTGACGACCGTTATCAGCCCTGCACAGGCATTGATTACGCGCCGTCGGCAGCACGCCTGTTTAGGTGAACTACACTTTCCCGGTTAGCAATCTGACGCAAAGGAGAGAACATGAGCATTCAGCATCTGCTGCTATCCAGTGACGGTGGCGCGGTGATCATTGAAGCAGAACAACTCGAAAGCGAGCTGGTTATCCCGCCCCATCTGCAGACCCTGAGCGGCGGTGAAGCTGACAGTGATACCGGCCATCGGGTGGCGGTCACAAAGCATTACTGTAAGGGACGCTACTATGCGGTTGCCCTTGATCGCCACGCGGCCAGTAATGAAATCGATGACGTGATTGACCTGCTGCATCCTGCCCCGCTGGATTAGCCTTTATCGGCCACGCTGCCTTTAACGGCATGTTCCGCTGAGAGCCCGGCGGGAAAACGGCCTGTTCATGCCTTACCGCCACGCGGCATCACCATTTTCAGAAGAGGAAAAGCATCATGGAAAAGAAGAAGTGGTTTGTTTCCTACGTGATTAAGCCAAAAGGTGAAAATCATGTCACGACGCACGCCTTTATTGAGGGTGACAATGTTGAGGAGGCGCTCGAAGCCTTTATGTTTGAAACCAAAAAAAGCCTGTCGCTGGAAACTGAAGAGCTAACGCTGCTGTCGGTAAGTCTGGTGTAACCTCTAATTAACCTCGCGATCGCGGGGTTTTTTCTGCCCTGTATGAGGGTCATTTTCTATTTATATTACTTATAGTTTCCCTGGTGCGGCGCTCAGTTACTTAGTGGGATAAGGCCAGGCGTGATCCATGCCCATAGATGACATCAGGCCGGTCACGGCCAGATACGCCAGTATCAGGACAAACAGTACAATTGCAGTAATTTCAATGGATTTAAGTAAGTGACGCTTCGCCATAAATAACCCTCCTTCAGTTGTGTGTAATCACTACCTCACCTCATAAACTATAATGTTACCGGTAAAGTGCAAGTGAAAATCACACATTGAAACATAAAGCCGTGCTTATTAATGTTTGTGGAGAATACGCGTTAAGGCTTTCACGTGGCAGGACCAGGCGTTGCAGGCATAAAAAAGCCCGCAATGCGCGGGCCTTAGTGACGATCAGTTGGGTGCTAACTGGCAGACTGACCGGTAAAGTCGATCACCATCCTGCCGCGGATTTTGCCGTGAATCATCTCATCGAAGATGGCATTGACCTCACCAATCTTCCTTTTAGTTACCTTAGGCACCACCTTGCCTTCTGCCGCAAACTGGAACGCTTCCGCCAGATCGTTGCGCGTTCCGACCAGCGATCCCACCACCTGGATGCCATCCAGCACCAGTCGCGGGATATTCAGGCTCATCGCTTCCGGCGGCAGTCCGACTGCTACAACCCGACCTCCGGCTCTGACCGCATCCACCGCCGAGTTAAAGGCCGCTTTGGCGACGGCTGTAACCACAGCCGCATGCGCCCCACCGGTTTTCTCCTGAATAAAGCGTGCCGCATCTTCGCTGGCAGAGTTGACGACCAGATCGGCGCCCATCTCTTTCGCCAGTGCCAGCTGTCCGTCACTGACATCAATCGCAATCACTTTGGCGTTAAAGACGTTTTTAGCATATTGCAGAGCGAGATTACCCAGCCCGCCAAGGCCATAAATTGCCAGCCACTGCCCCGGTTTAACCTCTGATACTTTTACCGCTTTGTACGTAGTGACACCGGCGCAGGTGACGCTACTGGCGGCGAAAGGATCAAGCCCATCGGGAACTTTAACCGAGTAATCTGCAACAACAATACACTCTTCAGCCATGCCCCCATCGGCGGTATAACCGGCATTGATGACGTCTCTGCAGAGCGTTTCGTTACCGGAGTTACAATATTCACAGTGCCCGCAGCCCTTGAAGAACCAGGCGACGCTGGCGCGATCGCCCGGCTTGAGCGAGGTGACATCCGGCGCGACTTCCTCAACGATGCCGATCCCTTCATGACCCAGCGTGACGCCGGTCTTATCACCAAAATCACCGTTCTTCACATGCAAATCGGTATGGCATACACCACAGCATTCCATCCTGAGCCGCGCTTCGCCGGTTTTGAGAGGACGCAGCGTCTTCTCAACCACTTCAACCTGGTGTTCACTATTAGCAATTGCCGCTTTCATAAACATTCCTCCTTTTGACTGGAGATTAAGAATAAGCCAAACGGAGGTGATGACAAGATGACAGGTAAGCTTTGGGTGCTTGCTGCGGGAGTTGTTGTGACTTTTGCGAGTGGGGTCGGTTTTTTAGGGATCGTGTTTAGCGGCAACGCTTCGTCAGGCTTACGTTCTCTGTCGGGTAGAGACGAAGCGCGCTTACTGAACAATTTGGTCAGGTGAACATTGTCCGTTAAAAGGGGCGATTAAGCCCCTGTCGCTTCAGATGATTTCGGACTGATTGCTCAAACGCCTCTTAAGAGTGCCAGCGGTGGATGCCACTGTCAGCGGGCGGTGGCCCCATATGCTGAGCGGCACTATCCGGCGCTGGCGGTGGTCCCATATGCTGAGAAGCGTTGTTTGCGGGCGCAACCGGCCCGGCATGATGGCTCCAGCTGGTGTTGTTATGCTGGCTTTCATGATGATGATGCCAGTCAGAAGATGGGCCACGGTGATGACCACCCTCAGCCATCACACAACCTGACATTGCGGCACTTGCCAGCGCTAAAATCACACAAGGAATAACTTTTTTTAAGAACATAACTGACCCTGGTTGAATATCACTGGGGCAGGTTACGTCCCGGTTTTTATACGGTGGGTAAACGTTGGAAGGGGTTTGGGGAGGATGTTGGGGGAGGTTGATTGAGGTCAATTTTGGGGATGACCTGCTATCGGGAAAGGATCGGTTATGCTGGCAGTAAGGTGAAAACGTCAATGAGCATTAACTGGACCTAAGATAATGACAAAAATAGTGGAGCAGTGATTGATTTTTGAGCACGCCACTGATCGTTAGTCAGATTAACGGATACGCTTTCTTAGCCTCAATCAGTGACGACAAGTTGATATAATCACTACATATAAACCAGGTCTCCTTTTTAGGGTGTTACTCTTCTCTCACTTTAATCGCTAATGATTTGAATAGAACATTTAAATATTTCCGGATCGAGCTAATACCATCTATTGTATTTAATATACACATAAGAAACGATAGCTACCCATGATATGCTAAGAAGCCCTGCATGCTCTGGAATAAACCGGATAAAAATGTACTAACCTGCCATAATAACAGCAAAAGGTATTAAATAGAAAAAAGACTGTATTAGCCATAAAAGCACAAGCTTCATTTATTCAATATCTCATATAAAGCATCTGCGATTTTTTCTTCATTATTATCCCCTGAATTTATCTGATAAATTATCTGGCTCATTTGAGGCTCAATCAGAAAGTAAAGCATTTCGATATTTTCCTGACACAAGAAATGATAGTAAGAAGGATCCTGAAACTTCAGCCTGTTAGCTGCAGCTGCGGCAATTTGTGCATTAGCATACAGCGTAGCCCCATTCACAAACCATGTAGAGAAGGAGTTAACGATTTGGATATGTTTTTTTTGAAATCGCCACTTTCAAGAATTAAATTAGCGAGAGTCAGTGACAGGGAAAGATTATTAGCTTTGGTTGAAGCATGTTCTGCTGCTTTGCCGATCAATTGCTGGATCCGAGACACAAGATCACTACTTTTTTGAGGCCCGAATTTTGCTAACGTTTTACGAAAATAAATTTCAACCATATCAAGACTAACGTCATCTCTTGCATATATTTCACCCAAAGCGAGAACTAACCTTTTGTCCTCTCTCCACGTATCACGGCATGAACTGCGATAATATTCATCGGCAACGAAACATGAACCATAATTCATAAGCCTTTGACTACCTAATCTGAATTTTTCAATTGTAGATATATGGTCTGCATGGATGTCATTAAGAGAATTTGTAAGAACTACTGCTAGCTACTTATTAGCCTGCATCGTCAATTGCAAATAGGTTTATGACATTATTTAGGTCCATGTTGTATCATTTAACCAATTTTTGATCATGTTCACCTTTAAGGGCAAGAAAGAAGATGAGTAAAGCAAAAAAAATGTTGATTTATATCCCTATTGTTATTATTTTTTTCTAATTATACCGGAAGTTATCCTTCGGCTAACGACACCTGAACAGCTGGCAAGTCTGAGTAATTTTACAAGCTTAGGAGGAATGCTGAACCTATTGCTTTCATTAATGATTTTTTTAGGATTTCTTTCGGTCTTACTGGCTGTTATCACTGTATCAATTTCCAGAAAAGTCTATCAGACAAAAGCAAACTCAAAGAACAAATGAAGTCTGGTATTAGCTGTAATTGGCTTCACTTACAATGACTGCCAATTAAGCACATGACTAACATTGATTTTAGAGTTCTGTAATTATTGCTCCCTTTTTTCGGAGCGAGGCAGGCGGAACAAGCACCTAAAGTCGTTGTTTCCCGGACAACGTCACCAAGTCGATACTGATTTTCGATGAAAAACAACGTGAGCATGTCTTAGGCTGAGACACAGAAAGTCTTTGAAAGGGTTAATGTATTTTCATACATGGATGAGTGTACTGAGGTTTCGGTAAATCCCGCTATCTTTGGTAAATAATAATTCTGATGAGTTGATTCAAATCCTGGCTTCAGCTTCAGCCAATCAAAAAAAGACCGAATACGATTCCTATATTCGGTCCAGGGAAATGGCTCTCAAGGAGCCGTGCGCTAAAAGTTGGCATTTATGAAGGCAGTGTCGCCTTGCAATTTAAGGTTAGAACAGCGCGGTGGAAATGCCAGCAAACGCAGGGATCAGGGCCATAAACTGGATCAGTTTGTGATCGCAACGGCAAAAAATCGGGGATTGGGCGCAGCGCGAGGCTGCACCCGGGAGGTTTATTTACCGCACAGCGCCTGAGTGCGCTCAACAATCGGCTGCAGACTCATCATCTGGCCCGGATGCGCCTTGTCTTCGGCCTGAATCACGTTAATCGGCTGCGCTTTCACCTGTTTGTTTTTAAACAGCTGGTCGGCGATGTCGTTCAGCGGGTATTGCATCAGCGTGCTCGGGTTGATGGCAAACATCGCACCATCTTTCTCGCAGGTCAGCATCACCTCTTCACGGTTAAACGGCCACTTCTCTTTCCCGATCTCAAAGCGGCTGACGGTAATGATTTGTGCCGCCAGCGCCTGGCCGCATACGGATAACAACAGGATTGCGGGGATCACTTTCTTCAGCAACATAACTACCCTTTTCTCTCTTAAACTACATTCAGGCTGGTGACAGCGTAGCAAATACGCTCACCAGCCCAACCACGCCACACGCCAGCAGCAGTTCAAGCTGCGTCATGCGAATAAATTTTTGCTGCGTCCCGCTACCCGCCAGGCGGAAGCGCGGCACCAGCCAGTATCGATTAATCAGCGCCACCAGCACCATCAGGGCAACCAGCAGCACTTTGCACAGCAACAACACAATGTAGCGTGAATCGTGCCACATGAGTGGCCAGCCTGCGATCATCACACTGTTTATCACACCACTCAGCAGCGTTAACGCTACAGCCAGATGACCATAGCGCGAAAACCGCATCATGGTACGAATCGCGTCAGTACGGCGATCAATGTGGCGCGCCTCGCGCATCAACAGCAGCAGCGGCAGTAATCCACCCACCCAGAACGCCGCTGCAATCAGATGCATTCCCTGGTTAATCTGCTGAAGCAGACCGGGCAATCCATCACGCATCGCGGCATGACCAATCAGGGCCATGCAGGCCAGTTGCAGCACGCCCGCCAGCAGTAACACCTGCTGACGCAGCTTTCCGGTCAGTAATAGCGCGAAAATGCCCATGACGCCGAAAATGATTTCCCACTGCCACACCGCACCAAAATGTGTGTCGAGCACCGCCAGCCAGATGTCGAAATCGGCAAGATTCGTGCTGTCGCCGCTCATCAGCACATTCTGGCAGGCCAGCATCAATAGCGCACTCAGCAGCGCTAGCCAGGCGCTCCCCTTCACCAGCGGATTTAATCGTCGCGCCAGCAGGGGTCGATAACGTTTGGGTGCCAGCAGTACGCTGTAACAGGCGCTGCCTGTCAGCAGCATCACGGCGGCGAAATGCAGCGCACGCAGCAGGATCCAGAGGGTGGCCACAGACTTACTTCACGCTAAAGCGATAGCTTCCTGCGGTTTTATGTCCATCTACCGACAGCACATGCCAGTTAACCTGATAACTCCCCGCTTTCAGCGGCTGAGAAAGACCGACAATCAGGCGATTTTTCTGGTCAGCTTCAACGCGGGCTTTGGTCGTCTCAACGCGTTTCTGTGCACTGTCCAGCAGCGTAACGCCGCTGAATGCCGCTTCAATATCTTCGCTAAAATTCAGCGTCAGCGCATCGGGGGATGTCGTCACCTGCGCTTTAGCTGCGGGTGCGGAAGACTGGAGATGCGCATGCGCTGCGGCCAGCGAGCTGAATGCCATCAGTCCGGCTGCCGCCAGCGCAATAACCATGCGGGAAATGGGTTTTTTCTGCATAAGATCATCCTTTTAACCGCCGCCAGGGCGATAAACGTGGCAAAAGGATACGCTGCTGGTTTTGCACTGTCGAGGCCAGCGATGCGATCCTTATCCTTGATTCATACCGCCGAAAACATTACTTTTGCCGGCTATCGTCAGGAGAATATTATGAGCCATAACCTTGCCGTGCTGTCCCAGGAAGAGAAAGACAAGATCAATGTCGATTTGGCGGCAGCGGGCGTGGCGTTCAAAGAGCGCTACAACATGCCGGTCGTTGCCGAGATGGTGGCGCAGGAGCAGCCCGAAGCGCTGCGTGACTGGTTTCGTCAGCGTCTGATGCAATACCGCCAGGCGTCACTCAGCCTGTCGCGCCTTCCTTATGAACCGAAGATGAAGCAATGATGTTCCGCGTTATCGATACCGAAACCTGCGGTCTGCAGGGCGGCGTGGTGGAAGTCGCGTCCGTGGATGTGGTCAACGGTCAGATTGTGAACCCAATGAGCGATCTCACCCTGCCCGACCGCCCTATCAGCCGTCAGGCGATGGCGGTGCATCGCATTACCGAAGCGATGGTCGCCGGTAAACCGACCATTGAAGAGGCGATCCCGCGCTATTACGGCAGTGCTTTCTACGTGGCGCATAACGCCAGCTTTGATCGCCGGATGCTGCCGGAGATGTACGGTGAATGGATCTGCACCATGCAGCTGGCGCGCCAGCTCTGGCCGGGCATTAAATATGGCAACCAGGCACTGCGTCATTCGCTGAAGCTGGATGTGACGCCGCCCGCTGATCTGCATGCGCACCGCGCGCTCTATGACTGCTATGTCACGGCGGCGCTGCTGATTCGGATTATGGAGGTCTCTGGCTGGGGTGCTTCTGAGATGATTGTGCGTTCACAACCGGCGGCCCAGCGCGACGACATTCTGCCGTTCGGCAAATACCGCGGCCAGGCGATTGCGGTGATTGCGAGAAAGGATCCGGGCTATCTGAAGTGGGTGCTGAATAATGTCAGCGACCTGCGCCCGCCATTGCGGCAGGCGCTGAATAAATACCTGTCGGAGTCTCAGTAGTCCTGAGCGGGCGGCAGGGTGCCCTGCGCCAGTCCGAGCAGGAAGGTGTACTCCATCGCGATACCCTCGTAGGCTTTGTAACGCCCCGACTTGCCGCCGTGACCGGAATCCATATCGGTGCAAAGCAGCAGCAGGTTGTTATCCGTTTTCATCGATCTCAGCTTCGCCACCCACTTGGCCGGTTCCCAGTACTGCACCTGTGAGTCGTGCAGGCCGGTGGTGACCAGCAGGTGGGGATACGCTTTTGCCTCAATGTTGTCATAGGGGCTGTACTGGCGGATGTAGTGGTAGTACTCAGGATCGTTGGGGTTGCCCCACTCGTCATACTCACCGGTCGTCAGCGGAATCGACTCATCCAGCATGGTGGTGACCACATCCACAAACGGCACCTGCGCCACGACGCCGTGGAACCGCTGCGGTGCCAGATTAATCACACCGCCCATCAGCAGGCCGCCTGCACTACCGCCCATCGCATAGAGCCGTTCCGGGTGGCCGATGCCGCGCGCCACCAGCGCATCCGTGACATCGATAAAGTCGGTGAAACTGTTCATTTTGTTCAGCAGGCGACCGCCGTCATACCATTGCTGCCCCAGCTCACCGCCGCCGCGCACCTGTATCAGCGCATAGACAAAGCCGCGATCCAGCAGGCTCAGACGGCTGACGCTGAAATCGGCATCCATGCTGCTGCCGTAGGCGCCATAGCCATAGACCAGCATCGGGTTCTGACCGGGCTGATAATGTTTACGGTGATAGACCAGCGACACCGGCACTTCAGTGCCATCGCTGACTTTGAGCCAGTGGTGCTCGCTTTTGTAATCTTCCGCGTTAAAACCTTTAACCTGGCTCTGCTTCAGAATGCGGCGTTCGCCGGTATCCATATCCAGTTCAAACAGCGTGGTCGGCGTGGTCATTGACGAATAGCCGTAGCGCAGTTTACTGGTGCGCGGCGTCGGGTTGTACGCCAGCCAGGTTACATAGGTCGGATCGTCAAAGGCGATGCCGCTGGTCTCGCCGCTGACCCAGTTAATCTGTCGCAGGCTGGTCAGGCCGCGCTGGCGCTCCTCCACCACCAGCCAGTCGCGGAACAGCTGGAAATCCTCCATCACCACCTGTTCCCGTGCCGGGATCAGCGTTTCCCAGCGTGACTCATCCAGATAGCGGCTGCGATACAGCCCGAAGTTTTTGCCTTCGCGGTTGGAGCGAATGAAGAACTGATGATCGTAATGGTCGATGCTGTATTCATGATCGCGACGGCGCGGCAGAAACACATGTGGCTGTGCATCGGGGAAGTTCGCATCGATCAGCTGAATTTCGCTGGTGTTGGTGCTGTAAAGCGCAATCATGATGAACTGCTTGGAGGTGCTTTTGTGCACGCTGAGATGATAGGTGTCATCCTGCTCTTCGTAGACGAGCTTGTCTTCCGACTGCGGCATACCCAGTTCATGTCGCCATACCTGATACGAGAGCAGCGTCTGCGGATGTTTCTGCACATAGTAGATCGTACGGGAGTCGTTGCCCCAGGCGAAGCTCGATGAGGTGTTACTCAGCACTTCAGGATACCAGCTGCCACTCTCCAGGTTGCGGAACCGGATGCCGTACTGGCGTCGCGACAGGAAATCCTCGGCCAGCGCCATCACCCGGTTATCGGGGCTGATGTGCAGCGCGCCCATCGTGTAAAAATCGCTGTGCGAGGCGCGCTGGTTGGCATCCAGCAGCAGGCTCCACTCGCCAGACTCCTCGCTTGCTGCCGGCTGACGGTAATAGGCCGGATATTCGTTACCGCTCTGGTAGCGACTCTGATAGCGGTAACCGTTTTTCACATAGGGCACTGAGTGATCTTCCGGCGGCAGCCGATCGATAATCTCTTTTAATACCCGGTCCTGCAGCGGCTGCTGCGATGACATGATTTTTTTGCCGTAATTGTTTTCGGCACGCAGGTAATCAAGGACTTCGCTGTTTTCGCGTTTGTCGTCGCGCAGCCAGTAGTAGTCGTCAACGCGCGTCTCGCCGTGCAACGTCATCTCATGGGGAATTTTTTTTGCGATGGGTGCTTTCATCCATCCGTCTCCATCAACGTAATGATCTGTAAGCGTAACACTTCAGCAGCCGGAAGCCAGGTATGACGAGAGAAGCTGCCGCTGGCCAATCACTTCGTGTGACCAGCCAGCGGACTTCAGCCAGGATTAACCGGCAGGCAGACGGGCTTTTTCAGCCTGAAGATCCTGCTGGATGCCGTCGCGGACATCCTGAGGAATTTTCAGCGCGTCGCCCAGCGCGGAGAGATAGCTGCGTTCCATAAAGTGATCGACGTCGATAGCGGTGCAGCTCAGGAAGTAAAGCTCCAGCGCCTCTTCCTCATTTTTCACATCGGCGGCCAGCCACTGCGGATCCAGCGGACGGTTCATCGCTTTCTGAATCAGCTGTTCTGCATCCTGGCCGTAACCGGACTGATGAATATTCTGCTCAATGGCTGCCCGCTCCTGATCGTCGATGTGTCCGTCACTTTTAGCGGCAAACACCAGCGCCGTGACCAGACGTTCAGCGCGCTGGTCGACTGGCGTCTGAGCCACGCCAAAGTCAGGTTCATTCTGGTGCGCTTCGCTGACCCGCTGCTTATATTTATTCCACAGCACCGCACCAGCGGCCGCGCCACCACCAATAATCAGCGCTTTGCCGCCATATTTGGTCAGCAGTTTGCGTGAAGATTTACTGGAGACCAGCATGGCGGCCAGACCGCCCAGCGCACCCGGTGCCAGCATGTCACTTAAGCCGCCGCCCGATTTTCCTTCACCGCCCCTCTTTGCCAGTACCGACTGAATCTGTTGCAACCAGTTATTCATCATTCACTCCTTTCAGGATGTCAGCACGCTATCCTGACCAAAAGCATGTCAGGAAACGTCAGAGCGGGAAAAGTACAGCAAAAAGCAGTGTCAGATGGACGAAAGATGAGAACGCAAACGTTTTCGTTTATACTTGCGCGCGAATTTTGACTGCTTAGGTGAATGTATGACAACTCTCGGAACAGCGCTGCGTCCGGCGGCGACGCGTGTAATGCTATTGGGTTCAGGTGAACTGGGTAAAGAGGTGGCGCTGGAGTGTCAGCGTCTGGGTGTGGAAGTGATTGCGGTGGATCGTTACGCCGATGCCCCGGCGATGCATGTCGCCCATCGCAGCCATGTGATCAATATGCTGGATGGAGCAGCGCTGGCTGCGCTGATTGCCGAAGAGAAGCCTGACTTTGTGGTGCCGGAAATCGAAGCTATCGCCACGGATACGCTGGTTGAGCTGGAGCAGCAGGGCCAGCGCGTGGTTCCGACCGCCCGTGCCGCAAAGCTGACCATGAACCGCGAAGGCATTCGCCGCCTGGCGGCTGAAGAGTTGTCACTGCCCACTTCACGCTATCGCTTTGCCGACAGCAAAGCGCGTTTCGATGAAGCCGCGACCGAAATCGGCTTCCCGTGCATTGTAAAACCGGTGATGAGTTCATCCGGCAAAGGCCAGAGCTTTATCCGCGACGCCAGCCAGCTGGAGAAAGCCTGGGATTATGCCCAACAGGGTGGTCGTGCCGGTGCCGGACGCGTCATCGTTGAAGGCGTTGTTAACTTCGATTTTGAGATCACCCTGCTGACCATCAGCGCCGTCGATGGCATTCACTTCTGTGCACCGATTGGTCACCGACAGGAGGATGGCGACTATCGTGAATCCTGGCAGCCGCAGCAGATGAGTGACCTGGCGCTACAGCGGGCGCAGGATGTTGCCGCGCAGGTGGTGAAGGCGCTGGGGGGCTATGGCCTGTTTGGCGTTGAGCTGTTTGTCTGCGGTGATGAGGTGGTGTTCAGTGAAGTGTCGCCACGTCCTCACGACACCGGCATGGTGACGCTGATTTCACAGGATCTGTCAGAGTTTGCGCTGCACGTGCGGGCGTTTCTGGGTCTGCCGATCGGCGGGATTCGTCAGTATGGTCCATCGGCATCTGCCGTTATCCTGCCGCAACTGACCAGCCAGAATGTGCAGTTTGTGAATGTCGAAGCAGCACTGGGGGCCGGTCTGCAACTTCGGCTGTTCGGGAAGCCGGAGATCAGCGGTCAGCGTCGCCTGGGCGTCGCGCTGGCCAGCGGTGACAGCACCACGCAGGCGATTGCGCGTGCAGTAGCAAGCGCAGCGGCGGTTGCGGTTCAGGGATAAAGGTGTGCGGTGAGCAGACGCTCACCGCCATGATTTACTTCGCGCCTTCGATAGCTTCGCGAGCCAGACGGGTGATGCGATCCCAGTCGCCCGCTTCCAGCGCGTCGTTGGGCACCAGCCAGGAACCACCGATGCAGAGCACGCTTTTCAGCGCCAGATAGTCGCGATAGTTGGCGGGAGAAATGCCGCCAGTCGGACAGAAACGCACCTGCGGGAAAGGTCCGCCAATCGCCTGAAGCGCTTTCACGCCGCCATTCGCTTCTGCCGGGAAAAACTTAAACTCGCGCAGACCATAGTCCATACCGGTCATTAACTCTGAAACGGTGCTGATGCCCGGAATCAACGGAACCGGCCCTTCAACCGCCGCTTTCAGCAGCGATTCTGTGACGCCAGGGCTGATAACAAACTGCGCACCGGCATCAGTCACTTCCTGCAACTGCTGTGGGTTAATCACCGTTCCTGCCCCAACGATCGCATCCGGCACTTCTTTGATCATCGCACGTAATGCATCCATCGCTACGGGCGTGCGCAGCGTCACTTCCAGCACTCTGACACCGCCTGCCACCAGCGCTTTCGCCATCGGCACAGCGTGTTCCAGTTTATTCACCACGATGACCGGCACCACAGGTCCGGTTGTCAGAATCTGTTCAGCACTCGTTTTCCAGTTTTTCATCAGTTCCCCTTGCTTGATAACACCGGGATTGTGGCCCGGTCATGGAGCATCGGCTCCTGCCCTGTAATTTGCGTCACTACCATACATGATCCGCTTCCTGAGCGTCTATCCTCCTGCGCCCATTTTGAAACAGCAGTTCAGTTTTATTCGTATCTGCTGGCACGATTTCAAAGCGAAAAAAAAGCCCGCGTGGCGGGCTTCATCATCACTTCAGTTATTCAAACTCGTTCCACGAGCGACCATCGCGGGTGATCATCGCCACCGAGGCCACCGGGCCCCAGGTGCCAGCCTGATACGGCTTGGAAGAGTCACCATCTGCCGCCCATGCGTTGATAATCGAATCAACATAGGTCCATGCGGCTTCAACTTCATCGCGACGCACAAACAGCGCCTGGATACCGCGCATGCTCTCCAGCAGCAGACGCTCGTAAGCATCGGCAAGGTGCGACTGATTGAACGTCTCGGAGTAGCTCAGATCCAGTTTGGTGGTCTGCAGCTTGTGCTTGTGATCGAGGCCTGGCACTTTATTCAGGATCTCGATATCCACGCCCTCGTCCGGCTGCAGACGAATAGTCAGCTTGTTCTGCGGCAGCTCTGAGTAGGAATCTTTGAACAGGTTCATCTCAGGGTTTTTAAAATAGACCACCACTTCAGAACACTTGGTCGGTAAACGCTTACCGGTACGCAGGTAGAATGGCACGCCTGCCCAGCGCCAGTTGTCGATATCGACACGAATCGCGACGAAAGTCTCTGTAGCGCTCGTTTTATTGGCCCCCTCTTCTTCCAGGTAGCCTGGCACTTTTTTACCCTGCACAAAGCCCGCAGTGTACTGACCGCGTACGGTTTTCTCACGCACGTTGGTCTGGTCGATGCGGCGCAGCGAGCGCAGCACTTTAACTTTTTCGTCACGGATGCTGTCGGCACTGAGATCGGACGGCGGCGACATGGCGATCATGGTCAGAATCTGCAACAGGTGGTTCTGAATCATGTCACGCATCTGACCCGCTTTATCGAAGTAACCCCAGCGGCCTTCGATACCCACCTCTTCGGCCACCGTGATCTGCACGTGGTCGATGGTGCGATTATCCCAGTTATTCACGAAGATAGAGTTCGCAAAGCGCAGCGCCAGCAGGTTGAGCACGGTCTCTTTACCGAGATAGTGGTCGATACGGAATACCTGGCTCTCATCGAAGTATTCACCAACGCTGTCGTTGATCTCCTGTGAGGTTTCCAGTGAGGTACCAAGCGGCTTCTCCATCACCACGCGCGCCGGTTTCGCATTCAGCTTCGCGGTGCCCAGTCCCTGACAGATGGCGCCAAAGGTGCTCGGTGGCATTGCAAAGTAGTTAATGGTGGTGCGGTTTTTCTGGTCCAGCATCTTGCCCAGTTTCGGGAAGTGTGTGGTGTCATTAACATCGAGGTTGCAGAAGTCGAGACGATTGCTGAGTTTGTCCCACAGCGCTTCGTCAATCTTCTCCTTCATGAAGGTTTCCAGCGCTTCACGTACCACTTTGGTGTATTCCGCTTTGTCCCACTCGGCACGGCCGACACCAATAATGCGGGTTTCCTCGTGGATCTGACCCGCTTTCTCTAACTGGTACAGTGAAGGCAACAGTTTACGGCGTGCAAGATCGCCTTTGGCACCGAAAATCACCAGATCGCATGCCTGGGCTGTTTGTGTTACCGCCATTTTCCTCTCCTCGTTGCAGGATAGTCCGGTGGTGATGCATCCTCTGCCACCGGGTCCAGGTTATTATTTTCTTTCAGCACAATGTACTTTTTTCCCCGCGCCAGGTAAACCGACTCGCCGGGTCAACCGCATTAACTCTGTACCCGATGCGCTGCACGCGTGTGATGACACGTGCGGATTGCCGGTTTTTTCTGTGTCTGCGGGTGTCAGG
Source organism: Pantoea sp. X-Soil-YNGN-844 (assembly GCF_059730595.1). Taxonomy (NCBI): domain Bacteria; kingdom Pseudomonadati; phylum Pseudomonadota; class Gammaproteobacteria; order Enterobacterales; family Erwiniaceae; genus Pantoea; species Pantoea sp. X-Soil-YNGN-844. The sequence continues at coordinate 2,341,332 of NZ_AP036007.1, forward strand.
AAATCTGGCACCGGTCAAAGTATCCCAAAAAAAGGGGTGCCAGACTTGTCCGCCGTTGCGCCTGTCGGCCGCTGACGCGATATAGTCTCTGTTAATCGGCGCTGACGACAGTGATAATTGAAATTGATAAAAGCGATAATGGTCATCGGCTTATGAATATGCTGGAAAAAATTGAGGCGCAGTTCGCTGCGCTGAGCAAAGCGGAACAGAAAGTCGCCCGGCAGATTCTGGCTGCCCCCCAGGCGGCGATGCACTCCAGCATTGCGACGCTGGCAGGCGTTGCCGGCGTGAGTGAACCCACCGTAAACCGCTTCTGCCATCGCCTGGGCGCACGCGGCTTTCCCGACTTTAAACTGCAGCTGGCGCAGAGCCTGGTGAAAAGCAGCAGCTGGGTCAGCCGGGGTGTGGAGGATAACGACAGTGTGGAGGACTACAGCCACAAGATCTTCGACTCGGCGCTGGCTGGACTGCAGCGGGTGCGCGATCAGCTGAACAGCACGCAGCTGCAACAGGCTGTTTCCCTGCTTGCGCAGGCCGAAAAACTCGCCTTTTTTGGGCTGGGGGCATCCGCGGTCGTGGCGCATGACGCCTTTACCAAATTTCTGCGCTTTAATCTGCCGGTCATCTGGTCGGACGATATTGTGATCCAGCGCATGAGTTGCATAAATAGTCGAGCCGGTGACGTTTTTGTTCTCATTTCGCATACTGGACGCACAAAAAATATGGTAGAACTGGCTCGCCTGGCCCGTGTAAACGGTTCCACCGTTATTGCCATCACCTCGCCCGATTCACCCCTTGCCCATGAAGCAGCGATAGCTTTAGTGCTTGATGTACCGGAAGATACGGATGTCTATTTGCCGATGGTGTCGCGCCTGGCGCAGTTAACCGTGATCGATGTGCTGGCGACCGGTTTTACCCTGGAACGGGGTGCCCCCTTCCGGGAAAACCTGAAACGCGTGAAAGAGGCGTTGAAAGCGTCGCGTTATGAAAAGAACACCCTTCGGGAAGAGAGTGATCAGCAAAAAAATTAACATCACATTTACAATGTGAGTCGTATCACAACCCGTCGATCATATAGAATAGATAACCATGCTGTGTCCACAGATCCGGACACGCTTAAATGTTTACGGAGTCCCCGATGTCAAGACGTCTAAGAAGAACCAAAATCGTAACAACCCTCGGCCCGGCCACCGATCGTGATAATAACCTCGAAAAAATCATCGCTGCCGGTGCGAACGTTGTACGACTCAACTTCTCTCACGGCACGCCAGAAGACCATCAGCTACGTGCCGACAAAGTGCGCGAGATTGCCGCAAAACTGGGCCGCCACGTGGCTATTCTCGGTGACCTCCAGGGTCCAAAAATTCGTGTTTCGACCTTCAAAGAAGGCAAAGTTTTCCTGAATATCGGCGACCGTTTTCTGCTGGATGCCAGCCTGGGTAAAGGCGAAGGCGATAAAGAGCGCGTGGGTATCGACTATAAAGGACTGCCTGAAGATGTGGTGCCGGGCGATATCCTGCTGCTGGATGATGGCCGCGTGCAGCTGAAGGTGCTGGAAGTTCAGGACACGAAAGTCTTCACCGAAGTCACTGTCGGTGGCCCGCTGTCGAACAACAAAGGCATTAACAAGCTGGGCGGCGGCCTGTCAGCTGAAGCGCTGACCGAAAAAGACAAGGCAGACATTATCACCGCTGCTAAAATCCGCGTCGATTATCTGGCCGTCTCCTTCCCACGCTGTGGCGAAGATATGAACCTGGCGCGTCGTCTGGCGCGAGAAGCGGGTTGTGACGCTAAGCTGGTCGCTAAAGTGGAACGTGCCGAAGCGGTTGCCAGCCAGGAAGCGATGGATGACATTATTCTGGCATCAGACGTGGTGATGGTTGCGCGTGGCGACCTGGGCGTTGAGATTGGCGATCCGGAGCTGGTCGGCATTCAGAAAGCATTAATTCGTCGTGCCCGTCAGCTGAACCGCACCATCATTACGGCGACGCAGATGATGGAGTCGATGATTACTAACCCGATGCCAACCCGCGCAGAAGTCATGGACGTGGCTAACGCCGTGCTGGATGGCACCGATGCCGTGATGCTCTCTGCAGAAACCGCAGCGGGTCAGTATCCGGCAGAAACCGTCTCAGCCATGGCGAAGGTCTGCCTGGGCGCGGAGAAGATCCCAAGCGTCAACGTCTCCAAACACCGTCTGGATGTGCAGTTCGACAATGTCGAAGAAGCGATCGCCATGTCGTCCATGTACGCCGCAAACCATCTGCAGGGCGTTACTGCGATCATCACCATGACCGAGTCGGGCCGTACTCCGCTGATGACCTCACGTATCACATCGGGCCTGCCGATCTTTGCGATGTCCCGCCATGAACGCACGCTGAACCTTACTGCACTCTATCGCGGTGTGACGCCAGTGTTCTTCGACAGTAACAACGACGGTGTCGCGGCCGCACACGACGCGGTTAACCTGCTGCGCGATAAAGGTTTCCTGGTTTCAGGCGATCTGGTTATCGTGACGCAGGGTGATGTGATGGGCGCCACCGGCACCACCAACACGACCCGCGTGCTGCGCGTGGATTAATTGCGCCCGCGTTTACATTGTCGGTGTAGAATCAACGACGCGACTGCCTGGCAGTCGCGTTTTTCTTTTCTGACAAGGAGGCAAGATGCCCCGTTTCCAGCCCATCAGCCAGCTTACCGGCCGAATTTTACTTTTTCCTCTGGCGTTAGTGCTGTTCGAGTTTGCTACCTATATCGCTCACGACATGATCCAGCCCGGCATGCTGATCGTCACCAGCGAGTTCTCCGTTGGCCCGGAATGGGTTTCTACGTCGCTGACCGCTTACCTGATTGGTGGCGTGGTGCTGCAATGGCTGCTGGGTCCACTCTCTGATAAGTTTGGCCGGCGACCGGTGATGCTCTCCGGCATCCTGTTTTTTGCCGTCGCCTGCATACTGACCAACTGGGTCAGTTCGATTGAAGAGTTTGTTGGCCTGCGTTTTATTCAGGGTATAAGCCTCTGCTTTATTGGTGCGGTTGGCTATGCCGCCATTCAGGAAGCCTTTGATGAGGCGCTGGCGGTGCGCATGATGGCGCTGATGGCCAATGTGGCGCTGCTGGCTCCGCTGGCAGGTCCGCTTGCCGGTGCCGCCTGGCTCACCGTGGGCAGCTGGCGCAGTATGTTCTGGCTGTTTGCCGCCTGCAGCCTCGTTGCGTTTGTGGTGCTGTGGCGTGTGATGCCCGAAACCGCAGGCGACCGCAGCCACTCCATCGCCCTGCCGAACCTGGCGCGCAACTATGGCCGACTGATGAAAGACCGGCTGGTGATGTTCGGGTCTTTTGCTATCGGGCTGGTGTTTATCCCGATCCTCACCTGGGTTGCGCTGTCACCGGTGATCCTGATGCATGACGAAGGTCTTTCACGCATGCAGTATGCCCTGCTGCAGCTGCCGGTGTTTCTGGCGATGATTGCCGGTAACCTGACGCTGAGTAAGCTGGCCGGACGGGTACCGATTGAACAGCCGGTGAAGTTCGCCGCCTGTCCGATTCTGATTGGCCTGAGTCTGGCGCTGGTGGCAAGCCTGCTGAACAGCCACGGTTACCTGCTGATCACGGCTGGCCTGAGCCTCTACGCCTTCGGCGCGGGGATGGTGAATGCCGGACTCTATCGCCTGACGCTCTATGCCAGCGATGAAGGCAAAGGAAGCGTGGCGGCCATGCTGGGGATGATCAGTATTCTGACGCTGGCGGTGGGGATTGAGCTGGCGAAAAGTGGCTACTTCAGCGGCGGCACGTTGTGGTTCTGTCTGATTAACTTTATCAGCGGCGTGCTGTGGTTTGGTCTCGTGACCCTGTTTATGCGCGAGCGTAAACGTCGCAGCAGGCTGGAGGCGTTATAAGAGAGCTGCGTAATCGTCTGCGCTGAGCATGCCACGGATGGCGGTTTGCGTCTTTGCGCAGGGGGTATGCTTCCTGAGCCAGCTCTTTTATTCACATCATAAAAGGCTGCGAAAGCGGCCTTTTTATTATCACTTAATCGCTGGATTTGGGTGAATCTGAAAGCGGCAAATAAACTTAAAGCGCAGGGAACACGGGCAGAGGAGGAAAGCGTCCCGCGCCACGGATGGCGCGGGACGAGCGGCCAGGGATGGCTTAAGCGCCTTTCCGATCTGACCGTGTTCCCTAAGCATTTTCGAACTTACCGCTAACCAAACCCGACGTACCAAAAAGGCCGCTTTCGCGGCCTTTCTGCTATTTGCGCGGATAAAGCTCTTTGCGCGAATAGGGTTCGATGTCACCCTCTTTGCGGGTCTTCAGCAGCTTGAGGATCCACGTGTACTGCTCGGGATGCGGGCGGACAAACACTTCCACCTCTTCATTCATCCGGCGAGCCAGCTGGTGATCGTCGGCCTCCAGCAGGTCATCCATCGGCGGACGCACATAAATCTCAAGCTTGTGCGTTTCACTGTTATAAACCGGGAACAGCGGCACCACGCGGGCACGGCACACCTTCATCAGCCGGCCTACCGCAGGCAATGTCGCTTTATAGGTAGCGAAGAAATCGACAAATTCGCTGTGCTCGGCACCATGATCCTGATCGGGCAGATAGTAGCCCCAGTAACCCTGACGTACTGAACTGATAAACGGCTTAATCCCATCGTTGCGGGCATGCATCCGGCCGCCATAGCGACGACGGGCCGTGTTCCAGGCATAGTCCAGCAGCGGGTCGCTCTGATTGTGGAACATGGCCGCCATCTTCTGGCCTTCTGACGCCAGCAGCATGGCAGGAATATCCACCGCCCAGCCGTGTGGCACCAGGAAAATCACATTCTGCTGCTCAGCTTTCATCTGGTCGATGATTTCACGACCATGCCACTCAACGCGCTGCCGGATGCGAGCAGGATCGCGCAGCACCAGCTCGGTCATCATTGTCATCGCCTGCGGCGCTGTCGCAAACATCTCATCGACCAGCGTGGCACGCTGCTCTTCACTGAGTTCCGGCAGGCAATAATAGAGATTAATCAGCGCGCGGCGACGTGCGCCCTTTGCCAGCTTACCGGCAAACCGGCCTAACCGGCCCAGCAGCGGATCGCGCACTTTCGGCGGTAAATACGCCAGCCCCGCCAGCGCACCTATTGCCAGCCAGCTGCCCCAGTACTTAGGTTTGAGAAAAGAACGTTCAAAAACGGGAATAAATTCAATGTTATTTTTTTTACGGGTTTCCATGCACTCGCCTCAAGCAATGACCGGCTTATGATAGTGACGACCTGAAAATTTGCAATCATCCTGCGCCAGATAGCAAAAAACCGACGGAGAAGCCGTCGGTTTTTGCGCGATTTGACGAAATTCGCTTACTTCAGACCCAGCTGAGGCAGCCAGGATTTAACCTGTGCCATGTAGTCGCTGCGATCTTTGCCGGTCAGACCTTCCATGCGCGGCAGCTTCGCCGTTAATGGGTTAACCGCCTGGTTATTGATCCAGATTTCAAAATGCAGATGCGGTCCGGTGGAGCGTCCGGTGTTGCCGGACAGTCCAATACGGTCACCACGTTTCACTTTCTGACCTGGCTTCACCAGCACTTTCTTCATGTGCATATAGCGCGTCATATACTGACGGCCATGACGGATAGCGACGTAGTTACCGGCGGCACCGCCGTTTTTCGCTACCACGATCTCACCATCACCCACTGCGAGCACCGGCGTACCGATTGGCAGCGCAAAGTCGACGCCTTTGTGCGGCGCAATACGACCGGTTACCGGGTTAAGACGACGCGGATTAAAGTTGGAAGAGACACGATACTGCTTAACCGTCGGGAAGCGCATAAAGCCGCGTGCCAGACCGGATCCGCTGCGATCGTAGAACTTGCCATCTTCCGCGCGGAATGCGTAATAATCTTTACCGCCGCTGCGCAAGCGCACGCCCAGCAACTGACTCTGCGCACTCTTGCCATCCAGCATTTCACGTGACATCAGCACGCTGAACTGGTCGCCAGCACGCAGCTTACGGAAGTCCATCTGCCACTGCATCGCTTTAATCACGGCGCTGGCTTCAGCCCCGCTCAACCCCGCCCGCATGGCGCTGGCGGCGAAACTGCCGCGCACTTCGCCCTGCATCACGCTGTTGCGCCATTCGCCCTTCTGCATCTCCGCATCCATCTTAAAGCCACCGGCTGGGGTGCGCTCATAGGTGCGGGTTTCGCGACGGGATATTTCCCAGCTCAGGGTTTTCAGGCCACCATCATCATCCAGCGTCCAGCTCAGCTGCTGACCGACCTGCAGATTACGCAGATCGCGATCGCTCACCACCAGCGCATTGATGTCACCGATGTCGATGCCATACTGATTCAGGGCACTGCTCAGGGTATCGCCAGATGAAACGGTGTAGTCATGCACCCCTGCCGTTTCGGGCACGTCGGTGTCGACATCATCCGCAGGCAGCTCTTCGTCCGGTTCCGGTGTGCTCTGATCGATCGGCTCACTGGCTTCCGGCAACAGCGTGCGGAGCGTGTTCTTATCCAGTTCAATGTTTTTAACGATGGGGGTCACATCATCCGTCGGATGATAAACGTAAGGCCGCCAGACAGCGACGGCCAGAGTGACTACAGTTAACGATCCCAGCATTACGCGGTGGGGGCGCGGCAAATTATTAAATGCGAGGGCGACAGAGCGGGCTATCTGCTGCACTTTTACCTATTCCTCATGCTCCATTCAGGCAGCTTTCATACTGGCTCGACAGTTGTGAGAGGAATTTCACATAGCTGTCTTTGGCTAAGCTGATGTCCGTGCCCAGGGGATCAAGCGTGCCTTTACGCACCTGTGTTCCGCGGGAGACAGCATCGATGACTGCTGGCCTGAATTGTGGCTCAGCAAAGACGCAGACCGCCTTTTGCTCAACCAACTGTGTTCGTATCTGGTGTAAACGCTGAGCGCCCGGTTGAATTTCAGGATTGACGGTAAAATGCCCGGCGGGCGAGAGACCGTAGTGCTTTTCAAAGTACGTGTAAGCGTCGTGAAAAACGAAATATCCTTTATTTCTGACCGGAGCAAGTTGTGCGCTGACGCGTTTGTCCGTGTCTGCCAAAGCTACCTCAAACTGCTGGAGGTTGGCGTCAAGTTTGGCCTTATCTTGCGGCATAAGTTCCAATAATTTTCCATGGATTGCAACCGCGGTTTTGCGCGCAATCTCTGGCGACAACCACAGGTGCATATTAAACTCGCCGTGATGATGATGATGAGCTTCAGCATCCTGATCTTCGGATTTTTCCGCTGCGTGTTCATCTTCATCTTCACCGCCGCTAATCAATAACGGTTTTACCCCGTCGATGTTCACCATCGCGAGGTTTTTTTGAGCCGGAAGTTCAGCCGCAGACTTCGCCATAAAGGCTTCCATTTCTGGCCCGACCCAGACAACTAAGTCCGCGTTTTTTAAGCGTTTTGCATCAGATGGCCGCAGGGCATAATCGTGTTCAGACGCGCCGTCCGGCAGCAGTACCTCGACCGGTGTGACACCATCAGCAATGGCAGCAGCAATAAAACCTACCGGTTTGAGTGAAGCCACGACATTCGCCTGGGCAGGAAGGGTTAACAAAGCTGAAACAGATAAAGCAGTCAGGGCGAAAATTGTGCCCTTTTTATTATGTAACATATTGCGTCATTCCATCGTGACCATGAGGTGGAATGTGATATTATAACATTCGAAATTCTGTGCAACCTGTAAATACTATGACCTCACTAGTCACACTCGATAACGTTTCGATAAAGTTTAACCAGCGCAATGTGTTATCAGGCGTCAGCCTGGCGTTGCAGCCTGGCCGCATTCTCACTCTGCTCGGTCCCAATGGTGCCGGTAAATCAACGCTGGTGCGTGTGGTACTCGGCCTGCTTGCCCCTGCGAGCGGTTCGGTTCAGCGTGATCCTGCTCTGCGTATCGGCTACGTGCCACAGAAGCTGCACATCGATCCCACCCTGCCGGTCACGGTTGAGCGCTTTATGCGTCTGACCCGTGGCAGCAAACACGCGGAGATTATGCCGGCACTGAAACGTGTGCAGGCGGGCCATCTGCTCAACTCCCCGCTGCAGAAGCTCTCCGGCGGTGAAACTCAGCGCGTGCTGCTGGCGCGCGCCCTGCTGAATCATCCTCAGTTGCTGGTGCTGGATGAACCGACGCAGGGTGTGGATGTGAACGGTCAGGTTGCCCTGTATGACCTGATCAATCAGTTACGCGTGGAACTGAACTGCGGCGTGCTGATGGTTTCGCACGATCTGCATCTGGTGATGGCGAAAACCGACGAAGTGTTGTGCCTCAATCACCATATCTGCTGTTCGGGCACGCCGGAAGCCGTCTCGCAGCATCCCGAATTTATCGCGATGTTTGGCCCGCGTGGCGCGCAGGAACTGGCGATCTACCGTCATCATCATAATCACCGTCACGACCTTCAGGGACGTATCGTTTTACGTAAAGGACAGGGTTCATCATGATTGAGTTGTTATTACCGGGCTGGATAGGCGGTGTGATGTTAGCGCTGGCTGCCGGTCCGCTGGGTTCGTTCGTCGTCTGGCGCAAGATGTCCTACTTTGGCGATACCCTGGCGCATGCGTCTCTGCTCGGCGTAGCCTTTGGCCTGCTGCTGAACGTGAACCCCTACTACGCGGTGATTCTGGTGACGGTCTGCCTGGCCCTGGGACTGGTCTGGCTGGAGCGGCGTCCGCATCTGGCCATTGATACCCTGCTGGGCATTATGGCTCACAGCGCGCTGTCGCTGGGCCTGGTCGTCGTCAGCCTGATGAAGAACGTACGCGTTGATTTAATGGCGTATCTGTTTGGCGATCTGCTGGCGGTGACGCCAGACGATCTCTGGATGATGGGTGGCGGCGTGATAATTGTGCTGCTGGTGATGGCGTGGCAGTGGCGTTCGCTGCTGTCGATGACCATCAGCCCGGAACTGGCGCAGGTGGATGGCGTCAATATCCAGCGAACCCGGCTGATTCTGATGCTGGTTACGGCGCTGACGATTGGCGTGGCGATGAAGTTTGTCGGTGCGCTGATTATCACTTCACTGCTGATTATTCCGGCTGCCACCGCACGTCGTTTTGTGCGCTCGCCGGAAGGCATGGCGGCCGTCGCGGTGGTCATCGGCGTGATTGCCGTCACCGGCGGTCTCACCTTCTCTGCGTTCTACGACACGCCTGCCGGTCCGTCCGTGGTGCTCTGCGCCGCCATCCTGTTTATCTTCAGCATGGTGCGCAAACCGGCTATGTAATTACTCTTCGCGCGTAATGCCGAAGTGACGATAAGCATGCTGCGTGGCCAGACGGCCACGCGGTGTGCGCTGAATGAAACCCTGCTGAATCAGGAAAGGTTCAATCACATCTTCGATGGTCTCACGCTCTTCACCAATCGCGGCCGCCAGGTTATCCAGCCCCACCGGCCCACCCATAAACTTGTCGATAATCGCCAGCAGCAGTTTACGGTCCATATAATCGAACCCTTCACTGTCGACGTTAAGCATATCCAGCGCGCTGCAGGAGACCTCACCGCTAAGTTCACCGTTAGCCCGCACCTCTGCGAAGTCACGCACGCGGCGCAGCAGGCGGTTGGCGATACGCGGTGTGCCGCGTGCGCGACGGGCAATCTCTAACGCCCCTTCGTCACTCAGCGCCAGGCCCAGACAGGCGGCACTGCGTCCTACGATGTGCTGCAGATCTTTCACCTGATAAAACTCCAGACGCTGCACAATGCCAAAGCGATCGCGCAACGGCGAGGTCAGCGAGCCTGCACGGGTGGTGGCACCAATCAGGGTAAACGGCGGCAGATCGAGCTTAATCGAACGCGCCGCCGGGCCTTCACCGATCATGATATCCAGCTGATAGTCTTCCATTGCCGGATAGAGCACCTCTTCCACCACCGGTGACAGGCGATGGATCTCATCGATAAACAGCACGTCATGCGGTTCAAGGTTGGTCAGCATCGCCGCCAGATCGCCTGCCTTCTCCAGCACCGGTCCCGAGGTGGTACGCAGGTTCACGCCCATCTCGTTGGCCACGATGTTCGCCAGCGTGGTTTTCCCCAGACCTGGCGGACCGAAGATCAGCAGATGATCCAGCGCATCGCCACGCAGCTGTGCGGCCTTGATGAAAATCTCCATCTGCTCACGCACCTGCGGCTGACCGACATACTCGGTGAGCATCTTCGGGCGAATAGCGCGGTCGATTATCTCTTCTTCGTTAATGCTGGCAGCAGAGACCAGGCGGTCGGCTTCTATCATGACTTACCTCAAATGGCGGCGCGGAGCGCTTCGCGGATAAGGGTTTCACAATCCGCATCCGGTCGGCCGACTTTACTGATCATACGGCTCGCTTCCTGCGGTTTATAACCCAGTGATACCAGCGCTGCAACCGCTTCGGATTCCGCATCGTTGGTTTCTGGCTCGGCGCTCGGTGTGGTAAGCGTAAAGGCCGAATCGCCGCCAAACAGGTCGCCGTGCATCCCTTTAAAGCGGTCCTTCATCTCGACGACCAGACGCTCAGCGGTCTTTTTACCTACGCCAGGCAGTTTCACCAGTGACGCGATCTCTTCTTTTTCTACCGCAGTCACAAACTGCTGCGCCGACATGCCGGAGAGGATCGCCAGTGCCAGCTTGGGGCCGACGCCATTCACTTTAATCAGTTCGCGAAACAGCGCGCGCTCCTGCTTGCTGTTAAAACCAAACAGCAGCTGAGCGTCTTCACGCACGACAAAGTGGGTAAAAATCACCGCTTCGTGCTGAAGTTCGGGCAATTCATAAAAACAGGTCATGGGCATGTGAATTTCATAGCCGACGCCGTGTGCCTCAAGCAGCACCAGTGGCGGCTGCTTTTCCAGAATGTTGCCCCGTAAACGACCTATCACCTGAATGCTTCCTTAACTAACGAATGTGGCGGATTTTATAACATAAAAAAGGCTGGATGAATATCCAGCCTGAGCGTCTGTTCTGTGCGATGCCCTAACCTGAGCGCAACCGTCCGCGCGTCAGCACCAGCTTGCTGTCACTCATGCGTGCGGCGTTCTGCGCCACGTGACAGTGAGTAATGGCTATCGCCAGCGCATCTGCGGCGTCCGCCTGCGGGTTTGCCGGCAGTTTCAGCAGGGTTCGCACCATATGCTGCACCTGACTTTTCTCGGCGCTGCCGATGCCCACCACCGTCTGTTTCACCTGACGGGCGGCATACTCAAACACAGGCAGATCGTGGTTTACCGCAGCAACGATCGCGGCACCCCGCGCCTGGCCGAGCTTCAGCGCGGAGTCAGCATTCTTCGCCATAAACACCTGCTCGATAGCGAAGAAATCGGGTGAAAACTGCGTGATGATTTCGCACACGCCCGCATAAATCAGCTTCAGGCGGGCGGGCAACTCGGTGGTATTGGTGCGGATACAGCCGCTGCCCAGATAGGTGAGCTGGCGGCCGGTCTGACGAATAACACCATAACCGGTGATGCGTGAGCCGGGATCGATTCCCAGAATAATCGACATTACGCCTCTCCGGTTAACGCTGTGACGGTAAACGCCATTACAGCGTTTCCGCCACCTCGTCGGAGATCTCACCGTTGTGATAGACCTCCTGTACATCGTCGCAATCTTCCAGCATGTCGATCAGACGCAGCAGTTTTGGTGCGGTTTCCGCATCCATTTCCGCTTTGGTGGTCGGGATCATTGCCACTTCTGCGGTATCCGCTTTCAGGCCAGCGGCTTCCAGTGCATCACGCACGGTGCCCATCTCTTCCCATGCGGTGAAGACATCAATCGCGCCGTCGTCATAGGTGACGATGTCTTCGCCGCCCGCTTCCAGTGCGGCTTCCATCACTGCGTCTTCATCCAGACCTGGCGCGAAGGAGATGACGCCTTTTTTGTTGAACAGGTAAGCCACAGAGCCGTCGGTACCCAGGTTGCCGCCGGTTTTGGTGAAGGCGTGACGCACTTCGCCCACGGTACGGTTACGGTTATCACTGAGGCATTCAATCATGATGGCTGAGCCGCCTGGACCGTAACCTTCATAGATGATGGTTTCCATGTTGGCGTTGTCATCGCCGCCCACACCGCGCGCGATAGCGCGATCCATGGTGTCACGGGTCATGTTGTTTGCCAGCGCTTTATCCATTGCTGCACGCAGACGCGGGTTAGAACCCGGATCGCCACCGCCCAGCTTGGCCGCCGTCACCAGTTCACGAATGATTTTGGTGAAAATTTTACCGCGCTTGGCATCCTGCGCCGCCTTACGGTGTTTGGTGTTTGCCCACTTACTGTGTCCTGCCATGTTAACTTTTCTCCGATCTTTTACAGGGTGCAGACTCTCCTGGCTGCGAGCTTATTTACCGTCGGTGCTCAGCCAGGTGAGTGACAACCTGACTGCCCTGAGAGGCGGGCGTTGCGCATCATCCTCACGTAGCGGTGTACGCAGGCGACGTCGCGCTGACGGTGAACAATTTCGTGGCGAGGATGACGCCTGACTGTTCAATAGGTTGGTGTAGTCCTGTTAAAACTCACCAGATTCATAAAATTTAATCTATCCGCCGCCGGGATACCGGGCGATGGCGAGCATTCAGATAAATTCTTCAATTGCCTGGCGGTTACTCCATGATCGGGTTAATGCTGCAGCGTCAGCGGGTGCCAGCCAGCGAAACGCCAGATGCTCGGTCAGCGTGATATCCCGCTCTTCCGGCAGTTGCAGGCGAAACCAGTGTTCGTGATTATGGGTGACATTCGGTGCATAGCGATGGCGGAAATGGGGAAAGATTTCAAAGTCAATCTGACGCTGACAATCCTCTATTTCCAGCCGCTCAGCCAGCACGTCAATGCCGACCTCTTCATTCACCTCACGACACGCGGTTGCCAGCGGTGACTCTCCCTCTTCCAGGCTGCCGGTCACCGACTGCCAGAACGCGGGATCGTCACGCCGCTGCAGCATCAGCACCCGGCCAGTATCGCGCGCCGAAATGACGACCAGCACTGAAACCGGGTGTTTATAGCCCATTATTTATTCTCAGGCTTTTCTTTTTTAACGACCTGAATACCGAGCTCCAGCAGAGAAGCCGGGTTCGCTTCGCTTGGCGCTTCGGTCATCATGCAGGCTGCCGCCGTGGTTTTCGGGAACGCGATAACGTCACGAATGTTGTCGGTGCCGGTCAGCAGCATGGTCAGGCGATCCAGACCAAAGGCCAGGCCCGCATGCGGTGGTGTACCAAACTTCAGCGCATCCAGCAGGAAGCCAAACTTCTCGCGCTGCTCGTGCTCTTCAATACCCAGAATGCTGAACACCGTCTGCTGCATTTTACCGTTGTGGATACGCACTGAACCACCGCCCACTTCATAACCGTTGATCACCATGTCATAGGCATTCGCCACGGCACGGGTCGGATCGGCTGCCAGCTCTTCTGCGCTCATCTCTTTCGGCGCAGTGAACGGATGGTGCATGGCGGCCAGACCGCCTTCCTCGTCCTCTTCGAACATCGGGAAGTCGATCACCCACAGCGGTGCCCAGGCTTTCTCATCGGTGATGTTCAGCTCGCGGCCCACTTTCAGGCGCAGCGCACCCAGAGCATCAGCGACCACTTTGGCGCGGTCGGCACCAAAGAAGATGATGTCGCCATCCTGCGCGCCGGTGCGGCTCAGAATGCCTTCAACGATCTCTGCATTCAGGAACTTGGCAACCGGGCTCTGCACGCCTTCCAGACCGTCGGCACGGATGTTAACCTTCATCCACGCCAGGCCTTTCGCGCCGTAAATCTCCACGAACTTGCCATATTCATCAATCTGCTTACGGCTCAGCTGCGCACCGGTCGGCACGCGCAGCGCGGCAACACGGCCTTTTTCGTCGTTGGCCGGGCCAGAGAAGACCTGGAACTCCACGTTTTTCAGCAGGTCGCCAACGTCCACCAGCTCCATCGGGTTACGCAGGTCCGGCTTATCGGAACCGTAACGATGCATCGCTTCCGCGAAGGTCATCTGCGGGAACTCGCCGAGGTCCACGCCCTGCACGTCCTGCCACAGATTGCGGATTAAACGCTCCATGATTTCCCGCACCTGTGACGCGGTCATAAAGGAGGTTTCGACGTCGATCTGGGTAAATTCTGGCTGGCGATCGGCACGTAAATCTTCATCGCGGAAGCATTTTACGATCTGATAGTAGCGGTCAAAGCCGGACATCATCAGCAGCTGTTTGAACAGCTGTGGTGACTGTGGCAGCGCATAGAATTTGCCTTTGTGAACGCGGCTTGGCACCAGATAGTCGCGCGCGCCTTCTGGCGTAGCCTTGGTCAGCATCGGGGTTTCGATATCCAGGAAACCTTCGTCATCCATAAAGCGACGGACAAAGCTGGTAATTTTTGCGCGGGTTTTCAGACGCGTCACCATCTCAGGGCGACGCAGATCCAGATAGCGGTATTTCAGGCGCGCTTCTTCGCTGTTGGTCTGATTCGAGTCCAGCGGCAGTGGCTCAGAGCGGTTGATAATGGTCAGCGCCTGGGCAAACACTTCGACTTCACCGGTCGCCATGTCGCTGTTTTTGTTCTTCTCATCGCGTGCGCGCACGGTACCGGTGATCTGGATGCAGAATTCGTTACGCAGTTCAGAAGCCAGCTTAAATGCGTCCTGACGATCGGGATCAAAAAACACCTGCACGATGCCTTCACGGTCGCGCATGTCGATAAAAATCAAACTGCCCAGATCGCGACGGCGGTTTACCCAGCCGCAAAGCGTGACTTGCTGACCCACATGAGACAGATTGAGCTGTCCGCAATATTCTGTACGCATAACACTATCCTTTTAACTTCGCCGCTGCAGCTGACAGCATCCGGCCGCGTTACCTGATGCGATGCTGTCGCAAAAATGGCGGCCATTATAATGGAAAAAGCCAGACAGGATAAGCAGATCAGCGCCAAAGCGCCGATTTCCTGTGTGCATTTGCCCCTCAGCCCGACCATAGCGGATAATGCAATCTCTTAACCTGCAGCCAGGAGCGCGCGTGACACTTCGTATTGGCCTGCCCCAGTGGCAGCATTCACACTGGAAACGCTGGGGTATCGAAAGCCTGGCGGACTATGCCCGCTACTTCCACTGCGTAGAGGGAAATACCACCCTCTATGCGCTGCCGAATGCGGAAACGGTGATGCGCTGGCGCGACATGACCCACGATGCATTTCGCTTCTGCTTTAAATTTCCCAATACCATCAGCCATCAGGCGGCGCTGCAGCATAGCGATGACCTGCTGACCGATTTTCTGCGCCTGATGGAACCGCTGGCCGACCGCATCGGTCAGTACTGGCTGCAGTTGCCCGCCAGCTTCTCCCCGGCACAGCTCAACGACCTGTGGCGTTTTCTGGATAGTCTGCCGCGCCGCTTTCACTACGGTGTCGAAGTGCGTCATCCGGCTTTCTTCGCCAAGGGCGAGGCGGAACGGTCACTCAATCGGGGCCTGCTTGAGCGCGGCATCAATCGTGTGATGCTCGACAGCCGTCCGGTTCACGCCTCCACCTCGCAAAGCCCGGCAGCGCTGGTGGCGCGTTCGCAGAAGCCAAAAGTACCGCCTCATGCTCTGCGCACCGGCTCGCAGCCGATGGTACGCTTTATCGGCAGCGACAGCGTGGACGAGAGCGTGCCGCTGTTTCAGATCTGGCGGCCCAAGCTAGTGGAATGGCAGCAACAGGGCGACGCCATGCTGTTTCTGCACACCCCCGATATGGGCCAGGTTTTTCCGCTGGTGCAGGCACTGTGGCCGCAGTTGCAGGAGATCGATCCGGCTATTGGCAATGGACCGGACTGGCCGCAACAGACGTCACTGTTTTGATTGCGTAACAGGACAGCGGGCTGCACGCCCGTTAGAATAGAACCATTATGGACAGTCGCGGGAGTGGCTATGGTTAGCGCGTTATATGTGGTGATAGGTGCATTACTGATAATGAAATTCACGCTGGACGTGGTGCGTTACCGCCGGTTCTACCGGGTGGCATATGGCGATGGCGGCTATCACGACCTGAAAATGGCGATCCGCATTCATGGCAATGCCATCGAAACCATTCCGCTGGCGCTGTTTCTGCTGGTGATGATGGAGATGAACGGCGCCGATATCTGGATGGTGCATCTCACCGGCCTGCTGTTCTTTATCAGCCGCCTGCTGCACGCATGGGGATTGCGCAGCAGCGCCATGGCAGGCCGTAAATATGGCATGCTCCTGACGCTGTTTTCCCTGTGCGGCATGGTGATTTTCAACCTGATCTACATGCCGTGGGAACTGGTCCTGACGCTCCATTAAGCCAGCCTGGGTTTAGGGGTGCAGCCCGCCCCACTTTCTGCGAGAATAGCGCCCTTTCCGTCGTCTCTTCGGATTTTCGATATGTCTGACCGCGATCAACTCTTCTCAGCGCCCATTGCAAAACTGGGCGACTGGACTTTTGACGAGCGTGTAGCTGAAGTCTTTCCAGACATGATTCAGCGCTCGGTGCCGGGCTACTCCAACATCATTTCGATGATTGGCATGCTGGCAGAACGTTTTGTGACTCCGGACAGCAGGGTCTATGACCTGGGCTGCTCGCTGGGTGCGGCCACCCTCTCGGTGCGCCGCAATATTCATGTGCCAGGTTGCCAGATCATCGCTGTGGATAACTCCCCGGCGATGGTGGAGCGCTGCCGCCGACATCTTGATGCGTTTCGCGCTGACACGCCGGTCACGGTGCTGGAAGCGGATATTCGCGACATTGAAATTGAAGACGCCTCGCTGGTGGTGCTCAACTTCACGCTGCAGTTTCTGGAGCCGCCTGCACGCCTGGCGCTGCTGGAAAAGATCTGGCAGGGACTTAAACCTGGCGGCGCGCTGGTGCTGTCGGAGAAGTTCAGCTTTGAAGATGCCGAGGTCGGTGAGCTGTTATTCAACATGCATCACGACTTCAAACGCGCCAACGGCTACAGCGAACTGGAAATCAGCCAGAAACGCAGCATGCTGGAAAATGTGATGCTGACTGACAGCGTCGAAGCGCATAAAGCCCGCCTGAAACAGGCCGGGTTCTCGCATGCCGAACTCTGGTTCCAGTGCTTTAATTTTGGATCTCTGGTGGCGTTGAAATGATCGACTTTGGCCGTTTTTATCAGCAAATTGCAGTGGGACCACTGGCGAAGTGGCTGGAAGTATTGCCGGCGCAAATCAGTGAGTGGCAACGTGAAAACCTGCACGGGCACTTTCGTGACTGGTACAAGTCGCTGGAGTATCTGCCGCTGCTGGAACCGCAAAAGCTGGACCTGCTGCACAGCGTCACCGCCGACCGCGATGACATCAGCGACCGTCATCGTCAGGGGATTGAGAAATTACTGCGTAACCTGATGCCGTGGCGCAAAGGGCCCTACTTCCTCTACGGCACCCACATCAATACTGAATGGCGATCTGACTGGAAATGGGAACGCGTGCTGCCGCACATCTCCCCGCTGGCGGGCCGTACAGTACTGGATGTGGGCTGTGGCAGCGGTTACCACATGTGGCGGATGATTGGCGCGGGCGCACATCTGGTCGTCGGCATCGACCCAATGCAGCTGTTCCTGGTGCAGTTCGAAGCAGTGCGTAAGCTGCTGAATGACGATCGCCGGGCGCATATGCTGCCGCTGGGCATTGAGCAGCTACCGGCGTTACAGGCGTTTGATACCGTATTTTCGATGGGTGTGCTCTATCACCGTCGTTCCCCGCTGGATCACCTGTTGCAGCTGAAAAATCAGCTGGTAAGCGGGGGCGAACTGGTGCTGGAGACGCTGGTGATTGAAGGCGATGTCAATCAGGTGCTGGTGCCCGGTGAACGCTATGCCCAGATGCGCAACGTGTTCTTCATTCCTTCAGCGGAAGCACTGAAAAGCTGGCTGGAGAAAAGCGGGTTTGTTGATGTGCGGATTGTCGATTTTGCGCTGACCACCATCGAAGAGCAGCGCCGCACCGATTGGATGACCAGCGAGTCGCTGGCGGAATTCCTCGACCCCGAGGACCCCAGCAAAACGGTTGAAGGCTATCCGGCTCCCCTGCGCGCCGTGCTGGTCGCCACCAAACCTTAATGCCCTAGCGGCGAGACAACGCCAGTTTCGCCGCAAATCCAATAAATACGCAACCGGTCAGGCGATCCATCCCCTTCAGCACCGTCGGTTTTCGCAAATGTCCGGCGAAATAGTGGCTGCCGCCAATCAGTACCGCATTCCAGATCAGCCCCAGCAGCATGTGTGTCAGTGCCATCAGCGTGCACCAGAGCGCAACCGACGCGCCCGCCGGGATAAACTGCGGCAGAAAAGTGACGTAAAACACGCCAATTTTCGGATTCAGCAGATTTCCCATTAATCCCCGACTGAAGCAGGCCAGATAGCCCTGCTGTTGTGCAGGCTGTTCAGCTGTCTCTACGGATTGCTGACGCGGTTTAAGCAGCAGCTTTATGCCCAGATAGAGCAGCCAGCCGGCACCGATCCACTTAAGCAGGTTATAGGCGATCTCAGAGGCCATCAGCAGCGCGCCCAACCCCAGCCCAACTGCGATGCCCCAGAGCAGACAACCCAGCGTCACGCCAAGGGCTGTCGCCCAGGCGCGCTGCCAGCCCTGCGCAATGGCGGTTCGCAGCACGAGCGCGGTATCAAATCCAGGTGTGAGTGTCAGAATGGTTATCGCAAACAGAAATGAAAAGAGCGTGGCGCTCATGATGATTCTCCGTTATCTCCCCCGGCCAGGGGTGTTCAGCCATCTTAACAGCCCATGGCACAGTCATGTGCGGGATCACCTGCCACGCTGAGCGGATTGTGCCAGGCTGGATCGGGTCGAACCATTCATATTAAGGAGATGTGGTTATGAGTAAATTTATTTTTTCATCACCCCGTAAATATGTGCAGGGCGCAGGTGTGCTGGATGAGCTGGGAACCTACCTGACTGAACTGGGCGATCAGGCTTTTCTGGTGGCGGATGACGTTGTCTGGAAGCTGATTGGCGAACGCACACAACAGACATTGCAATCCGCCGGGGTGAAATTCAGCTGGCAGCAGTTTAACGGC
The DNA here is from genome assembly GCF_059730595.1 of Pantoea sp. X-Soil-YNGN-844. NCBI lineage: Bacteria > Pseudomonadati > Pseudomonadota > Gammaproteobacteria > Enterobacterales > Erwiniaceae > Pantoea > Pantoea sp. X-Soil-YNGN-844. The sequence goes on from NZ_AP036007.1 coordinate 2,360,365, forward strand.
GAGGCCTCCAGTAATGAGATCACCCGTCTCAGTGCGCTGGCGAAGAGCCAGGGCTGTAACGTGGTTGTCGGGCTGGGCGGCGGCAAAACGCTGGACACCGTTAAGGCGGTGGCGGACGAACTTAAACAGCCGGTGGCGATTGTGCCGACCATTGCCTCCACCGATGCCCCCTGTAGCGCGCTGTCAGTGATCTACTCTGACAGCGGCGTATTTGAGAGCTATCGCTTCTACAGCAAAAATCCCGATCTGGTGCTGGTGGATACCGCAGTCTGCGCCAGTGCGCCTGCACGGCTCTTTGCCTCCGGCATTGCTGATGGCCTGGCCACCTGGGTTGAAGCGCAGGCAGTGGCCCGGTCCCATGCTAAATCCATGGTCAGCGGCGATCCGACCCTTGCCGGACTGGCGATTGCCCGCGCCTGCGAAGAAACACTGCTTAAGTGGGGATACAGCGCCTATATCGCCGTTACCGAAAAACGGGTCACGCCCGCAGTGGAAGCCGTGGTTGAGGCGAATACGCTGCTCTCGGGGCTGGGCTTTGAAAATGGCGGGCTGGCAGCCGCCCACGCTATTCATAATGGTTTTACCGCCATTGATGGCGATATCCACCATCTGACCCACGGCGAGAAAGTCGCCTATGGCACACTGACGCAGATGGTGATGGAGCAGCGGCCGGATGAAGAAATTGCGCGCTATATCCGTTTCTATCGCAGCATCAACATGCCGACCACGCTGCGTGAAATGCATCTGGAGAATGAAAGCTGGGAAAATCTGGTGAAAGTGGGGGCACTGGCGAACAGTGAGGGTGATACGCTGAAAAACCTTAATCCGCATCTGTCACCGGAAGATATTGCCAACGCCCTGCTGGGGCTGGATGCCTTTAGTCAGACGGTGAAATAAGCCGCCAACAGGCGATCATCCGATCGCCTGTTACTCTTCTGCCGCAGGCTGGTCCCAGTACTCATATTTGTAGGCGGAACTGAGATGGCGCTCAATGGTGCCACGCGTGAAGATTTCGGTTTCATGCAGATAGCTCAGAGTACAGTTGCCGACCTCATCCCAGGACTGACACTCATCAACCGAACGGATGGTGCTCAGCGGTGTGGTCGCCGTGCCGTTGAGCCGCACTTCACGCCATTGGGGGTCGTAGGTGTATTCGTCAGTTCCCCGGGCGGAGGTGGTGCGCGTCACCAGACCCTTTGGATTCCAGTGGTAATGGAACTCGCCGTTAGTCAGCGGATCGCTGCCTCGTGCCACACTCTTCTCAAGCCGTAGCTGGCGATCGTAACGATAGGTGGTGTCGGTAAAGCCGGTTTTACCCATGCTGGTAAACCTGTCGGAGGCGCTGGTAATATTGCCATGCTGGCCTTTCTGCCAGTTAATTGTCCCCTGCCGGTTATCAACAACGACTTCTTTGCCCTCTTTCAGCACTTTGACCAGATACGCATATTCCGCCACCCAGCCGCCCTGTACCCTGGCGATATGTTGCTCCATGCTGAGGATCACATTACGTTCACTTTTGTCGTAGCTGACGTCAGCCACCGTCAGATCGCCACAGGCGTCAAACTGACCCAGCACCCGCTTTTGCGAATTCACATCTTTGCCAAATTCACCTGCAATCACCTGCTTCACTGCGCCTTTCGCATTGCCGCCAAGCAAAATCAGGGTATTGCTGTTGACCACTGCGGCGTTGTCAGCGCGGCATGCGCTGGCCGCAGCGTTGCCGCTGCACAGCACGGTCAGTATCAGGCTTAAAGTGAGAATCTGATTGCGTTTCATAGGGTAAATTCCAGGCGACGTTGCTTTCAGTGTAAACGCTGCGGGGATAAACAGCGGCGATGATTTAAGCTTGCATCGCCTTATAAACATTGAGAATGCGACAAAGCGCCAGCGTAACGTATAAAGCGCATGTTAAGGATGCCGTCGGGCCTTAAATTCCTGGATGACATTAATTATTAATAAAAAGCAGGCATTTTAACTGAACCGGACGAAACCCTGTCACGGCAAACGGAACATATTTTACGCAAAAAGAACCCCAGCAAGCATACTGGGGTTTGGTACTTGCAAACACCACGTCAATGATCGGCGTGCTGCGCGGCAAAATCTGTTGTGGTTCAGGCAACCCGAACGGTGCTCATCTGCATCACGCTTTTCATCGCCTCAACCACATCGCCGTCTACACAGTAACGGCTGAACTCGTCGGTTTCGGCTTCTGAACACATGGAGACACCCGCTTTGCGGTAGCGCATCGGTGACGCCATCAGGCGGCTGGCCGAGCTGTGGACTTCATCAATCCCCATGTCGAGAAACTTTTGCAGGTTGCTGAGACGCACGCCCGCACCCGCAATAATGATAGGACCGGTACTGGTCTCATTTAGTTCCCGAAGTAATGCAATTCCGTTTTCAGCGCTCTGCTGCTGACCGGATGTCAGAATGCGCGCCACCCCCAAATCCGTTAACGCTTCCAGTGCGCGCTTGGGGCTGTGACAGAGATCGAAAGCGCGATGGAAGGTCACCGCCAGACCGTCACACAGCGCCATAATCTGTCGCATCTGCCCCTCATGAATATGGGCGTCCTCATCCAGCATCCCAATCACCAGACCGGGAAAACCGAGTTCACGGATTAACGCCACATCCGATTTCATCGCCTCGAATTCACGTGCGGTATAGCAAAAATCGCCACCCCGTGGCCGGACAATAGGATGAACCGGAATCGAAACCTCGCGCCGGGCGGCATTCAGCATCCCCGCCGACGGCGTCAGGCCGCCTTCACGCGGTGCGGCACAAAGTTCAACCCGATCAGCGCCCGCCTGTTGTGCGGTCACGGCGCAATCCACGCCATAGCAGCAAATTTCCAGTGTGGTCATTCTCTTCTCCTTTACATGACTCTGGTTCAAGGCAGATTCATCAGTTAGTCTGGCTGCTGGAATGAGTTTACCGGGAAAGTTAACTATGGCATTCAATTTCGACCAACGGATAGACCGTCGTCACAGCGATAGCCTTAAATGGAACAAATATGCGGACCAGGACATTCTGCCGTTGTGGGTGGCAGATACGGATTTCCGATCGCCTGACTGCGTCATCGAGGCAATTAAGACCCGCGCCGCGCATGGGATTTTTGGTTATGGCGATACGCCGGTTGAGTTTATTGACAGTGCGATAGCGTGGCTCGCCTCACGCTATCAGTGGCACGTTAATCCGGAGTGGATTGTAGTTTTGCCTGGCGTGGTTTGCGGACTGAATCTCGCCGTGCGTGCGTTTACCGCACCGGACGAGCTGACGATTGCTCCCACGCCCATCTATCCGCCGTTTCGCGGTTCGGCAAAACTGGCAGAACGGGGTCAGCTCAGTCTGCCGCTGACGCTGCAACAGGGGCGCTGGGTAGTGGATATGGATGCGGCCGAAGATCAGCTCACCGGCAAAGAGCGACTGTTAATGCTGTGCAATCCGCAGAATCCGGGCGGCACCGTTTATCGCCGCGACGAACTGCAGGCACAGCTGGAATTTGCGCAGAAGCACGATCTGATCGTCTGTTCCGACGAGATCCACAGCGATCTGCTGCTGGAACCGGGCGCTGAACACATTCCGTTTGCGTCGCTGAGTGAAGATGCCGCCAAGCGCAGTGTCACGCTGATGTCACCCTCCAAGAGCTTTAATATTGCCGGTCTGGGTGCGTCCATCGCCATTATTCCTAATGCCGAACTGCGTTCGCGCTTTAACCGGATGCGACGCGGGATTGTGCCGGATGTGGATATTCTGGCGCTCACTGCGGCAGCAGCGGCATGGCGCGAAGGTGAACCCTGGCTCCAGGCGCAGAATACCTACCTGCGCAGTAACCGTGACTGGCTGGTGTCACAGGTCAATAAAATGACCGGCCTGTCCGTCGCCGTGCCGGAAGCGACCTACCTGGCCTGGATCGACGCCAGTGCGCTGGGCGTGGCCAGCCCTGCACTCTATTTTGAGAAGCACGGACTGGGTTTATCGGCCGGTCGTGAGTTTGGCAATGACCAGTTTGTCCGGCTCAATTTCGGCTGCACTCGTGCGCTGCTGGATGAGGCCGTTGCGCGCCTGAAGCGCGCAGTAGCCGCCCGTATCTAGTTCTGCTCGCTGGCGACAATCTCCTCCAGTCGCCATGGATGAAACTTGATTGTCGTCTGCCCGTCCGTTACCGCCAGGGTCGGATTGGGCAGACGCTCATTCTCGCCCTTTGGTGAGCTGGTTTTAAATGAAATACCCGGCTGCGTCAGCGCGTCATCGGAGAGCAATGCCATCGCGCGCATGCCCAGCGTCTGATGATCGCCGCGCAACACCACCTCAATATGCTCCCAGCCTTCATGGCGGTAACGCTTTTCACCCGGCCATGGCAGCTCAACCACATCAACCTGCCTGCCCGCCACCAGCAACGGATCATGTAGTTTAAACAGGCAAATCTGTCGTCCGTTGATCATCGCTGCGGAAAACTCAGTACCAATCTGCTGCAGGCCTTGCTGCCAGCGCATCGCCGTCGTGTCCTGATGACAACGCACCGCAATATGGTCCACATCCAGATCGTTAAGGCGCAAACCCAGTTTCTGCGCAAAAATTTGCAACGATTCTTCAAAACGTCCCAAATCTGTCTTTAAATCATCCAATTCTGACGGAAAAGATCGCTCAGCCACCGGCATTCCTCTCTATTTGTTTAGCATTTATAATCAGTCTGGTTTATTGTGCGCCGCGTGTCCGGCGTCACAAAATGGTAAGATTCATCTTATTTGGACCGGAATTTAACGCAAAACCGTATAATAACATCTTTCATTTCGGATTTATCTCCTGTTTAGGACCATGAGTTCCTTGATGAAAGTAGTCTAATATATTGATTTAAATCAACTTCTTTAATACAATAAGATAACTCTTATTTGAAGCGCAAACAATTGCAGCCTCCCCCGCCTTCCTATAAATTTGACCTAACACAACCAAAAGGAATGGCTCTATGTCTATGCTCATCGTTGTCGCTGTCCTGATCGCACTGATGGGGTTTGCAATTTCCCGCCATTGGAAGGTGCGTGAAGATAAAAGCGTAAAGAACCCGCGCCGTCATCTGCGACGTCGTTAACGCCTCCGGGAAACATCTTCTTCCGCTCTGTTTCCCCGCTTCATCCAACTGCTGACGCCCACCCACATTTCACGTATACTTTTCCCCTCATTTTTTTCCGTTTTGTCTGCCCCATCCGTTTCTGCCAATTCGTTACGCGATGCGCACAGGCAAGATGATGACAGCCCGGCTTTTTGGTGCGGGCGTTGTTCAGCACATGAAGGTAACTCGGTGAATATTCAGGCACTTCTTTCCGCAAAAGTCAGTCAGGCAATGGTTTTAGCCGGCGCACCCACCGATTGCGAACCGCAGGTTCGCCAGTCTGCCCGGGTTCAGTTTGGAGACTATCAGGCCAACGGCATTATGGCCGTGGCGAAAAAGCTGGGACAGGCACCGCGACAATTAGCGGAAGCGGTGATTCAGCACCTCGACCTGACCGGCATCGCCAGCAAAGTTGAAATTGCCGGACCGGGCTTCATCAATATCTTCCTCGACCACAACTGGCTGGCAAAGCATGCCCGCGAAGCGCTGAGTCTGCCGCGTCTTGGTGTGCAACTGGCCGAACCCCAGACCATTGTGGTCGACTACTCTGCGCCCAACGTTGCGAAAGAGATGCACGTGGGTCACATCCGCTCCACCATCATTGGTGATGCGGCGGTGCGCACGCTGGAGTTTCTGGGCCACAAGGTGATCCGGGCGAACCACGTTGGCGACTGGGGTACGCAGTTCGGCATGCTGATTGCGTTCCTGGAAAAACAGCAGAATGAAAACCACGCTGAGATGGCACTGGCCGATCTCGAAGGCTTCTACCGTGAAGCCAAGCGCACCTACGATGAAGATCCTGAGTTTGCCGAGCGTGCGCGCGGTTACGTAGTGAAATTACAGGGTGGCGATGCGTACTGCCGCCAGATGTGGAAGAAGCTGGTCGACATCACCATGAGTCAAAACCAGAAAATCTACGACCGCATGAACGTGACGCTGACGCGCAACGACGTAATGGGTGAAAGCCTTTATAACGATATGCTGCCTGGCATTGTTGCCGATCTGAAACAGAAAGGTCTGGCTGTTGAAAGCGAAGGCGCAACCGTGGTGTTCCTGGAAGAATTCCAGAACAAAGAAGGTGAGCCGATGGGCGTCATCATTCAGAAAAAGGATGGCGGCTACCTCTACACCACGACTGACATCGCCTGTGCGAAATACCGTTACGAAACGCTGAAAGCCGATCGTGTGCTCTATTACATCGACTCACGTCAGCATCAGCATCTGGTTCAGGCCTGGACCATCGTGCGTAAAGCGGGTTATGTGCCGGAGTCTGTGCCACTGGAGCACCATGCGTTTGGCATGATGCTGGGCAAAGATGGCCGTCCGTTTAAAACCCGCAGCGGCGGCACTATCAAGCTCTCCGATCTGCTGGACGAAGCATGGCAGCGTGCCTACACGCTGGTGCGTGAGAAGAATCCGGAAATGAGCGAAGCGGAAGTCAAAGCGCTGGCGGAAGTGATGGGCATCAGCGCGGTAAAATACGCTGACCTGTCAAAAAGCCGCACCACCGACTACATCTTCGACTGGGACAACATGCTGGCGTTTGAAGGTAACACTGCGCCTTACATGCAGTACGCCTACACCCGCGTGCTCTCCGTATTCCGCAAGGCAGGCATTGATGCCGATTCGCTGGATGCAGAGATCGTGATTAGCGAAGAGCGCGAAGCACAGCTGGCAACCCGTCTGCTGCAGTTCGAAGAGGTTATCACGCAGGTGGCGCGCGACGGTACGCCACACGTGATGTGTGCTTATCTCTACGATCTGGCAGGCCTGTTCTCTGGCTTCTACGAGCACTGCCCGATTCTCAGCGCAGAATCAGACGCGACGCGTCTGAGCCGACTGCAGCTGGCCGCGCTGACCGCGAAGACGCTGAAGCAGGGTCTGGATACGCTCGGTATCGACACCGTCGAGCGCATGTAATCGCCGGAACGGAGAGGGAAATCCCTCTCCGTTGCTGACTTCATAAACGTCCCCTACACTCCCTCACTCTTTCAGCAGCAGGATGGCGCCATGTCTTTAGCCGCGCATCTCATCAGCAGCCACCTTCCCACCATTAAACAGTTACAGTGCTTTCTGGCGGTCGCGCACGAGCTTAATTTTCGCCGGGCCGCAGAACGCCTTAGCATGACGCAGCCTCCGCTCACCCGTCAGATTCAGAGTCTGGAAGATCTGCTGGGCCAGCCGCTGTTCAGCCGTACGACGCATGAGGTCACCCTGACAGAGTCTGGCCGGGCGCTGGTCACGAAAGCGGAAGCGATCCTTATGGCACTGAATGCGCTGAAAGAGGATGCGCAGCCTGTCGCAGCACAGCTGCGGATCGGGCTGACCCGCACGTTGAATTTCGAACTCATCGCGCCGCTTAATAAGCAGCTCGCCGGTTTTTATGCCAGCGACGAGATGGAGATGCCCAGCCTCACTTCGGCTCAGCTGCTGCAGAGCCTGGCGAAAAATAGCCTGGATTTGATCCTGACCGGGGAAAAAGGTCCGGAAGCGGAAGATGCCGTCCGGTACGCCTGGGTATACCGTGAGCCACTGTGGGTTGCGATGCCGTCAGCACATCCCGCCAGCCTGTCTGAAAACGTTGCGCTGGAGGCGCTGGCTGACCTCCCACTTTTCTGGTTTGCGCGCAGTGCCAATCCGCAGTTTTATGATAAATGCGAGCGCTACTTCGCCACCCTCAGCATCGCGCTGAAACGGGTGCGAGAGCCTGAAGATTCTCTGCTGATGCTGGCGCACATCGCCAGAGGCAAGGGGTTCGCCCTGATGCCGCAGTCAAAATGCACCTTCAATCAGACAGGTCTCTGTTACCGGCCACTGACTGACGATGCAGCTAAACAGCTGGCAATTGACGTTTATGCGGCGATTCGCGCCGATGAAACCCATGCAGCAGTAGTGAATGCGCTGATCGCACTCTCGCAGCCTGCTGAACCCGAAACCCCCGTCCATCCGCGCGGCTAAGTCGCTGTGCTATCCGTACCCATATTGCCTGAAACTCGCTGATACCTTTTCTGCATGACGAAAGGAGCAATTCCGTGCTTTGGCGTGCGGTGAAACAATCATCTCTCACTTACGAGGAGAGACAATGAAAAAGCGAACGTTAACTCAGGGTCTGGAGGTCAGCGCTATCGGTTATGGCGCGATGGGGCTCAGCGAATTTTATGGTCAGACCGATGACCGTCACTCCCTGCAACTGCTCAGCCAGTTGCGCGACCTGGATATCACCTTTATCGATACCGCCGACCTTTACGGGCGCGGCCACAACGAGCGGTTGATAGGCAAGTTTCTTGCCGGGCTGAGCAAGGCCGAACGGCTGAAATTCACCGTCGCCACCAAATGTGGCATTGAGCGTCCGGCGGACGAGGCCTATGCCCGCACCATCAATAATCAGCCCGACTACGTCACCCGCAGCTGCCATGCCTCCCTGGAACGGCTGGGCGTTGAGCGTATCGATCTCTTTTATCTGCATCGCATCAGTCCGGCGACACCGATTGAGGAGAGCATGCAGTGTCTCAGCCGTCTGGTGCAGGAGGGGAAAATCGCCCGGATTGGGCTGTGTGAAGCCTCTGCTGCAACGCTGAGCCGGGCGCACGCGATCCATCCGCTGGCCGCGCTGCAGACAGAATATTCACTCTGGACGCGTGACAGTGAAGCGGAGATTCTGCCGATGGTGAAAAAGCTAGGCATCGGTCTGGTGCCCTACTCACCGCTGGGCAGAGGTTTTCTGACCGGTAAATACCGTAACAACAGCGATTTTGCCGAAAACGATTTCCGCAAAAACAATGACCGTTTCCAGCAGGAAAATATCGACCACAATCTGCAACTTCTTAACGCGGTAACGCCGCTGGCGGAGAAATATCACGCCACCACCGGGCAGATTGCGCTGGCGTGGTTGCTGGCACAGTATGAAAAAATTGTGCCGATACCGGGTACTAAACAGATCGCATATCTCACTGAAAATGCGCAGGCCGCGGATATCAGGCTGGAAGAGGACGACGTGCGGTTGCTGAATACGATTCATCAGCAGATTGAGGTCAAAGGCGGCCGCTACTCTGAGGAGGGAATGAAGGGCGTTAACGCCTGAATACATATTACGCACTTGCGCACTGTGCTGCGGAAAGGAGCCAGAAACAGAATTCTGGCTCCCCTTCACTCAATTCAGCAGCAAGACGCTTACTGGTAATTGACCATCACTTCGCTGCTTACCACCCGTAATCCTGGTGGCAGCGCCCCGCTGCCGGCAAAACCAAACACCATATGCAAGGTTTCGCCGGCGTTGAGATGTGCCAGCCCGCGCGTAGTGCCGCTGGCACCCTCAAGCGTGGTGCAGCGCTGCTCGCCGCACAGCCGCACTTCCAGGCCCGACGGCGCAGGTCTGCTCAACTCATAACGCCAGTTAATGATGCTGACCTCCCCGCCGACATCGGCGGGTGGCGTCAGCGGCTGCGCCCGTTGCCAGCTGCCGCGATTCGCCAGCAGCGGGCCGTTGGCCGTGGCGCTCCAGGCACCACCGGCTGCCTGAGCCAGCGTCGGCAGCATGAAAAGCACCATCAGCAGCCCGCGCATTATTTGCCTCCGATGGTAGCAGTCATACGGATCTGGCGATTGTCGCTCAGCTCCAGATTCGAGAGGACCACCAGCTGAGGCAGATTGCGGCGCAGGAATCGCGCCAGCAGCGCACGCAGCGGATGATTGACCAGCAGCACCGGCGGTGCGCCCAGCATCTCCTGACGCTGCAATGCCGCCTGTGCCTGACTTAACAGCCGATCGGCCAGTCCCGGCTCAAGGCCACCGCCGCCCTGCAGTGCCTGTAACAGCAGACGCTCAAGCGTAGAATCCAGGCCGATAACCTGCACCTCATCATTGCCAGGGAACCACTGCTGCGTAATCGCACGGCCCAGCGCCACACGCACCACGCTGGTCAGCTCCTGCGGATCGCTCTGTACCGGCGCATGCTCCGCCAGCGTTTCAATAATGGTGCGCATATCGCGAATCGAGACCCGCTCCACCAGCAGGTTCTGCAGTACCTTATGCAGCGTGGTCAGTGAGATCACCCCCGGCACCAGATCTTCGGTCAGCTTCGGCATCTCCTGCGTCACGCGATCCAGCAGCTGCTGCGCTTCCTGACGGCCAAACAGCTCGCTGGCAAACTGGCCAATCAGATGGTTGAGGTGCGTTGCCACCACGGTACTGGCTTCTACCACGGTAAAGCCCTGAATCTGCGCCTGCTCTTTCAGCGCGCTGTCGATCCAGACCGCCGCCAGGCCAAAGGCCGGATCGACAGTCGCTTCACCCGGCAGACTGCCGGCAGCCGTGCCCGGGTTAATCGCCATCCAGCGGCCAGGATAGGCATCACCACTGCCAATCTCCACCCCTTTCATCAGGATGCGATAGCGCGCAGGTGGCAACTCCATGTTGTCACGGATATGCACCACCGGCGGCAGGAAACCGACATCCTGCGCAACTTTCTTACGGATACTGCGGATACGGCCCAGCAGCTCACCGTTTTGCTGATGATCGACCATCGGAATCAGGCGATAGCCCACTTCCATGCCCAGCGTATCTTCCAGCTGTACATCGGTCCAGGAGGCTTCGGTGGCGGCTGGCGTGTCCGCCGCCGCTTTGTTGCTGATGCTGCCAGCAACGTCCACTTTCTTCTTCGGCTGCGTTTCGCGTCCGCGCAGCCACCAGGCCAGACCCAGCAAGGCGGCGGTGAACAGCAGGAAGACGAAGTTAGGCATGCCAGGCACCAGACCCAGCAGGCCAATCACCCCGGCGCTGAGCATCAGCACGCGGGGATCCTTAAACAGCTGGGTAACCATCTGCTCGCCGACATCCTGATCGGTGGCGACGCGCGTCACGATAACACCGGCTGCAGTAGAGATAACCAGCGCCGGGATCTGGGCAACCAGACCATCACCGATGGTCAGCAGCGTATAGGTCTCTGCGGCGTGCCCCACATCCATACCGTGCTGCACCACACCCACCAGCAGGCCGCCAATGACGTTGATCACCATGATCATGATACCGGCGACGGCATCACCACGAACGAACTTACTGGCACCGTCCATCGAACCGTAGAAGTCCGCTTCCTGGGTCACTTCAGCACGGCGGCGTTTAGCTTCATCTTCACCGATCAGACCGGCGTTGAGATCGGCATCGATCGCCATCTGCTTGCCGGGCATCCCGTCCAGTACAAAGCGCGCGCCTACTTCGGCGATACGACCTGCACCCTTGGTGATAACCATGAAGTTGATGATGACCAGGATGATAAACACCACGATACCGATGGCGAAGTTACCGCCCACCAGGAAGTGACCGAAGGCTTCAACGACCTGTCCTGCCGCGGCGGCACCGGTGTGCCCCTCCATCAGGATGATACGGGTTGAAGCCACGTTCAGTGCCAGACGCAGCAACGTAGAGAACAGCAGAATGGTCGGGAACGCCGCAAACTCCAGGGTCCGCTGGGTGAACATCGACACCAGCAGGATCATGATCGACAGCGCAATGTTAAAGGTGAACAGCAGATCAAGGATGAACGGCGGTAATGGCAGAACCATCATCGACAGGATCATCAGGATCAGCACCGGACCAGCCAGCACCTGCCACTGCATATCTTTAAAGTTGCCCGGTAAACGTAGTTTTGCGGCCAGGTTATTAGCCATCGTTTTTGCTCTCTCCTGCAAAGTCCATCTCTGCCGGAACCGGCAGGTTTTTTGGTTTTGTTGGGATCAGGCCGCCTTCGCGCTTCCAGCGACGCGACTGCCAGACCCACGCCAGCACCTCGGCGACGGCAGCATAGAGCGCGCCGGGGATGTGCTGACCAATTTCGGTATGCCGGTATAGCGCACGCGCCAGCGGCGGTGCTTCCAGAACCGGGATGCGGTGTTCGGCAGCCAGTTCACGAATTCTCAGGGCGATCTCGCCCGCGCCTTTGGCCACAACCTTCGGTGCGCTCATCTTCTTCTCGTTGTACTGCAATGCCACCGAGTAGTGCGTCGGGTTGGTGACGATGACATCGGCTTTTGGCACATCGGCCATCATTCTGCGTCGCGCAGCGGCGCGCATCTGCTGCCGGATACGCCCTTTAACGTGCGGGTCACCTTCCTGCTGCTTATGCTCGTCGCGGATCTCCTGCATCGACATCTTCAGCTTTTTGAAGTGGCTGTAAAGCTGCCAGAAGACGTCATATCCCACCATCGGGATCAGCCCAAGCATCACCAGTGAACAGCAGACCGCGATCATCTCCATGCCGTGAATCAGCGCGGTGACGGGCGCCTCACTAATCAGCCGCAGCATCTCCGGCCAGTGGCTCCAGATGTACCACCAGCCCACTGCGCCGACCAGAATGGTTTTAAGAATGCCTTTAAACAGTTCGGTCCAGGCCTGCGCGGCGAACATCCGCTTGAACCCCGCCATCGGGCTCATCTTCTTCAGGTCGAACTTGATCGATTTACCGCTGAAAACAAGTCCGCCCAGCAGCATGGGCGCGGCAATCGCCACCAGCACCAGACCGCCCATCAGCGGCAGCAGCGCCATCAGTGCCTGGGTGATCAGGCTGCCGATGTGGCTGACGATAATTTTGTCATCCCTGACCATGCCGTGGTCAAAACGGAGCCCGGTGGCCACCATCGCCGCCAGCCGGTGCGCCATCATATTGCCGCCCATCCACAGGATCATGATGCCGGCCAGCAGCATCAGCAGTGACGTCAGTTCGCGCGAACGCGGAATCTGGCCCTCTTCACGCGCTTTCTCAAGTCGGTGGGCCGTGGGCGATTCTGTTTTGTCTTCGTCGCTATCTTCAGCCACGACAAACCTCGGTTGGCAGGAATTCTGAGCATAGGATGCCAAATCTGGCTTAAGTTAAAGCGGAGATAAGATGGGGAAAACAGGCGTTCTTTCGGGGATGGGTCTGACAATGCGGAACGGGGCCACCCGAAGGTGACCCTGTTTTTTGACGCCGGGAGCCGTTTTGTCCGCCCGCAGGCGGACGAAGCTTAGAACCCTAAGCTGTCCAGCAGGTCATCAACCTGATCCTGGTTCGCCACCACGCCCGGTGCATCGGCGTGGATCTGCGGTCCATTCAGCAGGCTGGTGCCTTCCTGACGCTTCTCAGCGCTGACTTCTGGCATGTTCTCCAGCAGCACCATCAACAGCTGGCGCTCAATTTCCTGGATCACATCCATCATGCGCTTGATCACCTGACCGGTCAGATCCTGGAAATCCTGCGCCATCATGATTTCAAGCAGCTGCTTGTTGGTAAAGGCGGTGTGCTCAGGCACGGCGGTGAGGAATTCGCGCGTATCCGTCACCAACTCCCGCGCATCACCCAGTTCAATCGGGTTCTCAAACCACGCATCCCAACGCCCTTTCAGCTGGGTTGCCCCGGCTTCCATCTTATCCTGATGGGGTTGTGCTGCTTCAACACAGTTCAGCGCACGGTCGGCGGCCTGCGCCGTCATCTGCACCACATAATCAAGACGATCGCGGGCATCAGGAATGGCTTCAGCTGCATCGGCAATGGCTTTATCCAGCCCCAGCTCGCGCAGACTGTCGCGCAGCATGCGCGTCAGTGAGCCAATACGTGAAATGATGTCGTGTGCCGCGGCATCCTCAGTTGGTTTCGGAAAGTCGCTCATCACATCCCCTTACATGCCCAGTTTTTCGAAAATTTTGCCCAGCTTCTCTTCCAGGGTTGCCGCAGTGAATGGCTTCACGACATATCCGCTGGCTCCCGCCTGGGCGGCGGCGATAATGTTCTCTTTCTTGGCTTCCGCGGTCACCATCAGCACCGGCAGCGAACTCATCGCCGCGTCGGCACGAATAGTCTGCAGCAGCTGCAGGCCATCCATGTTTGGCATGTTCCAGTCGGAAATGACGAAGTCGAAACCGCCCGCTTTCAGTTTGCCGAGGGCATCCACACCATCTTCCGCTTCTTCTACGTTATTGAAGCCCAGCTCTTTCAGCAGGTTACGCACAATACGACGCATCGTATTGAAGTCGTCTACTACCAAAAAGCGCATGTTTTTATCAGCCATATCTACTCCTGAGTTGTCTCGCCCGGCGGGACGGGCCTGTTAAATACGCAATGCCTGTCCGGCGCTAATTTTCGCCAGCATATGCTGGCTGATGTTGCTTAAATCCACGACTTCGCTCACGCCACCTGTGGCAATAGCCTCACGCGGCATGCCAAATACCACACAGCTGGCTTCGTTCTGGGCGATAGTCCAGGCACCTGCCCGATGCATTTCCAGCATCCCGGCGGCACCGTCGTTGCCCATGCCGGTGAGGATGACCCCCACCGCATTTCGTCCGGCGTTAATCGCCACCGATTTAAACAGCACATCCACAGAAGGTTTATGCCGGTTAACCGGGGGTCCTTCATTCAGTTTCACCACATAGTTGGCACCGCTTCGGGCCAGCTCCATGTGCATCGCGCCTGGCGCGATATAAGCGTGCCCTGGCAGGATACGCTCACCGTCTTCGGCCTCTTTCACCGTGATCTGACACAGCTTGTTCAGACGCTCGGCAAAAGAGCGGGTAAAACCTGGCGGCATATGCTGGGTAATCAGCAACGCCGGGCTGGTCGCCGGTAACGGCTGCAGCACGTGGCGAATCGCCTCGGTGCCGCCGGTAGAGGAGCCAATCGCAATCAGCTTCTCACTACTCAGCAGTGGCCCCGCTTTCAGTGTCGCCGGCACCGGCATCGCGGCACGGTTGTGCAGTCGGGCCCGGGCCGCCGCGCGGATTTTGTCGCCAATCATCTGGCTGTAGGCCAGCATGCCTTCGCGGATGCCGAGCTGGGGTTTGGTGACGAAATCCACCGCCCCCAGTTCCAGCGCCCGCAGAGTGATTTCGGAGCCTTTCCCGGTCAGCGATGAAACCATCACCACCGGCATTGGCCGTAACCGCATCAGTTTTTCCAGGAAATCGAGGCCATCCATGCGCGGCATTTCCACATCCAGCGTCAGCACCTGCGGATTGAACTGCTTGATCAAATCGCGGGCGACCAGCGGATCGGGCGCCGTAGCGACCATCTCCATATCCGGATGGCTGTTGATGATCTCGGTCATCAACTGCCGCATCAGCGCAGAGTCATCTACGCACATCACGGTGATTTTGCTCATCATCTTTCCTTCGTCAGTCCATAGACGGTTTGTCCGCGCAGCCAGAACTCTTTACTGATCTGACTGAAGTTTTCTGAGTGCCCGGCGAACAGGATACCGCCCGGCTTCAGCAGCGGGACAAACCGACGCAGAATCTTCTCCTGCGTCTCTTTATCGAAATAGATCATCACATTGCGACAGAAAATAGCGTCGAACTGACCCGGCAGCGCCCAGTCGTTGGCCAGCAGGTTAAGCTGCGCATAGGTGACGAGGTTGGTCAGCTCGGGACGCGCCCGCACCATTCCGGCGTGTGGACCGGTGCCGCGCAGGAAGAAACGCTGCATTTGCGCCGGTGACAGCGTGCGCAGCTCCTCCTGGCGATAAACGCCTGACACCGCTTTTTCCAGCACCTGCGTGTCGATATCGCTGGCATGGACCTGGAATTTACCTGGCCCGGTACCCAGCGTTTCGGCCAGCGTCATGGCGATGGAATAAGGCTCTTCACCGGTTGACGCCGCGGTACTCCAGACGCTGAAGTTGCCCTGGCGCTTACGTGCATGCTCCGCCAGAATCGGGAAGTGATGCGCTTCGCGGAAGAACGCGGTCAGGTTGGTGGTCAGGGCGTTGATAAACGCCTGCCATTCGGCACTGTTCGGATCGGACTCCAGCAGCGCCAGGTAACGACCGAAATCATCGATATTCAGCGTGCGCAGGCGACGAACCAGACGGTTATAAACCATCTCACGCTTGTGATCGGCCAGTACGATACCGGCACGCTGATAGATCAGCTGGCTGATACGGCGAAAATGCGTATCGGAGAGCGGTAAACGCTGCACCATCTGCGACAGCAGCGTTGTCGTCTCATTTTGATCTAAAATCGTCGATTTTTTCATCTCTGCACCTGGCCCGAACTGAATACATTAACTGTCTGCTGCGATGCCCGGCGGCTCAATGGCGGCCGGGCCACGGGCGATTAAAAGGTTTCCCAGTTGTCGTCGCTGCGTACCGCAGACGAACGACCAACGGCTAACGGTGCATCTGACTGGAGCGTTTTTGTCGCCGTTGTCTTGTTAACGGCCTGCGCGACAAATTCTTTACCAATATTGAACACTGATACCGCTTGTTTTAAGTGACTTGCCTGATCTTCGAGCGCTGCAGCCGCTGCCGCTGACTCTTCAACCAGTGAGGCGTTCTGCTGCGTGACGCGATCCATCTCGGTCACGGCAAGGCCCACCTGGTCAATGCCACGGCTCTGTTCGTCTGACGCAGAGGCGATCTCGCCCATGATGTCGGTGACGCGTGTGACCGCGCTGACGATGTTGCTCATGGTGTCACCGGCGCTCTCTACCAGCACCGAGCCGGTATTAACGCGGCTAACGGAATCCTCAATAAGACCCTTGATCTCTTTGGCGGCCTGGGCGCTGCGCTGCGCCAGGCTGCGTACTTCACCCGCCACGACGGCAAAGCCGCGCCCCTGCTCACCGGCGCGTGCGGCTTCAACCGCCGCGTTCAGTGCCAGGATGTTGGTCTGGAAGGCAATACCGTCAATCACACTGGTAATATCGGCAATCTTCTTGGAGCTGCCCGCAATCTCTTTCATGGTGGTGACCACGCCATCCACCACTTTGCCGCCCTGCTGCGCGGTTTCCGAGGCGGTCAGCGCCAGCTTCGACGCCTGACGGGCGTTTTCGGCATTCTGCTTCACGGTCGCGGTGAGCTGCTCCATGCTGGCAGCGGTCTGCTCCAGCGAGGCAGCCTGCTGTTCGGTACGCGAAGAGAGATCGTTATTGCCGATGGAGATTTCGCTGGCACCGGTATAGATGGCATCCGAGCCGTCACGTACGGTGCGGACAGTGCGTGCCAGCTCCTGCTGCATGTGCTGCAGTGACGTCAGTAACTCACCAATTTCGTTGCGCACGGTAATCTCAACCGGCTGGGTCAGATCGCCACGCGCGATGTGCTGGATATGCTCAATGCTCTGACGCAGAGGACGGATCAGCACTGAACGCATCACGTTCCACACCAGGATGATCATCAGCAACGTCACGGCCAGCGTGGCGATGACGATAGTGATGGAGCGGCTGTAAGCCTGCTGGTTGGCTTCCACACCCTGCTGTGACAGGGCTTTGTTGTTCTCCAGCCAGGCGCTGTAATCTTTCTGGAACTTGTCCTGGAAACTCTGCGTTGGCTGATCCACAAACCCTTTGAAGTTGCCGGTGGTGAAGAACACCATCAGTTCTGCCAGCGCATCGTGATAGGCCTTATAGTTCGCCTGCAATGCCACGACGTTTTCAGCCGTTTTGCCCTGTTCTGACAGGTTATCGTTGAAAATCTGATAGTTGATTTCAGCCTGTTTCAGCTCCTCGCCCGCCAGTGCGACCAGCTCTTTTACGCTGGCGCCCGATCCCGACATCTGCGCATCCTGCAGAAAACGGATACCGGCGCGGTTAAGGGTGTTACGCGCCTGAACCAGCGAAACCCATGAGGTGCCCATCGCCTGTTGCAACGTATTCAGACGCTGGTTGTAGGCAAAATTCTCTTTATCTGAACTGACAGTTTTGAAAAACATTCCGCCGGAAAACAGCTGCAGCAGCGCAAACAGCGCCAGCACACACAGCAGGCCGGAAACGACTCGTACACGACTAAACATAAACACCTCATTGGTTGGCGATTCGTGTTTATTTATCGGCGCAGGCGGGTGGAACTTTATGCATGGCAGCGGCTTTAAGCCGCTGCCATGGTGAAAGGCGGGAAATCAGGCGCGGGAAATTTTGAAAACCGAGACGGCCTGGGTCAGTACGCTGGCCTGCTGCTCCAGTGCGGCAGCGGCGGCGGCAGACTCTTCAACCAGTGAGGCATTCTGCTGGGTCACGCGATCCATCTCAGTAACGGCCACACCGACCTGCTCAATACCGCGGCTCTGCTCGTCTGATGCAGAGGCGATCTCGCCCATGATGTCGGTCACGCGGGTCACCGCGCCCACGATCTCATTCATGGTGCTGCCGGCGCTTTCAACCTGCAGTGAACCGCTGTTGACGCGCGACACCGAGTCCTCAATCAGGCCTTTAATCTCTTTCGCAGCCTGGGCGCTGCGCTGTGCCAGGCTGCGCACTTCACCGGCCACTACCGCAAAACCGCGACCCTGTTCACCGGCGCGCGCCGCTTCAACCGCGGCATTCAGCGCCAGGATGTTGGTCTGGAAGGCGATACCGTCGATCACGCTGATGATGTCTGCGATCTTCTTCGAGCTGCCCGCAATCTCTTTCATGGTCGTCACCACGCCATTCACCACTTTGCCGCCCTGCTGCGCGGTTTCCGAGGCGGTCAGCGCCAGCTGCGAGGCCTGACGGGCGTTGTCAGCATTCTGTTTCACCGTGGCGGTGAGCTGTTCCATGCTGGCCGCAGTCTGCTCCAGCGAAGCGGCCTGCTCTTCGGTGCGGGCTGACAGGTCGTTATTACCGGCGGCGATTTCGCTGGCACCGGTAAAGATGGCGTCAGAGCCGTCACGCACATTACCGACCGTCATCACCAGCGATTGCTGCATCTCATGGATGCCTGCGGCCAGCTGGCTCATCTCATTACGGCCCTCAACCACAATCGGCTGGGTCAAATCGCCGGAGGCGATAGCGCGAATCTGCGCCAGCAGCTGTTGCAGCGGCTGAATCAGAACCTGACGCAGGCCAAACCAGCAGGCCAGGATCACCACGATTACCACAACGCCAATGGTGCCCAGCAGCCACATCATCTGAGTAAAGGCTTTATGGTTCTGTGCGATGCCCTGATCGGAAAGCTCGGTCTGACGTGCACGCCACTCACCGTAGCTGCTCTGCATCGCGACCTGTTTCTGCTCAATATTCTGTTTAAACATGCCTTCCAGATCGCGGGCCTGCAGGCTGGCAACCATGCCTTTCAGCCCTTTTTCATATTGCGCGTAATCCGCTTCGAGTTTGTCACGCAGCGCCACTTCAAGCCCCGGCGTGGCGGGCAGATCGTAATAGATTTTAAAGTGACGGTCGGCCTCCACCAGCTGGGCGTTGGCTTTGTTCATCAGATCGTCGAGCTGACCGCCATTCATCTGCGATGCCATGCTGGTCTGTAAGCGCAACATGGCGCGGTTCAGCGTGGTACGGCTGTTGTTCAGGGCGATATAGGCATCTGTCATCGACGTGACGTTGCGATTAGAAATCTGCGACAGCGCAAACGCCTCTTTATCATTATTCAGCGCCGACCAGAAAAGGCTGCCAGAAATCAGCTGAAGCGCGCCAAAGATAACCAGTACGGCGATTAAACTGGTGACCACTTTTATTTTTTTTAACATCTCGTTCCCCTGCAGGTTGATTAAGGTGCAGCGGCTATATCGGCGGGTTCTGGCGATTAATTAACGCTTTTCGGCGCTTTCAGGCGATAGCGGGCTTTTGTAATTATTTTTATCAAAAGAGAGTGCGGAGTCTGACGTCAGGTGGGGGTTAGCCGAAAGGGCTGCGCATCCCGCAGGATGCGCAGCGTCAGATCAGAAGGTTTCCCAGTTTGTATCACTGACCGGGGCCGTCAGGGCTTTGCGTGGTGCCAGCGCCACTGTAACGGGCGAAGCAATCGGCACATGCTTTGTCAGCGTCGGCCCGGCTTCACGTTTGATTTTAAAGACCGAGACTGACTGGCTTAACCGGCTGGCCTGATCTTCCAGCGAAGCGGCCGCTGCCGCGGACTCTTCCACCAGCGAGGCGTTCTGCTGGGTGACGCGATCCATCTCGGTGACGGCCTGCCCGACCTGGTCGATACCGCGACTCTGCTCATCCGACGCCGAGGCGATTTCGCCCATGATGTCGGTCACGCGCGTGACCGCACTGACGATATCGCTCATGGTTTCCCCGGCGGTGCCGACCAGTTGCGAACCCACGCTGACGCGGTTGACTGAATCATCAATCAGCCCTTTGATCTCTTTGGCGGCCTGGGCGCTACGCTGTGCCAGACTACGCACCTCGCCCGCGACCACTGCAAAACCGCGCCCCTGTTCACCGGCACGCGCCGCTTCAACGGCGGCGTTAAGCGCCAGAATATTGGTCTGAAACGCGATGCCATCAATCACGCTGGTGATATCGGCAATCTTCTTCGAACTGCCGGCGATTTCGCTCATGGTTTTCACCACGCCAGCTACGACGCTGCCGCCTTTTTCTGCGGTTTCGGACGCGCTGAGTGCCAGCTGTGACGCCTGGCGGGCGTTCTCGGCGTTCTGTTTCACGGTGGCGGTGAGCTGCTCCATACTGGCCGCCGTCTGCTCCAGTGACGCCGCCTGCTGTTCTGTGCGGGCGGACAGGTCATTATTTCCCGCAGAGATTTCACTGGCACCGGTGAAGATCGCATCCGATCCTTCACGGACATGGGTTACGGTGCGGACCAGCGACTGCTGCATTTCATGCAGGCTGGCGGCGAGTTGCGTCATCTCGTTACGCCCTTCCACCGCGATCGGCTGGGTTAAATCACCCTGGGCGATATGCTGAATGTGATTAATGCTGCCATTCAGCGGCGTTATTACGATCTTGCGCAGGCCAAACCAGCAGAGCACGATCACCGCCGCCACGGCACTCATGATCGCGCCAAGAATCCACATCATTCGGCTGTAGGCGTTGCTGTTCTCAGCCACGCCCAACGTGGTCAGGCGACTCTGATCGGCGCGCCATTCGCGGTAAAGCGTCAGAAACGCACTCTGACTAGGTGCCACCGGGGCTTTTGCGGCGGCAATCGGATCATTAGCTTCCAGGGCGGTCTGCAACTGATTAAGGGCCCCGGCATAAGCGCTGAAGCGCTGATCAAGCTGATCGTTCAGCTTCGCGTCCTGACCCGGTGTGTCAGGGATCGCCTTGAATTCCTTATAATAACCATCTGCTGCCTGCTGAAATCCTTTGCTCTCTCCGAACAGACCGGCGATATCTGCCGTTTTATTCTCCAGTTTGCTGGTCGCCACACGCAGCTGAACGCGGGTCAGCAGCACACGGCTCTGGTTGAGACTCATATAGGCGTCATTAAGCGCCTGTGTGTTTTGCATCGCCAGCTGCGACACGGCGAAGCTCTGCTTGTCGTGGCTTAATGCGGAGTAGAAAACTGAACCGGAGAAGGCCTGCAACAGCCCGAACACCAGCAACACCAGTAACAGACTGGTGACCACACGGATTTTCGTTAACATGAGTAACCCTGAATAATGTAGGTGATTTAAAAGTGACAGTGAGATTATCGGCAGGTAACAGCAGGAAATTAGGGGGAGCTGAGCTTATAAATATATGAATATAAAGGAAACTATTACATGGTGTAACAATCACGGGCCAGCCAGAGCCAGCCCGTGAAGAGGCTATTACGCGGTACGCAGGTTATCCACCAGCGCCATCTCGTCGCTGCTCAGCAACTTCTCAATGTCGACCAGAATCAGCATGCGATCGCCCAGCGCACCCAGACCGGTCAGGTACTCGGTAGACATGGTTACCGCGAACTCCGGTGAAGGGCGGATCTGATCCTGGGTCAGTGACAGCACGTCAGAAACGCCATCGACCACGATACCGACCACGCGATTTTCCAGATTCAGTACGATGACCACGGTGTTGTCATTGTACTCAACGTCAGGCTGCGCAAACTTAACGCGCAGATCGATAATCGGCACGATTACGCCGCGCAGATTCGTAACGCCGCGGATGAATTCAGGGGTATTCGCAATACGCGTTACCTGATCGTAACCGCGAATTTCCTGAACTTTGAGGATATCGATGCCGTACTCTTCGTCGCCCAGCGTGAAGACCAGAAACTCCTGACCCACAGTTTCGCCAGCGATTTTTGTCACGGTTGCCATTCCATTCATGTTATTTACCCTTTCGTTATCTGTCAGGCGGCAGCGCCGGCCACACGTTTTTCACGGTTAAGTGACTGCAGTGCTGATACATCAACAATCAGCGCTACGCTACCATCGCCAAGAATGGTCGCGGCAGAGATGCCCGGCACTTTGCGATAGTTACTTTCCAGGTTCTTCACCACCACCTGATGCTGACCAATCAGCTGATCAACCAGCAGCGCGTAACGTTTGCCCGCGCTCTGCAGGATCACCACGATGCCCTGCGTGGCCTCGGTTTTGGCACCCTGCACATCAAAGACGTTCCACAACTCGACCAGTGGCAGATATTCACCACGCACTTCCAGCACGCACTCGCCACCTGCCAGCGGTTTCAGCTCTTCGGCACGCGGTTGCAGTGATTCCATTACCGCGTTCAGCGGCAGGATAAAGACTTCATCAGCCACGCGAACGGACATGCCATCAAGAATGGCCAGCGTCAGCGGCAGCAGGATACGGATGGTGGTGCCTTTGCCCTGCTTCGAGGCGATTTCGACGTGACCGCCCATCTCCTGAATATTTCGTTTCACCACGTCCATTCCGACGCCGCGTCCTGAAACATCCGTCACCTGCTCCGCGGTAGAGAAGCCCGGTGCGAAGATCAGCATGCCGACTTCTTCATCGCTCATGTTCTCGTGAACCGGCAGGCCCGATGACAGGGCTTTAGCCAGGATACGTTCACGGTTCAGACCGGCACCATCATCTGACACTTCGATACAGATGTTGCCGCCCTGGTGTTCCGCCGAAAGCGTCAGGTTACCGGTTGCCACTTTACCGGCCACCAGACGTTTCTCTGGCGTTTCGATACCGTGGTCAAGACTGTTACGCACCAGGTGCGTTAACGGGTCGATAATGCGTTCGATCAGGCTCTTATCGAGTTCGGTTGAGCTGCCCAGCAGGGTCAGTTCGACCTCTTTGCCGAGTTTGCTTGCCAGGTCACGCACCAGACGCGGGAAGCGGCTGAAGACATATTCCATTGGCATCATACGAATCGACATCACCGATTCCTGCAGGTCGCGGGCGTTACGCTCCAGCTGGCCCATGCTGTTCAGCAGGTCGCCGTGCGCCACAGGGTCGAGTTCACCGGAACGCTGGGCGAGCATCGACTGGGTAATCACCAGTTCACCGACCAGGTTGATCAGCTGATCGACCTTCTCGACCGCAACACGGATGCTGGTGGATTCGCTCGACTTGGCCGGTGCCGCGGCGCGCTTACTTTCACGCTTCACCGCTGCCACCGGCAGTTCGGTAACGCTGGCGGTGTGAACCTCTTCTGCCACCGGTGCGGCTGCAACAGCAGCAGCGACCGGCGCGGCAACGGCTTCGTCAGCGGCCGGGAAGCGGATCTGCGCTTCGTCGATCACGAAGCAAAGCACCGCCACGATGTCATCTTTACCGACGCCATCAATGCAGACGTCCAGCGTGGTGCTGCCCTTCTGCACATTAGTCAGGGTGCCGAGATTGCTCATCTCTTCCAGCATCAGGTCGACTTCTTTCTCTTTGAGGTCGATCAGCTGTACACGCAGACCGCTGGCGCTGGCCGGTTCCGCGCTGGCAGTGGTTACCGTAGCCGGAACATCAACCGGCAGACCTTTGGCCTCGAGCGCCAGCTGGCGCAGTGCTTCACAGATATATTTGAAGCTCTCCGCGTTTGGCTCCTGCGCGGTTTTATAAGCATCGAGCTGTTCCTGCATAATATCTTTGGTTTCCAAAAACAGGTTGATGATGTCGGTGCTGAGCTGCATCTCGCCGCGACGAGCACCATCCAGAATGTTTTCCAGGATATGAGTCGTTTCCTGTAATACCGTAAAACCAAAGGTTCCGGCCCCACCCTTAATGGAGTGAGCGGCACGGAAGATGGCGTTAAGCTGTTCCGAATCTGGCTCCTGCGGGTCAAGGCCCAACAGGTGTTGTTCCATATCCGCTAACAGCTCATCGGCTTCATCAAAAAACGTCTGGTAAAAATCGCTGATGTCCATACTCACGGGAATCACCTCGGCTGTGAGGGGGCTGCTGTATTCACCGCGCTGCCTGGTGTTGCTAGCGGTGCGCGAATCTGTTCAATGGCCGCCGGATCGCTGATCTGGACGGCATCACTTTCTGCGTTCTCTTTTTCTATTGCTGCTTCAGTGTCATGGTTCAACACCAGCAGGCTGATGCGGCGGTTAACTGCGTCGTTACCGCCACGATTTTTCAGGCGCATGGTGTCGGCCATACCTAACACCCGTAAAACTTTGCCGCTATCCAGGCCGCCCATCACCAGTTCCCGGCGTGAAGCGTTAGCGCGGTCGGTAGAGAGTTCCCAGTTGCTATAGCCCTTGTCACCGCCGGCATACTGAAAATCATCGGTATGTCCGGCCAGGCTGATGCGGTTCGGAATGTCGTTAAGGATCGGCGCAATGGCACGCAGAATATCGCGCATATACGGCTCCACCTCGGCCCGACCGGTCTTAAACATCGGGCGATTCTGGCTGTCGATGATCTGAATACGCAGCCCCTCTTCCACCATGTTGATGATCAGATGCGGCCGCAGCGCTTTCAGACGCGGATCCGCTTCAATCATCTGGTCGAGCTTTTCACGCAGCCGGTTAAGGCGAATCTCATCCAGCTTGCGTTTCTGGGCGTCCATATCGACGACTTTGTTCACTTCGCCAATCTTTTTGGTCGGATCGTCGCCGCCACCCGGGATCGGGCTGTCACTGTCACTGCTGCGTGCGCCGCCGGTAATCGCAACTTTCAGCGGCGTTTTGAAGTAGTCTGCAATCTGCACCAGCTCCTGCGGGTTGGCGATAGACAGCAGCCACATCACCATAAAAAAGGCCATCATCGCCGTCATAAAGTCGGCGTAGGCAATCTTCCACGATCCGTGGCTGCCTTCATGGCCTTTATGTTTGCGCTTTTTGATCAGCACAATGGGGCGATTGCCGTGTTTCATGAAGCCTCGTCAGAAGTCTGTTTAGCCGGGTTCTTGGCGTTACGCACATGCTCTTCCAGTTCGCTGAACGACGGACGCTCAGCGGAATAGAGCGTCTTACGACCAAACTCCACCGCAATCTGCGGCGCGTAACCATTGAGGCTCGAGAGCAATGTCACTTTAATGCACTGCATCATCTTGGTGGTTTCCGCACATTTCTGACGCAGTACTGACGACAGTGGAGAGACAAACCCGTACGCCAGCAGGATGCCCAGGAACGTTCCCACCATCGCATGCGCGACCAGCGCACCCAGTTCAGCGGCCGGACGATCGGCCGAAGCCAGCGCATGGACCACGCCCATTACCGCGGCCACGATACCAAATGCCGGAAGACCATCACCCACCGCAGCAATACTTTGCGCTGGTACGTCACACTCGTGTTCGTAGGTCTCAATCTCTTCATCCATCAACGCTTCGATTTCAAAGGCGTTCATGTTGCCGCTGACCATCAGGCGCAAATAGTCAGTAATAAAATCGACTAACTGTTTATCGGCAAGGATGCGGGGATAATTAGCAAAAATTTCACTCTGGCTGGGATCTTCAATATCGCGTTCCAGCGATAACATCCCCTGCTGACGCGACTTCGCCATCAGGCGATAAAGCAGCGCCATCAAATCCATGTAAACCGCTTTGTTGTATTTGGAGCCGCGAAATAACTTAGGCAGCGCTTTCAGCGTTTTTTTAATCGACTTGCCATTGTTACCGACTAAAAAAGCACCGGCACCGGCACCGCCGATCATTAATAATTCGGCTGGCTGATAAAGTGCGCCCAGATGGCCACCTACCAGCGCATATCCGCCCAACACGGAGCCTAAAACAATCAGGTAACCTATAATTATCAGCACAAAAAAATCCTTACGTCCGTAACGTGTTGGTGGAAGTTAAGCCAGAGAGCCGCAGAGGTTATTCCTGAACCGCAAGCAAAAAAAAAGCAGCGGTATTAACCGCTGCTGGATGGCTTCCACAGTGCGAACAAACTTAAACGGCGTGTTTAACCTGTTCATCCAGCAGTTGTGGAAACATATCGGCAGGTTCTGCAGAAAGTTTACGTCTTTTTACGGCACGTGATGGCGGCTGGCACAGGCTGCAGGTAAAGCTGCCAACCGGCTGATGCGCATGATTAATAAAGCTGCCGTTGCAGCATTTACAATCCGCCAGTTCCAGCATGCCACTTTCAACGAATCGGACCAGGGTCCAGGCGCGGGTCAGCGCCAACAGCGGGCCCTCGTCCGATTGCGGACACTGTTCGAGATATAAACGGTAGGCTTTAATGACGGCATCGACACCGCTGCACAAACCGGTTTTCAGTAAAAATTTCCAGGCGTTGCAGAACATAGAAGCATGGATGTTCTGCTCCCACGTCATAAACCAGTCCGTGGAGAACGGCAGCATGCCTTTTGGCGGCGGACTGCCACGTAATTCTTTATAGAGCTTGATCAGACGACCACGGCTCAGCTGAGTTTCACTCTCTAACATCTGTAAGCGCGCACCTAAAGTGATCAGCTCCATCGCGAGCTGAATATCACGTGCTTCCTGAACAATACTTTTCTCACTCATGACATTGCTCTCTTTTTAGCAGGCGCTTCATCTTTAGACGCATTACGCAGTAAACGGCTCGATAATAAAATGCCGGTGTGGATTTGTTGTAAATCATCCACGCGTGATTCCTGCGTCAGGCGATTAATGGTGCTGCTATCGGTAAAACGGAACTGGCAAACCAGTTGATTGGTTTCCGCCATTTTTACCATCTCAGGCAATGTTAATTCAGATAATGCGTTCGCCATTTTCTCGTCAATGCCGAGGCGAAACATTGCAGAAGCTTTATCCTGGTTAATTAAACGCTGCGCGAGCAGTAAATAAGACAAATTGAGATCATAAATATGTTTAAGTACTTCAGAGGTGCCCATTATTTTTCCATCCTGAGAGATGCGACGTAACTGTATCGCAGATTAAAATCTGCGGTTCGAGCTGCTGTTTGTTAAATCAAAAGATGGCAAAAAAAACTTCACATAATTTCAATGTCACTGTTTTTCGCCTTCTATTTTCGTGGGTTTCAGACCCACTGAAGGTCGAAAATCCATGCCATTCTATTTTCGAGTTCCGGACATCTTCCGTGACGTCTTCTTACATTTTTTAGGACTATTCCGAAAACAACGCAAATCTATATCGTCTGATTTCGACATACAACGACAGCCAGATGAAATTTTAGATAAAGTGTGACGTAGATCACACTTTTAACGCAAATTTCTTCAGCAACCCTTTACGATTGCTTACTGACTGGTCAATTTTTGAACAAAAAAGTGTGTTTTTAAGTCCAATTCGTCCTGAGAAAGGTTTAATAGGGGGTAAAAGCATCGCTATTCGACGCTTTAAGCAGTCCGGAATGATTATTGGGTGTTAATCGTTTTAACACCCTATTTAGAACCATCTAAATCAGGGTTGTCAGCATATTATGCTGATAAGGCGGGGCGTTATTTGCTGTTAAATTAGTTACTTAAGGGGAGTATCGCAGGGTGTGAGTAATGAAATCGTTAAGGTTTCTACGGCAGTAAGGGGGCTTATGGCAACCTGGTGTTAACAGTGACAGCGGTATGTTCAGGCTCCGACACCCGATGTAACAAGGGGTTACATAAGAAAGACGAATGAATTAACGGTGGGTTATGCGATGGCACTATCACTATCGGCAGTCTGAAGAAAAACTTTAGCAAAGTAGGTAAAGAAAGTGGCGGGCAGCGGTGTGACAGGGTTTCCGGGGTTCTCTGCATATATCAGGCCACTCTGCGCTGCCACTGAGGACATCGGCATAAAATCGCCGCAAAGCGGTGTTAACAGATAACGGGCGAGTTTTCTGTGAGCTGGGCCAAAAAAAGCAGCGATACCAGGGTGGTATCGCTGCTTCCATTATTGCGTTAAAGGCTCAGGTCAGGCGAGTTTCGGGAAGGTCGCTACCTTGTTCGCGGTGCTGTGGTCAACACTGCGTGGGTCAATGCGCTCCAGGTCCTTCAGGAAGCTCTCACGCCAGGCGGTAATGTCGTTTTTGCGCAATACCGCCATCATGTCGTTGTAGCGTGAAATCCTTTCGGTACGCGGCATGGTAATCGCCTTATCCAGCGCAGCAGCGACTTCATCCCGGTCATACGGATTCACTATCAGCGCTGAGGTCAGTTCGTTAGCGGCACCGGCAAAGCGCGACAGCACCAGTACACCCGGATCGTCCGGGTCCTGCGCAGCGACATACTCTTTCGCTACCAGATTCATGCCATCACGCAGCGGCGTCACCAGACCTACATCGGTCAGGCGGAAGATTTTCATCAGCAGGCGACGGTCGAAATGCTGGTTAAGGTAGTAAAGCGGGGTCCAGCCCAGCGTACCGTACTTACCGTTAATCCGTCCTGCTTCGGTCTCCAGCTGATGCCGGATATCCTGATAGGCCTGCACATCACCACGTGAGGTAGGTGCAATCTGCGAGTAACGGATTTTGCCGCGATGTTGCGGGAAGTTTTCCAGCAGCGCTTCATAGGCAAGAAAGCGCTCCGGCAGCCCTTTGGAATAGTCGAGACGTTCGCAGGCAATAATGTTGCGTGCATCGCCCAGCTCTTTCTTCATGGCAGCCATTTTCGGCGGCAGTGGCCCTTCGGCCATCTCTTTAATACTGTCTGGCTCAATCCCGATCGGATAGACCTCAGTCATAAAGGTGTTGCCAAAGGCACGATGCTTTTTGTCGCCTTTATTCTGCAGTTGCGTAAGCTGACTGACGCTGTCCAGGAACGCCACCCGATCCGATTCAGTCTGGAAGCCAAGCAGGTCATATTCACACAGCATTTCCAGCAGCTCTTTGTGCGGAGGCAGTGCATTGAATATTTCTGGCGTCGGGAACGGAATATGCAGGAAGAAGCCGATGCGGTTATTAATACCGGCCCGACGCAGCGCGGCAGCAAAGGGTAAGAAGTGATAATCGTGGATCCAGACAATATCATCCGGTTTGATCAGCGGTTTTAAGCGCTGCGCCACCGCGTCATTAACCTCGCAGTACCCTTCCCACGCTTCACGCTGGAACTGCACCAGATCGAGGCGATAATGGAAGGCGGGCCAGATAACCGTGTTCGAAAACTGGCAATAATAGAGATCGTAATCGTTCTGGCTCAGCGGGAAGGAAGCATATTCGATACCTTCATGTTCCTGCACACTGACGTCTTCTACTTCTTCGCCGGTGAACTCGCTGATTTCACCGTTCCAGCCAAACCATAATCCACCGGTGCTTTTCAGTGCATCGAGAATGCCGACGGCCAGGCCGCCTGCGCTGGTTTTAGACCCATCTGGCATGGCGACACGGTTAGATACAACCACTAAACGACTCATAACCTAAACTCCTTACCGACGTTGTCTTGCTCTAATAATAATAATGTTCTTTCCAGCCAGCCATAAACGGCATCGACATCATTAAGCCGATAACCGGCCTGACTTAAACCTTCGCCGACTTTAACTGAGACGCCCTGCCGTTCGTTAACGGCCAGGAAGCCCTTCTCATCCGTCAAATCGTCGCCAATAAAGACTGGCGTGCGTCCGGCAAAAGGGGGCTGCTGCATAAAGTCGCTGATTGCGGCACCTTTATCGATGCCTGCCGGTTTAATCTCAACCACGCATTTTCCTAGCTGAAGCGCCAGTCCCGGGAAACGCTTTACTGATTGTTCAGCCAGTCGCAACACATCCTGCTCATGCTGCATCGCCTGACGGTAGTGAAGTGCAAAGGCCATGCCTTTCACCTCAAGCTGAGTGCCAGGCCAGCAGGCCATCGCAGCCTGCAATTCCTTCCTGAGATTTTGTTCAACCTCAACAGGCAGGCTGATGCGCTGCACATGACCCTCTGCATCACGACGCTCAGCGCCATGCACGCCCGCCGCCGGGCCGTACCATGGCGCAGCCAGCGCATCCAGTTGTTCGATGGGTCTGCCGGAGACCAGCGCCAGTGCGCCCTGAGAAAGCGCAGAGAGCTGTTGAAGTTGTGCGATGACCTGCTCAGGAATAAATACCGCTTCGGGACGGGACTGTATCGCTGCCAGCGTACCGTCGACATCAAAAAAGAAGGCGTACTGCCCGCTGTTTAATTTCGGGTACCTGGCATGGGTGTCTGCCGCTTGGGTCACGTTACTTCTCCTGAAATTCAAATTTAATAAAACATTGAGTTAAAACAAGAATGTCCTGACGCAGTCAGGTCAGCAAGCGGGAAATTCTGATAAAGCGGTGATTGAGGGGTAAAACGCGGTGATTGGATAGGTCACTCTCCTCAAACTTGCAAGCGCATTGCTGACAATACTGGCTAACTGAGAACATCTTCACATTAAGTGTAGTCATTAACAGGGGTTATGCCAGAAATATGCACTTTTCATGCCAGCCGCTGCGGTTAAGTCAGCAGAAAAGCGTCATTCATACCTGTTCCTTGTTTAATAATCGTAGCGGTATCGGTCCGCATCACGCTGGAGTGATACCCGTTACGCACTCCATACAAATGACATTCTTCAAAGCTTAAGCTTCTTAAGGTATTCCTAATATAGAAAGCGCAATCTCGTGACACTTTTATTACTCTGGTTCCTGCTCACATGGCGTTTACCCTGAAGAGGCCGCTGATTAGCCGCCTTAGCTTGCTGATCCTGGCTGCGGTTTATATCGCGGTTTTCCTTAATATTGCCTACTACCGTCAGGTGCTGGCGGTCATGCCGCTGAGCAATCTGCATACCACGCTGGTATTTTTATCGATGCCTTTCGTCGCCTTTAGCGTGATTAACATCGTGATTACGCTGGCCTCGTTTGTCTGGCTGGATCGGCTGCTGGCCGCCCTGTTTATTCTGCTCTCTGCGTCGGCACAATTTTTTATTCAGACTTATAACATCGTGGTCGATCGCTCAATGATCACCAACATGATGGATACCACCGCTTCTGAATCCTTTGCGCTGATTACGCCGCAGTTGCTCTTCACCCTGCTCACCTCGGGCGTGCTGATGGCGTTGCTGGTGTTCTGGCCGCGCATAAAACGGCAGCAGTGGCGTGGCGTGCTGGCGCGACTGCTTAGCGTGCTGCTTTCCGCCGCGCTGATCGTGCTGGTCGCCCTGCTCTTCTATAAAGACTACGCTTCGCTGTTCCGCAACAACCGCGAGCTGGTTAAAGCGCTCAGCCCGTCGAACAGCATTGCGGCAACTCTCTCCTGGTATAAGCATGAGCAACTGCAGAATGTGCCGCTGGTGCGCATCGGTGAAGATGCCCATCTGCAGCCCAGCCGCAGCAGCGGTAAGCCGAATCTGACGATTCTGGTGCTGGGAGAGACGTCGCGCGCGCAAAACTTCTCGCTGGGCGGTTACGGTCGTCTGACCAATCCTTTACTGGCGAAAGACGATGTAATCTACTTCCCGCACACCACCTCGTGCGGCACGGCGACGGCGGTTTCGGTGCCCTGCATGTTCTCCAACATGCCGCGCGCGCACTATGATGATGTGCTGGCCGCGCATCAGGAGGGACTGCTGGATATTATTCAGCGCGCTGGCATCAGTGTGTTATGGAATGAAAATGATGGTGGCTGCAAAGGTGCCTGTGACCGCGTGCCGCATCAGGACATGACCAGCCTGAACCTGCCCGGCATGTGTATCGACGGTGAGTGTTATGACGACGTGCTGTTCCACGGGCTGGATGACTACATCAGTCAACTGAAAGGCAACGGGGTTATTGTCCTGCACACCATTGGCAGTCATGGCCCGACCTACAGCCATCGGTATCCGCCACAGTTCCGTCAGTTTGAACCGACCTGTGATACCAATCAGATTCAGGACTGTTCGCAACAACAGCTGATCAACACCTATGACAATACGCTGGTCAATGTGGATCACATCGTCGATAAAGCCATTAACGTACTGCGTGCACATCAGGACCGCTTCACCACCAGCCTGGTCTATCTGTCTGACCATGGTGAATCCCTGGGTGAAAATGGTGCTTACCTGCATGGCCTGCCCTATGCTATCGCGCCGGACACCCAGAAACATGTACCGTTGCTGATCTGGCTTTCCGATGATTATCAGAAACGTTATGCGGTTAATCGCGGCTGTCTGAATAAACTGGCGGCGACAGACGATTTTTCACAGGATAATCTGTTTTCAACCATGCTGGGATTAACCGGCACCGCGACCCACGAATATGTGCCTGCGGATGATATTTTGACGTCGTGTCGGAGCCAACCTTAATGAAGATACTGATTGTTGAAGATGATGCGCTGCTGCTGCAGGGCCTGATGCTGGCGCTGGAAGGCGAAGGCTATGTCTGCGATGGCGTGACGCGGGTTCGGGATGCTGAAGCGCATTTCGCCAGCGGTCTCTATAGTCTGGTGGTGCTGGATCTGGGTTTGCCGGATGAAGATGGACTGCACTTCCTGATACGCCTGCGTCGGCAGAAGAAGATGACGCCGGTGCTGATTCTGACCGCGCGTGATACCATCAGCGAGCGCATTGCCGGGCTCGACGCGGGTGCTGACGACTATCTGATTAAACCGTTTTCGCTGGATGAGCTGCTGGCGCGGATCCGCGCGCTGATCCGCCGTCACGTCAATCAGGGCGACAGCCAGGTGAGAGTCGGCGCGCTGGCGCTGGATATGACCCATCGTCAGATCACCCTCAGCGATGTGCTGCTGGATCTGACGCCCAAAGAGTTTGCGATTCTGTCACGACTGATGCTGAAGGCCGGCAATCCGGTTCACCGTGAAATTCTCTACCAGGACATCTATAACTGGGAGACCGAGCCTTCTACTAATACGCTGGAAGTGCATATCCATAATCTGCGCGACAAAATTGGCAAAAGCGCCATTCGTACCGTGCGCGGGTTTGGTTATGCGCTGGTGACGCAGGATGGCGTTCGCGAGGCAACATGATAAAACGTTTTGATCACCGCAGTATGCGCTTTCGCCTGATCCTGACCATTGGTCTGATCCTGCTGGTCTTCCAGGTGATCAGCGTGGTCTGGCTGTGGCATGAGAGTAAAGAGCAGATTCAGTTTCTGGTGGAAGCCCAACTGCAGAAGCGCAACATGGACAGTCACGTGAAGCGAGAAGTCCATGAAGCGGTGGCCAGCCTGGCGGTGCCGAGCCTGGTGATGATTACGCTGACGCTGCTGCTTTGCTATCAGGCGGTGAAATGGATCACCCGGCCGCTCTATCAGCTTCAGCGGGAACTCGAAAGCCGCAGCGAAGAGAATCTCGATCCCGTCGCCTGCCACAGTCAGGTTCATGAGATCGATGCGGTGACTCAGGCGATAAATCAGCTGGTCGCCCGCCTCAATAGCAGTCTGGAGCGCGAACGGCTGTTTACCGCCGACGTGGCGCATGAGTTGCGCACGCCGCTGGCGGGATTACGGCTGCATCTGGAGTTAATTGAACGCAATAGCGATGTCAAAGTTCAGCCGCTGGTGCAGCGTCTTGATCAGATGACCCACAGCGTGTCACAGCTGCTGAATCTGGCGCGCGCCGGACAGTCATTCACTTCGGGCACCTATCAGAACGTCGGGCTGATTGAAGATGTGATCCTGCCGATGGAAGCGGAGCTGAGTATCATGCTGGAGGCGCATCAGCAGACGCTGGTGCTGGATCTGCCGCAGGAGCAGTTTGTGCGTGGTGATGCGACCCTGCTGAAGATGCTGCTGCGTAATCTGGTGGAGAACGCCCATCGCTATAGCCCGGATAACAGCACCATCAGCGTGCAGCTGTTGTCTGTGCCACA
Source organism: Pantoea sp. X-Soil-YNGN-844 (assembly GCF_059730595.1). Classification (NCBI taxonomy): domain Bacteria; kingdom Pseudomonadati; phylum Pseudomonadota; class Gammaproteobacteria; order Enterobacterales; family Erwiniaceae; genus Pantoea; species Pantoea sp. X-Soil-YNGN-844. The sequence continues at coordinate 2,394,173 of NZ_AP036007.1, forward strand.
GCCCATGATGGTGGTGGAAGATGAGGGACCGGGCATTGATGAGAGTAAAAGTGGCGAGCTGAGTAAAGCGTTTATCCGGATGGACAGTCGCTATGGCGGTATCGGACTCGGGCTGAGCATTGTCAGCCGCATCGTCCAGTTACACCGTTTTCAGTTTTTCTTAGAGAACCGTCGCGACCGGAGCGGTTGCCGGGCCGTCATTAAGTTTTAAGCGGTAAACCAGGCAGACAGGAACAGAACAACCGTTGCTGCGGCGATCAGCAGTGCCGCATATTCGCTCATCGGACGTGAAGCAGTCACAGACAGGGTAGCAGGCGCAGTTTTCATAGCATTATCCTCCGTTAAAGCAGGCAGTATCGCGACTGCATATTAAGGAAACCTTAAGCTCGTGAGACTGTCGTTAAAAATGTCTGCTCTGCCCTGTTTCCCCATTGATCTTGCCTTTATGGCCGCTGACCTTCCCGCCGCACCCGCAGTGTGCTCTACACTTAATAGCACCCTTCCGTTAAAGGAGCTACGCCATGAGCCAACGCATGCACAAATATGCTTTTCCGGTCAGCAAAGCCCGCAAATACCTTGAGCCGGGACCGGTGCTGCTGCTCAGTTCGCAGTATCAGGATCAGCATGACATCATGACGCTCGGCTGGCACACGGTGCTGGAGTTCTCGCCGTCACTGGTCGGTTGCATGATTGCCGGTATGAATCACAGCCACGAGCTGATCCGCAACAGCGGTCAGTGCGTGCTGAATATTCCTCCCGCCTCGCTGATTAATGAAGTGGTGGCTATCGGCAACAGCCACGGTGACAGTATTGATAAGTTTGAAGCGTTTGGCCTGACGCCGGAGCCGGCTCAGGTAGTGGGTGCGCCGATGATTGCAGAATGTTTTGCCAGCTTTGAATGTCAGCTTTATGACGACGCTATGGTCGCCCGCTACAACCTGTTTATCTTTGAGATCGTCAAAGCGCATGTCGCCGGGGAGCCGGAATATCCCCCGACCCTGCACTACACCGGTGAAGGCCGGTTTAGCGTGATGAGCGACAAAATGCTGGATAAGAGCGGAGATTTTAAACCGGAGATGCTCATCTAGTTGAAAGCGCTCTGCTGCGCCCCCATTCACCTCTTTCGACCTGACAGGAGTAAATTATTATGGCAATCGAATACGCAGTTATCGCTGGCGGCTGTTTCTGGTGTACCGAAGCGGTATTTAAGGATGTGATCGGCGTAGAGTCGGTTGAAAGCGGCTATACCGGCGGTGCGCGTCCTAATCCGACCTATGAGCAGGTCTGCAGTGGCGCAACCGGTCATGCAGAAGCGATCCGCATTGGCTTTGATCCAGAGCAGGTAACTTATGGCGATCTGCTGGATATCAGCTTTGTCACGCATGATCCGACCCAACTGAACCGTCAGGGCAATGATATCGGCACCCAGTATCGCTCCGCCATTTTCCCGGCAAATGCCGAGCAGGAAGCAGAAGCGCGTGCCGCCATTGAACGCGCCCAGGCTGACCATGATGTGCCGGTGGTGACCACCATTGAGCCGCTGAAAGAGTGGTATCCCGCTGAAGCCTATCATCAGGATTACTGGGAAGGTGCCGGTCAGCGCAACGGTTACTGTATGGCGGTCATCCCACCGAAACTGCAGAAGCTGCGTAAGAGCTTCGCTGATCGGGTGAAGAGCTGATTTAGCGTCTGACAGAGCAGCGTCTGGCCGGGATTCAGGCCCGGACGCTGCTCCGGGTTATTTCAGTCGTCACGCAGTCCTTAACATGACCCGATCGGCTTCTTTATTACTGTGGAATATGGCGCATAAATGCCCGGTTTTAAGCCGTAGTAAATCGATTCGTTCAGAGCTTAAGCGAATAGATCGAAAGAAAAAAATAGTGCTTGACCCTTTTCAGCCGACTCCCTATAGTAGCGCCCCGTTGACCCAGCGCGGTCAGCGAAGTAAATGTGGTGAGGTGTCCGAGTGGCTGAAGGAGCACGCCTGGAAAGTGTGTATACGGCAACGTATCGGGGGTTCGAATCCCCCTCTCACCGCCACATTCTGAAGAAGAGCCTGAACTTATGTTCAGGCTTTTTTTTTGCCTATTGCACTGCGAGAGGGGGTGAGAACCCCCGCCGGGGTTCGACCGCATGCGCAGCATGCTGGACAGCGGAGCCTGCGACGCTGCCCGCAGGGTGAGCGCAGCGAATCAATCCCCCCTCTCACCGCCACATTCTGAAGAAGAGCCTGAACTTATGTTCAGGCTTTTTTTTGCCTATTGCACTGCGAGAGGGGGTGAGAACCCCCGCCGGGGTTTAACAACATGCTAAGCGAATCCCTCTCTTCCCTGATGTTCCCTTTCTTTAATATTCCCATCCTGTGCTGATTAATCTTATTTGCGACCGCTAACTTAATTTACATGATGCTCAAATGAGACACCTCATAGTTAATTCTGCGACAGGTTAAATGACCTGCCTCAAATAGTGTTTGCTGTAGCCTGCTACCATACGCGGCTAAAAATTTGCAAAACACTGATAAATAACGATGAAAAAAGACGAATTAAAAAAACACCTGCATGAATGTTTACGCCGTGAAGTGATGATGAGTGATAAGCCTTTTAGCTGGGCGCGTACGATTCATAAAGCGATTAAGTGTCCGGACAGGCGATTTAATTTCTGGTGGCGAATAGTCTCCTTTCTTCATAAGCATGACAGTACGCTATTAAAGAAGCTCGCGCATCGCATCAACAGGAAACTCATTCAGAAATACCATACCGAAATCCAGCCCGGCACCCAAATCGGATCTGGACTGACCGTCAGCCACTTTCTGTCCGTGGTGATAAATGAATGCGCAGTTATCGGCTGTAATTTCAAAATCCGCCAGAACTCAACAATCGGCATCTCCGGTCGCCCGGTTAGCGCCACGCCAGCACACATCATCATTGGCGATAATGTCGAAGTCGGTGCCGGAACCTGCATCATAGGCGATGCGCTGATCATAGGAAACAACGTCACTATCGGGGCGATGTCGTTTATCAATAAAAACATCCCGGACAACAGCGTTGTTTTCACGGAAAAGTCGCTGATTATCAGAGTCAGATAAAGTGAAGCTGCGAATATACGGGCTTATCAACCCCAGTCTGTAATGCGCTCTGTTAACGGAGTCAGTTAATATAAACCGGCCTCATCTGTTTATATTAGTCTTTAAGCTGAGCCATTATTAATAACTCACATCTTACCTATTAATATCACGCTAAAATCTGACTCCAGTTCCGGCACAAAGTCATGACCGGAACAGACAAAAAGAAAACCCGGCCGGAGCCGGGTTTGGGCGCTACACTTCTACTCAATCGAACGCTAGCTATATGCGTGCAGGGTGCGCTGACACAGCGCAGAACGCACACAATCCTCTTTGCCAAAGCGCACAATGCCCACCATCTCGTCCTCTTCAAAACGCGCTAGCGCGTCCGCGAGACCGGAAGGCACCCCAGCGGGCAAGTCGCACTGGGTAATATCGCCGTTAACAATGACCGTGACGTTTTCGCCCAGTCGGGTCAGGAACATTTTCATCTGCGCGGCGGTCACGTTCTGCGCCTCGTCCAGAATCACCACAGCATTTTCAAAGGTGCGGCCTCGCATATAGGCGAAGGGCGCAATCTCTACCTTGGCAATTTCCGGACGCAGACAATATTGCATAAATGATGCGCCAAGACGTTTAACCAGAATGTCATAAACCGGGCGGAAATAAGGGGCGAATTTCTCAGAAATATCACCGGGCAGGAATCCCAAATCCTCATCTGCCTGAAGTACCGGGCGCGTAACGATAATCCTGTCGATATCCTTATTAATCAGGGCTTCAGCCGCTTTCGCAGCACTGATCCAGGTTTTACCGCACCCGGCCTCACCAGTTGCGAAGATCAGCTGTTTTCTCTCTATGGCGTTAAGATAGTGCGCCTGAGCTTCATTACGGGCTTCAATCGGCAACCGGTCACGCGTATCGCGCGCCATGCCAATGGCATCCAGTCCGCTCATATGCACCAGCGAAGTGACCGACTCTTCTTCACGCTGACGATGACTCCGTGAGTCATTACGAAGCACTCTTCTTGCCTCACGACGCGCTTTGATCACTGCTTTCTGTCTTCCCATAGTGGCACCTTTCAGTTGGTTTCATTTCCCGCGCAAGGCCGGTGGCCCGTTGCGATTACGTGAACGCTTTAGAGGTTTCAGTTGGCTTCCTTTTGAGCCATGACAGGACAGGATAGTGGGTATGCAGCAGCGCAATAGCGTGGCTGAACACCGGATAAAACAGGCTGTGCTAAGACAAAAGAAATGGTTGAAGGAAGGGAGAAATAACGAGGCAGAATTGCCCTCGCGGTCAGGCGCAATTTATTCAGTGACAGTAACGTTCCATAAAAGACTCGACCCATGCGCGAACTCCAGTGTGATACATCGACACATCCGATTACGCCTGTTGAATAAAGTGCATCATTTCGTTGGACCTTTGCAATAGTAATTTTACCTGCTGGCAAAGGAATTGCTAATCACACGTAACTATTTATTTTAAGTAGAAATGTAAAATTCATATATTACAGTCAGTTAGATTATTTTATATATACCGGGCAACGGCTTAATCTCAGCGAAAACTCAGTAAGCAAAGCGTTGAAACCTAAAAGGCAGGCGGTTGAGGATAAGCCGCCTGCAATGGTTAAATTTTAATCAAGCTTCCAGCAACGGTTGCGCTAAATAATGGCTGGCGTCGGGGACACCGGGCAAAGCAAAAAAGTAACCGCCGCCGAAAGGCCGGATATATTCTTCCAGCGCTTCACCGTTCAGACGCTGCTGCACGGTAAGAAACCCACGTTCCAGATCGTGCTGATAGCAGACGAACAGCAGCCCCATCTCCAGCTGGCCGGAGGCGGAGATACCCGCCGAGTAACTGTAGCCGCGTCGCAACATCAGGCTGCTGGCCGTCTCAGGCGTGCGAGGGTTAGCAAGACGGATATGCGCATCCAGTGCAATCACGTCGCCGTCCGGATCACGGGCATAATCCGGCACGTCACGCTCATGCTTCATTCCCAGCGGCGCACCGCTCAGCTTCTCGCGACCAAAGATGGTCTGCTGCTCACCCAGCGGCGTGCGGTCCCACATTTCCACGTGAAAGCGGATAAGCCGCACGGCCTGATAGCTGCCATTGCGTGCCCAGGCAGGTTCTTCCTGATCGGCGGTCACCCAAAGCAGTTTATTCATCAGCGCAGAATCACGGGTATCCGGATTCGCCGTGCCATCTTTAAAGCCCAGCAGATTGATCGGCGTCTCCTGCCCCTGACTGCGTGCCGCGTGATCGGAGATAAAGCCTTCGCGCCGCCAGCGTACACCCAGCAGATCGGGCGTATGCTTGATGATATCACGCAGGGCATGAATCACCGTATCCTGAGTGTTGGCACAGAGCTGTAACAGCAAATCGCCGTGACACTGGCTGGCATCCAGCGAATCATTGGGGAAGCGCGTCATCGGCTGCAATTTTTTCGGCTTATGCGGCGCCAGGCCAAAGCGTTCATCAAACAGCGAATGCCCGACTGACACGGTAATCGTCAGATTATCCGGCGCGATAGTCGCCCCCAGAATGCCGGAATCCATCGGAGGCAGTTGCGGATTGGTGACCGCAGGTGCCGGACCGCCCGCAGTGAGAAAGGCGATACGCTGGGTCAGCAGCTGAAACAGACGCTTCAGTTCGGCTTTATCGCTGCTGAGCAGGTCAAACGCCACCAGCATCATTGATGCCTGCTGGGGCGTCGTGATCCCCGCCTGATGCTGACCATAAAACGGCTGCGTCTGCTGTCGCGCCTGCGGCGTCACCGTACCTGGCGAAAAGCTGTCAGCGGTAGCGGTATGGAACGGACAGCCGCCGCCGATGGCCGCCGCGCCGCCCAGCAGACCCAATCCTTTCAGTAAACGACGGCGCGCAGGCTGCGCGTCATCTTCCTTACGACTCATGATTAATCCAGACCCAGAGTGCCACGAAGTAATGAAAGATCTTCCGCCAGGGCAGTGATCGGCCCTTTCAGCGCGTTACGGTCAGCGCTGGTCAGCTTCTCATAGGATTCGAAACCGGTCTGGGTGCGGTACTTGCTCAGGATCGCATCCACTTTTTTGAAGTTGGCGTCAACTTTGGCCAGCAGCTGCGGATTCGCTTTGCTCACCAGAGGGCGCAGCAGCTCAACGATTTTCTGTGCACCATCGATATTGGCCTGGAAATCCCACAGGTCGGTGCGGCTGTAGCGATCTTCTTCGCCGGAGATTTTGCTGGAGGCCACTTCTTCAATCAGACCGGCTGCGCCGCCGACCACTTTGGCTGGCGGGAAGGCCAGTTCGCTGATGCGCACCTGCAGATCTTTCACATCTTTATTCAGCTTATCCGCGTAGTCCGCCATGTCTTTAGTGCTGTTATCAGCAAACAGGGCTTTTTCCAGACGGTGGAAACCGGTGAACTTCGGATCGGCTGATTTCTTCTCGTAGTCATCTTCACGGGCATCGATACTGCCGTCGAGATCGGAGAACAGCTCAGCAATCGGCTCAATGCGCTCATAGTATTGACGCGTTGGGGCAAACAGCGCTTTGGCTTTTTCTACATCGCCCGCTTTAACCGCGTCCGTGAACGCCTGGGTGCTGCTCACCAGCTGGTTCACCTGTTCCGTCACATAAGCTTTATATTCGGTGATCGGCCCTTCCAGCTGCAGACGTGCGGAAGTGCTGTTTGTCGCTGCGCCCTCACCTTTTACAATCAGCTTGCCTTTTGGATTGCTCAGCAGGCCACAGGTCATCTCATATTCGCCCGCTTCCAGATTAGCGGTCAGCTTCTGACTGAAGCCTGGCGCGATGTTTTCACGCTCTTCAACCACCAGCACACCTTTGAGGATCTCCCACTCCAGCGCTTTCTGGCTGTTATTTTTAATCAGAAACTGGGTTTTGCCAGCCTTGACCGTCAGGTTCATCGGCTCACACTGCTTGTCATTGACGCTTACGGTAACCTGAGGAACCGCTGCGGTAGCCGATGCGGAGATTGCCAGCAGAGGAAGCAGCAGCGCCTTGCGGCGGAAACGCATTGTCATCTCGATATTCCCTGTTAAGTTGCAGGCGCGGCGGCCGCGCCTAAAAATGTCTGATCAGACCGTTGCCGACGCAGCAGGTCGCGCAGGCATGAAGAACAGAATCAGCGCCGGGATCAGGTAGACGAAGTAAATCGTCACTTCACTGACGCTTGGCGTCTCCTGATAACCCAGAATCCCTTCCAGCAGCGTGCCGAACAGCGAATGGGTTGATAAGGTATTGCTGAGATCGAAGGCCACATCCTGAAAGCGATTCCATAATCCCGCTTCGTGGAAGGCGCGAATCGCACCGGCTGCAAGGCCCGCCGCGACAAACAGGATGAAGACGCTGGTCCAGCGGAAGAAATGCGCCATGTTCAGGCGGATACCGCCCCAGTAAAGCAGCATGCCCAGCACCACGGCGGTTGCCAGCCCCAGTACCGCGCCAATTGGCGGCGCATAACCGACATCCTGCGTAAACGCCGCCAGCAGAAAGAACACTGACTCCAGCCCTTCACGTGCCACGGCAAGAAACACCATCAGCACCAGCGCCAGACCGCCCCGCCCAGAACGTTGCAGCGCCTGATCCACCGCCTGCTCAAGCTCGACCCTGATGTTGCGGGCGACTTTACGCATCCAGAACACCATTGAGGTAAGGATTACCACCGCAATCACCGCCACGATGCCCTCAAACAGCTCCTGCTCTTTTTGCGGGAATTCACCGGTAGTGGCATTGATGAACAGACCCAGGCCCAGACAGAGCGCAGCGGCGATAAACACGCCCGCCCACATCGCCGGAAACCATTGGGTGCGCTGGGTGCGCTTGAGATAGCTGGCTATCAGGCTGACTATCAGCGCGGCTTCGAGCCCTTCGCGCAGCATGATGAGAAAAGGAACAAACATCGCCAACCTCTTGAATGTTATGCAGCGTCAATGAACAGTAAAATCAGGTAAAGTGTAAACGATACCGATTATCATTATCGCTACAAAAAAAACAAGTTACCGGCGGAGATAATTTCATCTTTGGGTGATTTATCTTTGTAACAAAAAAGCCCGCTCCTTACGGGGCGGGCTTTTATGATTAACGATTCGCTTATTTGGTCTGGAACTCCGCTTCTGCGGCGGCAAAGCGCTGCTGCGCTTCGGCTGAGGGTTCACGTCCCATCAGACTGAAGACCACAATCGCGATGCTGGCGAAGATGAAGCCAGGGATGATTTCATACAGTCCCAGCCAGCCATACTGTTTCCATACCAGCACGGTCAGGGCACCGATGATCATTCCCGCCAGTGCACCGTTGCGGTTCATACGCTTCCAGCAGACGCCAAACAGCACCACGGGACCAAACGCCGCACCAAAGCCCGCCCAGGCGTAGCTTACCAGGCCCAGCACACGGTTTTCCGGGTTTGACGCCAGCGCAATCGCAATCAACGCCACCAGCAGCACCATCAGACGCCCTACCCATACCAGCTCTTTCTGACTGGCATTTTTGCGCAGGAAGCCTTTATAGAGGTCTTCGGTCAGGGCGCTGGAGCAGACCAGCAGCTGACAGCTCAGCGTGGACATCACGGCTGCCAGAATAGCTGACAGCAGAATACCGGCAATCCACGGGTTGAAGAGAATGCGTGCCAGCTCGATAAAGACGCGCTCAGCGTTATCATTGACGCCGGTTGCCAGGGTCGGGTTGTTCTGGAAGTAGGCAATACCGAAGAAGCCAACGGCCACCGCGCCCGCCAGACATAGCACCATCCACGTCATACCGATACGGCGTGCGGTGCGGATAGAGCGATGCGAATCTGCCGCCATAAAGCGCGCCAGAATATGCGGTTGTCCAAAGTAGCCCAGACCCCAGCCGAGCAGCGAGATGACCGCGACAAAATTCAGCCCTTTCAGCATATCGAGGTTTTCAAGGCTCTTCGCCTCGATTACCGCCATCGAATCGGACCAGCCACCGACGGCGATAATCACAAATACCGGCGTCAGGATCAGCGCAAAAATCATCAGGCTCGCCTGAACGGTATCGGTCCAGCTCACCGCCAGGAAACCGCCGACCAGCGTATAGAGGATGGTTGCCGCTGCACCCGCCCACAGAGCCGTCTGGTAGTCCATACCAAAGGTGCTTTCAAACAGACGCGCACCGGCCACCACGCCCGAGGCGCAATAGATGGTGAAAAACACCAGGATGACGATGGCGGAAATCACGCGCAGAATTTTACTGTGGTCTTCAAAGCGGCTGGTAAAGAAGTCCGGCAGCGTCAGGGCATTGTTGTGATGCTCGGTCTGAACACGCAGGCGACCGGCCACGATTTTCCAGTTCAGCCAGGCACCGATCGTCAGGCCAATCGCAATCCAGCTCTCAGAGATGCCGGAAATGAAGATGGCACCCGGTAAGCCCATCAGCAACCAGCCACTCATATCGGATGCACCGGCAGAGAGTGCCGTGACCACGCTACCCAGACTGCGGCCACCGAGGATGTAATCATCGAAGTTTTTGGTCGAGCGATAAGCCGCAAAACCGATTAATACCATCCCAAGAATATAAACCACAAAGGTCACCAGCATCGGTGTACTTACACTCATCTGTCTCTCCACTTATTATTTGATATCCCAGAGAAATCGCCAGCTACCCACCTGCCGGAACGGGGCAAAGCGGGTCGATTTTCTTCGTCAGGGCGTCAGTCATTTCCCAGCGGCGCGGTATCCTGCCGGAAAGGCGTTCCGCGCACAATGGATTTAACATAGGCGTTACAGTGATTTCACTAACCGTTTGTGAAAACGTGCTGATAGGTTGCACTCGCTCACAGTTATCCGGTTGTACCTCTGTATAACCGGCCGTAAACCCGCTTTTTATCGGGTCTGCCGACCTGGCGAGGATCTTGCAGCAATATCCGTGCCGCATTGCGGGATTTAACAATTGCCGATGTAAGAAGGGTGTTAACTGGCTCACATTTAACACGGTTGCACAAAGTTGCAACTTAAGTGATAGTGCAGCCAACGCCGTACCGAACCACTATTAAGGAGCTCTGGAGTCATGGCTACAACCACCATGGGTGTGAAACTGGATGACGCAACACGTGAGCGCATCAAACTGGCTGCGCAGCGTATTGATCGCACGCCACACTGGCTGATTAAACAGGCGGTCTTTAACTATCTGAGCCAGCTGGAGAGCGGCGACGCCGTGCCGGAGATTCCGCTTTCTGCCCAGGCAGCCGCGGAATCGGACGACATCCAGCCAGAGGAGACGCACCAGCCGTTCCTTGACTTCGCAGAGCAGATTTTACCTCAGTCCGTGACGCGTTCAGCGGTGACTGCCGCCTGGCGTCGCCCGGAGACCGATGCGGTACCGATGATGCTGGAGCAGGCACGCTTACCGGCAGCGCTGGCAGAGAAAACCCATCAGCTGGCTTATCAGCTCGCCGACAAGCTGCGGCACCAGAAAGGTGCAACCGGACGCGCCGGTATGGTGCAAAGCCTGCTTCAGGAGTTCTCTCTTTCCTCACATGAGGGCGTGGCGCTGATGTGCCTTGCCGAGGCGCTGCTGCGTATTCCTGACAAGCCAACGCGCGATGCGCTCATCCGCGACAAGATCAGCAACGGCAACTGGCAATCGCATCTGGGCCGCAGCCCGTCGCTGTTTGTCAACGCCGCGACCTGGGGCCTGCTGTTTACCGGCCGTCTGGTCTCGACCCACAACGAGGCGAATCTTTCCAGCTCGCTCAACCGCATCATCGGTAAGGGCGGCGAGCCCCTGATCCGCAAAGGCGTGGATATGGCGATGCGTCTGATGGGTGAGCAGTTCGTCACCGGTGAAACCATTGCTGAAGCGCTGGCCAATGCCCGCAAGCTGGAGGATAAAGGCTTCCGCTACTCCTATGACATGCTGGGCGAAGCGGCCCTGACCGCAGGCGATGCCAAAGCCTATCTGCTCTCTTATCAGCAGGCGATCCACGCCATCGGTAAAGCGTCGAATGGTCGTGGCATTTATGAAGGCCCGGGCATTTCCATCAAACTCTCAGCACTGCACCCCCGCTACAGCCGCGCGCAGTATGAGCGGGTGATGGAAGAGCTCTACCCTATTCTGAAATCGCTGACGCTGCTGGCCCGCTCCTATGACATCGGCATCAACATCGATGCAGAAGAAGCCGACAGGCTGGAACTGTCGCTGGATTTACTGGAGAAACTCTGTTTCGAGCCAGAGCTGGAAGGCTGGAACGGCATCGGCTTCGTGATTCAGGCTTACATGAAACGCTGTCCGTTTGTAATCGATGAGCTGATCGATCTGGCGCAACGCAGCCGCCGTCGCCTGATGATCCGTCTGGTGAAAGGCGCGTACTGGGACAGCGAAATTAAGCGCGCCCAGATGGAAGGTCTGGAAGGCTACCCGGTTTACACCCGCAAGGTTTACACCGATATCTCATACCTGGCCTGCGCCCGCAAACTGCTCTCTGTTCCCAGCCTGATCTATCCGCAGTTTGCCACGCACAACGCCCACACGCTGGCCGCAATTTATCAACTGGCAGGCAATAACTACTATCCGGGCCAGTATGAGTTCCAGTGTCTGCACGGCATGGGTGAGCCGCTGTACGAGCAGGTGGTTGGCAAGGTCGCTGACGGCAAGCTGAATCGCCCCTGTCGTATCTATGCGCCGGTCGGCACCCATGAAACCCTGCTGGCCTATCTGGTGCGCCGCCTGCTGGAGAACGGGGCCAACACCTCCTTCGTTAACCGCATTGCCGATACCTCGCTGCCGATCGATGAGCTGGTGGCCGATCCGGTGACCGCCGTCGAGAAATTGGGTGTCAGCGAAGGCGCCATTGGCCTGCCGCATCCGAAGATCCCCCTGCCGCGTGAGCTGTATGGCGAGAACCGCGTGAACTCAGCAGGTCTGGATATGGCTAACGAGCACCGTCTCGCCTCACTCTCCAGCGCCCTGCTGAGCAGCGCCGCACAGCCCTGCCTTGCCGAACCGATGATCGACGGTGAAGCGGGTGCAGGTGAGTTGCGCGACATTCTGAACCCGGCTGCACCAAACGATCGGGTGGGTCAGGTACGTGAAGCCACAGAGCAGGAAGTCTCTGTGGCGCTGGATGCCGCGGTGAACAGCGGACCGATCTGGTTTGCCACCCCACCACAGGAGCGTGCGGCGATTCTGGAACGCGCCGCACAGATTATGGAAGGCCAGATGCAGCAGCTGCTTGGCATCCTGGTACGTGAAGCAGGCAAGACCTATAACAACGCCATCGCGGAAGTGCGCGAAGCGGTGGATTTCCTCTATTACTACGCCGGTATGGTGCGCGACGATTTCGACAACGAAACCCATCGTCCGCTGGGTCCGGTGGTCTGCATCAGTCCGTGGAACTTCCCGCTGGCGATCTTCACCGGCCAGATTGCGGCTGCACTGGCCGCAGGTAACAGCGTGCTGGCTAAACCGGCTGAGCAGACGCCGCTGATTGCCGCACAGGCGGTTCAGATCCTGCTGGATGCGGGTGTACCGCCGGGCGTGCTGCAACTGCTGCCAGGCCAGGGTGAAACTGTGGGCGCACAGCTGACCGGTGACAATCGGGTCCGTGGTGTGATGTTCACCGGCTCAACCGCAGTCGCGACCCTGCTGCAGCGGAATCTGGCCGGTCGCCTTGATCAACACGGTCGTCCGGTGCCGCTGATTGCGGAAACCGGCGGGATGAACGCGATGATCGTTGACTCCTCCGCGCTGACTGAGCAGGTGGTGATCGATATCGTCGCGTCGGCCTTCGACAGTGCCGGACAGCGCTGCTCAGCCCTGCGCCTGCTCTGCATTCAGGAAGATGTCGCCGACCATACGCTGAAGATGCTGCGCGGTGCGATGGCTGAGTGCCGCATGGGCAATCCGGAGCGCTTCTCAACCGACATCGGCCCGGTGATTGATGCCGAGGCAAAAGCCAATATCGATCGCCATATTCAGGCGATGCGTAACAAGGGCTTCACAGTTTACCAGGCGGTACAGGAAAACCCGCAGGACAGCAAAGAGTGGACCAGCGGCACCTTTGTCAAACCGACGCTGATTGAGCTGAATCAGGTCAGCGATCTGGATAAAGAGATTTTTGGACCGGTGCTGCATGTAGTGCGCTTCACCCGCAACAACCTGCCGAAGCTGGTTGAGCAAATCAACGCCTCCGGCTATGGCCTGACGCTGGGTGTTCATACCCGCATCGACGAGACCATCGCACAGGTTACGGCCAACGCCCGTGTCGGTAACCTCTACGTTAACCGCAACATGGTGGGCGCGGTGGTTGGCGTTCAGCCGTTTGGCGGCGAAGGCTTATCCGGAACCGGTCCGAAAGCGGGCGGTCCGCTTTATCTCTACCGCCTGCTGGCCAGTCGTCCGGATGGCGCGCTGCGTCTGACCTTTGATCGTCAGGATGCCGAGCGTCCGGCAGACAGCACGCTGCGTCAGTCTCTGCTGGCACCGCATCAGGCGCTGAGCTGCTGGGCGAAAGACAAGCCTGAACTGGCTGAGCTCTGCCAGCGCTATGGCGAGCTGGCCCAGGCGGGCGTGGTCCGTCTGCTGCCTGGCCCGACCGGCGAGCGCAATACCTTCTCGCTGCTGCCGCGCGATCTGGTGCTCTGTCTGGCGGATAATGAGCAGGATGCGTTGATCCAGCTGGCTGCTGTGACCAGTGTCGGCAGTAAAGCGCTGTGGCAGGATGATGAGCTGCATCGTGCTCTGCGGGCTTCGCTGCCTGATGCCGTAAAAGCGCGCATCACGCTGGCACGTGACCCATTAGCGGCAGAGTTTGATGCCGTCATCTATCACGGCGATGCCGATCAGCTGCGCACCCTGTGCGAACAGATCGCAGCGCGTGACGGCGCGATTGTCTCGGTGCAGGGCTTCGCCCGTGGCGAGAGCAATCTGCTGCTGGAGCGTCTGCTGATTGAGCGCTCGCTGAGTGTGAATACCGCGGCGGCGGGTGGTAATGCGAGTCTGATGACCATTGGGTAGCGCTGAGGCTTAAGGGGGATTTGTTCGCTGCGGCGAACCTGCGCTGGAGTGTTCGCTGCGCGAACGGGCTGCTGCGGCGCTGAGGCTGGGGGTGTTCGCTGCACGAACGGGCTCTGAGAGGGGTTTCGTTCGCCTGATCAGCTGGGCAGTTTCAGACACGCCTCTGCAGGCGACCGACAAGGGGCGCCAGTCGCCGCGCCCTTTGACCCCCGGCTCCGGCCTGCTTCACCGCCGCTTCGCGGTCCCTTCGCTTCTTCCGGATTTCTCACGGACCGCCGGGACGCGCCATCCCTGGCGCGAACCCGCCTCTTCGCGACATCCCTGTCGCTCGTCCTGAAATCCCTCATCCGCTCAGCGGTTCTGACGGCCTCCCTGACCCCTGCTGTTATACCTTCTTTTTATGTCGGGTACTTTATCGCGTTACGTTTCCGGAATTGGCTTTGGCTTTGGCTTTGGCTTTCAGTTCAGCAGACAACACAGCACCAGAGAAAACAAAAGAGATAACAGGCGGGGGTTTGCCAGAGGCATCCGAAGCGCTGAGGAACAACCGGAGGCCAGGATGAGCCGACAGGACGTCGGCGAAAGGACGGTTCGCGCCAGGGATGGCGCGTCCGGACGGTCCGTCGGCCGCAGGGCGTGACGAAGGCACCCCGCACAGCGGGGCGCGCAGGCTGCCGGACGCCGGGATTGTTAAGGGGCGGGCGTCCGCCCCTTAACGCGTACGCCTGCACGGATAACCTGAAACTCCCGACCGCCTGGCGGGCGAAACCTTCTCAGTGCCAGCCCGCTGCAAAGCATGCCCAGCGCGCCAGACGAATGAAACCCCTCTCAGCGCCCTTTCGCGCAGCGAACTCAAGACCTGGCGGGCCGCTTCCCGCCGGGATTGTTAAGGGCCGTACGCCCCTTAACGCGTCAGCCTGCACAGGCACGCTGAAACTCCCCATCGCCTGGCGGGCGTAACCTTCTCAGAGCCAGCCCGCTGCAACGCGAAACCTGCCTGCCGCCAGGTGCACCTCGCTGCAAAGCGAAACTCACCCGCTATGTGCCCGCTTAACCAAAGTCGGAAACACAAACAGCGACTGCCCCACCCCGCGATTGGTCAGCGACCAGATCGCCACTGAGCAGAGCGAACAGAGCCCCACGATAGCCACCGGATAGAAACAGGCCCACAGGAACGAAAACCACGCCTGCTCAAACAGATGATGCCGCTGCGCGAACAGAATGGCCGACATCCCAAAGAACTCGATAAAAATACGGTGGATGACGTAAATCTGCAGCGTATTGCGGCCGACCCAGTTGAGATAGCGCATGCTGAAATGCTGATTCAGCCAGCGGCAGGCAGCGATACTGAACAACACCGCCAGCACACACAGGAACAGGCTCTTATCCAGGCCGAATATCACATGAATCCCGGCGACTACCGCCAGTAGCGCCCAGGACACCACGTTCTCCCGCCGCCATTCACTCAGGCGCAGCATCGTCTGGCTCCAGAACGCCCCTAACAGGAAGAACAGGAAATATTGCGCCAGGCTCTGCGGCCCCCAGAGCGGGATCACTTTTTCAACCGCCAGATAATTCAGCAGAATCGCCACCGCCACCAGGGCCAGCTTATATTGACGGAAAATTTTGGCGCAGAGGAAATAGAGTCCCAGCCCATAGAGATACCACGAGGTACTCATGGCCATAAAGGTCAGCTTGAGAAATTCAAACAGCGAACCGGCATAGGCGGCATTCAGATTCTGCGAAATACGCTGACCGGTAATTTCAGTGGAGATGCCGATAATGGACCACCACTGAATAAACCCCCACAGAATATAGAGATAAAAGAGATTGGTGATACGACTGGTAAACACCTGCTTCCAGGGACGATTGAGAATACCATTGGTCGCCAGCAAGCCCGACACAAAGAAAAAAGCGGGCATACGCAGCGGCGACAGGACCGTATTAAACTGTATCCATATTTCAGCGGGTATCCACCCGGCAGTGAGATATTTTATCGTCCCTTCAAAACCCGGTAACACCGTGTGGTACAGGACCACCAGCAATATGCAGGCGCCCTTCAGGGTATCTACCCATAATATCTGGTCTGACTTAGTCTGGCTCATTCAATGACTCCTGCTATGTAGGTCAGAATGCTGGAAAGTAAAAGCGAGGAAATCAGTATTGCTTTTATGATTATCCAGCGATTATTCGCCATTGAACCGATGATGAATGTAGCGAAACTCTTAAAAGCCGCAGTGTGGCCCTGATGCCACAGTTATTTACTCAGCAGAACCTTTCCTTACACTTATTAATCAGAATGCAAACAGGCTAATTATCAGCGCCACAGCCACGCTAATGGGTAATAATGTTTCATATTGCAGCAAATATAAATAAGAGAAAGCGGCATCAGGAAAAACCATTAAATATCCGATGAAAGGAAAAGATTTGTCAGATGTGGCAAAAGGTTTAACGACTGAATAATAGGTTGTGATATTACGGCGCGCATTATGCTGACAACCGCCCGTTATCGTTTAAAAAGTGAGATTTTTAAGGCGGTTAAAACTGCCTTCCAGGGAAGGCAGTGAGGTTACTGACTGAGGAACTTATCGAGAAACTGACGGGTACGCGGCTGCTGAGGATTACTGAACAACGCTTTTGCCTCGCCCTGCTCCACAATGCGTCCCTGATCCATAAAAATAGCGCGGTCAGCGACGTCGCGGGCAAAGCTCATCTCATGCGTGACGATGACCATAGTGCGCTTCTCTTCAGCCAGTGCGCGAATGGTGCTGAGCACCTCACCCACCAGCTCCGGATCCAGCGCCGAGGTCGGTTCATCAAACAGGATCACTTCCGGCCTCATTGCCAGCGCACGCGCGATCGCCACGCGTTGCTGCTGTCCACCCGACAGACGACGCGGATAGCTCTCTTCCTTGCCGTGCAGCCCGACCTTCTCCAGCAGCGTGCGGGCGCGGGCTACCGCATCCGCTTTCGCTTCGCCTTTAACGATAACCGGCCCTTCAATGATGTTCTCCATCACCGAACGATGGGGAAACAGATTGAAGTTCTGGAAAACAAACCCGACCTGCTGACGCAGACGACGCACCTGCTCCTTTTGCTTACTCTGTGCCAGCGCCGCATCCACGGTAATCTCCCCGACGCGGATGGTGCCGCTATCCGGTACTTCCAGCAGGTTGATACTGCGCAGCAGCGTGGTTTTACCCGAGCCGCTGGGGCCGATAATCGCCACCACTTCACCGGCGGCCACATCAAGGTCGATATCGTGCAGCACCTTCTGGCCGTTAAAGGATTTAACCAGCTTTCTGACTTCGATGGCGCTCATTTCGACTCCGAATCCTGACGATTAACATGCTGTTCCAGCCTGTTCTGCAACGCAGATAACACCGTTGCCATCACCCAGTAAATCAGCGAGGCCGCCAGATACATGGTGAAGACTTCCAGCGTGCGCGAGGTGATCAGCTGCGCCTGACGGAACAGTTCCGGCACCTGAATGGTCGCCGCCAGCGAGGTATCTTTCACCAGGCTGATAAAGCTGTTGCCCAGCGGAGGCAGCGCGGTGCGGGCCGCCTGCGGCAGGATCACCCGGCGCAGGGTTTGCCAGCGGGTCATACCGATACTCGCCGCCGCTTCCCACTGTCCACGCTCGATCGATGCAATTGCGCCACGCAGTGACTCAGAGGCATACGCAGCGGTGTTAAGGGAAAGACCAATCATCGCGGAGGGGATCGGATCCAGCTCAATGCCAAACTGCGGCAGGCCGTAGTAGATCATAAACAGCTGGGCGATCAGCGGGGTGCCACGGAAAATTGAGACATAAATCCGCGCCAGCCAGCGAACCGGCCAGAAGCGCGACAGACGCATCAGCGCCAGAATAAAGCCCAGCAGCAGACCGAAGAACATGCCGCCGATGCTGAGCTGCAGCGTAAACAGCGCGCCTTTTAATAAAAAAGGTGCTGAATCCAGCACCAGTTGAAGACTTTCCTGCATTATTTCGTCACGTCCGCGCCAAACCATTTCTGAGACAGCTTGCTCAGCGAGCCATCTTTCTGCATATCAGCAATGGCCTGGTCGATCGCTTTCAGCAGATCGTCGTTACCTTTACGCACTGCCACGCCCGATTCCTGACGGGAGAAGGCATCACCCGCAACCGCCATGGTATCGCCGGTTTTCTTGACCAGGTCCAGCGCAGCCAGACGGTCAACCAGAATGGCATTCAGACGGCCTGAGCGCAGATCCTGATATTTTGTCGGGTCATCATCATAAGTACGGATGTCAACGCCCTTCACGTTCTCACGCAGCCACTGCTCGTAGTTAGTGCCGAGGCCCACGCCCACTTTCTTGCCCGCCAGATCGGCCGGTTTAGTGATGGTGCCCGCGTTGGCTTTCATCGTCAGTGCCTGAATGCCGGAAACCGTGTATGGCGTAGAGAAGTCATACTTCTTCTTACGCTCATCAGAGATGGTGACCTGATTGATGACGACATCGATACGCTTCGCGTCAAGTGAGGCCAGCATGCCGTCCCACTTGGTCGGTTTCAGGCTCGCCTTAACGCCCATGTGCTGCGCCAGTTGTTCCGCGAACTCCACTTCAAAGCCGGTCAGCTTACCCTTTTCATCCTGGAAACTGAATGGCGGATAGGTGCCTTCCAGGCCCACCAGCAGCGTGCCGCGCTCTTTAATTTTGTTCAGCAGGTTTTCGGCTGCAAAGGTTTTAACGTTGACGCCTGCAATCAGCGCCACAGCCATGACGCCCATCACCATCTGACGACCTGCACGAGAAAAGGACATATTCACCCCATTATTGACAGTATTGTGTGTGTGTTCTTATAAGGGCAGCACCGTGTGTTGCTGCCAGTCCAGAATGATAACGCACGGAGTATAAACTGTTTTATTCGCTTGTCTCAGACCGAAGGATGATAAGCAAATAACGCCGGTGCGCCGCCCGTATGAATAAACAGCAGCGGGCCTTCACGGCGGAAACGATTCTGGCTGATGCCATCCAGCAATCCGGCCATCGCCTTGCCGGTATACACCGGGTCGAGCAGGATGCCTTCCAGCTGCGCCAGCAGTTTAACTGCCGCCCTGCCTTCATCATTGGGTTCACCGTAGCGTGGCGCAAAATAGTCATCCCACAGCGTGATCGGTGCCGTGGCCTGCACTTCCAGCGTCTCCGCCAGCGACTGACGTAAACGCTCTACCAGCGGCAACTGCGCGTCGACCTGACGTGAAACGGTGACGCCGACCAGCTCAGTTTCCGGCAGCAGATGCTCCAGGCCTACCGCCAGTCCGGCATGGGTGCCGGCACTGCCCGAGGCGACAACCACGGCGGCGAAATCAACCACGCCTTCGCTCTGATGGGCGATCTCCTGCGCGCACTCTACATAGCCTAGTGCACCCAGCGCATTTGAGCCGCCGACCGGCACAATGTAAGGGCGGAATCCCTGCGCTTCCAGACGCGTAGCCTCTTCTGCCAGCTGTTCCGTGGGGTTGTGCAGTGCATCAACCATAATCACTTCCGCGTCCATCAGGTCCAGCAACAGACGGTTGCCGTTGCTCAGGTAGTTTTCAGAATGGGTACCAATCGGGTTTTCCAGCAGCGCCACACACTTCAGCCCAAGCCGGGCCGCGACGGCCGCCGTCTGACGCACATGGTTAGACTGGATTGCGCCCGCGGTCAGCAGCACATCGGCACCTTCGCGCAGCGCATCAGCTGCCAGGAACTCCAGCTTGCGCAGCTTGTTGCCGCCCATCGCTACCGGCGTGAAGTCATCACGTTTGATGAAAATATCGCGACCCAGATAGTCGGAAAGGCGTGGCAGATGTTCTAACGGTGTGGGTGCGCCAAGCAGTTCAAGACGCGGGAATTGATGTAACAGATGTAAAGACAATGCTGCCTCCGGTCGGGCATGAAAATTATCCTTACAGTGTTGCAGAAGATGCGAAAAGGATCACTCTGATTCAGGTAACAGCAGATGCGGAAATAAAAAGACGAGAAGAAGGAAGCGCCGTGCTCCCCCTTCCCTTAACCCGGCTGGCGGGTAAGAGATAACGTGCCGGAGGCACGCGGGGGAGCAATCGGTGCAGAACAGGCTTACGCCTGCTGCCAGCCTAAGAACTGATCGTACTTGCGCAGTGCGATACGGTAATTGTTATTACCGGCATCGGGCAGATCGCTTTCCAGACACTGATGCCAGCTATTTCCTTTAAGCTTTTCGGCCGGGAAATTTTTGGCTTTCAGCATCTCATCCAGTCGACGCAGACGCACCACATATTCACGAATCGTGCTGGGGCTCATCTCTGTCTGTTCAAACAAATATTGTTTAAACGCCATAATGTCGAAGTAATTAGGATGGGTATTACAAAAAATATCACTACAAAAACGACAAAGCGCGGTCAGTTCGGGCTGAAGTTTCAGCCACAGCTGCTCATCAATCATCTGGTCCATCCGTGCGATGGCCTCTTTATTGATGATCTGGCCACGAAAAACGAGCGCCATTCGATCTAATACCTTGCCACAGTGTGAACAGTTGCTCTGGCTGTGTTTATAGTCTTTAAGATAACGACTTAACGGTCTGGCCTTGGTCTTGGCTCCCATTACTGAGTCCCCGGTTTCTTATAATTTTGAATCGCCAGGAACTGATACTGCTAGCGCGCTCCCGCAAGTCGGGCCCGCAGGCGTTTAATCGCCTGACTGTGCAGCTGGCTGACACGGGATTCACCCACATCAAGTACCGCGCCAATCTCTTTCAGGTTCAGTTCTTCCTGGTAGTACAGTGTCAGCACCATCTTTTCACGATCGGGTAACGCTTCGATCGCTTCAATGACGCGCTCACGCAGACTCCCTTCTAACAGCTGGTGAAGCGGATTGGCCTCTTCATGGCCTTCCGTCACCAGCTCCGCGCTGTCGCCGTGCTCTTCCCGATACTCGTCGTAGGAGAAGAGTTGACTGTTGTTGGTGTCCAGCAGGATCTGCCGGTACTCCTCCATGGAAACATTCAGCTGCTGCGCCACTTCCTGCTCGGAAGCAGAACGCCCCAGCGACTGTTCCACTCTGTGCATTGCGCCCGCCACTTCACGTGCGTTACGACGCACGCTGCGTGGTGCCCAGTCCCGACTGCGAAGCTCGTCGAGCATTGCGCCACGAATACGCTGCACGGCGTAGGTGGTGAAAGCTGTGCCCTGGAGCGCGTCGTAACGCTCTACGGCATTTAACAGCCCTATTCCACCTGCCTGCAGCAAGTCGTCAAGCTCAACGCTGGCCGGCAGGCGAACCTGCAGACGCAACGCTTCATGGCGCACCAGCGGCACGTAGCGCTGCCAGAGCGAATGCTTGTCCATCACGCCTTCGGCGGTATAGAAATCGTTCACGTTGACTACCCTGCGTTAATGAAGTTATCGGCATGATTATCCAATTCTGTAGCGTTTTCGATTGGCTGAATAGGCGGGGTAAAACGAGGCTATTTGATTTTTGTTAAGTCAGCGTGCAGTTATTTCTGCACGCTTCCTGAAATTAACGACGGGCGCGCAGCCGTTGACGTGTAGCGGGCGGCACCGCGGCCCACAAACTGCAGACACGCCCTTCCAGCTCCTGATACCAGGGCGCAATGTGCTGCCGCGCCTCCTCGCCGGGATGCACCTGAATCGTTCCTGATTCAGCATCAATGCTAATCAGTCGGTTAATAAATAGCCGCTGCAGATCGCTGCGTAAAAACAGGCCATTATCGATGCTGTTGTCTGCCAGGACGCCGTCATCACCCTCCTGCGTGTCGATATGACAGGCTTCCACCCACGGCCAGTTGTGCCGTTCAGTCAGCTCGGTGCCGGTCATCACGCAGGCACCGTAGCGGGCTTTGACACCGGCGCTAAATTCCGCCTGGCTTGCACGCTGCAGCACCCGTGCTTTGACGCGACGCCCCACTTCAGTGCCTGGCATCACTGCCGCAGGGACTTTGTGCTGCGGCGTACTGAGCACCACGATGAACTGAATACGCTGCGACTGCGGAAAACAGGGGTCCGCCTGCGGATTAAAGAGCTGCCAGTAGATGTCTTCATCATCCTGATGCATCAGCACCAGTTTGTAGCCGCGACTGTTTAACAGGTTCTGTGCCGTGGCAGATTGTGGATCGATCATCGCGAAGACCTGACTGCTGCCCATCACTTTCCAGAGGTTGTCGCGCTTCTCGTTGTCGCTGCGACGGAAATAGAGGAAAGAAAGATTCTGCTTAAGGTAGTGCTCAAACCGTCGCAGATAATTTTTACGTTCGTTGTCATGGGAGATGAACAGCAGATCTTCCAGCGGACTGTTGCTCTCCTCCCGCGCGAACACTGCACGGATTTTCAGCGTGCGCAGGCCGGTTGACGGACTCAGCAAGGCACGCGCCGTCAACTCTTTATCATCAGGGTATTGCAGCGCATAACGCCGGGCGATCTCATCGAAGGTCAGCTGCTCGCCCGGTAAAAGATCATAATTGAAGCGCATAGACACTCCACAAAGTTAAAATCAAAAATGATGTTGTTCTGTGGAGAGTTATCGGCAGGCTGGGGGGGAACTGTAACGGGATGGGCGATCATCTGCGTTGCGACCGGCGGCGCTGGCCCTCTTCGCGCCCGCACCGCACTGAACGGATTTTCGTTATTTCTGACGATCTGCACCGGCGTTGACATCAACGATGCGATGAAGCAGCGGAAGCATAGCCCGACGATAACGATGACGCAGTCTGACGCTGAATGACCGACGTGCCATTAACCCTGCCCAGATGTCTCGTTTCTGCTGGTTATGCTGAGCAACATCGCTGAAATGCTGGATGGTGGTCTGCTGCGCCAGATCATGCAGCAGCACCGGTGCGGGATGCACTGCCAATAGCTTTATGGCTCCATACTCTTCAAACAGGCACCATTTATCGGCAACCATCCAGACCGGATAGAGCAGTTTAAGCAGTCGTATAGCGGCCTCAAGATTGATCACATAAGCGTGTGCGGTGGTGGCACTGTAGACTGGATAGAGATGAGAAGTTTCCGTTACCGCGGCGATCGCTTTATCAACGTATCTATTGACGCGTGATAACAGCACCAGCGTCGGGTTATCCGGGGATAACTGCATTGCCGGACTGGATAATACCGCGCCGAGCTGCCCGGTAAATAAGGCGTCATCTTCCAGAATCAACGCCTGTGCAATTTTTTCATCCTTCATTTTTCGATAAATAGCGATATGGCTTAATGCACCCCCTATTTCGCCCGGTTTGAACGCATAATTAACCGCACGGGTATGCTGCGCAATCTCCGCGTCTGTTAATGCATAGCCATTCACGGCGCTAATAAATTCGTAGTCAAGTCCGGCGGCATCGCATTGCGCAGAAATAGTGGCGCGACGCTCGGTTGATGAGGCGAGATTAATGATAAAGGTCTTCATGCAGGATCTGTATTCCGGGTAGTGATTATGCCTGAACAGCCAGCATACTGCCCATGACATGACCCGGAATGCGTTAAACGAGCGCTAAACCCTGACCTGAGATAAAATTTGAGTCTCTTTTGGGAGTGGGATAAATAAAGACTCCGCTGAAGCGGAGTCTTTATTTACTTAAGCAGGTAAATCAGCGACAAATCGTCATTGACCTTAACCTTGTTAATCTCTGCCAGAAAGGCACTCACCGACTGTGTACTGTGTTTTGTTATTGAGTGGTAGCTGTAGATGATATTGATAATATCCTCTTCATCAATCGTTCCGACCAACTCAACACTGGCGGCTATCAGTGACTTAAGCTGGAACCATTCTGCCGTCAGAAGATACAGGCTCAGCAACGGGCTGCGACTTTCGTCATTAGGGAAAAACTCATCATAAATGCGGTACTGAATATAGTTATTCATTATCCACGGGCGCTCAGCGAGCCACGGCATAACCTGATTCTGCCAGACGTTGTCCAGCCGGATCATCGACTGGCTGACGTCATCGGTTTTAGCTCCTTCCGACAAAATATAAATCAGCTTATTCAGATAGTGATCAAGAGTAGGAAAGGCACGCCTGTATGTCTTTCCGCCGAACCAGGTCTGCAATCTCAACAGTAAAGACCATTGCAGATTATGGTCAGGCTTAATCTGGTCAAGCTGCAACCTGATTTCGCCCTGTGCCAGATTATCGAGCACGTCAGAAAAATGACGCTCCATCTTTTCCAGCCAATTCTCGTTGGGGCTGACTCTTTCAGCCGCCAGCAAAAAGGTGGCCAGCGCGTAAAAAGCTTCATCAAGCTTCTCACCGCTCATTTTAACAATATTGAGACACATCAGATTCAGCAGCTTCTTGTGCTGATCGAGATCTTTGGCCTTATTGGCTTCTGGCTGAGTCTGAATGGTCTGTGCGAAAAGCATGGCATCGGGTGAAGCTAATAACTGCCGGGTGGCTTCCGGGCAGGAAAGCACCAGCGTCTTTTGCCGTTCATATTTAAATGTCCTGGCTGAGCGCGGATAAGTAGAGCAGGTCTTGCTCAATGCCTCGGCGCCCAGAGTGGAGTGCACCTTGCATAGCAGTTCTTCATCCATAAACGCACAGCTGCCAGAGGCATTCAGCTTCATGGTGCCCCAGTTGGCGACGCTTTTTCCGGTAATGACGATGTTTTCGGTCGCCAGGGTTCTTATTTCAATCTGTGAGGATTTCAGATAGCGCTTCACCGTGGGCTTATCCAGATTGATATCCCAGCCTTTGCAGCAGTGATCGCGACACTCACTGCCAATACATTTAAAAGCAGTGACAAACAGCGGTTCCACAACTGTAATATTTTTCATTTTTTACCTGCTCAACCAGGGTGCTTAAAAACATGAGGGTTGATGTCAGGATAAAGGAAAGCGAGGAGAGTGATTGGCAGAGAAAGGATTAAAAACCAGGCTAATCGTACGCATAAAAAAACCCCGCCGAGGCGGGGTTTTGAATTTGCGTTGAAGGCGATTAGCCCTGCAGCAGAGACAGAACCTGCTGTGGAACCTGGTTCGCTTTGCCCAGCACGGAGTTACCCGCCTGCTGTACGATCTGCGCTTTAGACATGTTTGAAACTTCAGTTGCGTAGTCAGCATCCTGAATACGAGACTGCGCTGCAGACAGGTTAGTCGTGGTGTTGTTCAGGTTAGTTACCGCTGAGTTCAGACGGTTCTGTACTGCACCCAGGCTTGAACGGAAGTTATCAACAGATGCGATAGCTTTGTCCAGCAGTGCCAGTGGGTTAGCGGTAGCTGAACCAGTGTGCACGTTGGTGTTGGTCGCAGAAGCGATGTCACCGATGTTGCTTGCTACAGCAGTAGTACCGGTTGCGCCACCGTTAACGATAGCACCCGCTGCGGTGTTGTAGTCTTTGCCCTGAACAGTCACATAACCCTGTGCTGCGCCAGTTGCATCGCCGCCAACTTTAACGAACTGACCAGACATAGTACCAGCAGTAACGCCGTTAGCTGAGTCGGTGTAAGAAACGTCAGTGGTGTTCAGTGCAACTTTACCGGTTGTATCATCAACAGAAACGGCATAGTTGTCGCTGCCAGAAGAGACAACGTAAGTTGAAGTCGCTGCGCCAGCTGAAGTCTGTACGTTTTTCAGTGACAGTGAGCTTGCATCTACTTTCAGCGCAGTGGCAACAGCTGACAGGTCAACATCTTTCAGTGAACCGCTTGCGCCAACCTGAGTGATTGCATCGCTGGTTTTCAGTGCGTTTTTAGAGACGCCGAAACCTGACAGGCCCAGAGTAGAAGAGTCAATCTTCTTCAGGTCGATGTTGATGGTTTCGCCGTCGTTTGCGCCAACCTGAATTTTCATTGCGCCGTCTTTAGCCAGCACGTTCACGCCGTTGAACTGAGTCTGACCCGATACGCGGTCGATTTCGCTCAGACGTGATTTGATTTCGTCCTGGATTGAAGAGAGGTCGGAATCAGAGTTGGTGCCGTTCTGAGACTGTACAGTCAGCTCACGAACACGCTGTAAGTTGTTGTTGATTTCTGACAGCGCACCTTCAGTAGTCTGCGCAGCAGAGATACCGTCGTTGGCGTTACGAGCAGCCTGAGTCAGGCCCTTGATGTTAGAGGTGAAACGGTTGGCAATCGCCTGACCAGCAGCGTCATCTTTCGCGCTGTTGATACGTAAACCAGAAGACAGACGCTCCATTGAAGTAGACAGAGCTGACTGGTTCTTGTTGATGTTGTTCTGAGTGATCAGCGAGAGGCTGTTGGTATTAATGACTTGGGCCATGATAAATTTTCCTGTTAATCAAGTCTTTCGGTTAAGGTGTGGGCTTCAACCCGCCGGCTTCAGCGCCGTCAAAGTTGTTATCGTCTGCCGTTTAACAACCTTTAGAATTTTTTTAGTACCAGGCGAATTTTTCTGCTTCAGCCTGTCACGTTTTAAGTTATCGCCACCGATCCCGACTTCTTTAGACTTAATTCATTAATTTTCTAGTCACTGAATTACCCTTCTCTATAGTGCTTATTTACCTCATTGCCCTAAGGCAAATAACGTTAAACTTTCCTTATTCAAGGCCGATAACCCAGGTATCAATTTCCCTGTCGACCTTATAAAGGAATTAACATGGCTAGTATAAGTAACCTGGGTGTAGGTTCCGGCCTGCCCCTCAGTACCATGCTTGACAGTCTGACCACCGCTGAAAAAGCTGCTCTCACACCAATTTCAAAACAGCAGACGGCTTATACGGCTAAGCTCAGTGCCTATGCCACCCTGAAAAGTTCACTGACGACGTTTCAGACTGCTAACACCAAGCTGAACAGTGCCGACCTGTTTACTGCCACCACCGCAACCAGCAGCTCTACGGCGTTCAGCGCCACCACCTCAGGCAGTACCGTGGCGGGTAAATATGCGATTAGCGTCACTCAACTTGCGCAGGCGCAGGTCCTGACCTCGTCAGTGCAGAGCAGCAATACCGCCGCACTGGGCGATAGCTCCGTAGCCAGCCGCAGCATTGCCATTACCTTAAAAGATGGCACCAGCAAAAGCATAACGCTCTCGGCTGATCAAACCTCGCTGACCGGTATGCGTGACGCCATTAATGGCGCGAATGCGGGTATCACCGCCAGTATCATTAAGGTGTCAGACGGCAGTTTCCGCCTTTCCATGAGCGCCAATAAAACCGGCAGTGACAATGCGGTTGCCTCTATAGCCGTTACTGGCGACGACACGTTACAGGGGATCGTGGGCTTCGACGCCAGCGCCAGCAGCAACGCGATGACCCAGAGCGTCGCGGCGCAGAATGCCAAACTTACTGTGAACAACGTTGCGATTGAGAACAGCAGCAACCAGATTAGTGATGCACTGGAAGGGATAACCTTAAATCTGACCGCACAGACAGTTGGTGATCAAACACTGACGATCACCAAAGATACGTCGAAAGCCTCCAGTGCTATCAGCGCCTGGGTAGATGCCTACAATACGTTGCTGGATCAGTTCAATACTCTGACCAAATATACCAAGGTTGATACTAACACCGATTCTCAGGACTCCAGTAATGGTGCCCTGCTGGGTGACAGTACGCTTCGCACTATCGAGACTCAGTTGAAAAGTATGCTGACTAACGCGCAAAGTTCGTCTTCCTATAAATCACTGGGCCAGATTGGCATCACCACGGATCCCACAACCGGTTCATTGAAGATTGACTCAACGAAGGTCAGCGCTGCGCTGGATAAAGATGCCGCAGGCGTGAAAGAGATGATCGTGGGTGACGGTAAAACCACTGGTATTACCACCAAAATTGCTACCAACATTACCGGATGGTTATCGTCTAAAGGGATTGTTCAGGCGGCTACTGATGGTGTCAGCAAAACGCTCAATAACTTAACCACCCTCTACAACACCACCAGCGATCGCATTGATGCGGATATCGCACGCTACAAAACACAGTTTACCCAGCTGGATCTGGCCATCAGTAAACTTAACTCAACAAGTACATACCTGACGCAGCAGTTTGATACGTCAAGTTCTTCTGACAAATCATAGGAGTGACCATGTACACCGCTACAGGCACCAAAGCCTATGCAAAAATTGGCGTAGAAAGCGCCGTGATGAGCGCCAGCCAGCAGCAGCTGGTCGTGATGCTGTTCGACGGCGCACTGAGTGCGTTAATCCGCGCCCGCTTGTTTATGCAGGATGGCAATATCGAAGGCAAAGGCAGCTCCATCTCCAAAGCCATCAATATTATCGAAGCGGGCCTGAAAGAGGGTCTGGCTGAAAACCGTGGTGATGAGCTGGCAGACAATCTGCTGGATCTTTACAACTACATGACGCGTCGCCTGCTGCAGGCTAACCTGCACAATGATGTTGCAGCGGTCGAGGAGGTCGAAGGCCTGCTGCGCAACATCGCAGACGCGTGGAAAGAAGTGGTTCAACCTAACCTGATTCAGGACGCCGTTTAATGACTACTGCACCGCATCTGATTGCCGTTTACCAACAGTTACTCGATCTCAGCCAGGGAATGCTGCGTCATGCAGTAAAAGGCGAATGGGATGAATTGATCAGCCGGGAGATGGAGTATGTCAGTGCGGTGCAGAACTTAGCCCAGTCGACAGAGGCGGTATCGCCCTCGTCGCAGACGCAGGAGCAGTTACGTCCGGTACTGCGCCGTATCCTCGACAACGAAAGCGAAGTGAAACGCCTGCTGCAAGCGCGGATGGATGAGCTGGCCTCGCTGGTCGGTCAGAACAGCCGTCAGAAATCGGTGATGTCCGCCTATGCCAGTCAGGGCGGCATTGTAATGGTGCCGCGCGAAACCCTCTCCTGATCCCCTGCTCTGCTACGCCGCCAGATTTATTTTTCTGCGCGGCGTCTCTTTTCTGCCGCTTACTCCATACTTGATTTTCATCATCCCCTGGAGTGTGGTATATGCAAAACCCAACGTTATTACAGTTTTTCCATTGGTATTACCCGGATGGCAGCAAACTGTGGCCGGAAGTTGCCGATCGCGCGGCCTGGCTCAGCGAAATTGGTATCACCATGGCGTGGCTGCCGCCAAGTTATAAAGGGGATTCGGGTGGCTTTTCTGTCGGTTACGACAGCTACGATCTGTTCGATCTCGGGGAATTTGATCAGAAAGGCGGCGTTGCCACGAAATATGGCGACAAAACGCAATTACTGGCGGCGACAGAAGCTCTGCGCAGCCACAACGTTGGGGTGCTGCTGGATGTGGTGCTGAACCACAAAATGGGTGCTGACGAGAAAGAGGCGATCAGCGTAAACCGCGTCAACCCGGACAACCGCGATGAAATTTATGACGAGGTCGTCGAATGTGAAGCCTGGACGAAATTCACCTTTCCGGCACGCGCCGGTGAGTATTCGAAATTTGTCTGGGACCACAAATGCTTTAGCGGCGTAGATCACATCGAAAACCCGGACGAAAACGGCGTATTCAAAATCATCAACGATTACACCGCCGAAGGCTGGAACGATCAGGTCGATAACGAACTGGGCAACTTCGACTATCTGATGGGTGCCAACATCGATTTCCGCAACAATGCGGTCAGGGAAGAGCTGAAGTACTGGGCGCGCTGGGTGATGGAACAGGTGCCCTGCACCGGCTTCCGTCTGGATGCGGTAAAACATATCCCGGCCTGGTTCTATAAAGAGTGGATCGATCATATTCAGGAAGTCGCTGAAGAACCGATGTTTATCGTCGCGGAATACTGGTCGTTCGAAACCGAGAAGCTGCAGGAGTATGTGCATCAGGTGGAAGGCAAAACCATGCTGTTTGATGCGCCACTGCACATGAACTTCCATCAGGCCTCAACCGCAGGCAGCGCCTACGACATGAGCCAGATTTTTGCTAACTCGCTGGTCGTCGCTGATCCCTGGCATGCCGTGACGATCGTGGCCAACCATGACACCCAGCCGCTGCAGTCGCTGGAAGCGCCGGTAGAGGCCTGGTTCAAACCGCTGGCCTATGCGCTGATCCTGCTGCGTGAGCAGGGCGTGCCGACCATTTTCTATCCTGACCTGTTCGGGGCGACTTACGAAGATGAGGGCGGCGACGGCGAGACGCACAAAATTGAGATGCCGGTCATTCCTGAACTCGAAGGATTAATCCGGGCCCGTCAGCAGTATGGCTGGGGCGTGCAGACCGACTATTTTGATCATCCCAACTGCGTGGCGTTCAGCCGCAGCGGTACTGAAACGCAGCCTGGCTGTGTGGTGATCATGTCGAACGGCGATGCGGGCGAGAAAAGTGTGCCGATGGGCGAAGGCTTTGCCGGTAAGGTCTGGCGCGATCATCTGGGCAACCGTGAAGAGACCATTACCGCAGACGAGCACGGTACCGCACTCTTTGCCTGTAACGGTGGCAGCGTCAGTGTCTGGGTAATAGCAGAATAACTGACTGAATAAACGTAAAACCGCCCCGGCAGACGTGTACGCGCTGCCGGGGCGGTTTTTTTATGGGCTGCTGTTACGACTGCGCGTTGTGCTCAGTAATCGGCGTGCGCAGCAGCTGCGGTTCAATATTCTGAATCACCGCGGCTTTCGGCTGTTTTGCCACTTCTTCCAGTGCCTGCTGACACTCTGTTGTCGGACGCGCCACCTTGCGCAGGGTCAGCCCGTCATAGTTGAGTTCGCTGTTATCGACGACCAGCGGCATCACGCGAATCCTGCGCGTCACGTTGACATAGTCACCATTCAGACGGGTCAGTTTGCCTGGCTTCGCAATCACACGCATCCACTGACGGCAATCCAGCGTGCTGCCATCCGCATTGATAATCAGACTGGCCATGGCCTGTTCGCTGATCAGGCTGCTCTGCGGGCCGACGGTTTGCCAGTTCCCCTGCAACTCAGCCGGTGCCGGCGTCTGTACCGCATTTTCATAATCGTTGATTTGCGCACAGCCACTCAGTGCCAGCGCGGCAATCAGCATCCACTTTTTCATGTTTAATCCCTAAGATCGCGTCAATGGCGGCTACGTTATAATTTTTCCACCGACTAGCGCAAGGTATCTGGCTGTTCAGATACCCACGAGCGGCTGTTTACAGCAGAATTTATCCTTGAGCCAGGAGACCGGTCAGCCTTTTGATCGGCAACTCGCCATCTGAATGGGCTCTGGCACGCCTGACAAGCGGAAGACAACCCGATACACTGACGCGCTGCATCAGACTTTCAGGAATATAAATATGAAAACGCCAGAAGCCTACTATGCCCAGGCACGTGAAATGTTTTTTACCGCGCATCCCGACTTTCAGTCTGCACTGGATGAGTTAACGGAGAGCGATGCCCGTGCCGCTAATCTGTCGCTGCGACAGCTGCGCGAATGGCATGCCGAACGCATCTATGCAGCCTTTTTACGGCAGAAAAATCTGGATGGGATGATTTTTTCTATTCAGCTCGCTGAGCCGGATAAAGCGGTAGCGGCTGAGGCTATCGAGACCTATCTCAAATCTCATGCTGAGTCGCTGGGAATGAGCTGGGAAGAGTTCTGCATCAAAAACGAGCTGTGATTTCAATGCACTGAACAGGTGTAAATTACACCATTCAGCCTGCCGTACAGCATCGGATAAAGCAGTAGAGCAAAACGCGATACCTTCACGTCATGCCGCAGGCGATGATTGCCCTTACGGGCAGAGCACCTTCACTGCCTCCGGAGAGATTGCCGGGCTTTCCTCTCCGGAGGTGTATTGATAAATGGCCCTACTCTCGCTCTTCCGTGGCTTTGCCTTTCACTTCTACATAGCTTGCAACCGCCAGCAGACGATTGATGTGCGTCAGCAGCAGATCAACATCCGACTGCAGAAACTCGGTCGATGATTGCGAAGCGGTAATGATGGCATCCTGCACCGTTTCTGTAATGGTCAGCGAGTTGTCCTGTTTCGCCTGCACAAGCAGCGCTGCAACCAGCAGGGACTGCGCTTCAAGCTGCGCCGTCAGCTCTTTTGCATCGACGTCCATCTTTGCCAGCTTTAGCAGAATATCAATTACCAGTTGTCGCATCGCGGACCTCCTGAAAAGTAAGCCAGCATTATGTCGCGATGCATGCACATTTTGCTAGTCGAAGATTGAGGTTTACGCGAGATAAAAATTTAGGCGAAATCAGGCGCGCCGCCTTGCTACTGTTTTTATTTACAGTATTATATATCAGCGATTTTGCCCTGAATGGATTGCCATCATGTTTGTTGAGTTGATTTATGACAAGCGCAACGTTGCCGGTTTACCGGGTGCTCGCGAGATGATTCGTGAGGAGTTGGAAAAGCGGGTGCATCGGGTTTTTCCTGACATCGAAGTCAAGGTCAAGCCGATGGAACGTAACGCGATTGATACTGATTTAAGTAAGAACGATAAGGCGACAGTTGCGCGTATTGTTGAAGAGATGTTCGACGAAGCGGAAATGTGGCTGGTAGCCGACTAATCCTTTAGCGGCTACCGTATCAGTTAGCAGGAGATGAATCAGCTCTCCTGCTCGCTGTGATTGATTTCAATCTCAATGTCCTGAATGGTGGCATCCAGGTCCTCCAGCAGTTTCCCCTGCTTATTCAGCAACGCATCAATACGATCGGCGTTCGTCTTGTCTTTATACTCACCGGCATCAAACGCTAACCAATGGCTGGACAGGGTTTCGGTGTTGGTCTGCGCGTAGTGGCGCATCTCTTTCAGCTGCGAAGTCACATCGCGCAGATAGTCATTTTTAGTTTTGGTTTCTGTTGAATCGCTCATGCTAAATTTCCTTCTGGTCAGTTATCAAAAGTGATTAGGCTTAGCGGTTCATCAACCGGCCAATCAGCGGGCGTCAGTTCAGATACAAAATGTCGCCCGGAGATTTAAAACTAGTCGATAATAGCGAAGCCGCACTAAGAATAATCGGAAGTTAACGTTTCTCCGCCGGTTTGACTGATGGCACCTCCTTCTCAATCACGACTTCTTTTACTTTTGTGATCGTTTTGTCAGCCACGCGATCCGGAATCACATCGAGCTTGTGCTGTAACGCTGCGACCTGACTGGTCAGCAAATCCACCCGGTCATCACGTCGTGCCGCGATAACCCGATAATCCGCCCGAATCTCCTCGACCCGCTTATTTGCCGTGTTACTGACGTAGAGAAAAATAATCGTCATCAGGATGCAAATCATCGAACAGCTCAGCAGAATGCAGCCGAGGATAACTTTGCGCCGGTAAGACATAGGTGCCTTAAGGCTGTTAATCGTTGCCATCGCTGCGATCCTCCAGAGTTGAGATCAGCCGATCAATCTCATTACGAAATTTATCGTTCTGACCGGTTTCGGTCATTGCCAGTAAAATGCCTACGGCATTCTTGATTAACCGCAGATCTGTTTCGAGTGTCGCAATACGTCGCAGATTCCTGTCATGACGTTCTCGTAACTCATCGTTCTCCTCCCGTATCATCAGGTTGCTCTCTTTCAGCAACACCACCTGCTCTTTGTAGCTGGTAATAATTTCGCCGCCGGCTCGATTACTGGTTACGATTGACGCAATACCCGCCAATAACGGTTTCCAGAACAGTGCTGCTGCCCCCCCACCCAGAACTAACGCACCCATACTGGTAATCAGACTACTTTCCATGCCACACCCCTTTTTCCGGTAAGGTCTCTGGAACACACTGCGTGCTGAACAGCCACGTCCTCCGCCCTGAATTTAAGATTGCTTAAATGCCAGAGTTAAGTATACTTAAGTCACTCTTAACCAAAAAGTCAAGCTGATGAAAAACGAAACGCTGGGTGACCGCATCCGACTCCGACGTAAATCACTGCAGTTAACGCAGAAGCAACTGGCGCAACAGGTAAAAGTTTCCCATGTGGCCATTTCGCAATGGGAAAAAGAAGAGACGCTGCCGCGCGGTGAGAACCTGCTGCGGCTTGCCGAAGCGCTGGGCTGCGCACCAGCTTATCTGATAGATGGGGATGGTCCTGTTTTCAGCGAAAATACCTGGGCTGGCCTGCATCAGATCCCGCTGATTGCTCAGCGTGATGTCGCACAATGGCTGAGTGACGCCAGCTCTGTGCGGCAAGAGCTACTGATGCACAATGACATGGCGCTGTCGCAGCAGAGTTTTGCCATCCGGGTAGAAGAACAAGCGATGACGCCCGCGATTCTGCGGGGGGATGTGGTGATCATTGATCCCAGTGTGGCACCTCAGCCTGGTGACTGCGTACTGGCATTACAGCAGCAGAATGCCCTGCTGCGCACCTGGCGCCAGCGTGGCAGTGAAAACGGTGTTGCGCAGTTTGAACTGGCTCCGGTCAATATCAACTTCCCCGAGCTGCATTCAAGCCGCGACAGCCTGCAGCTGATTGGAACACTGGTTGAATTACGCCGCTATCGGCAGCCATAAAAAAACCCGCCGGGTGCGGGTTAGCCTTTCAGCGAACAACATTCGCCAGAGTCATAGCCGTGCAACTACAGGGCGTCGACAAGTTGATCCACCACTACTTTGCCCTACAGGTCGGTCTGCATAATGCGATAGTTGACTGGCCATGAGCGGCGGGTGCTGAGTTTGTCGAACAGGGTCACGCCGCCTTTTTTGACACCCTGACGGCTCACAATGATCCACTCCGTCACCTCTTCCTGACCGCGATTTCTCAGGCTCAGTGTACGTTGTTCAATTAGCTGGTCTTCCGCTTCAATCTTTAAATAGTCTCGTAACATAATTTCTATCTCCTGGTAACGCAGGTCACTATATGCCTTTTATTAATCTATTCAATCTAATTTATTTATCGACACTTTTATCGTCGGGAATGTGACCTGCCGCAGGTGATATGACAGATTTGTCCATTTATGCATCAAACCTTTCCCGTTAGCATGATTGTGCTGCACACACCCGAACATCGAAAATGACGTGTTCAGTATGAGAGAAACTCCGATTAGCCCGCCTCTGGCGGGCTTTTTTTGCTCTCCTGATCCCGATGTAATGCGCGATGTCAGGGCTGGTCTAGACTTAAGGCACTGGAACAAAAGGAGTGAGTTATGTTTAAGCACAATACGAATGAAGAACGTAAGAAAGAAGGTGATGTCAGCAAAAGCCTGCCAGAAGCTGCGCCAAACGCGGGCAATGCCTATGAAGAAGACGATCATCCTGCCACTGACGCGCCGAAAGATCATGGTGAAGTGCCGCGCAAAAATGATGACAGCCAGGATGATAAAAAAGATCCTTACAAAGCAGGTTGATATGCAGATGGCGCGCCCGATGGGCGCGCTGATTAGTGTTGCTTAAGGAAGCTTTCGGCAAAGGTTACGGCGGACCTTCAGGGCAGAAAAGTTTCTGTGTACTAACGTTTATCACCGTTTCGTTACCTTACTGCTTTTACCACGGCTAAACCCTTCTGACAGTCTGTTCACTGAACCCTTAGGTTCATTTGCCGTAGACTGACCATGCCATCCGGTCTCAGTTACCTGAAAACAAGGCGCACAGGCGTTGTGTTCATGAATCGGTGACGCTAAGTGTTGTACTATTGGTTCAGGGTGGCTGAATCACAGATTCGTATCCGTGTGTCGAAAGGCGAGATCAGACTGGAAAATAATAATGAAAGTGGATGCCATGAAAAGATTACTCATCGCACTGAGCGTTTACCTGCTGGGTGGATGCGTGGATATGGGACGGGTTGGATTGCACCCGGAAACGAAGACCGCCTGGTTCGAGGGTCATCCTCATCAGGTTGAGTCCTGTCTTACTGAAATGGCACAGAATCAGCGGGCTTATCTGGAGCAGGATGATCCGCTGCCAGATGGCACGAAGCGATATAACCTCGAAAAGGATAATGAAACCGTCGCCTGGATTGAAATTGCGAAGTTCAGCCATCATCAGACCAGCGCAACGTTTTACTACGATCCAAAAGCGCCGGATATCAGCGCTCTGGTTTCAGCGATGATTACAAACTGCAAAACCATCCGTTAGCGGCATCACCATGCTGTTTGCTGGTCAGGCTATTTTGCCGGTTCGCAATCATAGAGTCCCCGTATGCGGATCTGACTCTGACTGGTGCGGACGATTTGCGCCCTTAACATTCCTTTGCCCTCTAAATTCGTTAGCTCCATGTCTACCATCCCCGGCGCTTTGCTGTTTTTAACCAGCAGTTTTATCGTGGCGTTGTCGTAATCGCCCTTCTCTTTTGAAAACGTGACTTTCTGGGTCTTCGCGCGTTCCCCGTTGACTGAGAACCAGCCACTCTTATCAGTTTGAAGGTTAAACGGCCCGCACTGTGTGGCGGCAAAAGCTGGGGCTGTCAGAAAAATCAACATAGTTATCCAGACTGAATTTCTTATCATCACATTGGCGTCCTGCTGTTAGCTGATGGGGGTGAAAAGTCACGTGTTGCGTACATAAATAGGGTTTTAGATCAGATACAGTTTAGCTGACATGGTCTATTTGAGACATAAGAGATAACATGAGTTAGCTAAGCTGACTTATTAGTGTTAAACCCTTTTATTTCAATAGAATACTGAAACTCACTTTAGCTTAATAATATAATATAGAACAGATTTTTTATTTTCCGATTATGGCACAAGAGCTATTAATTACTTATAAGGACTTACAAATACCATTCAACAATTTAACTTTAACTTTTAATATTAAAGTTACCTCTGAAATTTCAGCACGTTCTTTCCAGTAATGCGTTAAAATTAAAAAACCCTAATTCTAAATAGGCTGGACCGATGAATTTTATCATTCCGATATCCTTCAGTCTAAAATTAAAATCTCATTATGTAACCAGAAAAATTTTTCAGAAAAACGAAGATGAGTGAATGAGATAATCTACCCTAAACAATAAAGCTGGGGGATTTATATAGGCTAATGCTGATATAGATGAAGTGCTGCCATCCGTCCCAGATATTATTTCCAGCAACCTTTATTATTGGCTGATAAAACCGCCCTAGGGCGGCATTTCAATTTACTGAAAATAAAGGCCTGACAGTCTGTTATTTATCTCGTTCACTCCATCGCTTTTTCTGGCTGATAACAGTTCGTTAGCTTTTGGTTGTTGCGTCATCTTCACCCAATGCGAGTTTGCGAAACTGATCATTGCCTGCAAATGAAGAAGTACATTTTCAATCCCCATAACACCATCCAGGTCTGCATGAACCCGTATAAATCTGCTTCCGATAATCGTAGGGCTAAACAGGGAAAAGATAGGCGGCTTATAGAGCGAGATATAACCACTGAAAAGGTTTTCCCAGCGCACATCCACTTCTTTATCCAGCTCAAAATAAAAAACGCCTGATTTATCATTGATTAAAGATAAATTTTGCGCAATTCCCTTTATTTTTGGCACCGAAAAAATCATGCAACCTCCTGCACACTATCATTTACTCCATCAACAGAGCTTCCAGAATAGTCTCAATTGCTTGCAATTTTCCAGTTTTTTTTCATTTTGCCTAACATAACAGGCAAGTATTTCATGTTAAACATGAGGGATGACCGTTTTGGTGTCAGTGGGATGATCGTTGCAGTAACGAGAATGTTGGTGATTGTTGTACAGCCTTGCTATCCCTGACACGCCAGTGAGTTTTAATCCGTACATAGCCGTAAATGCGGTTCGCATTTCCTCAGGTATTGTTTATTGTGAGCAGCCTATATTTAGAAGGATCACATCACACCCGTTAAGAAAGCGATGGTCAAGTCCTTCTGAATTTTTATCATGACACACTACCTACTGTTAAATCAGGCAGTTTATAACAAGGTTCACGGTAGCAAAGGATACATTTATTCCTTCGCAATGAAGTCACTAAGTTGTTACTTTGCCAGTCTGCACATGAACATATTCATTATACAGCACAAAACCTGACACATTTCGCGAGCCCGGCATATCACTCAGGATCGCTAATGATTCGTCAGGTTTTTAGCTTCTGATGTCGACAAAATCCAGCACATTAACTTTCATGTTAATAGCAAAAATCAGTAAGGCATATAGCCTGGCAGGTCCAAAATTAGTTATCTTAGACAATTATGTTAATCAGATACCTAAACCTGCATATTCATAATTTCACTGTACGCCGACACCAGCTTGTTCCTGACCTGAATCCCCATCTGCATAGAGATGGATGATTTCTGCAGATCGACCATCACATCATTCAGCGCAATGCCGGGTTTCCCCATTTCAAAATCCTGCGCCTGGGTGCGTGCGGTGGTCTGCGTTTCGCTGATCTTATCCAGCGCCGCTTTCATGGTCGCGCCGAAATCGATCTGATTAGTGGCTTCACTGCTGCGGTTACTGGCCTGCAGTGAGGTCGCCTGCAGCTGCTGCAGTACGCCGTCAATTGCCTGAATGGACATGAACGATACCTTATTAAAGAGGATGACATTTTTGATGTGAGGAAAAGTTAGCACGTTGTCAATGAGACAAAGCCGCTAAATGACAGCAAAAAACCTACCTTATCCAGCCATCGAATTTTGCTTATCACCTAATAATGCCTGGCATTGAAGTGGAAATTTTATCTACGCAGGTCAGGGAGTCTGTTTTGCCATCTCAACTTACCCGGTCAATTACGTCAGGCAGGAATCGGTCATGAATGCGAGCACAGCCGCCACAACAGAACAAGAAAAGAAAGGCTTCGGTGACCTGCTCGCTCGCCTGCGCGCAAATCCGCGTATTCCTTTAATCGTCGCGGCGGCAGCCGTGGTGGCGATCGTGATCGCGATGGTGCTGTGGGCAAAGCAGCCCAGCTATAGCGTCCTTTATAACAACCTCACTGATGAAGATGGCGGCGCCATCGTCACCCAGCTGACGCAGATGAACATCCCCTACCGCTTCGCCGAAAATGGCGGCGCACTGATGGTGCCGGAAGCGAATGTGCATGAGCTGCGTCTGCGTCTGGCTCAGCAGGGTCTGCCAAAAGGCGGCTCGGTGGGCTTTGAGCTTCTGGATAAAGAGAAGTTCGGTATCAGCCAGTTCAGCGAGCAGGTTAACTACCAGCGCGCGCTGGAAGGCGAACTGGCCCGCACCATCGAATCACTGGGTCCGGTCAAAAGCGCCCGCGTTCATCTGGCGATGCCAAAACCAACCTTATTTGTGCGTGAGCAGAAAGCGCCATCCGCCTCTGTCACCTTAACCCTGCAGCCTGGCCGTGCGCTGGATGAAGGCCAGATTCAGGCCATCGCCCACATGGTTTCAAGCAGCGTCGCCGGTTTACCGCCGGGCAACGTCACCGTGGTCGATCAGACCGGTCGCCTGCTGACCCGTTCTGATAACGCCGGTCGCGATCTGAATGACGCGCAGCTGAAGTACTCCTCTGAAGTTGAAGCACGCTACCAGCAACGTATCGAAGCGATCCTGAATCCGATTCTTGGCCAGGGCAATGTGCATGCGCAGGTTACCGCGCAGATTAACTTCGACACCAGCGAGCAGACCGACGAGAAATATCAGCCTAACGCTAACCCGTCGAACACGGCGATCCGTTCGCGTCAGACCAGCACCAGCGACCAGTCGGGCAGCCCTTATCCGGGTGGCGTGCCAGGCGCGCTCTCTAACCAGCCTGCGCCAGCCAACACCGCGCCGGTCACGACGCCAAACAACAATGCGGCCAATGGTCAGAATGCTAATGGTCAGAACAACGCGGCGAACAATGCCAGCCAGACCACCAGCACAGCAGCAGCGAGCTCAGCACCGACTAACTCGCGTCGTGACGACACGGTGAACTACGAGCTGGATCGCTCCATTCGTCATAC
Source organism: Pantoea sp. X-Soil-YNGN-844 (assembly GCF_059730595.1). Classification (NCBI taxonomy): domain Bacteria; kingdom Pseudomonadati; phylum Pseudomonadota; class Gammaproteobacteria; order Enterobacterales; family Erwiniaceae; genus Pantoea; species Pantoea sp. X-Soil-YNGN-844. Next base: position 2,433,837 of record NZ_AP036007.1, read on the forward strand.
CAAAGTTAACGTCGGCGACGTACAGCGTCTGTCGGTTGCGGTCGTCGTGAACTTCCGTGCAGATGATAAAGGCAAAGCGGTTGCGCTGAACGAACAGCAGCTGAAGCAGATTGAAGATTTGACCCGCGAAGCGATGGGTTACTCCCAGACGCGTGGCGACAGCGTCAACGTGGTGAACTCGCAGTTCAACACCACTGAAGCAGTGACCGCCGATCTGCCCTTCTGGCAACAGCAGTCCTTCTTTGATCAGCTGATGAACGCCGGTAAGTGGCTGTTGATTGCCCTGGTAGCCTTTATCCTCTACCGCAAACTGGTTCGTCCGCACCTGGTTCGTAAGCAGGCCGCCGAGAAAGCCGCTGCAGAAGCCGTTGCTGCCCGCGCCGCTGCACAACAGCCAGAAGAAGAAGCCTTTAATGTGCAGCTCAGCAAAGATGAGCTGGATCAGGAACGTAAGTCTAACAACCGCATGAGCGCAGAAGTGATGAGTCAACGCATCCGCGACATGTCAGAAAACGATCCGCGCGTTGTTGCGCTGGTGATTCGCGAATGGATGAGTAAAGAGCTATGAGTCTGACCGGAACCGAAAAAAGCGCCATCCTGATGATGACCATCGGCGAAGAGCGCGCCGCGGAAGTTTTCAAACACCTGAACCAGCGTGAAGTACAGCACCTCAGCGCGGCGATGGCCAACATGCGTCAGGTGTCACACAAGCAGCTGACTGAGATATTACGTGAGTTCGAAACCGATGCTGAGCAGTTTGCTGCATTGAGCCTGAACTCCAACGAATACCTGCGTTCGGTGCTGACCCGGGCGCTGGGCGAAGAGCGTGCCTCCAGCCTGCTGGAGGACATTCTCGAAACGCGCGAAACCACCAGCGGGATGGAAACGCTCAACTTTATGGAGCCGCAGGCGGCCGCCGACCTTATCCGCGACGAGCATCCACAGATCATCGCCACCATCCTGGTCCACCTCAAGCGTGGTCAGGCCGCCGATATTGTGGCGCTGTTCGACGAACGTCTGCGTCACGATGTGATGCTGCGTATCGCCACCTTTGGTGGTGTGCAGCCAGCCGCGCTGGCCGAACTGACCGAAGTGCTGAATGGCCTGCTGGATGGCACCAACCTCAAGCGCGCGAAGATGGGCGGCGTGAGAACCGCAGCCGAGATCATCAACCTGATGAAAACGCAGCAGGAAGAGGCCGTTATCGAAGCGGTACGCGACTTCGATGGCGAACTGGCGCAGAAAATTATCGACGAGATGTTCCTGTTCGAAAACCTGGTGGAAGTGGACGACCGCAGCATCCAGCGCCTGTTGCAGGAAGTGGAGTCCGAACAGTTGCTGGTTGCACTGAAAGGTTCCGAACAGCCTCTGCGCGAGAAGTTCCTCAAGAACATGTCAGCCCGTGCGGCCGATATCCTGCGCGACGATCTGGCCAACCGCGGTCCGGTGCGTATGTCCGCCGTGGAAAACGAACAGAAAGCGATCCTGCTGGTGGTCCGTCGCCTGGCAGAATCGGGCGAGATGGTGATTGGTGGTGGCGAGGAAACCTATGTCTGATGCATTTTCTGCCCGTCCCTGGCAGCTGTGGCAGCCCACTGATTTAGGCCGTTTTGACGAGCCTGAACCGGAGCTGCAGCCAGAAATTTTCGAAGCTGAAGACGGCGTAGATGAGCAGCAACAGCAGCTCGAACGTCTGCAGCAGCAGATGCGCAAAGAGGCACAGGGCCAGGGTTACAACGAAGGCTATCAGCAGGGTATGACCGAAGGTCAGAAAGCGGGCTACGACGCTGGTTTTCAGCAGGGACTGGCCGATGCCCAGCAGCAGCAGGCGCCGCTTCAGGCGCGGATGCAGCAGCTGGTGACGGAGTTCCAGAACACGCTGGAGTCACTGGACAGCGTGATTGCTGCACGTCTGATGCAGCTGGCGCTGGAAGCGGCTCGCTCGGTGATTGGTCAGGCCACCACGGTGGATGGCACCGCCCTGCTCCGCCAGATTCAGGGTCTGCTGCAGCAGGAACCGATGTTCAGCGGCAAACCGCAGCTGCGTGTTCACCCGGACGACTTACAGCGTATTGAACAGACTTTAGGTCCGACGCTGGATCTGCACGGCTGGCGGCTGATCGCAGACAGCACCCTGCATCCTGGCGGCTGCAAACTCAGCGCTGAAGATGGCGATCTGGATGCCAGCGTCGCAACGCGCTGGCAGGAACTCTGCCGCCTTGCCGCGCCGGGAGAAATCTGATGACTACCCGTCTGAACCGCTGGCTGGGCTCGCTCGACGCCTTTGAAAAACGCATCACCCAGGTGCAGCCGGTGCGCCGCTATGGCCGCCTGACCCGCGCGACCGGCCTGGTGCTGGAAGCGACCGGTTTACAGCTGCCGCTGGGTGCGACCTGCATCATCGAACGCAACGATGGTAAAACCATCAGCGAAATCGAAAGTGAAGTGGTGGGATTCAACGGTCAGAAACTGCTGATGATGCCACTGGAAGAAGTGGACGGCATTTTACCGGGTGCGCGGGTCTATGCGCGTCAGAACGGCGACAACCCGCAGGCGGGCAAACAGCTGATGCTGGGGCCGGAACTGCTGGGCCGCGTGCTCGACGGTAGCGGCCGACCGCTGGACGGCCTGCCGTCGCCGGATACCGGCTATCGCGCACCGCTGATCACCCCACCGTTTAACCCGCTGCAACGTACGCCGATTACCGACGTGCTGGATACCGGCGTGCGTGCCATTAATGCCCTGCTGACGGTCGGTCGCGGGCAGCGTATGGGTCTGTTTGCCGGTTCAGGCGTGGGGAAAAGCGTGCTGCTCGGCATGATGGCGCGCTACACCAAAGCGGACGTTATCGTGGTCGGTCTGATTGGCGAACGTGGCCGCGAAGTTAAAGATTTTATTGAAAACATTCTGGGTGCTGAAGGCCGCGCCCGTTCGGTGGTCATTGCTGCCCCGGCGGATGTGTCGCCGCTGCTGCGTATGCAGGGTGCCGCTTACGCCACCCGTATCGCTGAAGATTTTCGCGATCGCGGCAAGCATGTGCTGCTGATTATGGATTCACTGACCCGCTACGCCATGGCGCAGCGTGAGATCGCGCTGGCGATTGGTGAGCCACCGGCGACCAAAGGCTACCCGCCTTCCGTGTTCGCCAAACTGCCTGCGCTTGTTGAGCGTGCCGGTAACGGCATCGACGGCGGCGGTTCGATCACCGCCTTCTATACCGTTCTGACTGAAGGCGACGATCAGCAGGATCCGATCGCGGACTCCGCGCGCGCCATCCTTGACGGCCACATCGTGCTGTCGCGCCGGCTTGGCGAAGCGGGTCACTATCCGGCTATTGATATCGAGGCCTCGATCAGCCGTGCGATGACCTCGCTGATCGATGAGAACCACTATGCGCAGGTGCGCCAGTTTAAGCAGTTGCTCTCCAGCTTCCAGCGTAACCGCGATCTGGTCAGCGTCGGGGCCTACGCCGCCGGCAGCGATCCGATGCTCGATAAAGCCATCAGGCTCTATCCGCAGATGGAAGCCTTCCTGCAACAGGGCATCTTTGAGCGCAGCGATTATGACGACGCCAGCCTGCATCTGCATGCGCTGTTTGGCTCGTCACAGTAATTAACGCGAGGTAACGGCAATGAAAACTGCAAATGCCATTGATACGCTGCGCGACTTAGCGGAGCAGGATCTCGAACGTGCCGCCATCTATTTAGGCGATATGCGCCGCGGCCAGCACGCCGCCAACGAGCAGCTGACGATGCTGCTTGATTATCAGGACGAGTATCGCAACAAACTTAACGATGACATGTCGTCCGGCATCGCCAGCACCCGCTGGACGAATTATCACCAGTTTATTCAGACGCTGGAAAAAGCGATTGAGCAGCATCGCAACCAGCTTAATAACTGGAATCAGCGACTGGAGCAGGCGCTGATCAACTGGCGCGACAAACAGCAGCGGCTGAACGCCTATCAGACCCTGATAACGCGGGCAGCGGAAAATGCATTACGACAGGAAAACCGTCTCGATCAGAAACGGATGGATGAATTTGCCCAACGGGCCGCATCGAGGAGAGGCGAATGATTACGCTGCCACACATTGGCATAAAAGCGGCGGCTAAAACCGACGCGGAACCATCAGGCGCGACGGACCTTGCAGCAGGGGCTGATGCCCTGCCAAAGGACTTTCTGACCACGCTGGGAAATCAGCTGGCAGGCCTGGCTAAACAGCAGGGAAAAGCGGCGCAATCCGCTGATGTAAAAGCAGAAACTGTCGACGACGCCCGACCAAAGGCGCCGCTGAATGCGCTGATGGCGGCGCTGGATAATCCTGCTGAACTGACCGCCCTGTTTAAACCGGAAAATACTAAAGCTGGGTCAAAATCAGCCGATGATAAAGACAAGCCGGAGGCTACACCCTTAAGCGCCAGTGACATGCAGAATGTGCAGGCCCTGTTTGCCATGTTACCGGGTGCGGTGACGCCAGCAGCGACGCCTTCTACGCCAGTCAGCAGTGAAGCAGGTGAGCTGATTGCCCAGACCGACACCGGCCGGAAAAGTCAGACTTCGCTGACGCAACTGTTGAACAGCGCACAGCAGAGCCCTGCGCCGGGTAAAGATGAGAAGCACGACGCTAAAATTGCCACACAGAACTCACCTGCCGTGAACAGCACTGCCAGTCAGAGTCAGCCCGCCGCGCAAAGTGCGACCAGCAGCGGCCTGACGCTCGACAGCAGTTTCCAGCAGGCGCTGAGCACTATGGTGAAGCAGGAGGATCAGAGTGCGATTAAAGCCAGCACCAGCGACAACGCGATCAGCGCTACACCGTTCGCCAGCGCCAGCAGCCTGCCCGCGCCTGTGACCGCCTCCGCGACCAGCAGCACCCCGTCCACCCCGATGCTGAATTCACAGCTGGGCAGCGACGAGTGGCAGCAGGCGCTGAGTCAGCAGATTGTGATGTTCAGCCGCAACGGCCAGCAGAACGCGGAGTTGCGTTTACATCCGGAAGACCTTGGCGCTATCCAGATCAGCCTGAAACTGGATAACGACCAGGCAAAAATTAGTCTGGTTTCCAGCCATAGCCACGTCAGATCGGCACTGGAAGCCGCGATACCGCAGCTGCGCAGCGCGCTGGCAGAAAGCGGTATCAACCTGGGCGAGAGTCAGGTGAGCAGTGACAGTTCCGCGCAGGGCCAGCAATTCCAGCAACAACAGGAGGCGCGCCGCGACGGACAGCATGGCCGCTTCTCCCTCACCCAGGACAGTGACACCGACATTACGCCGATCGCCGTTCCCGCTGCCCTTCAGGCTCGCGTTAGCGGCAACAGCGCCGTCGACACTTTCGCCTGACAGCGGCAAACGCTGAAGGTAAGCGTAAAACCCGCGTCTTTTCTACCCATTGGTTTGACTTAAGACGCGGATAATCTGTCCCGTGAGCCGAGAGGCTTGCCCATAATTCACAGGAAGTAACTGCACCATGTCTGATAACGCGAAAGCAAAAGGCAGCAAACGTAAAATCTTAATACCAGTGTTGATCATTCTGACGCTGGCCGCTTGCAGCGTGGCAGGCTATGCAGTCTGGCGAATGATGAATAAACACGAGGGCGATAAGCCTGAGGTGGCGAAAGTTGAACCGCCTCCCGCTCCGGTCTTTTTTGCACTTGATACATTTACGGTTAACCTGGTCAATCCCGACAACGATCCTGACCGCGTGCTTTACGTAGGCTTTACCCTGCGTCTGGCCGATGAGGAGTCCCGGAGTCGGATGAATGACTATCTGCCTGAGGTGCGCAGCCGTCTGCTGCTGCTGCTCTCGCGTCAGAGTGCTGCGGCGCTGGCGACAGAGCAAGGAAAACAGGCGCTTGTTGAACAAATCAAACAGGCGCTGACACCTCCGCTGGTAAAAGGTCAACCTCCGCAGGCCGTAAACGACGTGCTGTTTACTGCCTTCATTTTGAGGTGAATCAATGGGCGATAGCATTCTCTCCCAGGCTGAAATTGACGCCCTTTTAAACGGCGATAGTGGCAGCGCGGAAGAAGAAAAGAAACAAAACGGGCCGGAGGGCGATATTCGTCCTTACGACCCGAATACCCAGCGCCGCGTGGTGCGCGAGCGTTTGCAGGCGCTGGAGATTATTAACGAGCGTTTTGCCCGTAGTTTCCGTATGACGCTGTTTAACCTGCTGCGACGTAGCCCGGACATCAGCGTCGGGGCGATCAAGATTCAGCCGTACCACGAGTTTGCCCGCAATTTGCCGGTGCCAACCAACCTGAATCTGATCCACCTGAAACCGCTGCGCGGCACGGCGCTGGTGGTGTTCTCACCCAGCCTGGTGTTTATCGCCGTCGACAACCTGTTTGGTGGTGACGGACGTTTTCCGACGAAAGTCGAAGGCCGTGAGTTTACCCATACCGAGCAGCGCGTTATCCGCCGCATGCTGAAGCTGGCGCTGGATGGTTACAGCGACGCATGGAAGGCCATTTATCCACTGGACGTCGAGTATGTACGTTCAGAGATGCAGGTGAAGTTCACCAACATCACCACTTCACCGAACGACATCGTGGTTAACACGCCGTTCCAGGTGGAGATTGGTAACCTGGTGGGTGAGTTTAATATCTGCATCCCGTTTTCAATGATTGAACCGCTGCGCGAGCTGCTGGTGAACCCACCGCTCGAAAACTCCCGTCAGGAAGATAACCACTGGCGCGATAACCTGGTTAAACAGGTGCAGCACTCTGAGCTGGAACTGATTGCTCACTTTGCCGAAACCTCACTGCGTCTGTCACGGATTCTGCAGCTGAAACCCGGTGATGTGCTGCCGATTGAGAAGCCGGAACGCATTATCGCCCATGTCGATAGCGTCCCGGTCTTAACCAGCCAATATGGCACGATGAATGGGCAATATGCGCTCCGTGTCGAACACCTGATTAACCCGATTCTGAATTCGCTTAACGAGGAACAGCCCCATGACTGACAGTAATAAACCGTCTGACGATATCTCTGCGGACGATCTGTGGGCTGAAGCGATGAACGAGCAGGTCGGCAGCAGCAGTGCGCCGCAAACCGATGACGTCTTTAAGTCATTCGACAGCGGCAACGTTGCGGGCTCGCTGCAGGATATCGATCTGATTATGGATATCCCGGTGAAACTCACCGTCGAACTGGGCCGCACCAAGATGACCATCAAAGAGCTGCTGCGCCTGGCGCAGGGCTCGGTGGTAGCACTGGACGGCCTGGCAGGTGAGCCGCTGGATATCCTCATCAACGGTTACCTGATTGCACAGGGTGAAGTAGTGGTTGTGAACGACAAATATGGCGTTCGTATCACTGACATCATCACCCCGTCTGAACGTATGCGTCGTCTGAGTCGCTAAGAGTCACATTATGAATAGCCAGAATCAAACGCTGCAACCGGCTGCACCCCATGCACAGGCGATTTCGACCGGTTCTATGCTGGCCCAGGTCAGCAGCGTGTTAGCAGTGATTATTTTATTGATTCTGGCCTGCGCCTGGCTGGCACGCCGTGCCGGCTTTGCGCCGAAAAAGGTGAGTGGTCAGGAGCTGAAGCTCACGGCCAGCGTCTCAGTGGGCCAGCGTGAGCGAGTGGTGATTATCGATACTGCTGACGCGCGTCTGGTGCTGGGCGTCACTGCACAGCAGATTACTCATCTGCATACGCTGCCGCCGGGTGAGCCGGTCGCTGTGACGCCGGCTGACCGTGCGCCACAGGATTTTCGTCAGCTGTTACAGAATCTGGTTAAACGTCCCGGAAAACCACAATGATGCGTCGACTGCTTCCTTTACTGCCACTGCTGCTGCTGGCACCGGTTGCCCATGCCCAGCTGCCGGGCCTGGTGAGTCACTCGCTGCCTAACGGCGGTCAGAGCTGGTCACTGCCGGTTCAGACACTGGTCTTTATCACTGCGCTGACCTTTATTCCGGCCGTGCTGCTGATGATGACCAGCTTCACCCGTATCATCATTGTGTTTGGCCTGCTGCGAAATGCCCTGGGCACGCCTTCGGCACCGCCTAACCAGGTGCTGCTCGGTCTGTCGCTGTTTCTGACTTTCTTTATTATGGCGCCGACCTTCGACAAAATTTATCAGGATGCCTATCTGCCGTTCAGCCAGGACAAGATCAGCATGGATGTGGCGATTGATAAAGGTGCCCAGCCGCTGCGCGAGTTTATGCTGCGTCAGACCCGTGAAGCGGATTTAGCCCTGTTTGCCCGTCTGGCGAATATCGCGCCGATTGCCGGTCCTGAAGCGGTGCCCATGCGTATTCTGCTGCCCGCCTATGTGACCAGCGAGCTGAAGACCGCGTTCCAGATTGGCTTTACCGTGTTTATCCCGTTCCTGATCATCGACCTGGTGGTCGCCAGCGTGCTGATGGCGCTGGGGATGATGATGGTTCCGCCAGCGTCCATTGCGCTGCCGTTTAAACTGATGCTGTTTGTTCTGGTCGATGGCTGGCAACTGCTGGTCGGTTCACTGGCGCAAAGCTTCTACTCCTGATCCCCCTTTTCTTACCGGAGCACGACATGACACCCGAATCAGTAATGGTAATGGGACAGGAAGCGATGCGCGTCGCCCTGATGCTGGCCGCCCCGCTGCTGCTGGCCGCCCTGGTCAGCGGTCTGCTGATTAGCCTGATCCAGGCGGCGACCCAGGTCAACGAACAGACCTTATCCTTTATTCCTAAGATCCTGGCGGTTGCCACCACCGGTATTATTGCCGGCCCGTGGATGCTGAATCTGCTGCTGGACTATATCCGCACCGTCTTCACCAACCTGCCATATATCATCGGCTGATGATTACTCTCGACAGCAGCCAGCTGGTTCAGTGGGTCAGCCAGTTCTTCTGGCCACTGGTGCGCATCATGGCGCTGTTCGCCACCGCACCCATCCTCAGTGAACGATCCGTCAGCAAACGTGTCAAAATCGGTCTGGCGGTGATGATCACCTGGCTGCTGATGCCGCTGTTACCTGCTGTGAATGTGACCCTGTTTTCCCCTGCCGGATTCTGGCTGCTGATCCAGCAGATGCTGATTGGCATCGCACTGGGCTTTACCATGCAGTTTGCGTTTGCGGCTGTGCGCCTTGCCGGAGAAGTCATTGGTTTGCAGATGGGCATTTCGTTCGCCACCTTTTTTGACCCTGGCAGCCGTCTTAACATGCCGGTGCTGGCCCGTTTTCTCGACATGCTGGCCATGCTGCTGTTCCTGACCTTTAACGGACATCTTTGGCTGATCTCACTGCTGGCGGACAGTTTTCATACGCTGCCGATTGGCGGTCACCCGCTAAATGCCAACGCCTTTATGGCGCTGGTGAAATCCGGCGGATTAATTTTCCTTAATGGCATGATGTTAGCGCTGCCCTTAATCGTTTTGTTACTCATGGTAAATCTGGTACTGGGTTTGTTAAACCGTGTTTCACCACAGTTATCAATCTTCGCAATTGGCTTCCCGATTACCTTATCAGTCGGAATTTTAACCATCAGCCTGCTGATGCCCCTGCTGGCCCCGTTCTGTGAGCATTTGTTCAGTGAAATATTTGATTTACTCGCCCTGTTTCTGACAGAACTATCCCGCCCCTGAACATTAAGTTTCTAACTACCTTCGCTCAGTGACACTTAAGTATCGCAAAACCATCCGTGCATTTTCCGAACCATGTTTTCCAGAATGCAACTAAGGAAATTCTGATAAATGTGCTAAGAGTCTGAAAATAATTCTTATTAAACCGGGCTTCGCGTATTTTAGTTGGGTGGTTCACAGAAGCGGTCAGACTGTGAATGTGCAGACAAAACCGGCAATGCACTGAATTTACAGGGAAAAAAACTTTAAGTGATTTTTCTTGTTAAAAAATGTTTTTTCCGGCATTGTCATCGCACGCTGAGACATCACACTTTCGTAAAACAAATGTTTTTGAGAATTGTCCTATCAGAAAACTTCCTGTTTTCAGGGATAGTGACACAGGTCTCAAAAAATGAGCTTTACTGAATCTCCGGCACTTCACTGGCATTCCCCGCCATTGCCGGAGAATGTGTGACGTCATGGCAGCACAAATTTTTTGCAGAACGGGTCAGGGATGAAGACTTTTACGGGCGTTTGCCTGTTGCCACACTGCACGAGCAGAATAAAAAAGTACCTAAGAAATCTCTCTCGTACCGCAACGCGTATTCATCGTTGATTTAAACGGATAACAAATTGGTGAGGGTCGCTATTATGCCAACTATTATTATGGATTCCTGCAACTACACACGCCTGGGATTATCAGACTACATGTCTTCAAAAGGAGTTAAGAAGAAAAATATCTCTTCTGTCTCCGATATTGAGCAACTACAGCAAAAATGTGAGCAATTAAATCCTGGTGTCGTCTTTATTAATGAAGATTGTTTCATTCATGAGTCAGATTCCAGTGAACGTATCCGCAGTATTATTACGCAGCATCCTGATACGCTGTTCTTTATATTCATGGCGATTAGTAATATCCATTTTGAGGAATATCTCTACGTTCGTAAGAACCTGATTATTACATCAAAATCGATGAAGACATCGACCCTGGATTCCTTACTCAGCACCTATTTGCAGAAGAAGCTTAACCAGTCTGCGCGCATCTCTTCGGGCATGGATGTTCACCCGCTGACGCTGAGCCAGACTGAGTCAAACATGCTGAAGATGTGGATGTCAGGTCATGACACCATTCAGATCTCAGATAAAATGCAAATTAAGGCCAAAACGGTATCGTCACATAAAGGTAATATTAAACGCAAAATCAAAACCCATAATAAACAGGTTATTTATCATGTGGTGCGTTTAACCGATAATGTGACCTCGGGTATTTACGTTAATATTCGCTGATCGTCAGCCCTGAAGAACCGGCCTTAATGGCCGGTTTTTTTTTTGCGCTGAATTGGGAGCCAGGTCTCACTCTTGCCGCTAAGCCTTTACGCTCTTTTGCCGATGTTAAGCCTTATAACAACAGCCTCAAGAGAGCAAGGATATGAACACTGCATTAGATAATGATGGACAGAAAAGCGCTGGCATCTGGCAGAATCTCCGCCTGGTACCGCTGTTTAGCCTGATCTTCGGCGGCATTTTGCTGCTGTTCGCACTCTGTATTGGTGTCGCCAGTTACTTTCTTATTTCAGGCAACCACTCCCTCGATGATGCTACGGACGAAATCCAGGTTCGTATGGGCCTTGCTAACAGCTCCAACCACCTGCGTACGGCACGCCTGACCATTATCCAGGCCGGTGCCGCCGCGCGTATTGGTGACATGGACGAATTTCGCGCCAACGTGGCGGCGGCTGAAAAACGTATTCAGCAGGCTAAAGATGGTTTTGCAGTTTATGAAGCGCGCAAAGTGAAGTCTCCGGCTGACACTGAACTGGATGCTACGCTACAGGCACGCTTCAATAATTACATTAATAAAGGCCTGATACCGATGATTAATGCCGGTAAACAGGGTAGCTTTGAGGGCATCATCGCGCAGGAAACAGACGTTACCCGTAAGCTGGATGACGACTATAACGCGGTATTACTGAAGGCGATAAAAATCCGTACTGACCGCGCCAATGCCATTACCGCAGAAGCCGATCATCAGTCGCGCATCGGTTTTATCTCGATGGCCGTGGCGTTTAGTGCCGCACTGGTGCTGGTACTGATGACCTTTGTCTTCCTGCGCCGTGTAGTGATTAACCCGCTGCGTCAGTCTGTGCTGCGCATTGAACGCATTGCACAGGGTGATCTGACCTCTGCTCCCCTGCCCTTTGGCCGCAGTGAGATTGGTACATTGATCCACAATCTGCAACTGATGCAGCAGGCGCTGGTGACCACCGTCGGGACAGTTCGTGAAGGTGCGGTCGCGATTTACCAGGGCTCCAGCGAAATCTCCGCCGGTAATACCGATCTCTCTTCACGCACCGAGCAGCAGGCGGCAGCACTGGAGCAGACCGCAGCGAGCATGGAACAGCTCACCGCCACGGTAAAACAGAATGCCGAAAATGCCCATCACGCCAGCCAGCTGGCCGCGGATGCTTCTGGCAAGGCGCGCAGCGGGGGTGATCTTGTCGATAGCGTGGTGAAAACCATGACCAACATTTCCGGCAGCTCGAAGAAAATCGCTGAGATCACCAACGTCATTAACAGCATCGCGTTCCAGACCAACATCCTGGCGCTGAACGCAGCGGTTGAAGCCGCGCGTGCCGGAGAACAGGGTCGCGGCTTTGCGGTGGTAGCAAGCGAAGTGCGCAATCTGGCCCAGCGCAGTGCGCAGGCGGCCAAAGAGATTGAATCCCTGATTGCTGAGTCCGTCACACTGATTAATGACGGGTCGCATCAGGTTGGCGCAGCGGGCAGTACTATGGGTGAGATTGTCGAGGCGGTACGTCGCGTCACCGATATCATGTCGGAGATCGCAGCGGCATCGGACGAACAGAGCCGGGGTATTCAGCAGGTTAGCCAGGCGGTCACTGAGATGGACAACGTCACTCAGCAGAACGCCTCACTGGTGGAAGAAGCCTCAGCGGCAGCGGCCTCGCTGGAAGATCAGGCGGGCAAACTGACACAGGCAGTGGCGGCATTCCGTCTGCAGGATTCGCCTGCCACGAAAAGTGTGGCCGCGCGCGTCACTTCACCAGCCAGCACACCGGCTCTGACACCGCGTCCGGTGCTGGCCACCGGTAGTGATAACTGGGAAACCTTCTGATGCTATGCTGGTAAGCATCAGCGGCTGTCGTCAACGGCAGCGGCGCTGAACGCAAAAAGCCCCGTTACGCTATGCGTAACGGGGCTTTTTTATGCACGTCAGGCTCAGGCGTCGTGGTAAGGCTCGACGAAAATGCCATCCGGTTGCTGCGTTTCATTAAAAAACCAGATGCCCAGTGGATAATCTTCCAGCGCGACCAGAAACATGGTGCCTTCGTTGAACGGCTCCATTGCCAGAATGGTGCCAACGCGACGCGGGCCGCCATCGGTTTTGACGCTGACGCGGTCATTTACCTTCATTTCGGTTCTCCTGATTATTTACTGCGTACAGTCTAAACGAAGAACCGGCGCGATGCAGCGCGTTAGCGACGGGCAATGACCCAGACGGCATGAACGATACCAGGGATATAACCACAGATCGTCAGCAGAATATTCAGCCAGAAAGCACCACCAAAACCGACCTGCATGAATACGCCCAGCGGTGGCAGCAGAATTGCGATAATAATTCTTAAGATGTCCATAACCATTCCTTTAGGTATTGAAAAAAATCAGCTTTATCAGTAACTATAGCTGAATCTGCTCTGTTAAGGGGCAAAGTCAGGTAAAACTGAGTAAGGACCATTTTTGCAATTTCTTAACATTTCACCGCAAGACTTCTTACGCGCCTGGCCTTTACACTCCCTCTACTGCACCACCCCATAGGTGCAGCCACAACCTAAAGTAACAAGGATTTTGCCCGCGCAGCGCGGGCTTTTTTTTTGCCTGCGATCTGCCCGATCCCCTCTTTCTTCCCCGCGTTCTATACTGATTATTCTGTTTGCTCTCAGGAGTCAGAAAATGACAGACGAAAAGCAGCACACCGATATGCCGGCGTCCGATCTGAAGGTGGATGTTGAAGGTTTACTGGCGGCGATTCAGGCGAAAACGTCAGGAGAGATACGGGAATATATGGAGCAGGGCCAGATGCCACGGCTTGAAGTTGAAGGCCAGATTTTTCACTCGTATACCGAACTGGCAGAAGCGTTTGAAATCGACATCTGTGACTATCGCGCTTATGAAGCTAACCGCTGAAATCGATTTCAAAAAAATACCCGGCGGGAAGGCCGGGTAAAAATTCAATTCGTTACACCAGGGAATTCTTAACACCTCTGCAGATTACGCGAACGCGTCACCAAAACAAGTATCAGATATGCACGTTTCTGCAACGAACCGGGTCGTTATGCGGCAATAGTTACCGAAAAAACCGCGCCAGCCAGTGACTTAGCGCCTGCACACTTCCTGCATCCCTCGCTTCTCTCCATTTGTTTTTTAAGATTTATCCTAGATTTTTAGTCAGCGTGGCAGGAAAAAAAGTGTGAGCCATATTCAACTATAATATTGAAAAATCGCTGCTTTAGCCGCGAACGTGATGAAAGGAGTCTGTTAATGCCCGATCTTCAACAGCCGTTAATGATTATTACCGATCTCGATGGTTCGCTACTCGACCACCATACCTATCGCTGGGATGCGGCCACTGAGTGGCTTACCACCCTGAAACAGCACGAGGTTCCGCTGGTGATCTGTTCCAGTAAGACGGCCGCCGAAATCATTCCGCTGCAAAAAAAGCTCGGGATCAGTGGTTCACCCTTTATTGCCGAAAACGGGGCCGTGGTCCAGACGCAGGATCAGCAGCGTATCCGTCTGCCTGATAATATGCTGACCTATGACGCACTCTGCCAGCGGCTGGCCGTATTGAAAAAAACCTACCGTTTTACCGGCTTTCATGATTTCTCCGATCCGGAAGTGGCCTCAATGACCGGACTGAGTGAGGCAGATGCCGCGCTGTCACGCCAGCGCGACGCGTCTGAAGTGATTGTCTGGCGCGACAGTGACGAGGCTTTCGATAGCTTTCAGACGGCACTGTGTGCTGAAGGGCTGGCACTGACGCAGGGCGGCCGTTTCTGGCATGTGATGCCAGCAGGCTGCGGCAAAGGCGAAGCGCTGCGCTGGCTGCTGGACCATTCTCCCGGTGAAGCGGCCATTACAATTGGCCTCGGTGACGGGCCGAATGATGCGCCGATGCTGGATGCAGTTGATTATGCCGTAGTGATTAAGGGCTACAGTAAAACACCGGTAACACTCAGCCGGACCGATCAGCAGCAGGTCTATCACACCGCTCACCATGGCCCCGAAGGCTGGCGTGAAGGACTGGACTATTTTTTGACTCAACCTCAATAAGCTGCCCACGGGCATTAAAAGGATGATGCGATGAGTGACTTTTATCAGAATGGCGTAATCACCAACTTCCACAACCTTACCCACCGCAGCGTGGAGTCGCTGGAAAAAGAGATGGTACGCTTTGCCCGCAAACGCAAAATGGGGCTGATCCTGCCATCGCTGTTTTCCGAACTTGAAGGCCCGGCGCTGACGAAAATCGTCGATGAGCTGGCGAAAGTGCCCTATCTGGATGAGATCGTGATTGGTCTGGATCGGGCCGACCGCGACCAGTTCCTGTTTGCCCGCGAGTTCTTCTCCCGCCTGCCGCAACGGCATCGCATTCTGTGGAACGACGGCCCGCGTCTGAAAGCGATTGATGCGGAACTGGATAAAGAGGGTCTGTCGCCTACCAATCCCGGTAAAGGGCGCAACGTGTGGTTCTGCACCGGTTATACGCTGGCTTCCGACCGCACCAGCTGCGTGGCGCTGCATGACTGCGATATCGTCACTTATGAGCGCGGCATGCTGGCCCGCCTGCTCTATCCGCTGGCCAACCCGGCGTTTCAGTATGAGTTCTGTAAGGGCTTCTATGCGCGTGTCGCGGATGGCAAGCTTAACGGCCGCGTCGGACGTCTGCTGGTCGGGCCGCTGCTGCGCTCATTGCAGAAAGTCTATGGTCATTCGGAATATCTGGATTATCTGACAAGCTTCCGCTATCCGCTCTCCGGCGAGTTCGCCATGCGTACGCATGTGCTGAACGGCATCAAAATTCCCGGTGACTGGGGTCTGGAAATTGGCGTGCTATCGGAGATTTACCGTAACTACACTACCCGCCAGTCGTGCCAGGTTGAGATCGCCGATAACTACGATCACAAGCATCAGCCGCTGGCCGAAGATGATGGCACCGGCGGCCTGAAGCGTATGAGCAGCGATATCGTCCAGTCCCTGCTGCGTAAGCTCGCGACCATGGGTGTACCGCTGACCAGCGATTCATTCCGGGTGCTGAAGGCAACCTATTACCGTAATGCGCTGGATATGATGGAGACCTATAACCACGAGGCGGCAATGAACGGACTGAAGTTTGATCAGCACGTCGAAGAGGCCGCGGTGGAGATGTTTACTCAGTCGATTCTGGAAGCGGGACAGGCGTTTATTGAACGTCCTAACGATAAGCCGTTTATACCCAGCTGGAGCCGGGTTCAGTCGGCGTTCCCGGATGTATTGCAGCGCATCTATCAGGCGGTTGAAGAGGATAATGACGGTAACGTCTGAAACAGGGCGGCACAGGGAGTGTGCCGGGCCTCAGGCAGTCAGAAACCGGGCCTGTCGGGTCATCTGACCCTCAGGCCTGAGGCTCTCAGCTTGCCAGTTGTTGCGCAGGATTCAGCGCGCAAAGTTCATCACTGCGAAAAGCCTCGCTGCGCACGGCATAGCCGTCATACCAGCGGCATTCCACCATGCCACTGGCGTAGCCGGTCACCACCATCGTGTGTCCTTCTTCCTTGTGCTGCACTTCTTCACTGATTGCGAAAACCATGGGGCGCTCCTTTCATGCGTGTTATTAACCTGAGTGACTATTTTCTTTATAGCAGGCAAAGCCGACCCTTGCCTGTTAAGGCACGCAAAAAACGGGCAAATTCAGAATTAAGCAGCTGGATATGCGGAAAATAAAAAAAGCGGATAAAACTTATCCGCTTTGATGAAGTGTTGACGCTGACGTCAGATTTTACAGCCTTCGCAATCGGCTTCGTCACCGAGATCATCCGGCACTTCGCTGGCTTTTTTCTCTGCTTTCGCTTCAGCCTGCTCAAGCTGTGCGTCGATATCAAATTCAAACATGTCGTCGTTCATCGTCATTCTCCTGACCGTAAATCACAGTGCGCTTTATACCGATTTTCCGCGCACTCTGGCAATAAGGTTGACCACTAACAGCACGATCGACCCAATGATAAAGCCCAGCACCAGGTTTGCGCCGTTGCTAAGCAGCATCGCGATCCAGCCGCTGAATCCGCCGCTGACTTCCTCAATCAGATGATGCAGCGGCGCAATGCCATGAACCACGATACCGCCGCCGACCAGGAACATCGCCAGGGTGCCGACCACCGAGAGGATCTTCATCAGCCAGGGCGCGGCGGCCAGCAGCACGCTGCCGATACCCTGCGCAACGCGCGATGGTTTCTCACGCAGCCAGAAGCCAAGATCATCAATTTTTACGATACCCGCTACGATGCCGTAGACGCCAATGGTGACCAGAATGGCGATGCCCGCCAGGATGATCACCTGGCTGAGCAGCGGCGCTTCCGAGACAATCCCTAAGGTAATCGCAACAATTTCTGCCGAGAGGATGAAATCAGTGCGCACCGCACCTTTGATTTTTTTCTTCTCATACTCTGCCGCGTTCTGATTCGCCAGCGAATCAAGGCGCTGCTGGCGTGCTTCCGGTGATTTGCTCTGCTTGTCGTGCTGCAGACTGTGCATCACCTTTTCCACGCCTTCATAGCAGAGATAGGCACCGCCCAGCATCAGCAATGGCGTGATCAGCCAGGGCGCAAATGCGGAGATGATCAGCGCCAGCGGCACCAGAATGAGTTTGTTAAGAAACGATCCTTTCGCCACGCCCCACACCACGGGCAACTCACGGTTGGCTTTTACGCCGGTAACCTGCTGTGCATTCAGCGACAAATCATCGCCCAGTACGCCAGCGGTCTTTTTTGCCGCCACTTTTCCCATGACGGAAATATCGTCCAGAAGTGTTGCAATATCATCAAGTAAAGTCAGTAAACTGGTGCCCGCCAAAATCTTATCCTTAGTCTGGTTCGTTATGTTGACAACATGGGCAGCGCTCAATTTCCGTTACGGTCATCTCAGCGATGCCCTCACAATCCCACTCCACCCGCACCGCATCGCCTTCTGCGCCTTCAGCATGCAGGTATTTGCTGACCGGGCTTTCGGTCATGCCGGTGATCTCCTCCGTAGCGATAAGCCTGTCGCCGCAATAGACCCGTGCAGTGGCTTTAGTGTTTACCATCCGCTCGTCACGAATCTGGTAAAGGCGTTTAACCGTCAGTTTTATGCTGCTCATGTCAGGCTCCTGGCCACGGAGAAAGCGCAGATCTAACCAATTATGGTCTTGATTAGCAATCCGCGTTGTAATGATGAATGCCCTGATGGTCGATCTCGGCACTCTCCGACATCGCCAGCAACCACTCCTCCAGCCGTTCCAGCAGATCCTGATCCGCCAGGCGCAGTTTGCCACGTAGCGCACACTCCCAGATGATCAGCACTTTCCAGCCGCTTTCCTGCAGCTGGCGCACATAACGCCGGTCACGTTCAACATTGCTGTTGATTTTTCCGGTCCAGAATTCCGTGCGCGTCGCCGGCAGCTTAAACAGATAGCAGTGATGACGATGCCAGAAGCAGCCATGAACAAAAATAATCGCCTGCTGTTCGGTCAGGACAAAATCAGGCCGTCCCGGCAGGTTTTTATCCTGCACGCGAAAGCTGAATCCCCGATCTTTCAGCAACAGCGCAATACGTTGCTCAATGGCCGTATCCTGAGCGCGAATGGCACGCATATTTTTGCTGCGTGTTTCGCTGGAGTGAACATCAGCCATAACGTCTCCTTTTTTGCTGGTTCTGTAACTTTAGCCTGCGCCACGAAAAGCGAAAGCCGCTGCCGGGCGACTTCGGAGATTACGCCGCAAAAACAGAACTTTCCGGCGGTCTGGCACAGGGCACATCCCGGCAATTTCCTCGCAGCCTCTGGAGTGTTAGCATAGGCTCCTTACTGTTAAGGAAAAACGCATGCATCCCGCCGCCCTCGCTGAACCACTCTCTGCTGCACTTTCATCTGCTGATGCGTCTGAACTCTTTGGACAGGTGCTGGATATCTATTCGGTTCGTGATCTCACGGCCCGACTGCAGCAGGCGGGATTTTCCTGCTGGACGCCAGCCCTGCTGAACCGGATCCGTCAGGGTAAAAGCGCCCTGCCGCCGCTGTGTGAGGCGGAGCTGTCGCTGTTGCAGAGTCTGCTGCCGACCCGGCCCGCCCACTATGATAATCCTGAGTTTCGATTTATCGATCTCTTTGCCGGGATTGGCGGCATCCGAAAAGGATTTGAGGCGATCGGCGGCAAGTGTGTGTTCACCAGTGAATGGAATAAAGAGGCGGTTCGCACTTATAAAGCCAACCACTATAGCGATCCGCTGGAGCATCACTTCAATACCGATATTCGTCAGGTGACCCAGCCGGAAGGTCTGACTGAAGACAAAGAGATATACCGCGCGATTGATGCGGCAATCCCCGATCATCAGGTGCTGCTGGCCGGTTTTCCCTGCCAGCCCTTTTCGCTGGCGGGCGTCAGCAAGAAAAATGCGCTGGGCCGCGCCCACGGGTTTGAGTGTCAGGTGCAGGGCACGCTGTTTTTCGATGTTGCGCGCATTCTGGCCGCCAAGAAGCCGCCATTTTTTGTGCTGGAGAATGTGAAAAACCTCAAGAGCCACGATAAGGGCCGTACCTTCGCCATTATCATGGAGACGCTGGATGAGCTGGGCTATGACGTGGCCGATGCCGGAGCCGGCAGCCCGGATGCCAAAGTGATCGATGCGCGTCACTTCCTGCCGCAGCATCGCGAACGCATTGTGCTGGTGGGGATTCGCCGTGACCTGAAAAAGCAGGATTTCACGCTACGCGATATCCGTCGTTTCTATCCTGCACAGGTGCCCAGCCTGCAGAGCCTGTTAGAGAAGGCACCAGACGACAAATATATTCTGTCGCCGGTGCTGTGGCGTTATCTCTATCAGTATGCAAAAAAGCATAAAGCGAAAGGTAACGGCTTTGGTTTTGGCCTTAACGATCCGCGTAATCCTGACTCTTGCGTGCGAACGCTGTCAGCACGCTACTACAAAGATGGCTCAGAGATTCTGATCGACCGCGGCTGGGACAGCGCGCTGGGTGAAGCGGAGTTTCAGGATGCGGATAATATGGCACGACGTCCGCGTCGCCTTTCTCCGCGCGAATGCGCCCGCCTGATGGGCTTTGATGTACCGGGCCGCGAGCCGTTCCGCATTCCGGTCTCAGATACTCAGGCCTATAAGCAGTTTGGTAACTCGGTGGTCGTGCCGGTATTCGCAGCGGTCGCCCAGCTGCTGCTGCCGCATATTCGTCAGCTGAAGTCGTCATCGTTCTGAAATGAAAAAACCCGTCTTGCGACGGGTTTCAGGCTGATGAAGAACTTACATCTGACGATACTCACAGCAACAAATAAGCTCAACTCGCAGGGAACACGGTCAGAAGAGGAAAGCGTCCCGCGCCAGGACGGTGCGGGCCGAGCATGCCATGGATGGCGGCTTTTGCGTCTTTCCGATCTGACCGTGTTCCCTGAGCAGGCACAGTCTCATAGCGAAACGGTCCAGCCTTTTTCCAAAGTAAAAACCCGTCTGGCGACGGGTTTCTGTTTTATTTCTTCTTCTTGCCCTGCTTCTTCAGCAGCAGGCGAATCTGCTTCAACTCGCTGGCGCTCAGTCCATCGGTTTTCACGTCAGTAGCACCCGTTTCATCGGCGCCCTCTTCAGTGATGTCCTGATTATCAATGGCAGGATGCGGATGCGTTTCCAGACTGGCCTGCAAACGCTGCACAATTTCCTGGCTCATTGAAATCTGGTTTTCCAGCGCCAGCTGTTTAATCGTTTCTTTCAGCTCGGGATCAATTTTAATCGTTAAATTAACAGTTTCGGTCATCGGGCAGCTCCTTTTTGTTATTGCTCACACGCTACCGGATGACCGTTTCGATTAACATACTGTCATAAAAATTTAATATTCGGTTTTCAATGGGGTGAAATCCCGCAGTACGCCCTCATCCATCCCCACCAGATTGCCCTGAAGCTCGGCATAAAGCTTTGCCATGTAGCGCACCAGGAAATCGGCGTTATGCTCAGCCAGCATGCGTCCAGTTTCGGTATGCATGGTTTCCGGCAGACGCAGCAGCTTCTTCTGGAAATGGTCCAGCGTCCACTTAACATCATTCAGCTCGCGATCTTTACCCAGCGGATCCTGACTGTCGAATAACGGGCGATTCAGTGCACCGGCCGTGTAAAAGACCCGCGCCAGCCCGATTGCGCCCAGCGACTCCAGCCGGTCTGCATCCTGCACGATTCTGGCTTCGAGCGTCTCTGGCGGGATACCGGCGCTGAAACTATGGGTTTTAACGGCATGCATCACGTCATCAATCTTTTCTGCAGGGAAGTCGAGAAAATCCTGCTGCAGAATGCGCTGCGTTTCCGTTGCGGCATAAGTAGAAGCGAGATGCCGTTCCGGATGATTCTTGGGAAGATTCACTACATCATGAAAATAGCAGGCGGTGAGCACCACCAGCGGGTCCGCCTTCGTGCCGGTCATGATTCGCTGCGCGCTCATCCAGACGCGTCGCAGATGGGCGATATCGTGCGCGCCGTCATCGTGGATCCAGTTCGCCTGAAACCAGCTTTCATAGCGGGATTGCCAGAGTGTAAGTGACATAATCTTTCTCCCTGTAGTGATCGACAGCCGATTCTCTGTCGTGATCAGTGCGCAAACGGCAAGCCATCATAGCGACTGGCTAATGACACTTTTTTTACAGTGCTGTTGAAAAGAGCGGCGCTGCCAGCGATTTCGGGCAGAAAAATGAGATCTGGATCATCTGTATAGCACCTATGTTACATAAATACCGCAATTTCGGCGGTTTTCAGCCTTTCCTCAGTGAATTGCTGCTAAGAAAATTAGTTTAACAGCAGTAATGTTTGATTCATTCTGAACCAGTTAAACCAGCCGTGCTTAGCTTTTTTTTGTCACGCAATTAATTGTAAAAGTGTGGGCAACAGCAGGTGAAAAAATCTGAAAAGGTTCCTATTTTTATTGTTATAACGTACTGTATCCGGGCTGTTCGTCGCGTTCTGCCGATTGCGTGATAAGCTTTGGTGCGCTTTTTGCATTTTGCTGGTTTTTAACACCCAACGTGACAATTTTAAAGTGACTGTCAGGCGACAAATTATTAAGCAAAATGATTTAAAGCTTTTATGATAACTCTCAGATGTGAAGCAAATGGACGTTTACAGCAGTAACCGGGTTCTACTAATAAAAAGAGGTAATCCATGAAAGAACGGCCGATTCTTTTTTCCGAACAGCGTGTTCGTGCCCTGTTGGTTGGCCAGCAAACACAAACCCGGCGCATTATGAAAACTCAGGCTTTCGGGCCGGGACAGGATCATCACGAAGGCGTTCATGCTTTCGACGTGAGTGCTAACCATCTGCATGGCTACAAGATGATGTCGATGACCGACATCAGCTATCAGTGTCCCTACGGCAAACCGGGCGACATCCTCTGGGTGCGTGAAACCTGGCGCGGCCCGATGGTGCCAGAAAGCGATCTGGCCGAATATGAACGTGACCCGACGCCGTTTCGCCTGCCGGAATATTGCCAGTATCGTGCCGACAGTAATGAGCTGGGTCAGCATGCGATGAGCACCCCGGAAGCCGAGGAGTTTGGCTGGCAGACCGCCATCCACATGCCGCGCTGGGCCAGTCGTATCAACCTGGAAATTACTGGCGTGCGCGCGGAAAAGATTCAGGATATCAGTGAAGATGACATTATGGCGGAGGGCGTACAGACCGACTCGCACTTCCTTAATAACTTCTTCACCATGAACGTTAATTCTGAGTCACCTAAAGAGGCGTATCGCAAAGCCTGGGAAAAACAGTATGGTGCGACCAGCTGGGAAGTGAATCCCTGGGTCTGGGTCATTGAATTTCAGCGCGTTGAACGCAGGTAATGCCTCAACCCTGCGCTTTGCGGGTTGAATCACAGACAACGGCCGCGCTAACGGGTTGAATAGACAGCCTTCAGCCCTGAAGTCAGACAGAAGATGCCAGCATTCGATGCTGGCATTTTTATGTCTGCCGCGTCAGGATAATCACATAGCCCGGTTCTGTGCAGGAGTTGCGATGTTTAAATGGCCCTGGAAAACGCATAACGACACCATGCTGGCGGCACTGCCGTGGCAACAGGCGCTGTCACAGCCTGTCTTCAGCCCGCTGGATGAGTCTGAACAGCAGGCGCTGGTGGAGCTGGCAAAGCGCTTTCTGCAACAGAAAAAACTGGTGCCTCTCGGGGGCGTTCAGCTGGATGAACTGCGCAGCGTGCGGATCGCCCTGCTCTTCTCTCTGCCGGTGCTGAAGCTGGGTCTGGAGTGGCTGGACGGTTTTCATGAGGTGCTGATCTATCCCGAACCGTTTGAGGTTGACGATCAGTGGCAGGATGAAGATGGGCTGGTTCACAGCGCGCCTGCCGTTCACGCCGGACAGAGCTGGACCCAGGGACCGGTCGTCCTCAACTGGCTTGATATTCAGGACTCTTTCGATCTCTCCGGCTTTAATCTGGTGATCCATGAGGTGGCACACAAACTGGATGCGCGCGGCAGCGGTTATACCAGCGGCGTTCCGGTCATACCGCTGCGTGACGTAGCCCAGTGGGAAAAGGATTTGCGAGCCGCGATGGCAGAGATTGAAAGTGAAGTGGAACTGGCAGGTGAACAGGCTGCGACTATCGATCCCTACGCGGCCAGCGATCCGGCTGAGTGCTTCGCCGTACTCTCTGAATATTTCTTTACGGCTCCGGTTCTGCTGGCCGAACGCTTTCCCGCTATGTATCAGCATCTGCGCCAGTTCTACCAGCAGGATCCCCTGAGCCGGATAGCTTCTGACACGGCTCAAACTGCTTAAATCCCGATCGCATTGCGCTAAAGCTAGCCAGTTGAATGATAATGTATTTTTTGCTGTTGACACCTCAGTGCGACGCCGCTAATATTCGCCTCGTTCAAACGATTCCTCTGTAGTTCAGTCGGTAGAACGGCGGACTGTTAATCCGTATGTCACTGGTTCGAGTCCAGTCAGAGGAGCCAGAATTAGAAAAGCCCGCTCAGGGAAACCTGAGCGGGCTTTTTGCTTTTCAGTATTGCCAATTTTCTCCTCCTTTCTGATTATCCATCCGGACCCGCCTGCTGTTACCCGCACATTCCTGATGAGTCCGGCGCCATAACTGCAAAAAACCAGCCGGGCAATCCCTGCTCTGGCTGGCTTGTCCCCTCGGCTAACGATTACTCGGGAATAGTCAGTACCTGACCCGGCGCAATATTATCCGGGTTGCTGAGGATGTTTTTATTCGCCTCAAAGATTTTCATATATTTTGATGCATCATTATAAAACTGCTTAGCGATTGCGCTGAGCGTGTCCCCGGATTTCACCGTATAAGTGCGGACACCTGAAGCTGAAGCATCGCCCTTATTCTCAACATTTTTATCAACGCTATGTAACAACTCATCGCCAATATTTTTAATATTATCCAGAATGCTCATAATTACTCCCCTATCGTTTCCGATACGTTTAGTTTAATTAAAAAAACAGGATTGCCAGACAAATACTGCGCGGCGTACGATACACCTGCTTTTATTTCGTGGATTAAACCACTGCTAAACGTGCAGTAATTTATATAAAAAGAAGGATGTTAATGATGGGTATATTGTCATGGGTTGTATTTGGTCTGCTCGCCGGTATTATCGCCAGATGTATTATGCCAGGTAAAGAACATATGGGCATTTTCATGACCATGATTCTGGGTATTATCGGCGCGCTGATTGGCGGTGTCGCCAGTACGGCTCTGGGCTTTGGCAAGGTCAGTGGTTTCAATATTTACAGCATTGCGATTGCAACCCTGGGTTCAATTATTGTGCTATTTGTCATTCATAAAATTAGATCATGTAAACAGTCTTAAGCGATTACTATTCAGGGGAAATAAAATGAGTTTACTGGAAACGGTGCTTGCGATGTGCGGCCTGAATACTCAGACCAGTCAGGAAGTGAAAGGTGTGCTGGAGTGGGTGGAGCAGCAAGGCGGTTTACACACCATCGTAAGCCATCTTCAGAGCGGTGAGTACAGTGAGGTGGTTAACTCCTGGCTCGGCGATCAGCAGAACGTTGCCCTGAGCAGCGATCTGGTGCAGAAGATGATTAACTCTGAAGCGATTGAGCAACTGGCTACGCGGATGGGTATCAACACCAGCGATGCACTGAATCTGCTGGTCAAATATCTGCCACAGCTGGTGGATAAAGCGTCATCTGCAGGTGTGATTGATAAAAAAGCCGATCTCACCAGTCTGGTCAGTCAGTTAATGCACTGAGGATGATGAAATTGGAAGATAAAGGCCCGCGGTTAAAGTTTGGGCTTTTATCTTTTAGAGTTGAGGTGTGATTGTTAGGAGTAACTGTTGAGCGATTTTATCGAGCAATAATAACCCATCGAACACATACTACAACGATGATGCTACTTTCTGTTTGATCATAAGACCTTGTCCAACACCAATAGTCACTCCACTTCCAATCGATTTCCCATATAAGCTGCGAACCCTTGAGTCGGTGCTGCTATTTATTATTGGTGAAGATAATCTCAAGACCCGGATTTGCATTCGCCACGTCGCGGCCCAGATCCGAAATGACCTCCACCTGTTTTATATTATCGCGGATGATATAGTGCCTTCCCTCACTGCCGACTTCGTGGTGCTGTCCGCGCAGCCGCTCACGCTTAGCTCCGCCAGCATCCAATCCCCGCCATGTTCATGGCGAAGAGTTATCCGATGTCACCCGACTCGCTGCAGAAGCATAACCATCTGAAATGTATAAAAAATCAAGGGCTGGATTTCGTCATTTACATATTTAATTTCCAAAAATTCATGCCATCAATAAGCCAGTATTGCTGTTTATCTGGCACTAACAAGCCAAAATCACTATTTGCTTGAGCGTTCCAATCAGAAGGTACAGATGCTTCGTGACTTCTATCCCAATCAGTGTGGCGATATATTTTCTTGTCAAAGTTGATATAAAACTTAGGTAGCCGCATTCTCCAGCTATCCCATTCAACTGATACTGGGTCTGTTAATGTAGATAGAAATTGCTCAACATAATCATAAAAGTTGACAAGCTGCCTGTCATTTCTACCCAATGTGAAGAACGATCTCATCCAATCGACTGTATAAGTAGCGACATCATTTCTGGTTATGTAATCTTTAAAGCTACCCTTAGTTAATACAGGAACTCCATTTCTAAATGAACTGACTGCCTCGTTATAAAGAGACTCTTTCATCCATCCTTTAGCTATATACGCCTTATATTCCGGCTTAACATCTATGCAGAAATTGTCTTTATTATCAACCAGAAAGTGATGAATCCCATCCACAACAAAAATAGCTATATCTTTATCGCCATTAAAAATGGAATCGAGTAAATTCTGATGCTCATTTGTTAAATTCATTCAGAAATTCCTCTTTTATTAATACGCGAGCTTTTGATGAATTTTGCTCTATCAGCCTATCCACACCTTAGGTAGTTCAAGCGAAACACTTGGTTGACCTTTTGTAGGATCTACAACCTTAGGAGCGTCTGGATCTTTCGGCACCCCAGGAATTGGCTTTTGAGGTACTGCTGCATCCATTATTTGCTTATGGAGAGCCGCATCAACTTCAAACACCACTACGCTACCATCTTGCCTTCTATTAGTCAGGTAATAAGCGGCATGATTTGGTCCATTAGTACTAACACACAATTGCCCACTACAACCTGAGTTAATAGTTACACTGCCGTCAGAATTTACATTAATTCTGTTCTGACTAGTTTGTGTACCATTTCCTCCACCTTCAACCCTAAAATAAGTTTCAGATGAATTTGGTACATTTTCTATAAGTTTTGCCGTCGAGTTTCCTGGTTTCGAACTTGGGGCTACATCCTTCCCAAACTGCTTCGTCAGTGCACCAGACGCCACTACAGCACTCACTCCATTTGCGATGTACATGGAACCAACATAGGCTCCTGCTCTTGCTTTGGCCTCATCCGGCGTGTACCCAAACGAGATGAATGCCTGAGTATATCCTTCCAGAATATTTAATACTTCCTTCGCATTCGGATCTGTGGAGTTCAGCAAGTTCACTATCTGCTGATAACCCGCCTGAAATTCTTTCGGATTCTGGTAAGTCTGGTTGAAGTAAGTATCCTGCGCGGCCTTCGCTTTCGCTCTTTCTGCCTGACAGTCAGCACCTGTGCCACTACAGGCCGCGTAAACAGCCAGATCGCTTTCCAGATCCTTACGATTTAACCTCTCCTTATCTTTCTGCTCTTCTGGCGTCAGGTTCTGTTTGTTGTTGAGATATGTCTGGCGGCTCTTCTCGGTGCTGCTCAGATAGTTATTTTCAACCTCAGTTCTACCCGCAGATGCCCCGCTACCGACCCCAGCGCTGCCATCAACCGCACCGCCCGCAGTTGCGCCTGCCAGCGTTACAATGTTGGCAATCAGCATCCTGTCATCGGCTGAAAGTTCCTAAGCATCCTTGCCGTATAGCAGGTGTCTGAGCGCGTCGTTATAGCTGAGCATCCCTGCAGTCAGTCCGCCCGCCGCGCCGCCAATAGCGCTCCACCCTGCGCTTTAGCAATCAGCCCTGACGCCGGCGTGTGCAGCAGCACGCGCATAGGCTCGTTACCCTGCACACCTGCTTGACCATCTGCGCCAGCAGTGGTGCTGTGCCTGCCGCCACCGCGCCGCTGACGTTACCGCCCGCCAGGCTGATTATTCGGCTAGCTGAGGAATGAGCGGCAGGTAAAAATATCCCGGCTCGGTGGCCGGGATATTTAATGATTAATAAAAGTCTGGATCTATACGACCTTCAGATTTCAAGATTTCAAGGAAGCGTTTATAGGCCATATCATCATATTCAAGAAGATCATCAAGAAGCTTTTCTTCTATCAGCGGTTTATAAAAAATCCCATCTTCAAAGAAGATAAAATCACCAGATATCTCATGATCAATGATCTTCACATTGCTAGCTTTATAAGCAAGCAGTCCGTTGTATCCCTTTGAAAAACCATAAAAATAAGTTTCTCCGTTGCTCCAGTAAATAGCATAAACATCAATAAGCTTTTCAGATCTATCATTTCTAATTTTCATTACTTACCCTTTAACGATGGACCCGGCTGCAATGGGTTAGCCTGCGGCGTCACCATTTTCATATCATAAGCCATACCGGTATTAGAATTATATTGATAATGTATTGTGATATTGGAACCATCAGGTAATTCATGAGTAACCTGCATTTTCTGGAATCCCGCTGATGCAGGGAATCGGGGGTCCTTATTCATTCCCTTAAGCACATCTCCAGCCGATGGATTAGCCTTAACACCATTCCACAAGACTTTCTCATTCAAATCACGTGGGAACGGATTCTGTATCCCCTTCGCTGTCGTGATGTACTCGGCATTATTGATTAACTGGCGCTGCTCTTTTGTCAAAGAGGACAAACCGGACATTGACCTGCTACTGAGCGGTTTATCCACCGTCAACGCAATGATAACCGAAGCCAGTATTCCTTTTGTCAGATTGTCTTTGTGCAGTTGCGTATTAGCAGTGACCGGAGCCAGCTCTGAGATGGAGTAAGCAGTGAGTTCCTGACACTGTGCAGTACAGTCTGGTGAGGCCGCTAGCGCTCTAAGGTCGGCCAGTACCCCTTTCTGGTCAGCTATTGATATCCCGGTAGACAATGCCTGTTTCTGGTTCTCTGCATCCCGTTTTTTCAGGTCTGCCAGAACGTGTTCTTTCTCAGCCTCCGTCTTTGCAGCAGCATATTTCTCAGTGAAGGTTTTGATATCTTCATCACTCAGCGAGTTATTCTCAACCGCATTCTTCCCTGCAACCGCGCCGCTCGTCGCCGCAGCACTGCTGTTGCCCGCCATGCCGCCCGCCAGTCCTGCCGCCAGCGTGCCCAGCAGGCTCAGCTGCTCACGGTCTTCCTGCCCCAGCGCCGCTATCTTCTCCGGCGTGTCCGCGCCCCAGAATTTCTCTGCGATGTAGCGGGTAGCAAGTTCACCGCTGAACGCTCCCGCCGCACCCGCCGCCGCACTTCCCCCGGACATCTGCGATGATACCGCACCCCATACCGCATGTGCCATGGCATTGGTTGCCACATCAACGTTGCCGGAAGCGTCGGTCGTTTCCTTCTTAATCAGCTGCGCTGCCCACGGATTAAGGCCGCCTGCGACCGCCTGACCTGCATTGCCGGTCACCAGCCCCGTCAGGATGCTGCCGACCGTCTGTGCGACCTTCTGCGACGTGCTGCCGATACCCCACTGCTTCATCTCCGCCTGATACTCTGGCGAATCACGCATTTTCTCCAGCCATTCTCCCCGTCTTTTTTCCGTTGCACCGGCGGGCAGCGTCTCGGCGTTCTTCGCACTCTGCGCTTTCTCAAGGCCTTTGATATCGCCCATGGTCGTGACGATATTTGTCATCTGGCCGCTGATTTCACCGGCTAACTGAGCGGTCTGAAGCCGCTTCTGCTCTTTCTCTTTGTCAAAGATCGCGCTGATGCTGTCGTTAGCATGTTCGGTGTCACGGCTGAGCGCCGATACGTCCTGGGTCTGCCTGGTCTGATCGCGGACAATGATAGTGCCATTTGCCACGGCGGCCTGGGTGGTGCCTTCGGCGTGCCCTTTATTATTCAGACCCGATAACAGCGTGCTGGCACTGTTGGAGGCGGCGTTGGCAAGCATCTGTTTGCCCATGCCGGTGCCATTGGACATCCCAACGCTGCCGCCACTGTGACTGACTTTATAATCAGCAGAGTTACCGATGTCGCTGAAGCCCAGCGTGCCGGTGTCCAGACGGTTGTCTGCGGCATCACCCTGGCTGGCGATCACTGCACCGTTAATCTGCGTGTGATTGCCGACGGTGATATCGAAGCCGCCTTTACCGGCATAGATACCGCTTTGCTCCTGCACACTGTCGTAGTTGCTGTGCATTTTATCCTGATTGATGCTGGCATACCCGGAAGCCGTCATCGAACCAATGGTAAAGCTGCCACCCGCGCCGTAGCTGGTCTGTTTTGAATCGTAACGATCGCTGTCCTGCTGGCTGGTCAGGGTTAAATCGCGGCCTGCGTTTGCGATGACCTGGTCAGCGCTGACCTGTGCACCCTCCAGTGTGGTGTCGCGCCCGCTGGTGAGGTTAAGTTTGCCGCCACTGTCCAGTGTGGTCTCAGTCCATCGCGTGCCGTTGCCGCTCTCTTTGCCTTTAGCACCATTGATGCTGGCAAAAATACTGATGCCTGCACTGCCCTGTCCGGCACCAATACTGACGCCCACCCCGCCACCGCTGTTCTTACCGCTGCTCTCCTGAGTATTCGCTGCGCCGGTCAGGAAAAGTTCGAGCGCCCAAGCCCGCGGCCCATAACCATCTGCCAAGGGGTTGATTATAGGTGGCACGCATCATAAGTCTGAGATACCCACGACCACAACCGCCGCCAGTGAATCACGGGCGCATTATTACAAAGTGGGATACAGGCCTGATAAAGGCCAGCCGAACCCGCTGCCACAGCTCACCATCAAGGGTCGCTGGGTGGAAGCGCTGGGATTTAGGACCGGGCAGAAGATCGAGGTGATCACCGGGCAGGGACAGTTGATCATCCGGCCGGCCTAGGTGTAATCGATAGATAATCACATCCCGGCTCGGTAGCCGGGATATTTCTAACTTAGATTATTTTTCTTTTCTTCGTATTCTTGTAAATACTTTTCAATAGGATACGCCGTCCCAAGTTCATGTATTTCACCTGTATCTTTATCAACAAGAAATGGCGAATTACCTACGAGTTGAGCAGAAAACTCTCCCGTCTCCAGATATTCTCGAGATTGAAAACAAAAAAACCATCCTTCAGAAAAACGTCCCTGAAGGGTAATAACAACCGGAATATCAGTATCTTTTAAATATTCCGTCGCTTTTTCTACGGCCTCTCTAAAATTAACCATTAGTTCGTCCTCAATAATTGGAATGATTTAAACTGGCTGAGATCAGCAGACTTACCTGTTTGCCCATCAAGGAATCGAACTGTTCCGTTCTGGTTTACAACATTAAACACATGTCCAGGTTGACCTGGCCCATATGAACCAAAAACAATTCCTCGGGAACCAGAGCCTGCACTTGACATTTGCTGTGTAATGCTTTCGGACGAAGAAATATATTTAAATTTCGTCCCATATTGGTTTTCCAAAACGGCCAACGGGATACCGTTATTATGATTCACAGGCAACGCCGATGCAGGATTTCCAGCCAAAGTAGCATCAGTGGCAACAGAACAGTTCACACAGTTATGTGTTCTCCCTGGTTCCGGGTATCCTGGGTTAACATTTTTTATAGAGCCAACATTCTCACCACTTGCTCCTGTACCCTTCATTCCATAAATCGCGCCACCAATCGCCGCCGTGGTATGAACGCCAGCCATCGCGGTATAAAGGCCTTCTGCTGTTTCCTTACTCACACCCCAGTTTTCAGCGATACGATTAACATTAGCTTCACGCTCCGCAGCGCGTCAACATGACCTTTCCCTTCTTTATATACGCTGCCCATCGTGCCGATATATTGGCCGTCGAGTTGCTGGTCATAGCTCTTCGACATCGCTGCCAGTTCCTGCCGCATTCCCTGGCAGGCTGCTGAATAAAGTCCTTTACAGGCTGAGTCTAGCGCTGCATCGAATGCCTTGTCCTTCGCATTCAGGTCACTGATTAACCTCTCTGCCTGCTGTTTCTTTTCACCGTCCAGATAAGGCAGTGACCACTTCGCATCCTGACGTTTCTTATCGTCTGTGGCTGACAGCGCATTATTCTCAACCGCATTCTTCCCTGCTACAGCCCCCTGAATCCCACCCTCAACAGAACCGGATGCCACACCCGCAGACAACTGCGCTGCCAGCTGGCCAAGCGCGCTGACAACCTGCTTCTCTTCCTGCGTCAGGTCGCTGGCCTGCTTACCAGGATACATTGAGCTGAGGATAGCTCTGGCCATCAACTCGCCACCTGCTGCCCCGGCTGCACCCGCTGTTGCGCTGTTTCCTGCCAGCTGAGCCAGCACTGCACCTGCGACCGTGTGCGCCATGGTGTTAGCCAGGACGTTAGTCTGTTCCTGTCCGTTAACAAATTCGCTGGTAGCGTGCTTGATTTTATTGGCGATATACGGTGCCATCCCACCTGCTGCGGCTGCGCCCAGGTTGCTTGCGCCAAGGCCGCCCAGCACGCCGGTCACCGCTGCTGCCGCCATGGAATAGCTGCCGCCTGTGCCCCACTTCTCTGCAACCGCCTTATAGCCCGCATCTTTTACAATCAGATCGTTTAATGCCGCCCTGGATAAAGTGGCATTTTGCGGGTTCGCTTTTAGCAACCGTTCTAAGGTCTCTTTTTCAGCTGCCTGCATTTGATAGCTGCTGACATCGCCTGCTACATGCTGGCCCAGCTCCTGGATTCCCTGAGCGAACTCAAGCTTGCGTGAGACCTTATCTTTGTCGAAGATCTTGTCAATATGGCCGTTGGCGTTGTCGGTATCTCTGCTCAGGTCCGCGACGTTCTGTGTCTGCGCCTGACCATTACGTACAGTGATGGCGCCGTCCGCCACGGCTGAACGGGTGGTGCCGGATGCACTGCCATGAGTATTTGCAGAGGTGGGTATCGCGCCGCCTGACATTTGCTTTTGTTCATAGCCTCCACTCATGCTGATCGATGAGCTGCTGGCTTTGTAAGAAGCGTGGTTGTCGATGTCAGACCAGCCCAGCGTACCGGTGGAGAGCGCATTGTTCGCGGACTGCGCCGTTGAGGCGATGACCGCGCCATTCAGCTGGGTGTGGTTGCCAACATAGATGTCATAGCCGCCATTCCCTGCAAACAGGCCGCTCTGATCGCCGACGCTGGCGTACTCACTGTTCACTTTGCTCTGGCTCAGGCTAAGGCTAAGGCCAGCGGAGCCGGTCATACTGCCGAACGTAAAGCTGAAGCCACTGCTGGCGGTGATGCATGTTCCGGCATCAGTCTTCTGTGTGCAATCTGGCGGCGTGACGGTCTGATTAACAAATCGCTGATCGATCTCGCTCAGATAGTAGCTGTCACTTCCGGGCTACCGCTGACGGAAGCGCTCATTGCTGCCGCTATTTTCACCAGCAGGGAAATCTTTTCGTTATCATTTTCGGCGGCGATACGTGGGTAATCAGGAAGACAGACTGAAGACAGGTTAACGCGGATTTATAGCATGAAAGCCCGCCCGCAACTGATATTCCAGAAGGCTACAGGACGAAGTAATAAGCGAATTGCAGACCGGGAAAAAGAATCCATTTTTCAGAG
This sequence comes from Pantoea sp. X-Soil-YNGN-844, assembly GCF_059730595.1. Lineage (NCBI taxonomy): Bacteria > Pseudomonadati > Pseudomonadota > Gammaproteobacteria > Enterobacterales > Erwiniaceae > Pantoea > Pantoea sp. X-Soil-YNGN-844. The sequence continues at coordinate 2,466,953 of NZ_AP036007.1, forward strand.
GCGACTCGCATTTTATGTCTTAGCTTTGAGAGAGTTTTCCCGACATAAGGTGTATCTTTAAACAGGTGAAAACGGAACAGTAAGAGCCCAAGAAGAGATTTTTAGCGCGGCTGAAGCGGGGGGCAACCCGCAGCAGCCGCTGACCACAACTAACTATACGGGAGTTAATTATGGCTGATAAGCATCATAAGTCAGGAACACGCACGGCCACAACCGCTGCGCATTATTACAGAGTCGGATATCGGCCTAACAGGGGCCAGCCGAATCCCCTGCCCCAACTCACTATCAAGGGCCGCTGGCTGGAAGCGCTGGGATTTACCACCGGGCAAAAGATCAAGGTGATCACCGGGCCGGGACAGTTGATTATCCGGCTGGCGGCTGAAGGGTAACTGGCTGATAAAAAGCAAAATCCCAGCCGGTTTGAAGTGAATCCCTGCTTGTTGGATGTCCAACTTTCGGGGTTCACTTCAGCCGGGGCTGGGATTTATTTCTATATAGTTTCTTGATAGGGAAGTTTTTGGAGCACGTTATTAACTGTTCCTTTCTTTAACGTGGTTTTTTTAGCAGTGCTACCATAATCTGAACTATATATTAAACACTCTTCATCGTTATCTTTGGGGTAATAAAATAAATAAAATCCAACATCTGATATTTCAATAGGGCTTAAAAAAACCCCTAACGTTTCAGAATCAGGTAATTCAAGATCATCAGGATCACTATCAAGAAGCATACCATGTGAATGAGCCAACTTCGTTATCAACTCAGATGCATTTTCTGATAAGGATAGACCGACACTCTTACAGCTATTTATTTCTTGCAGGCTATCTTTTAAATAATTAATAGCCATATGTAATGTATAGTTTGATCCTTTCGACGGATATATTTCATCCTCAATAAAAAAACTAAAGATTCCATACTTCCAGTGGTTATCCTCTGTTTTTTCTAAAATCTCATAAAAAACAGCAAATTCAAAAGGTTGGCCAAAGATCATTTTTTACCCTTCAATTCTTTAATTTCTTTGTTGAAGCTACCCAGCTCTCTGTTACCTAAAGCATTTTTACTATCACCAGTGCTACCACTCCAATGATAAGTGCCAGAGCCATCTTTGCTAGTGTTAAAGAATCGATGAATATTTCCATCATTATCAATTGATAGTCTTATCTTAGGATCTTTTGTAGCAATCGAATTCTCAAAGAGCGACAAAGAATTCTTTGGTTCTATCCCGGCATTAGGTCTGGAACCAGGCGCACCCGGTGTATGCTTAGGATTAGATTCAATTTTAAATCCATTTTTTGCAACTGTTACTTCAGAAATTGGTAATCTATTATCTTTGATTCCAGATGAATGATTTCCAGCCTTCCCAGCCCCTGCCGCTATTCCCGCTGCACTGGTTCCTGCCACTTGTGCCAGCGAGTTTATCGCGAGCTGCTTCGCCTCATCTGAATCACCGGACATCAACGCATTATGAATCGCTGCATTTCTGTCCGCCTCAAGCTGGATCGTCGTTACCTGAAGGAAGGAAAGCTCGTTCTGTGCTGCCTGACTCAGACCACCATCAGCTCGGGCTTTTTCCAGCAACTCACTGGTACGGTTAGCATAATCGGCCTGCAATCTGCCAACTTCATTCGCTTTGTCAACACAGTCCTGAGCGCCTTTACATCCCACGACGCTTTCATGCTGTTCTGCGTTGATTTTCTTGTACTTCTCAATAACGGCATTTTCACAGTCAGCACCGCCCCGGCACTGAGTCATCTCCTGAGCACGCTCTTTGTTGTCTGGCACGCTCAGCGCATTATTCTCAACCGCATTCTTCCCCGCGACCGCGCCACTCGTCGCCGCAGCACTGCTGTTACCCGCCATGCCGCCCGCCAGTCCTGCCGCCAGCGTGCCCAGCAGGCTCAGCTGCTCACGTTCTTCCTGCCCCAGTGCCGCTATCTTCTCCGGGGTGTCCGCGCCCCAGTATTTCTCTGCGATGTAGCGGGTGGCAAGCTCGCCGCTGAACGCACCCGCCGCACCCGCCGCCGCACTTCCCCCGGACATCTGCGATGATACCGCACCCCATACCGCATGCGCCATGGCATTGGTTGCCACATCAACGTTGCCGGAAGCATCGGTCGTTTCCTTCTTAATCAGCTGCGCTGCCCACGGATTAAGGCCGCCTGCGACCGCCTGACCTGCATTGCCGGTCACCAGCCCCGTCAGGATGCTGCCAACCGTCTGTGCGACCTTCTGCGACGTGCTGCCGATACCCCACTGCTTCATCTCCGCCTGATACTCTGGCGAATCACGCATTTTCTCCAGCCATTCTCCCCGTCTTTTTTCCGTTGCACCGGCGGGCAGCGTCTCGGCGTTCTTCGCACTCTGCGCTTTCTCAAGGCCTTTGATATCGCCCATGGTCGTGACGATATTTGTCATCTGGCCGCTGATTTCACCGGCTAACTGAGCGGTCTGAAGCCGCTTCTGCTCTTTCTCTTTGTCAAAGATCGCGCTGATGCTGTCGTTAGCATGTTCGGTGTCACGGCTGAGCGCCGATACGTCCTGGGTCTGCCTGGTCTGATCGCGGACAATGATAGTGCCATTTGCCACGGCGGCCTGGGTGGTGCCTTCGGCGTGCCCTTTATTATTCAGACCCGATAACAGCGTGCTGGCACTGTTGGAGGCGGCATTGGCAAGCATCTGTTTACCCATGCCAGCACCATTCGACAGCGCAATGCTGCCGCCGCTGTGACTGACTTTATAATCAGCAGAGTTACCGATGTCGCTGAAGCCCAGCGTGCCGGTATCCAGACGGTTGTCTGCGGCATCACCCTGGCTGGCGATCACTGCACCATTAAGCTGCGTGTGATTGCCAACGGTGATATCGAAGCCGCCTTTACCGGCATAGATACCGCTTTGCTCCTGCACACTGTCGTAGTTGCTGTGCATTTTGTCCTGATTGATGCTGGCATACCCGGAAGCCGTCATCGAACCAATGGTAAAGCTGCCGCCCGCGCCGTAGCTGGTCTGTTTTGAATCGTAACGATCGCTGTCCTGCTGGCTGGTCAGGGTTAAATCGCGGCCTGCGTTTGCGATGACCTGGTCAGCGCTGACCTGTGCGCCCTCCAGTGTAGTGTCCCGCCCGCTGATAAGGTTGAGTTTGCCGCCACTGTCCAGTGTGGTCTCAGTCCATCGCGTGCCGTTGCCGCTCTCTTTGCCTTTAGCACCATTGATGCTGGCAAAAATACTGATGCCTGCACTGCCCTGGCCGACACCAATACTGACGCCCACCCCGCCACCGCTGCTGCTGTTCTTACCGCTGCTCTCCTGAGTATTTGCTGCGCCGGTCAGTAAAATATCATTAGCCGCATTCAGACTGCTGTCGCCTGCTGCTTTCAGCTGACTTCCGGCAATCTGAATATCACCACTGTGCGCACTGTTATTTTTTCCTGTGGCAGTGATCGCGAGATTATTGCCGGCATTGATCGTAGATCCCGAGACGCTGTCCGTGCTCTGATGCTGCTGCGATTTGGATTTCTGCGTATTCAGTGAAAGACTGACGCCAATTCCATTGCTGGGATCGGCACTCACTTCCGCCAGCTGGCTGGCCTGGGCCGCCTGAACGCCGGAGAGCGCAGCCTTTGTTGCCTGCAGTGCTGCCAGACGACCATCACTCTCTTTTTTCGAGGATTGTGCGGCGGCAACGGCATTGTTGATGGCATCACCGACGGCACCGGATAATGCGAGTGTCAGCCCGCTCTTCTTCTGCTCAAACAGTTCATCATGAGTCCGTTTATCATGGCCCGGATCGATGATCACGCTGTCGCCGGTAATGGCGAGATCGCGCCCCGCCACCAGATCTGAGCCGCTGACATGAGCCTGTCCACCCGCAACAATGCTGACGTTACCGCCAGTGCTGCCAACAATGCTGGCGCTCTGGCTTTGAGTGGTGCCCTTGTCACGTAAGTCATGGACCGATTTACTGCTGCCCACCGTGATGCCAATGCCGCCGGTTCCCATCAGGCCGCTTTTTTTAGTTTCTGAAAAACGCCAGGTTGAATCCGTATTGGTCGCAGCAACGATATCCACGTTGTTACCGGCTTTGAGCGCTACGGTGCCATCGCCTGCGACCTGTGAACCCTGGACCAGTAAATTGTTGCCCGCATTAAGTGTGACATTGTCGCCGCTCAGCAGGGTGCCATTTTCACGGGTATCACTGTCTTCGCTGATGGTATGAGTGGTCTTTTTACTTAAGAATCCTTTTTTGGTTTTGGTCTCTTCTTTGTAGGCATAATCGCTTTCAGTTGCGGTGGTCAGGTTGATGTCACGTCCGGCACCCACCGCGATATCACCGCTGGCGGTAACCTGAGCCGCTTCACTGTTAACATCCCTATCAGCTTTAACCGTCGTACTGCCGCCGCTGGCAATTTCAGTGCCCTGCTGGCGTACCGACTCATTAATCTCAACCTTTTTGCCGGATTTGTAGCTATTACCGGAACCGGTTTCAGCCGCCAGCAGATTGACGTCACGCCCTGCCTGTAAGGTGACGTCTTTGTCTGCGGCAAGGCCTGCCGCCTGGCTATTAAGATCGCGTCCGGCCTGAAGGGCTAAATTGCCGCCGCTGGTCAGCGTCGTGCGATCCAGACCGGTTGAATGAGTTTCTCGTTTACCCTGCACATCATTCTGGCTGGTCGTCGCGCTGTTGAGATTAAGATCGTTACCGGCTGCCAGCACCGCGTTTTTACCGGCGTTGATGCCGCTGGCGGTAACCGTCAGATCGTGGCCCGCCTGCATCGTCATGTTGCCGCCTGCAGCGATCTGGCTGCCGACCGTATTAACGGTCTTAGTGCTGGTCGCATCAACTTTTTGCCAGCGATTTCCGGAACCGGACTGCGCGCTGCCAGTGACATTCTGATTGCCGGTAATGGCAATATCATTCCATGCGTTCAGCAGCAGATCGCTACCTGCTTTGAGGTTCGCGCCGGTGACCGCAATATCGTTGCCCGCCTTGAGGCTCAGCGAATCCAGTGAAGTGATGCTCGCCGTTGGTCCGATCATGGTTTCGGTAAAGGATTTTTGTACGCCTTTGCCGTTGCCTGCATCCAGATGCCAGAGCTGTGACGTGGTCAGGTTGTTGATATCACCGTTAAGACTCTCAAGCACAACCTTTTTACCGCTGATAGTCGCGCTGACATTGTTGATATCGTTCAACGCGCTAAGTTGCAGATCGCCGCCCGCATGGAGCAGACCAGCGTTGAGGTTACTGAGCGTATTCTGGCTGTCGATGGTCAGATCGTTTTTGGCCATCACGCTACTACCCGTGTTCGTGAAGTTCCCGCCGTTCAGCGTCACGTTGTTCCCGGCAATCACGCTGCCATCGCGCATTTCCACATCTTTAGTCGACAAATAGAGCTTCGGCACCATCACGGTTTCACCGTTGATCGTGGTGGCTTCCCACCAGATCATGCTCTTGTCTAACGAGGCGAGTTGATCAGCAGAGAGTGAAACACCAAACTCAAGTCCCAGCGACTGCTGCGCCGCCGCCGCGTTGTCCATCAGATAGCGCATCTGGGCGAGATCGGATCCCAGGCCATTGATATAGCGATTACCGGTCTGGTTCAGTACCGCATTGCTGACGTAGCGGGTATCAAATGCCGCATCACCGAGAAAACGATAATCATAATCTGGCTTCAGGTTCAGGCGATCGAGCATGTACGAGGAGCCGAGGAAAGCCTTCTCGTCGGTATACTGAGGACGTGTTTCCTGTAATGGCGTGGTAGCAGGCTGTTTGCTGAGTTTTGCGTTCAGCTCGCCGAACAGGCTCTGATCCAGCTGACCAAGGCCGTTAAGTTTGGGGTTAACGGTAATCAGATAGCGGCTTGAGGGGTTGGTTGAAACCACAAAATAGCCATTGTCGCTGGCAGGTACCGGGTAGGCACTACTGTCAACGTTTTTCGCCTGGTATGACTTGAGTGACGAAGGTACAAGTGACCCACTTGCATCTTTGAGTACGCCCGACGAACCGAGGTTGGCATGGCCTTTCTGAGAAACCGCGTTTTGGGTCAGTGAAATATTCTTATCGCTGGTTGTGTCCAGTTGACTTCCGCCGATAATTTGCTGAAGTGCATTCTGCAGCTGATCTTTCCATTCAGGCGAGTTAACAGCCATTTTATCGGCCGAACTGAACGATTTGTTCTGTACCCCACCGCTGATTGACTGCTGGCTGAGGCGTGTTAATTCGGGTGTCGCTAACGTGTTGATCGTTCCAATAACGTGCGAATCACTGGAAGTATTACTAATGTTCTGGCTAAAGGCAGCATCAATATTGTTACCTGCCTGAATAACGCTTCGGTAAACGTTGCCGCTTCCGGTGGTTTCGAAAACCGGACTGCCATCAAGTGTATAGCTAAAGGAACTCGACGTAGCGCCACCGTTATAACGGTAAATCTGATAAACCGTTGTCGTACCATCCGTCCAGCTTTGGTTATTCAATTCATTCCCTGAAAGCGCCATATTATTACGTGCAAGCAAAGAGGAGGCGGAATTATCCAGTTGTGCGGCCTGCACATTCAGGTTTTCCCCAGCCGCAATGCGACCTGCTCCTCCTCTTGCATTTGCAGTTACCGCGATGGACTGATACGCAACTTTTTGCACCTGGACATCAGCATTCGGTGCATAGCTGTATGTTTTGGTCTCCCAGTCATCACCATGTCCGTGATGTTGTTGAGTCCCACTAACGTATTGGTAGTAATCACCGGGTTTAAACCATGAGAACGGAATCCTGACATTTGTTCCCTTAGCCCATGACGGGGTAGCAAGCTGAGTTATTCCTTCATGGGTACTCAACCCATCCCGCGTATTTAGCAGATGCCCCGTATTAATCGTGATATCGCCGTTCTGCGTTTCGATGGTGCCGGAGTTATTGATCACCTCGCCGTTGGCATTACCTGTGGCATCGCCCTGAAGCCACATACTGCCGCCTGCCAGCATATCGGCACGCTGGTTACGAATACTGTTAGCAAACAGCGAGAGATTGCTGCCCGCATAAAGCAGCGCGGTGTTAACGATGCTGCCCGGTGCGCTGAGGGTCAGATTGCCCAACGTACCCGTAAAACCATCAACAGTGATGTCACTGCGGCTGTTCAGGCTGATATTACCGCCACCCTGCAGGCTGCCATTTCCGTTCATGGCGATGCGGTTGCCGCTTAAGGCACTGTCACCCGAACCGGTAGTGAGCTGACCATTATTGGTGAGATCGCCGCCTGCACTCAGCGTCAGCGCCCCGCCCTGCATCGTGCCCTGGTTATCTATCGCGCCATTGCTGCTGACGGTGAGTCGTCCGCCCGCCGCCAGCACATCGCGACCCGTAAAGCCATTCGCGATCTCCAGCGTGGCGTTACCCAGCGCCACCACCTGACCGCTCTGGTCAAAGCCGTTGCTGTGAACCAGCAGGTCGCCGCCGCTAAACAGACGACCACTACCTTGCTGACCGACCTGAGCGGCCATCACACTCAGCCGGTTGTTACCCAGCAGCGTGCCGCTATTATTTAGCTGCTGATAATTAACCTCAAGGATGCCGCCCTGGGCTGTGCCCTGGTTGCTGAAGCCATTGCCGGTAAATGTGCCCTGGCCGTCGGCCAGCAGCGTTCCATTGTTGCTGGCATTGGTCGCATTGAGAATCAGCTGTGATGCCTGTAGCCAGCCGTTGTTATTCAACTGCGCCGTATTGAGTGTCTGCGCACCGCCCGAGAGCCACCGGCCATCATTTTGCGTTAAACCGGTAATCGTCGCGAAACCGTTGCCACTGCCCTGAATCAGACCATAGTTGAACAGTTCCGGCCCGGTCAGCGTCAGGGCGTTTTGGGTGATCACGGTACCGTTACCGCCGTTAGTGATGCGCCCACCGGCATTGATCAGCAGGCTGTTGTCGCCCTGTAAGCGCCCGTTGTTATCCACCTCGCCCGAAGTGACCTGCAGGTCGCCGCCCTGCACGCGTCCGGCATTATTGAGCGACGATGCCTGAAGGGTCAGCCTGCCCGCGCTGAGCAGCGTTTTATCCTGCTGCTGGGTCAGAGCACCGTTGATGCCCACCGTCAGCGCCTCGACACCGGTCACGGCGCCGTTATTGTTTAACGTGTCACCGCGCAGCGTCAGGTTTCTGGCTATCCATTCGCCCTGATTGGTCAGTGACAGTGCCTGCAGTGCCGCCGAACCATTCGCCGAAATCTTGCTGCCCGCGCCCGCATCAAGGCGGTCCGCCAGAATCAGTTGCAGCGCATCCGCACTCTGGATCGCGCCATTATTGGTCAGTTGCCGGGCATTCAGCAGGATCTGCTGACCCTGCCAGCTGCCGTTATTCACAACGTCTCCGCCGTTGATGTTCAGCGTACCCTGCGTCAACAGTGATCCACCCTGATTATTCATCAGCTGACGTGCTGGCGCGGCCAGCGCCCTGAGCAGCATTCGTCCGCTCACCTGTGGCATCGCCGCAAACGTTAATGCCTGGAGACCAATCAGGCTGCCCTGATTCATCACGCTGGCGGGGGTAATGGTCAGGGTTTTACCCTGCACCGATCCGCTGTTATTCAGCGCGGCACCGTTGAGCGTCATTGCCCCTTCACTGAGCAGTGAGCCGCTGTTGTTCAGCGTGCCAGCCGCAACCTGGGCTTTGTCCTGACTCAGCAGAGAGCCGGTGTTATGCAATTCATTGCTGATGCTGACGTTCAGATCTTTGCTGCCCAGCAGCGATCCCTGATGCAGCCAGTTATCCGCAATAACCGTTGCCTGCTCGCCCTGCAGCAGCCCCTGAGTGTTGATCTGGCCTGCATTGAGCGTCAGTGTTCCGCCGCTCAGCGTTTTGCCACCGGCAGATTGCGTGATGTTATCAGCCTGAGCAGTCAGCGCCGTATTGCCCTGTAACAGACCGTCGTTGTTCAGGCTGGTGGTCTGTAACCCCAGCCGGTTCGCCATGATTTTGCCGCTGTTGCTCAGCGTGCTGGCATTCAGGTCGCTTTCTCCCTGACTGACCAGCGAGCCACTGTTGATCAGATCGCTGGCGATGTCAGCGCGCAAGGCGCTGATGCCATTGATGCTGCCGCGATTGGTAAGCGAATCCAGCGTGACGTCGAGTTGCTGACCCTGCCAGCTGCCATCATTGGTCGCGCTGCCACCGCTGACGATCAGCCGATCGCCGCTCAGCAGTTGCCCATTGTTATGATTGAGGGTCTGAGCAAATCCGAGATCCAGTAGCGCGTCGCCCTGTAGCAGCCCGCCGTTTTCCAGCGTATTGCCGCTGGCGCTGAGTTGCTGTGCCGCAATCTGACCGCTGTTACTGAGTGTTTGTGCGTGCAGATCGGCCTGCTGACCGGTCACGATCTGACCTGTCCCGCTGTTCGTTAGCGTATCGCCAATCTGAAGAGTGAGGTTGTCACTCAACAAACGTCCGCTGTTGTTGAGACGGTTGCCGTTGACCGCAAGCTTACCGTTAACCTGCAGCAGCCCGGCGTTATCCAGCTGATCTAAGGTCAGCGTCAGCGGTCCTCCGGCGATCAACTGCCCGCCATTGAGGTTATGCAGCTGCTGATGATCCAGCATCAAGGTGCTGTTGCCCTGCAGCAGTCCGGCGTTGCTGAGTACTGGCGCATGCAGGCTGAGGTTATCCGCCGCCAGTGTGCCCTGATTATCAATCTCCGCTGCCTGCAGATTCATCTGCTGCTGGCTGAGCAGACTGCCGCTGTTAGTCAGCGCACCGTTAATCACAGCGGTGAATGCTTTTCCGGCAAGAACAGTACCGTCGTTCTGCAACGTCCCCGCGTTTAATGTCATCTCCCCGGCCTGCATTGCGCCGTGGTTATTCAAAGCAACAAAGTCACCGTCCAGAGTACCGTCACTGAGCAACTGGCCGCCCTGCTGATTGTCCAGTTGGTTGCCTTGCAGCGTCATCTGCTGATTACCCTGAATCAGGCCACTGTTAACCATGTCGCCACGCAGCGTCAGCGCCTGGGCAATCAGCCAGCCGCTGTTATCGGTGTGGTCAGATTTCAGTGCGATGCCCTGCTGCCCCAGAATTTTGCCGCTGTTGACCAGTGTGTTGCTATGCAGATCGGCGTCGGCTTCGCTCAGGGCATTGCCGCTGTTCTGCCAGCGGTCAGCATTCACTGTCAGCTGTTTACCCTGCATCAGTCCGCTGTTATCCAGCGTCTGCTGTTTCACACCGAGCTGGCCTGCGCTCAGCAGCGTGCCGTTGTTGGTTAACGCGTTGCCCTGCAACGACAATGCCTTGTCACCCTGGATCGTCCCGCTGTTCGTGATCTGACTGACATCACTGTTCAGCGTGCCGGCAGCCATCGTTCCCTGATTGATCAGCGCATCGCCCTGCAACCGGAGCTGATCATCTGCCAGCAATTTACCGCCCTGCTGATTATGTAAGTTTTTGAGTGTGGTGTTCAGGCTGGCAGCGTTGATCTCTCCGCTGTTGTTCAGTTGGTCGCCTGTGACAGTCAGTGTTTTGCCGCTGGTGATCAATCCGCTGTTATTGAGCTGTGGCAGCGCGAGGGCAAAGTCGTTGTCAGAGCTGATCGTACCCGCAGCCAGGTTATCCAACTGCCCGGTATGGAAGGAGAGCAGCCTAGTGCCCTGCAGCAGGCCGCTATTAGTGATTTGCCCGGCGGTGAGAGTCAGATTGGGTGCAGTTAATGAACCTGTATTGCGCAGCTGCGCGCTGTTCAGGATGAGTGCGTTCTGACTACTGATGGCGCCCTGATTTTCTAGCCAGCCACGGGCGGTCAGCTGTGCGTCACCCCGGGCCGTGAGAGAGCCGTTTTGCTGCAGCGTATCGGCGTTCATCACAACATCGCCATGACTCACCATCTCGCCGCTGTTAATCAGTGTCGGGGCATCAATTTGCAGACGCTGACTGACCATATTGCCGCTGTTGCTGAAGGTGTCAGCGATATTAAGCGCTGCATTCCCCTGCACGGAGAGCGTGCCGTCCTGATTCAGACGATTAGCGGTGAGCAGGGCATCGCCGCTGCTGATCATTTTTCCGCTGTTGTCGAGCGTGCCGCTGGTTATATCCAGGCTGTTTCCGCTCAGTTCACCGCTGTTACTTAACCGATCGGCGACTTTCAGCTGCAGTCTGCCCTGGGATGAGAGCGTTCCATCCTGCTGCAGGATGCCAGAGGTAATATCTGTCTGCTGACTGCCCAGCAGATTCCCGCTGTTAAGCAGCGCTCCACTGTGGATAGTCAGACTGCTCCCGCTCACTTCACCGCTGTTGTTCAGCGTGCCGGTAACGTTAAGCTGATTAATGTTGCTGGCTGAAAGGGTGCCGCGCTGCTGCACGCTGTCTGCAGTGATCAGCGCATCGCCGCGGCTTAACAGCTTGCCCCCGTTATTGATTGCACCACTTTGGACGTTCAGGCTGCTGCCACTGATCTCACCGTCATTGCTGAGCTGTCCGGCAACGACACTGTTATTACCCTGAGCCAGTAACATACCCTGCTGCTGCAGCGTGCTGGTGCGAACCTGCAGGTCACCCTGACTGATCAGGCTGCCACTGTTGACGATCTGCGCGGCCTGAAGATCAAGTTTCTTAGCGGCGGTGAGCTGACCGCTATTCTGTAGCTGCGCGGTGGCAGAGAGCTGCATCGCGTCTGCCGCATTGCCGCTGCTGCTGTTATCAATATCCAGAGAATTGCTGCTAAGACGGGCAGTCTGGCCTGCCGTCAGGCTGCTGCCCTTAAGCGTTATCTGCCCCTGACTGTTCAGGTCGAGCGCCGCATCGCTACCCAGTTTTGCGCCCGTTAAAGCAATATCCTGCTGCGCTGTCAGCGCGACGTTGCCCCCGGCTTTATGTTCTCCCTGCAGGGCGATGCTGCTGCCTTTTGCCGTCAGCGTGCCGCTGGTCAGGCTATTGTTGATGCTTAAGCGACCCTGCGCATCCAGCACCATATCGCCCTGACGGGCATTCAGATTACCGAGATTGACGCCGACGCCGTTTTCGCTGGAGACCAGATGGATACGGTTGGCATACATGCCACCCAGCGCACCGGTATCAACGGCGACGGAGGGCGCAGCACCCTCGCCCGCAATGGGTGTCACGCTGCCATCAGCACCGACCCGGTTTGCGCCCAGCGTGACATTGAGATCTCTGGCATGAATGCCCGCGTTGATTTCTGTTGCGCGCGCGATAATCGAAACCGCATCGGCCTGGCTGCCATCCAGCCCTTTACCCTCAATGCTGATGGCACCTTTGGTCACTTCCAGCGACTGCAGATTGCCCTGTGCATCAAGCTGCGGCTTACCGGTGGTGAGCGTCACGTTTGGCGTATTGATAAAGCCGCAACCGTTACAGGTGATGCCATAGGGGTTAGCGACCATAACGTTTGCCGCTTTACCCGCCACTTCGGTGTAGCCCTGAAGCTGCGAACGATTGGCCCCGACCACTTCGTTGATGATTGCCCGGGCTTCCTGCCCCGCTTTCAGATTCGGGTTGTTCTGGATGAGTCCACCAAGTTGCGTCTGCGTTAACCGGTCGGTCGCGTTATTCAGGATCAGCCCTTCCTGGCCGACGTTGTAATTCTGATACTGGTTGTGCGACAGACCTGACGCATTTGGCGTCGCGATGTTGATAACCGGCACGCCATTACCGGCAGCATCGACCTGGGTACCCGGTGTAGCAGGCGTAATCACAGCCGAAAAAGCAGGCAGCAGGGGCTGAAACGCGATCAGTGAGCAGATGAGATAGCTCAGCAGACGACGCGGCAGTGAAAGCGTTAATTGATCATCCATAATCGGGGCCTTTATTTAAAAAACGAGTCCAATACGCGCGTACACACTGAGGCGATCAGGCGCAAGGTAATCGGGATAGCTGACAGGAATGCCCAGCGACAGCTGAGTGGAGACGTGCGCTTTTCGGGTACCCAGTCCGAGCGAACTGCCCCACAAGGTGCCAGCGGCGTAGCGATCCTGTTTGTCGCTCTGAAGCCATCCACCATCCAGCGCCAGCGTGGTACTGACCTCGCCAATAGCTGGCAGGGTAAACAGCATGTAGTTGAGTTCGTTGCGCAGGTAGCCGCCAACATCGCCGGAAAGATATTGCTCTTTGTAGCCGCGAACCGAGTTCTCACCACCAATCGTCAGACGTTCGCTGCCATAAAGCCGATCGGGCGACCACTGGGCATACAGACTACTCAGCCACCACATTTTCTGCGTCACCGACCGCTGATAGCTGCTGCTGACACTCCATTTGCGGAATTGAGCTTTGGGGAGATCGTCATTTTTACCGCTGTCGCTTTCAGCATCAAACCAGGGCATCCCGCGACTCAGCATCGGGTTAAGCGTGGCCACCCCGCCTGCGACTTTCTGCGTATGGTTAAAACCGATCTGCAGACTGGTCAGTTTGCGGCTGCTGCTTTGCAACAGCGTCTGGTTCAGCCAGTTATGGCTGACATAATGGTTCAGACCGAGCTGAACGCCGGTTTTGATTTGCCCGTTGCGGAACAGCACCCATGAGCCGTTCAGCCGGTTAGAAATGTTATCGCCATTGCTATACCAGTCGAAATTATTGGCGTTAAAGCGGCTGTGATAATTGCTCCAGCTATAGCTGTAATCCAGCAGCCCATAGCCATAAGGCACGCTGACGCCCGCCTGGAAATTTTGCGCGTCACGCCAGTCGCTGAACGCACTGCTGCGACCACCGCTGACAAACCAGCGATCGGCAATGCCTAGCAGGTCATTACCCACCAGCGAGGCGGAAAGCTGACCAGTGCCTGTCGTTCGCTGGCCGCTGTTGTCCATATTCAGCCCCAGCGTCAGCGGGAATTCAGGCGTGCTGGTCAGATTGACGATGGAATAACCGGGCTTAGCTGACGGGATGATTTCAATCTGAACCGGCGTGGTACGCAGCCGGTTTATCTGCTCCATACCCTGTTCAATGTCGCGTAAATTTAAAATGCGACCGGCACTGGTCGGGAACGCCATTTTCAACTGACGTGAACGGGCACCCTGCAACCGAATTTCTTCCAGCCTTCCCTCAAGCACGGTAATCGTTAAAATTCCGTGAGACAGGTTCTGTTCTGTCAGGAAGGCCCGGCTGGTGATATAGCCCCGCTGGACGTACCATTCTGATATTTCGCGTACCAGCTGATTAATGCGCGCCAGACTCAGACACTGATTGATGTAAGGCGCGACGAGTTTCGCCTGCTTATCTGGCGTAATTAAGGTCGCCTGTTGCAGGGTAATCTGGCGGATAGCGAAGCAGGGACCATGAGCAGGAACCGGCACTGATTGTTGCAGTTCAACCTGATGCGCCTGCGTTAACGCGTCGCGCTGCTGCTGATCCTGTTGCAGACGCTGCTGCTGCTGATTCTGAATAACGTCAAGGTCACCGGGCGTAACCGGCGCAGCCATGAGATGGCTGATAAACAAACTGGCTCCGAAAACCAGCCACTTCCCTGTATGAGGCATTTTCATCGAAGTATTAACGGCACTTATTGTAAGTTTTGTGTAAGGACAGGCGTGCAGACTACCACCTTAACAATCAGAAGTTCCTTATTGACTTAAAAAAAAGATGTAATTTCAGAAAAAGTGAAATTATCGGTAAATAATTAATCCTTAAATCAAATCAACAGCTGTCTTGCAACTTTCGCAGGATGCCGCTCTTTTTGATTGATAAGGGAATGAAAGTATTGTCCTGCATGCTTAACTATTTATTCTCGCAGGATTGTTGTTTCTTATAGCAGTGCGAAGGTATTAACAGGTTTAAAAACAGCGATGGAGATATCTTCGTGTTCAGACATGAGCGTTTAAATGACACTTCACCCTAAACGCAAAAAGGCCCGCAAAGTAGCGGGCCTTTAACCAGACAAAGCACAACAACCGTTATTTTTCATGGTAGCGATGCACTGCCGGATAGTATTCCAGTCCATACAGCTGGCTCAGTGGCAGCAGCAGTTCGACGTTAATATCATGTACACGCTCACTCGCCACAGGGCCGCTCAGCAGCTGTTCAAACCAGGCTATCAGTTTCTGTTTCATCTCGGGTTCTCCGCATCAGTTGATGCCCTGAGTAAACCCGCTTATGCGCCCGATCAGAACCAAAAATTTCTGCGCTGCTTATGCCGAAAATGGCATAACGCACCTTGCCTGGTACACCATCAGCCGCCGCCAGACACCGGCTGCTCAGAACATTTACTGCGTTATCAGTGTCACCCAGTTTGCCCCTTTGCCAGCTGGGGCCTCCGCCACACGTTTAAGTTCACCGCTGGCGGGATCGATGGCGTAGCTGCCAATCACGGCGCTCTTCTCTCCGCTGACGATCAGCCATTTGCCCTGCGCATCAATCGCGATACTGCGCGGCTGTTTTTCCACCGGCCAACTGCCGATCAGCGCTAACTCACCCGACTGATTATCGACCCGGTAACCGCTGACGGTGCTGGAGGTGCGTTCGGTCACATAGATAAATTGCCCATCCGGCGTGATTTTAATGTCTGCCGCCCAGATACGCGGCGTCGGATCGCTGTAGCCCGCAGGACGCTGCTCGCCATGCTGCAGGTTATATTTCTTCGCCACCGCGTTGGGCCAGGTATTTAATGGCGTCAGCGTGCCATCGGCTGCACGCCGGAACTGCGTAATGGTGCCGCTCATCTCCGCGAGATTGTAGAGGAAGCGATTATCCGGCGATATCACCGAATGCCGCGCACCGCTGTTCTTCTCGCCCTGCACAAATCCCGTCCCCAGCGGAGTAATGGCCCCGTCACTGGCGAAGGCATATTGCAGTACCCGATCCGCGCCAAGGTTGCCTACGTAGAGCGAATGATTACTGACGTCGGTGATCACCGAATGAGCATGCGGCCCGGTTTTCACTTCGCCCGTAACCTGGGTCGTCACAATGCCTTTATCATCAATCCGGTTGCTGGTGACGATATCGCTGTCATAGGAGGCGGCCAGCAGGTAGCGCCCGCGCTTATCGGTGGTGATCCACGGAAAGCTGGCTTTGACCGGCGTCACCGCCAGCTTCTGCAGATCACCGTGTGGACGGGTGACGCGCCAGCTGATGATTGCGTAAGGCGGCGATCGCAGCGCGCCATAGAGATGTTTACCATCCGGGCTGGCCGCCAGCGGCATAATCTTTTTCCCAGCGGGCGTATCGCCCCGCCATTGCAGGCTGCCATTCGCCTCGCTGAGCTGATAGCGGGATACCGTGCCGGATTCGGCATTCGACACATAAACAAAGGTTGTCGCCCACAGCGGGGTGCTACACAGCAGCGGCAGAAGTGCCAGCGCCGTTTTCAGACGGATCATAGGGTCACCTTGATAAGTAGTGTCTGCGTCAATGCGCAGCAGGAATTACGCTAACCCTGTCTGATGAGACTGGCTTTGTGCAACTGACTGAAATTATACCTGAAAGCCTGGAGATGTGACGGAGATGTTATTTTAAGGGCGGGGTTGAGAGGTGATGCCTTCCCCCGGTGAAAGGAGAAGGCATATGCATGCTGCTACCCGGTTTTCGCGATCATTTTATAGTAGCGGTTAAGCCACTTGCCGCTGTTAAGTCGCCACCAGAAGAAGATGCCACGCACCGTCCAGTCAAGGAACATCCCCAGCCAGACGCCGGTGACGCCCATGCCAAGCTGAATGCCCAGCAGATAACCGACCACCACGCGCGCGCACCACATGCTGAACATCGACACATACATGGTGTAGCGCGCATCGCGTGCGCCCTTGAGTCCGGCGGGCAGCACCCAGGACGCGGCCCACAGTGGCATAAACAGCGCGTTCAGCCACAGCAGATGCTTAGTCACATTAATGACTTCCGGATCGCTGGTATAGAAGCGCGCCAGTAATCCGGCCAGCGGCACCGTCAGCAGTGCTATCGCGCTCAGACACAACGTCGCCAGCCAGAAAACATGCCGTACCTGACGCTCCGCCTGGAAGACCTGATTTTTACCCAGACGGGTGCCGGTAATGATGGTTGAGGCTGAACCCAGCGCATTGCCCGGCAGGTTGATCAGCGAGGCGACCGAGAACGCGATAAAGTTACCCGCAATCTCACTGGTGCCCATGCCTGCTACAAACACCTGCGTCAGCAATTTACCGCCGTTGAACAGCACCGACTCGATACTGGCAGGCACACCTATCCCTAAAACTTCCATCAGAATGCTGCTGTTCCAGCGCCGGAAATAGCTCGACAGCGTGATTTTCAGCGAGGCATTAAAGCCGATCATCAGCACGTAAATCACCGCGATCGCCCCGATATAACGGGTGATGGTCAGACCCAGCCCGGCACCGATAAACCCTAAACCGTCCCACGAGAAGCAGCCATAGATCAGCACGCTACTGATGATGATGTTGAGGATGTTCATGCCGCCGTTAATCAGCATCGGGATTTTGGTGTTACCCGCGCCACGCAGCGCCCCGCTGCCGATCAGCGTAATGGCGGCTGCCGGGTAGCTCCAGGCAGAGGTCTGCAGATAGCTCAGCGCCAGCGCTTTAACTTTGGGTTCGGCGGCACCGGCGATGGCATCGACGATAAGATGGCCCCAGAACTCAATGGCGATCACCAGCACAAAGGCGAGTATCGTCATCATGGCCAGCGATTGACGCGTGGCGGCGCGGGCGCGCTTGCCGTTGCGTTTTGCCAGACTGAATGCCACCACCACCGTGGTGCCGAGATCGATAGCCGCAAAGAACGAGATGATCACCATATTGAAGCTGTCGGCCAGGCCTACGCCCGCCATTGCCTCTTTGCCCAGCCAGCTGACCAGGAAGGTGCTCAGTACGCCCATCAACAGCACACAGGCGTTCTCGAAGAAGATAGGCACTGCTAATGGCGATATTTCACGCCAGTAGAGCGTGCGATAAGAGCGGCGTTTTGGGTACCACGCCGTGCGCTTAATCGCCTGCATCACTGCTACGCCGGGATTTTGCAAAGGATTACCAAATCAGAAGGGACTGACGAGATCTAATGATGATAGTGAGCAGAGAAATATGCAAAGTCTTTCCGGGACAAATTAATCATGGTTACAAACTTTTTAGTTCAGATTCGGCAGATTCTGCCTCGCCGGGCCGTCCGCTGTAGCAAACCTGATTATTCCCGGGATGTTACGATCGCCTTTCATCACGGTGCCACTGGCTGCGCTGCCGCTATTTTATCATTTTCAGCGCAACAGACACGGCGACACCGCCTGTTTCGATAATAAAGATTTTCTTAACGAATTTTAATGATGTGTGTTCCGGCTCAATGCCGCACTGGTCAGATTACGCGCGTCGTTAGCGCAAAAAAAAGGCGATCACAGATTCTTCACCAATCTCTGCAACAAACCCGCTAAGCTTGGGGAAAATTGCGGAAAAAAATGGAAGGAGAAACCATGCCGACACTACGGAAAAACCTGACCAGCCAGCAGGCGCTGGATGAACTTGAACGCCTTTACGATGGTGCCGTTGATGCGCTGCGTGCGGCAATTAAAGTGTTTACCGAAAACGGAACGCTGCCCGATGCCGCGGAACGAGAAAAAGGACTCTTCGTTTACCCGGAGCTGCGCATCACCTGGCACGGTGAAGGTCCGCAGCAGAACCGCACGCGTGCCTGGGGCCGCTTTACCCATACCGGCAGTTACAGCACCACCGTTACCCGTCCGGCGTTACTGCGCCACTATATTTCGGAACAGCTTCAGATGCTGGAAAAGGAGTATCAGCTGGAGATCGACGTGGTGCCGTCCAGACAGGAGATCCCCTATCCTTACGTGATCGACGGTTCCGATTTGTCGCTGGATCGCACCATGAGCGCCGGTATTGCGCGCCACTTTCCGACTACCGAGCTGTCACAGATTGGCGATGAGACCACCGACGGTCTGTTCCACGCCGACGCCAAATTCCCGCTGTCGCACTTCGATGCGCTGCGCACCGACTTTTCGCTGGCCCGCCTGCGTCACTACACCGGCACCAGCGTAGAGCATTTCCAGCCGTTTGTGCTGTTCACCAACTACACCCGTTATGTAGATGAGTTCGTGCGCTGGGCAATTGAGCAGGTGCGCGATCCCAATACCCCTTACGACAGTCTGGCCTGTGCGGGTGACGTGGTGCTGACGGCCGACACCGCCAACAGCGAGTCGATGCTTTCTGATCTGGCGTGGAAGAAGCATCAGATGCCTGCCTGGCATCTCACCTCACCTAATCGTCGCGGCATCACGCTGATTAACATCGGTGTCGGCCCGTCGAATGCCAAAACCATCTGCGATCATCTGGCGGTGATGCGTCCGCACGCGTGGCTGATGATTGGTCACTGCGGCGGTCTGCGCGAGAGCCAGCGGATCGGCGACTATGTGCTGGCCCACGCCTATCTGCGTGACGATCACGTACTCGATAGCGTGCTTCCACCAGACATCCCGGTGCCAAGCATTGCTGAAGTGCAGCGCGCACTGTATGACGCCACCAAATCGGTAAGCGGCATGCCAGGCGAAGAGGTGAAGCAGCGCCTGCGTACTGGCACCGTGGTGACCACCGACGATCGCAACTGGGAGCTGCGCTACTCCGCGTCCGCCCTGCGCTTTAACCTGAGCCGTGCGGTAGCGGTCGATATGGAGAGCGCTACCATTGCCGCACAGGGTTATCGTTTTCGGGTGCCTTACGGCACGCTGCTGTGCGTCTCCGACAAGCCGCTGCACGGCGAGATCAAGTTGCCCGGTCAGGCGAACCGCTTCTATGAGGGGGCGATTTCAGAGCATCTGCAGATTGGTATTCATGCGGTTGAGCTGCTGCGCGCCGAAGGCGATAAGCTGCATTCGCGTAAGCTGCGGACGTTTAATGAGCCGCCTTTCCGGTAGGTGTATCGCCGCTGGCTCGGGGAGGTTTGTTCGCTGCGCGAACGGGCTGCTGTGGCGCTGAGGCTAGAGTTTGTCCGCTGCGCGAACGGGCTGGCAGAAGAGCTGATGCTGGGATTGTTCGCTGCGCGAACGGGCTGGCAGAAGAGCTGATGCTGGGATGTTCGCTGCGCGAACGGGCTGGCAGAAGAGCTGATGCTGGGATGTTCGCTGCGCGAACGGGCTCTGAGAGGGGTTTCGTTCGCCTGAGCTGTTGGGCAGTTTCAGACACGCCTCTGCAGGCGACCGACAAGGGGCGCCAGTCGCCGCGCCCCTTGACCCCGGGCTCCGGCCTGCTTCACCGCCGCTTCGCGGTCCCTTCACTTCTTCAGGATTTCTCACGGACCGCCGGGACGCGCCATCCCTGGCGCGAACCCGCCTCTTCGCGACATCCCTGTCGCTCGTCCTGAAATCCCTCATCCGCTCAGCGGTTCAGATGGCCTCCCTGACCCCTCGCTGTTATCTCTTCATTTTTTGTTAGGCACGTTATCGCTTTACGTTTCCGGAAGGGTCTTTAGGCAGCAGACAACGCTGCACTAAAAAAATATAAAAATTTCACAGGCGGGGGTTTGTCAGAGGCATCCGAAGCGCTGAGGAACAACCGGAGGCCAGGATGAGCCGACAGGACGTCGGCGAGAG
This sequence comes from Pantoea sp. X-Soil-YNGN-844, assembly GCF_059730595.1. NCBI lineage: Bacteria > Pseudomonadati > Pseudomonadota > Gammaproteobacteria > Enterobacterales > Erwiniaceae > Pantoea > Pantoea sp. X-Soil-YNGN-844. The sequence continues at coordinate 2,487,430 of NZ_AP036007.1, forward strand.
GACGGTTCGCGCCAGGGATGGCGCGTCCGGACGGTCCGTCGGCCGCAGGGCGTGACGAGGGCATCCCGCAAAGCGGGGCGCGCAGGCTGCCGGACGCCGGGATTGTTAAGGGGCGGGCGTCCGCCCCTTAACGCGTCCGCCTGCACAGGCAACCTGAAACTCCCCCTCGCCTGGCGGGCGTTACCTTCTCAGAGCCCGCCCGCTGCAAAGCGAAACGCACCTACCGGCAGGTTTTCACCAGAGGCATCCGTAGCGCTGAGGAACAACCGGAGGCCAGGATGAGCCGACAGGACGTCGGCGAGAGAACGGTTCGCGCCAGGGATGGCGCGTCCGGACGGTCCGTCGGCCGCAGGGCGTGACGAGGGCACCCCGCACAGCGGGGCGCGCAGGCTGCCGGACGCCGGGATTGTTAAGGGGCTGGCGTCCGCCCCTTAACGCGTCCGCCTGCACGGAGAACCTGAAACTCCCTACCGCCTGGCGGGCGTAACCTGTTCAAAGCCAGCCCGCTGCAAAGCGAAACCTGCTCATAGGCAGCCCGCCGAACAGTGTACCTTTCAGGTCTCAATCCGCTTTCAGCGGCTTCCCCCCCGGAACCGGGCAAGAGTCCCACCGGCAGGGGTTTGGGAGAGGCATCCGAAGCGCTGAGGAATAACCGGAGGCCAGGATGAGCCGACAGGACGTCGGCGAAAGGACGGTTCGCGCCAGGGATGGCGCGTCCGGACGGTCCGTCGGCCGCAGGGCGTGACGAGGGCACCCCGCACAGCGGGGCGCGCAGGCTGCCGGACGCCGGGATTGTTAAGGGGCGGGCGTCCGCCCCTTGACGCGTCCGCCTGCACCGGCAACCTGAAACTCCCCACCGCCTGGCGGGCGTAACCTTCTCAGTGCCAGCCCGCTGCAAAGCGTTCCTTAACCGCAACGCGGTAAATTAAGCACTTAACCACCCAAGCTTAATCACAAACAAAATCGACAGGATCACCAGCGCCGCATTTACCTCTTTCACACGACCACTCAGCAGCTTCACCAGCGTCCAGGTGATAAAACCAAACGCGATGCCGTTAGCAATAGAATAGGTCAACGGCATGGTCAGCGCAGTCACAGTGACCGGCGCAGCGGTAGTGATATCTTTCCAGTCGATATCCGCCAGTCCCGATGCCATCAGTACCGCCACAAACAGCAGCGCAGGCGCAGTGGCGTAAACCGGCACGCTGGAGGCCAGCGGCGAGAAGAATAGCGCCAGCAGAAACAGCACACCCACCACGATCGCGGTCAGTCCGGTACGGCCACCGGCACTCACGCCCGCCGCCGATTCCACATAGCTGGTGGTGGTCGAGGTACCGAGCAGCGAACCAAACAGTGCAGCCGCACTGTCGGCAATCAGCGCACGGCCCATCTTCGGCACATTGCCCTGCTCATCCGCCAGACCGGCACGTTTCGTCACGCCCAGCAACGTGCCGGTGTTATCAAACACATCAACAAACAGGAAGGCAAAAATCACGCTGATCAGGCCGACGTTAAATGCCCCGGCGATATCCAGCTGCAGGAAGGTCGGTGCAATGGATGGCGGCGCAGAGAAGACGCCCGCGAACGGCGACAGCCCGATGCCCATCGAGATAAAGGTCACCAGCAGAATACCGATCAGCACCGCACCCGTGACGCGACGCGCTTCCAGTACCACGATCACCACAAAGCCAAGCATCGCCAGCAGCGGACCCGGTTTGGTCAGATCGCCAATGCCCACCAGCGTCGCCGGGTTATCGACCACGATGCCCGCCCCTTCCAGCGCAATAATCGCCAGGAACAGCCCGATACCTGCTCCAATCCCAGCGCGCAGCGGCAGTGGGATACTGGCAATAATCCACTCACGGATTTTAAACAGCGACATCGCGAAGAAAATTACCGCCGAGAGAAACACCGCGCCCAGCGCAACCTGCCACGTGTAGCCCATGTGCAGCACCACGGTATAGGTGAAGAAGGCGTTCAGTCCCATGCCGGGTGCCAGCGCGATCGGGTAGTTCGCAATCAGCCCCATCAGCACGCAGCCAATCGCCGCCGCCAGACAGGTCGCGACAAACACCGCGCCCTTATCCATGCCGGTTGCGCCCAGAATGCTCGGGTTCACAAACAGAATATAGGCCATCGCCAGGAAGGTAGTGATCCCGGCGATAATCTCGGTACGAACCGTGGTGTTATGCGCTTTGAGTTTGAATAGTTTTTCTAACATCATCATCTCTCGATACAGGAGACAGCCGTCTCTCTTGCCAAAGGGGTTTGTATGCTGATTATTCTGTTTCCGGGACATGGATGCCGGCCGCTGCATACTTGCGTGCCAGAACCGCCTGAAATCCCTGCGTTACCCACAGCCCGAAGCAATTGCCATGCCATCTGCCGACGCAATCGATTACCTGGCAGAGCCGGACACGCCTAAGAAGATTCCGAATCAAAACAGGGCGCGATTATGGTGCAATGCACCGATCCCGCGCAATCGTTTTCCTGCGGCAAATCAGCAACCGCCAAAAACTCTGCGCCAGCGCACGCTTCCATACTCTCACAGGCGAAGCTGGTCACGTTTCAGCACGCTGCCTCAGCAACCTTTTCAGGCCTGTGTAGACTCCAGAATTAACTCTTTCGTAACATTGAGGCCGCGCCATGAAGCCAGCGATTTTGGTGGTGGATGATGATCCTGCTGTCTGCGACGTCCTGCAGGATGCGTTAAGTGAACATCTGTTAACGGTCTACCGCTGTCATCAGGGACGCGAGGCACTATCAATGCTCAGCGAACACCCGGAGATTTCACTGGTGATGCTGGATATGATGCTGCCCGATACCAACGGGCTGCTGGTGTTACAGCAGCTCCAGCGTCAGCGACCCGAGGTACTGGTGATTATGCTGACTGGTATGGGTTCCGAAGCGGAGATGGTGGTGGGTCTGGAGATGGGGGCAGATGATTACATCGCCAAACCCTTTAATCCCCGCGTGGTGGTGGCCCGCGCCCGTGCCGCTTTGCGCCGCAACGGGCGTATCGCACAGGCCGATCCTGAGCAGGCAGGCTGGCGTTTTGGCGGCTGGCAACTGGACGATGGCCGCTGCCAGCTGTTTAATCCGCAGCGCGAACTGGTGCCGCTGACCCAGGGAGAATACAGTCTGCTGCGCGCGCTGGTGCGCCACGCCCGCAAAGTACTGACCCGCGATCAGCTGCTGGAGCTGACCCACAGCGAAAGCCTCGATGTGTTTGACCGCACCATCGACGTGCTGATCATGCGACTGCGCCGCAAAATTGAAACCAACCCGCATCAGCCTGATCTGATCCGCACTATTCGCGGGCTGGGTTACGTCTTTTCGGCTGACGTGATGAAACCGGAAATCGCACCGCGCGCCAGCCAGATCGCCTGAGTCATTCTGAGCGGCCTGCCAGTGACAGGCGTGCTCACCTCAGTCGTCACACGTTCCGCCCCAGGCACGCGGCACCAGATCCCCCTGCGCCTCTCCGCTTTCGACCATTGCCAGAATCTTTTCCGCCACGCGCTCAGGCGCGTGCGCGAATGCGGCGCTCTGCTCAGCCTGCGCAATCGCCACGTCCTGTCCCGACTTCACCGACTGATAAAATTCCGAGGCGGTCATAAACGGGTGAATGACGGAAACCGTAATCCCGGCCTCAGCCAGTTCCAGCCGCGCCACATCGGAGAGCATATTCAGCCCCGCTTTGGAGCTGGTGTAGGCCGCTGCCCCTGGATACGTTGCCAGCGTCGCCCCGGAGCTGACGTTGATAATGCGCCCTCCACCCTGTCGCCGCATCGGTGGGATCACCGCCTGCATCATCATTAGCGGGGCAATCAGGTTCAGCTCAAGCAGCGCCCTGAATTTCGCCGCCTCTATTTCCTCAACCGCCGCGTACAGCCCCTGCCCGGCATTGTTGATGAGTACATCAATCTGGCCAAAGCGTGCCAGCCCCTGTCTGACGGCGTTTGCAATCTGGTCGGGCTGAGTCACATCGCAGGCTACTGCCAGCGCTTTGCCTGATCCATCCGCGAGAGCATCCAGTCGGTCTTTGCGTCGTGCCAGTAAGATAACCCGCGCACCCGCCTGCAGCGCCGCACGCGCCGTGGCTTGACCAATCCCCGACGATGCGCCGGTAATCATGATTACTGCTTCTTCAATTTTCATTTCATACCATCCTGCTCAACGACCAGAGAGCGAGAATAATCCTCAGCCGGTTGCGCGGCGGCTGCAATCCTGCCTAAAATTTGCCCATTCCTGCTTTTCTCCTGTCAGGCGCTGAATCCGCCGGAGTTACGCAATATGAAAGGCCTTGAAGCGTTAAGAGATGAAGTGCTGGCGTGCGCGGCAGACGCCCTCACTGTGACGACGATTCCGCGCGTGGATCTCTATCGCGTTAGTCAGCCGATGGCTCTGCCACCGGAAATCTATCTACCGTTCGTCAGCCTGATCCTGCAGGGAGAAAAAAGGCTGCAGGTGGGCGCACAATCCATTCGCTATTCCGCAGGTGAAATGTTTACCGCGTCGTTCGATCTGCCCGCCACTGGCGACATCACTGAAGCCAGCGAAGCTTCGCCCTATCTCGCCGTACGCCTGATGCTCGATTTCGCCGCCATCAGCGATCTGCTGCATCAGATGCCTGTGACCGTTCTTCCCGCTACGAACAAAGGCATTTCGGTTAACAGGGTGGATGATGCGCTGGCGGATGCCTGGCTGCGGATGGTGCGCCTGCTGGCAAAACCGGAGGAGATCGCGGTGATGGCGCCGCTGGTGGAGCGCGAGATGCTTTACCGGCTGTTGCTGGGTCCGCAGGGCGGCGTGCTGCGTCAGGCAGCAGAGGTAAACGGGCATTTTGCGAAGATCAGAAAGGCGCAGGTCTGCCTGCGCGCACACTATGCCACCGCGTTTCGCATTGAGGATCTGGCAGCAATGGCGGGCATGAGTCTGTCGGCCTTCCATCGTGGCTTCCGGGCCAGCACCGGGCTTTCGCCGCTGCAGTATCAAACATCTCCGGCTCTATGAGGCGCGAAAAGCGTTAGTGCTGCGGCCCGGCAATGTCGCCGCCGTCGCGGCAGATGTGGGCTACGAGAGTCTGACGCAGTTTACGCGGGAATATGCGCGCCTGTTCGGTGAGCCGCCCGCCCGCAGCATCAGAAAACTCAGGCTGACCGGCACTGAAATATGACAGGTCAGCGGACTTGATGCGCCCTGCCGTTCTGCGCTTAGTGGAGGGCAGCTCACAGAAAGCCGTTCGCATAGTCATTACACAGCAGCCAGCGCGGCGCTTCATCTTCATTTAGCGGGTTGAAACGGGCCAGCGGCGTCAGAAATACATTGTCGTTTTCGTCATCGTTGGGCATCGATACCTCACCCACCAGCACGTCGCCAAAGCCGTTTTCGCCCCAGAAACTGTGCCAGACGCCCGCCTCCAGCGTCACGCTTTCACCCAGAGAGAGTCGCAGCTGTGAACCGGCGGCATGGGTCTGGCGCAGGCCATCCAGCGACACCACCACCGGCGAATCTGCCAGCCCGTCGCCGTCGCGGTTATGCAGTTCGACAATCAGGTTGCCGCCGCCGCGATTGATGATGTCTTCCATCTTGCGCGGATGATAGTGCATCGGCGTCAGTTGCCCTTCACGCACGTGCATGATCTTCTCGGCGTAGGGTTTATGCCACGGCTGTCCGCCTGGCGAGCCGTTACGCAGAGTAAACAGCGTCAGGCCGGTCTGCATAAAATCTGCTGCGCCAAAGCTGGTGAGATCCCAGCCCAGCCGCAGCGCCAGAATCTCCTGTATCACGTCGCGATCCTGCGCACGCCACTGGCTGACGCTGTAATCGGCCCACGGCGGCAGATGCACATCCTGCTGGCGGAAAAACTCGCGGGTATGTTGCAGGTAATAGTTAACCTCTGAACGTTGCATGATGGCCTCCTGGGCGCGGCACCCGGAGGGTGCCGCATTAAAGCCTATTTCACCGTCCAGCCCTGATAGCTGCCGATATTATTACGATCGATCAGTTTCACCGGGATCAGCACCGGCTTATCCGGAGCCGGTTTGCCCTGCAGGATGTCATAACCAATCTCAACCGCTTTAGCCGCCATCACCTGCGGGTCCTGGGCTGGCGTGGCGACAAACAGCGAGTTTTTACGCTTCAGCGCCTCTTCCCCGTCCGGCGATCCATCGACGCCCACGATAAAGAATTCGCTGCGCTGCGCCTGTTTCGCGGCTAAGTCCGCGCCAATGGCGGTCGGGTCGTTGATGGCAAACACGGCGTCAATTTTCGGGTTAGCCGAGAGCAGACCGGTCATCACTTCCAGTCCGCCTTCACGACTGCCTTTGGCGTTCTGGTTGTACGAGAGCAGCTTGATGTCAGGATGGGTTTTCAGCTCGGTCATGCAGCCTTCAACACGGTTCTGTACGGCTGAAACCGGCGGTCCGTTGATGATGACCACATTGCCTTTGTTCTTCAGGCGGTCAGAAATATATTTACAGGCCATCGCGCCCGCCTCGGTGTTATCGGAGGTGATGGTCGCATTGGCGCCATCGGCGGCCACGTCAACCGCCACCACCACGATACCGGCGTCACGCGCCCGCTTCACCGCCGGGGCGATCCCTTTGGAGTCAGCGGCGTTGAGGATAATCATGTCGACTTTGGCCGCAATAAAGTTATCAATCTGGCCGACCTGCTGACCGAGGTCGTAGCCGCTGGAGACCAGCGTGACGTTGACTTTGTCGCCCGCCAGCTGACGCGCCTTCATCTCTGCGCCTTTGGTGATCTGCACAAAGAAGGGGTTAGCCAGGTCACCGACCGTGACGCCAATAGATTTGAGTTCTTTTGCCTGAGCCAGACCGGTGCTGAGCAGCGTCGCCGCCAGCAGCCCGGTTACAATCGGATTAAAACGCATAGACCTTCTCCTGCTGTTTTCAAGGTGCCAACTGCTTAATGGCGTTTTTTTGGGTGGCGGCGGCGACACGGCGCATCCGCCCTTTTAAGCCTCAGCTCACATGATGACGGGTGCGGTATTTGTCGATCAGGACCGCGATGATGATCACCGCGCCTTTGATCACCAGCTGCCAGAAATAGGAGACTCCCATCAGCGTCATGCCGTTGTTCAGCGTGGCGATAATCAGTGCGCCAATCAGGGTGCCGGTGATGGTGCCGATGCCGCCGACAAAGCTGGTGCCGCCGAGGATCACCGCCGCAATCGCATCCAGCTCATAGCCGACGCCAAGATTGCCATTGGCGCTGTAGAGCCGCGAGGCGCTCATTAAGCCGCCCAGCCCCGACAGCAGGCCGCTCATGCCGTAGACAAACAGCAGCACCACGCCAACCTTGATGCCGGTAAGACGCGCCGCCTGGATGTTGCCGCCGACCGCGTAGATATGAACGCCCAGCGTGGTGCGACGCAGGATGAACCAGCAGATGGCGATCACCGCAAAGGCAATCACAATCAGCCACGGCACCGGCCCGAGATAGCCGTTACCAATCCACTCAAAGTTAATATCGGAGTTAATCACCGTGGTGCCGTTCGCCAGCAGATAAGCCGCTCCGCGCAGCGCGGTGTAGGTGCCGAGCGTGACGATAAAGGGCGGCAAGCCGGCCCAGGCGACAAGGATGCCGTTGAACAGCCCCATCACCAGCCCCGCGCCCAGCGCCATCGGAATGGTCAGCGAGGCGAGCATCGGATCCAGCGACGCCACCAGCGCGACCACCGCCGTGGTGCCCAGCATCGACCCTACCGACAGGTCAATGCCGCCGGTGAGAATGACAAAGGTCATGCCCGCCGCCAGCACGATATTGATCGACGCCTGGCGGGTGATATTCAGCAGGTTCGCTTCGGTAAAGAAGTTCGGCGTAACGAAACCAAATACCGCCACGATCAGGATCAGAATCGGCAGAATACCTACCGTTTGCAGCAGATCGCCCATCAGGGCGCGTTTCAGCGTCGGCGCGTTAGTGCGGGCCAGTTGTGACATGGTGGTCTCCTCAGATTTCGCCTGCTGACGTGCTGTGCGCACCGGTTGCCAGCGTCATAATGTTTTCCTGACTGATGTGGCTGCCCTCCAGTTCACCGACGAGGGTGCCTTCGTGCATCACGTAAACGCGGTCGCTCATGCCGACCACTTCCGGCAGTTCGCTGGAGATCATTAAAATCGCCACGCCCTGCCGCGCCATCTCCTGCATCATGCGGTAAATCTCGCTTTTCGCGCCGACATCGACGCCGCGCGTTGGCTCATCAAGGATCAGGATGCGCGGGCCAATCGCCACCCAGCGCGAGATCAGCAGTTTCTGCTGGTTACCACCTGACAGGCCGCCCGCCCGGACCTGAGCGTGGGGTACACGAATATTGAGGGAGGCGATCGCCTCCGTAGCGATGGTCTGTCCTTTGCGGCGGTTGAGCATCCCGTAACTGGCGTCGCGCTCCAGCGTCGCCATCACGATGTTCTCCTGCGCCGCCATCTCCAGAAACAGCCCCTGCTCTTTGCGGTTCTCGGTGAGGAAACCGATGCCGCGCGCAATCGCATCGCGCGGGGAATGAATGGTGACCTTCTCGCCGTCGATCCAGATCTCACCCTCTTTCGGCTTGTGCACGCCGAAGATCAGCTGCGCCAGTTCGCTGCGCCCCGCACCCACCAGCCCGGCCAGGCCGACAATTTCGCCGGCCCGCACCGCCAGACTGCTGGGATGCACTTTGCCGCCGTCGGTCAGATGATTCACCGCCAGCCGGATGTCGCCCAGCGGGATCCCGCGGTCTTTGTTAAACAGGTCACTGAGCGGCCGCCCGACCATCATCCGCACCAGTTCGCTGGCGTTAAGCTGTTCACGCGTCAGGCTGCCGACATACTCCCCGTCACGCAGCACGCTGACGCGGTCGGACAACTCATAGACCTCCGCCATGCGGTGACTGATGTAGATGATCGCCATGCCTTCGCTGCGCAGCCGTTTAATCAGCGCAAACAGCTGTTCGGTTTCGCGGTTAGAGAGCGCGGCGGTGGGCTCATCCATCACCAGGATGCGGCTGTTGCGCTGCAGTGCGCGGGCGATCTCGACCTGCTGCTGCTCGGCGATGCTCAACCGACTGACAAGATCCCAGGCGCTGAACTGCGCGCCGAGCCGGTCTATCACCCGCTGCGCCTCTTCGGCCATCTGCCGCCGCTTCACCAGCCCGCCGGGGGCGATTTCACTGCCGAGAAAAATGTTCTCCGCCACCGTCAGGTTGGGTGCCAGGTTGATCTCCTGATAGATCAGGGTAATTCCGGCAGCCAGCGCCTCTTTCGGCCCTTTAAGTGCATACGGCTTACCTTCAATGAGAATCTCCCCGCTGCTGGCGGTATAGGCACCGGCCAGAATCTTCATCAGTGTGCTTTTACCCGCGCCGTTCTCTCCCATCAGCGCATGAACCTCGCCCGGATAAACCGTGAGATCGACGCCCTTCAGGGCATAAAAATTGCCGAAGCGTCGGGTAATGCCCCGCATTTCCAGTATCGGTGTGGCTGTCATCGCCCTGCTCCTGCGGACTGTGGATAGCCGCCAGTTAAGCAATACCAGATAAACGGAAAATGTCAGCGGCCATTCATATTTGTCATAAATGCCCGACGTCACGCTCCTATACTCGGCCCACGGTTGCCGTGAAGAAGAGGTCGTGGAATGCAGCACAGTTATCCGTGGCAGGCCGGGGCGCGGGGACGCCTGTTGATGTTCAATCTGCTGGTGGTGTCGGTCACGCTGATGGTGAGCGTGGTGGCGATCGTGGGCTTTCGTCACGCCGGGGCGATTCAGGAGCAGGCACAGGCGCAGACGCTGGCGGATATGAACGGCAGCCTGGCGCTGGCACGCGACACCGCCAACGTCGCGACGGCGGCCGTACGGCTGTCGCAGGTGGTCGGGGCGCTGGAGTATCAGAGCGAATCACAGCGGCTGCAGCAGAATCAGCAGGCGTTACAGCAGTCGCTGAGCCTGCTGGCCAGCGCGCCGCTGGCGGCCCGTCAGCCGGAGCGCATCGCCCGGATCCGCGCCCGCAGCCTGATGCTGGAACAGACGATTAACAGCCTGCTGCTGAACAGCCATCAGCGCCATCTGCAGCGCAACAACATGCTGAGCGATCTGTGGCAGACGCAGATCCTGCTCGGTCATATCGACCAGCGGGTACAACGGGAACAGCGGACGCAGCCGGATGCCGCACTGCGCGAGCAGACCGAACGGCTGATCACCATTGCCATCCGCACGCCCTCACCCATCGCCGTGATTGAGCAGCTTCAGCAGGTGATGACCCAGTGGCGCACGGTGCCGCTGACAGGTGTCACTGGCGAGCAGGTACAGCGGCTGCTTAATACTCAGCAGCGCCTGCTGCCGCTGGCGGAGGCGCTGGAGCAGAGCGACCTGGCGATCGCCTACGCCACCTACCGGATTAAAGCGCTGGTAGCGATGCTGAACGACGATATCACTGCGTCGGTGCAGCAGGTCGCGTTGCAGAGCGAGGCGCGCACCCAGGCTACCCACCACGAACTCGACTCCATCATCAGCTTTATCGCGCTGTTTGTGCTGCTGGCGCTGGCGATCACCGGCTATGCCGGTATCTATATTTACCGCAATCTCGGCTCCAGCCTGACGGCGATTGCCGGGGCGATGACACGGCTGGCGCAGGGCGAACAGAACGTCAGCGTGCCGGGGCTGCAACGGCGCGACGAACTGGGCGAGCTGGCGCGGGCATTTAACGTCTTTGCCCGCAATACCGCCTCGCTGGCCCACACTTCGCGGCTGCTGAAAGAGAAGAGCAACCAGCTGGAGTCCACGTTTCTGGCGATGCGCGACGGTTTTGCCCTGTTTGATAACAACGGGCAGCTGGTGGTGTGGAACGCCCAGTATGCCGAACTGCTGGGTATCGCGCCGCGTGAACTGCATCGTGGCGTCCATTATCAGCAGCTGCTGGCCCCGCTGGCGGTGGATCTGCACGATCCCGGTGAACCTCAGGAGATCCGGCTGGCCGATGGCCGGACGCTGGAGCTGCGCTTCAGCCCGATCCCGCGGCGCGGCATGGTCAATACCGTGCTGGACCGGACCTCACGTAAAACGCTGGAGGAGGCGCTGCAGCACAGTCAGAAGATGAAGGCAGTCGGCCAGCTGACCGGCGGCCTGGCGCACGACTTCAACAATCTGCTGGCGGTGATTATTGGCAGTCTGGCGCTGACCGAAGGCCATCTGATGCCCGGCCCGCTGGCCACCCGGATAGAACGGGCGCGGCAGGCGGCCGACCGTGCGGCCCAGCTGACGCAGCGTCTGCTGGCGTTTTCACGCAAGCAGGCGCTCTTTCCGCGCGCGGTGTCGGTGGTCACGCTGGTGGATAACCTGCAGGGGCTGCTGCAGCACTCGCTGCTGCCGGGACAGCAGCTGATTATTGATGCACAGCGTCCCGGCTGGCTGGCCTGGATTGATGCCAGCCAGCTGGAGAATGCGCTGATGAACCTGGTGGTTAACGCACGTGATGCGATGCATCAGCAAAGCGGTGAAATCCGGCTGCGCATCCGGAATCAGCGCCAGCCGCAAGGGAATGAAAAACGTGACCGGGTCACAATTGAGGTTATCGATCGCGGCTGCGGCATGTCGGCCGACGTTCGTGAGCAGGTTTTCGAGCCCTTTTTCACCACCAAAGCCACCGGCAGCGGCAGCGGACTGGGGCTGTCGATGGTTTACGGCTTTGTGCGGCAGTCAGGCGGGCAGATTGAACTGGAAACCGCGCCGGGCCAGGGCACCACGGTGCGGCTGCTGTTGCCGCGCGCAGCAGAAGCCGCCGCCACTGCCATCATCGCCCCGCCACCGCCAAAGCCCGCGGAGGCAGAGGCAGCGAACAACCGGCTGATACTGGTGCTGGATGATGAACCGGCGGTGCGCCAGACGCTGTGCGAGCATTTGCACCAGTTGGGGTATCTGACGCTGGAGTGTGGCGACGGTGAAGCGGCGCTGGCGCTGCTGCGCCAGACGCCCGATATCGACCTGCTGATCAGCGACCTGATGCTGCCCGGCGAAATTAATGGCGCGGAAGTGATCCGCCAGGCGCAGCAGAACTGGCCGCAGCTGGCGACGCTGCTGATCAGCGGTCAGGATCTGCGTCACCAGCCGGTGACGCTGCCGCTGTGCGAACGGCTGGCAAAACCCTGGCAGCAGGTTCAGCTGGTGCAGGCGCTTCAGCGCGCCTGGCAGCGCAGTGAACGACTTAATCGCGCGCAGCAGGCTGCCACAACGGCACCGGCTTGCCACTGATGTAACGCTTACGCAGGCGGCTGGAGATCACATCCATCACCATAACCACCACGACCAGAATCAGCGTCAGGAACATCACCACGTCCCAGTTCCACAGCCGCATGTTCTCGGCATAGACCAGGCCGACGCCACCCGCACCGACAAAGCCCAGTACCGCTGCCGAGCGGGTGTTGGACTCGATCTGGTAAAGGCTCAGCGCCAGGAACTGCGGGAATGACTGGGTGAAGATGCCGAACCGGTGTTTCTGCAGGCTGTTGGCGCCAACCGCACCCAGCCCGCGACTGGGTGAGCGCTCCACCGCTTCGTGCCCTTCGGCATAAAGCTTACCGAGCAGTCCCACATCCTGCAGGATAATCGCCAGCACCCCGGCCAGCGGCCCCATACCCACCGCACGCACGAATATCAGTCCCCAGATCGCCATGTCGATGCCGCGTAATACATCGAACAGACGCCGCACCAGAAACGCCAGCGGCTTCGCGGCGCGATCGTGCATCACATTGCGCGCCGCCAGAAACGACAGCGGCAGCGCCAGCAACGAGGCGGTCAGCGTCCCGGCAAAGACAATCCCTAACGTGATGCCGACCTGCGACAGGTAGTAACCAAACGGCCAGTTCAGGAAATCGTGCCAGACAAACATCCGCAGGAAATAGCGCCCCAGCTGCTGGCAGCCCATCAGCAGGCGCGACCACTCCAGTCCAAAGACCGAGAAGAAAAAGAGGTAATAGAGCAGCACCGCCAGCGCCATCAGCCCGATGCGGCGCAGATAGCGCGGCTGCGCGGCGAACAGTTCACGATGCTGCTGCTTCAGCAGTGCGACATCCGGTGCGTGGCTTATCATGTCCGATCTCCTGTGACACGGCGACGAAGCTGGCCGGATAGCGTGTCCAGCAGTGACACCACAATCAGGATCAGTAGCAGTGTGATACTGACCTGATCGTAGCGGTCCAGTTTGATGTTGGTCATCAGCTCCTGGCCGATGCCGCCCGCGCCGACCAGTCCGAGGATGGTGGAGGAGCGAAAATTAATCTCCAGCCGCATAAAGCTGTAGGAGAGAAAGATCGGTTTCACCTGCGGCCAGAAGGCGAAGCGCATCCGCTGCAGCTTACTGGCACCGCAGGCGGCCAGGCCGCGCACCGGCTTATCCGACGCTGACTCAATCGCCTCGTAAAACAGCTTGGTCAGGCTGCCCACGGTGTGCAGCGCCAGCGCCAGAAAGCCGGGGATCGCCCCGATGCCAAACGCCATGACAAACATCACCGCCCACGCCAGCTCCGGCATGGTGCGCAGAAAGGCAACAAAGGCGCGAATCGTCATCCGCACGCTGACCGGCGTCTGGGTATTATCGGCGGCGAAAAAGGCCAGCACCGCTGCCAGGGCGACGGCCACCAGCGTCGAGGCCAGCGCCAGCTGCAGCGTTTCCCAGATCAGCGGCAGCTGAATCGGCAGACGGTAGCCCCAGTAAGCCAGCGAGCCTTCGGTCTTACCGTCGGCAAACAGCAGCGGCAGATGCAGCACCGGCAGGATTTCATGCAGATAGTCGAAGAAGTGCGGCAGCGACTGCCAGACGGTGAGCAGATTAAATTCTGCCACCCTGCCCGCTGCCAGATAAAGCGCCACCAGCAGCAGTGACCAGAGCAGCGTGTCACGTTTCTGCTGGCGGCGGATGCGTTGGTAATAGTGTTCGAAGTCGGTCAAAGGGGGTTCTCCGGCGCTAAAGCAGCGGGACGCTGGCGGGGTTGCCGCGTCCCGCCTTCCCCGCCTGGGCAGGAAAAGTCAGGAAGTCCGGCCTTAGCCGCGGCTGCCTTTCATCAGGTCACGTTTCATATCGATGATATTTTTGTAATCAGCGACCGTCGCCTCACCGATATGCTGCTCACCGCCTACCGCTTTGACGAAGCAGGCGTGATCTTCCTTATCCAGCTTTTTAATTGCCGACACCACTTTCGCTTTGAAGTCAGCGGGCAGCTTGTTGCTGACCAGCACCGGCCCGTTGGGGATCAGCGGCGACTGCCAGATGATGCGGATCTGCTTCATCAGGTCCGGATGGTCCATGCGGATCAGACGGCCAAACGCGCCAGAGGTGTAGCCGCTGTTGTAGTCACCGACCAGTGAAGTCCAGGTGACCGCGCCATCAAACTGGTTGTTCAGCACGCCCAGAATGTCCTGCTCATGGCCGCCGGAGAAGGTCACGCTGGAGAAGGTGTTGTTATATTTGTCATCCACCGAGCCGCCGAACATCTTCTTAAACGCCTGGTTGGGCATCAGGAAGCCGGACGTCGAGTCAGGATCGGCCATCCCGAATGATTTGCCTTTCAGGTCTTCCAGCTTTTTATACGGGCTGTCGGCTTTAACGATGACGACAGAGTGGTAGCCGCGTGACTGATCTTTGTCATCGACTACGATGCCGACCACATCCACCGCTTTCGGGTCCTGAAGGTAGACCGAGGCAAACGAGGCCGGAGACATGCTCAGCACCATATCGATCTTGCCGCCCAGCAGGCCCTGAATCACGCCCGAATAGTCAGAGGCGTTGCGCATCTGGGTATCCACACCCAGCTCTTTATCAAAAAAGGTCTTCACACACTGATTGTCGCCGATCTGCTGGGTGGCGTTCTGCCCGCCCAGAATCCCCAGATTAAGCTGTTTCGGCGCATCCGCTGCGCTGACACCAAACGCCATGACAGGGGTCAGAAGTGCTAAAGAAGTCAGTTTCATTCGGAATTATTCTCTTGCTGTGGACGTTAATGGATTTGGTTAAGTTCATCGCCGTACAGCTGGTGAAGCAGGCTGTCGGTGAGTCGGGAAGGATGTCCGTCAAACAGCACCACGCCGCGCTGAATGCCAATCACCCGGGTGCAGTAGCTTTTCACCAGCTCAATCGAGTGCAGGTTGACCATCACGCTGATCCCCTGCTCGCTGACCTGACGCAGCACATCCATGATGCGTTTGGTATTTTTAGGGTCGAGTGACGCCACCGGCTCATCGGCCAGCAGAATTTTCGGGTTCTGCATCAGGGCGCGGCAGATCGCCACGCGCTGCATCTGCCCGCCTGAGAGGTTTTCTGCCCGCTGCAGCGCCTGCGGCAGCATGTTCATCCACTGCAGCAGTTCGATGGCGTGCGCCCGATCCTCGTCAGAGAAGATTTTAAAGAAGGACTTCAGCGTGCTGGTCTGGCTCAGACGGCCCAGCAGCACGTTGGTCAGCACGTCGAGGCGCGGCACCAGACAGAAGTCCTGAAAGATCATGCCGCACTGGCTGCGCCATTCGCGCATCTGACGGCTGCTGAGCGTGACCACGTTACGATCGGCTTCGCCTTCATGCAGGCTGATAATCGCGCCGGACGTAGCGTTAATCGTGCCGTTGAGCATATGCAGCAGGGTTGATTTACCCGCGCCAGAGCGGCCAATCACCGCCACCAGCTCACCGGCGTGCAGGTCGAAACTGACCTGATCCAGCACCTGGGTGTCGCCATAGGCTTTGCTCAGTTTCTGCACCGACAACACTTTTTGTCCGCTGTGGCTGGCCGGTGGTGCATCGTTATCGACCACCGTTTTCAGAAGTGCCTGTGCCATGCTGTTCTCCGTCATCGCTGATTGCGTCTGCCGGTTATTAAGGCGTGACGCGATGAACGCGGGATGACAGCGAGATGATCAAACCGTGACAGGCCAGTGCGCACCGCACAGCAGCGTCTGGCCATCACGGGCAGGCTGCACACCCGCCGGCAACGGATTTTCCGCTAACCAGTTATCCATCTCATGACTGAGATGGGTCAGCCAGGTCTGACGCGGCTGAAGCAGCGCCGCAATCGCCAGCGCCCGGGTCACATCATTGTGATTACCCGCCTCTGCACGCGGCGGGTCGTTGCAGTCAATCACCAGTTGATCCAGCGGCTGGCCGCGCAGGAAATCGGCGGTGTCGGGCGGCAGTCCGCAGGTGTCGCACAGCCAGGCGAGCCGGGTGTCGTGCCAGTCGAACAGATAGCCGTGCGTCAGCTTCGAGTGCTGCAGCGGCAGCGGCGTGACCTGCAGTTCACCAAAGGCGTGCGCCACAAACGGCGTCAAGGCGGGACGGAAATCGAGCCGGCCGGGATGTTTGTAGAGGTCGTCACAGCCGCGCGGATCGGGCGGCCCCCAGACCGGAATCGGATCACCCTTTCCCCAGCGCAGCGCAAACAGGCCCTGCACATGATCCATGTGATAATGGGTCAGCAGAATGCGCGTCAGCGTGCCGGGCGGAAAGCGCGACGCCAGCTGCGGCAGACCGGCATCCAGCAGGATGCGCTCGTGGCCGAACTCTATCAGCGCACTGCAGGGTGCACGCGCATGGGCGCTGTTACGCTGCGCCCGCTGGCAGGCGGGACAGTCGCAGCCCGGCAGTGGCGCGGCCGTCACCCCGCCGGTGCCGAGAAAAGTGAGTTTCATGGATGCGTCTCCGGTTACGGATGTCGCTGCCGGACGGTTTCCGCGGGTGCCAGGTGTCATTGATGCGCCTCCAGTATCTGGCGTAGCTGGCAGACGGTTTCCGCCATCGCGCCGTCGTTGTTAAGAATCAGGCAGCCATCGGGTTGTGGCTGGACAGCGCGCGCCAGCCGCCGGGCGATCTCCGCCTCATCTTCGCGCCCGCGCTGACGCAGCCGCGCCGCCAGCACCGCGGGCGTCACCTGCAGACAGACAGGCAGCAGCTGCGATCCAAACCGCGCCTGTGCCTGGGCCAGATGCAGCCGCGACCCGTTCACCACCACATTCTGCCCGCGCAGCAGCCACTGTTCCGTCTCGCAGCCAATGCCGTAGCGGAAACCGTGCGCCTCCCAGCTCACCGCGAACAGACCGAGTGCGGCGCGACGCTCAAACTCCGTTTCAGTCAGCGCCACATGGTTTTCACCGCCCGCATCGGCGGCGCGGGTGATATAGCGATGGGCGATCAGCAGCCGGGGCGGCGGTGCCGCCCGCAGCGCATCCAGCAGGCTGTCCTTGCCGGAGCCGGAGGGACCGGTGAGCCAGATCAGCCGCGCCATCAGTACACCTGCCGGCCTTTGCTCCAGACGTGCCGCACGTGCGGGTAGCCGTGGGCGGTGTGCGCCAGCACCAGGTCGGCGCGGCAGCCTTCGGCGATGACGCCGCGATCGAATAGCCCTAATGCGCGAGCCGGGTTACAGGTCACCAGCGCGATGGCCTGCGCCATGCCGAGACTATTGCGCTCGTCAGCCGCCAGCCGGAACGCCGCATCCAGCAGGCTGGCCGGGTAGTAGTCGGAGGAGAGAATATTCAGCAGGCCGTGTGACGCCAGCTCCCAGGCGGCAACGTTGCCGGAGTGCGAGCCGCCGCGCACGATGTTGGGCGCGCCCATCAGCACCTGCATGTTGCGATAGCGCGAGGCACGCGCCGCCTCCAGCGTGGTCGGAAACTCCGCAATGCGGCTGCCTGCCGCGTGAGACTCTTCCACGTGCGCCGCCGTGGCGTCATCGTGGCTGGCAATGGCGATGCCATGTTCCCGGCACAGCCCGGCAATCGCCTGACGATTGGGCTGCGACCACTCCGCCGCCAGGGTGAGCTGGTCATGCTCGAACTGATCCATCTCGGCGTCGTTGAGCTGATATTTGCCCTGATAATATTCGCGATATTTGATCAGCGAGGCGTACTGACGCTGGCCCGGCGAATGGTCCATCAGCGACACCAGCGCCAGCTCCGGCGTGCCCATCAGCGCTTCAAACAGCGGCGCGGTGGTGGGATGCGGCAGTTCACAGCGCAGATGCAGCAGATGCTCGGCGCGGTTCAGCCCTTTGCGGTTGCTGTCGCGGATGGCGTCGATCATCTTGCTGAGGTTATCCAGCCGGTGCCCGCCGTCGCGCACATCACCCACGCCAATCGCGTCCAGCACGGTGGTAATCCCACTTGAAACCATCAGTGCATCGTGGCTGCTCATCGCCGAGTGCGCGGGCCAGTCCACTTTCGGGCGTGGGGTGAAAAACTTGTCGAGGTTATCGGTGTGCAGTTCCACCAGGCCCGGCAGCAGCCAGGCACCTTCGCCGTCCAGCGCATCGGGCTGCTGGCTGGTGGTTTCGCTGAAGCTGCTGATGCGCTCATCGCGAAACTCCAGCGATCCGGTCACCACCTCGTTTTCCAGCACCAGTCTGACGTTATTGATAATCATGCCTGCACTCCTGTGTCGATCGGGTGCATCAGGTGCAGCCGGTCGGCTACCCGCTCGCGCACCGCCCGATCGTGAAAAATACCGACGATGGCGGCACCCCGGGCGCGCGCCTGTTCAATTAAGTCCACTACGGCCGCGCTGTTGACGCTATCGAGCGAGGCGGTGGGTTCATCCAGCAGCAGCACCGGATAGTCGGCGATAAAGCCGCGTGCGATATTCACCCGCTGCTGCTCACCGCCGGAAAAGGTGGACGGGGCCAGCGACCAGAGACGCTGCGGCACATTCAGCCGGGTCAGTAGCTCAGCGGCCCGCGCTTCGCAGATTTCGCGATCCACGCCCCGCTCCAGCAGCGGCTGCATCACAATCTCCAGCGTCGGCACGCGCGGGATCACCCGCAGAAACTGGCTCACCCAGCCCAGCGTGTCGCGACGCAGGGCGATAATCTGGCGCGCTGATGCCTGCGCCATATCGATCCACTCGCCCTGATGGGCAACCCGGATGTGGCCGCTATCGGGCTGATAGTTGCCATAAAGCGCGCGCAGCAGCGTAGATTTTCCGCTGCCGGAATGACCGTGCAGCACCACACATTCGCCCTCGCCTACCGTCAGGCTGGCGTTGTGCAGCACCGGCAGCGCAGCGCCGTTCTGGTTGTGCAGCACAAAGGTTTTACACAGATTCTCTACCCGCAGGCGCGGAGTGATAGTCGTCATTTAATTAAGCACCGAAGAGACCAGCAGTTGAGTGTAAGGGTGATGAGGATCGTCCAGCACGCGGTCGGTAAGACCGCTCTCCACCACCCGTCCCTGTTTCATCACCAGCAGGCGATGCGCCAGCAGGCGCGCCACGCCGAGATCGTGGGTGACAATCACCACCGCCAGATTCAGCTCACGCACCAGCGTCCGCAACAGATCCAGCAGTCGCGCCTGCACCGAGACATCCAGCCCGCCGGTCGGCTCATCCATAAACATGAGCCGCGGCTGCGTCACCAGGTTGCGGGCAATCTGCAGACGCTGCTGCATCCCGCCGGAAAAGGTGGTCGGCAGATCGTCGATGCGCCCGGCGTCTATCTCTACCGCCTGTAGCCAGCGACTCGCCTCAGCGCGGATGTCGCCATAGTGGCGCTGTCCGGTTGCCATCAGCCGTTCGCCGATGTTGCCGCCCGCGCTGACCTGCGAACGCAGCCCGTCCATCGGATGCTGATGCACCACGCCCCACTCGGTGCGCAGCAGACGACGGCGCTCGCTTTCACTCATCTGATAGAGGTCGCGGTTCTGATAGAGAATGCTGCCCTGCTGCGGTGTCAGACGCGCCGACAGGCTCTGCAGCAGCGTGGTTTTACCGGAACCGGACTCGCCGACAATCCCCAGCACTTCGCCGGGCCAGAGATCAAAACTGACCTGCTCAAACCCTTTGCCCGGCGCATAAAGATGGGTGAGCTGGTTCACCGCAAGCAGCGGCTGTTCACTGTGCATGTTGCTGTTCCTGCTGCTGATGGCAAAAGTCGGTGTCGGAGCAGATAAACATCCGCGTTCCCTGATCGTCCATCACCACCTCATCGAGATAGCTGTGGCGCGAGCCACACAGCGCGCAGGGGTCATCCCACTGCTGCACGGTGAAGGGGTGATCGTCGAAGTCGAGACTCTCCACGCGGGTGTAAGGCGGCAAGGCGTAGATGCGCTTTTCGCGCCCGGCACCAAACAGCTGCAGCGCGGGCATCATGTGCATCTTCGGGTTGTCGAATTTGGGGATGGGCGACGGATCCATCACGTAGCGATCGTTGACCCGCACCGGATAGGCGTAGGTGGTGGCGATATGGCCGTAGCGGGCGATATCTTCATACAGCTTCACCTGCATGATGCCGTACTCCTCCAGCGCATGCATGGTGCGGGTCTCGGTTTCGCGTGGCTCGATAAAACGCAGCGGCTCCGGGATCGGTACCTGGAAAATCAGGATCTGATCCTCTTCCAGCGGCGTTTCCGGAATGCGGTGCCGGGTCTGGATCAGCGTGGCATCGGCGGTGCGCTCGGTGGTCGCCGCACCGCTGACCCGCTTAAAGAACTGGCGGATCGACACCGCATTGGTGGTGTCATCTGCGCCCTGATCGATCACCTTAAGCACATCCTGATCGCCAATCACGCTGGCGGTGATCTGAATGCCGCCGGTGCCCCAGCCGTAAGGCATTGGCATCTCGCGTCCGGCGAACGGCACCTGATAGCCGGGGATCGCCACCGCTTTGAGGATGGCGCGACGGATGGTGCGTTTGGTCTGCTCGTCGAGATAGCCGTTGTTATAGCCGGTGAGTTCAGCCATGGTTGCGCTCCTGATAATCGTGCTGCAGCTGTTTCAGCAATTCCAGCTCGGCCTGGAAATCGACGTAATGCGGCAGCTTAAGGTGCGAGACAAAACCCGCGGCTTCGACGTTGTCGGCGTGCGACAGCACAAACTCTTCATCCTGCGCCGGGCTGGTCACGCGCTCATTCTGCTCGCGGCTTTGCAGCGCCCGGTCCACCAGCGCCATCGCCATCGCTTTGCGCTCGGCGCGACCAAACACCAGCCCGTAGCCACGGGTAAACTGCGGCGCAGCGGCATCGCTGTGGGCGACGCCGTTAACCATTTCACACTCCGTCAGCAGCAGTTCCCCGATCTCCAGCTCAAAACCCAGCTCTTCGGGGCAGATACTGACGCTGAGAGTGCCGGTGCGGATCTCGCCAGCAAACGGATGGGTACGGCCATAGCCGCGCTGGGTTGAATAGCCCAGCGCCAGCAGAAAACCTTCGTCGCCGCGCACCAACTGTTGCAGCCGCGCGGCGCGTGAAGCGGGAAAGCTCACTGGTTCACGGGTGATATCAACCGGCTCGCTGCCGTCATCCACCTCGCCCGCGGCCAGCCCTTCGTCGGTCATCATGCTGAACATGTGCGGGCAGTGGTCAGGCATCGTGTAATCGTCACGCGGCGCAGCTGGCGTTTCGCCGTTAGCCAGCAGAGTGAAGTCGAGCAGCCGGTGGCTGTAGTCATAGGTTGGACCCAGCACCTGGCCGCCCGGCAGATCTTTATAGACCGCCGAGATGCGGCGTTCGATGCGCATCGCACCGGTCGCCAGCGGTATGCTCTCTGCCAGCCGTGGCAATGTGGTGCGATAGGCGCGCAGCAAAAAGATCGCCTCGACCAGATCGCCGCTGGCCTGCTTGATCGCCAGCGCCGCCAGTTCCGGATCGTATATTCCGCCTTCGGTCATCACCCGATCCACCGCCAGCCCCAGCTGCTGCGCCACCTGATCGCAGCCAAGTTCGGCCACAGCCCTGTCGCCGCGTCGCAGATCGGCCTGCAGCTGGTGGGCATTTGAAATCGCTTTTTCGCCCCCTTTCACCGCGACATACATCAGCACACCTCCACAACGGTGGTGCGCGGCACGGCCATGATCGCTTCGCCACAGGTGAAGATGAGATCAACGCCCTGCGGGAAGGGATGCGGACGGGTGCGCAGGTATTGCAGTACGCTTTCCGGTAGCTGTGGCGCAATGGCGCGGGTTTCCCGCAGGCCAGGCCCGGAGAGACGCAGCGTTAATCCGCCATTCAGCGACGGCACTTCGATGATCAGCGTGGTGCTTTTTTCCGGCGACATATTGTCACCTGCCGCGAACTGCGTGGGATCCGGCTGCGCCGCTGCATGGCTCAGGGCAAAAGGTGCGTCCTGCTGCGAAGTGATGGGCGCGCCGGTGTGGAAGCGAAGATTATTGCGCAGCTGTTCGTTGTCGATTTGCGCATCCAGCCAGACCGGGCTTTCCTGATCGACCAGCGTCAGCAGCAGCGCCGTCGCCGCCGGTGACAGCGCGCCCCAGCCCTGTTGCAGCGGCAGCGAGACCATCACGCCCGGCTCGCTCATCGCTTTAAGAATGCGGCGAAACGCGCGCTGTGCATCCGCGACCGGATGGTTAAAACTTGCCAGTAATGTCATCAGTTATCTCCGCGAACCAGCGTAAAGAAATCCACTTTGCTGCTGGCGATTTCACGGGCGCGCAGCTGTCGCTGCTCATCGCGCCACGCCGCCAGCGGGGTAATAATCTTCTCTTCCAGCAGGGGCCGGGTTTCCGGCTGCTGCAACAGCGCATCCAGCAGGGCGCAGCGTTCGGCATGGGCTTTGTCACGCCCTAACAGGTAGCTGTAACCCAGGGTGCCGTCGCCCAGCTGCACCACCGCGCGCGTCACCGTGGCATCACCCATCACAAAGCGTTTGCCGGTGGCCCCCATCCGCGCCTGTAGCCGTGTCAGCCCGATCTCCGCCGGACGAACAAGGGTGAATTCCGGCTGGAGGTTAAGCGCCTGCCAGTGCTGTTCAAGCAGGGCGGCGCTGCTGTGCGCCAGCACCGACAGCCAGCGCTGACGATCCGTTTGCTGTTCCATTAGTGCTCCAGAGTCAGTTCGATCATGTCGCCGCGCGTCAGGCTGACGGAGTATTCCGCCAGTGCGCCATCACTGGTTTTGTTCAGGGTCCGCACGCAGAGCAGTGGCGCATGCAGCGCGATATCCAGCTGACGGCACTCCTTCGCCTGCGCCCGACGGGTGCTGATACGCGTCTGGGTGCGCACCAGCTGCTTGCCGGTGTGCTCCACTAAGAAGTCGTGCAGCGATCCACTGTTAAATTGCTGCAGTTGTGGCCACCAGCTGAGGTCGGCAAGGAAGTGGTTGATCAGGCAGAGCGGCACGCCGTTGGCGCGGCGCAGGGTGCGCAGATGAATGACGTTGTCGCCCTCTTTTACGCCTAACGCACTGGCGACGTCGTTGCTGGCCGGACGCAGCACCGCCAGCAGCCGTTCGCTGGTCGGGTGACTGCCCTGCTCCATCAGGTTCTGACTGAAGCGCGCCTGGGCATGCAGCGGATAGTCATAAGGGCGCATCAGCACCAGAATGCCAACGCCATGCCGGCGCTGCAGCAGCCCTTTGTGCACCAGCTCATCGACGGCCCGGCGCAGCGTGTGGCGATTCACCTCATAGTGATCGGCCAGCTGTTGTTCGGAAGGAAGATAGTCGCCGCAGCGGTAGCGCTCTTTCAGCGCCTGCTCCAGTTGTGCGGCAACAGCCTGATAGACAGTGGTCGGATGTCTGGATAACTCCATCACGATGAAATCCTCACGGGTTACAGAGTGTGAACGCAGTGATAAGACGCTGCGGGATGGGGTTAGCCTGAGGGAAGCAGATGACAGAATGGTGACGCGGGGGTGAAGGTGGGGTGAATGTGGTAGTCAGGGATTTACAGCAAGCAGGCATTGAGTCTGTGCACACAGGACGGCTGCCTGCCTGGTGTACACTGGAACGAACTCATTTAGCGTTTAAGGAGAGAATATGTACGGACCGGATCCGGCCAATCCCCATCCAATGGAAGGCTTCCCACAGCTTTGTTTTATCAAAAACACGGTGAAGAACCCCAATATCATCATCGGTGATTTTACTTATTATGATGACCCCGACGACTCAGAAAACTTCGAGCGCAATGTCCTTTATCACTTCCCGTTTATTGGCGACAAACTCATCATTGGTAAATTCTGCGCGATAGCGAAAGGCGTTCAGTTCATGATGAATGGCGCGAATCATAGCATGGCGGGGTTCTCCACTTATCCGTTCTACATCTTCGGAAATGGATGGGAAACAGGTCAGCATCAGCCCGGCGATTTGACCACTAAAGGTGATACGGTGATTGGGAATGACGTCTGGATGGGTTATCAGGCACTGATTATGCCAGGCGTTAACATCGGCAACGGCGCGATCATTTCGTCACGTTCTGTCGTCACGTCGGATGTCCCGGCCTATTCGATTGTGGGAGGTAATCCGGCCAGAGTTATCCGGCAGCGTTTTAACGATGAAACCATATCAACACTGGAGAAGCTGGCCTGGTGGGACTGGCCTGTAGAAAAGATCACCCTACACCTTCCGGCAATCATCTCCGCAGACCTCGACGCCTTGCCAGCCGAATAGTTGTGCAGACTCATCAACGTTCGTCAGGGGAAAACGGTGACACTTACCGTTAAGCAATGGGAAATTCGCTCAGGCTGGTATGCAAACGTATCGGCATTATCACTGGAGCGCAGGTTAAAACGGGAGTCGTTATGCTCTACATTTTTAGTGGTCTTCCGGGTTGTGGAAAAAGCACTATCGCTAAACTGTTATCTGAAAAATTAAAAGCAGTATATTTACGCGTCGATACGATTGAACAGGCATTGCGTAATGGTTCAGCGGCTTCGAGGGACATTGGCCCGGAAGGCTATTTCATCCTGTATGAGCTTGCACGGGACAACCTGAAACTGGGATTACCGGTTATCACTGATTCGGTGAATGACCTTAATCTGGTGCGTGATAGTTTTCGGGATATCGCAATATCTTCAGGTGTTCCCTTTCTGGAAATTGAAATCCTCTGTTCGGATCCCGAACAGCATCGTGCGCGTGTAGAGAGCAGAATCTCTGATATTCCCGGCTTAAAAGTGCCCGACTGGCAGGCCGTTATGGATCGTGTTTATGAGCCTTGGGGGAGAGAACATTTGAAGCTGGATACGGTGGGGTTAACGCCTGCTGAGTGTGTTGAGGAGATTCTTAAGGTCAGATGTCACACCTGAGCGCCTTTGGACCGAACTATTGACTGCGCTGAATGAGTTGAACTGAGCGGAGCATCGCGTCAGGCCCTCAGGGTTGAAGCCAATTAGAAAAATTATCGTCACTCTCTTCGCTCAGGTCAAAGCGACGATATCAGTATGATCTCTGAGAGGGTAGAAGAAGCACTCCGGGTCAGATCAGGAACCTGTGTGTTCCAGGCGAAACGTCACTTTCCAGCATTAAAAAATCTGGAACTAAAATTGGCGGGTGCTTATTTAAAGACGTTTAATCAGGAAAATAGAACCAGGCAGTAGCAATAAGGTCGTTTTTAATTTCAAAAACAGCAAAACTTTCCAGCGGTTGATCCGATAAACCGTGTATTAATTCATGATCGAAAACTTTATTCCCCATTACGATTCTGGAAATAAGTTCTGCTTTAAGATTCGGATTATTAAAACGGTTATTCACGTAAAATTCACGTAAGGACTCCTTCCCGGTGGTAGCAGGACTTTCACCTGGCATCCGATAACCTTTGAAATCCTCTGAAAAGCAAGCGATGAACGCGTCAATATCATGGGCATTGTAGGCTTCAAACTGCGCCTTTACTGGCGAATCTACTGACATGGCACTCTCATCTAATTGAATTTATATGCATTAAAATTGCATATAGAATCATATGATACGCAGATAAACACGTTATCAGCAAGCTGAATTCGATTCTTATCCAGTCTGCTGCTGGCATAACGCCTCCGTGACAACACACATCGCGCCATGAGGGATAGCAGACGTAACTGTCTGTTATTAAACATGGATCACTGAAGTGACAGGTGATAATTGTCAGGAAGCAAGTCACATTGCGTGCAGTGGTTCACAGGCTAAGGCATACGCAATGTGAACAACCGTGAAGATAAGCTAAGTGCTTAAAGGGTGACACGGCGGGTTGGCAAAAGATGATAGTTAATCAGGACGTTGCAATAAATCAGTCTGCCAGTCGAGCACATGATGCGCGAGATGAACACGCATACCGGCTTTGTTCGCCTGAAGTGCGCCATACTTAACTATGACTCTGCAGGTGGACGCGTCGCCAGCTTCCCATAGCCCGACAACATTTCAGTAGCTTCATCCATCCGCTGACGATCCAGTTTATAGAATACCCAGTTCTTGATGCGTTTCGAGGTCATAATTCCCGCTTTAGCAAGAATCTGTAGATGACCTGTCACAGCAGGCTGACTCAGACCAATTTTTTCAGTGATGAACCCGACACACACACCATCCTCAACCAGATCGCCGTCCTGCTGCTCCGGAAAATGTGACCTGGGATCGGAAAGCCATTCAACAATGACGAGCCGATGCTCGTTGCCCAGGGCGCGGAAAATATCGGCCATCGATGTCTTTGCGTTGTTCATATAGCCAATCTCCTATATAGTCATTTTCTTATATAAATTAAGCGGGCATATTATGACAACTCAGACTCAAAGGCCAATGGACGGTGTCACACTGAAAGCTATCTATGCAGCCGCAGGGCGAATCAGGCAAACCATATGCAGAACCCCACTGGAGCCTGCGCAGACGTTGTCTGCCCTTGTCGGAGCGGATGTCAGGCTTAAGATGGAAAATCTCCAGCATACGGGTAGCTTTAAACTGAGGGGCGCCGTAAACGTTCTTGCCAGTCTCGCTGCGGATCAGCGAAGTGCAGGTGTCATCGCCCCCACAGCGGGAAACCATGGCTTAGGACTCGCCTGTGCAGGTCATGCAGCTGGCATACCTGTATCCATATTCCTGCCCTATTCCGCAGACCCTATAAAGGTCTCGGCAATGAAAAGTTATGGTGCTCAGATAACCTTTTTTGAAGACATTGAAGAAGCAAGGCAGGCCGCCATTGTCACAGCGGAACAGTCCGGGGCGACATTCGTCTCAGCCTACAATAATGAGCAGATGATTGTCGGGGCCGGCACCGTCGGTCTGGAAATCATGGAGGAATGGGCAGATGCCGACGTTATTCTCGTCAACATTGGCGGCGGCGGGCTGGCCTCAGGCATTGCAACGGCCATCAAAGCCATAAACCCTGCTACCGAAGTATGGGCTGTGCAAAGTGAAGCGAGCCCGACTTTTGCCAAATGGAAAGAGGCAGGGGAAACGATTCCTGTCGAATTAACGGCGTCAATCGCGGAAGGCATCAGTGGTTATATAGAGCCTGAAGCGATGACCTGGCCACTGATACGTGACCGCGTTGATCGTGTTCTTCTTGTTTCAGAAGCCGAAATTAAAGCAGCAATGCTGTTCATGCTAAATCAGCACCGCCATGTCATAGAGCCTTCAGGCGTACCTGCGGTTGCAGCAGTCCTTCGTTATGCGAAAGAGCTGAGCGGGCGTAAGGTTGTCTGCGTCGTAAGCGGCAGAAATATCTCTGGCTCACGCTATCTCAACTTAGTTAATGAGGCCGCTCGCTGACGACATTGCGCATTCCACTCAGCGCGGGTAATTTCCCAAAGCTCAGAATCCAGAAGGCCGCTGACATATTCCTTCTTAACAGTTTTAATAAGCCGCATTCCGCTACTGACTGAAATACGCTGAGAGCGTCTGTTAGCGGCGGCTTTAGGTGCGCGTAATACCGCCTTATTCAACACATTGAACCAGTAATCCGTAGCCGCAATACTCGCCTCACGCATAAAGCCGTGCCCCTGATATTCCGGTGCGAGCCAGAATCCGCGATTGTTATCTTCTGCGTCGTAAAGGCAGATCAAGCCCATGAGTTTGTCCGGTGTTTCACAATGTCTGATCGTCCAGCACCATGCAATTCCTTTGGCCATGTCAGGCAACGCAACGTTATTGACGTAATTCTCAGCACCATTCTCTGGATAAGGCCAGGGGACCGACGCCACCATATAACGAACGATTTCCCAGCGAGTATAAAGCTTCTGGATCTGTTGAGCATCTTCGGCAACTAATGGTTTTAATATCAACCGATCGGTTGTAAGCGTGGGGATTAGCATGGGCAACGATCCTTTAATAAACACACTTCTGGTCAGGTTTTATCTCTCTTAAAATACCCTGCCGTCATCTGTTACATCATGCAAAGATGGCATTATGGCTTCAACGTCCGCGCCTGGCACGTAACGGAGATGATCGCAGTGCAATTTACGCTGGGAGCAATCCGCGGGGTAACGTTTAAAGGGAGAGTCTGCGTTTCCATTCATCCCTCCCATCACCTGAATTCTCAGGGCTAGCCTTTCTGATTTATCCGGGAAAAGGGCGTGGTGAAAAGTTTCAAACGCGACAAAGCTCGTGAGCACGTACTTTCCATTCGTCAACCTGAGTGGGGTGGTCAAAAGAGTAATAGACGCTAGCGTCCTCAGGCAGAATATTATGCAGTGCCTGCAGGCAGTGGGCCTCACAGGGCCGCAATTCGATATAGGCGCCAGTGATGGGTATGACATCATCCGTGGAAAAGCGTTCTATGCGGTTTATCGCGGCAACCAGCGCGGCCATTTCACCATGCAGTTTGACCCAGTCATGGGTATAGATGCCTGGCGGCATGCTTACATGCATCTGACTGTTTCCGAACGCATAGCGAATATTACCCCGGAGCCTATACTCGACTACTGCACAGCAGGACTCAGGACCGAACCCTGGCTGTTTCACTAATTTCTTTTTGTCTTCCAGCGTGCGCCTGACAATCGGATAACCGGAATTAAGGGCATATTCAGTTTTTATGAGTTGCATCAGAGCGTCCTTTACTTGACCATTATTAATCAATCATATGGGGTTCTGGCGCAAAACTCCACAAGAACAGGACACTCATGAGCTGGGAAAGTTAAGGACCTCTTAATAAGAATGCTTTAACCATCCTGTTAGAGGCATGCTGCACAACGATGGCGCCGACAGAGAGCCTTTAATTGATAGCCCACCACGAAAATCCGGATTTCTCCCAACGGGCCTTAAACGCGCAGTTTATGAATTTATCTGACAATCCTTTCTCCATTTTAAGGTATTCACTTCGCTATCAATCAACGTATCACGCTGTTAACGACGTCTGCTACTGACACAAAGCAGACATACACACCAATGCTTCATCTCCCCTGAAAGATAACTGAGCAATAGCCATCAGAATGCTTACATTCCTCTAAGACTATTACTCCCTCCCTCTCAAACTCTTCAAAAAATTTATTCCACTCCCCCTCTCACCGCCTTCTCCGATCCACTCTCCGTCAGCGACGCCCTGACCTGTGGCAGGCTTTCCGGGTAATTCTGCTGAATAAACTCAATCATCTTTTCACGCACATAACAGCGTAAATCAAAGGCAATCGGAGAGTTCTGCGCGGTCATCAGCATCCTGATGGTCATGGTTTTTTCGGTAGTATCGGTCACCTGAAGCACCGAGGTTTCCTGGTCCCAGAGTTTGGTTTCACTCAGGATTTTGTCGAAATGCTTACGCAATGGCTCCAGCGGCATTGAGTAATCCACGTAGAGGAACACCGAGCCTAAAATCTGGGCGTTGTTGCGCGTCCAGTTCTGAAACGGATTCTCGGTGAAATAGGTAATCGGCAGCACCAGACGGCGCAGATCCCAGATGCGCACTACTACATAGGTCAGGTTAATCTCCTCAATCCAGCCCCACTCCTTTTCCACCACTACCGCATCATCAATCTTGATGGGCTGGGTAAAGGCGATCTGAATACCGGCGAACAGGTTAACCAGCGACTTCTGTAAGGCAAAACCAATAATGATACCAGCCACACCCGCACCGGCCAGAATAGTGGTACCGAATTTACGGACGCCGGGGAAGCTCAGCAGAATCAGCGAAACGCAGAACAGCACCAGGATGACAATAACGACTTTCTTAACATAGATAATCTGGGTGCGGATTTTACGCGCGCGCAGGTTATTGGAAATATTAATGTCATAGCGGATATAAAGCATATCCTGCGCCACGTTGGTCAACCGGATTAAGACCGAGCAGAATGACATAATAATAAAGACGTTGATGATATTGGTGATGAGATCGAGTGATTCAGGATGAAAATCGATGTAATTAATCCCGACATTGATCATTAATAACGGCACGAAAAAGAACATTGAACCGCTAAGGTGCTTTTCCAGGGATTTGAACAGCTTTCTGTCACGGCCCTGCCAGTAGCGGATAAAGGCAAGCAGGATAAGGCGAGCCAGAAAACCCAGTACAAATGAAAGCGAGACGAGTAATACAACAGGCACCCATGACGGGAAACCAGATAACTCACCGAATAACAATGGCATTATTTTCCCTTTTCGTTAGCTGACAGGCTAAAGCTGTCAGATAAGTGACCCACTCAGTAACCGTTGTCTGCACGGTTATCCGTCTGTAACACAATCAGCGCTCATGAGTATGAACCATAGCAGCGAAGTTGGCAGGAAATGCGCGATGCTGCGGATCTCAGTTCTTTTGCCAGTCCACATCACAGATTTCTGCAACAGTACTGCAACGAACTCTTTCAGCGCTGAAGTCCCTGATATTCCCGCGCAACTACATTAAAAAATCTGATATGACCGCTTCGCTTTTTTGCTCACTCTTTTTGGCACTCTACGACTTAAGTCAATAAAAAAACGTTGCAGCACTCACTATCCATAACGGTTTACGTGAAAGATTTTTTAGCATCTGCTAATTTTTATTCTGTTCCCCTGCTGCAGAGAAAAACAAAAATATGATTAATACCTTTAAACTTTCCTCTGATTTTCGCCGCAGTTTCCTTCGCGAAGTGCTGGTGCCGCTGGTGGCTATCCTGGTGCTGACGTTTGCCGGTGCGGGTGCGGCACTGTTTATTGGCACGTCACTCACTAATACTGAGGCCCGGCATCAGCAGCAAAGGATGATTGAGGCCTCTTTTTCGCAAAGTCTGAATGAGCATCTGCGCCAGTTGCATAGCCTGTCACGCTGGCGTCCCTTTGAGGAGCATCTGGCAGAGGGCAACAGTGACAGGTGGCTGGATGAGAACATCGGGCAGTGGCTGTATGAGATGTTCGGCCATCAGCTGATTATGGTGCTGGATGCGCAAAACCAGATCGTCAGAGTCTGGCGTGAAGGCCAGACGGTCTCCGCAGCAGAAAGTGATCCGCTGATTGGTGAGGTGCTGCAAAACACGCTGATCCAGGATCCCAGGCGCCAGGATAACGCCGATTATGCCCGTATCACTCAGCGTGCTGCGGCGCTTGCCGTGGGTAACATCCAGCGGGATAGCGACGACCTGCCGCGCTTCCGGCTGGTGAGCCTGAAATTTCTCGATGACGGTTATCTGGCGAGCCTGGCGGAGCGCAATCAGCTGGAAGGACTGCACTTCTCCGACGGATCGCCTCAGTCCGGCACCAGCGCGCGCTATCTGCTGATAGCCCAGGCGGGCGAGCCGGTCGGCTATCTCAACTGGATCCCCTCCCGTCCGGGCGCGCAGATGCTGCGTACTATCGGGCCCTCTACCGGGCTGGCGGTGCTGGCGATATCGCTGCTCTGCCTGTATATGGTGCGACGACTCTGGAATTCCTCGGTTAACCTCTCACAATCGATGCTCAGGCTCGGCGCGTCAGAAGCACAGGCGCAGCATCTGGCGTTTCATGATGTGCTGACCGGCCTGCCTAACCGCGCCCTGGTGGAAGACCGCTTAACCCAGGCGCTGGCCCTGGCGACGCGCAACGATCAGCGGGTAGCGCTGCTGCTGATCGATCTCGACCGCTTTAAAGCCGTCAACGATACCCACGGTCATCACACCGGGGATGAGCTGATTATTGCCGTAGCACAGCGCCTG
This sequence comes from Pantoea sp. X-Soil-YNGN-844, assembly GCF_059730595.1. NCBI lineage: Bacteria > Pseudomonadati > Pseudomonadota > Gammaproteobacteria > Enterobacterales > Erwiniaceae > Pantoea > Pantoea sp. X-Soil-YNGN-844. Next base: position 2,519,186 of record NZ_AP036007.1, read on the forward strand.
AACCGTATCGTGCGTGCCAGCGATACCGTGGGACGCATCGGCGGCGATGAGTTTATCGTGGTGATGCCGGAGGTCGATAACATCGGTCAGGTGAATAGCCTGGCGCAGCGCATGATTGACGAGCTGGCTCAGCCGTTTACCCTGTTCGGCAGCGATGTCTGGAGCGGAGCCAGTATCGGACTGGCGCTGGCACCTAAAGACGGCATCGATCGGCTGGAGCTGATGCGCAAAGCCGATATCGCGCTGTATGAAGCCAAAAGTGGCGGACGTGGCCGGTTTCGTCAGTTTGAACGAGCGATGGATGAGTCAGTCCAGACGCGGCAGACCATTGCCGCCGATCTGCGTACGGCACTGCAAACCCGTCAGGGACTGGAGGTGTGGTATCAGCCCCTGATGGACGTTGGCGGTCAGCAGATGGTCGGCATCGAGGCGCTGCTGCGCTGGCATCACCCGACGCGCGGCCTGATCGCACCCGGTGAATTTATCGCGATTGCCGAAGAGACCGGCCTGATTATCCCACTGGGCGAGTGGGTGCTGGCGGAAGCCTGTGCCACTCAGCAGCGTTTTCCCGAGCTGCTGGTGGCGGTTAATGTCTCGCCGGTTCAGTTCCGCTCCAGCGGCTTTGTTGAGCGGGTGATGGCGATTGTCAGTGAGCACGGCGGTGACCCAAAGCGGCTGGAGCTGGAGATCACCGAAGGCGTGTTAATCGAGGATGAACGCGAAGCACGCGAGATTATTGTGTCGCTGCGTGAGGCGGGCTTGCGCATCGCGCTGGATGACTTCGGCACCGGCTACTCCAGCCTCAACTACCTCAGCACCTTCCCGGTGGACAAAATCAAAATCGACCGCTCATTCACCCAGTCGCTGGGCGTGGCGGAAAATTCCGTGGCGATTGTCGAGTCCGTGGTGAAACTGGGTCACGCCATGGGTCTGATGGTGACGGCAGAAGGCGTGGAGACCGCCGGGCAGATGTCTGCACTGGCCGATGCGGGCTGTAATCAGTTACAGGGCTATCTGTTCAGTCAGGCGGTGCCTGCCGATCAGCTTGAAGCGCTGATGAAATCATCCGCGCAGGAAAAGCTGGGATAATGGTCTGTGTGGATAGCCTGAGCGCGGTTAATTGCCCAGGCTATCCGCCGGCAACGCTACACGCCCAGGCTATCCAGCAGCGCGGCCGACGTAGCGACCGCGCCAAAGATGCCGCCCTGCATATGGATCATGCTCAGCGCCGCCTCATGATGACGCCGCTCGGTTGCGGCACAGCAATCGGCGAGCACCAGGCATTCAAAGCCGCGATCGTTGGCTTCACGCAGCGTGGTGTGGACGCAGACGTCGGTGGTAATGCCGGTGAGGATCAGATTACGGATGCCGCGACTGCGCAATACCAGCTCCAGATCGGTCGCGTAAAACGACCCCTTACCCGGTTTATCAATCACCACTTCATCCGGCAACGGCGCCAGCTCCGGAATAATCTCCCAGCCCGGTTCCCCCCGCACCAGAATACGGCCGCACGGTCCTACATCCCCAATCCCGGCGTTCATCCGTCGTGAACGCCAGCGTTTGTTGGCGGGCAGATCGCTCAGGTCGGGACGGTGTCCTTCGCGGGTATGGATAATCGGAAACTGCCGGGCGCGCATCGCCGCCAGCACCTGCTGCAACGGGGCGATGGGTGCCCGGGTCAGGCTCACGTCATAACCCATGCTATCGACATAGCCGCCGACGCCACAGAAGTCGGTCTGCATATCAATCACGACCAGCGCCGTGTCAGCCGGGGTAAAGCTGCCGTCAAACGGCCATGCGTAGGGGGTTGAATTAACGCTGTAGTCGGGCATTGCTGTTCTCCATTACCGGGCGCGGCATGCGCATTTTAGTGATCACGCTGTAGCTGATGGCAGCGGTCACCAGACCAATCACCGCTTCACCGAACTGCGGGAAAGCCACGTGGGCGATAACCGCACACAGGCTGCCAATCGCCCAGGCGGCAAATGCGGTGCCACGGAAACGCTGCGCCGGACGCTGCTCGCTGATGCGCGCCATAAAGATCAAATCCACAATCATCACAGCACCAAACGGCGGCACGACCATTCCCAGCAGGCTGAGCCACTCCAGGAAGTAAGACCAGACGCCCGCCAGCGCCAGCACGCCGCCAATGGCACCGAGGATCAGCGTCCAGATCCGCATTTTGCTGCTGAACAAATGACTGAAACCCACCGCACCGTTGTAGAGACAGTGGGTGCAGACCGATCCCAGGTTGATAAAAACAAACAGACAGGCCACTACCGACAGGAAGGCGCTGTGTCCCATCAGCATCGGCAGGAAGTTGCCGCCGTTGGTCAGCGGATCAACCGCCGCGCCCACTGCCACAATCACCACGCCGAACAGATAGGAGATCACATTAGCGACCGGGAACGCAGAGAACGCGGCAATTACCGCTGAGCGTCCATTCTTTGACCAGCGGGTAAAGTCAGCGGTCATGGTGCCGGAGTCGGCAAAACCGGCCACCACCATGGTGACGGCAGTACCCATGCTCATCGCACCGGCTGCGCTGGCGCTGCCTTTCCACTGCGTCACGATGGAGAAGTCGTGCTGTTTGCCGATCAGCCACAGCGCCACCATCCCCAGCACCACAAACAGCGGCGCGGCGATCATCCCCAGCACCGATAGCGCCCGCACGCCCAGGAACGTGATGCCGGTATAGAGGATCATGGCAAAGGCCGTGACCGCCAGCGCATTCCAGCCAAAGGTCTGATTGATTACTGTGCCGGTAAGACCGGTCTGGAAGGCATACCAGCCGATCACCACCGTCGAGAGAAAACCCGAGACCAGGATGTAGCCTTTGCTGCCAAAGGTGCGTCTGGCCTGCAAAGCAAAGTTCATCCCGCTGTTACCGGCGAACCAGCTCAGCGCACCGACATAGGCGAACAGCACCAGGTTGCCCAGCAGAATTGCAATCAGCGCGGGCCAGAACCCAAGATGCCAGGTGATGATGCCGCCAAACAACGCGTTGGTGAGGATCATCGGGAATCCGAACCAGACGGCTGAGACGGAGCGGGTCGAATGACGATGCGACAGCGGCACCGGCTCATGTTCAAACTCCTGCTCCAGCGCAGGTGTATCAGACTTTTTCATTGTGCGATTCCGGGTTGAAGGTGATTCCACGGCTGTATGCGCTCGAAAGCGGCACTGGCAGCCAGCACTAACGCATCATCAAGATGACGTCCGACAATCTGCAGACCGACGGGCAGGCCGCTGGCGGTAAAACCGGCGGGCACGGACGCGGCGGGCTGGCCGGTGAAGTTGAACGGGTAACAGAACGAGAGCCAGTGATCGTTGCGGACCATACGGCCATCGATGATCTCCGGTCCCTGCATCCCCAGCGGGAACGGTGGTACTGCCAATGTTGGGGTGATCAACAGATCAAAGCGCTGCATAAAGCGCCACAGGCTGTTGCTGACCGCTTTGCGGGTGGCGATGGCATCGGTGAAGTTTTCCGCTCGCCAGTCGCGCTGCAGCATGGCGACCAGATGCGGCGACATCGCGCTGCCCTGCTCCGCCATCATCTGGCGCATGCCGGTGAGATCGCTCTCCATCGCCACCAGCGCGCCAAAGGCGGCAGCCGGATCCGGGAAGCCGGGATCGGCCAGTTCCAGCTCCGCACCGATTTCAGCGGCAAAGCGTTGCACCGCCGCGCTGACCACCGCCCGCACCTCCGGGTCAACCGCCACATAGCCAAAATCTGCGCTGAAGGCGATGCGCAGTTTGCCGGGCAGATGCTCTGGTGCACCCAGCCAGTCAACGTCGCTACAGGGGATCGAGTGGCGGTCACGCATATCCGGTCCGGCCATCAGCGACATCATCAGGGCGGCATCGCGCACGCTGCGCGTCATCGGCCCGATATGCTCCAGTGACTCCCAGCTCGATACGCCGGGATAGCGTTCATCACGACAGCCGGGCCACAACGGCACCCGGCCCATGGATGCCTTAAAGCCAAAAATGCCGCAGTGCGCTGCCGGAATGCGTACCGAGCCGCCACCGTCGCTGCCCAGTGCAATCGGGCAGAGCCGCGCCGCTACCGCCGCGCCGGAGCCGGCGCTGGAACCGCCTGGCGTCATCGCCAGATCCCAGGGATTGCGCGGCGACGGGAACAGCGGATTGTGTCCGACACCGCTGTAACCAAACTCCGGCGCGGTGGTTTTGCCCAGCAGGATGGCGTCGGCGGCCAGCAATCGCTCCACCGTGATGTCGTCATCTTCCGGTACGAAATCTTTGTACGCCGCCGAACCGGAGGTGGTTCTGACGTTTGCGGTGCAGATTAAATCTTTCACCGCCAGCGGCACGCCCGCCAGCGCGCCCAGCGTTTCTCCACGCGCCCGTCGGGCATCCACTTCTCTGGCCTGTGCCAGTGCCAGTTCCGGTGTCGGGGTACAAAAGGCCTGTATCACCGGTTCCCGCCGCTCCATCCGCGCCAGCGCCGCGCCGGTCAGCTCGCAGGCCGAGACTTCCCCGCTGCGGATCAGTGCGGCCATCGTGGTGGCATCTTCGTCTAATAAGGAGTCAAACATGGGTTACCTCGCCAGAATTGTACCCGTCAGCTAGTGCATGAAGCGTGCCAGATAGCCGTGATGCCAGCGGTCTGAGACAGGGATGCCAGATGGAATACGGGCTGGGATACAAGATCGAATTCTTATGATGTCGGGAACGGGCAGCTGTTTATTTTTTCAGCACGATGATGGCGCAGGACTGCGCGATAAGGGGGCGTGATAGGTGAATGGTTTGCGGGCTGGCTTACAAAACGATGTTGTTAATCAGCAAGAGCAGATGAAATGCTGGAATGAATAACCACACTCTTGATATGGATATTTGACGGATCTCAGCAGCAACTGAAAAATCGAGTTTCAGGGATTCATATGGTACGGCAGGGATGAGAAGTGCGCATTGAAGAAGATATTTATCTCGAAAACTACGAAATCAGGCGAAAAAGATTCATTTATGATCGCCAGATTTATCACAGCTACGTTTTTGTTGTCGGTAGCGAAACTTACACTGTCATCGTTGGCGACCGGATAGATGAACAGACCTTTATCCGCATCGGATATCGGATGCCAACAGGTATCTCCTTTCCGGTTAATGGCCTGGCTGAGGTCTGTTTTGACGTGTTCGATGGTCTGGATTGCATGGGCGATTTTCGCCACATCAGCATTCCCGGATTAGGTAGTGCAGTCGTTTTAAAAAGCGTAGTACTTGCGTTAATGGCACACCATGAAAGCTTCTCTATCGGCGGTTTTGTTTTCCAGCCTGCGTCGGGAGAGATCGCTGAACGCAATCGTCCGACTCCCCTTGAAGAGATTTATGACGCCATGCTTGGGTTAAAAAATGAACTACGCTACAATCGCCGAACAGGGTTGCCGAAGAAAGCGCCGCAACCTTTAATCCCGGACTGTTTCCAGGCTTATAAAGTAGTGACTACAGGGAGAGCTTGCTATGTCGTTTTATGATACACACGATGAAACAACCCCTTTGGCTCCGGTTGAAACCCGATATAAGGAGTTAAGGGCACTCTTGATTGCTGAGTGGCTGGCCAGGCCCGATCTGCCCGCCATTAAAGCCCAGTTAGCTCAGGCGAGAAAACGTTCCTCATCTGCCCTGTTGCGCCGTAAGCTGAAAGAGCTGAATGCGCGTGAAACGCAGCAAGCTAAGGTATTCGATTAGCGCTTAAAGGCCCGATAAACGGGCCTTTCGTATTTTAACGGCTTCCGGCCACCCACAGAGCACTCACTTCTACTCCGGAAAATCCGTCTCCACCGATGTCTGTTTCCACGCTTCGATCTCAGCCAGACGCTCTTTGAGCTTGCTGGTTACGGCGTCATGGCCCCAGGCTCCCATCACCAGATGGCGTGGCGGGTTGTCATGTTCCGTGATGGCGATCATCGCCGTGGCGGCCCGTGCCGGATCGCCTTTCTGAGTACCGCTGTATTCGGCGGTGGCTTTCATTCGCGCAGCCGCGGTCTCTGCATATTCCGGCAATTTACTCGGCGTCTGATGCAGTGAGCGTCCGGCCCAGTCGGTGCGGAACGGACCTGGCTCGACGCAGGTGACATGAATGCCCAGCGGCCCCGCTTCCAGCGCCAGTGAATCGGACCAGCCTTCCACCGCATGTTTGCTGGCAGAGTAGTAGCCTGAGCTGGCAAAACCAATCAGGCCTGCCACGGAGGTAATGTTGATGACATGACCGCTGCGCGCCTTGCGCATCGCAGGCAGTACGGCGCGCGTCAGGGCGAACAGGCCAAAAACGTTGGCATCAAACTGGGCGCGGATTTCACTTTCCACACCCTCTTCCACCGAACTCTGATAGCCGTAACCGGCGTTGTTTACCAACACATCAATGGTGCCGAACGCGTCCAGTGCCGCGCTGACGGCCTGGTCGATGCTCGCCTGACGGGTCACATCCAGCGCCACCGCCAGTGCGTTGTCGTGTCCTTCAACCAGATCGGCAATCGACGACGTATCACGCGCCGTCACGACGACCTTAAAACCACGCGCGATGGCCTGCTGCGCCAGTTCACGACCAAAACCGGTCGAACATCCCGAGATTAACCAGACAGGGCTGGAATGAGCAGTCATGTTAAGACTCCCGATAAGTTTGATGATGTGGTTTAAGACCCGGACGCGCGTGCATCCGGGGATCAAGGTTAGCGAGGCGCGACCGCCTCACTTAGCCCTTAATGCTTTTTATGAAACAGCTGACTGGCGGTGTCGCTGATGATCTGCGCGGCCCCGCGATCGCCCTTCACCATCGACGCCATAAAGGCTTTTGCCTGCTTAAAGGTGATGTGCGGCGGTAATGGCGCGACCTCCGGATCGGTTTTCACCTCCAGCAAGACCGGGCGATCGGCACTGAGCGCACGCTGCCATGCACCGGCCAGATCGTCAGGGTTATCGACAAAAATTCCGACCATCCCCAGCGACTGCGCAAACTCGGCATACTTCACGTCCGGCAACTGCTGCGAGGCGTCGAAGCGCGGATTACCCTCCATCACGCGCTGCTCCCAGGTGACCTGATTAAGATCCTGGTTGTTGAACACGCAGACGATCAGGCGCGGATCGGCCCACTGCTGCCAGTATTTCTGGATGGTGATCAGCTCAGCCATGTTGTTCATCTGCATCGCGCCATCACCCACCAGCGCCACCACCGGTTTCTCCGGGTGAGCAAATTTCGCCGCAATGGCGTAGGGCACCGCCGCGCCCATACAGGCCAGGCCGCCGGAGAGCGAGGCACGCTGCCCCTGCTTCACCCGATAGTCGCGGGCGAACCAGTTGGCGCAGGAGCCGGAATCCGACGTGACAATCGCGTTGTCCGGCAGTTGCGGTGACATCTCCCACACCACCCGCTGCGGATTGACCGGATTAGCGGGTGCCATGGCGCGCTCTTCCATCAGCGTCCACCAGTCACGCACCTGAACCGCGATATCCTCCTGCCAGCTGCGATCCTCTTTGTGGGTCAGCAGCGGCAGCAGCGCGCGCAGCGTTTCAGCCGCATCGCCATGCAGATTGACTTCGCTGGGATAGCGCAGGCCGAGCATAGCCGGATCGATGTCAATCTGCACGGCACGCGCCTTGCCCTCTTCCGGCAGGAACTCCGTCCACGGGAAGCCGCTGCCGATCATCAGCAGGGTGTCGCAGTTCTGCATCAAATCAGATGAAGGTTTGGTGCCGAGCAGGCCAATCGAGCCGGTAACAAAAGGCGCATCGTCCGGCAATACATCTTTGCCAAGCAGCGCTTTTGCCACGCCTGCACCCAGCACATTGGCGACCTGAACCACTTCCACGGCGGCGTCGCGTGCGCCTGCGCCAATCAGAATCGCCACTTTCTTACCAGCGTTAAGCACCTCGGCGGCGCGTTGCAGGTCCGCTTCGTAAGGAATGACTTTAGGACGCTGATAGCCGCTGCCGGAATGGGTAAAGCCGTGCAGATGCTGTGGCGGCTGCCACTCTTCATCCTGAATATCTTTAGGGATGATGATCACCGCCACACCGTTTTGCGCTTTGGCGATGCGCACGCCGCGATCCAGCAGATGGCGCACCTGCGTCGTGGTCGACGCTTCCTGAACGAAGTTGGCGACGTCCGAGAAGATGCGATCCAGGTTCATTTCCTGCTGGTAGCTGGCACCCCGCGCGGTCGCTTCTGCCTGTCCGGCAATTGCCAGCACCGGGGCATGGTCCATTTTGGCGTCATAGAGTCCGGTCAGCAGGTGGGTTGCACCCGGTCCGCCAGTCGACAGGCAGACGCCCAGCTCGCCGGTAAATTTCGCGTGTCCGGCCGCCATAAAGGCGGCCATCTCTTCATGGCGCACCTGAATAAATTCGATGCCGTCGCCTTTGGCATTCGCGCGCTGAATCGCCCCCAGCACGCCGTTAATCCCGTCTCCCGGGTAGCCGTAAATGCGTGTGACGCCCCACTCTTTCAGGCGCCGGACAAAAAAATCACTGGTTTTCATGCTCATCGTCGCGTTTCCCCTCGTTGTCCTTACAGACTTAAAGCGTAGTAGACGATGAGCCATCGCCGTTAACTGTTCGCCATTGCCGGGTATCGCTGACGCAAATCACTGAATATTTGATTCATATCCGCCGTTTCGCCTGTCTCCTCCACCGCCCGGAATACCTGGGTTTTCAGGAAGTGACGCCAGCTCACTGGCGCGCTGGTCAGAAAGGCGGTCAGTAACTGATAACGCTGTGGCGTCCAGAGCGTTTCGAAGCGCTGACGTGCTTCGCCGTGCTCAAAATGGTACGCGGGCTGCTGTGGCATGTCGGCACGCAGGCGTTCTGTGGCTTCCCGATCCACGCGGTCATCAACAACCACCACGCCATACTGCGCCCTGGCCGCCGCCACGCTGAGATAGCCACAGCGCACATCCTGCATGACTGCCTCAATCTCGCGCTGCGATGGCAGGCCGTAACCGCCCGCGCCGGGACCGCGCACGTCGACCACGTCACCCGGCTGGCAGTGGATCACATCGGTGTTACCGTGATTAATAACTTCACCGTTGCGCCGGGTACGGAAGGTCGACAGCGCGCCGCTCTGCCCGCCCACTACACCCGCCGAGGCAAACACTGACCGGTTACGGTTGCGCGCGGTAATGGTGGTGTTGGGCGAGAAAATCTCGAACGCCATTTCGGTGGCTAAGCCGCCGCGATAGCGACCGGCGCCAGCGCTGTCCTGCGCCAGGCCGTAGCGATGGAAGCGAATCGGCACTTCCGCTTCGTTGATCTCAATCGGGGTATTTTTCAGGAAGGCAGACAGGCCGCCGGAACCGTCGGGTCCGTCATGACGCAGCGTGCCGCCCGCGCCGCCGCCCACCGGACCCAGTGAGGCGACCACGCTGCGGTTGTGCGTCTGGGTACGGATGTTCATGATCGAGTTGCCACCGGGTGAATTCGCGGGCAGACGCTCCGGCATCGCCAGCGAGAAGACGCCGATAGTGGCAATCTGCGACAGCGCACAGGTCAGCGAGCGCATCCCTACTGCCGCAGGCGCCTCACAGTTCATCACTGTGCCAGGCGGCAGAATTGCCCGGGTCGGCCGCAGCGTACCGGCGTTGAGCAGCAGTGAACGATCAAGGGTGGAGAGCACATAGGTAACGCCCACCAGCGCCAGCGGATGCCGCTCGCGCCCGCCGGTCGGCATGTTCAGCGACGACGCCAGCTGCGGGTCGCTGCCGGTGTAGTCCAGCTCCAGCCGATCGCCCTGCACCCGCAGCGTAATGGCGATGCGACAGGGATAGCCGCCCTCGCCATCTTCATCGGCGTAGTCAGCATAAAAGTATTCACCGTCGGGAATGGTACTGATAATCGTGCGCGCCTGCGCTTCGGCGTAATCGAGAATGCCCTCAATGCCCTGCAAAAAATCATCAATCCCAAAGCGGGCAATGATGTCGTGGATTTTGCGCTCGCCCACATTCACCGACGCCAGCTGCGCCTTGAAGTCGCCCCAGTTCTGGTCTGGCACCCGTACGTTGAGCCGCATAATACTGGCGACCTCTTCATTGAGCTGCCCCTGTTGCATGATCTTCAGCGGCGGGATGCGGATCCCCTCCTGCACGATATCGGTCAGCGAGCGCGACAGCGAGGCAGGCACTGCGCCGCCGACGTCAGTGTTATGAATGTGACCCACCACGAAGCAGACGATTTCGCCCTGATGGAACACCGGCTTCCAGATGTGGATATCGGGCGAATGAGTCGCCACGTTGCCAGCATAGGCGTCGTTGGTAATGCAGATATCGCCCTCGGCGTACTCCTCTATCAGCGCCAGCACCGGCGCATAGTCGATACCGCTGTACCAGGGCGCGCCAAAGCTGCGCGGCGAGGCAAACGCCAGCCCGCTGCGGCTGACAATCTGGCAGGAAAAGTCTTCCGTCTCTTTCACGAAGGTGGAGTGCGCGGTGCGCATCAGGGTGAAGGCCATCGCATCGGCAGCGGCGGCGCAGTAGTTCGCCAGAATCTGTAAGTTACGTCCATCAATCGCCATGTTATGCCTCGTTCGCCGTGATCAGCAGGTTACCGAATGAATCGACCGTGACGCCCATGCCGGGCGGCACGCAGGTGGTGCAATCGTCCTGGGCGATGATGACCGGGCCACTGAGCTGATGTCCGGCGCGCAGCACCGAACGCAGCACTAAGTCCACCTGATGCCAGCCGCCGTCGATCCAGGCTCGGGTCTGTTTCAGCACCGGCACGGGTGCTGTGGCGGGGGAAAGTGTGTTGATCACCGGTTTCGGCGTCGGCGAGGCGATGACCAGCCGCAGGTTGATCAGCTGCACCGGTGCCTGCGGGTCACAGTGACCAAACAGCTGCTGATGCTGACGATCAAAGGCGTCATGCAGCTCAGTGAAGTCCGCCTGCGTCAGCCAGCTCGCCTCCAGCGGCACGTCGATCTCAAATGACTGACCGCGATAGCGCATATCCGCGCTGAACTGCAGGCTGTATGGCATGTCACTGCCGTGCTCCTGCACCAGCCAGCCGCAGGCGCGCTGCTGCAAGGCTTTGGCTTCACTGGCTAAGGTGTCGGCCAGCGCAGGCGTCAGATCGCCGTAGAGTGTGCGGATAAAGTCGTTGCGGATGTCCGCCACCAGTCCGCCCAGCGCGGAGAGCACGCCCGGCGTCGGCGGCACGATCACCCCTTTCATGTTCAGTTCGCGGGCGAGAAAACAGCCCATCATCGGCCCGGCGCCGCCAAAGGCCAGGAACCAGAATTCACGCGGATCGAGGCCAAAGCGTGACAGCAGGCCGCTGGTGTCGCTGTACATGCTGGAGATGGCCAGCTGGATAGCGGTTTCGGCGGTTTCTTCGACCGAAATAGCGAGCGCATCCGCCAGCGGCTGCCAGGCCGCACAGGCGGCGGCGACATCCACCGTCACCGCGTCATAACCCAGCGCACCGTGGCCCATCATGCCGCAGGCGGCAAAAGCATCGGTGGCGGTCGGCTGCGTGCCGCCCCGCTGGAAGCAGACCGGACCCGGCAGCGAACCGGCGCTGTCCGGCCCCATCTGCAATACGCCCTGCCCATCAATCCACGCCAGCGAGCCGCCGCCCTGACCCACCGAGGTCACAGCGACGGAAGGAATAAAGATCGGGAAATCCCCGATGATTTCGCCGTTGCCCTGCGCCACCTTGCCGTCGATGATCACCGCCACGTCGGCGCTGGTGCCGCCGATATCCAGGCTGAGAATTTTGTCAAAACCGCAGGCGCTGGCGAGATAGCTGGCGCCAATCACGCCGGAGGCGGTGCCGGAGAGCACCATCTGCACGCATTCGCGCTTCGCCTGGTCAACGCCCATTACCCCGCCGTTGGATTTGGTAATGCGCGGCGGCGGCTTCACGCCAAGCCGTTTCAGCGCCTGCTCAAAGGATTCCAGGTAGTGGATCACCATCGGCTGCACGTAGGCGTTGATGGTGGCGGTGATGGTGCGTTCATATTCGCGGATAATCGGCCAGATGTCGGCGGAACAGGAGGTCAGCAGTTCAGGCGCCACCTCATCGATAATCGCTTTTACCGCCGCTTCATTGTGCCGGTTGCGATAGCTGTGCAGCAGCGAGACCACGATGCCCTGACAGCCGGCGGCACGTGCCTGTTCGATAGCATCGAGCACGCTCTGGCGATCCACGGGTTGCAGTATGTTGCCCTGCGCGTCGCTGCGTTCGCGGATGGCAAATACCCTGTCGCGGGTAATCAGCGGTGCTGCACGCCGTGAGAAAAGGTCATGGATATGCGGGATTTTCAGCCGGGCAAGTTCCAGCACATCGCAGAAGCCCTCGGTGGCAAACAGCGCCAGCCGCACCCCGCGCCGCTGGATCACCGCGTTGATGCCTACCGTGGTGCCGTGAGTGAAGTAGCCAATTTCAGCGGGAACAATGCCCTGCTGCTGCTGAAACTGCGCCAGTCCGGTTAAGATTTCGCTGCCAGGCTTGTCCGGTCGCGACAGGACCTTCAGGGTGTGGATCTGGTTCGTTTGCTGATCGAGCACGGCGAAATCGGTAAAGGAACCACCAATATCCACGCCAACGCGGTATCGCATATCGGGTTAACTCCAGTGTCAGGAAGGGGGAAATTCCATCAGCGTCTCGGGATGTTGCACCACACGCCAGCCGAGCCGCTGGTAGACCTGATGCGCATCCTGGGTTGAGAGCATCCAGCGATGCACCGTTTGCAGCTCCGGGTGTTTCCGGACGCAGGTCGCCAGCCAGCTACCCAGTCCGTGACCGCGCCAGTTTTCATCAATCATCACGTCGCACAGCCAGCCAAAGCGGGTGTAGTCGGTGATCAGTCGGGCAAAGCCAATCTGTTCCTGCTGGTGATAGAGGCCAAACGGCAGCGAACCGGCAATCGCCCGCCGGGTTTTCGCTTCCGGCTGGCCTTTGGCCCAGTATGACTTCTCCGCCAGCTGGATGTGGATCCAGGCCAGATCGAGCCGCTGGCGATCGGTAGAGACAGTGAACGCATCGCGCTGCCACTGCTGGTCAGCAATCTGTAATGAGTCCATGACAACTCCTTGTATCGGTTGAATTCAGTGTAAAAGGGTTCGCTCAACGATTGAGGCCGTAGCACGCGACAAAACCGGACAGAGCGACTGAATTTTGGGCAGGGAAAAAATTTTATGCTGAGGGAAAAATCGCAAAGGTTAAAGGGGCAGGAAGCCGGTCTGTGAGCAAAGGCGGGTGTGGTGAACAGCAGACAGAGACAATGCGTGTGGCCGCCCTCTCCACCGGGAAGGTGGCGAGGGGCGACCGCCCGTTACACGCCGAATTCGACTGAGTTATGTTTGCCGATGAGCGATCGTAACGGCACGCTGCTTTTCATGATGGGGGATTTGATGACGATATAGCTGAAGTACTTATCGATGCCGATCTGCGCATCGAGCATCTTCTCAATCACTTCCTGGTAATGTTCAATGCTGCGGGTAATAAAGCGCAGCAGATAGTCATAGCCGCCGGTGATCAGATGGCACTCCATCAGTTCATCGACGTCACGCATCGCACTTTCAAATTTCATAAAGTCTTCGCGGCGATGGCCAGACAGGGTGACTTCGGTAAAGACGGTCACTGAATCGGTGATGCGGGTGAGATTAATGTGCGCTTCATAACCGGTGATAAAACCGGCCTGTTCCAGACGTTTGACCCGTTGCAGACAGGGGCTGGGCGAGAGGCCTACGGCGTCGGCGAGGTTAACGTTGCTGATACGGCCATCTTTCTGGAGTTGCACCAGGATGTTGATGTCGATGCGGTCGAGTTTCATTAAGCCGTTCATAGCACCCCCCTCATTGTCAGAGCCTGTTGGGCCAGGCGCTCAATCAAATGTTCAGAACCTCCCGAAGATATAACATGCTTTACCGTAAACGCGCCAGCGCTTCGCAGTGGTTATACCAGCGGGAGATTTTCAAATTACTCTAACAAAATCAATGAGGAATGCTGCTTAACCCAGCCGGCCAGTGGCACGGGCCAGCGCAATATCGAAAATATGCAGCGCCTCTTCAAGCTGTGAGTCGGTGGTGACCAGCGGTGCCAGGAAACGGATGGTGTTGCGATGCAGGCCGCACTTGATCAGCAGCAGGCCTTCCTGACAGGCGCTGTCGAGGATCTTCTGAGTCAGCGCCGCATCGGGACGACCGGTTTCGAAATCGAGAATCTCCACCGCCTGCATGAAGCCCACGCCGCGCACGTCACCGATACAGGCATATTTATCGGCCAGCTGTCGCAGACGGGCATTGAGCTGTTCGCCGAGCTGACAGGAACGCTGCAGCAGGTTCTCCTGTTCAAACAGATCCAGCACCGCCAGCGCTGCCGCACAGCCCAGTGCGTTGCCGCCGTAGGTGCCGCCTAAGCCGCCAGGCGTGGGCGCATCCATGATCGCCGCCCGTCCCACCACGCCGGAAATCGGCAGACCGCCGCCCAGGCTTTTTGCCAGAGTGATTAAATCCGGTTTGATACCCAGTTGCTGGAAGGCGAACATCGTACCGGTACGTCCGAAGCCGGACTGCACTTCATCACAAATCAGCAGAATGCCGTGCTGGCTGGTAATGCGACGCAGCGCCTGCATAAAGGCTGGTCCGGCGGGCAGGAAGCCGCCATCGCCCTGAACCGGCTCGATGATAATCGCCGCCACACGCTCAGGCAGGATCTGTACCGCGAACAGCTGATCCAGCGCCTTCAGGCAGTCCGCTTCCGTCACCCCGTGCAGTGGATTCGGGAAGGGAAGACGATAGATGTCGCCGGGGAACGGGCCAAAGTTCTGTTTGTATGGCGCGGACATGCCGGTCAGGGTAACGCCCAGCAGGGTGCGGCCATGAAACGCGCCATCAAACGCGATAATGCCTGGGCGCTGGGTGTGTGAGCGGGCAATCTTCACCGCATTTTCCACCGCTTCCGCACCGCTGGTGAAGAAGACACTTTTGTACGCCTCATCGCCGCCCACCAGTTTGTTCAGCCGTTGCGCCAGCTCGATGTAGCCCGGATAGGCCACCACCTGAAAACAGGCGTGTGACACCAGACCAAGCTGGCGGGTCACCGCATTGACTACCGCCGGGTGATTGTGGCCGACATTCAGCACGCCGATGCCGCCAACAAAGTCGAGATAGCGATTGCCCTCAACGTCCCACACTTCACTGCCTCTGGCGCGTTCAATCACCAGCGGATGGGCGGTCACTACACCGCGCGGTACGTTCTGCTCGCGTGCATCCAGTAACAGGCTGTTATCGGAGTATGCTTGCTGCTCTGCCATGACATTCTGCATTTTAAACCCTCATCCACGTAACGTTCGGTTGGCTCAAGTATCGCAACCCGCTGGTTTCTCACGCTGCCGTAATTCCTCAGGCAGCGGCATTTCCTGTCAAAATCCCGCTGCATTCAGCAGGGAAATTTCTCTGCCAGCGCCTGGCGTACCAACGCGACAAAAACGTTAACGCCATGCGGGATCAGCGCATCGTTGAAGTCATATGCGGCATGGTGCAATGGTTTACAGGGTGCCGATCCCAGCCACAGATAAGCTCCGGGACGCACCTGTAGCATAAAAGCGAAATCTTCCGAGGTGAGTGCGGGTCTGGCCGCGGTGTCAGCCGGGATACCTGCCTGCGTCAGCGCCGCAAGGCAAAACTGCGCTTCCGTCGCGCTGTTCATCGTCGCCGGGTAGTAACGCTGATAGCTCACTTCTGCGTGCAACCCATGAGCCGCCGTGACGTGCTCCGCCATCTGGCGCAGCCGTGCTTCAATCGTATCCTGCGCCGCCGGCCTGAAGGTACGCACCGTGCCGGTAATACTCGCCTCGGCCGGGATCATGTTGTGTGAAAAGCCGCCCTGCATCCGCGTGACGGTGAGCAGCGCGGTTTCGCACGGATCCAGGGCGCGTGAAACCAGCGTATTAAGCTGCACCACCAGCTCGCTGGTCGCCAGCAGAGTGTCACGCGTCAGGTGAGGCTGCGCGGCGTGACCGCCGCCGCCCAGC
This sequence comes from Pantoea sp. X-Soil-YNGN-844, assembly GCF_059730595.1. Taxonomy (NCBI): domain Bacteria; kingdom Pseudomonadati; phylum Pseudomonadota; class Gammaproteobacteria; order Enterobacterales; family Erwiniaceae; genus Pantoea; species Pantoea sp. X-Soil-YNGN-844. Next base: position 2,535,174 of record NZ_AP036007.1, read on the forward strand.
ACCCGGATATCAAAGCGGTCGGCTGCTGCCATAATCGGTCCAGGGCGGGTCTCTACCTGACCAAGCGGCAGTTCCGGCCAGTTGTGAATGGCGTAGACCGCCTCACAGGGAAAGCGGCTGAACAGACCGTCGTCGATCATCGCTTTTGCACCCGCCAGTCCCTCTTCAGCAGGCTGGAAGATAAAGCAGACGTTGCCGTCAAAGCTGACGTCCCGCGCCAGTTTTTCAGCGGCACCCAGCAGCATCACGGTGTGACCATCGTGGCCGCAGGCATGACTCACCTGATCTGCCTGACTTTGCCATTCCGTGCCGCTCTGGTCCTGCATCGGCAGTGCATCCATGTCGGCGCGCAGGCCAATCATGCGTTCACTGCTGCCCTTCTTCAGTATCCCGACAACGCCGGTTTTACCGATACCGCGATGCACTTCAATGCCCAGCTGGTGCAGGAAGTTCGCCACCATGTCGCTGGTGCGCTGTTCCTGAAAACCCAGTTCCGGGTGCGCATGCAGGTCGCGGCGCAGTGCCACTAAATGTTCCATTTTAATATCCTCGCGAACGGTCAATCTCACCGTGCAGCGGCTCGCCACACTGGTAGCGCCGCAGGTTCTCCAGCAGGGCCGCGATGGCGCTCTCATTCTGCGTCTGGCTGGCAATGTGCGGCGTCAGCCAGATGGCGGGATGGTGCCAGAAGGGATGGCCCGGCGGTAACGGCTCCGGTTCGGTGACGTCAATGACGGCGGCACGCAGCTGACCGCTCTCCAGTGCCCGCAGCAGATCGTCCTGATTCAGCTGCGGGCCGCGCCCGGCCTGCACCAGCGCCGCGCCGTGCGGTAGCTGGCTGAACAGCGACTGATTCAGCAAACCCTGGGTGGTGTCGGTTAGCGGCAGCAGGCAGACCAGAATCTCGCTATGCGCCAGGAAGTCAGCGAGTTGATCATTGCCATGCCAGCAGCGCACGCCGGGGCACTCGCGCGGTGTGCGGCTCCAGCCTGCGCAGTCAAAGCCCAGCGCCACCAGCTGCGCTAACGCGGCCTGCCCCAGTTCGCCCAGCCCCATCACGCCGACACGACGCTGCCCGGCAGGTATGGCTGCATGAGGCTGCCACTGCTGCTGCCGTTGCTGATGGAAATAGCGCGGCATGTCGCGATGCAGACCGAGCACCGCGAAGGTGACATATTCCACCATGCCCTGCGTCAGGCCCGGCTCGATCATTCTGATCACCGGCAGGTCAGGCGGCAGCGCGCTGAAGTCAAACTGGTCGGCACCCGCCCCCACCGAGAACAGCAGTTTCAGCCGGGGAAACAGTGCCGGAATGTCTTCGGGTGGCTGCCAGGCGACCAGCGCCTCAACCTGCTCCGGATCACCGGTCTCCGGCCAGAGATGCAGCTGAATATCAGGCGCATGTTCCGCAAGCCAGCGCTGCCAGATCCGGCCTCGTTCCGGCTCCGATTTATAGACGATATGCATCAGGCCATCGCCTGCGTCATCAGTCCAAATGCCTGCATACCCTGCGGCGTCCAGGGCGTGCCGCGCACCATGGTGGTGGGCGCATCGACCTGAGGAATACCAAGACTTTCAAGCCAGGCCGCCATCGGCAGCACGGCGTCGGTGTCGATGCGCAGAAATTCACCCTGCAGCGACTGCATCAGCGAGGCGACCAGTGCCTGAGCCATCGGAAAGTCTGCTGCGATCACCGGGCCTATCGCCCAGCCGTGACCAAAGCGGCGCAGGCTGGCAAAGCCCTGAATCTGCTGCTGCGTATCCTGCAACAGGACTGTCTGGCAGTCGCGCAGCAGATGCTCAATCAGGGCCGGGCGATGCATGCCGTGTGCCTGCTGATCCAGCGTCACCAGCGTGCCATGATCGTCTGCCGTCGCCGGGCGCAGTTTCAGCTCCTCGGGGATCACAACCTCTGGCAGCGTGGTCACGGCACGCGTCTGGTGCTGGCGGATCTCACCACAACTGACAAACCCAAGCTTCTCATACAGCCCTTTGCCCATTTCGGTGGCGTGCAGACGCACGTTAACGTCGGGCACTTTTTCCAGCTGCGCCAGCATCAGCTGCTTGCCCAAGCCGCGTCCCTGCTGCTGGTTATCGATAATCACCAGCCCCACCGTGGCGGCATGGTCACCCCAGCGCCAGAGCACCGCGCTGCCAATCAGTTTGCCCTGCTCTTCTATTACCGTGCCCTCGCCCAGCTGCAGCGCCAGCTGCCAGTCTTCACGGCGATGGGGCCATTTCAGCAGCTGCGTTAAGGTGAAACACGTTTCAATATCATCTGGCGTCATTGCGCGTATGGTCAGGCTCATTCGCGTTCTCCTTACATCATGCCTGGCGTTTCAAGTCCGCTGCCGTCAACCAGACGGCTGTAGCGGTATGGCTGAGGATCAACGATGGGTGTGGCGTCGGTCGCCAGGTCAGCCGCCAGTCGTCCGGCACCGGGTCCGATACCGAAGCCGTGGGCGCTGTAACCCGCCGAGAGCACCAGCCCCGGCAGTTTCGCCACGGTTGAGATCACCGGAATCGCGTCCGGGGTGCTGTCAATCATGCCGCCCCACGACTGCGCCAGCCGGAGATTCGCCAGCGCCGGATATTCACGCCGCATTGCCGCCAGGCCCTCTTCCACGATTTTTGCATCCGCTGCCGGATCGAGAATGCGCATCCGCTCAAACGGCGACTCGCGGTCGAATGACCAGCCCCCCATCGCTTCAGGGCCATTGAAGAACGGTGACAGGCCGAGATTCAGGGTCAGATTCTTGCGGCGGCTTTTAAAGGTCGGATAGAACTGACGGGCATAGCGCAGCCCCTGTGCGCCCGGCTCCAGACGACCGCGACCAGATACTGAGACGGTATAGCTGCCGTCCATTTGTGGGCGACAGGCAAAGCCCGGTGTGTAGAGCGGCATGGCGATCGCCTGCTCAATAGGCTGCGTGCGGAAGGCAGTGCCAATCACGTTGCCGAGCGGCAGGTCGATGCCGTGACGACGGCAGAACATGGAGGTCCAGGCCCCGGCGGCACAAATGACCCGGCTGGTTTTGATCAAACCGCGCTCGGTCCAGACGCCGCTGACCCGTCCGGCGGCGATATCCAGCCCGCGGACTGCGCACTGCTGAAACAGCAGTGCGCCCTTTTTCTGCGCGCCCGCTACCAGCCCTGGCGCGGCCAGGCGCGGCTCGGCGTGGCCATCGGTCGGCGACGAGAGACCGCCCAGCCAGTTTGTGGTGCTGCCGGGCGTCATCGCTTTGGCCTGCTCTGCGGTGAGTATCGAACTGCGCATGCCATAGCCTTTCGCCATCTGGTTCCACTTATCCCAGGCCGCGATATCCGACTCTTCCTGGGTGGCGTAAACCAGCCCGCTGCGGCGGAAACCCAGCTCTTCACCGGTTTCTTCATTTAGCTCACCCCAGCGTTGCAGCGCATAGATAATCAGCGGCAACTCACGCTCATCGCGGTTTTGCTGGCGGCACCAGCCCCAGTTGCGGCTCGACTGCTCAGCGCCGACCAGCCCTTTTTCAATCAGCACCACCTTCACTCCCTGCTTCGCCAGCTCCCAGGTGGCGGCGGCACCGGCGATACCGGCGCCAATCACCACCACATCGGCGGAATCGGGAAAGTCAGCACTGTCCTGTACATAACGAATCGGTGCGGGCATAACAAGATGACCTCTGTTGTCAGTATCGGGTCAGGCGCACGGCGACATCGCCGCTGTACGCTGACCCACGCCGCCTGCCTTGCACATCAGTGCTATGCAGACGGATAAATTCAGGTGCCCGTAAGGCTCAGCGGCCACTCACTCCGCTTTTAAAATCTCTTCATGTTCATCCAGCCAGCCCTGACGCAGCTCCGGCACCGCGCGTTTCAGCCGCTCGAAATACAACTCGCTGGTCGGCTTGTCGTAGTCATTGCGTGCCAGCTGGGTGACGATGCGACCGCTTTTCATCACCACAATTTCGTCGCACACCGCGCGCACCGCATGCATATCGTGGCTGATGAAGATCACCGAGAGTCCCAGTTCGCGGCGCAGTTCGCTGATCAGGTCGAGGACTGCGGCGGCGACCACTGTATCCAGCGCCGAGGTCACTTCATCGCACAAAATCAGATCCGGCTCCGCTGCCAGCGCACGCGCCAGATTGACGCGCTGCTTCTGACCGCCGGAGAGCGCCCAGGGACGCCGCCACAGCACGCTGCGCGGCAGCTGCACCAGATCCAGCAGCTGATAAAGGCGCTGCTGTCGGGCTGCCCCACTCAGGCCATGAAACAGCGTCAGCGGTCGCGACAGGATGCGCTCAACGCTATGGGCCGGATTCAGCGCGGTATCTGCCATCTGGAATACATACTGAATGCGCCGCAGCTCGTTGTCAGGACGTTTCTGCATATCGCCGGCAATATAGTGGCCGTTGAACAGAATATGGCCGTGGCTTGGCGCGTTGAGACCGGCAATCGCATGAGCCAGCGTCGTTTTGCCGGAGCCTGACTCGCCGATGATGCCAATCGCCTGCCCTTTCCACAGCTTAAGGTTAATCTCCTCAAGAATGCGTATTTTCGGCTGGCCGTCGCTGTCACGCGGGCCGTAACCGGCGTTAAGATCGCGCACTTCCAGCAGCGGCTGAATATCGGTGGCAGCCGGACACCAGTTGCTGGGCCGCTCTTTCTGCCGTGCTGCGTCCATCAGCAGTCGGGTGTACTCCGCCTGCGGCGCGCCAATCAGGTGCGCGGTGCTGCCATACTCCGCCATTTTACCGCGCAGCAGCACCAGAATCCGGTCAGCCATCTGCGCCACCACGGCCAGATCGTGACTGACGTAAATCGCGGTGACGCCGCGCTGCACCACCACGCGGCGAAACGCCTTCAACACTTCCACCTGCGTAGTGACATCCAGCGCGGTCGTGGGCTCATCCAGGATCACGACGTCGGGATCGCCAATCAGCGCCATCGCCGTCATCAGGCGCTGTAACTGACCGCCCGATACCTGGTGCGGGAACCGGTCGCCAATGGTTTCGGGATTGGGCAGCGCCAGCTCACGGAACAGGCCAATCGCTTTGGCTTTCGCGTCTTTGCGGGTCATCGTGCCGTGAATAACCACCGGCTCAATCACCTGGTCGAGGATCTTCATGCCCGGATTAAATGATGCCGCGGCGCTCTGGGCGATATAGGCGACCTTGTTGCCGCGAAACGCGCGCAGCTGGCCCGGCGTCAGGCTGTTAACGTCGGTGCCGGCAACGTGAATATTGCCCTCAGCGATGCGGCAGCCGTTGCGGGCATAGCCCATCAGTGCCATGGCAATAGTGGTTTTTCCGGAGCCGGATTCGCCAATCAGCGCCAGCACCTCGCCCTTCTGCACCGTGAAGTGAATGTCCGACACAAGGTCGAGCTCTTCACCGCGATCGGACTGCGCGGTGACGCGCAGTTTATCCACCGAAATCACCGGCATAGCGGTATGTGGTGTCACGTTCATGCTCCCTCCTTCGCCAGCGTCATCGGACGCATCGCCTGCAGGCTGTCAATAAACAGGTTGGCGCCAATGGTCAGGCTGGCAATTGCCAGTGCGGGCATCAGTACCGCGGGCGAGCCATCAAACAGCCCCTGCATATTTTCACGTACCAGCGTGCCCCAGTCAGCGTACGGCGGCTGCACCCCCAGGCCGAGGAAGCTCAGACCGCTCAGCAGCAGCACGATGTAGACAAAGCGCAGGCCAAAGTCCGTCAGCATCGGGTGCACCATGTTAGGCAGGATATCGTGAATGGCGATATACCAGCGGCTTTCGCCCCGCAGCCGTGACGCCCGGACGTAGTCCATGCTGCGCAGCGAGCTGGCCATGGCAAAAGCAATGCGGAATGCGCCCGGCCAGTAGGTGAATACCGCCGTCAGGATCAGCATGGGCAGCGAGGAGCCAAACACCGCGACAATCATCAGCGACAGCACTTTGCCCGGCAGTACCAGCAGGGCATCGTTGACGCGGCCCAGCAGTTCCTCCAGCCAGCGTCCCGTTACCGCCGCCAGCAGTGCCAGCAGCGTGCCGATCAGGCTGGCCAGCAGCGCCGCACTCAGGGCCAGGCCGATAGAGAATTTCGCGCCATAGAGAATACGGCTCAGCATGTCGCGCCCCAGGTAGTCGGTCCCCAGCAGGTTCTCGGCCGTCATGCCGCCCATCAGCGGGCCGCCGCCGATGTCATCAATGCTGTGCGGGGCCAGTGGCGTGCCAAACACCGCCATCAGCAGCCAGAACAGCGACATGATCAGACCCAGCCGGCCCGACCAGGAGAGCGACTGTAAGAAACGCCAGGGCAACAAGAGTGTATTCATGCGCTTCTCCATTTCGGGTTAAAGGCGATAGTCAGAATGTCGGCCGCCAGCAGCAGAACCAGGTAGCAGGCGGCGAACAGCATCACGCAGAGCTGCACCACCGGCAGGTCGCGGTTGCTGACCGCATCCACCAGCTGGCTGGCCAGACCGGGATAGCTGAAGATGGTTTCGATGATGATCACCCCGCCAAACAGATAGGAGAGGCTGAGAGAGATCGCGTTGGCGATGGGTCCGACCGCGTTGGGCAGTGCGTGACGTAATACCGCGCGGAGCGGCGACACCCCTTTCAGCAGCGCCATCTCCAGGTAGGGGCTGTCGAGCTGGTTGATAATGGCGGCCCGCGTCATGCGGGCCATCTGCGCCACCAGCACACAGCAGAGCGTCAGCACCGGCAGCGCATAGGCTTTGAGGTAGCTCAGCAGGTCGCTGTCCGGACTGCCGAACGACATCGCCGACACCCAGTGCAGTTTGACGGCGAAAATCAGCACCGCCACGGTCGCGACCAGGAACTCCGGCACGGCCACCGTCGCCATGGTGCCGATAACCAGCGCCCGATCAAGTCTTGAACCGCGGTTCATCGCCGCGATAATGCCGATAATCAGCGCCAGCGGCACGCAGATCAGCGTGGTGATGCCCGCCAGTTCGAAGGTGGCAGGTATGCGCTGCGCCACCAGCTGCGAGACCGGCAGATGGCTGGCAAACGAGATGCCAAAGTCACCCTGCACCATACCCGTCAGCCAGTGGAGATAGCGGACCAGTAGAGGCTGATCGAGACCCAGCTGCTGCCGTAACGCCGCCACCGTTTCCGGCGTGGCGTTCTGGCCGAGGATCATCTGCGCCGCGTCACCCGGCAGCAGGCTGGTGATGAAAAACACCACCGCCGAGACGATAAGCAACGTCAGGATGCCGGCACCAATGCGCCGGGCAATCAGGAACAGCATGTATCGGTTCATCGGCGAACTCCTTATAAATAGCCTGATGGGACAGGCTGAGATCAGGCGGTCAGCCAGGCAAACTCATGGAAGCGATAGCCCATCATCATGCCTGACGGCCAGGCTTCGACCCCTTTGACCTTTTTGTTGTAGCCATCGGTGGAGCTGATAAAGGTCGGGATGATCGTGCCGCAGTGGTCATAAATCAGCGTCTGCATGTCGCCATACATTTGCTTGCGCTTTGCCTGATCGCGTTCTCCGCGCGCGGCGACCACCAGCTGATCAAACTGCGGATTTTTCCAGCCCGACTCGTTATTCGGTGCGGTAGAGAGATAAAACTGTGAGAAGAGCATGTCGAGCGTCGGACGCGGATTTATCGAGCCATATCCCACCGGATCTTTCATCCAGTGCGAAGACCAGTAACCGTCATACGGCACGCGTCGCACTTTTATGTTCAGCCCCGCCCCGCGTGCCATCTGCTGGATCATCTGCCCGCCTTCGTTCGCCCCTTCAATGTTGGGCGTCGTGATGATCTCTACCGTAGCGCCCGCCATGCCCGCTTTTTTAATGTGGAACTTCGCTTTTTCTATATCGAGCGGACGCGGTTTGAGATCGGCGTTGTAAAGCGGATGCCACGGCGGCACCGGGGTGTCATTACTGACGTCGCCGTAACCCTGCAGTACCGTTTTCACCAGCATTTCGCGCGCCTGCAGATATTTCATCGCCAGCACGAAATCTTCGTTGTTACCTGGCTTCACGTCGGTGCGGATAATCAGGTTGGTGTACATGCCTGATTTGCTTTCCAGTATGCCAAACTCGCTGCTGGCTTTAATGCGTTTGCAGTCCGCGGCGCTCAGGGTGGAGACCATCTGCAGATCACCCGACATCAGGGCATTGACACGCGCCGCGTTGTCAGTGACGCCAATCAGCTCCACCTCATCCAGATGCGGCAGGCCGGGCTTGTAGTAGTTGGGATTTTTGGTGCCGATGGTGCGCGTGCCTGGCATAAAGGTTTTGCAGACAAACGGACCGGTGCCGATGCCTTTACTGAAATCGGTGGTGCCGTCTTTGACAATCAAAAACGGCGGCGTCGCCAGCATGTAAGGGACGTCGAAGTTGGCGCTGTTCAGCTCCAGCTGTACCTCATTATCATTGACCGCACTGAAGGTTTTGAACTGATCGGCCAGCTTGAAGGCGATTGAGGCGATGGCCGGATCTTTGTGTCGGCTGAGCGAGAAGATCACATCTTTAGCGGTCAGCGGTTTGCCATCATGGAAGGTGACGCCCTTACGCAGTTTAATATGCCAGGTGATGCCGTCGCTGGATTCCACTGATTCGGCCAGCGCCGGTTGGGCCATCAGGTTTTTGTCCAGTTCGGTCAGGCCGCTGTAGAACATAAACTGACGGGTATAGTCCGCGCTGTTGTTACTTTTCGCCGGATCGAGTGTGTCGGTAGCGGAGGCATTCGACATTGCCGCCCGCAGTTTACCGCCTTTGACCGGCTTGTCTTCGGCCAGTGCCGCCCCGGAAAAGCCCACCAGCCCGCTGCTCATCACCGCACCGGCGGAAAGAATCTTCATCAGGCTGCGACGTGACAGCGAGCCTTCGGTGATCATGCGCGTCAGTGCCGGATTTACCGCATCAGCGTCGTTATTATCAAATTTACTCATCTCTCTACCCTCAATAGTCAGGCGAACCGGGATCATGTTCTGGCAGTGCTGGCAACCTGGCGGCCAGCACCCGACGGGACGTTAAGAAAGGCGATCCTTTGCTTTGTAATAGAGTCCTGCGAGCGGTAAAAACCATGGCTTACCGTGATAACCGGGCAGCGCGGGCCATGCGTCGCGCTGCCAGGGATTTTCAGTGCGCTTTTCGGCCAGCAGATCGGCCATTACCCGTCCCATCCACACCGACATCTGCGTGCCGTGGCCGCTGTAGCCCAGCGAATAGAAGAGGCCATCCTGTTCACCCGCATGCGGCAGACGGTCGGCGGTCATATCGACCATGCCGCCCCAGCAGTAATCCAGCGCTGCCTGGCCGAGCTGCGGCAGCATCTGCGTCATCGCGTGGCGCAGGATCTCGCCGCTGCGCGAATCAGAGGTCGGGTTGCTGACCGCAAACCGCGCCCGGCCGCCAAACACCAGCCGGCTGTCGGCAGTGGTGCGGAAGTAGTTGCCGATATTCAGCGACGTCACGTAGGTCCGATTGTTGGGCAGCACCTGGCGCAGCAGCAACGGGTCGAGCGCTTCCGTCACCACAATAAAGCTGCCGACCGGCACGATGCGGCGCTGAAACCAGGGAAAAGGGCCGACGTTGGAGCAGCCGGTCGCCATCAGCACCTTATCCGCCAGAAGGGTGCCGTTTGCAGTGTGAATCCGGTGCTGATAGCCCTTCAGACGTTCCAGCTTCATCACGGCATGATGCGGATAAATCTTCGCCCCGCTGCGCGCGGCAGCTTCAGCCAGCCCGATGCCAAACTTGCCCATGTGCATCTGACCACCACGCTTCTGCAGCAGGCCGCCGTAGAAATCGTCGCTGGCGATCTCGTCGCGCACCGCCGTTTTGTCGAGCAGTTCGATCTCCGGGTCCACGGTGCGGCGCATCAGTTCATACGCCTCCCGCAGCCCGGCGACATGCGAGGCTTTACTGGCGAGCTTAAGTTTGCCGCACAGCCGAAAGTCGCAGTCGATCGCTTCATCCTGAATCAGTTGCTGGACGTAGCTCACCGCGTCGTCAAATGCCCGATAGAAGCGGCTGGCCTGCTCCAGGCCCTGACTCGCCACCAGCGAGGCGAAGTTCTGCGCCACACCGGTATTGCAGTGACCGCCGTTGCGCGCCGATGCCTGGCTCATGACGTCGCCACTCTCCAGCAGCACCACGCTGATGCCGCTGCGCGCCAGGTTAAGGGCTGCCGAGACGCCGGTGAAGCCGCCGCCAATCACCACCACGTCCGCCTGGGCGGGCAGCGGTTCGCGGGCAGCACCGGCAAAGGCCGGAGCCGTGGCCTGCCAGAACGATTCCAGTTTCATGGGGGGTTCCTCAGAGTCCGACGACGCCAGGCAGGCCGCCGATATCTTTGATTTCGGTGTACTGGTAGTACGGGTTCGCCGGTTCATGACCGCGATTGACCCAGACTTTGTTTTTGATGCCGAGATCGTAGGCGGTCATCAGGTCATAGCGGAAGCTGGAGGAGACGTGCAGGATCTCTTCCGGGCCGCAGCCAAGCTTATCCAGCATGTACTCGAAGCCCTTCATCTGCGGTTTGTAGGCACCCGCCTCTTCCGCCGTGATGGTCATGTGGATCGGTGCGCCCAGACGCGGTATATGGTGCGGGATCAGGTCTTTCATCGAGTTGGTCAGCAGCACCAGCGGAAACTCTTTTGCGACTTTCGCCAGCCCGGCCGGCACGTCGGGATGCGGACCCCAGCTGGCGCAATCGGTGTAAATGAAGTCGCTGTCGGCTTTATCCCACTCAACGCCCCACTTTTTGCAGGTTCGCTGGATCGCATTGCTGACCACGTCGTAATAAGGTTTCCATGCGCCGAGCACCTCATCCAGCCGGTAGCTGGCAAAGTCGGTGGTGAAGGCATGCATGGCTTCAGGGTCGACGCGGTCGCTGAAACAGCGTTCCGCCGCACCGGCCATATCGAAGCGAATCAGCGTGCCGTAACAGTCAAACGTGATGAATTTCGGTTTAAACAGTGCCATGTAACACCCTCGTCTTGTCAGTTGCGCTTAGAAATCGATGAGTACGCTCTTCTGGCGCTGGCAGGCCTGAAACGCCTGACGCCCTAAATCTTTACCAATGCCGGAGCCGAGAAAGCCACCGGTGGGAATGATGAAGTCGCCGGAGCGGCCATAGCGGTTAATCCAGACGGTGCCTGCGTCAATCGCCCGCATCGCCCGCAGCGCGCGTGGCAGGCTCAGGGTGTGGACACCGGCGCAGAGGCCATAGGTGTCGTGTGCTGCCATCGCCAGCCCCTGCTCTTCATCATTAAACGTCTGTACCGTCAGCACCGGGCCAAAAATCTCCTGCTGAACCGCCGGGTTATCCTGCGATACATGGCTCAGCAGCGTCGGCTGCCAGAACCAGCCGTTGTCGGTGTCGGCAAAGCGCTCTCCGCCCACCAGCACCTCTGCGCCCTGCGCTTTTGCGGCTTCAATGACCGAGCAGACTTTGTTGCCCTGACGTTCATCGATCAGCGGCGCGTAGCGGCTGCCCTCCTGCCAGGTAACGCCCGGTTTCACTTCCCGGCAAAGCTGGGCCAGCCGCTCAACCAGCGGATCGGCAATATTGCGCTGCACAATAAGACGGGTACCCGCCACGCAGGCCTGACCGCCGTTGGCGGTGAAGCCGCGCAGAATGCGCTGAGCCAGCACCTCAAGGTCACCCGCATCATCAAACACCAGCTGCGGGCTTTTGCCGCCCAGTTCCAGCGTCACCGGTTTCATGCCGTGCTGTGCAGCATCGCTCATGATGCGCGCGCCGGTCAGGGTCGAGCCGGTAAACGAGACTTTGCGCACCAGTGGATGTTTCACCAGCGCGCTGCCGGTCACCGCGCCACTGCCCTGCACAATGTTCAGCACGCCCGCTGGCAAACCCGCCTGAATCGCCAGTTCGGCCATGCGCACCGTCGAAAACGGGGTCAGTTCAGAGGGTTTCAGCACCACCGCATTGCCTGCTGCCAGCGCCGGTCCGCATTTCCACGACGCCATCGACAGCGGGAAATTCCACGGAGTAATCGCGGCGATGACGCCATAGGGTTCCGCAATCAGCATGCCGAGGCTGCTGTCGCGGGTGGGAAAGAGATCGCCGCTGTATTTGTCGGCGCATTCGGCGTAAAAGCGAATTGCTTCGGCGGTAAACGGAATTTCGTGCAGCACCACGTCGCTGATGGGCCGCGTTGAACCCAGCGCTTCCAGCTGAGCCAGCAGCGCATCCTGCTCAATCAGGTCAGCCCAGCGGCGTAACACGCGACCGCGTTCACGCGGCGGACAGCCAGACCAGCCACTGGTTTTCAGCGCCTGATGCGCCACGGTGACGGCACGATCAACATCCTGCGGCGTGGCGTCCTGCAGCGTGGCATAGACCCTGCCATCAGAGGGACGTTTAACCTCAAAGGCTGCGCCCTGGCTCTGGCAGTGCTGGCCGCCAATATAATGGCCAGCCGGAAGAGAAACTTTTTCAGGGTCGAAACTTAACATGGAAGAATTCCTTATTTGTAACACCCATCAGTTGCTGGCTTATTAGCGTTTTTAACTGGCGATTTCTGCGCTGTTAATAAGCTAATGCAGAAAGTATGCCAGCCGGGCAAAAAATAAAAATGCGTTTAAAACAGCGCAAAAAAATTTTCTGCCGTATTACCGGGGTAATTTTTGCGGATTTGCCGAACAATTAAACAGATGATTTACTTCACAAAATTTATGCGCCCTGCTGGTGCAACCTGCACGGAAATTGCACCAAAGCGGATATTCCGGCTCAGGCTGCTCACTTCTGCGCTCATGACACACCGATTTACCGACCGGCCTCACATCCCTGATAAATTCTTTACTTTTTAAAGAGGATTATTTGACGCCCCAGAAATAATTCTGTGCGTCAGGCAAAAAAAAAACGCCAGCCGGATCGTCCGGCTGGCGTTCAGGTCATATTTAATTACAGACTGCCAATGTGAAACGTTTTCTGTTCCAGATATTCATCAATTCCGTAGCGGGATCCTTCCCGGCCAATACCGGAAAGTTTCACGCCACCAAAGGGAGCAACTTCAAGAGAAATCGCGCCGGTATTAAAGCCGATCATGCCAAACTCCAGCGCCTCCGCCACCCGCCAGGCACGCCGGATATTTTCGGTAAAGAAGTAGGCGCCCAGGCCGTAAGGCGTGTCATTTGCCATCACAATCGCCTCCTCTTCATTATCAAAGATAAACAGGGGCGCGACCGGACCGAATGTTTCTTCATGGGCGATGCGCATGCTGGACGTGACCTCGCCGAGCACCGTGGGCTGAACAAAAGTACCATTATCCTGGCTGATGCCGCCGGTCAGCAGCGTGGCCCCCTGGCTGAGCGCATCATCGATGTGACCATTCACTTTTTCTACCGCGCGGGGGTTGATCAGCGGACCAATGGTGCTGTCGGGCGCAAAACCATCGCCCACTTTCAGAGTGGCGACTGCCTCCAGCAGTCGCGCGGTGAAGCGCGGATAGATATTGCGCTGCACCAGGATGCGGTTGGCGCAGACGCAGGTCTGCCCGGCGTTGCGGAACTTGCTGAGCATGACACCCGCGACCGCAATCTCAATGTCGGCATCATCGAACACGATCAGCGGCGCGTTGCCGCCCAGCTCCAGGCTCAGACGTTTGATGCTGTCAGCGCTCTGCTGCATTAATAACTGCCCGATGCGGGTCGAGCCGGTAAAGGAGATTTTACGTACCGTACGGCTACCAGTCAGTGCCGCGCCAATCTCCGTGGGCAGGCCGGTGAGTACCTGTAATACGCCTGACGGGAAACCGGCACGCTCTGCCAGTACTGCCAGCGCCAGCGCCGAGAGCGGCGTTAATTCAGAAGGCTTGACGATAATCGGGCATCCGGCGGCCAGCGCGGGGGCCACCTTGCGGGTGATCATCGCAATCGGGAAGTTCCAGGGTGTGATGGCGGCGGCAACGCCTACCGGCTGTTTCAGCACCAGAATGCGCCGGTCATCGCTGGGCGCAGGAATGGTGTCGCCATAGATACGGCGCGCCTCTTCCGCGAACCATTTCACAAAACTGGCTCCGTAGAGTACTTCACCTCTGGCTTCCGCCAGCGGTTTTCCCTGCTCGGCGGTCATGATGATCGCCAGGTCGTCAGCATGTTCAATAATCAGCTGATGCCATTTTTCCAGCAGTGCGGCACGGCTGGCGTTAGTGGTTTTTCCCCAGCTGATGCGAACCGTTTCCGCATAGGCTATCGCCTGCTCTGTTTCCGCACGGCCCAGCGCCGGTATGGTCGCCAGCGTTTCGCCCGTGGCGGGATCGGTAACCGGCAGAGTGGCACCCTGATGTGCATCCTGCCAGCGTCCGGCAAACAGCGCCTGCTGGCGCAGCAGATCGCTGTCTTTAAGTTGTAATCGCGACATAACATCCCCTTGTGGTCAGCTGATTCCACTTTATCGCGCCGGGTCAGCGCAGGATGTTGTTGTACGGGGTCAGAAAGGTCGCTAAGCGAGTTTTTCGCGGGGATTTGAAATTTTATGCTGCGCGGAAATGGGCGCGCATCCGGTGGGATGCGCACGCGCCTTAAATCTGGAAGTCGATGACGGGTTCGTCATCATTACTGTAGGAGAGTGCCTGACGTTTGATCTCCTCCAGCGACAGGTTGGCATTGCAGAGTTCCAGGAACTGCCAGACGTAATTGCGCTGCAGCTGTCCCCGCTTGAGGCCGAGCCAGACGGTGCTGGCATCAAACAGATGCGTGGCGTCGATGCGTACCAGCTCTTCACTCTCTTCCGTTTCACACGCCTGATCGGCCAGTATCCCGACGCCCAGACCAAGTTTAACGTAGGTTTTCACCACGTCGGAGTCCTGGGCGCTGAGCACAATGTCCGGTTTTAAACCCGCCGACTGGAAGGCACGGTCAACCCGCGAACGACCGGTGATACCCTGGCGGTAAGTAATGAGGGGATAACGGCTGAGGGTGCTCAGTGAAACCGGTTGATTCTGCACCAGCTCATGGTCTTTCGGCACCAGCAACGCATGATGCCAGCTGAACCAGGGGAATGCCGCCAGACTGCTGTTATTGACCAGCATTTCACTGGCGATGCCGATGTCCGCTTCACCCGCCAGCAGCATGGTGACAATTTCCTGCGGCGATCCCTGATTGAGTTCCAGACGAACGTTGGGATAGAGCTGACGAAACGCTTTAATGATTTTCGGCAGGCTGTAGCGCGCCTGAGTATGGGTCGTTGCAATAGTCAGAATGCCGCTGGTTTCATTGGTAAAGACATCGGCCAGCCGCCGCACTTTTCCCGCTTCATCCAGGATGCGTTCGGCGATCGTCAGCAGCGCTTTACCCGGTTCGGTCATTCCCAGCAGGCGCTTACCGCGACGAATAAAAATCTCAACACCCAGTTCATCTTCCAGGTCACGAATGTGCCGACTGACACCTGACTGGGAGGTAAACAGCGTGTTAGCGACTTCCGTTAAGTTAAACTCACAGCGGGCCGCCTCGCGGATGATTTTAAGCTGCTGGAAATTCACGACATTTACCTCCTTTTACATAATCTGATTCCCTGATGTTAAGAACTATTATTGATAACAGGAAATACTAAAAAATTTGGCTTTATGACTTTAGGGAATATACAAATTGAGAAAGAGCGGTATTCAGAAGGTTGAGGCAGGCGGCCGGACTTCAGTTTCTGACTGAAACCCGGCCTGGTGGAGAAGCTATTTCACCGGAGTTGATAGTTTACGCATTCTGGCCATATCTGCTTTCCACTCTTCATAGCTTGCTTCAAGGATCCAAAGACAGGTCGAACCTTTGTCTGTTGTCAGTAGCGCCATACGTGTTAGTTGATAAAAATCCTCAATAGCGGCTGTCGGACGCTCAGCCGGAATGCTGCAGATAATGTCTGTACCTGCCATATGGGGCCACGTTCTGCCGTCAATAACGCGTAACGTCTCCAGCACGGCCGGGGTATTCTTCGCCAGAGCAGAGGCCAGAGCATCTTCCAGCCGGATTGCCTGCTGAACATCAGCTGTCGCTGCCAACTGCGGTACCCTGGCAAGCCAGCCCTGCTCTCCTGATGCAATGCCCTTTATTGGATCTTCACGGTCGGGTGTGTTTGCTCCCGCCCAGACCAGACAGGGCAGAAGGCTAATCAGTATCAGATTTTTCATCGGACCACCTCCAGCGTCCCGCCTTCCCGCAGCACACGTCGCCGGGTCGCAAATGACATAATGATGCAGCCTTGTGAGGCATAACCCGCTGGCTTATTCACCCTTTCACCATGAATGCGGAACGCCGAACGGCCAAAAGATTCTCCGGATGTCTGCTCCAGAATAATGGTCAGGGGTCCTTTGGATGTCGAGTGTCCTGCAATTCTGTACGTTCCCTGTGGGAGGGGTCCCATTCCTCTGACGTGCTGGCGATCGGGATTATTTTTATTAGTCAGATTTCCTGAGTAGCCAACCTCAATAAATTCACTGTTATGGTATAAGCGACCCGTGCTTTGCTCATATCTCCATGTCATCGTTATATTCCTTTATGCGGTTACTCGTTCATTCCAGCTGTCCGAGTGGATAATGTTTCCGTCTGCATATCGCCAGGTTATTTTTTCGTAAATCAGCTCTACCGCTTCCAGATGATTACGCGCCTCACCATAGCGGGATTGAACGTCATATATTATCGGTCCCACACAGATAACGGTTACGCCTTCCATCAGGGTAGTGAAATATTCAACTTCCTGCCCTGCGTCATTTATCCGGTAGAACCGTATTTCTGCTGAGCGAAGCTTTTGACCTGAGGTCACAGCCCTGTAAAGCCAGGGACTGGACTTATCGATCTCTTTATCAAAGCTGTAAGAGGAGTGTTCGCGGACAGCTGTTGTTTTACCCGTCACGTTGTCTGTTGAGAGCATGATGCCGTGATTCAGGCCGAGGACTTCAATTGCGCCTTCACGACCTGCCACATTAACGGATCCAGCAATCATGTTGTTACCGTCATCTTTGAGCCAGAGATAAGCTGGAATAGCCATAGTTTTAAACTCCCTTTAAAAAACAAAGCCAGCATCCAATCTGCTGACAACCCCGCTACATTCATAGCTTGATTAAACTATACCCCGGCAAACATCAGATCAATTTTCATACAGTAGCAAAAAAGCCTGATTAACACTTTATTGTTCCAGATATAAAAAACCTGAAATAATCCGGTATCACAGATATAAAAACGAACCCAAAAGCTAATCAGAATAGTTTGACCATCGCGCAGCCATCTTTTACGGCAACCGGGATTCATCACCCGTGAAATAACATTTAGATGATGTTGTAGTAGATAAGATTTGTTCGGTTCATCCAACAGACAATTTGAAGAAAAAGAAGTACAGAAATCACAGGCGGGGTTTTGTGAGAGGCATCCGTAGCGCTGAGGAACAACCGGAGGCGAGGATGAGCCGACAGGACGTCGGCGAAAGGACGGTTCGCGCCAGGGATGGCGCGTCCGGACGGTCCGCTGGCCGCAGGGCGTGACGAAGGCACCCCGCGAAGTGGGGCGCGCAGGCTGCCGGACGCCGGGATTGTTAAGGGGCGGGCGTCCGCCCCTTGACGCGTCCGCCTGCACGGAGAACCTGAAACTCTCCACCGCCTGGCGGGCGTAACCTGCTCAGACTCAGACCGCTGCAAAGCGCGCCCCCTACCCCACTAACATCAGCTCCCGCTCCTCGCTCAGCGGCTTATTCAGCAGCGACAGCAGGATATTTTTCACGGCCTGTGCAGAAGGCGACAGCGGCAGACGGGCTGAGATGTTCAGCGACAGCGGAAGACTCAGTGACGGGCTGTTGATGCGTGACATCCAGGCATCGGTTGAACCTACCAGCGCACGGGCGGCCGATTCAGGTAATACGGTGACACCCATGCCGCTGGAAATGGCTGCGGTCAGGGTTGAAATCGATTCGATCTCACCAATGATACGCGCACTCAGACGACGCAGTGAAAATGCCTCATCAACCCGTTTGCGCACTGCGCTGTAGTCGCGTGGTAAAAACAGGCTCATCTGCGCCACATCGGCCAGATCGACGCTGGCACCAGGGTAGTCGGTAGCGCCGACCAGGAAGAGATCTTCTTTCATCAGCGGCATGCTGTTGATGCCGGCAGTCGGTGCACGATCGTAAAGCACCGCCATATCCAGCTGACCGTTCATCACTTTCTCATTCAGCACGCTGCCGCTGTTTTCGTGCAGGTAGACCAGTACTTCAGGAAACTGATCGCGAACGGTTTGCAGCAGCGGCATGGTCAGCGAGGAGGCTGCTGTGCCGGGTGCCAGACCAATTGATACCTGGCCGCTCAGCACCTGACCGGCATTAATGACCGCCGTCTGGGCCTGCTCGCACTGGCGCAGAATAGTACGCGCATGACCATAGAGAATCTTTCCGGCTTCCGTTGGCGTGACGCCGCGCTTGGTGCGGATCAGGAGTTGCTGATCCAGCTCATTCTCCAGCGTTGCCACCTGCTGACTGAGTGCAGGCTGCGCGATGTGCAGCACTTCCGCTGCCTGCGTCAGACTGCCGATATCGACGATTTTCACGAAGTACTTCAGTCGTCTTAAATTCATCTTGCCTCCGTCACTTACCCTGAATAGCGAAAGGGGTCTGGCCCATCGCTCTGATGACAGAGATTTTGCAAGATGCAGGCCAGGTTTAAATCCTGCGCCTTGCCCGTAAGCCAGATTTTTCCTAACGGCCCGGAAAATAAGCGTTTCTGATTACCTCTTAAGGGTTAATAAGGATCAGGAATGCGTAATAGCAACAGAGGAGTCGAGCGGGCGCACTGTGGCAGTGCAGATGCTGCGAGTCAGACGTGCAGAAAAGTGATGACGGGCTGTACAGTTTTAGTGCAGTGGAAACGTATTGCACCGGATGAAGGCTCGCCGGGCTTACAGGAAAGCATTAACCAACAAGCTGAGAATGTAACCGCTATCAGCGGGATTTCTTATCGCTGACGCTTCCTGAAAACAAAAAAGCAACCGTTGCCCTCCCCCGTTGCGGAAGAAGGCAACGCCTGCTGATTAACGTTTTTTACGGTTACGGTGCATGTCGATAGAGACCGCAGCGACGATGATCACCCCTTTGATGATGTCCTGAATATAGGCATCGACACCCACGAAGGTGAAACCGCTTTTGATCAGGCCAAGGATAACGGCACCGATTAATGTGCCGGTGATACGGCCCACGCCACCCATCAGGCTGCTGCCGCCGATAACGGCTGCGGCAATCGCATCCAGCTCGTAGGACATCCCCATGCTCGACTGGCCGCTGCTGACGCGCGCCGCCAGTACCACACCCGCCAGGCCAGAGAGCGCGCCGGCAATGGTGTAGACGATGATCAGATACTTATTAACGTTGATACCGGAGACTTTCGCCGAGGTCATGTTGCCGCCGATGGCGTAAACATATTTACCGTAGCGGGTATGTTTCAGGGCGATGTGGAACAGCAGTGCCACCACCAGGAAAATCACGACCGGCATGGCACCCTGACCGATTGAGGTAAAGCCATCGGAAAGGAAGCTGATCGGATTGCCCTGGGTGTAATACTGCGCCAGACCGCGTGCCGACACCATCATGCCTAGCGTGGCAATGAAGGGCGGAATGCCGGTGCGGGTAATCAGTACACCATTGACCGCACCCGCCAGCAGACCAACACCGATACCGGCCGCGATAGGGATCACCGCAGGCATATTAACCAGCGACGGATACATCGGCGACAGGCTGTCAGAGGTCTGCGCCAGACTGGCGGCGACCACCGCCGCCAGGGCGATGACGGAACCGGACGAGAGATCGATACCGGTGGTGATAATGACCTGGGTCACGCCAACGGCGATAATCCCGATAATCGCCACCTGCAGGACAATCAGGATCAGACGGTTGGTGTTGAGCAGGAAAGACTGGTCACGCACGTACCAGCCGAACATTTCAAAAATCAACGCAATCCCCACCATCACCACAAAAATGCCGGTATCTTTCGGCAGTTTATGGCGCAGGCTGGCAAAAAAAGAAGGTTGCTGCGGGGCTGCCGGGGTAGCAGTAGCTTTCATATTGCTCATAGTGGTCTCGTGCCTCACTCGGATGCCAACGACAGAATGGTTTCCTGATCGGCTTCTTCTTTATCGAGGATGCCGGTTATACGCCCGCCATGCATCACCATCACCCGGTCGCTCATGCCAAGGATTTCCGGCAGTTCAGAGGAGACCATGATGATAGCCACGCCACGGTTGGCGAGTTCACTGATTAAGCGGTAAATCTCCGCTTTTGCACCGACGTCTATACCGCGCGTCGGTTCGTCCAGAATCAGAATCTTCGGTTGTGCCAGCAGCCAGCGGGCAATCAGAACCTTCTGCTGATTACCGCCGCTGAGGTTATTGATGATCTGATCCATGGTCGGCGTTTTGATATTGAGCCGACGGATCTGGTCCATGCAGTCCTGCGCCATCTTCACATGACTGACAAAACCGCTTTTACCGCTGTACTCCGGCATGTTCACGATGCTCATGTTTTCCATCACCGACAGCACCAGAAACAGGCCGGACTTTTTACGGTCCTCGGTCAGGAACGCCATGCCCTTTTCAATCGCGGTTGAGGGTGAGTCGATCGTCACCGGTACGCCATCAATCAGGATCTCACCGCTGTCGAAACTCTCCATGCCGAACAGGCTCTCCATCACCTCACTGCGACCGGCCCCCACCAGCCCGGCGACGCCGAGGATTTCACCCCGGCGCACGCTGAAACTGACATCGGTGAAACGATCTTTGCAGGTGAGATTACGCACCGTCAGCACATCTTCGCCGATAGCACTGTTGAATTTCGGGAACAACTGCGTCAGCTCGCGTCCTACCATCTGTGTAATCAGCGATTGACGGGTATATTTCGCCGTCTGATCGCTGGCGATCCAGCTGCCGTCGCGGAAAATACTGACTTCATCGGTGATGTTGAAAATCTCATCCATCTTGTGGCTGATGTAGATGATGGCTTTACCCTGCTCCCGCAGATCGCGAATGATGGTAAACAGATGCGCCACTTCGGTTTCCGTCAGCGCGGAGGTCGGCTCATCCATAATAACGATGTCTGAATCCCAGGAGACCGCTTTGGCAATCTCGACCATCTGCTGCGACGCAATGCTCAGCTCGCCCACCATCCGATCGGCTTTCAGGCGGATATTCAGGCGGTTGAGCAGTTCCTGCGTCTTCTGATTAAGTCGGGCATGGTCGACAAAGCCAAACTTCATCGGCTCACGGCCCAGCCAGATATTCTCGGCGACGGTCATGTAAGGCACCAGATTGAGTTCCTGGTGGATCATTGAAATGCCGGAACGCAACGCGTCCATGGTGTCCTGAAACTGCACCGGCTCCCCTTTAATTTTGATGGTGCCCTTATCGGGACGATACATCCCGATAAGGCACTTCATTAAAGTGGATTTGCCCGCGCCATTTTCGCCCATCAAGGCATGTACCGTTCCCGGACGCACCCGCAACGACACGTTGTCGAGGGCTTTGACGCCGGGGAAGAACTTGCTGATGCCTTCGGCTTCAAGCGCAAACGCGTTCATACATCACCTCCGTACAGCTGGGTCGGGAACGATTATTTCAGGTTACGCTGGGTAAACTGTTCCATATTTTCTTTGGTAATCAGCTGGTAAGGAATATTGATAATTTTCTGGACTTGTTCGCCTTTCACCAGTTTGATGGCCGTCTGTACCGAGCCTTCACCCTGGCCCTGCGCATCCTGGAATACGGTGGCGACCATCTTGCCCTGCTTCAGCATCTGCAGTGCATCTGGCGTGCCATCGACGCCAGCAATCAGGATTTTGTTCGGGTTTTTACCCAGTGCCTGCAGCGCACCGATTGCCATTTCATCGTTGTTCGACGCGATAGCATTGATTTCATCACCGGCCGTCATCCAGTTACTGACCACATCCACCGCGTCGTTACGGGTAAATTTGGCAGTCTGCTTCTGAACAATTTTGATGCCAGGATATTTAGCGGCCACTTCTTCCACACCTTTGGTACGGTCGCGGGTCGATTCATTCGCCAGGTCACCCATCAGAATGGCGACGTTGCCTTTGCCGTTCATTGCTTTAGCCAGCGCTTCCATCTGTAACCGCCCGGCCAGTTCTGAATCGGAACCCACATAGGCCATTTTGCCGGTGAGTTCAGCCCCTGGACGGCGGTTAACAAAGACAAGCGGAATGCCCGCTTTGCTCGCCTGATCCATAATCGGTTTTACTGCGTTGGTGTCGACCGGGTTAACGATCAGGGCATCAACACCCTGGCCGATGAAGTTCTGAACCTGCTGAAGCTGCTGTGAAACGTCACCTTTTGCATCCTCAACCTGGCCTTTAACACCATCCTTCTGCATCTCCTTCTGCATTGAAGTACGCAGAATCGTCAGGAAGTTATCATCAAACAGCGCCATTGAGACGCCCACCGAGATATCTTTTGCCATAACCGCGGCAGGTAACATGCAGGCTAACAGTGAGGCGACAATCGTTTTTTTAATGTTCATAGGGACCCTTCTTATTTGTTAACTTGCTCAGCGGCTGTACCCGCGAATGAAAAATATCTTTTACATTCACCCAGCCTGTCTGGCGTCTGTTTCGGGAAATTTGAGGTAAGACTTCAGGTTATGGCTATTTTTGTGATCGACCACTCCTTTTCACAATCACTTGATCTGCAAACAGTTAGTTTAAAAATGCCGTTTCATTTCCGGATGATAATCACGACCGTGATGATAAGCAGTTTATTTGTTCCATATAATGTCGTTTTGAAATTTTTATCATAAAAGCACTGAAACGGTTGTTTTAACATCGGCAAACAACAAAACTTTGACATGCCTCTAACATCTGCCGAGAAATGCCCGCAAAGTGAGATCCTGTTGGCAGTTTGAAAAGCCAGCAGATTTGCGTAAAAACCGCCAATCCGCTGCTTTTACGAGCATCTGAACGCAATTCAGTAAACAGGGCTTTGACAAGCGGGATCAGCGCCGTTAATATTCGCCCCGTTCAAGCGATTCCTCTGTAGTTCAGTCGGTAGAACGGCGGACTGTTAATCCGTATGTCACTGGTTCGAGTCCAGTCAGAGGAGCCAGAATTAGAAAAGCCCGCTCAGGGAAACCTGAGCGGGCTTTTTGCATTTATGATTTTTAATCACGGCGGCGTGGTTTTCCCGCCAGAAGCTTACACCACGAACCCGTAGTGGGAACCATCCGGCAGCTCCACCACCAGCCGCAGTTTCCCTCCTGCCGCATCCACATAGCGTTTGAGCGTGGAAAGCTTCAGGTCACGCCCCGGCTTTTCCATGCCCGCCACGGTCGGCTGTGTGATGCCCAGCGCCTGCGCCATTTCGACCTGCGTTTTCTGCACCTTCTCACGCAGCTCGGCAAGGTGAATGTTGAGCAGGATTTCGGTCGCCATGGCCTGTGCTTCAGCAACGACTTCCGGTTTTTCATCCGCAATAAGCTGTTCCAGCGTTCTGCCCATCACGTTACTCCTTATGGTTAAAGCTTTTTAGCCAGTGTGTGAATTCCCGATCGGCAACCGGAAGCATCTCCCGATAAAATCGCTTTTCATTGCCCGCCTTATTACCGGCACACAGCACAATTGCCATGCGGTTCGGGTCAAAAGCAAAGAAAGCCCTTATTGGGTCGCCGCGGCTCTGGATACGTAACTCTTTCATGTTGATATAAGCGGAACCTTTAATCGTATCCGCATAGGGTCGGCTTAATCCCGGCCCCTTTTCCCGCAACACCATCAATGCAGCCAGCACGCAGGCGCGATCGCTGTCATTAAGCAACGTAAACCAGCGATCAAACCGCTCTGTCGTTTTAATCATCCACACGGAATCTCCTTATAAATATAGTCCAGATGCTATATAGGTGTAAAGCGATAACCGAGTGTGATGTAGCGGAATGTGGAAGGCAGCGGTCTTTAATCAAATAGCAGAGAGGGGTTCTATTCTGTCTGTGTTCTGCGCATAAAATTTGCAATGATTTGCGAGCGGTAACGTATTTGCTGCGGGATGAAGAATGTGTCTGCAAATAAAAAAGCCCGCTCGGGCGTAACCGGGCGGGCGTTCAGAATAAACGGTTTAATGCATGTCAGGGTTGCCCTTCCATATTCCAGCGCGCCGATCCCATCTCGTCAAAAACATGCTGATCGGTAAACGCCGGGAATGTGGCGCGTTTTGCTGCCTCGGCTAGTGCCTGACAGTAATCTTTATCGCCCCTTTTAATAATAAAGTTCTCCAGAGTGCCATCCTTTTTAAAATCCAGATGCACATTACAGCGCTTCCCGTTCCAGGCGTGCGGTGCTGACAGCGCGGCATCCAGTGATTTTTTAATACCCGATGCCTGCTGGCCATAGATATCTTTGTCGCTGACTTTTCCTGAGCGTTTATAACTACAACTATCAAGTGCGCTTTTTTTAATACATTCATGTGGTGTGAGAGGGGCACAACCGGCTGACAGAATGCAGCAGAAAATAGCGATGACCGTTTTCATGGGTAAATCCTTTTAAGTGAAGAGGCGACGGAATCTGTGCCCTGGTGAAGCGGGAAATCAGAACAGCTAAACCCTGATTCTCTGCATCAGGTTAGCCCTACTTTCCTGCTCTTTTACGCCAGAAGAGAAAGGTGACTACGGCTGTCAGCATGCCAATCAGCGGCATTGTAGCGGCGCCCGCCAGGAAGTTGTGCTGGTCGATACGCTGGTTCCTGCGGATATCCGCGAAGCGTGCCAGCGCCTCTGTTTCATCTGATGCACGCACTTCCTCAAACTCTTTTTTATACCCCTGCTCTGTCAGATCTGAAGCCCGGTTTACGTCTGATCTTTTCAATGCAACGGTGTGTTTCCCTCTGGAGTAGAATTTGTAGTCTGACATTCAGTGAGCTCGCGGTAAGTTGAGTGAATGTCTGTTATATCGGGCAGGCAGTGATTTGCAAAACGGTTTTAGTAAAGCATGACGCACGATACAGATTTCGTGCTGGTTAAACTAACCGCACGTCATCTTCTGGCAGACTCCGTGCGGTACAGGCGACAACATTCCACGCGATGAGAATAAGCCCGACTCTTAAATCACGTCCAGCCCCAGATTCTCCCGCAACGTGGCAAACTCATACTCCTCACGAAACAGCCCGCGACGACGCAGTTCCGGGATCACCAGTTCCACAAACAGATCGAGCTGTTCCGGCATGATGGCGGGCATGATGTTGAAGCCATCCGCACCGCCCTGCTCCAGCCACAGCTGGAAATCATCGGCGATATCTTCAGCCGTACCGACAATCACGCGGTGTCCGCGTGAACCGGCGGCGACGGCGGCCAGTTCGCGCAGCGTCAGGTTTTCGCGTTTTGCCATATCGGTCATCAGCTTAACACGGCTCTGGTTCCCTTCGCCCAGCGGCACCTCCGGCACCGGGCCATCCAGCGGATACTGACTGAGATCCATGCTGAACCGCAGTGAGAGCTGACGCAGCCCATTCTCAATATCCACCAGCGTATTCAGCTCTTTCCACAGCGCCTTAGCCTCTTCGCGCGTGCGGCCAATAATCGGCATGACGCCAGGCATGATCACCACCTGATCCGGATTGCGCCCGGCAGCCACCACCTGCGCCTTCTGCGCGCCATAGAAAGATTGCGCTTCCTCCAGACTGGCAGAGGCGGTAAAGATCACTTCCGCCGTCTCCGCCGCCAGCTTCTGACCATCCGCCGAAGAACCCGCTTCGATAATCACCGGACGGCCCTGCGGCGAACGGGTGATATTCAGTGGACCCTGCACCTGAAAATGTTCGCCCTGATGATTAATCGGCTGGATCTTCTCATCAACAAAATAGTTTCCGGTCGCTTTATCCGGCTGCACGGCACCCTCTTCCCAGCCCGCCCACAGTTTACAGGCTACCTCAAGGAATTCACGCGCACGGGCGTAGCGTGAAGCATGATCGGGCATGTCGCTGCGGCTGAAGTTACGTGCAACGTCTGTCGAAAACGAGGTCACGACGTTCCACGCGGCACGGCCCCGGCTGATGTGATCCAGCGATGAGAAGCTGCGCGCCAGGGTAAAAGGATCGCTGAAGGTGGTGGAGGCGGTCGCGGCAAGGCCAATGCGCCGGGTATTAACTGCCAGCGCCGCCAGCATCGTCAGAGGTTCAAGACGGGCCATGGTGGACGGCAGACGATACATGCTGGTTGCCAGGGCATCACCCACAAAGAAGAGGTCGAACTTACCCGCTTCGGCTTTTTTCGCCAGGGTAATCAGCCAGTCAATATCGGTGGGATCGCCCAGTTGTTCGGTCAGACGCCAGCCACTGACGTGCTGACCCACAGGTTGAACAAACAGGCCGAGCCGCAGGCGACGTGGTGAAGTTGCAGAGTTCATAAACGATTCCTGGTCTGAAAGATGAAAAAGCGCGCCGCAGCGCGCTTAAAGAAGGGTGTCGGTCGCCAGCAGGGCCTGTTCCAGCGTGCTGGCAGAGACGGTAAACGGCAGGCGTTCTGCGCAGGCTTTGGGAAATTTAATCTGCTGTGCGATGTGACGCAGCGCGGTGTCACGATCGCCCGGCAACGCGGGAAGCTTTAGTGGCATGCCGTAATAACGCAGCAGCGCCAGCAGTTCAGCATCCGGCTCCCCGCCATGCTCAATCAGCGACTGCACTAGCAGGCTGAACCCCACTTTTTCACCATGCAGCCAGTGATGGAGTTCCGGCTGGTGGGTCAGACGATTATGGATGGCATGCGCCAGCCCTGGCGTCGGCAGCGCGTCGCGCACGCTGTTCGCCAGCCCGGCCAGCACGATACTGGCATCGATGACTTTGACCAGTTCGGGTGTGACCCGCTGCTGCTGGCAGGCGGCTATCGCGGCCTCACCATATTGCTGAAACACATCTGCTGCCTGCCGCGCGGTCATCACCTTTAAATCCAGCGCCAGATCGTCGGGGTTATGCCGCTGGTAAGGGCGGAATTCGTAATATTTTGCCAGCGCATCCACAATGCCCGCTTTCAGAAAGCGCACGTCGCTTCGGGCAATGACCTCACTGTCTACCAGCAACAGTTCCGGCATTTTGCCCAGAGGCTGGCTGCGCAGATGCCCGCCCGCTTCGTTATAGATGATGGCAATCGGTGACCAGGCGGCACAGGTCGCTGCCTGAGTAGCAAAGTTAACCAGCGTAAGTGCCGGTAACTGGCTGGCGGCGGCTTTGGCAGCATCCAGCACCCGTCCACCGCCAATCGCCAGCAGCAACTCTGCGCCCTGCTGTTCGGTTTGCTGTTTTACGCGGGCAATCGCCTCTTCAGTACATTCACCCGCTAAATAATCCAGCTGCCAGTGAATGCCCGATGCCTCAAGACTCTGGCTTAATTCCGGATTAACCGCCTGCCACGCGTGCGGCGAGGTCAATATCCGGATATGGCTGGCGTAGGGTTTAATAAACTCACCGACGCGTGCACGCAGGCCCGCCTCATGTGCATAGGCTCGCGGAGAAGTAATCGCTAACACAGCGGCATCCTGATTATAAGAATTAGGCCAAAAAGGCTTTAATTACATTTATTTATTAACGAGAGGGTACTGTTATTTCTTTTTTTAAATACTACGACAACCAGCAATTTAAGCAATTGAAAACCGGCCATTGTTTATTCACAAATCTGCATGAGGTTAGTTATTTTTCACATATAGCGCCCCGGCTTTTTACTGTTAACCTGCCCCCCTGACTGAATTAATTAACTGCTTATCAGGCAGTGTTCCGGGAAAGAATATGCAACTCAATTTTCGTCAGGTCAGAGAAGATGAAACAGATGTTTATCTGGCACTGATGCATGCGGCCTATGCGCCGGTGAAAGCGCTGGGCATTAATTTTGATGCCGCCACCGCAGACCGCGCAATGGCTCTGCGCCATCTGCAGAGCCACGGGGTGTATGCGCTCTATGCTGATGAGAAGATGGTCTCGTCAGTGACCGTCCGCTATCCCTGGGGGCCGCTGCCCGGCCCGTTTGGTCTGCCGCATATTGGCTGGTTCGGCGCGCACCCTGACTATCCCGGCCAGCAGTTTGGTCGTCAGGTGCTGGAACGGGTCGAACAGGCGATTCTGATCGGTCAGCTGCGTGCTCCTGCGGTCTCGCTGGGAACCGCCACCAGTCACCCCTGGCTGCAGGCGATGTACCTGAAGCGCGGCTTCCAGCCAATGCATACCCGCGACCTCGGCAAGGGTCATATCACCCTCTATATGAAGAAAGTACTGGACCCGGTGGCACACGATGCCTGGCTGAGCCGCCAGACAGCAGCACAAGGAAACCTACAATGAGCATCACTATCCCCCTGACATTAGGCGAACCGCTGATCACCTTCCGTCACGAACTGCACCAGTTTCCGGAACTGTCGAATCAGGAGTTTGAGACCACGCGCCGACTGCGTGATCAGCTGGAACAGCATCAGATACGTATTCTCGATCTGCCGCTGAAAACCGGCCTGGTGGCGGAAATCGGGGCGTCAACGGGGCCGCTGATTATACTGCGGGCCGATATCGACGCGCTTCCGATTGAAGAGCAGTCTGGCGTCAGCTTTCGCTCGCAGCGTCCGGGCGTGATGCACGCCTGCGGTCATGATTTTCACAGCGCAGCGGCACTGGGCGCGGCGATCCTGTTAAAGCAGCAGGAAGCGAACCTGCCAGGCCGGGTACGGATTCTGTTTCAGGCCGCAGAAGAGACCGGCCAGGGTGCGCCAGAGGTGATTGCCAGCGGCGCTTTAACTGACGCGCTGACGATTTTCGGTATCCACAACGATCCTTCACTGCCTGCTGGCGTCATCGGTTCCAAAGCCGGGCCGCTCACTGCCGCCGTCGACCGTTTTGAAATTGCGATTACCGGTATCGGCAGCCATGCCGCCAAACCCGATCAGGGCAACGATCCGATTGTCATCGCGGCACAGATTGTCTCGGCGGCGCAGACGCTGATCAGCCGCAATGCCCCTTCTGCCGATAACGCGGTGGTCTCTATCACCCAGATCCACAGCGGCAGCACCTGGAACGTCATCCCGGACAGTGCCTGGCTGGAGGGCACGGTGCGCTCGTTTTCATCATCCACCCGCCAGCGTCTTGAGCAGCGCTTCCGGGCGATTGTGGCGGGCATCGCGGCAGCCTTTGATGCGCAGGTGAGCTTTACCTGGCACGCCGGGCCGCCATCGGTAGTAAATGATGCGCACTGGGCGGACTTTGCTTTGCAGCAGGCTGAGAACAGCGGACTGGAAGCACGCGTGGCCGAGGCGAGTCCGATTGGTGAAGATTTTGCCTTCTATCAGCAACAGTTGCCCGGTGCCTTTATGATGGTGGGCACCGGTGAACCCTATGCGCTGCATCACCCTGCTTTTCGCATCAATGATGAGGTGCTGCTGCCAACGGCGCGCTATCTGGCCGACCTGGCACGGGCGGCGCTCCTTTCTCCGGAGCGACCACAATGAGCCTGACTGCCGCGCTGGCGGATGCGATTCTCAGCGGCCAGCCGGATGCCCCGGCACGTGAGCATGCGCGCGAAGGCATCCGGGATTTTCTGGCGGTGAGCTGGCCGGTGCTGCAGGGCGCAGTACCGGATAGCGGCTTACCGGCTCTGCGCACCCTCTACAGCGATGGCAGCGTGCGTTCACAGGCGCTGCTGCTAGGCTATGCAGGACATGCGCTGGACTACGACGACTTTCATGCCGATTTTCGCGGTCATCCCAGCGTCGTGATCCTGCCTGCACTTTTCGCCTGGCAACGGGTTCAGCCCAGAAGCCTGGAGCAGTTTCTGGATGCTTACGTCACGGGGGTAGAGATGGCCGGTCGTCTGGGGCTGGCGGTCAGCCAGCAACATTACGCACTGGGCTATCACAACACGGCGACGCTGGGGACCCTTGCGGCGGCAGGGGCGCTGGCGCGTCTGCTGGGGATGAAGAGTGATGCCACGGCCACCCTGCTGGGTATTGCGGCGACCCAGGCCAGCGGTTTACGCGCTCAGTTTGGTTCGGCGGTAAAACCGCTGCACGCAGGCTTTGCCGCCGAACGGGCCGTGACAGCGGCTCAGCTGACGCTTGCCGGAATCGATGGCCGCCAGCAGGGGGTTATTGAAGCCTTTGTTGCCGCCAGCAGCGCGGACCAGGCACAGCCGGAGAAATTGCTGGAGAACTGGGGCAGCCCGTGGCGGATCAGCTCGCCGGGACTGGAATTCAAACCCTTCCCGACCTGCGCCGGTACGCATAGTGCGGCAGAAGCGGCCCGCATCCTGCGCAAGCAGTGGCTGGCGGCGGGTAAACCGCTGGATGCGCTGCTGAGCCAGATTGTTGATATCACCGTCGCCTTCCCGCCAGGCGGTGACATCGCCGCCTCGATACAGGTGCCGGTTAACGGTATTGAAGCACGCTTCAGCCTGGAATATGTGATTGCCGCCATGCTGATTTATGGCGATTTGCGCCTGCAGGATTTTGCGGAAGGCGATCTCAATCATCAGGTTATGCCGCTGGCCGCTCGTGTGCGACGGACGCCGGATCAGAGTGCGCCGCCCGATGCACTCAATCCCGCGCTGCGCTTTCACGTCGTCACGCTGACGCTCGCGGATGGCACAACGCTGCATCAGCGCCGTACGCGCCAGCAATCGCTGGCGGAGGGCGTGAATGTCAGCAGTAAGCTTCATCAGGCGCTGGGTGACGCGTCGCCAGAACTGCTTGCTGCCACTGCGCTGCATTCCACGGCAGAGTTGCAGAGGCTGACCGGGGCGCTAGCCCGATAGTGACTTAGTGCGGCGGAACGAAGGCCTGAACCGGCGTAACCTCACCGGCAAATTTCCGCACCTGCACTACCGTAATCTGGCCGCTGCAGCCCTGCGTCAGCGACGAAGTGCCGATATCCATGGTCAGCACATTGGGATTACCGTGGCGGCATAACGGACGGGCGGCAGCAGGCTCGACCGGATCGTACCAGGCGCCGGTTGGCAGCTGAACCACGCCAGGCATGATGGTGTCGGTGAGACGCGCGCTGGCGAGCACATGGCCGCGCGCGTTAAAGAGTTCGATGATGTCGCCATCCGCGATCGCCTGTGCGGCCGCATCGTCCCGGTTCAGTCTACAGACTTCGCGCCCGCCTCGCTTGCTGCGCTGGCTGTAATCACCAAAATCGAGCTGGCTGTGCAGACGTGTCGCGGGCTGATTGGCAATCAGCCAGAACGGATAGTCGGCGCTGGGTTTTTGCTGCGGTTCACGCCATACCGGATGGCCGGGACAATTTTCATAGCCAAAGCTGGCGATAGTAGCGGAGAAAATCTCAATTTTTCCGCCTGGCGTTGGCAGTGGCGCGGCGTCGGGGTCGGCGCGGAACGCATTGATCATCCGGCCACCATCCTTTAACTGCGGCAGCTCCAGCACGCCCTCCTGCCAGAACTGACTGAAATCGGGTGTCTGCACCTGGTGAGCGGCCAGTTTTTCCTGCAGCTGGCCGTAAAGATGCTGCAGCCAGCCACGCGCATCGCGCCCTTCGCTGAATGCCGCTTCCCTGCCCAGCCGCCGGGCCAGGTCACGAAAAATCGTATAATCATCCCGGGCTTGGGCGTAAGGCTCAGCCACCGGCTGCATGGCGATTAAATGGCGATCGGTCGGCGCACCGCCGATATCCTCACGTTCCAGCGTCATGGTGGCAGGCAGGACGATATCGGCATGACGCGCCGTGGCGGTCCAGGCGCTTTCATGCACGATCAGCGTATCTAGCTGGCAGAAAGCCTGACGCAGCCGCGCCAGATCCTGATGATGGTGAAACGGATTGCCTCCCGCCCAGTAAGCCAGACGGATGTGGGGATAGGTCAGCTGGCGGCCATTGTAGTCAAACTTTGTGCCGGGATTGAGCAGCATGTCGGCGATACGCGCCACCGGAATAAAGCGGTCGATACCATTTTTGCCCTGCGGCAGGGCCGGAAAGCTGACCAGATTATGATGCTTGCCATAATGGCCCAGCGCACCCAGTGCATAAGTATATCCACCGCCGGGCAGCCCTGGCTGTCCGAGCGCCGCCGCCAGCACCAGGCCGAGCCACACCGGCTGTTCGCCATGCTCGGCACGCTGCAAAGCATGAGCCACGGTCACCAGTACACGCTTATCGTGCAGCTGCCGTGCAAACTGACCGATCAGATCGCTGCTGACGCCGCAGATTTCAGCCGCCCAGTGCGCGTCACGGACTAAGCCATCTTCTTCACCGCGAATGTAAGCGACCATCTGCGGCCAGCCGACACAATAGCGCGCCAGAAACGCCTCATCGGTTAAATCTTCTGCAATCAGCACCGCCAGCAGACCCAGCATAAACGCTGCATCCGTGCCGGGCCGGAGCGCCAGCCACTCGCCCTGCGCCTCTTCAGGCAGATCGCTTTTCAGCGGGCTCACTGAGATAAACCGGGTACCGCGCTGTGCCGCTCGCTGCATAAAACCGCGCTCGGTGTGTTCGCTCAGGCCGCCGCTTGCCACCTGCGCATTTTTCAGCGCCAGGCCGCCAAACGCCAGCACCACCTCGCTGTGCGCGGCGATCTCCTCCCAGCTCACACCACGTCGGGCGATCTCGTTCATGTCACCGACAATGTGTGGCAGCAGGACAGATGCCGCGCCGGAACTGTAGCTGTTAACTGAACGAACGTAGCCGCCCAGCGTGGTGTTCAGAAATCGGTGCACCTGGCTTTGCGCATGATGAAAACGGCCTGCGCTTGACCAGCCGTACGATCCGCCAAAGATGCCTTCCGGGCCGTATGCTTCACTAACCCGCTTGAGCTCCTGCGCCACCCGCTGACTGGCCTCCTCCCAGCTGACCGCGACATACTCATCAGCACCACGACGCTGATCCGGGCCTGGCCCGTTTTCCAGCCAGCCACGCCGTATCATCGGCTGCGCGACACGCGCCGGATGATTGAGTGCATGACGGAAGTTTTGCAATAGCGGGCTGGGATCGGGATCGCGGTGGAACGGCTCAATCAGCAGTTGATCGTCCGTTTGCTGGACGTGAAAAGCGCCCCAGTGGGCGCTGTGCATTACCGGTTTCTGCGTCATGCGGATTCCTGATTAGCCAAAAAGAAACGGTGCCTAAAGCACCGTTGCAATAAAGTTTCTGACACGTCCGTTGTCCGGATCGTCAAGGACCTGCTGCGTCGGACCCGCTGCGACAATTCTGCCGCTCTCCATGAAAACGATGTTGTCGGCAACTTCGCGGGCAAAGCCGATCTCATGCGTGACCACCACCATGGTGATACCGGAGTGCGCCAGCTGCTTAATCACCTGCAGCACTTCCCCTACCAGCTCCGGGTCAAGTGCCGAGGTCGGTTCATCAAACAGCATAACGCCGGGATCCATCGCCAGTGCACGGGCAATGGCCACCCGCTGCTGCTGACCACCGGAGAGGTTCTGCGGCCACTCATCTTCGCGGCCAGACAGCCCCACCTGCTTCAGCAGCGCCAGCGCTTTGGTCGTGGCCTGATGACGGCTCTGCTTTTTCACCCGCATCGGTGCATCCGTAATGTTCTGCAGCACGGTGCGGTGCGGAAACAGGTTGAACTGCTGAAACACCATGCCGATTTCCGCCCGCTGTCGGGCAATGGCACTGCTGCTGAGTTCGTGCAGCGCCTGGCCTTTTTGCCGGTATCCCACCATCTGGCCGCCGATGCGGATCGTACCGCCATCCAGCTTTTCAAGATGATTAATACAGCGCAGCAGCGTGGATTTACCGGAACCCGATGGCCCCAGGATTACGGTCACCGATCCGGCAGGAATATCGAGATTAACCTCGTCGAGGATGGTGACGCCGGAGAAGCGCTTGGTGACTTTGCGCAGCGCGATTGCTTCAGCCATTGCTCACGCTCCTTTGCGTTTTCGGCAGCGAAAAGCGCGGTAGTGATGACAGCAGGCTGCGCTTTTCTCGCCGCGTCACACCGCGACCAAAATAGCGTTCGACATAGTACTGGCCGACAGAGAGCACGGAGGTCATCAGCAGATACCACAAAGTTGCGACCAGCAGCAGTGGGATCACTTCATAGGTGCGCTGATAGATAATCTGCGCCGAAAACAGCACATCCTGCAGAGAGATCACCGACACTACCGCAGTGGTTTTCAGCTGGCCGATAATCTCATTGCCCGCTGGCGGCATAATGGCGCGCATCGCCTGCGGTAAGACGGTATGGCGGAAAATCTGCGCCGGGCGATATCCCAGGGCGCGAGCCGCTTCAATCTGTCCATTGCCCACGCTCTGAATACCAGCACGCACAATTTCTGCGGCATAGGCAGACTGATGCATCACCAGCGCAATCACCGCCGCGCTAAACGGACTCACCAGCGCATTGGACTGCGCGCTCCAGAGTTCGCCCAATCCCGGGATCGACAGCGCGATGCGGGGATAAAGCGCGGCGATGTTGTACCAGAGAAACAGCTGCACCAGCATCGGCACACCACGGAAAAACCAGGTGTAAGCCCAGCTCACCGCCACCAGCACCGGGTTAGTAGAGAGGCGCATCAGCGCCAGCACCGTGCCAAAAGCGAATCCCAGCACCACTGAGATGGCCGTGAGCTGCAGCGTCATTAACACACCCTGCAGAATGGAGGGCGCAGTGAAGTTCTCTGCAATCACCTGCCATTCAAAGCGCGGATTGTTAATCATCGAATGCGCCATCGCCACCACGCATAACAGCACCACCAGCGCACTCAGCCAGCGTCCGTAGTAGCGTTTACCGACGATTCTCAGGTCGTCGGTGTGGTCCGGAGTTTCTCTCATTTAAAGATCTCTTCGTTGCGTCGGGCTTCGGTCACGGCACCAAAACCGATTCCCCAGTTATCGAGAATTTTCCGGTAGCTGCCATCTTTGATTAACGAATTCAGTGCCGCCTGTACGGCTGGCTCCAGCGGCGAGTCTTTCGGGAACGCGACCGAGACCGGTGCATCATTCACGGTGATTTCACCGCTCATGGTCAGCGGTTCGATGACTTTGGTCTGCCACAACAGCCCTTCATAAGGACCGAGGAACAAGGGAACGCGACCGCTGACCACGGCCTGCACGCCCGCCGGACGATCCGGGAATATCGCTACCTTGATCGGTTGTTTACCGGCGGCTTCACAGGCTTTGCTGGCCTCTTCCAGCCGCGTCACCTGAGTCGTACCGGAGCCGGCGCCCACCTCTTTGCCACACACATCGCTCAGGGATTTAAAGGGGGCAACGCCAGCGTCTTTACGGGAAATAATGCCCAGCAGGCTGGCATTGTAGTAACCGACAAAGTCGATCTGTTTCAGGCGGGTCGGCGTGGCATTGATGTTTGACAGCGCCACGTCGTAACGTCCGGTCTTCAGGCCAGGAATAATATTGTCGAAGCCGCCGGTGTCGCGCCACTGAACGGTGATGCCCAGACGCTCACCAACCGCATTCATGATGTCGATTTCACGACCAGCCAGCGTTTTGTTGTCTTCTTTATAGAAGGTGGTGGGCGGCGTGTTCGGGTTAGTACCCGCCACAATATAGCCACGCTTAAGGATTTCCGCGGGTATCAGGCTTTTCAGCGCCGGATCGGCTTTGACATGTAAGCTGCTTTCAGCAGGCACTGAAGGTTCGGCTGCAAAACTGGCGTGCGCACTAAGCGCGAGGGCAAAAAGGGTCATTCCTTTTATATATTTCACTGGAACCTTTCTCCTGATAGTTAAAATGTTCCCCCCAGAGGGAAAAGTTATCGCGATCTGTTGTCAGCACCGGAAGCCAGAGAAGCAGCGGGCTTCAGTGCTTTTATCATCCTCGTAACGTTCTGTTGTCATTCTCAGTGAAGACCGACGGCGATCACAAATGCTAAAACCGGGATTATTTAGCCGGAATATGGCAATAAAGAGGTTTCTCCGCTTTTTAATCGGGGAGTGAGATGTTGCAGGGCAACAACATGGGGCAGGTTTGCAGGCGCTGGCGAAATAATACTGGTTTACGCAGCGGTTCGTTAACCGCCGAACAACCTCTGAAAGTGTCATTTCATTGATAAGTTTATCTTTAAAATCGCCTGAATATTTTCAGGCGAATTTTCATCATTCATTTAATTGACCAAAATCAATAAATATTTATTCAGGTAATGTGAAAACTCTTATATGCTACCCAATTCGCCCTAATAACCCATATCAATCAATAAGTTAAATATAAAGTACATCAATTAGCAGGCAGATAATTACATCGCAAAACAATGGAGTTCTAATTAATAAGATTACTGAATTAATGATAAACACCCTTAAAGGATTATCAGAAGCTGACGATAAAAAAGATCAGGAATGATTTATTTGAATTTCTTTTGTCTGCTTTTGAACCTCAACAAAGGTGAACCTCATGGGCCTGGCTCAACGCATCTCCAGTATTAAAATCGGAAAAAAACTTGGCGTCGGTTTTATCGTCGTCATCGCGGCGTCTCTTGCCATAACCTTTATCGCTTTTGACTGTTTCCGCAGTATTAAAGACAACTCTGCACGCCGCACGACAACCGTGGAAATGGTAAATACGTTAAGCAAGGCACGTCTTAATCGCACGCTTTACCAGTACACCAAAAATCCTGAATTTGCCGCGAAGAACGTTCAGGCACTTAAGGAGCTGGATACCCTTTATCAACGACTGAGTGGATTTAAGTGGGATGATGAAGGTCAGCAGAAAATTACGCTGATGGGCCAGTTACTTAATGATTATCAGAGTCAGCGCCAGAAGTTTGTGGCATCTGCGGAGGTGACATCTGCCGCCTTTGCTGCCATTAAACCGGGCGCGCTGATCGGTCTTGCTCATCAGTCTGAATTACTCGATATGGCTGAGGCACCCGACGCCGCGCTGCCGGTTATGAAACTGGCCGCCGCGCTGTTCGATGCCGCAAATATTGAAAAAGCGTTTCTTGATAAGCCCACAGCAGCCAGCAGAGATGCGGTTATTGAGGAGTACACCGCCATCAACACGCTGAGTGAGCAACTGGACAGTTTTAATCAGCCAGCGATCAATGCCGTTACGCAAAATGTCATCACGACCCTTGCGCAGCAGCGTCAGGCTTTGACGCAGTATGTTGATGCTTCAGAGAAAGAAAAGAGCGAATCTGCGGGCCTGACCGCAGCCGCAGAGCGGCTCAATGCAGCCGTTTCTGATACCTTTGCCTTCCAGTCCCGTCTGTCGTCTGAATTTATCAAGCAGGCAGAGTGGCGCATCGCCTTTGCTGCGCTGATTTGTGTCGTCCTGAGCCTGCTGATCGCCTGGCGGATTACCCGCAACATTACGCTGCCATTGAAAGAGACGCTGAATGCAGCGCAGCGTATTGCCAGCGGTGATTTAACCACCTCACTGAACACCACCCGGGGTGATGAGCTGGGCCAGCTGATGCAGGCCGTCGATGCAATGAATCTCAGCCTGCAGAATATCATTACCAATGTGCGCGATGGCGTCAGCAGCGTGGCGCGTGCCTCGGCGGAAATTGCAGCAGGTAATACCGACCTTTCCTCCCGCACCGAACAGCAGTCTGCCGCCGTGGTTCAGACGGCTGCCAGCATGGAAGAGCTCTCATCTACGGTGAAACAGAATGCGGAAAATGCTCACCATGCCAGCCAGCTGGCAACCGATGCGTCGGTAAATGCCGGACGCGGTGGTGAGATTATCCGTGACGTTATCGTCACCATGAATAACATCAGCCAGAGTTCAGGCAAAATCGGCGAAATCATTCACGTCATCAACAGCATCTCCTTCCAGACCAATATTCTGGCATTAAATGCTGCGGTTGAAGCGGCTCGCGCCGGTGAACAGGGTCGCGGCTTTGCGGTGGTGGCCGGTGAAGTCAGAAATCTGGCCCAGCGCAGTTCGCTGGCTGCCAAAGAGATTGAAACGCTGATTCGCGAGTCACTTGATCGGGTTCATGATGGTTCGGAGTTTGTGGAACGCGCCGGAAGCACCATGGATGATATTGTCCGCTCGGTCAGTCAGGTCAAAGACATCATGGGTGAGATTGCTGCCGCATCCGACGAGCAGAATCGCGGTATTTCCCAGATTGCGACAGCAATGGCCGAAATGGATACCACCACGCAGCAGAACGCCGCGCTGGTTGAAGAGTCTTCTGCCGCAGCCAGTTCCCTGGAAGCGCAGGCGGACGATCTGGAAAAAACGGTGGCGGTGTTCCGCTTATCAGCCGGGCAAAACAGCATCAGCCGGGCTGCACCTGCCCTGGCACCACGTTTAGTGCCCGCGATGCCGGTTAAAGCATCAGCAGAATCCAGCTGGGAAAGCTTCTGATACACCGCGCTGCTTTGATTTAAGCGTCATGCGGATACAGCCAGCCTGATTTAATGAGGCTGGCTGAAGTACACATCCGCCACAGA
Organism: Pantoea sp. X-Soil-YNGN-844; assembly: GCF_059730595.1. NCBI lineage: Bacteria > Pseudomonadati > Pseudomonadota > Gammaproteobacteria > Enterobacterales > Erwiniaceae > Pantoea > Pantoea sp. X-Soil-YNGN-844. The sequence continues at coordinate 2,573,467 of NZ_AP036007.1, forward strand.
CAAGGCATCAGAGTAATCACAGAAAAAAGCCAGCACGGGCGCGTATTCGCCCGGGTCTGCTGATTGTTTCGGGTCCGGCAGGGTTGTGGCTTAGAAGGCTTTTAAGATGGGTATCAAATCGCGGCGGCAGGAGAAGTGTCGTCCATGACAGTTTCTCCGGCCGGTATACGCTTTCGCGCAACCGATGAGGTCGTCCGCTTCGTCGTTTTCCGGCCGGAGCCGGACTACGTCCACTGGCATCAGTTCAGTTACTGCTAGTTCAGTTCTTCGTTCAGGCCTGCGAGGGTCTGCAGATACGGCACCTGCTGTTGGGCAAGCGACGGTGACTTAAAACTACTCAGCCAGCGCCTGGCTTCTGAGATTTGCGTCAGCCGATCGGCGTTGCTTTCAGATTTCGCCATAAAACCCAGCTGAGTAAAGAGTGATGCGATACTGATTTCTTTCTCACCCAGGGCAAGGCTTAGTGCCGCTTCGCCAATAATGACGTGGCCTTTCTCGTCGTTTTGAATTAACACAGAAAATCCTCCATTAGTACGAATTGATGACAACCTCACCAGAGACTGTAGTCGTAAAAGCAAGACCTGCCCGAATAAATCACTAAAAATCTCGCAACCTGCTGATCGAATACACTTAATGTTTTTTTCCGGATTGTTCTGTTTGTCTCTGCCGTTCATCCTGCCAGACTGGCTGGCCTTATCAGCAACGGATGCACCTATGAAACTCTCTGTTCTTCTCACGTTGTTAGCCGCAACGGTCTACCTGGTGTTTGCTGCCCATGGTGGATTCGGCACGCATCAGGCCAGCTTGTCGCTTTCCACTCAAAGCGGTGAAACGGTTACGGAAGAATAAGGGTAAGTCCGGCGTCGTCAGTGCATCGGCAATCGGTTATGATCCTCTGCCATTCTGCTGCCGGTTGCCCGATGTCTGCCATTATCGATACGTTTATCGCCCCACCCTGTTTTGATGAGATCACTCTCCTGTTTCAGGACGATCATCTGCTGGTGATCAACAAACCCGGCGGGCTGCTGAGCCTGTCAGGTAAAAATCCGCAAAACCTCGATTCAGTGCATCATCGGCTGGTAAAACGTTTTCCAGGCTGCACGCTGGTTCATCGGCTCGATTTTGGCACCTCCGGTCTGATGGTGGTGGCACGTAACAAAGCCATTAACGCCGCACTTTGTCAGCAGTTCAGCCAGCGCACGGTGAGCAAAACCTATCAGGCATTGCTGTGCGGACACCTTGCCGATGATGAAGGCGTGATTGACGCCGCGATAGCCAAAGATCCGGCGCTGTTTCCCCGGATGGTGATATGCGCCGCTCAGGGCAAGCCCGCGCGCTCACGCTATCGGGTCACTGAACGCAGTTATTACCAGGGAAAAGAGGGAAAGGAATTGCCGGTTACGCGGGTTGAGCTGACACCAGAAACCGGACGCACCCATCAGCTGCGCATTCACTGTCAGCAACTGGGTCACCCGATTCTGGGCTGTGATCTTTACGGCGGGTTGTTGCTGCCAGGCGCAGAGCAGGCAGAGAGGCTGATGCTGCACGCCAGCGGATTAACGTTTGTTCATCCTGTCAGCGGCGAGACGCTGTCTCTCTCTGCCGCCAGCCCCTTCTGACTGCATCAGCACGCAATTACCACATCAGATCATCCGGCACTTTGAAATCTGCATAAGGATCATCTTCGTCCTGTGCTTCTTCGCTCAGCGCACTGTTTAAGACGATGGCGCTGGCATCACGCTGGGCAATTTTATCCGCCACGCTGGCCGGGATGATGGCGTACTGGCTCTCGCCACTTTTGTCAGCAGTCAGGCGGGCAATGGCGAGACGACCATTGATCAGCTGCGTCTGCGTCAGCTTATCCACCATGATTTTCTTAATCAGGTTGTTGTCGGTGAAGTTAAAGCTGATGTCGCCTCGCGCCACCTCGATTTTGTTCATTTCAATCAGCTGCTTGACCTGCGCTTTGTACTCTTTCGACAGCACAGCCAGCTTCTGCTGTTCGTTCAGCTGCTTATCCCGCTCAAGCTGCGCTTTTTTGTTGTCCTCTACCGCCGCTCTGGCTTCGCGCGCCTGAACCCGGGATTTCTTCGCGGTACGCTGAACCTTATCCATTTTTTTGCTGGATACTAAGCCCGCTTTCAGCATCTGCTCTTGCAAGGTGAGTTTTGTCATTGTCGTCTCTGAACCTGTGAAATTTTGTCCGGGATTATACCTGTAATCTTTCGGGCTGTGCCAGGCTGACGCCGCGATTGCGGGTTACGCCTCAACACTGTGCTAACATTCCCCGGTCAAAATCACCTTATTGAGCACCATGTCAGAGCTAACAAAACGTAAAAATGACCCTGAAGGGCTGAAAAAACGCATCATCGCAGGCGCACTGAAAACCTTCGCTGAATTTGGTATGCAGGGTGCCAGACTGGAGCAGATTGCTGAGCATGCGCAAACCACGAAACGCATGGTGGTCTATCACTTTGGCAGTAAAGAGCAGCTTTATATCGCCGTGCTTGAGCGGGTTTATCAGCAGATACGTCAGCATGAAACCGGCCTGAACCTGGCGTCGATGACGCCGGAACTGGCTATGACCCGACTGGTAGAAGCCAGTTTTGACTATCACGTCGAGCATCCCGATTTTATCCGGCTGGTCTGCAGTGAGAACCTGCTGCGCGGTCGCTACATCACCCAGTCGCCGCAGATTAAAGCGCTGAACCGCAGCGCGCTGGATCTGCTGGATGACATCCTGGCGCGCGGCCAGCAACAGGGGGTATTTACTGGCGATGTGCAGACCATCGATGTTCATCGCCTAATCAGCAGTATCTGCGTTCATCACGTCTCAAACCGCTACACCTTCAACGCCCTGTTCAGTCCTGACAACAGTGAAGCCGAGAGTATCCGCCGCAATCGTCAGCTCGCTGTTACTGCAACGTTACGCTACATCCGCAAATAAATGCCCGCAACCCGGGCTTCGCTTACTCATGGTCTACGCTTAGTAAACATTTGTCATGAAACCGCCATAAAAGGAATGCTGTTGTGAGCAAAGACGCACGCCTCTATCCGCTCCGCCAGACCCATATTGAACCCGATGATGATGCGCTGTGGAACTGGGCGCAGAATGCGCAAATCGGCAGCCGTCAGCAGGTTAAGTGTCCCGCCAGCGAAGCGGAATTGCAGAAACTGATCCGCGAGTCACGCGGTAAGATCCGGGTGATCGGCAGCAAGCTGTCGCCTGGCCGGATGCTGCATGTCGCTGAAGACGATCTGTTGCTGGATCTCAGCGCCCTGCGCGGTCTGATAGCCAGTGATGAGCAGAGCGTGACCTTTGGTGGCGCGACCCCGCTTGAGCAGGTTTATCGTAGCCTGACTGACATGAACCGGATGCTGGCCTCATCACCAGGCGTGATTGCGATTCAGACGCTGGCAGGCGCAATGGCGACCGGCACGCACGGTCAGGGCTTACAGCAGAGTTCGATTGCCGATGAAGCGCTGGCGATACGGATGGTGCTGGCCGACGGCAGCGTGCGTGAGTTTGTCCGCGGCGACGCTGACTTTCCGGCGGCGCAGGTCTCTTTAGGTGCGCTGGGCATTGTCACTGCCGTCACCCTGCGCACTCAGCCGTTTAAAATCTTCACCTGCCACAAAAATGCTGTCTCTGCCGATACGCTGGAAGAGGATCTGCTGCGCTGGAACAATGACTATCCGCTGAGCAAAGCCTGGTGGTTTGTTGATGACAACCTGATGCACGTCTGGAACGCCCATGAGGCAAGTGACGAAGAGCGTCAGCGTTACGAAGCGCAGGGGCGTCAGGTGGTGGAACATGAGGGTGAAGCTGACGACAGTCTCAATGACACCATCGACCAGACGCTGGCGCACATGCACCGCGACACGCAGATTCAGGGCAAAGGCGGCAAGCAGTTTCGTACCGTCACCCGCTTTCGCGACTTCACCGATGTTACCGGTGACATCTACCAGCTCTTCTGTCGCGGCATTGCGGTGCCACAAATTAATGTGGAAATCGGCGTGCCGCTGGCAAAAACCCCGGCCATCATCCGCCGGATTAAGGCGTGGTATGCGGAGAACCGTCCGCATATGCACTACCCGATTATCCTGCGCTGCACCGGTGCGTCCTCAGCCTGGCTCAGTCCGGCCGCTGACCAGCCAACCTGTTTCTTCGGCTTCGTAGTCTATTACGCCGACGATGGCTCGCTGTCACAGGAAGGCCTGCACTTCCTGACTGAAGTGGAAAAACTGCTGGCCGAAGAGGGCGGACGCCCGCACTGGGGCAAGTATTACGATGAAGAACGCTACAACTGGCGTGAGATCTATCCGCAGTGGGATGCCTTCCGCACCCTGCGCCACCAGCTCGACCCGCAGGGCCGGTTGGGGAACGACTACATCACGCCACTTTTTGACTGATTGAGGAAAGCTATGTTTGCCTGGGTAACACTGTTAACACAACCCGACTATCTGGTGGGCGTCAAAGCGCTGCACCGTTCGCTGCAGGAGAGCCACAGCCAGTGGCCGCTGGTGGTGATGACTACGCCAGCCATTTCTGACGCCGACTGTCAGATTTTGCAGGATGAAGGCTGTGTGATTAAACCGGTCGACCCACTCTATCCGCGCGCCGATCTGGCTCAGCATTACGCCTCGGCGCAGTTTGGCGAGGTCTGGACCAAGCTGCGTGCCTGGCAGCTTACCGATTATGAGCGCGTGGTGTTTCTGGATGCCGATATGCTGGTGCTGCAGAACATGGATGAGCTGTTTACCCTGGATCTGGGCGATAATCCGCTGGCGGCCTGTCACGCCTGCCGCTGTAATCCCAACCAGATCGCCTCTTATCCGCCGGAGTGGCAGCCAGAGCAGTGTCACTATACCTGGCAGGCACGCGGTGAGCAGGCTCCGGAAAATGTCGACCTCTATCTGAACGGCGGTTTTCTGGTGCTGAAACCTGACAATGCGGTGTTCGATATGCTTGAGAAGCGCATTGCCGCGATTGATGATCTCAGCGCCTATCCCTTCTCCGAGCAGGATCTGCTGAATGAAGTGTTTGCCGAACGCTGGAAGCCGCTCTCTTATATCTACAATGCGTTAAAAACGCTGCCATTCCAGCACAGCGGGCTGTGGCAGGGTGATGAGGTGAAGAATCTCCACTATATTCTGGCGAAGCCGTGGAAGCGCGATCTCAACCAGCCCGAAAGTGATCGCGATCGCTTCTATGCGCTGGATAAGCTGTGGTGGGAAAAAAGCGGTTTGATCTGACTGTATACGGGCGGGATACTCCCGCCCTTCCCGCCTGTTCATTCAACCCTGTAGCCTGCCATTTCGCCTAATCCTCTCTTACTCAGATTCTGTCTTACACCTCGACCCAGCGGCGCTGCTCAGCGGAGTGTGCAATCGCTTCCAGCACCTTCTGAACCTGCAGTCCCTCGGCAAAATCGGGCCACATGCGATCGCCGGCTGCGATACCGTTAATCAGGTCGCGGATCTCCACCGTTTTCTGATCGTTAAAGCCGATGCCGTGCCCGGCAGAGACACAGAAGTTCACGTAGTCCGGATGGGCCGGTCCGGTCAGGATGGTTTTAAATCCCTGTCGCCCGGCCGGTTCGTCATGCAGATAAAGCTCCAGCTCCGCCATGCGCTCCTGGGTGTAACGCAGCGTGCCTTTGGTGCCGGTGACAACATAGGTCAGGCCCATTTTTGCGCCACAGGCAATGCGTGAGGTTTCAATCACGCCGTGGGCGCCATTACGGAAGCGCAGTAGCGCACTGGCCTGATCTTCGTTTTCAACCGGTAACTGCCGCGCGGGTTCTTTTGGATCAGGCCGTGAGGTGATCACCGTCATCATATCGCCACTCACCTCAGCAATATCACCGACCAGATAGTGGGCCATATTGACGATGTGCGCCGCCAGATCGCCCAGCGCGCCAAGGCCTGCCAGCGCTTTCTGGCAGTGCCAGTCGAGCGGCGTCTCCGGTCTGGCGAGGTAATCCTCGTTATGGGTGCCGTAGAAATGCACCACGTCGCCAATCTCGCCTCTGGCAATAATCTCTTGTGCCAGCTGGCTGGTCGGGTTTTTCATGTAGTTGAAGCCGACCAGAGTTTTTACCCCTGCCGCCTCAGCAGCTGCGACCATCTCCTGCGCATCCGCCACGCTTAACGACAGCGGCTTTTCTGAATAGACGTGCTTGCCGTGGCGTATCGCCTCCAGCGCCATCTCTTTGTGCAGAAAATTAGGCGCGCAGATGTCTACCACATCAATCGCCGGATCGCTGACCAGCGCGCGCCAGTCGCCGGTGGAGCGCGCAAAACCAAAGGTCGCCGCCTGACGCGCCGCCAGCTCAGGATTCACTTCGGCCAGCATCTCCCGCACGATTTCGCCTTTCAGCGCGAATACAGTGGGGGCCTGGGCATAGGCTATTGCGTGGCAGCGCCCGATATAGCCGCTGCCAATCATGCCGATTCTGACTTTGTTCATTTCAACTCCGGATATTCATTTCAGGGTTGAAATGGAATCTACGTTTCGTTTTTGTTGCTGACAAAGTCAGAATCGAGACTTTGTGACGCCTGTAAAAAACTATCCGGTTAAATCATGCGTAGTGCGGTCTGACAAGGGCTTTGCCGCGTCAGAACACCTCATAAACACCTCAGTCTGACCTGCCTCTTTTAAGCGCAGGAAGCCGCTGAGATGACCATTCATTCATGGTCCGAATCGCTATTGTGGTGACTATTTCAGCAGTCGCGCAGATTTGTGAAAAAGAGCTTTGACATGATCCGGCGTGGCCGTTACTATGCGCCCCGTTCAAACGATTCCTCTGTAGTTCAGTCGGTAGAACGGCGGACTGTTAATCCGTATGTCACTGGTTCGAGTCCAGTCAGAGGAGCCAAATTCGAGAAGCCTGCTCAGGAAACTGAGCGGGCTTTTTGCTTTTCGTTTATCTGATAAAATTCCTGCGGCCTACACATTCGTTTTCCTACTGGCTCATCGACCCTTTCGTCGTTACCTGACGCTTATAACAAGCAAAACAGACAAGCCTCAAAGGTTCATTTCTGACACTTAGCTTCTCATTCCTTTCTTCAAAACCAGCAATCTTCGTTTAAAGGGTCATAAATGACCTTTTAACGGCGTAATTTGTCTGCAGCTAAAGAAACGTCAGAATCATATCAACCAACAGTTCAAAATTGACTCTTTCCAGATTATAGTCGCATTATGTTGTATCAGAAGCGTGCTGAAAATGCAGGAAAGTTCAAAAATGAACCTTAATGAAATTAAATCTTCGCTGATAAGCCTTTCTGAGTCAGATCGGCAACAGATACTCGCGGAGGTTGCTTTCAGTACAGAAGCCAAAAAAGTGGCAATAAAAGCATACCCACCGGGCACCCGATCAGAGTTGAGTGAGTTGACGTTCCAGACGCTGCCACACCTGCTGGTCAGTGAACTTAAACGACAAAATATCACCTATGAAGAGATGGCGATTCAGATTGGTGTATCACTATCAACATTTAAACGACTGATCGCTAAGCCATCCTCTGCTAAGGCAATCAACCTCTATGCCTTGCTTAAAGAACTGGGTGTAAAAGTATGGCTCGAAAAATAGAAGTGTGGCTTTATAACAAACTCGCAGGAACGTTGAGTGAAGAGCAAAGTGGTTATGCGTTCTGCTACCTGCCTGCCTATACCGGCGGTGCAATATCTCTCAGCATGCCGGTAAGACCAGAGCCCTATTTAAGTGAAGAGCTGCATCCTTTCTTTAAAGGTTTAGCGCCGGAGGGCTGGCTGCGAAAACGCTATTCTGAAATTCAAAAAATTGATGATAATGATCTGTTCGGTTTACTGATGAAAAATGGTAACGATATGCTTGGGGCCGTCGTCTTCAGAGAGATAACATGATGAATCCAGAACGCTGCCTGATCACGTTGAACCGGCTTAAAGAATCGGAATTAAAAACCGGCTACTCATCAAAAGGCATACAGCATCTGCTGGGTAGCCGTGACGTGGCCCTTAGCCTTCCTTTCACGCGCAGTCAGTTTATTCAGGAACTCCCCGAACGTCAGAAAGGGATGAGCATTTCGGGCTATCAGCCTAAACTGTCGCTTCGTCTGGAAAAAGGAGAGCTGGTGGTCGTCAGCAATAACGGCACCTATATTCTAAAACCCTCTCCGGAAGAGTATCCGCATCTTGCAGAGAATGAGCATGCCACGATGTGCGTTATGCAGCGTCTGAAATTTAACGTTCCCCCGTTCGGGCTTATCCCATTCAGACATGATGAAAACCGGCGAGATGAACTGACGTTTGTCATCAAAAGATATGACCGCCTGGGTTCAGATCACGCGCGACTACACCAGGAACAGCTGGATGGCGCGATGAATCTCAGCGATAAATATGGCAGGATTAATAATAATAAAGCCATCAGTTACGAGAAAGCGGCTAAATTTCTGAACGCCAGCGTGAGCAAAAGTTTAAAGAGTAAGCGCGATCTCTTTTTGCGCATCGTTTATGCGTATGTGCTGGGCAACAATGATTTTCATCTGCGCAATATCGGGATCATCCATCCTGAAACGAGCACCCCCTTTCTCGCCCCAGTTTATGACTTTATCAGCGTAGTACCCTACCCCACAGCGTTTGGAGAGTATTTAGCTTTGCCCCTGCTGGAACGGGAAGAAAATGATGCAGGAAACGCGCCGGGTATGAATTCAGATTACGGAGAATATCTGGGCGCAGACTTTATTCTGCTTGCAGAAGGTATGGATATTAAGCCCGCTCTGGCACGAAAATGGCTTTCCGAAGTGGTGAGTCATCATCAGCTTATTATCGACACCTATACTGAAAGTCATATGCCTGAATCACAGCGGAAAGCAGTACTTGATTATGTTGCCCGAAGAATCACATTACTGGCCGTGACCGAAATTTAGAAGAGATGCAGAATCGCTAATCAGCAGCATACCCCTGCTGATTAGCCATAAAAAAGCCCGCTAAAACAGCGGGCTTTCCGTTTATAGCGTCAACAGCTATCAGATATCGAACCGATCCAGATTCATCACTTTGGTCCAGGCGGCGACAAAGTCTTTGACGAATTTTTCACGGGCGTCGCTGCTGGCATAGACTTCCGCCGAGGCGCGTAATACCGCGTTGGAACCAAACACCAGATCGGCGCGGGTGGCGGTAAAACGGGTTTCACCACTCACGCGATCGCGTCCAATGAATTTCTCATTGCTGCCATCAGTCGCTTTCCACTCGGTACGCATATCCAGCAGATTCACGAAGAAGTCTGTGTTCAGCGAACCCACATGGTGGGTGAAGATACCGTGCTGGCTGCCATCGAAATTAGCGCCCAGGGCACGCATCCCGCCCACCAGCACCGTTAACTCCGGCACGGTCAGGGTCAGTTGCTGCGCTTTATCGATCAGCAGGCTTTCGGTGGTGGTTTTGCCGAAGCCGGTGCCGTAGTTACGGAAACCATCCGCACGCGGTTTCAGCAGATCGAACGACTCAATGTCGGTCTGATCCTGACGCGCATCGACACGGCCCGGGGTAAAGGGTACGTCGATCGAGACGCCAGCCGCTTTCGCCGCCTGCTCAACACCGACAACACCCGCCAGCACGATCACATCCGCCAGTGACGCCTTATGGGCTTCGCGCTGAATGGCTTCCAGCGCAGGCAGGACGCGTGCTGCGACGGCATTGATGTCCCACTCACGCTGCGGCAGCAGTGCCAGTCGGGCACCGTTGGCCCCGCCACGTTTGTCGCCACCACGGAACGTCGATGCCGAAGCCCAGGCAACAGAGACCAGCTCGCTGACGCTGAGGCCGGATGCGGCAATCTTCTCTTTCAGCTGGGCGATATCTGCCACGGTTGGGTGATAAACCGGTGCAGGCAGCGGATCCTGCCAGATCAGATCTTCCTGTGGCACTTCAGGTCCGATGTAGCGCGCTTTCGGTCCCATATCACGGTGCGTCAGCTTAAACCACGCTCGCGCAAAGGCTTCGTTGAACGCCTGCGGATCGTTGTGGAAACGACGCGAAATTTTTTCAAACTCCGGGTCAAAACGCAGCGTCAGGTCGGTGACCAGCATGGTCGGCTTGTGTTTCTTAGTGGAATCAAACGCATCCGGGATGATATCCGGCGCATCAGCTGCCACGAGCTGAATCGCACCCGCCGGGCTGCGCGTCTGGACCCACTCATATTTGAACAGGTTCTCGAAGAAGTAGTTGCTCCACTGGGTCGGTGTCTGCGACCAGATGACTTCCAGGCCAGAGGTAATCGCATCTGCGCCGACGCCCGTGCCGTGGCTGTTAACCCAGCCCAGGCCCTGCGCTTCAATCGGTGCGGTTTCCGGATCGACACCCACGTGGCTGGCCGGTGCGGCACCGTGGGTTTTACCCAGCGTATGTCCACCCGCGATCAGTGCCACGATCTCTTCGTCGTTCATGCCCATGTTGCCAAAGGTGGCACGAATTGCCGGGGCAGCAGAGGCAGGATCGCCGCTGTGTTCCGGGCCTTCCGGGTTCACGTAGATCAGACCCATTTCAGTGGCACCCAGTGGCGACTGTGCCAGGGATTCCGGGTGACGGTGTTCCAGCCAGGCGGCTTCTTCGCCCCAGTTCACATCCATATCCGGTTCCCAGACGTCGTCACGTCCGGCACCAAAGCCAAAGGTACGGAAGCCGGAGTTTTCCAGCGCAACGTTACCCGCCAGGATGTAGAGGTCAGCCCAGGATATTTTCTGACCATATTTCTGTTTAATCGGCCACAGCAGGCGGCGCGCTTTATCCAGGCTGACGTTGTCCGGCCAGGAGTTTAACGGCGCGAAGCGTTGCTGACCACGGCCTGAACCACCGCGTCCGTCTACGGAGCGATAGGTTCCGGCGCTGTGCCAGGCCATGCGGATGAACAGGCCGATATAGCTGCCCCAGTCAGCGGGCCACCAGGCCTGTGACTCGGTGAGCAACCCTTTAATGTCAGCTTTCAGCGCAGAGTAATCTAATTTGGCAAATTCTTTACGGTAGTCGAAGGATTCATCAAGCGGGTTCGAACGGGATGAGTGCTGGTTCAGCAGGTCAACGCGGAGCTGGTTAGGCCACCAGTCGCGGTTGGTTGTGCCGCCACCCGGCGCCTGATTGGGCTGCGCTGGCTTGCCCGCATGAAAGGGGCATTTGCTTTCAGGCGCTTCGCGATCGGCTTCAACAATAGGCTTTGCATCTTTTGCATCTTCATCAATGGAATTGCTCATGGTCACACCTCTTTTTGTATTTTCATCGCTACTCTATAGAGGATTTTCAGGAACTCACACCTGTCTCATCCTATAAGATTGATAGCTTATCCCTTTGAATAAGGTTTGTTTCAACAGCTTCCAGCAATGGCGCAACGGATTTTACTACCCGGAATCATCAACGAAGCGGCATCGATGCTAATCAGACTATTCCGGCACAACCGGTTACACAACCGTCTTATTCATGGCTGGCTGAGCAGCGGCCAGACCTGATATGGCCGCGTTCGCTGGCTAAACCGGTGTAGTTGCAGGAATGGACGGAACTGATGCGAAGCAGAAACGGCAGAAATACGAGAAGAGAAAATGATTAAAAAGCGTTACCGATTGCAGAGGTGAATGGCAGGTAACACCGCTTTATGAAGAAACAACAGAGCGCCCGGCTTACGCGGGCGCTCGACTTCAGACTTAACGCCAGCCGAGTTCCGGGGCGACGTACTTCAGAATCGCCTCAATCACATGGGCGTTGTAGGCGACACCAAGCTGATTAGGCACGGTCAGCAGCAGCGTGTCCGCTTCGGCAATCGCCTCATCCTGTGCCAGCTGCTTAATCAATACTTCTGGCTCTGCGGCATAGCTGCGGCCAAAGATGGCGCGGGTTTTCTCATCCAGGAAACCAACGGAATCCTGATCGTTACCGCTGCGGCCAAAGTAGGCGCGGTCCATATCATTTACCAGCGCAAAGATGCTGCGACTGACGGAAACGCGTGGTGCATGCTGATGCCCCGCCGCTTTCCAGGCCTCGCGGTAGGCGCGGATCTGTTTCGCCTGCTGAATGTGGAACGGCTCGCCGGTCTCATCATCTTTCAGGGTTGAGCTTTGCAGGTTCATGCCCATTTTCGCCGCCCATTCTGCGGTGGCGTTGGAGCCGGATCCCCACCAGATACGGTCACGCAGCCCTTCCGAAAGCGGCTCAGGGCGCAGCAGACCTGGCGGATTCGGAAACATCGGCTGTGGATTCGGCTTAGCAAAGCCTTCGCCGCGCAGCACCTCCAGAAACTCTTCGGTGTGGCGACGGCCCATATCCGCATCGCTTTCACCCGCTTTCGGTTCAAAGCCAAAGTAGCGCCAGCCATCGATCACCTGCTCAGGGGAACCGCGGCTCAGACCCAGCTGCAGACGACCGTTGGAAATGAGGTCTGCCGCGCTGGCGTCTTCCACCATGTAGAGCGGGTTTTCGTAGCGCATGTCGATGACACCGGTGCCGATCTCAATCGTTTTGGTGCGCGCTGCCACGGCAGCCAGCAGCGGAAACGGCGAGCTAAGCTGGCGGGCAAAATGGTGGACACGGAAATAAGCACCATCTGCGCCCAGCTCTTCGGCGGCGACCGCTAAGTCAATCGATTGCAGTAACACATCCTGCGCGGTACGGGTGGCGGACTGCGACGAAGGCGTCCAGTGACCAAAGGATAAGAAGCCGATATTTTTCATCTGTATTTCTCCTGACAGGCGATAAACGCCTGTGGGCATGAGTCGATTTTTGATAGGGAAAGGTTACGCCCTCCGCGCGGCTACTGATAGTCAATATCTTTAAGCGCCATATTCAGGAATTTCGACATAGCTAAGCAGATTATCCACTTTGTCTTTATCCGCGCTTTCTTTCACTCTCCAGACTCCCGCTTCTGCTGTCAGGTGAACGATGCACAACGGTTATCTCTCTTTACAGCAGCGCGCCTGGCTGAAACAGCGCGCGCGCAGCTGGCTCTGGCGCAGCGAACTGCCAACCTGCCTGCTGATGGCCGTGATTTACGGTGGCTGGTTCTCGGTAATGCTGAACTGGCAGACGCTGGGACAAATGCCCGCTACCCTGCTGCTGATCGTTTTCACCACCTGGTATATGTCACTGCAGCATGAGCTGATCCACGGTCATCCCACACGCTGGCCGCGGGTGAATCAGCTGTTCGGCACCCTGCCGCTGGCGGTCTGGTATCCCTATGGGCTCTATCGTGACTCTCATCTTGCCCATCATCGCAATCACACCCTGACCGAGCCGGACGAAGACCCGGAAACCTACTATTTTTCCGCTGCCCGCTGGGCGCAGTTGCCGCGCTGGCAGCAGCGGCTGATTCATCTGCGCAACACGTTTCCGGGACGGTTGCTGCTTGGCCCGCTAATGGATATCGCGTCGACCTTTGGCGGGATGTGGCAGGCGTTGCGACGTGGTGATCGCTCTGCGACGGGCATGTGGCTGCTGCATGGCGCGCTACTGGCTCTGCTGTTTTACTGGATGGCGGAGCTCGGGTTTTCGCCGCTGTGGTATCTGCTGGCGGTAAGTTATCCGGCGCTGGCGCTGACCAAAATACGATCCTTTTACGAGCATCGTGCAGCGGAAGACCCGCTGGCACGTTCGGTGAATAATGAAGCGGCCTGGCCCTGGCGCTTACTGTTCCTGAATCTGAACTACCATTCAGTGCATCACGATCTGCCTGGCGTTCCCTGGTATGGCCTGCGCCCGCTCTATCTGCGCGACCGCGAGCATTACTATCAGCGCAACCACGGTTTTCGGGTGGCGGGCTATCGAGTCTGGCTGCGCCAGTTCTGGGCCAGACCGGTTAGCGTCAATGCCCATCCGGGCCGCTCAGGGGAGAAAACCCATGAATAATCTGCTCGCTTTGCCCATGTATGCCCTCCATCCGCCTGCCACGCGGGCATTGATGCAGGCTGTGGTTACGCTGCTGGCGCAGCACAACACCGACGCGCAGCCGGTCTGGCCTGACGATCTGCTGGTCCACTGGCGGGATGACCGGTTGCTGCTGAGTCAGACCTGCGGCTATCCGCTGGTCAGCCAGTTACCGGCGGTTCAGCTGGTCGGCACCTTTCACTATCAGGCTGCGGGCTGCAGCGGGCGCGATTATCGCAGCTGGCTGGTGGCGCGGGATAAACAGCCGACGCTGGCCGATTTCAACGGTCAGCGGGCCGTGGCTAACAGCCCGGACTCACAATCCGGCTATAACGCGCTGCGGTTTGTGGCGGCGCGTCAGGGCGTGACCTTTTCACAGCTGCTGCTGAGCGGCGGACACCGTCAGTCGCTGGCAGCGCTGCGTGATTCGCAGGCAGATATCGCTGCTATCGACTGTGTGAGCTGGGCGCTGCTGGCGCGCTATGCGCCGGATGAACTGCGCGGCCTGCATATCATCGGTGAGACGCCCGCCGCACCCGGATTGCCGCTGATTACGGCCGCCTCAACGTCAGCGGCCCGGCTGGCGACATTACGCACGGCGCTGCATCAGCTGGTAAGCGATCCCGCCTGGCGCGGCGTCTGCAACGACAATCTCATCAGTGGATTCAGCCCTGTGCAGCGAGACGATTATCAGGACGTGCTGGCGTGGGAACAGCAGGCCGCCGCGCTGGGCGTTACCCGGCTTTAACGCCGCACGCTGATTCGCCCTTCTCTCCGGGAAAATCTGATTTTTCTGCATCCCCGCCTCACTGCTCACGCTTTCCCTGCCTGTTTTTTCACGCACCCCGATACGCTGCGCCAGCGGCTAACGCTGGTAAGCGCGCTCACGGCGTTCTAAGGTAAAGGTTTTCAGCAAAGGAAGAGTGGAATGCGGATTCTGATGGCAGGCGCCGGCGCGACCGGTGGATACTTTGGTGCACGACTGGCTCAGGCGGGTCAGGACGTGACTTTTCTGGTGCGTGAACGCCGTTATCAGCAGCTGCAAAACAATGGGCTGGTGTTGCAGACGCCGCAGGGCACCGAAAAGTTACAGCCGCAGCTGACGCAGGCCAGCACCCTGGCAGGTCACTTTGATCTGATTATTGTGACGGTAAAAAGCTTTGCCCTTGATCAGGTGATGGAGGACATTGCGCCGGCCGTCGGCCCGGACACGCTGATCATGCCAATTCTCAACGGAATGCGGCATATCGCAACGCTACAACAGCGTTTCGGCGAAGATAAGGTGATTGGTGGCCTGTGCAAAATCAACGCCACGCTGGGTGAACAGGGCGAAGTCATCCAGATGACGCCACTGCACCAGCTCTTATACGGCGCGCTGGACGGCAACAATGATGAACGGCTGCAGCGGGTTGATGTTGCGCTGCGCGACTGTCAGGTTGATACCCTGTTCAGCGATAACATTATGGATGAGCTGTGGGAAAAGTGGCTGCTGCTCAGCACCCTCGGCGCAGTCTGCTGCCTGGCACGCGGCGATACCCGGCAGATCCTCACCGCGCGCGGCGGCGAAGCGCTGCTACAGGGGATCTTTACGGAGATTCTGTCCGTCATTACTGCCGAAGGCTATCAGCCGCGCCCGGCGGTGACGGCCCGCATTTTTGAACTGTTAAACAATCCCGCGACCCCGATGACCTCCTCAATGTACCGCGATCTCACCCAGGGTTATGATATTGAAGCCGATCAGATCATCGGCGACCTGCTGCTGCGGGCGAAACGAAACGGGCTTGCCACGCCGCTGCTGAATGCGGTGGATGTAAACCTGCAGGTCTATCTGCAGCAGCGTTAACAACCGGCAGCGTTCGCGGGTCGGCTGCCGCCACGTTTCCCGCTGGCGTGGCGGTGAGCGTGTGGCTGGCAGCAGCAGCACAGCATGAAATTTGTTACACTCGTCGCTTCATATTCTGGAGAGTTCAATGACTTCCCGCTCCGTGACCCTTGATGATGTCGCTCAACTGGCCGGCGTCTCATATCAAACCGTTTCACGTGTTTTAAATCGTTCTGAACAGGTGTCAGCCCGCACGCGGGAAAGGGTTGAGGCGGCGATGCAGCAGCTCAAATATGTGCCCAATCGGGTGGCGCAGCAGCTGGCGGGCAAGGCGACGCGCACGCTGGGTCTCGCGACCAGCGACCTGGCCCTGATGGCACCGGCGCAGATCGCCTCGGCGATTCAGCAGCGTGCTGCACGGGCGGGTTATCATCTGGTGATTGCGATGGACAGCGGCCACGATGCGGCCGCCACCGTGAATGAACTGCTGGCTCAGCGGGTCGATGGGCTGCTGATTAACCTGCCGCTGGATGCCGATGAAGCACAGCAGATCCAGCTGCTGTGCGGCGGCAAGCCGGTGCTGTTTCTGGATGTCGAACCGCAGGCGGCGGTGGCGCAGTGTCAGTATCCCAATGAGTCCGGCGCACGTGCCGCCGTTGAACATCTGGTGGCGCTGGGGCATCGTCAGATTGGCCTGTTAAGTGGGCCGCTGCGCTCGGTGTCAGCCCGTCAGCGCGAAAACGCATGGCGTCAGGCGCTGGCCGATCATCAGCTAACGCCGCATTGCGCGCTGCGCGGTGACTGGAGCGCGCAATCGGGTTATCAGGCGCTGCTGACGCAGTTGCCCGATGACCTGCCGCAGGCGCTGCTGGTCGCCAACGATCAGATGGCGCTGGGTGCAATGCGGGCGCTGCATCAGTATGGTGTCGCCATTCCTGGCGAGATCTCCGTGATTGGTTATGACGATACCGCCGAGAGCGCGTGGTATCAGCCGCCGCTGACCACGGTGCGGCAGGATTTACACTATCTTGGCGCACAGAGTGTTGAGCGGATGCTGGCGCGGCTTCAGGATGAAGAGGCACCAGACAACGCGCTGGAAACCACGCTGGTGATCCGTGAGACCACCGCCCCGCCCGCGGATGAGCGGGTCGATGTAGTGGCGCTCTCCCGTCAGCTACAGGAGATTGCCCGCAGGCTGGCGGGTAAATAATTCTGCGCTGAGACAGGCAATAAAAAACCCGCACCACCGAAGTGAATGCGGGTTCGCATGAAACGCAAAACGCATAAGCGCTCTGTTCTTATGCTTTCGGGTGTTCGCCCACGCCCATCGCTTTGATTTTTTTCGACAGCTCGCGACGCTCTTTCGACAGGTCGGCGTTTTTGATGATGTACTCATCCACGCGGTCTTCATAATCCACACGCATGCTGGCGATGATTTCCTGAATAGCCTCAACGCTCATGCCGGGTTTGATATATTCGCTCAGGTTGTCGAGCAGCAGAACGCGCTTCTGGTTATCGCGGATTTTCTTCTCGTTATCGACAATTTCACGCTGCAGTTTGTTTTTGCGGCGGAACATACGCACGAACTCCAGTACGTCCTGAAATGACTGCTTGGCATTTTCCATGATGGCACCTTTCTTTAAGCCTGCTGACGCAGGGAGAGAGTCAAAACGATCAGCTTAGCGGCTAGCCCGCCAGGTAAGCAATTTTCACAGCTAAATTCAGACTGGCTCTTATCTTAGCGCAAAGAAACCCGGTTTCACATTAAGTCATTGTCTGAGGTGATTATTTGCGCAGCGCCATCCGCATCAGATCGGTCATGCGTTCCAGCTGTTTCGCCAGTTCCAGCGTCAGCCAGACGTAGCCGTAGATTGGCGTCTCTTCCAGCCCGTCGCTGCCTGCTTCGGCGATCAGTCTGCGCAGTTCGCCGCTGATTTCGGTTAGCTCATGGCTGTTGGCTATCACCTCTTCTGTTTCGCCCTCAATCGCCATTACAGACAGCGCCCGTAGCGTGTTCTCTGTCATCTGCTGCGTGCGGCGGAGTGCAGGCGCGTTAAGCATAATCAGGTGGCTCTCACGCGATGCCCACCAGGCATTAATCTGCATCTCAATGGTGTAAACCATATTACGGTTTATGGTCTGTATCGCTTCAAGCACCGACTTCGGGATGCGGGTCTCTTTGCTCGACGGCTCCAGCAGCGCCCGCATTTTGATCACGCTGGTCAGCAATTTGCCCAGCGGCTTGTTGAGGCGTGGCTTTTCAACCAGGTTAGGCGAGAAGCCGGCGTGATAGATTTTTGCCATGCCCGCCAGCGTGTCGGAGAGCTGAATGCGCCAGTGTGTATAGGCGCGCTGCGCCCAGATCGCGGTAAACAGCAACGCCATCAGCGATCCCAGAATCACATCTCCGCCGCGCCACAGCGCCACGGTGAAATCGCCGGTTGGCGCGCCCACCACCACGCTCAGCGTAATCCCAATCAGCAGCGCCATGTAGGGATGTTTGCCCAGCGTCAGGTAGCCGCTGATCACCATGATAATGCCGCACCAGGCCAGCATCACCGGCATGGAGATCAGCTCCAGCTTCAGGGCAATCAGACCGGAAATCGACCCCGCCACCGTGCCGCAGATGCGCTGCAGGGCGCGCGGAAAGACATTTCCCCAGGTGGAAATGGGCCCCATCACCACCACCAGCGTGATCAGCGGCCAGGTGCCTTCCGGAATACCGGTTGCCCGGACAAAGATAAAGCAGAGTAAAAAGGCGATGGCAATGCGCACGCCGTGGACGGATCGGTAATGGCGATAAAACCAGAACTCCAGTTTCGAGATGGGCTTGTCAGGACGCAAAGTGACTTTCCGGTTACGGGAACATGATGGGGCTATCTTAACCCTGAACGCGGCCTGGACTTAGCGCGGGCCGGATATTTCAAAACAGTTTTGACGTTCGCTTACAATTATCAACATCCGCCTCACATACCTGACCGGAAGTCATGAACAACTGAATACGGCTTTTTAACCTTTCTCAGGAATCAGTAACAGGCTCAGGGTGTAAATGTGAAAACGGGCAGCCCGCAGGCTGCCCGTTTCTGTACTGCCCGGCGATTAATCAGAATTTCTGTTTAAGATAGTCCGTCAGGCGGGTAATCACCCCTGCTGGTTCTACCGCACTCAGCGCCACCAGCGGATAGTGAGCAATCTGCTGATCTTTATCCATCACCTGAATTTCACCGATTACTTCATTGGCTTTCAGCGGCGCTTCCAGATCTTTGCGATCGATGACGTACTTCGCCTTCACGTTCTGCACTTCACTGCGCGGCAGTGACAGATAGACATCTTCTGCCGTTCCCACCTCTACCTGATGCGGATTGCCGTACCAGACGTTTTCGCTGCCAATCTTCTTACCGGCATGGAACAGCTGAACGGTATCAAAGGTATTCTGACCCCAGACCAGCAATTTACGCGCCTGCTCTTCGCGACCTTTCGGGCTTTTACCGCCCATCACGACGGCGATCAGGCGATGTTTACCCACCACATTTGACGCGATGATGTTAAAGCCCGCAGTTTCCGTGTGACCGGTCTTCAGCCCATCAACGTGAAGGTTGTTATCCCACAGCAGGCCATTACGGTTGTTCTGAGTAATGCCGTTCCAGCTCAGGGTTTTTTCACTGTACATGGCATAGAAGTCAGGCTCACCATCGATAATCGCGCGTGACAGCTTCGCCATATCCAGCGCGCTGGAGTACTGACCTGGCGCATCCAGACCATGAACGGTTTCAAAGTGGGTATTCTGCAGGCCGAGCTTCTCAACATAATGATTCATCATGCCGACGAAGTTCGCTTCGCTGCCGGCCACGTAATCCGCCAGTGCAACACAGGCGTCGTTGCCGGAATCGATAATTACGCCGCGGCTTAGATCCCGGACACTCAGCTTATCGCCTGGCTTCAGGAACATCAGTGAGGAGCCTTTAAACACCGGATTTCCCGCCGCCCAGGCATCTTTACCGACCGTGACCATGTCGTCACGGCTGATTTTCTTCTGGTCGATAGCGCGGTCGACTACGTAGCCGGTCATCAGTTTGGTCAGGCTGGCGGGATTGCGGCGTTCATCAGGATTGCCCGCCGTCAGCACCTGCCCGGTAGTGGCATCCATCAATACCCAGGAAGCCGCATCAATCGCCGGAGGCGTCACAGGAAAGGGGATCGCATCAGCCTGCGCCAGCGAGGCCCAAAAAACAGTAGCGGTAACGGTGAACAACAGACGCCTTTTCAACACTTCATCCTTAATTGCACGGGAGAGAAAATTTCTAAAACGAAACGGAAACAGCCGCACGTTTTACGGCAAAAGCGTTGTGAAGGTTTGAATAAATTGAAAAAAAGTATGAACCGGACTGAAGTCAGACGAGCGAGGCTGGCGGCCAACAAAAGTCGGCTGGCGTCATCAGGGAAGATGAGATGGCGGTTTGGTACTGTAAAATAGCCTGGGAGTAGTGATCCAGGGCACTGAAAAAATGCGTAACGGCTTCCGGTTTCAGAACGGGTACAGGCTCCGGTAATAGAGGTTTATGCGTCTGAAACAGCTGTCGTTGCTGACTGGCGGCAAAAACAGTCTTCAGGCTGGCTAAACCCTTAACTTCAGACGTGGTGGAATATGGTTTACCATACAGGGCTGAGCCAGCCGCAGTAAGGAGCCGCTATAATGTTCCCACACAGCAGACCTCACAGTCAGTGCGCATCAGACACAACGATCAAAACTCATCCTGCTGCGCGCAGATAAATTCAGAGCGAACAGAAAGCCGCAGGCTTTCTGTTTATAAAGTCAGTGAACGCAATGAACGGATATGAAATTTGAATAACGACCGCGTACAGCCCACTTTTCTGTTCCACGATTACGAAACCTTCGGCACCAGCCCCTCTCGTGACCGGCCCGCCCAGTTTGCCGGCCTGCGCACCGACAGTGAATTTAATCCGGTCGGCGAGCCAGAAGTGTTCTACTGCCGTCCGCCTGATGACTATCTGCCACAGCCCGAAGCGGTAATGATTACCGGCATCACCCCGCAGATAGCGATGAGCCGCGGCGTGATCGAAGCTGAGTTCGCTGAACGCATCCATGCGTTGTTCACCACCGAACAAACCTGCGTGGTGGGCTACAACAACGTGCGTTTCGATGATGAAGTGACGCGCAATATCTTCTATCGCAACTTTTACGACCCTTACGGCTGGGCCTGGCAAAACGGCAACTCACGCTGGGACCTGCTTGACGTGATGCGTGCCTGCTATGCGCTGAGGCCCGACGGAATCAACTGGCCGGAAAATGAAGAAGGCTTTCCGAGCTTTCGGCTGGAGCATCTGACCAAAGCCAACGGCGTGGCCCATGAAAATGCGCACGATGCGATGTCCGATGTTTACGCCACGCTGGCGATGGCGAAGCTGGTAAAAGAGAAGCAGCCGAAACTGTTTGAGTTTTTGTTTACCCATCGCAACAAAAACAAGCTGATGAACCTGATCGACATTCCCCAGATGAAACCGCTGGTCCATGTCTCCGGCATGTTCGGCGCCGCACGCGGCAACACCAGCTGGATCGTGCCGCTGGCCTGGCATCCCGATAACCGCAATGCGCTGATCGTGGTGGATCTGGCGGGCGATATGTCGCCGCTGCTGCAACTGGATGCCGATACCCTGCGTGAGCGTCTTTACACGCCGAAAAACGACCTCGGCGATCTGCCTGCGGTGCCGGTTAAACTGGTACATATTAACAAGTGTCCGGTGCTGGCACCTGCCAGTACGCTGCGTCCGGAAGATGCGGCCCGGCTGGGCATTGATCGTCAGCACTGCCTGGCGAATCTGGCGCTGCTGCGCCAGCAGCCTGACGTGCGGGAAAAACTGGTCACGCTGTTTGCCGAAGCCGAGCCGTTTACGCCGTCAGACGACGTGGACACGCAACTCTATGATGGGTTCTTCAGTGATGCCGACCGTGCCGGAATGAATATTATCCGCCAGACCGCGCCCGCCAATCTGCCTGCGCTGGACCTGAGCTTTGAGAGTGCGCGGGTGGCGAAACTGCTTTTCCGCTACCGGGCGCGTAACTTCCCCGGCACGCTGGATGATGCCGAGCAGCAGCGCTGGTTGCAGCATCGCCGTGAAGTACTGAATGGTGATCGGGTGCAGGCATTTATGCAGGAGCTGGAGGGACTGGCTAATCTGCATGAAGCGGATGCAGAAAAGGTTGGGCAGCTCAAAGCGCTCTATCTTTATGCGCAGGAACTGGTCTCCTGAACCAATGAGAAAGCCTGACCCTGCAGGGGCAGGCTTTCCTGTCTTGCTGAATCAGAGCACCGTCCACGCCAGCCAGGTCAGCACAAAACCGCTTAACCCCATTATCGTCGTCAGCACCGTCCAGGTGCGTAAACCGTCGGCCACGGAAAGCCCCAGATAGCGCGTCACTACCCAGAATCCCGCATCATTGACATGTGACAACCCCAGCCCGCCGAAACAGGCTGCCAGCGTCACCAGTACCCGTTGCATATCCGTTACGCCGGTCACCGCCTGCGTCAGCAGACCGCTGGTGGTCAGGATGGCTACCGTGGCGGACCCCTGTGAGGCGCGCAGCGCAAGCGACAGGATAAAGGCAGCCGGCACCAGCGGCAGATGCAGCGTTTCCAGCGTGACCGCCAGCGCTTTACCTACCCCTGACTCCACCAGCACTTTGCCAAATGCCCCACCCGCACCGGCCACCAGAATTACGCTGGCAGAGGTGGGAATGGCCCGCCCGGTGAGATCTTCCAGCTTATCTTTACTCCAGCCACGCCGCACGCCCAGCAGCCAGGCCGCCAGTCCTAAGGCAATCAGCAGGGCAATCGGCGGCGTGCCGATCACGGTCATGACGTTACGCAGCAGACTGCCTTCCGCCAGCAGGGTGTGGGACAGCGTTCCCAGCACGATCAATACAATCGGGACCACAATCAGACCGCTGATAGTCAGCGCGCCAGGCGGGGCCGGTTCATTTTTCTTTTCCTGTCCCTCAGGCTTCGCCATCTGCAACTGCTCCAGCACCTCAACAGACAGATGGTAATGGCGACGGTTCATGACTTTCGCTACGTAGTAGCCAATGATCCCGACCGGCACGGAAATCGCGATACCCAGCATCATCAGCCAGCCCATATCGGTTTGCAGGATCCCGGCCGCCGCCGCCGCACCCGGATGGGTTGGCAGCGCCACGTGCACCGTCAGCATTACGCCCGCCATCGGCAGGCCAAACTTCAGTGGTGAGACCCGCGCCACCTTAGTGAAGCCATAAATCAACGGGATGACGATGATAAAGCCCACTTCGAAAAAGACCGGAATGCCCAGGATAAAGGCTGCCATGGTCAATGCCGCAACGGTTCGCTTCAGCCCCAGCGTTTTACTGAAACGCTGCGCCAGCGACTCGGCACCGCCGGAGGCTTCAATAATCGCCCCAAGCATGGCACCCAGCACGATGATGATAGTGATATGACCGAGCAACCCGCCCATCCCGGTGATAATCGTCTCCATGATTTTCTCAGCCGGAATGCCGGTCGCGATAGCCACCAGCAGGCTGACAATCAGCAGGGCGACAAACGGATGAACTTTGGCTTTGATGACCAGCAGCAGCAGGATCACGATGCTGGCGGTCGCTATGGCTAACAGCAGTGCGGTGGACATAGTAAACCTCAGAAATTGTTATATTTTTTGGGTTTCAGGCGTACAGAAATAGCAGGTGCAGAGTCAGAAAAAGGGCAAGCCGCTCCCGACCGGTGCTGTAACACCGGTTTTTCAGCCTGTTAAATCAGGTTTTTTGCGCCCAGGGAGCAAACCAGCCAAGACCCCCGGTCGTGCTGCCTCGCGGGATATATTCGCAGCCGACCCAGCCGGAATAGCCAACCTCATCCAGCAGCGAGAAGAGGTACGGATAACTGATTTCACCCTCATCCGGCTCATGACGATCCGGTGCTGACGCAATCTGTACGTGTCGATAACGTCCCGCATAGTGGCGAATCAGATGGCTGAGGTTGCCGTCTACCCGCTGTGCATGAAACAGGTCGAGCTGGGTGAACACGTTCGGCCGGTCGATCTGTTCTACCATCTCCAGCGTCTGATACTGACTGGCGTAGAGATAGTTGGGCTTGGTAATCGGGTTAAGCGCTTCTATCAGCAGGTTGATGCCGTGCGGTGCAAAGCGTTCAGCCGCATAGCGCATGTTGCTGATAAAGGTCTCAACGTAGCGCTGACGATCGGCACCGGGCGGCACCGTCGCCGCCATAATGTGAACCTGCGGGCAGTTCAGCGCCAGCGCATAGCTCAGGGCGCGGTCGATATCCGCCTTTGCTTCCGCTTCCCGTCCGGGGATGGCGGAGACGCCCCACTCACCCGCTGCGACATTGCCCGGCGCGGTATTGAACAGCACCAGTTGCAGCTGGTTATCATCGAGCCACTGTTTTATCTGCGTGGCGGGATAGTCATAAGGAAACAGAAATTCGACCGCCGTAAAACCAGCTTTCGCCGCTGCAGCGAAGCGTTCGGCAAAGGGATATTCATTAAACTGCGTCGAAAGGTTAGCAGCAAACTTCGGCATTATCGGCTCCTGAGTTCTGACACTTCGGCATCGCTGAGATAACGGATCGGGCGGTCGCCCAGGGTAAAGATCAGACGGGCGGTCTCTTCGAGCTCTTCCGTGTTGTCCGCCGCTTCCTGTAAGGATTTCCCCACCACCACCGGGCCGTGATTCGCCAGCAAAAAGGCGCGGTAACGCGGCGCCAGCGCCGCCAGATCTTCGGCCAGACGCCCATCGCCCGGTTTGTAGTAAGGCACGACCGGCACATCACCGACGCGCATGACCACATAGGGGGTAAACGGACGGATGCAGTTGTCCGCATCCAGCCCCTGTAAACAGGAGAGCGCCGTCAGGTAGTGGCTATGCAGATGCACCACTGCGCGGCAGTCGGGGTTATTCAGGTAGAGCGCGCGGTGAAACGCAATCTCTTTTGAGGGTTTATCACCGGAGAGCCATTCCCCCTCAGGCGTGACTTTCGACAGCCGGTCACCCTGTAATTCCCCGAGGCAGGAGCCGGTAGGGGTCGCCAGCAGATTGCCATCCGCCAGCAACATTGAGAGGTTGCCCGCAGAGCCGGTGGCATAGCCGCGCTGAAAGAACGAGGCGCCGAAACGGACCATTTCGTCACGCGCCTGCTGTTCCGCTAAAAGGAGAGATTCAGACATAGGTAAACTCCGTTTGCGCGCGGCGGAAGAAATCTTCGTCGCCAAAATTGCCCGATTTTAGTGCCAGCGAGAGCGGCTGATGGATGTCGCGCACCCAGGGCACGCCGGGCGAAATGGTCGGGCCGATGTGAAAGGCGGTTACACCCAGGCTCTGCGCGACTACGCCGGAGGTTTCCCCTCCCGCCACAATAAAGCGCTGCCAGCCGCGCCCTTTCAGCTCGCGGGTGACGGCGGCGAACAGCTGCTCAACGGCTTCGCTGCTGCGCTGCGCGCCATAGCGCTGCTGAATCACCTGCAGTTGCTGCGCGTCCGCGGTGGCAAACAGCAGCGGGGCCAGCGTCTGATGGCTGTTAGCTTCCACCCAGTCGCACAACTTCCGGGCATACCCTTCTGCATCTTCCAGACAATGCTCAATCTCTACTTCGCAGGCCGGTGCCAGCTGGCGGTACGCAGCAACCTGACGATTGGTCATCTGCGAACAGGATCCGGACAGCACCACAGCGCGATCGCCGCGCGGACGACCTGCCTGCTCTGCCTCTGCATCCGTCTCAGCCGTTGCCCACTGCCGCGCCAGGCCGATGGCCAGCCCGGAACCGCCGGTCACCAGCCGCCTGTCACTGAGTGCTTCACCCAGCGTCAGCAGATGCGCCTGATGCAGGGTGTCAGTGACGACGTAATTAATGCCCTGCTCCGCCAGCTGGTCCAGCGCCTGACGTACTGACTCCGCGCCCTGATCGATCTGTGCTGCGGCGATCAGCCCGGCTTTGCCGGTTGCCTGCGAGGTCATCAGACGCATCAGGTTGCTGTCCTGCATCGGCGTAACCGGATGGTGCCGCATGCCGGAATCGGACAGCAGCTGATCGCCGACAAACAGATAACCCTGATAGACGGTGCGCCCGTTCACCGGCAGCGCCGGGCAGATGACCGTCTGCGCCTCACCCAGCGCATTCAGCAACGCATCGGTCACCGGACCGATATTGCCCTGCGCGGTGCTGTCGAAGGTGGAGCAATATTTGAAGTAGAAGCGCTCGCAGCCCTGCTTCTGCAGCCACGCCAGCGCGGCAAGCGACTGCGCAACCGCCTGATCAGCCGGGCAGGAACGGCTCTTGAGGCTGACCACAATCGCCTGCGCCTCTGTCCTCTCTTCGCTGGCGGGGATGCCGTTGAACTGGATAGTGGTCAGGCCGTTCTGCACCAGAAAACTGGCGATATCCGTAGCGCCGGTAAAATCGTCCGCTATTACGCCAAGACGCATCAGCTGTTCTCCCCTGCCTGCGGCAGCGTGATGCCGCTGAAGATCTTAATCACCGCACTGTCATCTTCCCGGCCATAACCGGCGTTGCTGGCTTCGGTAAACATGTTGAGGGCGGTTGAAGCCAGCGGCAGCGGGAAGTGCAGCGATTTTGCGGTATCGGCCACCAGGTTGAGATCTTTCACAAAGATATCGACGGCTGATTTCGGGCTGTAGTCACCGTCTACCACATGCTTCATACGGTTCTCGAACATCCACGAATTGCCCGCGGCATTGGTGACCACTTCATACATGGTTTCCAGCGGAATACCGGCTCGCGCCGCCAGCGCCATGGCTTCTGCGCCGACCGCGATGTGAACGCCCGCCAGCAGCTGATGAATAATTTTGACGGTTGACCCGAGGCCAATTTCATTGCCCACGCGATAGACTTTGGCAGCCACCGCATCCAGCACCGGCTGCAGCTGTGCAAAGACCGCATCACTGCCGGATGCCATCACCGTCATTTCACCGCTGGCCGCTTTGGCCGCGCCGCCCGACACCGGGGCATCCAGCATCAGCAACTGATGTTCAGCCAGCCGCTGTTCAATCTGCTGCGCATCCTGCGCTGAGAGTGTGGATGAGACCATCACCACCGTGCCCGGACGCAGTTTTGCGGCCAGACCATCTTCACCGAACAAAATGGCGTTCACCTGCTTTGCATTGACCACCAGCAGCAAAACGGCATCGAGCTGATCTGCAAAGGCTGAGGCGGATGACTGCGCATCACGTGCGCCGGCCTGACGTAAGCTCTCCAGGGCCGCAGGATTCAAATCGACGCCCCAGGTGTTGAGACCGGCGCGCAGACAGGACTTCGCCGCGCCCATACCCATGGAACCTAATCCGATAACGCAGATGTTTTCAGCTGGCACGTTACGCCTCCACTGTTAAATTAAGTGATTATTTGTTTGTTACTGTTAATCCTGCCAGCTTCCTGTCGGTAAAAATGTGTCACTCCTCACAAAAAAACATCACCAGTGTGAACGGGAACAATTTTTAACACAGCCTGTTTTACCGGCCTCACCTTACGTTAGCCCGGTGAGTGCAGCTGCCCGCCCTATATCAGCTGTTATTTTTTGTTCTGGTTGACCGGCAGATACTTTATAATGTGAAAAAATGGTAATTATCAGGGAGCAGATATGATTCCGGTTGAACGTCATCAACAGATTCTGGCACTGGTGGCCGATCGGGGCGTGGTGAGCATTGCAGAGTTAACTGAGCGGCTGGGCGTATCGCACATGACGATACGCCGGGATGTGCAGAAACTGGAAGAACAAGGCGCCGTGCTGTCGGTTTCCGGCGGCGTGCGCTCCGCCGATCGACTGGCGGCGGAACCGTCCCATCTGACGAAAAGCACCCTCTACAACGATGAAAAGCGCGCCATTGGTCGCACCGCCGCCCGACAGATCCCACGTAACAGCTGCATCTACCTGGATGCCGGAACCACCACGTTAGCCCTGGCAAGAGAAGTGGTGGATCGCGATGATTTGCTGGTGGTGACCAATGATTTTATGGTGGCGAATCTGCTGATGGAGGCCAGTCAGTGCCGGGTTATTCACACGGGCGGCACCGTATGCCGGGAGAACCGCTCCTGTGTCGGCGAGTCGGCGGCACGCAGCCTGCGTCATCTGGCCATTGATATTGCCTTTATTTCCGCCTCCTGCTGGGGGCCGCGTGGCTTGTTTACGCCGGATGAAGATAAAGTGATGGTGAAGCAGGCGGTGAGTGAAGTGAGCAGTAAGCGGGTATTGCTGAGTGACAGTTCGAAGTACAACAGGATTGCGACGTTTCTGGCTTTACCGCTGGAGAGCTTTGATCGGGTAGTGACAGACACGCATCTGAGTGAGTCGGCGCGGGAGTTGTTAAGTGCGGGGAGCTGTGAACTGGTACTGGCTGGTTAAGCTGTCGCCGCCTTCCCTGAGACCGGGAAGGCGGCAACGTTAGCGCAATTAAACTTCTTCGCTGAACTGCGGCACCGGATTGCGGAAGCTGCGGGTCACGAATGCCAGGTAGATAATTCCGATAGCGGCCCAGATCAGGCCCAGAACCATAGAACTCTCTTCCAGATTCACCCACAACGCACCGACCGTCATCGCGCCGAGCAGCGGCAGCAGCAGATACTGAACGTGATCTTTCAGCGTGCGGTTACGCTTCTCACGGATCCAGAACTGTGCAATCACCGACAGGTTCACGAAGGTAAACGCTACCAGCGCACCGAAGTTAATCAGCGCGGTCGCGGTGACCAGGTCAAAGTTAATCGCCATCAGCGCAATCGCACCCACCAGCAGTACGTTGAGCGACGGGGTACGCCATTTTGGATGGATGTAACCGAAGAAACGCTCCGGGAACACACCATCACGGCCCATCACATACATCAGACGCGATACGCCTGCGTGCGCCGCCATACCGGATGCCAGTACCGTGACCACCGAGAAGATCAGGATACCGACCTGCAGCGCTTTACCGGCTACGAACAGCATGATCTCAGGCTGTGAGGAGTCCGGGTCCTGGAAACGGGTGATGTCAGGGAAGTAGAGCTGCAGGAAGTAAGATGCTGCGATAAAGATCACACCGCCAATCAGCGCCGTCAGGAAAATCGCGCGCGGGATGGTGCGTTCTGCATCTTTGGTCTCTTCCGACAGCGAACTGATGCCATCAAAGCCGAGGAACGAGAAGCAGAGTATAGTCGCACCGGTAATCATCGGCACCACATGCGCATTCTCAGACCAGAACGGACGGCTGCTCACCAGCGTACCGGAGCCGACGCCGCTTGCCACACCGTAGATCACCATGCCGGTGATCCCGACCATGACAATGACCTGCAGCACCACAATGACACTGTTGAAGTTGGCGACGGTTTTGATGCCCTTGAGGTTAGAGAGCGTCATAAAGCCGACCAGCAACACCACGAAAATCCAAGATGGGATGCCCGGCACCAGCGATTCGAAATAGTTTTTAGCCAGCAGGATGTTGATCATCGGCATGAACAGGTAGTCCAGCAGTGATGACCAGCCGACCATAAAGCCGACGTGCGGACTGATCGCCTTCTGAGCGTAGGTATAAGCGGAGCCCGCAGAGGGGAAGCGGCGTACCAGCTTACCGTAACTCACGGCAGTGAACAGAATCGCAATCAGCGCGAAAGCATAAGCGGTGGCGACGTGACCATCGGTCAGCCCGGAAACGATGCCAAAGGTATCGAACAGGGTCATAGGCTGCATGTAAGCTAAGCCCATCATGACGACCGGAAGTAACGTAAGCGTCTTTTTGAGTTGCGCACGCTGCGGTGCGGCGGAGGTATTAAGCGACATGCTTCAGTCCCCCCTGTGCGACAACCTGGCTGGGCTGGGTCACAGGGCAACTGCGCATTAAGCGACAGGGAGTAAGGTTAGCGGTTGACGCGGCGCCGTAGTCATCACGAAAACGCGTACCAGCGTTGGCTGGCAGAGTGAAAAACATCCCCATCTTTGTAATCCTCAATCTCACGCTTACGCGTGTTTTCAGTGTTTATCTATCCGGGTGCGTGCCCGGCCTCGGTTAAGTCAGCAAAAACGCTCTGTTAAAACTGGATGCAAAAAAATAACCGGCGCGTTAAGCGTCGGTTATCATCTGATTTTGCAGGCCGCGTATTCTGCCCTAACCCGTGGCAGTAATACAAGCCGTTGGGGCACCTTATGCAAAAAAAAGCAGAACAGAGTCACGCTGAGAAGCCCATCAGGCGTTTTTCAGCATCCAGTCTATTTCCGTAGACGTAATCAGTCGTTCAAACTGCATCAGTTCATAGTTTTTGCAGCTGTGCCAGACGCTGGCAAAGCGTTCGCCCAGTAACTTCTGCAGCGGATAGCTGCTGTCAAACTCATACAGCGCATCGCTCTGCCGTATCGGCAGGGCCAGCCCTTCGGCATGGTGTCCGTTGCCGGTGACCGGATTCGGCAATGGCAGCTGCGTATCAAGCCCATGCAGCATCCCGGCCAGGATAGCCGAGACAACCAGATAGGGATTGGCATCAGCGCCCGCCACCCGATACTCAATACGATGGTTGTCGATATCTCCGCACGGCACGCGCAGCGCGACGGTCCGGTTGTTATGCCCCCACGAAGCCTGCAACGGCACATAGGCTTCAGGGACAAAGCGGCGATAGGCATTCACGTTGGGTGCCAGCAGCGCCATTGACGCCGGCATCAGGTCGATCATGCCCGCCAGCGCACGTTTCATCAGCGGTGAATCGCTGCCGTCATCGCAGGCGAAGGCATTGTGATCGGCGGCATCCAGCATGCTGATATGCACGTGCATTCCGCTGCCCGCATACTCCTCATAAGGCTTCGCCATAAAGGTGGCGGTCATGCCGTGATTCTCCGCGACCTGACGAATCAGGCGCTTCAGCTGCACCGCATGATCGCAGGCGCGTAGCACGTCGCGGGTATGATGCAGGTTGATCTCAAACTGTCCGGGGGAGGCTTCCGCCAGCGCACCATCAGCCGGTATGCCCTGCTGACGGGCCAGATCGTCAATATCGCGCAGGACATCAGCGAAGTGATCGAGATTATCGACCGAGTAGACCTGGCTCTGCATATTGCGTTCATCGCTGCCGGGCGAACAGGGCGGCTGGATAAAGCCTTCAGCATCGCGCTTTTTGTCCACCAGATAGAACTCCAGCTCTACCGCTACCACCGGAAACAGACCTCGGTTACGCAACTGTTGCCACAGCCGGTTGAGGACATTTCGGGGTTCAACGTCAAAGGGAGTGCCATCTTGGTTGCACATGGTTAAGAGCAACTGAGCAATGTGTTGAGGGTCAGAGGCGGAGGGAACTAACGTGCCGCTAACGGGCAGACAGAGATTATCGGGTTCACCAAGAGACTGGCCGAGTCCCGCTTCTTCCACCGTATTGCCGAGGATATCCATGGCAAACACTGAGGCGGGAAAATAACAGCCTTTTTCCAGCTTAGGCAGCGCAGAAACCGGAATGCGCTTGCCGCGGAACACACCATTTAAATCATTTAACAGGATGTCGACATACTGCGTTTCAGGATGGCGCTCCAGCCAGGCTTTCACCTCAAGCTGGAACGCGCTGGTTCGTTTCTCTTCACTGTGAAGCGTGAAGTCTTCCACTTCTACCAGGTTAGTCATGATCTCACCCGCCCCTATTAGGTTTGCGTAATGCTCAAAATAACAGCCACACCACTAACATAGCGCCAACATAAAAAGTGTGCAAATGTAACAAATCTGTTTGAAGAACAAACAGCAGATTGCTAGATTGAAAAAATATTGCACACTTAACCGCCAGACGTGCCCTTTCGGTAGATATTTCGACCAGTAATGCGAGGACGTAAGATGGGCATTATTTTTGACAAACCGTTGATTGGCGTAGTGATGTGCCAGAAAGATCTGGGCGACCATGCGACTCAGACGGTGCATAACAAATATATTGATGCGATTGTCCTGGCGGGTGGCGTGCCTCTCGCCCTGCCCCATAGTCTTATTAATGCGCCTCATCTATCAGAAAACGCTATGGCTGTGCTGGATGGTCTGCTGTTCACCGGCAGTCCCAGCAATATCGAACCCTGGCATTATGGTGAAGCCGGTGAAGAACCGCACGCCGATCCGGGCCGCGACCGTCTCGCCTTTCAGCTCATCACCTGGGCCACCAGCCACAAAATGCCGATGTTCGGGATCTGCCGTGGACTGCAGGAGCTGGTGGTGGCCAATGGTGGCGCGCTGTGGCGGGATCTCAGTAAGCAGTCAGAATTTCAGCGTCATCATGAAGATGAGACGCTGCCACTGGATCAGCAGTATGCGCCAGCGCATCCGATCGCTATCGAACCGGATGGCCTGCTGGCAACGCTGCTGGACAGCAGCAAGCCGCTTTCGGTCAATTCTCTGCATCATCAGGGCGTACGTGAACCGGGGCCGCAGCTGCGCGTTGAGGCCCGCGCGCCGGATGGCCTGATTGAGGCGGTGAGTCTGCGTCATCATCCCTTCGCCCTCGCGGTGCAGTGGCATCCCGAATGGCAGCCGGAAAGCACGGCGGGATCGCAGGCATTGTTCAGCGGTTTTATTCAGGCCGCCCTTCGCTATCACAGGGGAAAAGCAGATGAGTGATGTCACGCTGGCACCGGGACGACGGCTGGCGCAGATTCGGCAGACGATGGGATTGTCGCAACGTCGCGTTGCCGAACTGGCCGGACTGACCCACAGCGCCATCAGCACCATTGAGCAGGATAAGGTCAGCCCGGCGGTCAGCACCCTGCAGAAGCTGCTGAAAGTCTATGGGCTGTCGCTGTCGGAATTCTTTTCAGAACCCAAACCCCACGCAGAGCCAAAGGTGATTGTCCGCGCCAGCGATCTGCTGGAAATTGGCAGCCAGGGTGTGTCGCTGAAGCTCATCGACAATGGCCGTGCGCAACGCACGCTGGGCATGCTGCTGGAAACCTATCAACCCGGTGCCAGCACCGGCGAGAAGCTGCGTCATCCAGGCGAAGAGACCGGCACGCTGCTGGAAGGTGAAATTACGCTGGTGATTAACGGTCAGCAGTTTCATCTCTCCGCCGGAGAGAGCTATGTGATTGATACCGGCTTACCGCACAGCTTCACCAACAGGGCTGAAATCCCCTGCCGCATTGTCAGTGCCCACACGCCAGCCAACTTTTAGGCGCTTCCCGGAGGTTGTTATGAATTATGTGGAGAGTTATTACGCAGCGACCGCCAATCCGCATGCGCCCTGGCCGACCCTGCAGGAGAGCATTCAGTGCGACGTCTGCATTATTGGCGGCGGTTTTACCGGTCTCTCAGCGGCACTGCATCTGACTGAGGTGGGCTACGACGTGGTCGTGCTGGAAGCGGCGCGCGTCGGCTTTGGTGCCAGCGGGCGAAACGGCGGTCAGGTGGTGAACTCCTACAGCCGCGACGTGGATGTGATTGAACAACGCTACGGCAAAGAGAGCGCCCGCATGCTGGGCAGCATGATGTTTGAAGGCGCTGAGATTATCCGCGATCGCATTAAGCGGTATGCGATTGACTGCGACTACCGGTCCGGCGGCATTTTTGCAGCGCTGAATCCAAGACAGATGGCGCATCTGCAAAAGCAAAAAACGCTATGGCAGCAGTATGGCAATCACGATCTGGAGCTGCTGGACGAACGCGCTATTCGCCGCGAAGTTGCCACCGAACGTTACGTCGGCGGACTGCTGGATCGACGTGGCGGCCATCTGCATCCACTGAATCTGGCGCTGGGAGAAGCGGAAGCCATCCGGCGACATGGCGGACGCATCTATGAGCAGTCCGCAGCGACAAATGTGGTTTATGGCTCCCCTAACCGGGTGAAAACCGCTCACGGCGAGGTCAGTGCGACGTTTGTGATCTTTGCTGGTAATGCTTATCTCTCACCGCAACTGGAGCCGCGCCTGAGCAGGAAAAGCATGCCGTGCGGATCGCAGATTGTGGCGACTGAGCCGCTGACACTCGATCAGGCACTGTCGCTGATGCCGAACAATTACTGTGTGGAAGACTGTAACTATCTGCTGGATTACTTCCGTCTGACCGCTGACAACCGGCTGCTCTATGGCGGCGGTGTGGTCTACGGCGCGCGGGAACCGGCTGACATTGAAGCGCTAATCCGGCCCAAGCTGCGCCGCACTTTCCCGCAGTTGCAGAACGTGAAGCTGGACTTCAGCTGGAGTGGCAATTTCCTGCTGACGCTGTCGCGTATGCCGCAGTTTGGTCGGATGGAGAAGAATGTCTATTTTATGCAGGGCGACAGCGGTCATGGCGTCACCAGTACCCATCTTTCCGGCAAGCTGATTAGCGAAGTATTACGCGGCGATGCCGAGCGGTTTGACGCATTTGCCCGCCTGCCTCACCTGCCGTTTCCGGGTGGCCGACGCTTCAAGGTGCCGCTGACGGCGATGGGCGCGGTATGGTATGCGTTGAGGGATCGGCTAGGGGTGTAAGACTAAGGGCCAGGCATTGCATCTGGCCAGCCGGATAACGGTCTTTCTGCGGGGCACATTCTGCCCTGCAGACTAAGATAACAAAGTATGTTGTAACTATTAAGATAACAAAACAGAAGCCTTTCAGCGGGGGCGCCCTGCCCCCACATCAACGACAGCCGCCTGTTACTCCAGCGGCATCTTCACCGGATCGTCATAGCGATACTCAAACCCGAGTTCATTACAGATACGTGACCCATCAATCAGCTTCCCACTATCCTTTATGGCCTCTGGCGCGAACTGCGGCGGCTGCAGACCAAGCTGGCGCGTAACGGCGGGATAGAAGGTGTCACGCGTCGGATGTTTCGGCGCACTGAGGTTATACACCCGGCCCCCTTTTGGCGACTGCAGCAGCAGCGTAATCGCCTCAACCACATCATCCAGGTGGACCAGATTCACGCCCTGCGAGCCATTCGCCACATCCTGCTTACCGGCGAGGAAGCGTCCCGGATGACGCTTTGGCCCGACCAGACCGGACAGACGCACAATATCCACGCTGGTCCCTGGCAGATCGTGCAGCCAGCTCTCCAGCTTAACCAGCGTTTTACCAGCTACCGTTTCGGCGGTCAGCGGGCTGTTTTCCCGTTTAATGCCAGAGCTGCCGCCATAGACCGACGTTGAGCTGGTAAAGATAATGCGCGGCACTTTATACACCAGCGCGGTATCGACCACATTCTGCACCGCCTGCAGATAAGCTTCACCGCCTTCCGCAGTACGGCTGGCAGGTAACGTGACAATTAATGCATCGACGTTGAAAAGCGGCTCGATATCGGCAGCATCACACAGCAGTTCCGGCGTCAGTTCCAGCTGGAACGCCTCAATGCCGCAGCGGCGTGCGGCTTCAACACCGTCTGGCGTGGTTTTGCTACCGGTGACCTGCCAGCCTCGCGCCGTTAACGCCGTGGCCAGCGGCATACCCAGCCAGCCCAGTCCCACAATCGCGACCTTCTTCATTTTGACTCCTGACGTGAAACATCAACCCTGACTTCACCGTAGTTTGCCCCCGGATTGCAAACCAGAACAACCTGTTTCAGCGCTTTCCGAACCGCCTGTTTAAAAAAGTGTTGCCAAGTGCTGCCATCTTCGCTAGGTTAATCCCCACAAATGAATACTCATTCATCGACGAGATTATTATGATACGCGTTCAGTTCAACCATCATCACCACCATCATCCTGACTAGTCTTTCAGGCGATTGGTGCTGGAAGACTTTTAAGATCTTCCAGTGGTGTGAACGCAAGAGAACCCCCGGAAGATCGTCTTCCGGGGGTTTTTTTATGGGCTGACGCAACCACACATTCAGGACAGGATTAAGAGGACAGGAACCATGTTAGATAACACCCGTTTACGCATAGCTATGCAGAAATCTGGCCGTTTAAGTGATGATTCACGCGAACTGCTGGCACGCTGCGGCGTTAAAATCAACCTTCAGCAACAGCGCCTGATTGCGTTTGCGGAGAACATGCCGATCGACATCCTGCGTGTGCGCGATGACGATATCCCTGGCCTGGTGATGGACGGTGTGGTCGATCTCGGCATCATCGGTGAAAACGTGCTGGAAGAAGAGTTACTCTCACGCCGCGCTCAGGGCGAAGACCCGCGCTACTTTACGCTGCGCCGCCTGGATTTCGGCGGTTGCCGTCTCTCACTGGCGATGGCGACAGACGCCGAGTACACTGGCCCGGAATGCCTCGATAAATCCCGCATCGCTACCTCCTATCCGCATCTGCTCAAACAGTATCTCGACAAAAAAGGCGTCAGCTTTAAAACCTGTATGCTGAATGGTTCCGTGGAAGTGGCGACCCGCGCCGGTCTGGCAGACGCCATCTGCGATCTGGTCTCTACCGGTGCCACCCTGGAAGCCAATGGCCTGCGTGAAGTGGAAGTCATCTATCGTTCAAAAGCCGTCCTGATCCAGCGCGACGGCGAGATGCCCGCCGCCAAGCAGGAGCTGATCGACAAGATGATGACCCGTATTCAGGGCGTGATTAAAGCGCGTGAATCGAAGTACATCATGCTGCACGCGCCGAGTGAACGGCTGGAAGAGGTAATCAGCCTGCTGCCTGGCGCGGAGCGTCCGACCGTTCTGCCGCTGGCAGGCGATGTCAGCCGCGTGGCAATGCACATGGTCAGCAGCGAAACCCTGTTCTGGGAAACCATGGAAAAACTGAAAGAGTTGGGTGCCAGTTCAATTCTGGTGCTGCCTATTGAGAAGATGATGGAGTAAGCCATGGCCTTTTCTACCCCGATTGAGTGGCAGCAGTGCACCCCCGAACAGCAGCAGGCGCTGCTGTTGCGTCCTGCCATCGCCGCTTCTGAAAACGTCACGCTGACGGTGCGCAATGTGCTGGAGCAGGTAAAGCTGAACGGTGATGACGCGCTGCGCGACTTCAGCGCCCGCTTCGACAAGGCGCAGGTGGAAAACCTGCGCGTGACGCCGCAGCAAATCGCAGACGCCAGCGCCCTACTGAGTGACGAGCTGAAGCAGGCGATGGCCGTCGCGGTGGGCAATATCGAAACCTTCCACAACGCGCAGATTCTGCCGCCGGTGGATGTCGAAACGCAGCCCGGCGTGCGCTGCCAGCAGATCACCCGCCCGGTGAAATCGGTCGGGCTCTACATTCCTGGCGGTTCCGCCCCGCTCTTCTCTACCGTACTGATGCTCGCGACGCCTGCCCGCATCGCCGGTTGTGGTCGTGTGGTGCTCTGTTCGCCCCCGCCGATTGCCGATGAGATCCTTTATGCTGCGCAGCTGTGCGGTGTAGAAGAGGTGTTCCAGGTGGGCGGTGCGCAGGCTATTGCCGCGCTGGCCTTTGGCACCGAAACCGTGCCACGCGTGGACAAGATTTTTGGCCCGGGCAATGCCTGGGTGACCGAAGCGAAACGTCAGGTGAGTCAGCGACTCGATGGCGCGGCGATTGATATGCCTGCCGGTCCGTCCGAAGTGCTGGTGATTGCCGATGAAGGTGCCACGCCCGCGTTTGTCGCCTCCGATCTGCTTTCACAGGCCGAGCACGGTCCTGACTCGCAGGTGATTCTGCTGACGCCTTCACTGACGCTGGCTGAGGCGGTTGCCGACGCGGTTGAACAGCAGCTGGCGCAGCTGCCACGTGCGGCCACGGCGCGTCAGGCGCTGGAGAGCAGTCGCCTGATTGTGGCGCGTGATCTGGCGCAGTGTGTCGCCATCTCTAATCTCTACGGCCCGGAGCACCTGATTCTGCAGACCCGTCAGCCGCGCGATCTGGTGGAGTCGATCACCAGCGCCGGTTCAGTCTTCTTAGGTGACTGGTCGCCGGAGTCCGCGGGCGATTACGCCTCGGGCACCAATCACGTGTTACCGACCTACGGTTATACCTCGACCTGTTCCAGCCTGGGCCTGGCCGACTTCCAGAAACGCATGACGGTGCAGGAGCTGACGCCGCAGGGCTTCCTGAATCTGGCCGCCACGATTGAAACCCTGGCCGCCGCAGAGCAGCTGGATGCCCACAAAAATGCCGTCACCCTGCGCGTTGCCGCACTGAAGGAGCAAGCATGAGTCAGGATATTGAGCAGCTGGCGCGTGCCAATGTACGCGCCCTGACGCCCTATATGTCGGCGCGTCGTCTGGGTGGTAACGGAGATGTCTGGCTTAATGCCAACGAATTCCCGCTGCCGGTGCCGTTTGAGCTGTCGCAGCAGACGCTGAACCGTTATCCGGAATGTCAGCCTAAGCTGGTGATTGAGCGTTATGCGGCTTACGCAGGTTTAACGCCGGAGCAGGTGCTGGTCAGCCGTGGCGCGGATGAAGCCATCGAACTAATCATGCGCGCCTTTTGTGAGCCGGGACAGGATGCCATTCTCTTCTGCCCGCCGACCTATGGTATGTACAGCGTCAGCGCCGAAACTATCGGCATTGAATATCGCACCGCGCCGGCGCTGAATGACTGGCAGCTGAACCTGCCTGCTATTGCGGAACAGCTTGATGGCGTTAAAGTCGTTTACCTTTGCAGCCCGAACAACCCGACCGGCAACCTGATTAATCAGGACGACATCCGTCAGCTGCTGGCGATGACCGCCGGTAAAGCGCTGGTGGTAGCCGATGAGGCCTATATTGAGTTCTGCCCGCAGGCAACGCTGACCGGCTGGCTGAAGGATTATCCGCACCTGGTGATCCTGCGTACCCTTTCAAAAGCTTTTGCGCTGGCGGGCCTGCGTTGCGGCTTTGCGCTGGCGAATAAGCCGGTGATCGACCTGCTGATGAAAGTGATTGCGCCCTACCCGCTGGCGACACCGGTTGCCGACGTCGCCGGACAGGCGCTGAGCGAGCAGGGAATTGCGCTGATGCGCGAACATGTGGCCCAGCTGAATGACAATCGCGGCTGGCTGCTGGCTGAACTGGCGCAGCTGGCCTGCGTTGAGCAGGTTTTCCCCAGCGAAACCAACTATGTACTGGCGCGCTTTACCGATTCTCCAAAAGTCTTCAAAACCTTATGGGATCAGGGCATTATCCTGCGTGATCAGAACAAAAATCCGGGCCTGTCGGGATGCCTGCGCATCTCCATCGGCACGCGTGAAGAGTGCGAACGAGCGATCGCCGCGCTGCAAGCCTTTTCTCTGGAGCAAGCATGAGTCAGAAGACCCTTTTTATTGACCGCGACGGGACGTTAATCTCTGAGCCGCCTGAGGATTATCAGGTCGACCGTATGGATAAGCTGGCGTTTGAGCCAGACGTTATCCCGGCGCTGCTGGCGCTGCAGGCCGCCGGTTATCACCTGGTGATGATCTCCAACCAGGATGGTCTTGGCACCGCCAGTTTCCCGCAGGCGGATTTCGATGGTCCACACAATCTGATGATGCAGGTCCTGACCTCACAGGGCATTGCGTTTGACGATGTGCTGATTTGCCCGCACATGCCGGACGATCACTGCGACTGCCGCAAGCCGAAAACCAGAATGGTAGAAGCCTGGCTGGCAGAAGGCGCACTGGATACCGCCAACAGTTATGTGATTGGCGATCGTCTGACCGACGTGCAGCTGGCGGAGAACATGGGCATTCAGCCTATCCGCTACGGTGCCGACGGCGAGAACTGGCAGACTATCCAGCAGCGTCTGACTCAGCGTGACCGCCATGCACTGGTGCAGCGTAATACAAAAGAGACGCAGGTTCGGGTCGAACTGTGGCTGGACCGCGAAGGCGGCAGCAAGATTAATACCGGCGTGGGTTTCTTTGACCATATGCTGGACCAGATTGCGGTGCACGGCGGCTTCCGCATGAACATCGAAGTGAAAGGCGATCTCTATATCGACGATCACCACACGGTGGAAGATACCGGCCTGGCACTGGGCGAAGCATTACTGAAAGCGCTGGGCAACAAACGCGGTATTGGCCGCTTTGGCTTTGTGCTGCCGATGGATGAATGCCTTGCGCGCTGCGCGCTGGATATCTCCGGCCGTCCGCACATCGAGTTCAAAGCCGAATTCAACTATCAGCGCGTGGGCGACCTCAGCACTGAGATGGTCGAGCATTTCTTCAGCTCGCTCTCCTACGCCATGATGAGCACCCTGCATCTGAAAACCAAAGGCAAGAACGATCATCACCGCGTCGAAAGCCTGTTTAAAGCCTTTGGTCGTACGCTGCGTCAGGCGATCCGCGTTGAGGGTAATACCCTGCCGAGCTCGAAGGGAGTGCTGTGATGAACGTGGTGATCATGGATACCGGTTGCGCCAACCTTTCCTCAGTGAAATGGGCGATTGAACGTCTGGGCTATACCCCGGAAGTGAGCCGCGATTCCGATGTGGTGCTGCGCGCCGATAAACTGTTTCTGCCTGGCGTCGGTACCGCGCAGGCGGCAATGAATCAGCTGGAAGAGCGTGACCTGATCGATCTGGTGAAAGCCTGTACCCAGCCGGTGCTGGGCATCTGTCTGGGTATGCAGCTGCTGGGACGCGGCAGCGATGAAAACGGCGGCGTGCCGACGCTGGGCATTATCGATGAGCCGGTGTCACTCATGGACACCCATGGCCTGCCGCTGCCGCACATGGGCTGGAACCAGATTACCGCGCAGGCGGGCAATCATCTGTTCCGCGGCATTGATGAAGGATCGTATTTCTACTTCGTTCACAGCTATGCGATGCCGGTCAACGCCAGCACCATCGCTCAGTGTCACTACGGTGAAGCCTTCACCGCCGCAGTGCAGAAAGATAACTTCTTCGGCGTCCAGTTCCATCCGGAACGCTCGGGCAAAGCGGGCGCGCAGCTGCTGAAAAACTTCCTGGAGATGTAATGATTATCCCCGCGTTAGATTTAATTGACGGCAAAGTGGTTCGCCTGCATCAGGGCGATTATGGCCAGCAGCGCGATTACGGCAGCGATCCGCTGCCACGTCTGCAGGATTACGTCAGCCAGGGCGCGACCGTGCTGCATCTGGTGGATTTAACCGGCGCGAAAGATCCGGCGAAACGCCAGATCGCGCTGCTGAAAACCCTGCTTGACGGCGTTGATGTCACGGTGCAGGTCGGTGGCGGCATTCGCAGCCGTAATGACGTTCATGCACTGCTTGAAGCGGGTGCGAGTCGTGTGGTGGTCGGTTCCACTGCCGTGAAAGAGCCTGAAGAGGTCAAACGGTGGTTCGCGGAGTTTGGCGCAGAGGCGATTGTGCTCGCGTTAGATGTGCGCATTGATGCCAGCAACCGCAAAGAAGTGGCGATCAGTGGCTGGCAGGAAGCGGCGGGCGTCACCCTGGAAGAGGTGATTACCGATTTTCAGCAGGTGGGCCTGAAACACGTGCTGTGTACCGACATTTCTCGTGACGGCACCCTGAGCGGATCTAACGTCGCGCTCTATCAGGAAGTGACGGCGCGCTTCCCGACGATCGCTTTCCAGTCATCGGGTGGCATCGGCGACCTCAATGATATCGCCGCACTGCGCGGCAGCGGTGTTCAGGGCGTGATTGTCGGACGTGCGCTGCTGGAAGATAAATTCACAGTTTCGGAGGCGATCTCATGCTGGCAAAACGGATAATTCCCTGCCTGGACGTACGTGACGGCCAGGTGGTCAAAGGCGTACAGTTTCGTAATCACGAGATCATCGGCGACATCGTGCCGCTGGCGCAGCGCTACGCCGCTGAAGGTGCCGACGAACTGGTCTTCTATGACATCACCGCCTCATCCGATGGCCGGGTCGTTGACAAAAGCTGGGTGTCACGCGTTGCGGAAGTGATCGATATCCCGTTCTGCGTCGCGGGCGGCATCAAAACCCCGGAGGACGCGGCGCGCATTCTTGAGTTTGGTGCGGACAAGATCTCCATTAACTCACCAGCGCTGGCCGATCCTACGCTCATCACCCGCCTCGCGGACCGTTTTGGCGTGCAGTGTATTGTGGTCGGCATCGATACCTGGTTTGACGAAGCCAGCGGCAAATATCAGGTGAATCAGTACACCGGTGATGAAGCGCGTACCCGCGTGACACAGTGGGAAACGCTGGAGTGGGTACAGGAAGTGCAGAAGCTGGGCGCAGGCGAGATCGTGCTGAATATGATGAATCAGGATGGCGTGCGTAACGGCTATGACCTGGTGCAGCTGAAGAAAATGCGTGAAGTCTGCAACGTGCCCCTGATCGCCTCTGGCGGCGCAGGCACCATGCAGCACTTCCTGGAGGCGTTTACCGAGGCGAATGTCGATGGTGCTCTGGCCGCCTCGGTATTCCATAAGCAGATTATTAATATTGGTGAGCTGAAGAGCTTTCTGATCGACAACGGAGTGGAGATTCGCGCGTGCTAACTCAACAACAACAGGCTCTTCTCGACTGGGACAAAACAGAGGGCATGATGCCGGTCATCGTTCAGCATAACGTCTCAGGCGAAGTGCTGATGCATGGCTACATGAACCCGGAGGCGCTGGAAAAAACACTGGCAGAAGGCAATGTCACCTTTTTCTCGCGCACCAAAAACCGTCTGTGGACCAAAGGCGAAACGTCCGGCAACTTTCTGCAGGTAGTGAGCATTACGCCTGACTGCGACAATGACACGCTGCTGGTGCTGGCGAATCCGATTGGCCCGACCTGCCATCTGGGCACCACCAGCTGCTTCTCGCCGGCCGTGCCTGAGTGGACCTTCCTTTATCAGCTGGAAGAGCTGCTGGCGTCGCGTAAAACGGCCGACCCTGACAGCTCTTATACAGCACGACTCTACGCCAGCGGTACCAAGCGCATCGCGCAGAAAGTGGGCGAAGAAGGCGTGGAGACTGCGCTGGCAGCGACCGTCAACGATCGGGATGAACTCACCAATGAGGCCTCTGACCTGGTCTATCACCTTATGGTGCTGTTGCAGGATCAGAATCTCGACTTCAGTGCCGTGATTAATAACCTGCGTGCGCGCCACAAGTAATTGTGCAATAACCTGCTCAGAATCTCATTTTTATACGGATTTTGAGCAGAATCCTTCTCAAAAATCAAATTAAACGCTATTGTTGAGCATAATATTGCTCAACAGGTGTTGCCATGCTCACACTCCAGCTATTTATTAAAGGCCGCTGGTCTGATGCCGCTC
The DNA here is from genome assembly GCF_059730595.1 of Pantoea sp. X-Soil-YNGN-844. NCBI lineage: Bacteria > Pseudomonadati > Pseudomonadota > Gammaproteobacteria > Enterobacterales > Erwiniaceae > Pantoea > Pantoea sp. X-Soil-YNGN-844. The sequence goes on from NZ_AP036007.1 coordinate 2,616,197, forward strand.
AACTCAATATTCAGCATCCCCTCCAGGGGCGTGAAAGCGCCGCCTTACTTGCTTACGACTTTGACTACGCTGTTGATTATCTCGATCGGAATGATTACGCCAGCTGCAGTCTGAATTATCCGGTCATGCTTATTGGCAGTTATGCCGCACGTCCGTGGTTTACGTTCCTTGATGACATCATACCTGCCGGTGCCAGCCGACGTTACTGGGTTCAGCAACTGGGGTTGCAGGGAAAATCTGCGGCTGAACAGGACTACTGGCTGTTGAAATCCGGCACGATTGCGCCAGTGGGAAATCTGCGTATTAAAGAGTCAGTACCCGCATTGCCCGCTCAGAGTCAGTTGCGCGATCGGCGCTTCCCCTCTGAATGGGTCATCGAACGTGACAGTGATTTTCTGGCGTACGCACAGCAAATGGGTGCAGCCAGCGGCGGAGCGACCGGGGCCGGCGGTGAGGCACCAAAACTCTTATTACGCTGTACGCCGCAGGATGAGGTCTGGATAGATACCTGGCAGGATGATTTACACAATCAGGATGCCCATTATCTGGTCAAGTATCCGCGCGGAACACGCAGTGCAATCGACTGCGACATACTTCGCGCCGAATACCATTACTATCATGAGCTTGAGGCAATGGGTTTTGACACAATCCCTTGTGAGCACATGAAGTTGCGCGAAGGTAGCCGCTATCCCTCTTTATGGTTGCCTCGCTTTGATGTGGCTTATATCGAAGGCCAGAAAGTGCTGTACGGCCTCGAGTCTGTCTATTCGATACTCCAGAAGCCGCCGGGCAGCTATCTCAATCATTTCGAGGTGATCCGTACGCTGATTAAACGACTTAATCCTGAAAGGGCTGTGCAGGAGGGATTCGTCATTGAGTGGGTAAGACGCGACATGCTGAATATTGCGTTTGGCAATTCTGATAATCATGGCCGTAACAGCGCAATCCTGAAACAGAACACCGGTATGTGGCTTGCCCCCATCTATGATTTTGCCCCGATGAAAGCCGATCCCGAAGGCGTGGTACGAACGACGCAGTGGGGATCACCGTTTGAAGAGGGGGGACATTATCAATGGCGGCTGATTGCTGAGGCTTTAAATGATCTGATCCCATCTGACAGATTACTGGCCGAACTGGCCGCGCTGGCCCGCCAGCTAACCGGACTCAGAGAGCGCCTGCAACAGCGAGGCGTTCCGGCATCAATTCTGACTATGCCAGCGATGGGATTCGATTATCTGGAGCAGCGTATTGAAGGCTGGCAACTATGAAAAAAATTCTGTCACCTTTTGAACGTGAAGCGATGCTGCTGGACCTTCTTCAGCAGTTTCTTGAAGAGAAATTGTCACAGGGCGAACTCCTGATGCAGCTTCGCAAAAACGTGCTGGGATTCTCTCAGGAACGTTATGCCGCGCTGGCAGGGATTAGCCGCCGGACACTGTCAGATATCGAACAGGACAGGGAGAATACCACGCTGGCTACCCTCAACCGGGCACTTAAGCCGCTGGGTCTGAAAACCGGCATCGTGCCGCGTCAATCGCATATGCTGCAGACACTGATGCTGCAACTGACCGCAGGAGAGAACCGTGACCACCCATGAAAAATTAATCGCCCTGCTCGACCAGCACCAGGCGCGCTATCGCCTGATGCAACATGAGGCGACCGGTAAATGTGAAGCCGTGGCGGCGATACGCGGCACCGAAGTCGGCCAGGGCGCGAAAGCGCTGGTCTGTCATGTAAAGGGCAACGGCGTTAAACAGCATGTGCTGGCGGTTTTACCGGCCGATAAGCAGGCCGATTTGGGCAAAGTCGCCGCAGCGGTCGGTGGACGACGCGCCTCACTCGCCAGCCCGGCGGAGACCGATCTGCTGACCGGCTGCGTGTTTGGCGCGATTCCGCCGTTCAGCTTTCATCCCGACCTCCGACTGATTGTGGACCCCGCGCTTTTTGAACGTTATCCGGAGATCGCATTTAACGCCGGTCTGCTGGAGCGCTCAGTGATCCTGAACACCGAAGACTACCGGGCGCTGTGCAAGGCTGACGTGATAGAGATAACGCAATAATTGCCATCCCGGCAGCCCGGCGATACTCTGCATAATCACTCATCACGACAGAATAAGAGCAAAATCATGAACATTTTCACTCAACGCCTGCTTCAGACGCTGGCTGTGGCGGTTATGGCAGGCTGCGCGTTTAGCGCTCAGGCGAAAATCGAACAGGTGCGTTTTGCAGTCGATCCGACCTATCCGCCGTTTGAATCAAAAACGCCACAGGGCAAGCTGGTCGGCTTTGATATCGATCTGGGCAATGCGCTCTGCACGCAGATGCAGGCGAAATGTGTCTGGGTTGAAAGCCAGTTTGACGGCATGATCCCGGCGCTGAAAGCACGTAAGTTTGATGCCATTCTGTCTGACATGGGTATTACCGAAGAGCGCCTGAAGCAGATCGACTTTACCGTGCCGCTGTATGACACCCACACCCAGTTGATTGCCCGTAAAGGCGCCGGCATCCTGCCCACCGTCGAGTCTCTGAAAGGTAAAACGGTTGGCGTGGAACAGGGAACGGTTCAGGAGCGTTATGCGCTGGCGAAATGGCAGCCCTACGGTGTGACCGTGGTGCCCTATGGCGACCAGGCACAGGTTGAAAGCGATCTGGTTTCAGGCCGACTGGATGCCGTCTTTACCGACGCGGCACAGGCAGCGATTGGCTTCCTGAAGCATCCGCAGGGCAAAGATTTTGAACTGGCTGGCCCGATTATTCAGGATCCGATTATCGGCCCCGGCACGGCAATTGGCCTGCGCAAAGGCGATACCGAACTGAAAACGGCGCTGGATAACGCCTTTGCCGAAATTAAAAAGAATGGCACCTTCGATCAGATTCAGAAGCGCTACTTCGCCACGGATATCTCTATCCAGCAGTAACCTCGCGGTCGCCCTTTTTCGTCCTCACCGCGATCCGGCACTATACTCTAACTTTTTCGGGACGGCGCGCTGTCGTCCTTTGCCGATTAAAGGACATTAACACGGTATGCATCAACAACATCATCCACTGTTAAGCGCCTCTTTAGGCACCCAGCGTGAAATCATCAGTTTTCACTTTGCTGAAGACAATGAACGTCAGGTTTATATCCAGGCTGCGCTGCATGGCGACGAACTGCCCGGTATGGCGGTTGCCTGGTATTTAAAGCAGCGGCTGCAGGCGCTGGAGTCCGCCGGACAGCTTAAAGCTGCATTTACCCTGGTTCCGGTAGCTAATCCGCTGGCACTGGGACAGCACTGGCACGGCACCCATCTGGGCCGCTTTCATACCCTCTCCGGTCAGGACTTCAATCGCCGTTTTCCGTCACTGGGCAATACTCTGGCTGCAGGGCTGGCTGAGAGTCTGACCCAAAGTGAATCACAGAACAGGAACCTTATCCGCGATGCGATTGATCGTCATTATCGCGATACCGTGCCGAAAACCGAGCTGGATGCGCAGCGCTATACGCTGATGCGGATGGCCAGTCAGGCCGATCTGATGATTGACCTGCACTGTGACTGGGAAGCTGTACCACATCTCTACACCACGCCGCATGCCTGGCCGGATATTGAACCGCTGGCACGCTGGTTAGGCAGTGAAGTGCAGTTGCTGGCCCAGATCTCTGGCGGTGAGCCGTTTGATGAAGCCTGTTGCGAACCCTGGCTGACGCTGGCAGAGCGGTTCGGCAAAGATTACCCGATGCCTCGTGGCTTATTGCCGGTGACGCTGGAGTTGCGTGGCATGCGTGATGTGTCGCCTGAACAGGCGGAGAAAGATGCAAATGCGATTATTTCGGCGCTGCAGGAAGGCGGTTACATCGGCTACAGCGAACCGTCAATTTCTGTGGAAGTGGCCGCACCCGTTATCGGTGGTGATGAACTGGTTCCTGCCAACGCGGGCGGTGATGATGTTGTGGCGATCAATGACGGGCCGATTGGCTTAACCGTGCCTGACGTGGCTGAAGCACCGGGAGAAGCCGGTGTGATTAAAGAACGTCACAGCGAGGGAATGGCGACGGCCTCCCCTTCCCTGAAAAATCCTGCTACGCCGCTATCAGGCTGTGAATACATTCATTCACCGGTGTCAGGGCTGATTCTGCACCGTAAACCGCTCGGTGCGCAGATTCGCCCGGGAGAAGTAGTTGCTGAGATTATTGATCCGCTTACGGACCACATCACCCCATTGGTGGCGGAGTATGGCGGTATTCTCTATGCAAGGCACTGGGTGAGGTTTGCGACGGCAGGCATGCTGGTTGTGCGGCTGGCAGGAGAGCGAGAGATTCGGAGCGGAGATTTGCTGGTGGTGTAGTTAACATCATCTACTGGCGGGTCAGTTCACCATCAGATTTCATCGCGTTTATTTTTAAATACGAAAAGTGATGATGTTGTGAAATTGACCGCCAGACCACATAGACTTCCTATAGCCACAGCAACAATAGGATATTGTGCAATCCAGGAAAAATTATACACGGAAATACTATAGGCAATGTAATTTACCGCTCCTCCGAAAAGCATAAAAAAGAAATAATTAGCGAACTCTTTTTTCTTACTTGATGCCGACGTCATCTCTCGAAAAGTAAGTTGTCGATTCAAAATCCATGTGGCAACGACTGCAGCCATGAATGAGATTAACCTTGCAATATATAAACCCAGGTAATCTTTAAATAAATAAAGTACAAGTGCGTCAACTATAAATCCAGCAACACCTACAAAGCAAAAAAATATAAGTTTTTTCATAAATACTCTAAAAATAATGATTAAGTTATGACCAACCATCTTAATGGTGGTTGGTCATATTAATTAAAAGGATACACGTAAAGGTTTAATGCCCTGACTGTCCAACCAGGTAATTCCTTCTTCAACCGGAATGATTTGTATACTCTCTCCATGATTGATCTTAGCAGGCAGTGTAATCGATAAATCAGCCTGTCCGCCATGAGCGGCTACATGGGGCATGGTAACGCGTAAAAAGTCCTGATTAATAATTTTATTGCCCGGCCCTAATAGCTGCACGCCGACATTCAATGGATAATAGGTCTTTTGCCCTAAGTCCGAATCACTCTGATTAACAATGGTTACCAGGAGTGTCTGGCCAGAGGTAGTGTCAGTTGGTGGTGAATACGATTTGAGCTTTAAGGATAGCCCCCCTTTTATCTTCGCTGATACGCCAGGCAACAGAGGGCCGGTAAAATATGACCATTCGAGTCTATTTAGATCAAACTCGCACAAACCTTGTCGGATATTGTGAGCATCCGCATACCTGAGAACTCTGGGAAGATAAGTATTTAATGGATTTTTTGCAAAATCCCAATCCTTGGGATTAAAAGTGGAATAACCGTTAATAGTTCGCAGGTGAAAAATTTCAGCAATAAACATAGCATCGACATTATGGGGGTAAAGGTCAATGTCAATCTTATCGCTATCTGCATCAAACTCGCCTTTTCGCTGACCTAAAACATAGAATGATTTACATTCTACGGGTGGCGCTGGCAAACTATTTAAGAATGTCAGATTGCTTTTTCTATCGAAGTTAGCGCTATGCGAAACATTTATTTGCTCAGTAATAAGTAGTGCGCCAAACAAGAATGCTAAGGGTTTTGATATCCTGACTATTCTGCCTGAGATAAATAAGGTAGCTAAAAGCGCCAGTGGAAAGATAAGGAATAATGCATAGCGCGAAGTAACCCTCATGCCTTTAGCGCCGGGAACAAATTTCCAGATATACTCCCACAGGAAAAAATCACCCTGTTTAATCATTACGGCAAAGGATATAAATAATGCCATAGTTAAACTAACAACTAATTTCGTCGAGATATCTTTATTTTTTAAAAATAATAAATAACATAGGGAAAAAATGAAGATAATCAGGATAAAGGGTGGGAATCCAACATTAAGTTCACCTACTCGTTGAACAGAAGAGAAATGCATGGTGAACAGAGTATCGGCAATCTTACCAAAAAGAAAGTTTGTTGTTCCTGGATCAAGAAGGTTACCAAGTTTAGGAGCATAATAGGTAACTGAATCCAGATTTTGCCCACCCGTCTCTTTAGCTTTTGGCAAGTAAACAATCAGAAAAGGAATTAAAGAGCCAATAAAAAAGGCAGAGGGTATAAAAATAGAGTAGAGATCAAACTTTCCGAAAAGTGTACGCCTTGCATCTTTACTAAAGATAACGGACGACATAAATAACAAAATGAAAATAAGTGCAAAAAGAAGGTAGAACCAAGCCATATAGAAGGTTGTTATCAGCCAGGCTGACAGGAAAATTGCTGCGCAAATCCCGGTAACAACAGAACCTTTCCTATCGCCTTTGCTAAGGGCTGAAAAATATTTCAGGAGCAAGGCAGTTAACAACGGTGCAAAGGCCAGGCTCAGCAATTGAGCATGATGCATTTGTACAGTCAGGGAGTTACTCAGGGTAAAAACTATTGAGCCAGAAAGGGATGTATAAAAGCCCAATTTCAACACATGACGCGTCAGATAAAAGAAAGATAAAAACCCGATGCATTTAATAGATAAATTTACAAATTCAGAAGCAAGAAAAACATCGAAACCCAGCAGCTTATATATAGAGTAAATTAATCCAAAGATAAAATACCCATCATTATAACCAAGAGTATCCTTATAAGGATAAAAATAAGCTACCTGGTCCCATTTTGCATGACCCGTTAAAACGTTGTACCAGTGATGCAAAATACTGGTTTCAATCATACCATCGAATCGACTGCCTACAACGAAATCAAATCCCGTTGACAGTTGAGTATGGAAAACAACACTTAAAGTTACGATAAACGCCAGAATAAATAACATAATTCTGACAATGCTATTTGAAGTTAATTTCATCATATTAAATTAAATACGTTTTACAGGAACAGAAAGATAAGAAAGTCGCTTAAGTTCACGCCTTCCTACAGTAACACTCTCTAAAATCAATCCGGTTACAAATGAAATCGCTGCTAAAAGAATTAATCCTGTCGATAGCACCGCAGTTGGTAAGCGTGGAACAAGTCCCGTTTCAAAATAATAGATGGTCAGAGGAAAAGCTAAAACAATTCCTGTAACACTGAAGATTAGCGCCAAAATTCCATAAAACATTAGTGGTCGCTCGGTCGCGTATAGTCTTAGAATCATTTTAGCAATACGAATTCCATCTCTGTACGTGTTCAGTTTACTCTCTGATCCTTCCATTCTGGCGCCATAAGGCGTGTCGATTTCTCCATATGGCATTCTTAGTTCCAAGGCATGTACAGTAAGTTCTGTTTCTGTTTCGAAGCCTTTTGCCATTGCCGGAAATGATTTAACGTAACGACGTGAAAAAACGCGATATCCCGATAACATGTCGGAAAACTTACCACCAAATATACTTTTTACACAGCCAGTTAACATCTTATTACCAAACGTATGGCCCAGACGATAAGCTTCTTTATCTTCATGTTTCCTAACACCAACTACCATATCAAGACGCTCAGAAATCAACTTTTCGATCATTTTTGGAGCGCTTGCTGCATCATAGGTTGCATCGCCATCTACCATAATATAAATGTCAGCGATAATATCAGCAAACATGCGCCTGACAACGTTTCCTTTACCAGGTTCTTTAACAGTAAAAACTTTTGCACCTGCTTCAATCGCTCTTTCAGCTGTATCATCACTTGAATTGTTATCAAAAACATAAATGGATGCGGATGGCAGATGTGTCCTAAAATCATTTATTACTTGACAAATTGAAACACCTTCATTGTAACAGGGTACAATAACTGCAATATCATAATCTTTTTGTTCAATCATTTTTAGCAATCCATATCTAATAAATTTTCAATTTTCAGTATTTTAACTTACTAATTTCAAGGCTAACTATGCCAATACCTAGCATCCGCACATCTTCTCCAAGGTTAAGAGATTTTGGTGTCGTCGGCACAGGCGGAACAATAACAATTTCATTTGAAGTCTCATCCGAGTTAAATTCGATAGATTGAACAGACTCATTCTGATCCAATTTAATATTATGTGTCAGACCGGCATATTTTATCTTGATAATATTATTTACATTCGGTCCAAAAGCATGGGCTTTGATGGTAAGAGTCAAGTGCTTTGGTAAGTCGTTTTTAAATCTTATTAACACTTCTTCAGCTTCATTTTTATCAGACCAGCGACCCCACGCTTCATGCTGTGAAAGCCCCTCAACCTCCGATATAAATGATGGATAGCTCGACTGAGTAAAATCGATATTTATTTTCTTATCAGAAAAATTGATCTTCTGACGCTTACCATTTTCAAGTGAATTGATAAATTCCATAAAAGAAGGCAACAAAACTTTATTACCATATCCGCTTAAATGATCTCCATCAAAAAATAACGGCTTTCCATTTTTGTAAGCGCTACAGGTAGATTTATCACACAATGTTGGTAAAGGATCCCATATATTCAATGGAATACTTTTTTGTAACTCAGAATAACTGGCTAATATCGGAGCACGATTATGTTCAATAGTTTCACGTGAAATAGAATCGCCTCCCTTGCAGATAGGGTTTGTCTTATTAAACCAATCAGCGCATCGATAGACAGGGATCTTAAACAGTGGCTTTGGTGCTTCGAAGACTATCTTTACACCCTTATCCACAAATGGTTTCAAAGCGATCTTAGCGTAGTCTATGGTACGCTTACGCCCTTGTTCAGCATGTTCACTAAAGAGTATTTCAGCATGCTGCTTATCGCCAAAATAGGCCCACTGATCTACAAATCTTGGAAGTCTTAATGAAGCCAGGAATAGAACGTCACCTGGTTTTATTCTCTTCAGTATATCCTGAAGCGATGAATCTGAATACTGCCGACATTGAGGTACATCCAGATCTCTTTCCGGTGTAAAACTTAAGAACGGGCAGCCACCGTTGTTATAGGCATAAATTGTCGTCTTCGTTTTTATCGCAAAACTCTTGAACAATCCTGCATATGCCAGTGCATGTGAATCGCCAATAACGAAAAGCTGATGAGAGTCTGGTGAGACGGGATTGAGACAGCCCTGCGATTTGTAGATGAGTAATAACCCACCATTTACATCAACATGTTCAGGTTCAGCTTGACACCCCGGATAGCCTTCAACAAACCCGCTCCCTTCTGGATACCAATCCTGTGGAGATTTAGTTAATACACTTTGAGAAATTTTGCCAACATGTGAGTCAATTTTTAAAGCCACGACATATGATGCACTAATAATCAAAATCCCTGCCGATAAAACCACCCAATTGTTTCTCTTAGCGATAAATCGGGACGAGCGAATAGGTTTTTCAATAAAAAAGTAAGAAAAAAGCGAAAACAATGCTGTTATCAATAACGCAAGCAATTGTTGAGATGCAGTTTCTAGTCCGCAGGTCCAGCGAAACAATACGAAGATGGGCCAGTGCCATAAATAAAGTGAAAATGATATCTTGCCAACGAATGTCAGATAATTATTACTTAATAATTTATTAATTCCAGATAGCGCAACACCAAAGTAAAGGCTAAAAAATAGCCCAAGCGTGCTGATTGTTGCCAGTAATGCACCAGGCATTGGGAAACGATTGGTATCTGTTATAACAAATGATGCAAGCAGACCTGCTAAGGAAAGAACACCAACCACTCTTTTAAGCCAGATTATCCATTCGCGTGAAATCAGCTGCTGCCTGAATGTTGTCATAAACTGATATAATAAAACACCCGACGCTAACTCCCAAAAGCGGCCAGGTGTAAAATAGTATGCCTGAGTTGGCTGTGTTGCTGATAATTTAAAGGAGAGTACTAAAGAGGCTATACACAGAATTAGGTAAATCAGGGAGGATAGATATCTCTTACCTGATGACAACCAGAAGATATAAAGAAAAGGAAAAACAAGATAAAATTGCTCTTCAACACCCAGTGACCAGGTATGCGTAAACGGATTGAAATCGGTGGTCGGTGCAAAATAATCTCTACCTGTAGAAGCGAGGATGAAATTACTGAAACCAAAAAAAGCATAGAAACCCGTTGACTGATTAACCCAACTTAACCACGATCCAGGAATTAATGCTGTAGATGTAAAAAAAACAACCAGAAGCATAAATATTAATGCAGGAAATATACGCTTTATTCTTCGACTATAAAATATTGCAAAAAACTGCAATATTGTCGCTCCCTGAAAGGCTGCAACTGAAGCACTGACAATAAATCCTGAAATAATAAAAAAAACATCTACACCTACAAAACCGCCAGGTAGTATTTTCGAATTAAGATGAAAAAGAACTACAGATAATACTGCCAGGGCTCGTAATCCATCAATAAATGGATGGTAAGTAATATGTTTTTCTGCTACCTTGTTTTTCATTCGCCAACACCATTTGAAAAGTATTTTTATATTTTTGAAATATTTTTATGATAAAAGAAAACCCGGCAAAGCCGGGTTTTTACTGCTGTGGTTAATTAATCTAACCACTCAGTGTGAAACACACCGTCTTTGTCGATACGCTTGTAAGTATGCGCACCGAAGTAGTCACGCTGCGCCTGAATCAGGTTAGCAGGCAGTACTTCTGAACGGTAGCTGTCGTAGTAAGCAATTGCAGCAGAGAAGGTAGGCGTCGGGATACCGTTCTGAATTGCGTAAGAAACCACATCACGCAGCGCCTGCTGATACTGATCCGCGATATCTTTGAAGTACGGAGCCAGCAACAGGTTAGCGATACCTGCATCTGCTGCATAAGCATCAGTGATCTTCTGCAGGAACTGGGCACGGATGATGCAGCCAGCACGGAAGATCTTAGCGATTTCACCGTAGTGCAGATCCCAGTTATTCTCTTCTGACGCAGCACGCAGCTGTGAGAAGCCCTGCGCATAAGAGACGATTTTACCCAGGTACAGAGCGCGACGAACTTTCTCGATGAACTCTGCTTTATCACCGGTGAAAGCCTTCGCCTGTGGGCCGCTCAGTACTTTAGAGGCCGCAACACGCTGCGTTTTCAGTGAGGACAGGTAACGAGCGAAGACAGACTCGGTGATCAGTGACAGCGGTTCGCCAAGATCCAGTGAGCTCTGGCTGGTCCATTTACCGGTGCCTTTGTTCGCTGCTTCATCCAGAATCACATCAACCAGATATTTACCTTCTTCGTCTTTCTTGGTGAAGATATCTTTGGTGATGTCGATCAGGTAGCTGCTCAGCTCGCCGTTGTTCCACTCGGTGAAGGTTTCAGCCAGCTCTTCGTTGTTCAGGCCCAGCGCGCCTTTCAGCAGCGCATAAGCTTCTGCGATCAGCTGCATGTCGCCGTACTCGATGCCGTTGTGAACCATCTTCACATAGTGACCCGCGCCGTCCGGACCGATGTAGGCCACACAGGCTTCGCCATCTTCAGCACGTGCCGCGATCTTATCCAGAATCGGTGCAACCAGTTCATAAGCTTCTTTCTGGCCGCCGGGCATGATAGATGGGCCTTTCAGTGCGCCCTCTTCACCACCGGAAACACCGGTACCGATGAAGTTGAAGCCCTGGTCTGACAGTTCTTTGTTACGACGGATGGTGTCTTTGTAGAAGGTGTTACCGCCATCGATCAGAATGTCGCCTTTATCCAGATGTGGAGTCAGTGAGGCGATAGTCTTGTCAGTCGCTTCACCCGCCTGAACCATCAGCAGGATACGACGAGGTTTTTCCAGCGATTCAACAAACTCTTCAACGGTGTAAAAAGGAGCAAGTTTCTTGCCCTGGTTCTCGGCGATGACTTCATCAGTCTTTTCGCGTGAACGGTTGAAGATTGAAACAGTGTAACCGCGGCTCTCAATGTTAAGAGCCAGGTTGCGGCCCATCACTGCCATACCTACAACGCCGATCTGTTGCTTGGACATTACATACTCCTGTCTGTGGTCTCGCATGGTGTTACCCGTAACACCAGTTTGTAAGTGATCAGTATGTTAACTCAGGATAGCGGATTAAAGGTAATGAATGGTGCGGTCGCGCAGATGAAATTATCTGAAAATAAATCACACACTTAGCAAGGATTTATAAAGTTTGGTATAGCTTAGAATCATTCTATCTGCTGTGAAAAGGGCTTCAAAACGTGCCAGCGCCGCAGCACCATAGGTCGTAGCCAGCTCGGGGTTCTGCCATATTTCATCCATTGCCTTTCTTAATGCCACAGGATCGGATGGAGGGACGACTAAGCCGGTGACACGATCAATATTGATAAAGGTTGTTCCGGTCCCAATCTCGCTGGAGATGAGCGGTTTTGAATAGAGCGCGCCCTCCAGCAATGAGATGCCGAAAGCTTCGGAACGTAAATGAGAAGGAAAGACGAGACAGGTACATAACTGCAGCAAGGCAGATTTTTCACTGTCTTCCAGCGCACCCAGGAAATGGATATTGTCCACGCCCAGTTGCTGTGCCTGCGCTTTCAGCTCAGCCTCAATAGGACCTGCACCCACCACGACGATGGGGTAACGGCTGTTTTTTGCCGCCTCGATTAAAATATGCAGGCCTTTGTAATAACGAAACGTTCCAATGAACAGGAAGAAGCCATCCGGAAATCTTGCCTGCCATTTTTGCAGAACGGCAGGATCGTTGTTTTGATAAAACTGTTTATCAAGACCGTAAGGGATAACTTCAACTTTATCTTTGAACTGTTGTAATACCGGGCTGCTTTCAACATAGTTTGGCGATGCGGCAACGATGCGATCGACACTTGAAAGAAAGCGATTCATTAATGGTGTATAGAGCTTTAACAGCACCTTCTGCTTAACGATATCAGAATGATAACTAACTACGGATGGCTTGTTGATGCCAGCGGCAAAATGCATAAAGTCCATGAAGGGATACGGGAAGTGATAATGGATAATATCCGCATTCTGGGCCAATTCCCTGAATTCTTTTATGGCTGAATAAGAGAATGGCGTTGAGGCAAACTCACACTGCGTTTTGACCCGATGAATCTGATGATTATTCAGGCTGTTTTTTTTGTTTTCAAACTGGGGACTATGAGTAAAAACAACAGATTCGATACCTGATTTAAAACCACCTTCTGCGAGCTGATAAATAACCTGCTCGATGCCGCCAAAAGTATCAGGGTAGTAGGTTTTGTAACAGTGTAGAACTTTAATCATATATATTTTGCGACCTGCTCATAAGCTTCAATGGTTTTATCCGCACACAGTGACCATGAAAATTCGCGGGCACGCGCTAACCCCGTATCAATCATTCGGCGCTTTTCATCAGCGTTTTCAATCATCATCTGGATGTAATTTGTCAAAGCATGAACGTCCTGAGGTTCATGCATTAATGCTGCATCTCCAGCGACTTCCGGAAGTGATGTTGCATTTGAGCAGATCACGGGTGTTCCTGATGCCATCGCTTCAAGAACCGGCAGGCCGAAACCTTCATAGATTGATGGGAAAACAAAGCTCGTTGCAGCACTGAATAAAAACGGCAGATCTTTACCGGGCACAAAACCTAAATATTTTAGCCACCCTTCTCTCTCGCCCTTGTCAAAGAGCTTAAAGAGTTGCTCATTTTCCCAACCCTTATAACCACTAATGACTAACGGGAAGGCCGATTTTTCCTGAGCGGGCAGACGATCATACGCTTGAAGTAGCGTCAGTATATTCTTTCTTGGTTCAATAGTGCCGGTATAAAGAAAGAAACGTCGCCACTTAAGATTATATTTTTCAAGAACCTGTTGTGTTTCTGCTTCATCACGGGGATGAAAATGTTCATTGCAGGCCAGAGGTGCTACGGCAATTTTATTATCTTCAATACCAAAGAAATCCATTAACTCATTCTTTGTGTAATAAGAGTCAGTAATCAACATCGACGCACGCGAAACAGTACTCCTTAACTCTTTTTGCATCAGATGAACACGGCCAGCCGGATGAAATTGAGGCCAATGGAATACTGACAGGTCGTGAAAGGTAGCAACACAATGTTTCACGCGAGGCGGTAGATAGTAGTTAGGACTATGAAATATATGATTCTTAAAATCCCTCAGCGCTATCATTTTCATTACCGGAAAAGTCAGGCGATATATTTCACTTACTGTTTTGCTTCTTTGTAACTTACGTTTCAGAGATTGAACCGATTGAGCAGACTCACTCGCGACTGCAAGTGAGTCGCGAGTCTTCGTGCCATGAAGAAACGTCAGTGAGACGTTTTTTCTTTCCTGAAGCTGTTTAGCAAGCTCAAACGCATAACGGCCAATACCGGTTAAAGGATATTTAATACAGTCCGTAGAGTAAACGACGTTTATTGCTTTGCTTCCAGCATCCATTTCAGGGTATCTCTAAGAGGAATTTTAGACGAGGTCTCATCGACTAAGCTATTGAGCAAAGTGATATCGCCACAAAGTTCTTTAATTTCATTAGGCCGTACAAAATCAGGATTAACTTCAATCTTAATATCATGGCCTGTCAGGGATTGGCAGAGATCGACGACTTCCCTCAATGAATGCATTTTACCTGAAGCGACATTGACAGTCTGACCAGATGAGCGGGAATGAAGTAACGCTAAATAGCTTTTAACGACGTCACGCACGTCAGAAAAATCACGCCAAACATCTACGTTGCCCAGCTCAATGACATCTTTTCTCTCACGAAAATGTTTGACGATTTTCGGGATCAGGAAATTTTCTGCCTGACCGGCACCGGTGTAATTGAATGGCCGGGTAATAATAATCGGCAACTTTTCATAAAACAGACTGGTCATGTACTCCATGGCCAGCTTGCTTACCGCATAGTCATTTGCAGGTCTGGCTGGAACCGACTCTGCTAATTTTCCCAGCGTGTTATTACCGTAAACATTAGCACTGCTGGCGATCAAAACTGCATCAGGCCTTTTTGCTGATTCGCTAAGCGCCTGTAACAGATTACGCGTACCGCAAAGGTTAACACTATAGAACGCATTTGGGTCAGCATGACCAACAAAAGCGATGGCTGCAAGATGAACAACGACGTCAGGCTGAATATTGTCTACAGCATTTTTTACCTGTGCTGCATTCGTAAGATCAACCTGAAAATAGCGTGAGGAATTCTGGGCGGGAGTTGAACCGAAACCATAAACTTCATATCCGGCAGCGGATAAATCCGCTGCCATATATTGGCCGGTAAAGCCCTTGATCCCAGTGATCAATGCTTTTTTGCCATTAGTCATATCAGAAGGAGAACCCTTGTTTATTGCGGCGCAGATCTTCTTCTACCATCATCGCGCACAATTCTTCGAGTGTGGTTTTTGGTTCCCAGCCCAAAATGTCTTTCGCGCGCTGTGGATTACCAATCAGTAATTCTACTTCAGCAGGACGATAGAACTTAGGATTGACCTTAACCACCACTTTGTTAGTGGCGACATCGATGGCAACTTCCTGATCATCTTTGCCTTCGAAGCGCAATTCAATGCCAGCAGCTTTGAACGCCATTGAAACGAAGTCACGGACTGTTTCAGTGCGGTTGGTTGCCAGGACAAATGTATCTGGCTCATCAGCCTGCAGCATACGCCACATACCTTCAACATATTCCTTAGCAAAGCCCCAGTCACGCTTGGCGTCCATGTTCCCTAACTCAAGCACATCCAGCTTACCGAGCTTAATTTTGGCTACTGAATCGGTGATCTTACGGGTGACAAACTCCTGTCCACGCAGTGGTGATTCGTGGTTAAACAGAATGCCGCTTGATGCGAAGATGTTGTAGCTCTCACGGTAGTTAATCGTCATCCAGTGGGCATACAATTTTGCAACGCCATACGGGCTACGCGGATAGAAGGGTGTATCTTCTTTCTGCGGAATAGCCTGAACTTTACCAAACATTTCTGAAGTAGACGCCTGATAGAAACGAATTTTAGGGTTAACGATGCGAATAGCTTCTAACAGGTTTACCGGGCCAATACCGGTAATTTCAGCGGTGGTCAGCGGCTGGTCGAAAGAAACACCTACAAAGCTCTGAGCCGCAAGGTTGTAAACTTCGGTCGCTTTGCTTTCCTGAAGTAAACGAATGCTTGATGAAAGATCAGTCAGATCATATTCGACCAGGTAAAGATTAGGATTGCTTTTAATCCCTAATTCTTCGATACGCCAGAAGTTCACTGAACTTGTACGGCGATAAGTACCATAGACTTTATAACCTTTATCAAGTAACAATTGGGCTAAATATGCGCCATCCTGACCAGTGATGCCTGTAATAACTGCACTTTTCATTTATAGATAACCTTCTAATCAAAGAGTTTTTTTACAAGATTTTCTGCACTTTGCGCCCAACTTAACCAACTAATCTCAGCTGAATCAGGGTGTGCATTGTTTTTGAAGAGTTCGATCCACTCTTCTATAGCTTGAGCTAATACCTCAGGCTTATTGGATTGGAAATAAAAAGCGCCCTCACCAGCAACTTCACGAAGCACCGGAACATCACGTGATATCAATGGCTTGTTGTGCTGTGAAGCTTCAATTAACGGAAGACCAAAACCTTCGTCTTCAGATGGATAAAGTAAGCAGTCAGCGTTCTGATAAAGCTCATTTAGTAATTCATCGCTGGCGTTATCAAACCAGAAGAGTTTTTTGTTTAAAAACGGATGATTTTTAATCTTATCGACAATCTCAGGGATCGTACGCCTCGCATTATCTGGCAGCCCCTTCCAGCCTTCTTTGCCCACGATAACCAAGTGGGATTCATTACCTGCTGCCCAAAGCAGTTCGAAAGCAGCCACAGCCTGCAAATGCCCCTTACGTGGCTCCAGTGTACCGACCATGAGGAAAGAGAGATTCTGTTTAATCAGGTTAACCTTGTCAACATCGCCCGAATTAATGCCACCTGAAGGTATAGTTGAGGAAATATCCGCACCATGATGAGAATACTCTAACTGCAAACGTGGATTATCAAGTTTGTTGGACAAAATATATTTTTTAACTTCGCTAACAACAGCATCAGTAACGCAAATTATTTTATCAGAATACTCGATTATAATATTAAGCCATGCTGAAAAACCTTCATTACTTCCAGGCGGGAAGAAATGATTTTTGGTAACAGGTAAAATATCATGAATCATGAATGTGACATTAACACTGTTTTTTAAGAGATGGTCATAAAATCCATTTTTTTGGGCATCTATGACTAAATCACAGGCTAGCTCGGATGAAAAGTAAACATCGCCTGAGTTAAAATCGACACATCTATCGTAATCAACATAAGATGCAATGCCAGGGTAGAGTTTTGCCATGAAACCATTGGCTTCACGTAAAGTATAACCACTTTGCTCTTTATTCAGATATACGGGTATTACGTTAAAACGATTATCTGATAGCTTGATCAGCTCAATCAGCAGGGCTCGGGTAACACGCTCAATCCCGGTCCATAGATCAGAATCTTTAATGAGAGATACATCAAAGAATAACTTTCTGTTCGATTTCAGGCGGGGAAAATTATTGGCTATAAGATTAGCATAAGGTTCATACTGTTTTTCCAGAATATCCAGCTTGTTGATAATCTGATTAACAGTAAGATTATTTTTACTATATGCAGCCTCGATATGATTAAAACATGACTCAGCACATCTTTCGGGGCTGTGCTCGGCTGAAATATAATGGTGTGCGCTTTTGCCAAGATCTTCTCTGAATTGTCTATCTTCGCACAATTTATCAATAGCCGTGATCAAATCACTCAGCATGAATTCGTCAGCGAGCTTAATAACTTTGTCATCAGGGAGCTCGGCCATTGAACCATTAGCATTGATAATTGTTGCTAAACCATAATTCATGCAATCTAAAACAGCGGCAGAGGTTTCTCCCCGTGATAAAGCACGGAGCTGAACGCCAATATCCGCGGCAACCAGATACTGCCGGTAAAGAGCATCAGAGGCCCACCCGGTGATCTCGACAACCGACTCAAGATGATACTCTTTTATTAGTGACTCAATCCGATCTTTATAGCTACCACCCAACTCTCCAACAAAAACCATTTTGCTCTTTTGTTTTAGCTCATTATTTAAAGCCCCTAACCCCTGAATTATAAGGTGGTTGAGTTTAGAAGCGTCAAGAATACCAAATGAACAAATTAATATTGTATCCTCAGAAATATTGAGTTCTTTTCTGACCTGTTGCTTATCCAGAGAAACAGGTTCAGCACGCAGCAATGGAATACGTTCCCAGTCAAGCGCGCGACTGTTTGAATACCACTGTTTTGCTAATTTTCTCGAATAATCGGAATGTACTATAACGGCCGTAGCATTACTTAGCACATTAAAATTAGACGGGTATTGATACATTATTTTCTCATCGTCATTAACATTCTCTCTTTGAATAAGCGCATTATAACCATGAGAAGCAAGTAACTGTTCGCTCCACGAACGTTCATAACCAGCAAAGGTTTCTTTATAGCGGAAATAGTTACTGAGATAAAAATCATGCATACAAACGATGCCGGGATAAATTTCCAGAATTTCATGCATATAATCATGGAATATGGAATTACCCATTTGATAAATGATTCGGTCATAAATTTTTGAGCTATTTAAAAATTCGCTCGCTGTAATGACAGAATAATCACTATTCTCTCTTCTATCTGACTGACTTTCATCAATAACTACATCAATATCATAAAATTTCGATAACGCTGGAAGTAACTCTTCACTATATAAAGAAATACCTGATCGCGCAGGACTCAGAGGTGTAAAAAATGCTAATGTCTTCTTAAGGCTGCCAGCATCCTTCATGACGTCCTGCATGACGGTCGCGTCTTTACCTTCAATGACGTCTTCAAATGCAGAAAGCGCAATAGCAGCAGAAGTATCCCATGAAAAGGCTCGTGCTCGCGATAAGCCTTTTTTTTTCAAAGAAGAATAAAGTGATTCATCTGTAAGCACATTGATAATCTTCTCTCTGATGTCTGACACGCTGAACGGATCAAACAACGCTTCTTCGATACCAATTACTTCAGGTAAGCTGGTATTACCTGCACCAATCACAACGGCACCGCAAGCCAGCGCTTCCAAAGCCGGCAGGCCGAACCCTTCATGCCAACTGGGGAACACAAAAAGTTTACAGGTGTTATAGAGCTGAACCAGCTCTTCATCAGTAATATAACCCGTCATGATCATCGACATGTGTTCTAACTTACACTGACGAGCATGATGATTAAGTTTATCAATGTCAAATTGCGATAATTTACCCGCTAATACAAAATCATATTGTTTCTGTATTTCAACAGGAAGCTCACTGAGTGCTGTTATCAGCGCGGGAAGGTTTTTCCGTTCATCCGCCCCGCCAGAATACATAATAAATGGTTTGGTTATTTTAAATTTAAGTTTCAGCTCATTGATTTCATTTTGATCTGACTCTATAACCCTGAAAATATCGTCACAGGCTGTAGAGACATTAACGATGTCATCAGCTTGAACCTTAAAATACTCTTGTCCTTCATGTCTGGAAAAAGCAGAGATAGCCAGTAACTTTTTACATGCCTGCAAATAAGAAATCTTTTCAAGATAAAATTTCTTATAGTTGGGATTAGGGTCCAGATATTGTGCAGGATTGTGTAGTGGAATCAGATCATAAAGGGTTGTTACAACGGGGGTTTCCGTGTCGAATTCATTAACGCTTAAAACGCTATCATCCTGATAGCCTTCAAACATAGCCGGTACATAGATGATGTCAGGCTTATGGCTTTTAAAAAATGCTTCCCGAATAATTTTTGCATTTGCATTATTATGATGATTAGCAGGATTTTCAAATGCACAGGGTCCTGCCGGATACCAGAACTTGACAGCATCACGACCAACCAGTGGTGAAAACTCGTTGACTAAATCTTTTACCGGGAAAGCACCATTACCGATTAAGATAACTTCATATTTTTTATTAAATGCCAGTTTAACCAAAGACTTAATTATCGCGCGTGTATAACGGCCAATCCCTCTGAACCGACTCTCTGACTGCAAACCCTGCATATCAATTGCTATGCGCATCAATCGTTCCCTCTTTGACTTTTAAGCATCTTGATTTTTTTAATATTGATAACAGTGTCTCTGGATTTGTGAATCTCATTTGAAACATCAACTAATGGTGAGGCGACTGGAACTGTACTTTGTAAATAAATACTTTTTAACTTACCGTAAAGGCCAATCTTCTTTGTTACAGCTATAACTACTTTTCGAGCCTGATAATTCGCAAGCACCTTCCTGGCTATAGGCAACGCCAGCGCAACGATTTTGCCTTTAAAGGGAAATTTTGTTTTTTTATCAGATTTCAGACTATTTATAACTCTCAGTGGTTTCGTAAGTCGCCATGATTTACTTGCATAGATGTTTTCAAGAAGATGCTGATGACGCCATAATTCATCTGCCAGATGTTTATTTTTATTGACCTCACTATCCAGCTCTTGTTTCTTTTTACTCAGTTCCGACTTAAGCAAATCCGCTTCTTTCGCCCTGTCAGAATTGAATTTCATTAACTTTTTATTTAATTCTTCAGTTTCAGAACGAAAATAATTTTCATTTTCAACAAACTGCAAATTGAGATTTCTGAAAAAAATATTTTCCAGCTCAACAGGAATTGTATCGATGTTTATATTTGTTTTATTCCAGCCGTGTTTTAAGTTTAGATAATATAACAGATGCTTTTCCCTGATGCTATCTTCATCAGGCATCGTGATACGCCAGTCGTAGTATTCTTTATTGAAGAGGAAATCGAATGGGACCAGATAGTTAAGCAGTGCGAATCTTAGCGCATCGACAAACACTGTACTGTCACGGCTAATAAATGAAAAAGGGGAATCGCCTAAAATCTCGCTTGGTTTTCCCCATAACAATGCTTCGAAACCCACACTCGAATTAATAGTAATTATTTTTTCGCATAAAGCGATAAATTCCTGAGGCGTTAAGTCCTCACTTCCATTTTCTATATCTTTATAATTGACCCGCCCGTAAGGGTGTTTGCGAATCAAAACGCTACTGGTTTTACTTTTGGCGTAATCAACAATTTCTGGATTATTAAATCCGTTACTATAAGCAATAATATTTGAATCATCTTCTACTTGAAGAGGTACACCAATTTCGTAATTATCGAATTTACGAATAGGTTTTACGACTTTAAGAAAAAGACTAAGCAGCGCTACTCGCCCAAAATTTGCATATCGATCGTTTCTTATCTCATAATTTTCAAACCGGCGGGCAGCCTCAGTATTCCCGTTAACCCCACTAAAATCGAAATAGCAAGTAGGCAAATAAACAGGTTCTCGTAATGGTCCGAGTTCATTATGAATAACAGGAATCTGGTGCTTGTTTGCAATTTTTTTTACTGAAGGACAGTTTGACCACAATATCACAGCTTTAATATCAAACGTTTCTTTGAGTCTGACAATTTCAGACTCAAAAAGCTCCATTAATGGCTCATACTCATGGGTTAGGATATGCTGCCATACGAGGTTTTTAGATTTAAGCTTATCTTCCAGAGCAGAAAAAAGATCGCTGCTCCAGATAATTTTATCCAGATTTTTTAACTCTTCATTATCTGGCAAGGAAGTATTAAAACCTGCCAGCCAGTTCTCAGGTAAATGCGGCGGCACATCCTGAAAAATCTTCTCATGTCCGATATGTATTGCGTCATTACAAGAGAAACGCTTAACGCTCAGGTAAAAAGCGGTTAGAAATGTTTCATAGGAATATTTGACGTCATAGGGAAGCCAAAAAAATAGATATTTTGATTTCTTATTTGACATTATTCGCACTCACCTCATGTGATTAATGCATCTTTCCTGAAATTCAGACTGAATTTATTTTTTTACGATTTTCATTTCTGCCGGGATGTGAAGCATACCACCAAAGTTTTCTTTCAAAAGCTCAACTGGCGTATTTACTGTGAAAACTTTTACGCAGAAGATTCGATCATAAAAATCAGACGAATAAGGTTCAGGCTTAATGCCAATATCGATGCGATACTCGCCCATATAAAAGGGGATGACAAAATCCCAGCTGATAATGACGTGTTCACCAGCTTTGAGACTCTCCAGGCGAGTATCATAATAGTTGGAATTCATGCTCAATACAGGAAAACCATTTTTGTCACCGATCAACATGCCAACACATGCCTCAGCAGGGACATCTCTGTTACATCTGATAACAGCCTGAACGGTAACTTTATCTTTCGCGTAAAGGGTAGCAACCTCCTCCCCCGCCGCGTTCAGCATTTTGAAATCCAGAAACTCCAGATCCAGACTCCCGGCATTCTCTTGTAGAGAATTCTGGCGGAGATTAGGGTTAACTGTAATATCGGGATCGAGTTTATGATTGACAATTAATCCCGTATTTTCCTGCTCTTTAATAGAAATTTTATTTTCTACCAGAGAATTTTGATAGAGATCGCATACTTTTGCAGCGGCACCAAACGCTTTTACTTCACCGTCGGCGATATAGACTGCGCGAGAACAAAACTGTCTCACCTGGAAAAGTGCATGACTGACAAAGAGAATAGTTACATTGTCTTCAAGCATCTTATTCATGCGTTGCATGCATTTAGCCTGAAAAGCCAGGTCGCCAACGCTGAGTGCTTCATCGACAATCAATATATCAGCTTTAACTGCGGTCGCTACTGAGAATGCTACGCGGGCTTGCATACCACTTGAATATGTCCGTACAGGAGAATCGAAATATTCACCTATACCCGCAAAGTTTTCTACATCACGGATGACTTCATCCATATCTTCTTCATTGATACCCAGGAGTTGGCCCGCTATTACAGCATTTTGCCTGCCGGTAAAATCGGGATGGAATCCCATACCTAATTCAAGGAGTGCAGCAATACGCCCTTGTGATTTTACCTGTCCTGATGTCGCTGCTGTGGTACCCGTGATAATTTTTAATAAGGTACTTTTACCAGCGCCATTGACGCCAATAATACCAACAGCTTCCCCTTTTTCTATTTCAAAAGAGACATTATTTAAAACATGTTTTTCATGAAAACGTTTTTTTTTGCCTGGCAAAACCCACTCTAATAGCCGATCAATTTTTCGTGGATATTGTTTATAACTCTTACTGACGTTTTCAACTTTTATGCTGTACATTATAATTCATCCACCATATCAGCCGCGTGTTTCCGAAAGAGATAAAGACCTAACACACAAAAAATCACCGCGACAGCAATAGTCCATTTCATAGCAAAAAAGTCTGGTACGGTGTTATGTACGAAAATTTCATGATACCCGTTTATTATGGCTGTCATTGGATTGTAATTTAACCATCCCTGAGCCCAAACAGGCAGTGTTGTATAGACGTACACCACTGGCGTAAACCAGAACCAGAATTGAAGGAGAACGGTGACAAACTGCCCCACATCACGGAAAAATACATTCAGTACGCCGAGCGTAATGCCAAGCCCGCTTGCGAATAATACCTGAATGATCAATATTGGAATAATATAGAAAAATTCAACTCCGGGAAAATTCCCCGTTACGGCCAGGAAAAACAAAAATAGCGAAAATATTATCAAGAAGTTGAGTATGCACGATAAAATGATGATGACCGGTAAACAGATTCTTGGAAATGTAACCTTTTTCAACAAGTTTGCATTTTCAATAAACACTACCTGCATTCTGGATAGTATTTCAGCGAATAAACCCCAGGTGAGAATACCGGAACAGAGGTAAATACTGTATGCAAAAGGCCCGGTTGACTGAGGTAACCTTGCCTGCATAAGTTGCGAGAAGATTACGGTATAAACAGTGATCATCGCGAGAGGCTGCAAGACTAACCATGCTGCCCCTAATATGCTCATTTGGTAGCGAGACTGAAAATCTCTTTTTACACTACTCCATATAAAGCCACGATACCTTAATATCGCTATTAGTATCTCTCTCACTTCTGGACCCCATTTAGCAAAGCCAGGATGTCTGTTGTTTTCTCATTCATCAGCGCTAAATTATTTTTTGACTCGACGTTCAATCTAACCAGAGGTTCGGTATTAGAAGTTCTCAAGTTGAAACGCCAGTCTGAGAAATCCACACTAATCCCATCGGTCAGATTTAGTTCGCACTCGTCAGATACATAGCGCTCTTTAATAATTTCAATCTTTTCTTTGGCATTGGCGACTTTAGAATTGATCTCACCGCTGCAAGGGAATGCTTCCATTCGTTCGGAGACCAGCGCAAACAGAGTCTGGCCTTTCACTGCCAGCAGCTCTGCCACCAGTAGCCACGGAATCATGCCACTGTCGCAGTATGCGAAGTCACGGAAATAGTGGTGCGCACTCATTTCACCGCCGTAAACCGCATCCTCTTCACGCATACGCTCTTTAATAAACGCATGGCCGGTTTTAGACATAACCGGGATACCGCCTGCCTGCGTCACCACATCAATGGTGTTCCATGTCAGACGCGGATCGTGAATAATTTTCGCGCCAGGCTCTTTCTTAAGAAACGCTTCGGCTAACAGACCGACAATGTAGTAGCCTTCGATGAACTCTGCATTTTCATCAAACAGGAAGCAGCGGTCAAAATCACCATCAAAGGCGATGCCCATGTCGGCCTGATGCTCACGCACTGCATCAGAGGTGTCTTTACGACACTCTGGCAACAGCGGGTTGGGAATACCGTTGGGGAAATTGCCATTCGCTTCGTGATGCACTTTGATAAATGAAACCGGCGCATTAGTTTGTTGGAAGCGCTTCTCAAGTTCATCAATCACATGGCCGGCAGCACCATTACCTGAATTGATCACCAGCTTCATCGGCTTAGTGAAATTATTAAGGTCGATGTAGCCCATCAAATGATCGACATAGGCATCCAGCACAGAGATTTGTTTATAACTGCCGCGATTGCCCTCTTCAACCGGAGCAAAATCGTTGGCTTCTGCCAGTCGCTGAACGTCGCGCAGACCGGTGTCACCGCTTACCGGACGCGCACCTTCCCGTACCAGTTTCATCCCGTTGTAGTTCATCGGATTATGGCTGGCTGTCACTTCAATGCCGCCATCAATGCCTAAATGAAAGGTAGCGAAGTAGATCTCTTCTGTTCCGCTCATACCAATGTCCAGAACATCAGTACCTGCATCCCGTAGTCCATTGGCCAGTGCCAGCTTTAACGATTCGCTGGTCAGTCGGACATCACCGCCCACCACGATAGTTTTCGGGCGAATAAATTCGCCATAGGCGCGGCCAATACGGTAGGCAATATCTTCGTTCAGTTCAGTGCCTAATTCGCCACGGATGTCATAAGCTTTAAAACAGGTCAGTGCTGCCATGATCGTGTCTGTCCTTACTTACTTGCAAACTGTTGTTTAATCAAAATGAGGTCGTCATCGCCAAGATAGGAACCAGACTGGATTTCCAACAGCTCTAATGGAATTTTGCCAGGGTTTTCTAAAGTATGTGGATGACCGATTGGAATAAAGGTTGACTGGTTTTCTGTGAGTAACAGCGTCTTATCCTGGATAGTCACTTTCGCTGTACCGGACAGGATCACCCAGTGTTCGGTGCGGTGGTAGTGCATCTGTAACTGGAAGGCCTCACCAGGTTTAACCGTAATGCGGTTGACGTTAAAACGGCCGGTGTTTACCACCAGGTCGCAGCGTCCCCATGGCCAGTAAGTTTCACGATGGCGGCGGTATTCGCTGCGACACTCGCTTTTAAGAAACTCAACCACACGTTTCACATCCTGCACCTGGTCTTTACGCGCAACCAGAACAGCGTCTTTGGTGTTTACAATCACTAGGTTTTCCACGCCAATCGCCGCCACCAGCTGATCTTCACTATTGATGTAGCAGTTTTTCGTATTGTGCAGGAACGTATCGCCTTTGAGAGAGTTACCGTGAGTATCTTTCTCATTGACTTCCCATAGGGCGGACCAGGAGCCTACATCACTCCACCCTGCCGCCAGCGGTACAACAACAGCGGCATCGGTCTGTTCCATCACCGCGTAATCGACTGACTCATCAGGACAGGCGATAAAATCATCTTTATCAATACTGATAAAGTCGTTGCCTTCTTTGACGTTCGCCATGGCACGACGACAGGCCTCAAGAATATCCGGGCGGAACTTTTCCAGTTCCTGGAGATAGCGCTTGGCACGGAACATAAACATGCCGCTGTTCCAGTAGTATTCGCCAGATTGCAGATATTCTTCAGCAGTGCTCTGGTTCGGTTTTTCGACAAATCGCTGAACCTGATAAGGGCCGTGTTCTGCGCCTGGCAGCGCTTCGCCACGCTGAATGTAACCGTATCCGGTTTCCGGACCGGTTGGCACGATGCCGAAAGTCACCAGCTTGCCCTGTTTGGCATAGGCGGTGGCCACTTTGATGGCCTGATGAAACGCAGCACGGTCTTCAATCACGTGATCGGCAGCCAGCACGAGCAGAACCGGATCATCACCCTGATCCACAGCGTTCAATGCAGCGAGCGCAATTGCCGGAGCGGTGTTACGCCCTACCGGCTCGAGAATAATGTTATGGGACAGCTTGTTAATTTGTCGCAACTGCTCAGCCACCAGGAAACGATGCTCCTCGTTGCAGATGACCATCGGTGCGCGGGCTTCGACGCCGCTCAGACGATTTACCGTCTCCTGCAGCATCGAGTGCTCACCGTGCAGACAGATGAACTGCTTAGGGTAAAGTTCGCGGGAAAGGGGCCATAAGCGGCTGCCGGTTCCTCCGGCCATGATTACGGGAAGTAACATTCCACATCCTCTAACAAATTTAAACATGCTATGCATATACGCGGGTCAAATTTTACTCATTACGAATAAACAACCACGCTACCGCCCCTGGCTTGCAGCAACCAATGCGCTGTGTGATGGGAATCACCCTTCACAGGTTAGCTTGTCGATGCGCTGATTATATTTTATTCAAACGCATACGGGTTCCGGGATAACTGCAAATAGTACATTTTGTGCGGCAAAAATAATATGCCTAATCTTTCATTGCCACTGATAAAACTTAAGAGTGACTAAACATTGGCTCAGAGATGCTTTAATAAAAATAAAAACCGGCAAAACAGCATAGTAGCGTTTGAAGAATCACACTTTGCATCTGTTCACAGAGTGGGTTTACGTTCTGCTTTTATTAAAACTGAACGAAATCCTGACCAGGATAACTCTGTATTAAGTTATTAACCGGTCTATGGCTGGCTTATGGGTGAAAATGTAGCGGAGAAATATGCAGTTCCTCTTAACACAGGCAAAAAAAAACCCGGCCGAAGCCGGGTGTTTGCAGATTTTTTCAACTACCGAAACCCATCCGGGTTCTTACTCTGCCAGTTCCACGTATCGCGCATCATCTCATCGATGCCGCGCGTCACGCGCCAGTCGAGCTCACTGTTTGCGAGTGATGCATCGGCCCAGAATGCAGGCAGGTCGCCGTCACGGCGTGGCTTGATTTCAAACGGAATCGCCTTGCCGGAAGCCTTCTCAAACGCTTTGATCATCTCCAGCACGGAGAAGCCTTTGCCGCCGCCCAGGTTAAAGGCGGTGTAGCCTTCAACTTTGTTCAGGTGGTCCAGCGCTTTCAGGTGGCCTTCCGCCAGGTCAACCACATGGATGTAGTCACGCAGACAGGTACCGTCTGGCGTATCGTAATCGCCGCCAAACACACCCAGCTTCTCCAGACGGCCAATTGCGACCTGCGCGATGTACGGCAGCAGGTTGTTCGGGATGCCTGTCGGGTCTTCACCGATTTCGCCAGACTCGTGCGCGCCAACCGGGTTGAAGTAACGCAGGGCAATCGCCTTAAACTTCGGCTCTGCTTTGGCGAAGTCGCGCATCACGAATTCGGTCATCAGCTTTGAGGTGCCGTATGGACTGGTGGTGCCGCCAATCGGGGTGGTCTCAACGTAAGGAACCGGTGCATCTGCGCCATAGACGGTCGCGGATGAACTGAAGATGAAGTTCCAGACGCCGGCATTACGCATCTCTTCCAGCAGCACCACGGTGCCCGCCACGTTGTTCTCGTAATACTCCAGCGGCATACGCGTCGATTCACCCACCGCTTTAAGCGCTGCGAAGTGAATGACGGCTGAAATGCTGTTAGCAGCAAACAGGTCACGCAGACAGGCACGGTCACGGATATCGCCTTCAACGAAGGTCGCTTTTTTACCCGCCAGTTTCTCAACGCGGTTAATCGCTTCGCGTGAGGCATTGCAGAGGTTATCCAGAACCACAACATCATCACCGCGCTGCAACAGCGCCAGTACCGTATGGGAGCCGATATAGCCTGCTCCACCCGTTACTAAAATTGCCATGTGAGCTCCTTTCAATCCGCCGCGCAGGACGCGGCGATTTAATTACTTTTGTTTTGCGAGAATCGTCTGGATAGCTTCGCGGAAATCGCGACCCTGCGCGTTGTTGCGCAGTCCGTAAGAGACGAACGCCTGCATGTAACCGAGTTTACGACCGCAGTCGAAACTGTGACCGGTCAGCAGAGAGACATCAACCGTTTTGTGCTTGCTCAGGCTGGCAATCGCATCGGTCAGCTGGATGCGGCCCCATGCGCCTGGCTCAGTGCGCTCCAGTTCTGCCCAGATATCAGCAGAAAGCACATAGCGGCCTACCGCAGCCAGGTCAGAGCTCAGTCCGGCTGTATCTTCAGGCTTCTCAACGAAATCGGTGATGGTGCTGATGTCGCCTGGATGATCAATCGGCTCTTCGGTCGTGATGACAGAGTACTCAGAGAGATCGGAAGCCGGCATATGCTGCGCCAGCACCTGGCTGTGGCCGGTCTCTTCGAAACGGGCAACCATCGCAGCGAGGTTATAACGCATGTGGTCAGCGGTAGAGTCATCCAGCAGGACGTCTGGCAGTACGACCACGAACGGGTTATCACCAATCATCGGGCGGGCGCAGAGAATGGAGTGGCCCAGACCCAGCGGCTGCGCCTGGCGCACGTTCATGATGGTGACGCCTGGCGGGCAGATAGACTGCACTTCGCTCAGCAGCTGACGCTTCACGCGCGCTTCAAGCAGCGCTTCCAGCTCATAGGTGGTGTCGAAGTGGTTTTCTACGGCATTTTTCGATGCATGCGTGACCAGCACAATCTCTTTAATACCTGCGGCAACACACTCGTCAATGATGTACTGGATCATCGGTTTGTCGACGACAGGCAGCATCTCTTTCGGAATGGCTTTAGTCGCAGGGAGCATATGCATACCGAGGCCCGCAACCGGGATTACTGCTTTAAGCTTGGTCATATTTATTCCGTTTAATAAAATGAAGATGTGGGTCGATTATGCAGGATCGGCCGGAAGAGCAAGTATAATCTTTATCTGAAAAGCGGACAGTAACTCTCTGTCATAACTTGGAAATTCGGCATTTTGCCCATTGCCAGCGACACCATAAACTGAACAAAGACAATCAGTAATCGAATATTGCTACTGTGATCCGGAGCACTCTTCGTTGCAGGGCTGAGGCCAGCCATAAATGAAAACGGGCGACCCTGAGGCCGCCCGCTTATATAACGCTTTGTAATCAGAGCCAGCCTTCAAACCACTCTGGCATCACGAACAGATTAAAGTGATTTACCAGCATCATCACGCCAACAAATACCACCGACACGGCCACCCACTGCCGGGCATACGGGATAAACCGAATGCCAATCACCGGCTTGATAAAGAACGGATGCGCCAGTGCCGAGATCAGGATCTGCGAGATAGAGAGCGTCAGTGCGACGTAGAGCACGTTCGGCCAGATAAAGGTCGTCGCCAGTACCGCCAGAACCACGATGCTCGCCACGATGTTCCAGTAGAACTCCACATTAGTGCGTCCGTTGGCCTGCGAAATCGCCCCGGTCAGTCCGCCCATCGGCCGCAGCATGCCAAACAGCAGCATCAGTGGGATCAGGTGATAGACCTGCTCATGTGATGCGCCATACAGCACACGCACGATAACCGGCGAGAAGATACCAATAGCCAGATACATGGCGCTGCTGAACAGCATGATCCCCAGCGTACCTTTCAGGAACAGCTTTTTCAGCTGCTCGGCATCGTGCTGTTTCTCAGCAAAGCGCGGCAGGGCCAGACGGTTAATCACCGGCGTCACCAGCTTCAGCGGTTGCAGCACCAGCTCTTTCGCCAGTGAGTAAACGCCCAGCATCTCTGCGCCCATGACTTTACCGACCACCAGCGCATCGGCCTGGGTACGCAGCTGGTTAATGGTCTGCGAACCGAGCTGATAGCTGCCATAGCGAATTGCGCCGAAGAAAGTCGCTTTGTCGAATTCCCAGGTCGGACGCCATGACTTCTCACCCAGCGCAATCATGCAGAGGATGCGGGTAAAGGCGTTGATGAACAGACCCAGAATCGCTGCCGCCACCGTCAGCGAGGTGAACTCCAGCATCGCGACCACACAGAGGAAAGCAAACAACTTGGTGCCCATCTCAATCTTCGCCAGCGAGACCATCCGCTTGGTTTTGATGTAGTGCGCCTGATACTGCGACAGATGACCCAGCACCAGGAAGTTCAGGCTGGTCAGCATGATCAGCCCGGTCAGCTCCGGCAGGTGATAGAACCAGGAGACCGGGAAGGCGATCAGCAACATGATTAACCCGGTACACAGGCTGAGAGAGACGTTCACCCAATAGATGGTGCTCTGCTCACGACGGGTAATGTTCTGGCGATGCACCAGATAACTGCTCATCCCCATATCCTGCAGCACACCTGCCACCGCCAGGATGGCGTTGATGATGGCTAACAGCCCCAGCTCGTGGGTTTCCAGTTTGCGGGCGAGAAAGCTCAGCTGTGCAACCTGCAGCACCGCGGAAAAGCAGGTGCTGCCAAACAGCCAAATCGCCTGTGACTTAAATCCACTCACACCAGTCGCTCCAGAATCTGTGCCAGTTCGCCATAGGCGATATGCTGATTAAATTCAGTCTCAACTTTGTGACGTGCGGCTGAGACGACCGGCGCCACATCCACTTCACCCTGAGACAGTTTCAGCAGCGTTTCCGCCAGCGCTTCAGGATCGTCCTCTTCCACCAGCCAGCCAGACACGTTGTTCTCAATCAGCTCCGGAATGCCGCTGTGGAACGTTGAGACCACCGGCAATCCGACCGCCATCGCCTCCATCAGAGCGACCGGGATCCCTTCCATATCGCCATCTGCGGCGGTTTTGGACGGCAGCAGGAAGATGTCAGCCTCGCTCAGCGCACGACGGATTTCCTCCTGCGGCTTAAAGCCCGGCATGCTGACACAATCTTCCATCCCCTCGCGGGCGATGAAATCACGCATCATCTCATCCTGATCGCCGTTGCCGATAATGGTGTACTGAAACTGACCGCCACGCTGTTTCAGAATGGCGCTGGCTTTTACCGCCACATCCAGGCCTTTTTTCTCAGTCAGACGCGCCACCGAAACGATACGCAGCGGCGTATGGAACGCCTGGCGCGGCTGGAAGTTAAACTTCTCCGGCTCAATGCCCATACGCGTCACGTGAATTTTCTCCGGCGGGCAGCCCATCTCAATCAGCTTGTTCTCCCACAGATGGCTGATAGGCAGCATCAGCTCACTCTGGCGGAACAGATTCACATAGTCGAGTTTGTGCTCTTCCAGAATGTGACGACGGGAAATATCAGCGCCATGAAACACGGTCGCCTGTTTACCCTTAAGCACACCCAGTTCACGCAGCTTGTTTGCCAGGGCACCGGCATAGCCGAAATGCACCAGAAACACATCTGCGGTAAAGGTCTGCTTAGCATTCGCCACAATCGACGGCAGCAGCAGTTTGCTTGACTGCGCGCCATAACGACGCACATTCAGCGAACGCAGCAGCGACGGCTTCGTCACTTTTGGCAGCACCAGCTTGATACGCTGGTTGAGCTTATCGACAATTGAGATCTTCTCTTCCGGCAGCAGATAGTGGGTCTTCGCGGCCAGACCATACTCATCAAACGCCGCATGCCGGTTCACTAAATCGCCGGGAAAGACTGAAATAATCTCCACCTCGTAACCGGCATCAATAAAATGGGTCACCTGATTTAGTACGAATGTCTCAGAGGCAACCGGGAAACGCATGGTGAAAAAAGTCAGTTTCATCACATTACCCTAATACTTTGAGAATCTCTTCAGTGATCCGGTTGCCAATTTCCCTTTCATTCGCAACGGCCGTGTCGACCCTAAGCTTAATGTTGTCGTAATCGGCAAGGACCGCTTTCACCTTGTCGATCAGCGAGCCGTCCATCAGGCTTTTCACATCGGTTGCCATCTGCGGCAGACCAAGCTGGTTCATCACACCCATCGACTTGTGCTCGTAGTTGATCGCCACAGCCGGGGTGCCAAAGTTCATGGAGATAATCGCCGAGTGCAGGCGGGTACCGATGGTCAGATGGCAGTGACTCAGCAGGATGCCCAGCTCCAGGTCGTTAAACTCGTCCATGATGACATGGTAATGTTCTGGCTGCGCCACGTGGTCACGCAGCGTCAGCGCCACCATGCGGTCATCTTTGGCATAGCTGTCGATGCCGGTACAGGTGGAGAACGCCACAACCTGATAGCCTTCGGCAATCATCGCATTAATTACCCGGCCAAAGGCTGCTTCATACTCTTTCTGCGTCACGCCCAGACGTTTATCAAATGGCGCCAGTTCACGCACGGTGATCGCGATGGTTTTTCGGCCATCGATAATGCCCTGCCAGTAGCGCAGGTTGTGGCTCGGGTTCTCCACGTCACGCGCACGCACCAGGAATGCAGTATCCACGCCAGAGGCCACTTTAGAGCTGGTCACGCCATCGCGCTTCATCAGATCAAGGCTGACCGACTCACGCAGTACCAGGCTGTCGACCCGATCAAAGACAAAGTTCGCCAGCGCATTGACGCGCGGGTTCTGGAAAGGTCCCACTGAGTGGCCGATCAGGTAGATCGGCTTTTTCGCCATCAGCGCACAGAGCGCATGGTCAAACTGGGTCACGCCATAGAGATCGACGAAGAAGGATCCGCCCACCTGAATAATCGCATCATATTTTGCCAGGCTTTCAGTAAAGGCCTTCAGGTGAGGCGGCACAGCGAACGACTTAAAGATCCCGCCTTTGCCCAGGTGCGCCATCATGATATCGGGCATCAGGCGGTTCGCCACTTTACGCTTAAACGAACCGACCAGGCCTTTACCCGATTTGCTGTTGTGCAGATACAGCGCATCCTGCTGAATATCCTGCTGGAGCAGATAACCGGAGCTGGTTGGATAACGGCTAATAACATCAATGTCTAAATCACTGCGTGCAGACTTCATCGAATCGATCAGTCCACGAAGAATCGCGCCATCCCCGCGATTTCCACACGTATGGTTACCCACCAATAAAATTTTCATAACAACTCCGAATGAATTTTTTTAATTCTGTAAGCCGCCCAGATCCGAAATGGGCAAAATGAACTCTGTTTAAAGTAATGCTTTACGGGATAACGCACCCAAAGGTACTGCTCCTGTTAAACCGGCCGCCTCCATTGTGGCGGCCCTGACACAAGGGGTTATGACTTAATCGCGAAGTAAGGCAGCGCAACCTGTTTACCGTTGATCACCACGGAAACAAAGCCTTCCGGCTTACTGGTATCGACCTGATCGGCGGAGAGCGGACGGGAAGCCATCAGCAGATCGCCCTGCTCGTTGGCCCCCACGCCCGCTTTGCCGTTATGCAGGCTGAAACGCTGTGGCGCGCGTTTGGTGGCGTCGCCCGATGGCGGATTGCCCTTCTCCATCTTCGCGTTGACCCGCGCACAGCGACCGGTCACAAAGCGATCTTTACCGGTGGTTTTCACCAGCACAGCAGCCGACGGCGTCCAGCCCGCCAGTTTGACGAAGATACGGACATCGGTGTTATGCTCGGCCACATAGCGCACATCCAGAATCGGGCTGCTGCCTTCGGCCGACCAGCTCGCTTCCGACAGGTCTTTCTTACGCTGCACGTGGATCACTGCGCGACCGCCGGTGGTCTTGTCACCAATCAGATTCATCAGCGGCTTATCGCCACTGCCGTTACTGAACTGCGACTGACCAAAGATTTCGATCTCCCACGAATCTCCCACCGTCGGTGAGTAGAGGCTGCCGAGATCAAACCAGGTCTCCTGGTTGGTATTGTTCTCTAAGCGCCAGCGCGAGGTGATGTAGTTGTACTTCAGGCTGCCATCCAGCGCGACACCATAGGACTCGACGCGGGTCGATCCCATCTCCCAGATGCTGAGCAGACGGTCGCCCTGCATGGAGTTGTCGATCCAGCTGCCCGACTGCAGGCTGGTCTGACGCATATTCAGACGGGTGTTGTGCGCGATCAGCGGATTCTTACAATCCTCCAGGCTCAGCGCATCAACGATCCACTGACCGTTAGAGAGGTCGCCCGGATTATCACAGTGTTCAATCCAGCCATTATGGATAATCGACTGGCCGCAGCGCGGCAGGTTAAGCACTTTGCCGCCACGGCAGTACTGCGCATTGAAGTTTGACAGCTCAATCGCGGTACTGTGGTCCCATTTGCCCTGCTTCTGCCCGGACCAGCCCGATTTAATCACATCGCCGCTGCAGCGTGAGGCGTACCACTGGTCGATTTTACAATCGAGGGTATCCTGCAGGCTGATGGCCGTGCCGCCAACGGCGTTAAAGCGCAGGCAGGCACCACGGAAATATTGTCCGCCAGGACAGGTGTTATGGAAAAAGCCCTGCTGGTTCGGACTCTTATCACTGTTGCCGTTGAAATTCAGGTTGGAAAGTTCAACACGACGGGCATTCATCTGGAAGACGAACTCTGACTTACCATCCGAGACAATCGTGGTCGCCGGGAAGTAACCGAAGTTCACCATCGCACCGGACATGCGGAAGAAGTTAAGATACTTGTCGCCCAGGTTACAGGCGGAAACCATGAAGGTCCCGGCCGGGAACTGGACGCAGATCTGCTGGTTGGCCTGCTGCGACCAGTTGAACATCGCCATAATGGCGGGCGCCGTATCGGTCTGGCCATCGGCAATCGCACCGAAATCAAACAGCGTCAGTCGGTTAAAATCATCGACAACGCGACGCCAGGAGAAACCCTCACCGGCAAAATTTACGCCGCCATCATTCGGAACGGTCTGGAAGCTGCCGACAAACTCGCCGCCGCCCACTTCCCGTCCTTCATGCCAGCTTTTCAGCTTAACCTTGGCCCCTTCAAACAGCGGACGGGTTTTGCGTAACTCCGCCACGGACGGGATTTCACCAATCAGCTGATAACCCGCCGGCTGCGCCAGACGCTGACTGAAATCGGCGGCACCCGGACGGCTGACATCGGCGATGTTAAACAGGGTCTGACCGTTGTTGTCCTCGACCGTCATCGAATGCGAAGGATCGGCAATCAGTGCAGCGTTGTCCTGAATAAACTGGGCAAAGTTGCCCTTGTTCAGCGTGATAGGCTGAGCAATCTCAGACACTTTCCCGCTGGCATCACGCAGGAAGACCGGAATCTGGTTACCCGGTTTGCTGGCATCCACACCCGCTTTACCAATCCAGAGTTTGCCCTCAAAGCCCTGCCAGAACTGTGGTGGCATGGCGTAGACATTCTCTGGCGTCAGGATAGGCACGTCGCCTTTAGGGATAGCCGCCGCATCAACCGGCTTCAGGGCAATGCCGTTACTTTTTGCAGCGTAGCTGGAAAAGGTGCTCACGGAGAGAGCCCCCACCAGAGCGGAGGCGGCGGTCTGTAAAACTTCTCTTCTTTTCATGCATCAATTCCCGTAGTCAATAAGGCCACTGGCCATGGCGGTGTCCCTGAGGCACGTCGCAAGTGAGCTTTTCCAGCTCCGGTTAAACCAATGACAGCCAGCTTTGCTTAATCTGGTTACCGTCGAATTTCAGCGCGGTCTGTTTCGTTTTCTCGCTCATGGCATAGAACAGCGCGTCATCGCTGGCAAGCTGCTCCATTCGAACCAGAAACGTGGCTTTGTCATTCATCGGGACCAGGAATCCATCTTCACCGTGGTTGATGATCTCCTGTGGCCCGGTCGGGCAGTCATACGCCACCACCGGCAGTGACCAGGATTTCGCTTCCAGCAGCACCAGTGGCAAGCCCTCATAGCGCGACGTCATCAGCGCCATGTCGCTGTCGCGATAGTAGTCATTGATATTGCTGACCTTGCCGACAAACTTCACGCTGTCGGTAATGCCCAGCACGGCCGCCTGGTCGTGCAGCTGCTGACGCAGTTCGCCGTCACCGGCAATCACCAGCGTCCAGTCGGCATGAGTGCGGGCGAAGTCGCGCCAGATATCCAGCAGCAGATCAAAGCCCTTCTGGTTATCCAGACGGCCCACAGCCAGCGCCTGACGATGACGGGTCTGACGCTGATAGGCTTTGTATACCACCGGGTTGGGGATAGGCTTGCTGGGAATACGCCAGCGGCTGAACACCTGATGATCTTTTTCGGTCAGAACAATCACGCGGTCGTAGTAGCGCAGCAGCAGAAACTTGAGGAACTTAATCGGTTTGCTGAAGGAGTTAATGGCGATATGTTCGCAGGCGTAGGCTTTGCCCCGCTTCTTCTTCATGGCCAGCAGATTCCAGAAAGCGAACATCACGCTCAGGCGACCCATGCTGATTAGGAAGACGGTATCGAAACCCTCTTCGTTGATTCGCGCTACCGCGCTTTTAATCGGGTTGCTCTGCCCTTCGAAGCTGACGATCTCTTTGACATGCTCAAACGAATAAAAGGTTTTACCGCTGCCTTCCAGCGAGTAGATGGTGACGTCATGCGTTTCGCCAAGACACTCTGACATAAAGTTACAGATGTTCTCGGTGCCCGCATACGAATAAGCATCTTTGATCACCAGGACAATTTTTTTCATGAAACGCTATCCACCTCAAATTTTAAAGACAATCCTGCCGACAGGCTTAACGATGCTTAAGGGTAAACAGCACACCATTCACCATATACCAGGCGTAATAGTAATAGATTTTTAAAGGATTGTTTTTATAGATAATTCTTAATAATTCAAGGTGCCACTGGGCGGCTTTGTTCTTATTACGTGAAAGGGAATCGCCTAATTCGTAATAGTTGACCAGAATCGTCTGAATTACGCGTGCCTGCTTATAGCGGGTGAATAATTCATACAAAAACAGGAAATCTTCGTGGCCTTTGCGCTGGAAAAAAAGCCCCTGCGGTGGACGGCGGAAACAGACGGAAGAAAAGCAGACGCGATACTGCTTCTTCACAAAGTTTTCCTGCTGCAGGTACGGTTTGCTGTAGGTAATGTCGTGCTCGGCTTTGCGGGTTTTATAGTGATATTCGGTAATCACAAAATCATCACCGGCCGCGATGGCCGCAACCTGCTGGCTCAGCTTATCGGCATGCCACTCATCGTCGCTGTCGAGAAAAGCGATAATCTCTTCAGTCGCCGCGCGCAGTCCGACGTTGCGGGTCTCTGCTGCGCCCATATTGACCGCATTATCCAGAATGGTAATGCGCGGATCCTGACAATGCTCACGCACAAATTCCAGCGAGTCATCCGTGGACTTATCGTTGACCAGATAGAGGTGCCAGTCGGTATAGTGCTGATTGATAACCGATTGCACAGCGCGTAATACCGTCTGACGTGCATTATACATAGGCATGACAATGCCAACGGTTCCAACAGAAGTATTCATCTTCAACCCTGAATTAAACGTAAAGAGAGGTGCTCCTGGCGTCAGGAGCAGAACGAGGCGCGGCGCGCGTCAGGAGAGTGCTTTCTCACCGCCGAAACGTGCTTTGACCTTGTCTTTAACCCGGTTCATAAAATAAGCACGGTTGTCTTTGTTGGTGAGGAAGAAGTAGCGCGCAAAGCTCAGGCTCGCCATCAGCGACTTGCCATCCATTTTATAGCGCAGCGGCAGCTTAAAGGCTTTGTAGGTGTGGATATCACGCGGGGTAAGATGCGGCTTCATGCTATCGAGCCAGAACATCGAGTAGTTCACCGATTCGCCTTTATGTTTTGAGCCAAACTTAGTGACCAGGTGGTAGTTCGCCAGCGGTGCGGCGATCATCACAAAGTCATAGCCCATGCGATCGGCACGAATGCAGAAATCATAATCCTGATGACGGATGTAACGGGTATCGAACTGAATCTTCGCCGCATCTTCGCGCTTCAGCACAATGGTGCTGGTCTGGATAAAGCCGTAGCAGCCGAACAGATACTCGGCGACGGTTTCATTTTTGCCCGGTGGCTGCATTGGCATCACTTTCAGGAAGGTGCCGTCCTGATAAATGTTCACCTGGCTGAAAATGACGAAGTTCTTTTTGCCCTGGGCTTCCAGCTGAGCGATCTTTTCACTCACCTGCTGCAGTTTATCTGCCGCCCACTCATCATCGGCGTCAAGGAAGCTGACATAGTCACCGGTCGCCAGCTCAATGCCTTTGTTACGCGCACCGGCCCCGTTGAGCTTAACCTCAGAGAGCACCAGATTGATGTCGAGATCCTGGTAGCGGTCGCTGCGAACCACCTCCGCCAGCGCGGCGGCATCCGCAGATTTATCATCCACGATGATGACTTCAAAATTGCGATACGTTTGTGCTTTAACGCAATCCAGCGTCGTGACAATCGATTCTGACGCGTTATAAGCCGGAATTACGATGGAGAAACGAATGTCCTTCATTGCCAGCACCTCATTAAAATAGTTCAAAAATAATCCGTTCAATCGACAAGGGTCGACAAAAAACCGGTGTGCTTACCGTCGACCGCCCCTGTGTGAATCTCTTCACGCAGGGGCAATCGATGGGTTAATTAGTGGACAAGCCAAAACTCACGCGCCACTTCATAGCCGGTAACCGCCTGCTTGGTCGAAATGGTGTTGTAGTAAAGGTAATAGAGCAGGAAGAAGACCAGCATGGCGTAAAGCGCGGGCTTCCACGATCGTCTGGCCTGGTAAATCAGCGAGGTCAGGATGATCGGCTCGACCTGTTGCAGATAGTTGGACAGACGCGAACCTGACGGGAAGTTGTACAGGAAGATCCTGATCGCACCGCCGATAGCAAAGCTCAGAATCAGCAGGTAGTTAAGGCGATACTGGGCGTAGTTTTCGCGCTTCAGCTCGTCGGTCAGCATGAAGTAGAAGAAGACGAACACCAGCATAATGTTCTTCAGGTTTGACACGGCCAGGATGCTGCCACCCATGGCATAGGACGGGTCATTGTTGTAGCCCGATGCCCTCTCCCCCAGCGACCCCAGATGACCGGCAATCAGAGCAATGAAGCTGGAACCGCCCACCACGGACAGCGGCAGACTGGCAACGATGATAATGACCGGCCACCAGCGCCAGTCACGAATAAACAGGAACGGTATCAGCGTGACGACCATGACACCGGTGTTGTGACTCGTGAACGACAGAATGAAGAAGGTAAACGCCCACCAGTAGCGCTTGAGATAGATCGACCACAGTACGCCCAGGAACAGTGCCGAACTGAGGCCAAAGCGAATCTGGTTAATGTCTTTGTTGATAAAGATGTGGGCCGAATAGAGCACCAGCGCCAGCACCGGATAGGGTGACATCTTCCTGAAAAACCAGGTATTGATGGAAACGGCCGTGGCACAGAAAACAAACAGGAAGATGCTGGCATTGTGCGAAACCAGACTGGTGAGCCAGGCCATCGCAAAAATCAGCGGTTCGTAACGGAAAAACGCAACGGTTTTAAAGAAGCCGTTAATTTCAATGCGTCTTACAAAGTCTTCAAAGAAGCTCCGGTACTGAAAATCATCCATGCCGGTGCCGAGACCGCGTATCCCCCCGAAGATAATCAGCAAAACGGCAGCAAAACAGAGCAGCCAGGTCAAAATATGATTTGTGCGTTCGTCTTTTTTCAGCGCTATTTCAAACAGCGAAAGCAGCAGCAAAAAGCCTGATACATACCAATAGGGAGCCATGGTGTGATTCCTTAATTCCACAAGTTCTCATGCCAGCAACAATGACGCTTCGCCTTTCCGGCTGGCTTTTCAGCGAGCCTGATAGCGGCTATGCGTGCGGGCGATACCCTGCCGGTCATGAATTCTGTTGAGTGACGCTCGCCATGCGATTTATAGAGGTATCGCTTTTGTGGGTTTGGACAGAATAACCTGTGTAAATTGATGCGTGTCGTCATTCAAAGGGACGATAAAAAGGGGCGGTCAGACCGCCCCCTCGTTGTTACTTAATGATCAGCTTTTGTTGGTCTTACCGTAGTCATAGGCGTAGTAGTCATAGCCATAACCGTAGGCATTCGCGGCTTTGCGCACTACGGCGTTGAGGATCACACCTTTAATCTCAATACCGTTCTGGGCAAAGCGTTTGAAGCTGACGTCCACTTCTTTGGTGGTGTTGGCTTCGAAACGCGCCACCATCAGTGAGGTGCCGGCCAGCTTACCGATAATTGACGCATCGGTGACGGCCAGGATTGGCGGCGTATCGATTAACACCAGGTCGTAGTTCTTGCTCGCCCAATCCAGCAGCTCACCCATGCGACGATGCATCAGCAGCTCAGACGGGTTCGGCGGAACCTGACCACGTGGCAGGAAATCGAAACCGTACACGCCCTGCTGAATCAGCGCCGGGCTGAATTCGGTTTTACCGGACAGCACGTTGGACAGGCCAGATTTGTTATCCGCGCCCAGCAGTTCGTGGGTATAACCACGACGCATGTCACCATCGATGAACAGGACACGCTGGCCTGCTTTGGCAATCAGGGTGGCCAGGTTGGCACAGATAAAGGTTTTACCAATACCCGGGCTGGCACCGGTGATCATCAGTATGTTGTTTTTGGCTTCCATCATGGCGAAGTGCAGGCTGGTACGCAGGCTACGAATCGCTTCGATGGAGAGGTCAGTCGGATTACCCAGCGCCAGCAGCGTTTCGTGCGGATCGGTTTTCACCTTACTGCCACGACGCGCCAGTGCTTCGGTATCTTTCTTACGCTGCCAGTCAGACAGGGGAACGCTGGCATAGACATTCATGCCCAGCTCTTCCAGCTGATCCGGGTTCTCGATGCCGTGATGCAGCAGCGCTTTCAACAGAACCAGACCCACTGACACGAACAGACCCAGAATCAGGCTGGCGGCAATGATCAGCATCTTCTTCGGTGCAACCGGCGCGTTAGCCGTCTGCGCGTTGTCGATGATGCGGACATCACCTACGGTGCTGGCTTTACTGATGCCCAGCTCCTGCTGACGATTCAGCAGCTGCATGTAGATCTCCTGACCTGACTGAACGTCACGGGTCAGACGCAGGATTTCCTGCTGAGTCTGTGGCATGCCAGAAATTTTCTTGTTCAGCTGAGCCTGCTCACCTTCCAGCGTTTTGCGTTTTTCCAGCAGCGCGCGGTAAGTCGGGTGATCTTTGGTAAACAGCTGAGAAACTTCTGCTTCACGGAAGGTCAGTTCGTTCAGCTGACTCTGCACGCTGACAGAAGAGTCCAGGGCAGATTTTGCTTCCAGTGACAGGTCAACAGATTCGTTCTGACGACGGAAGGTGTTCAGCTTGTTCTCCGCTTCATCCAGCTTGCTGCGAACGGCAGGCAGCTGAGTGCGTAAGAACTCCAGGCTTTTCTCGGCCTGCTCTGACTTGCGTTCAACATTCTGTAACAGATAGTTGTTTACGATCTGGTTCAGCACTTTGCTGATCTGCTCCGGATCTTCACCCAGATATTCCAGACCCAGCACGCCGGTATCTTTACCTTTGTCTGCCACGGTCAGGTTAGAGAGCACAGAACGGATCGCCTGCAGGTCATTCAGCTTGGTCACGGTGAAGCTGGTGCCTTCATCGGCGTGAATCTCGCTCACCAGCATGCTGATGTCGCCGTGCGACTCCAGCTGGCCGACTTTACCTTTGAACAGCTCATCACCATCTTTAGAGACCGTGTAGCTATCCGGACCGTTCACTTCCAGTTCAACGTTACGTTTGTCGATAGTGCGTGGGATTTCCAGACGCGAAATCGCGATACTGGCCGGTTTGTTGCCCATCAGGCGCGACAGACCCTTGCCGATGACCGGGAAGTAGTTCTGCTCAACCACGGTATCCAGACCCAGATCGTCAACGGTTTTGCCGATGACCATACGGGATTCCAGAATCTCGATTTCCGTATCAGAGGCAGGCGTCGGTGGCAGAATGCTGTCAATTTCGTTCAGAACGGTGCTGGCATTCTTCTGCTCAACCTGAACTAACGCATCGGCGCTATAAATCGGTGTCGCAAATAGTGTGTAGAGTGTTCCCGCCAGCATGAAAAAAGCAGTAACGGCAACAATGATCCAGCGATGGTCAATTAGCTGTCCCACAAGATGCGCCAGATCCCATCCATTCGACTCCTCTCCCGGCGCGGTTCTGACCTTATTTTTTATATTCATGGATAATCCCAACTATCGGCTTAATACGTTGACCCATTTCTGGGTAGCGTTTTCCAGTAATCCGTAAATCTCTTCAAAGGCCTCACGGCTTTTTCGGTACGGATCCGCAATTTCTTTCTGATTGAGCCAGTGCCCAAGCAACATGGTTTTGCCACGTGCGGCGGGGTCGATGCGATTCACCTGTTCAATATGTCGCTTCTCCATGACCAGAATCAGGTCAGTGTTGCGGCACATTTCGGCCGTCAACTGCTGTGCCTGATGGCCTTCCAGCGACAGACCCTGCGCTTCGGCAACGGAAGATGCCATTTTGTCGGCCGGGTGGCCGACAAGGGCCCCCAGGCCGGCAGAGCGAACATCTAAATCGGGCAGCGCACGTTTAAACAGGCGCTCTCCGGTCGGAGAGCGGCAGATGTTGCCTACGCAAACGACTAACACGGACGTAATCATGGTCAGACCTTAGTTCGACCAGTTGCGGATACGCAGTGCGCTCTCGCTCACATCGTTGATACCCGCAATGGTTGGCAGTAATTGCGAGATCACACGGTTCCAGCGCGTCAGCGGCGTTGAGGTGACATAGACAATGTCATATGGCTGAAGCTGGAATTCGGTTCCCATCACCATGGATGCCGCATCTTTGGTGTTCAACTGATAGATGTTGGCAATCTTATTGCGATCGGTACCGCGCAGTGGACGGATAACGAAGACGCCGGTGGCGTCAGAGGTGGTTTGATCCATCCCGGCCGCGTTGCCCAGTGCTTCCGCCAGCGTCATGCCGCTACGGTCCATTTTCAGGGTCGCCTGCTGCTTCACTTCACCCATCACGAAGATTTTCAGATCATCGTTACGCGGAACATAAAGGATATCGCCCGGATAGAGGAGGTGGTTCTGGCTCAGGTCGCCATTCTGCATCAGTGCCTGCAGCGAGACGCGCTGTTCACGTCCGTTGTGTGTCAGCACGACGTTACGCCAGTCAGCATCCGCGGCCAGACCGCCAGCGGCGTTAATTGCGTCCAGAATCGTCAATGGCACGTTAGTGATTGGCTGCTGACCTGAGGTCGTTACCGAACCGGTGACATAGGTTTTCTGTGATTTGAACGAGGCGATGCTCACATCAACCTGTGGGCTTTCAATGTACTGTGCCAGGCGGCGTGCCACTTCGTTACGCACTTCGCCAACAGTACGGCCCGCTACACGTACACGGCCAATGTAGGGATAGAAGATAGTGCCGTCAGAATGCACCCAGTTACCGGTGTCGCTGGCGCTACGGTACTGACCCGCAGGCGTCGTCAGTTCCGGGTGATCCCAGACCGTCACGGTCAGGACATCGCCCACACCGATACGGTATTCGTAGTTCTGAATTTCGTTCTGCAGTGAAGGGTTCGCCTGAGCCACCAGAGGCTTAGGACGCATTTTCTCAACCAGTGAAGGCGTTAACGGGAAGACGTTGACATATTTATCGATGTCAAAGTTGCTATCCTGTTGCTCAATAACATCTTTTCCTGATGTAGAAAGACGAGAACCGGGTTCGACTGTACACCCGACAAGGAATGTGGCGGATACCAGCAAAGGTATCAATTTCATTTTGATTGTAATCATTTAGATCTTCGCTATCAGTTATTTATTGATAGAGGCGAAACCGCCGCTGTGTAAGCGTCCAACAAAAAGTAAATCCTGGCTGACTTAAGCCTTAAGCTCTGAACCTGTCGTTCATTATCCTTGCTCCACTTGTTATAAGTAGTGGCCATCAACCAGGGTGTACCCGAAACGCCTTGCATCATAGCGGACTATAGATGCACTGCGATATCCCTGATGATGGCCGCTATTAACGACACGCCTGACAACGGCACAACACCTCGGAGCGCGCGTGAGCACGCTCATTCCGACTCACGATTAATAGGCACCGTCGCGTTTCAACACCACGCCCACTGTTTTAAACAGAATGGCGATGTCATTCCACAGTGACCAGTTTTTCACGTACCACGAGTCGAAATAGACGCGGGTTTCATAGTCAACATCATTACGACCGCTGACCTGCCACAATCCCGTCATGCCTGGTTTAGCCATCAGGTAATAATCAACATCACCAGCATAACGACAGAGTTCATCTTCAATGACCGGACGAGGCCCGACCAGACTCATATCACCGCGCACCACATTCCAGAGCTGAGGTAACTCATCGAGGCTTGTTTTACGGATGAAGTGGCCCACTTTAGTAATACGTGG
Source organism: Pantoea sp. X-Soil-YNGN-844 (assembly GCF_059730595.1). Taxonomy (NCBI): domain Bacteria; kingdom Pseudomonadati; phylum Pseudomonadota; class Gammaproteobacteria; order Enterobacterales; family Erwiniaceae; genus Pantoea; species Pantoea sp. X-Soil-YNGN-844. The sequence goes on from NZ_AP036007.1 coordinate 2,660,650, forward strand.
ATCATTTTTGAGTTTGAAATCTTTATCCCATTCCGCACGCGCAATCGGATCGGTACGAAGCACTTCTTCCAGCACTTCTTTTGAATTAATCACCATCGAACGGAATTTCAGGCATTTGAATTTACGGCCATTCATGCCGACACGTTCGTGACCATAAATCGGGGGTCCGCCATCACGGCCAACCAGGAAGCCCAGCACCAGCAGCGCCGGCATCAGCATCAGAATAATCGACAGCGCACCGACGATATCAAAGGCTCGCTTCAGGAAACGCGAGGTGCGTTTTGCCAGGTTATTCTGAACCCGCAGGATCATCACTTCGTGGCTGAAGATATAGGCCATATCAGTACCGTAAAGCGGTACACCACGCAGCGTCGGGATGACAGAGACTGAACGGCAGTTGTGCATCGCCAGCGATTTCAGCCACACATCACGATACTGGCTCTGCTCATATTCTACTGCCACGATAAACTGGGTTTCGCTGTTCGTCAGGCTCCAGAGCTCCTGCTCGTCGCGCAGAACCGGCACACCGTTCATGATCTCCTGCGGACAGGTTCCGTCAACGTCATAGAAGGCGATGACGTCAAAACCCATAACCTCTTCGCTTTGCAGCGCCTGCCAGGCTTCGTGCGCATTTTTGCTGCTGCCGATAATAATGGTCTGTTTTTTCCACAAGCCATTTTTATTCAGCAGACGTTTAGCCAGCGCGCGGCAGGTCGGAATTAAAATCAGCGCCAGTACCCAGGTCAGTAGCCAGACGAAACGCGACATCTGCCATTGCGACAGCGCGGTAATCGACAGGTCGATAACAGAAAATATAAGAATGGTACGAAAAACTTCTTTTAATTCGAACCAGAAAGGTTTGCGGTATGTGTAGTGACGCAGCCTTACCCAGAACCAGCCAATACAAATTACCGACAGACAAATGTGTGTGGCAATTTTTAAATTCATTTCTTTTTCAGAAATATCTGCCAGCGGCGAACCTGACTGAACATTAATTAGCATCATCGCCACAAATAACGCTGCGTTGAAACAAATTAAATCTGAACATGCCAGCATTAATTTGGTAATAAGACTTTTAAACGTAAATTCTGTATCGCGCATATTTAACTCTTTATTTTATTTCCTTAAACCCGCAACGGCTATCGCCCGTTTAATCGTTAAGCGATAAAACCTTTCCAGACTGAGCCGTTTCTAAGGGGAGCTCCTGCGGCGTTTACGCCCGTGATCTTAACCATGACACCAATAATATTGTGATGAATACCAACAGATTACTCTGACTTTAATCACCGCCAGCATTGCTCATTTTATCAACGAAAAACGCGATTCAGGCACGCTACCGCCCTTGGCTGTCGCTGCCAATATCGCTGTCATCATTCATATTGCTCCCCGTAACAGGTAACCGTAACGCATCATACAAGTGTTCATAGATGAATTACTGATTCCTTACATTGCGATTAATGTAGAATCGGTACGCAAATTACGACTCTGGGGCAGAGTTTGCTAACTTGTTGCTATACTAGTTATTACTGGCTTGTTTACAAGCAGGTCCCGCCATCCCTGGACTATTTTAGGAAAAAGACTACCAGCAATTAGTATTGATGCCTGACAGGCAGTGCAATCCTTTCTGTACAATTCGGATTAATGCCATACTCGCGTTGAGATAAATCGCATAAGCCCGGCAGGTGAATATCGCTTTGCCGTGACAAAATGACTCAGAATAGTCTCCCCTGAACCCTGCGAATTTAATCAAAGCGTCACACTGTTATGTTCAGATTTTGCACAATATATCGGGCTGTGCCGGTTATCACCCCCCTGCCCTGCCATTTGTACGCGGCTTCGCACTCCACTATCATCAGAGAAAACCCAATTTAAGACATTCAGGTGAACAAGGCATGCTGGAGGTAATTGCAGATCCCTCGCTATGGGCGGGATTAGTAACGCTAATCGTTCTGGAACTGGTTTTAGGCATCGACAATCTGATCTTCATTGCCATCCTGGTTGAGAAGCTTCCCGGCCCCCTTCGCGACCGCGCGCGCGTCATCGGACTGCTGCTGGCGTTAGTGTGCCGCTTATTGCTGCTGGCTTCGCTTTCCTGGCTGGTTACGCTGAAAGAACCCTGGGTTACTCTGGGGGGCCACCCCTTCAGTGCGCGCGACTTACTGCTGCTGTCAGGCGGGATTTTCCTGCTATTTAAAGCCACAACAGAGTTGAATGCGCGCCTTGAAGGCCATGATGAAGATGCCGGTCAACAAAAAGGCGGCGCTAAATTCTGGCCGGTGGTGGCGCAAATCGTGGTGCTGGATGCTATCTTCTCGCTGGATGCGGTGATTACCGCCGTCGGCATGGTGAATGAATTGCCGGTCATGATGATTGCGGTCACCATCGCCATTCTGCTGATGCTGCTTGCCAGCAAGCCGCTGACCCGCTTTGTGAATAACCACCCTACGATTGTCATCCTCTGTTTAAGCTTCCTGCTGATGATTGGCTTCAGCCTGGTGGCGGAAGGCTTTGGCTTTGTCATTCCTAAAGGCTATCTCTATGCGGCTATCGGCTTCTCGGTCATCATTGAGGCACTGAACCAGCTGGCTCACTTCAATCGTCGGCGTGTGCTGTCAGCGGGTCGCCCGCTGCGCCAGCGCACGGCGGAAGCGGTGTTACGCATGCTGCGGGGTGCAGCGGAACCGGCGGAACTGGATGCGAAAACGTCGTCAATGATTGCTGACAGCGACGCCAGCATGTTGTTCAACCGCCAGGAACGGGTGATGATTGCCCGGGTGCTGGGTATGGGCCAGCGCCACGTCAACAGCATCATGACCTCGCGCCATGACGTCGACCATATCGACCTCAGTGACGATCCGGCAGAGATCATGTCACGCCTCGACCGCAATCAGCACACGCGCATCCTGATAACGGACAACTCCAGCGAACCGCTGGGCGTGGTGCACGTTATTGATCTGCTGCACCAGTCGCTGCACCATAATTCGCTCGATTTGCGCGCCCTGATTCGGCAGCCGCTGGTCTTTCCTGAACGTCTCACGCTGCTGCAGGCGCTGGAACAGTTCCGGCAGGCCCATACTCACTTTGCTTTTGTGGTGGATGAGTTTGGTTCAGTAGAGGGCGTGGTAACCCTGAGCGATGTGATGGAAACCATCGCGGGCAATCTGCCGAATGAGGCGGGAGAGATTGATGCCCGCTACGATATTCAGATCCAGGGTGAAGGCCACTGGATTGCCAACGGCCATATGCCGCTGGAAGATCTGGCGCTCTATGTGAAACTGCCGCTGGACGAGCAGCGTGACTATCATACGCTGGCCGGTTTACTGATGGATAAGCTGCAGCATATCCCTCAGGAAGGGGAAGTGTTGCAGCTGGGTGATTATCTGCTGAGAACCCTGCAGGTGGAAAATCATCGGGTTCAGAAAGTCGAAATTCTGCTGCAGCCTGATAGCGATTACGAGGTTTAACCCGTCACCCGGTTTGACAGCATGCGCCCGCTACGGGCGCATGATTTTCTTCAGGTTCTCTTTGTTCTCGCCCTCTTTCTGACGATCGATCCACTGATTCAGCCGGGACTTCGCTTCACTCTGGAGACGGTCTCGCAGCACGGCATCCACCGGCAGGGAATATTGCAGACTGTTCCAGTCACCATACATACGCAGCGGAACCGGCTGACTGGAGAGTGTCTTCACCAGCGCATCGTCGCCACGCCAGCCGCTGATTTTCAGTCCCAGCGTAACGTCCAGCTGTTGCTGCACCATGTCGACTTTACCTGCGCCCTGCAGGCCCAGATTCTGACCATTGCCATTGATATCGCTGAAGCTTAGTACCCCTTTATTCAGCGCGACCTGACCACTGATCGACTCAATGCCTTCATCGACGGCGTCCTGGCTGCTGACTTTATCACTGACCCGAGCCACGGCACGCTGCACCATCTGCTGCAGATTAAGCTGTGCCAGCTTCAGGTTACTGGCGCTGATGGTCGCCCTGCCCTGCCAGCTTCGTTTTGCCGCCTCAACCGTCAGCGTATTGCCCGACAGCTCGCCGTCAAGACTCAGGTTTCCCTGCAGGCTTTCCGGCAGTTCAAACGCTTTAAGCAGTGGCTGAATGGCAATCAATCGGAGTTGAGGTTTCAGGCTGACCTGCGTTTCCGGCTGACGAATATCGATGCTGCCGGGAACCGAGAAGCTGCCATTGCCCAGTTTGCCGCTGAGCGTGTTCAGCGTCATCAGCCCCTGCTGATTGCTGGCGTTTACCGCAAGGCTGGTCAGGGTGAGGCCGCGCCATACCACACTGTCCGCCTGTAATTTCAGCGCCAGGTTCAGGTCATTCAGTGGAGAGTCGGCGTTGCTGCGCTCCCGTGGTGCCGCAATCACCGGCGAACGGGCCACAGTGGCATGCTGCACGCCAGGCGTTTCAGAGACCGGCGTGCTGGTGAGTAAATTATCCAGATTCAGCGTGCTGGCTTTCAGATCCAGCGCAAGCTGCTGTGGCGGAATAGTCTGTCCGCTGCCCTGCCCGGTCAGCGTACTGTCGTTGGCGGTGAGCTGCAGATTGCTGAAGGAGAACTGCTGGCGGTCGCCATTCCATTCGCCCTGCAGGCTCAGTGACCCTTTAATTCCCTGAACCGGGATATCGGCACCGGAAAGCGTGTAATCAAGCTGCTGCAGCTGGCCACTGAGACGATGAGGATATTGCGCGGCATCGAGTTGGCCTTTGAGATTCAGGGTCGCGTTGCGCTGATTGCGCATCAGGCTGGTGCTCAGCGACAGGGTCGCCAGCTTGTTCGCGTCCTGTTCCATATTGATGTTGAGGTCGCGGAAATTATATTCGTCTCCGCCCGGCTGCTGCCAGATAAGCAGACTGTCGGCTACCCGCAGCTTAGCAATATCAAATGACCAGCCGCTGGACGCCGGGGCTGGCTCCGCATCGCGCGGACCCTGGGGCGCATTTTTAGCACGCTGCGCGCTGCTCTCTGGCGTGACCCGCACGATCGCATTTTTCAGCAGCACCTGACTGACGCTGAGCTGGTGGGATAAGAGTGGCCAGAGATCGACATCAAGCCGCATATTTTCTGCCGAGACCAGCGGCTGGCTGGCACCCGGCGCGGTGAGGCTCATCCGCCCTGCCAGGATACTGAGCTGAGGCCAGACGTGCCAGCGCAAATCGCTGCTGACTGCAAGGCGATAACCACTGCGTTGTTCGACCTGTTGCACCATATAGGCACGAAAGTCGTTGGGATTGACCAGCAGCACCAGCGCGCTCATTCCCGTTACGACCACCACTAACAGGATGGCCAGCGTGGTTATCACTCTTTTCATTACATCCTCAAATCAGTCTTTATCGATACGGCTGGCATCAGCGCCCTGCTGACCGCGATATTTTGCATCTTCACGCCGGTTGTAGGGGCGTGCAGCCGGGCCTGAAAGTGGTTCAAAACTCAGCGCGCCGATTAACATGCCGGGACGCAGCGCCAGCGGCAGTTTACCTGAATTGTAGAACTCCAGCACGATACGACCCTGCCAGCCTGGATCAATACGGTGAGCCGTCACGTGAACCATCAGCCCGAGGCGCGCCAGCGATGAGCGGCCATCCAGCCAGCCCACCAGATCGTCAGGCAGTGTTACAGACTCCAGCGTCACCGCCAGCGCCAGTTCACCCGGATGGAGGAAAAAGGCTTCGCCATCAGGCAGCACGATCTCATCGCTCATCACCCGGTCCAGTGCCGCGCTCACTTCCTGTTTCGGGCCGCTCAGGTCGATAAAAGCCGCGGTATGACCGCTGAAAGTACGGAACTGATTACCCAGACGCACATCGACCGTGGCACCATTGATGCGCTCGACCGGCGGACGTGGCTCAATGGCCAGTTTGCCAGTGTCCAGCCAGGCTTCAATATCGCGATCGCATAATCTCATTGCGGTAACTCCATGACATAAGTGTAGCAAACCGGCATGCGTGCCTGCCGCCGGTCTGCACCACGTCCGGACGGACGTGCGTTATTCAAAAAACTGGTTGATTTTCGCCTTGAGGATATCGATGGCGATACGGTTTTTTCCGCCGCGCGGCACAATAATATCGGCGTACTGTTTTGATGGCTCGATAAACTGCAGGAACATCGGACGCACGGTCTTCTGATACTGGCTCATTACCGAATCCATTGAACGGCCACGCTCGTTGACGTCACGTTTCATGCGGCGCATCAGACAGATGTCGAGCGGCGTGTCTACGAAGATAGAGAAGTTGAGTTCCTGACGCAGACGGGCGTCAGTCAACAGCAGAATGCCTTCAAGAATAATGACCTTTTTGGCCTTCAGGTGATGCGTCTGCTGGGTGCGGGTGTGTTCAACATAGCTGTAAACCGGCAGCTCAATATCCTGGCCGGCTTTCACCGCCTGCAGATGCTGCAACAGCAAATCATGATCCATCGCACTTGGATGGTCATAATTGGTTTTAACCCTCTCTTCCATGGTGAGGTGACTTTGATCTTTGTAATAAGCATCTTCCGGGATCACCCCGATGTGCTCGTCACCTACCTGATCACGGATTTCACGATAGAGCGTGCTGGCAATTAAACTTTTACCGGATGCGGAAGCGCCGGCAATGCCTACAATCACGCACTGATGAGACTTGTCAGTCATACTATTTTAGGACCTGATAACTGGAGCCTGCCACTGGTCACACATTACGCGGGCAGCGGACGGGCCGAAATGGAGAGGGTGTGTTCGCGCTAAGTATAGGGATTTCGGCCTTTTGATGCCACAAAAATGGCGTCGGCGACTTTTCAGACTTTCTCCTTTGGACGCCACTCATTTCACCGATAAACTAACGTCACACCATACTATAAATAAAATGGCCTGCGCGGCGCGCTGTTCTGACGACGCGCGCCGCAAACGTTTCGACCGAATGATGCATCAGGAGTGGTATGCACTGGAAGACTTTGACCTATTTTGGCGACAGCATGCTGTTGATTCCGACAGCGGTGATTATTGCGCTGATTTTGCCGTGGAAGAGTGACAATCGTCTTACGGTCTTTTACTGGATTGTGGCCTTTGGCCTGGCTGGCCTGACCGTCAGCCTCTCGAAAATTCTGTTTCTGGGATTTGGCATTGGCAGCGCCCGGTTTAATTTCACCGGTTTCAGCGGTCACAGCGCCATGTCCGCGACGCTATGGCCGGTCATGTTATGGCTGATTTCCGGACGCTGGAAAGCCATATGGCGTATCGCGGCGATTGGCGTCGGTTACCTGATCCCACTGATGGTCGGTTTCTCCCGTCTGGTGATCCACGCTCACTCTAAAAGTGAGGTCGCTACCGGTCTGCTGCTGGGCTTTACGCTGAGCACCGCGTTTCTGATTACGCAGCGTCGCACCTCATTAAAAGGCTTCAGCTGGCCGCAGGTGGGTGCTGCGCTATTAGTGCCGTTTGTATTGATGAGTCACGGTCGCGTCGCGACGACGCAGCAGTTTCTGGAGCGCTTCTCCGCCAGCCTCGCGGGCCTGGAGAAACCCTATACCCGCGCCGATCTTTTCCGCCAGTAATCAATACGCTGGCAATCAATTTTACCCTGCCCGTCAATTCGCCGAATAACGGGCAATATTGATTTCACACCTTTTTTCTTTGCCGAATGTGCTAGCATGCAGTCAGAGAATGACTGGTGCCTGATTCGCCGTTGCGGAGCCCTGCACCCTGCCGGAAGTCCGCATGACGATAGAGATCCTGTCCCCGCAAAATAACCCGCCAAACCGCTGGCTCTCGGCCCTGGTGCTTGGCTGCGTGGTGTTTGTCCTGACGATGTTCTGTCTAGAACTGATTGTTGTCAGTGGGAAGATTTCCCCGCTCTGGTTCCCGACCACCTTAATGACCGTCGTGGTTTTCCGCTGCCCGTCACGACAGCTGCCGCTGCTGCTGACCGCCTGTGTGCTGGGCACCGCGGGGGCGAATGCCATCATCATCGGACCTGCCCTCTCTAATATTAAATTCGCGCTGCTTAATCTTATTCAGGCAGGCGTGGGTGGCATGCTGCTGCGCGCCCTGCTGGATCGGCGCGCGCCGCTGAATTCGCTGCATGACTGGGCAAGGATGGTGGTGTCAGTCGGCATCGTGACCCCGCTGCTCGGCGGCGTGCTGGCGATCTGGACGCTGCAGGTCAGCGGCCATGCCTCGTTTCCCTTCTTCTATACCTGGGTCATCTCCGAGATCATCGGGATGCTGGTGTTAGGCCCGATGCTGCTGCTGCTGCCCTGGCCGCTGCGGCGCGCGCAGTTCAGCGATCTGCGCCTGGCCGAATCCCTGCTGACGCTGCTGCTTACCCTCGGAGCCAGTTATCTGGCACTGCGTTTTTTGCCGTGGCCCTTTACCTTTATTGTGGTGATCCTGTTCTGGTGCGCCGTTCGCCTGCCCAAGCTGCAGGCGTTTGTCCTGTTCTTCCTGAACGCCAGTTTTATCTCGATGCTGCTGGCGTTTGATTTGGTCTACGTGGTCAATAACAACAGCGCCCTCGGCCCGGTCTCCAGCTGGCTGCCCTTTTTGCTGGTGTTAATCCCCAGCCACATTATGTCGCTGGTGATGGATGCGTCCCGACGCGAAAAACTCCACATTACCGACAGCGAAACCCGCTTCCGACATGCTATGGAGTACTCCGCCATCGGTATGGCACTCGTCGCACCGGAGGGCAACTGGCTGCAGGTGAATCGATCTCTGTGTCAGACTCTGGGTTATCCGGCAGAAGAGCTGAAGCGTCTGACCTTTCAGCAGATTACCCATCCCGACGATCTGTCACTCGATCTGCAGCATGTGAGTCGGCTGCTGAAAGGCGAGATTGATACTTATACCTTCGAAAAGCGCTATTTCCGTAAGGATGGCGAAATTGTCTGGGCGCGGCTGACGGTCTCGCTGGTGCGCGACAGCAGTCATGCACCGCTCTACTTTATTGCGCAGATTATCGATATCTCAGAACTGAAGCAGAGTGAGCAGGTGAACCGCCGGCTGATGGAGCGTATTACGCTGGCCAACGAGGCGGGCGGCATCGGCGTGTGGGAGTGGAACCTGCTGACCGGCGAGATGTTATGGGACAAGCGCATGTACGCCCTGTTTGGCCTTGCGCCGCATGAGTCACCCAGCTATGACCTCTGGGTCCATCTGCTCCATCCCGCCGATCGCGAGTATGCCGCGCTGACGGTGCAGCAGGCGATTGAGCTGCGCAGCGCTTTTCATATGGAGTACCGCGTGGTCGATGCCCAGGGACAGCGCTGGGTGCGCACGCAGGCTAACCGGCAACTGAGCAAAGAGGGGCGCATTGAGCGCATGCTAGGCATCTGCCAGGACATCACGCCGCTGCGCAATCTTAATGAGGCGCTGTTTCAGGAGAAAGAGCGCATGGCGATCACCCTGGATTCCATCGGCGAAGCGGTGATCAGCACCGATAAAGAGATGCGCGTCGCCTTTATGAATCCGGTGGCGGAGAAGATGAGTGGCCTGTCGCAGGAACAGGCAGCCGGTCAGCCGCTGAGTGAACTGCTGCATATCACTCAGGGGCGTAACGGCCCCGAAGTCGAGAATCTGCTGTTATGCCAGCTACCGGCGGAAAAAATCACCCCCGGTCTGGCGGACGATCTGGTGCTGCATACGCCCGATGGCGGCCATATTGATATTCACTACAGTATCACACCGCTGCGCTCCGAAGCGGGCCTGGAACAGGGTGCCGTAATGGTTATTCAGGATGTGAGTGAGTCGCGCAAATTGATGAAGCGGCTGAGCTATAGCGCGCTGCATGACACCCTGACCCGCCTGCCGAACCGTGCCAGTTTCGAGCTTCAGCTTAAACGTCTGCTGTTTGATGCGGCTGAACATCAGCATCAGCATGTGCTGGTGTTTATCGACCTGGATAAGTTTAAAGCGGTCAATGACAGCGCCGGACATGCCGCAGGCGATGCGTTACTGCGTGAGCTCTCCGATTTAATGCAGCACCACCTACGCAGCAGCGATTTCCTGGCCCGGCTGGGCGGCGACGAGTTTGCGCTGCTGATGCCCGATTGCGAAGTCGCACAGGCGCATGACGTGGTGCAGCGCATCGTCGCCGCGGTCAATGATTACCGGTTCCAGTGGCTGGGCCGCCTTTATCATGTGGGTGCCAGCGCGGGCGTCACGCAGATTTCAGCGGATAACTGCCAGAGCGGCGACGTGCTTTCGCAGGCGGATATCGCCTGTTACAACGCCAAACGCAGCGGGCGCGGACGACTGGTCATCTACGAACAGCATCGGTTACCGCTGCCCGGTAATCATCAGGGCATGGATGCAGCAATGATTGATGCGCTGCAGATCGAACTGCCGGCCTGGGCCGTTGCGCCACCTAAAACACCGCAGGCGGCCTTTATCTGGCTGCTTGAGGTGCAGCTGTTAACGGCTGACGGGCTGCTGGTGGATGAAACCCTGCTGCGCAATAACCTGCCTGACGATTCGCTGCGTCGTCGGCTGGATAACAATATTCTGGATGCTTTTTTCCGTCACGATGTGCAGAGGCTGAATAACAAAGGCATTCCGGTGATCCTGCCACTCAATGCACAGGTACTGAACGATGCCGCCTTCGTGCAGCAACTCTGTCAGCGCTTTGTTGCCGAGGGACTCTCTGACAGCCGCTGTGGTTTCGCTTTCCCTGCCGCCAGCGTGCTGAGCAAAGGCGATCAGCTCTATGCCGCGCTGATGCAACTGCGGCAGTGTGGCTGTCGTGTCGTGTTGCAGCATTTTGGCCGTAACCTGGATGCCTTCAATCTGCTGAGTAACGAAGTGGTTGATTATCTGGTGCTGGCCCCTGAACTGGTTGCTAACGTCCATAATAATCTGATGGATGAGATGCTGCTGACCATCATTCAGGGCCAGGCAACGCAGCGCAATATCTTGGTGCTGGCCGGTCCGATTTCAGTACCCGCTGTACTCAGCACGCTGGCGACCCTTGATGTGGATGGCGTCTGGGGCAGTGCCGTGGCCGGGCGTCAGCCGTTGCGTTCTCTGGCTGAAGATCGCATCTTCGCTATCCGTTAATTCCCGCGCTGCCTGCTTGCCACCCTGCTGAAGCTGCGCTAAAGTCGCCCCCTTTTTTCCGGCATGGGGGCGAAAATGTTCATAGGATTCGATTACGGCACGGCTAACTGCTCTATTGCAGTCAGCGAAAATGGCACGCCACGTCTGTTAACGCTGGAAAATGATCAGCGCCTGCTGCCGTCAATGATCTGTGCGCCGACCCGCGAGTCGATTAGCGAATGGCTTTATCGTCATCATCAGGTGGCGACACCGGACAGCGAAACGACGGCGCTGCTGCAGCGTGCCATGCGTTATAACCGCGAAGAGGATATCGAAGTCCAGCCCAACAGCGTGCAGTTCGGCCTCACCGCGCTGCAGCATTACATGGTCGACCCCGAAGATGTCTGGTTCGTTAAATCCCCCAAATCGTTCCTCGGTGCCAGTGGACTGAAGCCGCAGCAGATCGCCCTGTTTGAAGATCTGGTCTGCGCCATGATGCTGCACATCCGCCAGCAGGGTGAAAGCCAGCTTGATCAGGCCATCGATCAGGCGGTGATCGGGCGGCCGGTCAACTTTCAGGGCTTAGGCAGCGAAGAGTCTAACCAGCAGGCAGAAGGCATTCTGCTGCGCGCCGCTCACCGCGCCGGTTTCCGTGACGTGGAGTTTCAGTTTGAACCGGTCGCCGCCGGACTCGATTTCGAAGCGACGCTGAAGCAGGAAACGACGGTTCTGGTGGTGGATATCGGCGGCGGTACGACCGACTGCTCGATGCTGCTGATGGGACCAAAATGGCGTGATAAGGCGGACCGCCGTGAAAGCCTGCTGGGTCACAGCGGTTGCCGCGTGGGCGGGAACGACCTGGATATTATGCTGACGTTTAAGACCCTGATGCCATTGCTGGGCCTGGGCGGTAATACCCTGAAAGGCACCGCGTTGCCTGCCCTGCCGTGGTGGAACGCCATCGCCATCAATGATGTTCCGGCGCAGAGTGACTTTTACAGTCCGGCCTGCGGTAAGTGGCTGCGGGATCTGGTGCGGGATGCTGAACAGGGTGACGTCGTGGCTCGCCTGCTGAAAGTGTGGCAGCAGAAGCTCAGTTATCGCCTGGTGCGCGCCGCGGAAGAGAGCAAGATTGCGCTGTCAGCCAGCCCGGCGCATACCGCCTCGCTCGACTTTATTGCTGCCGCTTTAGAGACAGAGATTGGGGTGGATCAGTTGCAGGATGCCATCAGTCAGCCGCTGGAGAAAATTCTGGAGCAGGTGCAGCTCGCGCTGGCCACCAGCCAGATCAAGCCTGATGTGATTTACCTGACCGGCGGCAGTGCGCGTTCACCATTGCTGCGCGCGGCACTGCAGCAGACGTTGCCGGATACGCCGATTGCCGGCGGCGATGATTTCGCCTCCGTCACCGCGGGCCTGGCCCGCTGGGCGGAAGTGATGTTCCGCTAATGCGGCGCATCGATGTAAAAACGGCTCCTCGCTTTTCCGTACAGACAGCTCAGAATCTTAAAGCGATGGGAGCATACGCCTGTAGCAAAGCATCGCGGGCCACGGATGGCCCGCGCTGAGCCCGCCAGGGATGGCGTCTTTTGCGTCTTTGCGGAAGGCGTATGCTCCCTGAGCCTGTGCACGATCTCCCCGCAATGGTTTTAAGGATGCCGTTTTAGCCTGCTATCAGAAGGCAATATTGGCGCTGATACCGCCGATAAACGCATCCTTCACTTCACTCACCGCACCCGGCGCCACCACATACTGCAGGTTAGGTCGCAGTGACATCCAGTTCGTCACTTTGGCGTTGTAGTAAACCTCATAGTTGTACTCTGAACCTTCCTGAATCGGCAGATAAGTCGGGCTGTCAAAGCGGCTCTCGCCATTGGCCTGATTCTGCTGACGCAGTGAGCGGGTATAGTCGCTGTTCACATGAATACGCGACGCGCCCACACCGATCTCATCCTGCGGACGGGCATCGAACGGCCCTGTCCAGGTAAAGGCGATAGACTGATAGTTATCGGTCTTCGAGGTCTTATGATCGTTCATCACCGCCTGAACACGTACGCCCAGACCACGGTTCACATCGCCATCCTGCGCGGTCAGCTGTTGCTGCAATAACAGATAGCCGCCGTAGGAATGCGCCTGATCCTGATAGCCGCCGTTGCGCCAGCTGCCATAGACATCGCCATCCACTGACGAATAGTAATAACCGATGCGATAGTTACCCGGTAATTTCTCCGGCCCGAACGTCGGTTTCCAGCCCAGTTCCACCGGCACCAGATTCCCCTCGGAGTTGCTGGTATCCAGACGGAAGCCATCGCCGCGATCGTAGTTAGCGCGGTTCTGATTATAGAAACCGACCTGGAAGAAGACATCCGGCGTGATAGTAAACTTCACCCGGCCGCCCCACTGCGACACCGGCCAGTTGAACCAGCGATCGCCACGCCAGTTACCCGCCTGTCCGCTGCCCAGCGCCAGGTTCTGGAACAGATTGCCATCGAAGTTGTCGAAATCTTCACCCACCGTTACCCGTCCGGCTTTGATATCGACCACATCGTTAAACAGGCCTTTGCGCAACCAGAACTGCGTCAGACGCCAGGTCTGACCGCGACCATAAACTTCCTGCACCGAGGAGAGCATACCGGTACGCTGATCGGCGACCTGATCGGAAAGATTCTGCCCGTTACGGCTGGTGACGGTCATCTGAAACTCGGCATCCTGCCAGTCCAGCAGCTTCTGCAAATCGAAATTGGTGCCGAACGTCCACTGATCGCTGTAGCGCATGGTGGTATTGGTATCGGCTCCGCCGCCTAAGTTAGCGGCGCTTTCCATGGTGTAGTTGACGTCAAACTTGATGCCGTCGTCCTGCAACTGCGTTCGGTAACCACCCCAGTCACCAAACATCCATTCAGAGTCCGGGCTGAAAGCATCAGCGGCGATGGCCTGTGCGGAAAACATGGCCATGATCAGGGTGCCGGTTGCCACACGGCGCAGCGGAAAACGCTGTTCTGCGAGTCTGTTTTTCATCTTGCTTATTCTTATGTAAGTTACGGAAAGTGACAGGCAGAGGATAATGCTGGCTAATCTTCATTTATTGTAAATACGTGCGCATAATTTCCTGAAACATCAGTTTATTAGCGCATTTGTGATCGGGATCGCTGATTGGTTATTCTTCGGGCAGGATGCGCACTTTTTAACAGGCACAAAGTAAAAAGGGGCGCTAGCGCCCCTGTAATTAGCGGCTGGCCTGGTCCAGTTGATCAATCTGTGCCGGGGTCAGCGTGAGCTGCGTCGCGCCAGTCAGATCGTCGAGCTGTTTGAGTGAGGTAGCACTGACAATCGGTGCGGTGATACCGGGCCGGGCAATCTGCCAGGCCAGCGCCACCTGCGCCGGTGTCACCTGATGCGCATCGCTGATCGTATCCAGCGCGTCAAGGATCCGCAAACCGCGCGGGTTGAGGTATTTGTCTACCACACCCTGACCCCGCGCGCTTTTACTGGCATCCGCTGCATCACGATATTTGCCACTGAGAAAACCGCTGGCGAGGGAGTAGTAGTTGATCACACCTAAACCGTGCTCCCTGACCACCGGCTCCAGTTCCGACTCATAGGGCTGTCGGTCATAAAGGTTGTATTCCGGTTGCAGGGTTTCATAACGCGCCAGCCCCTGCGTTTCACTGATCTGCAATGCCTCCTCAAGCCGCGCCGCGCTGTAGTTCGAGGCGCCAATAGCCCGGACTTTCCCCTCGCGAATCAGACTGTCAAAGGTGCTCAGCGTGTCCGCCAGCGGCGTGTCCTGATCGTCACGGTGCGCCTGATAGAGGTCGATGTAGTCGGTCTGCAACCGACGCAGTGAATCTTCGACCGCCTGACGGATATATTGCGGCTTCAGCCCGGTTTTTTCCGGCGACAGTTCCATACCGACTTTAGTTGCCAGCACGATCCGATCGCGCTTGCCGCTTTTTTTCAGCCACTCACCAATAATGGTTTCCGACTCACCGCCCTTGTTACCGGGTGCCCAGCGGGAGTAGACATCGGCGGTGTCGATAAACCACAGGCCTCGATCCACCAGCGCATCCAGCAGAGAAAAGGAGGTGGTTTGATCCACTGTCCAGCCAAACACGTTGCCGCCAAACGTCAGTAACGGCACCGTAATACCACTATCACCCAACTGCCGGGTTTGATTCTGACTCATTATCTGCTCCTGATTTGCCTGACAAACGGTCTGTTTTTTTAGCATAGCAAAGTCATTTCACGCCTTTATGACGATTGTGCTGCGATTAATGCAGGAACAGGCATAATTACCTCGCCCTGACAGATATCCTTATTTCCTTCAACTTCTGCCCGTCAGAGGCGACTACAATCTTTCGTTTGCA
Source organism: Pantoea sp. X-Soil-YNGN-844 (assembly GCF_059730595.1). Classification (NCBI taxonomy): domain Bacteria; kingdom Pseudomonadati; phylum Pseudomonadota; class Gammaproteobacteria; order Enterobacterales; family Erwiniaceae; genus Pantoea; species Pantoea sp. X-Soil-YNGN-844. The sequence continues at coordinate 2,676,029 of NZ_AP036007.1, forward strand.
GGCTACCCCTTTCATGCCTGCGCCTGGGACTACGTCACTGCTGGAGAGCATCAACAATCATGAGCACCCGACATCCTGTTATGAAGAAAACCCTGATCGTGCTGGCCCTAATCGCCGTGACCGCTGGCGGCTACTATGCCTGGCAGCGCAATGCCCAGCCGCAGAGCAGCAGCCAGACGGATTCGCCAGCGCCACGTGGCAGCAAAGGTGGGGGTGATGGCGCGCGTCGTCCCCTCGCACCGGTTCAGGCGGCAACAGCCACCCGCCAGAGCGTGCCGCAATTCCTCAGCGGACTGGGAACGGTGACCGCCGCTAACACGGCCACGGTGCGCAGTCGGGTCAATGGCGACCTGCTGGCGATCCACTTCACCGAAGGCCAGCAGGTTAACGCAGGCGATCTGCTGGCAGAAGTCGACCCGCGGCCTTATCAGGTGGCGTTAACCCAGGCTCAGGGCCAGCTGGCGAAAGATCAGGCGACGCTGGCTAATGTCCGTCGCGACCTGGCACGCTTCGAGAAGCTGGCAAAAACCTCGCTGGTGTCGCAACAGGAACTGGACACTCAGCGCTCACTGGTGAGTGAAACGCTCGGCACCCTGAAAGCGGATGAGGGCGGCGTCGCCAGTGCGCAGCTCAACCTGACCTACAGCCGGATCACCGCGCCGATTGCTGGCCGGGTCGGGCTGAAACAGGTGGATGTTGGCAACTATGTCACCAGCGGCGACACCACCGGTATCGTGGTGATCACCCAGACGCACCCGATTGATGTGGTTTTTACCCTGGCAGAAAACAGCATCAGTCCGATTCTGCAGGCGCAGAAAAGCGGCCAGCCGTTGCTGGTGGAGGCCTGGGATCGCAGTAATCAGAATCTGATCGCCAGCGGCAAACTGCTGAGCCTCGATAACCAGATTGATGTCACTACCGGCACCATCAAAATCAAAGCGCGTTTTGATAATCAGGACGACACGCTGTTCCCTAACCAGTTCGTCAATGTGCGACTGAAGGTCAACACCCTGCAGGATGCAGTGGTCATTCCGCCTGCCGCATTACAGATGGGCAATGAGGGCCACTTTGTCTGGGTGGTCAACAGTGACAACAAGGTCAGCAAAAAAAGCGTAATTGCGGGTCTGCAGGATAGTGACAAAGTAGTGATCAGCGCCGGTCTGGAGGCGGGTGAGCGCGTGGTGACCGACGGGCTGGATCGCCTGACCGAAGGTGCGAAAGTTGAGGTGGTCGCGCCGCAGAGCAACGCACCGCGCGCCACCCGCGCGACCCTGCCGTCAAAAGGAGAGCGTGAGTAATGCAGGTCATGCCTCCCGATCACAGTGGCGGGCCGTCACGCCAGTTTATTCTGCGCCCGGTCGCCACCACGCTGTTGATGATTGCGATTCTGCTGGCCGGGATACTGGGCTACCGCTTCCTGCCGGTCTCGGCGCTGCCCGAAGTCGACTATCCGACCATCCAGGTCGTCACGCTCTATCCGGGTGCCAGCCCGGATGTGGTCACCTCCTCTATCACCGCCCCGCTTGAGCGCCAGTTTGGTCAGATGTCTGGGCTGAAACAGATGGCGTCGCAAAGCTCCGGCGGTGCTTCAGTCGTGACGCTACAGTTCCAGCTGACGCTGCCGCTGGATGTGGCCGAACAGGAAGTGCAGGCGGCCATTAACTCAGCGACCAACCTGCTGCCCAACGACCTGCCTAATCCGCCGGTCTACAGCAAAGTGAATCCTGCCGATCCGCCGATCATGACGCTGGCCGTCACCACGCGCAGCATGCCGCTGACGCAGGTGCAGGACATGGTGGAAACGCGTGTCGCACAGAAAATCTCTCAGGTCAGCGGCGTCGGGCTGGTGACGCTTTCAGGTGGCCAGCGTCCGGCGGTGCGGGTGAAGATGAATGCGCAAGCGCTGGCGGCGCTGGGTCTGACCAGCGAAACGGTGCGTACTGCCATCAGCAATGCCAACGTCAATTCTGCCAAAGGCAGCCTGGATGGCCCGACCCGCTCCGTCACCCTGTCAGCCAATGACCAGATGAAATCGGCGGAAGATTATCGCCAGCTGATCATCAGCTATAAAAATGGTGCGCCGGTACGTCTGGGTGATGTGGCGACTATCGAACAGGGAGCTGAAAACAGCTGGCTCGGAGCCTGGGCTAACCGCGATGCGGCGATTGTGCTCAATGTTCAGCGTCAGCCTGGCGCCAATATCATCGCCACGGCGGATAATATCCGTGCCATGCTGCCCGCCCTGACCGCCGCCCTGCCAAAGTCGGTAGACGTTAAACTGCTCACCGACCGCACCACCAATATTCGCGCTTCAGTGAACGACACGCAGTTTGAGCTGATGCTGGCGATGGCGCTGGTCGTGATGATCATCTATCTGTTTCTGCGCAACGTGCCCGCCACGCTGATCCCGGCGGTGGCGGTCCCGCTTTCGCTGATTGGCACCTTTGCGGCGATGTATTTCCTCGGCTTTTCCATCAACAACCTGACGCTGATGGCGCTGACCATCGCCACCGGCTTTGTGGTCGATGATGCCATCGTGGTGATTGAGAACATATCACGCTATATCGAGAAAGGGGAAAAACCGCTGACCGCCGCGCTGAAAGGGGCCGGAGAAATTGGCTTCACCATCATCTCCCTTACCTTCTCGCTGATTGCGGTGCTGATCCCGCTGCTGTTTATGGGCGACGTGATTGGCCGCCTGTTCCGTGAATTTGCCGTCACGCTGGCGGTGGCGATTCTGATTTCAGCAGTGGTGTCACTGACCCTGACGCCGATGATGTGCGCCAGGATGCTGAGCGCAGAGTCGCTGCGCAAACAGAACCGCTTTTCGCGCGCCAGTGAAGCGATGTTTGATCGTATCGTCGCCACCTACGGTCGAGGCCTGAGCCGGGTGCTGAATCACCCCTGGCTGACGCTGTCGGTGGCGCTGGGCACGCTGGTCCTGACGCTGCTGCTGTGGATGGTGATCCCGAAAGGCTTCTTCCCGCAGCAGGACAACAGCATTATTCAGGGTACGCTACAGGCCCCGCAGTCGGTCTCCTACGCCAGTATGGCGCAGCGCACCCGCGATGTTGCCTCTATCATCATGAAAGATCCGGCGGTTGAGAGCATGACCTCGTTTGTCGGCGTGGATGGCACTAATGCTTCGCTGAACAGCGCGCGGCTACAGATCAACCTCAAGCCGCTGGATCAGCGCGACGACCGGATTCCAGCTATACAACAGCGCCTGCAACAGCAGGTCAGTGAGGTGCCGGGCGTGCAGCTGTGGCTGCAGGCGGTGCAGGATCTCACCATTGATACCCAGGCGAGCCGCACACCGTACCAGTTCACACTGCAATCGGGTTCACTGTCGTCGCTCAGCACCTGGGTTCCGGCCCTGCTGACCCGGCTCAGCACCCTGCCACAGCTGCGCGATGTCAGCAGTGACTGGCAGGATCAGGGGCTGGAAGCTTATGTCAACGTGGACCGCGACAGCGCCAGCCGCCTCGGCATCAGCATGGCGGACGTCGATAACGCGCTGTATAACGCCTTTGGGCAGCGGCTGATCTCCACCATCTATACCCAGGCGAATCAGTATCGTGTGGTTCTGGAGCAGGATAATAATGCCACGCCAGGGCTGGCGAGCCTGGATGCGATTCGCCTGAACAGCAGCGACGGCGGCAGCGTGCCATTGAGCGCCATCGCCCGCATTGAACAGCGTCACACGCCGCTCAGCATTAACCATCTCGACCAGTTCCCGTCGGCGACCTTCTCGTTCAATGTGGCTGACGGCTATTCGCTGGAAGATGCGGTAAAAGCCGTGTCACAGGCGGAAGCGGAGCTTGGCATGCCTGCCGAGCTGATGACCCAGTTCCAGGGCAGCACGCTGGCCTTCGAGGCGGCGCTCAGCAGCACGGTCTGGCTGATTGTGGCGGCCATCGTGGCGATGTACATCGTGCTGGGCGTGCTTTATGAGAGCTTTATTCACCCGATCACCATTCTCTCGACGCTGCCCACCGCGGGCGTCGGCGCGCTGCTGGCGCTGATGCTCAGCGGCAATGAGCTGGATATCGTGGCGATTATCGGCATCATCCTGCTCATCGGCATCGTGAAAAAGAACGCCATCATGATGATCGACTTTGCGCTGGCGGCGGAGCGTGAACAGGGTATGAAGCCTTATGATGCGATCTATCAGGCCTGCCTGCTGCGCTTCCGCCCGATTCTGATGACCACGCTGGCGGCCCTGCTCGGCGCGCTGCCACTGATGCTCAGCACCGGCGTCGGGGCCGAACTGCGTCATCCGCTGGGCATTGCCATGGTCGGCGGGCTGATTCTCAGCCAGGTGCTGACGCTGTTCACCACGCCGGTGATCTACCTGCTGTTTGATCGGCTGGCGCACGCCACCCGTCGTCGCTTTGGCCGCACGGAGGCCGCAGAGTGAAGTTCTTTGCCCTGTTCATCAACCGGCCCGTCGCGACGACGCTGCTGACGCTGGCCATCGCCCTGGCGGGTATGCTGGGTTTCCGGCTGCTGCCAGTGGCGCCGCTGCCGCAGGTCGATTTCCCGGTGATCGTTATCTCGGCGTCGCTGCCAGGTGCCTCACCGGAGATCATGGCGTCGTCGGTGGCCACGCCGCTGGAGCGCTCGCTGGGACGCATCGCGGGCGTCAGTGAAATGACCTCTACCAGTTCGCTGGGCAGCACCCGCATCATTCTGGTTTTCGATTTTGATCGCGACATTAACGGCGCGGCGCGCGATGTGCAGGCCGCGATCAACGCGGCGCAAAGCCTGCTGCCCACCGGCATGCCGTCGCGTCCCACTTATCGCAAAGTGAACCCTTCAGATGCGCCAATTATGATCATGACGCTGACCTCGGATACCTACAATCCCGGTCAGCTCTATGATTACGCCTCGACCCAGCTGGCACAAAAACTGTCACAGATCGAGGGCGTGGGCGACGTCACCGTGGGCGGCAGTTCGTTGCCTGCGGTGCGTGTGGCGCTCAATCCGCAGGCGCTGTTTAATCAGGGCGTGTCGCTGGATGCGGTGCGCACCGCGATCTCCAACGCCAACCAGCGTCGGCCGCAGGGCGCACTGGACGACGCGCAGCAGCGCTGGCAGTTGCGTACCAATGACGCGCTGCAGACTGCCCGTGAGTATCAGCCGCTGGTGGTGCACTACAACAACGGCGCAGCGGTGAAGCTGTCAGATGTGGCGACCGTCGAGGATTCAGTGCAGGACGTGCGTAACGCCGGGATGTCGCGCGGTAAACCGGCGGTGCTGCTGTTGATCCGCAAAACGCCTGAAGCCAACGTTATCGATACGGTTGACCGCATCCGTGCCGAGATGCCGCTGCTGCATGAGGTGATACCGGCCGCCATCGATCTGCAGATTGCTCAGGATCGCTCGCCCACCATTCGCGCCTCGCTGCATGAAGTGGAGCAGTCTCTGTTAATCGCCGTGGCGCTGGTGATTCTGGTGGTGTTTGTTTTCCTGCGCTCCGGTCGCGCCACGCTGATCCCCGCCGTCGCCGTGCCGGTTTCGCTGATCGGCACCTTTGCCGCAATGTACCTGTGCGGCTTCAGCCTGAATAACCTGTCGCTGATGGCGCTGACCATCGCCACCGGCTTTGTGGTGGATGATGCGATCGTGGTGCTGGAGAACATTGCCCGCCACGTCGAAGCGGGCATGAAACCGCTGGCCGCCGCGCTGAAAGGGGTACGGGAAGTCGGCTTTACCGTGCTGTCGATGAGCCTGTCGCTGGTTGCCGTGTTCCTGCCGCTGCTGATGATCGGCGGGCTGATTGGCCGTTTCTTCTCTGAGTTTGCCATTACGCTGTCGGTGTCGATTGTTATCTCGCTGTTTATCTCCATCACCCTGACACCGATGATGTGCGCGTATCTGCTGAAGCCGCACGGGCCACGCAGCCAGCCCCGCCGGCGCGGCGCGGGTCGGCTGCTGATGGCGATACAGCAAGGGTATGGTCGTTCGCTTAACGTGGTGCTGAACCATGCTCGCTGGGTCATGCTGCTGTTTTTCGCCACCATCTTCCTGACCGGCTGGCTGTTTGTTCATATCCCCAAAACCTTTATGCCGGAACAGGATACCGGGCGGCTCTCCGGCTTTATCTCTGCCGACCAGAGCATTTCGTTTCAGGCGATGCGCAGTAAGCTGCAGGATTTTATGGAGATTGTCGGCGCCGATCCTGCTGTTGACAGCGTAGTGGGCTTTACCGGTGGCATGCGTACCAACAGCGGCTCAATGTTTATCTCCCTGAAACCGCTGTCAGAGCGCAAAGAGAGCGCCGTTGAGATCATCGCGCGGTTGCGCACAAAGCTGGCAAAAGAGCCAGGTGCCAGCCTCTATCTGAATGCAGTGCAGGATCTGCGGGTCGGTGGCCGGGAGTCGAATGCCGGTTATCAGTATTCACTGCTGTCGGACGATCTCGCCGCCCTGCGGACGTGGGAGCCGAAAATCCGCGAGGCGTTTTCTGCCCTGCCGCAGCTGGCGGACGTGAACTCCGATCAGCAGGATAAAGGCAGCGAGATGGCGCTGACCTATGACCGCGAAAGCATGGCGCGGCTCGGTATCGACGTCTCTCAGGCCAATGCCCTGCTGAATAACGCCTTTGGTCAGCGTCAGATCTCTACCATCTATCAGCCATTAAACCAGTACAAAGTGGTGATGGAGGTCGATCCACGCTACACCCAGGATATAAGCGCCCTGTCGCAGATGTTCGTAATTAACAACGAAGGCAAAGCGATACCGCTGTCGTGGTTCGCCCACTGGCAGCCAGCGAATGCGCCGCTTTCGGTCAATCATGAAGGGCTGTCGGCGGCATCGACCATCTCATTCAACCTGCCAGAGGGTGTGTCGCTGTCGCAGGCGTCGGAGGCGATTGAACGCACCATGACGGCGATCGGCGTGCCATCCAGCGTGCGTGGCAGCTTTGCCGGAACCGCGCAGGTGTTTCAGCAGTCGCAGAGCAGTCAGCTCTGGCTGATGCTGGCGGCGATAGCGGCGGTCTATATCGTGCTGGGTATCCTCTATGAGAGCTATGTGCATCCGCTGACGATCCTCTCTACCCTGCCTTCGGCAGGTGTCGGTGCGCTGCTGGCGCTGGAACTGTTTGATACGCCCTTCAGCCTGATCGCGCTAATCGGGATTCTGCTGCTGATTGGTATTGTCAAAAAGAACGCCATCATGATGGTCGACTTTGCGCTTGAAGCCGAACGCAACGGCCAGCTCAGCGCGCGGGAGGCGATATTCCAGGCCTGCCTGTTGCGCTTCCGGCCGATTATGATGACCACGCTGGCGGCGCTGTTTGGCGCGCTGCCGCTGGTGCTGAGCAGCGGCGACGGTGCGGAACTGCGCCAGCCGCTGGGGATTACCATCGCGGGCGGCCTGGTGATGAGTCAGCTGCTGACGCTCTACACAACGCCGGTGGTCTATTTAATGATGGATAAGCTGCGGCGCAGAAAACGCCCGCTGGCCGCCGCGCAGCAGCCGTAATGGGTCTGGCTGCGACGGACGGCGGATGTGACACCTGGATCGGGGGGATTGATGACTACGCAAAGCACTAACGTCCGCTGGCAACTGTGGATTGTTGCCATCGGTTTCTTTATGCAGACGCTGGATACCACCATCGTCAATACCGCGATCCCGTCGATGGCAGACGACCTGGGCGTCAGCCCGCTACACATGCACTCGGTGATCGTCTATTACGTGCTGACGGTGGCCGTGATGCTGCCGGTCAGCGGCTGGCTGGCGGATCGCTTTGGCGTGCGCAACATCTTCTTCTGCGCGATTGTGCTGTTCAGCCTGGGTTCGCTGCTGTGCGCAATCTCCGGCACGCTGGATCAGCTGGTGCTGTCGCGCGTGATTCAGGGGATTGGCGGGGCCATGATGGTGCCGGTGGGTCGCCTGACGGTGATGAAAATCGTGCCGCGCGAGCAGTATATGTCCGCCATGACCTTTGTGACCCTGCCCGGCCAGATTGGTCCGTTGCTCGGCCCGGCTCTGGGCGGTGTGCTGGTGGAGTACGCCAGCTGGCACTGGATCTTTCTGATTAATATCCCGGTCGGCATTGCAGGCGCTATCGCCACCCTGATACTGATGCCCAACTACCGCATGCAGACGCGCCGTTTTGATTTCGGTGGTTTTATCCTGCTGGCTGCCGGGATGGCTACCCTGACACTGGCGCTGGATGGTCAGCGCAGCAGCGGCGGTTCGCCGTTACTGCTGGGTGCCATGATCCTCACTGGCATGTTCTCTCTGTTGTTTTACCTGATGCATGCGCGTGGCAATGATAACGCCCTGTTCAGCCTGAAGCTGTTTGATAATCGTGTTTACTCTATTGGCCTGCTCGGCAGTTTTACCGGCCGCATCGGCAGCGGCATGCTGCCCTTTATGACGCCAATCTTTCTGCAGCTCGGCATGGGCTACAGCCCGTTTCACGCCGGTCTGATGATGATTCCGATGGTGCTGGGCAATATGGGAATGAAGCGCATTGTGGTGCGCATCGTCAATCTCTATGGCTACCGTAATGTGCTGGTGATGTCGACCATAGCGCTGGCGCTGGTGGTCCTGCTGTTCCCAGTGGTGGCGCTCATGGGCTGGGTCTGGCTGCTGCCGCTGGTGCTGTTTCTGCAGGGCATGGTCAACGCCATCCGCTTCTCTTCGATGAATACCCTGACGCTGAAGGAGTTGCCCGATGAGCTGGCCTCCAGCGGCAACAGCCTGCTGTCGATGATTATGCAGCTGTCGATGAGTATTGGCGTCACCGTGGCCGGTCTGCTGCTGGGTGCGTTTGCCCAGGAGAGCGCAGCAAACAGCGCAGCGGAGCACCAGATGTTTATTTATACCTACCTTTGCATGTCGCTGATTATCATCCTGCCCGCGCTGGTGTTCTGGCGCGTCCCGCCACAGGTAAGTACCAACGTTGATCTGCGACGCCGGAGAAAAAAATGAGAGTTAACCTGCGCCTGGGCATCGGGGCCAAACTGTTTATGGCGATTTTCGCCACCTGCATGCTGGTGCTGATCACCATGCACTGGGGCGTTCGCCTCAGTTTCGAACACGGCTTTGTCGACTACATCAAGCGCGGCAATCAGCAGCGCCTGAATCTGCTCAGCGATGCGCTGGCCGATCAGTATGAGCAACACGGTAACTGGGATTTTCTGCGCCACAACGATCGGCTGATCTTCACCATGCTGCGTTCGCTGGAGCAGAATCCTGACAGCAGCAGTCAGCTGCCGCCACACGGCTGGCGCACCCAGTTCTGGGTCCTCGATCAGAAATATAAAGTGATGGTCGGACCGCCGGGGCCGGTGCCCCCGGAAGGCACAAGACGCAATATCACGACCAGTACCGGTAAGGTGGTTGGCTGGGTGATCGGCTCGCCACCGGAGCGGCTGACGCGCAGTACCGATATTAACTTTGATCAACAGCAGCGGCGCACCAGCTGGATTATCGTAGGGCTGTCAACGCTGCTGGCGGCGCTGGCGACCTGGCTGATGGCGCGGGGCCTGCTGGCGCCGGTCAAGCGGCTGGTCGATGGCACGCATCATCTGGCGGCCGGCAATTTTGCAACCCGCGTTGAGGTCAGCAGCCGGGATGAGCTGGGCCAGCTGGCCGGTGACTTTAACCTGCTGGCCAGCTCGCTGGAGAAAAACGAAAGCATGCGCCGCGCCTTTATGGCTGATATCTCCCATGAGCTGCGCACGCCGCTGGCGATCCTGCGCGGTGAACTGGAAGCGATGCAGGATGGCGTACGCAAACTGACGCCGGATGCGATCGCCTCACTGCAGAGTGAAGTCGTGGTGCTGACCAAGCTGGTCGAAGACCTGCATCAGCTGTCGCTGTCGGACGTGGGTGCCCTCGCCTACCGCAAGCAGGCGACCGATCTGGTGCAGCTGCTGGAAGTGACCGCCGGCAGCTTTGCCGAACGTTATCGCGCGCACGGCCTGATGCTGAAGCTGAATCTGCCCGACAACGCGCCTTTCTTCGGCGATCCTGACCGCCTGATGCAGTTGTTCACTAACCTGCTGGAAAACAGCCTGCGCTACACCGACAGCGGTGGACGGGTTGAAGTGACGCTGAAGTATGAAGCCCCCCACTGGCATATTGAGTTTGACGACAGCGCACCCGGCGTGGATGGAGAACATCAGGTGCAGATTTTTGAGCGCTTCTTCCGCACCGAAGGCTCGCGCAATCGCGCCAGCGGCGGTTCGGGCCTGGGCCTGGCCATCTGTAAAAATATCGCAGATGCGCACGGCGGCGATATTCATGCGGCGCACTCTGATTTAGGTGGACTGAAAATCGCGCTACACTTGCGCTATGTTCCCCCTGTGTAGACGCTTATGAGCCAGGAAAACCACGACCCGCTGATTCTGGTGGTCGAAGATGAGCCGAAACTGGCGCAGCTGATGATCGATTATCTGCACGCCTCGAACTACCGTACCCATCACATCGCCGACGGTAATGCTGTACTCGAGTATGTGCGCCAGACGCCACCCGACCTGATGCTGCTGGATTTGATGCTGCCGGGCACTGATGGCTTAACGCTGTGCCGCGAAATCCGTCGTCATTCCGAACTGCCGATTATTATGGTCACCGCCCGCACCGAAGAGATTGATCGGCTGCTGGGGCTGGAGCTGGGCGCGGATGACTACATCTGCAAACCCTTCAGCCCGCGTGAAGTGGTGGCGCGAGTGAAAACGATTCTGCGCCGGGTAAAACGTTCAGCGGAAGAGCCGCAAAGCGCCTCGTTACTGCGGGTTGATGAGAGCCGCTTCTTCGCCAGCTGGCGCGAAAAGCCGCTGGATCTTACTCCGGCGGAGTTCCGGCTGCTGAAAACCCTGTCGCTGGAGCCGGGCAAGGTTTTTTCACGCGAACAGCTGCTCAACCATCTCTATGATGACTATCGCGTGGTCACGGATCGCACCATCGACAGCCATATCAAGAATCTGCGGCGCAAGCTGGAGAATCTCGACAGCGAGCAACCCTTTATCCGTGCCGTTTACGGCATGGGCTATCGCTGGGAAGCCGACGCCTGTCATTTGATCTAGTTTGATCCCGATCAATTTACTTCCCTTTTCTCACTGCCTACAATTCCGCACCTTTTGCAGGGCTTAACGGCCCTGCTGCTGTCGCTTAAGGCGGCATACTGACCTGACATCAGTGAGAACATCATGAAACCCGAACTGCTTTCCCCCGCCGGCACGCTGAAAAACATGCGTTATGCCTTTGCTTATGGTGCCGATGCTGTCTATGCCGGCCAGCCACGCTACAGCCTGCGGGTGCGCAACAACGAATTTACCCACGAGAACCTCGCGCTGGGCATCAACGAAGCGCACGCGCTGGGCAAAAAATTCTACGTGGTGGTGAACATTGCGCCGCACAACGCCAAGCTGAAAACCTTTATTCGTGACTTAACGCCGGTGGTAGCGATGCAGCCTGACGCGCTGATCATGTCCGATCCCGGCCTGATTATGCTGGTGCGCGACGCGTTCCCGTCAATGCCGATTCACCTGTCGGTACAGGCCAATGCGGTCAACTGGGCCACGGTAAAATTCTGGCAGCAGATGGGGCTGACTCGGGTAATTCTGTCACGCGAGCTGTCACTGGAGGAGATCGCTGAGATCCGCCAGCAGGTGCCGGAGATGGAGCTGGAAGTATTTGTTCATGGTGCGCTCTGTATGGCCTATTCCGGTCGCTGTCTGCTGTCGGGCTATATGAACAAACGCGATCCGAATCAGGGCACCTGCACCAACGCCTGCCGCTGGGAGTATAAAGTGGCTGAAGGCCAGCAGGATGAAGTGGGGAATATCGTCGGTATTCATGAGCCCATCCCGGTACAGGATGTGACGCCCACGCTGGGTATCGGTCAGCCCACCGACAAGGTATTTCTGCTGGAAGAGAAGATGAAACCCGGCGAGGTGATGAGCGCGTTCGAAGATGAACACGGCACCTACATCATGAACTCGCGGGATCTGCGCGCAGTGGCACACGTGGAGCGGCTCAGCGAGATGGGCGTGCATTCACTGAAGATTGAGGGACGCACCAAGTCCTACTACTATTGCGCCCGCACCGCGCAGGTTTATCGCCGGGCGATTGACGATGCCGCGGCCGGTAAGCCGTTTGACCCCTCACTGCTGTTAACGCTGGAAGGCCTGGCCCATCGCGGCTATACCGAAGGCTTCCTGCGCCGTCATACCCATGACAGCTACCAGAATTATCAGCAGGGCTTTTCGGTCTCAGATCGCCAGCAGTTTGTCGGTGAATTTACCGGCGAGCGTCGGGGCGAATGGGCGGAAGTGACTGTGAAGAACAAGTTTATGCTGCACGACAGCGTGGAGATCATGACGCCCGAAGGCAACCTGAATGGCCAGCTGGATGCGCTGCAGAATGCGCGTGGCGAACCCACTGAGGTTGCACCCGGCGATGGCCATCGCGTCTGGCTGCGGGTGCCGGAAGAGGTCGATCTGCGTTTTGCGCTGCTGCTGCGCAATTTTGATCACGGCGAAGATACCCGTGATCCTCATAATCGTTTACCAACGGAAACAATTTGAGGAAATCAGAACAGGATCACAGACCCCTGCGCAGCGCTGCTTTATAGTCCCGCCTGCTGCTAACGAGTAACAACAAACGGCAGATTTACCAGGAACCACCTCATTTACCCGCCCGGCTCCCCCGTGCGGGTTTTCTTTTTTCTCTCTTTCGCCAATAATTTACTGCTGGCAGCTGTGCTATACATTCCCTTCTTACTCTGTAGATCTTCAAGGAACGCAAAATGGACAATAAACCGCTTACGCTGCTCATCCTGAATGGGAAAGGCGCGGGTAATGATGATCTGCGCGAAGCCATTACCACCCTGCGTGAAGAAGGCTTCGACATTGCGGTGCGTGTCACGTTTGAAAAAGGCGATGGCGACAGGTACGTCAGAGAGGCGATTGCGCTGCAGGCGGAGACCGTCGTCGCCGGTGGCGGCGATGGCACCATCAATGAGGTTGCCACTGCGCTGGCGGCATCAGATGCCGAGCATCGTCCGGTGCTGGGCATCCTGCCGCTGGGCACTGCCAACGACTTTGCCACCAGCGTCGGTATTCCGGAAGAGATGGAACCGGCACTGCGACTGGCGATTCAGGGCAAAGCGCATGCCATCGACCTGGCCAGAGTGAACCAGAGCCACTACTTCATCAATATGGCGACGGGCGGATTTGGCACTCGCATCACCACAGAAACACCGGAAAAGCTGAAGTCGGCGCTGGGCGGTGTCTCCTACTTTATTCACGGCCTGATGCGCATGGATACGCTGAAGCCTGATACCTGCGAGATCAGCGGTCCCGATTTCGCCTGGCAGGGTGATGCGCTGGTTATCGGTATCGGTAACGGGCGTCAGGCGGGCGGCGGTCAGCGCTTATGCCCTGGTGCGCTGATCAACGATGGCCGGCTTGACGTCAGTATTGTCACCGCGCAGGAGCTGCTGCCGACGCTGCTGCACTCGCTGACCGGCGACGATGACAACCCCGGCATCGTCACCACGCAGCTGGAGTCGCTGACGATTCGCTCTCCACACGAGATGACCTTTAACCTGGATGGTGAACCGCTCTCCGGACGCGAATTCGTGATTGAGGTGATGGCGGGCGCGCTGAGCTGTCGCCTGCCGCCGCAGTGTGAACTCCTATCCTGAGTATGGGTCAGGGGGCGAAAGCCCCTTCAGATTTCTGACAAACTCACAGCTGAACGAATTTAGCAGCAACGCATTAGCTTAAAGCGTAGGGAACACGGGCAGAGGAGGAAAGCGTCCCGCGTCCGGGACAAAAACGCCGGGAGCGTTTTTGAACAACGCAACGCGTTGGCCCGGTTACGGGCGCACCTCAGGGATGAGGTGCGTAATCGCGCGGGCCGAGCATGCCAGGGATGGCGGCTTTTGCGACTTTCCGATCTGACTGTGTTCCCTTCGTCGGCTGGGTCTTACAGCCAGCAGGGGCAGACGCTGTCAATAATCTTAAGAGGGCGAAAGCCCCTTTTTCACGCTGGCCGCCCGTCGTTTTACTACCACGCCGCCCTTTTTGTCGCCAAATAATACGCCAGTTCATTACCCCCTTTCGCCCCAGAAAACTCTCTGTGACTGGCTTCACAACTCTGCCAGACTAACTTGTATGGTAGTATTAAAACACGTACTTTTTCATCATTGAACGCTGACTGAAAGGCAACCAGGATGAAAATTGTTAAGGCGGAAGTATTTGTAACCTGCGCAGGCAGAAACTTTGTCACCGTGAAGATCACCACCGATCAGGGGCTGACCGGCGTGGGTGATGCTACGCTGAATGGCCGCGAACTACCGGTCGCCTCCTACCTGAAAGATCACGTCTGCCCGCAGCTGATTGGCCGCGATGCGCATCAGATCGAAGACATCTGGCAATATTTCTATAAAGGCGCTTACTGGCGTCGTGGCCCGGTTACCATGTCTGCGATCTCGGCCGTCGACATGGCGCTGTGGGATATCAAAGGTAAAGCCGCCAACATGCCGGTCTACCAGCTGCTGGGCGGCGCTTCACGTACCGGCGTGATGGTTTATTGCCACACCACCGGCCACTCCATCGATGAAGTGATGGATGACTATGCGAAGCACAAAGAGCTGGGCTTCAAAGCGATTCGCGCACAGTGCGGCGTGCCGGGCATGAAAACCACCTATGGCATGGCAAAAGGTAAAGGCCTGGCCTATGAACCTGCGACCAAAGGTAACTGGCCGGAAGAGCAGCTCTGGTCAACCGAGAAATACCTCGATTTCACGCCAAAGTTGTTTGAGGCGATCCGCGACAAGTTTGGTTTCGATGAGCATCTGCTGCATGACATGCACCATCGCCTGACGCCGATTGAAGCGGCACGTTTCGGCAAGAGCGTGGAAGATTATCGTCTGTTCTGGATGGAAGATCCGACGCCTGCTGAGAATCAGGAATGCTTCCGTCTGATTCGCCAGCACACCGTCACGCCGATTGCGGTAGGCGAAGTGTTCAACAGCATCTGGGATTGTAAGCAACTGATTGAAGAGCAGCTGATCGACTACATCCGCACCACTATCACCCACGCGGGCGGCATTACCGGGATGCGTCGTATCGCTGATTTTGCGTCACTCTATCAGGTGCGTACCGGCTCGCACGGTCCTTCAGATCTCTCCCCTGTCTGCATGGCGGCTGCGCTGCACTTTGACCTCTGGGTGCCGAACTTCGGCGTGCAGGAGTACATGGGCTTCTCGGAACAGATGATGGAGCTGTTTGATGCTAACTGGACCTTTGACCAGGGCTACATGCATCCAGGCGACAAGCCGGGCCTCGGCATTGAATTCAACGAGAAACTGGCGGCGAAATATCCCTATGAACCTGCCTATCTGCCGGTCGCCCGTCTTGAAGATGGCACCCTGTGGAACTGGTAAGGAGAAACCCATGAAAAGCGTAGTAATTGAACAGCCAGGTGAACTGGTGGTAGCTGAACGTCCACTGCCACTACCCGCGGCGGGCGAAGTCCGGGTTAAAGTGGCCTATGCCAGCATCTGTGGCTCTGACGTGCATATCTGGCACGGTCATAACCCGTTCGCGAAATATCCGCGAGTGATTGGCCATGAATTTTTTGGCGTGATCGATGCGGTGGGTGACGGTGTCGACGCGGCACGATTGGGCCAGCGCGTCGCAGTCGATCCGGTGGTAAGCTGCGGGCACTGCTATCCCTGCTCGGTAGGCCGTCCGAATGTCTGTACCACCCTGCAGGTGATTGGTGTGCACCGCGACGGCGGCTTCAGCGAGTATGCGCTGGCCCCGGCTAAAAATGCCTGGCACCTGCCGGACGCGATTCCCGATAAGCTCGCCAGCCTGGTCGAGCCCTTCACTATCGCAGCCAACATCACGGCGTTTCTCAAGCCGCAGCCGGATGATGTGGCGCTGATTTATGGCGCCGGCCCGATGGGGCTCACCGCCATTCAGGTGCTGAAGGGCGTCTATCAGGTGAAAAAGGTGATGGTGGTAGATCGCCTGCCGGAACGTCTGGCGCTGGCTGAGCAGAGCGGTGCCGATCAGCTGTTTGATAACAGCGAAATCCCGTTAGCGGCACAGCTTGAGGGCGTGCAGCCCACGCTGATTATCGACGCGGCCTGCCATCCTGCCATCCTGGCAGAAGCCACCGCCCTCGCCTCACCGGCCGCGCGCATCGGTCTGCTGGGCTTCTCCGGCGAACCGTGCAGCATCACTCAGCAAAGTCTTACCAGTAAAGAGCTGTCGCTGTTTACCTCACGTCTTAACAGCAACCGCTTCCCGCAGGTGATTGAATGGATGGAAAAAGGGTTAATCCAGCCAGAGAAGCTGGTCACCCACTACTTCCCGCTGCAGGAGATTGAACGCGCGATGACCCTGTTCGAAAAAGATCC
Source organism: Pantoea sp. X-Soil-YNGN-844 (assembly GCF_059730595.1). Taxonomy (NCBI): domain Bacteria; kingdom Pseudomonadati; phylum Pseudomonadota; class Gammaproteobacteria; order Enterobacterales; family Erwiniaceae; genus Pantoea; species Pantoea sp. X-Soil-YNGN-844. The sequence goes on from NZ_AP036007.1 coordinate 2,692,431, forward strand.
GCGCACCTGCTGCAAAGTGATCCTTCAGATGGGTTAATGCCCGCTGAACACCAGGTGTCCTTTGCCGGTGTGTACCCGCCGGCATAATTAAAAAGATAAAACAGATCACGGAGTTTGTATGTTCAAGAATCTGCGCTGGACCCTCGTTTTGCTGCTGTTCCTGGTTTACATGATCAATTACCTCGATCGTGTTGCCCTGTCCCTGACCGTGCCGCTGGTAGAGAAAGATCTGGCGATTAATGCTGAGCAGTTCGGCATGATCTTCGGCAGCTTCTTCTTCGGCTACGCCCTGTTTAACTTTGTCGGTGGCCTCGCCACTGACCGCTATGGCCCCAAAATCGTGCTGGCCGTGGCCGTGGGTGCCTGGTCCATTTTCTGTGGTATGACCGCGCTGGCTACCGGCTTCTGGTCGCTGCTGATCCTGCGTGTGCTGTTCGGCATGGCTGAAGGCCCGATCTGCTCTTCGGCTAACAAAGCGATTAATGGCTGGTTCCCGAAGAAGCAGGCCGCCACGGCGATGGGCCTGCTCAGTGCCGGATCACCGCTGGGTGGCGCGGTAGCCGGTCCGATCATCGGCTATCTGGCGCTGGCCTACGGCTGGCGTCCGGCCTTTGTGATCGTCTGCTGTATCGGCCTGGTATGGATGGCGTTCTGGCTCTTCTTTGCCGCTGATAATCCGGCGAAGAGCAAACTTGTCACCGAAAAAGAGCGCCTGCTGATCGATCGCCTGAAAGCCACCAGCCCGAATGACGAGGTCGACCTGTCTGAGACACCACATCCGTTTGGTTACTATCTGCGCCAGCCGATTATCCTGGTCACGGCGTTTGCCTTCTTCTGCTACAACTACATCCTGTTCTTCTTCCTGAGCTGGTTCCCGGCCTATCTGGTGCAGGCGCACGGCCTGGATATCAAATCGATGAGCATCACCACCATGATCCCGTGGATCGTCGGTTTCGTTGGCCTGGCGTTGGGTGGCTGGATCTCTGACAGAATCTTTAATATCACCGGCAAACTGTTGTTGTCCCGCAAAATTGTGCTGGTGGTCTCACTGCTGGCAGCCGCAATTTGTGTGGCACTGGCGGGTACGATAAAAGAGGTGGTTCCCGCCGTGATGATGATGTCGGTGTCCATTTTCTTTCTCTACATCACTGGCGCGATCTACTGGGCAATTATTCAGGATGTGGTGCACAAGAGCCGTATTGGCAGCATCAGCGGCTTTATCCATCTGGTAGGGAGCCTCTCCGGCATCATCGGGCCGATCGTCACCGGCTTTATCGTTCAGCACACCGGTAAGTTCGATAGCGCCTTTATCCTGGCGGGTTGTGTCGCCGCGCTGGGGGCTTTCCTGGTGCTGTTTGTGATTCGCAGTCCAAAACCTGAGGATAAACCGGTTTCGGTCTGAGTGTTGTTCCGCTAACAGAATGATGATTTTGGGGCGCTTTGCGCCCCGTTTGCCATAAGGACGGACTATGTTACAGATTGATCGCCTGCCCGCTGAGGTCCGGCGCCCCGCTTACGACCGCAGCCAGTTAAAAACCCGCATGGTGCATATCGGTTTTGGTGCATTTCATCGCGCCCATCAGGCACTCTGCAGCGATAAGCTGGCTGAACAGGGCAGCGACTGGGGATACTGCGAAGTGAACCTCAACAGCGGCGCGCTGATTCAGGCCCTGCGTGAGCAGCATCTGCTCTATACCCTGACAGAGATGGCCGATGATTCCCTGCATACCCGGGTGATTGGCGTTATTACCCAGGCGCTGCACGGTAAAAGTGACGGTATTGAGGCGGTGATTAACGCCATGAGTCAGCCTGAAGTGGCAATTGTCTCCATGACCGTCACTGAAAAAGGCTACTGCCATCAGCCCGCCAGTGGCAATTTAAATCCCGATCATCCCGATATCGTCCATGATCTGCAGCATCCGGATGCGCCGCGCTCGCTGCCGGGTCTGATTCTGGCCGCGATCCGCCGCCGCCGTGACCAGGGGTTACATGCCTTCAGCGTGATGTCCTGTGACAATATGCCGGAAAATGGTCACGTCACCCAAAATGTGATTGTGCAACTGGCCCGGCAGCAGGATCCGGAACTGGCAGAGTACATTCAGCAGCACATGACCTTCCCCTCAACCATGGTGGATCGCATCGTTCCGGCGATGACCGATGCGGCGTTTGCGGCCCTGAGCGCGCGCCTGGGTTCCAGCGACCCGGTTGCGGTTGAAGCGGAACCCTTCTTCCAGTGGGTGATTGAAGATAACTTCGTCAATGGTCGTCCGGCGTGGGAAAAGGCGGGCGCAGAACTGGTCAGTGATGTCCTGCCCTATGAAGAGATGAAACTGCGCATGCTGAATGGCAGCCACTCTTTCCTGGCGTACCTCGGCTTCCTGGCAGGTTATGAGTACATCAGCGACTGCATGGCCGATCCCCATTTCCGTGCCGCCGCCCGTTCGCTGATGATCGATGAGCAGGCACCCACATTGCGCACCCAGGGCGTGGATCTCAATGCCTATGCCGACTCGCTGATCGCCCGTTATGAAAACCGAGCGATTAAACATCGCACCGGACAGATTGCCACTGACGGCACACAGAAACTGCCACAGCGTATGCTCGACAGCCTGCGCTGGCACCTGCAGCGCGGCAGTGACTGCGATTTGCTGCTGCTGGGCATAGCGGGCTGGATGCGCTATGTCGGTGGCGTTGATGAACAGGGCCAGCCGATTGAGATCCGTGATCCGATGAAAGCGCAGCTTGCAGAGTGCGTTGCCGCCAGCGAAGAGGGTGAGGCTCGCGTACGGGCATTACTCGCCATCCGCGAAGTCTTCGGCGAGGATCTGGCGCAGAATGGCGACGTGGTCGCCCGGCTGACGGCCTGGTATCAGCAACTCACCACCCAGGGCGCACGAGCTACAGTGCATCAGTACCTGACCCGCAGCTAATGCTGCGGTCACAAAGCACTGGCGCAGGCGCAGTACCCTGATTAGACTGACACTTTCCCATCGTGCTGGCCTATGCCAGCCGTAATATGGATATTGCTGCATGTCGATCGCCTATACCATTACTACCAGCGAACCGGTAAATCAGCAGATTTACCGTTATCTGCGCAAAGATATTGTCACCTGCGCAATTCAGCCGGGTTCGCTGCTCTCTGAAAAAGAGGTCTCTGCACGCTTCAACGTTTCGCGCCAGCCGGTGCGTGAAGCGTTCATTAAGCTGGCTGAAGCCGGACTGGTACAGGTATTGCCGCAGCGCGGCACCTTCGTGCGCAAAATCTCCGCTAAGCGTGTCGCGGATGGTCGCTTTATCCGTGAGGCGGTGGAAGTGTCGGTAGTACGGCGGGCAGCGGTGGAGATTGACGAGCCCGCCCTGATGGCGCTGGAACACAATCTGCAGTTGCAGCGCATGGCCGCCGGGCGGCATGACAGTCAGGCTTTCCTCACTCTGGACGATGAGTTTCATCGCCTGATCGCTGAAAGCATTGACTGCAAGCTCGCCTGGGAGACGGTGGAAAACATCAAAGCGGCCATGGACCGGGTGCGGTTTCTGACGCTGAGTGAAGTCTCACCCCCGGAGAGGCTGATTGAGCAGCATGAAGAGATTTTTGCCGCGCTGAAGCGCCATGATGCCGATGCCGCCGAAGCGGCGATGCGTCGTCACCTGCAGGAGATGATCTTCTCAATTACCCCGATTGCCGAGCGTAACAGCGCCTGGTTTGAAGCGCCCTGAAACTGCCCGCACCGCCTGAATATCAGGTCGATGCGGGCCTTCGCCTTTACCACCATTGGTGAAAATGGTGCACCGGTCCAATCCCCTTCCCGACCTCCAGCGAATCCGCCTGTAACAGCGCCAGCTGCAACCAGTTTTTCGCTTCCTCAATCGTCTCTGCCCAGTCATTATGGCGCGGACGTAACGCGGCTAAGGCGGCCGACAGCGTGCAGCCGGTGCCGTGCGTATGACGGGTATGCACGCGTGGCGTGCTGAATCGCTGTTCCGCTGAGTGAGTAATCAGCCAGTCCGGACTCTCCGCCGCCGCCAGATGACCCCCCTTCATCAGCACCGCCTGGCAGCCGAGTGCCAGCAAGGCCCGTCCCTGCTCGCGCATCTCCGCCTCATCGGTGGCGATAGCGCAATCCAGCAACGCCGCCGCTTCCGGCAGATTAGGGGTGATCAGCGACACCTGTGGTAATAACTGCTCACGTACGCTGGCCACGGCGTCTGGCGAGAGCAGCGCATCGCCACTTTTCGCGACCATCACCGTATCCAGCACCACAAATGGGATCTCAGCACGCCTCAACCGGGCCGCAACCTTTTCCACAATCGCCGTTTCAGACAGCATGCCGATTTTTGCGCTGTCGATACGCACGTCATCCAGTACCGAATCGAGCTGGGCAGCCACAAAGTTCGGTTCAATGCGATAAACCGACTGTACGCCCTGCGTGTTCTGCGCCACCAGTGCGGTAATCACACTGGTGCCATAAGCGCCCAGGGCGGAGAAGGTTTTCAGATCGGCCTGAATACCTGCGCCGCCGCTGGGATCGGTTCCGGCAATCGTCAGAGCATTAATGCGCTTCATGCTCCACCTCCAGCGTCCAGAGTGCATCAATAAATGCGGTGGCAAAGCTGCCCGGCCCGGCTGCCTGCGCCGCCGCCTTTTCCCCCGCCTGGGCCATGACCTGACAGGCTGCCGCCACGTTCATCAGCCGATCGCCCGGCAGAGCACTGAATCCCGCCACTACGGCCGAAAGTGCGCAGCCGGTCCCGACCACCCGCGTCATTAACGGGCTTCCGCCGCTGATGGCGAGGATTCGCTGACCGTCGGTGGCATAGTCCACTTCGCCGGTGACAATGACCAGCGTGTGCCAGGTCTCAACGAGTTGCTGTGCCGCATCGAGTGCTGCATCCGCCTGATGCAACGTATCGACACCGCGCCCGCCACTGGCCTGCTGCGCCAGCGCCAGAATCTCTGACGCATTACCGCGGATCACCGCCGGTTGCTGGCTGAGCAGCTGCTGACAGAAGTCACTGCGCAACGTCAGCGCGCCGACGGCGACCGGATCGAGTGTCCAGGGGGTACCCGCCTCACAGGCGGCGGTGACGGCAGCCTGCATCGCCTGCTGACGCTCGCGGGTTAAGGTGCCGACGTTAATCAGCAACGCATCGGCAAAGCGGCTGAACTGTGCCGCTTCGTCAGCATCGATCACCATTGCCGGTGAGGCATTGAGTGCCAGCAGGACGTTGGCAGTGAAATTCTGGACCACGTCATTGGTCATGCAGTGCACCAGCGGTGACTGACGGCGGAAAGTGTGCAGAACGGGCGCGAAGTGCGCAGCAGAAAGGTGTTGAGATTGATGTGTCATCGTAGCTCCCAACCGGCGAACAAGAAGGCGAATGCGGTCAGGCATCAGACTTCCCTACGCTGGCATTATCCAGATCAGGTAATACGGGTATTTCTCAGCCTTCACAAAGAAGGGCACCCCGAGTCGTGTTACGGCTTGCAGCATAGGAGGGCTGTGCAGCGAAAGCAAGCGACGCAAGCCTGGAAAATAATCGGAACTGGAACAATTCACATGATCCCGATCAACTCTCAGCAGTACAAAAAAAGGCTTAATGCTGCGGGTTAACGAGATACCTCTTTATAGGTAGCCCTGTTTATTACCCTGACGGGTAATATTTTCCGCAGGGATTCTGGTAACCCTATAATAATTAACCTGCCCGCAGCATCATCGTAAAAAACACTTTATTTCAGTGAGTTAATAAACTTCTGGAGCGGAACTTCATACTATTCAGGATGTATGATGCGATTATCAGCGCTTATTCCTCACCGCCATCGATGGCTGGATATTATTATTGAACGTCGGGGTGCTATCGCGCCAAATGGCAGATCTTATCTTTCCACCTATATTTCCGCACACTGTGCGGGCTGCGGCGAAATCATTCATCGCGTCTATTATCGCGATATCAGTGACCAGCAGGCACGCCGCTGGTTAGGCTAGCGTCCCTGCTGCGCTCAATCCGGACACCGTTATAGTTAACAGTTAGTTAGCAATTTGTTAGTCTGGTAACTAATCATCGTCTGACCAGACTCTCCCTATGCCACTGCTGTTTGAAAGCCTTAGCCATCAAATTTATCTGTCAGCTCCGCTGTTTATCCTGATTTTGCTGGGATACTGCCTGACGCGCCTCGGAAAATGGCCCGCCAGCATCAGTGAAGGGATGAACCGCTTTGTGTTTAACGTCGCGCTGCCCTGCATGCTGTTTCGGGTGATGAGCACCTTCTCGCAAAGTCCGCCGGTGGATGCGCGTCTGCTCCTGGCCTTCTTCGGCAGTTGCCTGCTGGTGTTTATCGTGGGGAGAGTGCTGGCAACAAGGCTGTTTAATCTGGATGGCGTGGCGGCTTCGGTCTTTGCCCTGGGCGGCATCTTTTCTAATAACGTGATGCTGGGGATCCCGGTAGCTACGGTGCTGCTCGGGCCAGAAGCCCTGCCCCCGGTGGCGCTGGTACTGGTGTTTAACAGCCTGATCCTCTGGACCTTACTCACCGTTTCGGTCGAGTGGGCAAAACAGGGCAGCTTCTCGCTGGAAGGCGTCTGGCGCACTCTGATTGGGGTAGTAAAAAATCCACTCATCATCGGCATTCTCAGCGGAACGGCCTGGAGTTTTCTGCAACGTCCTTTGCCGATGCTCGCCGCAGAACCGTTAAAGATGCTGGCTTCACTGGCCGCGCCCCTGTCGCTGGTCACGCTGGGCATGAGCCTGGCGCACTATCGGGTGCGGGAAGGACTTAAAGAGAGCTATACCATCTGCCTGCTGAAGCTGATACTGCAGCCGATGACGGTATGGGCGATTGCCTGGCTGACCGGCTTGCCGCCGCTGGAGAGTAAAGTGGTGGTATTGCTGGGCTCGATGGCGGTCGGAGTTAACGTCTATCTGATGTCGCAGAAGTTCAATGTCATTCCTGGCCCGGCCGCGGCGAGTATGCTGTTTTCAACGGTATTTGCGGCGGTGACGACGCCAGTATGGATGATGCTGATGACGCTGGCGGGCTATTAATAAAAAAAGCCCCTCAGCACGGCTGCTGAAGGGCTGTTGTCTGGCTGACGAAACGTTATTCAGCCGACTTAGTACGGATCAGATAGTCAAACGCGCTCAGAGACGCTTTGGCACCTTCGCCGCTGGCGATGATGATCTGCTTGTACGGCACGGTGGTGCAGTCACCCGCAGCGAACACGCCTTTCAGGCTGGTTTCGCATTTACCATCGATAATGATCTCACCCATTTTGTTGCGCTCAACCGCGCCTTCCAGCCATGGGGTGTTCGGCAGCAGACCAATCTGAACGAAGATACCGGAGAGCGGCAGCTCGTGGGTGGTCTGCGTCGTACGGTCGATATAGTGCAGGCCGGTCACTTTGGTGCCGTCGCCTTTCACTTCGGTGGTCTGTGCGTTCAGGATCACATCAACGTTCTTGAGGCTGCGCAGTTTATCCTGCAGCACCTGGTCAGCACGCATCTCACCGGCAAACTCCAGCAGCGTAACGTGTTCAACGATACCCGCCAGGTCAATAGCCGCTTCAACACCGGAGTTACCGCCGCCGATTACCGCCGTGCGCTTGCCTTTGAACAGCGGGCCATCGCAGTGTGGGCAGTAGGTCACGCCTTTGGTGCGGTACTCTTCTTCGCCCGGCACGCCCATGTTGCGCCAGCGTGCGCCGGTCGCCAGGATGATGCTACGTGATTTTAATACTGCACCGGAGGCGGTCTCGATGGCGTGCAGTCCGCCCTCTTTCGCCGCCGGGATCAGTTTGATGGCGCTCTGGCTTTCGATGACGTCCACGTTGTAATCATCAACGTGTGCGCGCAGTGAACCTGCCAGCTTTGCCCCTTCGGTTTTCGGCACGGAGATATAGTTTTCGATATCCACCGTGTCCAGCACCTGGCCGCCAAAACGCTCGCCCAGCAGACCAGTACGGATACCTTTGCGTGCTGAGTAGACCGCTGCCGCTGCGCCCGCCGGGCCGCTGCCGATAATCAGGACTTCGTAGGCGTCACGCTTGTTCAGCTCTTCCGCTGCGCGTTTATCGGCGTTGGTGTCTACTTTGCTGACGATTTCGGCCAGGCTCATGCGGCCCTGACCAAACTCTTTACCGTTGAGGTAAACCGCTGGCACGCCCATCACGTTGCGTTCCTGAATCTCGTTCTGGAACAGGCCACCGTCGATAGCAGTGTGGCTGATGCGCGGGTTAATCACCGCCATCAGGTTCAGCGCCTGAACCACGTCAGGGCAGTTATGGCATGAGAGTGAATAATAAGTTTCGAAATGGAAGTCACTGTCCAGCGCCGCGATCTGATCCAGCAGACTCTGTGCTTCTTTCGACGGATGCCCACCGGTCTGTAACAGTGCCAGCACCAGTGAGGTAAATTCGTGACCCAGTGGAGAACCGGCAAAACGCGGGCCGCTGTTCGAACCTGGGTTAGTGATGAGAAATGAGGGCTTACGCACCTGACGATCGTTCTCTTCGCGGAAGCTGACTTTGTCAGACAGGCCGGCGATATCAACCAATAGTTCACGGATCTCGGTTGATTTTGCACCCTCATCCAGGGTGGCGATCAACTCAACAGGTTTGGTTAATTTCTCAAGGTAAGCCTTGAGCTGCGTCTTCAAATTTGTGTCGAGCATAGTGATATCCTGGTCAAAAAATCGGGTGCCGCAGCACCCGATTGGAGAATGGTCGAAAGGGCGAAGCGGAATTAGATTTTGCCAACCAGGTCCAGAGACGGAGCCAGTGTTGCATCACCTTCTTTCCATTTAGCCGGGCACACTTCACCTGGGTGAGAAGCCACGTACTGAGCCGCTTTCACTTTGCGCAGCAGGTCAGAGGCGTCACGGCCAATGCCTTCAGCAGTGATTTCGATAGCCTGGATAACGCCTTCCGGGTCAACGATGAACGTACCACGGTCAGCCAGACCTTCGTCTTCACGCATGATTTCGAAGTTACGGGTCAGCGCGCCAGTCGGGTCACCGATCATCGCGTACTGAATTTTCGCGATTGTGTCTGAAGAACCGTGCCAGGCTTTGTGGGTAAAGTGGGTGTCGGTAGAAACGGAGTAGATATCTACGCCCAGTTTCTGGAATTCTTCGTAGTGGTCAGCCACGTCGCCCAGTTCGGTCGGGCAGACGAAGGTGAAGTCAGCTGGATAAAAGAAGAACACACTCCATTTACCTTCAACGTCTTTCTCGGTTACGTCGATGAATTCGCCGTTTTTGAATGCTGCGTTTTTGAACGGCTTGATTTTGGTATTGATAATAGACATCTGTGGCCTCCGTTAAAATATGTGATGCAGGTTACATAATTTTCGGGCCAACATCTAATACGCGGTCGTTATCAATCTGATAAACGAAAGCTATCAAACGCTGAGAGCCTGATGCTCTCTGGCCCGGCAGGCAGTGTACAGCGATTTTGGTGACATTTAACCCGCTTTATCTTTTCGCCCGTCTTCGCGAATCACTGCTAGTTTTGTAAGACAAGATGATAAGGGAGCTGACCTGTGGAGATTCGTCCGTTTACGGAAGCCGATCGTCCTTTTCTTCGCACGCTGTTTCTGGCGGCGCGGCGACACAACTGGCGCTGGCTCGACGGCAGCGAGTGGCAGCTGGAAGATTTTGATGGAGTGATTCTGGGGGAAACCGTGCTGGTCGCGGAAGCTCAGGGACAGCGCGTTGGATTTGCGGGGCTGCTGGAAAACGACAACTTTCTGCACAGTCTTTATGTCGATCCTGACTGGCAGGGACGGGGCGTGGGCAGCGCGCTGCTGGAGGCGGTTGAGGCGCGCTTTACCTCAACCGGCGCGCTGAAATGCCTGCAGAAGAACAAAGCGGCACAGGACTTTTACCTGAAACATGGCTGGAAGATGATTTCACAGGGCGAAGGCGAGCACGGCGGCTACGTGTTGATGCACTACCCGCTGGCCTCACACTATGCCAGCGGGTCGGGTCGGGCTTAAAGCGCGCGGAAGGCGATGTCGCCGGGGATCACATCGCCCTGCCAGTAAAGCTGAGCCGCAACGCGTCCGGCCAGCTGGCGATAGAGCGCGGTAAACTCGCTGTCGGGACGGCGAATTACCGTCGGTTCACCTTCATCAAGATCTTCACGCAAATCGATGTGCAGCGGCAGCTGGGCCAGCAGCTGAGTCTGGTAATCCTCCACCAGTTTCTGCGCGCCACCCGTGCCGAAAATTGGCTCGTGGAAGCCACACTGACTGCAGATATGCAGGCTCATGTTTTCCACCACGCCGAGCACCGGCACATTGACCTTTTCAAACATCACCAGGCCTTTGCGGGCATCAATCAGGGCGATGTCCTGCGGCGTGGTCACCACCAGCGCACCAGTGACCGGCACGTTCTGCGCCAGCGTCAGCTGAATGTCGCCGGTGCCGGGCGGCATATCCAGCACCAGATAATCCAGCTCCGGCCACATCGTCTCATTCAGCAGCTGCATCAGCGCCTTGCTGGCCATCGGCCCGCGCCACACCATCGCATTGTCGTCCGTCACCAGATAGCCGATGGAGTTAGTAGCCAACCCGTGTGCCATAATCGGCGCCATATGGGTGCCATCCGGCGATGTCGGGCGTTGATCCTGGGTGCCGAGCATGTTCGGCACTGACGGGCCATAGATATCGGCGTCCAGAATCCCGACACGCGCACCTTCGGCTGCCAGCGCCAGCGCCATGTTCACAGCGGTGCTGGATTTACCGACGCCGCCTTTGCCGGAGCTGACCGCAATAATGTTTTTAACCCCGTTCACACCCGGCTGGTTTTTCACCCGCTTGAGGGTGGCAATATCGTGGCTGAGCCGCCAGTCGATGGCACTGGCGCCGGTCTGACGCAGCAGGTCGGCGCTGACCTGCTCTTTGAGGTCGTCGAACCCGCTGGCCCAGGCAAACGGCATCAGCAGTTCCACATGCAGCGTTCCATCCAGCTGCGCCACATGATGCAACGCCTTCAGGGCGGTGAGATTCTGCTTAAGGGTCGGATGCTCAAAGCTTCTCAATACGCCGGCCACGATGGCGCGCAGGCCTTCTGGCGTATGCGGTTCCCGGGATTGTACTGTCATCCCCTGCTCCTTATTTCTGCTGTGCTTACGCTGTGTTTCAGCGATGTATTGTCAATGATATCAGATGCTCGTGGATCTGCGGCGACTGGCAGGGGTGAATCCCTTGTGTTTACGCAGGAGAAGCCTTCAGTTACCATCTAAGCCCGTTTTTTCAATCAACAGAAAGCTACGCAAACTATGACTCAAGTCGCTAAAAAAATTCTGGTAACGTGCGCACTGCCTTACGCGAACGGATCAATCCATCTCGGCCACATGCTCGAGCATATCCAGGCAGACATTTGGGTGCGTTATCAGCGAATGCGTGGCAATCAGGTTTACTTCATCTGCGCCGATGATGCGCATGGCACGCCGATCATGCTGAAAGCTCAGCAGTTAGGCATTGCACCGGAGCAGATGATTGCAGAGATGAAAAGCGAGCATGAAGCCGACTTTGCCGGTTTCAACGTCAGCTATGACAACTATCATTCGACTCACGGCGACGAAAACCGTGAGTTGTCTGCGCTGATTTACGGCCGTCTGAAAGAGAACGGTTTTATTAAGAACCGCACCATCTCGCAGCTTTACGATCCGGAAAAAGGGATGTTCCTGCCGGACCGTTTTGTGAAAGGCACCTGCCCGAAATGTAAGTCGCCTGACCAGTATGGCGACAACTGTGAAGTCTGCAGCGCGACCTACAGCCCGACCGAGCTGATCGATCCTAAATCGGTGGTATCCGGTGCGACGCCAGTCCTGCGCGACTCCGAGCACTTCTTCTTTGATCTTCCGTCGTTCAGCGCCATGCTGCAGGCCTGGACCCGCTCCGGTGCGCTACAGGATCAGGTGGCGAACAAAATGCAGGAGTGGTTTGAGTCGGGTCTGCAGCAGTGGGATATCTCCCGCGATGCGCCCTATTTCGGTTTTGAAATCCCGGACGCGCCAGGCAAATATTTCTACGTCTGGCTGGATGCGCCTATCGGCTATATGGGCTCGTTCAAGAACCTGTGCGACAAGCGCGGCGACATCGACTTCGACGAATTCTGGCGTAAAGACTCGACGACCGAGCTGTATCACTTCATCGGTAAAGATATCGTCTACTTCCACAGCCTGTTCTGGCCAGCGATGCTGGAAGGCAGCAACTTCCGCAAGCCAAACAACCTGTTTGTACACGGCTATGTCACCGTCAACGGTGCCAAGATGTCGAAGTCGCGCGGCACCTTTATTAAGGCCAGCACCTGGCTGCAGCATCTGGATGCCGACAGCCTGCGTTACTACTACGCGGCGAAACTCTCTTCACGTATCGATGATATCGACCTGAATCTGGAAGATTTCGTCCAGCGCGTGAATGCTGACATCGTTAACAAAGTGGTTAACCTGGCGTCACGTAACGCGGGCTTCATCACTAAACGCTTTGACGGCAAACTGGCGGCTGAGCTGGCCGATCCGGCGCTCTATCAGACCTTCGTGGATGCGTCAGAGAAGATTGGTGACGCCTGGGCAGCACGCGAATACAGCCGTGCTATCCGTGAAATCATGGCGCTGGCTGACCTGGCGAACCGTTATGTCGATGAGCAGGCTCCCTGGGTGGTGGCGAAGCAGGAAGGCCGTGATGCCGATCTGCAGGCGATCTGCTCAATGGGTATTAACCTGTTCCGCATTCTGATGACCTGGCTGAAGCCGGTACTGCCATCACTGAGCGCTCGTGCAGAAGGCTTCCTCAACTGTGAACTGAGCTGGGATGCGATTGCGCAGCCGCTGCTGGATCATCAGGTTGCGCCGTTCAAAGCGCTCTACAGCCGCATTGAAATGGCGAAAGTCGAAGGACTGATTGAGGCTTCGAAAGAGGATGCCGCTGCCGCCAGTGCACCGGCCGCCACGGGCCCGCTAGCCGATGCGCCGATCGGTGAAACCATCACCATTGATGATTTCGCCAAAGTCGATATGCGCGTCGCGCTGATTGAGCAGGCGGAACTGGTAGAAGGTTCGGACAAGCTGCTGCGTCTGCAACTCGACCTGGGCGGCGAGAAACGTCAGATCTTCTCAGGTATTCGTGCCGCCTATCCTGATCCCGCCGTGCTGGTCGGTAAAATGACTATTATCGTGGCTAACCTGGCGCCGCGTAAAATGCGCTTTGGTATCTCTGAAGGCATGGTGCTGTCAGCGGGTCCGGGCGACAAAGATCTGTTCGTGCTCTCCGTCGACAGCGGTGCTGTGCCGGGTATGCCGGTTAAGTAATCGCCTGCCGACGCTTAACAGGTTAAGCGCAGTGCCGTTCTGAACCCTTCGCGCCGTATCACTGGCGCGAAGGGTTATTTTTCCCGCTTCGCATTCTCACCGCTACTGCCCCGCTTCCTTCTGCTGAAACGCTTTGCGCGTTGCTGCTACTCCGCGGCATAAATGTGATCGCTAGCACGCTAAGCGGTTAATGCGTATGATGAAGCTCAGTGAAAACAGGAGCCTGCCATGCTCACCGTGCTGTCTGTCTGCGGACGTTATCTTCGCGCCTTTATCATCATTTATCTCTGCTTATACGCTGGCATCGGCATCGCTTCGCTGCTGCCTATTAAGCTGCCTGGCAGCATCCTGGGAATGTTAATTCTGTTCGCCCTGCTGGCATCGCAGATCCTGCCGGTGAGCTGGGTAAAACCGGGCTGTCATCTTCTGATTCGCTATATGGCGCTGCTGTTTGTGCCAATCAGCGTCGGGGTGATGAGCTACACAGATATCCTCTCCGCACAGTTTGGCCCGATTGTTGTCTCCTGTGTGGTCAGTACTTTCCTGGTGCTTTCTATTGTCGGCGTCAGCGCCCACCAGCTTCACAGCCGCCGTCCAGCCGGAGAGTCAGCCGATGAGTGACATGTGGTGGTCACTGCCACTGACCCTGGCGGTTTTTTTTCTGGCGCGCAAGCTGGCGATACGACTGAAAATCTCGCTGCTTAATCCGCTGCTGGTCGCGATGGCGATCATTATCCCGATACTGCTGCTGTTGCAGCTTCCTTACTCGCGCTATTTCGCCGGTAGCCAGATTCTTAATCAGCTGCTGCAACCGGCGGTGGTGGCGCTGGCACTGCCGCTGTATGAGCAGATGCATCAGATTCGTGCCCGCTGGAAATCGATTATTGGCGTCTGCTTTATCGGCAGCCTGACCGCTATGATCTCAGGCACCGCCATTGCCCTGTGGATGGGTGCCACACCCGAAATTGCCGCCACCATCGTGCCTAAATCTGTCACTACGCCCATCGCGATGGCCGTCTCCGGCTCGCTGCACGGCATCCCCGCCATCAGCGCCATCTGCGTGCTGATTGCGGGTGTACTGGGTGCGGTATTCGGACACACGGTGCTGAATCTGCTGGGCGTGAAATCGAAAGCGGCGCGCGGACTGGCAATTGGCAATGCGTCGCATGCGCTGGGCACCGCGCGCGCCGCGGAACTTGACTATCAGGAAGGGGCATTCAGCTCTCTGGCGCTGGTGATCTGCGGCATCATCACTTCCCTGCTGGCACCCTTTATTTTTCCGCTGCTGATGCACTGGTTTGGCTGAAAGTTTGCGAGAGATCTCGCAAAGTTGAAACATGCAACACAGGTTACATTGTCAGAGCGATGTGGATCACATATAAACCGGTGACTGGCACATCGCCCTGCTGAATTTAATGAGGCTCACATGCATTCCCGTTTCCTCTCTGCTTTTGAGGCACTGCCGTCAACGCTGCAAACTGCACTCACTCCCCTGCTGGACGATCCTGACTTCCACGCGGTACTCAGCGCCGACCAGATCGCCGCACTGCAGCAACAGACGCAGATGGATGCCGATACGCTGGCGCTGACGCTGCTGCCGCTGGCGGCGTCCTGCGCCGTTGCCACCGTCTCCCATTTCAACGTCGGGGCGATTGCCCGTGGGGTCAGCGGCAACTGGTACTTTGGCGCTAATATGGAATTTGTCGGCACGCCGATGCAGCAGACGGTTCACGCTGAGCAGAGCGCCATTACTCATGCATGGCTGCGCGGTGAGCGCCAGCTTGAGGCCATCACCGTTAACTACACGCCGTGCGGTCACTGCCGTCAGTTTATGAATGAACTGAACAGCGGCACCAGCATTCGCATCAGCCTGCCGCAGCGTGCCACCAGCACCCTGGCCGATTATCTGCCGGATGCGTTTGGCCCGCGCGATCTCAACATCACCACCTTCCTGATGGACGAAGTCGATCACGGCTATGTGGCCGAAGGCGATGAGCTGGTGCAGGCTGCGGTTGCCGCCGCCAATGCCAGCCACGCACCCTACAGCCAGTCACACGCCGGTGTTGCACTGCTGACCGCGGATGACAAGATTGTGGCTGGTCGTTATGCGGAAAATGCCGCGTTTAACCCGAGCTTCCCGCCGCTTCAGGCGGCACTGGTTCTGCTGAACATGCAGGGCGGCGATGTTCGTCAGATAAAAAAAGCGGTATTAGCCGAAGTGGAAAATGCCACGTTAAGCCAGTTCGCCGCCACGCAGGCGACGCTTGAGACATTTGGTTGCGGTGAGCTGCTACAGGTAACGCTGTACAAAGCATAACCCGCTGTCAGGGCGGCCACAGTTTTGTGAGCTTTTATTAACAAACGCTGTACTTCTGCGGGAAATTTCATAGGATCTGGCGCCAGAATTCACGCAATTACAAATTACTCTGAATAATTCAGGTTGCAGGATAGCAGCACGGTCGTGAATGTTTCCGCAGCGGTTACCCTGCCGCTGCCGGACCTGCAGTCTGAGCTATAACGGGTGAGAAAACTGGCGCTACCTTTCCGGCGTGACGCCAGACAACACTGCAACCGGAGCATCACCGCATGGAACTCGACTACGAAAGTAAACGCCCGCTGTACATCCCTTATGCTGGCCCGATTTTGCTGGAATTTCCCCTGCTGAACAAAGGCAGCGCCTTTAGCATCGAAGAACGTAACGAATTCAACCTCAACGGTCTGCTGCCAGAAGCGGTGGAATCAATTGAAGAGCAGGCGCAGCGTGCCTGGCGTCAGTTCCAGGACTTCAAAAACAATAACGATAAGCATGTCTACCTGCGTAACATCCAGGACACCAACGAAACGCTGTTCTACCGCCTGCTGGATAACCATCTTGAAGAGATGATGCCCATCATCTATACGCCCACCGTCGGCGCAGCCTGCGAACACTTCTCTGAAATCTACCGTCGTGCGCGTGGCGTATTCATCTCCTACCCTAACCGCGACCGCATCGAAGATATGCTGCAAAACGCCACCAAGCAGAATGTGAAGGTGATTGTGGTGACCGATGGCGAGCGCATCCTGGGCCTCGGCGATCAGGGCATCGGTGGGATGGGTATTCCGATTGGTAAGCTGTCACTCTATACCGCCTGTGGCGGCATCAGCCCGGCTTACACCCTGCCGGTGGTGCTGGATGTCGGCACCAATAATCAGCAGCTGCTGAACGATCCGCTCTATATGGGCTGGCGTCATCCGCGCATTACCGGCGAAGAGTATGACGAGTTCGTGAACGAATTTATTCAGGCCGTTAAGCGCCGCTGGCCGAAAGTACTGTTGCAGTTTGAAGATTTCGCCCAGAAGAACGCCATGCCGCTGCTGAACCGCTATCGCGATGAAGTCTGCTGCTTCAACGACGATATTCAGGGTACCGCCGCCGTTACTGTCGGCACGCTGATTGCCGCCAGCCGCGCAGCCGGTAGCCGCCTGTGCGAGCAGAAAGTAGTGTTCCTGGGTGCCGGTTCCGCGGGTTGTGGTATCGCTGAACAGATCATCGCGCAGATGAAATCAGAAGGCCTGAGCGACGAGGAAGCCCGTGGCCGTGTGATGATGGTGGATCGCTTTGGTCTGCTGACGGACAAGCTGCCTAACCTACTTGATTTCCAGAGCAAGCTGGTGCAGAAGAGCGAAAGCCTGCAGCACTGGGATGTGACCAATGATGCAATCTCGCTGCTGGATGTGGTGCGTAATGCTCAGCCCGATATTCTGATTGGTGTTTCCGGCCAGCCAGGCCTGTTCACCGAAGAGATCATCCGTGAGATGCACAAGCACTGTAAGCGCCCTATCGTGATGCCGCTGTCGAACCCGACTTCACGCGTTGAAGCGACGCCGGCCGATATTATCGCCTGGACTGACGGTGCTGCGCTGGTCGCAACCGGCAGCCCGTTCTCGCCGGTGAGCTGGAACGGTAAAACTTACCCGATTGCGCAGTGCAACAACTCCTACATCTTCCCAGGCATTGGTCTGGGTGTGATTGCCGCAGGTGCCAGCCGTGTTACCGATACGATGCTGATGACCGCCAGCCGCGCGCTCGCCGACTGCTCTCCGCTGGTGAACGAAGGCGAAGGCCCGGTGCTGCCTGAGATTAAAGATATTCAGGGCGTGTCGAAAATCATTGCGATGGAAGTGGGTAAAGCCGCTCAGCTGGCCGGTGTCGCCGTGGTGACCTCAGAAGATGTATTGTCACAGGCTATCGCCAACAACTTCTGGCTGCCGCAGTATCGTCACTATCGTCGTACCTCGATTTAATCTTCCCGCTGCCGGATCGCCCTTGATTCGGCAGTGTTCAAAAAGAGTACAGCCAGCCGGCAGTAACTTGCTTCGCTGCGGCTGCTCAAGTAGCCTTGTCCCATCTCAACATTCTGACATCGAGTCTCCAGGCGCATGCTGAAACGCGTTCTCATTGGTCTGCTTTTCATCATCTTACTGATGGTGGCAACGGCGCTCGGCCTTGATCGCTGGATCAGCTGGAAAACTGCGCCTTTTATCTACGAAAACGTCGCTTCATTGCCGCATCGTCAGGTGGGTGTGGTACTGGGGACGGCTAAATATTATCGTACCGGCGTCATCAATCAGTATTACCTCTATCGTATGCAAGGTGCGCTCAATGCCTATAACAGCGGCAAGGTGAATTATCTGCTGCTCAGCGGTGATAACGCGCTGCAAAGCTATAACGAGCCGATGACGATGCGCCGCGATCTCATCAAAGCCGGTGTTGATCCGGCGGATATCGTGCTCGATTATGCCGGGTTCCGGACGCTGGATTCAATCGTCCGCACCCGCAAAGTGTTTGATACCAACGACTTCATTATTATCACACAACGCTTCCACTGTGAGCGCGCGCTGTTTATCGCCCTGCAGCTGGGTATCCAGGCGCAGTGTTATGCGGTGCCTTCACCGAAAAACATGCTGAGCGTGCGTTTCCGTGAGGTGGGTGCCCGGCTGGGCGCGCTGGCGGATCTCTTCCTGCTTAAGCGTGAACCCCGTTTCTTAGGCCCGCTGGTGCCGATTCCCGCCGTACACGATGTGCCTGAAGATGCGCAGAGTTACCCGGCGGTGACGCCGGAGCAGCTGCTGGAGCTGGAACAGAAGCTGCGGAAATAAATCTTCGATTAAGAGGGGGGCTGGTGCAGTGCCAGCCAGGCATGCGCTAGCTCAGGGAACATACGCCTTCCGCAAAGACGCAAAGGTCGCCATCCCTGGCAGGCTCAGCGCGGGCCATCCATGGCCCGCTATGCTTTGGCTCCAGGCGTATGCCCCCATCGCTTTAAGTGGGTGAGTCGTCTGTTTGAGTTCCCTGAGGCTTAGGCGAATCTAACAGCAATAAATAAGCCTGAAGCGCAGGGAACACGGTCAGAAGAGGAAAGCGTCCCGCGCTTGGGACAAAAACGCCGGGAGCGTTTTTGAACAACGCAACGCGTTGGCCCGGCAACGGGCGCACCTCAGGGATGAGGTGCGTAATCGCGCGGGCCGAGCGTGCCATGGATGGCGGCTTTTGCGTCTTTCCGATCTGACCGTGTTCCCTTCGCATACTCCGTCTTAAAGCAACGATCCCAGCATTACCCCAGCACAGCCCATAAAAAAAGCGACCCGAAGGTCGCTTCCTTAGCGTTGAATCAGTCTTACTTCTTACGAGAATATTTCAGTGAATCCAGCGCCACGGCGAAGATGATGATGCCGCCTTTAATGATGTACTGCCAGTAGGGGTTGACGCCGATATAGGTCAGACCGTAGTTGATAACGGTGAAGATCAGTACACCGGTCACTACGCCTGCCACGCTACCCACACCACCGGCGAAAGAGACGCCGCCGACCACACAGGCCGCAATCGCATCCAGCTCATACATAAAACCGAGGTTGTTGGTGGCAGAACCGATACGACCGGCTTCCAGCATCCCGCCGAAGGCGTAGAACACACCAGACAGGGCATAAATCATGATCAGGTTCAAAGGCACGTTCACGCCTGACACTTTCGCCGCTTCCGGGTTACCGCCGATAGCAAAAATGTTTTTACCGAAGCGGGTTTTATTCCACAGAATCCAGACGAAAATAATGGCAATCACGGCATAGAACGTGATGAATGAGAGTTTAAAATCACCAAAGCGTAAGAAGCCCTGGGTAAATTTCGAGAACCCTGCATCAAAACCGGCAATCGGTGAGGCACCTACAAAGTCGTAATAGAGTGAGTTGATACCGTAAACGATAATCATGGTGCCCAGCGTGGTGATAAATGGCGTCACCTTCAGGTAGGCAATAATCACACCGTTGACCAGACCAATCACGCCGCCAATGATGCACACGGTCAGGATCACCAGTGGAATCGGCACCGTATCCAGCGTCGGGAAGACTTTGTTCGCGTTATCCATCGCCTGCAACAGCGTCGCGGCAACGACCGCCGCCAAACCGACCTGACGTCCGGCTGACAGGTCAGTACCCTGGGTCACAATCAGACCCGCCACACCCAGTGCAATAATAATGCGCACCGAAGATTGGGTCAGAATATTACTCAGGTTCATCAAACTTAAAAATGTCGGGTCCTGGAAGATAATAATAGCCAGCAATACCAGCAGAACGACATAAATGCCGCCCTCTTTTAACCAGGTTAGCGCATTCTTTTTTGTAGTCGCTTTCATGTTAACAGCCCTTGCTTCATTAAAGGTGTAATGACGCTAAACGCAATATTTCGTTCTGCGTGGTCGTTTTGGTATCAACTATGCCTGCTACCAGACCATTACTCATTACCAGAATACGATCGGTAATGCCTAACAGCTCCGGCATTTCGGAGGAGATAATAATGATGCCCTTTTCTCTTTTCGCCAGTTCAGCAATCAGCTGGTAAATTTCGAATTTCGCACCAACATCAATACCGCGTGTTGGTTCATCAAGCATCAGGATTTCAGGCTGGGTCAATAACCAGCGGCCAATAATCACTTTTTGCTGGTTACCGCCCGAAAGCGAACCAATTTGTGTATGGTGGCCAGGGGTTTTAACGCGCATTGAATCGATCACCCATTGGGTATCACTCTTCATGCGTTTATTATCCAGCAGTCCCATACTGTTTTTATATTTTTTGATGTTGGAAATAAGTGAGTTAAAACCAATATCCAGGTAAGCATAAATACCAGTCGAACGACGCTCTTCAGTCACCAGCGCAAAACCGTGGTTAATCGCTTCGTTGGCGCTGTGATTATTAATCGGTTTGCCATGCAGTTTAATGGTGCCGCCCGATTTCTCGCGAATGCCAAACAGCGTTTCGACGATATCGGTACGTTTGGCGCCCACCAGCCCGGCAATGCCGAGTATCTCCCCTTTACGCAAATCAAATGAGATGTCGCGAATCGATGGCTGACGCAGTGAAGTCAGATTACGCACCTCAAGAATCGTCTCGCCTGGCACGTTGGTACGGTCAGGAAAGCGCTGGTTCAGTGAACGGCCGACCATCATGGCGATGATCTTATCCATATCCAGCCCTTCCAGCGGCTGAGAGGTGATCCACTGACCATCACGCAGAATTGTGATCTCATCGCAGAGCTGGAAAATCTCTTCCATCTTGTGCGAAATATAAACAATGCCACAGCCGCGATCTTTCAGCTTACGAATAATCGTGAACAGGTGATTCACCTCTTTCTCGGTTAACGAGGAAGTCGGCTCATCCATAATCACAATTTTCGCGTCATAAGAAAACGCTTTGGCAATTTCTATCATCTGCATTTGCGACACAGACAGATTGGCAACTTTGTCGCGCGGATCAATATCGATATCCAGCTCGTCAAATATCGCTTTGGTGTCCTGGTACATTTTATCCTGATCGACAAAGAAGCCTTTGCGCGGATAACGCCCCAGCCACATGTTGTCCATCACGGTACGCTGCAGAACCAGGTTTAATTCCTGATGCACCATCGACACGCCATTTTCCAGCGCCTCTTTGGAGCTTTTATAGTCGATCTCTTGACCCTGAAACAGGATACTGCCGGTATCTTTTTTATAAATACCAAACAGGCATTTCAATAAGGTGGATTTCCCGGCACCGTTCTCGCCCATTAATGCATGAACAGAGTGAGGCCGCACTTTTAAATTGACATTATCTAACGCTTTTACGCCGGGAAATGATTTTGAAACATTCGTCATTTCCAGCAAATATTCTCGCTGCGCGGTCGTGTTATCACTGGCCATATTTTACCTGGCTAAAAAACGGTGGTGACATAAAAAAGGCGCGACAGCGGTCGCGCCCGTAATCGATCTTATTTCGAGAACTGAGACAGATTTTCTTTATCAACCGGAACGTAAGGAACGCGGACGATCTTATCGACCATCTTGAAGTTCGTTCCGTCAGTTGCCGCTTTGCCGTTTGCCAGGTTGTTGGCAATATCCAGCGTCGCTTTCGCCTGGTTTTCCGCATCGTTCAGCACGGTACCGGCCAGCGCACCGGATTTCACCAGTGCCAGCGCTTCTGGCAGGGCATCGACACCGAAGACCGGAATGGAGGTCATGTTGTGCGCTTTCAGCGCTTCAACGGCACCCATCGCCATCGCATCGTTGTTGGCAATCACGACTTCAATTTTCTTAGCGTTCGGGCCTGACAGCCACGCATCCATCTTATCTTTGGCCTGAGCGGTGTCCCACATTGCCGTATCCATCGCTAACTGCTGCGTCTTCAGACCATCTTTGTTCAGAGTGTCGATGACATATTTAGTACGGGCTTCAGCATCCGGATGGCCCGGCTCGCCTTTCAGCAGGACGAACTGAATGGTGCCATCTTTGTTCAGATCCCAGGCTGGTGTTGCTTTCCAGTGCTTCTCGATCAGCTGACCCTGAATGATGCCTGACTCTTTGGAGTCGGTGCCGACATAGTAAGCTTTGTCATAACCGGCCAGCACTTTAGCGTTCGGTTCTTTGTTAAAGAAGACAACGGGCACATCATTAGCACGCGCTTTGTCTACCACTACTGCAGCAGCAGCCGGGTCAACCAGGTTAATCGCCAGCGCTTTCACGCCTTTTGCCATCAGCACGTCAACCTGATCGTTCTGTTTGGACTGGTCGTTCTGCGAGTCATTCATCAGCAGCTGTACGCCACCGATCGCTTTCGCTTCTTTCTCAATGTCTTTGCGCACCATTGACATGAAGTTGTCATCATATTTGTAAATGGTCACGCCGATACGGGTGTCAGCTGCGTGCGCGGTTGCACCAAACATCATGCTGGCAACCAGTGCTGTAAGCGTGAAAACCTTCTTATTCATGGTATCTCCGGTTTTATTATGCAGGGTCTTTTTAGCGCTACCGCCAAACGTGCGGGAGCGCAATCGGTAAAACAGATCGGCGCGCTGGCTAACATAATGAAGATGTTAAGCTGTTAAACGCCGTCTAAAACCTGACTTCCCTGTGCCAGAACGCTTCCATGAAGAGGGTATAAACCCTTTAACCGGCTACTGAGACCACAACTGATGCCGTTACACTGGCGTTACATAATGTTTCAGTCCGGTAAGACGCTGCCATCATAGTGAGGGCAATGTTAATTAACTGTGAATACAATCACAGATTGAAAACGGTTACATGCCTGAATCGCCTGAATTAGTGACGGACTCCACATTTTGCCGCTGCGCCACCGAATGACGCCGCACCAGGGTTGGCATAAAGATGTGGGTTGCGGTGTCATCAAGCAGTCCCGCTGCGCCCTGCAGCGCCAGCTCAGTGGCGATTTTTGCCATAGATACAATGGGATAGCGCACGGTTGTCAATTGCGGGTCGGTGTAACGGGAAATCGGAATGTCATCAAAGCCAATGACAGAAAAATGCTGTGGCACCTGGATGCCG
The DNA here is from genome assembly GCF_059730595.1 of Pantoea sp. X-Soil-YNGN-844. NCBI lineage: Bacteria > Pseudomonadati > Pseudomonadota > Gammaproteobacteria > Enterobacterales > Erwiniaceae > Pantoea > Pantoea sp. X-Soil-YNGN-844. The sequence goes on from NZ_AP036007.1 coordinate 2,715,587, forward strand.
TTGTCCTTCAGCGCAGTGAGTGCGCCAGCCGCCATGCCGTCGTTATAGGCAAACACCGCAGTCAGGTTGAGGTTACGCCCCAGCAGCTCCACCATCGCCGCTTCGCCCCCCTGCATATCTGGCTCTGCGCTGGCAATCCAGCTCTCCTGCGGCCGGGTGCCCTGCTCTGCCATCGCCTGCATCCACCCTTCACGGCGCTGCGCGACATCCTCGATGGGATGGCTGGAGCAGAGATAGCCAATGCGGCTATGCCCCTGTTGCAACAGGGTTCTTGAGGCCATCAGCGCCCCGGTGACGTTATCCAGACTGACGCTGCGGTGTTCGAATCCTGGGACGATGCGGTTAATCACCACCATGCCAGGCACGTGCTGCATAAAGTCCGCCAGCTCCGCGTCCGGCAGCGTTTTCGCGTGAACCACCAGGGCGCTGCAGCGCTGCCGGATCAGCACCTCGATAGCATGACGCTCTTTCTCTTCCTGATGCCAGGAGTTGCTGATTAACACATGCTTGTGTACGCGCTGCGCCACGGTATCCACTGCTTTAACCAGCGCCCCGAAGAAGGGATCAGAGACATCCATCACCACCACCCCGATCGTATCGCTGACCTGCGTCGCCAGCGCCTGGGCGTTAGCGTTGGGGCGATAGCCCAGCGCCTCAACCGCCTGCAACACGGCGTCGCGGGTATCAGAGGTCACAGCGTTGCTCTGATTGAGAACGCGCGACACGGTCGCCACTGACACGCCAGCCTGACGGGCAACATCACGAATAGTTATCATGCAGCAGTTCCAGAAAGGAAAAATAGGGCATCACGCCGGGTTAAACACCGGCGCTATTCTGTCAGGGGCGGGAGGCGTGCAGCGTGAATTGCGTCACATCAATGAAAACGGTTACATACAATTCTGTAACCTTTGTGATGGCGGTCATTATCTGGCGTTGTCGGTGATGCGTGATTTGCCGGCTGAGAGCAGCGTAAGCCGCCGCCACAGCCACTCCAGCGGACCCTGGGCGAAGAAATGTAACCAGATGAGTGAAAACAGGATATTGATGAGCCACACCGCAGGCACCATCATCACCAACTCCAGCCGGGTGAAGTGCATATAGAAGCCAAAGCGATAGAACAGCGTGGTGCAGATAAGCGTTTGCAGCAGATAGTTGGTCAGCGCCATACGGCCCACGCACTGGATGGCGTGGCTGATGCGCCAGCGCGAGATCAGCGGCCAGTACGCCAGGCAGAGCGCGGCATAGCCCAGACTAATCAGCGGGCTGGCGAAATCGCGCGGAGCCTGCAAGTAAAAAGCGGTCCAGCGGAATTCCCAATGTAACAGCCATTGCGCTGCCACACCGGCCACCGCAATGGAGAAGCCCATTGTCAGCAGCAGGGCCGCCGCCTGACGATAGTGGCGGAGAGGAAACTCCCCTGTCAGCCAGCCGCTGCGCAGCAGTGCGCCACCAATCATCATTAAGCCCGCCAGCTGCCAGCCATACTGCGCCGCCAGCGCCATCAGCCCTGACGAGAGATGGTCCAGCCGGTTCTGTATCGCTTCCCAGCCGCCGCTCAGTTTCCAGAACTGCTCATATTGCAGATCGGCTGCGCCCGGCAGCCAGGATCGCGTCGGTTCGGGATCGGAGATCGACCCAAACACCAGCAGCACGCCGCAGCCTACCAGATAGAGCAGAATGCCGGTATTCATCAGGCTGCGGGTTGAAGGCACGTCACGCAGCACCCGCCAGACCACCAGCCCGATGATGCCGTAGTCCAGCAGGATGTCGCCCTCCCAGAGAAAGACACCGTGCAGAAAACCGATGAGTACCAGAATGGAAAGCCGGGCAGTCAGCCAGCGACTGCCGCGCGGCAGCTGCATTTGCAGACCTGCGCCAAACAGCAGTGCAAACAGGGTGAGGAATTTGAGCTGAGCAAAGACGTCAGAGAGTGCCCAGGTCCAGACATCGGAGAGGCTGACGCTGCCCTGCCAGGCCGGATTCAGGTAAGCAGCAGAAGGCAGGCCGAAGCCGACAATATTGAGCAGCAGGATGCCGAGAATGGCACATCCACGAATGAAATCCAGCGCGTGATAGCGTTGTTGCATGCGGCACCCTGCATTGACGACGCGGGCAACATCATGTGCCCGCCGTTAACTCAACTATGGCGTACCGCGCGCAAAAATTCCTGGCGGGTATTCTGACTGGACTTGAACAGGCCGCCCAGAGAGGTCGTGGTAGTGGCGCTGGTCGCATCTTTGACGCCACGCGCTTTCACACAGTAATGCACCGCATCAATCGAGACTGCCACATTATTGGTGCCCAGCAGCGTCTGCAGTGCAACCAGAACCTGCTGCGTCAGACGCTCCTGCACCTGCGGGCGCTGGGCGAAGAACTGCACGATGCGGTTGATTTTCGACAGGCCAATCACCTTTTCCTTGGGAATATAGGCGACCGTGGCTTTGCCATCGATAATCACAAAGTGGTGTTCACAGGTGCTGGTCAGGGTGATATCACGCACGGTCACCATCTCATCAACCTTCATTTTATTTTCAATGACGGTGATTTTCGGGAAGTTGGCGTAATCGAGACCGGAAAAGACCTCATCCACATACATTTTGGCGATGCGGTGCGGCGTTTCCATCAGGCTGTCATCTTCAAGATCCAGATTCAGCAGCTGCATGATTTCCGTCATGTGCCCGGCAATCAGGCTCTTACGCGTCTCTTTATCTATGTCGCGCGTCGGTGCACGTAACGGCGTTTCCAGTCCACGCGCCAGCAGCGCTTCGTGAACCAGGGCAGCTTCCTGACTTAGGGTGCTCATCTACTCTTCTCCGGCTGGTGTTGCGCCCGCAAGCTTTTGCCTGCGGGCCCTGTAATCAGGCGCGTATTGTGAAACTTTCTTTGCGGGGAATCCAGCAATCAATCAGATTGGTGATGAAAGCTTTTCACTCACTTCTTCGCCAGACCAGCAGGCCCGCCCAGACAAGGCTGGCCCCGGCCACCCACAGGGCAGGCTCCAGCCGGTGTAACAGGGCAGTAGAGAGAAAAGAGAGCAGCGGACCGACCAGTTGACCCACCGCGTAGCCGGTGGTCAGCAGGCCAGCCATGTATCGCAGATGGTTGGGCGCCAGTTCACGGGCACAGAGCAGCGAGAGCTGCACCACGCTGAGGAAGCCGCCGCCTACCAGCAGCGCCCCGGCCAGCAGACCACTAAAGCCGGGCAGCAGTGCCGCAGCAAAAACGCCCAGTGCCTGCGCCCAGAGTACTATCGCCAGACGGACGTGACTGTGCCCCCAGCGCCGTGTCAGGATCCCCAGCACGATGCCGATCATCGCCGCGCCGCCAAATATCGGCCAGACAAACTGCGCGAAGATACCGTCAGGAAAACGCGTAGCGGCCATCTGCGACAAAAAGGTGGCGGGCAGGATATAACCAAAGCCCGCCAGACTGTAACTCAGCACCAGACGTTTCAGGTTGCGATCCAGCACCAGCGGCTCCGGTGCCTGATCCGGGCGATGCAGTTCGCCCCGACGCGGCAGGTTACGCGTAATCAGCGCAATCAGCAGCAGTGCCAGCGCACCGTAAGCGGCCCAGGCCAGACCGGCGGAGACCTGCCATGTGTGCAGCGCCACCCCCAGCAGACCGCTGACAAAAATGCCGCAGCCCGGCCCGGCAAAGACGGCCGCCGACAGCCCTGCCCGGCCATGCCGATGCAGCTGTTCATTACTCCAGGCCGCCACCAGCACCATCGCCCAGCCACTGGCCCAGCCAATCAGAAAGCGTATCGCACCGTGCAGCCATGGACCGGTTGCCAGTGCAGAGAGCAGCGTCAGGATCACTGCGCCCCACACGCCCGCCTGCAGTCGCAGCTCGACCCGCCGGTGCGCGCGCATGGCATCAAACGAGCCACACAGATAGCCAAGATAGTTGAGCGCAGCGACCAGGCTGGCACTCGTGAGCGTCAGCTGGTGCGCCTGAATCATCAGCGGCACCTGCGGCGTAAAGGCGAATCGCCCAATGCCCATCGCCACAAATAAGGTCAAAAACGCGCTGAGCGCGACGCGTAACGCCATTGCTGAACTCCTGTTGTTCTGCCCTGAGATCTCTTCTGACTTGCTAACAGCATGCAGGATGATTAAACTCACGGAAAGTGAATAATATTAACCAACTTGTTTACGGGAAGAGAAGATATGGATTTAGTTCAGCTGCGTATGTTCTGTTCCGTCGCCGAAACGGGTTCCCTGGCGCGCGCAGCCGAACAGCTGCATCGCGTTCCCTCTAATCTGACCACGCGGCTGCGCCAGCTGGAAGAAGAATTAGGTGTGGATCTCTTTATTCGTGAGAAGCAGCGCATTCGCCTGTCACCGATGGGCCATAATTTCCTGAATTATGCGCAGCGTATTCTGGCGTTAAGCGAAGAAGCGATGAGCATGACCCGCACCGGCGAACCGGCAGGCAACTTTGCGCTTGGCTCCATGGAGAGCACCGCAGCGACCCGCCTGCCCAGTCTGCTCGCCGCCTATCACCAGCGTTTCCCTAAAGTGGCGCTGTCGCTGATCACCGGCACCTCGGGCGAAATCATCGATCGGGTCCGCGAAGGCACCCTGGCCGCCGCGCTGGTGGATGGCCCGGTTTCCCATGACGATCTGAATGGTTGTATCGCCTTTCGCGAGGAGATGGTGCTGATCACCGGGCTGGATCATGGGCCAATCACCACGGCGCGCGACGTGCAGGACGACACCCTGTTTGCCTTCCGCAACAGCTGCTCTTATCGGGTGAAGCTGGAGAGCTGGTATCGCGACAGCCAGACCGCGCCCGACAACGTGATGGAGATTCAGTCCTATCACGCCATGCTGGCCTGTGTGGCGGGCGGTGCGGGTGTCGCGATGATCCCGGCTTCAGTGCTGAAACAGATGGCGGATCGGTCGCGGGTGCAGGCGCATACCTTACCTGCGGCTTATCGCGATACCGCCACCTGGCTGATGTGGCGACGCGATGCTTTTACTCCGAATGTTGAAGCGCTGAAGTACCTGATTATTGAACAGTTTGACGATCGTCCGCTCAACGATGAGCTGATCCACCCATTACAGGCGGCGGAATAAGCGTTCCACGCTATGTTTAAACCATAACCACACGACGCCATCGCGCGTCACAATCTGACTGGAAGAGGGATTGCATGAACATGATCAAAACCCGTGCCGCTGTTGCCTGGGCTGCTGGCGAACCGCTGAAAATTGAAGAAGTGGATTTGATGCCACCGCAGAAAGGCGAAGTGCTGGTGCGCATCGTCGCGACCGGTGTCTGTCACACAGATGCCTATACCCTCTCCGGCACTGACCCGGAAGGCGTTTTCCCGGCGATTCTCGGCCATGAAGGCGGCGGTATTGTGGAAGCCGTGGGCGAAGGCGTGACCAGCGTAGAAGTGGGTGACCATGTCATTCCGCTTTACACGCCAGAGTGTGGCAAATGTAAGTTCTGCCTCTCGGGCAAAACCAACCTCTGTCAGGCGATCCGCGCCACCCAGGGTAAAGGTCTGATGCCGGACGGCACCACCCGCTTCTTTAAAGATGGCAAACCGATTTTCCACTATATGGGCACCTCGACCTTCTCAGAATACACCGTCATCCCGGAGATCTCGCTGGCGAAAATCAGTAAAGAAGCGCCGCTGGAAGAAGTTTGCCTGCTGGGCTGTGGCGTCACTACCGGCATGGGTGCGGTCATGAACACCGCTAAAGTGAAAGAAGGCGACACCGTCGCAATCTTCGGTCTAGGCGGCATCGGTCTGTCTGCGGTCATCGGTGCGAAAATGGCGAAGGCCGGCCGCATCATCGCAATCGACCTCAACACCAGCAAATTCGATCTGGCGCGCAAACTGGGTGCCACCGATCTGATTAACCCGAAAGATTACGATAAGCCGATTCAGGATGTGATTGTCGAGCTGACCGACGGCGGCGTGGACTTCTCGTTTGAATGTATCGGTAACGTCAACGTAATGCGTTCCGCGCTGGAGTGCTGCCACAAAGGCTGGGGTGAGTCTGTGATTATCGGCGTCGCCGGTGCCGGTGAAGAGATCGCTACCCGTCCGTTCCAGCTGGTGACCGGTCGCGTCTGGCGCGGTTCCGCCTTTGGTGGCGTGAAAGGCCGTTCACAGCTGCCGGGCATTGTGCAGGATTACCTTGATGGTAAGTTTGCCCTGAACGACTTCATCACCCACACCATGCCGCTGGAAGAGATCAACGACGCCTTTGATTTGATGCACGAAGGAAAATCGATTCGCTCGGTCGTGCACTTTAACAAATAATCAGGAGGCGTTATGGCATCCACTCTGGAGCTACTGGAAGAACACCGTATTTTTGGCGGCTGGCAGCAGCGCTGGCGTCATCAGTCGGCCGTGCTGAACTGCCCGATGACCTTCAGCATCTATCTGCCTGAGCCGCACGGTGATGCGCCGCCGCCGGTGGTCTGGTTTCTGGCCGGGCTGACCTGCAACGATGAGAACTTCACCACCAAAGCGGGCGCGCAGCGCGTGGCGGCGGAACTGAGTCTGGTACTGATTATGCCGGATACCAGCCCGCGCGGCGAAGGCGTTGCCAACGATGAGGGCTACGATCTGGGTCAGGGCGCGGGATTTTATCTCAATGCCACTCAGCAACCCTGGGCCACGCATTTCCGCATGTTCGACTATCTGAGCAGCGAGCTTCCCTCCCTGATTGCGGACAACTTCAAGGTCAGTGAACGTCAGTCGATTATGGGTCACTCCATGGGCGGACACGGCGCGCTGATGCTGGCGCTGCGTCTGGGTAACCGCTTTGCCTCGGCGTCTGCCTTTGCGCCGATTGTGAACCCGATGCAGGTGCCATGGGGCCAGAAAGCGTTTCAGGCCTATCTGGGCGATGACCAGGCAGCGTGGCGGGAATATGACAGCTGCCAGCTGATGGCGGAGGTGTCGCATCGTCTGCCAGTCCTGATCGATCAGGGCGACAGCGATCAGTTCCTGGCCGATCAGCTGCAACCGGAGCGGTTAGAGGAGATCGCCAGAGAAGTCGGTTTCCCGCTGACGCTGCGTATTCAGCCGGGTTATGACCATAGCTACTTCTTTATCGCCAGCTTCGTGGAAGATCATCTTCGCTTCCATGCACAGCATCTGCTGGCGTAAATCATCAGGGCCGCAATAGCGGCCCTGAACTTTTCTGCATCCTGTACTGCCGCAAACGCTGACTCGAAGTCAGGCCTTGCCCGATTCTCAGACCAGTGCCGGTCCGGTCAGCCCGTCGATCATCACCTGCGGAATGCCGCGCGAGCAGTGTTCGATACGGCCATTGACGCCATATACTTTCGCCAGCGTAGCCGGCGTGATCACCTCATCCGGCTGCCCTTCCGCTACCAGTGCGCCCTGCTTCAGCATCAGCGCGTGTTGTGCATGACGCAACGCGATGTTGATGTCATGCACCACCACCACCGTCACGATGTTGCGCTGGGCTGTTTCGCGGCGGACCAGATCCATCACGTGGAACTGGTAATTGAGGTCCAGCGCGCTCAGCGGTTCATCCAGCAGCAGCAGCTTAGGGCGACGGATCAGTGACTGCGCCAGCCCGACCAGCTGCTTCTGTCCGCCGGAGAGCTGGTCGAGGTAACGCATCGCGAGATGCGCAATCCCCAGCTGTTCCAGCAGATGCATGATTTCCGCTTCGCTGCTGGCGCTGTGCAGCCCACCGGAAGCACGCTGCGCCACAATGATCGACTCCAGCACATGCAGATGCACACCCGCAGGCAGTGACTGCGGCAGATAGACCACGTTCTTTGCGCGACGGGCAAACGGCTGTGTCATCAGATCTTCACCGTTGAGCCACATCTCACCCTGACCTTTATTCAGCCCGGCCAGCGCGCGCAGCAGCGTCGATTTACCACAGCCATTCGGCCCGAGCAGCACGGTGATCTCACCGCGTGGCAGCGGTGCCACGTTGAGATTTTCAATGACTTTATGTTTGGGATACCCGGCACTGAAGCCGCGTAACGTCAGACCCTGTTCCATCACACCGTCCCCCGATGACGCAGAATAATACTCAGGAAGAACGGCACGCCAATCAGTGAGGTGACGATGCCGACCGGAATGATCACGCCGGGGAGCAGGTTTTTCGAGGCGACCGACGCCAGCGACAGCACCAGCGCGCCGACCAGCGCACTGGCGGGCAGGTAAAAGCGGTGATCTTCGCCAAACATCATGCGGGCAATATGCGGTGCCACCAGACCGATGAAGCCGATCGGGCCAACAAACGCCACCGCCAGTGCCGAGAGAATACTGATACGCAGCAACGTGGTCAGCCGCAGACGACGCACGTCAATGCCAAAGCTCACCGCGCGGTCTTCGCCCAGACGCAGCGCCGTCAGCTTCCAGCTGCTCATCATCGAGAACGGCACCAGAATGGCGAGCGCGACGGTTAATACGCCCAGCTTCTCCCAGGAAGCACGCGCCAGGCTGCCCATGGTCCAGAACACCAGACCCTGCAGGGTGTCTTCGCTGGCGATGAACTGCATCATTGAGACCAGCGCATTAAAGGTAAAGACCAGCGCGATACCAAACAGGACTACGCCCGCCGAGGAAACCTGCGTCCAGCGGGTCACGGCATCCAGCATCAGCGCGGCAAACAGCGCAAAGACAAAGGCGTTGGCAGAGATTAACCACTGATCAGGAATGCCGGGAATACCGATGCCGAGAATGATCGCCAGCGCGGCACCAAATGCCGCCGCCGAGGAGACACCCAGCGTAAACGGGCTGGCCAGCGGGTTATTCAGGATGGTCTGCATCTCTGCACCTGCCAGGCCCAGCGACAGCCCTACCACCAGCGCCATCAGCGCATAGGGTAAACGAATGTCCCAGACGATAACGCGGGTGCCGGCATCCACGCTGTCGGGGCTGAGCAGCGTATTCCACAGCGTTTCAAGTGAGAGTCCGGCCGGACCCAGCGTGAAGTCGAGGATCAGCGAGGCGACAATGGCCACCAGTAATACGCCAATCCAGATCAGGCGGCGGCGCAGCACCTGATGGTAATTTTGCATGGTGTGGTGAAGCGTCTCTTCCCCCGCCAGCAGCGAAGTTTCGGTAGTCATGTTTGAACCCTGTGTGGCTATCACGTCAGAAAACGCAGCCACAATAGTGCAGGTGATAATAATTATCAATTCGTGAAGATAAGCGAGACGTGAAAAAAGGGTAAAAAACGGTGTTGCAGGCGGGAGAATGGCTCAGGGAGCCTGCGCCTTTCGCAAAGACGCAAAACCCGCCATCCCTGGCGGGCTCAGCGCGGACCATCCCTGGCCCGCTATGCTTTGCTACAGGCACAGGCTCCCATCGCTTCACGATTCCTGCGGCCTGCCAGAACTGCGGCAGGCACCGTGCGCAGGAGTCAGCGCACAGAGCTAATCTTTATGAACCGGGAACTCCATCTCGCTGTACTTCACGAAACGACTGCCGCGCGTCAGCTTGTAACCAAACCAGATAATCAGGAACAGCGGAAGACCGATGTAGGTTGCTGCTACGCCGTACCAGTCGATGCTGTCGTTAAGGAAGGCCTGATAGTTCTGACCCAACGTGATGATCAGGCAGAGCACGAAAGCAAAAATCGGTCCCAGCGGGAAGAAGCCGGAACGGTATGGCAGATCGTTCAGATCACGTCCCTGGGCGACATAGCCGCGACGGAAGCGATAGTGACTGATGGCAATACCCAGCCAGGCGATAAAACCGGTCATGCCAGAGGTGTTCAGCAGCCACAGATAAACTTCCTGATTGCCAAATTTTGAGGTCAGGAAGCACAGCCCGGCCACGACGGTGGTCGCCCATAAGGCATTGCGCGGTACACCGCCCTTTGAGAGCTTCGCGAAAATGCGCGGCGCTTTACCTTCAGAGGCCAGGTTGTACAGCATGCGCGTTGAGGCATACATACCGGAGTTACCGGCAGACAGCACCGCCGTCAGGATCACCGCATTCATCACCGCTGCCGCAGAGAGCAGACCCGCGTTGCGGAACACCAGAGTGAACGGACTGACGCTGATATCATCAATGTCGTTGTGCAGTAATTGCGGATCGGTATACGGCAGAATCAGGCTGATAATCAGGATAGCGAACACGTAGAACAGCAGGATACGCCAGAAAATCTGCCGCACGGCACGCGGGATATTTTTTGCCGGGTCTTCAGATTCGCCCGCCGCGATACCGATCAGCTCGGTGCCCTGGAAGGAGAATCCCACAATCATCGCCACGCCAATCATCGCCGCAAAGCCGCCCGCAAATGGCGCATCGCCCACCTGCCAGTTCTGCCAGCCCGCATGCTCTGCACCGCGCATGATGCCAGTGATCATCAGCACGCCCACGATGATAAAGATAATGACGGTGGCCACTTTAATCAGCGAGAACCAGTACTCCGCCTCGCCAAAGCCTTTCACTGAGATGTAGTTAAGCAGGAATATCAGTCCCAGGAACAGCGCGCTCCAGATCCAGCCCGGCGTGTCGGGGAACCAGTAGGTCATCACCAGTTGGGACGCCACCAGGTCAACCGCGATGGTCACCGCCCAGTTGTACCAGTAGTTCCAGCCGAGTGCGAAACCAAAGCCCTCTTCGACATATTTTGCGCCGTAGGTGGCGAAAGAACCGGATACGGGCATGAAGGCAGCCAGCTCACCGAGACTGGTCATCAGGAAGTAGACCATCAGGCCGATCAGCATGTAGGAGAGCAGTGCCCCGCCGGGGCCAGCCTGAGCAATAGTAGCGCCGGAGGCGACAAACAGGCCGGTACCGATGGAGCCGCCGATGGCGATCATCGTCAGATGACGGGCTTTTAACGCACGTCGTAATGCAGGTTGTTGTGTTGTTTTTGAGTCATTATGCATGTGTTAACGCTACGCTGGGTAAAAATGAGGCGCGATTGTAGCAGCCAGACCGCCTCTGTATAGCTGATGCCATGCTGTTATAAGTTAAGTTCATGATCGCGCCCGAATTATTAGCAATCACTCACGGCAATAGGACAAAAAGCGCGTCAGTGCCTTTGAAATATGCTTCTGCCGGTGATGAATGCGATAGAGCGTCCGGGTCAGACGCGGCAACGGAATCGTCAGTTCTGTCAGCGTCCCCGCCTCCAGCAGATCGGCAATCACCCGGCGCGAAAGACAGCTGATCCCCATGCCATGCCGCACGGCATGCTTGATCGCTTCGGAGTTGCCCAGCTCCATACCCAGTTGAAAACTTGGCAGGTGAGACAGCAGCAGATAGTCGACGATTTCCCGGGTGCCGGAGCCGCGTTCACGCAGGATCCACGGCGCTTCTGCCAGGGTTTTCAGCGTCACCGGCTGTTGCAGAATCGCCGCATCGGGCGCGGCAAACACCACCAGCTCATCTTCCAGCCAGGGTTCGCTGACCAGTTCGGTCATATGGCACGGCCCTTCAATCAGGCCGACATCCACGCGAAAATCGGAAACCGCCTGAATCACATCCTGACTGTTGCCGACGCTCAGCTCCAGCGGCAGACCGGGAAAATCGCGACGATAGGCCGCCATCATGCCCGGTAGCAGATAATTACCGATGGTGCTGCTGGCGAAGATGCGGATCGCGCCGTTATCCTCTTTAAACAGCTGCTCAATTTCGCCCGCCTGCTCCAGCAGCCCGACCGCACGCGGATAGAGCAGTCGCCCATGCTCATTCAGCACCAGCCGTTTGCCGACCCGATCAAACAACTGTACCCCGAGCTGACTCTCCAGATCGGCCAGCGCCGCGCTTACCGCCGACTGCGACAGCGCCAGCAGTTGCGACGCCTGAGTGGTAGAGCCGCTCTTCAGCACTTCGGTGAACACTTCGATTTGCCGCAGCGTAATGTGCATCGTCGCCTCTTAACTCAGTGAGTGCCTGACAAGGTAAATGATTAACACCAGCCAGATCAGCCCGATGACCACCAGCCAGCCTGCCATCTTTTTGCCGCGCGAACGCTGGGACTGCGCGCGTTCGCTGCTGCTGATGCGCACCTCTCGTGGCAGCAGACGCAGCAGGATCATGACGCCCGAGGGAATAATCACCGCGTCATCCAGCAGACCAACAAACGGGATCACATCCGGGATGAGATCGATCGGGCTGACCACATAAGCAACCAGCCCCAGCATGCCTAGCTTGTTCCACCAGGGTGTGCGCGGATCGCGAAAGGCGAACCACAGCACGAACACATCTCTTTTGATCAGCGTCGCCCAGCGGCGCAGACGCGAAACTATCATGATCACTGCCTTATCGTTTATTCTGGTCAATTATAAATATATTATCAATTTCACTTTTAAGCCAGTCGCCCTCATGATCATGACTCAACCACGAGGAGTGACACCATGACCGAACTGAGCATCCCTAAAACGCATCATCCCGTTGCGCTCTGGTTCCCTGGTCTGCTGCTGACTGTCGCGATTGCCGGGGCTGCCAGCTGGCTGGCGCAGCAACCGGCAATTGCAGCAGCAGGGCTGGGTTCACTGACTCTGGCAATTATGCTGGGCATCCTGGTCGGTAATAGCGTCTATACGCCGCTGGCGTCGCGCTGCGACAGCGGCGTGGCGCTGGCTAAACAGAAGCTGCTGCGACTGGGGATCATCCTGTTTGGCTTCCGCATTACCTTACAACAGATCGCTGACGTCGGTTTCAGCGGCATCCTGATTGATGCGATGACGCTGAGCAGCACCTTTTTTGTTACCTGCCTGCTGGGCATCCGGCTGCTGAAGCTGGATCGCGATACTGTCTGGCTGATTGGCGCAGGCAGCAGTATCTGCGGGGCGGCGGCCGTGCTGGCGACCGAGCCGGTAGTGAAAGCCGCGCCATCGAAAGTTGCGGTGGCTATCGCGACCGTGGTGCTGTTCGGCACGCTGGCGATCTTTATCTATCCGCTGCTGTGGCCGCTGGCGCATCACCTGTTTCCGGGGCTGAGTGCCGCACAGTTTGGGGTATTCACTGGCTCAACCATTCATGAAGTGGCGCAGGTGGTAGCCGCCGGGCACAGTATCAGCCCGGAGGCTGAGAACAGCGCCGTGATTGCCAAAATGCTGCGGGTAATGATGCTGGCGCCGTTCCTGCTCTGCCTGAGTGCGGTAATCCGCGGCAAACGCAACGCGAGCCAGGCGCGTCAGCCGGTGACCTTTCCCTGGTTCGCCCTGCTGTTTATCGCGGTCGCGCTGTTTAACTCGCTGCAGCTGCTGCCTGCTGCGGTGGTGACCACGCTGAATGCGCTGGCGGGTCTGCTGCTGGCAATGGCGATGGCCGCGCTGGGCTTAACCACCCGCTTTGGCGCGCTGCGTGAGGCTGGCGTTAAACCGCTGCTGCTGGGCACACTGGTATTTGGCTGGTTAATCGCGGGCGGCGGCACCATCAATCTGCTGGTGCAACATTTCATGGGCTAGCGGCATCGGGTATCATGCCGCTTCAACCGTGCATAGCCCCCAGGAGAAAGGCATGAAATATATTGGCGCACACGTGAGTGCGGCAGGTGGCGTGGATCAGGCCGTGATCCGCGCCCATGAAATAGAAGCCACCGCCTTCGCCCTCTTTACTAAAAATCAGCGTCAGTGGAAGGCCGCCCCGCTCTCCACCGAGGTGATTGATGCTTTTCGCGCCGCCTGCGAGACGTACAAATTCAGTCCGCAGCAAATCCTGCCGCACGACAGTTTTCTGATTAACCTTGGTCATCCGGTTGAAGAGGCGCTGGAGAAATCCCGCGCGGCTTTTATTGATGAACTGAAACGCTGTGATCAGCTCGGCCTGACGCTGCTCAACTTCCATCCCGGCAGCCATCTGCATCAGATTGAAGAAGAAGCGTGCCTGAAGCGGATTGCGGAGTCGATTAACATCGCGCTCGATCAGACGCAGAACGTGACCGCCGTGATTGAGAATACCGCCGGTCAGGGCAGTAACCTGGGTTTCCGCTTCGAGCATCTCGCCACCATTATTGAGCATGTCGAAGATAAGTCGCGCGTCGGCGTCTGCATTGATACCTGCCATGCATTTGCTGGCGGTTATGACCTGCGCACCGAAGCGGACTGCGAAACGACCTTTGCTGAGTTTGAGCGCATTGTCGGCTTTGACTATCTGCGCGGCATGCACCTGAACGATGCCAAAAGCGCCTTTGACAGTCGCGTTGACCGCCATCACAGTCTGGGTGAAGGGAATATCGGCAAAACGGCGTTTAGCTGGCTGATGAAAGATCCCCGGTTTGATGGCATTCCGTTGATTCTGGAAACCATTAATCCCGATATCTGGAAAGATGAGATTGCCTGGCTGAAAGCCGAGCAGCAGGGATAGAAAAAGGGAGCCAGTTGGCTCCCTTTTCGTTTAGATCGAACGCTGGCTCAGGGAGCATACGCCTTCCGTAAAGACGCAATAAACGCCATCCCTGGCAGGCTCAACGCGGGCCATCCCTGGCCCGCGATGCTTTACTCCAGGCGTATGCTCCCATCGCTTTAATTTCGAGAGCCGTCTGTAAAAGCAAACAGGGAGCCATCCGGCTCCCTGTTATTTTCACTTCAGCAGATTAGGCACTTCTGCACATCAGGCTTTCGCCAGCTGCTCTTCCGGACGTTTCAGAACCGCATAGCTCAGACCGGCAATCGCGGTGCCGATGATAATCGCCATCAGATAGCCGACAACCGGGGTGATTGCGCCAGGGATCAGCAGGACAAACAGTCCACCGTGCGGTGCCATCAGTTTCGCGCCAATCGCCATGGAGATTGCGCCGGTAACCGCGCCGCCGACGATACAGCATGGCAGAACGCGCATCGGGTCACGGGCAGCGAACGGAATCGCCCCTTCAGAGATAAAGCAGAGACCCAGAACCAGTGCCGCTTTACCACCTTCCTGCTGACCTTTGTTAAATTTACGACGGGCAACCAGCGTAGCCAGACCCATCGCCAGCGGTGGCACCATACCGGCGGCCATGATGGCGGCCATCGGGGCATACGTCTGCGAGCTCAGTAAGCCAACGCCAAATGCGTAAGCCACCTTGTTCACCGGACCACCCATATCCGTACACATCATGCCGCCCAGAATCGCACCCAGCAGGACCGCATTCGCCGTACCCATGTTGGCCAGCCAGTGCGTCAGGCCATTCATGATGCCTGCAACCGGTTTACCCACCACGTAGATCATCAGCAGGCCGGTAATCAGGCTGGCAAACAGCGGAATAATCAGTATCGGCTTCAGCGCTTCCATACTCTGCGGCAGTTTAACTTTGCCGCTGATCAGCTTCGCTGCATAACCGGCAATAAAGCCTGCGATGATACCGCCTAAGAAACCCGCGTTAATGCTGGTGGCGATCATACCGCCAATCAGACCTGGCGTCAGACCCGGGCGGTCAGCGATGGAGAAGGCGATAAAGCCCGCCAGCACCGGTACCATCAGGGCAAAGGCGCTGCCCCCACCGATTTGCATCAGTGCCGCAGCCAGTGTGCCCTGCTCTTTAAAGGCTGTGATACCAAAAGCGAACGACAGGGCAATGCTCAGACCACCCGCGACCACCATCGGCAGCATGTAAGAAACACCGGTCAGCAGGTGACGATAAGCCCCCGCGCCGCCTTTCTTCTCTTCTTCACTGGTATTGCTCTGTCCGGCAGCCGCCGCTTTATACGGCTTCGCTTCTGCTACCGCTTTATCCAGTTCCTGCGCGGTTTTCTTCAGCGCCAGACCGGTTGAGGTGCGATACATCGGCTTACCGGCAAATTTCGCCAGATCGACTTCGATATCAGCAGCGACGATCACCAGATCGGCAGCAGCCACTTCTTCCGGGGTAATCGCATTACCGGCCCCCACGGAACCGCGGGTTTCAACTTTCACCCACCAGCCGCGGCGGGTCGCTTCGGCCTGAATCGCCTCGGCAGCCATAAAGGTGTGCGCCACGCCAGTCGGACAGGCGGTAACGGCAACCACGCGTTTCGGCGCGCCAGTCTGAGCCGGTGCCGCAGCAGCTGCGCCAGCCGGAGTGGCCACCGCAGCGGTTGCCTGCCAGGTTTTGGCTTCGGCTTTCGCCCGGTTCAGGAAAGTTTCCGGCTCGCGAACTGCCAGCTGGATATCGCCCAGCCAGACCGCTTTGCCGTTCAGCGCCGCATCGTCCGGCACGTTTTTGCCCAGCACGATCGCCAGTTCAGCGTCGGCAGGGTTATCAGTCAGAGTCAGGCCTGCAGCAGGTGCGGCAGCAGTCAGACGTTGTTGCGCCATATAAGCGGAAGCCAGTCCCAGTACAGGGTCTTTAATCAGCAGCGTTTTCATTATCGCTCTCCTGCTGTCAGTTAACGGGTTGTAAGTCGACGCGCGCCATCATTGCGGCCAACTGAGTACGATCGGAAACGCCGACATTGCTCTGGCTGACGGCCATTGCCGCCACGGCAGTCGCAAGACGCAGCGTGTGTTCGCTGGATTCGCGCATCAGCAGGCCATAAATCAGGCCGCCAACCATGGAATCACCTGCACCCACGGTGCTGACGACTTCACACACCGGCGGTTTAGCAATCCATTCACCTGAGGCGTTGACCCACAGTGCGCCTTCTGCGCCCAGCGAAATCACCACATGGGCGATGCCCTGCTCACGCAGTTCGTGCGCCGCGCCAATGACATCCTGCAGGGTTGGCAGTTTGCGGCCGGCCCAGATTTCCAGCTCACGACGGTTCGGTTTAACCAGCCACGGTGCAGCTTTCAGTCCTGCCACCAGTGCTTCGCGGCTGCTGTCAAAGATGATGCATGGGCAGTGGGTGCGCAGTTCGGTCATCCAGCGGGTGAAGGCATCGTGATCGACACCTTCTGGCAGGCTGCCGCTGACGCAGACCATATCGAACTGGCCCAGCCAGGTCAGCGAGTCGGAGGTAAAACGATCCCAGTCCTGACCCGTCACCTGAAAACCGGAGAAATTCAGATCGGTAACGTCGCCGGTCTGTTCAGTAAGTTTAACGTTGATACGGGTACGGCCAGGTACCACCTGGAAACGGTTAGCAATGCCCAGCTCGCTGAACAGCTGCTGGAAGCCATCCTGATTCTCTTTACCCAGGAAGCCACCCACGGTGACATCGATACCCAGGTCTTTCAGGACTTTGGCAACGTTGATGCCCTTGCCCGCAGCATGCAGCCCGGTGGTTTTCACCAGGTTGACTTCGCCACGTTCAATTTCAGGGGTATAGCCCACCAGGTCATACGCCGGATTCAGCGTAATGGTGGCGACGCGTCTGCTCATGATGCCCCCTCACCCAGACCACTGGTGATCGCTTCTTCAATCGCGTTCAGCGCCTGCTGTGCATCGTCACCGCTGGCAGTGAAGCGCAGGCGATGGCCTTTCTTCACGCCCAGCGCAACCACTTTCATCAGGCTGCGGCCATTGGCAGGTTTACCACTGCCGTCGAGGTTGGTCACGGTGATGTCACTGTTGAACTGCTTGATCACGCTGACCAGCGCGGTGCCCGGACGGGCATGCAGGCCATGTTCGTTACGGATGGTGTATTCGGCGGTCAGCACCTCAGCCTGCTCATCGACTTCGCTGGTCAGTAGCGCGTAAATGCCTGCCGCATCGGCTTTCAGCAGACGATCGGCTTTGCCCTGCTGCAGTAATGCGCTGAGATAGCCCAGCACTTCCAGCGGACGCTCATCGGTCGCCGACACGCTGATTAACAGTGCAGCCTGTTCGCCCTTATGGTCGAAGGCATGTTCAGCGCGACTGATAGCCACGCCGCTGCGCAGGTTGCCGAGGCTGCTGTCGCTGAGCCAGATGCCCTGCCCCAGATTCAGCGGCGTCGTTGAAACCACGTCTGCGACGTAGCTGGCATCCACCACGCCCGCGGACTGCAGCCGACCGGCGTTCATTGCCTGCAGGGTGATCAGATCGCTGGCGGCGACGTTCAGCGTAATTAATGAAGTGTCGAAGCTGAACTCGGCGGCTTGTTTCTCGCCCATCAGCAACGCACGAAGATCTTCAGCAGAGGCGGTTTTAAGCTGTTCGGCAATAGAGTCATCGCTCAGAACATGCGTCAACTGACGCAGCAGCGCCAGATGTTCATCTGACTTAGCAGCAATCCCGATAGCGACATAGGCGGTCTGATCATCGCCCCAGGCAATGCCCTGCGGGAACTGGAACACCTGAACACCGGTTTTCAGCACCAGATCGCGGGTATCGGTGGTGCCATGAGGGATGGCGATGCCGTTGCCGAGGAAGGTTGAGGTCTGCTGTTCGCGCGCCAGCATGCCGTTGACGTAGCCTTCCGTCACATTGCCTGCAGCGGTTAACGCGGCAGCAACCTGACGAATGGCCTCTTCTTTGTTCTGGGCGCTGGCTCCGGTATGGATGGCCTGCAATTCGAGCTGGAACATAATTCTCCTCGCTTGCTGAGATTGAATCGTTTCAGCCAGTGGGGATTTTTTTACGCCATGCTGTTGAAAACAGGTGGCGCAGTCACCGCTGAAACGTTTCAGGGATTGTGGTACAGCAACTTTCCGTAGGCAAGAAAATGCGCAAATGGCGTAACAGATTTTTGACGTTACGCACATTTCGGGGTGGTTAAGGGGAATAAAAAGTGAACAGGCTGACGCGGTTGCTGTAAACCAGAGATTACCGGACCAGAAATTTCAGCAGCGTCAGCGCCTCAGAGCGCGGTATCCGCTTCGAGTTGCAACAGCCAGGTCATCGCCTGATGGCGGGAACCGTTGCCCAGGCTTGGTGCCTGAATATTTTTGTAGCGGCCTGTAAGATTACTCTCGCAGCAGCAGCATATGCCTGACCTATACATTTACTGAGGGCTGGCATAAACTGAGTCACTACGTTTATCCAGGCTATTACTGACGCCTGTGTTCGGGCCAGATTTTTAAAGAGGAACGTCCAACATGAGAACCGTCTCTGTATTCAAAAATGGCAATAATCGCGCCATTCGCCTGCCTCGCGACATGGATTTTGAGGGAGTGAGCGAGCTGGAAATTATCAGGGAAGGAGATGCTATTATTCTGCGTCCTGTCAGACCCACATGGCGTTCATTTACCCAGCTTGAGAAAGCTGACTCTGACTTCATGACAGAGCGTGAAGACGTTATCAGCGATGAGGGACGTTTTGACCTGTGAACAACACTTACATGCTCGACACTAATATCTGCTCATTTATTATGCGTGAGCAGCCTGAAGAAGTCATCCGGCGACTGGAACAGGCGGTGCTGCGTAACCATCGGATTGTGGTCTCTGCAATTACTTATGCTGAAATGCGTTTCGGTGCGATCGGAAAGAAAGCTTCACCGCGGCATATGCATTTGGTAGATGCATTCTGTGCACGGCTTGATGCTGTACTGTCATGGGACCGTGCAGCAGTAGATGCAACCACTGAAATCAAAGCAGCGCTGGCTGCTGCCGGAACGCCCATTGGTCCTAACGACACTGCGATTGCCGGGCATGCTATTGCGGCCAGGGCTATTCTGGTGACCAATAATACACGCGAGTTTCAACGGGTACCCGGATTGCAGTTGGAAGACTGGGTCAAATAAGCGTCTGGATTCATTGTAAGCCGTGTGGATCGGTTCTCAGGCGCTTGTGCTGGCTTCAAGCTCAATCAGGTAGGTCATGGCTGAGGTACGGTCTGTAAGACACATATCAATAGAAGGTTGCAGACTTCCGCATACTTTCGGCCTTAAGTCTGAACCGAAAATCATGCACAAATTTTCATCCGATAACTGAATACATCGGACATTAGCAGGTTTACCCTGCGGCATTCCGGGGATGGGACTTGAGATTGAGGGCGCGATGCAGCATGCACCACAATCAATACGACACTGCATTAATACCTCTCACGCGACCTTCAGAATACAACAGACAGTAACAGAACCTCAGAGGGATCGACACTGTACCCTTCAACACTTAACTTCCCGCTTTAATCGCTTACCATCAGGCATGCCAGGAATCGGTGAAGAAACAGAGGGCACTGTGCAACCGGCACCGCATTGCATGCTGTGCTCCGGCAGAGAAAGTCGCGGCGACAATAGCAGTCCACCGCGCTAATTACCATGAAAGCCGCGGCCTGACACAAAATTTCGCATCCACGATATTGCCAGTTTTCACCGGCGCGAGTAACGTTGCGCGCACTTCACTCTCAAGATAGCGAGAACAGCAATGCCAAAAGCCAACGAAATCAAAAAAGGGATGGCCGTCACGCACAACGGTAAACTGCTGCTGGTTAAGGACATTGATGTCCAGAGCCCCAGCGCACGTGGTGCCGCCACCCTGTATAAAATGCGCTTTACCGATGTCCGCACCGGTTTAAAAGTCGAAGAGCGCTTCAAGGGCGACGAGATTATTGATGCGATTTCGCTCAGCCGCCGTAGCGTGACCTTCTCTTATATAGATGGTGACGAATACATTTTTATGGATGATGAGGATTACACTCCCTACTCCTTTAAACAGGAGCAGATTGAAGAAGAGCTGCTGTTTATCCCTGAAGGCGGCATCCCTGGCATTCACGTACTGACGATGGAAGGTCAGGTGCTGGCACTGGAACTGCCACAAACCGTGGATATGGAAATCGTGGATACCTCACCCGGCATTAAAGGCGCCTCTGCTAGTGCCCGCACCAAACCGGCCGGCATGAGCACGGGTCTCTCTATCCAGGTGCCGGAATACCTCAGTAATGGTGATCGCATCCGTATCCATATCGCTGAACGCCGCTACATGGGTCGTGCAGACTGACCGGTAGCCTTCTGCCTGGCGTGATAATGTTATAGTATTACATTATCACGCTATTCTCTGGCAGGAGTTGGTCTTATGACACGCGTTAACCTGATCACCGGCTTTCTGGGTAGCGGCAAAACCACGCTGCTCTGCCATCTGCTGGCCGCCAGGCCCGCCGGGGAAAAGTGGGCAGTGCTGGTCAACGAATTTGGTGAGATCGGGATCGACGGCGCCCTGCTGGCCGATCGTGGCGCCACGCTGAAAGAGATCCCCGGCGGCTGCCTGTGCTGCGTAAATGGCCTGCCGATGCAGGTCGGGCTGAATATGCTGCTCAGGAGCAAGCCCGATCGGCTGCTGATCGAACCAACTGGCCTGGGTCATCCGCGTCAGGTGTTGCAGATGTTAAGCGCGCCGGTTTATCAGGCGTGGTTGCAATTGAATGCCACCCTGACGCTGCTGGATGCGCGTCAGCTGGCCGATCCCCGCATCGTTGCCAATGAAAATTTCCGCGATCAGCTCGCGGCTGCCGATATTGTCATCGCCAACAAACGTGATTGCTGGAATGAAGCGGACCGTCAGCGCCTGGCTGACTGGCAGCAGCAGATGCAGCCTCCGCGTCCATTAATACAGACGGAATTTGGTCAGGTCCCCCTTTCTCTGCTGGATATGCCGTATCAGCCCCGCGATCTCCCTCTGTCGCATCACCATCATCCGGCAAATCCTACCAGCGGTCTGGCAGCGTTACGTCTTGACGACGAAACGCGCTGGCGTCGGGCGCTGAATCACGGCCAGGGTTACAGCGCCTGCGGCTGGCTGTTTGATGCTGATACGCTGTTCGACAGCGGCGCACTGCTGGAGTGGGTGCGGCAGGCAGCGGTCGATCGTGTTAAAGGTGTGATGCGCACGCCAGAAGGCACAATGCGTATTAACTGCCAGGCAAAAGAGTTGCAGAGTGAAACCCTCGCCACACTGCCACCCGATAGCCGCATTGAGATCATCCATTCTCAGCAGGCTGACTGGAATCGGCTACAATCGGCGTTGTTGAAGTGCCGTTTACGCTAAGACAGGTATTGTCGGCGGTTATTTTTTTTAAATGAGTTTTGATTATGCGCGCAACCCGCCTTATTACTATCCTGCTGCTTAATGCACTGGGCGTAGTGCTCTTTCTTTCGTGGTATCTGCCGCCAGAACATGGTTTCTGGTTCGGCATTGATAAAACTATATTCTATGGCTTCAACAATCAGATGGTGAGCCATCCGCTGTTCGCACTGATCGTCGCTATTACCAATTTTCGTGGTTTTGATGCGGTGTCATTGCTGGCCATGGGCCTGCTTTATCTGTCGATCTGGCGACGTGAAACGCCACAGGCGCGGCGGCGGATGCTGGCTATCGGCATCACTATGCTGCTCACCGCCGTGGTGCTTAACCAGCTGGGCCACCTGTTGCCGGTGAAACACTCCAGTCCGACGCTGTTCTTTGAGAACGTGCATCGCGTCAGTGAACTGACCGGTATCCCCGCTAAAGATGCCTCGAAAGACAGCTTCCCTGGCGACCACGGTATGATGCTGATTATTTTCGCCTGCTTTATCTGGCGTTATTTTGGTTTCAGCCGTTTTTTAATTGCCACCGCTATTGTGGTGATATTTTCACTGCCGCGCGTCATGGCGGGTGCACACTGGTTTACCGATATTGCCGTCGGTTCAATGTCAGTGATATTAGTAGGGCTGAGCTGGTGGCTATTAACGCCGGCCAGTGACGTGATGGTTAACTGGTTTTATCGCAAATTACCGGGTAAATATAAGCCCGTGACGTAAATGTTAAGCGCGGACGATTTAATCGCCCTGGTCTTAACCGTCCGCGCTTATAAAAAACAGCCCACCACTATTAGCCTGCTAATTAAATTCACGAAAAGAAAAGGTTATGACCCTGCTGACAGGTTAAATAGCCACCAATATCCTCTGTCAATTAAGAAAACTCCAAAAAAAGAGGCTATGCCCTGAATTGACGCCCCTTTCACTGCCTGTTCTCATCATCATTTCACCACAATTGTAGCTATTGTAGTCAGTGTGTTACGGTTTGATTTCACATCAAAAAAACCTATATGAAATTGATTAAAAGCACTCGCCACGGCGTCTGTAATCAGTTAACCTCAGTCGCAGTGAGGCTACAGCGGCAGAAAATTCGGATTTTTTACCGTTAAAATGTGTCCATTAACACATTTTAGTAATTAAGGATTTGTCTTAGGCTGTTTCGCTTATTAATCTCTCTGTTTTGTCATCTGGCTGGCGACAATTTTGTCGTAAGGAAATCGAAGGAAAACCCGAATAATGGTCAAGTCTCAACCAATACTGAGATATATCTTGCGGATCGTGCCCGCACTGGCGCTGGCCACACTCCTCTCAGCTTGTAGCAGTACACATAGCAGTCAAAACGCGAATAACGAGAATCATGAAGTTAACAACCACAATGGTTTTTTACTTCAGGCGTCTCAGGATGAGTTTGAAGAAATGGTGCGTAACGTCGACGTTAAGTCGCGCATCATGGAACAATACGCCGTCTGGAAAGGTGTGCGCTATCGCCTCGGTGGCGATACCAAACGCGGGATCGACTGTTCCGCCTTTGTACAACGCACTTTCCGCGATCAGTTTGGCTTAGAATTACCGCGCTCGACCTCTGAGCAGCAGGACACCGGTAAAGAGATTACCCGCAGTAAACTGCGTCCTGGCGATCTGGTGATGTTCCGTGCCGGTTCGACTGGTCGTCATGTGGGTATTTATCTGGGTAACGACAATTTCGTTCATGCCTCCACCAGCAGTGGCGTCATGATCTCCAGTCTCAATGATGACTACTGGAAAAAGCGTTACCGTGAAGGACGCCGTGTATTAAGTCGTAACCCGACCTGATTATCACCTTCGATCTTCTCTCAGCCAGAGAACATGAAACGCTGCTTACGCAGCGTTTTTTTTCGTGCCTTATTCTTAGCGGCAGTCGTTTTATCAGATAAAAGCATTGTATTTCAGATTAATAACGAGACATTTCGGACACTCTCGTTATATTCTCGGTCGCTTAAACCGAAGCAGTCGTGTGCAATAACATAATAATAATTTGATCAGGGGAAGTTCCTCATGCCACTGTCGGGGGCGCTAAGGCGCCATGCCACCTATCCTCGCCGAATCGCATGGAGTAGTGCGATGGCCGGTGGCGTATTCTTTCTGCTGTTTGCCGCCCTGTCATTTCACCAGACCTGGCAGAAGCGCGAACGACAGCATCAGCAACTGCTGGAGAACAGCCGCACAGCATTACAGCAAACGCTTTCCAGCCTGCTCAACAGCACCCTCAGTCCCCTGCTTCCGTTCACCCACACTGCCTGTCATACCATTAATCGTGAACTGACCTCGCGCGCCGCGTTTGCCGGTAATCTCCGCGCCATCCTGCTGGTTAACGACGGCAATGCCTTTTGCTCCTCGGCCACCGGCAGTTTTAGCCTGCCGCTTAATGTGATCGCACCTGATAGTGATGTCTCACGTGACATCGATCTGCAGCTGATGTCAGGCACGCCGCTTCAGCCAAATAAACCGGCGCTGGGATTGTGGATTAAAAATCCTGGCAGTAAGCAGTCAGGTGTCTTCGCGACGCTGAATATCAGTCTGGCTCCCTACCAGCTGCAGGTCTCCGGGCATCCGGAAATTACCGGTATGGCGCTGATGGCGCAAAAGAGTGCCTTAACCAGCTGGCAGCCTGGCGTGATGAAAAATAAAAGTCTGCCGCCGCCGCTGTATCAGCAGGCGCTGACAGGCTATCCGCTGAAGTTTGTGTTGTTCGGTTCGGTTCTGGCGTTCAGTGATTATCAGAATATCCTGCTGTGCAGCCTGCTGCTGTCACTGCTGGTTTCCGGCGGCTGCTGGCTGCTGTTATCTGTTTATCAGCGTCCGGGGAAAGAGCTGATTCGGGGCATGAAGCGCGGCGAGTTTCACGTTGAATATCAGCCGCTGGTCACCTCCCATGATGGTCAGCCTTATGGTATGGAAGCGTTACTGCGCTGGACCCATCCGACCGAAGGCCCAATCCCGCCCGATGTGTTTATTCAGTATGCCGAGTCGCAGAACCTGATTATTCCGCTGACCCGGCATCTGTTTCAGCTGGTTTCCCGTGATGCGCACCAGCTGTGTCATACCATTCCCCGTCATGCCTGCCTCAGCCTCAACATCTCTCCGCTGCATCTGGCTGACAGCTGTTTCCGGCAGGATGTGCTGCGCTGGCTTGATACCATGCCTGCAGCTCACTTTAATTACGTGTTTGAGATTACCGAGCGCGCCATGGTGCGCGATGAAAACGTCGGGGAACTGTTTGACTGGCTGCATCAGCAGCATATTAACATTGCCATAGATGACTTTGGCACCGGCCACAGTGCGCTGATCTATCTGGAACGTTATGCGTTTGATTACCTGAAAATCGATCGCGGTTTTGTCCAGAGCATCGGCACAGAAACCCTGACCTCGCCGGTGCTGGACACCGTGCTGCAGCTGGCGAAGAAACTGAATCTGAAAAGTGTGGCGGAAGGGGTAGAAACCGGCGAACAGGCCGCCTGGCTGATCCATCGTGGCGTGACTCATCTGCAGGGTTACATCTTCAGCCGTCCGCTGCGACCGGAAACGCTGATAGACTATTTCCGGCGTCATAACGCCTGAGACTCTCTGGCCCGAATCGCGCCGAACATTTAACGGGAGAGAACATGCTATTTCGCTTAGGATTTCTGCTGCTGTGCGGCCTCTTCAGCGCCCCGCTGCTGGCTGCATCGGTCCTGCAAACGTTCGCCTTCACACAGGCCGGCGAAGCGAAATATCCGCCCGGCTTCAGCCATTACGATTACGCTGACCCCCGCGCGCCAAAAGGCGGCAGCATTACCCTGGCGGTAGTGGGCACTTACGACAACTTTAACCGCTACGCCTCACGCGGCAATCCGGGCATCAACACCGGCACGCTTTATGACGGCCTGTACACCAGCTCAGACGATGAACCGGGCAGCTATTATCCGCTGATTGCTGAATCAGCCCGCTACGCCAGCGATTTTACCTGGATTGAGATCCGCCTGAATCCCCGCGCCCGGTTCCATGACGGCACACCAGTCACTGCCCGCGACGTAGCGTTCACCTTTCAGAAGTTCATGACCGAGGGCGTGCCTCAGTTCCGCGTCGCCTACCGTGGCGTGACCGTCAGGGCGCTGGACGATCTCACGGTCCGCATCGAGGCACAGAAACCGGATAAAGATCTGCTGCTTGGGTTACTGACGCTACCGGTTATCCCCGAGTCGTTCTGGCGCGATAAGAAGTTTAACGAGCCGTTAAGCGCACCACCGCTTTCCAGTGGGCCTTATCGCATCACGCGCTGGAAGCTGGGCCAGTTTATTGAGTTCAGCCGGGTAAAAGATTACTGGGCCGCCGATCTGCCGGTGAATCGCGGACGTTTTAATTTTGATCGCATGCGCTATGACTACTATCTGGATGACAATGTGGCGTTCGAAGCCTTTAAAGCGGGTGCGTACGACTGGCGTGAAGAGACGTCGGCGAAGAAATGGGCGACCCAGTATCGCGGTCGCAATTTCGACAATGGCAGCATTGTTAAAGAAACCGCGCCCAATGACGCCGCTATCGATACCCGCTGGCTGGCATTCAACAATGAAAAACCGCTATTCCAAGATCGCCGCGTGCGCCAGGCGTTGTCACTGATGTTCGATTTCGAGTGGATGAACAAAGCGCTCTATTACGGTGCCTGGCAGCGTGCCAGCAGCTACTTCCAGAATACAGAGTATGCGGCCCACGGCGTGCCGGATGCAGAGCAGCTGGCGCTGCTTGAACCCTGGCGCGCGCAGCTGCCACCTGCGCTGTTCAGCCAGCCTTACCTGCCGCACAAAACCGATGGCAGCGGCTATGACCGCGCCAGTCTGTTAAGCGCGTTTGACCTGCTGAAACAGGCGGGCTGGCAGATTAAAAATCGCCGACTGATTAACGATAAAACCGGTCAGCCGTTCACCGTCGAGTTGCTGTTGCGCAGCGGTTCTAACAACGACTGGGCGTTACCGTTGCAGCACAACCTTGCGCGGCTCGGCATTACGCTGAACCTGCGGCAGATCGACAGCTCGCAGTATCTGCGGCGCCTGCGTGAAGGCGACTATGACATGATTGCCACCGTTTATGGGGCGATGCCAATCCCGACCTCCAGTCTGCAGATCCTCTGGCAGTCCGACTACATCACCTCGTCGTGGAATACCGCGCGGGTCAAAGACCCAATTGTCGACCACTTTGTGAAACAGATTATCGCGCATCAGGGCGACCCTGCCGCGCTGCGGCCGCTGGCACAGGCGCTGGATCGGGTACTGCTGTGGAATGCGTATATGATCCCGATGTGGTACAACGCTGAACAGCGGCTGGCGTACTGGGATAAGTTTTCACACCCTGCCCGCAAGCCTGCCTACAGCACCGGGCTGGAAAACTGGTGGTACGACACAAACAAAGCCGGACACCTGCCGGCCAGCAAACGCTAAGGAGATGACCGTTGGCCGCATACTTTCTGCGCAGATTGCTGCTGATTATCCCGACCTTATGGGCGATCATCACGCTTAACTTCTTTATCGTGCAAATCGCGCCCGGCGGACCGGTCGATCAGGCGCTGGCAAATATTGAGTTTGGTCAGACCACCGGCCTGCCCGGCAGCGGCGCGGAGAGCGCCAGTTCACGCGCCAGCGTCAGTCATCTTAATCCCGCCGATAATCAGTACCGTGGCGCGCGCGGGCTGGATCCCGAAGTGATTGCGGAAATTAAAAAGCGTTACGGCTTCGATAAACCGCTGTGGCAGCGCTACGGCGAGATGTTGTGGAACTACCTGCGTTTTGATTTTGGCGACAGCCTGTTTCGCAGCGCCTCGGTGATCGGGCTGATTAAGGAGAGCCTGCCGGTCTCCATCAGTCTGGGATTATGGAGCACGCTGATCATCTATCTGGTGTCGATCCCGCTGGGGATCCGCAAAGCGGTGCGCAACGGCAGCGCCTTTGATGTCTGGAGCAGCGCGTTTATTATCATTGGCTACTCCATTCCGGCTTTTCTGTTCGGCATCATGCTGATCGTACTGTTTGCCGGTGGCAGCTATCTCGACTGGTTCCCGCTGCGCGGGCTTACGTCTGCGCAGCACGACACCCTGCCCTGGTATGGCAAAGTAGTGGATTACTTCTGGCATATCGCCCTGCCGGTACTGGCAACGGTGATTGGCGGCTTTGCCACACTGACGATGCTGACGAAAAACGCCTTTCTGGATGAGATCCGCAAGCTCTATGTGGTGACCGCGCGCGCCAAAGGCGTGCCGGAACGCCGTATTCTCTATCACCATGTTTTTCGTAATGCGATGCTGCTGGTCATCGCCAGCTTCCCCGCCACGTTTATCAGCATGTTTTTTACCAGTTCGGTGCTGATCGAAGTGATGTTCTCGCTCAACGGGCTTGGGCTGCTCGGCTATGACGCGACACTGCAACGTGATTATCCGGTGATGTTTGGCACACTCTATATTTTCACGCTGATCGGTTTGCTGATGAACATTCTCAGCGATCTGACCTATACGCTGGTCGATCCGCGCATCGATTTCGGGAGCCGCTCATGACGCTCTCTCCACTGAATCAACAGCGCTGGCAGCGCTTTCGCCATAACCGGCGCGGCTACTGGTCACTGTGGATCTTTCTGGTCATTTTCCTGCTATCGCTGTGTGCCGAACTCATCGCCAATGACAAGCCGCTGCTGGTGCATTACCAGCAGCGCTGGACGGTGCCGCTGCTGTTTGACTACAGCGAAACCGACTATGGCGGCGTACTGGCGACAGCTTCAGATTATCAGGATCCCTGGCTGCGGCAGCGTATTGCGCAGAACGGCTGGGCTTTATGGGCTCCGATTCGCTTCAGCGACAGCACCATCAATTTTGCTACTCAGGTGCCGTTCCCCTCTCCGCCCTCTGCGCAGAACTGGCTCGGCACGGACGCCAACGGTGGCGACGTACTGGCCCGGCTGCTCTATGGCACGCGCATCTCCCTGCTGTTCGGCGTGCTGCTGACACTTATCTCCAGCGTCATCGGGATTGTGATTGGCGCGGTGCAGGGTTATTTCGGCGGCAGAATTGATCTGATTGGGCAGCGGATGATTGAGGTCTGGTCCGGCATGCCTGCGCTGTTTCTGTTGATCCTCCTCTCCAGCGTCATTCAGCCCGGTTTCTGGTGGCTGCTGCTGGTCACCGTGGCGTTCGGCTGGATGAGCCTGGTGAGCGTGGTCCGGGCCGAGTTTTTGCGAACCCGAAACTTTGATTACATCCGCGCAGCACAGGCGCTGGGCGTCAGCGATGGCCGGATTATGCTGCGTCACATGCTACCTAACGCGATGGTGGCTACCCTGACCTTTCTGCCCTTTATTTTGTGCGGATCGATTACCACGCTCACCTCCCTCGACTTCCTCGGCTTTGGTCTGCCGCTGGGTTCGCCCTCGCTGGGCGAGTTACTGCTGCAGGGCAAAAATAACCTGCAGGCACCCTGGCTGGGCCTGGCGGGCTTTTTCACCCTGGCGATCCTGCTCTCGCTGCTGATTTTTATCGGTGAAGCGGTGCGCGATGCCTTTGATCCGGGCAAAGGAGCCTGAATGACAACGCCACTGCTTGCCATCAATCACCTCTCGGTCGCCTTTCGTCAGGGCGAGCAGCTTCGCCAGGTCGTGGATGACGTTTCACTGCGCATCGACGCGGGCGAAACGCTGGCGCTGGTGGGTGAGTCGGGTTCCGGGAAGAGCGTTACGGCGCTATCGGTGATGCGACTACTGCATGAGGCGGCAGTGGTTTATCCCCGTGGAGAGATTCTGTTTAACGGTGAAGATCTGCTGCGCGCCCGCGAGCAACGACTGCGCGCGATTCGCGGCAACCAGATTGCGATGATTTTTCAGGAGCCGATGGTATCGCTCAATCCGCTGCACACCGTGGAGAAGCAGCTGGTTGAAGTGCTGTCACTGCATCGCGGGCTGCGTCGTCCGGCGGCACGCGGTGAGATTCTCAGCGTACTTGATCGGGTCGGTATCCGTCAGCCTGACACCCGGCTCAATGATTTCCCCCACCAGCTTTCCGGCGGGGAACGCCAGCGGGTGATGATCGCCATGGCGCTGCTGACCGAGCCGCAGTTGCTGATTGCCGATGAGCCGACCACTGCACTGGATGTGACGGTACAGGCGCAGATTCTGGCGCTGCTGCGTGAACTGCAGCGGGAGCTGAATATGGGCATGCTGTTTATCACCCATAACCTGAATATCGTGCGTCAGCTGGCAGATAACGTCAGCGTGATGCGTCAGGGTCACATCGTGGAACAGAATCGCAGCCAGATACTGCTGAACCAGCCGCAACATCCTTACAGCCAGCAGTTGCTGGCTGCGGAGCCGGAAGGAAAAGCGCTGCCGCTACCCGCAGACGCGCCGGTCATTCTTCGGGTCGAACAGCTTCAGGTCAGTTTTGCGCAGCGGCGCGGACTGTTCCGGCGGCAGACCAGCGAAAAGCAGGTGCTTTCCAGGCTGAGTTTCAGCCTGCGGCGGGGCGAAAGTCTGGGTCTGGTGGGCGAGTCCGGGTCGGGTAAAAGCACCACCGGCCTGGCGCTGTTGCGGCTGATTTCCTCACGTGGCGACGTCTGGTTTGACGGCCAGCCGCTGCATCAGCTGTCGCGCCGGCAACTTCTGCCGCTGCGTCAGCGCATTCAGGTGGTGTTTCAGGATCCCAATTCCTCGCTCAATCCGCGTATGACGGTGCAGCAGATTATTGCTGAAGGTCTGGCGGTGCATCAGCCCGAACTGAACAGTGCCCAGCAGGTGCAGCGGGTGATTGCGGTGATGGAAGAAGTGGGACTGGAAGCGGAAAGCCGGCATCGTTATCCGGCCGAATTCTCTGGCGGTCAGCGACAGCGTATTGCTATCGCGCGGGCACTGATTCTGGAGCCGGAGTTGCTGATACTGGATGAACCCACCTCATCGCTGGATCGCACGGTGCAGAAGCAGATTCTGACGCTGTTACGCCGCTTACAGCAGCAGCGTCAGCTCAGCTATCTGTTTATCAGTCACGACCTGGATGTGGTTCGCGCCCTATGCCACCAGCTTATTGTGCTGCGTCAGGGGGAGGTAGTGGAACAGGGAGAGTGTGAAACGTTGTTTGCGTCACCGACGGCTGTGTATACCCGCGAGCTGCTGCAGTCGGCGCAACTCAACCTGCGATAAAGGTTTCCGCAATCGCCACGCCCTGATTCTTCAGGCAGCAGTTAGTGGCGCTTTCGTCGCGACGCTGAATAAACAGGCAGGGCTGCCCTTCGCACTCGGCCACTTTGCAATCGACCTGAATATCCGCCAGCACCTCTTTCAGCTGCTGCAGGATCTCCCACGCCGGAATGCCGTCATGGCTGATCAGACGCAATGCCACGAACTCCTGCTCATCCAGCGTTGTGTCATCGGATTCAATGGCACTGTGGTGATCGCTGGCCCAGCGAAAACGCTGTGGCAGACGATGCACAATTGAAAGTTGCAGCATAGGTTACTCTCCCCGATGAGTTTATGTCGCAACACCGACCTGCCCGGCTGAAAACGGGTTGATCCCCGCAGAGTCAGGACAGGGATGACTGGCCCGTCCATGCGGATTGCAGAAGCGCATTTTTTGCGACTTACATCGCACTTCAGCCTATATGTACCGCGTTCACACGCCGTTAACAATCATTTTAGACGCATTGTGGTTACTTTTTTAGCTAAAAGTTTTCACAAGTAAGAAACAAAACCGGCGAGATGTGCATCACTGCGGGCAACGGCGGGGAAACCACTGCGCCCGATTAACGGGGCGCAGTGCGGGAACGTGAAGCGTAGAAAAAGATCAGCAGAGAGATTGTTGCGCAGAGCGCGATAGTGCCGACCATTGGCCAGGCGCTGTTAAAACTCACCAGCGACAGCAACGCCCCCACAAACGCACCGACGCCAAAACGCAGCGTGCCCGCCAGGGACGAGGCCGTGCCCGCCATGTGCGGGAACTCATCCAGAATCACCGCCATCGCATTCGATGAGACCATCGACACACAGCCGATAAACAGCGCGATTCCCATCACCAGCGGCAGGAAACCGAGGCTGAAAGCGCTGACAATCAGCAGCCAGATCCCCATGCAGAACTGAATCAGCAGGCCCAGCCGGAACATCGCTACCGGGCCAAAGCGGCGCACGGCGCGGCTGTTAATCAGCGTCAGCAGAAACAGGAACACCACGTTAAGGCCAAAGTAGTAGCCAAAGTTTTGCGGTGAGACGTGATTCAGCTCGATGTAAACAAAGGGACCGGCATTGAGAAAGGTAAACAGCCCGGCAAAAGAGAAGCCGCTCGCCAGCATATAGCTGAACGCCCGTTTGTGGCGAAACAGGGTCACGAAATTGCCCAGCGTGGTGCGCAGGTGAAACCGCTGTCGCTGCTCCGGCTTCAGGGTTTCGCGGATCTGGGTAGTGACCAGCACGGTCGTCACCAGTGCCGCGCCCGCAAGTGCCCAGAAGATGGCATGCCAGCTCCAGAGCACCAGCAACCAGCCGCCGATAATCGGGGCCAGCAGCGGCGCAATGGTGGTAATCAGCATCACAAAGGACATCATGCGCGAGAAGTCCTCTTTCGAGTAACTGTCACGCATCAGGGCATTGATCACCACACTGGCTGCGGCAGCTGACAGCCCGTGCAGGAAGCGCATCAGAATCAGCTGGTCGATGCTCTGCGACAGCGCACAGGCCGCGGCGGCACAGGCGAAGATCAGGGTGCCGAGTGCAATCACCGGCTTACGCCCATAGCTGTCTGCCAGTGGCCCATAAATAAGCTGGCCAATCGCGAAGCCAAGGATGTAGAGGTTAAGCGACATCTGCACGCTACCGGCTGACACGCCGAACTCACGCGCAATCTGCGGCATCGCAGGCAGATACATGTCGATCGACAATGGCATCAGCATGGCTAACAGACCAAGGATGACAACCAGTCCTGTTGGCGAATTCTTTTCCTTACGCACACCCTCTCCTGCACAAATGAATCAGGTACGGGCCGCCTGGCCCGCCCGGTTATTTTGCCTGCAGCTCTTTTGGCAGACCGATACTGGCGATCTCGTCTTCTGTCAGCGCCCGGTATTCGCCCGGTTCCAGATCGTCGTCCAGCGCAATGTCACCGATACGTTCGCGATGCAGCTCAATGACCCGGTTACCGACGGCCGCAAACATCCGTTTCACCTGGTGATAGCGGCCTTCGCTCAGGGTCAGCCGCACGTCTGTGGGGGTAATCACCTCCAGCTGTGCCGGTTTCGTCAGGTCCTTCTCATTGTGGAGCTGCACGCCCGCGGTAAACTGCGCGGCCGTATCGTCACCGATCGGCGATTCCAGGGTGACGCGATAGGTTTTCTCGCAGTGATGACGTGGCGAGGTAATGCGGTGTGACCACTGGCCATCATCTGTCAGCAGCACCAGCCCGGTGGTGTCAATATCAAGACGCCCTGCCGCGTGCAGTTTGAATGACATTGGCTCTTCGATGAAATAGAGGATAGTCGGATGATCGGGATCGTCGGTTGAGCAGACGTAGCCCTGCGGTTTGTTCAGCATAAAGTAGCGTGGGCCGGTGAGCATCTGCAGCACGTTGCCGTCGTAGGCGACTTCGTGGTCGGGCAGCAGTTTAAACGCGGTGTCGCGCACCACTTCACCGTTGACGGTGACACGCTGGCCACGGATCTCGCGATGAGCGATAGCGCGGCTGATTTCCAGTTGCTGAGAGATGAATTTGTCGAGTCGCATGAATTCGTTTTGCCTGTTACTGCGGAGGGAATCTGAAACGGCCTGGTTAACCGTTGAAAATGTGCGGGAAGTATAACGTGATCCGCGCCAGCCTGACAGCGCGTTTACCGCCCTTTCATGGCATAATTACCCCCAGTTTTATAAAAGTGAGCAACATGTCTTTTACCTTACGCCCCTATCAACAGGATGCGGTGAATGCCACCGTGGCGCATTTCCGTCGCCATCAGGAGCCTGCCGTTATTGTGCTGCCAACCGGTGCCGGAAAGAGTCTGGTGATTGCCGAGCTGGCACGGCTGGCGCGTGGCCGGGTGCTGGTGCTGGCGCACGTGAAAGAGCTGGTGGCACAGAACCACAGCAAATATCAGGCTTACGGACTGGAAGCCGATATCTTTGCCGCCGGCCTGCAGCGCAAAGAGAGCCAGCGCAAAGTGGTGTTTGGCAGCGTACAGTCGGTGGCGCGCAACCTCGACCTGTTCGACAGCGCCTTCTCGCTGGTAATCGTCGATGAGTGTCATCGCATCGGCGATGATAAAGAGAGCCAGTATCAGCAGATCTTCAACCATCTGCGTCAGCACAATCCTCAGCTCCGTTTACTGGGCCTGACCGCCACGCCGTTCCGGCTGGGTAAAGGCTGGATTTATCAGTTCCACTATCACGGCATGGTGCGTGGCGACGAAAAGTCGCTGTTCCGCGACTGCATCTATGAACTGCCGCTGCGCTATATGATCAAGCATCAGTTCCTGGTGCCACCTGAGCGGCTGGATATGCCTGTGGTGCAGTATGATTTCAGCCGCCTGACGGCACAGTCTAACGGCCTGTTCAGCGAAGCCGATCTGAATCGCGAACTGAAACAGCAGCAGCGCGTGACACCCCATATCATCCGTCAGATTGTGGAGTTCGCCGAAGATCGGCTGGGGGTGATGATTTTCGCCTCAACGGTAGAGCATGCGCGGGAAATTCTGCAGCTGCTGCCTGAAAACAGCGCGCTGGTATCCGCCGAAACGCCCGCCCGCGAGCGCGATGCCCTGATTCTGGCGTTTAAAGCGCAGCAGCTGAAATTCCTGGTGAACGTGGCGGTGCTGACCACCGGGTTTGATGCCCCGCACGTGGATCTGATTGCGATCCTGCGCCCGACCGAGTCGGTGAGCCTCTACCAGCAGATTGTCGGACGCGGGCTGCGACTCTCGCCCGGTAAAACCGACTGTCTGATCCTGGATTACGCCGGTAATCCGCACGATCTCTTTACGCCCGAAGTCGGCGCGCCTAAAGGGGCCAGCGACAATCAGCCGGTTCAGGTTTTCTGTCCCGCCTGCGGTTTCGCCAACACCTTCTGGGGCAAGGCGACCGCCGATGGCATGGTGATTGAGCATTTTGGCCGACGCTGTCAGGGCGTGCTGGAAGATGATGAGGGTGAGCGCGAACAGTGTGATTTCCGCTTCCGCTTTAAAAGCTGCCCCGACTGCGGCGCAGAGAATGATATTGCCGCCCGGCGCTGCCATCAGTGCGACAAAATTCTGGTCGACCCGGACGATATGCTTAAAGCTGCCCTGAAACTGAAGGATGCGCTGGTGCTGCGCTGTGGCGGCATGACGCTGGAACAGGGCCACGACGCCAAAGGTGAATGGCTGAAGGCAACTTATCATGATGAGGAAGGCACCAGCGTCAGCGAACGGTTTCGCCTGCAGACACCCGCACAGCGTAAGGCGTTTGAACAGCTCTTTATGCGCCCGCATCAGCGCGCGCCCGGCGTACCGCTGGGCTGGCAGACCGCCGCTGACGTGCTGGCGTTGCAGCCCCTGCTGCGACATCCCGACTTTGTCGTGGCGCGCGCCAAAGGCCAGTTCTGGCAAATCCGCGAGAAAATGTTCGATTATCAGGGTCGTTATCGCCGCGCCAATGAGCTACGGTAATCCCTGCTGGCGGGTATATCGTTTGCTACCACCCGGCATAACGGCTATACTGCCGCCCGCTTTTGCATGTGCATCAGCGGGATTGAATAACCTGCCTGTTACTGGGTCGCCTGTAGCAGGATTAAATAAAGAGATATATTAATGCTCACTATCAATGCAGTAGAACGTAAAGAGCAGGGTAAGGGTGCGAGCCGCCGCCTGCGTACAGCAAACCGTTTCCCGGCCATCATCTACGGTGGTTCTGAAGCGGCTGTTGCCATCGATCTGGATCACGACTCAGTCATGAACCTGCAAGCTAAGCCAGGTTTCTACGACGAAGTTCTGACCCTGTCAGTTGACGGTAAAGAAACTAAAGTGAAAGTTCAGGCTGTTCAGCGTCACCCGTTCAAGCCAAAACTGTTCCACATCGACTTCGTTCGCGCTTAATCGCGAATTACGTTGAAAAACAGAAGGGCCGGTTGAGAAACCGGCCCTTTTATTTTGTCGCTGCCAGGCCAAATCATCATCGTGGGCAGGGAATCAAAGCCGGGCTAAGCCCGACTTAGGTTTGATAACGTCTGCATCGGCTTTGCTGAAAGATTGAGCCAGCGAAGAGAACACGGTCAGATCGGAAAGACGCTAATGCCACTCCCTGGCCGCTCGGCCCGCGCCGTCCATGGCGCGGGACGCTTTCCTCCTCTGCCCGTGTTCTCTGCGCAATTATTTGGTTGCGGCCAGTTTAAACCCGATTTGAGATGGTCAGCAGTTTGAGCCGGGCTAAGCCCGGCTTTTTTATTTGCTGCTGGTACGGCGCTGGAGCTGATCGCGCAGATTAGGCGGTGTGCCCTTAATCGTCAGAGTGTCTGTGGCCGGATCCCAGAAAATGCGTTCACCCAGCAACATCGCATCAAAGTTCAGCGTCAGTCCCCCGCCGCTTCCGGCAAACTTTGTCAGCTGGCGCAGCGTGCTGCGATCCGCAGGGAAACTCTCTTCCAGCTCGTAGCCCTGCTCCTGGGTAAAGGCCTGGAAGGTTTTTTCGCCCAGCGGTGGCAGTTCGCTCGACAGATCCTCCAGCGCAATCTCTTCGCCCGCCTGCAGCTGCTCGTTGCAGTAGCTGTAAACCTGCTGACGATAGTTCTGCCGCTCCTGCTTATCCAGTTCCGATTCGTTGCAGTAGTCATCGACCGCCTGCAACAGACCGCGGTTCTGCGCCTTAGTGTCTAATCCCACTTCGGCTCCGAGGAAGTCCATAAAGAAGTCAGCAACCTTACGACCAACGCGGCCGCGCAGGAAGGTCAGGTAACGGGTCGATTCCGGGTTGGTTTCCCATTCGGTTAAGTCGATACGCGCTACGATGTCCGCATGATTGATATCGAGATAATGCGTGCTGCTGATATCCAGCTGCTCATTGACGCGCATGCTGGACTGGCTGTTCAGCACCGCAATCAGCAGGTACTCCACCGCCAGATAGCGATAGTGAATAAACAGCACCACGCCGCCTTCCGCAAACGGGTATTTTGCCAGCTCATCGCGCAGACGACCGGTCGCGGCACGGCTAAAAGCGAGAAAATCATCGTTGCCCTTACGACAATTACGCAGCGCTTCTGCCAGTTCACTCTCAGCGTTGAACAGGCCATAGGCTTTGCTTTTTGCGCTGTAAACCCGGTGTAACTCCTCCACCATCGCGTTGACCGTGTTGGTGGCAGGCAGCAGCGAATCGCGCAGCGCCAGTTCAAGCTGGTTTTCATCGCGTTTGATTAACTGATGCAGGGCAATCTGGTCGATATCCAGACTCATGGTAGACTCTCCTTTTAGCACAGGCGCGTATTCAAACACCGCCAGCATCGGCTTTCAACTCCATGCTGAAAGCGAACGCGGTACTTTCGATAAAATTGCGGTAAAAAGTGCGCTGTTCCGGTAATATATCGCCTTTTGAAATGAGCTTAGACGACGATATGGCACAATCATCACGCTACAGTGACGAACGCGTGGAACAACTCCTCGCGGAAATGGCCCAAATCCTGCACAAGGATAAAGCCCCCACCGACCTCTCCCTGATGGTACTGGGAAATATGGTGACCAACTTAATTAACAGCGATGTCGCTCCGGCGCAACGTCGTTCACTGGCACGCTCTTTCGCCGATGCCCTTCAGGCATCTGTGCGCGACGACAACGCTCATTAATTGGCTGATTTGACTTCATAATATGGTAACCAACCGGCAGCGCTACCGCGAAAAAGTCTCCCAGATGATCAGTTGGGGGCACTGGTTTGCTCTGTTTAATATCTTATTCGCGCTGATTTTAGGCAGTCGCTACCTGTTGGTCGCCGACTGGCCTTCTTCGCTGGCGGGGCGTATCTACGCCTATACCAGCTGGGTTGGCCACTTCAGTTTTGTCGTGTTTGCCGCTTATCTGCTGATTATTTTCCCGCTGACCTTTGTGGTGATGTCGCAGCGGCTGATGCGGGTGTTATCCGCGGTGATTGCGACGTCCGGGCTGACGCTGGTGATGGTCGACAGTGCGGTCTTTAGCCGTTTCCACCTGCACCTGAATCCGGTGGTGTGGGAACTGGTCATTAACCCCGATCAGAGCGAGATGGCGCGTGACTGGCAGCTGATGTTTATCAGCGTGCCGCTGATTTTCCTGGTCGAGATGCTGTTTGCGACCTGGAGCTGGCAGAAGCTGCGCAGCCTCAATCGCCGTTCATTTGGTAAACCTGTCGCTGCTCTGTTTATCAGCGCCTTCTTTGCCAGCCACCTGATGTATATCTGGGCCGATGCCAACTTCTATCGCCCGATTACCATGCAGCGTGCCAATCTGCCGCTTTCTTATCCGATGACCGCCCGCCGCTTCCTGGAGCGTCACGGCTTGCTGGATGCGCAGGAGTATCAGCGCCGTCTGGTTCAGCAGGGGGATCCGGAAGCGCTGGCGGTAGAATATCCACTGAGCGACATTACGTTCCGTGACGCCGGGACACGCAATAACCTGCTGGTGCTGACCGTCGATGGTCTGAACAACGCCACGCTGGCCAAAGCGCTGCCGCAACTCAATCAGTTTGCCAGCGAGAACGTGCGTTTCACGCAGCACTACAGCGCGGGTGATACCCCGGAGAAAGGCTTATTCGGCCTGTTCTACGGTATCTCCTCCAGCTACATGAACGGAATCCTGGCTTCCCGGACGCCGTCTGCCCTGCTGGGTGCATTGAGTACCCAGGGTTATCAGTTTGGCCTGTTCTCCTCAGAAGGCTTTAATCCGCCGCTCTACCGCCAGGC
Source organism: Pantoea sp. X-Soil-YNGN-844 (assembly GCF_059730595.1). Lineage (NCBI taxonomy): Bacteria > Pseudomonadati > Pseudomonadota > Gammaproteobacteria > Enterobacterales > Erwiniaceae > Pantoea > Pantoea sp. X-Soil-YNGN-844. Next base: position 2,754,246 of record NZ_AP036007.1, read on the forward strand.
ATTGCTGACCGATTATTCACTGCCTGCCACCAGCAGTCAGCCCAACGCCAGCACCGTGGCGCAATGGCAGAACTGGCTGGAGAAACAGAAAGATTCACAGGCGCCCTGGTTCTCATGGATCGCCCTGAACGGCCCTGATGTGACCGGCGACAGTGCCAAAGCGCGTCAGCGCAGCTATCTGCGTCAGGCTCCGGCTGTTGATGAACAGATTCACGCGGTGCTCAGCAGCCTGCAGGCACGTGATTTGCTGAAGAACACCGTCGTGGTGATCACCGCGCAGCGTGGTCTGGCGCTGGACGGCAATCCTGACAGTGCCGGAAACCGCCAGACGTTGCAGGTGCCGTTAGTGATTCACTGGCCTGACACCCCCGCGCAGACGGTTGATCGCCTTTCGGATCATCAGGATGTGATGGCGACGCTGATGCAGCGCCTGCTGCATGTGCGGACCAATCCGGTGAATTACTCGCAGGGTGAAGATCTGTTTGCAGCGCGTCGTCGCCATGACTGGGTCGCCAGCAGCGAAGAGAATAAACTGGTCATTACCACGCCGCAGGTGACGCTGGTGCTCAACAACAATGGCAGCTATCGCGCTTATGATGCGCAGGGCAACGCGCTTAAAGATCACAAGCCAGAGCTGGCATTGCTGTTGCAGGTACTCACCGAGGAGAAGCGGTTTATCGCTAACTGATTAATTATCAGGCAAATAGTTTGCGGGTATCTTGCATTCATGACGATAACCAGTAGACTTATCTCCCAGTGTTCGGCACGTAGCGCAGCCTGGTAGCGCACGGTCATGGGGTGTCCGGGGTCGGAGGTTCAAATCCTCTCGTGCCGACCAAATTACTCTGACAGGTCAAAGGGTTAATCGAAAGATTAGCCCTTTTACTTTATGGTTGCTCTGAATCTCTACAGCGCTCCAGTTTCTCCAGACTCGTCCCAGGCCGTTTTGTCCGTCACCGTGCGCAATAGCGCTACGCTCTCTTATTTGCACCCTCACAACAGGCGCTGCTTTGGCTGCGCCCCAGGCGACCCCTTGGGTTAGCGGTTTGCTTCGGATGGCGGCTTAAGATGTGAGTGACGAACACGCAGCTCCCCCTTTCTCCAGTGGCCGTCCGGCACTGCTTTACCAGAAATTAGCCGATTAAGCGCCTCTTCCATCAGAAGATCCAGACGCTGGCTATACGTTGTAAGCTGCCAGCCTGGCGCCGCGGCTTCATCAATATCGTCAAAGCCGACGACGGCGATGCCCGGCTTCCCTGCCCTGTCCCGCAGGGCCGCCATCACGCCGAGTGCCAGTTCATCGTTTTCGCAAAACAGCGCATCGATGCGTTCAGACTCAGAGGCGTGCTGCAGCCAGGCGTTTATGCAGCCATAGCTCAACTGTCGGTCATAATATTCCGTACTGAGTTCAAGCGTCAGCTCGATGCCCGCAGCGCGAAGCTCATCACAAAAACCCTGTTTGCGCTGCAGATGTGCGCCCGCACCCGGTCCGGCCATATAGCCAAATTTCTTATGTCCCTGCGCGATTAACAGACGCGCAATTGTCCGTCCGGCCTGATACCCGTCAATATTTACAACGTCGATCTCCTGCCCTTCCGTGTTACGGCAGACCTGCACCAGGGGAATATCGTGCATTTCTGCAGCAATCGCCACGAATTCAGGCGTCAGTACAGTTCCAAGAAACAGAATGCCGTCCACCTGCAACTGATCGGCCAGTGACATCACGGAATAATAATTATTGCCGGTAATATTCAGTAGCAATGCCATATAGCCGCGCTGCTGAAGCTGACGGGTCACTTCATCCAGCATCATCATGGAATGCGGATTTTTTAATTCATCAATGGCCACACCAACAATATGGGTGCGCTTTTGTGATAGTCCACGAGCCAGCAGATTGGGCCGATAGCCAAGCTCACTGGCGATAGCCAGCACCCTGTTACGGGCTTTCTCAGAAATCGAGGCATCAGGAATAAACGCCCGTGACACTGTCCATTTTGAAACGCCAGCGCGAGCTGCCACATCGCTGGCCGTTACTTTTTGTCGTTTTAAAGGTTTATCGCTCATTCAGTGCCTGGGTAAGTATTCATTGTAGTCATCAGGTTTAACTGTCTGATTATAATGGCTTTTAATACTGCCAAAATCTTCTGCATGGATAAGAAAAATAATATGACAGGAAAATTTTAAAAATGCACCCGGTTGCAAATATTTTGTGATCCCGCATCAGTAATTGTCTAAAACATGATTGACTAAATTTAACACCTCTTACACATTCGTAGCATCTTCAACGCAATTGTATTTCCTGAATGCACTCTTAAGTTCATGTTTGCACCCGGGTGCAAACATGAAGTTAAGAGTGCGGCTTAGGTGCAGAGAAGTCACACCGGGCAGGAAGCTATAGCTCTTCGCAGCAGGGACTGACTGACATCCATTCCACAGGATCCGATGATGAAAAAGATACTGAATGTGCTGCTACTGATAACAGCCATGCTCTCTTCAGGCCTACAGGCAAAAACGGCCCGGATTGGTGTAGCGCTGGCCAGTTTTGACCTTAACTTTGTCTCTATACTGCGCACGCAGATGGTTCATGAACTGGATGCACAGGGCATGAAAGGACAGTTCTCAGACGCCAGGGGTGACGTCGAGCTTCAGATACAGCAGGTTGATGATTTTATTAACCAGGGTGTGGACGCCATCATTCTTAATCCGGTCGATACCCAGGGCGTATTGCCTATGATAAACGCCGTAAAGCGTGCCGGTATCCCCCTGGTTTTTGTTAATCGCAAACCTGAAGTGCCGCTGACCGGGCAAATGGCCTATGTGGGCTCTGACTCAGCCCTCAGCGGGAAAATGCAGATCGAAGCACTGGCTAAAATCATGAACTATCGGGGCAACATCGCGATTCTGATGGGTGCACTGTCGAATGAGGAGGCCCGCGAGCGCACGCGTGCGGTAGAAGAATTTGTGGCACAGCATCCCGACATGAAGGTCATTGAGAAGCAGACCGCCCGATGGCAACGCAATGAAGCCGTGGATGTCGTCTCAGCCTGGCTTCTTAACGGCACGCCGGTGAATGCCGTTGTTGCCAATAATGATGAAATGGCCATTGGTGCCATCATGGCTCTGAATCAGGCGAAGAGAAAAGATGTCCTGGTGGCAGGCATCGATGGAACGCCGGATGGCCTGCAATTTATCAAAAATGGTGAAATGGTGGTGACGGTTTTCCAGGATGCCAGAGCGCAGGCGACGGGTGCCGTGAGCGTGGCCGCTGCACTGCTCCATAAGCAGAAAACCGCAAACTATCACTGGATCCCCTATCAGACCGTCACCCAAACGAATTACCCGCAGTTCAGTCAGCAGCAACAAAAATAGCCTTTAAATATACCCCCAATTGCACCCGGGTGCAGAAAATCGAAAGGAGTTATTATGTTAAACGGTGAGAAAGTGATTCCCCGCCCGCTACGCTGGGCAATGATCGGGGGCGGTCGCCTCAGCCAGGTAGGCTATAAACATCGTTCAGGTGCCCTGCGCGATAACACGGCCTACCAGCTGGTTGCCAGTGCATTTGACATTGACGCTGCGCGGGGGTGCGAGTTCGGTATCAATCTTGGTCTGTCAGCGGAACGCTGCTATGACAACTATCAGCAGTTGCTGACAGAAGAGGCAAAGCGCGACGACGGCATTGAGGTAGTCACAATAGCGACACCTAACGGCACGCATTTTGAGATTACCCGGGCAGCCCTGAATGCCGGCATCCACGTTATCTGTGAGAAACCGCTATTTTTCACCTCCGCAGAGGCCCGGGAAATAAAAGCACTGGCGGCGGAAAAAGGCCTTATCGTTGGCGTGACTTACGGCTTCTCCGGCCATCCACTGCTGATGCAGATGCGCGCGATGATCGCCAAAGGTGAGATTGGCGATGTTCGAATGGTTGAGTTGCAATATACCCACGGCTTCAGTGCGAATGACAATGCCGATAAGTTCAGCGATGCACAGAAGTGGCGCGTTGATCCAAAAATTGTAGGGCCTTCTTTTGTACTGGGTGATATCTCGACACATACGTTTTACATTTCCCAGCTTGTTCTGCCGGATTTAAAAATCAAAAGCCTGCTGTGCGATCGCCAGAGTTTTATTCCCTCACGAGCGCCGCTGGAAGACAACGCGATGGTGCTGATGCACTACGAAAACGGCGCCGTTGGCCGCATGTGGGCTTCCGCCATTAACGCCGGTTCGATGGACAGTCAGAGTATCCGCGTCATCGGCTCACGCGCCAGCCTGGAGTGGAGTGATTATAACCCGGGTGAACTGAAATTTGAGGTGCAGGGCCAGCCGAACCAGATACTTCACCACGGCATGCCCTACCTTGATGAAAGTGCGCTGGCGGATGAACGTCTGGGCGCACTGCATACGGAAGGTCTGGCAGAGTCCTGGGCCAACATTTACCTGAAGTTTGCCCGAGCCATCAGCGCAACGCAGAACGGTGACCGCCGCACACTGGAAACGCTGGTCTATCCCGACATGAATGCGGGCGCCGAAGGCGTGCGCTGGATTGAAAACTGCGTGCGCTCGGCAGACAACGGCGCCAGCTGGGTTGATTACCAATAAGGACAGACGATGAAACTCTCTTTCTGTACAGACAGCCTGGGCCACCTCCCCTTTGAGCAGATGCTGGATAGACTGCTGGAGCTGGGCGTGACTGGCGTTGAAATGACGACGGGCGGCTGGTCCTCTGCACCGCATGTGCCAACGACCGCCCTGCTTGAAAGCGCCTCAAAACGTCAGCAGTTTCTTCAGGCTATCGAAAGCCGCGGTATGTCGATTGCGGCACTGAACGTATCGGGCAATCCGCTCGACCCGGGCGAACTGGGTCAGCGACACAAGCGCGATAGTGAAAATGCCCTGCGGCTGGCGGGTGAACTCGGCGTGAAGAAGATCGTGATGATGAGTGGCCTGCCACCGGCAAGCCCGGAAGACACCATCCCGAACTGGATCACCTACACTGTCAGCTGGCCACCCACGCTGAAAAACTGTCTGGACTATCAGTGGAACGAGGTCGCCATCCCTTACTGGCAGGGACTGGTGGAACGGGCAAAAACCTGTGGCGTAGAAAAGTTCGCGCTGGAGAATTTCAGCTCAATGCTGGTCTGGAACCCGGAAACGCTGTTCCGGCTGCGGGAAGCGGTTGGCCCGATGGTCGGTCTTAACCTCGATCCCAGCCACCTTATCTGGATGGGGGCCGATCCGATTGCCGCCGCACGCGCACTCGGCCCTGCAATTCACCACTGTCATGGTAAAGACGTCCGTCTTGAGCGCGGGCTGGTTGAGATCAATGGCCTGCTGGAAACCAAACCGGTTGAAGATGTCGCTAACCGGGCATGGAACTATGTCGCCGTAGGCTGTGGTCAGGACCTTAAATGGTGGAAGGAATTTTTCTCGGTTGTCCGCATGATGGGGTACAACGACTGGGTCTCACTGGAAATGGAAGACTTAACCATGTCAGTCGACGCGGGGATAACCTCATCCATTGCAGCCCTGCAGCAGACCATCAGTCAGTAAGAACGCCACCGGCTGGCTGCCGTCGAAGGTTAACTTTACGCGCGCCTTCGTAATACGTTCTATACTGAATAGCAAGTGGGTAACAAGAGGAGAGTTTATGACGGTAATTGAAAAAGACGATCCAACCGAAGCACCTGAGTCCGGCGATAAGCAACCTTCCCCGCCAGACGAAAAGTAACCCACAGGGCCGCGATTAACGCGGCCTTTCTTTGTCGCTGCTTCCCATTGCTTAATATTCAGATTAATCCCGAACGGGGTTAACATTCCTTATGTAATCATCAGGTTAAAGCTTGCAAAAAAGCCTGATCCGCCTCACAAAAGTAGCCACCCGCTGCGCTTTTTCATCAAACTGAAACAAAAATGTCACAGAAAATAACTACCCTGAACTCCCCAGAAATTGACGGATAATTTTTATGGCGATCAAAGCGAAAAGCCTGAAAGATGCAGAAGCGTTACTTCATTCAGGCATTAGCAAAGTGGAACTGGCGTATGACATTGGCAGCGACGATTTCTTTCGTCTGGCGAGCCACTGGTGCGACCGGGGTGCACGCATCAGCAGGGGTCACCACCATTTCGTTGTTTCTCTTAAAAGTTTTGCCATTCCTCCCAACGACTGATTGCGGCGGGCTGCTTGCCCTGAACCATCGCGCCTGATTAAATGCTTTTTTGGGTTCTGATGATGGTTTCGCATGCGCTATCCCGACCTGCCGCTGCCGCCTGTTGCAGGCGGCTTTATCCTTTCCTGTCATCTTAACCACAGCGATCCTTTGCTGGCGGTGAGTCACTTTGACCCACAAAAATATCATGACGCGCTGGCTGTCGAATGGGGTATTCCGCTGCCCGCCCGACTGCAGCAGGCGGTCAATAAAAGACGTGCGGAATATCTCGCCAGCCGGTTACTTGCCCGGTCAGTAATGGCAGAACTGGGCATTGATGATTTCATTCTGACTAACGCTCCTGACCGATCTCCCCTCTGGCCTGCCGGCATTCAGGCGTCACTGTCACACAGTAGTGGTGTCGTCGTCGTGGCGGCTACCCGTCAGCCCTGCGCAGTTGGCGTCGATGTCGAGCAGTTGATGTCCGAGACCACGGCACAGGAAACGGCAACGCTGCTGATGAACGAGCAGGAACAGCAGCTGTTGCGGACGCTGCCCGTCTCCTTCAGTGCGGCCGCCACCCTGCTCTTCTCGCTCAAAGAAAGCGTATATAAAGCGCTATGGCCACAACTGCATCAGCCGATGGACTTTCTGGATGCGGCACTGGTGTCCGTAGATTTCGCGCAGCAAAGTGCCACGCTGAGCCTGACTCAGCACTTCGGCGAGCGCTTTGCGAGGGGGACGTTACTGCAAGCGGACTTTATGTGGCAGGAGAATCAGGTCATCACCCTGGTCACGCATCGGCTTTAAAAAACCGGCTTAACAAGAGTATTTAGCCGGGGTAAACACAGACGAAAGAAGACGTTTCAGGATGGCAGAAACCGACGTTTCTGCTGGTTGTTAAAGTAGCCTTTCTGATGCGCAGCACGCCAGTGCGCTTTTCTGCTAAGTTTTGCCAGCTGCCGTCAAAGCCCGGTGTCAGTGCGCTTTACCGAGTCGAGCGTGGCGAGGTCGCGCTCATTACCGGTCAGCTCCGTTAACTGGCCTTCGCGCATCTCCAGCAGCCGATCGGCATGAATGAAGTAATGATCGTCATGGCTGATGGCAAACACCGTTTTACCCGCCTGCTGCAACCACGGCAGCAGCTCGCGATAAAAGATGCGGCGAAAATGGGGATCCTGATCGGCCGCCCACTCATCCAGTAACAGCACATCGCGCTCTTCCGCCACCGCCAGCAGCAGTGCCAGTCGCTTACTCTGCCCTTTGGATAGCCGCAGGTTCAGCACTTTGTTGCCTTCAATTTTCAGCTTATCCTGCATCTTCAGCCGCTCCAGCCACTGCTGAACCAGCGCCGGATTGGCCGCAACCCCTTCCCGTCCGATTAACCGGTCAAACAGATGCAGGTCGGTAAAGACTGCCGAGAACTGGCTGCGCCACACATCCAGCTCGTCAGCCGTGATCGCTTTACCATCCAGCAGCAGCGTGCCGGACTGCGGCTGATAAAGTCCGGTCAGCAGCATCGCCAGCGTCGATTTCCCGCTGCCGTTGCCGCCAATCAGAAATACCAGCTCCCCCCGGCGCAGCGTCAGGTTAACTGGTCCCACCTGGAAGCCATTATCACCATAGTGGAAAGAGACGTCGCGCAGCTCCAGTGTCTGCCAGTCAGAGACGGCAGATGGGGCGTGAAACCCGGGCTGATAAGGCGCGAGGTCAAAGGCGTTGAGCTTACGGAAAGCGACCTGGGCGCTGAGCAACGTCGGTAACGCACCCACCGCCGAGAGCAGCGGCGTGCGTAAGAACAGCAGCGTCAGGGAAAAGGTGGCGGCGACGGCGGTATTAGCCCAGCCCAGGCTGTTAGCCATAAAAAAGACCATGCCGATAGCGCCTAACGTCATGATATTTGACCAGTTAACCGCACTGAGATGGTAAGTATCCGCGCGTACAATATGATGACGCCAGGCGCGGGCATCTTCCTGATACACGGTGTCATAAACCTGCTGCGCACGGGAGCGGTTAAGCTGCAGCTCTTTGCGCCCTTCAATCACCGTCTGGTAATCGCGATAGAGGTTATCTTCGATTTCCCGCAGCTTTGCCATGTGCTGATAGACACGTGAAACCAGCATCCAGCCGCCCACCAGCGTGACACCCAACCAGAGACTGGTCACCAGCAGCATTTTGGGCGACAGCCAGGCGAGATAAATTGCCGAGCCAAGCGTAATGATGACGCCCTGAAACAGCTCCGGCAGGCGCACAAAGGCCAGCGTTATCGCCCGCACATCGCTCGTCAGTCCCGCCAGCAGCTGCGCACTGCCGAGTTGCTCGATGCGCTCAACCCGGGAATCGAGGATACGCTTAATAAACTCGCCGCGCAGTCGCCAGACAAACTGATGGCCGAGCATCGTCAGCGCCAGCTGCGAGGCCAGCGTCACCGCCATCAGCACCACCAGCTGCAGCAGAAACTGCGGCAATACCGCAAAGGAGGTGTTAATGGCGACAATCATTTCGCGATTGATGAAGGCGATCATGCCGATACCCAGCACGGCGCTTAACAACGTCAGCGCAATCACCCCGAGAAAAGGCCAGCGGAACTGGCGAAAAACAACGCTTAACAACGTCATGCAGGCAATCCATCAGCTAAAAACAGCCTGCAGTGTAATGGCCTGCCAAATGATAGCAATAGTTATTCTCACCACGCCATGACCGGCGTGGCGGGTCAAAAAGCGCGGCGAAACGTCAGGTTATAACGCCAGGGACCGGCCAGCGGATGAACGCCTGGCTTCAGCGGCAGGATGCCGTGATAACGCAGGCGCGACGGCCCGCCCCACACCACAATATCGCCATGTTCCAGCAGCACACGCTGAGTCGTGTCGCCGCGCTCGAAGCCGCCAAACTGGAAAACCGCCGGCAAGCCCAGCGACACCGAAACGATAGGCTGGCGCAGATCTTTCTCATCTTTATCCTGATGCAACGTCAGCTTCGCGCCCGGTTCATAGCGATTAAGCAGGCAGGCATCCGGATTAAAGTCAGGGAATCCTGCCTCTGATGCCGCCTGCTGTGCCAGAGTACGAAACAGCGGCGGCATGGGTGGCCATTGACGTCCGTTGAGGTTGTCCTGCTGCTGATAATTGTAGCCACGTGAATCCACCGACCAGCCAAAATCGCCGCAGTTGGTCATCGCCACCGACATGCGATGGCCGCCGGGCGTAATACGATGGGCAAACGGGTTCTGTTCCGCAATCGTCATGATCTGCTGATAAAGCGCTTCTGCATCTTCGCGCGCGCGACGCCGCAGGATCACAGCACCTTCAGCCAGCGGCTCCTGCCAGGGTTGCTCTTCACTAAAAAGATCTAACATCAGGGTGCTCCGGATTTGTCGGGGATCAGGAAGGCAGCAAACTGCGGCGACATCCAGCTGACAAATTTATCGCCCTGCTTACTAATCAGATAGACCGCCAGATGCTCTTTTATCGCCAGCGCTTTGGCTTTTTCAGTGCCGAGTACCATCAATCCGGTATCCCAGCCGTCGGCTTCCAGTGCCGTAGTGGCGATCACCGTGGCGGAGACCAGTTTATGCTCAATGGGCCGTCCGGTAACGGGATCGATCACATGAGAAATGCGCTTGCCGTCCAGTTCATAATAGTTGCGATAGCTGCCGGAGGTGCTGATACCGTGTCCCTGCAGATCAACGCGCGCCTGAACTGCATTTTCGCGATCGGTCGGTTTCTGAATCGCGACCCGCCACGGCTGCTGCTGCGCATTCAGACCACGACTCAGCACTGCGCCCCCGACCGATACCAGATAGTTGTTGATGCCGAGCTGCTCCATCAGCCGCGCCAGATGATCGGTTGCGAAGCCCTCGCCCACCGTTGAGAGATCCACATAAAGGTCAGGCAGATCTTTCTGCAGCCACTGCCCGTCTGCGCCCTGCACCACCCGCAGATGCTGTAACCCGGTCTGCGCCCGGGCGGCGGCGATCTGTGCCGCATCCGGCGTATGACGTGGCTGTTTCGTCGGCCCAAAACCCCACAGGTTAACCAGTGGCCCGACGGTGATATCCATCGCCCCGCCGGTTTTGCGGCCAATTCGCAATGAGGTAGTGACAATATCCGCCATATTTTCACTCACCGGCTGCGGTGACATATCCCGGCTCTGGTTGAAGCGCGATAACACGGAATCGGCTTTCCAGGTTGAGAGTTCGGCATCGTCCGCGTCCAGCCGCTGCTGAATGCGCTGCTGCAGCTTCGCTTTACGTTCGCTCTCCACTCCCGCCAGGCTCACACGCCAGACGGTTCCCATCGTTTTTCCTTCCAGTACCAGTGCGGTTGTTGCCGCTGGCTTATCACAGGCTGCCAACATCAGTACTAACATCGCTATAAACAGCAGATTAATCTGAGAACGCATCTTCCCTCACTTGTAACACTTTATTCAGCTCTGCTACAAAGCATAAACTTCGGGTAAATTAGCTTAAATAGCGTTGAATCTTTTTCTGAATCACGAGAACATTCACCGGTCATCTATCCTGACCCCGCCTCCCGACAGGCGATAAACATTAATTCAAAGTAAGGAGCTACAGATGATTTATGCGATTCTCGTTATTGCCCTGGGTCTGTTTGTTTACGGAAGTTATAAAGTGGTCGAACAGCGTCGTCATCGTCATATGACGCCTTCCCGGCCGCGCCATTAACAGGCCTGGCTGCACCTGATTGGGGCAATGCCTCTCTTACGCGCGCGGCAAGTGTACCAAAACGGGCGCGCCGTCTGTGGCTGTGAGAGCGGTAAAGCTGGCATGAATTCTGCACTGTTGAAACAGTGTTTATCTCTGAGAGGTGCAGAATGAAAAATTCACAGAAGTGGCCAACAGCGTGGCATCACTGGCTGAGCTTTTCAGCCTTTACGCTGGCAGGTGTCGCATTTGAAGGTGCACGATTCGGCAGTGTTGTGTCGTCGGTAACAACAGCACCAGAACCCACGAAGTGGCGAAAGGCTGAAGCGCTTAGCCCGGAAGGCGATGCAGGAGCGCAGCGGTAACTGCGCTCCCTGACAACTCAGAACGCTTAGAACTGGTAAACCAGACCCAGTGCCACCACGTCGTCGGTATTGATACCGGCTGCGTCGGTGAACGCGTTGTCGTCCAGCAGGTTGATCTGGTAATCAACATAGGTAGACATGTTTTTGTTGAAGTAGTACGTCGCGCCAACATCGATATATTTTTTCAGATTCTGTTTGCCCCAGTTCTGAACATCGGTGCCGCGTGAGGTGACATAGGCCAGAGATGGACGCAGGCCGAAGTCAAACTGATACTGTGCAACCAGTTCCCAGTTATCCGCTTTATCCGCATAGCCATAGGCTTCAGAGTCGCTGCTGCCGAAGCGGGTTGCGTTAAACGAACGTGAGTACATCGCTGCCAGATAGACGTTGTTCGCGTCATATTTCAGACCGCCTGTGTACACTTCCGCTTTATCGCCGCGGCCAAGAATACCTGACGTTGCGCTGTTCTGATCGTTGGTACGGTCAGACTGGAAAGCTGCTGCGCCAATGCCGAAGCCCTGACCCAGATCATAGGTGGTGCTCAGACCCCAGCCGTCGCCGTTCTGGCCCAGTACGTCACGGCCATTAGGTGATTCGCTGCTGTTGCCATTCTTACCCTGATACTGGACTGCAAAGTTCCAGCCATCCACCAGACCAAAGAAGTTATTGTTGCGGTAGGTCGCCATGCCGTTACCGCGCTGATACATGAAGTTATCCGCGCCATAGGTATCGCCACCAAACTCTGGCAGCACGTCGGTCCATGCGCCGATGTCGTAGGCTACGCCGTAGTTACGACCGTAGTCGAACGAGCCTGCATCCCCAAATTTCACGCCAGCAAAGCCGACACGGGTGAAGCTGTCAGCAGTGCCCTGAGACTCGGCGTTGTTCAGCGCGGCCTGGTATTCCCACTGGCCGTAACCGGTCAGCTCATTGCTGATTTCGGTTTCGCCTTTGAAGCCGAAGCGAACGTAGGATTGGTCGCCGTCAGAACTGTCGTTATCTGAGAAGTAGTGCAGACCGTCAACTTTACCGAAGAGGTCTAATTTGTTGCCGTCTTTGTTATAGATTTCAGCTGCGTTTGCTGATCCTGCTGCAACCAGCAATGCAGGGATCACCAGGGAGAGAACGCGACGTTTCATTTTATTACCCTCTGTTATGTGCCTTTATTATTTGCCACTGCGAACTGAATGATTAAAAATTCAGCCGGCAGGCCATTGTTGTTATATAACGGGCAATAATCCACCAGGAAAATGCTACTAAATTCCCAAAAGTGTTTCACAGATCGAAACAGTTATTTCTTAATGTAAATATCGGGGAACTAATAACCAGCACGGATCGATAAAAATCAGCGCACGAATCGTCAATCTCAATTTGTATTCTTTGTTATCAACAGGTTGCATCAGACACTTCTGAAGCACTGAATGATAAAACTTTTGCGGGATCTGGTAATAGAATAGACCCCGCTATCATCATTTATTCCATTATTACCTTCATTCTCCCCGAATGAGATGTACAACTTATTATTTCCCGCCGGACAAATCGTCCGGCATTTTTTTGCCTGAAATTTGCCGTTCCGTTATATCCGCGTAAACTTTCTTAAGCGGGTTAAATTAACTACGCCTCATTTCCGCACAGAGTGTTAAATTGCGCACGCTTTGCACACGGAATGATGAAATATCCGCCATGTTAATTTATCACCGTAATTAAGCAGGCGGATAGTGGGGGATGGTGCTGATTTTCAGCGCTCGCGCAGCGATTCTTTGACTTTATTCAGCGGCTTAATCAGATAGTCCATGACCGATTTCTGACCCGTTTTAATCTCCACGTTGGCCACCATACCCGGCACAATCGGGAATTTTCGTCCGGCACGGTTGGTCAGCTCGGCTTTCTGGGTACGAACGTAAACACGATAGTAATATTGATCGCGTTTTACCTCATCCTGCAGGGTATCGGGCGACACTGTTTCAACTTCGCCGGGCAGGTCGCCATAGATAGAAGAGTCATAGGCGGTCACTTTTACGGTGGCGGCCAGACCGGGGCGGATATAGGCGATATCACGTGGATTGATGCGCGTCTCAATCAGCAGCTGATCCTCCAGCGGCACGATTTCCATCAGCTTACCGCCTGGCTCCAGTACGCCACCGACCGTAGTGACCTGAATATCTTTGACGATGCCGCGTACCGGCGAGTAGAGCGTAGCACGCGTCAGCTGATCCTCTTTGCCCGCAGCAACCTGCAGTTGTGCATCCAGTTCAGCATTGTTTTTCACCTGCTCTTCATGGGCGCGCACCAGATAGTCGTTACGCGCCTCATCAATTTTACCGCGCAGATCGCTGACCTGACGGCGCAGACGAATCACCTCGACCTGCCCTGCCGCGCCCTTAGCCACCAGCGGTTCCGTCAGCCGCAGTTCATCCTGTACCAGTTTCAGCGACTGCTGCAGGTTACTGATGGTTTCGGTGAGATTACGACGACGCGACTCGTAGAGCTGCCGTTCGCGCGTGACCAGATTCGGCTCCTTCAGGGTTTCGGCGCTGAACGTCAGCGGCGTGCCCGACAACTCCGCCTCAAGCCTTTCGGATGAGGCACGCAGCGTGCGCACTTTGGCCTGCGCTTCGCCGAAGTTGGACTGGAAGCGCGTCGGATCGAGCGTCGCCAGCACCTGCCCTTTCTCAACAATATCGCCCTCATGCACATTCAGCTGTTTGACGATGCCGCCGTCAAGGCTGTCAATCACCTGCGCCCGGCTGGAGGGCGTGACTTTGCCGGTGCCGACGGTCACCTCATCCAGAATGGCGAAGTGCGCCCAGATAAGAAAAATCGCCAGCGCGGCGGTGCAGAGCCAGATAATTGCCGATGTCCGGCGCTCATGACGGGCAAGATCTTTATCAACAATAACCAGACTCATACAGCATCTCCTTTCCCTGGCGTCGCTGGCGTCGTCGCACGGCGCAGTATCTCGTCACGCGGACCATCGGCCACAATCCGGCCGTTATCCATCACCACAATACGGTCGACCATCTTCAGCAGCGCCGGACGGTGCGTCACCAGCACCAGCGTCCGGCCACTGATCCAGCCCTGTAACTGACGGATCACATGTTCCTCCAGCTGTTCATCCATGGCCGCAGTCGGCTCATCCAGCAGCACCACCTGCGGCTGCCGCAGGATCATCCGGCTCAGCATCACCATCTGACGCTGCCCGCCTGACAGCCCGCGTCCGCCTTCATTGATAATGCGATCCAGACTGGCGGCATCCTGCTGGACCAGCGACAGCGCGCCGCTGATGCGCAGCGCCTGCAGCATCTCCTGTTCGCTGGCGTGAGGATTACCCAGCATCAGGTTCTGCCGCAGCGTGCCAAAAAAGAGACGGGTGTCATGCGACAGCCAGCCGAGCTGGCGGCGTAAATCGACAGGATCGATACGCTCAATGTCGACGCCATCGACAATGACCTTGCCCTGAGTGGCCAGCGCCTGACCGGCCAGGATCTTCAGCAGCGTCGACTTCCCTGCCCCAACTTTGCCCAGAATGGCAATCTTCTCGCCGGGCTTGATCTGCAGCTGCTGCACGTGGAGCACATTTTTTTCATTCTCTTCATCATAACTGTAATGCACATTGCGCAGATCGTACTGGCCGGTAAGCGTCGGACAGTGCGCCAGCGTGGCGGCTTCAGGCTGATCGAGAGGCTTTTTCAGCAGCTCATCCAGCCCTTTCATCGCCATTTTGGCGTGCTGCCAGCGTGAGAAAACCATGGTCAGCTGCATTAATGGAGCGATGGTGCGGGATGAGAGCAGGCTACAGGCAACCAGCGTACCGGTGGTGATTTGCGAATCGAGCACCAGATAGACACCAAACACCAGCATCCCCGCATAGGTGAGCTGCTGCACGGTCGATGCCCAGCCGGTCAGGCGTGCGCCCCATAACCGCTGCTGATTGCTGATTGAAGCGCTGACTTCGTGGGTCTGTTCCCACTGACGCTGGAAATAGGGTTCTGCCTGCAGCGCCTTGATATCCTCAATCCCTTCGATGGTTTCCACCAGCACCGCATTGCGCAGCGCGCCCTCGCGCAGCCCCTCTTTAGCCAGCCGCGCCATCGGGATCTGCACCAGCAGGCCGGGAATAACGATCAGCGGAATCGCCGCCAGCGGGATCAGCACCAGCCAGCCGCCCACAAACGACATGATAAACAGGAACAGGATGACAAACGGCAGATCGGCTGCTGCACCCACCGTGGTTGAGGTCAGCAACTCGCGCACCTGGTCGATCTCACGCAGCTGCGAGATAAAGGAGCCGGTCGATTTTGGCCGCGCCTCATTACGGATACTCATCGCCCGGGCAAACAGCATGGCCGAGACTTTGAGGTCGATGCGTTTACCCATCAGGTCTGACACCTGGGTTCGCATCAGCCGGATCACATACTCAATGGCCGCGGCGATCAGCACCCCGACAAACAGCACCCAGAGCGTGGACTGCGACTGCGCCGGAATCACCCGATCGTAGACCTGCATCGAAAAGAGGATACCGGCCAGCGCCAGCACATTGCTGATCACCGAGGCCAGCGAGATCTCGGTGATACGGCGCCCCATGCCGCGAAAATTTTTCCAGAACCAGTGTGGCTCATAGGGCTGAACAAATTCGTCGATGCGCGCATCCCGACCACGCGCCGCCACGCCAATCACGCCGACATCGCCCTGAGCGCGGGCCAGCAGTTCCGATAAGGCGCTTTCACGCACCACATCACCGCCTTCACTGAGCCAGTAGCGTGCGCTGCCGTCGGCATCGATGCTCTCCAGCACCGCCACGCTGGCATTTTCCAGCACCAGCACTACCGGGGTGATCTCCTGACGCCAGCGCAGTTTGTTCTGCGGCACCATGGTCAGATGCAGTCCGAGCAGCCCGGAAAGCCGCTCCAGCTGCTGCGACACCGGCAGATGTTCAAACCAGCGCATCTGCTGACGCAGGGTTTTGCCATCGGCAGGTTTACCGAATCGCGCGGCGACGCGCAGCATGGCGGCAATCCAGTTATCGGTATTCAGGGTTGATGTACTCATTATTAATGCCTTATCGCTATTGCAGCGAAGGAAGGAGATCGCCGCTGCTTTGCTGGCGATCGATACCCATGATATCGAGCAGATTGTCTACCGCGGCGGCATAGCGCACGGTGGCGTCCCAGCCATCGTAAAGCGCGGTGATACGTGAGCTGTCGGCCTGAAACACATCCTGTTCCACGCTCAGCAGATCGTTCAGGCTGCGCTTACTCAGACGATATTCATCGGCGTAGACATTACGGGTATGGTCGGCGCTGGCCAGCTGCACTTCTCCGGCGGCCTGCCGCTGCTGTGCCCCGATCATGTCGGCATAGGCAGTCGAGGCGTTCTGATTGATGGCGAGTTTGGCCTGCTGCACCGCAGCCTGTGCCGCTTCGCGATCGCCCTCCGCTGACTCAGTTTTGGCATTCACCATGCCGCCCTGATAAAGCGGCGCTTCCACCTGCAGCTGTACTTCATCATCCCAGTAAGACGAACGATCGTTTTCATAGCGGGTCCGGCCCGCCTGCACTTTGATGGTCGGCCAGTGCCCGGACTGAGCCTGGCGCACCCGCTCACGGGCGGCTTCCTGTTTAGACTGCGCGCTGCGTACTGCGGCGCTGCTTTCATAGGCAATTTTGTCGAGGGTAATCTGCTGTTTCAGCAACGCCTGGGGCAGTTCGGGCAGCGTGGCGGGCACCACACCGGTCAGCACGGTCAGCTGCGCGGTGGCGGAACGCAGCTGGGCGCGATATTGCTCCAGCGTGGCCTGCATCGCGGCGATGCGGGTTTCCGCCTGCAAAACATCTGACTGGGAATTGAGTCCGGCATCGGCACGCAGTTTCGCAATATCCCGTACCCGCTGCAGCGAGGCAATATTGGTGTGCGCCGTTTCAGACAGCGCCTGGTAGCGTTTGACTTCGAGGTAGGCCTGTAGCGTATCTTCCGCCACGGTCGTCATCGAATCGAACAGGCCGAAACGATAGGCCTCTGACAGGGCATGCTGTTCATCAATGGCGCTGCCGGTGCGGCCAAAGTCGTAAAGCAGCTGACTGAGCGTGATACCGCCGGAGCCATTATTGTTCAGACTGCCAGCGGAGTCGGTCTGGTGAGAGCGTCCCGCGGCACCCTGCAGTGAGATCTGCGGATACCAGGCGCTGCGGGCGGCATCCAGATCCCCCTCACCGACGTGGATCTGTGCCGCCGCTTCCGAGATTTTCGGATTGCGGGCAAAGGCCCGGAGAATGGCGTCGCGCAGCGTTAAGCTGGCAATCTGTTCTTCGGTTGGCGCGGCGCGCCAGTTAAATTCAGCTTTCGGTAACGGTGCGGCAAAGGCCGCGGGCACTGCCACGCCACTCAGGGCGCACAACAAAAAAGTCAATCGCGCTTTGTTCATTATCCATACCAGCAGGGGTTCTTATCATCATGGTGTTTTTCCTGGTGAACAAAGCGAGCAAAAAGGGGTGTATCTCAGAGCCAGACAGCATTATTACGTTATTTTATTTATGGTTCGCAAGCGGGACGCTAAACGACCTTTAACATTATTAGATCATATCCCTCGTATATTCCTGCTAAAAACAGATGAATTCTTTAATATTTCTCCTGCATGGACGAAAAACAACCAACAAAGGAATCCATGCCAATGCAGACAGGCTTAACAGACCTGTCCGGAAGGCAGTGATTTTACTAATGTGTTGGCGTCAGACTATCGGCTGTGCCGCAGGATGCTGTAGCAGATGATCGGCAAGGGTGTAAGAAACATCGGAGAAGAGATGACTCTCCTGCGGAACGGCAGAGGCCGTGGAGGCGTGCGCCACGTGCGCGGTCTCCGCCTGCTGAGTCAGAGTGACCGTTTCCAGCAGGTGATCCACCGTCTGATTTGCCACCAGGCTGCCCGTTTCGGTATGCGATGCCACCTGCACCGTCTGGCTGGCCGTAGCCAGATTACCGGCGCTGTCTTTGCCGCTGACCGTCATCTGATACTCACCATCATCCAGCGGTGCCAGCTGTCCGGCCAGAATGGTCAGCGCCCAGCCACCATCCGCTTTTACGCTGGCGCTGTAGTGCTGATCGCCCAGCGTTAATTCTACCAGGCTGCCCGGTTGCAGATGGCTGGAGCTGCCCTGGATCAGATGCCAGCTGTTCACATCGGCGGAATCAATTTTGTTGTCATCAAAGGCGGTGTCGAGGGTCAGCGTCGGCCGCTGATGCACGGCGACGGTAAAAAGTGTCTCCCAGTTCTGAGTATCGCTGTTGCCATACTCATCGTGGCGATAAAAAGTGGCGGCGACCGGGCCATCCGGCAGCGCCATCAGCTCGCCGGAGGTGAGCGTCACCATGCCCTGCGCATCGGGCTGGTAGGTTTTGCCGTTGATCTCCAGCGTGTTGCAGCCCTCAACGTAGAAGCTCAGATCGTGCTGCGCCTCCTGATAGTTAAGCGTCATGTCATCGCCCAGATCCATTTCAGTGTAGATCGGAATAAAGCCGGTGTGGATATTCAGCTCATGCGTGGCATCCGTGTAGTTATTGGCCCCGTCGATCGACCAGGCGCGGATCTCGCCGAGGTTGATAAACGCGTTTACCTCTGCCGCCGGGATCACCACCTGCCAGTGGCCATCCTCGCCTATTGTGGCGGCATAATCTTTCTGGTTGGCCCCGGTGATCACCAGCCGGTGACCCGGCATCACGGAAGAGAGCGTGCCGCTCAGCAGCAGATCCTGCTGGGTTTCCGCCAGATTAATCACGTCGTCCGACGTAACCTTATCAAAGGTAATTTTTGGCAGGCTGCTCAGGTGGGTAATCAGCGTCAGGTCATGATAATCGGTTGCGGTTTTTCCATTCGGATCGGTCGCCGTCACTTTAAGGCTGTAGACACCATCCTGCAGCGCCTGCATATCGCTTTCCTGGAAAGTGCCATACCACTTGCCGTCGCTTTCCATGTGGGCAGTAGTGGTCTGCGTGCCCAGGGTTAATTTCAGCAATGACCCCGCCGGCAGGTGCGTTGCGCTGCCGCTGATTTCAACGCCGTAAATGCTCTCAGCAATATTTACCGCGTTGTCGCCACTGACCGTGTCTACTGTCAGAGTCGGTTTGATGGTGCGATCAACATAGAGACCAAAATCGACGTCGGTCGTGGTGCTGTGGCCCGCTTTATCGGTGATGGTCAGCGCCAGGCTGTGATTGCCATCCGGCACCCCTTTCAGGGCATCAGCCGGCATGGAGGCGTTCCAGTAGCCCCACTTGTTAACGGTGCTGTGCCAGCTCTGGTCGTTAAACGTCAGCGTGACCGTTGAGCCCGCTTCGCCTTCAGCCCTGCCGCGCAGATGCACCGGCTTTTGCGCCTCCCAGGCGGCAATGACGCCATCTCTGGCAATCGGTTCATAGGGGCGCAGAGCAGCGGGTGGCGTACTCTCAACCGCGCTGACCGCCAGGGCACTGTAGTTGAGCGGGCTGCTATGCGGTGACTCCGCAGAGAAAGGGGTGACGGGCAGATTAAGACTCTGCGTTGCGACTGGCGCAATGGCGGGCAGCGCGCTGTCGGCGACGGCAAAGTCGCTCACCGCCGTCTGGAAAATGGATTCGAACCGGACGGAACGAAGCGTATCGCGTGTTGACATAGGTAACCTCAGTTCAGAACAGAAACGCAGACCAAAACGCCCGGATAAACCGGACGTTAAGACTGACGATGGGTAGTGGGTCAGCTGACGCTGCCCGTTTCCGCTGGTCGGAACTGATTACCCGCAGGTAACAGGGATGATGAAAGAAGACGCTGATAAAAGCGACAAATGGAGCCAGAATGCTGATTTACGGCGTCACGCCGTTTGCTGCGCTTACCCTAATCTTTCATTCTGCTAATGAATAGTGGCGATAATCTGGAAAGTGAAATTATTACGTGACTAAAACAAAAAAAAGCGGGTGCCTGCGCACCCGCTTCTCAGAACGACCTGACAGACGTTGCTGTGACTACGCCACGTGGACCTGCAGGTTCTGCTGCACCAGCACATCACCCAGGGTGTTTTCACTGCTCAGCGCCGAGTTGTGGTAGATCTCAAAGACTCTGCCCTCCACCGTGCGCTCGCCGGTCACTTCCCAGATACCACCATTACTGTTCGCCAGTGTCACCTGACTGCCATCAGCGCCTTTGATCAGCAAATCATCACTCTGTTTATCCGTAATATTAAGTGCATCATTGAGATCGAGTTTCACAGAGTTGGTGCCGGTTTTACCCAAATCGAGCACTTCAATGTGTTCAACTTTCAGGCCCAGCGCGGTGAGATCCAGATTGAGATATTCACCATTCAGCACCAGTGTATCGGTGCCTGCGCCGCCATCAATATGGGTAAAGTTAAGGTCGCTGACCGTCACGGTATCTGCCCCACTGCTGCCGGTCACCGAAGCGCCTTCTGCCGTACTGCCATCGGCCAGCGTAATCACGACGCCGCCAATGGTGTAACCCACCTCCTCTGCCGGTGCCGCCGCCACAGCGGTTTCACTGGCCACCACGGTTTCACTGCTGGTGACCGGCGTCACCGTATCCGCTTCGGTAATCAGCGTCGAGGCCACGGCTACATGGGCGCTGTTATCGTCGCTGCTGGTGCTGCTGTTATGCTGCGTTTCCACGCTGGCACTGGCGACGGTAGCGCTGTCGTCCGCCACCGAGAAGAGTGCCACAGACTCGGTGGCCGCCAGCGTTACCGGCAGCAGTGAACCCAGCAACAGGGTGTTGGTGGTGGTATAGCTGTTACCGGCCACGTCAGTGATGGAGACTTTTGCCAGCGTGTTCAGCGACAGCAGCAGTCCTCCCACCGACAGCAGTGACGGTGAGAAGTTAACCGCGTAACGCCCCAGGGCATCGGTGGTGGTATTCAGCGTCGGTCCGTTGCTGCCGTTGGAGAGCAGCAGCGTCACGCTGACTTTCGATCCCTGAGATGCATTCAGGGATCCCCCCTGCACGACCAGACCGGTAAGCAGAGAACCGACGATGCTGAGCACCGGATCAACCCCGACCAGCGGCTGATTATGGGACAGCGCAGTAAAGCTGCTGGTGCTGGTCGCGGTATTGCCCCCAATGTCCGTCACCGTGACGGTCAGCGGATGGCTGCCATCTGCGATCCCTTTCAGCGTCGCTGACGGCACGCTGATGCTCCATGCCCCATTCGCGCCGATGGTCGTAGTGAGGACATTACCTGCCACGTTAACCGTTACGGTGCCGCCCGCCGCGTTGGTGCTGGTTCCTCTGATGGTTTCAGCCGTATTGGCTTCCGCGATGTTGAGATAACCATCGCCACCAAAGAAACTGTTCACACTGACGGTCGGCGTGGTGTGACTCACCACACCCAGCGACGCCGAGGTGGAACCGTTGCTGCCCGCGCCGTTGATGACGCTGGCCGTCACGGTCTGCAGACCATCCGCAATCGCGGCGAGGTTAGCCGCCGGCACAGAGAGACTCCAGTTGCCGTTACTGCTCACCGTAGTGCTGTAAGTCTGGCCACCCAGCGTAACGCGTACCACCGATCCTTCGGCGTTGCTGGCGGTACCTGAAATAGTCTGCGCGGTTTTGACATCGGCTGCACTGAGGGCATTGTCACCAAACAGTGAGGTAATGGCGACCACAGGCGTCGACTGACTGATAACGCTCAGTGTTCCGCTGCTGTTCGCCACGTTACCGTAGGCATCGGTGCCGGTCACCGTCACGGTTTTACTGCCGTCAGTGATGGCGGCAAGATCCGCTTTCGGCACGCTGATGCTCCAGTTGCCGCCACTCGCCACTTTGGTGGTGTAGGTCAGGCCATTCAGCGTGGCGCTGACAGTAGAACCCGCTGACAGGCTGGAGGTCCCGCTCAGGGTCTGGTTCGAGGCCAGATCGGCAGCGCTCAGAACGCCATCGCCGAACACCGTATTCACCGTCAGGGTTGGCTGCACCAGTCCCAGTGACACGCCTGCGCTGGTGCTGCTGACGTTGCCGACCGGGTCAGTGACCGCCGCGCTGACAGTGAAGTTACCGTTCAGCAGCGTCGAGAGCACGGCTGGCGAAACGGTGGTGGAGAACGTGCCATCGGCGTTGACCAGCGCAGTGGCCGTTGTGTTGCCAATGGCCAGCCTGACGCTGCTGCCCGCTGCCACGCCGGAGACCGTGCCGCTGATAGTCTGGCTCACCAGCGATTCCGCCAGGTTCAGCACGCCATCACCAAACAACGGATTGAGCGTAACCTTCGGCAGATTGTGAATACCCACCAGCGCGCCGGCGGTGGTGCTGCTTGTGTTACCGGCGCTGTCGGTGACGCTGACGCCGACGGTGAGATTGCCATCGGCAATCCCCTGCAGCAGCGCAGGCGTCAGTGAGACGTTAAAGTTGCCACTGGCATCGGTTGCCGTCACAAACTGCTGAGAACCTACTGATACGACGACTCGCGATCCCGCTTCTGCACCGCCGACGACGCCGCCAATCACCTGTGTGACCAGCGCATCCGCCACGTTCAGCAGACCGTCACCAAACAGCGGATTTACCGTGATGGTTGGCAGCAGTGTATCGACGCGAATACCGGCGCTGGTGCTGGCGGTGTTGCCCGCTGCATCCGTTACCGACGCCCCCACCGTCAGGTTGCCCTGCGCCAGGGTGCCCAGGATATCCGGCGTCACCGTGGCGCTGAAGGCACCGCCCGCACCCACGGTCGCGGTCAGCTGGCTGTTGCCCACCGAAAGCGTCACCACACTGCCCTGCGCAACGTTGTTCACCACCCCGCTGATCACCTGACCGGTGGCGATATCGGCCAGATTCAGCACGCCATCGCCAAACAGAGAGGTCAGGGAAATGGATGGTGTCTGGGTAAAGATGCCAATCGACGCGCTATTCGAGGCGACGTTACCCGCCGCATCCCGGACGCTGACGCCCAGCGTCAGATTGCCATCCAGCAGTGAGGTGAGATCGCTGCCCGGCAGGCTAACGCTCCATGCTCCGCCCGCCTGCACGGTGGTGTTGTAAGTTTTACTGCCGAAGGTCACCGTCACCTGTGAACCTGCAGCCGCATTGCTGATTACGCCACCCACCAGCTGCCCGGCTGCCGCTTCCGCAATGTTCAGCAGGTTATCGCCGCCAAACAGCCCGGTGAGCGCGCCCACCACCGGTACCGCATCGACAATCGCCGTTACGGTTTCACCCACGGTGCGGGTGTTGCCCGCCGCATCGGTCAGGGTGACGTTAACGGCAAGATTGCCGTCGGTGACCAGATCCAGCACCGCAGGTGGCACCACGATGGCCCATTTACCATCCTGACCCACAGACGCAGAGAGCGTGGTGCCGCCCAGTACCACCGATACCGTGGCCCCGACACCTGCCGACGTCGCAGTTCCCGAGATGGTCTGCGCGACGGTGGTATCCAGCGCACTGAGCGTTCCGTCGCCGAATACCGAATCAACCACCAGCGTCAGGGCACTGTTGACCACTTTGTTGACCGTCAGCGTGGCGTCGGTCTGGTTACCGGCTAAATCATTGACCCGCACGCCAAACACCAGCGCGCCGTCAGTGAGACCCGACAGGACATTCGGTGCAAGATCAATGCTCCAGCGGCCATCTGCACCCACCGTTGCGGTAGCGATCGGCGCGGCATCGCCCAGGTAGAGGCCGATGGTCTGGCCTTCTGCGCCCTGTGCGCTGCCGGTCAGCACCTGACTGACGGCCAGATCAGCGGCGTTAATCACGTTATCGCCCGCCAGCGCGTCAACCTGGACCAGCGGCGCGGCGGTATCCACCGTCACCTGCTGTGTCGCAGTCGTCACGTTACCGGCGACATCTGCCAGCTGCGCGGTGATCACCGGCGTACTGCCATCGGTCAGGGCCTGCATCGCGCCGGCAGGAACGGTGGTGGACCAGCTGCCGTTACTCTGCACCACTGCGCTGTACGTCTGATTATTGAAGGTCACAACCACCGTGCGGCCTGCTTCAGCGACATCGGCGGTGCCGCTGATGGTCTGGCTGGTGGCGCTTTCATTACCATTGACCTGGTTGTCACCCGCAAAGGCATTGATCGTCAGGGCCGGCGGCGTCAGATCAATCAGCACGTTACCGCTGACGGTGACAGGGGTCGTACCGTCGGTGGCATTCACCGTGATGGCGACGCTGCCGTCCGCATTGCCGAAGGCGCTGACCGGCAACGCAGCCGTTGACCAGTTGCCTGACCCATCCAGCGTGGTGGCGTAGGTCACACCATTCACCACCACCGTTACTACCCCACCTGCACCGAGGTTAGCCGAGGTGCCGCTCAGGACGACGCCACCCGCGACATCCTGGGTGCTGATGATGTTGTCGCCCGAAACCGTGCCCAGCGTCACCAGCGGGCCTGGCGGTGGCGTCAGATCCACCGTCACCGCGACGTTGCCGCTGGCGGTGTTACCTGCCAGGTCAGTCACTGCCAGCGCCAGGGTTGTGGATGCCCCAAAGGTGGCCATCTGCTCTGGCGTCAGCGTCACGCTCCAGTTGCCGTTACCGTCAACCACGGCGGTGCCGAGGGTCGTGGCATTCAGCGAGACCGTGACCACGGCGCCCGTCTCTGCACCCGTTGCCGTGCCGCTGAGGATCTGCGGCTGAATGCTCTCGGCGTAGTTCAGTGCGTTGTCACCGGCAAAGGCGTTAGTGCTCAGTACCGGTGGCGTGGTGTCGAGCACCAGTGAGCTGTTAATCGTCGTGCTGTTGCCTGCCGCATCGGTGGCCGTCACGGTGACCGGATAGGTAGCATCCGGCAGCGCTGAAAGCTGCGCCTGGGTCAGCGGTACCGTCCAGTTACCATTCGCATCCACTGTGGCGCTGTAGGTGTTGCCGCCCAGCGTCAGCTGCACCGTCTGATTTGCGCCCGCCTCACCGGTGGTGCCGCTCAGCGTAACCCCTGCGGCCACATCGCCGCCATTCACATAGCCGCCGAGGAATGCCGGATTGACCGCAGGCAGTGGTGCTGTGAGATCAGCAGTGAACGGAAGCTGTGCCGATGCGCTGTTACCCGCCGCATCCACAATGTTAACCGTCAGTGACTGCGCACCGCCCGGCAGTGAACTCAGCGCATTCGGCGGAATATCTACGCTCCAGTTACCGTTGCCATCTACCGTGCCGGAATAGAGGCTGCCATTGAAGTCAACAGTAATGCTGACCGCCTGATTATCTCCCACGCTTCCGGTGTTGCCGGTCAGGGTAATCCCTGCCGCGGCTTCACTGATGTTCAGCAGGTTATCGCCGCCAAACGCGCCAGAGTTGAAGGTCGGCACCGGCACAGCTACTTCGGTTACCACACTCAGGGCCGTCACGTCACTATTACCCGCAATGTCGGTAGCGGTCACGGTAATGGTATGCGTGCCGCTGGTGAAGGTGGCTAACTGCGCTGGCGACAGGGTCAGCGACCAGCTGCCATCGTTCTGCACCGTGGCGGCCAGCGGCTGGTCGCCGTTAAAGCCGGCGATCAGCACCGATACCGTCTGTCCTGCACCGGTAATGCCGGTGGTGCCACTGAGGATTTGCTCTGTTCCCGCTTCGGTGGCGTTCAACGCACCGTCACCAAACGGCAGGATCAGCGTGACATCCGGCAGCGTATTGACGGCGACCTGCAGCGAACCACTGGTGGTGCCGATGTTGCCGCTCACGTCGGTGACGGTCACGCTGACCGGCAGGTTGCCATCCGGCAGTGACTGCAATACGGCAGGCGGCAGAGTCAGTGACCAGCGTGCACCGCCATCAGTGAGCGTCGCAGCATAGACGGTGCCATTGATAGTCACCGCCACCGAGGCCGGATCAGCACTGTTGACTGTACCGGTCAGGGTACCGTCCGTTGCCGCTTCCGCCGCGTTAAGACGGCCATCCGTAAACGGCGTATCCAGCGTTGGCGCGGCAATCGGGGTAATCGCTGAGACAAAGGTCTGCGTCTCTGTGATGCTGTTACCGGCCCGATCCGTGGTGGTGAGGGTCAGCGTGTGTTCACCGGCACCCAGGCTGGCGATCACCTCCGGTGTCAGGCTGGCCGTCCAGTTGCCACTGGCATCGACCGTCACCGACAGCGGGATGTTGTCATCGCCGACTGTGACGCTGAGGGTCTGGCCCGCAACAGGATTAGACGTGCCTGTGACCAGCTGAACGGAACCCGCTTCACTGATGTTAATCACGTTATCGCCGAACTGTGTTGCAGCAAAGTCGGCGGAAACCGGCGGGGTCTGCAGGATCTCAACGCCTGCGGTAACCTGCGCCGGATTTCCTGCCGCATCCGTGGCGGTGACCACCACTTGTGTCAGTCCGTCGTCCAGGCCCGTCAGTGCGCCCGCTGCCAGGTTCAGCGTCCAGTTGCCGCTGGCATCGGTCGTGGTGCTGAAAGTCTGTGTGCCGACGGTAATATTCACTACGCTGCCTTCCGGCAGATTAGTGCTGTCACCACTCAGCGTTAACGCGCCTTCGGCATCTGCTGCACTGACCAGCGCATCGCCAAACGGCGTGTTCAGGGTCAGCGCTGGCAGGATATTAAACGCCACATCCAGTGTGGTGGTGGTGTCGGTGGTGACATTGCCCGCCGCGTCAGTGACCGACACGGTAATGACGTTAGGGCCGTCTGCCAGCTGCTGCACATCGGCTGTGGGAATGGTGAGGGTCCAGTTCCCGTCCGCATCCGCCGTGGTGGTATAGCTGACGTTATTCAGCGTCACCGTCACCGGCAGAGCGCCGGTGGTGGTGCCGTTGATGGTGAGATCCTGCAGCGACTCCGCCAGGTTTAGCGTGTCACCCGCATTGACCGTAATATCCGTCAGCACAGGCGGTGTGGTGCTGAAACTGACCTCCTGTGTGGCGACCGCCGGGTTACCGGCGACATCACTGGCGGTGACGGTAAAGGTCTGCGTGCTGCCCGGCGCAACGTTGATGAAGGCTGCAGACGGTACCGTCACCGTCCAGTTACCGTCAGCGTCAATCGTGGTGCTGTAGTCAGTACCGTTAAACGACACGGTTACCGGCGTTCCTGCCGCCAGCAGGGTGCTGGCACCACTGACCACGACATCCGCAGTAGCCTCAGTAGCATTGATCACATCATCGCCTGCCACCACGTTCAGGGTCAGCGTTGGCTGAACCAGCGCGCTGGCCAGCACGACCAGACTGGCGCTGGCACTGGCCGGGTTGCCAGAGGTATCCGCTGAGACCACGATCAGCAGCTGATCGCCATCCGGCAGATTGCCCAGATCGGCGGCCGGCACGGTCACCGTCCAGCTGCCATCTGCGGCCACCGTGCCGCTGTACTGAATGGCGTTGAGCGTTACCGTTACCAGCTGGCCTTCCACCAGATTGGTGCTGGTGCCGCCGATGCTCAGATCCTGCAGCGACTCTGCCTGGTTAAGGAAGTTATCATCACTGATTGCCCCGATGGTCAGGGTCGGCAGATTCAGGCTGTCCGCATCACGCGTCAGCGTCTGGGTCGCCGTGGTCAGATTGCCCGCCGCATCACTGAGCGTTACATCGACCGGATAGCTCCCATCTGCCAGCCCCTGCACAACCCCGGCAGGCAGGGTCACCTGCCACGTACCATCAAAGAGTACCTGGGTGGTGTAATCGGTATTCTGGAAACTGACGGTGACCGTCTGTCCGGCATCCGCGACTGAAGCTGTTCCGCTGATAGCGACCGCTTCCAGTACCTCAACTGAGTTGATGACGTTGTCGCCGCCGATAGGGTTAATGCTTAACGCAGGCGGGGTGAGATCGACCGTGACGGCGCTGGTCAGCGAACCGCTGTTACCGGCGGCATCGCTGGCATTGACCACCAGGGTCGTCACGCCCTCAGCCAGTGCCTGCACCTGCGCTGGCGTTAAGGTCAGCGTCCAGTTGCCCTGCGCATCGACTGCGGCAGTGTAGTCATTATCGCCCAGCGTCACGCTGACGGTCTGGCCCTCGCCCGCCACACCGGTACTGCCACTCAGCGTCTGACTGACCGCCGTTTCAGCCTGGCTAAGGTAGCCGTCGCCAAACGGCGTATTAATGCTGACCGACAGGGCACCGGTTGCGACGGTGATTTCACGCGTCTCAGTAACCGGATTGCCCGCCGCATCACTGACCGTCACGGTCAGGGTATACGAACCGGCCGGAATCCCTGCCAGGGCACCCGCAGGCAGCGTCAGGCTCCAGTCGCCATCCTGGGTCACGGTGGTGGTCCAGATCTGGTTATTAAGGGTAAGGGTGACCTGCTGACCGGCTTCGGCATTACTGCTGCCGCTGAGCACAATCGGCGCGGTGCTTTCGGCAATATTGACGCTGTTATCGCCCGCTACCGGATCAAGCGACAGGGTTGGTGGCGTCAGATCGACCGTGACGCTGCCCTGGCTGCTGCTGGTGTTACCCGCCGCATCCTGCACGTTAACGGTGTAGTTAAGCGTCTCCTCCGGCAGATCGGCCAGCGCGGAGGCAGGCACGCTGACCTGCCAGTTGCCATTGCTGCCGACCGTGCCGTTGTAGGTCACGCCGTTGAGAACCACGCTCACCGTCTGGCCGTCACCTGTCACACCTGTTGTGCCGCTCAGAGTTTGTGGCGTGGTGATTTCGCTGCTGTTAAGCAGACCATCGCCAAAAGCAGAGACGATCTGCGGTGCTGGCAGCGTCGCCAGCACGCTGAGCGCGGCTTCGCTGCTCAGGGTCGCCCCGCCGCTGTCCGTCGCGGTGACCGTGACGGTGTAAGGCCCGTCGGCGAGTGCCGTCAGTGACTCAGCCGGAACGATCACACTCCAGCGACCACTGGCCGAAACCTGCGCGGTGTAGCTGATGTTGTTAAACAGCAGCGTGACCAGACTGCCTTCAGGCACATTCGCCGAGGTGCCGGTGACAATCAGCGGCTGACCCAGCTCCTGCGCATTCAGATAGTTGTCCTGACTGATGGCATCCATCGCCAGGCCAGACGCATTGCTGTTAACGTCAAAGGTGAGATTAGTGGTGGTGGTGTTGCCCGCCACGTCGCTGACCGCCACGGTGAAACTGGCGCTACCATCCGCAATTGCCGCCAGCGCACCGGCTGGCACGATCAGGCTCCATGCTCCGCTCGCCTGCACAGCGGCGCTGTAGACTGTGCCATCAAGGGTGACGGTGACCAGCTGGCCCGCTTCGACGTTGGTGGTGGTGCCGGTCAGACGTTGATCGATGAGGCGTTCCGCACCATCGACAACATTGTTACCGGCAAAGGCATCCAGCGTCAGGGTCGGCAACGTGCCCGCTTCCACTTTCAGCGCCAGATCGCGGCTGGTGGTGGTGGCATTGCCTGCTGCGTCGCTGGCGGTCACGGTCAGAGGATAGGTGCCGTTGCCCAGCCCGGTATAAACCGTGGCGGGCAGATCCAGCGACCAGTTACCGTTGACGTCTGCGGTGGTGCTCAGGCTGGTGCCGTTGAAGCTGGCCACAATCAGCGCATTGGCTTCACTGCTGCCGGTCAGCGTCAGCGGCTGCTGACTCTCAGCGGCGTTGATAATGCCATCGGAGGGAGTGATGAAGTTCAGCACCGGTGGCAGGGTATCCACCACCAGGCTGCCGTTAGCCTGGCTGCTATTGCCTGCTACATCACTGACCACCACGGTGTAAGGCGTGATGCCCTGTGGCAACGCAGAGAGCGCCGCTGGCGGAACCGCGACCTGCCAGTTACCCGTTGCGTCGACCGTACCGCTGTAGTTCGTACCGCCCAGCGTGACGATAACCGTCTGGCCGTCACCAGGCACGCCGGTGTTTCCGGTGATCACGCCGCCGCTGACGGCTTCGTCGCCGTTGAGAATACCGTCATCAAAAGCCACGCCAGGGGTGGCCACCGGCAGTGCACTGGCCACCACCGTCAGGGTAGCGTCGCTGGTGGCAAGCTGTTGTCCGCTGCCGTCGGTGGCCGTAGCGCTAATCGTCTGCGGGCCATCGGCTGCGCCGTTAAAGGTGCCTGCCGGTAAGGTCAGGCTCCAGCTTCCATCGGCCGCCACGCTGGTGCTTGCTGTGGTGCCGTTGGCAAGCACGGTAATAAAGCTGCCCTCAGGCAGGCCGCTGGTGCTGCCGCTGACCACAACGGCACCGCCCAGCTCCTGGGCATTGAGGTAGTTATCGTCGCCGATCGGTGCCAGCGCGATCGATGGCAGCGTATTGTCCACAGTGAAGTTAAGCGGGCTGGTGGCGGTATTGCCGACGGCGTTGATCACGCTGACGTTCAGCGTCTGACTGCCCTCGCCCAGTTCCGCCAGTGCGCCCGCAGGCAGCGTAATGCTCCAGTTGCCGCTGGCCCCGACCACGCCGCTGTAGTCCGTGCCGTTCAGGGTGATGACGACCTGCTGGCCCGCCTCGACGTTACTGCTGCTGCCGCGCACCGTAACCGGCTGTAACTGTTCTGCGGCCGTGACGATACCGTCACCGGCAAAGGTGCTGCTATCGACGGTCAGCACAGGCTGCACGTCCGGCGAGGTTGCCACATTCAGATCAACCACCTGGCTGCTCTGGTTGCCGTTAGCATTGATTTCGGTAACGGTCAGCGGATTCGTGCCCGGAGGCAGCACCGCCAGATCACTGGCGTCGATTTGCAGCGCCCACTGCCCATTCACGCCGACGGTGGTGCTGTAGAGCTGGTCATTGAGCTGGACCGTAACAATGTCGCCGTTCTGACCGCTGCCGCTGACGACCAGCGGCTCCGCCAGTTCAGCGGTGTTCAGCGCGTTGTCCCCGCTGACCGGGGCGACTACCAGCGGCGGCGGCGTGGTAGCAACCGTCAGCGCACTGTTCTGGCTGCTGCTGTTGCCAGCCGCGTCGGTGACGGTGACCACCACCGGATAGCTGGTGCCGTTGGTCAGACCGGCAAGCGCAGCAGGTGGTACGGCCAGCCCCCAGTTTCCGTCCGCATCAACCGTGCCGGTGTAGGTGACGCCATTCAGCGTCACGCTGACGCGGTCGCCTTCACTGCCTGCGCCGCTGAAGCTGAAACCAGCAGCCTGCTCCGCGATATTCAGCACGCCATCGCCAGCGGGCGCATTAATGCTGAAGTCGGGTGCGGTGGTATCCACGGTGACCGGCAATGGCGTGGTGGCAACGTTGCCACTGACGCTGGTAACGGTCACGTTGAGATCGTAACGGCCATCCGTCAGCTGTTGCAGATCGGCAGCGGGTACGGTGGCGGTCCAGCTGCCATCCGCGGCAACCGTGGCGCTGTAGGTCTCACCATTCAGCACAAGGCTGACGCTACTGCCCGGGGCGACGGTGCCGCTGACGGTCAGATCGCTGGCTGTTTCAGCCGCATTGATAATGCCATCGATGGCAATCGGGTTAACGGTCAGTGCCGGTACCCCGGTATCCACCGTTATCGGCTCACTGATGCTGGTGCTGTTACCGGCGACATCGCTCACCGTCACGGTAACGGGATTGCTGCCCTGCGCCAGTGCCTGTAGCGCATCTGGCGGCAGCGTGACGCTCCAGTCGCCATTTGCCGCTACCGTTGCCGGATAGCTGATGCCGCCCAGGGTCACGCTCACGGCCTGGCCTGGCTGGACGGAGCCGGTCAGCGTCTGCGCTGTGCTGGCTTCCTCAGTGTTGAGAATGCCATCAGTGAAAGGCGTGTTGATTTGGGGTTCTGCCAGCGGCGTCGTTGCCACCAGCAGCGTCTGGCTGGTCTGTACATCCCCTGAGGTGACGGTAACGGTGGTGTTACCCTGCGCCAGGTTCGCCAGGTCGGCAGCTGGCACGGTCAGGGTCCAGCTGCCGTTTTCATCGGTTGTGGTGCTGTAAAGGATGCCGCCGGGCACCAGCGTCACGCTGATCGGGCTGTTCGCCGGCAGGTTTGCGGAACCGCCGCTGAGGATCAGATCGCTCTGTGCATCCAGCACGTTGAGTGCGTTGTCGTCACTGATCGGGGCAATCGACAGCGACGGTACGTTGGTCGTGATCACGGTGAACTGGCCCTGAGCAGGCAGCGCCGGGTTTCCGGCCACGTCGGTAATCGCCACGGTAAAGGTTTTATCGCCCGCGGCACCCAGCGATCCGGCGGGCAGGGTCACACTCCAGCTTCCGTTCGCCTGAACTACCCCGTCGTAAGACTGACCATTAATGGTCAGTAATACCGGCTGGCCTGCCGGTACGCCGGTGACGTTACCGGTGACGAGAATGTCAGTGAGCTGTTCCGCACTGTCGACCAGATTATCGCCGGTCACAGGATCAATGGTCAGCGCCGGTGACGTTGCCGCCAGCACCGTGACACTGGAGGCGACGGTCGTGCTGTTGCCATAAGCGTCGCTGATTACCACATCAACCGGGTAGAGTGCATCGCCCAGTTGACTGATGATGGCGGCGGGCACCGTCACGCTCCATGTGCCATTGGTGTCAACCGTAGCGGAGTAGGTTTCGCCATTGAAACTCACTGCCACCGTGTCGCCCTGCGTCCCCCCGCGCCCGTCGATAGTGAGATCCTGCGTGTGTTCAGCGATGTTGATATAACCATCACTGCCCGGCGTCGAGACGTCCAGCAGTGGCGGCGTGGTCGCGAAAATCAGTGAACTGCTGGCTTGGGTGGTATTGCCATCCGCGTCTGTCGCGACGACTGAGACCAGCTGAGTACCGTTGGGCACACCCGCCAGGTCGGCAGCCGGAACGGTTACACTCCAGTTGCCACCCTGCGCCACTACGGCGCTGTAGGTCAGGTTATTGAGCGTGACACGAATGATGTCACCTTCTTCGCCGGTTCCGCTGACAATCAGCGGCTGCTGCGCGTCGCTGATGTTGATCACGCCGTCAGCGTCCAGCGGGTTAAGAGTCAGAGCAGGCGCTTCAGTAGCAACCCGCAGATCGGTATCCTGCGTGCTGCTGTTACCAGCCGGATCGGTCACAGTCACGGTAACCGGATAAGTCTGGTTGCTTAGCGTGGCAAGATCGGCAACCGGGACGGATGCACTCCAGTTACCGTTTTCGTCCACGATAACAACGTAAGTTTTACCGTTTAACCCGACCGCTACACTGTCGCCCGCGGTGCCGGTTCCGCTGATCAACAGCGGCTCCGTGAGTTCATTGCGGGTCAGAACGCCATCCCCGCCCGGTGCAGTGACGGTGGCAACCGGCGGCTGCGTGCTGACGACCAGCGTCTGCGCCTGGGTCGCGATGTTGCCGCTGGCGTCGGTCAGGGTAACCACCAGCGTATAGCTGCTGCCATCTGACAGCGCCTGCAGCGCCGCTGGCGGCAGATCCACCGTCCAGTTGCCCTGCCCATCCACGGTTGCGCTATAAATGACGTTGTTCAGCGAGACCGTCACCCCTTCGCCCGGCAGCGCACCTGAACCGCTGACCGGCACCCCTGCAGCCACTTCCGTGCTGTTAAGAATGCCATCGCCACCTGCCACCTCCGCCACAATCAGGTTCGGTGGCAGCGAGTCGACGCTGAAGTTCAGCGTCTCGTCCACGCGGTTGCCCGCCTCATCAATCGCGGTAATGGTCAGGCCGTTAGCGCCCTGCGGCAGTAAGGCGAGATCGGCGGCAGGCAGCGTCAGGTTCCAGCTGCCATCGTCATTGACCGTGGTGCTGTAGGTTTTGCCGTTAAGTTGTACTTCGACCAACTGGCCCGCCACCGCTTTACCGGTGCTGCCACCGATCAGCAGATCGCTGCCCGCTTCGGTCTGATTAAGAATGCCATCGGTAAGCGCGCTCTCATCCAGCGTGATCTGCGGCAGCGTGGTGGTGACCACATTCAGCTGAGCGGAGTCGGTCAGCAATGCACCACTGGCGTCGGTTGCGGTAACCGAGATCGGTTTCACGCCGTCGGTGATACCACTGAGGTCGCCAGCAGGAACGGTGATGCTCCAGAAGCCGTTGCTGCCCACCACCGCACTGTAATTGTTGCCGTTGAAGTTAAGCTGCACCGCCTGGCCCGGATTGACGCCCACCGCCGAGCCGCTGATGATCAGATCGCTGCTCAGCTCCTGCAGGTTGAGGAAACCATCAACGCTGACAGGCTCGCTGATAGTGATCACACCCGGTTCACCGGCTGCCGGCGCGACGTTGATGTCACGGCTGTCGGTGGCTAAAGCACCGGCTACCGACGTGACGCTCACCGTGATGGCCGTGGTGCCTGCCGCCAGGGCACTGAGCGCCGCAGATGGGATCTGCGTGCTCCAGCTGCCGTCCGGGTTGACCAGCGCACTGTAATTCTGACCGCCCAGGGTAATGGTGACCGTCTGGCCCGCCTCCACGTTGCTGGTGCTGCCGGACAGCGTCTGATCGACGGCCTTCTCGCTGTTATCCAACAGATCGTCACCGGCAAACAGGGCGATCGAGACTGTCGGCGTGCCCGGCTCCGCAGGCGCTTCCACCGCGATCACCCGATCTTCACTTATCGTTACGCCCGCCTGACTGGTAACCGTGGCCGCGATAGTGGCACTGCCCGCCGCCAGTGCCGCCAGCGCGCTGGCAGGGACGCTCAGGCTCCAGCTGCCATCCGCACCAACCGTGGCGCTGTAGGTCTGATCACCCAGCGTGACCGTGACAATCTGGCCCGCCTCAACGTTGGTGGTGGTACCGCTCAATAGCTGGTCGCTGGTTTTCTCGTCGTTACTCAGGACGTCATCACCGGCAAACTGATTAATTGTGATCACCGGCTGGCCTGGCTCGGTAACCAGAGGTTCTACCGTAATCGCCAGCGTATCGCTGACGGGCGTGCCAGCCGCATTGCTGACCGTCACGACCAGCGAGGCAGCGCCCGAAGCCAGGGCAAGGAGATCGTTGGCCGGAATCGCGATATTCCAGCTGCCATCGGCGCCGACCGTGCCGCTGTAGTTCTGGCCGCCCAGCGTCACCGTGACAATCTGTCCGGCTTCGACATTGGTGGTGCTGCCCGAGACCGCCTGAGCGTCCAGCTTCTCATCGTTGCTCAGGACGTTGTCGCCAGCAAAGGCATTGATGGTTAATGTCGGGGTGCCTGGCGCGGTGCCTGATGACTCTACGAGGAAGTCGCGGGTTTCGCTGACTGGCGTGCCGGACTGATCGTTAACGGTAGCGTTCAGGGTCGCACTTCCGGCTGTCAGCGCAGCCAGCGAGCTGGCCGGAATCGTGACGCTCCAGCTGCCATCTGCGCCGACCGTGGCGGTGAAGGTCTCTCCGTTCAGCGTAACAGTAACCTGCTGCCCCTCAGCGATATTGGTGGTGGTGCCGCTCAGCAACTGGTCGCTGGCTTTCTCGCTGTTGCTGAGGATGTCATCCCCGGCAAAGGCGTCGATGGTCACGGTGGCCTGACCCGGCTGCGTTGCCGGGGCTTCGACGGTGATCGGCTGCGCGGCAGTTGCGACATCGCCCGCCGCATTACTGACCGAAACGGTGAGTGTGGTCGTGCCGGCTGCCAGCGCGTTGAGCGCAGCTGACGGAACGGTGACGCTCCAGCTGCCATCAGCCTGCACGCTGGCGCTGTAGGTCTGGCCGCCCAGGGTAACCGTCACCAGTTGCCCGGCTTCAACATTACTGGTGGTGCCGCTGACCAGCTGATCAACCGCCTTTTCATCGTTGCTCAGCTCGTTATCGCCAGCGAAATCATTCAGAGTCAGGGCCGGTACGCCTGGCTCTGTTGTCGGCGCATCCACCGAAATATCGCGTGTTTCGCTGATGGTGACGCCCGCGGCGTTACTGACGGTGACGCCAATGGCATTCGAGCCCGCAGGCAGATTGCCCAGCGCGGCTGCCGGAATAATCACACTCCAGTTTCCACTGCCATCGACGGTGCCCAGGTAAGTCTGCCCCCCCAGGGTGACGGTTACCGTCTGGCCCGCTTCGATATTGGTGGTCGTGCCGGAGAGTGTCTGGGCCGTCCCTTTTTCATCGTTGCTGAGAATGTCATCCCCGGCAAACTGACCGATGGTCACGGTCGGTTCGCCCGGCTGCGTCACTGGCGCTTCCACGCTGATCGGCAGGCTGCCGGTCACGGTGTTACCGGCAGCATTGCTGACCGAAACCGTCAGGGTGGTTTCACCTGCCGCCAGTGCGCTCAGGGCTGCTGATGGCAATGTCACGCTCCAGTTGCCCTGCGCGTCCACGCTGCCGCTGTAAGTCTGACCGCCCAGCGTCACCGTCACCACCTGCCCGGGTTCGATATTACTGGTGCTGCCGGTCACCGTCTGGTCGGTGGCTTTCTCCGCGTTACTCAGCTGATTGTCACCGGTAAAGTCATCCACGGTGACCGCTGGCGGGCCCGTAACCACCGGCGTATCGACGCTGATGGCGCGGTTTTCGCTGGCCTCAATGCCAGCCTGACTGGTGACGACCGCCGAAATGGCCACCGTCCCGGCGGCCAGTGCATTCAGCTGTGCAGGCGACAGCGTGATGCTCCAGTTGCCCTGCGCATCCACCAGCGCGCTATAGGTCTGGTCGCCCAGCGTGATAGTAACAATCTGCCCGGCTTCAACGTTGGTGGTCGAGCCGCTCAGCAGTTGGTCACTGCTTTTCTCAGCATTGCTGAGGATGTCATCCCCGGCAAACTGGTCGATGGTGATGACCGGCGTACCCGGCTGGGTCAGCGGTGCCTCTACGGTAAGAGTCAGGCTGCCGCTGGCAGCGGTTCCCGCCTGGTTAGTGACCGTTGCCGTGACGGTAGTAGTGCCGGAGGCCAGCGCGCTCAGCGCATCGGCAGGCACGATGATGCTCCAGCTGCCGTCGCCTGCTACGCTGCCGCTGTAGCTCTGGCCGCCCAGAGTCACGGTAACGATCTGCCCTGCTTCGACATTGCCGGTGGAGCCGGACAGCGTTTGTGGCGTGGTTTTTTCGCTGTTATCCAGCAGGTTATCGCCCGCAAACGGATTCAGGCTGATGACCGGCGTCGCAGGCGTGCCGGGATCGGCGGCGACGGTAATCGGCAGGCTGCCTGTGGCCGCTGTGCCCGCTGCGTTAGTGACGCTGACGCCGATGGTGGTGGTGCCTGCGGCGAGTCCCGCCAGCGCCGCAGCCGGAATCGCAACGCTCCAGCTGCCATCCGCACCCACGGTGCCGTTGTAGGTCTGGCCGCCCAGCGAGACGGTAACTGTCTGACCCGCCTCAACATTGCTGGTGGAGCCGGATACCGTTTGTGGCGTAGTTTTTTCGTTGTTATCCAGCAGGTTATCGCCCGCAAACGGGTTCAGGCTGATAGCTGGGGTCGCGGGCGTGCCGGGATCGGCGGCGGCAACGGTAATCGGCAGGCTGCCGGTGGCCGCCGTGCCTGCTGCGTTAGTGACGCTGACGTCAATGGTGGTGGTGCCTGCCGCAAGTCCCGCCAGCGCCGCAGCCGGGATTGTAACGCTCCAGCTGCCATCCGCACCCACGGTGGCGTTGTAGGTCTGGCCGCCCAGCGTGACGGTAACAATCTGACCTGCTTCAACATTGCTGGTAGTGCCGCTCAGTACCTGATCGGTGTTTTTTTCTGCGTTATCCAGTACATCATCGCCAGCGAATGCATTCAGGGTGATGGCAGGCGTCCCTGGCGTAACCGGCGTACCGGGATCGGTGCCACCATCGTTGCCGCCGCCATTTCCTCCACCGCTACCACCACCGCCGATGCCAACGGCCAGCCCGGCTAAGCCGAGCACACCCAGACCGCCCGCGGTGATCACGCCCATTGAGGTGTTGGTGTTATCCGCCAGCAGTAGCGGCTCTACGCTGTCGAGTGATTCATAGGTGGGCGTAACCGAACTGGAGGCGAGTTCAGCGCCTTCGGCAGTCTGCGGAAAGAGTGCATGTTCCGGTGGATTAACCCCATCATCGAACACCAGTTCGCTGTGCTGGCCATCGGCGTCATCGAGGAAGAATTTCTGATAGCGTACCGTGCTGCCGTCACGCATTTTCAGCACCAGATCGTTACCCTGGCGCTCGAACTGCGTCACCATGTCGCGCGTGCCGCTGATGCGCACAACGCTGGGTTCGGTGAGGTTAATGGATTGCGACGAACCGCCAGCGGTCTGTGAGAGGAGTGTGCCGTTTTCGCGCGAGATGATGTCTACACGGCCTTGCGTGAGTTCTGCCATTTGTAACCTCTATTCCACCAGATTAGCTAATATACTGAATCTATAAACATAAAATTATTTTATGGTTACAGCCTTCACACATAGTTTCACCTTCTGAACGACAGAAGGCGTCTCAACCTGGCGTATGTAGAAATGGCAAAGCAAAGCTGCGTCACAACCCCATCAAAAAGCGAAGCGTGGCGGTATAATTGTTAGATTTAGTTGTACAGATTGATGCCAAACGTAACGGTTCTGACAAAGTAATTTTTAGCGTAACCGTGGTAAAAATCAATTTCAATGTACAGATTTCATTATGATTTAATCTTTATTACATTAGCCACAGCTGAAATTCAGTTTTCGAAAAATTCGCTTTGCCCTTGTTTTTTCATGTCAATTTATTGCTGACTGTTTCCACAAATGATGCAAAACGGTTAAAAAACCACCCTTTCAAAAACCTGAGAGCGAAAAAATAAATTTGTTAATTATGCGATTCAGCCATCATTTATGGCTGGTCCTGTTCCGCCTTTTGGGCAGCAAGTTGTTGAAAAGCAGCATTGAAATTTGAGTTAAGTCACGCCGCGTGGGTGGTGGTCATACCAGGAAAGTTCTGGAAAAAATTCGCGGCGCGGCAAAAGTCGGTAAACTCCCGGTTTTGCCATTTAAACGATGTTGCTGCACCACTTTAATAAGAGGCGCAACGGCCACTGAACTCAC
This sequence comes from Pantoea sp. X-Soil-YNGN-844, assembly GCF_059730595.1. Taxonomy (NCBI): domain Bacteria; kingdom Pseudomonadati; phylum Pseudomonadota; class Gammaproteobacteria; order Enterobacterales; family Erwiniaceae; genus Pantoea; species Pantoea sp. X-Soil-YNGN-844. The sequence continues at coordinate 2,793,110 of NZ_AP036007.1, forward strand.
GGCCAGTGCTACACTTTTCCGCTTTACCCTTGATGAATCTGACCTATGACTGCACTGGACGCTGCACAACAACATAAGCATCAGAGCCGCCTGAATTGGGGCACACGCACCCTCTTTCTGATTAATGGTTTAGGGATGTCAGCCTGGGCACCGCTGGTGCCGTTTGCCCGCGATCGTCTGCAGCTCAGCGGCGCGTCATTGGGCGCGTTACTGCTTTGCCTGGGAATTGGTTCGCTGGTCGCGATGCCGGTGACCGGCACGCTGGTGGCACGGTTTGGCTGCCGTCAGGTCATGGGCTTCTCCACGCTGTTAGTGCTGCTTATGATGCCGCTGCTGGCCACCGCTGACTCTCATCTGGTGATGGCAGCGGCGCTGATGCTATTTGGTGCCGGGCTGGGCATGCTGGATGTGGCGATGAATTATCAGGCGGTGCAGGTTGAGCAGGCTGCCGATAAACCGATGATGTCCGGCTTTCATGGCTTCTTCAGTCTGGGCGGCATTCTGGGGGCGGGTACGGTGAGCCTGTTGCTGAGCCGCGCGTTTACGCCGCTGCACGCGACCCTGGTGGTGATGGCCGTGATGCTGTTACTGCTGCTTTGGCGACTGCCGGTGTTAATGAATCAGCGCCTGCATCAGCCCGATCAGCCCTGGCTGGTGATCCCACGCGGCTGGGTCGCATTTCTTGGCCTGCTCTGCTTTATCCTGTTCCTGGCGGAAGGGGCAGTGTTGGACTGGGGCGCACTGCTGTTGCTGCAGAATCCGGCGATGTCACCCGCTTATGCGGGTCTGGGCTATGCGGTCTTTTCGGTAGCGATGACGCTGGGACGTTTTAGCGGCGATAAGATCATCCAGCGGTTTGGCCGCTATCCGGTGATGCTGACGGGCGCACTGACTGCCGCAGCAGGTATGACGCTGGCCGTCTGGCTGCCGTGGCCGGAGATCGCCCTGCTGGCATTTCTGCTGGTGGGCTTTGGTTTGTCCAATACGGTGCCGATGTTGTTCAATGCTGCCGGGAATCAACAGGATATGCCTGCAAACCTGGCGATTTCTGCCATGACAACGCTGGGATATGCGGGTATTCTCTCAGGTCCGGCTTTAATCGGATTCATTTCGCAATGGATCAGCCTCAGCGGCGCATTTTTAATGATCGCGCTGTTGCTGTTAGCGGTAGCCGCCAGTGCGCGAAAAGTTGCGCGATAATTCAGGTACCTGACACGCTATGTTGTATAAGTTTCCACTGACCTCCGGCAATGTCACCCGCTTTTTTGTGGTTTTCAATCTGGTGCTGCTGCTGGCGCTGGGCTTTATGGTGCATAACTCGGTCAATGCCTGGCTGACCGGCAAACGCTATGCCATGGACGATCTGGCGCGTGACGTGCAGAAGCGCATCGACGCCTACCGCTTTGCCACCTGGCAGATCTATGAAAATCTCTCCACCAGTGCGGCAGGCGCTACACCCGGCAGCAACCTGCAGGAGACGCGGCTGCGTCCTGACGTCTATTACCTGGAAAAAACCCGCCGTAAAACTGAAGCGCTGATTTTCGGCTCACACGACAGCAGCACGCTGGATATGACCATGCGGATGTCGAACTATCTCGACACGCTGTGGGGCGCAGAAAATCCTACCTGGTCGATGTACTTTTTAAATGGTCAGGACAACAGCCTGATTATGATCTCGACCCTGCCGCTGAAAGATATGGCGACGCGTTATAAAGAGAGCGCTATCAGCGCAATGGTGGATAGCCGCCGCGCGGAGATGCTGCAACAGGCCAATGCGCTGGATGAACGCGAGAGCTTCTCGCCGCTGCGCCACCTCGCCTTCCAGAACGACCACTATTTCACGCTGCGCACTACCTTTAATCAGCCGGGCCATCTGGCCACGGTGGTCGCCTTTGATCTGCCGGTTAACGATATTGTTCCGCAGAACATGCCGCTGGAAAACTTCCAGCTGCGTCAGGACAGCTCAATGCCTGCCACGACAGCCGATCAGCAGGAGGTGGAAAACACCCGCATCACGCTGGTTAACCCCAATATTGAGATTACGGCCACCCTGCCCAGCACGTCGCTGCAGCTGGTCTATCAGGTGCCAATTACCCGCCTGATTATCGACAGCCTGCACAACCTGCTCTGGCCGCTGCTGATCAACCTGCTGCTGTTCCTGCTGTCGCTGGCGGGTATCGTGCTGCTGCGCCAGCAGTCGCTGCGTCCCAGCGAAAATCAGAGCGCTGAACTTGATTCGCTACGGGTACTGAACGAAGAGATTGTGGCCAGCCTGCCGGTCGGCCTGCTGGTGTATGACTTTGCCAGCAACCGCACCCTGCTGAGCAATAAGATTGCTGAACATCTTTTACCGCATCTCAATCTGCAGAAGATTATTAATATGTCCGACCAGCATCAGGGCGTGCTGCAGGCCACTATCAATAACGAAGTGTATGAAATTCGCCACGCCCGCAGCGTGCTGTCGCCACATACCCAGCTGTTTATGATGCGTGACCAGGATCGTGAGCTGCTGGTGAACAAGAAACTGCAGAAAGCGCAGCAGGTGCTGGACCGCAACCATCAGATGCGTCAGCAGCTGCTGCACAATCTGGGTCATGCGCTGAATCAGCCACTGGAGAAGATGGTGACGCAGCTGGTGCAACTCAGCCAGCGTGACGCCGATGAGACCGTGCTGGACCTGCTCGATGAGAGCCAGGGGCTGGCGCGCCTGGTGGATGATATCGTGCTGCTGAACCGGCTTGAGGCGCATGACTGGTCACCGGATGCCACCGTCTTTAACCTGCAGGAGCTACTGGACGAAATCGCACTGGAAAGCCTGCCGCTGATGCGTCGCAAAGGGCTGTCGCTGGTGGTGAATAATCATCTGGCGAATGACGAGACGCGCTTTGGCGACCGTCGCGCCCTGCGCAAAGTGCTGACCACGCTGATGCACTATGCTCTGACCACCACCCGCTGGGGAAAAGTCACCCTGGAAGTTAAGGCTGCGGACAAACAGGCCGATAGAGTGATCATCGAACTGGTGGACACCGGTGCGGGCCTGACGGTGGATGAGCTGGCGAATGTCGACTTCCCGTTCCTGGGCGATACCAGTCAGGATCGCTACGGACAGGCTTCCGGCATGGCATTCTTCCTGTGTAAGCAGCTCTGCAAGCAGATGGGTGGCAGTCTCGATATCGTGGCAAAAGCGGATATCGGCACGCGCTATAACATGCAGCTGCCGCTGGTGCTGGAGCAGAAGCACGAAGAAGAAGAGGAAAAGATTCTGGATGGTGTGACCGCGCTGGTGGAGATCACCGTGGAGGACGTGCATAAAATCGTCTGCCGCCATCTGGAGAACTGGGGCGCACGATGTCTGACACCCGATGAGCGTATTTCCGGTCAGGATCACGATGTGCTGGTGACCGACGATCCCTCAAAGCTTAGCGGCTGGGCACTGCTGCTGGCGGAAGATGAACTGGGTCATCATGCACTGAACGACCAGCAGTATCGGGTCAATTTCAATCTCAGTAATGCGATGCTGGATGCCTTACTGGCCCTGATTGAGAAGCAACTGTCGCATGATGTGATGGATAATGACATGGAAGACGACACGGCCACGCCATTGATGAGCGGCGGCTATTTCCAGCTGTTTACGGAGACAGTACCGGTTGATGTGAAGAGACTGTATACTGAGTCGGCGGAAAAGGACTACGCCTCGCTTGCTCAGACAGCGCATCGCCTAAAGGGCGTGTTTGCCATGCTCAATCTGACTCCCGGCAAACAGCTTTGTGAAGAGTTAGAACACCACATTAAAGCGTGTGACGATTCAAACATTACAAATACCACCAGTGATATTGACGCTTACGTCAATCAACTGCTGCAGCAAGGTAACCAATAAGATGAATAACTTAAACGTAATTATTGCCGATGACCATCCAATTGTCCTTTTCGGTATCCGAAAGTCTCTGGAACAAATTGAATGGGTCAACGTTGTAGGTGAGTTCGAAGACTCAACAGCACTGATCAATAATCTGTCCAAGCTTGACGCTAACGTCCTGATCACCGACCTCTCTATGCCAGGTGAGAAGTATGGCGATGGCATTACGCTGATTAAATACATTAAACGCCACTATCCGGATCTGTCGATTATTGTTCTGACCATGAACAACAACCCGGCGATTCTGAGTTCTGTGCTGGATCTCGATATCGAAGGGATTGTCCTGAAACAGGGCGCGCCTACCGATCTGCCGAAAGCACTGGCTGCACTGCAGAAAGGCAAGAAATATACGCCGGAAAGCGTTGCGAAACTGCTGGAGAAGATCAGCGCAGGTGGTTATGGCGACAAGCGTCTGTCACCAAAAGAGAGTGAAGTACTGCGTCTGTTCGCTGAAGGTTTCCTGGTAACGGAAATCGCCAAAAAACTGAACCGCAGTATCAAAACGATCAGTAGCCAGAAGAAATCAGCGATGATGAAACTGGGCGTGGATAATGATATCGCGCTGCTGAACTACCTGTCGTCTGTCAGCCAGACTCAGGTAGAAAGAGACTAAGTTACGTCTGAGGCGGTGCAGCCTGCACCGCCTCTTCTCTGCCCTATCCTGCTTTATCCTGGCCGCGTTTTGCGCACCCGATCAGCATAGATGGCCAGCGTCACTTTCAGCACATCCAGCGTCACCGGTTTTGACAGGCAGTTATCCATGCCCGCATCCATACAACGCTGTTTCTCTTCCGCCAGCGCATTCGCCGTCACGCCCACTACCGGGAAGAGATGGCCCAGCTGACGCAACCGCTGCGTCAGGCGATAACCATCCATGTTTGGCATGTTCACATCAGTCAGCACGATGTCGATTTCATTACGACTCAGCACGTTAAGCGCATCAACACCATCCTGCGCGGTTTTCACCTGATAGCCCAGCGTGCCAAGCTGTTCCGACAGCAGCATGCGGTTAATCGGATGGTCATCAACAATCAGCACCATGATGTCATCGTTATGCACTTTCTCTTCGACTGGCGCGGCCAGCAGCAACGCATCCGCCGCATCGTGGCCCAGCGAAATACGGTAGATGCGCGCCAGCAGCGCCGGCACCTCGTGCAGCGTGGCTGTCGAGTGGATCCAGCGTCCCGGCTGACGTTCACGCGGCATATCCACATGCGAGCCATCAAAGGTGATCAGCGCCCGCAGCGGTAAGTCGATTTCCAGGTCGTAATCGGTCATCACCACATCGTCGTGACCCGGCTTACCGTTATATTCCGCAACCTCAATGCCCTGCTGCTGAATCTGGCGGGTAATAAACTCCGCAAGATAGTCGTTACGCATCGCCAGCCAGATTTTGTTCTCTTTCAAATCCTCCAGCAGCATCAGTGACGGCTTCTGCCCTTTGTAGATCGGGATACGCACAATGAACTGGCTGCCCATGCCTGGCTCTGAGTCGACCTCAATATCACCGTCCATCATATTGATCAGCTTTTCACAGATCGCCAGTCCCAGCCCGGTGCCCTGGAAATTACGCTGCACGCCACTGCCTACCTGGAAGAAAGGATCAAACAGACGCGGCAGCTCTTTCGCCGGAATGCCGACGCCGGTATCACGGACGCGGAAGGCCAGATAGCCTTCGGCAACCCAGGCGTGGAGGATAATACAGCCGGTGTGCGTGAACTTAATCGCGTTATTCAGCAGGTTGGAGATCACCTGCTGCAGACGCAGCGGATCGCCGTCCAGCACCTGCGGCACATCATGTTCGATAAAGCAGTAGAGCGTCAGCCGCTTCTTCACCACCAGCGACAAATAGTTGCCGACGATGTGGGTGACGATTTCGCGCGGTGCAAACGGACGCGGTTCGATTTTCAGCTGCTCGGACTCAATTTTCGAAAAGTCGAGAATATCGCTGATAATCTTCAGCAGCAGGCTGGAGGAGTTGTTCATCGCCGTCACCAGCGAGTCGATGCCGCTGGGCAGCTCTTTGGTCTGTAACAGGTCGAGATTACCGATAATGCCATATAGCGGCGTGCGCAGCTCGTGACTGACGGTTGCCAGGAACATCGATTTAGACTGGCTGGCCTGCTCTGCCGCGTGTGCCATCTCCTGCAGAGACTGTTCCATTCGCACGCGCGCCGAAACATCGACCAGCACGCAAATCGCCACGTTCTCATTACGATAGCGCGAATGCACAAAGCTGATCTGCAGGTTGGTATTACTGCCGGTCAGCACATCGACAAAGTTGACCTGCTGCCCGCCAATAATCTCATTCAGCCTCAGACGATCTTCCTGCGTCAGCAACGTCAGATAATTGTGTGCCAGCTCGTTACTCAGAATATTGGTGCCGTCGCTGGTACGTAAAATACAGATCCCGACCGGCGCAGAGGCAACAATCTTACGGTTAAACTGCTCATGCTCTTCCAGCCGGTGGGCATTCTCCTCCGCTGGCAGGAACATCCGTCGTTCGAACACCCATGCGAGAGTAAACAGGATTACGGCGCTGAAAATATTAAGCAGCAGCGCATTGATAATCATCAGCTTAAGCTGATCAACCATCACGTCTGTGGGTATCGACCACACCACGTTAAGATCGGACGGCGGCAGCGGTTTCTTCAGCACCAGCTGACGATAACCATTCAGATAACCAAACCAGGTTTTATCATCCGGCAGATTATCCAGCGAGAAGCCCAGCCCGCCGCGCCGCGAGTTAAGCAGCGGACGGTAATTTTCGTCGGTAATGGACGCAATAATCGGCAGGCTGCCCGGCTGAATAAACTCATCCAGCCGGATGTTCTGCTCAACACCCAGCAGCGCCTGTAACTTATTGGCGACATAAACCGGCACTACCATATAGAAGGTGCCGACGCCGGGCTGCGCACTGCTGTTAATCCAGTACATCGGATTGCGGCGATCTTCCTCACTGCTATTGCGATAGCGCAGTACATTCTCACGCAGCGATTTCAGGCTGCGTTCCCGATCGGCATTACTGCTGCCAATGGTAAAGTCCGCCAGACACTGACTCTCGCCACCGATAAAGAACACCCGATTGAGCTCATACGACGAGGCGAAGTTGCTCTTCCAGTAATTGATGTAGTAGCTGAGGGAATCGAGCGAGTTACGCCAGGTGTTGCTCATTGAGGTACAGTCGCCATCCGAAAAGAGTGGCGTAAACTGCGGCTGCGTAGTTTTGCCTGGCATCATGCCGGTCAGTACATCCAGACCACTGCTGGCGTTGGTCAGGCGGTTCTCGGTGATATATTTCAGCTCACGCATCATGTCCGCCGAATGACGCACATACCACTGAATCGTGCCGTAGTTACTGGCGAATTCCTGCCGGACCTGCGTCTCTTTATTGTGCAGCACACTGATGATGTAAAACGCCGTCAGAACAGCGCCCAGCGTCCAGATTAGCAGCGCCAGCGCGCGGAAAAGATAGCGCGAGATGCGAAGCGTAGTGCGGAAAGAGACAGGATATTTCAAAGGTAACTCGCAGTTGGCAAGGTTAGTCGCATCATCGATTTTTAATGCCCATACACTAGCTTTATCAGGCGAAAAAAGCCAGCCAGCCGCAGGCTTAGCGGAAGGTTTGGGAATCTTTTAAGATAGCGAAAGCCCTGCCTGTAACTCAATAAGCCAGTCTCACCCCTGACCCAAAGCCATTCACACGTGCACCAATAAAAAGCGAAACCGCTGTCCTGACAAGAAAGACCCGCTATGCCTGAAGAGTAAAGCGTCCACGCCAGGGATGGCGTGGCCGATCTGCAGGGATGCAGGAATCCTTTGCGATCGGGCATAGCGGGCCTTTCGGCGGCTCCCATCCCGCAGCCACCGGCTTCCGGCTCCCGTTCTCTGCTACCCTGCCCACACTCAAAGCAACACCGTAATTCCAGTGAGAAAGGCTGGCTAAGCCCGAAGAGCAAAGCGTCCACGCCAGGGATGGCGTGGCCGATCCGCAGGGATGCGGGAATCCTTTGCGATCGGGCATAGCGGGCCTTTCGGCGGCTCTCGCCTCACAGCCACCGGCTTCAGGCTTTCGACTCCCGTACTCTGCTACCCTGCCTCCACTCAAAGCAACACCGTAATTCCAGCGAGAAAGGCTGGCTATGCCCGAAGAGCAAAACGTCCACGCCACGGATGGCGTGGCCGATCCGCAGGGATGCGGGAATCCTTTGCGATCGGGCATAGCGGGCCTTTCGGCGGCTCCCATCCCGCAGCCACCGGCTTCCGGCTCCCGTTCTCTGCTACCCTGCCCACACTCAAAGCAACACCGTAATTCCAGTGAGAAAGGCTGGCTAAGCCCGAAGAGCAAAACGTCCACGCCACGGATGGCGTGGCCGATCCGCAGGGATGCGGGAATCCTTTGCGATCGGGCATAGCGGGCCTTTCGGCGGCTCCCATCCCGCAGCCACCGGCTTCCGGCTTCCGGCTTTCGACGCTAGTTATCTGCTACCCTGCCTCCACTCAAAGCAACACCGTAATTCCAGTGAGAAAGGCTGGCTATGCCCGAAGAGCAAAGCGTCCACGCCAGGGATGGCGTGGCCGATCCGCAGGGATGCGGGAATCCTTTGCGATCGGGCATAGCGGGCCTTTCGGCGGCTCTCGGCTCACAGCCACCCACACCCGATCTCCAAAAAAAAAACGGCAGGCCGGGTTTCCCCTGACCTGCCGTTTCTGCAACGAACCTCAGCTTACATCAGACAAATTACTCTTCGTCTTCTGCTGCGTCGTCTTCATCTTCTGCATCCGCTTCCGGTGCAATCTCTTCATCGTCGATCTCAGCTTCCGGCGCAATATCATCTTCGCCTTCCGCCACGCTGCCGTCGATTGAATCCAGCTCTTCCTCTTCAACCGGCTCGGCAACACGCTGCAGTCCGACTACGTTCTCATCCTCAGCGGTACGAATCAGAATCACACCCTGGGTATTACGACCCACGACGCTCACTTCTGACACGCGGGTACGCACCAGCGTACCGGCATCGGTGATCATCATAATTTGATCGCCATCGACAACCTGAACCGCGCCAATCACCGGACCATTACGCTCGGTCACTTTGATTGAGATAACACCCTGCGTCGCACGCGACTTGGTCGGATATTCGCTGTTGGCCGTACGCTTACCGTAACCATTCTGCGTCACGGTCATAATGGCACCCTCTTCACGCGGCACAATCAGCGACACCACACGATCGCCTTCAGCCAGCCTGATGCCGCGCACGCCAGAAGCGGTACGACCCATGGCACGAACTGCAGTTTCTGCAAAGCGCACCACTTTACCGGCTGCGGAGAACAACATCGCTTCATCGTTGCCGTTAGTCAGCGCCACGCCGATCAGCTCATCGTCATCACGCAGATTCACGGCAATAATACCGGCGCTGCGCGGACGGCTGAACTCTTTCAGCGCGGTCTTCTTCACGGTACCCAGCGCGGTCGCCATAAAGATATTGAAGCCTTCGGTATACTCACGTACCGGCAGAATCGCCGTAATACGTTCGTTGGCTTCCAGCGGCAGCAGGTTGACGATTGGACGTCCACGCGCGCCACGACTTGCTTCCGGCAGCTGATAAACCTTCATCCAGTACAGACGGCCACGGCTTGAGAAGCAAAGAATCGTGTCATGGGTATTCGCCACCAGCAGACGATCAATGAAGTCCTCTTCTTTGATACGTGCGGCTGACTTGCCTTTACCACCACGACGCTGCGCTTCATAGTCGGTCAGCGGCTGATACTTCACATAGCCCTGATGCGACAATGTCACCACAACATCTTCCTGATTGATCAGGTCTTCGATATTAATATCGGCGGTATTTGCGGTGATCTCGGTACGACGATCGTCGCCAAACTGATCGCGCATCAGCTCCAGCTCTTCGCGGATCACTTCCATCAGACGCTCAGCGCTCGACAGAATGTGCAGCAACTCAGCGATCTGCTCCAGCAGCGCTTTGTACTCATCCAGCAGCTTCTCGTGCTCAAGGCCGGTCAGTTTCTGCAGACGCAGATCCAGAATCGCCTGAGCCTGCTGCTCGGTCAGATAGTACTGACCATCACGGATGCCGTACTGCGGATCCAGCCACTCCGGACGGGCGGCGTCATCGCCTGCACGTTCCAGCATCGCTGACACATTACCGAGATCCCACGCCTGAGCAATCAGACCCGCTTTCGCTTCTGCCGGGTTTGGCGCACGACGAATCAGCTCGATAATCGGATCGATATTCGCCAGCGCAATCGCCAGACCTTCCAGGATATGCGCGCGGTCACGGGCCTTACGCAGTTCAAAGATGGTACGACGCGTTACGACTTCACGACGATGACGAACGAAGGCGTCCAGAATCTCCTTCAGCGCCATAATCTTCGGCTGGCCCTGATGCAGCGCCACCATATTGATACCAAACGAGGTCTGCAACTGAGTCAGTGAATAGAGATTATTCAGAACCACTTCGCCGACCGCATCACGCTTGATCTCAATCACGATGCGCATGCCGTCTTTATCAGACTCATCGCGTAGTGCGCTGATGCCTTCAACACGCTTCTCTTTCACCAGCTCCGCAATCTTCTCAATCAGGCGGGCTTTGTTCACCTGATACGGCAGCTCATGAATGATGATGGTCTCGCGGCCTGTTTTCGCATCGGCTTCCACTTCGCCACGTGCGCGAATGTAAATCTTGCCGCGTCCGGTGCGGTACGCTTCTTCGATGCCACGGCGACCATTGATAATGGCGGCGGTCGGGAAATCAGGCCCCGGAATGTGCTCCATCAGCGCTTCAATGCTGATGTTCTCATCTTCAATGTACGCCAGGCAGCCGTTAATCACTTCACGCAAGTTGTGCGGTGGAATGTTGGTTGCCATACCTACGGCGATACCGGAAGAACCGTTCACCAGCAGGTTAGGGATTTTGGTCGGCAGAACTTCAGGGATCTGCTCAGTGCCGTCATAGTTCGGTACGAAATCGACGGTCTCTTTTTCCAGGTCAGCTAACAGGTCGTGGGCGATTTTCGACATGCGAATTTCGGTATAACGCATCGCTGCAGCGGAGTCGCCGTCGATGGAACCGAAGTTGCCTTGTCCGTCCACCAGCATGTAACGCAGGGAGAAAGGCTGGGCCATACGTACAATGGTGTCGTAAACAGCAGAATCACCATGCGGGTGATATTTACCGATAACGTCACCAACGACGCGGGCAGATTTTTTATAGGGTTTGTTCCAGTCGTTACCCAATACGCTCATCGCATAGAGTACGCGACGGTGAACCGGCTTCAGGCCATCACGCACATCGGGTAAAGCTCGGCCAACGATGACCGACATGGCGTAACCGAGGTAAGAATTCTTTAATTCTTCTTCGATATTGACCGGTGTAATTTCTCTCGCAAGGTCGCTCATGGAGCCGCTATCCCTCTACTTAATCCCGGATTTTAAAGGTGCGAAAGTATATCACACTGCAATGCCCGGGTGAACGTTAACCACCGATTTCCCCCGCTTTTCATTGCCCCTGAAAGGTGTGCCAACTGCGGTTAAGCGTTTATACTGTGGGCACATTTTGTCAGGAGTTACGATTCAATGAATGCACAACCGCAGAATCATCAGCAGAACGTCGATGCGCAGGAAATTGCCAAGTTTGAGGCCGTTGCCTCGCGCTGGTGGGATCTGGAGGGTGAATTTAAACCGTTGCACCGTATCAACCCGCTGCGCCTGGGCTATATCGCGCAGCACAGCAACGGTTTGTTTGGTAAAACCGTGCTCGACGTGGGATGCGGCGGCGGCATTTTAGCTGAAAGTATGGCGCGTGAAGGCGCAGTCGTGACGGGCCTGGATATGGGCGCTGAACCGCTGGCCGTGGCGCGCCTGCATGCTCTGGAGAGCGGCGTGACGCTGGACTACGTGCAGCAGACCGTAGAAGAGCATGCGGAGCAGCACGCCGGAAAATATGATGTGGTAACCTGCATGGAGATGCTGGAGCATGTGCCGGATCCACGCTCGGTGGTTCACGCCTGTGCAAAGCTGGTCAAACCCGGCGGCGAAGTCTTTTTCTCTACGCTGAACCGCAATCCTAAAGCCTGGCTGCTGGCAGTATTCGGCGCGGAATATGTACTGCGCATGGTTCCGCGCGGCACTCACGACGTGAAGAAATTTATCCGTCCTTCCGAACTGCTGGGCTGGGTGGATGAAACGGCCCTGCGTGAACGCCACATCATTGGCCTGCACTACAACCCGGTGACCAACCGCTTCAAACTGGCTCCCGGCACTGACGTCAATTATATGGTGCACACCCACCGCGCCGTATAAGTAATCGGCCCGCCTGAATCAGGGCGGGCTTGTTCTTCCCTTTCCACTTTTCATCGCCTGCTCCCCCCGAAATCAACGCAACAGAGGCATAGTGTTATCTGCCAGTGGGTTACGTCACACCCACTCACTTCTGCTTTAGTTTTCAGTCCCCGCCATCTCGCAACGCGCCGGGGAGGTAGTCTGTTTTCGCTATTTTTCCTCCCCTGCAGGGCCGAAAAGGGAGGATTGAATAAGAAATACGCGTCCGATCAAAGTTAGAAAAAAAAGTGTGATCTGGTTGACATGTTGCCAGGCCTTACAAGGCACGGGCTAAGAATTTTCGCCAAAAATACAACCCCTCTATCCATCATTTTTTGCTCTTGTTAAGCGGCCGTAAAATACTAAAATAAGCCCCCATGTAGTTATGGTACTTCCCATCACCCCCAAGATGTAGTGTTTATCCACACATTATTCACAATGAATATGCTGTGCATAAGCCGGGATTTCTTTTAATTTTTGGATACTCACGCAAAGGTAAAAACGCGACATGAACCAGAGTCTGCTCGTTACTAAACGCGATGGCCGCCAGGAGCGCATTGACCTCGACAAAATTCACCGTGTGCTGGACTGGGCAGCTGAAGGGCTGAACAACGTCTCAGTTTCACAGGTGGAGCTGCGCTCCCACATTCAGTTCTATGATGGCATCAGAACCTCTGACATTCATGAGACCATCATCAAGGCCGCAGCAGACCTCATATCTCGCGATGCCCCTGACTATCAGTACCTGGCTGCCCGCCTGGCGATCTTCCACCTGCGCAAAAAAGCGTATGGTCAGTTTGAGCCGCCGAAGCTTTATGACCAGGTCGTTAAGATGGTCGATCTGGGCAAATACGATCGCCACCTGCTGGAAGATTACAGCCAGGAAGAGTTCGCACAGATGGACGAGTTCCTCGACCACTGGCGTGACATGAACTTCTCCTACGCCGCGGTGAAGCAGCTGGAAGGCAAATATCTGGTCCAGAACCGCGTCTCGGGTGAAATCTACGAAAGCGCGCAGTTCCTCTACATTCTGGTTGCTGCCTGCCTATTCTCTGGCTACCCGCGCGACACGCGTATGGATTACATCAAGCGTTTCTATGATGCGATCTCCACGTTTAAAATCTCGCTGCCGACCCCGATCATGTCGGGCGTACGTACCCCGACGCGTCAGTTCAGCTCCTGTGTACTGATCGAGTGCGGCGATAGCCTGGACTCCATCAACGCCACCTCCAGTGCGATTGTGAAATATGTCTCTCAGCGTGCCGGTATCGGCATCAACGCCGGTCGTATCCGTGCGCTGGGCAGCCCGATTCGCGGTGGTGAAGCGTTCCACACCGGCTGTATCCCGTTCTATAAGCATTTCCAGACCGCAGTGAAGTCCTGTTCTCAGGGTGGCGTACGTGGCGGCGCAGCGACGCTGTTCTACCCGATGTGGCATCTGGAAATCGAAAGCCTGCTGGTGCTGAAAAACAACCGTGGTGTTGAAGGCAACCGCGTGCGTCACATGGACTACGGCGTTCAGCTCAACAAGCTGATGTATCAGCGCCTGCTGAAAGGCGAAGACATTACACTGTTCAGCCCATCTGACGTGCCTGGCCTCTATGACGCGTTCTTCGCCGATCAGGATGAGTTTGAGCGTCTCTACACCAAATATGAGCAGGATAAGAGCATCCGCCAGCAGCGTGTTAAAGCGGTCGATCTCTTCTCGCTGATGATGCAGGAACGTGCTTCAACTGGCCGTATCTACATTCAGAACGTCGATCACTGCAACACTCACAGCCCGTTTGATCCGCGCATCGCGCCGGTTCGCCAGTCTAACCTCTGCCTGGAAATCGCCCTGCCGACCAAACCGCTGGAAGATGTTAACGACGAAAACGGTGAGATCGCCCTGTGTACGCTTTCTGCGTTTAACCTCGGTGCCATCGAAAGCCTCGACGATCTGGAAGAGCTGGCGACCCTGGCGGTGCGTGCGCTGGATGCCCTGCTTGATTATCAGGACTACCCGATTCCGGCTGCCCAGCGTGGTGCCATGGGTCGTCGTACCCTGGGTATCGGCGTCATCAACTACGCCTACTATCTGGCGAAGCACGGTGTGCGCTACTCCGATGGCAGCGCTAATGGCCTGACCCACAAAACCTTTGAAGCGATTCAGTACTACCTGCTGAAAGCGTCAAACGAGCTGGCAAAAGAGCAAGGTGCCTGCCCGTGGTTCAATGAAACCACCTATGCGCAGGGCATTCTGCCAATCGACACCTACAAAAAAGACCTGGACGCGATCAGCAACGAACCGCTGCATCTCGACTGGGAGAGCCTGCGTGAAGAGATTAAAACGCACGGCCTGCGCAACTCGACCCTGTCTGCACTGATGCCGTCTGAGACCTCGTCGCAGATCTCCAATGCCACCAACGGCATTGAGCCGCCACGTGGGCACATCAGCATCAAAGCATCGAAAGATGGCATCCTGCGTCAGGTGGTGCCGGAGTATGAGCGTCTGAAAGATCAGTACGAGCTGCTGTGGGAAATGCCGAACAACGACGGCTACCTGCAACTGGTGGGTCTGATGCAGAAATTCATCGACCAGGCGATTTCGTCCAACACCAACTACGACCCGTCACGCTTTGCTAACGGCAAAGTGCCGATGAAACAGCTGCTGAAAGATCTGCTGACGGCGTACAAGTTCGGCGTGAAAACGCTCTACTATCAGAACACCCGTGACGGTGCGGAAGATGCGCAGGATGACCTGGCACCTTCTATCCAGGATGATGGCTGCGAAAGCGGCGCCTGTAAGATCTAATGGTCAGGCGGGAGATTCTCCCGCCTCATTCATTTCACGAGGCCTGGCTTCGTCTACTTTTGGACAACTTTTATGGCTTACTCCACTTTCTCACAGAACAAAAATGATCAGCTGAAAGAGCCGATGTTTTTCGGTCAGTCAGTCAACGTGGCGCGCTTTGACCAGCAGAAATATGACATCTTTGAAAAGCTGATCGAAAAGCAGCTCTCCTTCTTCTGGCGTCCGGAAGAGGTGGACGTCTCGCGCGACCGCATCGACTACCAGGCGCTGCCGGACCACGAAAAGCATATCTTCATCAGTAACCTGAAGTATCAGACGCTGCTGGATTCGATTCAGGGTCGTAGCCCGAACGTTGCCCTGCTGCCGCTGATCTCGATTCCTGAACTGGAAACCTGGATTGAAACCTGGGCGTTCTCTGAGACGATTCACTCCCGTTCTTACACCCATATCATCCGTAACATCGTGAACGATCCGGCGGTGGTGTTTGACGATATCGTCACCAATGAGCAGATTCTGGCGCGTGCTCAGGATATCTCACGCTATTACGACGATCTGATTGAGATGACCAACTACTGGCATCAGCTGGGCGAAGGCACCCATCAGGTTAACGATAAGCAGGTTGTGGTCAGCCTGCGTGCGCTGAAGAAGCAGCTCTATATCTGTCTGATGAGCGTCAATGCGCTGGAAGCAATCCGTTTCTATGTCAGCTTCGCCTGTTCCTTCGCTTTCGCCGAGCGCGAGCTGATGGAAGGCAACGCTAAAATCATCAAGCTGATCGCCCGCGATGAAGCGCTGCACCTGACCGGCACCCAGCACATGCTGAACCTGCTGCGCAGCGGTGAAGACGATCCGGAAATGAAAGAGATTGCGGCAGAGTGCCGTGAAGAGTGCTTCGAGCTGTTTAAGAAGGCGGCGCTGCAGGAGAAAGAGTGGGCAGAATATCTGTTCAGCGGCGGCTCGATGATCGGCCTGAACAAAGACATTCTCTGCCAGTACATTGAGTACATCACCAATATCCGTATGCAGGCCGTTGGCCTTGATCTGCCTTTCCAGACGCGCTCTAACCCGATTCCATGGATCAACTCCTGGCTGGTGTCTGACAACGTTCAGGTCGCGCCGCAGGAAGTGGAAGTGAGCTCTTATCTGGTCGGTCAGATCGACTCTGAAGTAGGCGCTAACGACTTCGACGACTTCCAGCTTTAATCATGAGCCGTGACGTTGTTATTCTGCGCAGTTCCGGCACCCGACTGGAATGCACAGACGAGCACACCAACCTGCTGACGCTGCTGGAAGCCAACAATCTCTGCGTGGAGTTTCAGTGCCGCGAAGGCTACTGTGGCTCCTGTAGGATGCGGCTGCTGAAAGGCGAAGTGCATTACCCACAGCGGCCGCTGGCCTTTGTGCAGCAGGATGAGATCCTGCCCTGCTGCTGCAAGGCCAAAGGCGAGATTGAGCTTGAGTTGTAACTGAGGTAGCTATCTCTCTGACTGCGACGCTGCCTGAATGCGGGTGAAACTCACCGCAATGGCTAAGCAAAAGCGCAGGGAACCCGGTCAGTAAAGGAAAGCGTCCCGCGCCATGGACGGCGCGGGCCGAGCTGTCAGGGATGACGCTGTTTGCGTCTTTCCGATCTGACCGGGTTCTCTGCGCAGGCTCGATCTGGCAGCCATCAGGGCTAATCTGGCCAGCAGTCAGAATAAAACGGGCACCTCAGGTGCCCGTTTTATTTTCCCTGTTCTCACTGTCTGACAGTTTCAACCACATCCATCCAGCCGTGACCGGTGCTCACTTCACTACCGTGCAACCAGCGGCGCAGCATGTTCATCGCCATCATCGCCACCACCTTCTGCCGCGTTTCAAGGTTATAGCGACCGGTGCTGAACTTCACGCGCTGACCAAAACTGCCCTCCGGTGTATGCAACGCCACCGAAATCTCTTCCTGTTCCAGGCTGCCAACAGAGAGTGCCAGCGCTGCCTGCTGCTGCGCGGCAAGATCGCGGGTGCGGCTTACCTGCTGCTCCAGCCTCTCCGACTTTGGTGGCAGAATGTCAGCGCCCCTCAACGGCACGCTGGCGGCCGCCAGTTGCCAGTAAAGCAGACCGGCGGTGTATTGCTCGCTGACCGCCAGCTGCTCACCGCGCTGCTCCAGCTCGCGAGCCAGCAGCGCTGGTAAGCCTTCGGTGCCTTCAAAAATGGTGCACTCCGCCAGCAGCAGACGCACCTGCTGCCATACCTGCTCCATCGCCACCCGCTGGCTGGCCGGGCCGGTAAGTTTGATCTCAATGATTGGCATCGATGAGCGATACCCCATCAGCACTCCTTCCGGCAGGGCGAGTGGCTCCAGTTCGGCGGCAATATCACTTTCACCGCGACCAAAAGTGGTCAGCCGCAGACAAACCGGCGGCTCGGGCGGCGAGAATTTTGCTTTCAGACGCGGAATGATCTGCTGCTCCACCATCACTTTAAATTCAGACGGCACGCCAGGCGTGAAGAACATCCAGCAGCGATTGAGTTGCAGGGCAAAGCCACAGGCGGTTCCGACCGGATTATCAATCAGCTCCGCATTGGCCGGGATTTCAGCCTGCTTGCGATTGCTGGCCGCCATCACCCGTCCACGGCTGGCGAACCAGGCTTCCATCTGCTCCAGCCACTCCTGCTGCATCGCCAGTTCAACCCCACAGGCGCGCGCGGCGGCCAGCGCACTAAGATCATCACTGGTTGGCCCCAGACCGCCATTGACTATCAGCACATCGGCCTCATGACTGCGCGCCTGCAGCGTAGCGATCAGCGACTCGAGTGAATCCCCTACCGTGGTGCGACTGGTCATGGGCAAACCCTGCTGGAACAGCATATCCGCCAGCCAGGCTGCATTGGTGTCGACGATTTGGCCATGCAGCACCTCATCCCCGGTTGACAGCATCTCTACTCTAATCACGTCGGATTCTCCTTTTCACGTTTGCTTCACTGTATGAAGTCCGCCCGGGAAACACAATCGGCATCACCAGCGATTGTGATTGTTGCGGCTAAGGCAGCACGTTGCGCTTAAAAGTCAGAGGGTTGAGCGGGGTTCAATGGCGCAGATGAGTCAATTCAGGGCAATAAGAAACCAACAAA
The DNA here is from genome assembly GCF_059730595.1 of Pantoea sp. X-Soil-YNGN-844. NCBI lineage: Bacteria > Pseudomonadati > Pseudomonadota > Gammaproteobacteria > Enterobacterales > Erwiniaceae > Pantoea > Pantoea sp. X-Soil-YNGN-844. The sequence continues at coordinate 2,811,269 of NZ_AP036007.1, forward strand.
AACGGCGGGAGTTCCCCGCCGTTTTTTTACTACGGTTGTCAGCTACAGTGCAGGTCGCGATTAACGACGGGCCAGCAGCAGACCGAGCACCAGACCGGCAGTTGCGCCAATCCCGACACCCTGCCACGGTTTTTCATACACGTAATCGTCAGCGCGGTAAGCCGCCTGTTTAGCGCGATAGTAGTAGCTATCGGACGCCTGGCTGACACGGGATTTCACATCGTTCAGCGCCTGTTCGGCTTTGCTTTTGAGCTCAATGTACTTCTGATCGGCAGGATCGCCTGATGCCTTAAGCACTTCTTCCAGCGTTTCGGTCAGTAACGCAATATCGTCATCGAGGCCCGTTTCGAATTGATTTGTCTGATTTACCATCGTTTCCTCCGTGTGAATTGCAAAGCAGTTCATTAACTATAGTCATAATCTGGCGCTCTGCTGTTTTCCTGCTCCAGGAATCACCTGATTTTTCATCTGCTAAAGTTGCTCAACTCAGGCGGTGCGCCGTTTCGCTGCACAAAGAAGTGTAAGACGCAGCGGCAACCGCCGAATTTCGCTTCGCTTCTTTGATTAATCTGATAAATTTTGTCGGGACTGAATTTTCCAGTAACCCTACTGTCGTACCCCTCTGTTGCCTGTGATTATCGGGCCATGAAAGTGCATTTTGCACGACAGTCACGACACCCTCGAACAGCTAAGGAATGATCTCTGGCATGAATCGAAGAATGTTTATGAAAGCGTCAATGGCCTTCTCCGCCGTCAGCGGCATGACCGGCCTGTCAACGCTGTTTGCGCAATCCGCATGGGCAGAAGATGGCATTGCTGACGGAACCGCCGTACGCTTCGATTTTGACGTACTGAAGAAAAACGCCGCCGCGCTGGCGAAAAAACCCTGGGGCGGTGCACCAGGCGCGCTGCCGGAGACGCTGGCTACACTGACCCCGCAGGCGTACAACGAAATTCAGTATGACGCTAACCACTCACTGTGGAATAACCTGCCTGACCGTCAGCTGGATGTGCAGTTCTTCCATGTTGGTATGGGCTTTAAGCGTCGCATCCGTATGTTCTCTGTTGACGGCGCAAGCCGCGAGGCGCGCGAAATTCATTTCCGCCCCGAGCTGTTCAACTACAACAACGCCCACGTGGATACAAAGCAGCTGGAGGGCAAAACTGACCTCGGCTTCGCCGGTTTCCGCGCCTTTAAAAAGCCGGAGCTGGCCCGTCGCGACATCGTCTCGTTCCTCGGCGCAAGCTACTTCCGTGCCGTTGACGATACCTTCCAGTACGGTCTCTCGGCGCGTGGCGTGGCGATTAACACTTTCAGCAACGGTCAGGAAGAGTTCCCGGACTTCACCGCCTTCTGGTTTGAAACGCCAAAAGCGGAAGATACCACTTTCACCTGTTACGCCCTGCTGGATGGTGCCAGCCTTACCGGTGCTTATAAGTTCATCATTCATTGCGAAGAGAAACGCGTGGTGATGGAAGTAGAAAACCACCTGTTTGCCCGTAAAGAGATCCGTCAGATCGGCATCTCGCCAATGACCAGCATGTTCAGCTGTGGCACCAACGAACGTCGCATGTGCAACACTTACCATCCGCAGATCCATGACTCCGATCGTCTCGCGATGTGGACCGGTAAAGGCGAATGGATTGCGCGTCCGCTGAATAATCCGCAGCGTCTGCAGTTCAACGCCTATGAAGATGAGAATCCGCGTGGCTTTGGCCTGCTGCAGCTGAATCACGACTTCAAAGATTATCAGGATGTGATTGGCTGGTATGACAAACGTCCGAGCCTGTGGGTTGAGCCGGTCGGCAAGTGGGGCAAAGGCGCGATCAACCTGATGGAGATTCCAACCACGGGTGAAACGCTGGATAACATCGTCTGCTTCTGGCAACCGGCGGAACCGGTCAAAGCGGGCAGTGAGCTGAATTTCTCCTACAAACTCTACTGGAGTGGTCTGCCGCCAGTGCGAAGCGGTCTGGCGCGTGTGGATGCCACCCGCACCGGTATCGGTGGCTTCCCGGAAGGCTGGGCGCCTGGCGAGCACTTCCCTGAAACCTGGTGCCGTCGCTTCGCCATCGATTTTATTGGTGGTGATCTGCAGGCTGCCGCGCCGAAAGGCATTGAGCCGGTGATTACTGTCTCATCCGGCACCGTGAAGCAGGTTGAAATTCTGTATGTCGATCCGCTGAAGGGATACCGCATTCTGTTTGACTGGTATCCGAACAGTGATTCCACCCAGCCGGTGGAGATGCGTCTGTTCCTGCGTAGCAAGGATGAAACGCTGAGCGAAACGTGGCTTTATCAGTATTTCCCGCCTGCGCCGGATCAGCGCAAATATGTAGATGACCGTCAGATGACGGTGGGTTGATGGAAACAGGCAATGCTTAGGCCTCGCCTTTTTTTCTGACAAAGTCTGCAACGATTTGCGATGAGAGCGAGTCTGCTCAGGGAACACGATCAGATCGGAAAGTCGCTAATGCCAATCCATGACATGCTCGGCCCGCGCGATTACGCACCTCATCCCTGAGGTGCGCCCGTAGCCGGGCCAACGCGTTACGTTGTTCAAAAACGCTCCCGGCGTTTTTAGTACGCACCTCATCCCTGAGGTGCGCCCGTAGCCGGGCCAACGCGTTACGTTGTTCAAAAACGCTCCCGGCGTTTTTAGTACGCACCTCATCCCTGAGGTGCGCCCGTAGCCGGGCCAACGCGTTACGTTGTTCAAAACGCTCCCGGCGTTTTTGTCCCAGGCGCGGGACGCTTTCCTCCTCTGACCGTGTTTCCTTCGCGTTGAGTTGAGAGGTAGCTGTCAGTTTCACTCTGACCTGGGTTTGTCGGCAGTATGAGGCGAGGCTCAGGCCTCGCCTTTTTTATAGCGCGGTCTTCACCATATCAATATGCGGAATGCCATCTTCCAGGTAGCTCTCCCCTGCCGCCACAAAGCCATGCTGTCCGTAAAATTTTTCCAGATGTGCCTGAGCGGAGAGAAACAGATCCTGACCCGGCCAGTGTAGCTGACAACGGCTGATCGCCTTCTCCATCAGACGGCTGCCCAGCCGCGCACCACGCACCCGATCGGACACAATCACCCGCCCGATTTTTGCCGGGCTGCTCTTATCTTCCGGTGAGAGAAGTCGCGCATAGGCCACCAGCTGACCATCCGCTATCCCCAGCAGATGCCGGTTTTCCGCCTGCAAATCTTTGCCATCCACATCCTGATACGCACACTGCTGTTCCACGACGAACACGGCACTGCGCAATGCCAGTAAGTCGTAAAGTTCCCGGGCGGTGAGTTCGCTATGGTGTTTATCCTGCCAGTCAATGTTCATGGTCTCTCCTTGCTAATCACAACACGCTACATCAGAACAGTGCCGCCATCCAGCATCTGCGGGTCACCTTGTCTTTAAGGCAAAAAAAATCAGGCCCGGAGGCCTGATTCATCAGTTGCAGATACCTGCTTACATCAGCGGCTGAGCCATCTGCACCAGTCTGATCAGCGGCTGCGGGTAAACCCCTAACAGCAGCACCAGAATGGCGGAGATCAGCACGACCACACCACCGGCCGTAAATGCCCAGTTAGCCGGGGTGTCACGGGTATGCAGTTCCGGCGGGCTGAGGTAGAGACTGACCGTCACGCGCAGATAGTAGTAGAGACCTATCGCACTGCCCGCGACCACGGCACCGGTCAGCCACCACAGGTGAGCACTGACACCTGACGCGATAACGTAGAATTTGCCGATAAAGCCCAGCGTCATCGGGATACCTGCCAGCGATAGCATCATCACCGTCATGACCGCTGACAGGATAGGACGATGCCAGAACAGACCACGATAGGAGTAGAGCGAGTCGGCATCCGGGCCACGATACGGGCTGGACATCAGGCTCACCACACCAAAGGCACCCAGGCTGCTGAACAGATAACCCGCCAGGTAAACACCCGAGGTTTCCAGCGACAGCTGATGATCTTTCACTGCAATCAGCGCCACCAGCAGATAACCGAGGTGGGCGATAGAGGAGTAACCCAGCAGACGCTTGATGTTGCTCTGCGAAATCGCCATCAGGTTACCGAACAGAATCGACACAAAGGCGATCATGGCCAGCACCGTACGCACCGCTTCGCTGTCGGTCACCGGCGCATACATAAACAGACGCATGATGACACCGAAGATCGCAATCTTGCTGGCGGTGGCCAGGAAGGTTGAAACCGGTGCAGGCGCACCCTGATAAACATCGGGCGTCCAGAGGTGGAACGGAACCAGTGAGAGCTTGAAGCCCAGACCGATAATCATCATGCCCAGACCCACCAGCAGCAGTGGCTCGTGGATCATGCTGTCTGTCAGGCTCTGACCCAGCGCAACGAAGCTCAGGTTACCGGAATCAGCGTAGATCAGCGCAATGCCAAACAGCAGGAACGATGAGGCCGCCGCAGAAAGAATGGTGTACTTCAGTGCGGCTTCCAGCGAACGTTTCTGGCGGAAAGCGTAGCCAATCAGACCAAACAGCGGCAGCGACAGCAGCTCAATACCGATGAACAGCGAGGCCAGATGGTTAGCGCTGGCCAGCACGATGCCACCGAGCGCTGCAATCAGCACCAGCAGATAGAACTCATCTTTGTTGTCCGGGTAGCCTGCCAGCCACGGATAGGCAAAGGTGCAGGTTGCCAGACTCGCCAGCATTACCAGCGCGGTATAGAACATCGAATAGCCATCGACGCGCAGCAGCGGCGTGACATCCATTGCCCCGGCCTGACCAACAAAGTAGAGCGAGAGCAGCGCCAGGTTCAGGCCAACTACCGTTAGCGTGGCGTTAACGAAGTGGTTGCGTCGCCAGGCAATGGACAGCATCACAACCACCACCGTCAATCCGACGATTAACAGCGGTAGTAACGCAATCAATTGGTGAGGAGTTATTGTCATGGCGAATTACGGCCTTGTAGTTGAAATTGAAGCGGTAAACCACTGCTGAATATTGCTCATGGCAGCGTGCGAAGTATCCAGAATCGGCTGTGGATAGACGCCCAGCAGCACCAGCAGCACCACCAGAACACCGATGGTCATAAACTCACGCGGTGACATGCCTGGCAGCGGATCTTTAGATTTCGCTTCGCCGTAGTAAGCGCGCTGCATCATCACCAGCGAGTAGACGGAGGCGAACACCAGACCAAAGGTTGCGATGACAATAATCATCGGCACCACCTGGAAGCTGCCGGTCAGAATCATAAATTCGCCGACGAAGTTACCGGTGCCCGGCATACCGAGGTTGGCAACAGCAAAGAACAGCGACAGGCCCGGAATCCATTTGATGCGCGACCACAGGCCACCCATCTGACGCATATCACGGGTATGCAGACGCTCATACAGCTGACCACACAGAATGAAGAGTGCCGCTGCGGACAGACCGTGTGCAATCATCTGGATCACCGCACCCTGCAGCGCCAGCTGGCTGCCGGTGTAGATGGCAATCAGCACAAAGCCCATGTGCGAAATCGAGGTATAGGCAATCAGACGTTTGATATCGGTCTGCGAGAAGGCCATCCACGCACCGTAGAAGATACCGATGATACCTAACCACATGGCGATTGGCGCAAACTCGGCTGACGCGTTCGGGAACAGCGGCAGGCTGAAACGGAGTAAGCCGTAAGCCGCGGTTTTCAGCAGGATACCCGCCAGGTCAACAGAACCGGCCGTTGGTGCCTGACTGTGCGCATCCGGCAGCCAGCCGTGCAAGGGCACTACCGGCATCTTGACCGCAAAGGCGATAAAGAAGCCCAGCATCAGCAGATATTCAACACCGCTCGACATTGGCGTCTGCAGCAGCTGTTCGTAGTTGAATGTCCAGACGCCGGTCGCGTTGTAATGGACAAACACCAGGCCCAGAATCGCAATCAGCATCACCAGACCCGAAGCCTGGGTATAGATGAAGAATTTGGTCGCAGCGGAAATACGGGTTTTACCGTCCGATGCTTTATGACCCCAGAGCGCGATGAGGAAGTACATCGGCACCAGCATCATTTCCCAGAAGAAGAAGAACAGGAACAGGTCGATGGAGAGGAACACACCGATTACGCCGCCCAGGATCCACATCAGGTTCAGATGGAAGAAGCCCTGATACTTTGAAATCTCATTCCAGGAACAGAGCACCGCCATCAGACCGAGCAGGCCGGTCAGCACCACCATCAGCAGAGACAGGCCATCAATGGCTAAATGGAAGCTGATGCCGAAGCGTGGGATCCACGGAACGGAGAAACTTGACTGCCACTGCGGAATGCCCGCTGCCTGCGTCAGTGAATAGCCTCCCTGCAACCAGAGTTGCAGTGAAAGCGCCAACGTCAGCCCCATGGTGATCAGCGCGATCCAGCGTGGCACCTTCGCGCCAAGGCGCTCAGTGAGCCAGCAGATCAGACCGCCGACGAAGGGTATGATAATTAGCCAAGGTAATAACACGGCACACTTCCCTTTTCTTTGTCTTAGTTCGGGCTATCTTACTTGCCATTTTGATTCCCGGCAGTGCTCGCAATCCTCACATACCTCGGTATGCTGCGATTGCTGCGCGCTGGCGGTAACCAAACTGGCTGCGACGATAACGCCCTTGCTCAGGACAATTTTTGACATTCTCAATGGGCAGATTAACTAACCTGCCCCGCTCATCAATCTTTAAATCACCAGCAGCAGAGCCAGCACCAGCACGGCACCCACGCTCATTGACGCCACGTACCAGCGCAGGTAGCCATTTTCACTGACCACCAGACCTTTGTTGGCAATGCGTGACAGCAGCGCAGGCAGGTTCATCAGACCATTCAGTGGGTCGCGCTTCAGCAGCCACGCAATACCCAGATAAGGTTTGACGAACACTTTATCGTAGAGCCAGTCGAAGCCCCATGCCGCAAACCACCAGGTGCCGAAGAAACGGCCTGGTGCACTGTTTGCGATACGGATTACCAGCTCACGTTTGCCCAGCCACAGTGCGGCTGCGATCAGAATGCCAACGATCGCGACCACACCCGAGGTGATTTCCAGTCCCACTTTGCCCGCTTCACCGAACTCATTGGCTGGCAGGACACCCGCCAGCGGTGGCGTAATCAGCGCACCAATAAAGGTGGAGAGCAGCAGCAGCACAATCAGCGGCAGATGATGGGTAATGCCTTTACCGGCGTGTGCATGAATTTTTTCTTCGCCGTGGAACACAATAAAGATCATGCGGAAGGTATAGATAGAGGTCAGGAACGCTCCCACCAGACCCGCGACCATCAGATTGATGTGACCATGAGCCAGTGCACCAAACAGAATCTCATCTTTACTGTAGAAGCCCGCCGTAATCAGCGGCAGTGCCGCCAGCGCCGCGCCACCGACCAGGAAGCAGGTGTAAACCAGCGGAATGCTCTTACGCAGGCCACCCATTTTGAAGATGTTCTGCTCGTGATGGCAGGCCAGAATCACTGAACCCGAGGAGAGGAACAGTAATGCTTTAAAGAAGGCGTGCGTCATCAGATGGAAAATCGCCGCATCCCACGCCTGAACGCCCAGCGCCAGGAACATGTAGCCAATCTGGCTCATGGTGGAGTAAGCGAGAACGCGTTTGATGTCGGTCTGCACCAGCGCGGCAAAGCCCGCCAGCACCAGGGTAACCGCCCCGATGATGCCGACCAGATGCAGCACTTCCGGCGTCAGCAGGAAGAGACCGTGGCTGCGGGCAATCAGGTAAACACCCGCCGTCACCATGGTCGCGGCGTGAATCAGCGCCGAAACCGGTGTCGGACCCGCCATCGCATCGGCCAGCCAGGTCTGCAATGGCAGCTGTGCCGATTTACCGACCGCGCCACCCAGCAGCATCAGCGTCGCCCACTGCAGCATATGGTTGTCTGCGGCGAAGTGCGCCGGAGCCAGTTCCATCATCTCGCGGAAGTTCAGCGTGCCCAGCTCGTTGTAGAGAATGAACAGACCGAATGCCAGGAAGACGTCGCCCACGCGGGTAATGATGAACGCTTTCATCGCCGCTTTGCCGTTTTCCGGATTGCTGTAGTAGAAACCGATCAGCAGATAAGAGCAGAGCCCTACCCCTTCCCAGCCCAGATACATCAGCATCAGGTTATCGGCCAGCACCAGAACCACCATGCTGGCGATAAACAGGTTGGTGTAGGCGAAAAAGCGGGAGTAGCCCTCTTCTCCACGCATGTACCAGGAGGCGAACATATGAATGAAGAAGCCGACACCGGTCACGACCGACAGCATGGTCAGCGACAGGCCATCCAGCGTCAGATTCACCTTCATGTCGAAGTTGCCGACATGCATCCACGTCCAGAGTGTCTGAGTGTAAGCTTGCTGACCATTGGCGAAGAAGTCGAAACCGATCATTGCCGTAGTCAGTGCTGCCAGACCCACCGATCCCATACCCACCGTGGCCGACAGGTTCTCTGACCAGCGACCGCGGGAAAACGCTAACAGCAGAAAGCCGATCAGCGGAAACAAGACAGTTAAATAGAGAAGATTCATCCGCGCATCTCGCTCACAGTATCAATGTTCAGCGTCTGACGACGACGATAGAGCTGAAGCAGCAGTGCCAGACCAATACTGGCTTCCGCTGCCGCCAGGCTGATCGCCAGGATATACATCACCTGTCCATCTGCCTGACCCCAGTAGCTCCCGGCAACCACCAGAGCTAAAGCGGCGGCGTTGATCATGATTTCAAGGCCAATCAGCATAAACAGCAGATTGCGGCGTATCACCAGCGACGTCAGTCCAAGGACAAACAGCACGGCAGCAAGAATCAATCCATGTTGTAACGGGATCATGCGTTCTCCTTTTTCACCTGAGCGGCGTCAGCATTACGGTTACTCAGGACTTCGCCCTGACGCTCTTCACGACCGATATGGAACGCCACGACCAGACCCGCCAGCAGCAGCATTGAGGCCAGTTCAACCGCCAGTACGTAAGGACCAAACAGGCTGATGCCGACCGCTTTGGCGTCGATGATGGTGCCATCGATGCCCTGATCATTGGCTGTCAGGATGGCGTAGACCATTACAACCAGCAGCAGCAATGAGACGATACCCGGGCCAATCCACAGTGACGGGCTGAGCCACTCACGCTCCTGCTTCTCGGTCTGCTTGCCTAAGTTCAGCATCATGACCACGAAGACGAACAGCACCATAATGGCACCGGCGTAGACGATGATCTCCAGCGCACCGGCAAAATAGGCCCCCATAGAGAAGAAGACGCCCGCGATCGATAACAGCGAAACGATCAGGTACAGCAACGCATGTACCGGATTAGTGTGGGTAATGACGCGCAACGTCGTCAGCACCGCCACCAGCCCGCAAAGATAAAACGCAAATTCCATGCCTTGCTCCTTAAGGTAATAAGCCTTTGACGTCGATAGGCTTGGCTTCGTTTTCCGCTTCGCCCTTATCTTTACCGTCAATCGCCATACCTGCCATGCGGTAGAAGTTGTACTCCGGATATTTACCCGGCCCCGAAATCAACAGATCGTCCTTCTCATACACCAGATCCTGTCGCTTAAACTCACCCAGTTCGAAATCGGGGGTCAGCTGAATCGCCGTGGTCGGACAGGCTTCCTCACACATGCCGCAGAAGATGCAGCGTGAGAAGTTGATGCGGAAGAACTCCGGATACCAGCGGCCATCTTTGGTTTCGGCTTTCTGCAGCGAGATACAGCCAACCGGGCAGGCAACCGCACACAGGTTACAGGCGACACAACGCTCCTGACCATCCGGATCGCGGGTTAACACGATACGGCCACGATAGCGTGGTGGCAGATAAACCGGCTCTTCCGGGTACATCTGCGTTTCACGTTTGGCGAAGGCGTGCAGCCCGATCAGCCAGATACTGCGAACTGTCGTGCCAAAGCCTACGACAATATCTTTCAAAGTCATTTGTTAACCCCTTACGGCGCTGTGTAGAGAATCACTGCGGCAGTCGCCAGCAGGTTCAACAGCGTCAACGGCAGACACACTTTCCAGCCGAATGACAGCACCTGGTCGTAGCGTGGACGCGGAAGCGCAGCACGGATCAGGATGAACATCATCATAAAGAACGCCGTTTTCAGGGCGAACCAGATGAACGGCGGCAGGAAAGGTCCGTGCCAGCCACCAAAGAACAGCGTTACGATCAGCGCTGAAACGGTGGTAATCGCCACATATTCGCCGACAAAGAACAGGCCGAACTTCATACCGGCATATTCAATGTGGTAGCCGTCCGCCAGTTCCTGCTCCGCTTCTGGCTGGTCAAACGGATGACGGTGACACACCGCCACGCCCGCAATACAGAAGGTCACGAAACCGAAGAACTGCGGAATGATGTTCCACAGATGCGTCTGGCTGTTGACGATATCGTTCATATTGAACGAGCCCGCCTGTGCTACCACACCCATCAGCGACAGCCCCAGGAACACTTCGTAACTCAGGGTCTGCGCCGAGGCGCGCATCGCACCCAGCAGCGAGTATTTGTTGTTACTCGACCAGCCGGCAAACAGCACCGCGTAGACCGCCAGGCCCGCCATCATCAGGAAGAACAGCAGACCGATATTCAGGTCTGCTACCATCCAGGTTGGCGAAACCGGCACGATAGCAAAGGCCAGCAGCAGTGAAACAAAGGCGATGACCGGCGCAAGGGTAAAGATAAAGCGGTCGGTAAACGGCGGGACCCAGTCCTCTTTGAAGAACATTTTGATCATATCCGCCACCAGCTGCAGCGAGCCGCCCCAGCCTACGCGGTTTGGCCCGTAACGGTTCTGGAACAGGCCGAGCAGACGACGCTCGGCGAAGCTCATGAACGCGCCGCAGGCCACAACCACCAGCAGAATCACGATGGCTTTAACAATGGCCAGCAGAATGTCGATAACGTCCGGTGTTAACCAGCTCATTGCGCCGCCTCCTGCAGAGTGTCGATTTTACCGTTCGCCAGGAATAGCGGAACGCCCGGCATACCCAGCGGCAGGCCAATCTGTCCCGCCTGCAGTGACGCCGAGAAACGGACCGGCAGACGCACTGTCTCACCGGCACAGCTGAATTCCACCGCCGCGCCATCATTAACGCCCAGCTTCGCCGCATCCTCCGGGTTAATCACCAGCGCAGGCTCAGCCATACGCTGCTGGAAGACCGGTGAACGCTGTGACATCTCTTCGCTGCCGAACAACCGGTGAAGAGGTGCCACGCGCCACTGCGCATCACTGACGAAGGCTTTTGGTACAGTAGTGAACCAGGGTAACTCACCTGCGCTGGCTTCAAACAGGCGCACGCCCGGATCGCCATGACGCAGTTTGCCGCCCACTTCAACCTGGAACTTGTTCCACGCCTGCGGTGAGTTCCAGCCCGGTGCCCAGGCAAACGGAATCTGCGAACGCGGTGCGCCTGGCTGGTTGTTCCCTTCCATTGAGAAAGCGAACATCGTGTCCTGATCCTGCGGCTGACGCGGTTCGTGCACGCTGATATTGGCGCGCGCCGCGGTACGGCCACTGGCACGGTGCGGTGAACGCGACAGTTTCTGTCCGCGAATACGGAAGCTGGCATCCGGTGCCGCATCCTTGATTCCGGCCAGCTGTGGCAGATGACTCACCACCGCATCGATCACATGATCGAGCTGCGTCCAGTCGACGTGACGGCTTTCCAGCGTGCTGTGCAGCGAATGCAGCCAGCGCCAGCTCTCCAGCATCACTACGTTGTTGTCATAGTAAGAAGGATCGTAAACCTGGAAGAAACGCTGTGCGCGGCCTTCATGGTTGATCGAGGTACCATCGCTTTCGGCGAAGCTGGCGGTTGAAAGCACCAGGCCCGCTTTCTCCAGCGTGGCGGTACGCTGATGATCCACTACAATCACGTTTGTGGTCTGGGCCAGCGCCGCATCCACCAAAGCTTTCGGTGCATGGCGATAGAGATCATTTTCCAGAACGACCAGCGCATCGGCTTCACCGTTGCTCAGTTGCTCCAGCGCCTGCTCCAGCGGATTGCCGCCAATCATGCCCAGTCCGATGCTGTTCGCGTGACCTGCCAGCAGAGTAATGCCGACATCTGCACCGCGTGCCTTCAGGGCTTTCGCCACGTTAGCCGCGGCTTCAATCACTGCGCTGCTGCCTGAGTGGGTACCGGAGATAATTAATGGCTTTTTCGCGCCGGCCAGCGCCTGCACGACAACATCCATTTTCCCGCTGAGTTTGCTGTCGAAATCGGTAACCGCAGGTGCAGACTCATCCAGTGCACTGGCGATAGCGAAGCCGAGGCGCGCCTGATCTTCAACCGGCGCACGATAGCTCCATGCCGCGATATCATCCAGACGGGTTTCATCAACATGGGTAACAAACAGCGGATGTTTGGCGTTCTGACCGATGTTCATGATGGCGGCGATCTGCCAGTCTGCGACTTTCTGTGCAGCGGCCATATCACGCGCTTTGCCTTTGACTGCCTGACGCACTGAGAGCGCTACACGTGCGCCAACCTGTGTCAGGTCTTCACCCAGCACCAGCACCGCGTCGTAGCTTTCAATTTCACGCAGCGATGGCGTATAGATACCGCCCTCGCGCAGGACGTTGAGCATCAGTTCAAGACGGGCCTGCTCGTCCGCTGGCATGCCGGTTGAGAAGTTCTCTGCACCCACCAGTTCACGCAGGGCGAAGTTACTTTCAATGCTGGCGCGCGGCGAGCCGATACCGATCACTTTCTTCGCCTGACGCAGCAAATCTGCACCAGCGTTAACTGCCTGCTCTGCGTTCAGCGTGACCCAGTCGTTGCCGCGCAGCAGCATCGGCTGACGTGGGCGATCTTTACGGTTCACGTAGCCATAGCCAAAGCGGCCACGGTCACACAGGAAGTAGTGGTTTACGGTGCCGTTATAACGGTTTTCGATACGGCGTAACTCACCATAACGCTCACCCGGGCTGGTGTTACAGCCAACGCTGCACTGCTGGCAGATGCTCGGCGCAAACTGCATATCCCATTTACGGTTATAGCGTTCGGAGTGGGTTTTGTCGGTGAAGACGCCGGTCGGGCAGATTTCAACGAGGTTGCCGGAGAATTCGCTCTCCAGCGTGCCATCTTCCGGGCGACCAAAGTAGACGTTGTCGTGCGCGCCGTAGACACCCAGATCTTTGCCATCGGCATAATCTTTGTAATAACGCACGCAGCGGTAACAGGCGATACAGCGGTTCATCTCGTGGGAGATGAACGGACCGAGATCCTGATTACGGTGGGTACGCTTAGTGAAGCGATAGCGGCGAAAGCTGTGGCCGGTCATGACTGTCATATCCTGCAGGTGACAGTTACCGCCCTCTTCACACACCGGGCAGTCGTGCGGGTGGTTGGTCATCAGCCACTCCACCACGCTTTCGCGGAACTCTTTCGCTTCGCCATCATCGATGGAGATGAATGTGCCGTCAGAGGCCGGCGTCATGCAGGACATGACAAGACGGCCGCGGGTATCTTCGGCATTCTGGAATTGCTTTACCGCACACTGGCGGCAGGCCCCAACGCTTCCCAGCGCCGGATGCCAGCAAAAGTAAGGAATATCAAGGCCCAGAGAGAGACATGCCTGTAGCAGGTTGTCCGCTCCGTTCACATCATACTCTTTACCGTCTACATGAATTGTAGCCATAGTGACATGCTTCCGTAAGGCTCGTCAGAAACGAGCGTTAATCATATTCTTGCCCCGACGCACGACACTGTCGGGGCGGCGGCACCAGGCCTTTTCCGTATGCTGTGGCGAATTACCAGCGCGCTTTCAGCAGGTTTGGCTGGATCCCGCCAATGGCGCGGGTATTGCCAAACACCTGCGGTGCCATGCCAGCTTCAAACTCTTCACGGAAATATTTAATCGCACTCTGCAGCGGCTCAACCGCACCCGGCGCATGCGCACAGAAGGTTTTACCCGGGCCGAGCTGACGGCAGAGTTGCAGCAGGGTTTCGATATCCCCTGGCTGACCCTGCTTCTGCTCCAGCGCACGCAGAATTTTCACGCTCCACGGCAGGCCATCGCGACACGGTGTACACCAGCCGCACGACTCTCGGGCAAAGAACTCTTCCAGGTTACGCACCAGCGAGACCATATTGATTTCGTGATCGACCGCCATCGCCAGCGCGGTGCCGAGACGACTGCCCGCTTTGCCGATGCTGGCAAATTCCATTGGCAGATCCAGGTGCTGGTCGGTCAGGAAGTCGGTCCCTGCCCCACCCGGCTGCCAGGCTTTGAACTTCAATCCGTCACGCATGCCGCCCGCATAATCTTCAAGAATTTCACGCGCGGTGATACCGAATGGCAGTTCCCAGACGCCAGGATTTTTCACTCGTCCGGAGAAGCCCATCATTTTGGTACCGGCATCTTCGCTTTTAGAGATGTTTTTGTACCACTCCACGCCGTTGGCCAGAATCGCCGGGACGTTGGAGAGGGTTTCCACGTTATTTACGCAGGTCGGTTTGCCCCACGCGCCCGCACTTGCCGGGAATGGCGGCTTGGAACGCGGGTTAGCACGACGGCCTTCCAGTGAGTTAATCAGCGCCGTCTCTTCGCCGCAGATATAACGCCCTGCGCCGGTGTGGACGATCAGCTCAAAGTCGAAGCCGGTGCCCAGAATATTTTTACCGAGATAACCCGCTTCCGTCGCTTCAGCAATCGCACGGCGCAGATGCACCGCGGCTTCAATGTATTCGCCACGTAAGAAGATATAGCCACGGTAAGCTTTCAGCGCAAAGGCGCTGATCAGCATCCCTTCCACCAGCTGGTGAGGCATCTGCTCCATCAGCAGGCGGTCTTTATAAGTGCCGGGTTCCATCTCATCGGCGTTACACAGCAGGTAACGGATGTTCATCGACTCATCTTTCGGCATCAGGCTCCACTTCAGCCCGGTGGAAAAGCCCGCACCGCCGCGCCCTTTCAGGCCGGAATCTTTCACTGCCGCGACGATTTCATCCTGTGACATGCTTTTCAGCGCTTTTTCCGCACCGGCATAGCCGTTTTTGCTGCGGTATTCATCAAGCCAGACAGGTTGCTTGTCGTCACGCATCCGCCAGGTCAGCGGATGGGTTTCAGCAGTACGAATGATCTGTTTAATTGTCATTGATACTGCTCCAGTAAACCAGGAATGCCTTCCGGCGTCAGATGCACATGCGTGTCTTCATCCACCATCATCGTTGGGCCCTTGTCGCAGTTGCCCAGACAGCAGGTTGGCAGCAGCGTAAAGCGGCCATCAGCCGTGGTCTGACCCGGTTTGATATTCAGCTGCTGTTCCAGTGCGGACTGGATGCCCTGATAACCGGTGATATGACAGACCACGCTGTCACAGTAACGGATCACATGACGACCCACCGGCTGACGGAAGATCTGGCTGTAAAACGTCGCCACACCTTCAACGTCGCTTGCCGGGATACCCAGCACATCCGCGATCGCGTTGATCGCGCCGTCCGGCACCCAGCCGCGCTGTTTCTGCACGATCTTCAGCGCTTCAATCGAGGCTGCACGCGCATCTTCGTAGTGGTGTTTTTCGTGCTCAATAGCGTGATGCTCTTCCGCGCTCAGCACGAAGACCTCGTTAGGGTCGATCGTTTTAATGGCAATGTGTTGATCGTGCATAATTAGCGGTCCACGTCTGACATAACAAAATCGATACTACCCAGATATACGATCAGGTCGGATACCAGGCTGCCACGGATTACGGAAGGAATCTGCTGCAGATGCGGGAAGCTCGGCGTACGCACGCGGGTGCGGTAGCTCATGGTGCTGCCATCGCTGGTCAGGTAGTAGCTGTTGATCCCTTTCGTCGCTTCAATCATCTGGAACGACTCATTGGCTGGCATCACCGGTCCCCATGAAACCTGCAGGAAGTGAGTAATCAGCGTTTCAATGTGCTGCAGCGTGCGCTCTTTCGGTGGCGGCGTGGTTAGCGGGTGATCCGCTTTAAACGGCCCCTCTGGCATATTATTGAGACACTGCTCAAGAATGCGCAGCGACTGCCACATCTCTTCCATCTTCAGCTGAACGCGGCTGTAAGCATCGCTGACGCCGTCGCCGACCGGGATTTCGAAATCGAAGTTTTCGTAACCTGAATAGGGACGCCATTTACGCACGTCAAAGTCGAGGCCGGTCGCACGCAGGCCGGCACCCGTGGTGCCCCACGCCAGCGCTTCTTCCATGTTGTACGCAGCAACGCCTTTAGAACGACCAATCAGCACGGTGTTACGCAGTGCAGCTTTGTCATATTCCTTCAGACGCTTCGGCATCCAGTCCAGGAAGTCACGCAGCAGACGTTCCCAGCCACGCGGCAGGTCGTGTGCGACGCCACCGATGCGGAACCAGGCCGGGTGCATACGGAAACCGGTAATGGCTTCAACCACGTCATAGATTTTCTGGCGATCGGTAAAGGCAAAGAACACCGGTGTCATGGCACCGACGTCCTGAATAAAGGTGGAGATATAGAGGAGATGGCTGTTGATGCGGAACAGCTCAGAGAGCATTACGCGGATCACGTTAACGCGATCGGGCACCACGATACCGGCCAGTTTTTCCACTGCCAGCACGTACGGCATTTCGTTTACACAGCCGCCAAGGTATTCGATACGGTCAGTGTAAGGAATGTAGCTGTGCCACGACTGACGCTCGCCCATCTTTTCGGCACCACGATGGTGATAACCGATGTCAGGCACGCAGTCGACAATCTCTTCACCATCCAGCTGCAGAATGATGCGGAATGCACCGTGCGCCGACGGGTGGTTTGGCCCGAGGTTGAGGAACATGAAGTCTTCGTTGGTGGTACTGCGCTTCATGCCCCAGTCTTCGGGCTTAAAGGTCAGCGCCTCCATCTCTAAATCTTCTTTCTGCTTGGTTAGCGTGAAAGGATCGAATTCGGTGGCGCGCGCCGGGTAATCTTTACGCAGCGGATGACCTTCCCAGGTTGACGGCATCATGATGCGGGTCAGGTGCGGGTGGCCATCAAAGGTAATACCAAACATCTCCCAGGTTTCACGCTCATACCAGTTGGCATTCGGGAAAAGACGGGTGATGGTCGGCAAATGCATGTCGTTTTCAGAGAGTGCCACCTTAAGCATGATGTCGCGGTTGCGCTCGATCGACAGCAGGTGGTAGAAAACGGAAAAATCCGCCGCAGGCAGGCCTGCACGGTGGGTACGCAAACGCTCATCCACGCCATGCAGGTCATACAGCATGACGTAAGGCTTAGGTAATTTACGCAGAAACTCGGTGATTTCCAGTATCTGTTCACGCTTAACCCAGACCACCGGAATCCCGGTGCGGGTTGGCTGAACAGTGAAGGCATCCGGCCCAAAACGGTTACGCAACTCGCCGATCACCGGGTCATCAAGGTGATCACGGGTTTGCCATAGAGGCTGAGCGAGATCTTGCGTGGTCAAATCTGTCATACGTTACTCACCATTCCGGCCTGGTCTCAGGCACTCAAATGAAGGCGTCAGGATGGGGCCATGCATTAAATTGTGATGTTCTGCTGCAGGCGCGGTTTTCCATCCATACGGTTTTAAACTTCGTCCGGGCTGCGCAGGTTTGTGACTGCGATGCGCTCTGAGCGTTTTCTTTCACGCTCTGAAGGCATGTTGGCGCGGTAAACGCCCTGGTCGCCGACAACCCACGAAAGCGGACGGCGCTCTTTGCCGATCGACTCCTGCAACAGCAGCAGTGCCTGCATGTAGGCTTCAGGACGTGGCGGACAGCCAGGAATGTAAACATCGACCGGCAGGAATTTATCGACGCCCTGCACCACCGAATAGATGTCATACATGCCGCCCGAATTGGCGCAGGCACCCATAGAGATCACCCATTTTGGTTCCAGCATCTGATCGTACAAACGCTGAATAACCGGGGCCATTTTAGTAAACGGCGTACCGGCAATAACCATGAAATCCGCCTGACGTGGTGAGGCGCGCATCACTTCCGCACCAAAACGCGCCACGTCGTGAACCGCGGTAAACGACGTTGTCATCTCTACGTAACAACAGGACAAGCCGAAGTTATAGGGCCAGAGGGAGTTTTTACGTCCCCAGTTCACCATGTCATGGAGGGCATTTTCGAGTTTGCCCATATAAACGCTGCGATGAACGTGCTGCTCCAGCGGATCGCTGACGATTTCCTGCTTTTGCAGAGGATAACGGTCGTTCTCACCACCGTTCGGGTCTATGCGGGTGAGCGTATAGTCCATCTTATTGCCTCTCTTTTACTGCTTATGAGGATTGGTGTGGCTGACCGTAGTGGTTTTCACCACCACGCGACGGCGAGCTGGCGCCCAGTCCAGTGCGCCAATGCGTACCAGATAGACCAGACCCGCCAGGAGCACCAAAATGAAAATTGCGGCTTCCACAAAGCCGATCCAACCGCTTTCACGGATTGAAGTCGCCCATGCGTATAAAAAGAGGGCTTCGACGTCGAAAATGACGAAAAACATCGCAACCAGATAAAATTTCGCCGACAGGCGGATATGGGTATCACCAACGGATTCAATGCCCGATTCGAATGGCGTGTCTTTGTAGCGGGCGCGCGCTCTGCCGCCAAGCAGCCATCCTCCGGTCAGCATGAAAGCACACAGGCCAAAGGCAATAACGATAAATACGATAAACGCCCAGTGCTGAGCGATGATTTCGGTGGTAGTTGACATACTCATTGCTTACTCATCAAAAGTGGCGCTGGCATCCTGCACGCGTTTCCCGCAGCAAACTGACCACATCGATTCAAGGGAAGGGTAAAAACCTTTTAAATGTTGCTGTTATCAGGTAATAAGCAGCCATTTTATGGGGTTTTTTACTCCTTTCTATAACCTTTTGTCAACTTTGACAAAAGTATCCAAACATTATTTCACACCTGCATCATATTATTAACAAATGATGCCCCGCTTTCCAGCTAAATCGCTTCAGTCTGTAGGGTTAATTTTAGTGTAGCGGGTATTCACATGCATTGATCGTGCATTTAACAAACATATTTTGACAGGTATCATCCTGTTTTCCTTCCCCTTCGCAGGGGTATTTTCTTGATCCAGAACACACTTCTGTCCTTTATGCGCTAATTTTCTCCACACGAAACAGCGATCCGGAACAAATGGTTCGTTTTTTCGGTCTTTACGTTTCAGTTCATTGCAGGATGAAATTATTCAGGAGGGTAACGTCAGGGAGAAGAGCTGGTGAGGAGAGTCGGGCGAGGCGCAGACATAAAAAAGCCTCTCGTTCTGTTCAGGGAATGAGAGGCCTATTTATAAGCGTTTGTTAAGACAACTGCGCCAATGTTGAGTACAACACGTTAGCGAAATTACTCTTCGTCATCCAGTAACAGCGTACCGTCTGGATTATTGCTCAGGTTATACGGGTCGTTGCTGGACTGCATGGCGTTGAAGATAGCCAGTGCCAGCTCATTATCGCTGTCAGGATTGCGGCACAGTAGATATTGCGTATCCGGCAGGACCGGCAGCCCTTCCGCCGCACCCATAACACGCAGTTCCGGGCTCATCATCTCTACCGGACGCGCTGTCACGCCCAGTCCCGCTTTCACCGCGGCGCGTACTGCAGCCAGTGTAGAAGCGACGTAAGAGATACGCCACGGGATGCCAGCCTCATTGAGATGGTCAATCGCCATATCGCGGTAAGGACTTGGCTCATCCAGCAGCACCAATGGAATAGCTTCGCCGCGCTGGAAGATATAATCCGCTGCGCAGTACCACAAGGTAGGTGAAGTACGCAGTACCTGATAGGTAAAGTTACCCGGGCTGGAGGTCGTCACAACCAGGTCCACTTCACCCTGATTGAGCATTTCCATCATAAACGGATTACGTTTAACACGAACATCGATTGCCAGTTTCGGATAAACCGAGGTTACCCGGTTTAACAGGAAAGGCAGAATAGTGTCAGAGGTGTCATCAGAGGCACCAATGGTCAGCACGCCCTGAATATTACTGTACATCAGCGAAGTGCAGGCTTCGTCGTTGAAACGAAGGATTTTTCTGGCATAGCCTAAAAGCTGGATCCCGTGCTCTGTTAACAGCTTATTACGTCCATGTCTGGCAAACAGCTCTTTACCTACCAATTGTTCCAGACGCTGCATCTGCTGACTGACTGCTGACTGGGTTCTGCAGACCGCTGCAGCGGCCGCTGCAAAGGTATTCAAATCCGCAACGGCAACGAAAGTTCTCAGCAGATCGAGGTCGAGATTGAGTATCGGACGATTTGCATTAGTCATGTTTTTTCTTCACTTATAAGATTTTTACGAACTACTACCCTGGTGTTATTACAAGCTTATCAAAGTGATAAGCAGTAATGGTGCTTAATGACAGTCCTGTGTGAAGACTGACACAAAAAAATTCATCTGGAACCGGCACTGCTGACTCAACTGAAAGGGTCACGGTGCTCTCAAGACAGGTACAACTTCTGAACCGATGGCGCTGGGGTGCGCAAATGCAGGAAGCTGCGTAGTTGTCTTATTCCCACCAGAAATAATCGGGCGGGATAAAAATCGCACTTTTCAGGCCAGCAAGACGAAGCGGCCATGTGCATTAAATAATAAATTATACTTAATCATTTTTGACTTCAAAATGGAAATGATTTTGTGAAAAGCGCTGTAAATTTTGTGCTAAAGGCATTTCCGGACCCTTATGCCACATTATTGATCACTTTTTAAGCCTTCAGCGTTCCCAAATTTAGTGAAGAAGTGTTAAGTACTGCTCACAATCCTGATAAAAGCGTGCCAGAAACACCTCTTCATTTGGTACTTTTCCGGCGATCACAAGGCCTTAAACAGGCCACTCTTAAGCAGTGTTAAGGCGTAGTCGTTGTACGCGTCATAAAATTGTCCACAAAGTGAACATTTATAAAATATCCTTTAACTATTTACCTGAGTGTATATTTCAGGTGCAAAGAAAAGCGTCCTTTCCATAACGTTCATATTTCATTTCACAATACCCAAGCCATATGTTGTCTCAGCCCCGCTTTAGATAGTTTAAAATATTTCTATATGCATCATTTTTGGTTTTATCAACCACATCATGCACTGGTAAATATTTTTTACGCTACTCACCGTCTAAAAAGTTGTTGAACCCGCCAAAACGGGGCGGCACCCTTCATTTGTGACCGACAGGAGAGTACATTGTGCTGGTTCGATTTCAGTGGCAGCCAAAAAGGATTCTGCCCGTTAAGGCGGTAACAATGACTTTTCAAATAGATAAATCCGGAAAACTCGATAACGTCTGCTATGACATCCGTGGCCCGGTCCTGAAAGAGGCGAAGCGCCTCGAAGAAGAAGGCAATAAAGTTCTTAAGCTGAACATCGGCAATCCGGCGCCGTTTGGTTTCGAAGCACCGGATGAGATTCTGGTTGATGTGATTCGTAATCTTCCCAGTGCTCAGGGCTATTGCGACTCCAAGGGTCTCTATTCCGCCCGTAAAGCGATCATGCAGCACTATCAGGCGCGCGACATGCGTGATGTCACGGTAGAAGATATCTACATTGGCAACGGCGTTTCAGAGCTCATCGTGCAGGCGATGCAGGCGTTACTGAACAGCGGCGACGAAATGCTGGTGCCAGCGCCTGACTATCCGTTGTGGACAGCTGCGGTTTCCCTTTCCAGCGGAAAAGCGGTGCACTATCTGTGTGATGAGTCAGCAGGCTGGTTCCCTGACCTGGATGATATCCGCAGCAAGATCACCCCGCGTACCCGCGGTATCGTGATTATCAACCCGAATAACCCGACCGGCGCGGTCTACAGCAAAGAGCTGCTGTTAGAGGTGGTTGAGATTGCGCGTCAGCATAACCTGATTATTTTTGCCGATGAGATCTACGATAAGATCCTTTACGACGAGGCACAGCACCACTGCATCGCAGCCCTGGCCCCCGATCTGCTGACCGTGACCTTCAATGGCCTTTCTAAAACCTATCGTGTAGCCGGTTTCCGTCAGGGCTGGATGGTACTGAACGGGCCAAAGAAACATGCGAAAGGCTACATTGAAGGGCTGGAGATGCTGGCGTCTATGCGCCTGTGTGCCAACGTACCGGCCCAGCATGCTATCCAGACGGCGCTGGGCGGCTACCAGAGCATCAGCGAATTTATCATGCCTGGTGGTCGTCTTTATGAGCAGCGCCAGCGTGCCTGGGAATTGATCAACGATATTCCTGGCGTCAGCTGTGTGAAGCCGCAGGGCGCGCTCTACATGTTCCCGAAAATTGACGCCAAAAAATTCAATATCTTTGACGATCAAAAAATGGTGCTGGATTTTCTGCTTCAGGAGAAGGTGCTGCTGGTACAGGGTAGCGCGTTCAACTGGCCATGGCCCGATCACCTGCGTATTGTTACGCTGCCTCGTGTGGATGATCTGGAGATGGCGATTAATAAATTTGGTCGCTTCCTGCAAGGCTATCGCCAGTAATCACGCCCGCGTATACTGACGCTATTTGGGGAGAGCCTGTCTCTCCCCTGCCTGCTAACAGGAACGCGCATGACACAAAGCCACTTCTTTGCTCACCTCTCCCGTCTTAAGCTGATCAACCGCTGGCCACTGATGCGCAATGTGCGTACCGAGAATGTTTCTGAACACAGTCTGCAGGTCGCCATGGTGGCGCACGCGTTGGCCGTTATCAAAAACCTTAAATTCAGCGGGTCGCTTAACGCCGACCGCATCGCCATGCTGGCGCTTTATCATGACGCCAGCGAAGTGCTGACCGGCGACCTGCCAACGCCGGTCAAGTATTACAACGCACAGATTGCCCACGAATATAAGAAAATCGAGAAGATTGCCCAGCAGAAACTGATTGAGATGCTGCCTGAAGAGTTTCAGGCGATCTATCGCCCGCTGATCGACGAGCATCTGCATAGCGAAGAGGAGCAGGCCGTGGTGAAACAGGCGGATGCGCTCTGTGCCTATGTAAAATGTCTTGAGGAGCTGTCTGCCGGCAATAACGAATTCTTGCTGGCCAAAGCGCGGCTGGAAAAGACCTTAGCGCAGCGGCGTTCACCAGAGATGGATTACTTCGTTGAGGTGTTTATTCCGAGCTTCAGCCTGTCGCTGGATGAAATTTCGCAGGATACGCCACTGTAAACCCGACGGCATGGCCGCCGGGCGGATCTTTAAGCCTGCTGGCTGAAGGTAAAGCTGCCGTCAGACTCGCGGGTGATAATCAGAGACACCAGGGAGTCGAGCCGAAGCGCCACCTCATCCAGCCGTGGCGTTTCCGCCGGGGCGTTGATGGCAATCACCGCACAGCCGGCGTTCAGGCCAGACAGAATACCGGCGGGTGCATCTTCTGCCACCACGCATGACGTCGCCGCTAATCCCAGCTTCTCTGCACCAAGCAGATAAGGATCGGGCTCAGGTTTGCCTTTAGCGACCTGCTCAGCGGTAATGAAGACGGCGGGCTTTGGTAATCCTGCGGCTTTGTGCCGGGCATGAGCGACCGGCACCGAGCCAGAGGTGACTATCGCCCAGGGAATCTGCAGCTCGTTCAGCCGGTTCAGCAGCGCATGGGCGCCTGGCAGCGCCTGCACACCGTCGGTGTCTGCCGCTTCAGCCTGCTCCAGCGCGACAAACTCCGCCTGAATAGCCTCTTCCGACTGGCCTGCCATGAAATGACGCAGAGAGGTAATCGCCTGTTTGCCATGGATGAAATCCAGGATCTCATCAGCGTCGATACCATGACGGGCACCCCATTGGCTCCAGGCTCGTTCAACCGCTGGCAGTGAGTCCACCAGCGTGCCGTCTAAATCAAATAGAAAACCTCTGTAGGTCACGCGCTCCTCCTCATCAGGCATTAATCACTTGCGCAATTTCGTTTGCACTTAAATGGTACTGGCGCGGACAAGTCTGCCACAAAGCTAACATACGTTGATACTTTTCCCACATCGGGGTCTGCGCGTTAAAACCGTGGGTACCGGAATCAAAGTGGGTATAACGCCCTTCGGTATTGACCATAAAACGGACGTAACCCAGCAGGCGTGCTTCCGTTGCCGCATCAAAACCCAGAAAGGCGAGACGGCGCTCCTCAATCTGACTTTTATCTTTAAGATTCGACCAGGAGACGTGGAGCGCATGATGCATCTCCATTATATCGATCACGGTCCGGCAGATCGCTTCACTCAGTTCGCCAAACTCTTTATCCAGCTCGCGCATCTGCAACGCATAACCGCGTTCGATAATGGTCTGGTAACGGCGAAAACGTTCAGCATTTTCCGGCTCAAGCATGGCCATGATTTTGTACTGGTTAGTAAGAATCAGACGCTGCGCATGGGTCATTTCCATCATTCTCTCCCGGTCAGAGACCGCTCAGTTAATCGACAATGGAGAAATGATTGCACAGCGTTAGCGACACGGAAATCGCCGTATCGCCTTTCTTTGATTTGGCCGCAGGTTAGCGGTAATTATTTTACCGCCAGCCCGGGATGAGTCAGAGATCGTCCAGGAAGGTGCGGTCGAGTTGTTTAAACGCCCGCTTAAGCAGATCGGCCAGCGCCTGATAGGTCGGCTTGCCTTCAACCGGTGCTATCGCCTGCCCCGCTTCTTCCAGCCGGGCACGCACTTCATGAAACCAGTTAAGCAGCGTCGGCGGCAGCGGCGTGACTGAACGCTTGCCCAGCCACCACAATCCCTGCATCGGCAGGCTGCAGGCAAACAGCGCCGTCGCCACGGCAGGACCTAACTGACCGCCCATCGCGATCTGCCAGGTCAGCGTAAAAATCGCCAGTGGTGGCATAAAGCGAATGGCGAAACGCGTTGCTGATGAAACGCGGTTTTCCGGGAACACCGGGGCCAGGCGCTTATCAGCAGGCCAGGTCTTCATATAGTGCTGGCCGCGCTGAAACATCCGAAACCAACTGGTACTGCCAGATTCATTCGCCATGGCTCACCTCAACTAATACTGCAAAGATTAAAAAATAGTTATAACCACACAACTTTACGTAACATCCTTCAATTATTTTTGTATTTAAAGATGACTCCAGCTATTCTGACGCCGTTTTAACACCTTTCCGCACGCGGGATGCGCCGTTGGGAAGAGGCCTGAGCCATATTTCGACAAGGCAATCTTCAAATTTTCGCGTAAGATTGCTGAAATTTTTTGCGGAAATGCAGATTTCTGTCTACCGCATGATGTTTGTCATTAATCTACCAGCTTTCATGGGCTACGCTGTTAGTCTGATTGCGTTTTATTTAGCCACTCTCAAAAAATAGGTACTTCCATGTCGAGTAAGTTAGTTCTGGTTCTGAACTGTGGCAGCTCTTCCCTGAAGTTTGCCATTCTCAACCCTGCCAGCGGTGAAGAGTTCCTGTCAGGCCTGGCGGAATGTTTCCACCTTCCTGAGGCCCGCATCAAATGGAAGCTGGAAGGCGAAAAACAGGAAGCGCCTCTGGGTGCTGGCGCAGCGCATAGCGAAGCGCTGAACTTTATTGTTAAAACCATTCTGGCACAAAAACCTGAGCTTTCGGCACAAATTGCTGCAATCGGCCATCGTATCGTTCATGGCGGCGAGAAGCTGACTCAGTCAGTCATCATTACTGAAGACGTGGTACAGGGCATCAAAGACGCCTCTTCTTTTGCACCGTTGCACAACCCGGCTCATCTGATCGGTATTGATGAAGCGATGAAAAACTTCCCCCACCTGTCAGATAAGAATGTCGCGGTATTCGACACGGCTTTCCATCAGACAATGCCGGAAGAGTCTTACCTCTATGCGCTGCCGTACAAATTATATAAAGAGCATGGCGTTCGTCGCTATGGCGCGCATGGCACCAGCCATTTCTATGTGACTCACGAAGCCGCCAAAATGCTTAATAAGCCGCTTGAGTCACTGAACATTATCACCTGTCACCTCGGTAATGGTGGTTCAGTTTCTGCCATTCGTAATGGCGAGTGCGTAGACACCTCAATGGGCCTGACACCGCTGGAAGGTCTGGTGATGGGAACCCGCAGTGGCGACATCGATCCGGCGATCATCTTCTTCCTGCACGATACGCTGGGTATGAGCGTTGACGCCATCAATAAACTGCTGACCAAAGAGTCTGGCCTGTTAGGGCTGACCGAGGTTACCAGCGACTGTCGCTACGTAGAAGATAACTACACCACCAAAGAAGATGCGAAGCGCGCAATGGATGTCTTCTGTCATCGCCTGGCGAAATATATCGGCAGCTACACCGCGCTGATGGATGGCCGTCTTGACGCCGTCGTGTTCACTGGCGGCATCGGTGAAAACGCCGCGATGGTCCGTGAACTTTCACTGAAAAAACTGGCACTGCTGGGCTTCGACGTCGACCACGAGCGCAACCTGGCAGCCCGTTTCGGCAAATCAGGCTACATCAATAAAGAAGGCACCCGCCCGGCGCTGGTGATTCCGACCAACGAAGAGCTGGTCATCGCCCAGGACGCCGCGCGTCTGACTGCGTAAAACACTTCTCTCCGTCAGCTCAGGCTGACGGAGTTGTTTCTGACACCCTGCCATTACTGAGAGGTTCAAACGTGTCACGTACAATTATGCTCATTCCGACCGGCACCAGCGTCGGCCTGACCAGCGTCAGCCTTGGCGTTATCCGCGCCATGGAACGCAAAGGTGTTCGCCTTAGCGTCTTTAAGCCGATTGCTCAGCCACGTGCTGGCGGCGACACTCCGGATCAAACCACCACCATCATCCGTAAGAACTCATCAATTCCTGCCGCAGAACCGCTGCAGATGTCACGTGTTGAGTCACTGCTGGGTTCCAACCAGCAGGATGTGCTGATGGAAGAGATCATCTCCCGTTACCATGCCAACACCCAGGATGCGGAAGTGGTGCTGGTTGAAGGTCTGGTGCCGACCCGTAAGCATCAGTTTGCCAACGCGCTGAACTATGAAATCGCCAAAACCCTGAACGCGGAAATCGTCTTCGTGATGGCACTGGGCAATGACTCTCCGGCACAGCTGAAAGAGCGCATTGAACTGACGCAAAGCAGCTTCGGCGGTCAGAAGAACAAAAACATCACTGGCGTGATCATCAACAAACTCAACGCGCCGGTCGACGATCAGGGACGTACCCGCCCTGACCTGTCAGAAATCTTTGATGATTCCTCAAAAGCCAGCATCGCCAATATCGATCCTAAGCAGCTCTTCTCAGACAGCCCGCTGCCCGTGCTGGGCTGCGTGCCGTGGAGCTTTGATCTGATTGCCACCCGCGCGATCGATATGTGCCGCCACCTGGATGCACGCATCATTAACGAAGGTGAAATTCAGACCCGCCGGGTTAAATCCGTTACCTTCTGCGCCCGCAGTATCCCGCACATGCTGGAGCATTTCCGTCCTGGCTCACTGCTGGTGACTTCGGCTGACCGTCCGGATGTGCTGGTCGCCGCCTGTCTGGCTGCGATGAACGGCATTGAGATTGGCGCAATCCTGCTGACCGGTAACTACGAGATTGACGATCGCATTGCCCGTCTCTGCGACCGTGCCTTCCAGACCGGCCTGCCGGTGTTTATGGTGAAAACCAATACCTGGCAGACCTCACTGAGCCTGCAGAGCTTTAATCTTGAAGTGCCTGCTGATGACACGCAGCGCATCGAGAAAGTGCAGGAATATGTCGCCAGCTACATTAATGCAGAGTGGATTGAGTCACTGACTGCCACATCTGAGCGCAGCCGTCGCCTGTCACCACCTGCCTTCCGCTATCAGCTTACCGAGCTGGCACGTAAAGCGGGCAAACGCGTGGTACTGCCAGAGGGCGATGAGCCGCGTACGGTTAAAGCGGCCGCTATCTGTGCCGAACGCGGTATCGCTACCTGCGTACTGTTAGGCAACCCGGAGGAGATTCAGCGTGTCGCTGCGGCTCAGGGTGTTGAACTGGGCAAAGGCGTTGAGATTGTTGACCCGGAACAGGTTCGCGAAAACTACGTGCCGCGTCTGGTTGAGCTGCGTAAGAGCAAAGGCATGACCGAAGTGGTTGCTCAGGAGCAGCTGGAAGATAACGTGGTACTCGGCACCATGATGCTGGAGAGCGGCGAAGTGGATGGCCTCGTGTCAGGTGCGGTTCACACCACTGCCAATACCATTCGTCCGCCGCTGCAATTGATCAAAACCGCGCCTAACAGCTCACTGGTTTCCTCGGTGTTCTTTATGCTGCTGCCGGAGCAGGTGCTGGTTTACGGCGACTGCGCAATTAACCCGGATCCGACCGCTGAGCAACTGGCTGAAATCGCTATCCAGTCAGCTGATTCTGCCAGCGCCTTTGGTATCGATCCGCGTGTTGCGATGATCTCCTACTCTACCGGCACCTCAGGTGCAGGCAGCGACGTTGAGAAAGTGCGTGAAGCAACGCGCATTGCCCAAGAGAAACGGCCTGATCTGGTGATCGATGGTCCGCTGCAGTATGACGCCGCGATCATGGAAGATGTGGCGAAATCCAAAGCGCCGAACTCACAGGTTGCCGGGCGCGCCACCGTGTTTATCTTCCCGGATCTCAACACCGGTAACACCACCTACAAAGCGGTGCAGCGTTCAGCCGATCTGATCTCAATCGGACCGATGCTGCAGGGTATGCGTAAGCCGGTCAACGACCTGTCGCGCGGTGCGCTGGTGGATGACATCGTCTATACCATCGCCCTGACGGCGATTCAGTCCCAGCAGGCTGAAGGCTAAGCGGCGGGTCATAACGAAAAAGGCATGCCCCAGAGCATGCCTTTTTTTCGCCGGTAATAAAGCGGCTCTGTCTGATGCGGATGAATAACCTGAATTAAAACGCCTGTTTTCAGGCCCGGTTATCGCCGTTGCGGCTCATCCACAGGGAGAGCGCTTTCAGCGAATCGTCGGTGAACTCATCACAACGCGCGGTGATCTCATCAGGCGTCATCCAGATAATCTCATCGACTTCCGATTCCTGCATGGCGAATGGCCCGTGTGATACACAACTGAACAGACCGCCCCAGACACGACAGTGCTGATCTTCGAAGTAGAATTTGCCATGTTCAGCAAACGGCACCGCAGCAATCCCTAACTCCTCTTCTGCTTCACGTCGCGCAGATTCCAGCATATCTTCACCGCTCTGCACCACGCCGCCCGCGGTTGCGTCCAGTTTGCCCGGCATAAAATCTTTTATCTCGGTGCGACGCTGTACCAGAATCTTACCCATACCGTCATGAACCACAATATAGGTAGCGCGGTGACGCAGGCACTGAGCACGCATCTGCGCACGTGTCGCCTGAGCAACGACTTCATTCTCTTCGTTTACGATATCGACCCACTCGATGCCGTCATCCGCAGTTTGATCCACCATCAGTAACCCTTTCCTGTTTGGCGTACAGTTGTGTACGCAGTTTGCCACGTCGTTATTTTTATGTGGCGTAAGGTAATCACTTCCGACAGCCTGAGCAAGCCCTGGCTGTTACCGATTTTTACCACTTTCTGCTAACCACAGTTGTACCGAGGCTCGCTGCCACTGAAACTCAGCATAATGCCGCAGACGGGCGGGCAAAGGATCGCCATGTAATACCAGCCGGTTAAGCATTACAGCCAGATCGGTATCCGCAATGGACCACTCACCAAACAGGTTCTGTTGCCCCTCAGGCAGCAGACGATCGACAGCGGTAACCAGTTTATCCACCGCCTGCTGCGCTGACGCAGTCAGTGGCGCAAAACGTTCACCGGCGAACAGCACTTCTGTCGGACGCTCCTGACGGATCCACAGGAAGTCACTGCGCAGCCAGGCCTGAATCTCACGGGCACGGGCGCGCTTTTCCCGGTCGCGTGGATAGAGGCGCTCAAATTCGGGTGCCTGAAAACGCTCTTCGAGATATTCGGTAATCGCCGAGGATTCGCTTAACAGGAAGTCATCAATCTGGAGAGTCGGCACGCGGCAGGTCAGCGACAGCTCGCGGTATGCTGCGGCGTGTTGCTGATTCTGCGACAGATCGACACGTTTCAGCTGGAAAGGGATCCCTTTTTCGGTAAGAGCAACATAGGCAGACATAGCGTAAGGACTGAAAAATGATGAATCTGACCACAGGGTGATGGACGGATAATTCATCGGTTACCTCAATTGGCTGTCAGGGTTGCATCATGTTTACCGATTTTTTTTTGCGAAGGCAACGCTGAGCTGCTCCGATCTCTGCCACGGGAACCAGAAAGCGCGACGCGACTCACTCTGGAATGGCTCGACTCTTCTATGCTGAAAGGTGCAAATAACAAAAACATCAAGGGAGCCGCAACATGCACATTCTAATTACCGGTGGCACGGGACTGATTGGCCGTCACCTGATCCCGCGACTGCAGCAGCTGGGGCATCAGATCAGCGTGGTGACACGTGACGTGGTCAGCGCGCGTGAAAAGCTGGGCGAGAACGTCGCACTCTGGTCAGGCCTGGCGCAACAGTCGAATCTGGATAACATCGATGCGGTGATTAATCTGGCGGGAGAACCCATCGCCGACAAGCGCTGGACGGAGCCGCATAAACAGCAGCTGTGCGAAAGCCGCTGGCAGATCACTGAGCAGATCGCTTCACTAATCAACGCCAGCGCCACGCCGCCCTCTGTATTGATCTCAGGTTCGGCAACCGGCTTTTATGGCAATACCGGCGATCTGGTGCTGACTGAAGAGGATCAGGGGCAGGATGAGTTTACGCATCAGCTCTGCGCCCGCTGGGAGCAGCTGGCGCTTGCAGCAGAAAGTGAGCGCACCCGCGTCTGCCTGCTGCGGACCGGCGTGGTGCTGGCCCCCGAAGGTGGCGCACTCAGCAAAATGAAGTTGCCCTTTAAGCTCGGCATCGGCGGACCTATCGGCAGTGGCAAGCAATATATGCCGTGGATCCACCTTGATGACATGCTTAACGCCATTATCTGGCTGCTGGAACATGATGATCTGCGTGGTCCATTCAATATGGTCGCGCCTTACGCCGTGCGCAATGAGCAGTTTGCCGCCACGCTGGGCCAGGTTATGCACCGCCCTGCCTTTATGCGCACGCCAGCCAGCGCCATTAAACTGATGATGGGCGAATCGTCGGTGCTGGTGCTGGGAGGACAGCATGTGCTGCCAAAGCGGCTTGAAGCCTCGGGTTTTAGCTTCCGCTGGTACGATCTGCAGCAGGCGTTGCAGGATGTGGTGAAGCATTAACCTGACGCCCGCGCCTCACAGACGCGGGCGCATGATTACTTCAGCGATCCCTTGAGGAACTGCTGTAAACGCGGGCTTTTCGGGCTGCCGAACACCTCCGAAGGTGGCCCCTGCTCTTCGATTTTACCCTGATGCAGGAAAATCACGTGGTTTGAGACGTGACGGGCAAACTCCATCTCATGGGTCACCACCACCATCGTTTTGCCTTCTTCCGCCAGCTTTTGCATGATGCGCAGCACTTCACCGACCAGTTCCGGATCCAGCGCCGAGGTCGGCTCATCAAACAGCAACACCTCCGGCTCCATCGCCAGTGCGCGCGCAATCGACACACGCTGCTGCTGACCACCGGAAAGGTGCACCGGATACTTGGCCTGCGCCCGCGCATCAATGCCGACTTTATCGAGGTAGCGGATGGCCCGCTCACGCGCCTCTGCTTTGCTCAGCCCCAGCACCTGAATTGGCGCTTCCATGACGTTTTCCAGCACGGTCATGTGGCTCCAGAGATTGAAGTGCTGAAACACCATGGTGAGGCTGGTTCGCAATGCGCGCAGCTGCTCTTTGTCAGCCACTTTGAGCTGACCATCTTTGTCACGTACCAGCGTAATCTGCTGGTTGTTGACCACGATGCTGCCTTCACTCGGTTTTTCGAGGAAGTTGATGCAGCGTAAAAAGGTACTTTTCCCTGAACCGGATGATCCAATGATACTAATCACATCGCCCGCTTTCGCAGTTAACGAGACCCCTTTCAGCACTTCATGTTCACCGTAACGCTTATGCAATTCGGTGACGCTTAATTTATTGTCAGCCATAGTTCTACTCAATGCGATGAAGAGGGTTTCACGTGGGCCAGCCAGCGACGTTCCGCCAGGCGGAACAGGCTGATCAACACGTAAGAGATAATCAGGTACAACACTGCCGCCAGACCAAAGGCGGTAAACGGCTGATAAGTTGCTGAGTTAATATCTCGTGCGACTTTCAGCAGATCCGGCACCGTGGCGGTGAAGGCCAGCGCCGTGGAGTGCAGCATCAGAATCACCTCGTTGCTGTAGACGGGCAGAGCCGTACGCAGCGCGGAAGGCAGGATAATGCAGCGATAGAGTTTGAAGGTGGAGAAGCCGTAAGCCCGCGCCGCCTCAATCTCACCGTGGGGTACCGAGCGAATCGCACCCGCAAAGATTTCCGTGGTGTAAGCGCAGGTATTCAGGGTAAAGGCGAGCAGCGTACAGTTCAGGCCGCTGCGGAAAAAGGCGTTCAGCAGTTCTGTGCCTTTGACAATTTCCAGCGTATACATGCCGGAATAGAAGACCAGCAGCTGCACATAGAGCGGCGTGCCGCGAAATACGTAGGTAAAGAGCCAGACCGGAAAGCTGATAAACCGGTTTGGCGAAACCCGGGCTATCGCCAGCAGAATAGCCAGACAGCCGCCAATAGTGACTGAGAGAATTAATAGCCAGAGGGTGATAGCCACACCGGTAAAACGATAACCGTCCGTCCAGAGCAGCGATTTCCAGTATTCCTGAATAATCTCAATCATAACTCGCCCTCTTCACACCGACCGTATAGCGACGGTTCAGCCACCACAGCACGCCGTTCGACAGCGTGGTGAACACCAGATAGATCACACCGGCGACAATGGCGAAGTAGAACGGCTGCCAGGTACTTTTCCCCGCCAGCTGCGTCGCCTTCACCACATCTTCCAGTCCCAGCAGCGAAACCAGCGCGGTGGCTTTCAGGATCACCTGCCAGTTATTTCCGATGCCCGGCAGCGCATAGCGCATCATGGCCGGAAACAGAATGCGGCGGAACACCTGCGCGCCGGTAAAGCCAAACGCAGTGGCCGCTTCAATCTGCCCTTTTGGCACCGCCATAAAGGCGCCGCGGAATGTTTCGGTGAAGTAAGCACCATAAATAAAGCCGAGCGTGATGATACCGGCGACCATCGGGTCGATATCAAACTGCGCCATGCCCAGTGCGTCGGTAACCTGGTTGAGGACAATCTGCAGACCGTAGAAGATCAGCAGCATCAGTACGAGGTCTGGCACGCCACGAATCAGCGTGGTGTAGCCTTCAAAAATCATCGCCAGTGGCCGGCTGCGCGACAGTTTCGCGCCTGCGCCAATCAGGCCCAGCAGCACTGCCAGCACGACGGAAGTGAGCGCCAGCTCCAGCGTCACCAGCGTGCCCCGAAGAATTACATCAGAATAGCCATACAGCATTGAGAGGGTCCTGTCGTGGGGTGAAAACAAAACGCTGCCCGCCAGCGAGACGGGCAGTTTAGCTTTATCACTCTGGCGTCTCTGCCATCTGCCCGCCAGGGCGCAGCGGCATTAAGCCGTCCGTTCCGGCGGGCTTCAGCATACAGAGGATAAAGCGACAGGATGGTTAGTCGCCGTACACATTGAAATCGAAGTATTTCTTCGCAATCTTGTCGTAGGTGCCATCTTTGCGCATATCAGCAAAGGCTTTGTCGATGGCGGCTTTCAGTTCGCTGTCATCTTTACGCAGTCCCATACCCGTACCAACGCCAAAGATCTTGTCATCTTTAACCGCCGGACCGGCGAAGGCGTAGTTTTTACCGACTGGCTGCTTCAGGAAACCTTCGCTGGCCTGCACTTCATCCTGGAAGGCCGCATCAATACGACCGGCGTTCAGATCCTGATAAACCAGATCCTGGTTAGCATAAGGCGTAACATTCACCCCTTTTGGCCGCCAGTTCTGATTGGCGTAGGTTTCCTGGGTGGTGCCCTGCAACAGACCGATGTTTTTGCCTTTCAGCGACTCAATGGTCGGCTCAATTTTCGATCCCTTCGGTGCCACTAAGCGCGCGTTCGCCGCATAGAGTTTTTCCGAGAAGGCGATCTCTTCCTGACGTTTTGCTGTGATGGAAAGTGAGGAGATGATGGCATCAATTTTCTTCGCTTTCAGCGAGGGGATCAGCGCATCAAAGTCGCTTTCAACATAGGTACATTGGGTATGAATACGTTTACAGATTTCGTTAGCGAGATCGATATCAAAGCCCACTAACTTGCCTTGTGCGTCTTTCGACTCAAACGGTGGGTAAGTTGGATCTGTGCCGATACGGATTGAACCCGGAACTGCAGCGAAGACGCTGGCAGCACTGGTTAAGCCCAGCATCAGGGAAAGAGCCAGAACACGCTTTTTCATAGATTACCCTCAAGTGAAGTGCTTTTTGTTATGTGGTTCGTGATGTGTTTGCGCAAAGTAATTTGCATGTTTCATGCCAGTTCTGCAAGTTATCCACGGCGTTAACGTGATGACAGACAGGCGAAAACGCTGTGTTTGTGAGGGGAATATAGCAGTGAAGTAAAAGAGAAAAAGCGACGTTGTTAACTTTTGGTGCGTCAAATGCACGAAGAGTGATCCGAGGCGCGCTTATGCACTAAATGAGTGCGCCAGCGGAACTTTATGCACCCTGCCAGCGCATAAAGAGATCTTCCGGTAATTCGATATCGAACTGATCGATTACCCGATTCACGGTCTGGTCGATGAGCTGATCGATGGTTTCAGGCCGATGATAAAACGCCGGCACGGGCGGCATGATAATGGCACCCAGTTCAGCCGCGGTGGTCATCATCCGCAGGTGGCCAACATGCAGCGGGGTTTCGCGTACGCACAACACCAGCTTACGCTGCTCCTTTAATACCACATCAGCCGCACGGGTCAGCAATGAGTCACTGTAGCTGTGCACAATGCCTGAAAGCGTTTTCATTGAGCAGGGTAAAATCGCCATGCCCAGCGTTTTGAACGATCCCGACGAGATATTTGCTGCAATATCGCGCACGTCATGCACCACATCGGCCAGCGCCTGCACGTCACGCAGCGAATAGTCGCTCTCCAGCCCCAGCGTCTGACGTGCCGCCTGGCTCATGACCAGATGCGTTTCTACCTCTTCCACCTGCTGCAACACCTGCAGCATGCGCACGCCATAGATCACCCCGCTTGCGCCAGAGATGCCAATGATGAGTCGTTTCATATTCCAACCTTATGTCAGCCAATGCGCCATCATACGCGGCCAGCGGGTTTCTGAAAACAAACAGGGCGGGATTGCTCCCGCCCTGCTTTATGCTGCCCGACTATGGATGGGTATCAGCCTTCGTTGTGCAGCTCAAGGTTTTCGACTTCGTTCTGGCGCTGAAGCGCTTTGGCATCATCATTACGCAGCGACTCCAGATACTCCAGATACTGCTGGTCAACATCTTTCGTCACGTAAATACCGTTGAACACCGAGCACTCAAATTGTGCAATGTCCGGGTTCTCTTCACGCACCGCTTCAATCAGATCGTCGAGATCCTGGAAAATCAATGCATCGGCTTTAATCAGCTGGCGAATCTCTTCCACTTCGCGGCCGTGCGCAATCAGTTCCGTGGCGCTCGGCATATCGATGCCGTAGACGTTAGGGAAACGAATTTCCGGTGCCGCTGAGGCCAGGTAAACGCGTTTTGCACCTGCTTCACGCGCCATCTCAATAATCTGCTCTGAAGTCGTACCGCGCACGATAGAGTCATCCACCAGCAGCACGTTTTTATCACGGAATTCAGCGCGGTTCGCGTTGAGCTTGCGGCGTACTGCGCTGCGACGTAACTGCTGTCCCGGCATGATAAAGGTACGGCCAACGTAGCGGTTTTTCACGAAGCCCTGACGATAAGGCTTGTCGAGAATACGGGCGATTTCCAGCGCGATATCGGTTGAGGTTTCCGGAATCGGAATCACAACATCGATATCGAGATCTTCCCACTCGCGGGCAATTTTCTCGCCCAGCTTAGTACCCATGCGGACACGAGCGCTGTAGACCGAAATCTTGTCCAGGAAGGAATCCGGACGCGCAAAGTAGACATACTCGAACAGGCACGGATTGCTTTTCGGGTTTTCAGCACACTGGCGGGTCGAAAGCTGGCCGGCTTCAGTGACATAAACCGCTTCACCCGGTGCAACGTCACGGATGAACTCAAAGCCCAGCGTATCCAGCGCGACACTCTCGGAGGCGACCATATATTCGGTGCGGCCATCGGCGATAACGCGCTTGCCCAGCACCAGCGGACGGATGCCGTTAGGGTCGCGGAAGGCCACCATGCCGTGGCCGATAATCATCGCTACGACGGCGTAGGCACCGCGAACCTGCTGATGTACCGCAGCCACCGCAGCAAAAATGTTGTCAGCTTCCAGCGGATCGTTTTGAAAACGATCTAACTCCTGCGCAAAAATGTTCAGCAGGATTTCAGAATCTGAGGTGGTATTAACGTGACGGCGACCCTTTTCGAACAGGTGCTTACGCAGCACATGGGCGTTGGTCAGGTTACCGTTGTGCGCCAGGGTGATGCCATACGGGGAGTTTACGTAGAATGGCTGCGCTTCAGAGGCACTGGAGCTGCCCGCGGTGGGATAACGCGCGTGACCGATCCCCATATTGCCCTGCAGTCGCTGCATGTGGCGTGCTTCGAAAACGTCGCTGACCAGGCCGTTTGCCTTTCGCAGGCGAAAACATTTCAGCGCATCGATAGTACAAATGCCTGCGGCATCCTGCCCGCGGTGCTGGAGCACCGTTAACGCGTCATAGATCGACTGGTTGACCGGCATGAAACCGGTGATACCGACAATACCGCACATGTTGTCATTTCCTCATTTAGCCGCACACCCGGTCACATCACCGGGGTAAAAAACTCGACGTGCTTTTCAGGTAATCAAAGAACCACCTGATGATATAACTGAACTCGGGAATGAGTTGAGACTGTTGCCAGTCCGGACTTTTAGAAAAGCCAGTGAATGTATCAAGGAAGAACAGCAAAGCGGCTACGATCAGCACACCACGCAACGCCCCGAAACAGACGCCCAACACCCGGTCGGTTCCCGACAGGCCGGTTTTTTCCACCAGCGTGCCGATAACGTAGTTCACAATGGCGCCCACAATCAGGGTCGCCACAAACAGCACACCGATGGCGATACCGTTACGAACCAGTTCGTCGTCAAAACCTGTAAACCAGACTGCAAGGTAGGCGTAGTAATGACTGGCGACAAAAAACGCGCATCCCCAGGTAACGAGAGATAAGGCTTCCCGGACAAACCCACGAACCAGGCTGACCAGAGCCGAAAAACCAACTACCGCAATAATGACGTAATCAATCCAGATCATGAACTCTTCCAGCGCCAGTGCAATTGCACCCCTGCATCCAGTTCGGGGCGCATTCTAACAGAAAAAGAAAACGTTTGCGTAGCGGTTTTCTTTTTCTGCATCCATAAAAAAGGCGATGAAAAAAACCGCAATCGCCCGGATGATTCTCAACCGGACAGGCCGTTGAAAATCGTCACTATTCTTCGTGGCAGCGCGCGTTAAGCGCGCTGCCTGCCCGGTAAAAGACGCAGCCTGTTACTGCTATCGGCAGCGCCAATCACCGCGCTAACGGGCGCTGTAGGGTTTTACGACACCGCCCAGTCCTGAGATGTTTTTCAGTTCACCCACTGCACTCTGCATTTTAGCTTTCGAGGCATCAGGGCCAACGTAGATACGGGTAATCTGGCCCTGAACCGGCGTTGACGGCACGGTAAAGGCGCGATAACCCGACAGCCGCAACTGCGCGACAATCTCATTTACTTTGCTGGCGTTCTTCAGCGCACCTAACTGCACCACATAAGCCTGCCCCGCCGGAGCCGTGGTCTCTGCCGCTTTTGGCGCTTCTTCCTGCTTCGGCTGCTCAACCGCTTTAGGTTGCTCAACCGGCTTCGGTTTGGGCTGCTCAACGATTTTTGGCTTCTGCTGTTCAACCGGCTTCTGCTTAGGCTGCTCGATGGCCTTCGGTTTCTGCTGCTCTGCCACTTTCGGCTTCGTCACCGTCTGCGCAGGCACAGACTGATGAACCGGCGGCGGCGAGACCACGACCGGATCGCTCTCTTCATCCGGCTGCGTCCGCCCCTGCTCCGCCGTGGCGTTGGTTTTACCATTGCCATTGCTGCTATTGACGGCGCTGCCTGCGCCTTCCGGCGGCTGAGCCGGCAGCGACTGGGTTACCGGCGGCACCATTTCGCTGTCCTGCTGATCGTCAGGTTTCGGCACCAGCGGAATGGCGGCGAACTCCTCTTTGTAATGCTTTTTCTGACCATCCAGCAGCCCTGGCAGCACAATCACGCCAACGGCGACCAGAATAACGGTGCCGACTAAACGGTTCTGAAACTTACTAGCCACGTCCTTTCTCCGTTTCAATCGATTCCATGACCTGTGCCACCGTGTGGAATGAACCACAGACCAGCACAGTGTCCTGCGGCACAGCCCGCTCGCGCGCCTGCTGCCAGGCGAGTTCAACTGAACCAAAGGCCTCGCCCTGCGGCAGCGCGTCCAGCAGCTGCTCTGCACTGGCACCGCGCGGACCGTCAAGCGGTGCACAGTACCAGGCATCAACCATTGGAGCCAATGCCGCGAGCGTTCCGGCGATATCTTTATCATGCAACATGCCCACGACGGCATGCACTTTGCCGCGTTTCGGCAGCGTCGCCAGACGCGACGCCAGATAGCCTGCCGCGTGCGGGTTATGAGCGACATCCAGAATCACGCGCGGTGATTCACTTATCGTCTGGAACCGCCCTGGCAACATCGCCAGCGGCAGGCTGGCGCGAATCTGCATCTCACTGACCTCAAGCCCTGAAACACGCAACGCCACCAGCGCGGTCGCCGCGTTAGGCAGCGGCACCTGAGGCAGCGGCAGATCGTTCAGCTCGCCCTGCGCATCACGCAGCGACCAGCTTTCGGCCTGGGCATGCCAGGACCAGTCGCGGTTGCGCTGTAACAGCTGAGCGCCTTTTTCCTGCGCGACCACAGCGATGCTGTGTGGCATATCGGGTTCACCGACTACTGCCGGTTTCCCTGCCCGGAACACACCCGCTTTCTCGCGCCCGATGCTTTCGCGATCCGGGCCCAGCCAGTCGGTGTGATCCAGCGCGATGCTGGTGACTACGGCGACATCGGCATCCACGATGTTGGTGGCATCCAGTCGTCCGCCGAGGCCGACTTCGAGGATCACGACATCCAGTTGCGCCTGGCGGAACAGATTCAGTGCGGAGAGCGTGCCGAATTCGAAGTAGGTCAGCGAAATATCAGCCCGTCCGGCTTCAATCTCCGCAAAGCTGGCGCAGTGCTGCGCTTCACCAAGCTCCTCGCCCTGAACCCGGACGCGTTCGGTATAACGCACCAGATGCGGCGAGCTGTAGACGCCAACGCGGTAGCCCGCAGCGATCAGCAGCGTTTCCAGAGTGCGACAGGTGGTGCCTTTGCCATTCGTACCGGCCACGGTAAAGACAAAAGGAGCGGGTTTCAGCAGGTCGAGACGAAGCGCTACCTGACGAATACGGTCCAGACCCAGTTCGATGGCCTGAGTATGCAGGTGCTCAAGATAATAAAGCCACGTGGCCAAAGGCGACGTGGCTTGAGGAAGGTGAAGATTGTCCATATGTCCCGTTTTGCTTATTTATACCTGGCAGACTGGTGCTGCGGTATACGGTGCATTGGTAAGAGGCGCGACAGGCGCGCCTCTCTATCTCCTGTCAGGCCTCGTTGCTTTCCGATTCAGTCGTCGCGGGAGCGGACGGTTCACCGTCATGCAGCGGTGCCGGCAGGTTCATCATTTTGGCCAGCAGGCTTGCCAGTTTGTAGCGCATTTCCGGGCGGCGGATGATCATATCAATCGCGCCCTTCTCAATCAGGAACTCACTGCGCTGGAAGCCCGGCGGCAGTTTTTCACGCACGGTCTGCTCGATGACGCGTGGGCCGGCAAAGCCGATGAGCGCTTTAGGCTCCGCGATGTTGAGGTCACCCAGCATGGCGAAACTGGCCGAAACACCGCCCATGGTCGGGTCAGTCAGCACGGAAATGTAGGGCAGACCGCGCTCGCGCATTTTGGCCAGTGCCGCACTGGTTTTCGCCATCTGCATCAGCGACTGCAGCGCTTCCTGCATACGGGCACCGCCACTGGCGGAGAAGCAGATCAGCGGACAGTTATCTTCCAGCGCCTGCTCAACTGCACGTACAAAACGTGCACCGACGACAGAGCCCATTGAACCGCCCATAAAGGCAAATTCAAAAGCTGCCGCAACCACCGGCATACTGTGCAGCTGACCTTTCATCACGATCAGCGCATCTTTCTCGCCGGTATCTTTCTGTGCGGCGACCAGACGATCTTTATACTTCTTGGAATCGCGAAACTTCAGCAGATCTTTGGGTTCAAGTTCACTGCCAAGCTCAACCATCGTGCCCTGATCGAGGAAACTGCCGAGGCGCTCACGCGCGTGCATCCGCATGTGGTGGTCACACTTCGGGCAAACCTCAAGATTACGCTCCAGCTCGGCGCGGTAAAGAACCTGGCCACAGCTGTCGCACTTGGTCCAGACCCCTTCCGGGATGCTGGCTTTGCGCGTTGGCGTCGTGGTGCTTTTATTAAGAATGCGTTCAATCCAGCTCATTGATGACCTTTCTGTTTAAAACTGACCTGGTCCAGTCGTCTTGATACTGCTGAAAACCGCTTCAGCAGACGGTAAATGTCGCTCATTAAACCACAACCTGTTCAGACTGTGGATAAAAATCTGGTCTTACCCCTGAGCGAAGCCTTACGGCAGCTTCTGCTGCTTCGCCTGACGGCGATGACGCCAGACTTCAATTACACCCGGCAGAATCGAGACCAGGATAATGCCCACAATCAGCAGCTTCAGGTTTTCCTGCACCACCGGCAGATCGCCAAACAGGTAGCCGGCATAGGAGAACAGCAGCACCCATAACAGCGCACCGGTTACGTTAAACAGCGCGAAATGGCGATAGGACATATGGCCCATACCGGCAACAAACGGCGCAAACGTGCGGACAATCGGCACAAAGCGCGCCAGGATAATGGTTTTTCCTCCGTGACGGGCATAAAACGCATGGGTTTTATCCAGATGGCTGCGACGGAAAATCTTCGAGTTTGGATTACTGAACAACCGCTCGCCAAACAGGCGGCCAATGGTGTAGTTCACTGCATCACCCAGTACCGCGGCCACTACTAACAGTGCCACCATCACGTGCACATTGAGATCGTTACCCGGCAGTGCAGCCAGTGCACCCGCCACAAACAGCAGCGAATCGCCTGGCAGGAATGGCGTCACAACCAGCCCGGTTTCGCAAAACAGAATCAGGAACAAAATAGCGTAAATCCAGATACCGTACTGTGCAACCAGCTCGGCCAGATGCACATCGATGTGCAGAATAAAATCGACCAGAAAATGGAGAAACTCCATAGCGCGCCCTTTTAAGTCCTGAAAGTGAATTAATCCGCGAGGAACAACGGTCCCATCAGCGGCTGTGGTAACGCAAAGTGGGATGGGTAATCCACCGCCACCAGATACAACCCCTCTGCCCGGGCTGTGGCTGCGGCTAATGTCCGATCCTTCGCCGCCAGCAGCGTTGCCATCCATGACTCCGGCTTATTGCCGCAGCCTATCTCCATCAGGCTGCCCACGATATTGCGCACCATGTGATGCACAAACGCGTTGGCTTTAATATCCACAATCACGTAGGGACCCTGACGCGTCACGTTGAGGTGAATCACGTTGCGCCAGGGTGTGCGTGACTGGCACTGCACCGCGCGGAATGAGGTGAAATCATTCTCGCCTAACAAACATTGCCCGGCGCGCTGCATCTTCTCCGCATCCAGTGGATGGTAAAAGTGCGTCACGCCCTGCGCCAGCACCGCCGGACGCAGACGCTGATTGTAGATCAGGTAGCGATAGCGTCGGGCCGTGGCGCTGAAGCGGGCATGGAATTCATCCGGCACCGCTTTCACCCAGCGCACGGCAATATCTGCCGGCAGATTGGCGTTGACGCCCAGCGTCCAGGCGCCATCAGGCCGCTGCGATGTGGTTTCGAAATGGACCACCTGCCCCGTGCCGTGCACGCCCGCATCGGTGCGGCCAGCGCAAAAAATGCTGACCGGATGATCGGCGACTTTCGACAGCGCGCGCTCTACCTTCTCCTGCACGCTGCGGACTTCATTCTGGCGCTGCCAGCCGTAGTAACGACTGCCGTCATACTCAATGCCGAGCGCCAGTTTTTGCGTCTGACCGTCGGACATGCTTACAGATACTCCTGAACCAGTTTCTCAGCGGTTTTCACCGCCATCAGCGCGCCGCCAAAACGAATGTTGTCCGCCACTGACCAGAACTGCAGCAGCTCCGGAATACCGTAGTCGTTGCGCACTGCGCCGATGCTCAGTTCGCCGTTGCCAGAAGCATCCGTCACCGGCGTCGGCACGTCATCCTCTTCGCTCAGACGAATATCTGACGCCAGCGCCAGCTCGGCACGTGCTTCTTCTGCAGAAAGCGGGCGCAGGTTTTCGATATGCACAATCTGCGCATTACCGTAGAACACCGGGGCCTGAACGCTGCTGACCGCAATCGGTAAGCCTTCGTCCTGCAGGACTTTGCGCACCTGATCAATCAGTCGGCGTTCACTTTCCACGCTGCCTTCTGCGTCGGCCTGTTGTGGCATCAGGTTAAACGCGAGCTG
Organism: Pantoea sp. X-Soil-YNGN-844; assembly: GCF_059730595.1. NCBI lineage: Bacteria > Pseudomonadati > Pseudomonadota > Gammaproteobacteria > Enterobacterales > Erwiniaceae > Pantoea > Pantoea sp. X-Soil-YNGN-844. The sequence goes on from NZ_AP036007.1 coordinate 2,853,849, forward strand.
ACGACCAAAGTGATGTTCATCAGCCGGAATACCATTCAGCAGGCGGGCACTTTCCCCCGCCAGCGCATCGACCGCCACTTTGCCGTAGCTGGAAACCGAGATCAGATTCGTCACCTGTAAACGGCTCAATCCGGCTGCATCTACCAGCGGTTTAATTGCGGTCAGCAGCTGGCTCACCAGGTTGTCCGCCACGCTGATGATGTTGCGATTACGATAATCGGCCAGCACCTGCGGGTTCACATCCGGCACAACCAGCGGCACATCGGGTTCCAGCGCAAACAGCTCACTGCTGTCGATCACCAGACAACCCGCGTTGGCCGCTTCATCGGCAAAACGTGCCGAGGCGTCACGGCCTGCCACGAAAAAGGCCAGCTGCGCCTGTGACCAGTCGAACGTCTCTGCGTTGTCGACCCGCACCGAGCGGCCCTCGTAACGCTTGATTTCGCCCGCGCTGTTTTCGCTGGCCAGCAAATATAATTCACCAACCGGGAACTGGCGTTCCGCCAGCAGTTCCAGTACAGCGTTCCCTACTGCGCCTGTTGCGCCCAGTAGCGCAATATTCCAGCCGTCAGACATGTTGGTTTACTCCAGACAATGACATAAAAACAGAAGGCGGTGATATTCACCGCCCAGGGATTCAGATTTATCCCCCCGAAACCTGCCGCCACACTGGCAGGCATGGATTATGCGCGTTTTCTGGTCACCGACTGATTCAGTGCAGAAAACGGTGCCATGCCTGCAGCGCCCGTTATTTCGGAGAGTAGATTGCGTTAAAGCCCAGCTGGTTCAGCATCTCAGCCGTTGAGGCGTCATCACAGTTGACCTGCAGCGAAGACCATTCGCGGCGCTCCAGATACTGCTTGCGCAGGCGATCAAACTCGCCGGGTTTCACCGCCACTTTACGTAGCGGGGCATCATCGCGGCGCACATCATACACCAGATGCGCCAGGCGTTTCAGTGTTGGCTGATCCAGCGGGCCATTCAGGGTAACTTCACTGAATTCCGGCTCCGGCAGTAAAGTGCTGAGCGGCACCTGCTGCGGCTGACCGATAAAGTCACACCAGGCTTCAAAAACCTGCGTGGTGCCACGTGCTTTGCCTTCCAGCGTGTAGCCCGCAATGTGCGGCGTGGCGATGTCGACCTTATCCAGCAGCGGCAGCGAGAGATCCGGCTCCGGCTCCCAGACGTCCAGCACCACGCTGAGGTCATGGCGCATTTTCAGCACCTCCAGCAGCGCGCCGTTGTCCACGACCGGGCCGCGACAGGCGTTGATCAGGATGGTGTTGGGCTTCAGCGCCATCAGCAGCGCTGCATCTGCCAGATGCCAGCTTTTGTAGGGGCCGTCTTTAAACAACGGCGTGTGGAAGGTCAGAATATCCGCCTGCTCTGTCACAGCCTCCAGCGACAGGAAATCGCCTTCGTCACCGCGATCGGCGCGTGGCGGATCGCACAGCAGGGTTTTAATGCCCCAGGCTTCCAGCCGCTTCTGCAGTCGCCCGCCAACGTTACCGACGCCGACAATGCCGACTGTGCGGTCACGCAGCTCAAAACCATCGCGCTCCGCCAGCAGCAGCAGCGCAGAGAAAACATATTCCACCACCGCGATGGCGTTACAGCCGGGAGCGGCAGAGAACGCAATGCCCGCCTGCTGCAGCCAGTTCTCGTCGATATGATCGGTGCCCGCCGTCGCGGTGCCGACAAACTTCACCGGCTTTCCAGCTAGCAGCGATTCATTCACCTGGGTGACTGAGCGCACCATCAGGCCATCGGCATCGGCCAGTTCAGCCACCGGCAGCGGACGCCCAGGCACCGCGACCACATCGCCGGTGCGGCTGAATAACTCACGGGCATAAGGCATATTTTCATCGACCAGAATTTTCACCACGGCTTTCCTGTCTGTTACATGTGAGGCAATTATTCTGGCACAAAGCGACGCGTTAGCCTAACCGCGCACGGTAGCGATCGGGCGTGGTGCCTGCCTGTTGCTGGAACATCACAATCAGCGCCGAGGCGGAACTGTATCCCAGCTCATGGGCGATACTCTGCACGCTTTCTCCCTGCTCCAGCAGCACGATAGCGCGCAGAAAACGCAGGCGCTGCCGCCACTCACCAAATGTCATATGCAGATGCTGCTGGCAGCGCCGAGCCAGCGTCCGTTCGGTGGTAAAGACCCGCGCCGCCCAGCCCGCCAGCGTGGTGTTATCGCCAGGATGCGCTTCCAGTGCATGTAACACCGGTGCCAGAAATTTATCATCTGAAGTCGGCAGATAACTCTCCTGCACCTGCGCCAGCTTCAGACGATCGCGCAGCACCTCGCACAGCCGCCACTGCGCATCCGTTGCGGGTTGCTCGATTTGCTGCTCAGCGAAATCGTCCATGATGGCGTGTGCAATGGGATCCACCAGCATCAGACAGGCGCGCCGGGGTAAATCGGCGCAGAGCGAGGCCGCCAGATTAAAAGTGCGGAACTGCGCCTGACGATGGTTATAGCTACTGTGCAGCTGACCTGGCGGGATCCAGACCGGAATGTCGGCCGGCGTCAGCAAGCGCTCGCCCTCGACCTGCATCTCCAGGACGTGGCTTTTCACCATGATCAGCTGGCCCCAGGCATGTGAATGTGGCAGATATTCGGTGCGGGCATTGGCCTGTTCATAGCGCATAAAGTAGCGTAGCTGCGGTGCATTCACCGGCGGCTGGTAGGTCACTTTCAGGCTCATTCTGTCCGCTCATTTGCTCATTTTGTCCGATATTAACTATCTGGATAAATCCGGACAAGCGTACACTGCGCCTCATTAATGGTGTGTGATGATGTATGGAGAGTCAGCATGTTTTTCCTGTACCCACTCTTTGCGGTGATGATCTGGTCGATCAACTCAATTGTCAGCAAACTGTCGGCCAGTGCGATCGATCCGGCAGCGATCTCCTTCTATCGCTGGCTGCTGGCGCTGCTGGTGCTGACCCCCTTTGTGCTGCCTGGGGTGTGGCGCACGCGTAAGATCATCAGACCGCACCTCTGGCGGCTGGCGATCCTTGGGCTGCTCGGCATGGTGCTCTATCAAAGCCTCGCCTATTACGCTGCACACAGCGTCAGCGCGCTTTTTATGGGCATTATCGGCGCGCTGATCCCGCTGCTCACCGTGCTGCTGAGCGTGGTTATCCTGCGAATTGCGCCAACGCTCGGTATCCTGCTCGGCAGTGTCATCTCTTTTTGCGGGCTGGTGTGGCTGGTCAGTGAGGGTGACGTGATGCAACTGCTGAATCACGGCATGGGCAACGGTGAACTGATGATGCTGGCCGCTTCCACCTCCTATGCGCTGTATGGCGTCCTGACGAAACGCTGGGCGCTGCCACTGCCGATCTGGCAGAGTCTCTATGTGCAGATCTTATTTGGCGTATTGCTGTTACTGCCCGGCTTTTTACTGGCACCAGACGTGTCGCTAAACTGGCATAACCTGCCACTGGTGGCATTTGCCGGACTGTTCGCCTCCATCATCGCGCCCTTTTTATGGATCCACGGCGTGCAGCGCCTTGGGGCCAGCACCACCAGCATCTTTATGAATCTGACGCCGCTATTCACCGCACTTATCGCCGTACTGTTTCTGCATGAGCAACTGCACAGTTACCACTGGATTGGCGGGGGTCTGACGCTGGGCGGTGTGATACTGGCGCAGCGGCTGCGTACACCTTTAACCCGGCATAAACCGGTAACTCAGTCACCATCCTGAATCGCACCCTCTGCGGATGACGGAGGATGGCTGCGGTGAGTAAAGATGCAGCTGAAGGTAGTGGTAAATAAAGGCGGCTGAGGTTCACAACTGAAGCGTAAATCTCGCGCCGAAACGTGAGTCCCCCGTGGGATTTCCCGGGGGCTTTTGCTATCATGGCCTATTCGTTTTCCGGCGCACCCCACGCTGTTCTGTTTTCCCAAGGAATCCGCCATGCAACCTCTCAGCGGCCCCGGTGCGCCGGTCGATCGTTCATCTGTCAATCCGCAAACCGGCGTGACCCGTCACGGTTCTGTGGCGGGCGAACAACCTCTCTCCCCTGCCCAGCGCACGACGTTAGAGCGTCTGATCGTGCGTATCTTATCGCTCAGCAATCTTAAAGCGCCTGAACTCTGGGCGGGCGTCCGTCATGAAGTGGGTGTAAAGAGTGAAGCCGAGTTACAGTCGCGTCATTTTCCGGCGGCAGAACAGTATCTGAATAGTCGCCTGACGCAGGCGCAGAACGGGCATGGCACCCGCCAGCTGATGACTCAGCTCACCGAGCTGCTGCCGAAAGGTAATAACCGCCAGGCCGTCAGCGATTTTATCCGTCAGCAGTTTGGTCAGACCGTTCTGAGCGCGCTGAGCCAGGATCAGCTGCGCCAGGTGCTGACGATGCTGCAGAACGGCCAGATGACGATTCCCCAGCCGCAGCAGATCCGCGTCAGCGATCGCACGCTGCTGCCTGCCGAGCACCATACCCTGAATCAGCAGGTGGTGCGTCTGGCCGCCGCCACCGGCGAATCCACCGGTAAGCTGTGGTCGGCGGCGCTGAAACTGGTGAATCTGACCAGCGGCGACCCGATCCCCTCACGCCACTTCCCGCTGCTGACACAATATCTGCAGGTGCGCCAGACGCTGAGTCAGCACAGCGCGCCGACGCTGCAACTGCTGGAAGCGTCCCTGAAGCAGCCGCTCGATCAGCAGGAAAGGCAGCAGCTGGAGGATTACAGCCAGCAGCGTTTTCAGGCGACGCCGCAAATGGTTCTGACCACGGCACAGACGCAGGATCTGCTGAACTTCCTGTTCAGCCGTCGCGCTGACCGGGCAGAAAAACTTCTCGAGCAGCCGCTGGCACCCAGCGAGATTAAACCTCAGCCGATCTGGTCACCGTTTGTTGCATCGCTGCCGCCCGCGATACAGCCGCTGGCGCAGCGTCCCCTGCTGGGATTCTTTGTTGCACTGGTGGTCATCACCCTTTTACTCTGGCTGGTACTCTGAGTCAGCAGCCGCAGGATGCTATGGGCGCGGCAGCAGGCCATTCGCCCGCTGCATCACCCCAGGTCAGCGGATGACCGTCACGTTTCCAGAAATCCAGCCCGCCAATTAACTCCTTCACCTGAAATCCCAGCGATGCCAGTTTCCAGGCCGCTTTCGTCGAGCCATTACAGCCAATGCCGTCACAATAGGTGACAAACACTTTGCTGCGGTCAAGCCGCGCCGTCGTAGTGGCGTCCATCCCGCGATGCGGAAAGTTTATCGCGCCGCAGATATGACCGGCACGATAAGCCTCCGGCGCACGGGCATCGATCACCACAATTTCTGGTGCCTGACGGGCCAGATCTTCCGCCAGATCCCAGGCGTCGGTGTAATAAGCGAGTTTTGCCTGCAGATAGTCGAGGCTTTGCTGCGGCGTGGCGGCCGGAATTTGTAAAACCGATGACATAGCGATTCTCCTGTTGTGGTGAAGTCGCAGTTTACGGCAAAGTGGACTGCTTACTGATACCCATTATTCAGCAGGGTTAAGACCCATATGCCTTCACCACTGTTACAACTTTTCCAGCACCAGGCCAGTGGCGGCGTGCGTGAGCGGCTCTGCTCTACCCTGCGGCTGGCGATCAACCGTCACCATTTGCACGCCGGTCAGCAGTTACCTTCCAGCCGGCAGCTGGCGCAGGATCTGCAGGTGTCTCGTGTGACGGTTGAAGCCGCCTACGGACAGCTGGAAAGTGAGGGCTACCTGCGACGCGAAACCGGCCGAGGAACTTTTGTCGCTATCGTTATCCCTGCCAGTCCTTCAACCTTACCGGCCCGGCCTCAGCCCGCCCGCTTTTCGGCGCGGGGCCAGCAGGTGCTGGCAACCGGCGGCTGTCAGGATCCCCCTTTTCCGCACGCATTCGCCGCCGGTTCACCGGAGTTACGTGCTTTTCCTCACGATACCTGGCGGCGCCTGAGCAACAGCGTGCAGCGTTCACTGGGCAGCGCGGCAATGGGATACGGCGATCCCTGCGGCTATCTGCCGTTGCGCAGCGCACTCGCTGATTATCTGGCGCTCTCACGAGGCGTAACGTGCCAGCCGGAGCAGGTCATCATTCTGACCAGTTCACAGCAGGCGCTGCAGTTGCTGGCGATGATGTTCGTCGATCCAGGTGATGAGGTATGGATGGAGGAGCCTGGCTATCCCGGAGCACGAAATGCCTTTATGGCGGCAGGTGCACAGGTGCGCGGGATTGCGGTCGATGCCGAAGGTGCTATCCCTGCCAGCGGCAGTCCGAAGCTGATGTATCTGACGCCCTCGCATCATTACCCTACCGGCGTCACGCTCAGCCTGCCCAGGCGGCTGGCATGGCTCGACGGGGCGCAGCGCAACCAGTGCTGGTTAATCGAAGATGACTACGACAGTGAGTTTCATTACGACGAACGGCCTGTTCCTGCGCTGCAGGGACTGGATCGCCATCAGCGGGTGATCACGCTGGGCACCTTCTCGAAGTCGCTGTTTCCCTCTCTGCGCCTGGCGTGGATGGTGGTGCCGCCCGCGCTGATTACGCCCATCGGTCAGGCACGCAGCGTGCTCGATGGGCACAGCGCCCTGCTGCCACAAGCTGTCACCGCCGCCTTCCTGCAGCAGGGACATTTCGCCAGCCATCTGCGGTTGATGCGTCAGCTCTATCGCAGCCGTCGCGATCGGTTACTTGAGCAGATTGAGCAGCGGCTCTCGCCATGGCTCACGCCGATAGCCAGCGGTGGCGGATTACAGGTCACAGTGAAAATCAACAAAGATGAAGCGCGCTTAACCGCGCTGGCGGCACAAGAGGGTTTGCTGCTGCCGCGTCTCAGTCCGCTCTATGCCGGATCTGAGTCGCAGCAAGGCTGGATACTGGGCTTCGCCGCGCTGACGCCTGACGAGATTGTGGCAGGATGCGATAAGTTGCTGCGACTGCTGCAGCGGGAGGCTTAGTACCGAGGGGTAAACGAGGTCACGCAGAGGGGCTGAAAAACAAAAAGGGCCGGCAAGCCGGCCCTTCAGCGTACTGACGTACTGATTACGCCTGATATTTACGCATGGTCAGGGTGGCGTTGGTGCCGCCGAAACCAAAGCTGTTAGACATCACGGTGGTCAGCTCTTTTTCCATCGGCGCAGTGACGATGTTCATACCGGTTGCGGCAGCGTCCAGCGAGGTAATGTTGATGCTTGGCGCAATAAAACCATGCTCCAGCATCAGCAGCGAGTAGATCGCTTCCTGCACGCCAGCGGCACCCAGTGAGTGTCCGGTCATCGCTTTGGTGGCAGAGATGTATGGCGTGTTATCGCCAAACACTTCACGAATCGCACCCAGCTCTTTCACATCACCTACCGGAGTAGAGGTTCCGTGGCTGTTCAGATAGTCGATTGACGTATCGACACCGTTCATCGCCATCTTCATGCAGCGCACTGCGCCTTCACCTGATGGGGCAACCATGTCTGCACCGTCTGACGTCGCACCGTAACCGACGATTTCAGCATAAATGTGCGCACCACGTGCCAGCGCATGCTCCAGCTCTTCAACCACCACCATGCCGCCGCCACCGGCGATAACAAAGCCGTCGCGCTCATTGTCATAAGTACGTGACGCTTTCTCTGGCGTGTCGTTGTAACGGGTAGAGAGCGCGCCCATGGCGTCGAACTCACAGGCCATTTCCCAGCACAGCTCTTCGCCGCCGCCCGCAAAAACGATATCCTGTTTTCCGAGCTGAATCTGCTCAACGGCATTACCGATACAGTGCGCAGAGGTGGCACAGGCGGAGCTAATCGAGTAGTTTACGCCATGAATTTTGAATGGCGTGGCGAGGCAGGCAGAAACGCCAGAAGCCATCGCTTTGGTGACCACATAGGGGCCAACCGCTTTCAGGCCGCGTGGGCTGCGCATCGCATCCGCACCAAACACCTGGAAGCGTGGAGAACCGCCGCCTGAACCCGCAATCAGACCCACGCGTGGGTTGCTCTGATACATTTCAGTGGTGAGGCCGGAATCTTTAATCGCTTCTTCCATGGAAAGATAAGCATAGATGGACGCATCACTCATAAAACGCACAACTTTGCGATCGATGAGGCCGGTGGTATCTAATTTAACGTTACCCCAGACGTGACTACGCATGCCGGAATCTTTCATCTCTTCAGAAAAGGTGATGCCAGAGCGTCCTTCACGCAGAGATGACAGCACCTCTTGCTGGTTATTACCAATACTGGAAACGATCCCTAAGCCAGTAATCACAGCACGTTTCATTCAATCTTCCTCATCCACTTCTTCTTAATTGGCATGCACTCTAGCGTACACTTGTACGCCGAACAAGTCCGATCAGCTATTTCCTTTTGTAAATTTGCGTCATGTCACGTGGGTCGTTAGAATCGCGCCACTGCCTGAAAAACGAGCCTTTACCGTGAAATTAACCCCGGTTGAACATGCACAGCTAAACTGGAATGAACAGGGTACACCTGTTTCCCGAGCGTTTGGTGACGTCTATTTCTCTAATGACAATGGTCTGGAAGAGACACGCTATGTCTTCCTTGGCGGCAACGGTTTTCCCGAGCGTTTTGCAGAGCATCCGCGCGATCTGCTGATCGTGGCGGAAAGCGGTTTTGGTACCGGCCTCAACTTTCTGACGCTGTGGCAGGCGTTCGATGCGTTTCAGCGCGAACAGCCCGATGGCACTTTAAAACGTCTGCACTTCATCAGCTTTGAGAAGTTTCCGTTAACCCGTGACGATCTGGCTGCGGCCCAGCAGCACTGGCCGGAACTGGCGCCATGGGCGGAGTCACTACAGGCACAGTGGCCCGCTGCCCTGCCCGGCTGTCAGCGCCTGCTGTTTGACGGCGGACGCATCACGCTCGACCTGTGGCTGGGCGATATCAACCAGCTGATGGGAGAGCTGGATGAGAGCCTGCATCGTCAGGTGGATGCCTGGTTCCTGGATGGTTTCGCGCCGTCGAAGAACCCGGATATGTGGACGCCGGCGCTGTTCAGCATGATGGCAACACTGGCGCGTCCACAAGGGACCTTCGCGACCTTTACCGCCGCAGGTATTGTCCGGCGCGGCCTGCAGGAGGCAGGCTTTAACGTTATCCGCCGCAAGGGATTTGGACCGAAGCGCGAAATGCTGTGCGGACCATTGCAGGATGCACCTCCGTTACCCAGCCCGCAGCCCTGGTATCATCGTCAATCTGCGGAGCAGCGTGATATTGCCCTGATTGGCGGCGGCGTCGCCAGTGCCACTTTAGCGCTGGCGCTGCTGCGTCGCGGCTGGCGGGTCACGCTTTACTGTGCCGACGAAGCCCCCGCGCTGGGCGCGTCCGGTAATCGTCAGGGCGCGCTCTATCCGCTGCTCAATCAGCACGACCCGGCGCTCGCCACCTTTTTCCCGGCGGCCTTCAGCTTCGCCCGTCGGCTCTACGATCAGTTAACCGTCACCTATGAGCATCACTGGAGCGGCGTGCTTCAACTGGGCTGGGATGAGAAAAGCCGTAAGAAGATTGATCAGATGCTGGCGATGGGCCTGCCTGAATCCATCGCTCGTGGCGTGGATGTCGCAGAGGCAGAGAAACTGGCGAATGTTGACCATGGCTGTAGCGGCATTTTCTACCCTGAAGGTGGCTGGCTCTCACCGGCCGAGCTGACCACCGCGATGCTGGCTTATGGCGAAACCCAGGGTTTACGCATTCACTGGCTGCACCGGGTGAGCAGCCTTTCACGGGATAATGATCACTGGACGCTGACGTTCAGCGATCGTCCGGCGGTCCGTCATCCGACGGTGGTGCTGGCTAACGGACATGCGATTGCCGACGTTGCGCAGAGCGCCCCGCTGCCGACCTATCCGGTGGCCGGTCAGGTGAGCCATGTTCCGTCAACCCCGGGCCTCGACGCGCTGCAGACCGTGCTCTGTTACGACGGCTATCTGACGCCCGTCAGCCCGCAGTTCGGCACCCACTGTATCGGCGCCAGCTATCACCGTGGCGATACCGCAACAGATTACCGGGAAGAGGACCAGCAGGAGAACCGCAGTCGCCTGCTGCAGTGTCTGCCTGACAGCGGCTGGGCAGCGACGGTTGATGTCAGTGACGGTGAAGCAAGAATGGGTGTGCGCTGCGCCACGCGGGATCATCTGCCGATGGTGGGCGGCGTGCCGGATTATGACGCTACGCTTCTGCAGTACGCTGATTTACCGGCTCAGCTGGCCGCAAGTCACGATATCGCTGATGCGCCCGATCTGGCGGGCCTGTATCTGTTTGGTGCGCTGGGATCGCGCGGCCTGTGCAGTGCGCCGCTGGCAGCCGAAGTGCTGGCAGCCCAGCTGACGGGCGAGCCGCAGCCGCTGGACGCGAGTACGCTGGCAGCGCTTAATCCGAATCGTTACTGGGTGAGGAAATTACTGAAGGGAAAAGCAGTTTAGCCGATGCTGAGGGCGGCACGCCGCCCTGCAACGTTATGCGGAGAGCTGGCGTGCCTGAACAAACAGGTTGTCCCACATTCCGACCACTAATGCCTGGTCGCGCGGTGAGAGTTCTCCGGCAGCGATAGCATTTTGCAGGCTGCGGGAGACCTGAATCTGCAGCGCTTCTGGCGTATGTTCGCCCAGTTGCTCGACTTCAGCGACGGCCAGGGTCAGATGTCCGCGCAGATAACCGCTGGCGAACAGCTCATCGTCACTGGCATGCTCGACCATGTCGTCAATCAGGGCCAGAATACGCGCTTCAAATTCTGCGATCATCTCAATTCCTCTATTAATAATGCCTTCCTGCATCACAGATCGTCCGGCCAGGGAAACTGCGACGCTGTTAATGAAGGCCTGCCATAAAATTCCGCCAGAGCGGTAATAAAACGCGCGGGACGGTCGGGAATGCCCGACGTCAGATAGCTCATGACCTGAGCATGCACTTTACGCTGGAAGGCAATGCGATCCGGCTCACAATCTCCGTCGAGATTGTCACAACTCACGTTGAAGGGAAAGCCTGCCGCCATACAAAACATCCACTCCAGTGCCTGCGGCTTCACTTCAACCGCTTCAAACTGACTCTGGGTCAGCGCATCGCGGCCATCCGGGCAGTACCAGTAGCCAAAATCGACCAGTTTGCGGCGGGCTTCACCGGCGATGCACCAGTGTGAGATCTCATGCAGAGCGCTGGCGTAAAAACCGTGGGCAAAGACCACGCGGTTCCACGGCGACCCGGCATCAGCAGGAAGATAGATCGGTTCATCGTCGCCTTTAATCAGGCGGGTCTGAAATTCATCGCTGAAGCAGCGATCAAACAGCGTGATCAGCTGTTCATAATGATGGGTCGGGTTCATGACGGTATCGCGTTTCAGGTTACGAATGCAGCGTGGCAAGCCAGGCCAGAACTTCGCTGCCGTGGCTATCCCACAATAATTTAATGCTCATGACGGCAGAAACAATCACCACCATCGGGCGGATCAGTTTCTGTCCGCGGCTCAGCACCAGCCGTGCGCCCAGACGCGCACCACAGAAGGCACCGAGCATCATGATCAGACCGGTTCCCCACACCACTTTGCCGCCGAACATAAAGAACAGCAGGCTGCCCATGTTTGAGGTGAAGTTGAGCACCTTGGCATGCGCGGTCGCTTTGGCCAGGTTGTAGCCGCAGAGGGTAACGAAAGCCAGCGCATAAAACGAGCCTGCGCCCGGCCCGAAAAATCCGTCATAAAATCCCACTGCCCCGCCGCCCACCAGCGCATAAGGCAGGCCGTGCAGGCGGCGCGCCTGATCGACTTCGCCCAGTTTTGGCATCAGCAGGAACCACAGGCCAATCGCGATCAAAAACAGCGGCAGCATCTGGCGCAGGAAGTCAGCCTGCAGGCGCTGAATCAGTATCGCGCCCAGAATGGACCCCAGCAGCGTCATGGCGATGTTCAGCCACTGCTCATTCAGATTGACCGCACCGCGCCGGACAAAGTAGAGGCTAGCGGAAAACGAGCCGCCAACCGATTGCAGTTTATTGGTCGCCAGCGCCTGCGCCGGAGAGAGGCCCGCTGCCAGCAGTGAAGGTACCGTCAGTAGCCCCCCACCACCGGCGATGGAGTCAATAAAACCAGCCAGCATGGCGATTAAAAACAGCAGCCCGACCAGCAGCGGGCTGACAACAAACCACTCCATGGAATCCCTTACAGTAGATGTTTATCCAGCAGAGCCTGACAGGCAGGCGGTAACGGCGGCGGCTCACGTTTCACCGGTGCGCCTGACCCAGGCTGTTTCGGCAGGAACCAGCTCTGCAACTCGGCGCCACAACCATCGCCAGCCGGCGGTGCAGGCTGATCTTCACAGCCGATACTGCCCGCCGGGCAGCGCAGTCGCACATGCATATGGGCACGATGCGCGAACCACGGGCGCACTTTCCGCAGCCAGTCGCGATCATTACCCGCGTCCGCACAAAGCTGCTTTTTAATCGCCGGATTGACGAAGATACGCGTAACATCGTCGTCTTTTGCGGCCAGTTTAATCAGGCTGTCGATTTCCGGCTGCCAGTGACGCGCAATCACATTCTTATCGCCCGGCCCGACCAGATCCAGCGGCTGCGGCTTCAGCAACTGCTGCGCGCTCCAGCGTGTTTTTGGCAGTTGCAGCCAGATATCGACATCCAGCCCGGTCTGGTGACTGGCGTGACCGCTGCTGAAGCGTCCGCCGGCCGCCATGCCCATGTCGCCAATCAGCACGTTACCCAGTTGCAGGTTATGCACCTGGGTGCTGAGCCGCTGAATAAACTGAATCAGATCGGGATGGCCAAAGAAGCGCCGCTGATCCTGACGCATCACCTGATAGTGCGGTGAATTCAGCGGCAGTGCCTGCGCGCCGACAATACAGCCGTTGGCAAAGCCACCAATTGACTGCGGTGCGCCGCTGATCGGCTGCTGAATCTGTTGCCACGGCGTTGCGGCCAGGCTGGAGGCGCTGATCAGCAGCGCACTCAGCGTAAGCAAAATAGCCTTCATGCCATCACCAGCGCGGTACAGAGCTGTTGACGTCACCGTTCTGCGCCCGCTGGCGCAGCAGATGATCCATCAGGACGATCGCCATCATCGCTTCGGCGATCGGCACAGCGCGGATCCCGACGCAGGGATCGTGGCGACCTTTGGTGATCATCTCCACCTCTTCGCCGTCGCGGGTAATGGTTTTACCTGGCACGGTGATGCTGGAGGTTGGTTTCATCGCCAGATTGGCACTGATGGTCTGCCCGCTGCTGATGCCGCCCAGAATGCCGCCGGCGTGGTTGCTCTGGAAACCATCGTGGCGGATCTCGTCACGATGCTGACTGCCGCGCTGGTTAACCACCGCAAAGCCGTCGCCAATTTCGACGCCTTTCACCGCATTGATGCTCATCAGCGCGTGCGCCAGATCGGCGTCCAGTCGGTCAAAAACCGGCTCGCCCAGGCCTGGCGGCACGTTGTCTGCCATAACCGTGACTTTGGCACCGATGGAGTCGCCCTCTTTTTTCAGGCCGCGCATCAGTTCATCCAGCGCCTCGAGCTTGTCGGCATCCGGGCAGAAGAACGGGTTCTCTTCCACGATGCTCCAGTCTTTCAGCTCACAAGCGACATCACCAATCTGCGACAGATAGCCACGTACCACGACACCGTGTTTCATCTGCAGATATTTCTTGGCGATGGCACCAGCCGCCACGCGCATCGCGGTTTCACGCGCCGATGAGCGGCCGCCGCCACGATAGTCGCGCTGACCATATTTCTGCTCGTAGGTGTAATCAGCATGGCCCGGACGGAAAAGATCTTTGATGGCACCGTAATCCTGCGAGCGCTGATCGGTGTTCTCAATCAGCAGGCCGATCGAGGTGCCGGTGGTCACACCCTCAAAGACACCGGACAAAATTTTCACCTGATCCGGCTCGCGGCGCTGCGTAGTATAGCGCGACGTGCCAGGACGGCGGCGATCGAGGTCATGCTGAATATCTGCTTCGGTCAGCGGGATGCCAGGCGGCACACCGTCAACGATACAGCCCAGTGCCAGACCGTGGGACTCGCCAAAAGTCGTTACTCGAAAAAATTGCCCGATGCTGTTTCCGGCCATGCTGTTTCCTTGTCAGAGTTCGGCGGGCGAGGCTTCGCCCCACTTTTAGTCTTTGTAAAAAGAGAAATGGTGTTGTGCGTCGACAATCTGCTGGCGCGTCAGCGTAAAGACGCCGTCGCCGCCGTTGTCGAATTCCAGCCAGGTAAAGGGCACATCGGGATACTGCTCGATCATGTGCACCATGCTGTTGCCCACTTCGCAGACCAGTACGCCCTGCTCGCTAAGATAGTCGGGCGCGCAGGCCAGAATGCGGCGCACCAGCTTCAGGCCGTCGCTGCCAGCCGCCAGGCCAAGCTCCGGTTCGTGGCGATATTCGTTCGGCAGATCGTCCATATCTTCCGCATCAACGTACGGCGGATTGGTGACGATCAAATCATATTTCAGCTGTGGCAGTTCGCGGAACAGGTCAGCACGAATCGGCGTCACCTGGTGGATGAGTCCATGCTCTTCAATGTTCTGTTCGGCTACCGCCAGCGCACCGGTGGAGATATCCACGGCGTCCACTTCGGCTTCCGGGAAGGCATAGGCGCAGGCAATTGCGATACAGCCGCTGCCGGTACACATATCCAGAATATGATGCGGTGGTGTGCTGACCAGACCAGCAAAGCGGTTCTCGATCAGCTCGCCAATCGGTGAACGCGGCACCAGCACGCGCTCATCGACAAAAAATTCGTGGCCGCAGAACCAGGCTTTATTGGTCAGATAAGCAACCGGAATACGCTCGTTAACACGACGGATGACACGCTCAACGATCAGCAGACGTTCGCTGGCGGTGAGACGCGCACTGCGCATATCTTCCGGAATATCCAGCGGCAGCCAGAGTGACGGCAGGACCAGTTGAACGGCTTCGTCCCAGGGATTGTCTGTGCCATGTCCGTACCAGATTCCGGCAGCGGAAAAGCGGCTTACCGCCCAGCGCAGCATGTCCTGAATGGTGTGCAGTTCTTTCACTGCCTCATCGACGAAAATTTTGTCCACGTAGCCCTCCGCAGGCCTTTTGCTAAATCGGCCAGTAGTGTGCCATGAAGCCGGGGAGAATTCAGCGCAGTAAGGTGAAAAAGCTGACATTTAATGACATTAATCGGTAAGGTATCGCCTATGCTGTGTAGCAGACTTTTCTTAGATAACTGACCCGTCATGAGTAAAAAAACACCCTTAAGCCCGGATGACCAGGCACTGTTCCGACAGTTAATGACTGGCACGCGTCAGTTGAAACAAGATACTTTCGTGCATAAATTACCGGTTAAAACCCGCGAACTGCCGGTAAAACGTCTGCTTTCAGAGCAGGCAGACAACAGCCATTACTTTTCGGATGAGTTTCAGCCGCTGCTCTCCACCGAAGGGGCCACCCGTTATGTGCGCGCCGATGTCAGCCACTTTGAGCTGAAAAAACTGCGTCGTGGCGACTATACGCCGGAAATTTTCCTCGATCTGCATGGCTTAACGCAGCAGCAGGCCAAGCAGGAACTGGGCGCCTTGATCGCTGCCTGTCGCCGTGAACATCTGTTCTGCGCCAGCGTCATGACCGGTCATGGAAAGCATATTCTGAAGCAGCAGACGCCGCTGTGGCTGGCCCAGCACCCGTGGGTGATGGCTTTTCACCAGGCACCGAAGCTGTTTGGCGGTGATGCCGCGCTGCTGGTTTTGATTGAGATTGAGGAGTGGCAACCGCCTGAGTTGCCCTGAAAGGGGCCGGAGGATCGGCCCACAGACGTCAGATCGCTTTCGCCAGCTTTTTGGGGCTGACCTGCCACAGGAGTTTACCGGCATGCTGCGCGGGATCAAATTCCACGCAGGCAATAGCGGAAGTGGCAAACATAGGGGGGGCTTCCTGCGGGCACAGTTCAGAGACTAAATACCCCACCAGCGGTAAGTGAGAGATCACCAGCGCCGATTTCACGCCTTCATTTGCCAGGGTCTGCAGATAGCACCCGACCATTTCCGGATCGCCGCCCGGTGTTAACTCCGGCAGAACATCCTGGTTTTCCGGCAGTGGAAAAGCTTCACGCACGGTCGCGAGGGTTTGCTGCGCGCGTAAATAGGGACTCACCAGGACACGCTCTATGTCCGGCGTCTGGCTGTTGAGCCAGCTGGCCATCTGGCGTGATTCATTGCAGCCACATAAGGTTAAAGGCCTGACTGAATCACTGGCTGCTTCCAGAGCCGCATCGCCGTGACGCATGATAAAAACTTGCATAAAGCACCGCTGTTGTTTGTCGACATCGCCCGACGCCTGGCGCCTGACTCTTCACTCTGCGAATGAACGCTGTGTTTTACCCTAATGGCTTCAGTATAGTCAACCGGTTGTTTATTAAATAAGCGCTTCTCAGAATCATGCTGCGCCGCACACTCTGGCGGCGCTTTTCTAACCCGCTGAATCGGATTGGTTATTCCATTTACAGCAGAAGTGTAAAATTTCGTCTACTTCCTGGTCGCTTCAATCAGCGCTTCGCAGGGAGTAAATCGCTCGCCATGCTGCTGCGTGAGGCGGGTTAATCGGTTGACCACCTCCGCCGCACCCAGTTTGTCCATATAGTGGAACGGCCCCCCCAGGAAAGGCGGAAAGCCGATACCAAACACCGCACCGATATCGCCATCGCGGGCACAGCGAATGACCTGCTCATCGAGGCAGCGGGCCGCCTCATTCAGCATCATCATCATGCAGCGTTCCGCAATCTGCGCTTCACTCTGTCTGGCCTGCGGCGTGACCTTCAGCAACGTATACAATGAGGTGTCCGGCTTTTTACGCTGCCAGCGCGGCTGGTCATAGCGATAAAAGCCTTTGCTGTTTTTACGTCCCTTGCGGCCATCTTTCAGCACTGCATCAAAAGCAGCGGGCGCGGCAAAGCGTTCACCATAAGCCTGATGCAGGATGGGACTGATTTTGCTGCCGACGTCGATGCCTACCTCATCCAGCAGCTGAATCGGACCGACCGGAAAACCAGCCTTCACCAGCGCCCGATCAATATGATCAATAGGCTCGCCCTCCAGCAGGCAACGCATCGCTTCATTTATATAGGGCGTCAGGATGCGGTTAACATAGAAGCCAGGCTTGTCCGCCACCACTATCGGCGTTTTACCCTGGCTGCGCGCCAGCGCCACAATCGTCACCACCGTTGCGGTTGAGGTGTTCAGATGGGGAATCACTTCCACCAGCGGCATTTTATCTACCGGGCTGAAGTAGTGCAGCCCGATGACGTTCTGCGGATGCTGTGCTTTGGCGGCAATCTCTTCAATCGGCAGCGAAGAAGTGTTAGAAGCAAACAGCGTATGCGGCTGACAGTGGGCTTCCACTTCGCTGACCATCTGCTGCTTGAGTGCTAAATCTTCGAACACGGCTTCGATCACCACATCGCGCTGTGACAAACCCTGATAATCGATGCCGCCCGTGATCCGGGCCATCTGCTGCTGACGCTGTGCCGAAGTGAGCTGGCGTCGTTTGACCTTTTTGCTCAGCAGTTCCCAGCTGGTTTTCAGCGCATGGTTAACCCCTTCCAGGCTGATATCTTTGATGCGCACCGGCAACCCGGCATTGATTGCGGTGACGCTGGCGATGCCACCGCCCATCAGACCGCCGCCGAGAATCGCGACACGCTTCACCGCAGCAGGTTCCGCCTCACCGCCCCGCTCCTTCTTCATGGCCGTGGTCGCGAAAAAGATTCCGCGCAGCGCCGCAGATTCCGGCGTCATTGCCAGTTCACCAAAAGCGCGCGCTTCAGCGTCATGTCCGGCACGGCTGCCCTGCTCCAGCCCGATGCGTACTACTTCAATAATTCGGTTTGCCGCCGGATAGTTACCCTGGGTTTTAGCTGCTGTCTGGCGGGTTGCGAGTGCAAACAGCGCCTGACGGCCAACCGGACCGTGCAGCAGCCGGTCGCGCAGCGGCAGTGTGCGTCCGCTGACCTTGCCCTTTTTCACCCGTGCGATAGCCGTCTCCAGCAGAATCGCCTGAGGCACCGCGTCATCAACCACTCCCAGCTTACGTGCCTGTTTCGCCCGCAGCGTTTTGCCGGTCAGAATCAGCGGCAGCGCCTGCTGTACGCCAATTAACCGAGGCAGTCGCTGGGTGCCACCGGAGCCGGGCAGTAAGCCAAGTTGCACTTCCGGTAATCCAAGACGGGTTTTATCATCCAGCGAGCAGATGCGCGCATCGCAGGCCAGCGCCAGTTCCAGCCCGCCGCCCAGGCAGGCACCATGGATTGCGGCCACTACCGGGAATGGCAGCGCATCAAGCGCAGCCATCACTTCCTGCCCCTGTTTTGCCAGCGCTTCGGCTTCCTGTGCGCTCTGACAGCGATCAATCATGCTGATGTCTGCGCCCGCGATAAAGTTGTCCGCTTTGCCAGAAATCAGCACCAGGCCTGCCAGCTGCGGATCGCGTCGCGCCTCCGCAATGATGGCGGTGATCTGTCCGGCAAATTCTGCTTTCAGGGTGTTCATCTTCTCGCCAGGGACATCGATTGTAATGATGCCAACGTGATCCAGTCGCATCTTCAGGTGAAACGCATTCTGCTCCATTATTCGGCCTCCAGAACCATTGCCGCACCCAGACCGCCCGCCGCACACGCCGTGACCAGTCCTAACCCGCCACCGCGACGGCGTAATTCATTCAGCGTCTGGGTGATCATGCGCGCGCCCGTGGCGGCAAAAGGATGACCATAGGCGATTGAACCACCCAGCACGTTAAAGCGCTCTTCATTCACTTCGCCCAGCGCATGAGGACGATTCAGTACCTCACGGGCAAAGCGCTCGTCGCGAAACAGTTGCAGATTGCTCAGTGTCTGGGCCGCAAACGCTTCGTGCATATCGATTAGCGTCAGATCGGCCAGCGTGATCCCGGCGCGATCCAGTGCCAGTGGGGAGGAGTACGCCGGACCCAGCAGCATATTCTGCTGTACACCAATCGCGGTAAACGCATAGCTGCGCAGATAGCCCAGCGGCGTGACACCGAGTTCACGGGCGCGGCCTTCGCGCATCAGAATCACGGCGGCCGCACCGTCGGTGAGTGGCGTGCTGTTGGCCGCCGTGACGCTGCCGTGCTGACGATCAAACGCCGGGCGCAAGCGGGCGTAATCCTCTGCTCTGGCGTTCATGCGGACGTTATTGTCCTGGTCGATAGCGGTTTTCCACGGCGGCACAAAGGCTGCCATCACTTCCTGATTGAGTACCCCGGATTGCCAGGCGCGGGCGGCATGCTGATGAGATCGCAGCGCCAGCGCATCCTGTGCCTCACGGGTGATGCCATGACTCTTTGCCATCTGCTCGGCGGTGTCACCCATGCGCAGGCCGGTTGAATACTCGGCCACTGCGGGCGGCACCGGCAGCAGATCGCGCGGACGCAGACGTTTAAGGATGTGCAGTTTTTGCCCAAGGCTGCGGGCTTTATTGAAATCCACCAGCGCGCGGGCCAGTGTTTTACTGACGCCGATTGGCAGCACTGAAGAGGAGTCTGCGCCTCCGGCAATGCCCGCAGAAATCGTGCCAGCCAGCAGACTTTCTGCCACATTCGCCACTGCCTGGAAACTGGTGGCGCAGGCACGGCTGACGCTGTAGGCATCGGTGTGCACATCAAGCCCGCTGCTCAGTACAATCTCACGCGCAATGTTCGGCGCTTCCGGCATCTGCACCACCTGACCAAAGACCAGTTGCTCGATCACCTCAGCCGGCAGTTCACTGCGCGCCATTAATTCGCTGACCACCATCCGCCCCAGCTCAATGGCGGGAATGCCATGAAAGCCGGTCGCCTGGCGCAAAAAAGGGGTGCGTAACCCGTGGGTTATTGCGATGCGTTCACCATCACGTGTCAGCAGCGGCTGCGCTTTGCTCATTATTCTCACCTGTGGCTGGGACTGTGGCATCATTGCCTGAAGAGGTCTGACCTGATCAGTGTTAACCACAAGCGGGTGAGCCGCCAATACCGGAAAGGAAAAAGTGCGAAGGGAAACACGAAAATGAAAAACGCCGCATTAACGCGGCGTTAAGAGACTTAACGCAAACCGAGCTGAAAAATCATCGTTTCAGCCTGGCAGCTGAAAGTAAAATCGATATCCAGCTGCACACCTTGATCCCCTTCACTGAAGCGCGACTCAATCACACAGGGTTCCGATTCAACTTCACGTGCACGTTTAGTGAGGAGCGCTAATTTGGCTTCCGCATCGGCACGCTGAGCAAACCACTCCGACCAGCTAGCTGTGCAATCGGTATTATCCATTACCGTGCCCACATCAACACAACAACAGGCTGCTGTTTCGGTCGCACTGCATTTTTTAATGGCATCAGTCATTTCATTCTCCTGACCAGCGATCTGGTGGGTTTAGCGATTTTATGGCTGAAATTTTACCTGCTCGCATAAAGATGCGCCATGTACACGGCGCTAAGTGACGAATATCACAATAAAAATTGATCCAGAACAAACTGGAATCGGTATGCTGTGCAGAATCAGGGCAGTTTTGTTATGCAGATCGAATTTTAAGCGATCAATCATGAAATATTTTAAAAACAATATTGCAACATGCACACAGGTCGGACCTATACTCTCCGCACTGGTCTGATATGTGCGTTTTACATCAGTCCCTACAATCCGCCGTCCTTTGTTACGCGACGTTATAGCGTTAAATAATAATTCACATGAGGTTGTGGTCATGAACCATAAAAACCTGTTTGCAAAGTCAGCCGTGGCGGCTGCAGTGGCGCTTGTCTCTTCACACGTTTACGCAGCTGGATTTCAGTTAAATGAGTTTTCTACGATTGGTTTAGGTCGCGCATATTCAGGCGAAGGGGCAATGGGTGATACGGCGGCATCAGCCAGCCGTAACCCGGCGACGATGGCGTTGATGGATCGTCCGGAATTTTCTATCGGTGCAGTTTATATTGCGCCAGACGTCAATATCAGTGGTCGCAGTCCCAGCGGACGCAGCCTGGATGCTAATAATATTGCCCCGAATCAGTGGGTCCCCAATATTCATTATGTTCAGCCCATCAACGATCAGTGGTGGATTGGCGCGTCTGCAACTTCTAACTATGGCTTAGCAACAGAGTTTAATAATGGTTACACCGCGGGGGGTTACGGCGGTAAAACCGATCTGGTAACCGGCAATTTCAATCTCAGCACCGCGTACCGCTTAAATGAACATTTTAGTTTTGGCGTCGGTTTTGATGCGGTATACGCGAAAGCCAAAATTGAACGCTATGCCGGTGAGTCAGGCGCAAGACTGGGCGTTCCGGCTGATACGCAGGTTGCCCATCTGAAAGGCGATGAGTGGGGATATGGCTGGAACGCCGGTATCCTGTACGAAGTGGATGAAAATAACCGTTTCGGCTTTACCTATCGTTCTGAAGTGAAAGTCGACTTTGATGGCGATTACAAAAGCAGCCTCTCTTCCCGACTGAATGCAGTGAATAACCCGGAAGTATCAGGTGTACCTTTTGGCACCAATGGCACCACTGTTCCTGGCGCGTTAACCCTGAATCTGCCAGAGATGTGGGAAGTGTCGGGCTGGCATAAAGTGGCACCGCAATGGGCGGTTCACTACAGCATGGCGTACACCAGCTGGAGCCAGTTCCAGGAGCTGAAAGCCACCGGTTCTAATGGCCAGACGCTGTTCTATAAAGATGAAGGCTTCCGTGATGCTTACCGCATTGCACTGGGCACAACCTATTCCTACGACAAAAACTGGACTTTCCGTACCGGTATTGCGTTTGATGATAGCCCGGTACCGGCTGACAAGCGTTCTATCTCTATTCCGGACCAGGATCGTTTATGGCTGAGTGCCGGTACATCGTATGCCTTTAACGATGATGCCTCGGTCGATTTGGGCATTTCTTATATGCATGGCCAGAAAGTGACGGTGAAAGAAGGTCCTTATACCTTTACCTCTGAAGGTAAGGCCTGGCTCTACGGCGCGAACTTTAACTACAAGTTCTGATTGGCGGTTACGATCAAAAAGGGCGACTCTGATGAGTCGCCCTTTTTGTCACTGCAGATCGCTTACTGGCCCACGAATCCTGCGCTTACTGCGAATCGATATCCTTCAGGTCATCCTGAATCGCGGCTGCGTTAGGATTGTCTTCCGGCTTGAGCTTGCCGCCGCGCGCCAGGAAGTCGTGACGCTGGAAGTAGGCGTTACGGATAAAGGCGTACGGATCGCTCTGCTGTTTCAGGATGGCATCAGAATCCAGCAACTGAGCGCGGGTCTCGATCCCTTCCAGCGTCCATTTACCAATCGACATTGGCCAGGTCAGCCAGCCGAGGATCGGATAGAGCGTATCAACATAGTCGCCGCCATCCTGACGAACCGTGAAGCTGCCGTAAGCAGGCAGTTCAACGTAAGGCCCGTAGCCGACGCCATAGTGACCCAGCGTGGTACCGAAACGATGCGGCTCTTCACGCGCCAGTTCCGGGTTGGCTTTACCGGCAACGTCGATGAAACCGCCCAGTCCCAGCACGCTGTTCAGGAAGAAACGGGTAAAGTGAATGCCCGCATCACGTCCGTTACCGACCAGAATGGCGTTGACCATACTGGCTGGCTCTTCCAGGTTGCCGAGGAAATTGCTCAGGCCGGTACGTGCCGGGACCGGCACATAATCACGCCATGCGACAGCGACCGGACGAAGCACGTACGGATCCAGCACGTTGTAGTTAAAGTTAAACATCGTGCGGTTAAAGCCTTCGAATGGATCGCTGCGCTGCGCAGGATCGCTATTCGCCGGCTTTGAACTGGCACAACCCACCAGAAGGACGCTGGCGACAGCCAGGCTGGTCAGGCGATAATTCATTCCAATCTCCCTGTGCGGATGAAAAAGGTCAGCCCATCGTTCAGGTCACAGCCCTGTCGTATCGGCTTATCCGATGAGCATAGTTGACTTTGTGCCAGAGGCAGCAGGCAATGGCACGCATCATTTTTAACATTATCAATTTTGACGTTCAGGGTAGCTGCTTATTGATCTCCACCGCGATCGGCTGATGGCCATCCCATGGAGTCACCGCGCTCAGACCCAGCCAGTCACCCGGCTGCGGATTGGCGCTGCCATCGCGGGAAATTCGCACCCGAACCTCAACCTGATGCTGCGCCGAAAGCAGGCGATCCGGCATCATGGCATTGCTGTCATCCAGCGTCAGCGACAGCGGGAAGTGGCTGAGCGGCATACGTTTAACCGCCACCGGTACCGGTGAATCCCCGTCAGAAACCGAAATATACAACACTCCGTCCTGAGGTAACATTTTTTCTGCCTCTGGGGTCAGTGTCACTGTCAGCGCCAGCTGACGACTCTGCTGCCCCGCATCACTTCGAGCCTTTTCAATGCTGCGGGCGATCATCGCGTGTCGCGAATCACCGGCAGGCAACAGACCCAGCAGGGTCTGCCATGCATCGATAGCCTGATCGTAGTGCTGCTGACCGTAAGCGTTATACGCCAGCAGGCTCAGCGTCCGCAGGTTTTGCGGATCCACTTTAAGCAATGATTGCAGCAGCAGTGATGCCTGACGGTTATCCTGCGGATCGGAGGATCTTGTCAGCACCTCTGCATAATCCTGCTTCAGCGCCAGATCGTTGGGCGAAAGCTGAAGTGCACGCTCAAAGGCCTGGCTGGCCATCTCCGCATTATTCAGCACCATGCCGAGCCGCCCCAGCATCGTCCAGTCGGCCAGATTATCCGGTTCGGTTTGCAACGCGGTACGCAATCCGAGCTGTAAACGCGCCAGCTCCTCTATACTCAGCGGTTTAGCGCCGGGATCCATCAGGCGGGCACGCAGCTCAGGATACGCCTGCTGCACCTGCATCCAGCCGGTGAATTGTGCCAGGCCGCCGGTTTTCAGATAAGTGCCCAGCGAAACCGCAACCAGCACAATCAGGCCTGGCAGCAGAATCCAGCGGCGGCTGCTGTGTGACTGCAGCGTCTGTGCCAGCGGGATATCTGCCAGCAGCGTCTGCTGTAGCTCCCGTTCCATCAGCGGACGCTCAGCGACGACGCCCTGCGCTTCATCCTGCGCCAGCTCCTCTATCCGCTGATGGTAGAAACGCTGATTAAGGCGATCGCGATCGCCTGCATTGGCCTGACGCTGCCGCCAGCCTGCGGCCAGAAACAGCGTGCAGGATGCCAGCAGTAACAGAAAAAGGGTAATCCAGAATGCACTCATTACGGCTTCCTGTCTGACTTCAGTAACGCATTAAGACGCTGTTGCTCATCTTCATCCAGCTCACTGCGGGTCTTGCGCTGACGGCTACGCAGGATGATCACCACGCCACCCAGCAGCGCAAACAGCGCCGGAGCCGCCCACAGAATAAGGGTTGAAGGCGTGACCGGTGGCGAATAGCTGACGAAGTTGCCGTAGCGCGCCACCATGTAGTCGATAATCTGCTGGCGACTCTGGCCCTGCTTCATCAGCTGATAGACTTTCAGCCGCATATCGGCGGCAATCATCGCATTCGAATCGGCAATGCTGTTGTTCTGACATTTCGGACAGCGCAGTGACGCAGTCAGGTCGCGGTATTGCTCTTCCTGGGCCTCCGAGTCAAATTGCAGCGTGTCGATGCCTGCCCACAGGTTGATGCTGAACAGCAGGCCGCAGAGCAGTAACAGCATTTTCATGATCCCGCCTCCGCACTGTATTTCATCCACAAGGGTTTCACTTCCTGCTCCCAGACGCGCGCATTGAGATCGCCCGCATGGCGATAACGGATAATCCCTTTACCATCGATCAGAAAAGTCTCCGGCGCACCATAGACGCCGAGATCCAGCCCCAGCATGCCGTTGCCGTCGTAGAGACTTAGCGCATAGGGATTGCCCAGCGTATTCAGCCAGTTAACCGCCTTCTGACGATCGTCTTTATAGTTCAATCCGACGACACGAATGCCCTGCTCCGCCAGCGTATTCAGATAGTGATGCTCAGCGCGGCAGGTCGGACACCAGGTCGCCCAGACGTTGAGCAATATCGGTTTGCCATCCGTCAGCACGCGCTGATCATACGTTTTGCCCGGCTGATCCAGTGCTTCCAGCCGGAACAGCGGCACTGGTTTGCCAATCAGGGCCGATTCAAGACGGGTCGGATCGTCGCCATCGGCATTGCGCGTCAGCTGCCACAGCAGTGCCGCAGCCAGCAATAGAAACAGCATCAGGGGAATAAACAGGATTTTCTTGTTCATGTCCGCACCTCCGTTTCCGCTTTTTTACGCGAACGGTAACGGGGATCAAACAGGCAGAACAGCCCGCCCAGCGCCATCAGCGCACCACCGAACCAGATCCAGCGGACAAAAGGTTTGTAGTAGATGCGCACAGCCCAGCCGCCATCCTCCAGCTCTTCGCCCAGCGCCGCGTAGAGATCGCGGCTGAAACCGCCATCAATCGCCGCTTCGGTCATCATGGTACGGGCGGCGGTGTAAAAGCGTTTTTCCGCCTGCAGCGTCGCTTCATGTTTGCCGTTGCGGGTGACGTCAATGATGCCCATGCCGCCGCTGTAGTTAGGTCCCTGCAGATTCTGCACGCCGCGGAAGACAAAGTGATAGTGATGAATATCGACGCTATCACCTGCTTTCATCCGCACGTCGCGTTCCACGCTGTATTGTGTACTGAAGGCAATGCCAATCACCGTCACACCCACGCCAAGATGGCCCAGCACCATGCCCCAGTGGCTGCGTGACAGGTGACGTAAACCCACAAAGAACGGATGACGATGGGTGGCGCGCTCATGCAGTTCCAGCAGCGTCAGCACGATAATCCAGAGTGACATCAGCAGACCAACCACCGTCATCGCTTCAATACGATCCTGCAGCCACCACGGAACGATCATGGAACAGGCCAGTGTCACAATCAGCGCCAGCGCCAGCCGTTTTGCCAGCTTCTGCGGTTCATCGCGACGCCAGCGCACCAGCGGCCCGATCCCCATCAGCAGCGCAAACGGTGCCATCAGCCAGCTGAACATTGTGTTGAAGAAGGGTTCACCGACCGAAATGCTGCCCAGCCCCAGTTGCTTATGCACCAGCGGCAATAGCGTGCCGAGCAGCACCACCAGCATCGCGGCAATCAGCAGCACGTTATTACCCAGCAGGAACGATTCCCGCGACCAGGTATCATTCTGAACCCGGCCACGAACCTGCCCACCTTTAATGGCGTAGAGCAGCAGTGAACTGCCGATGACAATCACCAGAAATGCGAGGATAAACATGCCGCGCGCCGGATCGGAGGCGAAAGAGTGCACCGACACCAGCACGCCGGATCGCACCAGGAATGTCCCGAGCAGGCTCAGCGAAAACGCGGTAATCGCCAGCAGCACGGTCCAGGCCTTAAAGGTGCCGCGCTTTTCGGTGACCGCCAGCGAGTGCATCAGGGCGGTGCCCGCCAGCCACGGCATAAATGAGGCATTTTCAACCGGGTCCCAGAACCACCAGCCGCCCCAGCCCAGCTCGTAATAGGCCCAGGCAGATCCAAGGACAATCCCGATGGTCAGAAAGACCCAGGCCGCCGTCGTCCAGGGACGCGACCAGCGCGCCCAGGCGGTATCGAGCCGTCCGGCCATCAGTGAGGCGATGGCAAAGGCAAACGCTACTGAAAAGCCGACGTAACCCATATAGAGCAGCGGCGGATGGAAGATCAGGCCGATATCCTGCAGCATCGGATTCAGGTCGTGCCCGTCTATCGGGAAGTCCGGCAATGTGCGGCCAAACGGATTGGAGGTCAGCAGGATAAACAGCAGGAATCCGAGATTGATCATTCCCATGACAGCAAGCACGCGGGCAAGCGCATCCTGCGGCATCCCGCGACTGAATATTGCCACCGCCAGTGTCCAGGTGCTGAGCAGCAACACCCATAGCAGCAGCGAGCCTTCATGCGCGCCCCACGTTGCGGCGATGCGATAATAAACCGGCAGCAGACTGTTGGAGTTCGTGACGACATAGGCAACGGTAAAGTCGTTGCTGATAAAGGCCCAGACCAGCAGCGCAAACGCCGCTGCGATGCAGACAAACAGGCCGCAGGCCAGCGGACGCGCCATCGCCATCAGACGGGCATCCTGACGTACTGCGCCCCACAGCGGATAACTGCTCAGCAACAGGGAAAGCCCCAGCGCCAGGCAGAGCAGAAAGGTACCGATTTCGGGCATCATGATGATTTATTTCCCGCCTGATAGAGCGATTGCGGGCCGGTGTGATTACTCTTCATCGCGTCTTCAATTTCCGGCGGCGTGTATTTCTCATCATGTTTCGCCAGCACTTCTTTGGCGATAACCTGGTTGCCCGTCGTCAGCACGCCCTGCGCGACAACGCCCTGCCCTTCCCGGAACAGATCCGGCAGGATGCCTTCAAAACTGACGCTGACCACGCCGCGTGCATCATAAAGTTTGAACGATACCGCCAGCGTATTGGGATCGCGCCGGACGCTGCCGGGCATTACCATGCCACCGACGCGCAGTCGCTGGCCCGCTTCAGGCTTCTCGTGCGCCTCGCCTTTGCCGTAGAGGATTTCACCCGGGGTATAGAACAGATCGATGTTTGAACGCAGCGCATACATGACCAGCGCGGTGGCCAGGCTAAGGCCGAGCAGGATCGCCACTGCCGCATAGAGGCGGTTGCGTCGACGGATATTCACAGTGTCTCTCCTGCCGCTTCAGCCGCGGCTTTTTTCGTTTTCGCCGCCCGGATGCGACGTTCCCGTGCATCACGCTGGCGGATCTCAGCCAGCAGGCGTCGGCGTAGCAACAGGGTATGCAGCGTCAGACCGATAAGCGGAAGCAGCGTGCAGGTAACCGCCAGCCAGACGTAAAAGGCGTAACCGCCCATCGCAAAGAAGGCGTGCCACGAGGTAAATGCCGGGGTCATGCCTGCTCTCCCCGCTTCGCCACATCTGTCGCCCAGGGGCGATGACGTTCGGTTAACAGAATCAGATTGCGCAGCCGCATCAGGGTCAGCGTGATAAACAGCAGAAGATAGCCAAGAATCGACCAGCGCAACGGCGTGCGCATGACCGGTGCAATCGCCTGCTGAAGAATGCCTGACGAGCCCTGATGCAGGGTATTCCACCACTGCACCGAGAAGTGGATGATCGGCAGATTGACCACGCCAACCAGAATCAGAATACCGGCGGCCCGGCCTGCGGTGCGGCGGTCATCAAAAGCATGATAAAGCGCGATCACGCCCATATATAGGAACAGCAGCACCAGTTCCGATGTCAGACGCGCATCCCAGATCCACCAGGTGCCCCACATCGGCTTGCCCCACGCGGAACCGGTGACCAGCGCAATAAAGGTAAAGACCGCGCCTACGGGAGCCATGGCGGCTGAGACCAGATCGGCCATCTTCATCTGCCACACCAGACCAGTAAAGGCGGCGATAGCCATGGAGGCATAGATGCCCATCGACCACATCGCGGCGGGTACATGGATATACATGATGCGAAAACTGTCGCCCTGCTGGTAATCAGCAGGGGCAAATCCGAATCCCCAGATCCAGCCCAGCAGTAACGATGCCAGCCCTGCAACGGCAAACCAGGGCACCAGTCGCCCCGAAAATTGATAAAGCCGTTCGGGCCTGGCCAGCTGATGTAACGCTTTCCACATATCAGATGCTCACATTAACGATAAAAAGTGTTGCCGCGTCTTATACGCGCGGTGGGTACAAGCCAGTTACTGCAAAGTAATGCGTAGCGCCGCCGCCGTGGCAAACGGCGCGAGCGTGGCGCTGCCCAGCAGCATCGCGCTGAGAATTGCCAGATAGCCACCAATCGGCAATCCCTGACTGGCCGCCTCCATCGCCGCACTGGCAAAGATCAATACCGGAATCGCCAGCGGCAGCACCAGCAGGCTCAGCAGCACACCGCCGCGTCGCAACCCCACCGTCAGACCCACGCCAATCGCGCCGAGAAAACTCAGGGTTGGCGTGCCGAGCAGCAGCGTCAGGGCCATCGCCCGCCAGCCATTAAAATCCAGCGACAGCAGCAGCGCGGCCAGTGGCGACAGAATGATCAGCGGCACGCCGGTGACCAGCCAATGCGCCACCACTTTGCCTATGACCGTTACCGGCAGTGGCGTCGGCAGCAGTACCAGTTGCTCCAGCGAGCCATCACTGAAGTCATCGCGAAACAGCCGTTCCAGCGCCAGCAGCGACGCCAGCAGTGCGGCAACCCAGGCAACGCCCGGCGCGATATGCGCCAGCTGTTGCGGGTCCGGTCCGATGCCCAATGGAAACAGGGTGATGACGATCAGGAAAAACCAGAGCGGATTAACCACATCCGCACCGCTGCGAAAGGCAATGCGCAATTCACGCTGGATGAGGCGAAACAGCATCACTCTGCCTCCTCGTCGCCTAGGCGAATTTTACGCACCCGTGCTGCATCCGCAGGCAAATCCTGATGGGTTGTCAGGATCACTGCACCGCCGTTATCGGCATGCCGGGCAAATTGCGCCATTAATTTTTCAATACCCGCTTTGTCGATGGCGGTCAGCGGCTCGTCGAGAATCCAGATGCGGGCCTGACTGAGCCACAGCCGCGCCAGCGCCACCCGACGCTGCTGGCCCGCCGACAACCGGCTGACCGGCACCTCTTCATCGCCCGTAAGATCGACACACTCTAGCGCAGCAAAGATCTGCGCATCACTGCAATCGGGATGGTAAAAACGCAGATTTTCCAGCGGCGTGAGCACGCCTTTAACACCGGGATGGTGGCCAAGATAGAGCATCGCCTGGTGCCAGGTTTCACGCTGCCGCAGGATTGGCTGCTGTTGCCAGCGTATTTCACCCTCTTCAGGACGGCTGAGGCCAGCCATCAGGCGCAATAACGAAGTCTTACCGGCACCATTCGGGCCTTCAATCTGCACAATGTCACCAGCAGAGACGCAAAAAGAGAGCCGTCGGAACAGCGCGCATTCATCGTATGCACAAGTGAGCGTAATGATTTCCAACATCGAGGGGAGAATCGCACCAGCTAAAAGTGGCCGGGATATTACCACAATGTTGCTGTGGGCCGAAGTGTGAGCCACCGCTCAGTTTCGCTGCCAGTAGCTTATTCGTGCGGTATCGTCGGAAGTCTGAATAAAAATGCAGTTCCGAAAAACGTTGTTACGCTTATTCGCACTGGTCGTTACATTCTCAGCAAATAAAAAACGACTACGCTTATTACGCTACAGCACTATCACCAGGAGAAAATATGAAGCCTTCATCAGGTAATGAACAGGGTCCTAACGACGTAGAGAGTGAAGAGAAGGACAAGGGCACTGACATCGAAGTCGATGAGGAGGCCTTACCCTCCCGCGCTGCTGCGATTCATGAAGAGATTCGCCAGGACGGCGAAAAGGAGCTGGAGCGCGACGGTATGGCGCTGCTCTGGTCAGCTATCGCGGCGGGCCTGTCTATGGGCGCCTCGCTGATGGCTAAAGGGATATTCCAGGTACATCTGGATGGCGTACCGGGCGCATTTCTGCTTGAAAACCTCGGTTATACCTTTGGTTTTGTTATTGTCATTATGGCGCGCCAGCAACTGTTTACTGAAAATACCGTTACCGCCGTGTTACCCGTGATGCACAAACCGACCTGGAGTAATGCGGGTCTGCTGTTGCGGTTATGGGGCATTGTTTTATTCGGAAATTTAATCGGCACGGCACTGGGTGCGCTGGCATTCAATGAGATGCCGATATTTGATGAGGCTACCCGCCAGGCGTTTACCGATATCAGTATGAAGGTGATGGAAAACACCCCCGGTGAGATGTTTGCCAATGCGGTAATTTCAGGCTGGATTATCGCCACTATGGTCTGGATGTTTCCCTCTGCGGGGGGCGCTAAGCTGCTGGTAATTGTCATGATGACCTGGCTGGTTGCGCTGGGCGATCTGGCGCATATCGTAGTGGGATCGGTGGAGGTGCTCTATCTGGTGTTCAATGGCAGCATCAGCTGGCATGAATTCTTCTGGCCATTTGCCCTGCCGACGCTGCTTGGCAACATTACCGGCGGCACGCTGATTTTTGCGCTGATCAGCCACGCGCAGATCCGTAATGACATGAGTGAAGCGGCCGTTGCCAAAGCGAAAGCGGAAAAACGGAAGCAGGAGAAACGCCGTCAGCGTGAAGAACAGGAAAAGGCGGAGTAACAGTCAGTCGATCAGAGCCATGCTATGCAGGTTTTTCTGGCAGCATGGCTCTGTGACAAACAGACGGCAAAAAAGATGGAAATCGTTCGCTGCTGAAAGATGAATATGCAATAGCAGCTGTTATCGTTTGCATTTAGCGCTCAACAACCGTAAATTAATTTTACCTCTTGTCAATTTACGTTTGAATATCTTCAGAATATTCCCATTCTGGAATACAGGTTAATAGAATCTAAAAACACCCAACAAACCCCTCTCCTTATATTAACCCTCATCAGCATTTGAATAAATATATATAATCTCCCGCATATACTTCCCGAGCGAATTTTTTGTTACATTTACCGCTAACAGGAAAGCTTTATTCCTGACGCGATGCTGTATAAGCCGGACTGGTAACTGATTTATTCACTTCACTTTAATTGATTAAAGCGAAAAAAGTTAAGTCCTGAAAAAAAGCATTTATTTTCGCGCCGGGCTATTTCCTGTTAATTACACACAACCAGGACCGGGTAATTAATCCTGCGTCATCACGTTAAGAGAATTTTTAGTGTGGCAATACATGCCACATTAATCAGACTCAATAATAGGATTATAAAAATGAAAAAATTAGCGTTTAATAAAATTACTGCAGGAATTGCCCTGTTAATGACCTGCCAGGTCGCTTTCGCCACCTCGACTACCGCTGACGTCGGCGGCGGCACCATCACCTTTTACGGTGCGGTGACTGATGCAACCTGTAACGTAACAACTAACAGCGGAAGTGACTTCGCCGTTGATTTAAATCCGGTCACCAGCAGCGACATGGGAACTACGGTAGGTGTCATTCCGACGAATGCAAAACAGTTTACGCTGAATGTCGATGGCTGTTCGGGTTTTAACAGCACCAGCACTACAGCGCAGACGCTGAAAATCACCTTTTCAGGCGGAAATGTTTCTGATGATAACACCTACCTGAAAAATACAACCGGTACCTCCAGCGGTGTAGGCATTGGTATTACTAAGGATGGTAGTCAGCTGGTTACCCTGAACACGGCGCTGGACAGTGGCCTGAAAACCACCTCTTCAGATGGTACAAACTTTGATACCGCACCAGCTGCTGGCGCTATTAACTACTATGCCAACTACTACAACTACGGTGGAGCGGCAGTAAAAGCGGGTTCAGTGGTGACTACTGCGACTTATACCTTCAATTACGATTAACTGTAAAACAGGATATTTCTCTCAGACAAGGATGTCTAAAAATGAGGACTGAAAATGAAACTCGTTTCTTTAGGCACACTGCTATGCATTTTTTCATTAAGCGCAAACGCCAGCGTGGTAATGAATAATACGCGTGTTATCTATAGTGGTGACAAGAAAAGCGTCAACGTACAGCTCGTTAATAAATCAGCAGAAGCTCATCTCGTTCAGTCATGGATAGACAACGGAAATCCTGATGAGAAGCCTGAAAACCTCCGGCTGGCGCTGGCCGTCGTACCCTCGGTAGTGCGTATCGGCGCCAATGATGGCCAGATTCTGACTGTAGTAAAAAACAATCTGGCTGCCTCGCTGCCAAAAGATCGTGAAAGCCTCTTCTGGCTTAATTTCATTGATATCCCACCTAACCCGAAAGATAAAAGCGGTAGCTACCTCCAGTTCGCTGTCAGAAACCGAGTCAAAGTTTTTTATCGCCCTGCTAATCTGAGCGTCGATCAAAATAAACTACAGGATTACCTTAAGCTGACCCGCGATAATAACGGCATTTGCATTAATAATAGCTCTCCTTATTACGTCACCGTGGCCGGATTAAGCAAAGTCAGGAATGGCAGCAAAAAAGATAACCTGCTGCAGGAAACCGTGCTGGCAAAACCCTTTAGTTGCGCTTCAACAGGTAAGTCTGCGGGTTTGTCCACTCAGGGGAAATTTTATCTGACCTACATTGATGATTTCGGAACCTTAAGAACAGTAGATATCAGCCGCTAATGAAGACCAGACTGACTCTTTTAAAAACAACGTTACTTTTCATCAGCATCGCTGTGTGTATTCGCAGCTATGCTGAGGAAGAATTTAATCAGGGCTTTATGCTCGGTAGCGCCTCAAATGAAACCTGGTCCGGTGAGAGAAATCCTATCTCTCCTGGCGTTTACAGCGTGGATATTTATGTTAATAAAGAGTGGAAAGGTAATCATCAGCTAAGAGTGGAAGGGAATGGCGTCTTTCTTATTCCCAGAGAAGATATCAGTGCTTTAGATATCAAAACCGACCCTGACGCACATGATAAGAAACTGACGCCGCTGAACCATGATTGGGTTGACCTGCAGGATATTGTCACTGACGACGCGCTTAAGTTTCGTCAGGATATTTTCCAGCTGGATATTACCGTCCCGCAGGCACGTATTATTGCGCATGACCGCAACTGGATGCCGCCAGAATTGTGGGATAAGGGAATCACAGGGTTATTCACGAACTACAGTGCCATCTTTTCTGGCGGTAAATACCGTGACAGTAATAATCAGTCCAATCTTTATCTGACCCTGAATAGTGGCTTTAACGTGGCTGACTGGCATCTGCGCGACAATAGCTATTACTATCGCAATCAGACCAATTCCCGCTGGATGAACCGTTCTCGCTATCTTGAGAAATCTCTACCTTCGATAAGTTCGACGGTTAAAGTGGGTGAAGATAATACCAGTTCATCCTGGTTCGACAGTGTAAAGTTCCGTGGCGTGAGTCTGACTAAAGATCTCGGCATGCTGCCTGACAGCTACCGAACCTATATGCCTGTCATCAGCGGTGTGGCACAAACCAATGCGATTGTTAAGGTGCTACAGGATAACCGGGTTGTTTTTCAGCAGAGCGTTCCCCCAGGTCCTTTTGAATTTGCTGACCTTATGCCAACCGGCTCACGCTCTGACCTCTCACTCGTTATTGAAAACGCAGATGGCAGTAAAACCACGACCATCATCCCATACTCGTCTGCAGGCAGCCTGCTAAGAAGCGGCTCAACCGACTGGGAGATATATGCCGGTAAATTTAAGAGTGATGCCCTGTTCAGGCAGAATGATTTTGTTCAGGTAGAATATAGCCGGGGCATTAACAATTATTTAACAATGGTTACCGGTGTCATTGCTGCCGAAAAATACCAGTCAGGACTGATCGGTACCGGTCTACTTGTTCCGTGGCTCGGTACGCTGACTACCAGCTATCAATATACCCAGGCAAATT
This sequence comes from Pantoea sp. X-Soil-YNGN-844, assembly GCF_059730595.1. Lineage (NCBI taxonomy): Bacteria > Pseudomonadati > Pseudomonadota > Gammaproteobacteria > Enterobacterales > Erwiniaceae > Pantoea > Pantoea sp. X-Soil-YNGN-844. The sequence goes on from NZ_AP036007.1 coordinate 2,888,167, forward strand.
TGACAGAAGAAAAGCAGCAAGGTGAGAAAGTCAGGGTGGCGCTGAATAAACATTTTCCAACCCGAACATCAGTCACTGTTGCGGCCTCTTACAGCGACAAAAACTTTATTACTCTGAGTCAGGCGGACACCGCTGCTGAATATATCAGCGACCGTATAGGCTACCGAGCGCAGGAAAAGAACAGTCTTAATCTGGCTATTGATCAACGCCTGCCCGCAGGTTATGGCAGTTTAAACGCCAGCCTTTATGCTGTGGGTTACTGGAATACTGACAAAGTCTCTCGCCAGTTCAGTGTGGGATGGAGCAACACTTATAATCAGATTTCCTGGTCACTGAATGCAGGCAAAAGAATTTACACTAATGCAGAAACGTACGAAGAGAATCGCAGTAAGGCGGTTTATCGCCAGGAAGACTACGCCAGTTTAACACTCAGCATTCCCTGGAGCCTATTTGGGCACGATGGCACTGTCAGTGCCTCATCCAGTGTTGAAGGAAGCCAGTCAAGCACCTCTCTGGGCTGGAATGAGAAGGTTTCAGACGCGTTCAGGTATAACCTGCTAGTGAATAATCGAAGCCGTGACGGCGTCTCTTCTGGCGGTTATTTCTCTTATGCATCTCCGTGGTCGACCTTTACCGGGAATCTGACACAGGGCGAAAAATATACCCAATATGGCGCGACGGCTTCGGGAACTATTTTGCTCTCTCAGCACGGCTTGCTAACGTCGCCACAGACCGGTAATCACTTCGTGATTATTGATGCCCCTGGCGTTGCAGGTGCGAAGGTTAATGGTAATGCGACAATTTATACTAACAGTCAGGGTAAGGCGCTGGTGCCCTTCGCGACCCCGTGGCGTAAAAATACATTTCATCTTAATTCTGAATCCGCCAGTGATATTCAGGGAAATATTAAAAAAATCGCCCCCTGGAAAGGCAGTATTTCTTATGTGAAATACATGACCGATACGCGAAAAACATTTTCATTACTGGCCCGTCACCCTGACGGAACACCGCTGGCGTTTGGTGCCTCGCTGTTTGACCGAAAAGGAGCAGAGTTAGGTTTTGTAGCTCAGGGCGGCCTGATTTACGTCAAAGCTGATGCCTTACCTGACTATATTCTGGCGCGGTTCGATAAACAGCAGTCCTGCGTGATTAAAAACGCGGTTCTTACCGGAGATAATCTATGCAAAAGTTTATAAAAAATCTGTTTACAACACTGATAGTGCTCGGCGGACTAATGATTGTTCCAGCTAAAGAGGCCCTTGCATTCTGCAACCCATATAACCTGGCAACAGGTAAATCTCACGTCGCTACTTCGTCGTCCAGTGATATAGACCTGGCGAACATGCTCTCACTATCAAGTAACTATTCAGTAACCAAGAGCTCAAACTTCTCCGCTTTTAAAATAGGTTGTCAGACCAGTGGTGAAACTCTCTATTATCGCAATGGAATAGAAGGGGGATATATTGTAAAGTTTAACACTGGCGACCAGGAAAGTTATATAAAATTTACAGCGACAATTCCTGTTACAAGTAAAAGCTTTACTGTAGGCTTTATTAGCCAGGATTATCCGGCATCTGAGTTTGATACTGATATAACCATTAATGCTGAAGTGGTAGAAGGAACAGCGTACGATGCCGCCACCAGCACTGGAAATGCGGAAATTCCGTTAATGTATTTGATTTCATCGAACGGCAACACCACTTATCCGACCGCAAGTGCGTTGCGCGGACTAGTAGCGACTAACGCCGCTGCTGAAACCGCCTCTTATACCGATCTCAAAGGATTTTCATCGATTAATGTCGCGTTTGTTCCGGTCAGCACGACCTGCAGCATCCAGAACCAGCAGTTCACCCTGCCTTCTACAACGCTGTTTACCCTTAAATCCGGTGATTACTCCGATACGCGCTTCTCTATCCCCCTCTCCTGCAGCGGAAGCATAAACAGTCAGGCCACGAAAACTTTCAATCTGAGAGCCTACAGTAACGATATCGTTGATAGCGCCAACTACATCGTCAGGAATGCATCGTCAACCTCTTCAGGCATCGGTTTTCAGCTGTTTAATACCCTTTCTGATCCCTTGAAATTCACGACCGGTTATGACTCTGCATCAACCTCACTGGCAGCGATGACCAAAGGCAAGGATCTCGTTTCATCGCTGACGTCGATCGATATTGGTGCACGCTATAAAATTTTTGATGCAGCGAAGGCCTCGCCTGGCACCGTGGTCGGCACCATCATTATCTACATGGAATATGAGTAAGCTTACTGGCGGCGATGCGCTTTTTTTGGCTTTAGCACCTTCGTCGTCACGACCTCAATAGCAGTGGAAGGGAGACATAAAAGCCGTGTTGCTGGCGGAATGAGCAAACGCACGGCAACCTGGTGAATCTTCAGGCCTGTTTCGCTATACTGCACGCCGCTGTCCTCTTAGTTAAATGGATATAACGAGCCCCTCCTAAGGGCTAGTTGCAGGTTCGATTCCTGCAGGGGACACCAGACTTCTTCTCTTTAGAAAACGCCCCATCATTTAAACCCCTTAAAAATCAACATCAGGTCATTAATGACGGCTACACCCCTTTGCCTTTTCTCTGCTCAATTACCATTGATTGTTTAACGGCTATGGCTATGCTCTTCAGACAAATGAATGAACACCTGCGAATGCGTTGTAATCATGACCGGCCGGGTATAGGTAATTGGCTGCATCGAATGCTTCAGATATTTTTTATTTAGATGCATTCTGTTTTATTTCTGCATAACGGGCAGTCAGTTGCTTCAGATGCATCTCCAGCTGAGCTTTGGCAGCAGCAGGCAGAGGTTCGCCCGCGGGATTTTGTGACAATGCTCTTAGCTGCTCTTCAGCCGGTATCGATTGGCTGAAAGACTGCATGGCTGAAAAAACGACTGACTTCAGCTCACTGACCGTTATGTATTTACCTTTCTGCTCATCAAGCCCATTAAGTCTGTCGCTGAGTGTTTGTAGCGTTGTCATTCCCTGATACCAGTCAGCAAGATGTTCTGTCGGTAATGCAATCGCATTGAGTTGCTGCTGCCAGTTTTGTGCCAGAGGTTTAGCCTGCTCTGGCGAAAGCACCTGCGCCTGTTTTACAAGCTGTCGACTGAAGTCAATATTCCAGTCAGGCGGCAACATATCCAGCCGGGCAAGCTGCCGCTGTGTCTGTGCGATAAGATCCTGCGGTAACGGAGTCTGCTGACGCAACATCTCCAACTGTTCAGACGTAAGAGGTGCAGGGAACGGAGCCAGTGAAGCAACAAGCTGATTCTGTAGAAGGTCTGGCCGGTGAAGAAAATGCCAGCTCCACACTGAAACTATGCTTATTACCAGCATGGTACACATGCCGGCAGCGAAGGATTTCCATTTTTTTATCGGAGTGGGCATAGCTGCCAGCACTTCCACATTAGGCAGCTGTTCCGGTGGCGCAACGTAAGTCCTCTTCACTGCACTCTCTGGCGTATCTTCATCCGGATCACCAGCAAAGTCTCTGGTGGATGCTGTCGCATCATTCATCACGGTGGCTGGCAACACAATACCTGGCTGAATGTTCGACCCGGTACTATCGCTGTTTTCCAGCCGGACAGCACTGTTGTGCATCAGGGTACGCAACGTATCAAGCTGACTCAGATGCTTAAGTTCCAGACGCTGCAGTACCTCTCCGAGTGCGGTAAGCAGTTGCTCCGCCCGATACAGCTGGCTGAGGTCGCTGTAATTCAGCGGCAGCGAGCGCATCCGTTGCTGCAGGCGCTGACTCAGGCTGCTGAGGATTTCCATGCGCGCATGGACTGGCTGCGGCCACAGCGCCCCCCACTGATGGCTTATCAGGGCCTCGAGTATCGCCAGCCCTTCATTGAGCCCGAGTAAGCCGGTCAGTTGTGTACGCGCAAGCGTATACCAGGCTGCCGTTTGCAATTCCACACCGTTCTGCTCAAACAGTGAGAGGCAGAGTTTTTCGACATAATGCCAGTTCACATCCGGGCGAGCCCGATGCGTCAGCTTACTCAGCTCATCACGCAGGGTGGCATAGTCCGGTAGCGTGCGCGGGTCGCCGCCGGTTTTGATTTTACGCGGGGTGATGTCATTCATGACCAGTTGTCCATTTGACGTACCAGGGGCTATTAAAGATTATTGCTTATGCGGCTTGGCTTTCTACATATTCGAAACTCTGCAGATACTGTAGCGCCACCGGGTCAGCAATATATTCAACCTGCCCATGATGACGCTCAACCTCATCGATTATCCGGCTGAGCTCGACCCGGAAAAAGCCTTACGCTGCTTAAATCGCCCATTAATATTGATTAATGCTCTTACCGTGACATAAATACCCCATACAATGACGTCAATAATAACCAGAATAATACCCACAGCATTGTCATCTTTTTTCTTCGTGCCATGTTTTATTTCTTTCATTTCTTATTTTCATCCTGACGATTTAATCTAAATATTGGGAATAGAATCTTTTCTATATCAAATCAATACTGATTCCCTAAGCAAATCGGTAAATGGGTGTATCCGGGCTTACTGGCCATATAGAGGGGAGCGCATGTGGGCTGTCGGGGTTGGGTACTGACCGGTTCGTCGTTTTCTGCAACACTTTGCGGCTCCTGCTTTTTCGCAGTTGTCACTTTTTTCGACCTAGCCTTGCGGGTGGAAGCAGATGGTCTTACCGGATTGCTGGTTTCTGAGGAACCATACCCGGAACAGAATCGCTTCGACTGACTCAGACTCCCGTCATTACAGACAAAGCGGCCATCCGATGTGCAGTGCGCTATACCGCCTTTTGAACCTGAGCAGGGCTGCCTTCCACGTGCAGCATCGGCCTGTGCCGTAAACAGTATCCCTGAGACCAGAATAAAGATTAATTTTCTCATTTCCATATCCGTTATTTATTTCGTTATTTTTTGGCTCTGTTCTCCGTCAGCCATTAACTTTTTCGCCAGGTAATGATGCAATGACAGACAGGCTAAAAATATAACTATTGCTCATTCCGGTTGCACTATGGAAGGAGCGCCAGAATCAAACCAAAAAATGTGCTTTCATCAAAACCCTGCCCGGAGAGAGATAAAACACCTGGCGGAACAAAGGTCCAGTTGTTCACCGTGCCTGACCGCATAAATAATCGCCCCAGAGGCGTCACGACTCCGCCATTATGGAAGGTCGCTTCCAAACACCCGGTTACACCCTGACCATACAGGAATACCGGCACAAATTTTACAGACCGGTCGTCTATATGCAAAACGAGGGAAGCAATATCAAAAGCCCCGCCCTCCGCCAGCAGGTCTGTAACAGAGACGGTAAACGTCTCCACATTCAGCCCGGTACCCATCAGCCACGCGTCCATCTGCTCCTGAAGCTGTGCCATTCGGAGGCGAAACTCTGCAATATCGACCTGACTCTTGCTAACAGATGAAGCCGGAGCAGACTGTCGGGCCTGCAGTTTTTCGAGAAACTGTGATTTAACTGACATGATGCTCTCTGACCTTACAGACGGGGTTTGGTATCGAGATACTGCTGTTGTTTCAGGTGTCTGAGCATCACTCGTCCCTCCGGCATAAACTCAGTGCCATAACGCACGAGGTCAATCCCTTTAAGTTCAGCGTCAATGGCATAGCGCAACTCGCCGGGAATTTCCTGGTCAAGCAGTAGTATCTCAATAGACTTCAGGCGCGGCTCATATTTCAGCAGGACCGCAGACAGCGTCGACATCAGCTTATGTGCGGTGCCGGGAAGCCCCTGTAGAATGGTGGTCATATCCGGCAGGCCATAGTCCGGCAAATGCGCTAGCGTGCCTGCACGGCAGTTAAGGATCCGTTGCATGTTGTCCAGAACCGACAAAATGACCTGATTTTCTTCACTGACCTGCTGAAGGTCGAGATCACCGACAAAATTGCCATAAAGCATCTCGCACAGAGACGGGGGATTTTGATTCATGGGTCACTTCCTTCATATTACGATTAAGCTCTATCTAGTCAATATTGACATTGCTTTAGTTATTTTATTAATTATAAAGAGTCAAACTGTTCAAGGTAATTCGAATGCAACGATAACACGGTGGCAATACAATTAGTCATCGCCCCTGCACTACTTAATAAAATTAATAAACTTCTTTCTTCATCACGATATGAACAACCATCCCAATTACGATTATCAAATTTACTTTTTAGCTGTACTTGATTTTTTTAAGGGAGGAATCCAGGAAAAAAGTTATTCCATAACTTTCAATAGGCATAACACAAAGTTCTCTTTCAATCAGAAAGTTAACACATGCTTCTAATTGCTCAATGCTTCCAACTCTAATCATGTTCCTTTATCTTTCCATAATTGAATAGTAGTTATAATCTGTCGAGGCCACTACGCATGCGAAGCATTATTTTCTTCATACCACACACCATCTGTACCCTGGCAAGACGGTATATCAAGTAATAAGCGTTAAAGAATAAATAAAGATGAATGACCCAAGGGTCACTGACGGTTACAGGTTACACATCAGGTTTTTCCAGTGAACGAATCACCAGGAAATCCTGAGAGATGCCAACATCATTTCCCGTTGCTTGTCTGTTATGAATAAACCAGACATACATATCTGAGGGCGCATTATCTTCGGGCAAAGGCTGAGGCTGACCAAGATAAGCAGCATGGGCATAATCAAGAAAACGTCTCGCTCGCCTCAATGCAGGCCTGTAGATATGAGGCACGATTTGGATACGCTTATCATTTGGATTATTTTCCATACTGTTCTTCTTATTGCAGCATCATGGGCATCGTCCAGCCAACCCCAATTTTTGTGCAACACATCAAGTTCATTCTGGTCGTGTCTTGAAGTTTCTTTTGACTGGGGTGAAATCCCCAATAACCCGGCAGAAGCACCGGCGGAGGCTAGAATATCGCCACGTTGTTTTTCATACTTCATGCATTCACAGCGGTATTGATAGTATTGTCGCCCAAGCCACTCAATATAGCTGTCCAGATGACAGTTCTGTGCTCCGATGCTGACAGCGTTAAAAGGCACCGCTTGCTGATACAGATTTGTCCATTGAGCGGCAGACTTGTTTCTTAACCTTGTCCTGCATTCTGCGCCTGAAACTGTACCGGCCCCTGAGCCGAAATCAGGCTCAGCCTGCCGCGCCGGGCAAACATTCCCACGCTGTCGCCCGCCAGTCCGGTGATATGCCCCCGGGTTCCGATGCTGATATCACCACCGGCATTCAGGACAATATTGTCAGTGGCCGCCAGCTGCAGGTGCTCTGCGCTGGTAAAAGCGATCCCCCCGGGTGCTTAGAAGTGAAGTATTTCATTGAGGGCTTTCAGCCGGGTGGCGAACATCCCCTGCTGGCTGGCAATATCAGCCTCCAGGGCTTTCGCCTGCCGGGTCGCTGTGGCCAGTCCCTCGATTTGTACGCGGACTGCCTCAATTTCCCTCAGAGCCTCATCCATGCTCAGCACATCGCCTTCGCCGTTCACTTTGCCATCGGCGGTGACCAGCAGCCCTTTTGCCACGCGAATCACTCCGAACTCATCGGTGCGCAGCTCAAAGCCGGTCCCCCGGGGCTCGTTCTCTGCATCAACGATGTGGCCCTGGTTCAGTGCCGTGGCCCCGAACGGCGTGCTGAGTGCGATATGTTCACTCCTGCGCTGGTCTTCCATCCGCAGTTCGTTCTGACCCGCGGTGCGCAGGGTGTTCTGGCTGCGGTTATCCCGTGTCACCACATCCGCATGCTCTGAGTCATGGAACGCATGGGCAATGTACGGGCGGTCCGGGTCACCGCCGTCAAAGGCAATCCCCACTTCAGTGCCATTTATCAGCGGCGTGTGCCAGCCGTAGATTTGATGACGAAAACTTAACCCTCCTCCGGCTTACTATAAACACTTCCTCCATCATCCCGAGCCAGCAGGCTCCATGTCGCCGGGAGCTTTATTTCAGCTGCAAACATATCGCTCTGATATTTCACGGCCTCAGGCATCAGTGCACCCGCCTGAACTTCAATAAACTGCTGATGCCCTCCGGCAAGCGTCGACCATTGCCCGTAATGAGGGCATTGTTCACCAGTCCGGCAGGTAATACGCTCACCCGGTACATCATCCAGAAAATACTCTGACTCATCCGGGATAATACCGTCGCAGTAGCGGGTATCCTCCCAGACCAGACGCCACTCGACGTCCCGGTAGCGAATCGGGTCATCCGGTATCAGTATTTCCTTATCGCTTTCCATCAACACGTCGTAATACATCTGCCGCGGTGCCCGCATTCCGCGGATAAAATAGTTATAGGCTCCGAGGTTTTTAAACCCGCTGATACCGTCTCTGATCACCAGCAGCTTGCGGTGGTAGCGGATTTCCACCGGCTCCCAGATGCCGTCACAGGGCACCGGGTCATCGGTTTTAATGATAATATCGCTGCGCTCAGGAACGGGCGGAAGGTGACGGGGAAATACCGGGTAAGCCAGGCGGGTTAAATTATAGATATAGTTTTTTGGATCCAGCAGATACTGTGCATCAAAAAAGTTACAGACATTATCATACGGCGGATAAAGTAAATTATCGCCCCAGAATTCCGCTGCAACCCGCCACTTATTAATTTCTTCTATTTCCGGGGGATAAGGCTCTTCCTGGCCACCACGTTCATTATGGCAGGGATAGTAAAAATAAGTTCTGATTAAACTCACGGGCCGAAAAAGCCGATGAAACTCTCCCGTTAAACGCTGCCACACCTGCCGGTTGCCTACTGCCAGTTCAGGCAGCCCTTCATCATAGAGGCGCAGCGCATCATACGCCCGGATAATGCTCCTGGGATGAAACCCCTTCGTGATCTCCTCCGGCCAGGTCTTTAACGCCTGCTCATATTTTTCAGTAAAGCACGCCCAGGCATTCCGTTTACGCTGCCACAGGCTGTAGCTGCTCAGCCGCTGTAACAGCCAGAACAGCCTGCGACGCACCTGCTCATCGCTCATCGGGTATTTTGTTTTTTCGATGCTCATCATGGTTCACTTCCTGTCGTTGTCTGGCGCTCCATACGGGCGGCGTTAATTATCGTTTTCTCCACTGCCTTGCTGCGCAGTTCATCGTCATGCAGTTCGCGCGTAAAGGTGGTATAGGGCGGGTCAATCCCCTCCGGTTTGCTGTAACCGTGCACGCCTTCCACATCTTTCCAGCCGGAAGGGTAAAACTCTGCTTTTACCCCGTTAACCTCCACCCTGGCAGCCTGCCCGGTGGCCTTGACCTGCTCTCCGATGCGATTAAGCTCTGTTTTCAGCATCTCATCCAGGTTGATGATCACCTGCTCGCCGCCCCCCTTAAGATACTGACCAGGAATATCGCTCCCGAACTGTTCGGCAATTTTCCCGTGCCAGGCATTGGTGCCCGGCATACGTATTGCCAGGTCTTCCGGCAGGTGCAGCACCACCAGAAAACCGTTGCCGTTCCACTCATCCAGTACCGCCGATAACTGGCGCCATTCTTCCGCGTTACCAGGCACTTTCTGATAGCCCCAGAATCCCCCGGCCGCCCAGGAGCCTTTTGGTGCCAGTTCTGTCGGATTACCAAAGGCACGGAAGATGGTGCTGCCCCCCATATCACGGGCGCTTTTGGCGATAATTCCACCACTGAAAGATGCAATATTCGTAAATACCTGCTTATCCCCAAATGCCGGACTCTCACCTTTATGCCCCAATAAATCCGGATATCCAGACTTCGAATATTTCAGACGTAATCTGTCTTCATGAAGCGCCTCCGCATGAAAACTCGGAAAACGGGTGCCCTGTTTCGGTGCCTCACGCAGCGGACGCTCTATCAGATAGGCTTCCGCCTCACGCCGTACTTCAGCACGTCCTTTTCCTGTCGCTATCGTGTGAATGTCCCCCCTGTACACCAGCGCCTGCAGCACCCGCAGTTTCGTGTCCAGCTCTTTCAGCGCCTGTGGGATCATGCGGGATGCCAGCGGCTGCAGCGCCGCAAAACCATCCCGTACCCGGAGTAAGTCCGCCTGCCATTTCTCCGGCAGCATCCGCCCGACCCGGGCTTTCAGGATTTGATTGATGGCGGTGATGAGCGTGTGGCAAAAACCATTCATTTTCTCTATCAGCTGCGCCTGATACTCAACCACATTCAGTTTGTTCAGCCACTTCACCGCATCGCCTTCACCGACCCGGTTCAGAAACTTAATTACGTCTCCGAGCGTTTCCACATTTTCTGCCGCGTTGATGGTCACGCGCAAAGCCAGACGTCCGACTCCTTTTATCACGCCGCCAATCACCGGGATCAGGGCAAACAGTAAAATCACCAGAAACAGCCATTCCGTCGCGCTTTCCCGTTTCTTCGGCTCTTTCGCCAGTCCGATGGAAACCGCGAGCAGGTCGCGCACCGCCGTCACATCCCCGACCAGCGGGATCATGCCAATTACCGCATCCACAAGAATCTGGCCGATGGTCTGCTTTTCATTAAACGCGCCCTGAAGCGTTCCCCAGATCCACTGGCCGGTTTCCAGGCTGGTTCCCTTAAACCTCGCAACGCCCGGCATACTCATTCCACACCTCCGCTGTGTTTCATTATCAGTACGTCAATATCGGATTCGGTCACTGACGAACCAATAAAGTGCTGATTACCGATTTTATTTTTCCGTAAATAATTCCGTGCATCCGGCCCCAGATCCACCGTCAACGGGCCATCCGGCACGTCATCGAGGTGCAGACAGCCAGCACCGTCGAGGTTGCCAGTACGCACTGAGCCGTCCGCCAGCGTCGCGGTAAACGGTGCGCCCACCACCGGTGCATCATCGTGGTAGAGGTACTGCATCAGTGCATCATTGCGGTCTTTCAGGGGGTCAGCCAGCCACGGCACGTCCGATGTTTGTGAGGTGCCATCTTCGGTGTCCAGTCGGCTCGCTTTGCGGGTGTACGTTCCCGCCGTCTCGTATTTGATTTGCCCCTGTTCAATGAGGATGGAGCTCCCGCCGCCAACCAGCCGTATTCGCTTCTTCCCGGCCAGCAGCATCTCGCTGGCTGAGATGAGGGTCAGTTTCTGCTCCGCACTCAGGTGCATCACACCATTCTGAGCCTGAAACTGTACCGGCCCCTGAGCCGAAATCAGGCTCAGCCTGCCGTGTTGAGCAAACATTCCCACGCTGTCGCCCGCCAGTCCGGTGATATGCCCCCGGGTTCCGATGCTGATATCACCACCGGCATTCAGGGCAATATTGTCAGTGGCCGCCAGCTGCAGGTGCTCTGCGCTGGTAAAAGCCATCCCCCCGGGTGCTGAGAAGTGAAGTATTTCATTAAGGGTTTTCAGCCGGGTGCTGAACATCGCCTGCTGGCTGGCAATATCAGCCTCCAGGGCTTTCGCCTGTCGGGTCGCTGTGGCCAGCCCCTCGATTTGCGTCCGGACGGCCTCAATCTCCCGGAGCGCCGCGTCCATATCCAGCACATCGCCTTCGCCGTGAACTTTGCCATCGGCGGTGACCAGCAGCCCTTTTGCCACGCGAATCACCCCGTACTCATCGGTGCGCAGCTCAAAGCCGGTCCCCCGGGGCTCGTTCTCTGCATCAACGATGTGGCCCTGGTTGAGGGCCGTGGCTCCAAACGGCGTTTTCAGCGCAATATGCTCGCTTTGGCGCAGGTCTTCCATCCGCAGTTCGTTCTGGCCTGCAGTGCGCAGGATGTTCTGGCTGCGGTTGTCCCGGGTGACCACTTCCGGATGTTCAGAATCATGGAACGCATGGGCGATATACGGGCGGTCCGGGTCACCGCCGTCAAAGGCAATCCCCACTTCGGTGCCGTCAGTCAGCGGCGTGTGCCAGCCGTACGTTTCACCAGCGTACGGTCTGGCCTGGCGTACCCACAGGGAGTTATACCCGGGCTCTGCGTCTTCACGGCTGAAGTCCAGTTTCACCCGGTAACGCCCCGTCTCATCAAGGTGCGCATACAGTGCGTTCTTCTCGTCGCTCTCGACACGAGCCGTCAGCGTGCCGGCGATAAGCGGACGTGGTACAGGCTCAGGTCTGAAACAGAACTGCTCGCTGTAGGGCATACCCCAGACGGACACGTGCAGGCGGGTGTCACGGGCGGCGGAGAAAGTGGTCAGCGTAATGACCATCCCCTCTTTCAGCTCCGGCACACCACTGTCGCCGGTCTCCAGCACCATCCCCGGCGTCAGGTGACTGGCGTTACTGAACAGGTGCAGGCGGATGGCGTTATTGAGGGCGTGTTCATGATTAATGCGGGCGTAAAAGGCTCCGCTTTCAGTTTCCGGCTCAGAGGTGGTTTCATCCCCCGCTTCACGATAAGGTGCCAGGTAGCGGTAATGTTCACCGATGGTGGCCGATTCATTTCTGACTCTGACGGTCGCATCCATCGGCATGCTGGCGGTGCGGTAGTTGTAATCCCGGGTAGCCACGCTGCCGGTCACCGTGTGGTGCCACACTCGTGCATCCCAGACCGCTTCCACCGCGCCGTCATACAGCGCCGAAGGCTCACGGTAAGGCAGGCGTACATCAAACTGATACTGGAGCTGGCTGTCACCAAAGGTCACCGTGTCCAGCCCGGTGGTGGTGTTGACCCCGGTGCGGAACCAGATGCCGTCTTCGGCCAGGATTCGCTGAATAAACTGCAGGTCAGTCTCCCGCCACTGGGTAATCAGTTCCCGTACCGGGTAAGTGCGCTCCAGCCGGAATTCAAAATCCGCCCCTTCCAGCCCGTGACTGCGCAGGACCCGCTCCACCAGTTCCGTTACCGAAACATTCTGCCAGACTGCGCTGCGGCGGGTATGGGCAAGCAGTGCCAGGCGCGAGGAAAGCGTCACAGCGAAATGCGTCTGGTCCACGGTCTCCTGGAGGACCTCAAAACCGGTGATAATGCCCTGCACAACCCGGCCTGATAGCATGCTGAGGGTGGCATACTTCAGCATCGCATCCTCGCGGGTAATACCTTTCTGAGATGTGGTGAACTCAATGCGCCATTTGAACGGCGCATTCAGCGCTTCCCGCCCGTGGAAGTTCAGCACATCCGGCTTCAGGATGCTGTCGTTTATCTCAAAGCGGTAGCGGGTCTGTCCGTCAAACAGCGCCAGCCAGTTATCGAGGGTGGAGTCCATAGGTTTACTCCTTCACCGGAACCAGAGTCAGCCCGGTGCTGTTGAGCTGGATAGCGCGCGGCTTGTCCGGGTCGAGGTCGTCGCGGCTCAGTACCAGCTTCCAGGTGTTGTTTTTGATATCCGGCCGATTAAACAGCCCCACCACTGCCACAAATTTCGCCTCTTCGTTCATCGGCATATTGAGCGTCATGCTGCCTTTGGGCATCACCAGCAGAGACTTGCTGGCGACAATGTCCTCTTTAAGAGTGTTATCCGCATCGCGCAACAGTTTCTGATAGTCAGCCGCATCCACCTTCTGGCGGTCCTTCAGCTGCCAGACCTGCACCATGGTGGCAAGCGGCGTCTGGCTTTCATCGGCGTTAATGGCCGCTCGGGGCTCAAAGTCCAGGTGCAGCACCTTTATTTTTTTGTAGAAAATGGCTCTGGTTGCGCTGACAGTGCCGTCCGATACGGCCTGAGTCAGGCCACATGCGGTCAACAGGGAACAGAGCAGCATCAGTGCGGCGCTGCGCGACAGGTAAGCGAAAGTCATTCGTGGAGTCCTTTTCAGCGTTCAGAAACAGGGGCGTATTGAATGTGTCTTGTGTTGGGTATTACTTTCAGGAATATCAGTCGAATTTATAGCCGCCGGATTCGGCCGGCAGCAGGGTCTCACAGGTCAGGCCTTCATAGGTGCCCAGACTCACGGTAAGGTGCGTATGGGTCGAGGGACGGTCGCGTCTGAGACCCAGTACGCCAGTGCGGCCCAGCTGAACCCGGCTTGCTTTACCCAGGCGTGGTTCAGGCAGACAGCTTACCGGTACCGTGAGGCGAAGGCGTACATCGGAGCGATAACCCATGTACACCCGCAGCAGCACCATCATGTCAGTGTGCAACTGACTGCCGGGCAACCAGCCCTGCGCCTCCTGCGGATTGTCAGTCGCCAGCATCAAGAGGATACGGCTGCAGGCTTCTTTCCCGGTTTTGCCGAGCGTGGCCCGCTGTGACAGCGACACGCGGTTGGCTTTGCCGAGTCCACTGCGGCTCTCCACGGGAACTTTCACCGGGTCCGGGCTGATAACCGTGCTCCGGGTGTCCGGGGCCAGCAGACTCACCAGCTGGCGGATACCTTCGGCATTACGCGTTGGCAGCCGCATGGTACCCAGTAGCGCCAGGAAACGGGAAACCGGGGTGGCAATCTGCTCCGCAGTACCCGGGATGCCCAGACCAACCAGGCCCAGCAGGCACTGGGAGATCTCATCCATGCCACCGGCTTCGAAGGTCGCCGGGTATGCGTATTTGCGCCAGATACGGTAGTACTGGGTGTGGATACGGTGGCTGAATATATCGAGAAACGCGGTGGTGGCTTCATATCCCTCCCGGTGCTGCGCAATATCATCGAGGTACGCCGTCGGTAGCGGGGAGTCCACCCCGTACATTCCGAGGAAAGTGGTCCGCACCGTCGGCGACAGTTCCGGGTGGTCCTCATCGGTTTCTACCGCCTTCAGTTCACTGACCGGGAACCCCATCCCCGGCCACGGACGAAAACGCACCGGGTCGTCGGACAGTTTCCCGGTGCTGCCGAGCTTTGGCGCATCTGGGTTTTCCTGCTCCAGCAACTGGCAGAAGCGGTAGAAATTAACCCGCCAGATGTCACCGGCAAGCTGCTCTGTCAGCCCGGAATGTGCTGGCTGTGATTCTCTTTCCATCGCAGTCGTTTCCCTGTCGGTTGCAGGACCAGCGTGAGCTGATTAAAAAGGTGGACATCGGCATAAAGGGCAAAGAAGCGGTGCAGCATTTCCCCGAACAGGGTGACATCCCCTTCTCCCGCAAAATTGTCCGCGTTAAGGGTGATTTCAATATCCACCCCACGAAGCATAAAGCCCTTCTCAAAGCGGCGGATAAGGGTGTGCTTTACCGCCACAATTGCCTCCAGACGGCGACGGTTCATCTCATCGTCGGTCCAGTCATACAGCGCCAGCGTGCCGCGCAACACTTCCGCGCTATCCATCATGCTTAAGAAACTTGAACCCAGATGGCTCATCACCCGCCAGTGGAAGCGGTCGTTCGCAGGCGGGTAAAGCGGCAGGGTCGGCACCTTCAGGTTCATGACCCTGACCGGCACTTTGCCCGCCTTCACCACCCTGTCCAGCAGCGTGCTCTGGAGTGAGCGGCGCGGCAGCTGGCCGTTGGTGCCGGTGATGCGGATGGAGAGCGACTCCGGTGCCTGAGACAGTTGCTCAATCTCAAATGACTTGCCACCGAGGATAAGCCAGGTGTCATACAGACCCGATGGACCCCGCTTCACGCGGGTGTGGAAGTAACGCTCCGGTGCATCGTGGCGCATCATGCCACCGCGGTGGCGAAAGCTGGTGAACGGCACGTACGGATGCTTACCGTTTTTCACTGCGCCGTGGATGGAGTCTACGCTGTAGATTTCGGTATACCCGTCCTGCACACGCATCGGGCGCAGAAGGTATTCATTCTGCAGCGGATCGGGCGTTAACGGATCCGCTTCCAGTGAGAACAGGTTAATGACCGGCGCACAGTGCAGGCAGAAATTATCGGTCTCAAACGGCATGTCTGACGTCCAGCCGCCGTCGAGCACGATATCGGTCTCAAACCAGGTGGTTTTTTGACTCAGCCCTGCCAGCTCCAGGCCTCTGAGCTCCACGAACATAAACTTGTCGCGGAAGCTGAAATACTCCAGCAGCAACTGGTAGCCACTGAACGCTGAATCACCTTTAGGCCACAGCCGGTCGGTATCATCAAAGCCCATGGGTTTACACCAGCCGTCAAAGCGTACCCGCTCGGTACGGGTCTCACTGTGGCGAATATACATCGCCTGTACCCGGCGGGTCAGTGCCAGATGCAGGGCCGAGGCCACCGGGCTTTCGGCATCGAGGTAAATGGCCACCTTATCCATCCCGGCTTTCGACCAGTCCACCTTATCCGGGCACTCAAAGCGCAGGCGAATGGCGGCGCAACCATCGGGTTCGGTCTGCAGGCGGGCCTCGGCCAGGTGCAGCGGCTGCAGTGGCACTTCACGAGTGGTGCGGTACTGACAGATCGTGTTATCCGGCCCGACCGGGCGAGACAGTACGGAGAAGCCGTTTTCCAGCACTTCCATTTTACGTAGCTGTCGCCAGTCCGGTGTGAATGCCACCACGGAGAGCGACGGTATGGTACGCATGTAATGTGGCCACAGCAGGCTCACCAGCCCTTCGGTCAGTTCCGGCAGGTCATCATCGAGCTTTTCACGCAGGCGGCCCATCAGAAAGGCAAAACCCTCGAACAGGCGCTCAACATACGGGTCACGCGCCCCGGTTTTATCCAGGTTGAGCATCGCCGCGCGGTCAGGATGGGCGCGGGCAAATTCTTTACCGGCTTCGCGCAGGTAACGCATCTCGGCTTCGTAATAGCGAAGGGTTAAATCATCCATGTACGGAGATCCTGAGTGTGAAAATATCAAAAAGAAAACAGACGGCATCATCGGAGGTTATGATCCGTAATGTCAGGGGATGCTTATCCGCACAGCACCATCGCGCGTGCCGGATCGAGGGCAATCAGCCCGGCCAGCAGGCTGTCCATTTCCGGGGCAAAACGGGCCTTGTCGCTTTCGCTGCGACCGGCTTTCATGCGCAGCAGTCGCAGACGGCGAGCCTGCACGTCGAACAGCAGCCCCGGTTCCCACTCGCTGAGGGTCAGCTGCGGAGCACTGTCGTTGAGTTCACCCAGCAGGTGAAAGGCAAGTTCATTACGTCCGTACTGTTCTGCCACCTTCGCCATCAGCAGGCGGAGTAACCAGCGACAGCGGGGTGAAGCCATGTCCGGACGACTCTGAAGCCAGGCCAGTGCCGCTTCCGGGCCCTCACTGTCCCCTTTTTCCATCGCCTCGGTTTCGAGCGCCAGAATGTCATAAGACTGAGCGGCGGTGGCCGCTGCTGGCTCGTCACTGAAGCCAGGCATCTCATCGTGGACCTTTTCGGCTATCCAGTTAAGTGTCACCTCATCGGCCAGCGGCGTGCCATCGTTCCAGGCAAGCATCTCCAGGCCTGGCAGGCGTTTCAGTAACAGCCTAAGGTCGCTGAGTATGTACTCCGCCCAGTGCTCCCACGGCCCACCAGCCCGGCTGAGCCCCTGCCACAGATACCACTGCAAATCGAGCCAGAAGCGGTTACCGCCCTCGGTGAACATCACATCCACCTGCTCAACCAGTTCAGTCCAGCTCTGCTGCAGGTACAGACGTTTAAGCTGTGCGCGGTAGTCAGCCTTTGGCGGCAGCAGGCGTGTCCGCCCGCCTGCATCGAGAGCCGGAAGTTGCGTCACCAGGTCCCAGCGGGCGGCCTTCATCATCCTGTGGGCGGCAAGCCAGCCCTGCGGCTGCTCAACCACCCAGCCGGACAGCACCCGGAGCTGACGGACCAGTTCCACTTCCGATTTGACAGCCACGGTTTCCGGTACAGCAGTGCCTGACGTCGGTGTGCTGTGGGGGCTTTCACCTGAGCCGTCCGGTCCTGATGAAGCCACCGGTGTATCCAGTCCGCCGCTACCAGCCAGGCGGGTTTCCAGCCTGCGCAGCAAACCGGCAAAGTCAGGGCGTTCCGCCTCCGGCAGCTGTTCAAGGGCCGTTTCCAGCAAACACAGCGCGGCTGCTGTTCTGGCGGTCTCTTCACGCGTCACGTCCGGCCAGCGCGAGAATGTATCGAGCACTTTCTCACTGTTCAGCCAGTCGAGTGCGGCCAGTCTTGCGGTGCTGCGTTGTGGGTGGCAGTGCTGCCCTGCCTGCTCCAGCATGGCTGCCAGCAGTATGATGCCATCCGTCAGCCCGGTATCGCCATCACACTGCAGACGGGCAAAGACATACCAGGTCACCACCCGGATGTCGCGTGCCTGGTGGGTCAGAATACTTTCCGCCAGGCGACAAAGCACCCCGGTATCGATGCCGGAAAGCTTGTTGATCTCCTCGCGCATCAGTTGGAAATCATCCTCATAGGTCGGGTCATCCCCG
This sequence comes from Pantoea sp. X-Soil-YNGN-844, assembly GCF_059730595.1. Taxonomy (NCBI): domain Bacteria; kingdom Pseudomonadati; phylum Pseudomonadota; class Gammaproteobacteria; order Enterobacterales; family Erwiniaceae; genus Pantoea; species Pantoea sp. X-Soil-YNGN-844. Next base: position 2,906,250 of record NZ_AP036007.1, read on the forward strand.
GCCCCATTACCCGTCGGGAGTGGTGTCAGCCACGGCGACCACAGAGAGAGGCTTTCCCGGCTCTTAGCGAGCAGTGTGGTACGCTGGCCCGCATCCGGAAGACACAAGGTCAGGAGCGTTTCTGCAGTCGCCATTTATTCGTCTCCGGCAAGCGTGAGCGCGCTGTCAGCCGCGCCCACAGAAAAAATGGTCTGCGGCAGACTGAAGCCCTGTAGTTTGAGTAACGCCAGCGGCCCGTCGCCAAGCTCACTGCGCAGAATGAATTTCAGCGGGTTACCGTCTGGGGTGATCCACACCAGCTGGGTGCGGCTGCTGTCTAGCGGGGTGATCAGCGCCTTATCCAGCAGGCGGATGAAGCCCCAGTTCCCCTGTTTGCTTTCATACAGGCGCATTTCGGTGTTCACTGAACGCCAGCTCATATCGACACCCGGATAGTAAGTATTTCCCGGCCAGGTGAAACTCTGCCAGCTTTCCATCTGGTTGAAGTAATCCAGTTTCTGACCATCCAGCGTCAGCTGGGTGCGGGCCACATCGCGTGACGGGCGGGCCATCAGCTCGAAATGCACGTCGGCATCGCCCTGGGCAAAGACGATATCCGAGATATCGGCAAGCTTATTGATGGCGGCAAGAAATGCCGGACTGATGCTCATTCCCTGACTGGCAGCCGGATCCACCACCCAGTGGTTGCCTTCCTGATGCAGCATGCCCCCTAGGTTGGATTTGATAAATGCCGCGATACGCCCGGAGTCGCTGCGCAGGAACTGGGCCAGCAGTGGCAGTGAAGCATCGCTGCCGGTGGCCTTAAATGGATAGCGTCCGGCAAAGGCGGTGTTCCACTGCGAAACAATGGTGCTCTGCCAGCGCGCATTGAGGCTGCCTGCCGCAGGAGCCAGCACCTGACGACAGGCCAGATCGAGCGGCTGCACAAACAATGCCTGCCCGAAACCGTTCCACTCCTGCCCGAGACTTGCCGCTACCAGAGAGCCGTAGTCACGGGTGTCGGTCAGATCGATGGCTTTTCCCTGGAAAACAGTCTGGGCCAGCATCTGCGCCATCGCCTGCGGATCAGGGGCGCTGGTCACCTGCTGCAGCTTGAGACGCACCTGGGTTACACGGGCAAGCCAGGACTGGAAGCTGAGGTTACCGTTTGAGCCGGTACCGTCCTTGCCGGCCATCAGCCCCGTGAGCGGCCCAAAGACGCCGTCCAGCGGCCCTTTCGGCCCCTGCGCTTGTTCAATAAACTGTTTTGCACTCTTCTGACGCCCCACCAGTTTTTTCGCCGAGTCCACCAGAGAATCCGCCAGCGCCTCCCCTTTAGCACCGGTCTGTCCCTGCCAGGCGAGCGTATTCATCAGCGCTACCAGAGGGGACTGACGTACATCCGCCAGCAGATTCAGCTGGGCAATGGCTTCGGAGAGTGAGGCGGCTTCGTGCCACTGAATACTGTTGGCCATATTGAGCCAGGCGTTACCAAAATCGGTGAAATAGCGTTCTGTCAGGCGCTCTTTAAGCGCTTCCGGTGACACATCACTGCCCGACTGATGAGTTTTATCAGTGAGCACCCAGTCGATTTCATCACGGCGGATCTTAACTACTTCATCAATCGCGTCCTCAACCTGCTCTTCCCACGCCTGACGAGTGAACATCCCCGGGACCACTTCTTTAGAGGAAAACAGCGACGATGCATCCGTATCGCCGGTCATGTCCGCCAGGGTTAAATCCGGCCAGTTACGGGCAATACGTCCGAGCATCTCCTGATACAGGCCGGATTCGGCATTACGCTGACCAATCTGTTTGAGCAGGATCTGACGCACCGTACCCACCAGTTCGCGGTCAGGAGAGATTTTCCACTCCGGGTGTGCCGGTAAGTTCTGCGCCCAGAAGCCAAGCAGCTTCGGTGCCTGGGTCTGCCACACGCTGTCCGGCACGCCGCTGCGGTGCGGCCAGGCCTTCAGCATATTGCCTGCCAGCCATTCCGCATCCGCTTTGTCTGGACGGGCCAGCATCAGGTAGCCTTTAAGCAGACCGTAGGTCTTCTGGGTGGCAGACATGCGCGCATCGCTTGCCGGTGGCAGTTGCACAAAAGCGTTAAGCTGGCGATGAAGTTCGTCAGCCAGCGCGTCACGCATCAGTGCCTGATTGTTACGGGCATACAATGGCCAGAGCAGCTTCAGCGTGTCGCTGTCCCGGTTCAGGCCAAAGCGGGTGTACCACGGCGCGCCGTGCACTCCGCGGTTCTGCAGGCGGGCAATGGTCTGCTGCAGAGCTAACTGGTTACGCAGACGATCCGACAGAGGCTGTTTAGTGTCAGCAGCAATCCGGGCCGTATCCTGAGCCAGCCAGATTTGGGTGCGGTTGACAGACAGGGACAGTAGCGTGCCCGCGCCCCAGAGCAGTACCAGACCGAGCAGCACCAGGCGCAGCACCTTTTGCCAGTGGAAGCCGATTTTACGGGCATGTACCTGCAGGCTGTCCTTTTCGAGCATCTGCCAGACCGGTGGTGAAAGGCGCGCATGCGGCACCGTTTCGGTCCCTGGCAATGCCGGACTGAACATCACCCCACGCAGACGGTATGGGGCTGGCCCTGACATCAGCGTGGTCAGCAGCGAGACCAGAGAGCGTCGCAACGAGCCGCGCAGGGCTTTTGACAGGCTCAGCAGCCAGTGGTGCTGAGTGTTCTCCAGCAGCGCAGCCACGCCAGGTGTTTGCAGGTCTGACGAGAGTGAGGTCAATGTCGAACGGACCTCTTCCGTTGTCGCAGCAGGACCAAACAGCGCGCCGGCTGGAGGTACACCCACTCCGTCCTGGTCCCAGAAGCCTTCCCGGACAAGCCACAGCCAGACCGGCAACTGCCAACCCAGTAGGGCATCGGTTTTCTGACGTACACGCACCAGCGTGTCCTGCTTCGCCGTATCAGGCAGTGCAGCTGCATTCATCACCTGCACCACGCCGTCCAATGGACGTTGTGGTCGCACCTCTTTCAGAACGGACAGGAACTCATCATCCGGCACACTTTCCGACAGGCTGCCGTGGATCAGCACAATCCCGTCACTCTCCTGCCAGTGGTCCCGCTTCAGTCCCGGCACCACCTTTTCGATATCGCTGTCGGTACCCTGTACCAGCAGCAGGCGTACTTTGGCTTTCCAGCGGCGGCGGTAACGCAGGTGCAGGTGATCGACCAGCGCCTCAGCCACAAACCGGGAGGTATCCGCGTCGGTATGTTTTGCTTCCGGCTGGGATGCAGCAGCCTGCTGTCCGGAGGCGACCACATCCAGCTTTCCTTGTTTCTCACCGTTCTTAGCGAATACGGTTTCAAGCACCCAGCCGATAATCAATGCAGCCAGCATCAGCAGCAGGCTGATTATCACTATGCCGGTCGTACTGAATGGCCCGATGTTGAAGGTGTCCTTAACCCACTCCGGCCAGAACCAGAGTGCGCCGCCAATGAGGCAGACAGACAGTGCGCCCAGAAGCAGCGCAAGCAGAAAAGTGGATGCGATTTTCATAACGGAGGAGAGCAATCCCTTGAGAGTTATTCCGGGGTGACAATACAGAGTTGTCGGTTGTCTTCTGAAAGTTCGGTGACAATTAGCTGGGCCTGGCTGTCGCTCAAACACTGACGGGCCGCCAGCTGTAACGCCTGCCAGGGAGCGGCAACGCCCGCAAACCCGACAACCGTATCAATATGGGTAATTTTATCGGCCTTAAGCGCCGGAGCATGTGCCTCCCGGGCCTTGCTGAATATATCGCCGGAGGCCATCTGGCCACCGCTAGTCCATGCCTGCTTCAGTGTTGTTTTTTCCAGCCCTGACCACATCATGATGCGTTCAAATGCCCGGTCGAGATTGCCATCGCAACACATTTGCGGCCGGTGAACTTTGACCGATACATTCGGGATGTCCTTCAGGCGGCAGTTGGTCAGCAGTAACATGGAAATGGCCTCGCCACTGTCCTCTGGCGGGTGTTCGTAAAGCTGAGCGCTGACCACCAGTAACGCAGCAGCGCGGTCATAATGGCAGTCCAGCCAGTAGTCCAGGATTTCCAGCCCCGTCAGGTCGTGAATGCGTACCAGCGGGTGCATAACGCTTTTTTGCAGGAGCGATGGCAGTGTCGAAAACTGTTCACCGGTATCCACCGCCAGATAGCAGGTCAGCGTAGGCGGGAGCAACGACACCAGATTCCGGACGTGGGCGATTACCTCCTGAAAATAGTGCGCTTCCCGGTCAGCCATTTCCCCGGCGACCGACAGCGCCCGGTGACGAACCGGATTGCCACCATTAGCGGGCTCACGGAGCATCATCAGGGGCTTTTTGGCTAACACGGCCTCGTGTGTCATCGGGCTGGCAGACCCCAGCCCGTTAATCAGGACTTCACCGATAAGCCAGGCAAAGCGCTGACCACGCGCAACGTCTGCACGGTAGCGTGCGGCAGTCGTGGCATTTTTCTGGTCGCAGCGCCCGCAAAGAAGGGCATATCCCAGATAGCGTCCGACAACCAGCAGGCCCCACAACACGACAGGCAATCCTGTTGCCAGCCCCCAGAAAGCGGCACCTGAGCGCTCGCCCTTCCAGAACAGGAATGTGGTCGCAACCCCTGCCAACAACATCACAATGCCCAGGAGGAGCCAGCGTTTAAAACGCGGACGGGGCGGCAGTTTTTCCTGCGCGGGAATACGCTCAAGTTCAACCGGCACGTTTACCCCACCAGAGCATTGGGCAGTGAGCTGATAAGCGTGCAGCCACAACCACACTTGTGGCCATGGAATGCCACAGGAACACCCCGATCGCGATAATTTGGGTTACCTTCGACAATAGTGGTATCACCATGCTCAGGGCAGGAAACACGATCACCTTTACGGGCCACACCAATATCACCAAAAAGCATGGTTGTTGAGCAAGACAACACTGCACCACCATGTGTGGTTTTGTCACCGAGACGAATAATTCCTTGCATATTCACACCTATTCTCTACAAATCAGAAAATTAAAGCGTTAGCATCTGAAGACGGATTAGTTAAAAATATTCAAGTCCTGGCAAGAAATGTAGCCATCAATAATTTTATTTTTAGCATTAGTATATTCAATCAAACACCTATCCTCATCGAGATTCAAGAGAGTTATTTTATCACCTTTAACCAAATATGATTTCATCTTCTTCCCAGCCGATGCCTGAAAATAAGATTTTGAGGATTTAACTTCAAACGGTGAATTTCCACCCACGACCAAGTTAACTTTTTTACTATTTGCCTTTTCAAAAGCAGACTGACCATTTAAACTCATTATGACATTAAACTCTATCGATGGGTTTGGCACATCCTGAATTACCACCCAGGTATCACTTCCATATAACTCACAAGTGCCGCTATTATTTTCACAAGAAATTATTTTATAGTTCCCATTTTCTAAGTCGCCTTTGCTTTCATATAATTTATATGCATATCGTTTTTCACTCTGAAATATGATTATTGGCAAGTATTTAACCTTGCCGCTCATAAAGTACGATGTCTGAATTTTGTCATTGTGATTAATGATTCCATTGATGAAATCGTCTCCCTCACCCCCTGAAACAGATGATTCATTATCAATTTTCTTATCTAATCCACAAAGCCCCTCTTTGGACACAATTCCATTCTTGCCGCTTTTAAAATCCGCATAAATACAGTTAATCCTAAAGTTAATATTATCCGATTCGATTACTGAGAACACAGAGTAAGAATCTAAAGAATCACTATCATGCACAACAGCAGAGTTTCCTCCAAAGTAGTCAAAATAATACGCTGTATTCCCTTCATCCCGCTCTTCAAAATTAAGAAATGACCGACCATCATCTGACTTTATTTGCTGCAAACCTTTATCGTAAGATAATTTAGAAGCTGTATCATTGGCTGCAAATGATACACTTGTGCTAAAAAAAAAGAAGCCAATAATAAATGCACTGTTTTTTTTCATATCAAAACCCTTTAGAAGCTGATGAGGTTTGTTCCAGAATTGCTTCAAATCGCTTTGCATATGATGCAATCAGGGGAGCCTGATCCTGACCATTAATGATATACCGCGATCCGACATAATCAACCTCACCAGTATTAATATAGTCATTTAATTTTTTACCACTAAACATGCCTTCCTCCATCCCCCAAACCATAATATGAAGTGCATATTTGAAGTCGCCTGCCAAGTCAGGTGAGTCAACAAAATTCACACCAAATTTATCTTGAGCTTTCTTATAATTACTTTTCCATGTTAAATGCACGCAACCACGGCCTCGGTATTTAAAACCATCACCTTGTGCTGTATTGCCATTCTTGATCGCTCTCTCTCTTCTTTTTGGTGTATCAGCTAGTACGGGGTCATATTTATTAAAATAGCTCACACCACCGATTTCAGGCTTCTCACTAAAAAACTCAGCAGTTGTATAGTGATATGTCTCATGCCTAATCGTTGCCAGCATATATGCTAACTTATATAAGTTATGTTTGTACTCCACAGAAGTAGCATAGTAACTATTTAAACTTTTCAAGACTTTACGTAAGTTACTCTTTGATGCAGATGACAACGCTGCGGTTCCTGGGGCAAACGAAATATGTTCCTTCTCGTATAGAGACATAAATGCGTCTACATTAATTAACTCTGCTGAATCAGATAATGCTTCCAAAAACACCACCGGATGCATATGCCAGACAGGCTCCCCACTGCTGAATCCCTCCACCCTGCTCATCCATTCCATGTCGTCAAACCACTTTCTGACATAGCTGATGCACAGCGGATCCAGCTGCTTTAAAAATGTTGTCCACCGGTGATGGCTGCTGCCGCCAAACCACTCACTGTCGTGCCTGACCACCATTCGCGCTGCGATATCCCTGACATCCAGCTCCGCGTAATTCACCGCGTGACGCAGTTCTTCGCCTGACAGGTCACCACTGTTATCGCTGTCCATTTTCAGCAGCAGGGCTTTGTAGTAGTCAGAGACCTGTTTTTCCCGGATACCGCGTTCAGGGCGTACCCATTCCGCCATCCTGGTGAACCCGTCCTTGATCCACCCCTCACGCAAAGATTTCGTCATATCGGACGTGGACGGCTCTTCAAATGCTTTAAAACCCAGTTTATCCAGGTCGTACTGGCCGATATCCGCATCGACATCGTCTTCGCTTACCCAGGCCCCGTCTCCGATATCAAACCAGCGCTTGCCGCTGCTGTCTTTGAACGGATGGCATTTGTCCTGCAGCATGATTTTGTGAATATCTTTCTTTACCTTACCTTCAGTTTTGGTGAAGTTATCCCCGGCACGGGCATAGACGGAACTTTCCGGGTGGATATGAATATATTTCGGGCCGCTCTGCACCTGTGCCTTATTGCTCAGAAAATCGATCATCCGGCTGTCGGTGCTGAGCACTTCAATGTGTGCGAACGCACTTTTCTCCACACCGTGTAAGTCGCAGGGAGCAATGTCTTCCGCCAGATAGCCCACCGCATCACCTGCCGCCACCTCAAGTCTGGTTGCCGGTTTAACGACAGTATCAGACGTGCCCTGCGCTACAGCCAGTTGCATCCAGGCTGGCAGGTGTGCCCTCTGCTCACCCACGGGGGTCACAAACTGCGAATCGAGCGATACCCAGAACGCCCCGCCGGTCATTTCGGATTTGCTGTTCAGCGCCCGGGCAAGCCCGAACGTCTGCGCCTGACCCTCCAGGTCGAAGGTGGTCTCACGCAACACAATGACACTGTCGCCCGTTTTTAATTTATTCTTCTTCGCGACCGGCGCCTTATCTCCGTCTTTTTCTTTGCCGGTATATTCACGCTTACGCAGCCCGTCGCCCTTCTTTGTGACCTGATACAGCCTGTGTTTGGGAAATGCTGACAGCGGAGCAAGCCCGGTATACAGCGAGTAAAAATCGAGGCTGTTGTCCTTCTTTTCGGGATCGGGGGTACAGGTCGATTTGACCAGCACAAACGTACTGGAATACTGAAGCGGGTTACTGATGTATTTACCGGTCAGATAGTCCTGATTAATGCGCCAGGCCACCACTTCGCCGCCCGCCATAAACTGAAGCGGCACCGCCGTGTCTGCCGTCTCGTTTGTCAGCACGGAACCGGGGGCACTCTTACCGGTGATGTGGATCCCGCCGTGCCACATGTTATTCGTTCCGGCCAGCCAGGCGCCGTGTGGCTCCTGACAGAGTAGCTGCATCAGCTCATCCACAGTGGCGTACTGTTCGCCATTCGCTTTCCGGGCAGGAAAACAGATTTTCATTCCGGTTATCCTTAACGTGAAGGGATATTACGTGTTTTGGGCGGCGTCACGCTGGCGTTTGTCTGGCTAAACCTGGGCGGCGTAATGTCCATGCTGCCACCCGCCATCGGTGAGCGGTAATGCGCGGATTTGACCAGGTAATCCCCCGGGGTTTCTTCCAGAATGCCGCCGTTGTCCAGCGTTATACTGGAGCCGCCGCCGTTAAGTCGCAGTTTAGGCGCACTGATGAGCAGTTCATCCTTGTTACTGCTGATGGTAAACAGCAGCTCAGATGTCATCTCCATCGAACTCGCTTCAGCGCGGATCTCAACATCACCCTGATTAGCAATCATCTTCGCCCCGGACTGATGAGCAAACAGCCCGACAGACTCACTGGCAGCCAGCGTGATGTTCTTCATTGCTCCCATATCCAGATGCTGACCTGCACTCAGGATGGTGTTCTGCTTGCTGGTCATCTGAAGATGCTCACCCGACGTGAACGCCACGCCCTGCGGTGCGGTGCCCAGCAGGGCCGCGGACTGAAGGTCTCTCAGGCGGTTTTCCAGCAGTCTGTTCTGGCTTTCAAGGTCACAGGTGAGTGCCTGAGCCTGCTGCGCAAGCAGATTGAGCCGCTTCATTTCGGCCGCTGACTGATTCAGGCGTTCAATAGCCGGCGCCATATCCAGCATTTTGCCCTGTGCCGCCGGTTGTGCATCAGCAGTCAGCAACATCCCCCGTCCGGCACGCAGCGCCCCGTATTCATCGGTGCGCAGTTCAAAACCGGTTCCGCGGGGTTCACGCTCACTATCTACAACATGACCGCCGTTGAGATGCGTCTTGCCAAACGGCGTCGCCAGCTTGAAATGCTCTTCCTGATGCTTGTCTTCCAGACGGAGTTTGTTGTCTCCGGCCGTACGCCAGATGTTGCGCGTGTGATTATCACGGGTGACATGGTCCGGGTGTTCTGAATCGTGCTGAGCGTGGGCAATGTACGGGCGGTCTGGGTCACCCCCGTCGAACATCACCGAGACTTCAGTGCCATCAAGCAGCGGGGAGTGGAAGCCGTAGGTATCCCCTGCGTACGGTTTTGCCATGCGCAGCCAGAGGTAGGCATAGCCCTGCTCGGTGCTGTTACGGTCAAAATCGAGCCGGACGCGATAACGCCCCTGGTTGTCGAGATACGCGTAGCTGTCATGCTTTTCATCACTTTCCACCCGGGCAGGCAGGGAGCCAGCCACCACCGGGCGGTCCAACAGAGCTGGACGAAAACAGACCGTTTCGCTGTAAGGAATGCCCGTAAAGCGCAGTTGAAAGCCTTTGTCACGAGCACCTGAGGTGTGAATACCGGTGATAACAATGCCGTTCTTCAGCGAGTCAGGCAGCCCACTGCCCTGTGGCTCCAGCACTTCGCCCGGAGCCAGAACCGGCCTGCTTGCTCGCCCCGCTACTGTTTGCTGAGCATTGAGGTAGCGCTCATGGCGCAGGCGGGCATACCAGGCACCGCTCTCTGGAGTATGCTCATCCCCCTGACTCAGGAACGGCTCAGCATAGTGATACACCTCACCGATGGTGGCCCCATCCTCCTGACGAACCATCACCGAACTGTCCTGTGGGGTCAGTGCATCACGGTAGTTATAGTCGCGGCTAGCCACACTACCGGTGACCACGCGGTCTGTTGGTCGAATATCCCAGACGCTCTCCTGGCCGTTATCACTGGTGCGTGACGGTGGAATAATGGGCAGCTTCACGCCAAACTGATACTGCATCTGACTGTCCTGGAAAATCACCACATCCTGTTCAATGCGGCCGTCCATCTCAAAGCGCCAGAAGATACCCACCTCAGCCAGCAGGCGCTGAACAAAGGCCAGGTCTGTCTCACGCCACTGGGTGATAAGCTCCCGGGCCGGGTAGGCCTGCGACAGACGGAATTCAAAATCCGCCCCTTCCAGCCCATGGGAACGCAGGATTTGCTCCACCACCTCCGGTACGGACTGATTGAGATATACCGCGCATCGCTCGGTGTGCTGCATCAGGGTAATACGTGGCACGAGTCGCAGGGCGTAGGTGATTTCATCCCCTGAGCCAGAGATCCGACGGAATGTATCCACCACGCCGTATACCGTGCGCACCGGCGAAGCCGGCGTGCCATCAAACAATGGCGTCTGAAAGGTGAAGGATGCCGGTTTCAGCATCACCTCATTGCTGGCAATGCTCGCCGCACAGGTGAAGGTGACATCGTAGTACCACGGTTGGCTCAGGGTTTCACTGGCGCGAAATCGCAGCACGTCCAGAAAGTGTGAACAGTCATTAATATCCACACGATAACGGGACAGCCCCAGCGCTTCATCAAATTTCTTCTGTGCCAGACTGGTAACATCACTATTCATCCTTTATCTCCCTTACGGAACACCTGCCACCGTCAATTAATTCTCGCCACTGAGGAAAGCAATGCGATCATTAGTCATTCTTATCTGGCACTGATAAATTTCGATACGCTGTTTAATATCGACATTGTTCGATTCTGCGTCCGACAATTTGCCGCATTTAGTAACTTTTTCATTTACCCATGCCAGCTGTTCTTTTTTTAACGCATTTCGCGAAGAGTCCGGAAGTTCTCGCCAAACGGAATTCAGGTTGCGGTCTGAAATTTTATATTCGGCCTTAGCAGAATCCAGCGCACCTTTAAACTGAGCATGAATAATCTGGCTTTTATTAATGGACAATACACTGATATTGAAAAGGGCATCAGACAAATCAGTACGGTTAAACTGGCTGAAGATGACATCCTTACCGTTGTCTGCAAGCTTAGTGCTGTAACTGACATCACTCCAGACCACGCTTCCATTATTCAGTTTGCCATAGTTCCCTGTAATGGAATGCAAATAGTCTGGTTCGCTACTCACCACATCCAGTGTTTCCTGTGGCACCTTCACTGAGATAGTTGCGCTACAATTCAGACCATAGCTTCCATTACCAGACGTAGAGACATTACTGACGCCAACCACCAGGCTATTAAGCTTATTCTGATAGTCAGCAACGGGTTTATCATAACTATATCTGGATTTTGTCAGGTAATCACTTTGCAACAGGCCTGAAGCATCACTGCGAAAAGAATCCGAAAGAGCTTTAACGGCGTCTTCTCTGCCACATTTAAAATCATCGGATGAACTAAACAATCCCGCATAAGCATTTGCTGTAAAGGTCAGAGCAATAGCCGCCGGGACAAATTTTTTAAACGTCATATGTTTCTTCCTTTTTATTGGCAGTAACAGCAACATTCCGTTGCTAATAATAAATAATTCCGTTCTGCGTTATGATTTCGCGGCATTAAATTCAAGCACTATTCCCTCTTCGTCATTCCAGCCGAGCGTCAGGGAGTCCGGTTTCTGTTTCGCGGCCATGTGGGTCAGCAGTTGTTGACTCAGCACCGGCAGGATTTGCTGGTTGAGCAGACTGTCGACGTTACGTGCGCCAGTGTCCGGCAGCAGGCAGGCGGCGGTCAGCGCGTCATACAGGCTGCCATCAATATGCGTGGTCAGGCCGTAGTGATGGTTCAGGCGCTTGCTGACCTGGTCGAGCTTCATTTCCACGATGGTACGCATTGCCGCTTCCGCCAGCGGACGGTAAATCACCGTCTGGAAACGCGCCAGCAGTGCCGGCTGGAAATGGTCACGCAAGATTGGGCGCAGCAGTTCGTGCAGGTCGCCTTCGGTGGCGTCCGGCTGTTCGTCAAGCAGCTGCATCAGGTGGTCGCTGCCGAGGTTCGAGGTCATCAGGATAACGGTGTTGCGGAAGTCGATTTCACGCCCTTCGCCGTCGCGCATAAAGCCGCGGTCAAACACCTGATAGAACAGGTTCATCACGTCACGGTGTGCTTTTTCCACCTCATCAAGCAGCACCACGCTATACGGGCGCTTGCGCACCGCTTCGGTGAGAATGCCGCCCTGACCGTAACCCACGTAGCCCGGCGGTGAGCCTTTCAACTGGGAAACGGTGTGCGGCTCCTGGTACTCGGAAAGGTTGATGGTGATGAGTGACTTCTCGCCGCCGTACAGCACGTCCGCCAGCGCCAGTGCGGTTTCAGTCTTGCCGACACCACTCGGGCCGACCAGCAGGAAAACGCCCTGTGGGCCGTTTTCTGGCGTCAGCCCGGTTTTTGCCGCGCGCAGGCGCCGGGCGATGGCTGTCAGCGCGACTTCCTGCCCGACCACCCGCTTGCCGATTTCCTTTTCCTGGGTCAGCAGTTCGGTCTGCTCGTCTTTCATCAGGGAAGAGAGCGGTGCGCCTGTCCAGTCGGCAATCACATTCGCGACCGTGCGGGTGTCCACATCCACCTGAACCAGCACGTCGCCCTGTTGTGCCTGTCCGAGCTGCTGTTGCAGGTCGGAAATTTTGGCCTGCTGGCTGATGTCCTGGCGGCTGGCCATCAGTTGCTGTGCCAGCGCCTTTTCATTGCTGAAACACGCTTCCTGCTCCGCAATGCGCGCTTCCAGTTCAGTCCGCTGCTGCTCAATAGCCCCCAGGCGGTCACCATGTCGGTTACTGCCGGCCGCAATGTCTTCCAGCAGCGCCTGCTCTTCCAGTTCCAGCGCGATCAGTTGCGCTTTCAGGCGCACAATCTGTTCAGGTACAGTATCGAGGCTCATGCGCACGCGCGCGGCGGCGGTATCCAGCAAATCAACAGCCTTGTCCGGCAGCTGACGGCCGGTCAGGTAGCGACGGGAGAGCGTAACGGCCGCACGGACGGCGTCGTCGGTGATGTGCACGTTATGGTGTCCGGCATAGCGGGATTTCAGACCTCTGAGCATCAGGCACGCCGTCTCATCGTCCGGCTCGTCCACCTTCACCATCTGGAAGCGACGCTCCAGGGCAGCATCGCGCTCAAAATATTGTTTATATTCAGACCATGTGGCGGCGGCGATAGTGCGAAGTTCGCCACGCGCCAGTGCCGGTTTCAGCAGATTGGCCGCATCTGCGCCACCCGCCTGATTACCGGCACCGATGATGGTGTGGGCTTCGTCAATAAACAGCAAAATTGGGGTGGGCGACTGCTGTACAGCATCGATGACGTTTTTCAGGCGCTGTTCAAACTCACCTTTCACTCCTGCACCTGCCTGCAACAGGCCGAGGTCGAGGGTGCGCAGAATAACCGGTTTCAGGCTTTCCGGAACGTTGCCTTCAGCGATACGTAAAGCCAGACCTTCCACCAGCGCCGTTTTGCCGACGCCTGGTTCACCCACCAGAATCGGGTTGTTCTTGCGACGGCGCGAGAGAATGTCCACCATCTGGCGGATTTCAGTATCACGACCAAAGACCGGGTCGATTATGCCCTCTTTCGCTTTGGCGGTAACATCGAGGGTGAATTTATCCAGCGCGTTCTGCAGCGCCGGGTTCAGTTCGCCTTTTTTCAGCTCTGCACCCACCGGACGGCCCACAAACTCCACCTCACCACCGTGGCTCTGCGCCAGCTCGGCTTCCTGCTGCACGTCCGGACGTTCGTCAGACTGTGTGTCGAGCAGAGGACGCAGGCGCTCCAGCTGGCTCTGACCGAGCGTCAGCAGCGGCCATAGGCCATCGCAGCGCACCAGGTTCTGCTTTTCCACCAGGGCCATCAACAGGTGCTGGCTCCGGATTTGCTCTTCCCCGTTAAGCGAGGCAATCAGCCAGGCTTGCTGTATCAACGTCTGAATGGTGTCAGAAAGTTGAGGACGCTGGCGTACCGAGCGCGGTTGGTTATCCAGCCAGCCCAGCAAATCCTGCCAGATGGCATCCATGTCCCACTCGTAGCGGCGGGCCAGCACCGTCAGGTCGCCTTCCCCCTGCTCCAGCAGTTTCAGCAGCCAGTGCTCCGGCAGAATTTCCGCGTGGGCGCGGGTCTGACACAGAGAGGCCGCCCCTTCCATCGCGCGGGCGCAGTAAGGGTTGAGACGTCGAAGAAGGATTGCCGGGTTTTCCATGTTTGCTTGCTCACTGTTGAGGACCATTCAGGCACGCTACCGCCCCTGGCCGTTACCGAGGCCCATAAGGTCTGTTTCCGGGATGTGATGTTTTTGCTCAACGCCCGCACAGGCAGACGCTCAGCAAAACGAAAAAGCGGACAGACAAGCTCTGCCCGCTCGTGGCTTACGCGGTGGCGCGTTCGTTCCAGGAATCGGAATGAATGATGTTGCCGTCTTTGTAGGTCCAGGTGATTTTTTCGTAGCGCAGCTCGATCTGCTCAAGGTGGTTATGCTTCTCGAAAGAAGGATCCTTGATGTCGTGCATCACCGGATTCACCTTCACCACTTTCACGTTCTCAAGCCTGGTGTTGAAGTACTCCACTTCCTGACCCGCGTCGTTGATTTTGTACCACTTGAACTCAGCGGATTTCAGGGTCTGACCGGTGGTCACCGCCTTGTACAGGTACGGGCTGGACGAGTCGATTTCCTTGGTGAACAGGAACGGGGTATGGATACGGGTACCGGTCAGCTTGCCGGTGTTGTTGTCGGTCGGGATGTACAGGTTATGCTCCTGCGCAACCACTTCGATGCTACCGTCACGATCCTGAACATCCACAGAACCTTTGATGTCCGCACCGCCGTCGTCTTTCAGCCAGAGATAAACAGGAATTGCCATGGAATTACTCTCCATTGTGTTGTGATGCGCCATCATCCTGCGATGACGCCTGGGTGTGGTCCGGTATCTGACAGGCGTTCGCCTGCGGTACCAGACTGATTTCGACACGGCGGTTGAGCGCGCGCCCATCCGGAGTGTCATTGGTTGCGATCGGACGGCTTGCGCCATAGCCCTGCACCGCAAAACAGCTTTCCGGCACGTCACCGGTGTCCCGCATCCAGTCACGTACCGCAGCGGCACGCTCAAGCGACAGCGTCTGGTTCAGCTGTGCATTACCGGTGTTATCCGTGTGACCCGCGACCACAATCAGCCAGCCCGGTTTGGCCTTAATGCCGACCAGAGAATTGACCAGCATTCTGGTGGAGCCGACTTTCAGCGCCGATTTGCCGGAGTCAAACAGCGACATACTGTCGAGACGGATAATTTTCGGTACCGGCTCTGGCTTCGGTTTTGGCGGTGGCGGCGGAGGCACATACGTATCAATGGCCTGCTGCACGGCCAGCCACAGGCGGGTGCCCGGATACAGCCCGAGTCCGTAGCGATAAGGTTCTCCCTGACGCTGCCAGCGCTCCAGCAACAATGCATCCTGCTGCAGGGCATGCAGAGCCTGCGCTTTCGGGGCATAGAGGTTCATCGGGATAGCCTGCCAGCGCTGGAGATCGGCGCTGACCGTGCGGATAAGCGACTGGTTATGTCGCACGGACAGGGAAATGGCACTCAGGGCACATAACAGCAGAACTATCACCACCCGACGCCCGGTTTTGCCACCCTGCAATGGGGTGGTATAAGGAGCCAACAGAGGAAGTACCGCATCGGCAAAATGCCAGCGCGGTTCACAGGCAGTGACATGGCCGGCAGGGGCAATGCGGGTCTGACGGAACAATAACTGTGGCCACAGCGCGGCTGTCGAGGTGGATACCGGCCCCAGACGCAGGGTGACAGCAAATGGTCGTATGGCCGGACACAGCCTGTCCGCTTTGCCCAGTTCATCCAGCATCACGGCGTGAAGCAGCGATGTCGCCTGGGTCAGGTATGGCTGAATAAGAGCCATCTTCGGGGACTGCTGCCATTCGCTGAGGATGACGGCAGATTCTTCTTCAGGAGATACCTGGGTCGTATTTCCCCGTACCACTATCCAGGGCGTTTCCGGACCACTGAATTCGGCACTCAGGACCACCGGCACGCTAAAGCCGGTCAGGTCCCGCAGCTGCTTCATCTGCACGCGCAGCGCTTTCAGGGAGGCGCGCAACAATGCCTCATCTTCATGCTGGTCCGGCAAACAACGGTACGTCACCGTGAGCTGGCCTGCCATCGTCGGCGTACGGGCCAGCAGACGCTCTGTAAAAGGAGTGAGTCCGATTAGTTCCGTTATCCGCAGATACCAGCCCTGCGCCGTGCCACGTGTCTGCCCTGCTGCGAACATGTTATCGTCCACATCCCCGCAGACCAGCACCACCGGTCCGGTATGACTGTCGGGCGGGAAAATTCCGGCCTCATCAGCCAGCTGTACCGGTCGCTGTTGACGGTAACGGCGATGGACAAGCATGCCCGCAACCAGCAAGGCCACCAGGGACAGGAAGGCTTTCCCGGCAACCGGCCAGGCCAGGAATCCCCATACCAGCCACAGCACGGCGGCAAGGCAGAGCACTATCAGCAGGGCAGCACGGACGACGTTTTTTCCACGCATCAGGACTGCTCCGGCAGTTGCTGGTGCAGCAGATCCTGCAACCACAAATGACCACCCAGCCACACAGCACCGGTCAGGAGCACCGCCAGCACAATCCAGAACCCGACGGACCGCAGCAGGTTGTAACGACGGCGTCCGGTCTTCTGAACCACCAGTGATGCCTCGCTTTCCAGCGGTGGCACACGCTCATTCAACGCGGCGATCACTTCATCGCGCTGTGACTGTCCCACTCCGGAGAGGCTGTATTGCCCCTGAAACCCCAGCGCCAGCACCCGCTGGTAGCAGGTTAGCACCGCAGGCTCCGGCGCGGGCTGACGCAGCACCTCCGCGATACGATCGTACAAAGCCCCGCCCGCTCGCAGGGATCCGAAGTAAACCGCCTGCAGTGGCGCAGAACGCCAGGCGCGTTGCCCGGCGTCAAGGGTCATATTCAGCGCATCGGGTGCGCTGTCAGCAGAAACAGTCTCCTCCGTATTTTCTGCTCGCAACCCCACCGGCTTACGGTTCATGACGGTTTCATCCAGCAGGGCGCACTGGGCATAAGTGATGTGATCAATACTTTCAGCACCCAGCCCCGCGTGCTCCAGCGCCTCGCGTACGCTCTCCACCTGTGCTTTACACGCCGCATACAGCGCAGGACCATCCGTCACCAGCCCGCCATGGCGGAGCTGCGCAACGATCAGCCAGGTCTGTGCCATCAGGGCATCAATGTCGATAACCTTATTCATGAGCGCAGCACCGCAAAGAGTTCAAGCTCCAGCTCGCCAAGCAGAGACGGCACGTAGAATACGCACACACCCTGATCGAGCATTTCGCGGGCAGCCGGGCTTTCCATATCCAGCACGAAGTACTGGTTCTCCAGACGCACTGGCAGCGCAGCAGGCACGCGGCTCAGGGCAATGAGACCAATTCCCTCGACAGCCACGCCGGACACTTCGCCGACATTGGCTGGCGCACCGGCAATACACATCTCTGCGAACCGTTCAGCAATCTGCCATGCCGGCTGACTGGCCCGCACGGAGAGGTAGAAATCCGCTTCATCACGCAGACGAATATCATGCAGTACCGCTTTCCAGGTTTCCGGATCCAGACGATCCATCCTGACCGCTACCACACGTGACGGCAGGCTGGCTTCCAGCAGCTCACTGATGAGATCGAATAACGGCGGGAAGGTGTTTTCCGGTGCACAGTGGTCATACCCCGGAATGGCTTCCAGATCGTGCTCCAGCGAGAAGGTCAGCATGCTGCCGGCCAGACGCGCCAGTTCCGCCCAGATCTGTTCAGGATGCCGGTCCGGGAAACGCTCAAATTCGGAGAGAACCCGGGCATGGGAGTTAAGGGCATTCAGCAGCCAGAACAGCGACACGTCAGCAACTGCAAAGTCAGCCATCCGGTCATTACTTTCACGGCGCATGGACATCAGGCGCTGGCGACGGGAGCGGAGCTGGCGATTCAGCAGCGCAAGACGCTCACAAAGCCCGCGGCTGGCCGAGAACAGGGCCATAGGCGGGATAAAGTCCGGATCCTGATGCCATCTCCCCTGCCCGTCCCGTAGGAGACGGGCAACCGCGCAGGTTTCCCAGGCGCTTTTGTCTTCATGTTCAAAGCGGAAGGCCAGATTAAAACGGGCCACCGCCATCGACTCTTCATCCTGGCCGAAGCGGTCAGCGATGGTCTCCCAAGCCTCTGCATAGCGTAACGGACGTTCTGCCGGCTGCGTATCGGTCTGGACATTGACGATCCCTGCCTGCATGACCGGCAGCGCAACGTAAACAGTGACCGGAGCATTGCCGGCGGAGGCAGACACCTCAACCTCGCGAGGCGCAGGGGGCAGATCGCTGTGACGGGTATCTATCAGCGTGTCATCCGGGAGCCACAGGCGCAGTGACTGCGCCTGTACACGTCCTGATGCCAGCATGGCCTCATCCAGTTCAACATGACCGACGCCCCAGGGAAAGGCGCTGCCGCGTGCGGCAACACCAGCGCGGGAGAGCGCCTCCCACTCAGACTGCTGCTGGAACTGCTGAGGGGCCAGAAGCGCCCCTTCATTCCATAACGGACGATGAATTTTCATCCCTGATTTCCCCTCGCCTTACGATTTCGCCTTCGGCATCTGAGAAACCAGCGACAGGTTGACGTCCATGCCTTCCACCTGGAAGTGCGGCACGGCGTACAGGCGAACGCGGAAGAAGCCCGGATTGTCTTCAATGTCTTCGACAACCACTTTGGCGTCACGCAGCGGGTGAGAAGCCTGCAGCTCATCACCGGGATCGGTCATTTCGGTCACCAGACTGCGCACCCAGGTATTGAGCTCAAGCTCCAGCAGACGACGGTCTTTGGTTGTGCCGATATTTTCACGCTGAATCAGCTTCAGGTAGTGCGCAATACGCGACAGCAGGAAAATGTACGGCAGACGCGCGTTGATGCGGCTGTTCGCCGTTGCGTCTGCAGTGTCATACAGGGCCGGCTTCTGGGTGGAGTTTGCCGAGAAGAAGCACGCGTAATCGCGGTTCTTGTAGTAGGAAAGCGGAATAAAGCCCAGGTTCGCAAACTCAAACTCACGGGTTTCCGGGATCATCACTTCTGACGGGATCTTAACCTGATTACCGGTTCCCAGATCGTACAGATGAATAGGCAGATCCTGCACGGCCCCACCGGCCTGCGGGCCACGAATTTGTACACACCAGCCGTTGTTGATGAAGCTACGAACCATGTTGGATGCAAAGGCGAAGGATGCGTTGGTCCACAGGTATTTATCGTGATCGGGGCCTTTCACTTCTTCCACGTAGTTGAAGCTACGAACCGGCACAGTATCCGGGCCATACGGCAGGCGACCCAGCACGCGCGGCATCACCAGACCGATATAACGGGCATCGTCCGTCTCACGGAAGGATTTCCACTTGATGTACTCCGCACGGTCGAAGTAGTTACCAATGTCCTTAATGGCCGCAACTTCCTCCATCGAATCCTTGAGGAAAAATTTCGGGCCGGCAGAGCCGATAAACGGCATGTGCGCTGCGGCAGACACTTTTGAAATGTTGCGCAGCAGAGCAACATCCTGCGCTGACGCATTAAATTCGTAAGCGGAAATCAGTGCGGCAATCGGCTCACCGCCCGGGGTGTCATACTCATCAATATATGTATGTTTATACAGTCCACTCTGAATGATTTCCGGACTGTCTTCGAAGTCCTGACGCAGGTCTTCTTTTGACATATCCAGCAACTCAACCTTCACGTTCTGGCGAAAATCAGTTTTGTCGACCAGGGATTTCACGCCGCGCCACAGGCTCTCCACCGCCTAGAATTCTTCGCTGTGCATGACCACATCCAGCTGACGGCTAATCTGGTAGTCCAGCTCTGCGATATGGTGGTCAATCAAGTTTTTGTCGAGTTTTTCAACCTTTGAGCCCGATTTTGTCAGACACTCCAGGAACACCTGCATCCCCGCCGTTAAACGTTCATCCGCAGTCGCATCCGACATCGCCTGCGCGTCCTGCCAGATATCCAGCGCACTCAGCTCAGAGACCGGGCTCAGATTGATTTTTTCAAACAGGGACGCATAAACCCCACCCGCTGCAGGACGCTCCAGCATCACACTTTCGCCACCAGTCGCATTCTCATTTTTTACAGACATCAGCATCTTCCTTATTAATCCGTTAAATCATCGTGACCGTTATGGCTGTTTCGGTGCCAGGGCTGAAAGTTCGGCTCTGAGTTCTGCGCTTAACGCAGGATCGATCAGGATTTTTTCCAGCTCTTTTCGGAAAGCCTGGTTGTCCAGCAGGTTAGCTTTTAAATCGCGAAGCAAATTGCGCATGGAAAGCATCGCCTTCAGCTGGGGGATCTGGCGGGAAACCTGCTCGGGGGTGAAATCTTTCATGCTCCGGAAGGTCAGTGAAACACTATTTTCGCTGCCGTCATCGGCAAGCGTGTTTTTAACGGTAAGATTGATTTTTGGGGAGTATTCGGAAAGCACTGAGTCAAAGTTATTTTTGTTCACATTAACTTTTTTGCGCTCATTCAGTGGTGCCGACTCCAGGCCATTGCTGAAGCCGCCTGCCACCAATAATTTCAGAGGAAGCTCGGTTTTCTTGCTCGCTCCACCCGTATGCAAATCAAGCTTTAAATTAATACGGGCCTTGGGTATTTCGGACTGAAAGGAAGAGTTAGACATGGCTGTCCCTGGTCTATTGAGTGATAGAAACCGTCACAGCCAGTGTCAAAGTTAAGAACGGCTCCTCCTGCCATAAAACATTCCTACTATTAAACATTAAGTTAAAAGCAGAATCTGCGCTCTGAAGCGAGTACATTCCATTTACTGGCAATATGACGCGATGTAAGGGCGAAAATCCGGGATAAATTTTCAGATAAACACCCATGGCGCGAGTGTAAAAATAGTGGGTTAGCTAAAGGAAATGATAAGATGTAACAAAAGGTAACAGTGTAATGCTATCAACAATAACCCCATACCGATCTGATATATAAGATATTTCTTAAGATTTTCGCTCTGTGGCGCTTGATGACTGGGGCTACGGAATGTTTCAGTTAGCTATTTAATGCAGGGCGGCGGAGCAAAATCCCTCATGGCTAAAAAGTGCGGTTAATGATTATTTAATAGAAGTGGGTCAGAAATGGATGACGAGACTTAACCCTAAAGGGTTAGCTTTCATGATAAGTTATGTTAATGTTTAGTGGCATTACTATACGCTATATAGCGTGGCTGTTGCCGCTAAGACGTTCTGCCACTCCCTCGCCGACATGCCGAAGGCGTCATACCATAGACCTGACGGAAGCGATGGCTGAAATGCGCTGAAGAGTGAAAACCACACTGAAGAGCAATATCGGTTAGCGTCACATCAGTCCTTTCAAGTAACGTCCGCGCACGATCCATACGACGACGCATCACAAACTGATGCGGCGCTTCGCCAGTGGTGTGACGGAACATACGGGCAAAGTGAAACTCACTCAACGCCGCTTCCTGCGCCAGCACAGACAGGGTTAATGGCTGGTCGAGATGGTTTTCAATAAAGTCGAGAATCCGCCGCAGGACTGCTGGAGCCAGTCCGCCCCGCACCTGTGGCAATTGCCATTTAACCTCACTGTAGTGCTGCAACAGATGGGTCAGAAGCAGGGTTGATGCGCTGCTCAATGTCAGCTGACTGGCGGGCTGTTGCCAGTCGCTGCTCAGCAGAAAGTGCCGATAAAGCCGGGTAATGCGGTCATCAGCGGAAAAGACTTTCTCATGCAGATTTAACTGCGCCGGGCTGCGGTCCCAGACCTGTTCGGCCAGGTGCCGCAGCTGATTCTCGCTGCAATAGAGATGAACAAAAGCGAGGTCGGCACGCAAATCCCAGGTTGATTCCGTGCCTGCGGGCATCAGACAGAAGCGATCCGGGGCCCCACCGTTGCGCCAGCCGTGCGCTGTTTTATGCCAGGTATCGTAGCCGCCCGCCACATAAAGGCTCAGCGTGTGATGATCGCTCAGATTGGTGACGCGATCGCCACTATTAAACCAGGCGGCCAGTTGAATGCCATTATTGAGGTGTACCTGATCGCGCAGTTGTGCTTTGTGGCGTTGCAGCATTTCAAAGGTTTGATAGGTACGCATCGGGGTATCAATTCAGATAAACAGAAGGCCAGTTTACGGATTGCAGGGGACAGAAAACAGGTCACATCGGGACAGAGGATAAAAATGCGCAAGATTTTGCAAACCCGGCGCAATCCGCTGCAAGATTCTGGTGCGTTAACAGTGCAGACTCGGCGTTTTATGGTGGAGAACCTGGCAATGAACCTGTTTTTGTATCTTTCTGTCGTGCTCATCTGGGGTACAACCTGGATTGCGATCTATGCGCAACAGTCTGCTGGCATAGGGGCCGTGACTGTCGCCGTGTTCTGGCGATTTTTACTGGCCTCACTGGTCATGTTATTGCTGCTTAAGCTGATAAAACGACTGCACAGGCTGACGCTGCGCGATCATCTTTTCTGCATGCTGCAGGGCTGCTGCGTCTTTGGCTTCAATTTTGTCTGTTTCTATTACGCTTCAGGCTATATCAGCAGCGGACTGGAGTCGGTTATTTTCTCTATGGCGGTCATGTATAACGCCATTAACAGCTGGATATTTTTCCGTCAGCGCCCTTCCCCGCGTCTGATTCCGGCGATCGTGCTGGGCATGGCAGGCATCGTTGCGCTGTTCTGGCACGATCTGCGCAGCACGCAGGCCTCTGCCGGGCTGATGTGGGGAATTGGTTTGAGTGCGCTGGGCACGCTGGGATTTTCATTTGGCAATATGATCAGTCAGCGGCATCAGCGTCTGCAACGCGACGTACTGACAACCAACAGTTACGGCATGTTGTATGGCGCGCTGATAATGGGACTGGTCTCACTGCTACAGGGTGTTTCACTACAGCCAACATGGAATGCCCAGTGGATTGGCGCATTAACCTATCTGGCTATCGTGGGATCGGTGATGGGTTTCGGGGCCTACTTTACGCTGGTAGGACGAATCGGGGCCAGTCGGGCTGCGTACACAACCGTTCTGTTTCCACTGGTTGCGCTTGCACTCTCGACCCGCTTTGAGGGGTATGAGTGGCATATCAGCGCCATCCCTGGCCTTGTCATGATTCTGCTGGGCAATATCGTGATGTTTGCCCGCTGGCCGGCAAGCCGTCGCCGGGTGATCATCTGACACGGAGGCGGGCTCAGGCCCGCGTCCGGCTGGGCATTACGCCGACTGCTGCTGAAGAAGTTTTTGTGGTTGATTGATCGCTTTACGCGCAATCCAGTAGAGCAGAACACGCTCATCGTCACTATCACGATCGGCCATCGACAGCAGTTTTAATGCCAGCGTCGATTTAGTCACAGGCTGTTGTTCTGTACTGAGTTCAATCACCGCCTGACCGATGATGCAGCAAACTTCGTCCTCACTGGTGGTGGATTCATATGTCCGGTCTTTCATATTTCCTCCTGATAAGTGAACTTTCAGCCTGGCAAAAGATCCGGAAGGCTGCACACATAACCGGCTCGCTGAAACATTCTATTACGGGTGGTTACGGTTATTGATTAAGCTGCCGCTTTGGTTACTTTTAACGCAACGCTGCATTATCGCTACTGACCTGCGTTGTGTCATTCATACCGCCAGAATGGCATTTCATTCCATGATATGTTCCGTTCATACCTTTGTTGCTCACGCGCGCGAATCACTGCTTTATTCTGACCGCAGTTTCCAGATTCCCGGACGGGAGAGATAAATTATGAACCAGACTCAACAGGCGTCTTACCAGCGTTACCGCTGGCTTACATTGTTCGGAACGGTAATCACTCAGTTTGCGCTGGGGTCAGTTTATACATGGAGTTTGTTCAACGGCCAGCTGTCACAGAAGCTGGATGCACCGATCAGTCAGGTCGCATTTTCCTTTGGCCTGCTGAGTTTAGGTCTGGCTATCGCCTCTTCACTGGCCGGAAAATTACAGGAACGTTTTGGCGTACGCCGCGTCACAATTGGTGCGGGTGTACTGATGGCTTTGGGCTTCTGGCTCACCGCGCACGCAAATAACCTGATGATGCTCTACTTCAGTGCCGGACTGCTGGTCGGTCTGGCCGATGGTGCCGGTTACCTGATGACACTGTCAAACTGCGTGAAATGGTTCCCTGAGCGTAAGGGGATGATCTCGGCCTGTGCAATTGGCGCTTACGGCCTTGGCAGTCTGGGATTCAAGTTTATCTGCGGAGCACTGCTGGCGACGGTCGGTCTGGAGCAGACCTTTATGATCTGGGGCGTGCTGGCCATGTCGATGATTATTCTCGGTGCGCTGCTGATGCGTGAAGCGCCACTGCAGCAGACCGGGACCACCGCCAAAGGTCAGCAACCTGCGCGGGATTACACGCTGGCACAGTCAGTGCGTCTGCCGCAGTACTGGATGCTGGCGCTGATGTTCCTGACCGCCTGTATGAGTGGCCTCTATGTGATAGGGGTTGCCAAAGATATCGGCGAAGGTCTGGTGCATCTCTCCACGCAGACTGCTGCCAGCGCGGTAACGGTGATTGCGATTGCCAATCTGAGTGGTCGTCTGGTGCTGGGTGTGCTCTCCGACAAAATGCTGCGTATCCGGGTCATTTCGCTGGCGCAAATTGTGTCGCTGATCGGTATGAGTGTGCTGCTGTTTACCCGGATGAATGAGGTCACCTTCTTCCTGTCACTCGCCTGTGTGGCCTTTAGCTTTGGCGGGACCATCACGGTGTTCCCATCACTGGTCAGTGACTTTTTCGGCCTCAACAACCTGACAAAAAACTATGGCCTGCTCTATCTCGGCTTTGGTATCGGTAGCGTGCTGGGTTCGCTGGTCGCATCACTGTTTGGTGGTTTCACCGTCACCTTCAGCCTGATTATGACGCTGCTGGTCATCTCCCTGTTCCTGTCGCTCACCATCCGACTGCCGCAGAGTTCCGTCACAGCAGAGCCGGTGTTGCAACGCCACTAACTTCACGGACAACGATCACGGGCCGCCATTACGCGGCCCGTTAACATTCAGCCGCGGAATCGCGGCTCTGCTATTCCCGCCACCGCGACGTCCACGGCAAAGATATCGCCTGACTGCGGATAGCGTGCCAGTTCCTCTTCCGTGCGATCTTCCCGTGAACTGGTGATAAACAGCGTTTTAAGATCGGCACCGCCAAAGGCCACCATGGTTGGCCACTTCACCGGCAGCAGGATCTCATCAACGATTTCGCTGCTCTGCGGATCGATACGGACCACGCGTCCGCCATCAAACTGTGCTGACCAGTAAAAACCTTCGCTATCCACCGCGGCACCATCCGGTAATCCCCCTTTCGCGTCAAAACGACGGAACAGCGTGCGCTCACCCGGTTCGCCCTGCTCGCTTAACGGATAGCGATAGAGCGCCTCATTCGGCGTATCGCTGTGATACATCCATTGCCGGTCCGGAGAGAATGCCAGTCCGTTGGAAATTTTAATGTCCTGCGCCTTCACTTCCAGCTTCAGGTCAGGCGTCACGCGGCATAACAGACCGCCATTTTTATCCTGCGGTTCCCACAGACTGCCGCACCAGAAGTTACCCCACGGATCCACACGGCCATCATTAAAGCGACTTTGCGCGGCCACACCGGGATTCTCTGCGATCTTTTTCTCTGGTTTACCCTGCGCATCCAGCAGCCAGACACCATTGCGCAATGCGGCTATCAGCCCGCCCTGCTCACGCAGGCCGATGCACCCTACCTCTTCCGCCTGCGGGAAGGTCTGCAATTCACCGCTGACCGGATCAAAACGGTGAATGGCTGGCGCCAGAATATCGACGCAATAGAGCACCTGTTCTTCTGATGACCAGAGCGGGCATTCCCCCAGTTCAGCCTGTAACGCCAGAATATTTTTTACGTTATGCGCCATGTTTCTCTCCCATTGAAATGACATGCTAATAATGTAGTGGTAAAAACTTTCAAATGAGAATTATTTTCGCTTGATTTTAAGACTATTCTCTTTGATAGTATTTGTTATTCAGCTCATTCCGATTTCCTTATTTCCTGCCGCGGCAAAATACAGCACTCTGAAATATTCCGTCATATCTTATTAAATAACTCTACAAAGCCTGCATCTTCACTCCACTTTTCCAGCGTAGTGTCGTAGTCATTGGAAAAAAGGAGAGGCTTCCGATGAAGAGATTAATTAAAGTCGCTTCGATGGTTGCGCTGATGACATTACTAAGCGGTTGTATCATCAGCCCCAGACACGACAATGGCTGG
The DNA here is from genome assembly GCF_059730595.1 of Pantoea sp. X-Soil-YNGN-844. Classification (NCBI taxonomy): domain Bacteria; kingdom Pseudomonadati; phylum Pseudomonadota; class Gammaproteobacteria; order Enterobacterales; family Erwiniaceae; genus Pantoea; species Pantoea sp. X-Soil-YNGN-844. Next base: position 2,932,531 of record NZ_AP036007.1, read on the forward strand.
CATCGCGGGGGTGGCGGCGGATATCATGGAGGCTACTATGGAGGTTATCACGGTGGGTATCATGGCGGTCACCATCGCCACTAACGGGCAAAGATGTCACACAGCATAAAATAAAAGCAGTAAACTTTAAGGGCGGGATAATTATCCCGCCCGTTTTATTTAGCTTTTCAGCGCATAATTACACTGGAACCAGACTTTCTTCAGCCCGGGAATATGACTTTCCTGAGCAGGCAGCGCCTCAACTTTATCAAATCCTTTATTACTGCAGTAATTCGCCAGATCGATATCCATTGCATCACGATTGACCTTTGCCGGGTCAAAACGGTACTGCACGGTATTCGAGCTGGGATCTTCATCAACGCGTTCAAATGCCCCGGGTTTGCTGGCAGTACATCCACTCAGCAGAATCAGCGCCAGTGCGCCGGTAATTAATTTTTTCATTTAGTTATCCTCACGTTGCCGCGCAGTGTATGACGCAGCATGCCACGCATCCATAGGATTAATGCGCGAAAAATCAAAACTTGAGAAGCTTTTACCAATTAATGTAATACGATTAAACGGCTATCACTATCATGCCGGAAGTGACAGGATGTAATCAGACCAAACGAAGACTGCACCACACCAGGAAATGCCAAAAATAAAAATCTGTTCCTCTCTCTTCCCTGCCCGCGCTTAGCGGGCTTTTTTTCGCCCGCTAAGCGCGAGTTTACTGACCGGTCAGTGCCACCATTCTACGTAACAGGTTAGCGGCGCGCTTGTCAGGTAATGCCAGAATGGCACTGTAGAGGTCAATTGACATGGAACACAGCGAAGAGCGATCCACCGCCGTGTCGGCAGGCATATTCAGCTGCTGCAGTTTGTCGCCCCACTTCAGATAAAGCCGGCCGACAATCTTTTGCAGATCATCCTGCGCCTGCGTCTTATCAAGGGGCTGTTCGGGCGGCGGGCTATTGAGCAGCAGCAGCTCCATGGCATCCGCCTCTTTGCGATTCAGCGACGACGGCAGCGTGGTCAGCAGATTGATGCCACCACTTACCTGCGGATAGAGATAACGGAAGCAGAGGCCCGGATCGATATGGTTCAGCGCCCGCATCTCTTCCACCGAGATGCTGATATAGTTAACGACCGCCGCATCGGTTCCGCGCATCAGTCGCTGATTAATCACCTCAATCAGCCAGCCACGCAGTTCACCTGTCGCCCTGTCAGGCTGCTCGCCCGCACGGATCCGCCGGGTCAGCTCCTGAGTCAGCAACAGCCATAATGCCGGTTCCTGCGTCTGCAATACCCGATAGCCAGGCATCTTTGCCAGCTGATTCACCGCCTGCTCATGCTGAGCAGTCTGCTGCTGATGCGGCGCGACCCAGCTGAACCAGAGCAGATTTGCCAGTATCAGTGGCAGCAGAAAGAGGATCAGCCCCTGCCACAAACGCAGCCGGGTGGTTTTGATCAGTACAATGACGATCAGCGCCAGCAGCGCAAACGCGGCCAGCGTAATAAAAAGCAGAGAATTCATGCTGCGGGATTAATCCTTACGCACATCGATCAGCACAGGGCAGTGAGCACGCTCAATAACTGAAGCGCTGACCGAGCCTTTTAATAGCCGATTAAAAGAGGAGAGATGGCGACGTCCCATGATAATCATACTGGCCTTAAGCTGTTGCGACTGGGCAACGATGGTGTCTGCTGCGTCCCCCGCCAGGATCATGCCACGCGCATTAATGCCCGCGCGCAATAACGGTGCCAGCGCATGGCGCACCACCATTTCCGCCGTATTCTGCTCATCCTGCGCCGCCACAAAATCGGCCGGGTCTTCACCTGCATCGATTTCCATCGGCTGATTGCAGGAAGAGTAAGCAGGATCCACGCAGCACAGCACTACCACATCGGCGCGATGCGCCAGCGCTTCTTCAATGGTTAAGGCGACTACTTTCTCCGCCACCGGAGAGTGATCAATGGCCATCAGCAGGGTTTTCATCAGATGCTTATCCTTCTATCGCGGCGACTTTGCCGATTTCACGCACCAGCGCCTCTTTGCACTTCAGCATCTCGTCACGAAAACGGGCTTCATGACGCAGAAAACGTGCAGAGGGCACCAGCAAAGAGACAGAAAAGCGACCAAACAGCGTATCCAGCGCAAACGCCATGGTAGAAATACCTTCCAGCGTTTCACCGCGATCCACGGCGATACCGGTTTCGCGCACTTCCCTGATAAGTTGCAGCAACTGCGGCAGGGTTTTCACCGTCATATCGGTTAACTCCTGCCAGGCGTCACCGACGATCGTCCGCACATCTTTTTCACACTCCAGCGCCAGCAGTGCCCGTCCACCGGAGGTGCTGTAGAGCGGCAGATTGAGTCCCATATGTGGAACGACCCGCAGCTCCCGCGACGCGACCACGTGGTGAATAATCGCCAGCTGGCTGCCGCTGGCGCGCGCCAGTGAAACCGTCTCGTTGGTGTCAGAAGAGAGTTTTTCCAGTAGCGGACTGACCAGATCGACCACATCGGTATGCACGCTGGAGATCAGTTTTAACAGTGCCGGCCCCAGGCGCAGTCCGCCTGCCCCGCTGCTGCGCACCAGCTCGGCGCTGTCGAGCGCGGCAACGATGCGCTGCACCGTTGAACGGGGCAGTTCTACTGCCTGAGCTATCTCGCCGAGGCTCATGCCGCCCGGCTGTTCGCCCAGCGCATTAAGAATTTTTGCCGCACGGGCGATGACCTGAATGCCGCCCGTTTTTTCATCCTCACGGCTGGAGGGTTGATGTGCCATAGCGTCGTCCTGTTTGAGCTGCCTTACTGTAGCGCGAATGCCGCACTTTTTACAGTCTGTACCACATTGCAATACAGCATACCGGGATGTAATATTACGCCCTGTATCACATCGCAGTACACTGCATCATAATAACGAGATCGCCTGCAATGAACGCTAAGCCAGCCGCCGCGCCGGCCCCTCATCCTTTTACACTGCGACTGGCACTTGGCCTGGTCGGCGTGCTCATTGCTGCCCTGACCTCCGGGCTGAACGATCGCGTCAGTGATATCGCGCTGGCAGATATCCGGGCTGCTATAGGCATCGGTTACGATCAGGGTAGCTGGATTATTTCCGGTTATCAGGCGGCAGAAGTGGCTGCCATGATGATCGCGCCCTGGTTTGCCGTCACTCTGTCGCTGCGGCGTTTCACACTGGGCGTATCGGCAGGATTTATGCTGACCGGTATTCTGCTGCCGCTGGTACCGGATCCGACGCTTTTTATCAGCCTGCGCGTACTGCAGGGTCTGTTCGGTGGCGCACTGCCGCCAATGCTGATGACCGTCGCCCTGCGCTTCCTGCCGCCGCCTTTTAAGCTGTTTGGCCTGGCGGGCTATGCCCTGACCGCGACGTTTGGCCCCAATATGGCGGCCTCAATGGCATCGTTATGGACCGACCACGTCAGCTGGATGATGGTGTTCTGGCAGGTCGTGCCATTCATGCTCATTGCCATGGTGCTGATTAGCTGGGGGATACCGCAGGACCCGCTGCGTCCGGAGCGCTTTCAGCAGATCGATCTGTTTGGCATGGTGACCGGCTGCAGCGCGGTTGCGCTGCTGGTTCTGGTGCTGACTCAGGGTGAGCGTCTCGACTGGCTGAACTCGCCACTGATCGCCGGTATGCTGCTGACCGCGCTGCCGCTGCTGCTGGTTTTCCTGATTAATGAGTGGTTTCACCCGCTGCCCCTGTTTAAATTGCAGATGCTGCGGCGGCCCAATCTGGCGCACGGCTTGCTGGGACTGGCCTGCGTGCTGATCCTTGGTCTGTCAGGCTCCGCCCTGCCGTCGGCTTATTTTGCTCAGGTCAGCGGCTTTCGCACCCTGGAGTTTGCCCCGCTGGCGCTGTCGGTTGGCCTGCCGCAACTGCTGATCGCACCGCTGATTGCGGCCCTGCTGAATATTCGCTGGATTGACTGCCGCTGGATGCTGACGGCGGGCGTCGGCCTGCTGGTAACGTCCTGTCTGCTGGGCTCGCAAATCACCAGTGAGTGGGCGCGCCAGAATTTCTGGCTGCTGCAGATTCTGCAGGCGTTTGGCCAACCGATGATAATTCTGCCGATACTGATGAGCGCCACCAGCGTGGTGGCTCCCCCCGAGGGCCCGTTTGCCTCGGCGATGTTTAATACGGTGCGCGGCTTCTCCAGCATTACCGCCTCCACGCTGGTTGAGGTTTTCCTCTCCCATCGTGAGCAGTTTCACTCCAGTGTTCTGATTGATCAGGCCGCCAGCCGGAGCTGGCTGATGACCGCGCCAGCGGCCGATCAGGCCAGTCGCAGCCTGCCGCTGTTGCCGGATGGCAGCATCAGCGCCAGCGATAATCTCAGCGGATTTGCCACGCTGGTTCGTCATCAGGCCACAGTACTGAGTCTGAGCGACAGCTGGCTGATGCTGACCGGTTTTGCCGCCTGCCTGTTATTGCTTACCGCCATCCTGCCAAAACGGGTCTGGCCGCCTCAAACTTTGCTTCAAAACCCCTCCCGGAATAACTGAATATGCGTGCTTTCGAAATGAAAAGAACTCTGGTGCTCACACTGCTGCTGCTGGTGTTACTGGCCATCGCCTTTGCAGTCTGGTCACTGATGAGCGGCAACGATCACCGCACCAACGACGCTTACGTTAATGCGGATTACACTCTGGTCGCGCCAAAAGTCTCCGGCTACATCAGCAATGTGCAGGTGCAGGATAATCAGCAAGTCAAAGCCGGTCAGCTGCTGGCAACGCTGGACGACCGTGACTACCGTGTGGCGCTGGAGAGTGCCGAGGCTGACCTGCAGGTGAGTCGGGCGAAACTGCTGAGCAGCCAGGCCCAGCTTGAACAGCAGCAGTCGGTGATTGATCAGCAGAAAGCCAGCGTCGCGGCCAGCCAGGCGTCCGCGCAGTATGCCGGACAGAGCGCCGATCGCTACAACCGACTTTATAAAAGTGGCACCGTAGCCGCCGACGATCAGCAGAAATCCAGCGCTAACCAGCGCTCGGCGCTGGCAGCGGTGCATCAGAGTCAGGCTGCGCTGGCGTCGGCAGTGAAACAGGTCGGCGTATTACAGGCTGCGGTACGTTCAGCGGAAGCGGATGTCGCAGCGGCTAAAGCCAGCGTCGATCAGGCCAGGCTGAATCTCTCCTACACGCGAATCACAGCGCCCGTTGACGGCATGGTCGGTCAGCGCTCAGTGCGGATTGGCGCTTATGTGTCAGCCGGAACCCGTCTGCTGGCGGTAGTACCACTGCAGCAGACCTACATTACGGCTAACTACCTTGAGACGCAGTTAAGCGATGTGCGTCCGGGTCAGCGCGTGCAAATCCGTATCGATGCCTTGCCAGGCAAGACCTTTACCGGCCATGTGGACAGTATCGCGCCGGCCACCGGCGCAACTTTTTCCGCGATTGCTCCCGATAACGCCACCGGCAACTACACTAAAGTCGTTCAACGTCTGCCGGTTAAAATTGTGCTGGATAGTGACCAACAGCATCTGGCTCAGTTACGTGTCGGCATGTCGGCGATCCCGGAAATCCAGGTGCCGTAAAATTGTGAGCAATATCTCAGAACGGACCTATTTCATTTAGGCAGGATTACGCGTAAATTAGCGCCTGATCCTGTTCTGAGTTATTCAGATCGACCCGGAAATGAGCAGACCATTATTGAAATGGCGATCTCTATTCCACAGCTGTTCGCGTTGCACTGGTTTGGGATCGCCATCATCGTAACCGCTCAGAGGAGTTGCTTTGTGAAATATGCCTTGATGGGAATATCTTTTTTCGCGTTACTTTGGTTCGGAACCTTTGTTCTGCTGCTGAAGTAATGGCGTGACAGTGCCGCCAAGGGGCGACCATTGCGTCGCCCCTGCTGGCTGTTAGTGCTCTTCTTCCGTTTTCATGCTGCCAGGCAAAACGCCATCGGCACGAAACATCGCTTTAATTCCCCGTACCGCCTGACGAATGCGATCGCTGTTTTCAATCAGTGCAAAACGCACGTGCGTATCACCATAGTCGCCAAACCCGATACCGGGCGAAACACAGACTTTCGCCTCCTGCAGCATATGTTTGGCAAACTCCAGGGAGCCCAGATGCGCATAGTGGTCCGGAATTTTTGCCCAGACATACATCGAGGCTTTCGGGTTATCGACCATCCAGCCCGCTTCATGCAATCCCTTGACCAGCACATCACGACGCCGTTTGTACTGCTCTGCGATGTCGCGAACACACTGTTGATCCCCTTCCAGCGCCGCAATCGCCGCCACCTGCAGCGGCGTAAAGGTACCGTAGTCATGGTAACTTTTGATCCGTGCCAGCGCGGCGACCAGCTCTTTGTTGCCCACCATAAAACCGATGCGCCAGCCCGCCATGTTGTAGCTTTTTGACAGGGTGAAGAACTCGACGGCGACATCACGCGCACCTGGCACCTGCATAATCGACGGCGCTTTCCAGCCATCGTAGACGATGTCGGCATAGGCCAGATCGTGGATCACCAGCACATTGTATTGTTTTGCCAGCGCAATCACCCGCTCGAAAAAGTCGAGTTCCACACACTGTGCGGTGGGATTAGACGGGAAGCCAAGGATCATCATTTTTGGCTTGGGATAGCTCTCACGAATAGCGCGTTCCAGCTCATTGAAGAAGTCGACACCCGCCACCAGCGGCACTGAGCGCACCTGCGCTCCGGCAATCACTGCACCGTAGATATGAATCGGATAGCTAGGGTTCGGTACCAGCACGGTATCCCCATGATCCAGCGTCGCCAGCATCAGATGCGCCAGTCCCTCTTTGGAACCGATGGTAACAATCGCCTCAGATTCAGGATCGATCTCCACCTGGTAACGATCGGCGTACCAGCGCGAGATCGCCCGGCGCAGACGAGGAATGCCGCGTGAGGTGGAATAACCGTGGGTGTCGTCGCGCTGCGCTACCTGGCATAACTTTTCGACGATGTGCGGCGGGGTCGGGCCATCAGGATTCCCCATTGAAAAGTCGATGATATCTTCGCCGCGCCGGCGCGCAGCCATCTTCAGTTCAGCGGTGATGTTGAAAACGTAAGGGGGTAAACGTTCAATACGTGAGAAACGACGGGGTGTGCTGTTATCAGCCATGATGTCCTCTGGATTACGTAAGCGCCCGGACCGTCCGAGCGACGCGGGTCACTGCGGTGACCCGTTACGAACATAACGCGGTGAGGATCATTTTGTCGAGGGGCAGAAAATATTTTTATTGTTGCGGATTCAGTCGTCCCAGCAGCCAATCGTTCACCCAGCAGCCGTTCAGCAGATAATTATCCCGTAGCGTGCCCTCCAGCTGGAAGCCGTTTTTCTCCAGAATCCGGCGTGAGGCCCAGTTACCTTCAACCACCATCGCCTTGAGTTTATGGAAATCGGCTTCGAGCAGAAACTGACACAGCGCCGCCAGCGCCTCGCTGCCGTAGCCCTGTCCGCAGTGGCGATGCAGCAGCATATAACCCACCTCGGCCTGACGGTGTGGCTCCCACTCCGGACTGCAGCCAAACAGGCCAATCGGCTCACCGCTGTCGCGTCGTCGTGCCACCAGGCAGAGCATATGAAAACTGCCTGGCTGCCACGGAGCCAGACGCTCGGTGAAACGCTGGCGAATATCCGCTTCATCGGGGATTTCGCTCACCCAGGTCATGGTGTCACGATCTTCATGGACGGCACGAAACAGTTGCCAGTCTTCAGGCTGTAATTTATTCAGGGTTAATCTGGCGGTGACAAGTTGCATCTGCTGCTCCCGATGGGCACGGTTTTCCAGCGGTCGCTGGCGCGCGTCATCGCGCAACATAGCAAAACGGCATCACACCGACCAGCGCTGGCAGGATGAAAAACTGTTCCCCTTTATTGCACTCAACCTTTCCTCTTTTTATGCCCAGGCCATAAAAATTGATCTGAAACACGAAGTCCCGGCGTGATTGTGCGGGGCGCTAGCGGTTCGCGATCACATTTTTTATCATAGGGACACTTTCCATTGCCGACGAGCCGCCTGTGTCTTCCCACTTCACGATGTTACTGGCAGTATTTGACCGCGCCGCCCTGATGTTGATCTGCCTGTTCTTCCTGACGCGCACCCGCCCGTTTCGTCAGCTGCTGCAAAAAGATGAACACACGCGCGCGGAGAAAGTGGCGGTAACGGCCATCTTTTCCCTGTTTGCGCTTTTCAGTACCTGGTCGGGCGTCAATGTCGACGGTTCGCTGCTGAATGTGCGTGTCATCGCCGTGATGGCGGGCGGCATTCTGTTTGGTCCCTGGGTCGGCATCGCCACCGGTGTGATTGCGGGGCTGCACCGTTTTCTGATCGATATTCACGGCGTGACCTCGGTGCCCTGTCTGATTACCAGCATCATTGCCGGTATCGTCGCGGGCGGTATTAACCGGCGGGTACTGAAAGAGCATCGCTGGCGTGCCGGTATCGTCGGCGGCATGCTGTGTGAAGCCCTGACGATGGTGCTGATCGTCATGTGGGCGCGCCCAACCTCACTCGGGCTGGCGATTGTGTCGGAGATTGCCCTGCCGATGATCCTCGGTGCCTCCAGCATCGGTATCATTGTGTTGCTGGTGCAGAGCGTCGAAGGAGAGAAAGAGGCGATTGCCGCCCGTCAGGCCAAGCTGGCGCTGGAGATCGCCAACAAAACCCTGCCGCTGTTTCGTCAGGTGAACAGCGACTCACTTCGCAACATCTGTGACATTATCCGGCGGGAGATCAAAGCCGATGCGGTGGCGATGACCGACAAGAAAAAGATTCTGGCCTACGTCGGCTATGGCGAACATAACTATCAACATGGGGATGATGGCATCAGCCCCACCACGGCGCAGTCGATTGCCAGTGGCAAAATTATTATTAAGAACAACGATGAAGCGCACCGCACTAAAGATATCCATTCGATGATCGTCATTCCTCTATGGGAAAAAGGCAAAGTCACTGGCACGCTGAAAATCTACTATCGCCGCGCGCACCGTATTACCGGCTCGCTGAAGGAGATGGCCATCGGCCTGTCACAAATCATATCTACCCAGCTTGAAGTGTCACGTGCCGAGCAGTTACGTGAGATGGCCAATAAAGCGGAACTACGGGCGCTGCAAAGTAAAATAAATCCCCATTTCCTGTTCAACGCCCTGAATGCCATCTCCTCTTCTATCCGTCTCAATCCCGATACCGCCCGCCAGCTGGTGATTAACCTGTCACGCTACCTGCGCTACAACCTGGAGCTGAATGATGATGAGCTGATTGATATTCGTAAGGAGCTGTGGCAGGTCAAAGATTACATCGCCATTGAGCAGGCGCGGTTTGGCGACAAGCTGACGATGATCTATGACGTCGACGAGGATCTTCATTTTCTGCTGCCCAGTCTGCTGATCCAGCCGCTGGTGGAGAATGCGATTGTCCACGGTATCCAGCCCTGTAAAGGTAAAGGCGTGGTGACACTGAGCGTCCGGGATCGGGGCGATAGCGTGCGCATCTCGGTGCGGGACACCGGCCAGGGCATCAGTGACGAAGTCGTGGCAAGAGTGGCGCGCAATGAGATGCCCGGAAATAAAATCGGCCTGCTCAATGTGCATCATCGGGTAAAACTTCTGTCGGGTCAGGGACTGAACATCGTGCGGCACCAGCAGGGCACCGAGATTTCCTTTACGCTGAGTAAGAATGGCCAGCGCCTGGCGGAGAATCTGTTATGAAAGCCATTATTGTGGAAGATGAATTCCTGGCGCAGCAGGAGCTGAGCTGGATGATTCAGCATCACAGCAAAATCGAGATTGAAGCCTGCTTTGACGATGGCCTCGACGTGCTGAAGTATCTGCAACAGCATCGGGTCGATGTGATTTTTCTCGACATCAACATTCCTTCGCTGGATGGCATGCTGCTGGCACAGAATATCCATCAGTTTGCCCACAAGCCGCTGATTGTCTTTATCACCGCGTGGAAAGAGCATGCGGTGGAGGCGTTTGAGCTGGAGGCGTTTGACTACATTCTCAAGCCTTATCAGGAGTCGCGGATCGTCACCATGCTGAACAAGCTGGAAGCCACGGCGCAGGCGCAACAGGCGGTCAGCCATCTCAGCGCCACGCCAGCCCCGCAGACGGTCAACCTGATTAAAGATGAGCGCATTATCGTCACGGACGTGAATGACATTTACTACGTAGAAGCCCATGAAAAGCTGACGTTTGTGTATACACGGCGCGAGTCTTACGTGATGTCGATGAATATTACCGAATTCTGTTCACGTCTGCCGGAACAGCAGTTCTTCCGCTGCCACCGCTCTTACTGCGTCAGCCTTAGCAAGATCCGAGAAATTGAGCCGTGGTTTAACAACACCTATCTGCTGAAGCTGCGCGATCTGGAGTTTCAGGTGCCGGTGAGCCGCAGCAAGGTGAAGCAGTTTCGGCAGTTGATGCGCCTGTAGCGCTGGAGTGGTGAATATTTCAGAAGAACGTGTGGTGAAGCCGAGGATGATTTCCCGAACCTGCCCAGCTGAAGCAGGCAGGCCAGGAAAATCGAACGCGCACAAAGTGGCCGTGCGCGCGAGGTGTAACTGAATCAGATAATGCGACCCAGCGTCTGACGCAGATGCGCGCCCGCGCCCAGCAAGCCAGGCTGATCGTGCGTGATCATATAGACCGGGATGCTGGCAACATAGTCGCGGAAGCGGCCTTTGTCTTCGAAAGCGGCACGGAAACCTGACGCCTTAAAGAACTCCAGGAAGCGTGGCACGATGCCACCCGCAATGTAGACGCCACCAAAGGTCCCGAGGTTCAATGCCAGATTGCCACCGAAACGGCCCATGATGACGCAGAACATCGACAGTGCACGACGGCAGTCGATGCAGCTATCATCCAGCGCACGCTGGCTGACATCTTTCGGCTTCAGGTTTTCCGGCACACGGTTATCAACTTTAACAATGGCACGATAGAGGTTGACCAGACCGGCACCGGACAGGATACGTTCTGCTGAAACATGGCCCAGCTCTTCACGCAGCACTTCCAGAATCTGATCTTCTTCTTCGCTGTTAGCGGCGAAATCGACATGACCGCCCTCACCTGGCAGGCTGACCCAGCGTTTGTCCACGTGCACCAGATGGCTGACGCCTAATCCGGTACCGGCACCATAAATCGCGATAGGCTTATCTTTAACCGGGGCAGTGCCGCCAAACTGAATCACGTTGTCGGCGGTCAGCATCGGAATCGCCATGGATACCGCAGTAAAGTCGTTAATGATTTCCAGGTGTTCAAAACCGATGTTCTCTTTGAGCTTGCGCGTAGAAAACGCCCAGTCATGGTTGGTCATTTCAACCCAGTCATCGGTAATCGGGCAGGCGATAGCGATACAGCCATCTTTAACATCCTGCTGTTGTTCATCAAGATAGTGGCGGATGACGGCTTCGAGGCTGTCGTATTCTGATGTTGAGAATGTTTTGGCCTGGGTGATGCTGCCGCTTTCCACCTCACACAGGGCGAGGCGTGCGTTAGTACCGCCGACATCGCCGACCAAGGCATAGGTTGTCATTCTTCTGTTGCTCCGCTTGGGGTCTTAAGAGTTGGAGGACACTATAAATTTCTGCCCATAAAACAACAACGCTCACCGGTGCGATTGGTGAGCGTCTTACTCAGGTGTGCTACAGCCTAACCGCGATAGTCCACCCTGCACAGCGGCAACTATCTGAATCTTAGCCGCCGTTGCGTTGATTCAGGCAGGCGGTGACTTTTCGTAGCAGTGGCGGCAAATCCTCTTTCTGCATGACCACCTCAACCAGCGACAGCCATTGAGGCGCGGAAAGTCGCGCCATCACCTCGTCTAACTGCACCGTTTCACTGATGCGCCAGCTCTGCGCCTGGCCCTGCAGACTCAGTGCGTGCGGTAAGGCCGTCCAGTTCCACTGAGCAATATCATTATAACGCTGTGTTGCGCCATGAATGGCCCGTTCGACGGTATACCCTTCATTATTCAGCAAAAAGAGCGTCACTCGCTGCTCATCCCGCAGCATTGAACCCAGTTCCTGAATCGTTAGCTGCGCCGAACCGTCGCCGATAATCAGGATAACCCGGCGATCGGGGTCAGCGGTCTGTGCGCCAAACGCTGCCGGAAGAGTATAGCCGATTGATCCCCATAATGGCTGAACCACCAGCTGCGCCTGCGAGGGTAGTCGCAACGCAGCGGCACCAAAGGCGGCTGTCCCCTGCTCCGCCAGAATCAGGTCGCCGGGTTGCAGAAAAGCCTGCATCGCCTGCCAGAAAGCCTGCTGACTGATCACGGCGGCCGGTTCAGCCGGTTGCACGGCAGACGGTGCTATGGCGGGCTGCCACTGCTGGCCATAGTGTTCAAACAGCGGTTGTAGCTCGCTAAGCGCATCCGCCATCGACAGCGGTGCAAAATGCTCACCGCCTACGCTGGCGCTGAAGGGTTGCAGATCGATCAGTCGCTCAGGTGCAAACTGCTGCGTAAATCCTGCTGTAATCGTGTCGGTAAAACGCACCCCGACGCAGATCGCCACATCCACCTGCTCAATCTGCCTACACACCTGACCTGCGCTGGCTTCACCGGCATAAGTCCCTACATAACCCGGCTGCTGCTCGTCCAGTACGCCTTTACCCATCAGCAGGCTGGCGCAGGGAATCGCACTCTTTTCACGCAGAGCGGCCAGAGCAGACTGCTGCTGCCAGCGCAGCGCCAGAAAATCGGCCAGCAGTGAAACGCGCTCTGCCGGTGCCAGCAATTGCTCCGCCGCGTCCCGGAAAGCGCGGCGCGCAGCGGGCGAAGAGAATTGATGACGGTTCAGGGGCTGAACAGGTGGCTGCACCTCGATGGCTGCCACGTCAACGGCCAGCGACAGATAGCCGGGACGACGGGCCTGTAACGCGTGCTCTATTACCCTGTCAATTTCAGCAGTGGCATTGTCGGCAGTAAGTTGCGCCGTTGCGGCACTGACTTCGGCAGCCATGCGTATGAAATGTCGGAAATCGCCATCGCCCAGCGAATGATGAACACAGTCACCCTGTAATTGTGCGGAAGTCGCAGGCGCGCCAACGATATGAATCACCGGCAGATACTCAGCATAACTGCCTGCGACGCCGTTAATCGCGCTGAGTTCGCCAACACCAAAGGTGGTTAACAACGCTCCAGCACCGTTGCAGCGTGCATAGCCGTCCGCCGCATAGGCGGCATTAAGCTCATTGGCACAGCCCACCCAGCTGATTTCCGGATGGTCGATAACGCAGTCAAGAAACTGCAGGTTATAGTCGCCCGGCACGCCAAACAGATGCTTTATACCCATCTCCTGCAGACGGTTCAGCAGGTAGTTTCCAACAGTGAATGTGGACATTGCGCAATCCTTTCAGGGAAGAGTTGGGTTAAGTATCTGACAGCCGATGAAATTAGCGAGGAATGCCACGCTTTCCGCCAGCCACAATGGCTGGAAAGCCGGCGTTACGCTGGCGGAATATTCTGTAAAAACGCGAACTGCTGCGCGCTGTCACTGAGTGTAACCGTATACACTGATAGACTTTTGGCACATATCCCCGTTTTTACTCAGGAGCGCTGAATGTCCTCTTTCCCCCATCCCGATCGCTATCAACAGATGGAATACCGTCGCAGCGGCCGCAGCGGTATTAAACTGCCCGCCATTTCGCTGGGACTGTGGCACAACTTTGGTGACAGCACCCGGGTCGATAACAGCCGTGAGCTGCTGCGTCATGCGTTTGACCTCGGCATCACCCACTTCGATTTAGCGAATAACTACGGTCCGCCGCCTGGCTCAGCGGAAGAGAATTTTGGTCGTATTCTGCGGGAAGATTTTCGTGTCCATCGTGATGAGCTGATTATCTCCACCAAAGCGGGCTATACCATGTGGCAGGGGCCATATGGCGACTGGGGTTCGCGTAAGTATCTGGTCGCCAGCCTGGATCAGAGCCTGAAGCGCATGGGGCTGGAGTATGTGGATATTTTCTATCATCACCGCCCCGATCCGGAAACGCCGCTGGAAGAAACCATGCGCGCACTGGATCATGTGGTGCGCCAGGGCAAAGCGCTTTACGCTGCCCTTTCTAACTATCCGGCCGATCTTGCTGCCAGGGCGATTGCTATCCTGCGCGATCTCGGCACGCCTTGTCTGATCCACCAGCCGCGCTATTCGATGTTTGAGCGAACGCCTGAACAGGGATTGATTCAGACGCTGGGTGATGAGGGCGTCGGCTGTATAGCCTTCTCGCCGCTGGCGGGCGGCGTGCTCACCGATCGCTATCTGCAGGGCATTCCGGAAGATTCGCGTGCGGCCAGCGGCAGCAAATTCCTGACAGAGAATCAGTTGACGGATGAGAAGATGGAGAAGGTCCGTAAGCTGAACGTGATTGCGCAGCTGCGTGAGCAGAAGCTGGCGCAGATGGCGCTGGCGTGGGTGCTGCGCGATGATCGCGTCACCTCCGTGCTGATTGGGGCCAGTAAAACGGCCCAGATCGATGATGCGGTGGCAATGCTCGCCCGACGTCAGTTCAGCGACACGGAGTTAGCGGCGATTGACGCGGCTCTGCTGTAATTTTTCCCCGCCCGGCGCAGGCCGGGTGTTTTCTCGCCAGAATAGTCTCAATCCCCTTTCTCTCCCCAATTTCCTCACAATCTTCCGACACAATGATGCGGTAACGACAGCATTACGCAGGCATAATCACTGCGCCGCAACAGCATCAGACTGTTGATGAGGAGAATATAATGAAAAGAGCTCTTATTTTTGCTGCCCTGCTGGCGGTGTTGTCGCCGCTGGCAAACCACACAGCTGAGGCCTCCAGTGCCTCTATTACTCTGGCCCCCGGCGTTACGCTGAATCTGGGCGATCGCGACAATCGTGGTTATTACTGGGATGGCGGTCGCTGGCGTGAACCACGCTGGTGGAATGATCGTTATTCCTATAATGAACGCCGCTGGTGGCGACACGAAGAGTGGCGTCGTCAGCAGCAGTGGGAGCGTGAACGCCGCTGGCATGAGCGCGAACGTGAGCGCCGCTGGGAACATCAGCATCGCCGCGATCGTGACTGGGATCGTCATGACCGTGGTGGTCCTGGCCCGCGTGGTTTTGGGCCTGGTGGTCCCGATCATCACGGACACGATCGCCACTAATAAAAAACGCCCGGCAAATGCCGGGCGTTTTTTTGTTTCCAGAAACCCTTATAGCCCCAGCGCTTCGCCCACCAGCAGATAAAGATTCAGCGCAATGACCAGCACCACGATCAGTCGTCCGGTGTTCTGCATCAGGCGTGAGTTAACCATATCGTCGCCCATCAGCTCGCGGTTGCCGGTAAAGGAGAGCAGCGGAATCAGCGCCAGCGCAATACCGAAGCTCAGCAGCACCTGACTCATTACCAGCACCTTTGTTGGATCCCATCCTGCCCAGATAACAATAAAGGAAGGCAGCATAGTGACAGTTCGCCGCACCCAGAGCGGAATATGGAAACGGATAAAGCCCTGCATCACCACCTGTCCCGCCAGCGTGCCGACCACCGTTGAGGAGAGTCCGGCAGCCACCAGGCTCAGACCAAACACCGTCGCCGCCGCCTGACCTAACAACGGTTGCAGCGTCAGATAGGCCTGGTCAAGCTCAGCGATTTTACTGTGACCGCTGAAGTGGAAGGCCGCCGCCGCGGTCGCCATCATCGCCAGGTTAACGAATCCGGCGATGGTCATGGCAATCGCCACATCCAGTTTGGTTGAAGAGTAACGCTGGCCTTTGCTGTCCTCACTTTTGCCCTGCGTCAGTGCGGAGTGCAGATAGATTACGTGCGGCATAATGGTCGCGCCCAGCACACCGGCTGCCAGGAAAACGGCATCTGACGTCGGTAGCGCGGGCAGCGCCATGCCGACCACCAGCTCTTTGACGTTGGGCTGAGAAAAGAAGAGTTCGACGATATAGGCCGCCGCCACAAACAGCAGCAGTCCGCCAATTACCCGCTCCAGCGGTTTCTGACCGCGGCTCTGTAACATCAATATCAGGAACGTGGCGATGCCGGTCAGCACCGCGCCCTGCATCAGTGAGATGCCGAGCAACAGCTTGAAGCCCAGCGCCGCGCCGATAAACTCCGCAAGGTCGGTGGCCATCGCAATAATTTCTGCCTGCACCCAGTAAAACCAGACGGCGGGACGAGGAAAGCGATCGCGGATATGCTCGGCGAGATTTTTGCCGGTGGCGATACCCAGCTTGGCGGACATCAGCTGGATCAGCATGGCCATGATGTTGGCCCACACCACCACCCACAGCAATTTGTAGCCGTAAGCAGCGCCCGCCTGAATGTTGGTCGCAAAGTTGCCCGGATCGATATAGCCGATAGCGGCAATAAAGGCGGGGCCCAGCAGTGCGAGTTTGACTTTTCTGACTCCGCGAGCGGCGCGCTCGGCGGTACGACTTTCAAACATATCCGGTACCCTGTCTGAACATTTGCCTGCCCCGCCAGCTTAGGGGTTAGCATGTGCAAGTGAAATTCGTTTATTGTTATCGGTGTAATAGATGCTGCTATAAAGTATAGCCATTGCTATATCTTACAGTAAAGGAGGTGATTGCTAAAAATGTGAGCAATAGTGTCACTCTACGCCCCGTGTAAAATATAGACAATAATTATGTGGTTATTTGGCGTGAATGATTTGTAAACAGGACGTGATCTCTGGAACTTTTCTGGAAAATATAGCGATAGCGAATACTTATATTGTGGTTCAGATCTCGTTTTTAAGTAACGCGTTACATAGAATACGCAACAAAATACAACCCTCCTCAAATTTGGAGCAACCATGTCCCATATTTTGCAATTTCTTTTAGCACTGGTGGTGGTCGGGATACTCTCCTTGCTGGTCAGTCACGATCGTAAAAGCATTCGCATTCGCTACATTATACAGCTACTGGTGATTGAAATTGTGCTCGCCTGGTTCTTCCTGAACTCAGAAGCGGGACTGGGTTTCGTCAAAGGCTTCGCGGGCTTCTTCGATCATCTGTTGAAGTATGCGGCTCAGGGAACCAACTTTGTCTTCGGCAACATGAGCGACAAAGGTCTGGCCTTCTTCTTCCTCAACGTACTGTGCCCAATTGTCTTTATCTCTGCCCTGATCGGTATTCTGCAGCACTTCCGTATCCTGCCGTGGGTGATCCGTGGTATCGGTACCGTGCTGTCGAAAGTGAATGGCATGGGAAAACTGGAATCTTTCAACGCCGTGAGTTCTCTGATACTGGGACAGTCAGAAAACTTCATCGCCTATAAAGATATCCTGGGCAAGATGTCACAGCGCCGCATGTACACCATGGCCGCTACCGCAATGTCCACCGTTTCGATGTCTATCGTCGGAGCCTACATGACAATGCTGCAGCCAAAATATGTAGTCGCTGCACTGGTGCTCAACATGTTCAGTACCTTTATCGTGCTGTCGCTGATCAACCCGTACCGGGTTGAGAACGAAGAAGATCTGCAGCTGCAGGATCTGCATAAAGGTCAGAGCTTCTTCGAGATGCTGGGCGAATATATCCTGGCCGGTTTCCGCGTCGCGATTATTGTCGCCGCCATGCTGATTGGCTTTATCGCGCTGATTTCAGGCCTGAATGCGCTGTTTGATCTGATCTTCGGCATCAGCTTCCAGGGCGTTCTCGGCTTTGTCTTCTATCCGTTTGCCTGGATGATGGGAGTGCCTTCTGGTGAAGCGCTGCAGGTCGGCAGCATTATGGCGACCAAGCTGGTATCGAATGAGTTTGTAGCCATGATGGATCTGCAGAAAATCGCGGGTCAGTTGTCGCCAAATTCAGAAGGTATTCTGTCCGTGTTCCTGGTGTCGTTCGCCAACTTCTCTTCAATCGGCATCGTGGCCGGTGCGATTAAAGGTCTGAACGAAGAACAGGGTAACGTGGTTTCCCGCTTTGGCCTCAAGCTGCTGTACGGCTCTACGCTGGTCAGCGTGCTCTCCGCCGCTATCGCCGGTCTGGTTCTGGCGTTCTGATAAGGTTCTGAGCATCAAAGGGCGAGCCTGGCTCGCCCTTTTCATTTTGCGCCATCCCTGCTCAGCTTCCGCTGATTCGCCCTTTCCGCTTTGCCTCTTCTTTTACATGCCTGCTTCCACTGCACACCCTGGTCACGTCTGGAGTTAACCCATGCGCGACGGACAGCACAATGTCCCGCCAGGGGTGCTGGAGGCGTCACAGAAAGTATTGCCAGTAAATAGCGTACGCAGCAGCGTAATGTAAATCGCAATGAATATAGATTCGCAGGAAAAGGCGAGTGAAAGAGAAATCGGAAAGGATTTTGACAACAACGTGTCAGAAAGTGGTGGAGATAAGCGGGATCGAACCGCTGACCTCTTGCATGCCATGCAAGCGCTCTCCCAGCTGAGCTATACCCCCACATCTGGAATCGTTTTTCAGTGCCAAACTTTTGAGACGAAGTTTGGTGGAGCTAAGCGGGATCGAACCGCTGACCTCCTGCATGCCATGCAGGCGCTCTCCCAGCTGAGCTATAGCCCCGAACCGAAAAACTGTCGCGTTAAGCGACGGACGGCATAATATGAAACCGCCTCCAGGGTGTCAACGGCAAAATGACATTCTCTGTTTGATCGCTGAAAAAGGCGGCAACCTGCGAAGTTTCAGCAGCATGCCGCAGCTGAAAATCATGTCTGTTCCGGCAGGGCCGTTTTTTAACTGTTATTCAGTCTGCCGTCAGGTTAATTCCCGGTTAAATATGTTATAGGAATTTTCTTGTCTTCGTCTTTTTCGCGTGCAAAACTTAGCCCGCTAATTTAGTGGTCACCGGGACCCTCTCCCGCACACCACGCGTCCACCAGGCGTTATCGTCCCATTAATCATAAAAAAACTATTGAGATACTATGTCGCTGCATACACCTAAAGAAATCGCACAACTGGCGATCCAGTCAGGCGTGGCAAAAAGCCGTGCGCCTGTCAGCATCCTCCTTATTCTCGGCTTCATGGCGGGCGCATTTATTGCGACCGGCTTCCTGCTGGATCTTCACGTCATCAACACCCTGCCCGCTGAGTGGGGCTCGTTTGGTGGCCTGTTAGGTGCAGCTGTCTTCCCGGTAGGTATCATCATGACCGTGCTGGCAGGGGGTGAGCTTCTGACCGGTAATATGATGACCCTGCCGGTAGCCTGGTTCGCCCGCCGCATCAGCTTTATGAGCGTGGCGCGGAACTGGTTCTGGGTAACCCTGGCGAACTTCCTCGGCAGCGTGGCTGTCGCCTGGTTCTTTGGCCATATGCTGGGCATGACCGAAGGCGATTACCTGAAAAAGACCGTTGCGATTGCCTCTGCAAAAGTCCATGCCGATTTCCTGCACGCCTTTATTTCAGGCATTGGCTGTAACTGGCTGGTGTGTCTGGCAGTATGGCTGGCGTTTGCCAGTAAAGATGTGGTCGGCAAGATCTTCGGCATGTGGTTCCCGGTGATGGCGTTTGTTGCCATTGGCTTCCAGCACGTTGTCGCCAACATGTTTATTATCCCGGCCGCCATTTTTGCCGGTCAGATGAGCTGGGCAGAGTATCTGCCTAACTTTGTTGCCGTCTTCCTGGGCAATGCCGTGGGCGGTGCCGTCTTCGTTGGCCTGGCCTACTTCCTTGCCTTCCGCCCTGCCGCAGAACCTGCCAGCAACCCGCAGTAATCCTGTTTTGCCTTTTGTCAAAAGACAAAAGGCAATTTCAGCTTCAGTTACTTTCCCCCGTTACGTTTTGCTGTAATATGTACCGCTAATGTATTTAACAGGGATAGCATCGTGAAAAAGGAATGGCTTACTCCCGAAGAGCTGGCTGCAGAAACGGGTTACAGTCGGCAAACGGTGAATAAATGGATCAAGCGAGAGAACTGGACAACCACGCCAAAGCCCGGTGTACAAGGCGGTAAGGCGCGTCTGATTCATATTGATGAACGCGTAAAAAGTTTTATTCAGTCGACACGCAATCTCAACGAGCCCGCAGCGACCTATGGTGCAGTGGCGAATTCTTTACCTGCGTTATTGATAAGTTCCATCCAGCAAATGAGTCAGGATGAACAGGATCAGTTCACTGCGTTAATCTTACGTGAAGGGATTAAGGGCGTAATGCAGCGTCTGGGAATTGGTGAAGAGTAAAGAAACCGGAAGCGTGACGCTTCCGGCTGTGTTTATTAAGCCTGTGCTTCACGCTCACTGATAAAGGCCAGAGCCTGCTCAATTCGTGCCACACTGCGGGTGCGGCCAATCGCTTCAACAGTGACATCCAGACCCGGTGACTGACCGGCACCGGTCACCGCCACACGCAGCGGCATGCCGACTTTACCCATTCCCACTTCCAGCTCATCTGCAGTGCTCTGAATCGCCTGATGGATGTTTTCAGCGTTCCACTCGGTGATTGCGGCCAGCTTATCGCGCACGACTTCCAGCGGCTGACGCGCCACCGGACGAAGATGTTTCTTCGCGGCATCGGCATCAAACTCTGCAAAGTCTTCATAGAAGTAGCGACAGGACGCCGCCATCTCTTTCAGCGTTTTGCAGCGCTCACCCAGCAGGCTAACCAGTTTCGCCAGTTCCGGCCCGGTACGGGTATCAATTTTCTGCTCTTCAATATGCCACTGCAGATGCGTCGCCACATATTCTGGCGGCAGCGTAGTGATGTAGTGATGGTTCAGCCACTGCAGTTTCTCTGTGTTGAACGCACTGGCAGACTTGCTGACAGCGTCCAGAGTAAACAGCTCGGTCATTTCAGGCACGCTGAAAATTTCCTGATCGCCATGTGACCAGCCCAGACGAACCAGGTAGTTGAGCAGCGCTTCCGGCAGGTAGCCATCATCCCGATACTGCATCACCCCTACTGCGCCATGACGCTTAGAGAGCTTTTTGCCATCGTCGCCCAGGATCATTGAAACGTGGGCATAGACCGGAACCTGCGCGCCAATCGCTTTAAGGATGTTGATCTGACGTGGTGTGTTGTTGATGTGGTCTTCACCGCGAATAACGTGCGTGATGCCCATATCCCAGTCATCCACAACGACGCAGAAGTTATAGGTGGGGGAACCATCGGTGCGGCGGATAATCAGATCGTCGAGTTCCTGGTTGCTGAACTCGATCGGGCCGCGGATCTGATCGTCAAAGATGACCGATCCTTCCTGCGGGTTGCGGAAGCGCACCACACACGGCTCGTCATCGGCATGATGTTCATGGCTGTCACGGCAGCGGCCGTCGTAACGCGGCTTTTCGTTGTTGGCCATCTGCTCTTCACGCAGGGCTTCCAGACGCTCTTTAGAGCAGTAGCATTTGTAAGCCGTGCCCGCTTCCAGCATTTCATCAATGACCGCGTTGTAGCGATCAAAACGTTTAGTCTGGTAGTAAGGGCCTTCGTTCCAGTCTAGGCTGAGCCAGTTCATGCCATCCATGATGGCTTCGATAGCTTCCGGCGTGGAGCGTTCCAGATCGGTATCTTCAATGCGCAGCACGAACTCGCCCTGGTTATGACGGGCAAAGAGCCAGGAGTAAAGTGCGGTACGGGCGCCACCGACATGCAGATAGCCGGTCGGGCTGGGCGCGAAGCGTGTTTTGATTTTCATTGAGTATTGCCTTAGATGCGCGGGTTCTCTGTCTGGATGACAAAAAACAGGTTAGACGCGAAAAAACAGTGGGCACATTCTAGCATCTGACGGTGAATCCTCAATGCATGCCCGCGGGTTGCCCTACGGGAAAAGGGGCTTTTCTGCCATTAAACCAGCACATTGACTAAAAGCGCGACAGGATGTTTAAAAATAAACCGAACGCACATTTATGTTTTAAAAAGCGTTGACTCAAAATCAACTATCCCTATAATGCGACTCCACACAGCGGGGGTGATTAGCTCAGTTGGTAGAGCATCTCCCTTACAAGGAGGGGGTCGGCGGTTCGAACCCGTCATCACCCACCACTCTTAACAGGGTGCCCGCAGTGAACAGGTATGAAGATATGGGTGATTAGCTCAGTTGGTAGAGCATCTCCCTTACAAGGAGGGGGTCGGCGGTTCGAACCCGTCATCACCCACCATATCTTGCCTGTTAGCAGTATCGAAGTACGAAGTGGGTGATTAGCTCAGTTGGTAGAGCATCTCCCTTACAAGGAGGGGGTCGGCGGTTCGAACCCGTCATCACCCACCACTTCGGGTCGTTAGCTCAGTTGGTAGAGCAGTTGACTTTTAATCAATTGGTCGCAGGTTCGAATCCTGCACGACCCACCAATTCAGAATAAAGCGCCTTTTGGGCGCTTTTTTCGTTTCCGGGGCACGGACTCTACCGTGCAGGATGAGAACCTGCTGCAGGTTCGACTGAATCGTCTGGCGATTCAGGCTGATGCGACAGCATCACCCGGAGGGCGAGGCCCTGGATGGGCCAAGGCTATCCTGCACGACCCACCAATTCAGAATAAAGCGCCTTTTGGGCGCTTTTTTCGTTTCCGGGGCACGGACTCTACCGTGCAGGATGAGAACCTGCCGCAGGTTCGACTGAATCGCCCGGCGATTCAGTCTGATGCGACAGCATCACCCGGAGGGCGAGGCCCACGATGGGCCGAGGCTATCCTGCACGACCCACCCATTCAGAATAAAGCGCTTTTTGGGCGCTTTTTTCGTTTCTGCTGCACTGACATTGGCTTCTTAAATAAGCGCCTGCCTTTTCTAAACCTTAACAATCTCCGCTCTCAAGTCGTTTCGCAGCGTGCCGATAACGTATGTGACCACTTACAGGGAGAAAATGATGTTTTCAATTTCCGGAATTTTAAACAGTGCGGTCAGTAGCGGTGACAGCGGCGGCGGCAGTGTGGCCTCGCAGGTTGCGGCACTGAATAAACAGATTCAGGGTGTGTTAACGCAGGTTAAGGAGCTGGCTGACAATAAAGAACTGACTGACGAACAGAAGGCTGAGATGCAGCAGATGTACCAGTCACAAATCACCATGCTGCAGGCACAGATTGCGCAGCTGGAACAGAAGCAGGCTGAGCAGGATCAGCCAAAAAGTGACAGTTCGCCCGTCAGTGAGATCAAAGCGGACGGGATTAACCGCCCAACCGATACGAACAAAGTTGACGTTTATATCTAAAACGCCGGTTTAACCGCGCGTTGTTGCGCCAGCAGCATCGCCTGCTGGCGCACCTCCTGCCAGATCGCTTCGGCAGCCGGGGTCAGCGAGCGGTTTTTACGTTTAATTAGCGTCAGGCTACGATTGATTTCCGGATAGAGACGCCGCACCGTGAGGGCGCGATCCGCTGGTAAAGGTAACGCCAGCGCAGGCAGAATACTGATGCCGATTCCCACCTGTACCATCGGGAACAACGTGGCGGGATGACCAATCTCCTGCACGACTTCAGCCCTGATATTCTGCTGCTGCATTGCCGCATCAATCAAAACCCGACTGCCGGAAGCGTAATCCTGCAATACCATAGTGCGACCATCGAGCATCGCCCATTCAGCCCTTTCCACTTTCGCCAGCGGATCATCTTCGCGACATAGCAGCAGGAACGGCTCATCCAGAATCGCGATGCTGTCGAAATCGCTGTCGCTGAGCGGCCCAATCACGATGCCGAAATCGACTTCCGCGTTACGCACACTTTGCAGCACCCACTGCTGGGCGCGATCGTGAAGAATCACTTTGATATCGGGAAAATGGTGCTGGCTGGCGGCCAGACATTGCGGCATCAGATGCGCGGAAATGGTCTGGCTGGCGGCTACTCTGACGGTGCCACTGCGCTGCTCGCCAAAACTGCGGATGTCCAGTAGCGTAGTATGAATCTCCTCCAGCAGGCGCTCCATGCGTGACGCCAGCTGTTTTCCCGCCTCCGTCAGCATGACCTCCCGGGTGGTTCTGTCCAGCAACCGCACGCCGGTTTCGGCTTCCAGTTCTTTAATACTGTGGCTGACTGCCGACTGGCTCAGGCCTATCGCCTGCCCTGCCTGACTGAAGCCACCATAGTGGGCCACGGCAATAAACGTTCGCAGCTGACGCAGGGTGTAATTCATCGATTGCGCTCATAGATTAATTCAATAAATCAATTTTATTTCTAAAACTACTTGCCGCACAATCGCGCTATTGAATAATTTACCGGAATTTAACAATGGGCTTTTTAAAACTCGATCCGATGATGGTTAAACTGATCATCACCGTGCTGCTGGCCTCTTTCCTGCCAGCAAAAGGGATCTACGTTGATATCTTCAGTTACCTCGCAACGGCAGCGATAGCACTGCTGTTCTTTATGCACGGTGCCAAACTTTCGCGTGAAAAGATCATCGCGGGCAGCAGTCACTGGCAGCTGCATCTGTGGATTATGTTCAGCACCTTTGTGCTGTTTCCGGCACTGGGTCTGCTGCTGGTCTGGTGGCATCCGGTTGATGTCGGTCCGGAAATTTATACCGGCTTTATCTACCTTTGTATCCTGCCGGCTACCGTCCAGTCTGCTATCGCCTTTACCTCAATGGCGGGCGGGAATGTCGCGGCAGCGGTGTGCAGCGCCTCGGCATCGAGCCTGCTGGGTGTGTTTATTTCACCGTTGCTGGTGAATCTGGTCATGGATATCCACAGCAGCGCGCCCAGTGATGGTCTGGAGCAGATTGGCAAGATCATGCTGCAACTGATGGTGCCTTTCATTCTGGGTCACCTCTCACGTCGCTGGATCGGTGGCTGGATTGAGAAACACCGCAGCCTGATTGGCAAAACTGACCAGACCTCCATTCTGCTGGTTGTCTATTCCGCCTTCAGTGAAGCGGTGGTAAACGGCATCTGGCATCGCGTTGGCCTGATTACGCTGCTGTGGATTGTGGCAGGTTCCATTATCCTACTGACCGCCGTGCTGATTATCAATCTGCTGGCCTCGCGTCTGTTCCGCTTTAAGCGCGCCGATGAAATCGTGGTGCTGTTTTGTGGCTCGAAGAAGAGTCTGGCGAATGGTGTGCCGATGGCGAATATTCTGTTCCCGGCAAGTACGGTGGGGATTATTGTGCTGCCGCTGATGATTTTCCATCAGGTACAGCTGATGATCTGCTCATTTATTGCCGGACGCTACAAGAAAACCAATGAGAAACAGCAGGCTCTGCAGGTGAAAGATTCAGTGATGGAGTCTCAGAAGTAAAACCGTTGCCCGCCTGTGCGGGCACGATTATTTGCGGGTCTGGAGCGGCTTAACTAATCCCTCCAGGCCCTCTGTTTTTATGGTCAGGGTCAGCTGCATCAAATCCCCCAGTTGACCAGACGGAAAGTCGCCACTGCGGGCAAACCAGAGCAGATAAGGCTCAGGCAGATCGATCAGCATCCGCCCTTTATATTTGCCAAACGGCATAGGCGTATTGGCTATCGCCACCAGCTGATGCTCATCCATTTCAGGCACCCAGCAGACGGATCATTTCCGCTTCATCAATTACCTCTATACCCAGCTCCTGCGCTTTTGCCAGTTTTGAACCTGCAGCTTCACCGGCAATCAGCAGATCGGTTTTCTTCGATACGCTGCCGCTGACTTTTGCCCCCAGCGCGATCAGCTGCGCTTTGGCATCATCGCGATTCATCTGCGACAGCGAGCCGGTCAGCACCACCGTCTTACCGGCAAACGGACTGTCGATCTCTTCGGCTTTCACCACTACCACCTGCGGCCAATGAATGCCGATGTCGTCTGTCAGCTGACGGATAACCTCACGGTTACTTTCCTCTTCCATGAAGTTACGCACGTGTGCGGCAACGACTTTGCCGACATCCGGCACGGCAATCAGTGCCTCAAGATCGGCATCCATCACCTTTTGTAATTCACCAAAGTGGTTAGCCAGATTGGCGGCAGTAGCCTCACCCACTTCGCGAATGCCCAGCGCATAAAGGAAACGCGCCAGCGTGGTCGACTTCGCTTTCTCCAGCGCGTCGACGATATTCTGCGCCGATTTTGGTCCCATGCGATCCAGGCCGGTCAGCTTGCCGGCCGTGAGACGGAACAAATCGGCAGGTGTATCGACGTACTCTTTTTCCACCAGCTGATCGATAATCTTATCGCCCATACCGTCAACATCCAGCGCCCGACGCGAGACAAAGTGCTTTAATGCCTCTTTGCGTTGCGCACCGCAGATCAAACCGCCCGTGCAGCGCGTGACCGACTCGCCTTCGACCCGCTCCACCTCGGAACCACAGACCGGGCAATGGGCAGGAAAGACCACTTCACGCGTCTCTTCAGGTCGTTCCGCGATCACCACGTTGACCACCTGCGGGATCACATCACCGGCGCGGCGAATCACGACGCGGTCGCCAATGCGTAATCCCAGCCGCTCGATTTCATCCGCATTATGCAGCGTGGCATTGCTGACGATGACGCCCGCTACCTGCACCGGCTCAAGACGCGCCACTGGCGTGATAGCGCCCGTGCGGCCAACCTGGAATTCGACGTCACGTACCCAGGTCAGCTGTTCCTGTGCCGGGAATTTGAAGGCAATCGCCCAGCGCGGTGCGCGCGCCACAAAGCCCAGTTGCTCCTGTAATGCCTGTGAATCGACCTTGATCACCACGCCATCAATATCAAAACCCAGGTTCGGACGCTGTTGCTCAATATCCCGATAGAAAGCCAGGGCTTCTTCGGCGTTGTGCACCAGCTTAATGCGGTCGCTGACCGGCAGGCCCCAGGCTTTGAACTGTTGCAGGCGCCCCATGTGACTGTGCGGCATCTCCCCGCCTTCCAGCAGGCCGAAACCGTAGCAGAAGAAAGTTAATGGACGTTTAGCGGTAATGCGCGGATCAAGCTGACGCAAAGAACCTGCAGCTGCGTTGCGTGGGTTAGCAAAGACTTTGCCGTCAGTGCGTCGCGCTTCCTCATTCAGCTTTTCGAAGCCGCGCTGCGTCATAAATATTTCACCGCGTACTTCCAGACGGGCCGGGATATTGTCGCCTTTTAGCCGCAGCGGAATCGCGCGAATGGTACGAACGTTGGCGGTAATGTTCTCGCCGGTAGTACCGTCACCGCGCGTCGCGGCCCGGACCAGCAGGCCATTTTCATACATCAGGCTGACTGCAGCACCATCGAGCTTGAGTTCACAGCAGTAGGTAATGTCGTCACTGCTTTTCAGCCGATCCTGCACCCGTTTGTTGAAGGCCATGAACGTGGCTTCATCAAAGGCGTTGTCCAGCGACAGCATCGGGACTTCGTGGCGGACCTGCTCAAATACCGTTAGCGGCGCAGCACCTACGCGTTGCGTCGGCGAGTCCGGGGTAATGAGATCGGGATGTTCCTCTTCCAGCTGACGCAGTTCACGCATCAGACGATCATATTCGGCATCCGGCACTTCCGGCGCATCCATGACGTGATAGAGATATTCGTGATGACGCAACGTGGTGCGCAGTTCGGTGATGTGATCCTGGACGGATTTCATATAGCCCCATCAGATAAAAAACCCCCGACAGGCGGGGGTTTATTTTAACAATTCAGATAGCGGTCAGCGCAGTTTTCAGACGCCAACCACATCGCGGATACGCGCTTTGTAGGTTTCCAGCTTCTGCGGCGTCATCATACGACGCTCATCATCCAGCACGACACCGCCAACGTCGTCAGCGATACGCTGTGCCGACTGCAGCATCAGCTTGAAGTTCTGATTCGCATCACCATAAGAAGGCACCATCATAAAGATAGAGATGCCTGGCGTGCTGAAATCGGTCATCAGGTCAGGGTTGAACGAGCCCGGCTTAACCATGTTAGCCAGACTGAACAGAACCGGACCGCTGCCTGCCGGACTCAGATGACGATGGAAAATGTTCATTTCACCAAACTGGAAGCCCGCCTGCAGAATACCCTGCAATAATGCCTCACCGTTCAGCTCACCGCCCGAATGGGCGGCAACATGCAGTACCAGTACCGCTTCTTTCGGCTTTTCAGCTGGCGCTTTCGCTACAGGCTGTGAAGGCGCGGGAGCCGGCGTTACTTCAGGCTGTGGCTCAGGTTCTGCCTGGTACTGCGGAGCGGGCTGGACAGATTCCAGCGGATCGAGATCAAGCAGCGGGTCAGCCTGAACTGGCGGCGCGACAAATGTCGGTGCAGGCTGCTGACGAACCGGTTCTGGGCGCGGCTGCGGAGCAGGCTTCGGCGCCGTGTTGAAAAGCGGATCGCTTTCTGGTTCAGGTTGCGGTGCGGGTCGTGGCGCAGGCTGACGCACAGGCTCAGCAGGCGCTTGCTTACGCGGCGCTTCTGGCTGTGGCTCACGAATCTCATCGAAACGAGGTTCCTGGTGTGTGCTGCGATCGGAACGAACGCGAACCTCGCCGACGCCGTCATCTTCGTCGTCAATCAGGTCCTGCTCATCATGTTCTTCACGTTGTTTCAGACGTTTGTGCGGGCGATCGCGGAACACTGACGAACGCTCTTTACGGCTGGTCCACAGCCCGTGAAGAAGGAGCGCTATAATGGCGATCGCGCCAACAACGATTAATATCAGACGCAAATCCTGCATCATTGTATTCTCTGTTGTTCCAATACCTTGCCACCGCGGCAAACTTTATCCTCTAACTGTATTTGCCCTGCTACACAAGTGCAAGTCTGTGCACTATTTTCTGACAAATAAGATAGGCAACACACGCTTTTTCGCTGTTTTTTTACCCAAACGGCACCTGGCCTGGAGAAAAAGCCAGGTTATAGTGGGCGCGCCTTAACACTTTCAGGAGAAATGGCTTTATGGCCCGTGAGAATTCGGTCTCAGATTTTAATGGCACGCACTACTTTAGCCAGGGCTGGAAACTGGTCCGTCTGCCTGGTATTCGCCGCTTTGTGGTGATGCCGCTGCTGATTAACATTATTATGCTCGGTGGCGCATTCATCTGGCTGTTCTATCGTCTCGGTGACTGGATCCCACGCCTGATGGCCCATATTCCCGACTGGCTGCAGTGGCTGAGCTATCTGTTATGGCCGCTGTCGGTGATAGCGATTGTGCTGGTGTTCAGCTACTTCTTCTCGACGCTGGCGAACCTGATTGCCGCCCCTTTCTGCGGCCTGCTGGCCGAACAGCTGGAAGGCCGTCTGACCGGCAAGCCCCTGCCTGACAGTGGCTGGGCAGGAATGATCAAAGATGTGCCGCGCATCATGAAGCGCGAGTTGCAGAAGTTGGGCTATTATCTGCCCCGCGCGCTGGGACTGCTGCTGCTCTACTTTATTCCTGGCTTTGGTCAGACGGTTGCGCCCGTTCTGTGGTTCCTGTTCAGTGCCTGGATGTTATCCATTCAGTATTGCGACTATCCGTTCGACAACCACAAAGTGCCGTTTCAGCAGATGCGGAACGCCCTGCGTCGCCACAAAACCGCCAATATGCAGTTCGGCGCACTCACTAGCCTGTTCACTATGATTCCGATTCTGAACCTCGTGATTATGCCGGTTGCCGTTTGCGGTGCCACCGCCATGTGGGTCGATCGCTACCGGCCGCAGCTGGCCCGCAATGAGGTGCGCTAGACTCATCAGCGCGCCTTATGCTCTTTTTTGCAGGGCTTATTGCCGGGGGACATATAGATATACGATTTCTTTCCTTCCGCCCCCAGGCAGAACAGGTATGCTCATAGGGTTCCCAATAATTCATACAGTTAAGGGCAGGCTATGAGTAAGATCTATGAAGACAACTCTTTGACAATTGGTCATACGCCGCTGGTTCGACTGAACCGCATCGGTAACGGCCGCATTCTTGCGAAAGTTGAATCCCGTAACCCGAGCTTCAGCATTAAATGCCGTATCGGTGCCAATATGATTTGGGACGCAGAGAAACGCGGTATTCTGAAACCCGGCATTGAGCTGGTTGAACCGACCAGCGGTAACACCGGTATTGCGCTGGCCTATGTGGCTGCTGCGCGCGGTTACAAACTCACGCTGACCATGCCGGAAACCATGTCGGTGGAACGTCGTAAGCTGCTGAAGGCGCTGGGCGCGAAGCTGGTTCTGACCGAAGGTGCTAAAGGCATGAAAGGTGCCATTGGCAAAGCGGAAGAGATTGTCGCCAGCGACCCGGACAAATATGTGCTGCTGCAGCAGTTCAGCAATCCGGCTAACCCGGAAATCCATGAAAAGACCACCGGCCCGGAAATCTGGGAAGACACCGATGGCGAAGTGGATGTCTTTATTGCGGGTGTCGGCACCGGCGGTACGCTGACCGGCGTGAGTCGCTACATCAAAAACACTAAAGGCAAAAAAGATCTGATCACCGTCGCGGTTGAGCCGACCGATTCGCCGGTGATTGCGCAGGCGTTGGCGGGTGAAGAGATCAAACCCGGCCCGCACAAAATTCAGGGTATTGGTGCCGGCTTTATTCCGGGTAACCTTGAGCTGAACCTGGTTGACCGCGTAGTGGCCATTACCAATGAAGAAGCGATCAGCACGGCACGCAGGCTGATGGAAGAAGAAGGTATCCTGGCCGGTATCTCATCCGGTGCTGCCGTCGCCGCAGCGCTGAAGCTGCAGGAAGATGAAACCTTCGCAAATAAAAACATCGTAGTGATTCTGCCCTCCTCTGGCGAACGCTATCTGAGTACCGCGCTGTTCGCCGATCTCTTCACTGAGAAAGAGCTGCAGTAGCCGGGGTCGATAGTCTGAAAATGCCGAAAAAAGCACCCATCCGGGTGCTTTTTTGTGGTGCAGATCTCACTTTCACCAACCGGCAGATTGATTTCAGTGATGCCGATCTGGTATTCAGACTGCCAATTATTTCGATGCCTGAAATTAATCCGCGTTTGAAGTGGATCAAGCTGAATCGATTTACGGATTCAGTGAAACGGCGAATCACGGCATAATTAACCGGTGACGTGTAGAATCGGTTTTGAGACGCAACGGATTGTAGATTTGACGCATGCGCGTCTTTGGTCAGCATGAAGCTATACCCGCGCACCTACACAGGCTAAAGTGAAGGCTCCAGGCTAGACTTTAGATCCATAACACTCATCCTGATAACGTTGGGGAAATAGAATGTTCCAGCAAGAAGTTACCATTACTGCACCAAACGGTCTGCATACTCGCCCAGCTGCGCAATTCGTTAAAGAAGCCAAAGCTTTCCAGTCAGAAATCACCGTGACCTCTAACGGCAAATCAGCGAGCGCGAAAAGCCTGTTCAAACTGCAGACGCTGGGTTTAACCCAGGGAACGGTTGTGACCCTTTCCGCGGAAGGTGAAGACGAGCAGAAAGCAGTTGAGCATCTGGTCAAACTGATGGCTGAACTGGAGTAATCTCCGCTCAGCTCTCCAGCCAATCGACTCCTCTGCGCCATTGAGTGCAAACATCTTGATCGCGGACAACCTGTCCGCGTTATTGCTTTCGTAGAGTACGTGTCCCGCGACAATGGCACCGCAAAGAGTCCCATCAGCCATCGTGATTAAAAGGTAGCGTTATGATTTCAGGCATTTTAGCATCACCAGGTATCGCTTTCGGCAAAGCACTGCTGCTGAAAGAAGACGAGATCGTCATCAACCGCAAGAAAATTTCTGATGACCAGGTTGAGCAGGAAGTTCAGCGCTTCCTCGATGGCCGCAGCAAAGCGGCATTACAACTGGAAGCGATTCGCGTCAAAGCGGGTGAAACCCTCGGTGAAGAGAAAGCAGCCATCTTCGAAGGCCACATCATGTTGCTGGAAGATGAAGAGCTGGAGCAGGAAATCATCGACCTGATCAAAAAAGATCACGCGACTGCCGATGCTGCTGCTTACTCGGTCATTGATGGCCAGGCGAAAGCACTGGAAGAGTTAGATGACGAATATCTGAAAGAGCGTGCGGCTGACGTGCGTGACATCGGTAAGCGTCTGCTGCAAAACATCCTCGGTCTGCACATCGTTGACCTGAGCGCGATTCCGGACGAATCCATTCTGGTGGCCAAAGATTTAACGCCGTCAGAAACCGCACAGCTGAACCTGAAAAAGGTGTTGGGCTTTATCACCGATCTGGGTGGCCGTACCTCACATACCTCAATCATGGCGCGCTCGCTGGAAATCCCGGCCATTGTCGGCACTGGCAATGTAACCGTCACGGTAAAAAACGGCGATTTCCTGATCCTGGATGGCGTTAACAATGCGATTCACGTCAATCCTTCGGAAGCGATTCAGGAAGAGCTGAAAGCCGTACAGAACCAGTATCTGTCGGAAAAACACGAATTAGCCAAGCTGAAAGATCTGCCAGCCGTGACGCTGGATGGCCATCAGGTTGAAGTCTGTGCCAACATCGGTACTGTGCGTGATATCGCCGGTGCTGAGCGTAACGGCGCGGAAGGCGTTGGCCTCTACCGTACCGAATTTCTGTTCATGGACCGCGACTCTCTGCCAAGTGAAGAAGAGCAGTTCCAGGCGTATAAAGCCGTTGCTGAAGCGATGGGTTCACAGGCCGTTATTGTGCGTACCATGGATATTGGCGGTGACAAAGATCTGCCTTACATGAACCTGCCGAAAGAAGAGAACCCGTTCCTCGGCTGGCGTGCTATCCGTATCGCGATGGACCGCAAAGAGATTCTGCATGCACAGCTGCGTGCCATCCTGCGCGCCTCCTCCTTCGGTAAACTGCGCATCATGTTCCCGATGATCATTTCGGTTGAAGAAGTACGCAGCCTGAAAGCGGAACTGGAACTGCTGAAAGCGCAGTTGCGTGAAGAAGGTAAAGCCTTTGATGAAAGCATCGAAGTCGGCATTATGGTAGAGACCCCGGCTTCTGCCGTCATTGCCCATCACCTGGCGAAGGAAGTCGACTTCTTCAGTATTGGGACAAACGATCTGACGCAGTATACTCTGGCGGTCGATCGTGGTAATGATTTGATCTCGCACCTGTACAACCCAATGACACCGTCTGTGCTTAACTTAATCAAGCAAGTCATTGATGCATCTCACGCTGAAGGTAAATGGACCGGCATGTGTGGTGAGCTGGCAGGTGATGAACGTGCTACACTACTGTTACTGGGAATGGGGCTGGACGAGTTCAGCATGAGTGCCATTTCTATCCCTGGCATCAAGAAAATCATTCGTAATACTAATTTTGAAGATGCGAAGGCATTGGCAGAGCAGGCACTGGCTCAACCGACAGCGGAAGACTTAATGAACCTGGTTAACAAGTTCATTAAGGAAAAAACGCTCTGCTGACCTGCATGATGCTGGCCCCAAATTACTGCTTAGGAGAAGATCATGGGTTTGTTTTCTAAACTTTTTGGCGAAAAAACGGATAGCGCTGGGACAATCGACATTGTAGCGCCTCTGTCAGGCGAAATCGTGAACATTGAAGACGTACCAGATGTGGTGTTTGCAGAAAAAATCGTGGGCGACGGTATTGCGATCAAACCCAGCGGCAACAAAATGGTTGCACCTGTTGATGGTACTATCGGCAAGATTTTTGAAACCAATCACGCTTTTTCGATCGAATCAGACAACGGCATCGAGCTGTTCGTCCACTTCGGTATCGATACGGTTGAACTGAAAGGTGAAGGCTTCAAACGCATTGCTGAAGAAGGCCAGAAGGTCAAAAAAGGCGACGTGGTTATTGAGTTCGATCTGCCGTTGCTGGAAGAGAAAGCAAAATCAACCCTGACACCGGTTGTCATCTCCAACATGGATGAAATCAAGGAGTTGATTAAGCTGTCTGGCCAGGTCACCGTCGGCGAAACGCCGGTGATTCGCATCAGAAAGTAAGCATTCGTATATAACATAACGGCACCTGCGGGTGCCGTTATTGTTTCTGCTGTGTGAAGTTTTAACCCTGCCAGTGTGGCAGGCGCAGCGTCAGTTCAAGTCCGCCTTCTGGCCGGTTCCGCGCCTCAACTTCACCATGATGCGCCAGTATCACTTTACGCACGATAGCCAGTCCCAGACCATAACCTTTGCCCATCAGCGGCGAATTCACCCGCACAAACGGGTCAAAAATACTGGAGAGTTTCTCCTCATCGACACCCGGCCCCTGATCGCGCACCTGAATCGCCAGCCACTGCTGCTCTGTACGCAAGTCGACCTCAATCCGCTGCCCTGGCAAAGAGAAGCGCAGCGCGTTGCGTAAGACGTTCTCGACACCGCGCCGTATCAGCTCCGCATTGCCGCGCACGGTGTAATCGCCCCGCTCGTCAACCTGTAACTCCACCTGCACACCAGGGATCTGTGCTTCATAGCGGACATCGGTGATGACCGCCTCCAGTAATCCGGTCAGGTCAAAATATTGCTCATCCGGGATGCTTTCATGTTCAGCCCGCGACAGCGTCAGCAGTTCACCGATCATTTTGTCCAGGCGACGCGCCTCTTCATCAATGCGATCAAGCGAACTGTTTACGCTTTCTGGCGTCTGTCTGGCGAGTCCGGTCGCCAGCTGCAGTCGCGCCAGCGGTGAACGAAGCTCATGTGAGATATCGTGCAACAGCTCTTCCCGGGCGCGCACCAGGGTATCAAGCCGCTCAACCATGGCATCAAACGCTTCTGCGACATTTGAAATCTCGTCGTGGCGCTTACGCATAATCGGGAACAGACGCACGCTTAAATCGCCCTCAGCGACGCGGGAAAATCCCTCCCGCAACTGACGCATGGGTCGCGTCAGATTCCAGGCCAGCAGCAGACTGAACAGCAATCCCACCGAACCGGCGAAGACAAACATCGGCTCGGGAATATTCAGAAATTTTCGCGGCATCATGTTCTGTTTGCTGTTCAAGCGCATGCCATCCAGGTCGTAGCGCAGCTGATATTCTTTGCCATCCGCACCCTGTACCCAGCGCACCACCTCTTCAGGAAGAGGGCCCCTGAAATCCAGGTTGCCGCTGTCCTGGGATTGTGGCGATTTAGTCTGCTGCGTAACGTGAAAGAACTGACGGTCAGTTTCATCCCAGTCAGACAGCATCGCGTTCAGCTCATCAGGCCCGCCCCGCTCCAGCACCGATGCAGCAGAGGTCATCTGCAGATCAATAATGCGACGGATAGCCATTATTTCAGGCGGTTCATGCCGTTTACCGGAAAGCGAAAAACCGAGCCAGATAAGCTGGCTCATGATGACAAAAACGACCCAGAAGCCGATAAAGATCTTCCAGAACATGCGACCGCGGTAACTCTGTTTCATCGAATGCGATAACCGATGCTGCGAACGGTTTCGATATTGATGCTATCAGCGGTTAACGCGCTAAGCTTCTGGCGGATGTTGCTGATGTGCACATCAACGCTGCGGTCATAGGCTTCACGCGGACGACCCAGCCCCTTTTCAGAGAGTTCATCTTTTGACACGACCCTATCCGGCGCGCGCAGCAGCAGATCCAGCAGATTAAATTCTGAAGCAGTCAGATCGAAGGTTTTACCCTGCCATTCACTCATTCGGGTGGCAGGATTAAGCGTCAGGTCTCCCCAGCGCAGCGGCTCTTTAGCATCCGGTTGCGGTACCTGCTCCTCGAAACGGCGCAATACCGCGCGCAGGCGGGCGACCAGTTCACGGGGATAACAGGGTTTAGGCATATAGTCATCCGCCCCCATCTCCAGGCCGATCACGCGATCAATATTATCGCCTTTGGCAGTCAGCATGATCACCGGTATCCGGCTGTTCTGGCGCACCTGACGTAACACATCGATGCCACTCATGTCGGGCAGCATAATATCCAGAATCATGGCAGTGAACTCGCCGGAGAGTGCGCCCTGAATCCCGGCGCTGCCGGTCAGCACCAGCTGGGCATCAAATCCTTCGGCAATAAGGTACTGGCTTAACATCGTGCCTAATTCGACATCATCATCAACAAGCAAAATTTTCATGGTTATCTCTCGACAGAATTGGCGCTATTTTGTCCTGTGCCGGGCATTCGCGCAGCCTGATTTACGCGATCCTTACAGATTCAGTCTATCCGTTATGGGAATGCTGGCTAAAAAAAAGACCTGTGGGCGTTAAAGGCGCGCACAGGTCTGGTTCCGTATCAGCAGAGATTACTGATGATAGAGTCCGGTCGAGAGATAACGATCGCCACGATCGCAGGCGATCGCCACCACGACGCTGCCCGGATTCGCCTGCGCAATACGCAGCGCACCCGCCACCGCACCGCCCGAACTGACGCCACAGAAAATACCTTCACGGCGAGCCAGCACCCGCATGGTCTCTTCCGCTTCTTTCTGCGTCATATCCATCACATCATCCACTAAGTCGGGGCGGTAGATCCCCGGTAGGTAGGCCAGCGGCCAGCGACGAATGCCCGGAATACTGCTGCCTTCACTCGGCTGCAAACCGATCACCTTCACGCCGGTGTTGTGCTCTTTCAGGTAACGCCCCACACCGGTGATGGTGCCGGTCGTGCCCATACTGGAGATAAAATGGGTCATGCGCTGGTTCGACTGCTGCCACAGCTCCGGCCCGGTGGTCTGATAGTGACCCAGCGGGTTATCGGGATTATTAAACTGATCCAGCACCCGGCCTTCACCACGCGCCGCCATCGCCAGTGCCAGATCGCGTGCGCCCTCCATGCCCTGCTCCCGCGGCACCAGAATCAGCTCTGCGCCATAAGCACGCATCGCATCCTGCCGCTCCTGACTCATGTTGTCCGGCATCAGCAGGCGAAGTCGGTAGCCTTTCATCGCCGCGATCATCGCCAGCGCAATGCCGGTGTTGCCGCTGGTGGCTTCAATCAGCTGATCGCCGGGTGAAATTTCACCGCGCAGCTCCGCCTGATTGATCATTGACCAGGCCGCGCGATCTTTTACCGAGCCTGCCGGATTATTGCCTTCCAGCTTGAGCCAGACCTCACTGCCGTTAGCTGGCGTCAGGCGCTGCAGCTTAATCAGCGGGGTATTGCCGATGGTATGTTCAAGAGTCGTCACGGTGCAGTTCCTGGCATCTTACAAACGAGAGGCGAAAAAAAGGCGGGAGTGACACTCCCGCCCGGTGTTGATGAGAAAATATCAGGCGCTTTGTGCAAAGGCAACTGCGCGCAGCGGCGTGTCGCCCTTATAGAGCCGCGCCTGCTGCAAGCCAACAAACAGGCGCTCGCCGCGAATCGGGGCTGTCTGCTCACCTTCAAACACCAGTGAGAACGGCTCGCTCTGCCAGCCAGCAGGCTGAACCACCAGCTGCCAGAAGTGGCCACGCGGGCTGACTTCCAGCACCTGCACCGGCAGCGGCGTTTCTAAACTGCTGCGGCGTGACACGTCGACTTCCCACGGACGCAGGAACAGCTCAACCGCGCCCTGATGAGCTGAGGTATAACCCAGCGGCCAGTGGTGCGCACCGACATGGAACTGCGATCCCTGAATTTCGCCATCAAAGCGATTCACTTCACCCAGGAACTCCAGCACAAAGCGGGTCGCCGGATCGCGCCATACATCATCTGGCGTGCCGACCTGCTCAATGTTGCCCTGACTCATCACCACCACGCGATCCGCGACTTCCATCGCCTCTTCCTGGTCGTGGGTCACGAACACGCTGGTGAATTTAATCTCTTCATGCAGCTGACGCAGCCAGCGGCGCAGCTCTTTACGCACCTGAGCATCCAGCGCGCCAAAGGGTTCATCCAGCAGCAGAATCTGCGGTTCAACTGCCAACGCACGCGCCAGCGCCACACGCTGCTTCTGGCCGCCTGACAGCTGTGCCGGGAAGCGGTTAGCCAGATGCGCCAGCTGCACCATCTCCAGCAGACGGGTTACACGCTGTTTGATCTCCGCCGCTGAAGGACGTTCACGACGCGGCAGCACGGTCAGGCCAAAGGCGATGTTGTCGAACACCGTCATGTGACGGAACAGCGCATAGTGCTGGAAGACAAAGCCGACCTGGCGATCGCGCGCATGCAGGCGGCTGACATCGTTGCCGTGAAAACGGATCTGACCGCTGTTCTGATGCTCCAGCCCGGCAATAATCCGCAGCAGCGTGGTTTTACCCGAGCCTGACGGGCCAAGCAGCGCCACCATTTCACCTGAGGCAATATCCAGAGAGATATCGTTCAGCACCGAGGTGCGACCAAAGGACTTGTTGATCTTGTTAATCTCAATGCTCATGATTTCCCTCCTGTTGCAGGCGTTTGTGCTGTTGCTCTAAACGCCACTGCACAATACTTTTCAGAAACAGCGTCACAATTGCCATTAGGGTTAACAGGGCGGCGGCAGTAAACGCGCCAACGGTGTTGTAGTCCTGATGCAATAATTCAACCTGAAGCGGTAAGGTGTAGGTCTCACCGCGAATCGATCCCGAGACCACTGAGACCGCACCAAATTCACCAATCGCACGGGCGTTGGTCAGGACGATGCCATACAGCAGCGCCCAGCGAATGTTCGGCAGCGTCACACGACGGAACATCTGCCAGCCGGACGCGCCTAACAGCACCGCCGCTTCATCTTCATGACTGCCCTGGCTCAGCATCACCGGCACCAGTTCGCGCACGACAAACGGACAGGTCACAAACACCGTCGCCAGCACCATACCAGGCCAGGCAAACATAATCTGAATGTTATGCGCATCCAGCCAGCCGCCTGCCGGGCCATTCACGCCCCAGAAAAGCAGATACATCAGACCGGCTACGACGGGCGACACGGCAAAAGGAATATCAAACAGGGTCAGCAGCAGCTGACGGCCCGGAAAGGTAAAGCGCGTCACCAGCCAGGCGAGCAGCGTGCCGAACACCAGGTTCACCGGAACGGTAATCAGCGCCACCAGCACAGTCAGCCAGATGGCGTGCAGCATGTCCGGATCGGCCAGATTGCTGAGCGCGACAATCAGCCCCTGATTCAGCGCTTCCCAGAAGATGGAAGCCATCGGCACCACCAGCAGCAGAATCGAGATCAGTGCGCCGATACCAATAAGCAGCCATTTGCCCCAGTTCACAGGCTGACGCGCCGCGTGATTGAGTTGTGAAACCTCGGCCATTAGTGACCTCCCAGACGACGGCCAAAGCGGCTCTGCAGTGTATTAATCGCGAATAACAGAATCAGCGATGCCGCCAGGATCACCGAAGCGATAGCGCTGGCTGCCGGATAGTCGAACTCCTGCAGCCGGACAAAGATCATCAGCGAGGTGACTTCCGTCTTCCAGGCGATATTACCGGCAATAAAGATTACCGCACCGAACTCACCCAGGCTGCGGGTAAAGGAGAGCGCCGTACCGGCCAGCAGCGCAGGCGCAACTTCCGGCAGCACGACGCGGCGGAAGCTCTGCCACGGCGTGGCACCCAGCGTTTCGGCCGCTTCTTCATACTCCGGTCCTAACTCCTCCAGCACTGGCTGAACGGTACGCACAACAAACGGAATGCTGGTAAAGGCCATGGCAATGGCGATACCAATCCAGGTGTAAGAAATTTTGATGTCTAACTGGGCGAACCACTGTCCGTACCAGCCGTTGACAGAAAAGAGTCCGGCCAGGGTCAGACCTGCTACCGCAGTCGGCAGAGCAAACGGCAGATCCATCAGGCCATCCAGCAGTGTCCGGCCTGGAAAACGATAACGGGTCAGGATCCATGCCATCAGCATGCCGAACACCGCATTAAACAGGGACGCGACACCGGCAGAGAGCAGTGTCACCTTATAGGCGGCCACCAGCTGAGGGTTGGTCACGACATCCCAGTACTGTTGCAGCGTCATCTGCGACAGCTGCATGATCACGGCGCTAATCGGCAACAGCAGGATCAAACAGGTAAAGAGCAGGCTGGTACCCAGGCTGAGACCGAAGCCGGGCAACACGCGTTTATGGCTGGCTGCAAACATTATCCGCGCCCCGCCGATAACAATTTATCCAGCTCACCGCCGCTGACAAAATGCGTCTGCATCACCTTATCCCAGCCGCCAAAGGCCTCTTCGACCCGGAACAGGCTGGTCTGCGGGAAGCGATCTTTCTGCTCTGCCATCAGCTGTGGGTTGTTCACACGATAATAGTAGTGAGTAATAATATTCTGCGCTTCTGGCGTGTAGAGATAGTTCAGATAGGCGCTGGCCGCATCAGCGGTTTTATTCGTCGCGACGTTCTTATCCACCCATGCCACCGGAAACTCCGCCAGAATGTTGGTTTTCGGCACCACTACTTCGTATTCATCTTTACCGTACTGATTACGGATGTTATTCACTTCCGACTCAAAGCTAATCAGTACGTCGCCCAGGCCGCGTTCAGCAAAGGTGGTGGTCGCGCCGCGACCGCCGGTGTCGAACACTTCCACGTTTTTCAGGAACTGCGTCATAAAGGCACGGGTTTTAGCCTGATCGCCGCCGTCCGCTTTATCTGCTGCACCCCAGGCGGCCAGGTAGGTGTAGCGACCATTACCCGAGGTTTTCGGGTTCGGAAAAATCAGCTTCACATCACTGCGGGTCAAATCTGACCAGTCATGAATCTGCTTTGGATTCCCTTTGCGCACCAGAAACGCCATGGTGGAGTAGAAAGGCGAGCTGTTATTCGGCAGACGGCTTTTCCAGTCTGCGGCAATGAGATTGCCTTTATCGTGCAACACCTGCACATCTGTTACCTGGTTGTACGTGACCACATCTGCGCGCAGTCCCTGCAGGATAGCCAGCGCCTGCTTCGATGAACCAGCGTGCGACATCTTAATGGTCAGTGGATCAGTGGGGTGACTGGCATCCCACTGTTTAACAAACGGGGCATTCAGGGCGACAAACAGCTCCCGCGACACATCGTATGAGCTATTAAGAAGTTCAGTGGCATTGGCTGCGCCGGCCAGGCTCAGCGACAACGCGATACCGCTCACGATTTTTTTCATCGCTTGTAATGTCATTTGGCACCCTGAAAAAGTTTGATGCGGATCTCACCCGCTGAGGCATCAGTTTATTTATAACTCAGTGAAAACCAGTAGCGGTTTTATATATCGTTTGATGATTTCAAAGTCGAAAAAAGCATAAGACGACGGCAGAGTTTATGCAGAAATCAGCAAAAGCCGATGGAGGAGAGGAACCGCGTGCAGCCCGTTCTGGCAGGGGTTTAAGAGGCGTCAGCGGCCGCCTGAGGAGCGGCGCGCTGAAGAAAAAGATTAACGCTGCCAGACAATCTTGCTGATTTTCCAGTTTTTCAGGGTATCGTCAGAGGGCATCAATCCCTCCGGTCCATGCCAGTCGCCGTGATAGACATAGGTCAGATGCTGGCTGCCAGGCGCACGGCACGCTACATCACGCGCATCGGTGCCGCTGGCGAGTGTGCAGTTGTCGAAGGCTTTACTGAACTTATTACTGAAGGCGTCGCCCACTTTACTGCCGTCACTGCTGGCAATCGCGCTGTCCATCACCTCAATACGTTCGATCTGCGACTGTCCGTAAATCACCAGCTTAACCTTGCCGTCATCCAGCGCCTGCCAGAAAGAGACCACCTGACCGTTCTGACTGCGCATGCCCTGACGCAGGGTATAGTCACCGTTCAGTCCGTCCTTAATCGCGTCCTCTTTCATGGCGGTGGAGGCGGTTAATCCCCCCACACCCTGTTCAGTCGCGGTCAGCGAAGAACCGAACCAGTTCCACGGCAGTGCCGAAGACCAGTGATACGTCAGCGGATTCCACCAGCTTGCCTGCTGGCTGCTGTCAGCGCCGGAACCC
Organism: Pantoea sp. X-Soil-YNGN-844; assembly: GCF_059730595.1. Classification (NCBI taxonomy): domain Bacteria; kingdom Pseudomonadati; phylum Pseudomonadota; class Gammaproteobacteria; order Enterobacterales; family Erwiniaceae; genus Pantoea; species Pantoea sp. X-Soil-YNGN-844. The sequence goes on from NZ_AP036007.1 coordinate 2,973,952, forward strand.
GAACTGGCACAGCCGCTCAGTACAACGGCGGCGATCAGTAGCGTGGAACGAACAGCTTTCATGAGAACTCCTGTAAATGCGATGCCGGAAAGGCGGAACTGCTTGGAGTCGCAAAGCGACAAAAAGTTTAGTTGAGATGATGTTCAGGCAGAAAGCAGTCACGGCAGCGACGATTCGACTGCAGCCAGATTAGCGCCAGTAGGTCGAACAGCGTCAGCAACAAGGGCAGCGGTGAGCTGAGCAAATCGCCCTGCGTAAACTGCCAGCCCTGCCAGAGCAGGTTGATTAGCAGCGACAGCGCCAGTACGCTGCGCCAGGATTGCCAGAGGCGCGGCAGTCGCGTGCGATAGCCGGTCAGCAGCAGGCCCGCCAGCGCCGGTAAACCCAGCGCCAGGCCGACCCAGAACGCCTGACGATCCGGATAGAACAGTGCCAGCAGGTCGTTGCCCTGCTGCCGTGACGCTCCGGCCATCACCAGCAGCAGCCAGGTCCGCGCCTGAAGTAACAGGATCGGCCAAAAAACAAACGGCAGCCGCAGCTGCCCTCTGGCGTCATACTCGTCCGGCGAATAGCCAGGCAACGGGTTAGTATTCACGATCTTCGATCAGACGTTTACCAAACAGCAGCGCGTCGACCGGCTCATAATCGAGCTTCTCATAGAACGCCACCACCTGATCGTTCTCTTCGCGGATCATCAGATGCAGTTTCGGACAGCCGCGCGCGATGAGCTTTTTCTCCAGACGGTTCATCAGGGCATTCGCAAAGCCGCGTCCCTGATAGTCTGGATGCACCGCGAGATAGTAAGCCGCGCCGCGATGACCATCGTAACCGCCCATCAGCGTGCCAACGACCACGCCGCCCACTTCAGCAACCAGAAAGAGATCGGGGTCGTGATTCATTTTGCGTTCGATATCCAGCTCGGGATCGTTCCATGGCCGTAACAAATCGCAACGTTCCCATAAAGTGATCACTTCTTCAAAATCTTCCTGGCGGAAGGCGCGGATTTCCATCTTATTTACCTGCAGATAAGCACAATTTGCTGATTATCACGCATTCTCTGCCGCACGCAACCCTCGATGACCGGCGGAAAATAAAAAAGCGCAAATTTTCTGTTCGCGACCTGCAATACAAAGTAATGCCCTGAAATGGTTCTGTGATCGCAGGCAACAGAGCCTTAGGCTATAACACCGGCAAGATTCCTGTTACCGGACCCGTACATGCAGCTGCTTAAACGTTTGATTCATCGTCGTCAGTTACTTCTTTCCGGGCTGGCTCTGGCCATTTTATCGCCGCGTGCGATTCAGGCTAAAGAGCAGACGGGCCTTACCGGGGCAAATCGTCATACGCGCCCTGCCCCACCAGCGAAAAACGGTAAACGCATCGTGATGATCGATCCGGGGCACGGTGGCATCGACTCTGGTGCGGTGGGTGAAGAGGGTTCTGAAGAGAAGCATATCGTGCTGGAGATTGCCGGTAACGTGCAGCGTCAGCTTCAGAGCCATCCGCGCATTGAAGTGCGCCTGACCCGCGACAGTGACCACTTTATTCCGCTCTATCAGCGGGTAGAAATCGCCCATCAGCACGGTGCCGATCTCTTTATGTCGATTCATGCCGACGGCTTTACCAGCCCTGATGCCAGCGGCGCCTCGGTGTTTGCGCTCTCTAACCGCGGTGCCAGTAGCTCGATGGCACGTTATCTCTCACAGCGTGAGAACGATGCGGACAAACTGGGCGGCGTAAAGGCACAGCAGCAGGATCACTATCTGCAGCAGATCCTGTTTGACCTGGTACAGACCGATACCATCAAAAACAGCCTGACGCTGGGCAAGCACGTGCTGGATCAGATCCGTCCGGTGCACCATCTGCACAGCCAGCATACCGAGCAGGCGGCCTTCGCGGTGCTCAAGTCACCGTCGATCCCCTCGGTGCTGGTCGAAACCTCCTTTATTACCAATCCCCGTGAAGAGCAGCTGCTCGGCACTACCGCGTTTCGCCAGAAAATTGCTTCAGCGATTGCCAGCGGCATCGTCAACTACTTCGATGAGTTTGACCGACGCAACGCCTGATTCGTCTGGCTGGTTTGCATCGTGCGACGCGCCGCGCTCATGCAAGCGGCGCAGTTTTGCGTATAATCGCGTCAGACTTTGACAAACGATAAGCGAAAAGATGGCTGATATTTCCCGCGTAAAAGCGTTCCTGCTCGCATTGCAGGATGAGATTTGTAACCAGCTGGCGGCTGAAGATGGCGGCGCACAGTTTGCTGAAGATAGCTGGCAGCGCCCTGGCGGCGGCGGCGGTCAGAGCCGCGTCCTGCGCAACGGCACGGTATTTGAGCAGGCGGGCGTTAACTTTTCGCATGTGCATGGCGATCAGATGCCGGCATCAGCGACCGCGCACCGGCCTGAGCTGGCCGGTCGCAGCTTTGAAGCGATGGGCGTGTCGCTGGTGATCCACCCGAATAACCCCTATGTGCCGACCAGCCACGCCAACGTGCGCTTTTTTATCGCAGAGAAACCGGGGGCCGATCCGGTCTGGTGGTTTGGTGGCGGCTTTGACCTGACGCCGTTTTATGGCTTTGAAGAAGACGCGCTGCACTGGCATCAGACCGCCGCCAATCTCTGTCAGCCCTTTGGCGAGGATGTCTATCCGCGCTATAAAAAGTGGTGTGATGATTACTTCTATCTGAAGCATCGTGATGAGCAGCGCGGCATTGGCGGCCTCTTTTTTGACGATCTCAACACGCCCCACTTTGAGCAGAGCTTCAGCTTTATGCAGGCAGTAGGCCGCGGCTTTATGGATGCCTATCGGCCGATTGTGGCGCGCCGTAAAGATCATCCGTGGGGCGATCGTGAGCGCCAGTTCCAGCTCTACCGCCGTGGTCGCTATGTTGAGTTCAATCTGGTGTGGGACCGGGGCACGCTGTTTGGTTTGCAGACCGGCGGTCGTACGGAATCGATTCTGATGTCGATGCCACCACTTGTGCGCTGGGAATATGATTATCAGCCCGATGCCGACTCGCCTGAAGCTGCGCTCTATCGCGACTTCCTGCCGGTAAAAAACTGGCTGAACCTCCCCGTCTGATCGCTTCTTCTGCTGCAGCGCGGCCCGCAACCCGCGCTGCGCTTACCTTTCTCACGACAGACCCGTTCCGTTTCACAGGGCACAGATTGCTACAGTGTAGCCTGCGTCATTCGTCCTGACTGCTATGCTTAAGGATGGAATATGGCGCACCCCACGGTAAAAACCGCATGACGGCTCCTTCGCACCGCCTCGCAGCGCAACAATCAGAGAAACCGCATTTTCATCAGAAAGTCTCTGTTGCAATGTTATGGGTTCGCGTTACCGGTAGCAGAACATGCCACAGACCGGCTGCGAGGCCTGAGGTGCACCCTGTTCGCTTTCATTTTTCTTTTCAAGGAGTTTAGAGATGAACCAGCTAGAAGCCCTAAAACAGTTCACCACCGTGGTGGCGGACAGTGGTGATATCGAATCGATTCGTAATTACCATCCGGAAGACGCCACCACCAACCCTTCACTCATTCTGAAAGCGTCAGGTCTGGAAGGATATAAGCACCTGATGGATGACGCGATTGAATACGCGAAAAAACAGGGCGGCAGCAAAGAGACGCAGATTATCAATGCCAGCGACAAAGTGGCGATTAACCTCGGTATGGAAATCCTGAAAAGCATACCGGGCCGTGTTTCGACCGAAGTGGATGCGCGCCTCTCCTTCGATCGTGGCATGTGTGTCACCAAAGCAGAAAAACTGATTCGGATGTATGAAGAGCACGGCATCGATCGTTCACGCGTGCTGATCAAGCTGGCCTCAACCTGGGAAGGCATCCGTGCAGCGGAAGAGCTGGAGAAGAACGGCATCCAGTGTAACCTGACGCTGCTGTTCTCCTTTGCGCAGGCGCGTGCCTGTGCTGAAGCGGGCGTGTTCCTGATCTCTCCGTTCGTGGGCCGTATCTACGACTGGTACAACTCACGCAAGCCACTGGAACCGTACGTGGCGGATGAAGATCCAGGCGTAAAATCTGTGCGTCGTATCTATGACTACTACAAAAAGCACCGTTACAGCACCATCATCATGGGTGCCAGCTTCCGTAAAGTGGAGCAGATTATCGCGCTGGCCGGCTGCGATCGCCTGACACTGTCGCCGAACCTGCTGGAAGAGCTGCAGAACAGCGATGCGCCGCTGGAGCGCAAACTGGAACCCTCTACCGAGGGCTTCCATCAGCCGTCGCCGCTCTCCGAGGCGGAGTTCCGCTGGGAACATAACCAGGATCCAATGGCAGTCGAAAAACTCTCTGACGGCATCCGCCAGTTCGCGGTTGACCAGCAGAAGCTGGAAGATGTGCTCGCCGCACGCCTGTAGTCTTTATTTTATTTTAATCGGGCGGGACTTTCCCGCCCTGATGCATAACAAGGGAGAACTTTATGTCCTCACGCAGAGAGTTGGCAAATGCGATTCGTGCACTGAGCATGGATGCAGTACAGAAGGCAAATTCAGGCCACCCCGGTGCGCCGATGGGTATGGCCGATATCGCCGAAGTGTTGTGGCGCGACTTCCTCCAGCACAATCCGACCAATCCCGCCTGGCTTGATCGCGACCGCTTCATCCTCTCCAACGGCCACGGCTCAATGCTGCTTTACAGCCTGCTGCACCTCAGCGGTTATGACCTGCCGATTGAAGAGCTGAAAAATTTCCGTCAGCTGCACTCTAAGACCCCAGGCCATCCGGAGATCGGTTATACGCCTGGCGTTGAAACCACCACCGGCCCACTGGGTCAGGGCCTGGCTAATGCCGTGGGCCTGGCGATTGCTGAGCGCACGCTGGCTGCACAGTTTAACCGTCCGGACCATGAAATCGTCGATCACCACACCTATGTGTTCATGGGCGACGGCTGTCTGATGGAAGGGATCTCGCACGAAGTCTGTTCTCTGGCGGGCACGCTGGGTCTGGGCAAACTGATCGGCTTCTATGACCATAACGGCATCTCCATCGATGGCGAAACCAGTGGCTGGTTTACCGACGATACGCATAAACGTTTTGAGTCCTATAACTGGCATGTCATCGGCGACATCGATGGCCATGACGCTGATGCTATCCGCGAGGCGATCAAAGAAGCGCAGAGCGTCACCGATAAGCCTTCACTGATTATCTGCCGCACCATTATCGGTTTCGGTTCACCGAACAAAGCCGGTAAAGAAGAATCGCACGGCGCAGCGCTGGGCGAGGCCGAAGTGGCGCTGACCCGTAAACAGCTTGGCTGGAACTATCCGGCATTTGAAATCCCGGCTGAAATCTACCAGCAGTGGGATGCCAAAGCAGCGGGTGCTGAACGCGAAAAAGCCTGGGATGCGAAGTTTGCGGCTTATAAAGAGGCCCATCCCGAGCTGGCGAAAGAGTATGAGCGCCGTATGAATGGCGAAATGCCCGCCTCGTGGGAAACGGAAGCGGCCCGCTTCATCCAGGATCTGCAGGCTAACCCGCAGAAAATCGCCAGCCGTAAAGCGTCACAAAACTCGCTGGAAGCCTATGGCAAAATGCTGCCGGAGTTCCTCGGCGGTTCGGCTGACCTGGCACCGAGTAATCTCACCATCTGGTCAGGCTCTAAATCGATCAAAGAGGATCCGGCGGGTAACTACATCCACTACGGTGTGCGTGAATTTGGTATGACGGCAATTGGTAACGGTATCGCGCACCACGGCGGTTTCGTGCCTTACACCGCAACCTTCCTGATGTTTGTCGAATATGCGCGTAACGCCGCGCGTATGGCAGCGCTGATGAAGGCACGCCAGATTCTGGTCTACACCCATGACTCCATCGGTCTGGGCGAAGATGGCCCGACGCACCAGCCGGTTGAGCAGATCGCCAGCCTGCGCCTGACGCCAAACATGAGCGTATGGCGTCCATGCGATCAGGTTGAAACCGCGGTGGCGTGGAAAGCTGCTGTCGAGCGCCATCATGGGCCGACTGCCCTGATCCTGTCACGTCAGAACCTGCTGCAGCCGGAACGCACCCCGGAGCAGATCGAAAACATCAAACGCGGTGGCTACGTGCTGAAGGATTGCGACGGCACGCCAGAAGTCATTCTGATTGCGACCGGTTCAGAGATTGAGATCACCCTGGGTGCAGCTGAGAAGCTCACGTCAGGCGGTCACAAGGTGCGGGTGGTTTCACTGCCTTCTACTGACCTGTTTGATGCGCAGGATGCTGCTTACCGCGAATCGGTACTGCCGAGCGGCGTGAAAGCGCGTGTGGCGGTAGAAGCGGGTATTGCTGACTACTGGTTTAAGTATGTCGGTCTGGACGGTGCAATTGTGGGCATGACCACCTTTGGTGAATCCGCGCCAGCCAGTCAGCTGTTCCCGGAGTTTGGCTTTACGGTTGAGAACATCGTCAGCCACGCTGAAGCATTACTCAAGCCGGTTTAATGCTTTTGCCCTTCCCGGCCTCATCGGGAAGGGCCATTTTATTTTGCAGCCTCGCAGATAAAAAAATATCCATTCCCCTCTTCCCGCTCCGCGCAAACTGATTACTATAGAGCCGTCATACTTAATGCTGCCTGTGCACGGGCTGACCGTCTTTTCCTGCTGTCATTCTGCCGGGATAACGCGGCTGCGACCTGATGCATCCTGATGAGTGAAGGCAGATTTCCTCCGATTTTTATAGCGAAGCCACTTCCGTTGAACATGCGTACACCCTATTTACTGGCCCTGATGGTTTCACTGCTTCCATTAAAAAGCATGGCGCAGGTTGCGCCCGATCCGCTGCTGGCCTCACAGATTGTTGATCGCTATGCGGAACATATCTTTTATGGCAGCGGCGCAACCGGTATGGCGCTGGTGGCGATTGATGGCAATCAGCGGGTGTTCGCCAGCTTCGGTGAAACCCGTCCCGGCAACAATGTCCGTCCGCAGAAAGATTCGCTGATTCGTATCGCCTCGCTGAGTAAGCTGATGACCAGTGAAGTGATGGTAAAAATGGCTGAGCGCGGACAGATTCGCCTTGACGATCCCCTGAGTAAATATGCGCCTCCGGGTGCACGGGTGCCTACTTACAATGGCCAGCCGATTCGCCTGATTAATCTCTCAACTCACACCAGCGGACTGCCGCGCGAGCAGCCCGGCGGCAAAGCACAGCGTCCGGTGTTTGTCTGGCCAACGAAGAGCGAACGCTGGGCATGGCTGGCGCGCGCGAACCTCAAAGCGGCACCAGGCAGCAGTGCCGCCTACTCCAACCTGGGCTACGATCTGCTGGGTGATGCGCTGTCGCGTGCCAGCGGAACCCCCTATCCGGCGCTGTTTCAGCAGCTGATTACCCGCCCGCTCGGCATGAAGGACACCACGTTTACGCCGTCGCCTGAGCAGTGCGGACGTCTGATGGTGGCCGAAAAAGGGGCCAGCCCGTGTAATAACACGCTGGCCGCGATTGGCAGCGGCGGGGTTTACTCAACGCCGGATGACATGGGCCGCTGGATGCAGCAGTTCCTGAACTCGTCGGTTAACCATCGCACGCCGCAGATCGATCGCCTGCAGACGCTGATCTATCGCCGCGATCAGCTCAATAAAGTTGAAGGTATGGATGTGCCGGGTAAAGCGGATGCGCTGGGCATGGGCTGGGTCTACATGGGACCGAAAAGTGGTCGCCCAGGGATCATTCAGAAAACCGGCGGCGGCGGTGGATTCATCACCTATATGGCGATGGTGCCGCAGCATAACGTGGGGGTTTTTGTGGTGGTGACGCGCTCGCCGCTGACCCGCTTTACGCCGATGAGCGACGGTGTGAATAATATGCTGGCCGAACTGGTCGGCAACCAGCTTGGCTCACCGATGATGGTGCAGGTCATTCGTTAACGCTGCTGAACGCCACCGTCAGACTGGCTGACCCACAGGGTTGGCCAGTCATCACTGCTGTGCCAGGCGTCACAGGTCGACTCTTCCGCATATTCCGCTAACACAAAACGTGTGCCATCAAACTGCCAGCGTGTCGCCCTGCCGCAGTCGCCTAATCCACGGCCCTTACCAAACGTGTAGAGCTGGCCGCTGGCCGCGTCGTATTCGGCGTTAATCAGCTCAAGTTGTCGATCGCTGGCTCCGGGCGGGGTAAAAGGCAGAGTCAGGGTGATGCCACGCGCCACATAGGGCGGGCTGCGCGTCACTTCAAACGCCAGATCGATCACGTTATACGCCCCCATTTCACAACTCACCAGCAGCAGCGCGCGCTGGTCGGTAAGCGGCGCCACGCTGACTTCGCGGCGCAGCGGATCGAGTGAGCAGGAGTCGGTATTAACCCGCCAGGTGCCGTAATCAATTAATCCGCTGGTCTCATCGCGTGTCAGTGCAGCGGGTGACCTGACCGCAGGCGGCAGCGGCGGCAGTGCAGGCGGTGGCGGAACATCCCAGCTGGCTCTGTCGCCACGTTTGATCCACGCGCTCATGCTGTTGACCCGTCCCTGCGTGTCATCCATCAGCAACAGCGCGGCCTTCATGCCGCGCAGAGAGATCATCGCGTTGGGGTCATAGGTGAGCTGCAGGTTTTTGGCCTCCATCACCAGATCAAAAAATTCATCAATAGCGATAGCATTGCTGGTGGCGAGGTGATGCGGCTCTACCGTCCAGTGTTTGAGGTCGGGTTTAAGCCGGCGCTGATCGAGCAGCAGGTTATCCTGTAGCGGGCCACCCGGCAACGCACCACTGTAGGCGCTGCCGTAGTCGATGCGCAGCAAAGGGCGATCGTTGACGCCCGCATGGCGCGAAATCGTCATCACCAGCCCTTTGTCCCCCGGAATATTCCGCGCCACGCAGAAGGCTTCATTGTTGCAGGTGATTTTCCAGTCGTTGAATGACTTTTGCAACGGTTCCGCCTGAACAGAGGCAACCCACAGAGACGGCAACAGCCAAAGCGATTTCATCCAATACGACATTAAGAAGATCGATCCCCGAATACCCAGAGTGGAGAGAATAGCGCATCAACGGGCCTGACAGGGTTCGCATTCTGTGAACCTGTGCAAAAAGCGCAGTTAACTGCTTAAAAAGCGTGCATAAAGTGGATTAACGCTCACCACTCTCCCTCAACGCTGTCACGCGGCAACAGGCTTAGTGGCACGGTTTTATGGCGTCAGCCAGCCCGCAATCTGTGCATGCTGAAGCAGCATAATGGTTTTGCCGTCTCGAATGCGACCCTCAGCGACCATTGCCAGCGCATCCGGAAAGCGTAATTCCAGCACGTCGATTGACTCATCTTCGACGCCACCGCCGGCATTGTCGCGCAACGATTCATTATAAACTGCTGCGAAAAAGTGGATAAGCTCAGTCACGCCGCCCGGCGACATATAGCAGGCATAAAGTTTTTCCACCTCGCCCACCGCATAACCGGTCTCTTCAATCGCCTCCTTGCGGATGCAATCTTCCGGGGAGTCGTCGTCCAGCAAGCCCGCACAGGCTTCGATTAACATGCCGTCGTCGTTACCGTTGACGTAAGTCGCAATACGGAACTGGCGCGTCAGGACCACGCTGTTCTTTTCACGGTTGTAGAGCAGGATGGTTGCCCCGTTTCCGCGATCGTAGACTTCACGCTTATGGCGGATAACCTCGCCACGACGATCGGTAATCTCATAGGTGTAGTTACGCAGCACAAACCAGTTTTCAGACAGGAGCTTATCTTTGATGATGTTGATCTTGAACGACATGAGGACTCCGCTACCGCATAAAGGGAGCCTCTCATCATAGAGGGGGGCTTACGGGAAAACTATCCTAATTCTTGTCGTAACCTGTCGATTTGCGGGTAAAAAAAAGCCAGCCCGGAGGCTGGCCTGATTGCTGCAGCGCTTATCAGCGTGAGGTGTCATCAGCCAGGCGGGTCGGCTGAGGCTCTTCTTCGTGATGATCCTGTTCGGTCTCAGCTATGGCGTGAACGCGCTTACGCACGCCAAACCATCCCAGCACCAGCAATACCGCAATCAGCGGAATGGAGGCGATGGTGTACGTCCCGTTCGGGTAGTCAAACGCCATCAGCACCAGCACACTGAACAGGAACAGCAGCGTCAGCCACGAGGTAAACGGCGCGCCTGGCAGCTTGAAGCTGACATCATCCGCCTTGCCCTCTTTGATCGCTTTGCGCAGACGCAACTGGCAAACCACGATAAAGGCCCAGGAGGAGATAATGCCCAGGGAAGCCACGTTCAGGACGATCTCAAACACCTGAGAAGGCACATAGTAGTTAAGCACCACACCAATCACATAGACGGCGACGGTCACCAGAATACCGGCATAAGGAACCTGCTGACTGTTCATTTTCGACATGAATTTCGGTGCAGAGCCACCCATCGACATGGAGCGCAGGATACGCCCGGTCGAGTAGAGGCCGGAGTTCAGGCTGGAGAGCGCCGCACTCAATACGACGATATTCATGATGCTGCCAACATAAGGCACGCCCAGTTTCGAGAAGAAGGTCACGAACGGACTCTGACCCGCCTGATAGGCGTTCCATGGCAGCAGCAGCACCAGCAGCACCACAGAGCCGACATAGAACAGGCCGATACGCCAGATCACGCTGTTGATCGCTTTCGGCAGCATGGTTTTCGGGTCTTTACATTCGCCGGCCGCCGTACCCACCAGTTCGATAGAGGCAAAGGCGAACACCACGCCCTGAATCAGCACCAGCGCAGGCAGTAAACCGTGCGGGAACAGGCCACCGTTATCGGTGATCAGATGGAAGCCGGTGCTGTTGCCATCCAGCGGTTTGCCGGTGCCAAGGAACACCACGCCCACCACCAGGAAGATGACAATCGCCAGCACTTTTACCAGCGCGAACCAGAACTCCATCTCGGCAAACCATTTAACGCCGATCATGTTCATGGTGCCGACAATCGCCAGCGCGCCCAGGGCGAACACCCACTGCGGCACATCACCAAACGCGCCCCAGTAGTGCATGTAGAGCGCGACGGCGGTGATATCGACGATGCCGGTCATCGCCCAGTTGACGAAGTACATCCAGCCCGCCACGTAGGAGGCTTTCTCGCCCAGGAATTCACGGGCGTAGGAGACGAAGCTGCCGCTGCTGGGACGGTGTAATACCAGTTCGCCCAGCGCACGCAGAATAAAGAAGGAGAAAATGCCACACACCAGATAGATGATGGCTAACGCGGGGCCAGCAGCCTGCAAACGGCCACCTGCGCCCAGGAACAAACCGGTACCGATGGCACCGCCGATCGCAATCATCTGTACGTGACGGTTACCCATCGCTTTCTGGTAACCAGCATCGTGAGAATTCAGCCAGCGGCGCTTCGCAGCGCGCATCTCACTTGGGGTTTTCTTTTTAGATTTCATAGCATTCCTGTTTGTCCTGACCATCAGTCGTCGTCTCCCCAATGCGGACGTAACGTCCTGCAAAATGGGGGATTTTCCTCTGTGCCTTTGCCCGTGAGTGAGTGCCGGGCAACGCGGGAATTTACGGCGATGAATCCTACCCGTTCTGCAAGAACGAAGCAAAATATACCGGGCAGATGCACAGGCTGATTTGTAAGAATCCATCCTGATGCACAAAAACAAAAAAACCGGCCATTTTCAGGCCGGTAAAAGCTACAGGGATGGAAACAGGAGGGTTGGGTTAGCGATAAATCTCTGCGGTGCCGCTCCACAGGCTGGAGTCGCCTGGGTTATCGATACCAATAACGCGGTAATGGCTGGCGCCCATCTCTTCCGCTTTTTGCGACAGCTGGCGATTAGCATCGTCCAGTGAGCCGCGAACGCCGGACACCGACACGCTGCCGATGCTCTGCATGTTATGCGCCTGTGACGGGTCGACCGGCGCAGCAGCGAAAGTGGCAAAGGAAGCGGTAGCCAGTAATGCGCCCGCCAGTACAGCATTCAGTTTTTTCATTGGATGCTCCATAATCTGTGATCGGGGTTGAGCTGATGACTGGATGAATTATTAGCCTTGCAATGAAAAGCAACATCGGGCCGATGTAAACCTGTTCCTTTTTTAACCACAAAACGGTAGCCCATCCTGGGAACTGTCAGTTGTGGTCATTTTGTGTGCGATGTGTAACCGCCTGTGTGATAAACAGGGGATGGATCATTTGCGTTACGTTCTTGCGCTCTTATAATTCCCGCACTTTCAACAGGGCCATCCATGTGATTGTTAAACGTTCCGTTACCCAAAGCATCGCTAAGGCGCTCAGCGCCATCGTCCTGCTATCGCTACTCACCACCGGTCTGGCCTTAGTCACGCTGCTCAGCAGTCAGCGCGATGCGGAGGCGATCAATCTGGCGGGATCCCTGCGCATGCAGAGCTATCGCATGGCGTGGGATGCCAGCCGTCAGCCACAAAATCTGGCGCATCACCTGACGCTCTATCAGCAAACGCTGGATGCCCCGGTGCTGCAAAAGCTGGATCGGCCCTGGGTACCACGCGAAGTCAGCGCTCGCTATCAGCGACTGCGCGCTGCCTGGCCTTCCCTGCAGCAGCAGTTGCAGCAGGGTGATCCCGTGGCATACCAGCAGCAGGTGCCGATCTACGTCGGTGAAATCGATCGCTTTGTGCTGGGTCTGCAGCGCTATACCGAGCTGAAAATGCGTCTGGTGGCGGCCAGCAGCCTGGCGGGTGTCATCGCGATTGTCGTGCTGGCACTGATGACGATTCGCTTTACCCGGCTGCACGTGGTGCGGCCACTCAATGCGCTGGTCACGGCCAGTCGCTACGTTGAAAGCGGTAACTTTGCTTTTCCGCCGCTGCACGTTGAGCAGCAGAATGAACTGCGGGTACTGTCGCACGCTTTCAGCGGCATGGCGGCACGTCTGCATTCGCATTACCAGCTGCTGGAGAGCACGGTACGCGCGAAAACGGAAGACTTAACCCAGGCGAATCGTACGCTGTCACTGCTTTACGACAGCTCGCAGATGCTGACGGCCAGCCCGTTGCACCCGGCACTGTTTGAGGCAGTGTTAACCACCGTACTGACGCGCGAAAAACTGACAGCAATCCGGCTCGACAGCGACCAGTTTCAGTTCTGCGCCGGGGATGCTCAGGCTGACGGTGAGTGGCAACGCCTGCCGTTACAGCAGGACGATCAGCAGATTGGCGAACTGCGCTGGCAGTCGCCTGGCGTCACCCATCCCAATGAGCTGATGCGCAGCCTGGCGGCGATGCTGGGACGGGCAATCTGGATCTGGCAGGCACAGCAGCAGTATCAGCAGATGCTACTGATAGAAGAGCGCACCACCATTGCCCGGGAATTACACGACTCGCTGGCCCAGTCGCTCTCGTTTTTACGTATTCAGCTGACCCTGTTGCGCCGCACTGTGGATAAGGATGACAGCGCCGCCCACGCCATTATCGCTGACTTCGATCAGGCACTGGCCGATGCCTACCGTCAGCTGCGTGAGCTGCTGACCACCTTCCGCCTGACCATTGAGCAGGCGGATCTGGTAGCGGCGATGCAGGCGATGATCGCCTCGTTGCAGGAGAAAAGCGGCGCAGAGATACACTTTAACTACCAGACCGGCCTGCAGAGTCTGGAGGCACAACAGCAGGTGCATGTGTTGCAGATCGCCCGTGAGGCGCTGCTGAATGCCATTCGTCACGCCAGCGCGCAGGTGATTCGGGTGGATTATCAGCATAGCGAACAAGGTGAGCACTTACTGACAATTACGGATGACGGGGTGGGAATGAACAGCACTGACGAACCCGCGGGCCATTACGGCCTGACGATTATGACGGAGCGTGCCCAGCGTCTGAGTGGCAATCTGACGATTCACACTCAGCAACGGGGTACACGGGTCGAACTGCGCTTTCCACCGCAACCGGCGCGTTCACTGACATAAAGCGCCCGGCATGATGTTAACTTATTCAGATAATCTATCGGTCTCAGCGTGCAGGCCAGCGGATACGGCGCCATCTGTTGCCAGCCCTGCTCTTCTGCCGCCGTCTGAAGCCGATGAAATGGAGAACCTATGCAACAGCCCGCATTAACATTGATGATTGTGGATGACCATCCGCTGATGCGCCGCGGTATCCGTCAGCTGCTGGCGCTGGATCCCCGACTTGAGGTCATCGCAGAAGCCAACAACGGCACGGAAGCGCTGGCAGAGGCCCGCCGTCAGGAACCCGATATCATTCTGCTCGACCTGAATATGAAAGGTATGTCCGGGCTGGATACGCTGAAGGCGCTGCGCCATGAAGGGATCAGTTCACGCATTCTGGTCCTGACTGTCTCTGACGCCCGCAGTGATATCTTCGCCATGGTGGATGCGGGTGCCGATGGCTATCTGCTTAAGGACAGCGAGCCGGAAATTCTGCTGGGGCATATTCTGCAGGCATCGCAGGGTGAAAAGGTCTTCAGTGAAGGTGTGGCCCGTTATCTGGCTAATCGCCAGCACAGTGCCGATCCCCTGCGTCAGCTCACCGGGCGCGAGTGCGACGTGCTGCAGGAGGTAGCGCGCGGCCTGTCGAATAAAGAGATCGCGGCTATTCTGCATATCTCTGAAGAGACCGTAAAAGTGCATATCCGCAACCTGCTGCGTAAGCTGGATGTCCGCTCACGCGTCGCTGCCACGGTGATGTGGCTTGAAAGCCGCAAATAGCCAACGAATTTACATTTTCTCCTCAATTTCTCCACGATTTCCCCCGCTACCGCACGTAGAGTAAATGGCGGCGGAAAATCGTGGCAAAGACCATCCGGTTTGCCCGCCAGCGCGCCCGTTGCCGCTGGGCCTGAACGCTTATAAAAGTCCCTGAGGAGTGTCGATTTAATGTCGAATTTCTTTATCGACCGTCCCATCTTTGCCTGGGTTCTGGCGATTCTGCTGTGCCTGTGCGGCACGCTTTCGATTATTTCGCTGCCTGTTGAACAATATCCCGATCTGGCACCCCCCAACGTGCGCATCACCGCCAACTATCCGGGCGCATCCGCCCAGACGCTGGAGAACACCGTTACCCAGGTCATCGAGCAGAACATGACCGGCATCGATAATCTGATGTACATGTCCTCGAACAGCAGCAATACCGGTCAGGCACAGATCACCCTCACCTTTACCGCTGGCACCAATCCCGATGAAGCCCGTCAGCAGGTTCAGAACCAGTTGCAGTCAGCACTGCGCAAATTGCCGCAGGCGGTACAGTCGCAGGGCGTGACGGTCAATAAAACCGGTGACAGCAATATTCTGATGGTCGCCTTCGTCTCAACCGACGGCAGTATGGATAAGCAGGATATTTCAGACTATGTCGCCAGTAATATTCAGGACCCGCTGAGCCGTATTGACGGCGTCGGTCAGGTAGATGCTTACGGCTCGCAATATGCGATGCGCATCTGGCTCGATCCTAACAAACTGATCGCCTACGCGCTGACCACCGACGATGTGGTCAGTGCAATTCAGTCGCAGAACACCCAGGTTGCCGTGGGTCAGGTCGGTGGTCTGCCATCCGTAGAGAAGCAGGCGCTGAACGCCACGGTGAATGCCCAGTCGATGCTGCAGACCCCCGGGCAGTTCCGGGCCATTACCCTGAAGAACAATCCCGACGGTTCCGTGGTGACGCTGGGTGATGTCGCCACCGTGGCGCTGGGCGCGGAGAAGTATGATTATCTGAGCCGCTACAACGGCCAGCCCGCGTCAGGCCTGGGTGTAAAGCTTGCGTCCGGTGCCAACGAGATGAACACCGATAAGCTGGTACGCGCGCGCATAGAGGAGCTGTCGCACTACTTCCCGCACGGGCTGGAAGCAAAAATTGCCTACGAAACCTCGCCGTTCGTTAAAGCGTCGATCACCGATGTGGTGAAGACGCTGCTGGAGGCGATTGTGCTGGTATTTGGCGTGATGTACCTGTTTATGCAGAACTTCCGCGCCACGTTAATCCCGACTATTGCGGTGCCGGTGGTGCTGTTCGGTACCTTCAGCGTGCTCTATGCCTGCGGGTTCAGTATCAATACCCTGACCATGTTTGCCATGGTGCTGGCCATAGGACTGCTGGTGGACGATGCCATCGTGGTGGTGGAAAACGTTGAGCGCATCATGCACGAAGAGGGACTCTCGCCGCGTGCCGCCACGCGAAAATCGATGGGCCAGATTCAGGGGGCGCTGGTCGGGATCGCGCTGGTGCTCTCTGCGGTGTTTGTGCCGATGGCGTTTTTCGGCGGCACCGTCGGCGCCATCTACCGTCAGTTCTCAATTACCATTGTGTCGGCGATGGTGCTGTCGGTGCTGGTGGCGATGATCCTGACACCGGCGCTCTGTGCCACGCTGCTCAAACCCGTGGCGCAGGGCGAGCAGCCTGAGCGTCGCGGCTTCTTCGGCTGGTTCAATCGTCACTTTAATCGTAATGCTGACCGCTATGAGCGCGGCGTTGCAGGCATTCTGCGCCGGGGGGGTCGCTGGCTGCTGCTCTATCTCGGCATTATCGTCCTGATGGCGTTTCTGTTTCTGCGTCTGCCCACCTCGTTTCTGCCGCTGGAAGATCGCGGCGTCTTCCTGACTCAGGTTCAGCTTCCGGCTGGCGCAACGCTTGAGCAAACCGCCAGCGTGGTCGCGAAAGTCGAACACTATTATCTCACCGAGGAGAAGGCCAACGTGCTGTCGGTCTTCTCCACCATCGGTGCCGGCCCGGGCGGCAATGGGCAGAACGTGGCGCGTCTGTTTGTGCGGCTGAAAGACTGGGAAGATCGGCCCGGTGCCGATCGCACCTCATTCGCTATTATTGATCGCGCAACTCAGGCGTTTCAGAAGATTAAAGAGGGGCGTGTGATTGCCAGCAGTCCGCCCGCCATTACCGGCATGGGCAGCAGCTCGGGCTTTGACATGCAACTACAGGATCACGCGGGTATCGGTCATACGCAACTGATGGCGATGCGCGACAAACTGCTGGAGATGGCGGGCAACGATAAGTCGCTATCGCGGGTAAGGCACAATGGACTGGATGACAGCCCGCAGCTGCAGATCGATGTGGATGCCCGTAAAGCGCAGGCGCTGGGCGTGTCGCTGGACACCATTAACGACACCCTGACTACCGCGTGGGGCTCCAGCTATGTGAACGACTTCCTGGATCGGGGCCGGGTGAAAAAGGTCTATGTGCAGGCCGCCGCCGAATTCCGCATGCTGCCGGACGACATCAACAAATGGTACGTGCGCAACAGCAGCGGCAAAATGGTGCCCTTCTCCGCGTTTGCCAGCAGCCGCTGGGAGACCGGTTCACCCCGTCTTGAACGTTACAACGGCTATTCATCGCTGGAGATTGTCGGCGAAGCGGCCAATGGGGTCAGCAGCGGTACAGCGATGGATGAAATGGAAAAGCTGGTCAATGCCCTGCCGCTTGGCGTCGGGTTCCAGTGGACCGGAGCCTCTTATCAGGAGCGCCTCTCCGGCTCGCAGGCTCCGGCGCTTTATGCAATTTCGCTGCTGGTGGTGTTCCTCTGCCTGGCCGCGCTGTATGAGAGCTGGTCGATCCCGTTCTCGGTAATGCTGGTGGTGCCGCTGGGCGTGGTGGGCGCACTTATCGCCACCTGGATGCGCGGGCTGGAGAATGATGTCTACTTCCAGGTTGGCCTGCTGACGGTGGTGGGACTATCTGCCAAAAACGCCATCCTGATTGTTGAGTTTGCTAATGAGATTAACAGCCGGGGACGTGAACTGGTGGAGTCGACGCTGGAGGCATCGCGTCAGCGTCTGCGGCCGATTCTGATGACCTCGCTGGCCTTTATTTTTGGGGTGCTGCCGATGGCAATCAGTAGCGGTGCAGGTTCCGGCAGCCAGCACGCCGTGGGAACCGGCGTGATGGGCGGGATGATCTCCGCCACGCTGCTGGCAATCTTTTTTGTGCCGCTGTTCTTTGTGCTGGTCCGCCGTCGTTTCCCGCTTAAAGAGAAACCGCACGACTAAAGCTAAATAAAAAGCGGCCACTGAGTTCAGTGGCCGCTTTATTTCTGTGTGTGGTAAGAATTCCAGCAAGTGGGACTGACCTGCTTTAATCTCCACGTGTTACTTGTTGCGTAACATCGCTTCGATAAATTCTTTCCAGGTTCCCATTTCAGTGTCAATCATAATGCCCTCTCTTATTGTGCTGGCAATATTACGTGCTTTTTTTAAGCAGGTGAATACGTTTACACCTGTTAACTCTATCGGCAGAGACTATAAAAACATGAATGTTTCTGATTCTGGAAGCTGAAGCACATTTCAGCAACCCCTTAACCTGATTGAAGATAATTTATTTTAAGCCCAGCGGTAGACGATTTTATCAACATGGCGAAATTCTTAAGCACGCATCGATAAGCAGGGTAATAATTGCCTGCGAAATTGATAGCGGTTACCCGCAACGAAATAACGACACGGCGCGCAGGAGATCCGGACTGATTCCCGCGCCAGCGCGGATGCCGCAACCGATCACACTATGTTAAACTCGCGCTTTGGCTGCTTTTTTCAGCTTTCTCTTTTCACAGGATAATAAGGATCGGGCAATGAGCACGCAGTGGGTGATGTTCGGGATTAAAAATTGCGACACCATAAAAAAAGCCCGGCGCTTTTTAACAGATGCAGGCGTTGATTATCACTTTCACGACTACCGTGCCGATGGCCTGAGCGATGCCCTGCTGCAGGAATTTATCGATGCACTGGGCTATGAAGCCCTGCTTAACACCCGCGGCACGACCTGGCGTAAACTGCCCGAAGCTGATCGTGAAGCGGTTAACGATGCCAGCAGCGCCAAAGCGCTGATGCTGGTGCATCCCGCCATGATTAAGCGTCCGCTGTTGCGTGCTCCGGATGGCTCCCTGCTCGCCGGTTTCAGCGAAGCCACCTATCAGAATGCTATTCAGGAGAAGTCATAATATGTTTTGCCCGGTCATTGAGCTGACGCAGCAGCTTATTCGTCGTCCCTCTCTCAGCCCCGATGATGCCGGATGTCAGGCTCTGCTGATCGCCCGTCTTGAAGCCATTGGCTTTAAGATTGAAACGATGAACATCGACGACACCCTGAATTTCTGGGCCACCCGTGGCGAAGGTGAAACGCTGGCGTTTGCCGGTCATACCGATGTGGTGCCGCCTGGCGATGCCAGCCGCTGGATTAACCCGCCCTTTGAACCGACGATCCGCGATGGCATGCTGTTTGGCCGTGGCGCGGCTGACATGAAAGGGTCACTGGCAGCCATGGTGGTGGCCGCCGAACGTTTTGTGGCGGTGCGTCCCAATCACCGGGGCCGCCTCGCCTTCATGATTACCTCGGATGAAGAGGCCAGTGGTACCAACGGCACGGTTAAAGTGGTTGAACGGCTGATGGCGCGCCGTGAACGGCTTGACTATTGCCTGGTCGGCGAACCGTCCAGCACAGAAGTCGTCGGTGACGTGGTGAAGAATGGCCGACGCGGCTCGATTACCGCCAATCTGACGGTGCACGGTGTGCAGGGCCACGTCGCCTATCCGCATCTGGCGGATAACCCGGTTCACCGGGCGATGCCCGCGCTGACGGAGCTGGTCGCGACGGAGTGGGATCAGGGGAATGAGTTTTTCCCGGCCACCAGCATGCAGATTGCGAATGTCCAGGCAGGCACCGGCAGCAACAATGTGATCCCCGGCGAGCTGTTTGTACAGTTTAACTTCCGCTTCAGCACTGAACTCACCGATGAGATGATCCGCCAGCGGGTCGCGGAACTGCTGGATCGTCACCAGCTGCGCTACACCATCGAGTGGAAACTCTCGGGTCAGCCCTTCCTGACCTCGCGCGGTAAGCTGGTGGATGCCGTCGTGAAAGCTGTGGCGCACTATAATGAAATTAAGCCACAGCTGCTGACCACAGGCGGCACCTCCGATGGCCGATTTATCGCCCGGATGGGGGCGCAGGTGGTGGAGCTGGGGCCGGTGAATGCCACCATTCACAAAATCAATGAGTGTGTGAAAGCCTCCGACCTGCAGATGCTGAGCCGGATGTATCAGCGCATCATGGAACAACTGATCGCCTGACGGCGATGTTAAGGAGCATCAAATGGAATTTATTAAAGATTACTGGTGGATCCTGGTGATCCTGCTGATGGTTGGCGTGCTGATGAACGTTTATAAAGATCTGAAACGCATCGATCACAAAAAATTTATGGATAACAAACCTGACCTGCCGCCGCATCGTGATTTCAACGATAAGTGGGATGACGACGACAACTGGCCGAAGAAGAAGTAAACGAAAAAGCCCCTGCTATGCAGGGGCTTTTTTACATCATTGCGATAACGTCATCATCACCCGGTTTTGCGCCGCTTAACGCTTCATCAAAGTAGCGTTTTGGCACCGTATAACGCAGATGATTCAGCGCCAGTTCCATGCTGCGGTGATCGATGGCGTGCGCCAGATCGTCAACGATATCCAGCGTGACGTCGCCACCGCAGGCGGTCAGCCGCTGTTCTGCCTGCCGGGCATGGTGCATCGGGATCTGCTCATCATAATCACCGTGGATCAGGTGAATCGTGGTGCGGGTACTCGCTTTCTCTGGCAGAGTAATAAACCGGCCACTAAACACCACTGCGCGACCCGCCAGATCCGGATAGGCTTTGACGCCTTCCAGCACCATACTGCCGCCCTGCGAAAAACCGATTAAGGCTGTCGCTTCCGGCCGCACGCCACTCTTTTTCTGCCAGTGACGTACCGAAGCAAAAAACTGTGGCATCGCCGCATCCACCCGCTGCTGGATGGTCTGATCGTGCAGGTCGGTTTCGCCGAACCACTGACGACCCGCGCCGGGTGAGCCGACGGAGACCACTAGCGCGTCGGGAAACGTTTTCGCAAACCAGTTGCCAATCTCACCCATAGAATCCGGGTTATCACCAACGCCATGGTAGAGCAGAAACAGCTGTGCGGTGGTAGCAGGCTGTTGAACGATTACATATTTCAGTGTCATGTTGACCTCCTGTGTTCACTCTACGCCGCCTGGCACAAAATGATATGAGGATAATTTGAGGCAGATGGTCGAATTATTTCAACGGTCGGTGCAGCGCGTCCGCAGTAACGCCCAGGCTTTCGAGGGCTGAAGCCGCCTGCTGACGCAGCTTAGCTATCAACGCCTTGCGGCCGCTTAAGCCCGTCTGCCGGGACAGGTCGCTTAGCGCATCAGGTGCAGCAACCGCGGCGGCCAGCAGCGGTACGGAGACGGCACTGGCCTCTGCCAGACGCTGCAACACTGGCAGACTCGCCTCCAATGGCCGCTGCGCCCAGGCAAAACCGACGGCCAGATGGCTATCCTGAGCGTTCAATCCGTCATCTGTGGTCTGATCAAACTGCAGGTCCAGCGCGATATGCTGCCGCAACCGCGGCCAGTCACGCGCCAGCTGCTCTGCCGCCCGGCGCGTCAGTGCCTCACCCGCAGCAGAACAGGGCAATATCGCCATCGCTGCGTAGCAGCCGCTGCTGGCTTCGCGCTGACTGCCAATTCTTACCAGGGTAAAACCGCAGGCGCGCCAGAACGCCCAGAGTGATTCAGTGTAGCCGAAGCTGACAGAGAGGTAGTCGTGATCGGCAGCCGTATCAGCCGCCGCCGCAACAAGCTGCTGTCCGGTTCCCCGACGACGGCTTTCTGCCGCCACGGCAATCCGGCTGATGCGCTGCGAGCGCAGGATTGCCGCTTCAGCCAGACCGGCGTGAGCTGCCAGCGACTGCGCAACCAGATTGCCGCGCGGTCGCCGGGTGCCCGCCCAGACCGCCTGCGCCAGCTGAGCTTCAAGACCGCCCTCTTCCACCAGCCAGAGCGCACCCTGTAACGCGGTTGTATCTCCCGCCCGCCACAGCTGCATACCGGGTGCATCCAGCAGGCGGCGCAGATCAAGCGGCGACGTGCGGTAGTGCGCGCTGGTGAGCAGACGATAAGCGGCTTCCAGCGCGCTGAAATCGTGACATTCAATACGATGCGGTATTGCCGGAGTATCGGGTGCGATGGCGGTGGCATCGTCAAACAGCAGCGCCTGGTTCAGCCACTGCTCCAGCGGATCAAAACGCGACCAACGCAGCGGCTCATCCAGCGTGAAATAGTGTGCATCTGCAAGCCCGGCACAGAATTTAAGGATAAAGCCGCGTCCACTGCCTTCGTAGCCCTGCACGGTGGTGGTGAGCAATACGCGGGGATAGCGGCTGACCAGCGCCTGCAGCAGTGGTGCCGGGATCGCTGCGGCTTCATCTACAATCAGCCACTCCGCCTGAGGCGGCGTCTCCAGCGCCAGCAACGCATCGGGTGCCATAAAGTGAAAATGATCCCCGGCAAAGGTGGCCAGCACCTCTGTTGAGGCTTTGGCCGGTGCCGTTACCAGACAATGGCTGTTCTGCCGGGCCAGCATCCCCGCCAGTGCCGATTTACCCCGCCCACGGGCAGCGGTCAGCACAGCGACACCCGAGGGCAGCGTCATCAGCTGATCGAGTATCGCCTGCTGCTGTTGCGGAGCCTGACAGTGCCACAGCGGCCAGTCACGCTGCGCCGGAAAATGGCAGGGCTGATGCTGCCGCTCCAGCAGCACCTGGTCATCCGCCAGGATCAGCTGTTGCAGGTGGTGAACGAAATGAGGTGTTGCGATGGGTTCAGCGACGTCCGCCCAGCGCAGGCTGTCACTGTCAGGCTGTTGCGACCACGCTTGCCAGGGCGGCACCAGCAGCAGCAGCCAGCTTCCGGCGGTGAGCGTACCGGCAAGCGCCGCGAAAGCCTCCGCATGAAAGCCCTGGCGGGCGTCGAATATCGCATGATGGAATTCGCGTCCCAGCAGCGTGCGAACCGCGCCAGGCTGCCTGTGCAAATCTGACTCGTCAGAGAATAGCGGCGCCGGACTCAGCGCCAGCCAGTCGCCTGGCAACGCTTCACGCCATGCCGCAGCCCGATCTAAGCACCAGGCCGGGTCGCCGCTGATGACTGCCAGACGACGCACACCGGCCTGTTGCATAAGCTGCGTTGGGATCATCAGTTGCTGGCGAAGGTGTTGCACTGTCCTGGATCGCCACCATCAAACCCGCGCTTAAACCAGGTGTAGCGCTGCTCAGAGGTGCCGTGGGTGAAGCTGTCCGGCACGACGCGGCCCTGGCCTTTCTGCTGCAGACGGTCATCGCCAATCGCCTCAGCAGCATTCAGCGCTTCCTGCAGATCGCCTGCTTCAAGGATGTTTTCCTTCTGCATGTAGTGTCCCCAGACACCGGCAAAGCAGTCCGCCTGCAGCTCCATTTTGACGGAGAGCTGATTCACCTGCTTTTCGCTGGCACCCTGCTGCATTTCACGCACTTTCGGCTCAATGCCCAGCAGTTTCTGGACATGGTGGCCCACTTCATGCGCGACGACGTAGCCCTGAGCGAAGTCACCGCCTGCGCCCAGCTTAGTTTTCATCTCGTCATAGAAAGAGAGGTCAATATAGACAGTCTGGTCAGCAGGACAGTAAAACGGTCCCATCACAGACTGTCCGGTTCCGCAGCCGGTGCGGGTTGCACCGCGATACATCACCAGCTTCGGCGCCACATACTGTTTGTTCATCTGCTGGAACAACTTGCCCCAGGTGTCTTCCGTGGTGGCCAGAATCACTTTCGTGAATTTCGCGGCCTCGTCATCATTGGCACTGACGTTGCGCTGTTGCTGCTGGCTGGTCGGTGCGACGTCACCCCCCGTCAGCAGTCCGGTCAGGTCATATCCGTAATAACCGGCGACTGCCACCACGATCAGCAACACGATACCGCCTTTGCCACGCGGCAGACGAATCTGGCGGCCTCCGCCACCTAAACCGGACGATTGATCGCGACGGTCCTCTACATTGTCGCTTTCGCGACGCCCTTGCCAGCGCATGCTGTATTCCCTCAGTCATTTTTTCAGATGGCATGATTTTAGTTGCGTGACGGAGCAATCACCAGCTTTACCCTGAAATGAAAAGAGGAGAGCCGGGGCTCTCCTCTTTCTTTGTGCTTTCTTTGTGCGCTAAAGACAAACTCAGTCGAGTTTTACGCCAAGCCGCTGTGCCACCGCCTCATAGGCTTCAACCACGCCGCCCAGGCTCTGACGGAAACGGTCTTTGTCCATTTTATCCAGCGTCTCTTTGTCCCACAGGCGCGCACCGTCTGGTGAAAACTCATCGCCCAGCGTCACTTCGCCGTTAAACAGACCAAATTCCAGCTTGAAGTCGACCAGAATCAGGCCCGCATCGTCGAACAGTTTGCTCAGCACGTCGTTGGCTTTAAAGGTCAGCTCCTGCATCCGCGCCAGGTTCTGTTTGCTGACCCAGCCAAAGGTTTCGCAGTAGGATTCGTTGACCATTGGGTCGTGCTTTGCATCATCTTTCAGGAAAAGATCAAAAAGCGGCGGATTGAGCACAATGCCCTCTTCCACGCCCAGACGCTTTACCAGCGAGCCTGCGGCACGGTTACGCACCACGCACTCGACCGGCACCATCTCCAGCTTTTTCACCAGCGCTTCGGTATCGGACAGCAGCGCTTCCATCTGGGTCGGGATACCTGCTTCCTGCAATTTGGTCATGATGAAGTGGTTAAACTTGTTGTTAACCATTCCCTTGCGATCAAACTGCTCGATTCGGGCGCCATCACCTGCTGACGTATCATTGCGGAATTCGAGTATCAGCAGATCCGGGTTATCGGTGCTGTATACGGTTTTCGCTTTACCGCGATACAACTCAGCTCGCTTTTGCATCTTGTTCACTCCAGACTTGAAATAACGGGTGTTCAGCGACCAGTGCCGCTGCGGCGATTGCCTTGACGCAATCGTTTACTTCGCCGCGCGCTATTATGCCAAAAACAAAATAAAAAGGCCGGAGAATCTCCGGCCTGAGGCAACTTTATTTGTTCAGCGCCGCCTGGAACACGGCCACCAGCGCATCGTTCTGCGACTGGGTCAGCACATGCCCTTTCGGGTCGATGAATTGCAGGCTGGTGCGGTTGTCGAGATCGCCGACCTGCACTTTGTAATCACCGTTAGGTAATTCCGGATCTTTCGCACCGACTGCATCCCAGTCGCTGCTGCCCGGTGACTTGTAGGTCACCTTCATGCTGCCGGTTGAGCGGGTGGTATCTGTCACTTCCATCCCGACGCGTTTCATCGCATCTGGCAGACGCTGCCATGCCACGTTGTATGGCGTACGCAGGATCAGCATTGGCAGACCGGTGTCATCTGCGCCGCTCTGCACATCAATAGCGCCACTTACCCGGCCTGATGCCGCGTTTTCACTGGCGGTATCAATTTTGTCCAGACCGGTGCTGATTTCATTCAGCATCTGCGCGGTGTAACGCTGGATCTGCACAGGTGACGTAATGGTTTTACCATCCTGCTGCAGCTCCAGCAGACGCACGGTAAGCTGCTGCTGATAGCTCTGCGACTGCACGCTGATCTGATAGCGTCCACGATACTGCTGATCTTCATCAGCACGGTTCCACTGCACCCAGTCGGTCGTCAGCTGCTGACCAGCATCGTTACGTGAAGCAATCGGGAATTTGTTTGACTCAACGACGTTAACGACCCGTGACCAGACTGAACCGCGGCTGTTATCGATCATCAGCGCACCGGTATTGTTACTGAACTGCGCGCGGGTCCCGTTCATCAGCGCCAGCGGCTGGGCTGGCGGACGAATGTCGAGCTGCTTACCGGTGGGTGCCTGGCTGCTGGTGCGCGGCACATCATAGTCACCACGCTGAACCGGCAGGATCATACCGGCTGGCGCTTTCAGTTCACTTAACTGGCTGGCTTCAAGATAAGATTCGTCACCGCTGACCTGGCGCTTATAACGCTGATCGCTTGAACAGGCCGACAACAGCATCAGAGTAGAAAGCCCGACTACTGTGGCTACTGTTGACCGCTTTACTGAGTAATTCATTCAAACTCCCTAAATTATCGCAAACCCGCTTTCACCAGCGCCTGCTCCACTTTCGGCTGGCCGGCTGCAGTCAGTGGCGTCATTGGCAGACGCAGCGTGTCGTTAGCGATTAATCCTAGCTGTTTCGCAGCCCATTTCACCGGGATAGGATTGGGTTCACAGAAAAGCGTCTGGTGCAGGTGCATCAGACGCTGATTCAGGCGGCGTGCCTCAACGAAATTGCCCTGCTGTGCGAGTTGACACAGCTCGACCATTTCACGTGCAGCCACATTTGCGGTCACCGAAATGACGCCTTTGCCGCCCAGTTGCATAAAGTCCAGCGCAGTCGCGTCATCGCCACTCACCAGAATAAAGTCTTCATTAACCAGCTCTTGGATCTGACTAACCCGCGATAAGTTCCCGGTTGCCTCTTTGATTCCGATAATATTTTTAATTTCGGCCAGGCGGGCAACGGTTTCCGGCAGCATGTCACAACCGGTACGCGAGGGAACGTTATACAGCATCTGCGGCAGGCTGGTGCTATTCGCAATCGCTTTAAAGTGCTGGAACAGCCCTTCCTGCGTGGGACGGTTATAGTATGGCGTCACAGTCAGACAGCCCACTACGCCGGAATTTTCAAAACGCTTCGTCAGAGAGATGCCTTCAGCGGTGGCATTGGCACCTGTTCCGGCAATCACCGGAATCCGGCCATCGGCCAGTTCCAGGGTCAGCATCACCACATCACCATGTTCTTCATGGCTCAGGGTTGCAGATTCGCCTGTGGTGCCGACGGAAACGATCGCCGCGGTGCCGCTGGCGACGTGATAATCAATCAGTTTTTTCAGACTCGACCGGCAGACATTACCGCTGTCATCCATTGGCGTAACGAGTGCAACAATACTTCCCGTAAACATTGGCGATCCCCTCGACAAACAAGTGCTTCATGGTACGTTTTACACTTAGGGAAAAGCAAGCAAGCCACGCCATTCCCGCGCTTGTCAGCAGTTTTTTTTATGTTTACCTTATGGTTATTAGCGAAAGCAGAGGAAAAGCCATTTTGCCGCAATCTCAGCCTCATCATCTGGTGATCACCGCGCTCGGTGTTGACCGTCCGGGTATCGTCAATACGATTACCCGACACGTCAGCAGCTGCGGTTGCAATATTGAAGATAGCCGTCTTGCCATGCTTGGGGATGAATTCACCTTTATCATGCTGCTGTCAGGTAGCTGGAACGCGATTACGCTGATTGAATCGACGCTGCCGCTGAAAGGCGCAGAGCTGGAGCTGCTGATCGTCATGAAGCGCACCAACGCCGGGGTTCGTCCGCCGATGCCCGATACCGCGTTCATTCAGGTTGAAGTGGCCGACTCGCCGCATATTATTGAACGCTTTACCGATCTTATTGATAAGCATCAGATGAACGTGGCCGAACTGGTGTCGCGCATCACACCCGCGCAACACGATTTGCCACCAACGCTCTATATTCAAATGACCGCCCACAGTCCGACACGAACCAGTGGCACCACTTTTGAGCAGGCTTTTAATAACCTGTGTCAGGAGCTGAATGCCCAGGGAACACTGCGTCTCTACAGTGTGTCTGACGCTGACAACAGCGAATCGGTCAGCGCGGTACGCTAAGCTTTAGTTAATATACCGGAGTTATTTCTCCACATGCCTGACGTGTGATCGGCTATGTGGTGAAATACCCCCTGATGGTCATATCCCCTCTGGTCGTTTCGGGCCAGATGGTGTATTACCCACAGCCTGAATAAGAAAATGGAGAGATGTGATGAATCCACTGAAAGCCGGAGATACTGCACCTGCATTTAGCCTGCCCGACCAGGACGGCGAACACGTGAATCTGACCGACTTCCAGGGACAGCGCGTTCTGGTGTACTTCTACCCGAAAGCGATGACGCCAGGCTGCACCGTGCAGGCGTGCGGTCTGCGTGACAACATGGATGAGTTGAAAAAAGCGGGCGTGGAAGTCCTGGGCATCAGCACCGACAAACCGGAAAAACTGTCAAAGTTTGTCGAAAAAGAGCTGCTGAACTTCACGCTGCTGTCAGATGAAAATCATGAAGTTTGCCAGGCGTTTGGCGTCTGGGGTGAAAAAACCTTTATGGGGAAAACCTATGACGGTATTCATCGCATCAGCTTCCTGATCGATGCTGAGGGCAGGATCGAGAAAGTGTTTGATAACTTTAAGACCTCGAATCACCACGACATGGTGCTGGATTACGTTAAGTCAGCCTGATGTTGAGGGGCGCGGTAGCCCGACCGCCGCGCCCTGCTTATCTTCTTTCCCTTCACGCTTGCCTGCCGTAAAAAAACATCTGCTTTACTTGCGATTAAGTCGTGCGATTAAGCTGTGGCGACAATAACGCAGTTTCGCCCGGCATTTTTCGCCGCGTAAAGCGCTGCATCCGCCTGTTTCAGACTCGTTTCCAGCCCGGCATCCTGGGTGCCGTTCCAGGCCGCCACGCCAATAGACAAGGTAATTCGTCCTACATCCGTGAGCCAGGCTTCGGCAATACCCAGCCGAACGCGCTCCGCGATGATCTGTGCCTCATCCAGGGCCGTGCCCGGCAGCAGCATCAGAAACTCCTCTCCGCCGTTGCGACACACCACATCAGACTGACGGGCGCTGGCACGCAGCGTGCTCGCCACCTGCTGAATCACCCGGTCACCGACATCATGACCCCAGCTGTCGTTGACGTTTTTGAAGTGGTCGATATCCAGAGCCAGCACCGAGAAAGGCTGGCGCAGCGTGCGGTAATACTCCAGCACCGCATTCAGACCACGGCGATTCAGCAACTGAGTCAGCGGATCGGTCTGCGCTTCCGAGCTAAGACGGCCAATCTTGTCCTGCACCAGACCAATACCGGTGAGCAGTGCACGTTTGACCTGAGCCGCCTCAAAATACCAGGCGGTGATGCCACCAATCTCTTTTGATACCCCCTGCGCATCCATCCGGCTGGCTTTGCGGGCCAGCTGGAAGAGTGGCCGGGCGATCAGCCGCGCCAGCACCACGGCCACCAGCAGGGTCAGCAGCGCGAACGGCACAGAATTTTTCAGGACTTTCATTAACAGGCCCGACAGCGGATCCAGCGTGACGTTAATCGGCTTCAGGGCCACCACCGTCCAGCCGGTGGTCGGCACGATCGCAAAGCCCGCCAGTTGAGCTGACTCACCCGGACCGGCAAGCATCAGCGAGCCATTGGTCTGCTCGTCACGCGGACTGACGATGGCCGGCAGCGTTTTACCCACCAGCTGCCGGTTCTGGTGATACAGCACCTCATTATTGCTGTCGAGCACATAGACCGTGGTGCCATCCCGGTAGAACTGCTCACCCAGCAGCGCATTCAGAATGCTTTTTTTCTTCAGATAGATGGTGCCGCCGATGTAGCCCAGGTAGTCGCCATCGGCACTCCAGACGGGCCAGGAGACAAACACCAGCAGATTATTGGCGGCAGAGAGCGTGGGTTTACTGATGATCGGCTGCCGCAGGGTCAGCGCTTCCCGTGAGGCGTCGCTGGTGAGGTGCATACCTTTCAGGGTCAAAGATTCCGGCGAAATCGCTTTGATCACGCCCTGCGCATCCACTATCGCCACCGAGTTGAAACTGCTGGTCTGCTCGCGCAGGCGACTGACTTCGCTTTCCAGCAGTGCATCATTATTAAAGTCGCGACTGAGCTGGTTGGCGCTGTAGTGCAGCTGTGACTGCGCCAGCTGAAAGAAAATCTCACTGGTGGAGGCCAGTTTGGCGGCGTAGGCCCGGTTGGCCTCAAGCGTGGTGTCAATCAGCACCTGGCGCTGAACCCGCCAGGTGGCGTAAAGCGTATTCGCGAGCGTGATAACAATGCTGACAATCACCAGCAGGGCGATCAGATTGCGCAAATCGGCCTTGGGCCGAAAGAGCTTTAACATGGCGTCGCCGCCGCGGAGATAAATGTCATGTCGTCAATGCCTGATTATTTTTTTAATGTGTGCCAGAAGCCCTGATATCCGGGCTTAAGTCTACACGGTGTCGGCATTTTTGAGCAGCATTAAGACAAATTTCACGCCTGAGAATCCAGAGTTGACTGGCACTAATCGATTAATCCCTGACTATCGTAAAAAGGCCAGGGTCCCGAAAAGCGGCCAATCGCACACTGATGCGTGACCATTCCCTGCCCGGGTTGCCAGCAATGCAGCAAAAAGCCGGGCGGCTCCAGAATAAAGTGAGCCGGCCCGTCGGGATGCAGGTCCAGCGCCACCTGATGCGACACGCCCGGCGCGACACAGGCCAGCGTGCCGGCAAAGCGGGTCTGCAGACTGCGATGCAGATGACCACATAACACCCGCTCAACCTGCGGATGACGGGCGATGATCGCCTCAAGGGCCTCCGGATGACATAATCGTTGCCGGTCCATATGGGCAATGCCGCAGGCAAAAGGAGGATGGTGCAGCATCACCAGCGTGGGCTGATCGGCAGCCGCGCTCAGTGCCTGATCCAGCCATTGCAGCTGGTGTTCGTCCAGCTCTCCCCACGGCTGTTGCGGTACGCTGGAGTCCAGCGCCAGCAGCCTGACGTCGCCGACGCGAAGCTGCCAGTTCAGGGTGGACCCCTCCTGCAGATAGGCGTGATCCGGGAAAGCGGCACGCAGCGCCTCGCGGTCGTCGTGATTGCCCGCCATCAGGTAAAACGGCAGCTGCAGGCGTTGCAGGGCTTCCCGCAGCGTCTGGTACTCTTCCGCCCGGCCAAAATCGACCAGGTCGCCGGTAATCACCACCACATCGGGCCGCGGCTGCAGCGCATTAAGGGTATCGATAACCTGCAGTAATGCCGCATAGGTATCGACCTGTTTGTAAGAGAGGCGGCCATGGGCCTTGATATGCAGATCGCTGATTTGCGCAATCATCGTGGGTTGAACAGACACAACAGACTCCTTAGCAACTGAATTCCAGCGCGGCCTGACTGGTCAGCGACCAGCTGATGCGCTGCCCGGCCTGCCAGATTTCGCGCGCATGACGCTCTACCTGAATGGGGCTATCCAGTCCGATATCGATCAGTAAGCGCTGCGAAGCGCCGAGGAAGGTACTGCCCACCACTACGCCGCGCTGGGGATAGCGCGTGTCGTCGGCCAGCAGCACTTCTTCCGGGCGGCAAAAACGCAGGGGCTGACCATGGGAATCGTGCGCAATACAGTTAATGGCACCCACAAAGTCGGCCACAAAACGGGAGGCCGGGCGCTGATAGATGCCCTGCGGCGTATCGAGCTGCACCAGACGGCCCTGCTCCATCACCGCGATACGATCGCCCAGCGCCATCGCCTCCTGCTGATCGTGCGTGACGTAAACGGCAGTGATCGCCAGCCGTTTGAGCAGTGCGCCGATCTCCAGCCGCAGTCGATCGCGCAGCCTGGCATCAAGCGCCGCCAGCGGCTCATCAAACAGCAGCACTTTAGGCCGGGCGGCCAGCGCGCGAGCCAGTGCCACCCGCTGCTTCTGCCCGCCGGACAATTTATCTATCGCGCGATGTGACAGATGCGTCAGATCCACCAGCGCCAGCATCTCTGCCACCTGCGCCTCACGTTCGGCTCGCGGCACGCCCTGCACCTTCAGGCCATAGGCGACGTTCTGCGCCACGTTGAGCGTCGGGAACAGCGCGTAGTTCTGGAACACCATGCCAACGCTGCGTTTCTCAATCGGCAGCGCGGTAACGTTCCGCTGATCAAACCAGACTTCCCCTGGCGCATCGCTGCTTTCCAGACCGCTGATGATACGCAACAGTGTGGTTTTTCCGCAGCCGGATGGCCCCAGCAGCACCAGCGTTTCTCCGGCGTGGACCCGCAGATCGAGCGGATGCAGCGCGACCTGCTGATTGAAGCGACGCGAGCAGTGGCGCAGCGTCACGTTGACGGCCTCTTTCATAGAGTTTCCTCTCTCTGCTGCCGCGCTGATTGCCGTTCCAGCCAGTGATTACAGGCGTTGAGCAATAGCAGCAGCGGTAAAATCATCATGATAAAAATCAGGGTGTAGGCGGATCCGACTTCCAGCCGCATCGAGGTGTAGCTGTCGGCCAGCCCGACCGGCAGGGTTTTGGTCAGGGGCGTGTGCAGCATCCAGGTGATGTTGAACTCCCCTACCGACAGCGTAATCACCATAAACGCACCCGCCAGAATGCCATTGCGACAGTTCGGGACGACCACGGTAAAAAAGCGACGCCAGAAGCCCGCCCCCAGGCTGGCGGCGGCCTCTTCCAGACGCGGCAGATCAATCGCCTGCATTACCGACAGCACCGGTCGGATCATAAAGGGCAGCGTAAAGAGCACATGGCCGATCAGGATGAAGAGCCAGCTGTCGCGCAGTCCGCTGAACTGACCATAAAGCAGAATGATACCCAGCGCGGTGGCGAGACCCGGCAACGCAACCGGCAGCATCAGGCACTCCTCAATGCGTGATGCCCAGCGTGACGGTGACTTCAGTAAGCCCCAGGCGGCGGGCACACCCACGATGACCGTCACCGCCAGACAACTCAGGGCGATCAGCAGCGACAGCCAGAAGGTGTCGGCATACATCTGCCACACCTGCTCTACCCACTTCAGCGTCAGGCCGCTGCGCAGACCCGCGAAGTAGTTCTGCGTGACGCCCGCCAGCATTGAGAGCACCACCGGCACGATCATAAACAGCGCGGTGAGGCTGGTGATCGCCACCTGCAGCCAGAACAGACCCCGGCGCTTCATGATGAACGCTCCTTCCGGCACGCAAGCCCATTAGCCAGCATCAGCGCCAGCCAGGCCACTGCCCCCATCACCACGGAGAGTGCCGCCGCAGTGGCAAAGTTGGCGTAATTAGTGAACTCGCCGTAAATGGTCAGTGGCAGCACGGCCAGCTCTGTGCCCAGGGTAAAGGCGGTGCCAAACGCGCCCATGCTGGTAGCGAAACAGAGCGCGCCACAGGAGAGCAGCGCCGGTTTCAGCCCCGGAATGATCACGTCGATGATGATGCGCCACTGGCTGGCCCCCAGCGAACGGGCCGCCTCCTCCAGCGATCGATCCAGCTTCTCGCTCGCCGCCACCAGCGTCACGATGGCGCGCGGCAGCGAAAAATAGAGATAGCCAATGAATAAGCCGCTGAGCGAATAGGCGAAAACCCAGCGCTCATGAAACAGGCTGAGGCTGAGTTGTGCCAGCACACCCTGGCGCCCCGCTAGCATCACCATCAGAAATCCCACCACCACGCCCGGAAAAGCCAGCGGAAAGGTCAGCAGCGCCAGCAGCGTGCCGCGCCCGGTAAAGCGCTGCCGCGCCAGAAAGCAGCCGACTACCGCCGCAATCAGCAGCGTCACCAGCGTGACCGCCGCCGAGAGCAGCACGGTGTTCAGCAGGCTTTGCAGATACTGCGGCTGGCTGATCACCGTCCAGTAACCGCTGTGGTGCGTGGTGCGATCCTCCGTCATGCCGATCTGCAACAGACGGGCAAACGGCAGCAGCCAGAAGGCCGCGAAGAAGAGCAGCGCAGGCAGCAGCATCCACGGCCAGTTCGCCCCCAGCGGCCGGAGCCGCTGGCGAACCGGCCCGCCAGCGGCAGAGGGAGTGATAGCTGACAGTGACATCAGCGAATCTCACTCAGATAGCGGGCGGAGAAGCCCTTCTGCGCATCGGCCATCTGCTGATAATCGACCGTGTGGGCGCGCGCATAATCGCTGTCAGGCAGGAAATATTTTTTCGCCTCGGGTGACATCGCTCCCGCCCGCACCGGACGCAGCCAGGCATTGGCCCAGATAGCCTGACCGGCATCTGACAGCACGAAATCAATCACTTTCTTACCGTTGGCCGGATGCGGCGCATTCTTCACCAGGCTGATGACGTACGGCACTGTGACTGTTCCCTCGCCTGGGATCACAAACTCAACGTTGGCGTGATCTTTGTAGCGGGCGCGATAGGCGTTGAAGTCATAGTCGATCAGAATCGGGATTTCGCCCGAAATCAGCCGCGCATAGGCGGTCTGCTTAGGCACAATTGGCTGATTGCGCTGCAGCGCCTTAAACCAGTTTATCGCCGGGGTGAAGTCATGCAGGCTGCCGCCTTTGGCCTGATTCACTGCCACCGCTGCGACATAGCCCACAAAGGCGCTGGCCGGATCGAGATAGCCCACCATGCCTTTATATTCCGGCTTCAGCAGATCATCCCAGGCGCGCGGCACCGGCGCGCCACCCAGTGCATCAACATTAACCATAAAGCCCATGGTCCCGGAGTGCAGCGCCACCCACTTGCCATTGGGATCTTTCATGCCTGCCGGGATCTCATCCCAGTTAGCCGGTTTATAAGCGCTGACCACGTCGGCACTGACGGCCTGAATACCAAAGCTGACGCCATAATAGACCACGTCGGCGACCGGATTGTTTTTCTCCGCCACCAGTTGCGCCAGTGCCTGACCTGAGTTTTTATTATCCTGCGGCACATGGATGCCGGTCGCTTTTTCAATCGCCTGAAGCTGGGTGGCCCAGTCGGCCCACTCTGGCGGGCAGTTATAGCAGATCGCATTTTCCGCCGCCTGCGCCCACGAACTGGTAAGCGAGCATCCGGCCAGCAGCGCAGCGCTGGCGACCTGTCTGATATTAAGGTTGAGTGACATGATGTTTCCCTGAAATAGAACCATGAAATGCCGGGGCGATACTCTCCCCGAGCCGTAAATGATGGGCTAGCAAGTGGGTTTTGCCGCCCGGATTCAGAAGCAGATCGATGGCGCGCGTGCCCATTAGCGCAATCGGCTGCACCACGCTGGCCAGTGACGGTGAAAGCTGTTCACCCAGCTCGATGCCGTCGAAGCCGATGACTGACAATTGATTCGGTACGCTGACACCGGCACGCGCAGCAGCCCCCAGCAGGCTGATAGCCAGCAGATCGTTACTGCAAATCACGGCGGTCAGCGGCGAAGGGGCCTTCATCAGGGGCAGCAGCAGCCGGAAGTCGGACTGAATATGGCTGGGCATCTCAATCATTGCCCGCGGCTGGAGACCGGCCTGCTGCATCGCCTCGCAGTAGCCGAGGTAGCGCAGACGCGCACGGTCAGATTGCTGCATAGGTCCAGCAGCCATCACGATGTGGCGGTGGCCGAGAGTGATAAGATGGGCAGTCGCTTCTGCCATCGCTTTACGGTTGTCGACGCACAGCGCGGGCCAGTCGTGCTGTTGCGGCACGTTGTGGGTCAGCACGAAGGGCATCTTTGTTGCCGCCAGCGTCGGCAGCAGCGCACTGTGGTCGGCGTCTGCCACCGTCAGAACCAGACCGGCGACACGCTGGTGCAGCATATGTTCGACAATGGCTGCTTCCCGCTCTGCCTGATAATCACTGGTTGCCACCAGCAGCGCATACCCAGCCTGACGGGCCTGCTGCTCCATCGCCTGCAGTTGCAGGGCAAAAACCGGATTAAGCAGCGAAGGCAGCAGTACGCCAAGCGTGGTGGAGTGTTGAGTGCGGAGCTGACGGGCAATATGATTCGGGCGAAAACCGATCTGTTCCGAGGCGGCAAGCACCTTTTGCAGCGTGCCCGGTTTCAGCAGATGAGGATCAGAGAAGGCGCGCGCGGCGGTTGCGCGGGAGACCCCTGCCAGTCGGGCTACGCTGATTAAATCTGTCATCACTGCCTCGTTTATCGTCGATGAGATCGATCTCATTGCGACGTAAACTAGCGGCGTTATATGACAGGCGCATCACGGTAACATGACCGGCAGGTGACAGCGGCAGTGACGCCGCTGCGGGGAATTAAAGCATCAGGAAGGCGTAACCGCTGTTTTCCAGCGTGGCAACGGTGGTGCCGCTGGAGATAGTGTGGGTGACCATCGGGTCGATCCAGTTGCGATCGAGCTGATGAAACGCCACGGACTGATCACAGATAGTGACCTGAACGCCCGCTTTTTTCAGTTCGCTGATCAGCTTCAGGTTCGGGTTATCCACGCCGTAGGCTTTGCTGAACTGGTCATTATTCAGCGCTGACGACACCGCGTCGCCGTTGATCGACACCACAAATTTCAGCTGGTCGAGTGGCACACCCGCCGCATAATAGAGGTTGGTGACACGCGCCACACGCTCCAGGCCCAGATTCGGCTTACGAATATCGCCGTCATTGTGGTTAATCTGGAAAACAATTTTATTACTCAGACCCGCTGTGGTGCCGGGTTTAAATGCCGGCGTATCGACATAATGTATTTTGCCGTAGCCTTCAATCGCAGGCGTACTCCAGAAATCAGCAGGCTCAGATTTATTATCTGCCATTTTTCCGCTGACCTTATCGAATAATTCCGGCAACTGTAAAACATTGCCGCCAATAAATCCTGCTACGGCTGCCATCACTACTAACGCTGCTGGACGCATTCACTCTTCTCCCGGTCGTTTAAAACATCAATTACATTGCCAGCCACGCGTACCCCTGGTTTTGCAGAGTGGACACGGTGGTTGGACTGGAAAGCGCATGGATGACTGATTTATCAATCCAGTTATTCGGATAGTGATGGAATGCCACGGACTGATCGCAGACCGAGACTTTCACTCCCGCCTGATTCAGCTCATTAATCAGCTTCAGGTTTGGATTTTCGATGCCATAAAACTGTTTGAAATGGGCGTTATCCAGCATGGCAGGCGTTGCGTCACCGGTGACCGAAACCACAAACTTCAGCTGGTCGGCCGGCACGCCAGAGGCGATATACAAATTCACCACGCGCGCCACACGCTCCAGTCCCAGATTCGGTGCGGTCATCGCGCCGTCGCTGCGGGTAATCTGGAAAACGATTTTGTTGCTCAGGCCCGCCACCGGTTTAAACGCAGCGTCAGGCTCGTAATGAATTTTGCCGTAACCTTCAATCGCCGGGGTACTCCAGAATCCAGGCGCTTCCTGTGGCTCGGTTGCAAAATGACGTGTCACTTTGTCGTAAATCTCGCCACTCTGTGTGACAGCCGCGCCAACGACGCCGCCAATAATGGCGATTAACGCGTATGAAACCACTGAACGCATAACACTTCTCTCCGGCAAATAAATAATGTCTGTCAGATTCAGGGCTGAATCAGGTCGGCTATCTATACCACAGCGCAGGTTTAATTCTCTCTTCTGTAAATTCAGGTCAACGCGCCATTGGTAACCACTGAAATTATTCACTCAGAGAATTAATCGAAGATTTTCATCATGCAGAAAAAAGGGTCTTAGCCGCAGTGGATCTGACTATCACGAATTTAATCTCTTCCTGTTAAGTTGATGCGAGAAAATAACAGCCAGGCTTAGCTGGAATCAGGAAGAGTGTTGCAAGTAATACAATTTAATTTATCAATGGTGCAGAAACATTTTGCGGCTCAGCGCGGGCTGTTTTTTCAGAGTAGACCTGGAAAAACGCGTGCCATATTCAGTTTTTCTGATTGAATTTACATAACTTTAAAAAAAGAACGATTAGGGTTCCGGATATCTGCCAGCAGATTCTGCTTTATTCAGTCGAAGCACGACGGAAATGAACAGATAAGAGGCAAATTAGCGGCTCAGGACACCGGTAAAACCTCGCCGGATTTACCTCGTTTAACTGTGGTTTAAGTTGGCGGGATGTTCAGTTTTTTTCGTCAAAATCTGCGATCTTGCACAAATTACGCCAGGCACTGGCCAGAAAACGACATTTCTTTCTTTTGATGCTCTGGTTAAGATAGTCCCGAACCGCCGTTATCTGCGAAAAATGGAACATTCCCGCTGCGCACCTGTCCATTTTCAGGGCCTCTCTACAGGATTAAGGCATGTTGAACCGGTTAAAGAAAACGCTGATCGCCGCGCTCCTCCCGACGCTCATTTTCACCACTCTGACACCGGCCCATGCCGATGTCAGTGATTCACTTCCCGATATTGGCACCACGGCCGGTTCGACGCTGTCGATTAATCAGGAACTGCAGATGGGCGACTTCTATGTGCGCCAGCTGCGTGCCAGTGCGCCGCTGATCAACGATCCGCTGCTTAATCAGTATATTAATCAGCTGGGGCAGCGGCTGGTCTCGCATGCTGACTCCGTCAAAACCCCGTTCCACTTCTTTCTGATTCAGAACGATGAGCTCAACGCTTTTGCCTTCTTCGGTGGCAACGTGGTGCTGCACTCCGCGCTGTTCCGCTTTACCGAAAACGAAAGTCAGCTGGCATCCGTGATGGCGCATGAAATTTCACACGTCACCCAGCGCCATCTGGCGCGCGCCATGGAAGATCAGAAGCGTAATGCCCCACTCACCTGGGTCGGTGCGCTGGGCTCGATACTGCTGGCGATGGCGAGTCCGCAGGCGGGTATGGCCGCACTGACCGGCACCCTGGCGGGTACGCAGCAGGGGATTATCAGCTTTACGCAGGGCAATGAGCAGGAGGCTGACCGCATCGGCATTCAGGTGCTGCAGCGCGCCGGTTTCGATCCCCAGGCGATGCCGAACTTTCTGCAGAAGCTGGCCGATCAGAGCCGCTTCTCCTCCAGGCCACCTGAAATTCTGCTGACGCACCCCCTGCCCGACAGTCGTCTGGCGGATGCCCGCAACCGTGCTAACCAGATGCGCCCGGTCGTCGTGCAGTCCACTGAAGATTTTTACCTGGCGAAGGTACGTGCGCTGGGAATGTACGCCACCGGGCGTAATCAGCTTACCGATGAACTGCTGAGTCAGTATGCCAGCGGCAATGCCCGTGAACAGCTGGCGTCACAATATGGCAAAGCCATACAGTTTTTACAGGCGAAGAGCTATGCCGATGCGAAGCGCATTATGACGCCACTGCTGGCGAAACAGCCTAATAATGTCTGGTTCCTGGATATCATGTCGGACATCGACATCGGCCTGAACCAGCCACAACAGGCTATCGCCCTGCTCACCGCCGCAACCGGTGCCAAAAACAGCCCGGTGGTGCAGCTCAACCTGGCGAACGCCTACGTGGAAGCGAAGCAGTATGCCAGTGCCAGCCGTATTCTGAACCGCTATACCTGGGCCAATAAAGACGATCCCAACGGCTGGGATTTACTGGCACAGGCTTCTGCACAGCAGGGACTGAATGATGAAGAGTTATCTGCGCGTGCAGAGAGCCTGGCGCTGAATGGCCAGCTTGATCAGGCCATCACCGCATTAGGCAGCGCCAGCGCACAGGTGCCACTCGGCAGCCTGAAGCAGGCGCGCTACGATGCCCGTATCGATCAGCTGCGCCAGTTACAACAGCGCTTTAAACAGTATCAGAAAGGCTAAGCATTCATGCCGCTGACACGTCGTGAACAGAAGGAGAGTCTGAAATGGTGACGATTTACCACAACCCGCGCTGCAGCAAGAGCCGCGAAACGCTGGCGCTACTGAACGCCTGCGGGATTGAGCCGGAGGTAGTGCTCTATCTGCAGACGCCGCCCGATCGCGAGATGCTTCAAATCCTGCTACAAAAACTGGGGATGCAGAGTGCACGAGAGTTGATGCGTACCAAAGAGGCGATCTACAGCGAGCTGGCACTCGGCGACAAAAACGAAAGTGCGCTGCTGGATGCGCTGGTCGAAAATCCGGTGCTGATTGAAAGGCCGATTGTGATCAATGGCGAAAAGGCGCGGATCGGACGTCCGCCAGAAGCGGTGCTCGACATTGTTTAAAGGCCGAGCGTCTCTTTAACGAAGGGAATGGTGAGTTTACGCTGTGCGCTGATCGAGGCGCGATCAAGCCGATCCAGCGTATCAAACAGCGTGCGCATTTCCCGATCCAGTCGCTTCAGCAGGAAGCGACCCACATCTTCCGGCAGCTCAAAACCACGTAACCCGGCACGCAGTTGCAGCGCCTGCAGTTTGTCTTCATCGGAGAGCGGCTGCAGGCGATAGATTTGCCCCCAGTCCAGCCGCGAGGCGAGATCGGGCAGCTGCAGATTCAGCTGACGTGGCGGACGATCGCCGGTAATAAACAGGCGCGTATTGCCGGTTTCCAGAATGCGATTATAGAGATCGAAGATCGCCATCTCCCACTCCGGTTCGCCTGCAATGCACTCGATGTTATCGATGCAGACCAGTGACAGCTGCTCCATCCCTTCCAGTACTTCCGGAACAAACCAGGTGCGTTTATCCAGCGGAACGTACCCGACCGCTTCGCTGCGCGCGGACATTTCAGCGCACGCGGCGTGCAGCAGATGGCTCCGCCCACCGCCTTCGCGTGACCAGAAGTAGAGATAGCTGCCATGTTGTTGGTTGAGAGCGCCTTTGAGTGCGGCAATCAGCGACGGGTTTTCCCCCGGCCAGAAGCTGGAGAAGGTTTCATCGTCAGGTAAATAGAGTGGCAATGACAATTGTGCCGGCGTGTTCAGAAGCACCTCAGCAAGAGAACAAGCAAAAAATCGGGGGAAGTCTAACACAGTTTTCAGAAAGAGATGAATGGGGCGTCCCTGCCCCGGATCCTGTCAGGCGCGCTGCGATCAATGTTCGCGCGGTTCTTCAGCCTCCAGCACCACTTCTTCCGGACGCAACAGCGAGATCACGCGGAAGAGCAGCGCCAGGCCAACACCCACGATCGTCGCCAGTGCCATGCCTTTCAGCTCTGCCGCGCCGATATGTACCTTCGCCCCGCTGACGCCGATGATCAGAATCACCGAGGTCAGGATCAGATTCTGCGCTTTGTTGTAATCGACTTTGGATTCGATCAACACGCGGATACCGGATGCGCCAATCACGCCATACAGCAGCAGCGACACGCCGCCCATCACCGGCACCGGGATCGCCTGGATCACCGCCGCCAGTTTGCCGACGCAGGAGAGCAGAATCGCCAGAATCGCCGCACCGCCAATCACC
Organism: Pantoea sp. X-Soil-YNGN-844; assembly: GCF_059730595.1. NCBI lineage: Bacteria > Pseudomonadati > Pseudomonadota > Gammaproteobacteria > Enterobacterales > Erwiniaceae > Pantoea > Pantoea sp. X-Soil-YNGN-844. Next base: position 3,014,526 of record NZ_AP036007.1, read on the forward strand.
CAGGTGCTATAGACGCGGGTAATCGCCATCACGCCGATGTTTTCACCGTAGGTCGTATTCGGCGTCGAACCAAAGAAGCCAGAAATAACGGTGGATAAGCCGTTGGCGAACATCGAACGATGCAGGCCAGGGTCGCGAATCAGATCTTTCTTCACGATGTTGGCCGTAACCACCAGATGACCGATATGCTCGGCAATCACCACCAGCGCCGCAGGCAGAATCGTCAGCATTGCCACCCACTCGAAACGCGGTGTATAGAAGGTTGGCAGGGCAAACCACGGGGCTTTCACCACGCCACTCCAGTCAACGATGCCCATAAAGGCAGAGAGCAGATAGCCTGCCACCACACCGACCAGAATCGGGATAATCGCCAGGAAGCCACGGAACAGTACCGAACCGAAGACCGTTACCGCCAGCGTGACCAGCGAAATCAGCACGGTTTTGCTATCGGGCGCACTGCCTTCAGCGGGCAGCAGGCCAGCCATATTGGCGGCGACACCCGCCAGCTCCAGACCGATGACGGCGACAATCGCGCCCATGGCCGCCGGGGGGAACATCACGTCGAGCCAGCCGGTGCCCGCGCGTTTCACAATCAGCGCCACGATACAGAACAGCACGCCGCACAGGATAAATCCGCCCAGCGCGACCTCGTAACCCAGTGGCAGTAACAGCAGCACCGGCGAGATAAAGGCAAAACTGGAACCGAGATAGGCGGGGATTTTGCCTTTACAGATAAAGAGATAAATCAGTGTGCCGACGCCGTTAAACAACAGCACCGTCGCCGGGTTGATGTGGAACAGAATCGGTACCAGTACCGTGGCACCAAACATGGCAAACAGGTGTTGCAGGCTGAGTGGAATGGTTTGCAGTAACGGCGGCCGTTCACTGACGCCAATGGCGCGACGAGTCATCATTTATCCCCTTATGTTTTGTATCCCCGTGGGTTCGCGCCTCTGGCACAGCAGCAGGCAAGCCGGTGCGCCTTGCGACAGAGCGAATCCGTTCAGGGCATTATTTTTGTCAAAAAAAAGCCGACTCTCTGGTCGGCTGTGCGATTTATTTGGTTCCGAAAATCTTGTCCCCGGCATCGCCGAGCCCGGGAATGATGTAACCCTTTTCGTTCAGTCCCTGATCCACTGACGCGGTGTAAAGCTCGACGTCAGGATGCGCTTTCTCCAGCGCGGCAATCCCCTCTGGCGCGGCAACCAGAACCAGCACTTTGATGCTGGTGCAGCCCGCTTTCTTCAGCAGGTCGATGGTGGCAATCATCGAACCACCGGTCGCCAGCATCGGGTCGACCACCAGCGCCAGGCGCTCTTCGATGTTAGAGACCAGCTTCTGGAAATAGGGAACCGGCTCCAGCGTCTCTTCATCACGGTAAACACCCACCACGCTGATACGGGCGCTGGGAACGTGTTCGAGCACCCCTTCCATCATGCCCAGGCCGGCACGCAGAATCGGGACCACCGTGATTTTTTTGCCTTTGATCTGATCGATCTCTACCGGGCCATTCCAGCCCTCAATGGTCACGCGCTCTGTTTCCAGATCGGCGGTCGCTTCGTAGGTCAGCAGGCTGCCCACTTCAGAGGCCAGCTCGCGAAAACGCTTTGTACTGATATCATGCTCACGCATCAGGCCCAGTTTATGTTTGACCAGCGGGTGTCTGACTTCCACGATCTTCATTGGTGTTCTCCCGGAATGAGTTGAGCTAAAAAAAATCGCGGGATTATACCGCCTTTTGCACGCTGCGCCACCTGCTCTTGCGCAAAGCCGTGGGTTTTACCGGGACAAATAAAGGATTAATGAAAATCGCCCGATGCGCAATGCCGGACTCGCAAACGTTTGCCTGCACTGATAGAATTGCCGCGCTTTATTTTAAACCACCAACCGCAACTCGCGTGGGGACCTCGCAGTGACCGACAAAACCTCTCTCAGTTACAAAGACGCCGGTGTTGATATTGATGCTGGTAACGCTCTGGTTGACCGTATTAAAGGCGTAGTGAAAAAGACGCGTCGCCCGGAAGTGATGGGTGGACTGGGCGGTTTTGGTGCGCTTTGCGCGCTGCCGCAAAAATACCGTGAACCCGTGCTGGTCTCCGGCACCGATGGCGTGGGCACCAAGCTGCGTCTGGCGATGGATCTCAAACGTCACGATGCCATTGGTGTTGACCTGGTCGCGATGTGCGTCAATGACCTGGTGGTTCAGGGCGCCGAGCCGCTCTTCTTCCTCGACTACTACGCCACCGGCAAACTGGATGTGGATACCGCCTCTGCGGTGATCACCGGCATCGCCGAAGGGTGTCTGCAGTCAGGTTGTGCGCTGGTGGGCGGTGAAACCGCTGAGATGCCAGGCATGTATCACGGCGAAGATTACGACGTGGCCGGTTTCTGTGTCGGCGTGGTGGAAAAGTCAGAAATTATCGACGGCAGCAAGGTGCAGGATGGCGACGTACTGATCGCCCTCGGCTCCAGCGGCCCACACTCCAACGGCTATTCGCTGGTGCGTAAGATTCTGGAAGTCAGCAATACCGATCCGCTGGCTGAACAGCTGGAAGGTAAACCGCTGGCCGATCATCTGCTGGAACCGACCCGCATCTACGTGAAAAATATCCTGAGCCTGATTGAGCAGGTCGATGTGCACGCTATCGCGCACCTGACCGGCGGCGGCTTCTGGGAAAATATCCCGCGCGTCCTGCCCGAAAACACCCAGGCTGTCATCGACGAGAAGAGCTGGCAGTGGCCGGCGGTCTTCAGCTGGTTACAGCAGGCGGGCAACGTCAGCCGTTTCGAGATGTATCGTACCTTTAACTGTGGCGTCGGCATGATCATCGCACTGAGCCCGGCAGACGCAGACAACGCCATTGCGCTGATGCAGGCCGCAGGCGAGAAAGCCTGGAAGCTCGGCGTGATTAAAGCGTCAGATGCTGAAGAGCGTGTGGTCATCAACGGATGAAAAAGCTGGTTGTACTGATTTCCGGCAACGGAAGTAACCTTCAGTCCATCCTTGACGCCTGTGAAAGCGGGCGGATTCACGGCAGCGTCGCTGCCGTGTTCAGCAACCGTGCCGCCGCGTATGGCCTGACGCGGGCGCAGGAGGCGGGGATCCCCGCCCACGCGCTTGCCGCCAGCGATTTCGCTGACCGCGACGCCTTTGATCGCCAGCTGATCGCTGAGATTGAAGCGTACTCGCCCGACCTTGTCGTCCTGGCTGGGTATATGCGTATTCTCAGCAGCGCATTCGTGGCGCATTTTCACGATCGCCTGCTGAATATTCACCCTTCCCTGCTGCCGAAATATCCGGGTCTGCATACGCACCGTCAGGCGATGGAGAACGGCGACAGCGAACATGGTACTTCCGTGCATTTCGTGACTGACGAGCTGGATGGGGGTCCGGTGATCCTGCAGGCTAAAGTCCCGGTCTTTCCTGACGATAGCGAAGCGGAGATCACCGAGCGGGTGCAGCACCAGGAACACGCGATCTATCCGCTGGTGATCGGCTGGTTTGTTGAAGGCCGGCTATTGATGCGTGACGGTAAAGCCTGGCTGGATGGCGAAGCGCTGCCGCCACAGGGCTATGCTAACGACTGACGTTCTAAAAGCCGTGACAGGTTTTCCTACAGACGGCTGAAAAGCTTGATGCGAGGGGAGCCTGTGCCCGTAGTAAAGCATCGCGCCGCCCGGTTAAAAACGGCCGGGAGCGTTTTTGAACAACGCAAAGCGTTGGCCCGGTAACGGGCGCACATCAGGGATGAGGTGCGTAATCGCCCGCGCTGAGCATGCCAGGGATGGCGGTTTTGCGTCTTTACGAAGGGCACTGGCTCCCTGAGCCGATACTCTATTCCACACCTGACGCCCCCTGACTTTTCCCCTTTCTTAACCGTAGCGTCCCGTAATGTAATCTTCGGTCCGTCGCTGTTTCGGCGCGGTAAAGATCCGGTCGGTCTCATCAAACTCCACTAACGCGCCCTGATGCATAAACGCGGTGAAATCGGACACGCGCGAGGCCTGCTGCATGTTGTGCGTCACCAGCACCAGCGTGAAATGCTGCTTCAGCGTGGTCATCAGCTCTTCAATCACCAGCGTGGAGATCGGATCCAGCGCGGAGGTCGGCTCATCCAGCAGCAGCATTTCCGGCTCAATGGCAATGGCGCGGGCAATCACCAGCCGCTGCTGCTGTCCGGTCGAGAGCGTCAGCGCATTCTGTGACAGCTGATCTTTCACCTCACCCCACAGCGCCGCCGCACGCAGCGCACGCTCACACGCCTCGTTCAGTACCCGCCGATCGCGTACACCCTGTAATCGCAGCCCGTAAACCACATTTTCATAAATCGATTTTGGAAAAGGATTAGGTCGCTGAAACACCATGCCAACCCGACGGCGCAGCGCGGAAAGATCCTGTTCGGGGCGCAGGATCGGCTGCGATCCCAGCAACACCTCCCCCTCTACCCGGCAGTGATCAATCACGTCATTCATGCGATTAAAGCAGCGCAGCAGCGTCGACTTGCCGCAGCCCGAGGGGCCAATCAGCGCGGTAATCCTGTTTTTCGGCACCTGCAGCGAAATATCCTGCAGCGCCTGGCGCTCGCCATACCACAGCGACAGATGGTTAACGGTCAGCGCGATATCCATGTCGGACGTCATAGTCATAGCCTGTTATTGAGTCATAAGGCGATAGCGTTCACGCAGACGGTGACGCAGGCCCATCGCCAGCAGATTAAGTGACAGAATAATCAGCACCAGCAGCAGCGCGGTGGCGAACACCAGCGGCCGGTCAGCTTCAATATTCGGACTCTGAAACGCCAGATCGTAAATCTGGAAGCCCAGATGCATAAACTTGCGATCCAGATGCAGATAAGGGAACACCGCGTCGACCGGCAGTTCCGGCACCATTTTCACCACGCCCACCAGCATCAGCGGCGCGGTTTCACCTGCTGCACGCGCCACCGCCAGAATCAGGCCGGTCAGCATGGCCGGCACTGCCATTGGCAGCACCACGTTCCACAGCGTTTCCGCCTGGGTCGCGCCCAGCGCCAGCGAACCCTGCCGCAGGCTGTTGGGAATACGCGATAAGCCCTCTTCGGTCGCCACAATCACTACCGGCAGCGTCAGTAACGCCAGGGTCAGCGACGCCCAGAGTAAACCTGGCGTGCCGAAGGTGGGATTGGGCAGTGCGCTGGCAAAAAAGAGCTGATCAATCGTGCCGCCCACCAGCCAGACAAAGAAGCCCAGACCAAACACGCCATAAACAATGGAAGGAACGCCGGCCAGGTTGACTACCGCGATGCGCACCAGCCTTGTCAGCGCATTGCGTCCGGCATATTCATGCAGCCAGATAGCGGCGACGACGCCCAGCGGCATCACCACCACCGACATCAGCAGCACCATCAGCACGGTACCAAAGATCGCCGGAAACGCGCCGGATTCACTTTCGCCCCCGGCAGGTGAATCACTGACGAAACGCCACAGCTGATGCAGAAAATGTCCGGTTTTGCCGGTCAGCGTCATCGCGTTCGGCTTCCAGCTGTCGACGATTTCGGTCAGCGGAATCGCATGTTCGTTACCCTGCCCATCCCGCAGGATTAACAGATCGCGCTGACTCTGCTGTTGCAGAGAAGCCAGTGTCTCACTCAGCTGATTAAAGCGGCGCTGCAGTGCGGCCTGATTCGCCTGATATTCTGACTCTGCCTGCAAATCAAAGCGTCTGGCAGCCCGGTTTGTGGCCGCCTGCTCATCAAGCTCTTCACGCTGGCTATTGAGGCGCGCCATATCCACCCGGCGAATCTGGTTAGCCTGCCGCACCAGCATCTGTACCTGACCGAGCCGCTGATGCAGCAGCGCATCGGGATTCTGTGCAGTTAACTCTTCGTTATCTTCACGCAGGCCGACAAACCAGCCATAGGCCTGACCGTGGCTGCGCCGCTGCAGCACCATGACGTCCGGCGGCTGACTGATTGTTGCCGCTGCACGGCTGTAGACCACGCGGAAATCGGGAGCATCCCAGTCGCGGTTACCGGTTTTAATCAGATAGCGATTCACCTGACCACCGCTGTTGCCCTGCCCATCGGCCGGCGCTGGAAAGTGCCGCTGATGTTCCAGGGTTTCACCCAACAGGCGCGTTTCACCGCCTTCAGGCTGGCTGAAGGTATAGAGATCCACGCGCTGCGGCCAGAAAGCACGGACGCCCTGCCACGCCAGTAGCCCAATCAGCAGCGTGAAGGCCAGCAGGCAGACGACAACGGCACCAGCGGTTAACCAGCGCCAGCGATCGTTTTGTCGCATCGCCTTCATGCCTGCTCCTCATGCTGGCTGTAGCGCTGACGCAGCCGCTGACGGATCAGCTCGGCAACCGTGTTGATCACCAGCGTAAACAGCAGCAGCATCAGGGCGCTGAGAAACAGCACGCGATAGTGCGCACTGCCCGCTGCCGCTTCCGGCATCTCAATAGCGATGTTGGCGGACAATGCGCGAAGACCGCTGAACAGGCCACCTTCGCTTTGCGGCGTGTTCCCGGTCGCCATCAGCAAAATCATGGTTTCTCCCACGGCGCGTCCCAGACCGATCATCAGCGCGGCAAAAATCCCGGCGGAGGCGCCCGGCAGTACGACGCGGGTCAGGGTTTGCCATGGCGTTGCGCCCAGTGCCAGCGAACCCTGGCCCAGCGCCGCAGGTACGCTGAACAGCGCATCTTCAGAGAGGGTGAAGATCAGCGGCACCAGCGCAAAGCCCATCGCCAGCGCGGCCACCAGCAGATTGCGCTGCTCGTAATGGGGCAGCCAGTCGCCCGCATCCGGAATAAATAGCGTCGGCAGCCACAGCGTCAACAGCGTAACCAGCAGCAACAGCGGTAGCAGAATCAATACTTCCCGGCCCGGCTGACGCCACTGCGGCGGTAAACGCGCGCTGAATACACCACACAACAGCAGCGCGCCTGCCAGCGTCAGGGGCAGCAGCAGTACCCCCACCAGCGCCTGACCAATATGCGGCGCGAGCCAGATCCCGGCAATCAGCCCCACCACTACGCTTGGCAGCGCGCCCATCATTTCAATGGCTGGTTTAACCCAGCGCCGCAGCCCCGGTGCCATGAACCATGCGGTGTACATCGCCGCGGCCAGCGCCAGCGGCGTGGCAAACAGCAGCGCTAAACTGGCCGCTTTCAGCGTTCCCGTGACCATCGGCATCAGGCTGAACTTGGCCTGATAGCTGTCACCGGCCGCAGTGGATTGCCAGACCCAGTCGGGTCCGGGGTAGTTTTCATACCAGATTTTCTGCCAGAAATTACGCCAGGTCACATCCGGCCACGGATTATCAAGCCGCAGGGTCTGCCAGCTTCCCGCCCGCTCAATCAGCAGGCTGTCGCCATGGGGTGAAAACTGCGCCTGCACGATGCCGGGTTCAAGCTGACGCTGCAGTATCGGGCCAGTCTGCTTGCTGGCGAACAGTCGCAGCATCCCCTGTTTACTGAGCGTCGCAAACACGCGACGCTGTGATTCTGTTACCAGAATCGTCTCGCCATCGCTGTGCGCAAAGGTCCGGATACGCTGCAGGCGCGGCCCCTGATCGCTGGCGATAGCAAACCACTGGGTGACACCGCTGCGATCCTGAATCAGCAGGCTTTTTCCGCCCACCAGCAGATGCAGACTTTGTGGGGGCTGCAACAGAGTATGCGTTTCGCGCAGCAGGGCACGGTCATCGTCAAGCTGCCAGACCCGCAGCAGCGTGCCTTCGGTGGTGTAGAGCAGATCGCCGGAGGGCGAGAGCGCCAGCAGATCCAGCTGGCGTTGCGGCAGCGGGATAACCGACGCCTGACGATCGGTGCCCAGCGTCAGCACCCGCAGTCCGGCCTCAGTGAGAGCAGCGATGCGCCACTGACCCGCATGACGCGTCGCCAGCGCCATCTTTGTCACTGCGCCATCAGGCAGATGAAAGGGTTTGTCGCCCAGCGGGAAGCGCCACTGCTGGTCGGTCGCAGGCTGCATCAGCGTCAGCGCGCCCTGCATATTCAGTAGCAGCGTCTGCCCATCGGCACTCTGCACCACCTCATTGGGCGCCGGGGTCAGCGCCAGCGCCGGTTCCGCAGGCTGACCATCCAGCGGAATAAAACGTGCTGCACCGTGCGCGCTGATACGCCAGCCAGTGTTGCCCTGATTGCCTATTGCTAAAGCGGGCGTACGATCCCAGAGTTGCTGGCTGGCCGCCATTTGCAGGCCCGGCGCATTAAACAGCGGTAATACCACGCCAATCAGCCAGCAGAACAGCAGCAGCATCAGCAGCAGGATCGCGACGCCACAGCAGGTGATCAGCCGCCGCGTCAGACGATCAACGGCACGACGCTTGCGATCGCTGAATTGGACAGGAATGTGGTTTGCGCTCATGCGGTTCCGGTAGCAGGCCAAAATAAGCCGCTATGTTGCCCGTAGCCGATTGATAAGACAACTCCTGGCGTTGGACAACGCTGCCATACTCTCGCCATAATGTTGGTGGATACTGGATCTTCAGTCCTGCAACCGCTAAATGGAGTGAGAATGGGTCAGGTAAAGCTTTATATAGAAAAAGAATTAAGCTGGTTATCCTTTAATGAACGGGTTTTGCAGGAAGCAGCAGACAAAAGCAATCCACTGATTGAGCGGATGCGCTTTCTGGGCATCTACTCCAACAATCTCGACGAATTCTATAAAGTGCGTTTCGCCGACCTCAAACGCCGCATTCTGATTGGTGAAGAGCAGGGTTCCGCCAGTACGCCACGCCATCTGTTTAAGAAAATTCAGCAGCGGGTGATGAAGTCCGATCAGGAGTTCGACGCACTTTATAACGACCTGCTGCTGGAGATGGCACGTAACCAAATCTTCCTGATCAACGAACGCCAGCTGTCGCCCAACCAGCAGGCGTGGCTGCGCCACTACTTCAAACATGAACTGCGTCAGCATATCTCCCCGATTCTGATCACCCATGAAACTGACCTGACCGAATTCCTTAAAGATGATTACACCTACCTGGCGGTAGAGATTATTCGTGGTGACGATATTCGTTATGCACTGCTGGAGATCCCGTCCGATAAAGTGCCGCGCTTCATCAATTTACCGGCAGAGCCACCGCGCCGTCGCAAGCCAATGATCCTGCTGGACAACATCTTACGTTACTGCCTGGATGATATTTTCAAAGGCTTCTATGACTACGACGCGCTTAACGCCTATTCAATGAAAATGACGCGTGACGCCGAGTACGATCTGGTCACAGAGATGGAGTCGAGCCTGCTGGAACTGATGTCCTCCAGCCTGAAGCAGCGACTGACGGCGGAGCCGGTGCGGTTTGTCTATCAGCGCGACATGCCAGAGGCGATGGTTGAGCTGCTGTGCCACAAGCTCTCGATTTCCAACTTTGACTCAATACTGCCGGGCGGCCGCTACCACAACTTCAAAGACTTTATCGGCTTCCCGAACGTCGGTAAAAACAACCTGGTCAACCGCCCGCTGCCGCAGATTCGCCACATCGGTTTTGATGGCTTCCGCAACGGCTTTGATGCGATCCGCGACCGCGACGTACTGCTCTACTATCCGTACCACACCTTTGAGCACGTGCTGGAACTGCTGCGTCAGGCGTCGTTTGACCCCAGCGTGCTGGCGATCAAAATCAACATCTACCGCGTCGCTAAACACTCCCGCATCATGGATGCGATGATCCATGCCGCCTATAACGGTAAAAAGGTCACGGTGGTAGTAGAGTTGCAGGCGCGCTTCGATGAAGAAGCCAATATTTACTGGGCGAAACGCCTGACCGAAGCGGGCGTGCATGTCATTTTCTCTGCACCTGGCCTGAAGATCCACGCCAAGCTGTTCCTGATTTCACGCCGCGAAGGCGAAGAGATTGTGCGCTACGCGCATATCGGCACCGGCAACTTTAATGAGAAGACCGCGCGGCTTTATACCGACTACTCGTTACTGACCGCGGATGCACGCATCACCAATGAAGTACGCCGGGTGTTCAACTTTATTGAGAATCCTTACCGGCCCGTGACGTTCGATCACCTGATGGTGTCGCCACAGAACTCGCGCCGGATGCTGTATGAACTGATCGACACCGAAATTGCCAATGCACAGCAGAATAAGCCCTGCGGCATTACTCTGAAAATCAACAATCTGGTGGACAAAGGTCTGGTAGATCGGCTTTATACAGCCTCCAGCGTAGGGGTGAAGGTCAATCTTCTGGTGCGCGGAATGTGCTCATTAATCCCGGACCTGCCGGGGATCAGTGAAAATATTCGAGTCATCAGTATTGTTGACCGTTATCTGGAACACGATCGCGTCTATATTTTTGAGAATGGCGGCGATAAGAAGGTGTTCCTCTCCTCCGCTGATTGGATGACACGTAACATCGATTACCGCATCGAAGTGGCCGTGGCGATTCTCGATCCCCACATCCGGCAGCGCATACTCGACATTATTGCTATTCAGTTGAGTGATACGGTGAAAGCCCGCATCGTCGATAAAGAGTTGAGTAACCATTACGTCCAGCGCGGCAACCGTCGTAAAGTGCGCTCGCAGCTGGCCATCTATGATTACATCAAGAAACTGGAACAACCTGAATAAATCCTATGCCAATTTCTCATAAAAGTACGCCAAAACCCCAGGAGTTTGCGGCGATTGACCTGGGCTCGAACAGTTTCCATATGGTGATTGCGCGGGTCGTCGATGGTGCGATGCAGGTACTGGGCCGCCTTAAACAGCGTGTCCATCTGGCTGACGGGCTGGATGCTCAACACAATCTCAGCGAAGAGGCAATGGAGCGGGGATTAGCCTGTCTGGCCCTGTTCGCCGAGCGCCTGCAGGGCTTCAGTCCCAGCAACGTGACGATTGTCGGCACCCATACGCTGCGCGAGGCGGTCAACGCCGAAACCTTCCTGCAGCGTGCGGCTGAGGTGATCCCCTATCCGATCGAAGTGATTTCAGGCCATGAAGAGGCGCGTCTGATCTTTATGGGTGTTGAACACACGCAGCCGGAGAAAGGCCGTAAGCTGGTGATCGACATCGGCGGCGGCTCCACCGAGCTGGTGATTGGCGAGGATTTTGAACCGCAACTGGTTGAGAGCCGGCGCATGGGTTGCGTCAGTTTCGCCCAGCTCTATTTCCCGAAAGGGGAAATCAGTCGTGAAAACTTCCGTCGCGCCCGCTTAGCGGCTGCGCAGAAGCTGGAAACGCTGGCGTGGCAATACCGTCTGCATGGCTGGCAATATGCGCTGGGTGCGTCCGGCACCATCAAGGCCGCCTGCGAAGTGCTGCAGGCGATGGATGAAAAAGAGAAGCTGATTACGCCTGAGCGCCTCGACAAGCTCTACGACGAGGTGATGAAGCACAAATCCTTTGCGGCCCTCAGCCTGCCGGGCCTGTCGGAAGAACGCAAAGGGGTGTTTGTGCCCGGACTGGCGATTCTGTGTGGCGTGTTTGATGCGCTGGCGATTCGCGAGCTGCGTCTTTCTGACGGTGCGCTGCGTGAAGGCGTGCTCTATGAGATGGAGGGCCGTTTCCGCCATCAGGATATTCGCAGCCGTACGGCACAAAGTCTGGCGAATCATTACGCCATTGACAGCGATCAGGCGCGCCGCGTGCTGGAAACCACAGAGCAGCTTTATCTGCAGTGGAGCGAGCAGAACCCGAAACTGGCCAATCCGCAGCTGGCAGCCCTACTGAAGTGGGCGGCGATGCTGCACGAAGTGGGTCTGACGATTAATCACAGCGCCCTGCAACGTCATTCCGCCTATATCCTGCAAAATACCAACCTGCCGGGCTTCAATCAGGATCAGCAGATGCTGCTGGCGGCGCTGGTCAGATTCCACCGCAAAGCAGTGAAGCTCGACGAGTTGCCGCGCGTCACGCTGTTCAAGAAAAAGCAGTTTGTGCCGCTGATTTTCCTGCTGCGCCTGGGTACCCTGCTGAACAATCAGCGCCAGGCCACTACGCGTCCGGATGCGTTAACTCTGAAATGCGATGACGGCCACTGGACGCTGATTTTCCCGGTGGGCTACTTCAACCAGAACAACCTGGTTCAGCTCGATCTGGAACGTGAGCAGGTTTACTGGAACGACGTCACAGGATGGAAGCTGATCCTCGAAGAAGAAGCCTGACAACCCGGGCGCCTGGCGCCCGTTTAACTGAATTGATGAATATGACACAACTAACTGCACCACTTTCAGGCGAAAACTATTTTGCCGAAACCTATGGCCTGACGCCGCCCCACTCTGAAGTGGTTGCGGCTCTGCCTCAGCTCAACGTCGGCAAGGCGCTGGATCTGGGCTGTGGCGTGGGACGCAATACGCTGTTTCTGAACCAGCACGGCTTTGACGTCACAGCATGGGACCATAATCCGCAAAGCCTGGCGCGCCTGCAGGATATTATTGCCCGGGAAAACCTCAGCGGAATTCACACCGAGCAGCGCGACCTGAACAACACGCGCTTTAATGGCGGCTTTAACGTTGTGCTCTCGACCGTGGTGATGATGTTTCTGCAACCGCAGACCATTCCACAGCTGATTGCCGACATGCAGGCCTGTACGGTCAGGGATGGTTTCAACCTGATTGTGGCGGCGATGAATACGGAAGATATGCCCTGCCCGGCTGATTTCTCCTTTGCTTTTAAGTCGGGCGAGTTGAGCCACTACTATCGTAACTGGCACATCGTGAAGTACAACGAACATCCCGGCCAGCTGCATCGCAAAGATGAAAATGGCAACCGCATTACCTGCCGCTTTGCTACGCTGCTGGCGCAAAAAGCGAGTTACTGATCTTTATCTGCTGTTTTTTTCAACAGCGATTGATTTCATCAGGCGACTGTGACTAAATATTGCAGTCGCCCCTGATGGGGTCCTTACAGGAACCACCCCGCGTGAACAGCGCTATTTCTCCCCGAAGACGTCAAAAAACCGGCACCATGACCCGTATTGTGCTGCTGATCAGTTTTATCATTCTCTTTAGTCGCCTGATATTTATCCTGCCCGCTGCCTTCGAGCATCATCAGCAACAGAAAGCGATTCCTGAACCGGTTACCGTTACGTCAGGTGATACGCGCTAACGAATACTGACTTTTCGCCTGAAAGACGCCTTAAAAGTAAATGTTATCCAGACAACTGGACTCTTTTTTGCATCCCTTTTTCAGGCGAAACGCTACACTTCGTGCTGGTGCTTTCAGACTAAAGGGATCTCATTGTGTCTGCCTCTCACTCTCAACGTTTAAGTGAAATACGTCATCGTATTCTGACGCTGCTGCTCAACGAGCACGATCTGGTTGATTCTCTGCTGGAGAAATCCGGCGATCTCAATCCTGAACAGCAACGTGAAAATGCGGCCCAGCGTGATGCGCTGGAACAGGACATTCTGCAACTGCATGCCGCTGACCTCGCGGATATTCTCGAAGCCCTGCCCGAAGAGGAGCGTCAGGCGCTGTGGCGACTGGTGCCGAATGAGCGGCGCGGCCACGTGCTGGTTGAAGCCTCTGAAACGGTCTGGGCCAGCCTCACCGAGGAGATGAGCGATCGCGATATTCTGCGTGCTATTCAGCCGCTGGATATCGATGACCAGGTCTGGCTGGCGCGTTATCTGCCGCGTGACCTGACCGGACGCCTGCTGGCAACCGTGGAGCCTGCTCTGCGCGCCCGCATGCTCGATATGGTGCAGCTCGACCGCGATCGCGTAGGCCGGGTGATGGATTTCAATATCCTGACGGTGCGCGACGATGTCACGCTGGCAACGGTGCAGCGTTTTCTGCGCAAGCGCAAAAGCATGCCGGACGGCACCGATAAAATCTTTATCACCAATAAAGAGAATCAGCTGCTGGGCGAGCTGATGCTGACAGATATCCTGCTTAACAAACCTAAAACCCTGGTGAGCGACGTTATGAATGCGCGCCCGACCACCTTCCAGCTCAACGATAAGGCCGAAGATGCCGCCAGTGCCTTTGAGCGTTATAACCTGATCTCTGCCGCCGTCACTGACGCAAAAGGCAAACTGATTGGCCGTGTGACCATTGAAGACATCATCGACCTGGTGAATGCCGAAAACGAAAGCAACATCCGTAAAATGGGTGGTATCAGTCAGGAAGAGGATGTCTTCGCGCCGGTGCGTAAATCGGTGCGTAAACGCTGGGCCTGGCTGGCAATTAATCTCTGCACCGCCTTTGTCGCCTCGCGCGTCATCGGGCTGTTTGAAGGGACGATTTCGCAGATCGTCGCGCTGGCGACCCTGATGCCGATCGTCGCGGGTATCGGCGGCAACACCGGTAACCAGACCATCACCATGATTGTGCGGGCGCTAGCCTTACATCAGGTTGAACCAGGTAACTTCTCTTTCCTGATCGTCCGTGAGCTTGGCGTAGCACTGATCAACGGCCTCTTCTGGGGCGGCATCATGGGCGGCATTACCTGGCTCATGTATGACAATATGGCACTGGGCGGTGTCATGATGCTGGCCATGGCGCTCAATCTGCTCCTGGCCGCACTGATGGGCGTGCTGGTGCCGCTGGTGATGACCAAAATGAAGCGCGATCCGGCCGTGGGTTCCAGCGTGTTGATCACCGCGCTAACCGATACCGGCGGCTTCTTTATCTTCCTGGGATTGGCAACGATCTTCCTGCTGCCGCACTGATTAGCTGCGAAGGCCGTAACGTTGCAGCGACCCGTTAAGATTGCGCTGTCGCGTCACCTGTGCCAGCTCACGGGTCGCCGCAGGCAGCGTATAATTACCGCGCTGGCTCAGCCATTCCAGTACATCCGCTAAGTGCCAGATGGCGGTTTTACCGTCATGCACCGGCAGCGGAAACGGCGGGCGGTGGCTGAGCATCAGTTTGCGCATATTCTGTCGCGACATGCCGATGATCTCCGCCACATCTGTCAGGCCCACAAAATCAGGTGCAGCTTCTACCAGCGTGGCGCCCGGTATCGCGCGCAGTACATCCTCTTCCGCCTGCTTTAATACGTCCGTTGCAGAGTCAGACTCCCGGGTGAACTCCAGTGCAATTCGTCCCGGCATCCCCAGACCGATCAGCGCATCATCACAGCCTGCTGCTGCCAGCGTTTCCAGCATCTCATCCACCGGCGTATGCCCGTCCGGCAGGCTGAACCGCAGCGTAAAACAATATTCCATATGCCTCTCCTTGTGCTGTATCAGGACTTCAGATAGTGACAGTTATCGACAACGCGCCGCAGCGCACGGGCATGATGATGTACGTTTTTTGGTGTACTCCAGATACAGGTCAGACAGAACTCCCCGCATCGGCACATCAACAGATTTTTCGGGCAGTACATTTTGCCCCAGGCATGCTGGCCTCCGGTAACCACCAGCCAGCCGTGGGATTCGGCGTAACGTAACGCCATCTCTATCTCTTTACTGGGATGCCGCTTCCTTGCCATATGTGCCCCTATGCTGACGCCGAATGAATGAGTTGTCAACTGACAACTCAATGAATATTTCTTAATATGGCTCAGCATGCGGAGACTTTTTCTCGCAGTAAAACAGTCAGGGTATAAACTGGAAAACGTCACGCAAAAAACGATCGGCAGCAGTAACGAAAATTAATGGAGGCAATATGTTTAAAGCAGAGGATTTTGTTCAGTCGAAAACCGGCGGCCCTAAAATGCAGGTGCTGCGCGTAGAAGGCGACACCCTGTGGTGCGCGCGCGTTGATGATGCGGCGAAGAAAGAGATCGAAGTGAAGGCAGAGAGCGTCAACCTCTATCATGAAGAAGGTGACTTTGGCGTGTGCTGAGGCAAAACGGCCCCTGACGGGGCCATATTGTCAGGGCTTGTCCTGCTGAAGATTGTCGTTGCCCAGACCGCCAATAAACGGCAGCCGCAGCCGGAATGGCGAAAAATCGAGTCCCATGTTCAGACCCAGCAGGTTCATTTCAAATCCCTCTTCTGCACCCAGTGTCACGCCCGCCACGCCCAGAATCGACACCTGCACACCGCGCCCGGATGGCGGCAGCCCGACAGGACGCCACAGTGGCCGGTAATCTTTGCCCAGCGCATTGGCGGGGAGATCCAGCCTCAGGGCGGGCACTTCACGGCCAATGTGTGCCAGGAAGGTGTTGCTGTTCGGTCCAGGCCACGCACGATAGGTTGTCGGCCACGGATACGATTTAATGGCGGCTTCTATCTGTGGGATCATCGCCTCGGCTTCCGGTCCGCGATGTTCCACCAGCAGCCGCGGTTTTGCGCCATACCAGTAGCCATCCGGCAGGTTGGTGTTGCGGCGGACCTTATCACCACTGCCCCAGCTAATCACTTCATAGCGCGTGTAGCGTGTTTCACCCGCACGCTTGAAGATGATCCACGGATGCACCGCCACCCGCCCTTTCCAGCCATAGGTCGGCGCGGCATAGACCTGCACGATAGCCAGGCTATATAAAGCGCGCGGATCGGGCGCTATGCCAGCCGAATCGCGCCGGGCCGTCGCCCAGCCACCTGACTCTGAACTTTCGCCGTGACGCGTTGCCTGCGCAATGCTGGCTCCGAACGATAACAGCAGTACGGCAACAAAAAACAGGCTGAACACTTTCAGTGAGAGCATAACAACATTCCTGGTGACGTAAGAATCACGAAACGCCTGATAAGCAGGCGGTTTCAGTAAGCGGTGGCGTTGGGATAGATCGGTGAAAGCGGGACACAGCTGAAGTGAAGTGCAGCTTTTACTGCATGGAGGATAGCGTAATTCCCGGCAATGTGAACAGAAAACCGCCAGATGGCTATCCGGATGTGCCGAAAGGTTAAAGCGGGGAGTCTGCGTGTGTTTCAGGCAATAAAAAACCCGCTGGAAGCGGGCTTTTTAGGCATCAGGGTTTAATCGGCGCGAACCGGTTTATTCCCACTCAATCGTCGCCGGTGGCTTACCGCTGATGTCATAAACAACACGGGAAATACCGTCTACTTCATTAATGATGCGGTTAGAGACACGGCCCAGGAAATCATACGGCAGGTGCGCCCAGTGTGCGGTCATAAAGTCGATGGTTTCTACCGCGCGCAGCGAGACAACCCAGTCATATTTACGGCCATCACCCATCACGCCGACCGAACGAACCGGCAGGAAGACGGTGAACGCCTGGCTGACTTTGTTGTAGAGATCCGCTTTGTGCAGTTCTTCGATGAAGATAGCATCGGCACGACGCAGCAGGTCACAATACTCTTTCTTCACTTCACCCAGCACGCGCACGCCAAGGCCTGGACCCGGGAACGGATGGCGGAACAGCATGTCGTATGGCAGGCCCAGCTCCAGACCAATCTTGCGCACTTCGTCTTTGAACAGCTCTTTCAGCGGCTCAACCAGGCCCATCTTCATCTCTTTCGGCAGGCCACCGACGTTGTGGTGCGATTTGATCACGTGCGCTTTACCGGTGGCAGACGCCGCCGATTCAATCACGTCCGGATAGATGGTGCCCTGCGCCAGCCATTTCACGTCCTGCAACTTCAGCGCTTCTTCGTCGAACACTTCCACAAAGACGCGACCAATGGTTTTACGCTTGGCTTCAGGCTCATCAATACCCGCCAGCGCATCCAGGAAGCGCATTTCAGCTGGTACATGGATGATGTTGAGACCAAAGTGGTCGCCAAACATATCCATCACCTGCTGTGCTTCGTTCAGACGCAGCAGGCCGTTATCCACGAATACGCAGGTCAGACGGTCGCCAATGGCGCGATGCAGCAGCATTGCGGTGACAGAGGAGTCCACGCCACCTGACAGACCGAGGATCACTTTGTCATTACCCACCTGCTCACGCAGACGCTCAACGGCATCTTCAATGATTTTGGCAGGGGTCCACAGGGCTTCACATTCACAGATATCGATGATGAAGCGCTCGAGCATCCGCAGCCCTTGGCGGGTATGGGTCACTTCCGGGTGGAACTGCACGCCGTAGAAACGCTTCTCTTCGTTGGCCATGATGGCGAACGGACAGCTTTCTGTGCTGGCAACGGTCACGAAGTCAGCCGGGATCGCCGTGACTTTGTCGCCGTGGCTCATCCAGACATCCAGCAGCGGTTTACCCGCAGCGCTAATCGCATCTTCGATGTCGCGAACCAGCGCGCTTGGCGTGGTGACTTCGACCTGCGCATAACCAAATTCGCGCTCATTTGATCCTGAAACGGTGCCGCCCAGCTGCATCGCCATGGTCTGCATACCGTAGCAGACACCCAGTACCGGCACGCCAGCGCTGAAGACATATTCAGGTGCACGCGGGCTGTTCAGCTCGGTGGTGCTTTCCGGGCCACCGGAAAGGATGATGCCGCTTGGGTTGAACTGGCGGATCTGCTCTTCGGTGACATCCCATGCCCAGAGTTCACAGTAAACGCCGAGTTCGCGCACGCGGCGGGCAACCAGCTGAGTATATTGTGAGCCGAAATCGAGAATCAGAATGCGGTGCTTATGGATATTTTCCGTCGTCATTGAGGGGTTTCCAGAACGGTGACTTGATCAATAAAAGCGCCCGGCATGAGCCGGGCGGGAAATTGGGATTATGAACCCATGCGGTAGTTCGGTGACTCTTTGGTGATGGTCACGTCATGCACGTGGCTCTCATTGATGCCCGCGCCGCTGATGCGGACAAATTCCGCTTTGGTGCGCAGGTCGTCAATGGTCGGGCAACCGGTCAGGCCCATGCACGAACGCAGGCCGCCCATCTGCTGATGTACGATCTCTTTCAGACGGCCTTTATAGGCCACGCGGCCTTCGATGCCTTCCGGCACCAGTTTGTCAGCCGCGTTATCGGTCTGGAAGTAACGGTCAGAAGAACCTTTGGACATCGCGCCCAGTGAGCCCATACCGCGATAGGATTTGAATGAACGGCCCTGATAGAGTTCGATTTCACCCGGTGACTCTTCGGTCCCCGCCAGCATGGAACCCACCATCACACAGGAGGCACCGGCGGCGATCGCTTTGGCGATGTCACCAGAGAAACGGATACCGCCATCGGCAATGACCGGAATGCCGGTGCCTTCCAGCGCGGTGACCGCGTCAGAAACGGCAGTGATCTGCGGAACGCCCACGCCAGTCACGATACGGGTCGTACAGATTGAGCCAGGGCCGATACCGACTTTAACGGCACTGACGCCTGCCGCGACCAGCGCCAGTGCGCCTGCACCAGTGGCGACGTTACCGCCGACAATTTCCAGGTCCGGATATTTAGCACGGGTTTCACGGATACGTGACAGGACACCTTCAGAGTGGCCGTGTGAAGAGTCGATCAGCAGCACGTCAACGCCCGCAGCAACCAGCGCATCGATACGCTCTTCGTTACCGGCACCCGCGCCTACTGCCGCACCGACACGCAGACGACCTTGCGCATCTTTACAGGCGTTAGGTTTACGTTCGGCTTTCTGGAAGTCTTTAACGGTGATCATGCCCAGCAGATGGAAGCTGTCATCCACCACCAGCGCTTTCTCAACGCGCTTTTCGTGCATTTTCTGCAGCACGACGTCACGCGCTTCACCCTCTTTCACCGTCACCAGACGATCTTTAGGGGTCATAACCGCAGAGACCGGCTGAGAAAGGTCGGTGACAAAGCGTACGTCACGACCGGTGATGATACCGACCAGTTCGTTGTCGAGGTTAACAACCGGGTAGCCCGCAAAGCCGTTGCGCTCGGTCAGCACTTTAACATCAGCCAGGGGTGTCGTTGGCAGAACGGTCTGGGGTTCAGTAACCACGCCGCTTTCATGTTTCTTCACCTTGCGCACTTCGTCCGCCTGGCGTTCAATCGACATGTTTTTATGGATGAAGCCAAGGCCGCCTTCCTGTGCCAGCGCAATCGCCAGACCCGCTTCGGTCACGGTATCCATGGCAGCCGAGAGCATAGGAATATTTAAACGGATATTTTTGGTCAGCTGAGTGCTGAGATCGGCCGTATTCGGCAGGACGGTGGAGTGTGCAGGGACGAGCAGAACGTCGTCAAAAGTGAGTGCTTCTTTAGCGATTCTTAACATGGCAATACTCCACCTCGGGTGATTGAGATTAGATAAAATATTGCCGCGGCATTATACAGGCCGTAATCGATTGCCTCCAGCATTATTTACGAAAAACTCTTGATCCGCACTGACAGCCCTGTAGTATCGATGAATTAACCTGCTGATTTGGAATTTGATCTTCGTCACATGTCGCTGCCATCTACCGCCAATATTTTTACCGTCAGCCGTCTCAATACGACAGTGCGTCAGCTGCTGGAGAAAGAGATGGGCCTGGTCTGGATCAGCGCCGAGATCTCCAACTTCACGCAACCGGCCTCCGGTCACTGGTACTTCACGCTGAAAGATGATGGCGCTCAGGTTCGCTGCGCCATGTTCCGCAACAGCAATCGTCGCGTCACCTTCCGTCCCCAGCATGGTCAGCAGGTACTGGTACGTGCCAACATTACCCTCTATGAACCTCGTGGTGACTATCAGCTGATTGCCGAAAGCATGCATCCGGCGGGGGAAGGCTTGCTGCAGCAGCAGTTTGAACTGCTGAAAGCAAAGCTGGCGAGCGAAGGCTTATTTGAGCCACAGCATAAGCAACCGCTGCCGGAACCGGCGCGTCAGGTCGGGGTGATCACCTCCTCCACCGGCGCGGCGCTGCACGATGTGTTACGCGTTCTGCATCGCCGGGATCCCTCCCTGCCCGTGGTCATCTACCCGACCGTGGTACAGGGCGTCGATGCGCCAGCCGCTATTGTCCGGGCAATTGAAATTGCCAACCTGCGTAACGAGTGCGATGTGTTAATCGTCGGGCGCGGCGGCGGTTCGCTGGAAGATTTATGGAGCTTTAACGACGAACGGGTGGCGCGCGCCATTTTTGCCAGCCGCATTCCCATCGTCAGCGCCGTCGGTCATGAAACCGACGTCACCATTGCCGACTTCGTCGCCGATTTACGCGCCCCTACCCCTTCAGCAGCCGCAGAAATTGTCAGCCGCAACCAGCTGGAGCTGCTGCGCCAGTTGCAGTCGCACCAGCAGCGCCTGGAGATGGCGATGGATTACTACCTGGCGCGCCAGCAGCGGCTTTACACGCGTCTTGAGCATCGCCTGCAGCAGCAGCATCCGCAGCTGCGGCTGGCCCGTCAGCAGACCGCCCTGTTCCGCCTGCAACAGCGTCTGGGTGAAGCGATGGAAACGCGCCTGCGTCAGGCCACACGTCAGCAGGATCGCCTGGCGCATCGACTCAACGCCCGGCAGCCGCAGCAGCGTCTGTTCGAGGCGCAAAAACAGCTGCAAAGCTGGCACTATCGCCTGCAGCAGAGCATGGCAACGCAGCTGAACAGCAATAAACAACAGTTTGGTCAGCTGGTCGCACAGCTCGAAGGTGTCAGCCCGCTGGCGACGCTGGCACGTGGTTTTAGCGTGACCACCGACACCGCCGGTCAGGTGGTGAAGAAAACCGCACAGCTACAGAGCGGCGACCTGCTGCGCACCCGTCTGGATGATGGCTGGGTTGAAAGCCAGGTGACACAGCTGTTGCCTGAAAAGAAGCGCCGCCGTAAAACCGCTTCCTGACGCTCTCCGCCAGCTCACACCTCTCCACTTACCACTGGCCTCATTCATGAGATCTATCCAGCCTGACCGATTGTGTTTATGACTGATTTTTGCTGCCACAAATTATCATAGAACCCGTCAGAATGGTTGTCTGAAAAATAAGCGCTATCTCCAATCCGCCCCTGACACTGACTTTGCGCACCACCTCACATTTTTCCATTTACCGCTGGCCTCGCTAATGAGGTCTAACCAGCCAGACGGGTCTATACTTTTGACTCATTCCTTTTTGCCAAGGAGTCTCACATGGCTTACTGCGTTATTCCTCCCTATATCCTTCGCAAGATCATCGCTCACAGTTCCGGCCATCAGCAGGAGCAGGCTCGCCGCACTCTGACGCACGTTCAGCACCTGATGGCGGAACACTGGCAAAAACCGACCGGCGTGAAAACGGCGGCGGGCGGTCATGTTGATCGTGAAATTTATGATGCGCAAAACCAGGAAACCCTGCCGGGTAAGCTGATTCGTCAGGAGGGCCAGCCGGGTAATGATGATGTCGCGGCTGAAGAAGCCTGGGACTACCTTGGCGTCACCTATGACTTCTTCTGGCAGGCGTATCAGCGTAATTCGCTGGATGGTCAGGGCCTGAAGTTGCTGGGTACCGTGCATTACGGTGAGAAATACCAGAATGCTTTCTGGAACGGTCAGCAGATGGTATTTGGCGATGGTGACGGCGAAATCTTTAATCGCTTCACCATTGCGATTGACGTTGTGGCCCATGAACTGGCGCATGGCGTCACGGAAAACGAAGCCGGATTAATCTATTTTGAGCAGGCTGGCGCGCTGAATGAGTCGCTGTCGGATGTCTTTGGCTCGCTGGTAAAACAGTTCAGCAAAAAGCAGCGTGCGGATGAAGCAGACTGGATTATTGGTGAAGGGCTGCTGGCGAAGGGTATTAACGGGCGTGGTCTGCGGTCGATGTCCCAACCCGGCACCGCCTACGATGATCCGCTGCTGGGCAAAGACCCGCAACCAGCCCACATGGATCACTATGTGAAAACCCGCGAAGACAATGGCGGCGTGCATATCAACTCCGGCATTCCTAACCGGGCTTTTTATCTGGCGGCCAAAGCGCTGGGTGGTCATGCGTGGGAACAGGCGGGATATGCCTGGTATGACACGGTGTGTGACGACGAACTGCCACAGGATGCAGATTTTAAAACCTTTGCCCGCTTCACCGTTAAGCATGGCGAAAAGCGGTTTAACCCGTCAGTCAGCAGTGCCATTGAACAGGCGTGGAAGGAGGTTGGCGTGCTATGAGTGACCTGCCCGAACTCACCGATGATGCGACCATCGTCGTCGCGCGTGAAGGCGGCATGGCCTTTATTCCGGGGCTGCGCGCCGAACGTCGTTTTATGCTGGGCGAGCTGCCGCCCCCTGAAAAACAGCGCGTCTGCCACGCGCTTGAGCAGGCTATGCCGCTGGGCGAACCCGAGGAGAAAGCCGCGCAGGTGGGCAGTGGCGACCAGCGTTATTTTCGCATCCAGATTCAGTATGCCACCCGCCGTGAGGCGGGCACCATTGTGCTGCTGATCCCGGAACAGATAGCCCCGCCTGAGCTAAAAGCGCTGTGGCACGACGGAAAATAAGCAAAAAAGGGCCGACAATGTCGACCCGGAGACAGCTGATAATCTGATGTGAATCTTGCAGCAACGAATAAGCTTAAAGCGAAGGTAACACGGTCAGAGGAGGAAAGCGTCCCGCGCCATGGACGGCGCGGGCCGAGCAGTCATGGATGACGATTTTGCGACTTTCCGATCTGACCGTTTTCCCTGAGCATGCTCGGTTTTACAGCAAATGGGGTAAGACTTTTTCAAAAAAAGGGCCGACAATGTCGGCCCTTTTCCTTATGCATGGTTACTTGCTGTCTGGCAGCGCGTAAGCAATCACGTAATCACCGCGGTCCGGTGACTGACGTGCGCCACCTGCCGAGATCAGGATATACTGCTTACCATCTTTTGGTGAAACGTAGCTCATCGGGCCACCCTGACTGCCGACCGGCAGGCGTGCTTTCCACACCTCTTTACCGGTTGAAGAGTCAAAGGCGCGCAGATAGTAATCCTGCGTACCGGCGATGAACACCAGGCCACCCTGTGTTGCCAGCGTACCGCCCAGCGTTGGCATGCCAACCGGCATTTTCACACGCATTTTAATGCCAAACGGACCGGTATCCTGCACGGTGCCGACCGGCACCTGCCAGACGATTTTCTGGGTTTTCAGGTCAATCGCCGACAGCGTACCAAATGGCGGCTTCTGACAAGGAATGCCCAGCGGTGACATAAAGCGATTTTTATTCACAGCATATGGCGTGCCTTTCAGCGGAACAGCACCCATACCGGTGTTGATTGCTTCGCCGCCGTTGCTGCCACGGGCAATGTTGCTGGTATCCGCCGGGATCATCTGAACCCACAGGCCCAGACGCATGTCATTGACGAACAGCAGATGGTTGTTCGGATCGATCGACATGCTGCCCCAGTTCATCCCGCCCAGCGAACCCGGGAAGCTCAGCGACTTATCGGTGTCCGGCACGGTGAACAGGCCGTCGTAGCGCATCGATTTGAAGGCAACACGGCAGGCCAGCTGATCGAACGGCGTTGCACCCCACATGTCAGACTCTTTCAGCGTCTGGTTGCCAATCTGCGGCATACCGGTCGAGTGTGGCTGTGTTTTCGTGTACTGCTCGTTCGGGATATGACCCTGCGGCATCGGCAGTTCTTCGACTTTGGTCAGCGGCTTGCCGGTCATACGGTCAAGCACGAAGATCATGCCGGTTTTACCACCAATCACCACCGCTGGCGTGGTGCTGCCATCTTTCTGCGGGAAGTCGATCAGGCTTGGCTGCATCGGCAGGTCGAAGTCCCACAAATCGTTATGTACGGTCTGATAAACCCACTTCTCTTTACCAGTGGTAGCATCCAGCGCCAGCACTGAAGCACCGTATTTGTGATCCAGTTCGGTACGGTTCGCACCCCAGAGGTCAACCGACGAACTACCCATCGGGATGAACACCGTGTTCATTGCCGGGTCGTACGACATCGGCGCCCATGAGTTCGGCGTACTGCGGGTATAATCTTTACCCGGCATCAGAATCGCATTCGGGTCAACGTTGCCTGGGTCAAACGCCCAGCGCATTTTACCGGTGATAACGTCAAAGCCACGCAGCACACCACCTGGCATATCGGTCTGCACGTTATCTGCGACACGACCACCCACCACGACGGTGGTGCCCGCCAGCGTTGGCGCTGACGTCAGCTGATACTGTGGATCCGGTGCCTGGCCCAGTCCCGCTTTAAGATCAACGATGCCGTGATCGCCGAAGTTTTCACAGAACTCACCGTTGTCGGCGTTGATCGCAATCAGACGCGCGTCGATGGTGTTCATCAGAATGCGACGCTGGCAGCTGTCACCGGCTGGCAGCACAGCGGCAGGTACAGGTGAAGAGCCCGGCTTATCCGGCTGTTGCAGCGGTTTGGTTGCGTCAAAGTAAGCCAGACCACGGCAGCGCGGCCAGACTTCTGCTTTGGCATTGATTTCACGTTTCCAGATCTGCTTACCCGTATTGGCTTCAACCGCGATGACGTTGTTGTGCGGCGTACAGAGGTAAAGTGTGTTGCCAATCTGCAACGGCGTCTGCTGATCTTCGGCACCGTTACCGGTCGGGCTGACAGGCGTATCACCGGTGTGGAAGGTCCAGGCGACCTGCAGATCTTTCACGTTGTCACGGGTGATTTGGTCCAGCGCCACAAAGCGGCTGCCCTGCGGGGTATTACCGTAGTTATCCCAGTCTTTCTGCTGTTTCGCTTTATCAACAGGGATCAGTGGCAGCTCTTCGCCGGTGCCGGCAACGGTAGGATGTGGCTGGAACATCTGTACCAGCGTCACCACCATGCCTGCCGCCAGCAGCGCAGAGAAGGCGTATGAAGGTTTTGCCAGTGAGTGCTTACCTTCGTGCTTACGCAGTGAAGGCCAGATCAGGAAGGCCAGCAGCATCAGTCCGGCTGGCACCATCAGGCGTGAAACCAGTGGCCAGAACTCCAGACCCGCATCGAACAGCGACCAGATCAGGGTGCCGACAAAGACCAGCAGGAACAGAACCACTGCCGATGATTTGCGACGGAAGAATTGAATTGCGGAGAGTACAGTGACGATACCCGCAATTAAGAAGTACCCGCTGCCGCCAAGGGCTACCAGTTTACCGCCGCCAATGGCAAAAAACAGACCGGTGGCAAGCAGCACCAATCCGAGCAGCACGGATGCGATTCCCAGCCCCTTTCCGGAGCGGGAGGATGTTTCAGCCATAACACTTACTCTCCTGAATAAACAGAGCATCCGGACAGATGCCGTCCGGTCTCTGGCGCGTATGCACGTCCGCGCAGAGCATTGCTCTGTTTCAAATCGAATATAAACAGACCCGCGTCCGTGAGAATCTGTGGGCCGGAAGAGCACGGATGTGGCTGACCCCTCCCACGACGCGGCAGGATTGTACCACCTGGTACATTACAGAGTGAACATGTACAACGCGTTTGTTACGGCGTAATAGCATTTTTGCTACAAAAAGGGCCAGGGGTCACTCTGCGTTATCTGACATTTTAAGCGTAGCTGAAAGCGAGGTCAGTGACCGGGTGGCTGGAAAAGTACGCGCTTGCGGGAGATCAGACCATGTCCGTTGCGGCAAAAATAGTCCACTGCGCCGCAGGCTTTCAGCACCTCAAGTGGCTGATGACACTCAGGACAGCAGGAATGCGCCGGGTAATGTGCTCCGCAGGCTGTGCAGATAAATTCACCGTCGCTGAGCGACAGCGGTTGCTGGCATTTTTCACAAAGTACACTCAATACGTTTTCCTCCTGCGTTATTCAGCGCAAAAAAAAGAGGGCCAGATGGCCCTCATTTTATTAACGCTTATTCTTTTTCATATGCGCCATCAGACGCTTACGTTTACGCTGCTGCGTTGGCGTCAGCAGGTTACGTTTGCCTTCATAAGGGTTATCACCCTCTTTGAACTGAATGCGAATTGGCGTTCCCATCACGTTAAGTGATTTACGGAAATAGTTCATCAGGTAGCGTTTATAAGAATCAGGCAGATCCTTAACCTGGTTACCATGAATCACCACGATAGGCGGGTTATAGCCACCAGCATGCGCATATTTAAGCTTAACGCGACGACCGCGTACCAGCGGCGGCTGGTGATCGTCTGCCGCCATGTTCATGATGCGGGTCAGCAGCGAGGTGTTAACGCGTCGGGTCGAGCAGTCATAGGCTTCCGTTATCGACTCAAACAGATTACCTACGCCGCTGCCGTGCAGCGCAGAGATAAAGTGGATGCGGGCGAAATCGATAAAGCCCAGACGGAAATCCAGCGTCTCTTTCACTTCATCACGCACTTCCTGCGACAGGCCATCCCATTTGTTGACCACAATCACCAGCGAGCGACCACTGTTAAGAATGAAGCCCAGCAGAGAGAGATCCTGATCGGAAATACCGGCATGGGCATCAATCACCAGCATCACGACGTTGGCATCTTCAATTGCCTGCAGCGTCTTGATTACCGAAAATTTCTCTACGGTATCCGAGATTTTGGCACGCTTACGCACGCCTGCGGTGTCGATCAGAACGTATTCACGTCCATCACGCTCCATCGGAATATAGATACTGTCGCGGGTGGTGCCCGGCATATCGTAGACCACCACACGATCTTCGCCCAGAATGCGGTTAGTAAGCGTTGACTTACCTACGTTAGGACGGCCAACGATCGCCAGTTTGATTGGCAAGCCAGTCGGGTCGAAGTTTTCTTCTTCCTCTGCGGCTTCCTGCTCAGCAATTTCGTCAGCTTCAAGCGCAGCCCAGTAAGCCTGGTTCTCTTCTTCTTCAGTGAGCTCAACCGCCTCAACTTTTTCCATCCACGGCAGCAGTGCCTCTTCTATCAGGCTGCTCACACCACGACCATGCGAGGCTGCAATGGCATGAATCTCGCCCAGGCCCAGTGAATAGAAGTCGACAACCGCCTGATCCGGATCGAGTCCGTCAGTTTTGTTCGCCACCAGGAAAGTGGCTTTCTGACGCGAGCGGAGATGCTTAGCGATCTGCTGATCGGCGGCCATCATGCCCGCACGTGCATCGACCATAAACAGCACAACATCGGCTTCTTCAATCGCCAGCAGTGACTGCTCGGCCATACGCGTTTCAACACCCTCTTCGGTGCCGTCGATACCACCGGTATCAATAACAATAAATTCGCGCCCTTCCACTTCGGCGCGACCATATTTGCGATCGCGAGTCAGTCCAGGAAAATCCGCTACCAGCGCATCACGTGTGCGGGTTAATCGGTTAAATAGCGTAGATTTTCCCACATTGGGACGCCCAACCAGCGCGACCACAGGTACCATAACAAAATGCCTCAATAAATAATGAATCGCCCGAATGGCGTGATTATAACGGCTCTGGCCGCTAAGTTCAGGCTTAAGGCGCAAAGAATACCATGCCTGACTAAAAACGAAACGGCCCCTGATTAAATCAGGAGCCGTCGGAACGGAGGATTTCACCTGCCAGACGTTTACCCGTTAACGGGTAATCGCATAAACCTCGCCGTCTTTCGACTGGATCAGCAGCTTATCGCTGGCAACCACCGGCTCAGTCTGGAAGCCTGAGCTATCCAGTTTCTGCTGTGCGACAAAACGACCATCGGTGGTGTTCAGCCAGTGCAGATAACCTTCACTGTCGCCGACCACCAGGTAGCCGTTGTAGAGCACCGGTGACGTCAGGTTGCGATGCAGCAGATCGCTCTGACGCCAGATGGCAACACCGCCGTCAGCGTTCAGCGCAATCATACGGTCATCCTGATCGACCAGATAGATACGACCGGCATCGACAATCAGATCTTTCACACCGCCAATTTCGCGTTTCCACAAAATCTGGCCGGAACGCAGATCCAGCGC
The DNA here is from genome assembly GCF_059730595.1 of Pantoea sp. X-Soil-YNGN-844. Taxonomy (NCBI): domain Bacteria; kingdom Pseudomonadati; phylum Pseudomonadota; class Gammaproteobacteria; order Enterobacterales; family Erwiniaceae; genus Pantoea; species Pantoea sp. X-Soil-YNGN-844. The sequence goes on from NZ_AP036007.1 coordinate 3,042,991, forward strand.
CGACAGGTTACCGTTGTAAGCGAGTGCATACACTACGCCATTAACGATAACCGGCGTGGTATCGACGTCATTAAGACGGTCGATCTCAGTGGCACCGCTGACCTGAGAAATACGCTGCTGCCAGATCAGCTGTCCCTGGTTCATCACCACGGCACTGACGCGACCGTTGTCGCCACCGACAATTGCGCCGCCAAATGCGACAGCAGGTGCAGATTCACCGCGCAGAGACAACGCTGGCATATCCAGGTTGACGCTCCACTTCACCGCACCGCTGCTCTGATCCAGTCCCTGCAGCATGCCGTTACTGGTATGCACCAGTACCAGACCATCGCTGACAACAGGACGAGACAGCGCTTCACCTGCGACGCTGGTCTGCCAGGCCAGGCTGCCATCGCTGCTGTTCAGGGCATAAACTTTGCCGCGCTCGCTGCCGACATAAACCCGATCGCCATCAGCGGTCAGGCCACCTGATAACAGCGCTGAGCGGTTTTTCGAGAAGAAACCGGTTTTCTCAGAGAGATCGACTTTCCATTTTTCTTTACCGTCTGCGGCATCCAGCGCTTTGACAATACCAAAACGATCGGCTGCAAAAACGGTGTTATCCTGCCAGGCCGGATGCAGATTTGAGTAGAAGTCACCGACACCATCGCCTACCGAGGTGTTCCACACTTTCTGTGGCGTGAACTGATTTTCTACCTTTGGCAACGGGGCCATTTTTACTACATCTTCTTCGCCGCTAAACAGCGAACAACCGCTGAGCAAAGTGACTGAAATCAGTCCTGGCAGCAGGTATTTACGTAATTCCATGTGCGCTCTCTTGACTGGCTTAGCTTAAGTTATTCATCTTCATCTGCATCATTTGCTTCAATGCCGGAGAGGCGTCAGATTCGACTCCTTTACTCCAGGCATCGCGCGCGCCCTGCCTGTCACCTTTGGTCAGCAGCGCTTCGCCGCGAATATCGGCCACAATGGCTGTCCAGCCATCACCCTTCACACCGTCAAGGGTTTTAAGCGCCGCATCCGCTTGATTCTGTTGCAGTTGAATGCGTGCCAGACGCAGGTTAATCACCGCCTGCAGATTGGCATCTTTGGTGTCTTTCAGTCCGTTTTGCAGCAGCGTCGCGGCCTTATCAAGCTGACCGGCGTCAACATACTGCTTCGCCAGATCCATCGCAGCCAGCGCACCGTAGGTATTGCTGTTTTCACTGGCAAAACGGCTGACCGCTTCCAGCGTTTCCGGTTTACCTGCCTGCATGGCGCTGGTGAGCTGCTGATACTGCGCGGACACGGATTTCGCCGTATCATCCTGATGACTGCTCCAGTAACGCCAGCCACCCAGCGCAGCAATGCCGATGACTACGCCAATGGCTAACGCTTTGCCATTACTGGCAAAAAAGTTGCGCAGCGCGTCGGTCTGCTCGTTCTCATTGCTATACACTTCCACGCAATCCCTCTCCTTTCTATGGTTGGTGCTGTGTCACGCTGACTGTAACAGCGTGCGCAATACAGCAGCAGCCTCTGCCTGATCCAGCGTTTGCTGCTCGCCACGGCGCAGATCTTTAATCACGACCTGACCGGCTTTAACTTCGTCTTCGCCTAACACCAGGGCAACGCGTGCGCCCCACTTGTCAGCACGGGCAAATTGCTTCTTGAAGTTGCCGCCGCCAAAGTTAGTCATCAGCCTCAGTTCCGGCGCTTCATCACGCAATTTCTCAGCCAGCTGCATCGCAGCAGACTGCACGCCCTGACCTGAAGCGATAACATAGACATCCACATTGCTCGTCGGTTCAAATTCAGGATTAACCGCCTGAACCAGCAGCACCAGACGCTCCATGCCCATGGCGAAACCTACGGCAGGCGTTGCACGACCACCGAGCTGCTCAACCAGGCCATCGTAGCGACCGCCGCCACACACCGTGCCCTGTGAACCTAGGCTATCGGTAACCCACTCAATCACAGTGCGGTTGTAGTAATCCAGGCCGCGTACCAGACGCTGATTGACGGTGTAGCTGATGCCAGCGTCATCCAGCAGGGCACACAGGCCGCTGAAATGCTCGCGAGATTCGTCATCCAGATAGTCGCCAAGCTGTGGCGCATCATTCAGCAGCTGCTGAACATCGGGATTTTTGCTGTCGAGAACGCGCATCGGGTTGCTGTACATGCGGCGTTTGCAATCCTCGTCCAGCACCTCTTTGTGCTGTTCAAGAAAGGCGACCAGCGCGTCACGATAGTGAGCACGGGCTTCCAGCGAACCAATAGAGTTGAGTTCCAGACGAACGTGTTCAGAGATACCCAGGGCTTTCCACCAGCGGGCATTCAGCATGATCAGTTCAGCATCGATGTCCGGACCCTGCAGACCAAACACTTCCACGCCAATCTGATAGAACTGACGATAGCGACCTTTCTGCGGACGTTCGTAGCGGAACATCGGTCCCATATACCACAGGCGCTGTTCCTGGTTGTAGAGTAAACCGTGTTCGATACCGGCGCGCACGCAGCCTGCCGTGCCTTCCGGACGCAGCGTCAGGCTTTCACCGTTGCGGTCATCGAAGGTATACATCTCTTTTTCAACCACATCGGTGACTTCACCGATAGCGCGTTTAAACAGTGGGGTTTGCTCTACCAGCGGTAAGCGAATTTCGCTGTAACCGTAGCTCGCCAGCGTCTGCTTGAGAACGCCTTCAATCCGTTGCCAGAGGGCAGTATCCGCAGGCAGGTAGTCGTTCATCCCGCGAATTGCCTGAATATTCTTCGCCACGTTAAAATCTCTTAATGCAAAAAAACCTGTCCGGCATCATACCTTATGAGGATGAAACCGCACAGGTTCAGTCAAAAAAGTCACGTACACAGGCCGCGCACGCCATTATTTTTCCAGATGCTGCACATCAATACGGCGGCTGGCATCCAGCATCGACGCTTTGGCACGAATGCGCGCTTCCAGCTGATCGATCATGTCATTGTTGTCGAGACGATCGCGCTGACGCACACCATCTTCGTAGAAACCACTCTTCTTGCTGCCGCCGGTAACGCCCAGCGTAGAGAGGGTCGCTTCGCCGGGTCCGTTGACTACACAGCCGATAATCGACACATCCATCGGCGTGATGAGATCTTCCAGACGCTGCTCCAGCGCGTTGACCGTGCCGATAACGTCAAACTCCTGACGTGAGCAGGTCGGACAGGCGATGAAGTTGATACCACGAGAGCGAATGCGTAGTGACTTCAGGATATCAAAACCGACTTTCACTTCTTCAACCGGATCGGCCGCCAGCGAGATGCGCAGCGTATCGCCGATACCTTCTGACAGCAGCAGCCCCAGGCCAATCGCTGATTTTACCGCGCCCGCACGCGCGCCACCCGCTTCGGTGATGCCGAGATGAAGGGGCTGTTCGATCTGTTTCGCCAGCAGACGATAAGATTCAACCGCGAGGAAGACGTCAGACGCTTTTACGCTGACTTTGAATTGATCGAAATTAAGGCGGTCGAGATGATCGACATGCCGCATAGCGGATTCCAGCAACGCCTGTGGCGTCGGCTCGCCATACTTTTCCTGCAGATCTTTTTCAAGCGAACCGGCGTTCACGCCAATTCGAATCGGAATATTATTGTCGCGTGCGCAGTCGACCACCATACGGATGCGCTCATTGTTCCCGATATTACCAGGATTGATGCGCAGGCAGTCGACGCCATATTCGGCGACTTTCAGGGCGATGCGGTAGTCAAAATGAATATCTGCAACCAGCGGGACGTTTACCTGCTGTTTGATCAGTCTGAATGCTTCTGCGGCATCCATGGTAGGCACCGAGATACGCACGATGTCGACACCGACGCGCTCAAGGGCTTTGATCTGATTTACCGTCGCTTCCACGTCAGTGGTGCGGGTGTTGGTCATCGACTGTACGGCGATTGGCGCGCCGTCACCGACCGGCACCTTGCCGACGTAAATGCGTTTGGATTTACGGCGGATAATGGGTGCTTCGTTATGCATATTTCTTCTCCACAATTGCCCGGTACGCGATACGCTGTTATTGCGCACCCAACGTCAGGCGAGCAACCTGGTTATTACGGATAAAACGGCTTAAATCAACGGGCTGATTCTGATATTGCACCTGAACCGCGGAAGGCGCGCCAATTTTCAGACGATACGGAGGCGTTCCTGCGAGGCTGAGTTTACCACCACTGCGCTGAATACCGCTGAACAGTTTTTTGCCAGTCGCATCGCTCACTTCCAGCCAGCAGTCGGCGTTAAAGGTCATGACCACTGCGTTAGGGTCAGCAGCCGGTTCACTGACTGCGGCTGCGCCTACTGGCATCTGAGGTGCCGTGCTGGTACCGGACTGGGTGGCTGCAGGGGCAGCCGCCGTATTTTCCACAGGTGCCTGACTCGGCGACACCACCGCATTGCTGTTGGTGTCCTGCTGTGCGGCAGTCGCGCTATTGCTGGCGCTGGCGGCCGGAGCCGCACTCGCTGGCGTGCTGGCCACGCTGTTACTGGTAGTGGTATTACTTTCGTCAGGTGCTGCTGGGGCCGTGCTGTCACCGCTGGATTCACCCAGCGGAATCGACTGGCCATTGTCGCCGCTACTGCTGTTCTGATCGGTCATCGGCACCAGGTCATCCTGCGACGCCTTATGGTTCTGCCACCACCAGGCGCCGGTCAGCCCCACTACCACAAACACCACCAGCCAGGTGAAAATCATCAGCCAGCCGTCGCGTTTTTTGCGGCGCTTACCCAGTGAGAAACTTTGCATCGGTTCGATTTTTGCAGCCCGAACCGGTGTCTGTTTCGCCATCATTGGCAGCAGTTCCTCCTCAGGAATGTGCACCAGACGCGCGTAAGAGCGAATATAGCCGCGCAGGAACGTAGAGGCTAAATCGGCAGGCGATTTGTCTTCCTCAATATCACGCACGGTAGAGAGTTTCAGGCACAGGCGCTCAGCGACGTTCTGCTGCGTCAGCCCCATCTGCTCACGGGCCAGACGCAGGCGTTCACCTGTTGAATGTAATGCAGAGTTTTCTTGAGTGGCTTCAGTATTCATTAGCTAAATAACGCTGGTACTGTATCGATTGCGGAAAACGTCGCGCTAACTGGTCGCCATAACGTGAAACGTCAGCGGCATTTCCCTGTAGCGCGGCGAAACGTAAGTGTAACGCCAGACTTCGTGCCGTTTCGGGCAACTGTTGCTGGTAAACGTCGAGCAAAACCTGCACCTTAGCCAGCTGGTTATCTGCCATCAGCTTTTCAGCTTCCGACAGCAGCGAATCCGCTTTGCGTCTGTCGGCCTCAAGGGCCTGGCGTAACGTCCTGCGGGCAGCGGCAACATCGCCCGCCTGCAGATAACAAAACCCTGCCAGTTCACGCGCGTCATTGCGTGCATCAAACTGAGGTGCAGCGCCTGCCCGACTAAACTGTTGATGCGCTTCGTCATACTGCCTTAAAGCGCAGAGAAACGCACCGTAATTGTTAGCAACAAAACCATTATCCGGGGCCTGCTGCTGTGCCAGTATAAACCGTGCCTGCGCCGCTGTCTGATTACCCTGCTGCTGCGCCAGCCGTGCCAGTGCAAGCGTGACCCGGTAGTCTTCGGGCGCGGCGGCCTGTGCACGCAGAAAGTTTCGCTCAGCTGCGGCATAGTCTCCACCGGCCAGATAGTGCATCCCTAACTGCAGACGCACCTCTTCAGCGCCGGGTTCATACGGCTGGCTGACACACCCGCTTACAACAAACAGCGCCAGTAAAATTGCAGGTAATCCGTTACGCATAATCGTTTCCATCCGGTTGACGTTGACAGGCTGCAGCCTGCCACGCGTCATCACTTCAGGAAACGCACTCTGTCACTCTTCTAGAGAGCCTTCACAGATATGGCTTCACCCGCCATTTTTTTACGCAGCGTTCGCTTGGTACGGTCAATCACTTCTCCGGCTAACTGACCACAGGCGGCATCAATATCGTCGCCACGGGTTTTACGCACGATGGTGGTAAAACCATAATCCATCAGCACCTTGGAGAAACGATCGATGCGGCTGTTTGAGCTACGACCATACGGCGCGCCCGGGAAGGGGTTCCACGGAATCAGGTTGATTTTACACGGTGTTTCTTTCAGTAATGCGGCAAGCTCATGCGCATCGTCGGTGCTGTCGTTGACATGATCCAGCAACACGTACTCAATGGTCACACGTCCCTGATTGGCGTTGGATTTACCAATGTAGCGTTTCACCGCCGCCAGGAAGGTTTCGATATTGTACTTTTTGTTGATTGGCACGATGTCATCGCGCAGCTTATCATTCGGCGCATGCAGGGAAATGGCCAGCGCGACGTCAATCATATCGCCCAGTTTATCCAGCGCAGGAACGACACCTGAAGTAGAGAGGGTCACGCGACGCTTCGAAAGACCAAAACCGAAGTCATCCAGCATGATTTCCATCGCCGGGACCACGTTATTGAGGTTGAGCAGCGGCTCACCCATGCCCATCATCACCACGTTGGTGATAGGACGCTGGCCGGTGATTTTCGCTGCGCCGACAATTTTCGCCGCACGCCACACCTGACCAATAATTTCTGACACCCGCAGGTTACGGTTAAAGCCCTGCTGTGCGGTCGAACAGAATTTACACTCCAGCGCACACCCCACCTGTGACGAAACACAGAGCGTAGCGCGGTCGCCTTCCGGGATATAGACCGTTTCCACCAGCTGGTCACCGACACGAATGGCCCATTTAATGGTGCCGTCGGTAGAGCGCATCTCTTCCGCCACTTCTGGCGCGCGGATCTCCGTCAGCTCCATCAGCCGGTTACGCAGCTTTTTGTTGATGTCGGTCATCTGCTCGAAGTCATCACAGCAGTAGTGATAAATCCACTTCATGACCTGATCGGCGCGGAACGGCTTTTCACCCAGCGACAGGAAGAATTCGCGCATCTGCTGACGGTTGAGATCCAGCAGGTTGATTTTCTGGCTTTTGGGGGAGACGACAATAGGGGATGTGGACGCGGACGTCACAATCTGTTCGGACATAATATTCTCTGGCCTCGTTGTTACACGTTATGGCGCTGTTCAGGGATAGGTGAAAAAATTGCGCCTTCATTAAGCGATGTCAATGAAGGCGCAATATTGTACAACATCTGCGGCCTGATAACAGGCGGGAGTGACCTCCCCTACGCAGATTTTTGTAAAGCCGCTGTAACGTTTATCGCCAGGCGATTAACGGGTACGTGGGCAGATTTCGTTTTCGCCGAAGAAATAAGCGATTTCGCGGGCAGCGGATTCAGCAGAATCTGAACCGTGGGTCGCGTTTTCGGTGAAGCTGTCAGCGTAGTCAGCACGCAGTGTGCCAGCCAGTGCGTTTGCCGGGTTAGTGGCACCCATCAGGTCACGGTGACGCTGAACGGCATTTTCACCTTCCAGCACGGAAACAACAACCGGGCCAGAGGTCATGAATTCAACCAGACCATCGAAGAATGGCTTGCCCTGGTGCTCAGCGTAAAAGCCTTCAGCCTGCTCTTTGCTCAGCTGCAGCATTTTTGCGCCAACGATTTTGAAGCCTGCGCTTTCAAAACGGTTGTAGATAGCACCAATCACATTTTTAGCGACGGCGTTTGGCTTGATGATAGAAAAAGTACGTTCGATTGCCATGATGACCTCTGTCTTGACGTTCTGAAGAAACCGGTAGCGTCCGCCCCGGTTAAGAAACGGCGCCGATTATAGGGGCTGAGTCCGGCATTGCCTACCAGAGATCCCTGATTTGTTGAAAATTCTTGATCTGAGTCGAAGCAGAAGCGCAACGGTTATGATTTAGCGCAGAAAAGCGTCAGCCCCGACTAAAAGTGACCGAGACAAGCTGACCCTCTTCATCCATCACCACCAGCTGATACTCGCCCGGATGATCGAGATGCAGCAACATCTCTGCGGCATTTTGCGTTATGAGAGGCTGACCATTCAGGAACCACCAGCGCTGCGTACCCTGCCCGCCCTGCACCGCGACCGGGATCGCCAGCGCACTGTTGCCCGGCAGCGGCTTAACGATTTGCCCCTCAATGACGCCGGTAATGATCAGCGGTGCACTGCTGCCCTGCTGTAGCGGTGGACAGTGCGTATTAACAGATGGCAGACGCTGCGCCCGCCGCTCCTGAGGCGGCAGCCAGGCTTCCAGCGGCAGCGGCCAGACCAGCCTTTCGTGACGGGTGGCGCCGGGACAGTCGGCAGCAACGCGCAGCCCCTGCGCATTCTGCCAGTAACTCAGGCGTAATCCGCTGAGGCTCTCCTGGCCGGGTGCCAGCAGCGTTGGCGGCAGCGTATCCGAAGCAACCCAGCTTTGCCGCCGCTGACGACAGTTTTCATCTCCGGCGGGCAGCGGCTGACCACCAGGCCAGCAGATGGTCGCGACCGTGACCGAGGCCGGACGCGGATCGCCTTGCACGTCACGCCTGCCGAGACGGCTCATCAGCACGCTGTTAATCTGATTCATGATCGGCACGGCTGAGGCAAAACCAAACTGGCCGGCAACCGGCGTCGCATCAGGTCGTCCGACCCAGACGCCAATCAGATAGCGGGGATTGATACCCACCGACCAGGCGTCACGATAGCCGTAACTGGTACCGGTCTTCCAAGCCAGCGGCACCACATCGGGTACGCTGCCGTTGCCTGCGGGCTGCGCTTCCCCCGCCAGGATACGCCGGATGATCCACGCTGATTCCTTTGATAGCAGCGGTCGCTGCTGCAACGGTTGATCGGGCGTCCAGCGTAGCTGAGCGGCATTGCCGTGGCGGGCAAAGGCGCTGTAGGCCGCGACAATTTCATCCATGCGCGCCCCGGTGCCGCCAAGAATCAATGAAAGATTGGGTTCAGCACCAGGCGGAAAACGTAAATTCAGACCCACATTGCGCAGACGCGCCGCGACGTTTTTCGGCCCCAGCGCCTCCAGCAGCTGAACGGCCGGCAGATTCAGGGAGCGCACCAGCGCATCGCTGGCGCTGACAGGTCCGTGAAAGCCGGTGTCAAAGTTGCCGGGCCGGTAATCACCAAAGCGACGCGGCACATCCTGCAGCAGCGATTCGGCATGAATCAGTCCCTCGTCCAGCGCCATGCCGTAGATAAAGGGTTTTAACACCGAACCTGGCGAGCGCACGCTGGCGATCATATCCACATGACCAAAACGGCTGTCATCGGTAAAGTCGGCCGATCCGACATAGCCGCGAACGGCCATGGTGGTGTGATCCACCACCAGCATCGCCAGCGAGGTGCGCGGCGGCAGCTGGTTTTTAACGTTCAGCGCCAGGCTTTCCAGTTCGCGCTGCAGTGAAGGATCGAGCGTGGAAACAATCTTATCGCTGCGGCTGATCGACAGCAGCCGCCGGGCCAGCAGCGGTGCCATCTGCGGCATCTGTCGCGGCGGCAGCCACACCGGCTCCTGACGGATTTCCGCCACCTGTTCCGCGGACCAGATGCGGTATTCCGCCAGCCGATCCAGCACTTTATTGCGAGCGGCTTCCGCCCGCTCCGGCCAGCGATCGGGCCGCAGACGGCTGGGTGCCTGCGGCAACACGGCAAGCAGCGCCGCCTCACCCGGCGTCAGCTGTGACGGGGCTTTGCCCAGCCAGCTCCAGCTTGCCGCGCCCACCCCTTCCAGCGTACCGCCAAAGGGCGCACGATTAAGATAGAGCGTCAGGATGTCTCGTTTGGAAAGATGCCACTCCAGCTGTAGCGCACGCCACGCCTGAATCATCTTGCCCCGCAACGTGCGGGGTTGCGGGTCGACAAGGCGTGCCACCTGCATGGTCAGGGTGCTGCCGCCGGAAATCACACTCTGATGACGCAGATCCTGCCAGGCCGCGCGCACCAGCGCCAGGGGATTGATGCCGGGGTGATACCAGAACCAGCGATCTTCGTAGGTGAGCAGCGCCTGCAGATAGGCCGGTGCCACCTCCTCTGGAGTGACCGGATAGCGCCAGATGCCCTTGCTGTCAGCGAAGCGCCACAGCGGCGTACCGTCGCTGGCGACAATGACCCGCGCAGGCTGCACCTGTTTAAGCGGCAGCGGGAACAACCGATCCAGTCCCCACGTCACCAGCCATAAAGCCAGAAAAAAAAGCGGCAGCGCGAGCCACCACTTTTTAAGGTTGCGAGGTTTTAACACGCGTCGCGTCACTTACTGGATATGCAGCTGCGGCGGCGTACTGCCGGTAGCGCGCCACTCCGGCACATACATCGACTCGACCTGGGGAGGCGGCACCAGGAAGCGACCCGGCGTAACCGCCCGCGCCAGATAGACCAGCGTTGCGGGACGATAAGTATCCACGGCCAGTGCCGCGACAAAGCGATCGTCGCGGAACTCAATGTGCTTAATGTCAGCCTGCTGCATATCGCCCATGCTCTCTTTCAGCGCATCCGCACTGTCACCGAGGCTGGCGCTGCTGTCGGCCAGATTCTGGTTTTCCAGCTCCAGACCGGCAGGCAGCAGATCCACCACCAGCGCATCGCTGATGCTGCGTTTCGACGAAACGGTCAGACGTACCGCCAGCAACTCCCCGCTGCGCAGATTGCTGAGATCGGCGGCTTTGCCATCCAGGGTAAAGTATTCACGTTTTATCCCGAGCACATTGCTCTCCGGCTGCGGGGCGGTCAGCGGATAGCCTGTCACATCCAGACGACCATACAGCGGCGCACTGCCCGGATTACGGATGGCTAAGCCCTGCAACAGGCGGTCAGCAGAAAGCCCTTTATTCAGTGGCGCATCGCCCTGCAGCGGTTCTGGATTGCCCGACAATAGCGCCTGCCAGCTGCCGCCCTGCACACGTTGCAGAGTGTGAGCTGCCAGATAAAGTGCGTTATTTTCCTGAGTCGAGAACCAGCGTTTGCCATTGACCTCTTTGGACAGCGACAGCAGCAGACTGTTTTGCACATCCGGCTGCAGCTTATTTTCCGCCAGCAACGCAATCATCATCCCCTGATCACGTACCGTACTGCCGTAGTCGCCATACCACTCTTTATCCGAACGCGTCAGCGTAGCTCCCTGCATGATCGCCTGCTGTGCACGCTGTCCGTCACCCATCAGCTTCAGCGCGACGCCAAGCTGCATCAGTGCCAGGCCGGAACGGGACTTCTCACGTTGCTGATACAAGGCGCGCAGCGCACCCAGCGGGGCATGTTGCTGACGCGCCAGCACCAGCCCGGCGTAAGCCTGTACGCTGAACTGCAGCGCGGCATTGTTATCACCGCCGCCGCTGATCTGCGAGGGATCCTGCAGATAGCGCAGCAGCCGGGCGTTAGCGCGCTCCACCACATTATCCGGCAGCGCATAGCCCGCCTCGCTGGCGCGCAGCAGGAAGTCCGTCACGTAAGGCGTCAGCCAGAACTCCTCTTCACTCTGTTTATCCCACAGCCCGAAGCTGCCGTTAGCGCGCTGCATGCCCGCCAGACGAGCGATGCCGGTGTCGACCGCGGCCCGTCGTGCTTCATCGCTGCTGGTTTTAATGCCCATCGCGGTCAGCTCAGCATGACTGGTATAAAGCGAAGGCCAGAGTCCGCTGCTGGTCTGTTCCAGGCAGCCGTAGGGATAGGCGTAAAGCGCACTGATATAGCTGGCGATATTCAGCGGCGGACGATTGCTCAGCGTCAGCTGTCCGCTCAGGGTTTGTGCATCCAGCCCCGTCAGCGCCGCCGCCGCGATCTCCCAGGGCTGATCGGGATTGATTACGGCATCAAAGTTCAGCGTCTGCGCCGGATAAGGCGGTCTGACACCAATTTTCCACTGCTGTCTGCCGGGCTTCACCTGCTCACCCGGCAGGTTCAGACCGGAAATCTGTACGGTAATCTCGCCATCACCAAAGCCGGTTTTCGCCGTAACCGGAATCTGTAAGGTGGTGCGTGCACCTTTAGCCAGCGTCACATTCTGGCTGGCAGCACCGGCCAGATCCACCAGGCCACTGCTGGACAGTTCCACCTTCAGGGTTTGCGGTAGATCGGTCAGGTTAGTGAGATCCAGCGCCAGTGATGCGGCATCGCCGCTGGCAAGGAAACGTGGGGTAGCCAGTTCGCTGATCAGCGGCGCCGCGACCACCAGTTTGCGCTCTGCAGAACCGAAGCTGTCATCGCTCCAGGCCTGGGTCATCAGCCGGAGTTCACCATTAAAGGCCGGGATCGGCAGCGTAATCGACCCGTTGCCCGCTTTATCCAGCGTCACCGCCTGTAACTGCTGCGCGACGATATTGACGTGCGTCACCGGTTTTTTACCGCCGCGCGTCATCGATTCATCCTCGCCATCACCACCAAAACGCAGCGCCGCCAGCCGGCCACCGCCTTCGATCAGCTGACCAAATACATCGTACTGATCGACGTTGTAGCGTTTACGGCCAAAGAAAGCCTGCCACGGATCGGGCGTTTTAAAATCCGTTACGCTCAGTACGCCACTGTCCACGGCTGACAGCAGCACATTCACTTTTTCTGGCAGCGGACCGCCGTCACGACTGGCGTGAACGTTAACCGTCAGGCGTTGCTCAGGACGGATTTTATCGGGTGCCGCAAGCGTCAGGTTTAAGCGACGTGCTTCGGTCGCCATCGGCAGGTGCAACAGCCCTACCGCGCGTTTGGGTGTGGCACCACTGACTTTATCGCCATCACGCACCACAATAGCGCTGAAGTAGAGATCGTGACGCCGCCAGCTCTCAGCCACCGGCACATCCACCGTTGTGCCGCCCTTTGGCACGGTCAGCGGCTGCCACCAGAGCGTGCCGCTGCTCGACTCCACCATCAGGTAGCCTTTACCGGCAGCCGGTGATTCGACCTGCAGGTGCACGGTGTCGCCCGGCTGGTAAGCCGCTTTATCCAGCTTCAGCCTGACCTGATCCGGACGCAATGCGCCCGTGCCGTTGGTATTGTCCTGCCAGTCATAACCGGCCTGGAACCGCACGCTGCTGACGATCTTCTCGCCCGCCTGCACTTCCAGCCGGTAGTGGCCCCACTCAACCGGGAAGCTGACTTTAGTGCTGCCGTCAGCCGGGATTGAGATGGCACGCTCATCTTCCTGCAGATCCTTGTCGCCGTACTGCGACTGCCAGCCTTCGCTGTCAGAGAAGCTCCAGTAGTAATCACGGCGCTCACGGATCAGGCGCACGTCCAGCTTGTCTGCCGCCAGTTTCCTGCCCTGACTGTTGGCATAGACAATGTCGAATTCGGCCAGGCTCTCTTCCGGCACGGTAGGCTCATCGTGATAGCGGTCACTGCGGTAGTCATAAACCGCCTTATTACCGAACAGCGGCCGGATACCCGGCAGGGCGTCAGCGGGCCAGATAGCCTGGGTAGCGCGACGTGTGACCGGTCGACCGCCGGTTTCCAGCAGGCTGGCCTGCAGGATCAGGTTAAGCGGGGAGTGCAGCTGATCCCACTGATTCTCTACCGTAAGCTGCGCTTTACCGCTGGCATCGAGCTTGAGGTCCACTTCATCCAGCGTGCGCTTTAATCCCTCTTCGGTGATGTCACCAAACTGGTAGCCCGGCAGTGCAGCCACGGCTTCACGAGCCGGTCGCAGATAGAGTTGCCCCTGTAAGGTGTTCCCGGCAGCTGGCGCACCATAGAGGTAACGTCCTTCAATACCGAACGCAACGCTGGCATCAGCAGGCTGCGGCTGAGGATCATTTTTCAGGGTTAACGCCATGCGCTCCGGCAGGAAATCCTCGACGTGAAACTTCCACTCACGCTTAAGGTTATCGCCGGTATTGAGCCGCAGCATCCAGTCGCCGGTCATGGCGGACGCGGGCAGTGCCAGTCGCTGCTGATAGAGTCCCGCTTCTGGCTGCCAGACAAAGGTCCGCATCACCTGGCCGTCAGGCTGCACCAGTTCTGCTTTAATCGGCTGGGCGGGCAACGGATGTCCGTCGGCATCGCGCAGCAGCGCATTGACGATGACGATTTCGCCGGGACGGTAGATATCGCGCGGGCCAAAGACAAACAGCTGTTTGTCATAGCCCTGCGGCCCGGCTACCGGAAACTCAGCGAGATCCAGCGCCGGACGCGCCAGATCGATCAGCGAGGTCTGTTCACCCTGCACGGCCAGCAGGAGCTTGCCTTTTTCGTCCGCTTTCAGGCGCAGATGACCGGTGCTGTCACTGGTGTCGCTCTGCAGCACCTGCCCTTTCTCATCCAGCAACCTGACGCTGACGCCGGAAAACGGCTGGCCGTTTGCCAGGCTCTGGGCGAAGAGTTCGAACTGAGTCGGGAAGCGGTGCAGTGACAGGCCAATATCGCTCAGAGTGAAGAGCGTGGCGGGCTGGCTGTAGTGATAAGTCCCGGCCTGCTTCATGACGGCCAGATAGACGCCGGGCTGCTGAAGCGCGGTAATGTCACTCATCGGCAGCTGCAGTTTTTCACGGGTGTTTCGCGCCGGATTAAGCTCAAAGCGTCCGGTGTAGACCAGCTGGCTGCTTTTCAGCAGATCCTGTGACTGCCAGCTGGAGAGGTTATTGCCGTAATTCCACTGCGAGAGAAACTGGGCCAGGCCAGCATTCTTAATGCGGAAAAAATCGACATCGACCTGGTTAACATTCAGCGCCAGCACTGGCAGGCCCTGGGTGATACGCAGCGGCAGCAGTGAGCCACGACTGGCGAACCCCACCATCGGCTGGATATCGCTGGACGCGATTTTTTTACTGTAATCGGTGGCGAGCGTCTCACCGCTGGCCGCACGCAGTCCCGCATCCACCGTAACGGTGAAGTGGCGCGATGGCTCGGGATGACGGAAGCGCAACGTTTTGCGGTTAGCGGAAAGCTCCCAGCCGCCATCCACCCGACCCTGTTTGTCGTCGGTCAGCCTGACTTTCTGCGCGATATCCTGTTTGTCATCCAGCGGCTGACTGAAGGTTAAAACCAGGGCAGCGGCACCGTCGATCTGCAGTTCTGAGAGGTCGATAATCGTCAGCGGTTTGCTGACATGTTTGGTTGCGGGTGCCTCTGCCGCCTGGAGAGGCAGAACAGGTAACAGGGTCGCTGACAGCAGCGAGCCACCGATCAGCATGCTGAGCAGCAGCCGGGTAGTGCGTTTCTTCATGGTAGTTCCTTCACCGGGACGCAGGGAGTGTCGTTTGATTACGCTGCGCAATTTCATATCAATGCTCGCATTTAATCAACGCTTCTCTTGAGATGGTGCGCACATTCCCTGACACTGGTATGACAGATTGCTGAGATGAGGTTGTTATGACGACGCCACTGTTTGTGTCCGCCGACTGGTTACAAGAACACTACAACGATGAGCGGCTTCAGGTGCTGGATGCCCGTATGCTGCCACCCGGAATGGAAGCGGTTCGCGATGTCCAGGCTGAATATCTGGCGGGTCATTTACCCGACGCGCCTTACTTTGATATTGAAGCGCTCTCCGATCACACCAGCCCTTATCCGCATATGCTGCCGCGCGCCGAGACTTTTGCCGTCGCGATGCGCGAGCTGGGCGTGAGCAGTGATAAGCATCTGGTGGTCTATGACGAGGGCAACCTCTTTTCCGCACCTCGCGCCTGGTGGATGCTGAAGACCTTTGGCGTGGCGCAGGTGTCGATTCTGGCCGGTGGTTTGCACGGCTGGAAAGAGGCGGGTTTTGCGCTGGCAACCGGCAACGTGAATCTGCCGGAAGGTGAGTTTGAAGCGCACGCGGATGAAAGCCGGGTTAAACGCCTGACGGACGTACTGCTGATCAGCCATGAAGGCGGCACACAGATTGTTGATGCGCGTGCCGCTAATCGCTTTAACGCTGAAGTGGACGAACCGCGTCCCGGCCTGCATCGCGGACATATTCCCAACAGCCTGAACGTGCCGTGGAATACGCTGGTTGAGCAGGGAAAACTGAAACCGGAAGCGGAACTGCGCAGGCTGTTTGCTGACGCAGGCGTCGATATTACCCAGCCGGTGGTCGCCAGCTGTGGCTCTGGCGTGACGGCGGTGGTATTGATTCTGGCGCTGACGGCGCTGGGCGCTCGGGATGTCACGCTGTATGACGGGTCCTGGGGCGAATGGGGCAGTCGCGACGACTTACCGATTGCGAAATAAAAAACAGGCGGCTGATAAGCCGCCTGTTTTTTTGATAATGCCTGGTTCGTTCAGCTGTAATACCGACGCTGCACAGGAAACAGGGTCAGATCGGAAAGTCGCTTAAGCCAATCCCTGGCCGCTCGGCCCGCGCCGTCCATGGCGCGGGACGCTTTCCTCTTCTGACCCTGTGCCCTGCGCGTTAAGCTTATTCGTTGCGGCCAGATTCACTCTGATTCGGGATTATCAACTGTCTGAGGCGACCTATGAGCCGCCTGTTTTTTTAAGTGAATCAGATAATCCGCTCACTGCCCTTGAAGTCACGCAGGAAACTGCCCCAGCGACGTTCATAAAATGGCGTGATGTGGGCGGTAAAGAAGTGGCTGATGCCACGGTCCTGCAGCGTGACTTCACAGATATCAATCGGTGCATCGTCCGGCAGCGTGTCCGTTGCCACACTGCCCGCCGCCTGAATAATCGCCTCAATGTTGCTGTCCGCTTCAATACCAATCAGCAGATTGGGCGCTTCGTCTGCCCGCTCACGAATGCTGGCGATAAACGCCCGACGCACCTGCTTATGCTTACTGAACAGCTGCGTCAGCGAATCGATCATCTGCGCAGGCGGCTCGGCCACTTCAGACAACAGCAGGGACTGTCCGCCTTCCAGCACGGTTTGCTGGCTTAGCGCACTGCCCTCTTCAGCCAGCAGATGGGTGATTTCGGCTGCAGTGAACTCTTTACCGGAAGGCAGTTTGGGATTGAGAAACAGCGTCTCGCCGCGTGTAATCTCAAACAGCGTCCGGACCGGCAGACGCAGCCAGGACTGCTCACCGCTCACCGCTTCACTCATCGCCTCTTCCGAGGTGAAAAAAGGAATGATGCTGCTGCCATCCTCTTTTTCCCAGTGCTGCAGATCAACGGGCGTGCTGGCATCAAGCTGTTGCGTGGTGCTTTCGCCTGGAACAAAGACATCAGACTCCAGCAGCAGTTGAAAAAATTCGGGCCGATGGGCAGGCTCGGTGGCTGCCAGCTTCAGCACCTCTTCAAGACGGTTCATAGTTTCCCTCTGAACAGCGGCGGCATCCGCCACCGCTGAGCCCTTCTTATTTCAGTAACAGATTAGCGATGGTTCGCACGCCAAGACCTGTTGCACCCGCAGCCCATTGATCAACCGCCCCTTTACGATAGGTGGCGGAACAGTCGATGTGCAGCCAGCCCTGCTGATAGTTGCTCACGAAGTGAGACAGGAATGCTGCCGCACTGCTGGCGCCTGCCGCATGAGACGGGCTGGCGATGTTATTGAGATCGGCGAAGTTAGACGGCAGATGGCTGCGGTGGAATTCAGCCAGCGGCAGACGCCAGAAAGGCTCGTTCTCACTTACCGCGCTGCCCATCAGCGACTGCGCCATCACATCATCAAAGGTAAACAGCGCATGGTAATCGTTGCCCAGCGCCGTTTTAGCCGCGCCAGTCAGCGTGGCAGCATCGATGATCAGCGTCGGGTTCTGCTCGCTGGCGTCGATTAAACCGTCGGCCAGGACAAGGCGACCTTCCGCATCGGTGTTCATGACTTCCACCGATTTGCCGTTGCGATAGCGAATGATGTCGCCGAGCTTGAAGGCGTTGCTGCTGACCATGTTATCGGCACAGCAGAGGTAGAGTTTGACGCGCTTGTTCAGACCACGCGAAATCGCCATTGCCAGTGCGCCAGTAACGGTCGCCGCCCCGCCCATGTCAGACTTCATCGAGTCCATGAAGCTGCTCTGCTTCAAACTGTAGCCGCCGGTATCAAAGGTAATGCCTTTACCGACCAGACAGGCGTAGACCGGTGCATTCTCATCGCCGATTGGGTTGTAGTCGAGCGCCAGGTAAACCGGCGGGCGATTTGAACCCCGTCCCACCGTGTGCAGGCCCATATAGCCCTGAACGCGCAGATCGTCGCCTTTGGTAATGCGATAGCTGACGGCGCTGCCGCCTACTTCACTGATCAGATCGACGGCCGTATGCGCCAGCTGTTCCGGCCCCAGATCTTCTGCAGGCAGGTTAATCACGTTGCGGACCCAGTCGATGATTTTCAGACGGCGATCAAACTCCGCCTGCTCATGTTCGCCCAGCGCTGGCCACTCAACCTGACGCTGGCCTTTCGGGCCACGGAAGCCCTGCCAGAATGCCCAGCACTGCTCCAGGTGCCAGCCTTCGCCGGTCAGCGCCACGTGGCGGATGCCCTGGCTGTCGATTTTGTGCGCTGCACGCTGAATGGTATTCAGCGCATCCGTGCTGGTCAGATGCAGCGTCATGCCGCTGTCGTTGCTGCTCAGAATCGCTTTTTCGCCCCAGCGCGCATCGGCGGGCTGGCTGCTAAGCGTAATGTTCATGGGTTGTGTGGTCATCGAAAAGCTCCGTAATCGTTATCTGTTTCATCCAGCCTGATTGTTATGACGGCTTTAATAAGATGTTAAATGTATTTCGCAGAGACCTGATAACAGATTCCGCCGGACGTTGCCAGCGAAGCGCCCATATTGGCGCAGTTTCCGGACTATGACCGGGTATCAGGATTTCATTAAGGCCCGCAGCCGGGTCACCGACTTCTGCACCAGGGCAATGGCGTAGTCGATCTCTTCTTCGGTCGTGAAGCGTCCCAGCGAGAAGCGCAGCGAACTGTGCGCCAGCTCCTCACTTACGCCCAGCGCGCGTAAAACATAGGAAGGCTCCAGGCTGGCAGAGGTACAGGCCGAGCCGGAAGAGAGGGCCAGATCTTTCAGCGCCATGATCAGGGATTCACCCTCAATGTCAGCGAAACTGATGTTAAGAATGTTCGGCGCACGCTGATGCGGATCGCCATTGAGGGTCACATCCGGCAATCCGCTGATGCCCTGCCAGAGACGATCGCGCAGCGCCTGCAGACGCGCCATCTCAGTTTCGCGCTCTTCTGCCGCGATACGATAGGCCTCGCCCATACCGACAATCTGATGCACCGGCAGGGTGCCGGAGCGCATCCCCCGTTCATGCCCGCCGCCGTGGATTTGCGCGGCAATCTGCACGCGAGGTTTACGCCGCACATAGAGCGCACCGATGCCTTTCGGGCCATAGAGTTTGTGGGCCGAAAAGGACATCAAATCGACCGGTAACTGGCTGAGGTCGATGGGCAACTTACCCACGCTCTGGGTCGCATCCACATGAAACAGAATCTCACGCTCGCGGCAGAGCTCACCAAAGGCGGCGATATCCTGAACCACGCCGGTTTCATTATTGACGTGCATGAGTGTAACCAGAATGGTGTCATCGCGCAGCGCCGCACGCAGCTGTTCAGGCGAGACAATGCCGTTAGCTGCCGGCGTCAGATACGTGACGGTAAAGCCCTCGCGCTCCAGCTGCTGACAGCTGTCGAGCACCGCTTTATGTTCCGTCTGGCTGGTGATGATATGTTTGCCGCGCGCCTGATGGGCGTGGGCTGCGCCTTTAATCGCGAGGTTATCGGATTCGGTGGCGCCAGAGGTAAAGACGATTTCGCGCGGATCGGCGTTGACCAGTTCGGCGATCTGATTGCGGGCAACATCGACCGCTTCTTCAGACTGCCAGCCAAAACGGTGCGATCGCGAAGCCGGATTACCGAACGTGCCATCCAGCGTCAGAAACTGCATCATTTTGCTGGCTACACGCGGATCGGCCGGCGTGGTGGCGGCATAATCCAGGTAAATCGGTAATTTCATTGCGCTACAGCTCCGTATAGAAAATCATACGTCTTTATAGCAGATTCGGCCCTGACCGCGTTAGCAGTAAGGGCCGCAACAGCGGGGATTACGAGGCGCGCTGGTTGACGTTAATTTCCTGCGAACGCGGGCTCTGGAAGCGACGATTATCGATCGCATTCTGACGATCGGCCACATCCAGAATCTCCTGATTATTCACCAGCTCAGCCAGCGTAATATTGTTCAGGAAGTCACTGATACGCACGCTCAGATCGCGCCACAGCACGTGAGTCAGACAACGCTCACCGCCCTGGCAGCCTTCTTTGCCCTGGCATTTGGTGGCATCAACCGACTCATCAACCGCAGTGATCACTTCGCCGACAGAGATGGTGTCTGACGCTTTCCCCAACAGATAACCGCCACCCGGGCCACGAACGCTGGAAACCAGGTCGTTTTTACGCAGTCGGGAGAATAACTGCTCCAGATAGGAGAGCGAGATGCCCTGACGTTCTGAAATATCAGCCAGCGGGACCGGACCTTCATGGGAGTGAAGGGCAACGTCCAGCATTGCAGTAACGGCATAACGTCCTTTGGATGTCAGTCTCATAGCGTACGACCTCAATAGCGTCCGGTTATCGGAGGATTAGCAACAGATGCCATGAAGTCTGACATTCCCGAGTAAATTGGTCAACTATTTAACCTGGTAAATTAGTCAGGTATTTAACCTGGTAATTTACTCAACTATTATCTGCTTCTTTTTTCTCGTTTTTTCGCTTTTCAAACGACGAAAGCATACCGCGCAGGATGTTCAGTTCATCGCGTTCCGGACGGGCACGGGTATAAAGACGACGCAGTTTGCTCATCACCTGGCCTGGATTAGCTTCACGGATAAAGCCGCTGTTCAGCATCATCTGTTCCATGTGCTGATAGAAGCGCTCAAGGTCATCCACCAGCGGATAAGGCGATCCTTCAAACTTTGGCGACGGGCTGGCCTGCTCCTGCGACTGTAACCATGCCATGCGCACTTCATAGGCGATAATCTGTACTGCCATCGCCAGGTTCAGCGAGCTGTACTCCGGGTTAGCCTGAATCGCGACGTGATAATGACACTTCTGCAACTCTTCGTTGGTCAGGCCAACGCGTTCACGACCAAACACCAGTGCGACCGGTGCCTGCTGGCCCTCTTCCACACTTTTTACGCCGCATTCACGTGCATCCAGCATCGGCCAGGGCAGCGAACGTGAACGTGCGCTGGTACCGACCACCAGACTGCATCCGGCGATTGCCTCATCCAGTGAATCGACGATTTTTGCGTCGCCGATAACGTCACTGGCACCGGCGGCCAGAGAGATCGCCTGTGAGTCGGGTTTAACCAGCGGATTAACCAGATAGAGGTTGGTTAAGCCCATGGTTTTCATGGCGCGCGCAACGGAGCCCATGTTACCGGTGTGAGAAGTCTCGACCAGCACGATACGAATATTTTGCAACATGATTAGGGATACTCAGAAACGGGTCAGTAAAATCAGTGGAGAGAATCGTAACATAAAGCAGGACATTTACCGAACACGCTGCTATACTCCGCGCCGTTTTCCCCGTTCTTTAACATCCAGCGAGAGATACCGATGCATCCAATGCTCAACATTGCCGTGCGCGCAGCGCGCAAGGCCGGAAATTTAATTGCCAAATATTATGAAACCCCGGACGCCGTCGAAGCCAGCCAGAAAGGCAGCAACGACTTCGTAACCAATGTTGACCGCGAAGCAGAACGCCTGATTATCGAAATTATTCGTAAATCTTACCCGAAACATACCATCATCACTGAAGAAAGCGGTGAGCTGGCGGGCGAAGATCAGGATGTTCAATGGGTTATCGATCCGCTGGATGGCACCTCCAACTTCATCAAACGTCTGCCCCACTTTGCTGTTTCGATCGCTGTGCGCATCAAAGGCCGCACTGAAGTCGCCGTCGTTTACGATCCAATGCGCAATGAACTGTTCACCTCTTCACGTGGCCAGGGCGCTCAGCTGAATGGCTATCGCCTGCGTGGCAGCATTGCCCGCGATCTGGATGGCACCGTTCTGGCAACGGGCTTCCCGTTCAAAATGAAGCAGCACGCACCAGCTTACATGAACATCCTGACCAAACTCTTCACCCAGTGCGCTGACTTCCGTCGCACCGGTTCTGCTGCGCTGGATCTGGCCTATGTGGCTGCGGGTCGCGTAGATGGCTACTTTGAGATTGGCCTGAAGCCGTGGGATTTTGCGGCGGGTGAACTGCTGGTTCGTGAAGCGGGCGGTCTGGTCACTGACTTCACCGGTAACCACGGCTATCTGCTGTCAGGTAACCTGGTCGCGGGTAACCCGCGCGTGGTGAAGGCGATGCTGTCGAACATGCGTGATGAGCTGAGCGAAGCGTTAAAACGCTGAGTTTCAGTACAGAAAAAGGCGGCCTATCAGCCGCCTTTTTTATTGCCTGCTAATCATGATGATTAACGACGTTCGTGTGCCAGCACCTGACGGGGCTGAGTACGACGACCCACCATACCCATCACGCCAGCCAGTACGGCTTCAATGATCAGCAGAATCAGGGCATACCAGCTCGCTTTAGCGGTCGCAGCAGCGGCTTTTTCACCCGCTTCACGTGCTTTCTGCTCAGCCTGCTGTTTCAGTTCATTATACTTCTGGACAGCCTGCTGATAGCTCTGCTCGGTTTTTGCAACGATTTGATCCACTTCCTCATCGCTTTTACCGGTGCGCGCTTTAATGATATTTTTCAGTGCGTCACGATCGGCTGCCTGCAGGGTATCTGAATGACGATCCATCACACCTTTTACCCAGTTAGTCAGATCGGTATCGGCTGTCTGCGGATGGTTCGCAGTGTTGTTAGCCTGGTTTTCCGCATTCTGCGCTTCTTTATTTGCGTCCTGCTTCAGATTCTCTGGCTGTAATTCCGGCTTACCGGTCTGGCGTAATGTGGTTTCCAGTTCGTTCTGCAGGTTGTCTAAATTAATATTATTTTCCTGCAGCTTTTCTTTTGCCATTTGAGTGACCGAAGGCGCAGCGGCGGAAATACCACTACCCAGCGCCTGGAAGCCTGACCCCACAATATTCATCGCGCCACCTAATACGCTGGTTGCCAGCGCAATAGCCAGGTAAATAGTGAAAATTGTGCTAAGGCCAAACATCAGTAAACCGTGCAGTGCGCCTTCACGCTGTGCCAGTCGACCGGCAACATAACTACCCGCCGCCATCGCGACCAGCATTTCAATGGCTGTCCAGACCAGCGCGCCAGTACCAAGGCCGTCCAGCGGATTCTGTTCTTTCATCGGATCAATGGTGGTAGCACCAATGGCGGTTCCCAGCAGCGTCAGAATGATATGAACGATTAATGCACAAATTACACCGGCAAACACCGCGCTCCAGGAAATACGTTTTAACGGTAGTCCTGCCGGCCCGGTCGCCAGCGTTTCGGTGTAGCCATTATTAATACGGGTATCAGCCATGAAATATACTCCTCGCAATAAACAGAAAGCTGTTCTGATCTTTTATCATCCCGACGGCGGAATGCCGTTTTGGTATTAACAGCGTAGACAGGGAATAGTCATTTCTCCACTAAACTGCTCAGAGAAAAAAATAAAGAGATGAATTCAGAGATAATTAGCGAGGTAAGCATAACCGCGGGAATGTTATTCCCGCTGCGTTTATAGTCAGAAAGGTCGAATTCCGCCACCTGCCGTCAGCTGTGCTGACTGCCATAAGACGATACCCGCCACAATTAAAATCAGGCTGCCGGTTAAAGCCAGCGTTGGCATCAGTAGTCGCGAGATGCCTGAGACAGCACCAGGCTGTGCCAGCCGCTGCGCCACCGAGCGCGCCTGCTGAACCAGCAGGCCAATCGCCGAAATGGTCAGCGCCGTGCCGACCGCCATCACGGCAGCAGAGAGAATGCCCCAGCCATAAACACCAATCACTTTGGCAAACAGCAGCATCATAATCGCGCCGGAACAGGGACGTAATCCCATTGATACCACCACCAGCAGCTGGGTTTTCCAGCTAACGTTGCCGCTCATCTGCTGCGGCGTCGGCAGATGCGCATGTCCGCAGCCGCAATGCCCATCATGCTGATGGTGGGGCCGGAAGGCACGAAATACCGGAGCTGGACGCAATGCCCGCCACAGTGAACGCAGCGCCCGATAACCGATTATCACGCCCAGCCCGATCACCAGCAGATAACTGCCCTTCTCCAGCCAGAAACTGCTGAGATGCAGCTGGCGCGATGACGTTTTCAGTAGCACTAGCATCACCGTCACCAGCACAATGGCGACCGACCCCTGCAACAGCGAGGCGAGCAGCGTCAGCCTGATACTCGTTCTGACGCGGCTCGGATGAGTCGCCAGAAAGGTCGCGATCACGACTTTGCCGTGGCCCGGTCCCAGCGCGTGCAGCACGCCATAGAGCAGGCTGAATATCACCAGCGAGAGGCCAGCCTTGTTGGGCTGCTCCGCCACCTGTTGTAATAGCTGGGTCATCTGCCGGTGCAGATCTTTCTGCCATAACACGCTCTGCAGCAGAATCTGCGACCAGTAAAGCCAGACCAGTAATGCGCCGCCGATAAAGAGTCCCGCCAGCAACCACAGCGGCCAGAGCCGGGAAGCCCGCAGGGGGGCGGAGATTACTGACATGTCAGTACCACCGTTTGTGCGAACTGGCGACCTAAATCCATCTCCTCCGCAGGCGCATCGGCTTTATCCAGCGACAGCGCATACTGCTTCAGAGAGTCACTGGGTTTTGGTGTATTGAGCGCAAATTTACAGCGGGTCTGCAACGCCGGCGGCAGCGTTAACGCGCCGGGATTGTCATAGAACATATCGACGAAGTAAGTGGGATCGAAGGTCAGGATCTCAAAGCGCTGCCCGGCCAGCGTCGGGGGTTCCGCCAGCGGCAGAACAAATTCCAGTACCGCTTTGTGGCCGCTACGCGACAGATTGTATTCCGTTGGCAGATTCAAAAACTTTACCCGCTGTTGGTTATGCCAGATTTCAGAAAAGTAGTGCTGGCCCAGTACGTTCGCCATCACGCCCGCCGCCAGCTTTTTCCACACCACGCTGCCTGGCTTCGCCTCGCCGGCGTCATACAGCAGATCGGCGGAGGTAATCTCATCCATGGTCCAGGTCATCTTTAATCCAGTGAAGGTGTCACCCTGCACCACCAGTTCGGTTTTCATGTCGATGAAGCTGTGAGGATGGGCCAGCAGAGCCGGACTTAATACCATCAGTAAGGCAAAGAGTGCGCGTTTCATAATGTTATAAAGTAACGTTCCTGATGAAAAGAATCTATAAGTAACAAAATTTTGTGACCCGCCTTAAACCTCCGGCAAATAAACCGCGTAAACCGCGCGGGCGCTGACCGGGTTGACTACGCTTAGCTCAAAATAGCCTGCTGGAAATCTGATTGATGAGTTCTGCTACCCCTTTGGCACCACTCTTCACCCGTTCACAGCGTCAGTGCCATCTTTTATTGTTGCTGTTTCTGCCCGCACCCGTGCTTACGCTTGAAAAAATCTGCCAGCTGAATGGCATCGATCCTGCCGTTGCCCGACAGGATATCGCGGATGTAGGCCTTGAGATACACCGATATCACCAGCTGGAATTGCATCAGATGGTGGATGGCAGCTTTCGTCTTCATGGTACAGAGCTGGACCGGCGCCTTTGTCTGTTGCACAACCTGCGACGCAGTCTGCGTTTATCGCAGGACTTTGTCTGCCAGCATTTTGCCACGCCGCTGCGTCAGCGCCTGAAGGTCATGAAGATTGAAAAAGCGTTGTGGGATGAGACTAATTTACAGGCGCTGATTCAGCACTGCAGCCTGCGTCTGAAACGTGATTTCAGCGAACGTGACCGGCTTTTTCTGCAGATATTTATGAAGTATGGCTTGTGCCAGCGTCAGCCGGTGCTGTTCAGTGAGGCGCAGTCTCTCTGGCTGCAGCAGAAGCCTGAGCGGCAGGCCGCCGAAGATGTGATACATCACTGGCGAAAACGCTGCCATCTTGCCCCGCACGTCAGTGAAACCGACTTCTGGACGCTGCTGTTCAGCCAGATTCATACGCCGGTCGTGGACGTAATTACCCATCCTGCTGAGCAGCAGTTGATGAACGCGACGCAGCAACTGATCAATGACTTTGAAGCCTGCGCCGAAATCACCTTTGCTGACCGCGACGAACTGCTGCACCAGCTCTACCCGCATCTGGCGCAGGCGCTGGATCGCACTCACTTTACTATCGGTATCGACAATAGCGTCGCACTGGATGTCAGCCGCCTCTATCCTCGCCTGCTGCGCACCACTCAGCAGGCCCTGCAGGCTTTTGAGCAGCATTACAACATTACTTTTACGCCGGAAGAGGTGAGTTTAGTCACCATTATATTTGGTGCCTGGCTGATGCAGGAGAGTGCGCTGCAGGAGAAACAGGTCCTGATCCTGACCGGCGACGATGCCGATCTGGAGCAGGACGTGGAGCAGCAGATCCGGGAGATCACGCTGCTGCCTGTCAATATTTCCTACCTGGACGTAAAGCAGTTTCAGCGGGACGGCGCGCCGCGGGATGTCGACATCATCATTTCGCCCTACCCTACTTCGCTGCCCTTATTCTCTCCGCCGCTGGTGCATGCGGAACTGCCGCTGACGCTGCACCATCAGCAGCGCATTCGTTATTTACTGGAGTCGTAGCCGGGACGCAGAAACAGTGCGGGCAGCGCCACCAGTGCCATCACCCAGAAAAGATGCCCCTGCAGATGCGCGAACAGCACGCCGCAAATCATGGTCATTACTGCAATACCCCCGCCCATCGCCAGCGCGGAATAGAGCGACTGCAGCCGGATCACTTCCGTCCCCTGCCGCGCCGCGATAAAGCGCATTGCCGCCAGATGACAGACGGTGAAACTGCCACAGTGAAGGATTTGCGCCACAATCAGCAGCGGCAGCGCGGTGCTGGCTCCCAGCAGGCCCCAGCGAATGAGCGCGCAGATGCCTGAAAGCAGCAGCAGGTCACGCGCGCTCCAGCGGCGGAACAGGCGGTTGCTCAGAGCGAACACGATAATTTCCGCCACTACACCCAGCGACCAGAGATAACCCACCGTCGAGGCGGAGTAGCCGCTCTCCTGCCACCAGATAGCGCTGAAGCCGTAATAGGCAGCGTGCGCGCCCTGCAGCAGCGTTACGCAGAGCATAAATCGCCATACTGCATTTTCACGCAGCAAAGCACGCCATTCCTGCCAGCCGCCGCCCGCAGCACTCTGACGCTCATGACCCTGTGGCTGGGTAGCCGGTCTCAGCATCATGCCAGCCAGCATGGCGATGACACCAACGGAAAGCAGCAGCAGAATAGCCTGAGAGGAGTAAGCACTGACCAGCACGCCGGTTAACGCCGAGCTGATCACAAAGGCCAGCGATCCCCACAGCCGCACCGGCCCGTACGCCAGTCCAATCTGCTGTGTCCAGGTCGCAGCCAGCGCATCACTGAGCGGCACCAGCGGCGAGAAGAAGAGGTTAAAGCCGATCATCACAGTCAGCAGCCACATCCACTGCTCACCTACCCAGAAACCGACGGCGAACAGGCTGGTCATCAACGCCAGCAGACGCAGCGCCGTAATCAACCGTGAAGGATTTTTGACCTGAGAAGCGATAAGCAGACTGCCGACGAAGCGCGCGACCATGCCACAGCCGAGCAGCAGGCCAATTTTCTCAGCATCCAGGCCGGTGCCTTTCAGCCACACGCCCCAGAATGGCAGATAGATGCCGTAACAGAAGAAGTAAGTGAAGTAGCCCAATCCGAGCCATCTGGCGGAGCCGATTGCCATATTCCCTCCAGCAGGTTTGCTGCCTCGCAGCATGAGTGGGCGCTACTCTGGCAGAGCGCCGGGGGACAGGCAATAAAAAAGGATGGCAGATGCCATCCTTTTTATGCTGTCTCACAACAGGTTAGCGATTAAGCGTAGACCGGCAGACGGCTGCAGATATCCAGCACTTTCTTCTTGGTGCGCTCAATGGTTGCTTCGTCATTGATGTTATCCAGCACATCGGCAATCCAGCCAGCCAGCTCACGCACGTCTGCTTCTTTGAAGCCACGACGGGTAACTGCTGGTGTACCGATACGGATACCGGACGTCACAAACGGGCTTTTCGGGTCGTTTGGCACGCTGTTCTTGTTAACCGTGATGTTGGCACGGCCCAGCGCCGCATCGGCTTCTTTACCGGTCAGGTTCTTGCTCACCAGATCGATCAGGAACAGATGGTTATGGGTGCCGCCAGACACGATGTCGTAGCCACGCTCGATCAGCACTTCTACCATCGCTTTGGCGTTTTTTGCCACCTGCTGCTGATAGGTTTTGAACTCTGGCTCCATCGCCTCTTTGAAGGCAACTGCTTTACCGGCGATAACGTGCATCAGTGGACCGCCCTGGCCGCCAGGGAAGACAGCAGAGTTCAGTTTCTTATAGAAATCTTCGTCGCCGTTTTTCGCCAGAATGATGCCGCCGCGCGGACCCGCCAGCGTTTTATGGGTGGTAGAGGTCACGATGTGCGCATGTGGAATCGGGCTTGGATAGACTTCTGCGGCAATCAGGCCAGCAACGTGTGCCATATCGACAAACAGCCATGCACCTACGCTATCCGCGATTTCGCGCATTTTTGCCCAGTCGCAGACGCCGGAGTACGCAGAGAACCCGCCAACGATCATTTTTGGCTTATGGGTTTTCGCCAGTTCAGCCAGTTCGTCGTAGTCGATTTTGCCGGTCTCATCGATACCGTAAGCAACAACGTTATAGAGTTTGCCGGACAGGTTAACCGGTGAGCCGTGAGTCAGGTGTCCACCGTGCGCCAGGTTCATCCCGAGGATGGTATCGCCCGGCTGCAGCAGCGCGGTGTAAACCGCGAAGTTAGCCTGTGAACCAGAGTGAGGCTGCACGTTAGCGTAATCAGCGCCAAACAGTTCTTTTGCACGGTCGATCGCCAGTTGCTCAACGATATCAACGTACTCACAGCCGCCATAGTAACGTTTGCCCGGATAGCCTTCAGCGTATTTATTGGTGAGCTGAGAACCCTGCGCCTGCATAACACGCGGGCTGGTGTAGTTTTCAGAAGCAATCAGTTCAATGTGCTCTTCCTGACGCACTGTCTCCTGCTCCATTGCCTGCCACAACTCGGCATCGTAATCGGCAATGTTCATATCACGCTTTAACATCCGGATCTCCTGACTCAGCTAACTTTCTGACGGTATTTACCCCCCTTCAGGGGCGAAGGCCCACAGTGTAAACCGTTTTAACAGGTGAAGGTAGGGTGAACCGCCTCTTTTTACGCAAACGATTGGCTGACTGCTGGCACGGCATTTTTACACCTTTTTACCCCGTTCAGACGCCACGATTTTTCTTCAGACTGTGACAAAGGTTTTTCATGATGCACTAAAAAGTTGCCACTCAAACAACCAGAAAGTTCATTGGGTTATTTACACCGCAGACGGAGCGGCTATAAGATGCATTTAAAATACATGTTTATCTGAGAGGCTACTTCTATGCTTGATGCCCAAACCATCGCTACCGTTAAATCGACCCTGCCTGCCATCGCTGCCTGCGGCCCAAAGCTTACGGCCCACTTCTATGACCGCATGCTGTCGCACCATCCGGAACTCAAAAACGTCTTCAACATGAACAACCAGCGCAACGGCGATCAGCGTGAAGCGCTGTTCAACGCCATCTGCGCCTATGGCGCGAATCTGGAGAATCTGGCGGCGCTGCTGCCTGCGGTGGAAAAGATTGCGCAGAAACATACCAGCCTCAATATTCAGCCTGCGCAGTACGCCATCGTCGGTGAAAATCTGTTGGCCACCATCAAAGAGCTGCTGGATCCAGGCGAAGAGGCGCTGGCGGCATGGGGCCAGGCCTACGGCGTACTGGCGAGCGTATTCATCAATCGCGAAGAGGAAATTTATCAGGCCACAGAGCAGCAAACCGGTGGCTGGCGCGGCACCCGGGCGTTTCGCATCAGCGCGATTGCGCAGCAGAGCGATGTGATTAAAAGCTTTACCTTCACGCCGGTGGATGGCGGCCCGGTCGCCGCCTTTAAGACCGGTCAGTATCTGACGGTGCATCTGCAGCCTGCCAGCTTCGAAAATCATCAGATTCGTCAGTACTCGCTGACGCATCTCAGCAACGGCAAAGCGTATCGCATCGCGGTGAAACGCGAAGCGCAGGGCACCGTCTCCGGCTGGCTGCATCAGAATGGCAAGGTGGGTGATGAGCTGATGCTCGCCGCGCCGCACGGTGACTTCTTCCTTGAGGTCGATCATGTCACGCCAGTAACGCTGATTTCCGCAGGCGTGGGTCAGACGCCGATGCTGGCGATGCTGCATGCGCTGGCAGCAAGCCAGCACCATGCGCCGGTCAGCTGGCTGCACGCCGCAGAGAACGGTAAACAGCATGCGTTTAGCGAAGAAGTTATTGCAACTGGCGCGCAGCTCGCCGATTTCGTCAGTCATGTCTGGTACCGTGATCCTGCGACTGAAGATGCCGGTCGCTATGACGCGCAGGGTCTGATGGATATCACCGCGCTTTCAGAACGTCTCACCTCACCTGACACCCACTTCTACCTCTGCGGCCCCCTGCCTTTTATGCAACATGTGGTAGCGCAACTGCGTGATGCCGGTGTGGCAGATTCACACATCCATTACGAACTCTTTGGCCCGCACAAAGGGATGTGATTCAGCCATAAAAAAAGCCCGCGCTACGGGCTTAGATAACCGGCACTCCGATGTGAACCGGCAGCTACGCATAAACTAAAAGCGAAGGGAACACGGGCAGAAGAGGAAAGCGTCCCGCGCCAGGGACGGCGCGGGCCGAGCGGCCAGGGACGGTTTAAGCGCCTTTCCGATCTGACCGTGTTTCCTGAGCAGGCACAATCAAGCAGCTACCTGTTGCAAACTGCTGCTAATCCAATATAAATCTGGCAGCGAAAAATCAGCTAAAAGCCGGATAAATACTGTCTCACAGCTAACCTCACCAGGTTTTTCCAGCATAAAAAAAGCCCGCAGCGCGGGCTTCTTTTATGCTGATAAAGAGCTAATAAAAAGACAATCAGATCGCCTCTTCATCCTCTTCACCCGTACGGATACGCACTACGCGCGCCACGTCGAAGACGAAGATCTTACCGTCACCGATTTTGCCGGTCTGCGCCGTGCGCATAATGGTCTCGACGCAGGTATCAACGATATCGTCGCCCACCACCATCTCGATTTTCACTTTAGGTAAAAAATCGACCATATACTCTGCGCCGCGGTACAGCTCGGTGTGCCCTTTCTGGCGACCAAAGCCCTTCACTTCACTCACGGTCATCCCGGTGATGCCCACTTCCGCTAAGGCTTCACGAACATCATCGAGTTTGAATGGTTTGATAATCGCATCAATCTTTTTCATGTCAGACCCTTTTTCACTCCCTCCATGGTCAGAGGGTTTATCAAGTATAAATGTTACTGGCGCTGTCGGGCGGTAATATCCGGGTTTCTTCAGGTTGCCGCAAGCGCTGTCAGATTGTGCTGACTGCAGCCATTCTGCGTCGGGCCTGAGCAGTCAACCTCCCGGTATCACTTCGTCGCCCCCGCTACTCTTTGAAATCACTGGCGTCCAGTTCATGCCGGGACAGCAGCTTATAGAACTCCGTGCGATTACGCCCGGCCAGACGTGCGGCGTTGGTCACATTGCCTTTGGTCATCTGCAATAACTTGCGCAGATAGTTCAGCTCAAACTGATTGCGCGCCTCCGCAAAGGTCGGCAACGCGCTGTTCTCGCCGCTTAAGGCCTGCTCCACCAGCGCATCGCTAATTACCGGCGATGAACTCAGTGCCACGCACTGCTCAATCACGTTCACCAGCTGACGCACGTTGCCCGGCCAGCTGGCCGCCATCAGACGCTTCATCGCATCGACGGAAAAACTGCGAATCTGCGGTTTATGCCGTTCTGCCGCCTGACGTAACAGATGATTAGCCAGCAGCGGGATATCTTCGGTGCGCTGATGCAGCGCCGGAATCTTCAGATTCACCACATTCAGACGATAGAAGAGATCCTCGCGGAATTCCTTCTTCTCCATCGCCTTTGGCAGATCGCGATGGGTAGCTGAAATGATGCGCACGTCGATCTCAATATCGTGATCGCTGCCCAGCGGCCTGACCTTACGCTCCTGCAGCACCCGCAGCAATTTCACCTGCAGCGGTTGCGGCATATCGCCAATCTCATCCAGGAACAGCGTGCCGCCGCCAGCGGTTTTAAACAAACCGTCACGGGCACTGACCGCACCAGTAAACGCCCCTTTAGCGTGACCGAACAGCTCTGATTCCAGCAGTTGCTCAGGCAGTGCGCCACAGTTAATGGCGACAAACGGCTTGCCGTTACGCGGGCTGGCGGCGTGAATTGCCTGCGCCAGCATCTCTTTACCGGTGCCGCTCTGACCGTTAATGAGCACGCTGACATCGGACTGCGCCACCATGTGCGCCTGCTCCAGCAGCTTCAACATCAGCGGGCTGCGGGTGACAATCGCTTCGCGCCAGCGGTCATCGCTGACCGGCGCCTGCTGTGCCAGCGCCTCATCAATGGCTTTATAGAGCGCATCTTTGTCCACCGGTTTGGTCAGGAAGCTGAAGACGCCCTGCTGCGTGGCAGAGACCGCGTCCGGAATGGAGCCGTGCGCCGTCAGGATAATCACTGGCAAGTTGGTATGGCGTTTCTGGATTTCGCCAAACAGCGCCAGACCGTCCATTTCATCCATCCGCAGATCGCTGATCACCAGCTCGATTTTCTCTTTCTGCAGCAGACGCAACGCTTCGGGTCCGCTGGCCGCGATGGTGACCTGATATCCTTCGCTGCGAAGACGCATGCCCAGCAGCTTCAGCAGGCTGGGATCGTCATCCACCAGCAGCAATTTTGCCGCTTGTCTCACCATCATTGCTCCTCATCCTGCGGCAGTGCCGTGCCGTGACCGCTGTCAGACACATCCGGGGCTTTGCGTGATGAAAGCTGACGCTCAATGTCAGTCAGCCGCTCCAGCTTATGCTGTGTGTCGCTGAGCTGCTGCTGCTGTTTCACCATCTGCTGGCGTAGCGACTCAAGCTGCGTATCACTGCTCTGCTGCAGATGAGCATAACGGGTGCGCGCTTCACTGAGGTCAAGCTGCGCGGTCTGATTACTGCGCCACAGCTGAATCAGCGGGCGCACGGACTGCGGAAAATCGCTGCTGTAGCGATCCAGGGTTTCAACATAGCGACGACGCTCAACCGGCGTTACATTGCCGTTGGACATCAGCACGCCCTGCTTGAAGGCGCGAGACCAGTTTTCAGCCGGCCAGCGATGGGCTTCGGCACGGGCCTCCGCGGGAGAAAGACGTTCGGCACAATCGATCGCCCGCATCCAGTAGAGGGTGTTACCCAGCGCCGTACTCTTTTCTATCGGCCACAGGTCACTGCAGCGGGTCGCCAGGTAATCAGCGATTCTGACCTCGGGTTCCGCCACCTGATGGCCTGACGGCAAAGAGGAGGTGGCCGGGGAGGTCGTACATCCGCTGAGGAGCAGCGTAGTCAGCGTGCTCAACAGCAAAGCAGGTAAATATTTCATCAGTCAGACTTTCCCGGCTGTGGTGTTCAGTTCAATTCGAAAACAGACGTCAGCCTGCTCGCATGAGACCAGCATCAGGTCGCCCTGCATCCGGCGCAGGCAATCTTTGGCGATACTCAATCCCAGCCCGCTGCCTTTCACCGGCCCTTTACGCTGCTGGCTGCCCTGGTAGAACGGTTCGAAAATCATTGCCTGCTCTTCCGGCGGGATCGGCGAGCCGCTATTCGCGACCTCAATCCAGACCCGATCGCCCTGCTGCTGACTGCGAAGCCAGATGGTACCGGATTCGCTGCCGTAGTTCACGGCGTTCGAATAGAGGTTATCGATGACCCGCATCAGTAACATCGGTTCTGCAAGGCAGTGACTGACCTTAAGATCGACGACCGTCTGCATTAGTTTGGCGCGCGCCGAGAGCGCATGTGCGTTAACGACATCTTCCACAATCTCCGCCACGCTGACCGGCTCCAGCGCAATCGGGCCATCCGCCAGTTTGCGGTTGTAATCGAGCAGCTGTTCAATCAGCTGCTGCAGATGACGGCTGCTGCTGTCGAGGATAGTAACCACCTCTTTTTGATCGGCATTCAGCGAGCCGGCGACTTCGTCCGCCAGCAGTTCCGTGCCTTCACGCAGGCTGGCCAGCGGCGTTTTCAGCTCGTGAGAGAGATGGCGAAGAAATTCATGACGCTGCGATTCCAGCCACTGAAGCCGCTCGCTGAGCCAGACGATGCGCTGTCCCAGCGAGCGTAATTCGCGCGGACCGCGAAATGTCCCGCTGTTACCCAGTGCCCGCCCTTCGCCAAGCCGGTTAATCATCCGTTCAATGCGCTTAACCGGACCGATAATCATGCCGGTAAACAGCGTCATCAGTGCCAGACTGATGATAAACAGAATCAGCGCCTGCCAGCCAAAAAACTGGCCGCGATCGGCAATTTCGCGCTGCAACTGTAAGCCACGCGAAAAGACCACCTCGCGCGTGTCCTGCACCATCTGCGCATTGGTCGCAGAAAAGCGATCCAGCGCCTCTGCGGCAACCGGCACCGGATTGCCATTGTCACATTTTAGTGGCGTCAGCAGCGGCAGCGTCGCCTGTAAGGTCTGGAATGCGGGCAGTTCGGGCAGGCTGGCGCTGTGTGAGCTCAGCATCTGACTGTAGCGGGTATGCTGAGTCTGATAGAGGCGCGCCAGCGAGGCATCATCCAGCACACAGTACTGGCGATAGCTACGCTCCAGCTCAACTGCCGTTCGCGCCATCGCCTCACTTCTGCGTACATCGGTAAAGGTATTACGGTTGGTGTCCGCAGCCTGTTCGCTTAATGCAGAGAGACTTTCCCACGCCTGCCAGGCCAGCACCAGCAGGGGCAGCAGCACCAGGACAAACGCCATCAGCACCAGCTGACGCAGAGAACGGGGAAATAAACGCCATTTTTTCACGCAGCCGCTTCCTTAAGATTCGCTGTCTGGATGCTAGCGGACTCTGTCTGCGGAAGAAAGGGGAACAAAAGAAAACGGCAGGCTCAATCGCCTGCCGCTGGCACGACGCGTAGTGCATCGCGTAAGAATGGGTGGAGCCTTACTCAACGTTACGTCCGGTGTTTGATAACGCAAGCGATTATCGGTCAGGTGGACGGCAGGCTCCGTTTGGTGCGTCATTCGGGCTTTATGAGCTCTTATCCGCTAAGCGGGGCAATCATAAACAGGTGAATGAGCAGCTGCATGAGTATAGCAAGTTCCATGCCAGAAAATAAATAATTATATTTTTCAGCAAATTGAGCAGTCCCGCCCGCTGACTGTCGCGAAAAATCTTATATCAGCACAGGCTATCTGTCTCCTTAAGGCGACACTAAAACCAGTCTGATAAGCACACATTAAAAATCAACGAGATAAATGTCACCATACAGCGACAGTGCAATGACTCTGTTGTCGCCATTTGCCAACAGCGGCGCAAAAAAGAACAGGAGGCACGCTGGCCTCCTGTTCATTTCAGTGGATTAAATTAGCCCAGCTGTCTGCGCGCATTGCGGAAAATGCGCATCCACGGACTGTCTTCGCCCCACTCGGCCGGATGCCAGGAGTTGCTGACGGTACGGAACACGCGTTCCGGATGCGGCATCATAATGGTGACGCGGCCACTTTCATTGGTCACAGCGGTGATGCCGTTAGGAGAACCATTCGGGTTAGCCGGATAGGTTTCTGTCACCTTGCCGAAGTTATCGACAAAGCGCAGTGCCACCAGCCCTTTCGACTCCAGCGCTGCCAGATGCGTCGCATCGCGGACTTCGACAAAGCCTTCACCGTGCGACACCGCGATAGGCATATGCGAACCTGCCATGCCGTCCAGCAGCAGTGACGGACTGGCGGCCACTTCAACCAGGCTGAAGCGTGCTTCAAAGCGCTCAGACTGGTTACGCACGAAGCGCGGCCAGAGATCGCTGCCCGGGATCAGTTCGCGCAGGTTGGACATCATCTGGCAACCGTTGCAGACGCCCAGCGCCAGGGTTTGTGGACGGTGGAAGAAGGTTTCGAACTCGTCGCGCACGCGTGGGTTGAACAGAATCGATTTCGCCCAGCCCTCACCGGCACCCAGCACATCACCGTAAGAGAAGCCGCCACAGGCCACCAGCGCCTGGAACTCTTCCAGACCGCGACGTCCGGCCAGCAGATCGCTCATATGAACGTCAATGGCGGTGAAACCGGCCCTGTCAAAGGCGGCGGCCATCTCGACGTGTGAGTTCACGCCCTGCTCACGCAGCACCGCAACGCGTGGACGTGCGCCAGTTGCGATCATCGGCGCCGCCACATCTTCCTGCGGATTGAAGGTCAGATTCACGTTCAGGCCAGGGTCGCTGTCGTTCTTCTTCGCTTCATGCTCCTGATCGGCACACGCCGGGTTGTCACGCAGGCGCTGCATCTGCCAGGTGGTTTCCGCCCACCAGGTGCGCAGCGTGGTACGGCTTTCGCTGTAAACCGCGCTGTCACCGGCACGGATCACAAAGCGATCGCCCGGCTGTGCGCTGCCCAGCAGATGCGTCGAGGCGGCAAGGCCGTGATCCGCCAGGATCTGCTCAACCACCGCGCGATCGGCGGCATTGATCTGGATCACCGCGCCCAGCTCTTCGGTAAACAGAGCAGCCAGCGCATCGTTGCCCAGCGAGGCGATATCAACGTCGATACCGCAGTGACCGGCAAACGCCATTTCGGCCAAGGTCACCAGCAGACCACCGTCGGAGCGGTCGTGGTAGGCCAGCAATTTCTGCTCAGCCACCAGCGCCTGAATCGCATTGAAGAAGCCCGCCAGCTGTGTCGCATCACGCACGTCGGCAGGTTTATCGCCGAGCTGACGATAGACCTGCGACAGCGCGGTTGCGCCCAGCGTATTCGCGCCGTTGCCCAGGTCAATCAGCAGCAGCAGGTTGTCCTGTTCCGCCTGCAGCTGTGGCGTGACGGTACGACGAACATCTTCGACGCGGGCAAATGCAGTAATCACCAGCGACAGCGGCGAGGTCATCTCACGCTGTTCGGTGCCTTCCTGCCAGCGGGTTTTCATCGACATCGAATCTTTACCGACCGGGATAGTGATCCCCAGCGCCGGGCAAAGCTCTTCGCCGACCGCTTTCACCGCTGCATATAAACCGGCATCTTCGCCCGGATGACCGGCTGCAGACATCCAGTTAGCCGAGAGTTTCACGCGTTTCAGCGAACCAATCTGCGTTGCCGCCAGGTTAGTCAGTGCTTCACCCACCGCCAGACGACCCGACGCCGCGAAGTCCAGCAGCGCAACCGGAGAACGTTCGCCCAGGGCAAAGGCTTCGCCGTGGTAGCTGTCGAGACTGGCGGTAGTCACCGCACAGTTGGCAACCGGGATCTGCCACGGGCCGACCATCTGATCGCGCGCTACCATGCCGGTCACGCTGCGGTCACCGATGGTGATCAGGAAGGTTTTCTCCGCTACGGCAGGCAGATGCAGCACGCGATTCACCGCATCGACCAGCGTAATGCCGTCGCGCTGCAGTTCGGTACCCTGTGCCTGCTGTGTCACCACATCACGCGTCATCTTCGGCGTTTTGCCCAGCAGCACGTCAAGCGGCATGTCGATTGGCTTATTATCGAAATGGCTATCTTCCAGGCTCAGGTGCAGTTCTTCGGTCGCTTCACCAATCACCGCGAACGGAGCACGTTCGCGCTGGCATATCGCCTCAAACTGTGCGAGCTGATCGGGCGCGACGGCCATCACATAACGTTCCTGTGATTCGTTACACCAGACTTCCAGCGGGCTCATGCCTGGCTCGTCACTCAGGATGTCACGCAGGTTAAACCGGCCACCGCGGCCACCATCGCTGACCAGCTCCGGCATGGCGTTGGAAAGGCCGCCCGCGCCTACGTCGTGAATAAACAGAATCGGGTTCTCATCGCCCAGCTGCCAGCAGCGGTCGATCACTTCCTGGCAACGGCGTTCCATTTCCGGGTTATCACGCTGAACCGAGGCGAAGTCGAGATCGGCATCCGACTGGCCCGAGGCCATGGATGATGCCGCGCCGCCGCCCAGGCCGATGTTCATAGCC
Organism: Pantoea sp. X-Soil-YNGN-844; assembly: GCF_059730595.1. Taxonomy (NCBI): domain Bacteria; kingdom Pseudomonadati; phylum Pseudomonadota; class Gammaproteobacteria; order Enterobacterales; family Erwiniaceae; genus Pantoea; species Pantoea sp. X-Soil-YNGN-844. Next base: position 3,080,885 of record NZ_AP036007.1, read on the forward strand.
GGTCCACCCAGCACCACCAGCTTCGCGCCGACGGTGATTTCGCCTTTCTGCACGTGATCGGCACGGATGTTACCGATGCCGCCCGCCAGCATAATCGGCTTGTGATAGCCGCGCAGCTCGGTGCCGTTGTGGCTGGTGACCTGCTCTTCATAGGTACGGAAATAGCCATTCAGTGCCGGACGACCAAATTCATTGTTAAACGCAGCGCCGCCCAGGGGCCCGTCGGTCATGATTTCCAGTGCGCTGACGATGCGCGCCGGTTTGCCGAAGTCTTCTTCCCACGGCTGTTCAAAGCCCGGAATGCGCAGGTTAGAAACCGAGAATCCAACCAGGCCCGCTTTGGGCTTGGAGCCGCGTCCGGTTGCGCCTTCATCACGGATCTCACCACCGGAACCGGTCGCGGCACCAGGCCACGGCGAGATGGCCGTTGGATGGTTATGCGTTTCCACCTTCATCAGGATATGGGCAGCTTCCTGATGCCAGCGGTATTCGCTCTCGCCGGCGTCAGCAAAGAAGCGGCCAACCTCTGACCCTTCCATCACGGCGGCGTTATCTTTATAAGCAGAGAGCACGAAGTCCGGCGTCTGCTCCATGGTGTTTTTGATCATCTTAAACAGCGACTTCGGCTGTTTCTCGCCGTCGATAATCCAGTCGGCGTTGAAAATCTTGTGACGACAGTGCTCAGAGTTCGCCTGCGCAAACATATAGAGTTCAATGTCGTTGGGATTGCGGCCCAGCGCGGTAAATGCCGCCACCAGGTAGTCAATTTCATCGTCTGCCAGCGCCAGACCCAGCGAGATATTTGCCTGAACCAGCGCCTGACGGCCCTCACCCAGCAGATCGACGCTCTTCACCGGCTGCGGCGTATGGTGCGCAAACAGCTGCTCAGCCTGCGCCAGATCGCTATAGACCGTCTCCATCATCCTATCGTGCAGAAATGTACCCAGCGTCTGCCACTGCGCTTCTGTCAGTTGCAGAGCCTGCACATAAAAAGCCAGACCGCGTTCCAGACGGCGTACCTGCGGCAGGCCGCAGTTATGAGCAATGTCGGTGGCTTTGGATGACCAGGGCGAAATGGTGCCGGGACGTGGCGTCACCAGCAGCAGACGTCCCTGCGGGGCATGTTCAGCGAGAGAGGGACCATACTTCAGCAGGCGTTGCAGGCGGCTCTGTTCGTCAGCGGTTAAAGGCGTACTGACATCAGCAAAATGGATGTACTCAGCGTAAATATCACTCACCGGCAGATGAGCGTCCTGAAAGCGGGTCAGCAGTTTGTTTACACGAAATGCCGACAGGGCGGGCGAACCACGCAGAATTTCCATTAATAAGTCTCTCGTCAGGGCGCCGGGCGACGCTTGATTGGGCGCAACAGGGAAAACGGGGCGTATTATAGAGAAAGCGACCTCGCGACGAAACCGTTTGCGCACAATTTTTGGCAACCCGGATTTGCCTGAATTTTGCGCAAAAGCTGCTATAAAAGTTGCTCAGTGTGATTTTGTTGCGCAAAATGCCCCTCGCTCTGGGAGTTCAAAGAAGATAAATACTGCCTTTAAAAGACAGAGGCCTTAGAGCCAGCGAGAGATAACTATTTGAAACGCCTAAAATTTAATTATCTGTTTATCGGTCTGGTTGCCGTGCTGTTAGCGTTAGCGCTGTGGCCATCCATTCCCTGGTATGGGGGTGGGCAGGACAGGATTTCACAGATTAAATCACGGGGAGTCCTGCGGGTCAGTACCATCAACTCCCCATTAACGTACTACACAGTTAACCAGTTACCGGCCGGTATGGATTATGAGCTGGCAAAACGCTTCGCCGATTATCTTGGCGTCAAACTGAAGGTGACGGTTCGTCCTAACCTGAGCGATCTGTTTGATGACCTTGACGAGGGTAAAGCCGATTTGCTGGCCGCTGGCCTGAACTACAACAATGAACGCCTGACGCGCTATCAGACCGGGCCAGGTTACTACAACGTTTCACAACAGCTGGTCTATCGCGTGGATAAGCCACGCCCTAAAAACCTCGGTGACTTAAAGGGGCGGCTGACGGTTGCGTCCGGATCGGCCTATCTGTCCACGCTGAAGAGCGCGCGTTCCAATCAGTTCCCCGATCTGGACTGGGCGATCTCCACCGATCAGAGTCCTAAAGCCCTGCTGGAAGCGGTCGCCGACGGCAAGCTCGACTACACCATTGGTGACTCGGTGACCATCGCCCTGCTGCAGCGCATCTATCCGCAGCTGGCGGTGGCGTTCGATGTTACCGATGAAGAGCCGGTGACCTGGTATGTGCGGCACAGCGATGACGACAGTCTGAATGCAGCAATGCTCGACTTCTTTAATGGTATGGGCGAAGAAGGCGCGATGGCGCGGCTGGAGGAGAAATACCTCGGTCACGTCGGCACCTTTGACTATGTTGATACCCGCACATTCCTGCGCGCCATCGACAATACGCTGCCCGACATCAAGCCGCTGTTTGAGAAGTATGCCACCAGCATCGACTGGCGGCTGCTGGCAGCGATCTCTTATCAGGAGTCGCACTGGAACCCGCAGGCTACCTCACCGACCGGCGTGCGCGGCATGATGATGCTGACGCGTAACACCGCTGATAGCCTGGATGTGGGCGATCGAACCGATCCCGAACAGAGCATTCGCGGCGGCAGTCAGTATCTGCAGGATATGATGGCGAAGGTGCCGCAGACCATCCCGGAAGATGAGCGCATCTGGTTTGCGCTGGCGGCTTATAACATGGGTTATGCCCATATGCTTGACGTCCGCAAGCTGACGGCACGCCAGGGCGGTAATCCGGACAGCTGGGCGGATGTGAAGCTACGTCTGCCCATGTTAAGCCAGAAGCGCTACTACACTCAGACAGCTTATGGCTATGCCCGTGGGCATGAAGCCTATAACTACGTAGAGAATATCCGCAAGTATCAGATAAGCCTGGTGGGTTATCTGCAGGAGCAGGAGAAGCGTCTGGCGCGGCAGGCTGAAGCCCAGGCCGAACTGGCGAAGGGCTACCCGGCGGTCGAACCGAAGATCGCCATGAACTAACCCTGGCGTTGCGCCTGACGCAGCGCTTTTTTCTGCTCGCGACGCATACGGAAGAAGTCGCTCAGCATGGCGGCACACTCTTCAGCCAGCACGCCGCTATGCAGTTCAACCTGATGATTCATGCCAGGATGGCCCAGTACATCCAGCAGCGATCCCGCCGCCCCACTTTTAATATCGTGCGCACCGTAGACCAGTCGGCTAATACGGCTGTGAACCATGGCACCAGCGCACATCACACACGGCTCCAGCGTAACGTAAAGCGTTGTATCCAGCAGGCGGTAATTTTCCAGTATTTTACCGCCCTGCCGCAGCGCCATGATCTCTGCATGCGCGGTCGGATCGTGCTGGCCGATGGGCCGGTTCCAGCCTTCCCCAATCACCCGGTCGTTCTGAACCAGCACGGCTCCCACCGGCACTTCGCCCTGCTCCCAGGCGCGGCGCGCCAGGCTAAGCGCGTGGCGCATCCAGTATTCATCTTGTTGTTTCACGCTGACCACTCCGGGCGACTGAAAAGCGGCGCATTATAGCGATCTCTGCGAGCGTGTCGAAACTTATTCCAGCTGTTGCAGTTCACCCGCCGGGGTTACACGCCAGCGATGCTGACAGAAGAACAGTAACGGGTTGTCCTGTTTGCTGTCGCTGTAGCCACTGTAGAGCTGTAACGGCGTGCCGATTTTCTCTTCAAGCTGGGCCACTTTCTCATGACCGAGGCAGCGCATCGCCAGCACACGCCCGCCCCAGCCGCGCCGCATCTGACTGGCAATCAGCTTCACGCGTGGCAGAAACGCGGAGTCGTAATAGACCTGCTCTACCAGCGACTGTGGCGATCCGGTGATCAGCCAGACGTCAGCGTCATCACTGCCGAGGTAATCCGTCAGGCGCTGCTGTACCACCGGAAAGGCTTTTACGCGCAGGCGAAACCACTGGGCAAACTCGGCTTCGAGGCGCAGCAATGTCTGCTCGGATCGGCCAAAGGTAATTGACCAGAGCAGCAGGCTCATAGGCCAGCGTGCCGCGCGGCCTTTAAACAGCAGGCCGATGCCCACCACCGGCAGTAAGGGCACCACCAGCAGCAGATTAAGCGGGCGGCGACGCAGCAGATAGCGCATAAAGGTGCCGAACATGTCCTGCTGATGCAAAGTGCCATCGAGGTCGAAAAATACGATGCGACGTTGTGTTCCCCTGGTCAAACAACTCTCCTTAACGGCTGATTCCTGGATGATAAAGAGTAGTGTAGCCATCATCAGGCGGTACGGCGATGACGGTCATTTTTAATTCCGATGACTACAATGCCCGATGAATAGTTTATTCTTCACTGATTATCCCTGGATTACGAGGATTGGGCATGAGTTCATTGCTGCGCATTCGCCAGCTTTATCCACGTCTGGCATTGAACGAGCGTCGGCTGGCGGATTTTTTACTGTCGCAACCCGATCGGGCACGTCACCTGAGTTCGCAAAAGCTGGCGGAAGAGTCGGGCGTCAGCCAGTCGAGCGTGGTGAAGTTTGCTCAGAAGCTGGGATATAAAGGCTTTCCGGCGCTTAAGCTGGCTCTGAGTGAGTCACTGGCGGACAAGGATGCCATTACCGTGCATAACCATATTCTCAGCGACGATCCGCTTAAAATGGTGGGGGAAAAGCTGCTGACCGAAAAGCTCTCGGCGATCCGCGCCACGCTGGATATTAATAGCGAAGAGAAGCTAAACGATGTGTTACAGCTGCTGAAAAATGCCCGGCGCATTTTACTGGTCGGCATCGGCGCATCGGGCCTGGTGGCAAAGGACTTCTCCTGGAAGCTGATGAAGATTGGTATCAATGCGGTGGCGGAACAGGACATGCACGCCCTGCTGGCCAGCGTGCAGGCGATGGGACCAGGCGATGTGCTACTCGCTATTTCCTACACCGGGGAACGGCGCGAGATTAATCTGGCGGCGCAGGAAGCAGTTCAGGTTGGGGCCGATGTGGTGGCGTTTACCGGCTTTACACCGAATACCCTGCAGCAGAGCGCCAGCTACTGTCTCTACACGGTGGCGGAAGAGCAGAGCACCCGCAGCGCGGCGATCTCCTCGACCACAGCGCAGCTGGCCCTGACCGATCTGCTGTTTATGGCGCTGGTGCAAAACGATCCGGAACGTGCGTCGAGTCATATTCGTCACAGCGAAGCGCTGGTGAAAAAGCTGGTCTGATCAGTGGCAGCGCGTATAATACCCGCGTTTTTTCTGTTGTTACCAGGTGGGATAAATGGCGCTGTTGATTACGTCCAGATGCATTAACTGTGATATGTGTGAACCGGAGTGCCCGAACCAGGCGATTTCACTGGGCGATGCGATCTATGAGATTGATGTCAGCCGCTGCACGGAATGCGTCGGGCATTACGAAGCGCCAACCTGTCAGCGGGTCTGCCCCATCGACAACACCATTATCACTGACCCACAGCACACCGAATCACGCGATGCGCTGTGGGATAAGTTCGTGCTGCTGCACGGCTAGCTTTCAATAATTACCGTGGCGCAGGCGTAGTGACGCTCGTCGGCCAGCGTTACGTGAACGTGGTTAACGCCCAGCTTCTCTGCCACGTCAGCGGCCTGCTGAAAGAAGCGTAACCCCGGTTTACCCAGCGCATCGTTGTAAACTTCGAACTGATTAAATGCCAGACCACCGCGAATGCCGGTGCCGAAGGCTTTGGCTGCCGCCTCTTTAACCGCAAAGCGTTTAGCGAGAAAGCGCACCGGCTGTTTGTGCGCCTGATACTGCTGCCATTCGGCTTCACTCAGCACCCGACGCGCCAGCCGGTCGCCGGAGCGCGCTATCACGTCGGCGATGCGTTCAATCTCAACGATGTCGCTGCCCAGACCCAGAATAGCCATCAGCGGCGGGCTTCACGCAGCAGTTGCTTCATCTCTTTGACCGCATCCGGCAGGCCACTCATCACCGCACGGCCGATAATCGCATGGCCGATATTCAGCTCATGCATTTCCGGCAGCGCCGCAATCGGCAGCACGTTGTGGTAGGTCAGACCGTGACCGGCATTCACCTTCAGCCCCAGGCTGGCGGCAAAGGTCGCGGCATGGCGAATACGTGCCAGCTCTGCGTCACGCGCTCGTCCCTCGGGAGCCTCGGCATAAGCGCCGGTGTGAATTTCGATGTAAGGCGCACCGGTAGCAACGGCTGCTTCGATCTGGCGGTGGTCAGCATCAATAAACAGTGAAACCAGAATGCCCGCGTCACGCAGCAGTCGTACGGCCGCGTTCATCTTCTCCTGCTGCCCTGCCACATCTAGTCCGCCTTCCGTGGTCACTTCCTGACGCTTTTCCGGCACCAGACAGCAGAAATGGGGCTGGATATCACAGGCGATGCCGATCATCTCATCAGTGACCGCCATCTCCAGATTCATGCGCGTCTGGATGGTGTCACGCAGAATACGCACGTCGCGGTCAGTAATGTGACGGCGATCTTCGCGCAGGTGCACCGTAATGCCGTCTGCGCCTGCCTGCTCGGCGATGAATGCCGCCTGCACCGGATCGGGATAGTTTGTCCCACGGGCGTTACGCACCGTGGCAATGTGATCGATATTGACGCCTAACAGCAACTCAGCCATAACCATCCTCACTTCTTTTCCATCGTGATGTTGAGTGTACCGCGCAACTATAAACCGTCGGGACACCCTGCGCTATTCATCTGCCTGTTCGGGCTTTTTCTTTGGGATAAACTGGCGGAACAGCTCCTGACTTTTCAGCGGCTTGCCACCCAGGTAGGGCTTCAGGGCTATACGGGTAAACCGCTTCGCAGCGCGCAGCGTGTCGGCATCGGGAAACTCACGTTCGCACAGGGCGTGCAACTCACGGCCGGTAAAGCTGCGCTGATTGACTACCAGACTGGCGATAAAACCACGCTCTTCACGGTAGCTGTACGTCATGTCGTCGCTGACAGGCTCGCCGCTGCCGGCACAATGCAGGAAGTCGACGCCGTAGCCCAGGTGACCGAGCAGCGCCAGTTCAAAACGGCGTAGTGCCGGTTCGGGCTTGCCGTGCGTTGAGGCTAAAGCCTGAAGGCAGTTGAGATAGTCGAAGAAGAGTTCCTGGAAGGGAGATTCCGGCTGCAGTACGCGCGAGACCAGCTCATTGACGTAGAGACCGCAGTAGAGCGTAATGCCGCTGAGCGGTAAAGCCAGCGACACCGCTTCGGCGTTGCGCAGGGTTTTAACGTCCCCACGCCCGCTCCAGCGAACCAGCAGCGGGGTAAAAGGCTGTAACGCACCTTTCAGCTGGGAGCGCCGCGAGCGTGCGCCCTTGGCCAGCACCCGAACCCGCCCTTCGTTTTCGCTGAACAGGTCGAGCAGCAGGCTGGTTTCGCTGAAGGGACGACTATGCAGCACAAAGGCGCGTTGCCAGCCTTCCATTGAATCAGAGATCGTCTGTATAACCCAGGCTGCGCAGCGCTCGTTCGTCATCTGCCCAGCCGGATTTCACTTTCACCCACAGTTCGAGATGCACTTTCGCTTCGAACATCTCTTCCATGTCCCTGCGCGCTTCTGTTCCGATGACTTTAATTTTGGCACCTTTGTTGCCAATCACCATCTTCTTCTGCCCTTCGCGCTCGACCAGAATCAGTCCATGAATGTCGTAACCGCCGCGTTCGTTGGTCACGAAACGCTCAATCTCCACGGTGACCGAGTAAGGCAGTTCAGCGCCCAGGAAGCGCATCAATTTTTCACGGATCATCTCTGACGCCATGAAACGCTGAGAGCGATCGGTGATGTAATCTTCCGGGAAGTGATGATCGGCCTGCGGCAGATGCTTGCGGGTAATGGCCGCAATGGTATCGACGTTTTTGCCGCTCTCCGCAGAGATAGGCACGATATCAAGGAAGTTCATCTGCTGGCTGAGGAACTGCAGATGCGGCAGCAGAATGGTTTTATCCTGGATGTTGTCGACTTTATTCACAGCCAGCACAACCGGCACTTTATTGTCGCGCAGTTTGTTTAACACCATCTCATCATCTGGCGTCCAGCGGGTTCCTTCAACAACGAAGATCACCAGCTCTACGTCGCCGATAGAACTGCTGGCTGCACGGTTCATCAGACGGTTAATGGCGCGCTTCTCTTCCATGTGCAGTCCGGGGGTATCGACGTAAATCGCCTGATAGTTGCCCTCAGTATGAATGCCCATGATGCGGTGGCGCGTGGTTTGCGGCTTACGCGAGGTGATCGACACCTTCTGCCCCAGCAACTGGTTCAGTAAGGTGGATTTACCGACGTTCGGTCGGCCAACAATCGCGACAAAGCCGCAATAAGTAACGTTTTCGCTCATTCGAGTCCTGAATTGTTCAGCGCCTGATGCGGCGCCGAAGAGTGCTATTTGAGTCATGTGTCATTCAGCGTCTTCTGACGCCGGGATAGAGCTGTCAGAGGGTGATTGATTCAGCGCCGGTCCGGCACTGTCTCCCCGACAGACCTATTCGAGACCTAATTTTATCAGTGCCTGCTCAGCCGCTGCCTGCTCGGCTTTACGACGGCTGGAGCCGACGCCGACGACCGGCTCGGCCATGCCACTCACCTGACAGTGAATGGTAAATTCCTGATCGTGGGCTTCGCCACGCACCTGCACCACCAGATAACTTGGCAGCGGCAGATGACGTCCCTGCAGATACTCCTGCAGGCGCGTTTTGGGATCTTTTTGTTTGTCGCCAGGACTGATTTCATCCAGGCGCGTCTGATACCAGTCGAGGATCAGCTGCTCTACCCGCTCGATGCTGCTGTCGAGGAAGATGCCGCCAATCAGCGCTTCCACCGTATCCGCCAGGATCGATTCGCGACGGAAACCGCCGCTTTTCAGCTCACCCGGCCCTAAGCGCAGGCACTCGCCAAGATCAAATTCGCGAGCCATTTCAGCCAGCGTATTGCCACGCACCAGCGTGGCACGCATGCGGCTCATGTCACCTTCATCAACACGCGGGAAGCGGTGATAAAGGGCATTCGCAATCACATAGCTAAGAATAGAATCGCCCAGAAATTCCAGGCGCTCGTTGTGCTTACTGCTGGCGCTGCGGTGAGTCAGGGCCTGCTGTAACAGTTCCGAATGAGTAAAAGTGTAGCCCAGTTTGCGCTGAAGCTTGTTAATCAGGATGGGGTTCATGCGATTCCAGTTCTTTGTTGCGTCTGTGACTCTGCATACCAAACGGGGCTGGCAGTCCAACACGTTCCGTTTGGTGTGCAGTGGCCTCCCTGAGGAGGCCACCCGATTTGCCTGTTAATCAGACAAAATTATTAGTGGATACCGCCGATGCGACTGAATCGCACGCCGGTTGGCCACTGACCTTCTTGTTTCTCAAAGCTCATCCAGATAGCGACCGCTTTGCCGACCAGATTACGCTCAGGGACAAAGCCCCAGTAGCGGCTGTCGGCGCTGTTATCACGGTTGTCGCCCATCATGAAGTATTGCCCTTTCGGCACGACCCAGCTCGCCTGCGGCTGACCCGGCTGCTGATAATACATGCCTGCCTGACTCTGCGCTTCGTTAACCAGCAGAATGTCATGCGTCACGTTACCGATTGTCTCTTTACGTGTTCCCAGGCGCAGACCACCGCGCAGGGTATCGCCCTGTGGCACCTGATAAAAACCGTTGCCGGTTTCGTTGCCATCAAAGCCGCTAAAGGTCTGGATAAAGTTGCTTGGCTCAACGTCGGTGTAAGTCACTGCTAACGCTGTGTCGCAGGCTTTATCATCACCACAGGTCGGTTTCACCGTCAGCGTTTTGCTGTAAGGATCATAGATGACTTTATCGCCTGGCAGGCCAATAACGCGCTTAATGTAGTCCAGGCTCGGATCTTTCGGGTATTTAAATACCGCAATGTCGCCGCGCTTCGGCTGACCGGTTGGGATCAGCGTGGTCTGGGTAATCGGATCTTTAATGCCGTAAGCAAATTTCTCCACCAGAATAAAATCGCCAATCAGCAGTGTTGGCATCATCGAGCCAGAGGGAATCTGGAACGGTTCGTAAATAAACGAACGCACGATGAAAACCACAGCCAGCACCGGGAACACGGACGCGGTGGTCTCAACCCAGCCTGGCTGTGAAGAGACTTTCGCCAGCGTTTTGCTGTCAAGTGCGTTACCGGTCTGGGCCTGTGCCGCCGCCTGTTTTGCGCGACGCTCGGGTGCCCATTTGAAACGATCAATTACCCAGACGATGCCAGTAATCAGCGTCGCTATCGCCAGAATCAGGGCGAACATATTAGCCATTGGAAATCCTTATTTGCTGTCCTTACCGACATGCAGAATGGCGAGGAACGCTTCCTGTGGCAGCTCAACGTTACCAACCTGCTTCATACGCTTCTTACCATCTTTCTGTTTCTGCAACAGTTTCTTCTTACGACTGACGTCACCCCCATAACACTTGGCGAGAACGTTTTTACGCAGCTGTTTAACCGTTGAGCGAGCAATAATGTGGTTACCGATGGCAGCCTGAATCGCAATATCAAACTGCTGGCGCGGGATGAGATCTTTCATTTTCTCAACCAGATCGCGGCCACGATAAGGCGCATTGTCGCGGTGAGTAATCAGCGCCAGCGCATCCACACGTTCAGAGTTAATCAGTACGTCGACACGCACCATGTCTGAAGGCTGGAAACGTTTGAAGTTGTAATCCAGTGAGGCATAGCCGCGCGAGGTGGATTTCAGACGGTCAAAGAAGTCGAGAACCACTTCTGCCATCGGAATTTCATACGTCAGTGCAACCTGATTGCCGTGGTAAACCATGTTGGTCTGCACGCCACGCTTCTCAATACAGAGCGTAATAACGTTGCCCAGATACTCCTGCGGCAGCAGCATGTGACATTCCGCGATGGGCTCACGCAGTTCTTCGATGTTGTTCAGTGGCGGCAGCTTGGATGGGCTGTCGACATGAACAATTTCGCCGCCGGTGGTCACAACTTCATACACTACCGTCGGTGCAGTGGTAATCAGATCGAGATCGTATTCGCGCTCCAGACGCTCCTGGATGATCTCCATGTGCAGCAGACCGAGGAAACCACAGCGGAAACCAAAGCCCAGCGCCGTTGAGCTTTCTGGCTCATAGAACAGCGAGGCATCGTTCAGGCTCAGCTTGCCGAGCGCGTCACGGAACGCTTCATAGTCGTCAGAGCTGATCGGGAACAGACCGGCATAAACCTGCGGCTTCACTTTTTTAAAGCCTGGCAGCGCTTTGTCTGCCGGGTTGCGTGCGGTGGTCAGGGTATCCCCCACCGGTGCGCCGAGGATATCTTTAATGGCGCAGACCAGCCAGCCGACTTCACCGCAGTTCAGTTCATTACGGTCAACACGTTTTGGGGTAAAGATACCCAGGCGGTCAGCGTTATAGACCTGCCCGGTGCTGAGAACTTTGATCTTGTCACCTTTACGCATGGTGCCGTTTTTCACACGCACCAGCGAGACAACGCCCAGGTAGTTATCAAACCAGGAATCGATAATCAGTGCCTGCAGCGGACCTTCCGGATCGCCTTCCGGCGGCGGAATATCGCGCACTAAGCGTTCCAGCACGTCCGGAACGCCGACGCCGGTTTTAGCGGAGCAGCGCACCGCATCAGCCGCATCGATGCCGACAATATCTTCAATCTCCTGCGCAGCGCGATCGGGATCGGCGGCTGGCAGGTCAATTTTGTTCAGAACCGGCACTACTTCCAGATCCATCTCCATCGCGGTGTAGCAGTTCGCCAGTGTCTGCGCTTCAACACCCTGACCCGCATCCACCACTAGCAATGCACCTTCGCAGGCAGCCAGTGAGCGGGAAACTTCATAAGAGAAGTCTACGTGGCCCGGAGTATCGATGAAATTGAGCTGGTAAGTTTCGCCGTCTTTCGCGTGGTAATCGAGTGTGACGCTCTGTGCTTTGATAGTAATGCCACGCTCACGCTCCAGATCCATGGAGTCAAGAACCTGCGCAGCCATCTCACGGTCAGAGAGGCCACCGCAGATCTGAATAAGGCGGTCAGAGAGCGTAGATTTGCCATGGTCGATATGAGCGATGATGGAGAAATTTCTTATGTGCTTCATTTATAGGGATATCTTCGCTTAAAATTCAGTTGAAAATCTGAGCACAGACACATTCAGGAAGATCGCTCTTTACCCACAATCCTGTCAGCCTCATTAATGACGACGCATATTACACTGTTAACGCCGCGCATAAAAGAATGGAACGTGGTGGAAGCGAAACAGATATCTGCGCAAGGCAGAACGGACAAAGGCCGCGGGATGCGCGGCCTGGACGTACATTACGCTTCGCTTTCAACACGCAGCGCATCGGGAGGGAGAGCGATGTTCAGAATGACCGGCTGAAAGGCTTCGCGATCGCCAAATTTCATTGAAACGCCTTTCGCGACAATAAAGCCGCCGATGCCACCCAGCAGTGCGCCACAGGCGGCCGCCAGATCGCTGCTGAACAGCGATTGAAACAGGCCGGCAACCACAAACAGGCCAAACAGCGGCGTCATGTAGACCAGCAGCGCTGAACCCAGCAGGCTGCTCTCTTTGATGCCTAACTCAATGCGCTGTCCCGGCTGCAGCGGCTTGCTGCTGGCAATCTGCATCACGTGAGCATTCTTTGGACCGAGTTTGTTCAGCATATGGCTGCCACAGCCTTTGCGTGCCTGGCAGCTGTTGCAGGACGTTTTTGCTTCGGTGTGCAGTGTGGCAATGCCATCCTGCCATGCCACCACGGTGGCCCATTCTCTCATCATTTTTGTGACCCCAGGTCGATGCTGTCCGCAATACGTTTTGCGGTTGAGGGCGGTAATTCGCCGATCACCGCAATTTCGTTATTATTGCGCACAACGGTCTGGACCGTACGACGCCCAGTGCGCAATGTCTGGGTTGTGCTGCTTTTATCGGCTGGCGTCACGTTGATCGCGAAACTAAACAGACCATCGCTGTAGAGCTTCGACTCAATATTTTTGTTCAGCCCCGGCAGCGTGCGACGATTCTGCGACACCAGCGACATGCCTGCGGGTATCCAGCCTGGCTGCCAGGCGACGGTAACCGCGTCCCCTTTCGGTACGGACAGCGACGGTGGCAGATTCGCTTTCTCCAGCCCCTGCATCAGATTGCGCACCCCTTCATCCACCGCAAAGCTGATGACGCGGAACTGCTCCAGCGTTTCACCATCACGATCGAGCAGGTCGATGCGCAGCGGCAGCTTGGTGTCCACATCCAGCCAGACCACATAGCTGTAACGCGTGCCATCGCGTGACACGATGCGCAACACATCACACATCTGATCGGCAATGCGCGAGCGTCCCACGGTAATAAAATCGTAGGCAGTAGCGAGTTTGGTGAAGTCAGCAAAAATCACCGACGGCAAAGCGTCAATAATGTGATTGCCTGGAAGCGAAAAGGGATCAAGGCCGGGTTCGAAGTAGCTGATATCGTTGCCACGCTGGATCACTTCCCGACGTGGCCCGTCCATCTGCAACAGCTGCGCGAATATCCGGTTATCGATCACAGCATGACGATAACGCAGCGATTCAATGCCGATGCGCGAGACGTTGATATAGGCAAATTCGTAGTTGAGGTTCTGACTAGCCTGCTCCATCTGCTGCAATAGCGCCCCGGACGCAGTAGTTTGCGCCGGGGCGGCAGATGACCACAACAGGCTGCCTGTCAGCAGGCTAACAGCATACCAAAACGGCTTCATTACTGCTGCTGCTGTCCTAATGACTGGTTTCCGGGAACATCAACCTGCGCCTGTTTTGGCGCATCGGTTTCAAACTGCAGCTGATCAGCATGCAGACGACGTTGCAGTTCATAGTCCTGCAGCATGGCGTTCACGCGACGACGCTGATCCTGAACCTGCTGATTTGAACTGTTGGTGTCAAAGGCATCAGACGGCACGCCCAGGCTCACCGGTGAAGCTTTACCCATCATCGGCAGCGTATTAAACACCGGAGAGTCAGAGGTCTGCGTGGCGCTACCCTGCGGCTGGTTGTAGTGCTGAACACCCACGATCACGGCCAGTGACACACAGGCAGCTACGCCCACCTGAGTCAGTTGCGCAGCCCAAGGGCGCGCTTTTTTCAAGAACGGCATTTTTTCCCAGCGGGAAGGTTCTGGCTGAGCTTCAGGGATCAGCGTGGTAACCGTACGCAACGGTTCTTTTTCGATAGCAGCAGCGACGCGCGCAGAGATATCAAAATGCAGGACATCGCCCACATCACCGCGCATGGTATCGCGAATAAGATGATAGCTCGCCCAGCTTTTCTGTAGTTCTGCGTCCTTAGACAAGGCGGAAAACAGCTCGTTATCTAAGGTCTCACCATCCATTAAAGCGGAAAGTTTTTCTTTCTGCATGCCTATGTACCCTTCCAGTAGCCGTTATCACTAACGTTGGATAAGCGGTTGAACTTTGTTATCAATGGCCTCTCGCGCACGAAAGATACGTGATCGAACAGTGCCTACCGGGCAATCCATAATGACGGCGATCTCTTCATAACTCAGACCGTCCAGTTCCCTGAGGGTGATTGCCATACGCAAGTCCTCTGGTAGCGCCTCGATGGTACGAAAGACAATTTGTTTCAATTCGTCAGACAACATTAAGTTCTCAGGGTTCGAAATTTCTTTTAGTGCACCCGCACTTTCGAAATTTTCTGCGTCAATAGCATCCACATCGCTGGATGGCGGACGACGCCCCTGAGCAACCAGGTAATTTTTCGCTGTGTTTACCGCAATGCGGTACAGCCAGGTATAAAACGCGCTATCGCCCCGGAAAGAGTCCAGTGCGCGATACGCTTTAATAAACGATTCCTGTACTACATCAGGCACGTCGCCCGAGGGAACATAGCGTGAAACCAAACTCGCCACTTTATGCTGGTAACGAATCACCAGTAAGTTGAACGCTTTTTGATCTCCCTTCTGTACCCGCTCGACAAGGACCTGATCCGTTAACTGCTCGCTCATCCGAGGTAATGTCTCCCCAAATTTTTCATATGCATAAAGTAACTGCCAGCACATCTCATGTTCTGAGCAAGCATGCGCTTAGAGTTGTGATGTGGTGCGAAGTTCACTTCCCGCCGTGATATTTACCGCTCCGATGGAGATAACACAGGTTGTTCGTTTTCGTTCAGTGTCAGGAGCGTAAATCGCAGGCAGAGTAACCTATGACAACAGCTTTTTCATCATTAAATCCTTTAGGTTTAATAAGTTTGCTATATAAAACCACAGCTGAAGCAGCATGCTTTTAACTTACTGATTATAGGTGACTTTAAATAATTATCAGATTAACGCGCGCATCTGATGTTTAAAATACTTCACAGAACTCCCTATTACGCTTATGCTCAGGCCTGGTCTTGTTTAGTAAATTAAACATAATGATGAATGCGAACCCGGATTATCAGTGTGATGTGTTGATTGTGGGCAGCGGTGCAGCTGGACTGTCGCTGGCGTTACGGCTGGCAAAACATTATCAGGTGACCGTTCTCAGTAAAGCGCAGGTCAATGAAGGGTCAACCCTTTATGCACAGGGCGGTATTGCTGCGGTGTTTGATGAGACGGACAGCATCGAGTCACATATCGAAGATACCCTGATTGCCGGCGCGGGATTATGCGACCGAGAGGCCGTGTCGTTTATTGCCAGTAATGCCCGGCATTGCGTGCAATGGCTTATCGACAACGGCGTTGCGTTTGATCTCGATCCGCAGGCGGCGGGTGACATGCGCTATCACCTGACGCGCGAAGGCGGCCACAGTCATCGCCGCATTCTGCACAGTGCTGACGCCACCGGCCACGCGGTAGAAACCACGCTGGTGAGCCAGGCATTGAGCCACCCTAACATCCGGATTCTGGAGCGCACCAACGCGGTCGATCTGATTCTTTCAGATAAAATCGGCCTGCCTGGCGCTCGCCGGGTGGTGGGTGCGTGGATCTGGAATCGTAATCGCGAGCAGGTCGAAACCTGTCGGGCGCGGGCCGTCGTCGTTGCAACCGGCGGTGCCGCCAAAGTCTATCAATATACTACTAACCCTGACATCGCCTCCGGTGATGGCATCGCGATGGCATGGCGCGCGGGTTGCCGGGTGGCCAATCTGGAATTTAACCAGTTTCATCCGACCTGCCTGTTTCATCCGCAGGCGCAGAATTTCCTGTTAACCGAAGCGTTACGCGGAGAAGGTGCCTGGCTGTTACGTCCCGATGGCAGTCGTTTTATGCCCGACTTCGATGAACGCGCCGAACTGGCCCCGCGCGATATTGTTGCCCGCGCTATCGACCACGAGATGAAACGGCTGGGCGTTGACTGTATGTATCTGGATATCAGCCACCAGCCTGAAGAATTTGTGCGCGCACACTTTCCGATGATCTATGAGAAGTTGCTGACCTTTGGCTTTGACCTGACCAAAGAGCCGATTCCGATTGTGCCTGCCGCGCACTACACCTGCGGTGGCGTCGTCGTCGATCGGCACGGTCAGACCGATGTCAGTGGCCTGTATGCCATTGGCGAAGTGAGTTATACCGGCCTGCATGGCGCTAACCGCATGGCCTCCAATTCGCTGCTGGAGTGTCTGGTGTATGGCTGGTCCGCGTCAGAGGAGCTGATGCGTACTCTGCCCGGCATTGAAGCCGTCACAGCCCTCCCTGCATGGGATGAGAGTCAGGTTGATGACGCCGATGAACGCGTAGTGATCCAGCATAACTGGCACGAATTGCGTCTGTTCATGTGGGATTATATGGGAATCGTCCGCACCACCCGGCGGCTGGAACGGGCGTTACGCCGCATCAATCTGCTTCAGCAGGAGATCGATGAGTATTATCACCACTTCCGCCTCTCCAATAATCTGCTGGAGCTGCGGAATCTGGTGCAGGTCGCAGACCTGATGGTGCGCTGCGCGCTGGAGCGAAAAGAGAGTCGCGGCCTGCACTATATCCGTGACTATCCGGACTTACTGCCAGAAGCGCTGCCAACTATTCTGACCCCGCCGGGTTACATGAAGAGGTAAAAGTCCTGCGTCAGGCTACACCACTCATCGGAATAGCGAGTATCTGGTGCGCGGATTGCGAGACGCTCCAGCAGCGTTTCCCCAGCCTGCGGCGACAGACCCAGTACGACGCGGTGTGGCGGACGATGGACATATTCCGCCACGTCCAGCCGGAAACGCAGATGCCAGCCATCGGCCTGCGCCAGGGTGATAAACGTCTCCCCAATATCGACGGGCAGCACCACGCAGAACATCCCCTCTTCTTCAATTAATAAGGCTGCACTGCGTAACAGCGTCTGATGATCGAGCGAGGCCGTCGCGCGTGCATTGTCCCGTGCCACGGTAGAACAGGCTACGCCCGGCGTGAAATAAGGGGGATTGCTGACAATCAGCGAGTAACGTTTATCGCACTGCTCAGCCCAGTTGGCGATATCCTGCTGATGAACCTGAATACGTTCAGGCCACGGTGACTGCTGCACATTCTCCTGCGCCTGCTGTGCAGCTTCAGGTTCTAACTCCACCGCATCGATTTGGACCAGTGACGGCGTGCGCTGCGCCAGCATCAGCGCGATTAGCCCGCTGCCGCTGCCAATATCCAGAATACGTCTGACTCCGGCGACCGGCGCCCAGGCACCAAGCAGAATGGCATCGGTGCCCACTTTCATCGCACAGCGATCGTGGGCAACAAAAAATTGTTTAAAGGTAAATCCGTTCTTGTTTAACTGAGGCCGTTCACGCGGCTTATCCTGCATCATTCGTCACTACCATCGTTTTTTCCTGCCGCACGGCAGCGCATGAGTGTAACGTGACGACAGTGGGAATTCACGCAGCAGACAACCCCAGGCGCAGCGGAAACGGATTAACAGATGAAGATTCAGTCTGATCTGTCTATAATCAGCGCCCCAAACTGAGGTAGACCATGACAGTAACCACATTTTCCGAACTCGAACTCGACGAAAGCCTGCTACAAGCGTTGCAGGAAAAAGGCTTTACGCGCCCAACAGTGATCCAGGCCGCTGCAATTCCGCCCGCGCTGGAGGGCCGTGACGTTCTGGGTTCGGCACCTACAGGAACCGGGAAAACCGCCGCGTATCTGTTACCGACGCTGCAGCACCTGCTTGATTTTCCGCGCAAGAAATCCGGGCCACCCCGCATCCTGATTGTGACCCCAACCCGTGAACTGGCGATGCAGGTTGCCGATCATGCGCGTGAGCTGGCGAAACATACGCATCTGGACATCGCTACGATCACTGGCGGCGTGGCTTATATGAACCATGCCGAAGTCTTCAGCGAAAATCAGGACATTGTGGTCGCGACCACCGGCCGTCTGCTTCAGTACATCAAAGAAGAAAACTTTGACTGCCGCGCCGTAGAAACCCTGGTGCTGGATGAAGCGGACCGCATGCTTGATATGGGCTTTGCGCAGGATATCGAAACCATCGCGGCTGAAACGCGCTGGCGCAAGCAAACCATGCTGTTTTCCGCCACGCTGGAAGGCGACAATATCCGAGACTTCGCCGAGCGTCTGCTGAACGAACCGGTTGAGCTGGAAGCGGATCCGAGCCGTCGCGAGCGCAAAAAGATCCAGCAGTGGTACTACCGCGCGGATGATCTGCAGCATAAAACCAAATTACTGATTCATCTGCTGAAGCAGCCGGATGTGACGCGCAGCATCGTGTTCGTGCGCAAGCGTGAACGTCTGCATGAGCTGGTGAGCTGGCTGCACGAAGCGGGGATTCGTAGCAGCTATCTTGAAGGCGAAATGGTGCAGGCCAAGCGTAACGAAGCGATCAAACGTCTGAGTGAAGGCCGCGTAAACGTGCTGGTAGCAACGGATATCGCCGCGCGCGGCATCGATGTTGAAGATGTCAGTCACGTTTTCAACTATGACATGCCGCGCACCGCCGATACCTATCTGCACCGCATTGGTCGTACCGGTCGTGCGGGCCGCAAAGGCATCGCCATTTCACTGGTTGAAGCGCACGACTTCGTTCTGCTGGGCAAAATCACCCGCTACGTGAACGAGCCGATCAAAGCGCGCGTGATTGATGAGCTGCGTCCTGAGACGCGTGCGCCTAGTGCTAAAACCACGGGTAAACCGTCGAAAAAGGTGCTGGCAAAGCGTGCCGAGAAGAAAGCGAGCGAAACAGAAAAGCCGCGCGTGAAAAAACGCCATCGTGATGCCAAAAACGTCGGCAAACGCCGCAAGGCAAGCGGCACTACGCCAGCTAACGAGAATGCGGAATAAAACATCACACGCATAAAAAAATCGCCTCACAGGAGGCGATTTTTTTTATCTGATAATCAGTTACGGCCTTTTCAGAATGTTTTTTCTGCCAGTGCCCTTTCTTCACAACACTGACATCCGCATGCCGGGTAATTAACTGCTTATCTATTTAATAATACTAGTAAAAATTGCCGTGTGTGCTTTGCGCTAATTTTCAGCGCCCGATAATTCAGGCGGTTTACAGACTTTCGGTAAAGGTACGGGTGATCACGTCGCGTTGTTGCTCAGGCGTCAGTGAGTTAAAACGCACGGCATAGCCTGAAACACGAATGGTCAGCTGCGGGTAGTTTTCTGGATGTTTTACCGCATCTTCCAGTGTTTCGCGACGCAGAACGTTGACGTTCAGATGCTGTCCGCCCTCAACGCGCACCTGCGGTTTGATTTCAACCGGCACTTCACGGTAAGCGAATTCGCCCAGTTCGCTGATGGCGACAACCTGATCTTCTTCATAGCCCGCTTTTGCACACAAGCAACGCGCTTCAGCTTTCTCTTCATCCAGCAGCCAGAAGGAGTTCAGAAGTTTTGAATTGTTAGTTTGAGTGATCTGGATACCAGTGATCATGATTGCGTCTCCCGGATAATACGTGAATAAATCAAATTTGAGGCCCCGGTATACCATCGTTCATTCGACACAGCCTTGACCTGTATCAATATTAATCAGCCATTCAGCGCGCTTTTTAGCTAACCCATTGATCTCAAAATGCCTGCCAGCTAAAAATAATTTGTATTTTTCAAATTATTTTTGCCTTCAGGTCAGCGGCAGGAACGGCTAAGCTTACTCCACTAACGTTAAGGGAGTTAAACATGGCTGAAAAGCTGACCTGGCACGACGTGCTGGCTGAAGAGAAAGAGAAACCCTATTTTATTGAGACGCTGAAGCAGGTAGCCGATGAACGCGCCGCGGGTGTAACCGTCTATCCGCCGCAGAAAGATGTGTTCAATGCGTTTCGCCTGACGGAACTGGGTGACGTCAACGTCGTGATTCTGGGGCAGGATCCCTATCACGGGCCAAATCAGGCGCACGGGCTGGCTTTCTCGGTGCTGCCGGGCGTTCAGGTACCGCCCTCACTGCAGAATATCTATAAAGAGCTGATGCAGGATATTCCCGGCTTCCGGAAACCCGATCACGGCTTTCTTGAGAGCTGGGCAAAACAGGGGGTAATGTTGCTGAACACGGTGTTAACGGTTGAGGCGGGTAAAGCCCATTCCCATGCTCGTTTTGGCTGGGAGACCTTTACGGACAACGTGATTGCGGCGATTAACCAGCACTGTGAAGGGGTGATTTTCCTGCTGTGGGGCTCACATGCGCAGAAGAAAGGCAGCATTATCGATCGTAAGCGCCATCATGTGCTGCAGGCGCCGCATCCCTCGCCGCTCTCCGCGCACCGTGGATTTTTCGGCAGCAAACACTTCTCAACGACTAATGAACTGCTGAGCGCTGCTGGTAAAAAGCCGGTGGACTGGACGCCGGTCTTACCTGAATAGCGCCCAAACGCACACGGCCGCGTCAGTGCGCGGCCGTGTAACAGGATTCAGGCGTTGAATCAGCTTTTAGCTTTAGAAACCGCCACCATCGCCGGGCGCAGCAGGCGGCCATTCAGCGTATAGCCACGCTGCATCACCAGCATGACATGGTTAGGTTCAAATTCTTCAGACTCCATCATCGACATCGCCTGATGGACTTCAGGGTTGAATGGCACGCCGGTTTCGCCGACCACTTCAACACCGAACTTACGCACGGCACCGAGCAGTCCCTTCAGCGTCAGTTCAATCCCTTCGATCATGGATGCCAGCTGTGGGTCCTCTTTATTGGCCACTTCCAGCGCACGTTCCAGGCTGTCGATGACCGGGAGCAGTTCATTGGCAAACTTCTCCAGCGCAAACTTGTGCGCCTTCTCAACGTCCATCTCGGCACGACGACGAATGTTCTCAACCTCAGCCTGCGCACGCAGTTGGGCATCGCGTACACCGGTCTGCGACTGCGCTAATTCAGCTTCGAGCTGAGCAATACGCTCATCACGCGGATCCACCTCTGCTGCTGTCTCCGCTTCCTGAGGTTGCTGCTGATCCTGCTGAATTTCGTCTGAGACTTGCTCGTTTGGGGTGTTCTGTTCTTTACTACTCATGAATTTCTCCGCGTTTTGCACATTCATTTCGCTGGTTGGCTTATTATGGGGATTGGTATGACGGATTCAAGGGAACCTATCACATTGCCTTGCCGTTTTGGCTTATAAGGAACACCGACCAGATGAACAAACACTTTAACTGCATTGGTATCGTGGGT
Source organism: Pantoea sp. X-Soil-YNGN-844 (assembly GCF_059730595.1). NCBI lineage: Bacteria > Pseudomonadati > Pseudomonadota > Gammaproteobacteria > Enterobacterales > Erwiniaceae > Pantoea > Pantoea sp. X-Soil-YNGN-844. The sequence goes on from NZ_AP036007.1 coordinate 3,102,458, forward strand.
CATCCGCGCCATCCCACCGCGTTAACCACGCATGAGATGCTCTGGCGCTGGCTGACAGCCAAAGGTTATCAAGTGATCGTTGAGAAGCAGATTGCGCAGGAGCTTTCGCTTCACGACGTGCAGACCGGCACGCTGGCAGAGATTGGTCAGCAGGCTGATTTAGCGGTCGTCGTGGGCGGTGACGGTAACATGCTGGGCGCAGCGCGGGTGCTGGCGCGCTATGATATCAAAGTGATTGGCATTAACCGCGGTAACCTCGGTTTTCTTACCGACCTTGATCCGGATAATGCGCAGCAACAGCTGGATGAGGTGCTGCAGGGTAACTATTTCGTCGAGAGCCGCTTTCTGCTGGAAGCGCAGGTGTGCAAATCTGACTGCTCACCGCGTATTGGCTCCGCCATCAACGAAGTTGTGCTGCATCCCGGCAAAGTCGCGCACATGATCGAATTTGAAGTCTACATTGATGAAGTGTTCGCCTTTTCCCAGCGCTCTGATGGGCTGATTATTTCGACCCCCACTGGCTCTACCGCCTATTCCCTCTCTGCGGGTGGACCGATTCTGACGCCATCACTCGAAGCGATTGTGCTGGTGCCGATGTTCCCGCATACGCTGTCAGCGCGGCCACTGGTGATCAACAGCAGCAGTACCATTCGTCTGCGCTTTTCTTCACGCCGCAGCGACCTGGAAATCAGCTGTGACAGCCAGATTGCGCTGCCAATTCAGGAAGGTGAGGATGTACTGATTCGGCGCAGTGCCGGTCATCTTGATTTAATTCATCCTAAAAACTACAGCTATTTCAATACGCTGAGTTCAAAACTGGGCTGGTCAAAAAAATTGTTCTGAAAACCGGCCTCACCTCTTTACTGGATAAAAAACCAGTTTATACTGTATGAAAAACCATATGTGTTTATTCATACAGGTGAACCTATGCTGGCCCAACTGACCATCAGTAATTTCGCTATCGTTCGTGAGCTCGACATTGATTTCCAACGCGGCATGACGGCAATCACTGGTGAAACCGGTGCCGGTAAGTCTATCGCGATTGATGCGCTGGGATTATGTCTGGGCGGCCGTGCCGATGCCGACATGGTGCGTCAGGGTGCCAGCCGGGCTGACCTCTGCGCCCGCTTCCAGCTAAAGTCCTCCCCTTCTGCTCAGCGCTGGCTGATGGATAATCAACTCGACGACGGCAACGAGTGTCTGCTGCGTCGGGTGATCAGTGCTGATGGTCGTTCCCGTGGCTTTATCAATGGCACGGCGGTGCCACTTTCTCAGCTGCGCGATCTGGGCCAGCTGCTAATCCAGATCCACGGTCAGCATGCACACCAGCTTCTGCTCAAACCCGATCATCAGAAGCATCTGCTGGATGCCTATGCCGGTCACGACGATCTCCTGCAGCAAATGCGCGCCAGTTATCAGACCTGGCACCAGAGCTGTCGTACCCTCGCGCTGCATCAGCAGCAGGCGCAGGAACGCGAATCACGCCGCGAGCTGTTGCAGTATCAGCTCAAAGAGCTGAACGAGTTCGCGCCGCAGCAGGGCGAATATGAGCAGATTGACGAAGAGTACAAGCGTCTGGCCAACAGCGGACAGCTGCTGTCGACCAGCCAGCAGGCGCTGCAGCTGTTAGCAGACAGCGATGACAATAATCTCAACAGCCTGCTCTACACCGCGCGTGAGATGATTTCAGAACTGACCTCGCTGGATGAGAAGCTGAACGGCGTTCATAACCTGCTGGAAGAGGCGGCGATTCAGCTGAGCGAAGCCAGCGACGAACTGCGTCACTACTGTGACAGCCTTGATCTGGACCCCAATCGCCTGTACGAACTGGAAAAGCGTATTTCCCGCCAGATTGCGCTGGCGCGTAAGCATCACGTCACGCCAGAAGCGCTGCCTGAACTGCATCAGCAACTGCTGGCGGAAGCGGAGCTACTGTCACAGCACGAAAGCGATCAGGAAAGCCTGCAGTCGCTGGTGGGTGAACATTATCAGGCGGCACTGCAAAGTGCAGAGCAGCTGCATCAGCAGCGCAGCCACTTTGCCGATGAACTGCAGCAGCTGATTACGCAGAGTATGCATCTGCTCTCAATGCCACACGGCCAGTTTAAAATCGCGCTGACCTTTAATCCGGATCAACTGACGGCAGATGGCGCGAGCCGCGTCGATTTCCAGGTGACGACCAACCCAGGTCAGCCACTGCAGCCGTTAGGCAAAGTCGCTTCGGGCGGTGAACTGTCACGTATCGCGCTGGCGATTCAGGTGATCACCGCGAAGAAAATGGAAACGCCGGCGATGATTTTCGATGAAGTGGATGTCGGAATCAGCGGCCCGACCGCTGCCGTCGTCGGTAAACTGCTGCGTCAACTGGGTGAATCGACCCAGGTCATGTGCGTCACCCACCTGCCGCAGGTTGCCGGTTGCGGACATCAGCACTTCTATGTCAGCAAAGAGACCGATGGCGCGATGACCGAAACCCATATGCAGCCGCTGGACAAGCGGGCGCGTCTGCAGGAACTGGCGAGACTGCTGGGCGGCAGCGAAGTGACACGCAATACCCTGGCCAACGCAAAAGAACTTTTAGCCGCATAGCAGCGCACTTTTTTAACGTACCGTGGTCATATGCTTGCTCTGTAGAGGTTTCCAACGGCGAAAAGGTTTATTATCATCGGCACTTATGTTGTCAGAGTAATAAAGCCTGCCGCAGGCAGAGTTCAGATTTTGATGGCAAGAAAGCCGCCTGTTAAAGGCGTTTGGCCCCGGAAAAGGAATGTATAGATGCGCTGTAAAACGCTGACTGCCGCGGCAGTGGTAATGTTGATGATGACCGCCGGATGTTCCACCTTAGAGCGCGTGGTCTATCGTCCTGATATCAACCAGGGTAACTATCTGGTTGCCAACGATGTGGCCAAGATCCATACCGGTATGACACAGCAGCAGGTGGCTTACACGCTCGGTACGCCGATGATGAAAGATCCGTTTGGCAGCAACGTCTGGTATTACGTTTTCCGTCAGGAGCCAGGCCATGAGAGCGTGAAGCAGCAGACGCTGACGCTGACCTTTGATGGCAACGGTGTTCTGACTAACATCAATAACAAGCAGAATCTGTCCAAGAACAACGACTGATTTCACGACAGACCGTTTTAAAGACAGCAAAAAAGGCGCATTGAGCGCCTTTTTTATGCCTGTTATTCGCTGATTCTGCCGATATAACGACTTATTTTTTGCTTTCTGCCGCCCGCTCTGCGCGCTGACGACGCAGCTCTTTAGGATCGGCAATCAGCGGACGATAGATCTCGATACGATCGCCCTCCTGAACCACATCATCCAGCTTCACTGGCCGACTGTAGACGCCGACTTTGTTGCTGGCGAGGTCAATCTCCCGACGCAGTTCCAGCAGGCCTGACTTCAGGATGGCCTGCTCTACCGTGCTGCCCTGCTCCACTTTCACGTAAAGCTGATACTGCTTTTCAGGCAAGGCATAGACCACCTCGACGGAGATATCAGGCACGGTAGACCTCTTTGGCGCGCTGAGTGAAGGCCTGCACCATGCTGTTGGCCAGCTCTTTGAAGATACGTCCAAAGGCCATCTCTACCAGCATATTGGTGAATTCGAACTCCAGGCTTAACTCAACCTTGCAGGCATCATCGCCCAGCGAGACGAACGTCCAGCCGCCGGTCAGCTTGCGGAACGGCCCATCAACCAGTTGCATATGGATGCTCTGGTTATCAGTCAGGGTATTGCGGGTGGTAAACGTTTTGCTGATGCCCGCCTTCGACACATCCACCGACGCCGTCATCTGATTATCAGACGCATCCAGCACGCGGCTTCCGGTACAACCCGGCAAGAATTGCGGATAGGCATCCACGTCATTTACAAGTTGGTACATCTGCCCGGCACTAAACGGGACCAGCGCCGAACGACTAATCTGAGCCATAATGGTTCCTGTTCATCACAAAACCGCTGAATAATAGCATTTTCAGCGATTAAACAAAAATGTCCCCAAGTGAGGGTGTGCTAGAATATCCCGTTTCCTGCTGCCCCGCTGGACTGGGGATGCGATAACCGACTAAGTGATGTAAAATACGCCGCACTATGACAAAGAAAAAAGCACACAAACCCGGTTCTGCCACTGTTGCCATGAACAAACGCGCCCGCCACGAGTACTTCATTGAAGAGGAGTATGAAGCGGGATTGTCGTTACAAGGATGGGAAGTTAAGTCACTTCGTGCCGGTAAAGCCAACATCAGCGACAGCTATATTCTGCTGCGCGATGGCGAAGCCTTTCTGTTCGGTTCAACCTTTCAACCCTTAGCCGTTGCCTCCAGCCACGTAGTCTGTGACCCGACGCGCAGCCGTAAGCTGCTGCTGAAGCAACGTGAACTCGACTCTCTGTATGGCCGCGTTAACCGCGAAGGTTACACCATCGTGGCACTGTCGCTGTACTGGAAGAATGCCTGGTGCAAACTGAAGATTGGTGTTGCACGCGGTAAGAAAGAGCACGACAAGCGCGATGACATTAAAGATCGCGAATGGAAATTAGACAAAGCACGTATCATGAAGAATTCAGCGCGCTAAGCACTGGACTTTCAGCTGTTTAGTTGCTAACATTGAAAGTTCTGGGGCTGATTCTGGACTCGACGGGATTGTGAAGCCTTAGGAGCATGCCGAGGGGCGGTTTGCCTCGTAAAAAGCCGCAAAAAAATAGTCGCAAACGACGAAAACTACGCTTTAGCAGCTTAATAACCTGCTCTTAGCCTTCTCTCCCTAGCTTCCGCTCTTAAGACGGGGATCAAGAGAAGTCAAACCCAAAAGAGATCGCGTGGATGCCTTGCCTGGGGTTGAAGCGTTAAATCCAATCAGGATAGTCTGTTAGTGGCGTGTCTGTTCGCAGCTAACCGGCGAATGTAAAAACTGACTAAGCATGTAGTGCCGACGGTGTAGTAATTTCGGACGCGGGTTCAACTCCCGCCAGCTCCACCAAAATTCTTCAAAGATGGTTCCAGTGCCATCCGCAGAAGTCCTGAAAGCCCGCACGGCACAAGCCCTGCGGGCTTTTTTGTGTCTGTAATCATCCGAAGTGATCCAGCCAAATCCGGTGATTATTGGTATACGTATTGGTATACGGTAAGATGTATCCTAAAAACGTATACCAATTCACGTAGGAATGCCCTATATGGCAAGGACAACCCGCCCCTTAACCAACACTGAAGTACTTCGCGCAAAAGCCATCGATAAAGATTTAACGCTGCATGATGGAGGTGGGCTTTTTATGGTGGTAAAAACTACCGGCAAGAAGCTTTGGCGTTTTCGTTACCAGCGGCCAGTAACAAGGCAGCGCACTATGATGGGCCTCGGTGCCTTCCCTGCCCTATCGCTAGCCGATGCCAGACGCTTGCGCGCTGATTACCTCTCCTTACTCGCTAATGGAATTGACCCACAGACGCAAGCCGAACAGCTTATAGAACAGAAGCAGGACGCCTTGGACAGCATCTTCTCAACCGTGGCCGCTAACTGGTTTACCTTGAAGCAAGCTAGCGTTACCCCGGATTATGCGAAGGATATCTGGCGTTCCCTTGAGAAAGATGTTTTCCCTGCCATTGGCGAGATTCCTGTACAGGAAATAAAAGCACGTAAGCTTGTAGAAGCACTTGAACCGATTAAGGCCCGTGGTGCTCTTGAAACAGTACGCCGCTTAGTACAGCGTATTAACGAAATTATGATTTATGCTGTAAACACGGGATTGATTGATTCAAATCCTGCTTCTGGGATCGGTATGGCTTTTGAAAAGCCCAAAAAGCAGAATATGCCAACACTGCGGCCAGAGGAACTGCCGCAGCTTATGCGTTCGCTTGTAAGATCTAATCTATCTATTCCTACTCGCTGCCTGATTGAATGGCAGCTTCTGACGCTTGTTCGGCCCTCCGAAGCTTCAGGGGCTCGATGGGCAGAAATTGATCTTGATGCTAGACTTTGGACGATTCCCGCAGAGAGGATGAAAGCAAAACGTGAGCATATTGTACCTCTTTCAGAGCAGGCTTTAGAATTATTGGTAATAATGAAGCCGATAAGTGCGTATCGGGAATATATTTTTCCAAGCAGAAATGATCCAAAAAAACCAATGAACAATCAGACTGCTAATGCGGCATTAAAACGAATAGGATATGGTGGCAAACTTGTAGCACATGGTTTACGTTCAATTGCAAGTACAGCAATGAATGAAGCTGGTTTAAATTCCGATGTTATTGAGGCTGCCTTAGCTCACATTGATAAAAACGAAGTTAGACGTGCTTACAATCGTTCTACTTATCTTGAAAAGCGCAAAGATTTAATGGATTGGTGGGGTAGCAAAGTTAAAAATATGCAAACAACCGATCTATAAAAACCAAAAATTAAGTATATATTTATTTTCGGAGAAGGTAGAAACTAAAATGAATGAAGATGTATCAAAGGGCGTATGGTTGGTCGCTAATGTTTTTATTGGTAAGCTTATCGCATCATTGGCATCCAAAATGAGAAAGCCAGAGCTTTATGCAGCCATAGCATACTCCTTACAATCTTTAGGTAACAATTCAAAAAGTTATACAACCATTATCTATGTCATAAATAAAGGAAGAGAAACAGAGAAAAATATTGAGTTACACCTTCCCAAGAATAAATTCATAAAAATATTATCTGGAGATAAACCTTTTCTGGAAGCAGAAGACAATAAAATAAAAATCAAAAGGCTAATCAGTAAAGAGGATACTACCTTTACAATAAGCTACATTGGAGAGATATTATCGAAAGATAATCTCCCCCAGATTTTCTCAGATAACGCTTCAGGTAAAAGTTATGCTAAAAAAGACCTTATTCCGCCAAGTAGAGGCCCTGCACTGTTCATCGTGACTGTGTTTTTTATTTTGGTATGTTCAATATCCACCTTATTTGTATTTAAAATTGACCCTATTGATTACGTAAGTGATAAGTATAATAACTATAAATATGCAAACTTTTATAGTCGTGGTTTTGAGACGTCAAAATATGGTATAAGTAAAACCCTTGGGAAGTATGATATAAAAAACAATGAACTCCCTGTAACCATGACTGACTTTAAAGTTTCCGATAAAGAAATAATATTTAAACTTAAGGTGGTTAATAAACTATATTTAAACGCCACAACTTTCGCAGCATTTGACTTGCAAGATTATAAAAGATATAAAAAGCTAAGTGAAAAATTAAGTGAGGATTATTATAAAGATAACGATTACAAAAAATACAAGAAACTATATGACGGGCTCATAACTGAATTCAGATATCCAACAGGTGCCTTTTCAACTGAAAAAGTAAAACTAAAAATGGGAAAAGAAACAACACTAACTCTTACAAGAAACATCGCTAATGGATTAACCCCTGAAGACCTTAATATTAATATTTTCATCACGTCCGATGATAATGATAGTGACATTACATTATTTAAATTCAACTTCAGAACATCAAATCTGAAATCTAATAAACTACCATTTTCCCACCAAGACAAAGACGACATCAAAAAAATGCAGCCTCAGAATTAATTTGCAGCCACGCATATGATTTTTATCATATGCGTTTTCCCTTCTTTAATTTCAAAAAACGATGATCATTGATTCTTATCCCCACAGTTTTCATTCAATGCGCGCGCTCATAGCCCCGCCACGCCTGCCCGCTTTATGCAGCGGTTTTCATGCACCTGCATGATTAGGCCTGAGCCGCGCCGCTGCTGGCCTTGTCTGCCGTTCCGGGGTGCCGGAGACTCATGCGTTTTGATGCAGCATAGACATGCACTCAAGCAGTGGACGTAAAAAAGCCCGCACTGGCCGGGCTTCGGTGAGTTTCTGTGTCTGCAGCTCAGAAAAGTTTACGTTTGCGGCGGTCGGTTCTGGCTCCCCGGAAAGGATGCGCACCGCTCACGCTCAGCACGTCATCACGGAACATCAGCGGCTGATTTACGCTCGTCCATCTCTTAATCAGGTTCTGGATATATACGCGGTACAGCGTGTCGGCATCGTTCGCGCCTTCGATAACACCCGGTGCATGCGTTGAGCCATTCCGTTCAAACTGGCTGTACTTCATTCTAAGCAGGCTGCTCAGCTCTGCGCCATGAATGATAAAGAAGTCATCAATAAGCGTATCAATGCGCTCATCCGTGATGCCCTCATGACAGAATACGTAAGCATTAGCCTTGCGCCCCGTCCCATCTGCCAGCACCGGCAGCTGTTTTTCCTTTTCGGCAATCAGCCCGGCAAGGTCAGATGCTGTTTCCTGCTGCTCCAGATACTCCGCGCGCAGCGTCTTCATCTCCGGCGTGACGCTGCCGCCATTCTGTCCCAGCAGTTCACGGAAGCGTGCCCGGTTGTCCCGGCTTGCCTGCTCCATCTCGGCCTTACGCTGGCGCAGCCCGCTGAGATTTTCAGTAGCGGCGTTTTCGGTCTGTCTTGCCTCCAGCCATGCCAGCATCTTTGTATTGAGGTCTTCAATACGCAACCGCCACTCAGAGGACAGCCCCTTTACCAGCTCGGTGGTGTGGCTGATAACGTCGGCCTCGGGTAAACGGAGGAGCCATCCGGCTTCCTTAAGTGGGCGCTGTGCTCTGGCCTGCGCCGTACCGATACGGTTACCGGCGGCCTGAATCTGTTCGTCGGTCATCTGCTGCTGTGTCATGCTGTTTTTCCTCTCTGTCAGGGCTGTGCATGGCGGTCTTTGCGGGCGCTTGCTGAACCATAGCGGCCCAGCGTCTGCGGCTGGCGAGCCGGCACATCATTCTGCCGTTCCGGCTCTACTAATGCGGGCCTGTGGGGCTTCATGATGATTTTCTCGACGCTCTCCAGCGCGGTGAAGGTGCAGGAGCAGTCGAGGTTCTGGCACTGGTACCAGGTACGCTTTACGGAGGGCGCTTCATAAGAGCTGGTGCGGGTGTGGGCTACCTGACCACATTCGGGACATTTCAGGGCCATCTCGTTTCCTGTCGGCTGGTTTCAGTAAGTCAATTGTGCCGGGTCTGGCACAGTGGCTTCTACCGGAGGGCGTTGTATGACGAACCAGACAAAAGCTTTACTTCTGGCGAGCCAGGAAAAGGTTTTACTGAAGCCTGTTATCAGCTTTCAGTTTTATATAAATCCTTCACTATTCTTCATTAGAGAGAAAAAAAGAGTAAATACAGTAAATTAAGAGGTGAAGAGTGAAAAAGTAATCCTTCACCCTCTGTTCACAATTGTTCATCGCCGGGATTCCGGCCTTATTCGCCCTTTAGAATGAGTAGTTTTTAAAATCCGACTGAAGCAAACTTAAAGTTATTGGATAAAACCTTACTATCCCTCTTTAGTACTATTTAGTACTGTTCTCGTACACCCATTCTTTATGTGGTTTTTGTGCGACCGGTCAGACAGATTTCTGTTGTTGTCACCGGCAAAAATATTCGCAAAATAAAGAGCTACCCGATGCCGTGCACACTTGTGCGGCGCTTAACGGATACATAAGAGGTAGCTCATGCACACGACTTTAAACGCTCATTCATCTGCTCCGGCGGCCCCTGCCATGCCGGTATCATTCCCGGTCCAGGAACGCTTTATGCGCCTGCCGGAAGTGATTCACGTCTGCGGGCTGTCCCGCTCGACCATTTACGACCTCATCAGCCGCAGTGCTTTTCCGGCGCAGGTGTCGCTTGGCGGCAAGAACGTCGCGTGGCTTGCCAGTGAAATCAGCGCCTGGATGAATGCACGCATCGCCGCACGCGGTCGGGAACGTGCAGCATGATCTTCACCAACTGTTGAGATTTTCCGCCATGCTGCATTTTCCTGTGTTCCCCGGCTTGCGCGCCGGGGCCATTCCCTGGTACAGTCTTTCTGCTGTCGCAAAATCGGCAGCCGGGCGTAGGAACCCGAGCGAAACAAAGGCGACACCAGACGCGCCATGCGTCTTTTTTTGTGTCTGTGCCCATGTGCACCCATTTTTCGGGCAGCGGTTCTGTTTCCGCTGTGCCTTCTGCGTAATGGTGGCCCGGGCGGGGCAGCCTTCGGGCTGGCCGGTTTCCTTTGTTGCCGGTATTCCTACCCCCGTCCGGGCTGCCACCCTTGAGCGTAGGAACTCTGGTGGTAGCTGTAAAAAGCTAACAAAGGAGTTTGCCCCTATGGCTACGGTCCTTAATTCCCCATACCCTCAGTTTGTTTTCGTCTTTGCCGCCGTGCGCCGTACCGAGCGCCAGCAGCGTATTCACATGCTCCGCACCGTTGCTGCTGACGAACGCGCCGCCCGCCTGACGCTGGCCCGCGATTACGTGCTGTCCCTTGCTGCCCGCCTGCCGGTCCGGGAGGTGCGCGCATGACTCACGCCACCATTTCCCACGCAGACCTGTTACGCCTTGAACACCTGCGCAACGCCGGGCGCTTTATCAGCGACATGACCCTGCTTCAGGAGTGCCACGAACAGCAACCGGCCACACAGCAGGCGCAGCTGAATTCGCTGATTTTCCTCATCACAGAGCAGCTGGACGGAGTAGTAAACCGCTGTCAGGACAGCTGGATGAACGGGGAGGTTGAGCCATGAGCACACTTACCCTTTCCCCCGAACTGCATTCCGCGCTTTCACGCCGCGCGGTGGCCTGCGCCTGGCTGACCGTCTGCCGCGAACAGAAGCGCTATCCCGGCCTGACGCTGGCGCGCCTTGAACACGCCATTGAAACCGAGCTGGAAGGCTTCTATCTGCGCCAGCACGGACGCCAGCGCGGTCAGGAAATTGCCTGCGCACTGCTCGACGACCTGCTGGCAGCCGGGCCGCTGAAGTCGGTTCCATGCCTGAGCTTTCTTGGACAGGTGGTGATGGATGAACTCTGCGGGCGCCTCAAAGACGCGCCGGTGCTGCACTGAGGGAGAAAAGAACAATGAAAATGACCGTATCAGATGCGGCAAAAGCCGCACAGGGCCAGTGGCCCCGTATCCTGCCCGCACTGGGCGTGAAGGTGGTGAAGAACCGCCATACCTCCTGCCCGGTATGCGGCGGAACCGACCGCTTCCGCTTTGACGACCAGGAGGGGCGCGGCACGTGGATTTGTAATCAGTGCGGTGCCGGTGACGGCATGGACCTGGTAAAAAAGGCCCTCTCACTGAGCCTGACCGAAGCCGCCGCGCGGGTAAACGGCCTGACCGGCAGCCTGCCACCGATGGACAGCACGCCTGTCGCCAGCGCGGGAGAAGATAACGAAGCCGCACGCGCCGCCGCCGTGAAGCAGGCCCGGCAGCTGGTTAGCACCGCGCAGCAGGCAACCGGCAACGCCTACCTGTCCCGTAAGGGCTGGCCGGAGCAGTCCTGCCTGACGCTGGCGAAGCCGCAGAAAATCGCGCTCACGGCCTATCGTGCCGGTGATTTGCTCGTTCCCCTCCATGATGCGGGCGGCCAGCTGGTGAACGTGCAGCTGATTAACGCAGCAGGCGAGAAGCGCACGCTGAAGGGCGGACAGGTAAAAGGCGCGTGCCACGTCCTCAGCACCGGCAAACCGGCAGCGCGCATCTGGCTGACGGAGGGCTACGCCACCGGCCTTACGGTACACAACCTGACCGGGGATGAGGTATGGATTGCCCTGTCGTCCGTGAACCTCCTTTCTCTGGCTGGCCTTGCCCGTGAAAAACACGCCACGCTGCCGCTGCTGATTGCCGCCGACCGCGACCTGAACGGCGACGGTCAGGTGAAGGCAAAGCAGGCCGCTGAAGCCAGCCACGCAGTCGTGGTCCTGCCGCCGGTGTTCGGTGACTGGAATGACGCTTTTATGCAGCACGGTGAGGAGAACACCCGGCGTGCGTTGGCCGAAGCCGCCACGCCGCCCACCGCCAGTCCGTTCGACGTAATGAGCGAGGCGGAATTTTCGGCCATGAGCGCCAGTGAGAAGGCGGAACGCGTAGCGGAGCACTACCGCAGCGCGCTGGCCGTGGACGCCAGCGGGGAAATTCTGTCACGCTACCGCTCCGGCGCGTGGAAGGTGATTTCCGGGAAGCAGTTTGAGCGCGACGTGGCGAAGCTGTTTCAGCGCCTGCGCGCGCCGTTTTCGGCGGGCAAGATTTCGGGCGTAGTGGACACGCTGAAGCTGATGCTGCCGCAGCAGGCCGACCCGGCGCGCCGCCTGATTGGCTTCCGTAATGGCGTGCTGGACACCCGCACCGGCGGCTTCAGCCCGCACAGTAAAGACTTCTGGCTGCGCACGGTCAGCGAGGTGGACTACACGAAGCCCGTTCAGGGTGAAACGCTGGCAGACCATGCGCCGCACTTCCGGCAGTGGCTCGACCGCGCTGCCGGACGGGACCCGGCCAAACGCGACATTATTCTGGCCGCGCTGTTTATGGTGCTGGCGAACCGCTACGACTGGCAGCTATTTCTGGAGGTCACCGGACCCGGTGGCAGTGGTAAAAGCATAATGGCTGAAATCGCCACCATGCTGGCCGGAACGGACAACACCACCTCTGCCACCATTGAAACGCTGGAGTCGTCCCGCGAACGCGCGGCGGTGATTGGGTATTCGCTGATTATCCTGCCCGACCAGGAAAAGTGGAGCGGCGACGGCGCGGGCATCAAGGCCATCACCGGCGGCGATGCGGTCTCCGTGGACCCGAAGTATAGGGATGCCTACTCAACGCACATTCCGGCGGTGATTCTGGCGGTGAACAACAACCCGATGCGCTTCACCGACCGCAGCGGGGGCGTGTCGCGCCGCCGGGTAATTCTGCACTTCCCGGAAATCATTCCGGCAGATGAGCGCGACCCGCAGCTGAAGGAAAAAATCAGCGGTGAGCTGGCTGTTATAGTGCGCCAGCTGATGCAGCAGTTCAGCCAGCCACAGCAGGCCCGGTCGCTGCTTCAGTCGCAGCAGAACTCCGACGAGGCTATGCGCATCAAGCGCGATGCAGATCCGATGGTGGACTTCTGCGGCTACCTGTTCACCACGCCCGAGCCAAACGCGCTTTATATGGGTAACGCGAGCATCAGGCCGCTTCAGCCCAGACGCTACCTCTATCACGCCTATCTGGCCTACATGGAGGCCAACGGCTACAAGAACCCGCTCAGCATGAAGATGTTCGGCCTGTCGCTTGAGAGCATAATGCGGGAGTACGGGCATCACTATCTGAAGCGGCGCACTAAGTTGGGGATGCAAACCAACCTCGATCTCATGGAGGAAAGCAGCAGCGACTGGCTACCGAAATGTGATGATCCCACAGCAATGTGACTAACCAGAACCGGTGAAAGCCGGTTTTTTAAGTCTATGCTTCACTAAAGGCCAATGATTAATTTCATCTAAACCTAAAGAAAACCGCTTAACCCCATGTTTTTTATACACAAAAAACAAAGATGAACAATGCTAGTGATTATGGTATAAATTTTTACAAGGGGACTTTATTATGAATCAGCACTGGTTAGTTGCTTCAATAAACTTAATTGTCAGCTTCATTGATTCGTCCATCAATGTTAGGAAAAGTATGGATATTAATATTATACACACTTAATAAGTGTCAGAATCAATCATATGGAATCGCAAGTATTTATTGTTATTAAATAAGCTCACTTGCACTCTAAAGCTATTTAGATCAAAAATTTCATATTCGCGTTAAAAAATCATATTATGATAACTTTTCACATTAAGGAACAATTGTGATATTAAGAAGACCAAATCCGCACCCTCTAGATTATGATTGGAGGTTTACTAATAAAACCGCTGAAAGGCTTGCTGAATTTTGTGTTAACGGGAAAACACTCTCTATAGGGGTGCCAACTGTTGCAGAAATACTCTCTAATAAGGGAGGTAAGGTGATTTTAGTTGATAGCCATCCGGTTCAGAACTTATACAATCATAAACTAATTGATGTTAACTCTTCAGCCCCCCTTCAAGATAGCTACAACTATGTGGTAATGGATCCACCATGGTATTTAGACGTCTACTACAGATGGTTATCATGGGCAGCTAATTCCGCTGGAGTTGGAGCTAAAATATTCTTATCTATATGGCCTGACAATACACGACCTTTAGCTATATCAGAAAAAAATGAGTTATTCGAATGGGTATTTAAATGGGCAGAAATTGAATATATTGAAAGCACACTAGATTATGAAACACCTTTATTTGAGGAACTATCAACCATCGACAACATCAATCTAAAAATTAGAAAAGGTGATCTCGCAATCATTTCAATAAATAAAATACCTTCATTAGAAAAAATTACAAAAAATAACCATACGTGGATAAGGTATTTATTAAATGATTACCAAATTGCAGTTAAATGCGATGAAAATAGCAATGACAACGATTGTGTAAATTTAGAAAAAATAGATCATGCAAATGGCTGGACCTGGCCATCCGTCAGCAAAAGAGCAGTAGGCAGAGAGCTTATACAAATATGGAGCTCGGAAAATGAAGTCGGGAAAATTGATAACCCATCTGTACTAATAAGATTATTGGATCAACTTTTAGAAAGTGACGATCTTGATAAACTTTACGAAAAAACAACCAATTTAAAAGAATGGGACATCCCTTCCCCACCTTACTCAAGGAAATTAAAATGGAAACAGGAATTCTAATATTAAGGTTTAGAGACACCACAAATGGTGTAAACACGATAACAGATCATCAATCGATCATTGATACTTGTGGCGCAGTTTGGTGGGGGTGGTGGAAGCAAGAAAAAGAGATTCTTTCTGAAATTGAATTGGGCTATTTAGATACATACAAACACGATTACATTATTTTAATTAATCGAGATCTTAACAAAATTTATAAGGCTACTATTTCTAGGATTATACACAACCAAAAAAGTGAACTTAATTTAGCCCAAGTACCAAGCTATTACAGTCAAAAGTCTAGGGAGATCAACACGTGGTTCCTAATCAAAAATTTAGAGGCGCTTCCTAGATATAATTTAGAATTAGATGAAGAATTTGCACGAAATGGAAATCCGACATATAGATTCTTTGAAGAAGGAAAAAAAAGGAAAAGTAAGCATGATGATATGGTAACTGATAGAATTGAGCTAGATAATAATCATATATTAGTTATTTCAGACTTACACTTTGGAGAAAGCTATGGATTCTGTTATGAAAGTGAAATTAATAAAATAGGACAGACCAGATCTTCGCTTACTCGCTCAATAATGAAAGATTTGAACGAGCTTGGCATAGCTGATAAGTTCTCTTTGCTTCTCATTACCGGAGATTTTACAACAAAGGGAAATTGGGATACATCTCTTCGTTCAAAAATTAAGGAGGAGATCCATAGCCTTTGTGACTCCCTTAAAATAAATCATAAAAATATATTAGCCTTACCGGGCAACCATGACATGGTAAGAAATAACTCTAATCCTAATGAAAACATTACAAACCAAGTTGATAAAAAGTTTGAAACAGATTATAGAACATTTATCGATGAGCTATCCGGTAGATCTTGGCGAGAGAGCCTATCTTATAATGCACACTTTAAGATAACAGAGATTAATAAAAATCTAGATATAACCATATTGAACTCATGTGGAATAGTGAGTACTTCACAATGGACAGAGTATGGTTATGTCGGTCAAGAAGGAATTGATGCCATAAATAATTTATCAAGTAATGATAAAGATAGCTTCAGGATATTAGCACTGCATCATCATCTTCTCCCCGTTAACGACATTGATATTTTAAATAAGAAAGGAATTTCCTTAACTATAGATTCATTGAAGGTTATGAAATCAGCAATTTCGAAAAATATAAAGTTAGCTATGCATGGGCATCAGCACATTTTTAATATGTCAGAATATACACAATTTGAAAGAAGCAACTTTAATAGTAAAAAGTCTTTAAGAATTATATCAAATGGTAGTGTTAGTGTAGATCAACAACAACGTATGAATGGCGAGCGAAATAGTTACTCCATCTTGGAGGTTACTGATAGTGGGCTTAAGGTAACTGTGCGGGAATTTGTACATAGTTCTCATAATGGTGTGACGATTATGGAGACATTTATTAATTAATTATACTAAGTGTGATTGGGAAACC
Source organism: Pantoea sp. X-Soil-YNGN-844 (assembly GCF_059730595.1). Lineage (NCBI taxonomy): Bacteria > Pseudomonadati > Pseudomonadota > Gammaproteobacteria > Enterobacterales > Erwiniaceae > Pantoea > Pantoea sp. X-Soil-YNGN-844. The sequence goes on from NZ_AP036007.1 coordinate 3,118,479, forward strand.
GTACGATCACACTTGAATCTTATGAAAGCTCTTACTTCAGACTTCATTATTTTATTTAATTTTATCTAAAAATTAAATAAATTATATATATATTCTGACTCGCCCTGCCTTACGCGCATACACTCGCATTAAAATGTTCGGCCTGTCGTTTGACAGCATCATGCGGGAGTATGGGAATCACTACCTGAAGCGGCGCACAAAGGCAGGGATGCAAACCAACCTCGATATCACGTAGGAAAGCAGCAGCGACTGGCCGCCAAAATGCGATGACCCCACAGCGAGATGACTAAGCAGAACCGCCGAAAGCCGGTTTTTTACGTCCATGCTTCATTAATGATGAATAATATCCTTCACCCTACACTCATCGATCACCACGTAATAGATTGTTTTATATCAATAAAAATGAAAGGTGAACAGTGTGAAAGATTTATCAAAAAAACTAATTTTTCCGTATTATGAATGCATGTTTTGAAATGGAATAACTTAGATGGAAGCCACAAAAAAATTTATCCTAGATGGGCTGGCGGAATTTGGTTTAAGCGACCTTCCCGGAAGGCCTTACGATAGTTCGTTTCAACTTTTAGCCTCTCCACCACAAAGAAAACGCGTGATTATGATGGGATTCAATGGCTCACTCGTTGATGCCCATATCACCAATGCGCAGTCCATCGAAAGGGATTTCGAATCACCTTACATATCTAATGTTCAAAACGGGATCGAAGGAGCGTGGGGAATAACTCACCTTGCTAAGCGGTTGCAACAAATCCCAATGGGGCTTGGCTATGATTGGCAACATGTCCTTTACACCAATGCTCTCATGATGTGTTCAAAGAATGCAGCATCACTAAAAGTGGAAGCGCTTGCCAAAAATCAATCTCTAGAAGAGATTACGATAAACTCTATGCGATTCTTTGAGAATGTAACGCTGCCCCTTTGCAATCCAGAAGTAATTATCGCTTATAGCAATGGCTTATCTTCATTGTCCGCTGCCGGATTATTGCTCAACCATTTTGGCGACGTAAGTACATTGAAGTATTCCCATCCTAAAGGGTATTACACCACTTACGCCTTTTATGCTAATTTCCACGGCCAACGGGTTCCAGTTGTGTGCGTGCGGCATATGTCGAGGTTCAAACCTCATGAAGAGTATATAAAATCAGCTATTTCGCTGATGAAATAAGATGGCTAGATTTTAAGTTTAAACCTGCTACATCCCTTGATTGGTATACGTTTAGGTATACGCGAAAAACTTGAATTGAGGAAAAAAATTAATTTTCATGTGCTTACATCGTTTTTTCAGACTCCGCCAGCCCCAAAATTCTTGGCTGAGGGTTACCAGAACCCTCATCGAAGTCCTGAGAGCCCGCAAGGTGAAAGCCTTGCGGGCTTTTTTGTGTCTGTAATCGGTCAAAGTGATCCAAACCAACCCGGCAATTGTGGAGCGGTGACGGTGCCCGCATCAATGCCATCATCGGCAGCATATCGAGCCGCTGGATGATCCTGCACATGTCGGAGCCAATGAACTCTATAGGGGGAATGTCAGTATCAGTCCGCGTCAGGCCTGGCATTACCTCTACAACGACAGACTGCCTGAATGGAGGCCAGCAGCCTCAAGAATCCGTTCAGTATGAAAATCCGGCGGATAGCATAACGAGGCTATTTTCAATTTCATTAGCACATTTGTTATATTCGTGGAGTTGCTCATCTAACAGGGACTGAAAATGGATACGGCCTTACTTAGTGCGCTGGACTCAGACGGCAAAGCGAAATTTGAAAGCGCGGTGAACGCCCTACAAGGCGATGTTTCTGCAGCAGCGGCAAGGCTCTCTGTCGATCCACGGCTGCGTCTTGAGTACTCTAAACGCATTAAAGAAATGGCGGAGGATCTAAGAGCAAAAGCGAATAGTGGCATTGTCAGCTTGGATAAAGCTGCAATGGAGGCACAGGAAACCAGAAATCTGATAATGGATATGGTGCGCACCCGGAGTACGCCACTTGGCAGGGCAATGGCAGAAAGGATCAAGACTTCAGGCGTAACGCTTAATGAATTAGTCGCCAAAAAAACTGCCGCTATGTTCGGGCCAAAGGCTAATTTTTACAGCTTAACTGAAACACAAAAAAATCAGGTTTATGCTGCGATTATAGAGTCAGCGGGTAAATCAAATCCTCAGGTCAACCTGAGAATGATGAAATTATCCCGTGCAGCTAAAGGCTTGATAGTTCTTTCTATCGGGGTATCTGTGTATGAAATATACACGTCAGACAACAAAGCCTCAGAAACCGGCAGGCAGGTTGCTATTAACGGAGCTGGTATTGCGGGCGGTTGGGCTGGCGGTGCCGTTGCTGGTTTAATGTGTGGACCTGGCGCACCCGTATGCGTGCTATTAGGCGGATTCGTCGGCGGTGCTTTAGCCGCGTGGGAAATGGGCAACTGGTGGAAATAGAAATGGAAGAAGTCACTACACTATCCCTGTCGGAAGTTAATGAGGCAACAGATACCGCCCAGGCTCGTTCCGAAGTTTTGATTGGCGGCATCTCAACGGGAATTATCATCCCTGGAAAAGTGCTTGAAGGTTCGATAAGAATTGATGAGCGCCGCTATCTTTTATTCATAACAGATGACGTTCTTTTTGAAGAGATGCTGACGCTCCTGCTGTTAGATCTCTCTCAGGGAATTTTAGAGGAACTGACTATTGGGGGTAGTTATACTTCAGGTCATTTCGAGGCTTTGAAAGTTTCACCTCATTCTGCAAGTTTCCGCTTCATCGGTGATACCACGTGGACAGTAAAAGTATCAGCATCGCCAACGTTTAAGATTCCCTTTTCCGATCCTCCCGGAGTAAGCCGCCCAATGGGATTGAGAAAATACATTGATATCAATGCTAACCCTGCACCAGCCAAAGCAGATGGTAGTAGATAGGGTAATCTGAAGCTCCTTTAACCTATCAGCGGAGCAGGTGACCAGGCAGCAGACAAAACGGCATTGGTGTACGCTTAGGAATATCAGTTAGAGTTGAATTAATAACAAAGTATATCAAACATAAAATTTCAACTAATACTCAGACTCCGCCAGCCCACCAAATCCCTGGTTGATGGTTACCACAACCATCATCGAAGTCTTGACAGCCCGCACGGTACAAGCCCTGCAGGCTTTTTTGTGTCCTAAATCCCAATATTTCAAACACCTGTTCATCTTTTTTCGATAACGCCTTTCTGCGCATCGCCTCCAAAGCCAGCCTATACCGGATGACCTTTCTGACTGGCCACCATCCGTCTCCCACGCACCATCTCAGCGCACTCATTTTTTGCACCCCATCACATTTATTCCGCCCGCAATTCTATTACTAATTGAATTTAATGACTTTTTTAAACTGGCACACATCCTGCTTTATTGCTTTACGTACGCATTTATGTATCGGGATGACTGTCTCAGAGATTTAGCTTTAGCAGCTAAAGGTCTGGGCAAGTACGACGAAAAAAAGTGGTTAAACAGAGCAAAGCGTAATTCTGGAGAAAGATAATGGCCTTAATGAGCGAACCGGTAGTAATAGCGAAACACAGCAAGTGGGTACAGCTTCTGCTTGGATTACTTTGCATGGCAGCCATTTCCAGCCCGCAATATGTCTGGACGCTGTTGACCAAACCGATGATTGCTAAACTCGGCGTCGGGCTGGCGGAACTGCAGGTCACATTCTCGCTGCTGATTATTCTGCAGACCTTTTTCTCACCTTTTCAGGGTCGGCTGGTCGAGCGCTTTGGACCACGTCTGCTGATCTCCATCGGTACACTGATGGCGGGTTTCAGTTGGGTGATCGCTGCCCGGGTCAACAGCCTCACCTCACTGTATCTGGCCTACGGCTGCCTTGGCGGACTGGGGACGGGTATTGTTTACATCGGCGTGGTGGGACTGGTGATGAAGTGGTTTCCACAGCAGCGCGGCTTTGCCGCCGGAACCGTGGCGGCGGGCTACGGCATGGGGGCAATTTTCACCACCTTCCCGATTTCTATTTCTCTTAATAGCTACGGGCTGGAACAGACGATGACGACATTTGGCCTCATCTTCGCCGCTGTGGGTCTTCTCGCCAGCCAGAACCTGAGACTGCCTGAAACCAGCATGATGATACCGGCCAGCAAAACACCGTCTCCCGTGCTGGGCCAGCGCCAGTTTAAATCCGGGGAAATGCTGCGCCAGCCGTTGTTCTGGCTGATGTTCATGATGATGACCATGATGTCGACTTCAGGGCTGATGGTGACTTCGCAGATGGCGATTTTTGCCGAAGACTTCGGCATCAGCAAGGCGGTAATTTTCGGTATGGCCGCCCTTCCGCTTGCGCTGACCATTGATCGTTTTACTAACGGTTTAACGCGTCCCCTATTTGGTTTTATTTCTGACCGCTACGGCCGTGAAAATACGATGTTTATTGCCTTCGCGCTGGAAGGTGTGGCGATGACGCTGTGGCTTGCCTGCCGCGAAGATCCGTTGCTCTTCGTACTGCTTTCAGGCGTCGTGTTCTTTGGCTGGGGCGAAATCTTCTCACTGTTCCCATCCACACTGACCGACACCTTTGGCAGCGAAAATGCTTCAGCGAACTATGGCTGGCTGTATATCTCGCAGGGTATCGGCGCGATCTTTGGCGGTCCGCTGGCGGCGCTGATGTATCAGCACACCCATAACTGGCACCTGGTCTTTGGCTGCGCGATTACCTTCGACTTCATCACCGCCGGTCTGGCGTTGTGGGTTCTCAAGCCCTGGCGTGCGCGATTTATGCAGACACAAAATACTCTTTCACGCTGATTATCCGGTAGTGAATAAAGCGCTTAAAACAGCGTCCCCCGACTGCGTGTATTGCCATTGAAAATACTTCGCCTGTCAGAACTCCGGGAGCATCGTTGAGACTCTGTTCGATAGTCGAGAAAGTGACCATCCCCTGATCTTCCTTCTCTTCTCTCCGTGAATTAAAACGCCCCGGCAGTCGGGGCAAAGTCCCTTTTACTCGGTCCAGTAAGTGCCGGTCGGTACGACGGCGAGGAACGGGTTATAGAATTGCGTTTACTACGCATCGGGATCGGCAAACTGCTGCGGATAAAACACCCTGGCGAAGAACTGCACGGCCAGCACGTTACAGGAGGAATGGTACCAGATGCCAAAACTGCGACCGGCTTCAACCGCTTTCAGCGTGCTGATACCTTTACGCGCCAGCAGCGGCTTCAGGCTGGCACTCGCCTGTTCTGCAGTAGTCTGCGCCCCCAGCACTAAACCGGCGGGTAGCGGATCGCCCGCTTTCAGCGGTCTGGTGCCACCGCGACCAGATAGACAGCCGGCTGCGCGGCGATAACTTTTTCCAGATTGACCAGCCCGAGCACGCCCGGCAGATCGATAAAATCCCGCATATTACCGTTACCGTCTGAGCGACAGTATTCATGGGCTGAAGACGCCTGAGCCATGACCATTTCTTTCATCACGTCACACTAAGCGCCATATTAAGACATTACTGCTCTGCGCCTGCACCAAACAAGTGCTTTAACCCTTGCACTATCACGGCTTTGCACCGTTCCGCTTCTTCTGAGGCTGGCACACTTTATGCTTGGATAGATTGACAGCCTTTAACGTCTGCGAGGTGACGATGCTGAATATCAATCTCTCCGCTTCACCCTTTTTTGATGAGATGCTTCTGGCTGAAGGTGAACACCGTGACCACTACGCCGCCTACTGGCAATGGCTGCAGCAGGCCGATCACCAGGCGGTACAGCGCAAGCGGGAAGAGGCCGCCCTCCTGTTTCACCGGGTAGGGATTACCTTCAATGTCTACGATGACGATAATGGTGCTGAACGGTTGATCCCGTTCGACAGCGTGCCACGTATTATCCCGGCCGCCGAATGGGCCATGCTCGATGCCGGCATTCGTCAGCGTGTGCAGGCGCTCAATGCCTTTCTCTACGATATCTACCATGAACAACATATTCTGAAAGCGGGCGTCATTCCGGCAGAACAGGTTCTGGCTAACGAACAGTATCAGCCCTGTATGCAGGGTGTTGATCTCCACCGTAACATCTACGCACACATTATCGGCGTGGATATGGTGCGCAACAGCGATGGTGAATATTACGTTCTGGAAGATAACCTGCGCACCCCCTCCGGCGTCTCCTATATGCTGGAGAACCGTAAGATGATGATGCGGCTCTATCCTGAACTATTTGCACAGCAACGCATTGCGCCCGTAGAACGTTATCCGTCGCATCTGCTGCAAACGCTGCGCGAAAGCTCACCCGTCAACGATCCTACCGTGGTGGTATTAACCCCAGGCCGCTTTAACAGCGCTTACTTCGAACACAGCTTCCTGGCCCAGCAAATGGGCGTGGAACTGGTTGAAAGCGCCGATCTGTTCGTGAAGGATGGCATGCTGTTCATGCGCACGACGGCCGGGCCATGCAGAGTACATGTGATCTATCGTCGGGTTGATGACGCCTTCCTCGATCCGCTGGCGTTCCGACCAGACTCCATGCTCGGCGTACCGGGACTGCTATCGGTTTATCGGGCTGGCAATGTTGTCCTGGCCAATGCCATCGGCACGGGCGTGGCTGATGACAAATCTATCTACCCCTACGTCCCGGATATGGTGCGCTTTTATCTGCAGGAAGAACCGATCCTCAACAACGTGCCCACCTGGCAGTGCAGGCATAAAAATGAGCTGTCGTATGTGCTGGCCAACCTCGAAAAAATGGTGGTAAAAGAAGTTCATGGCGCTGGGGGTTACGGCATGTTGATTGGCCCCGCCGCGAGCAAAGCTGAGCTCGCCCACTTCCGTGACCTGTTGCTGGCGCGTCCGCAGAATTACATCGCGCAAAACACGCTGGCGTTGTCCACCTGCCCCACGTTTGTCAACGACGGCCTGGCACCACGTCATATCGATCTCCGGCCCTTTGCGCTCAGCGGCGCGGAGATCCGACTGGTTCCCGGTGGGCTTACCCGCGTCGCGTTGACGGAAGGATCGCTGGTCGTCAATTCGTCTCAGGGCGGCGGAACCAAGGACACCTGGGTACTGGAGGATGATCTATGCTGAGCCGGACAGCCAGTGAACTCTATTGGATGGCCCGCTATCTGGAGCGGGCAGAAAATATCGCCCGGGTGCTGGACGTCACCAACAAGCTGTCGATGATGCCAATCCGTAACGGGGGTACGCATGATCTGCTGGTACCGCTCAACCTGACCAGCACCAGCGGGCTGTATGCTGAGACCTACCCGACACTGACGATGCCCAATCTGGTCAGTTTTTTCGCTCTTGATAACCGGAATCACAGCAGCATTTTCAGTTGCCTGCAGATGGGCTGGAACAACGCGCATGCGGTGCGTGGCAGCCTGTCATCCGAAGTCTGGGAGTGTATCAATGCCACCTGGATCGGGATGAAATCGATACGCCGTCAGGGCATCGGCTCAGACGGTGCCGACGCCTTCTTTGACTGGGTGAAAGAGCGCTCTCATCTGTTCCGCGGTGCCATGTTCGGTACCCTGCTCCGCAGCGATGCAATGCACTTTATCCGCCTGGGGACGCTGCTGGAACGGGCTGATGGCACCGCCCGTCTGCTGGAGGTGAAAAACCGACTGATGGACATTGACGACGACCCGGTGCGCGAATATTACCGCATGGACACACTGCTGCAGGCAGTAAGTGCGCGCGAAGCCTACCATAGTATTTATAAGCAGCCCCTGAGCCGGGATACCATCGCCGAACTGATGATCCTGCGCAACGAATTGCCGCGTTCGTTGCTGGCGTGTATCAACGATATGGTTCAGCAGCTGGAGCTGATTGGAGGCCATGCAAATCCGCCACGCCGCCTGGCGCATATCCTGCACGCCGAGCTGCGCTTCAGTTCCATGAAAGACCTGAACAGAATCGGGCTGAACAACTGGCTGGAAGCCTTTCTCGCCCAGGTCAACGAGATCGCCGAAAGTATTCATCACACGTATCTGGAGGCGCAATGAAACTTAGCATTGAGCACAACACGCACTATCGCTACGACCAGGCAGTACAACGGAGTATCCAGTACCTGCGTCTGACGCCTCAGGAATCGCCTCATCAACGCATACTTTCCTGGCAACTGACCTTGCCGGAGAAGGCGGTCTGCACCACGGATGCCTTCGGCAACATCATGCATGTTCTGACACTCGATGAACCGCATGAGTCCATCACCATTCAGGCACATGGCGTGGTAGAGATTGAACACGGCATTGAAGATCAGGCTCAGGGACATCTGTCGCCGCTGGTTTTCCTGCGCCACAGTCCGCTGACCCAGCCCGATGCGGCGATTCAGGCGTTTGCCCTGCGCTATCATCAGCCTCAGACGATTCTGGCCGCCCTGGAAAACCTGATGGGAGACCTGCTGCTCAGGATGCCTTACACCCCAGGTTCTACCCTGGTGACTGACAGTGCCGCTGAGGCTTTCGCCGCCCGTACCGGCGTGTGCCAGGATCATACGCATGTCTTTCTGAGCTGCTGTCGTAGCCTGAATATACCGGCACGCTACGTCAGCGGTTACCTGCACAGTAAAGATTCTACCCATGTCGCGACCCATGCCTGGACCGAAGTCTGGGTAGAAGACCGCTGGCACTGCTTTGACGTCACCAACAACACCCGTATACCTGATCAACATCTTAAGCTTGCCGTCGGCATTGATTACCTGGATGCCTGTCCGGTGCGCGGTTTACGCATTGGCGGGGGATACGAAGATATGTGCGCGATTGCCGCCGTACAAATGATGTAAAACAGACTGCTGACAAACCCAAATCAGGGTGCATCTGGCCGCAACAAATAAACTTAACGCGCAGGGAACACGGGCAGAAGAGGAAAGCGTCCCGCGCCAGGGACGGCGCGGGCCGAGCAGGTCAGGGATGACGGATTTTGCGTCTTTCCGATCTGACTGTGTTTTCTGTGCATGCTCTGTCTTACAGCAACCCAGGCAGACTTTGTCAACAATCTCTAAATCGCGACTTGCTGATGGTGAAAACTTCATGCACGCTGATGGCGTGCAAATCTTTTTTTGAGGGGAGTGTGGTATGACCTATTGTGTGGCCATGCGCCTGTCATCCGGGCTGGTCTTTGCGTCCGATTCACGAACCAATGCTGGCGTGGATCATATTTCCACCTTCCGTAAACTGCACGTGTTTCATCAGGACGGCGATCGTACGCTGGTGCTTCAGACTGCCGGCAATTTAGCGACCACGCAAAGTATTATCAGTCTGTTGCGACACCGCAGCAGGAATGCCGACTGCCCCAATCTGCTGAATGCCTCCAGCCTCTACGACGCCGCATCTCTGGTTGGCGAGACGGTTCGTGAGGTCATCCAGCGTGACAGTGAGGCACAACAGAATGGCAGTACAACAGACTTCAGTTGCAACCTGCTGCTCGGCGGGCAAATCAATGGGGATGATATTGGCCTGTTCCATATTTACCCACAGGGTAATTTCATCGAAGCCACCCGCGATACGCCCTATTTCCAGATTGGTGAAAGCAAGTACGGCAAACCGATCATTGACCGGGTGCTGCACTACGACATGTCTCTGGAGCAGGCGATGCAATGCGCGCTGATTTCACTGGATTCGACTCTGCGCAGCAATCTGTCCGTTGGTCTGCCGCTCGACGTAATGATCTACCCGTGTGACAGCTACAGCGATGCCCGGCAATACCGCATTACCGAAGACCACCCGTACTTCACGACTATCCGTAAAGGCTGGGGAGAAGGCTTAGTCAGCACGTTCAGACAGCTACCACCACTGGTTCTCTAGTCAGAATCGGGCATCCTGTTCCCCTTTACAGCCCCAACCTAAACACGAAATAATACCTCCACAAGCCGGGTCAGAATCCGGTCGCTACTTACTTTCAACTCTGCGGATCTCCTTATGAACAACGAAATTTCTCTCAAATATTATGATGTCGCAGACGAGTACGCGACGGAGGCGGCTAAGCCAGTCAGCGAAGCAGAGCGTACTCCGCTAGCGCATTACTTCCAGCTGCTGATCACCCGTCTGATGAATAACGAAGAGATCAGTGAAGAGTCGCAGCAGGATATGGCGCGCGAAGCGGGTATCGATGAGCAGCGTATTGATGATATCGCCGAGTTCCTGAACCGCTGGGGCAACGAGTAAGAGATACGCACCGGCAGACGAGCATTGCGCCGTCCGCCGGTTAACCTTTCTGACCACCGCATTCACCTCCTCGTCGGGCATCCGCCCCAGCCTCTTGCCCGGCCGTAAATTATCATCCAGACTTATATAGTCTGCGCAGGCATTGTGTTTTACACTGCGCGCTGTAAAAAACTGAGTAGATTAAGCAGGCAAAAAATGGCGATGAACGGAATAATCACAACCTGGTTTGAAGATAAAGGTTTTGGCTTTATCAAAGATGAAAACGGTGATAACCGCTATTTTCATGTGATTAAAGTCGCCAATCCTGATCTGATTAAGAAAGATGCGGCGGTGACATTTGAACCCACCACCAACAACAAAGGCTTGTCCGCCTATGCGGTGAAAGTCGCGCCAACCAGCAAATATATCTATATCGCAGGCGAGCGGCTGAAGATCACTTCGATTAAGTCTTACCTGGTTTACAACGAAGAAGTCCCGGTTGATGCTGGTGTCGATAAAGAGAACGCGGTGCTTTCAGTGGGCCTGTTGCTGAATAATATCCGTCCTAAGTCTGACCCGAACGCCAGTGAGATGCGCTCGCTGAAAAAGCTGGCGGTGACTACCTTCCAGGGAACGACACTAATCTTCTCCGAAGATGAGATCGACATCGAAAGCACGGTTAAAGTGCTTAAAGGCCTGAAGTAATCCTGCAGGCAGGCCGGGATTCTGTGAGCAGGATTTCGGCCTTTATGCCCGCATCTGCCTGCCATTCAGGCACATCTCTCTGACATGATGCTGCCCGGTGCCGTGAAAAAGCGAATCTCTGGCAGATAAAACCGCCCTGCTCTCCCGCCTAATCCGTTGTTTATGATAAAACAAAGGTCAAAAGCGCAACGCATCAAGGTTCATCCCCACAACGCGTCTTTCCAGGGTAGAATCAGATACTTTGTTCAGTCATTGCCAATGTTTTCCATCATCGCAAAGTGATACGAAAAGCGGGTGAAATAAGGTATAAAGCCGCATGAAAATCCCAAACAGAATCCAGCCCCTGGTCGATGACGGCCTCATTGACGATGTGCTGCAGCGGCTGAAAAGCGGCAAAGAAGCAGACGTCTATACCGTGCTTTGCGGCGGTAAAGTGCAGTGCGCCAAAGTTTATAAAGAAGCGACCCAGCGTAGCTTTAAGCAGGCGGTGCAGTATCAGGAAGGACGTAAAACCCGCAACAGCCGTAACGCCCGCGCCATGCAGAAAGGCACGAAGTTTGGCCGTAAGCAGCAGGAGGAGTCCTGGCAGACTGCTGAAGTGGACGCCCTGTTCCGCCTGGCTAACGCCGGTGTTCGCGTGCCCCAGCCTTACCTCTGCATTGACGGCGTGTTACTGATGGAGCTGGTGACCGACGCCAATGGCTCTGTCGCGCCGCGCCTCAGCGACGTCACGCTCTCCGAAGAGGAGGCGATCACCGACTTCCACACCATGATTCGCAACATCGTGCGTATGCTCTGTGCCGGTATCGTCCATGGTGACTTATCCGAGTTCAACGTGCTGCTGGACGATCAGGGCCCGGTGATTATTGACCTGCCACAGGCGGTCGATGCGGCAGCCAATAACCATGCTGAGTCGATGTTCGAACGTGACGTAGACAACATCACCTCCTACTACGGTCAGTTTGCTCCGGCGCTGCTGAAGACGCGCTATGCCAAAGAGATCTGGCAACTTTATGAAGATGGCAAACTGACTCCTGAAACACCGCTGACCGGACAGTTTGTCGAAGAGGAGCGCGTGGTGGATATGGATTCGCTGATGGATGAGATCATCACCGCAGAAGATGAGTATTACGAACGCCAGCGCGCCAGCCGTGAGCGCGACGAAGATTAGAAAAAAGGCAGCGAGTTGTCTCGCTGCCTCTGTACTACCGCACTATCACAATCCTTTCATCTAACGACGACCGTCAGCGCAATCAGAGTTAAGCCGATGATCATCACGCCGACAAATACCGTATCGAGTCTGCCTTTTTTCATCTTTGCCTCCCTAGAACCACTGACCAAACCGACGGATATAGAAACGTTTCATGCCCTGCGCCACCAGGCAGTAGCTGAACAGCGTCAGCACCAGCCACGGGAAATATTGCCATGGCAGCGGCACCAGACCGACCATCGCACCCAGCGGTGAGAACGGAATCAGGATGCCCAGCGCCATCACCGCCAGCGTGGTCAGCATCACCGGTAAGGTGGCACGACTCTGGATAAACGGAATCTTCCGGGTACGCAGCATATGTACCACCAGCGTCTGTGACAGCAGTCCCTCGATAAACCAGCCAGACTGGAAAAGCGACTGCACGCCTGCATGGTTAGCACCGAAAACGAACCACATCAGCGCAAAGGTAGTGACGTCAAAAATTGATGACGTCGGGCCCATCCACAGCATGAAGCGTTTAATGTTGCCGGCATCCCATTTACGCGGCTTATTCAGAAACTCACGGTCAACCTTGTCCCACGGCAGGGCCAGCTGGGAAACGTCATACATCAGGTTCTGAATCAGCAGATGAATCGACAGCATCGGCAGAAACGGAATAAAGGCACTGGCCACCAGCAGCGAGAAAACGTTGCCGAAGTTGGAGCTGGCGGTCATGTTGAGATACTTGATGATGTTGCCAAAGGTCTCGCGTCCTTTGAGTACCCCCTCATTCAGCACCTGAAGATCTTTCTCCAGCAGGATGATGTCCGATGAGGCTTTCGCCACATCCGCCGCGCTGTCCACAGAAATACCGGTGTCAGCCGCCCGCAGGGCAGGCGCGTCATTGATACCATCGCCGAGGAATCCGACGGTGTGACCGTTCTGCTGCATCAGGCGCACCAGACGTGATTTCTGCAACGGCGTCAGCTGGGCAAACAGGGTGCAGCGCTCCGCTTCCAGTGCCAGTTCATCGTCGTTCATCGCCTCAATCTGATCGCCGGTCAACATGGCCGGATCGGTCAGCCCGACATCGGCACAGACCCGCAGCGTCACCAGCGGATTATCGCCGGTCAGCACTTTCACCGTTACACCACTGTCGCGCAGGGCTTTAATCGCCTTACCGGCACTGGCTTTTGGTGGATCGCGGAAGGTCAGCATGCCCTGAATAATCAGATCGCGCTCATCACTGTCGCTGAGCGGCGCGTGCAGCTCGCCATCACGGGTTGCCACCAGCAGCACGCGATAGCCCTGCTGATGATAGCGTTCGGTCTGCGCCAGCAGCGCTGCACGCTGTACCGCATCCAGTGCAACGATCGCATCACCCTGCCGCACGGCAACGCTGACTGCCAGCATCTCTTCAACTGCACCTTTGCAGATCAGTTGCGAGCGATGCTGAGTCAGATCTTCCACCAGCACCGACACGCGACGGCGGGTAAAATCAAACGGCAGCTCATCAACCAGCTGATACTGGCTGCGCTGAGTCTGTGAAATGACTTTATCGCCTGCGCAGAGCACGGCGCGATCCATCAGGTTTTTTGCGCCACTCTGGCTGCAACTGTTGAGCCAGGCCAGCAGCAGGACCTGCTCATCTTCACTGCCCTGCGCATCCAGATGATGCGCCAGCAGGATAGTGTCCTGAGTCAGCGTGCCGGTTTTATCGGTGCAGAGCACATCCATCGCGCCAAGATTCTGAATGGCGTTGAGCTTTTTGACGATCACTTTACGCCGGGACATCGCAATGGCGCCTTTGGCCAGATTAGCGCTGACAATCATCGGCAGCATTTCCGGGGTCAGCCCGACCGCGACCGCCAGGGCAAACAGCGTGGCATCCATCCAGTCCCCTTTGGTGAAGCCGTTAATCAGCAGCACCACCGGGACCATCACCAGCATAAAGCGGATCAGCAGCTTGCTGACGCTGTTCACGCCACGGTCAAACGCAGTCTGTGGACGACTTCCGGTCAGCGATGAGGCCAGTGAACCAAACCAGGTTTCGCCTCCGGTCGCAACGACGACGGCGCTGGCTGTGCCGCTGGCCACGCTGGTGCCCATCAGGCAGATGTTCGGTGACGCCAGCAGCTCCTGAGCGGTCTGATCTTCGGTATCAATACCCGCATCGCTGCTGTGTTTTTCAACCGGCAGCGATTCTCCGGTCAGCACCGCTTCACTGATAAACAGATTACGTGAGCTCAGCAGACGCACATCGGCAGGCACCTGATCGCCGGTGCTGAGCAGAATAATGTCGCCCGGCACCAGCTCACTCATATCCACATCCTGGCGCTGCGCGGTTTCACTGCCGGGCTCCCGCCGCAGCACGGTGACCTGGCTGCGAACCAGTGACTGCAGCGCCTGCGCAGCACGGTTGGTCCGAAACTCCTGCCAGAAGCGCAGCAGCCCGCTCAGCATCACCATGGTACAGATGATGATGACGCCCGAGAGATCGGTCTCCTGACCGGCGCGCAGCGGCAATATATAGTCGGTAAAGAAGCTCACCAACGCCAGGACCAGCAGGACGTAGATGAACGGGTTATTAAACGCCATCAGCAGCTGAATCAGCGCCGGTGGTGCTTTCTCATGTGCCACTTCGTTGCGGCCATACAGGGCCAGTCGTTTCGCCGCTTCAGCCTGAGTCAGACCCTGACGCTGACTGCGCAGGTTCGCCAGCGTCATCTCAACGTGCTGGCCTGCCTGCTGTGCGACAGCAAATATTTTTTTACTTTTTTTATCGTTACGGTTGCCGGATGAAGTGATCGCAACCTGTTCCAGTTTCATGTCGCTCATTTCGACATCTCCCTGATTTAAGGCAATAGTTGTCCTGCACGCAAAATAAGGTGCATGGATAAAACCTGGCGTGGCCGGGTTATTTTATGAGGCGACCTTCAGGAATAATGACGTTATTCCGCCTGCGTGAAAAATAATGACGCGCGCAGGATGACGTAACGCCTGTTAAGCGCTGCGTTTTAAAGGTCTGATATCGGCGTTCGGGCGCAGCCTGAGCTACGCCAGTCGGGGTGGAGGAAAAAGGGCTAAGATAAACAGCAGCATAACGTGCACTCCTGTAGCTGACAGGATTAAAAAAAGGAGCACGATCGTTAATTAAAGCGGGGATCGCTGCTCGCCGGTTGGCAAGCAGCAGAGAAAATTCAGCTTGCCAGAATTAAAGTTAATCGGGTATCACTGTCCAACTGAATTCTCCTGAAGTTATTTGCCGCTATTATAGAGAGAGGAAAATTGGGGTAAAGCGATTCAGAAATAAATAACCGCTTCGTTGAGGATTTGTTTCTGCTCAGGTTGCCGCTTCGGTAACAACATGGCGATCTTCTTATAACCACAACCTAACACTTATAACCTTTTGGCATATGGTTAGCCTATATTAGACTATTCTTCGCATCGGCCCTTTCGTAAACTCGCGTAACTTTTTAGAGGCAAGGAAATTTCATGAAAACTATAATTCCATCACTGCTGGCGCTGACGCTGGCTGCCGCCTTCACAGCACAGGCCGCAACACCAAAAGATACGCTGGTGATTGCCCAATCTACCGACGACGCCGACAGCTTCGACCCGGCCAAAGGGTTTGAACTGACCAGCGTTCAGGCTTTTACGAATATCTATCAGCGTCTGGTACAGTCTGACCCGCAGAATCCGGTGGACCTGAAACCGACACTGGCCACTTCGTGGCAGCCCGGCAGTGACAACCGCAGCCTGACCTTTGAACTGCGCAAAGATGCGAAATTCTCCACCGGTAACCCGCTGCGTCCGGAAGATGTGATCTTCTCGCTGGGCCGCGTGGTGAAGCTGAACCTCGATCCCTCTTTCATCCTGACGCAGCTCGGCTGGACCAAAGATAACGTCGATGGCTTCCTGAAGAAGGTTGACGACAATCATGTGCAGATCAGCTGGACCGCCAACGTCAGCCCGACTTACGTACTGAGCCTGCTCTCTGCGCCGGTCTCGTCCATTGTCGATGAAAAAACCGCGATGGCGAACGCGAAGAACGGCGATTTCGGTAACGCCTGGCTGGCAACCCACTCCGCGGGCAGCGGTCCGTATCAGATCCGCAAAGTGGTGATGCATCAGGTGGTGCTGCTCAGCGCCAACCCGACTTCACCGGCGGGCGCGCCAAAAATGAAGAACATCCTGATCAAGAACGTGCCGGAACCGGCGGCGCGTCGTCTGCTGCTGGAACAGGGTGATGCCGATATCGCCCGTAACCTGGGTGCCGATCAGATTGCTGCGCTAAACGGCAAACCTGGCGTGAAGACAGAAGCGATTCCAATGGCGTCGCTCTACTACATCCAGTTCAACATCGGCGCGAACGACACGATGAAGAACCCGGCCTTCTGGGAAGCGGCACGCTACCTGTGGGATTACAAAGGTATTGCTAATGAGCTGCTGAAAGGTCAGTTCGACGTGCATCAGAGCTTCCTGCCGAAGGGCTTCCTGGGCGCAATCAACGACACGCCATACAGCTACGACCCGGAAAAAGCCAAAGCGATTCTGAAGAAAGCGGGCCTGAACAACGTCACCTTCAAGCTTTCCACCAGCAACCAGCCGCCTTATCTGGATATTGCGCAGGCGCTGCAGGGCAGCTTCGCCAAAGCGGGCGTGAAAGTTGAAGTGGTGCCCGGCCTGAGCTCCGAAGTCTCAACCAACGTGAAAGCGCATAAATATGAAGCGACGCTGAACGCCTGGGGCTCCGACTACTTCGATCCGAACACCAACGCCGCCTCGTTTGCATACAATCCGGAAGATGGCAGCAAAACCATCGCCTTCCGTTCAGACTGGCACATTCCTGAGCTGAACAAGCAGGTCATTGCGGCCACTGCGGAAAGCGATCCGAAGAAGCGCATCGCGCTGTATGAAGCGATGCAGCGTGAAGTGATGAAGAACTCCCCTTACGTGATTGGCATGCAGGCGAAGAACCTGATTGCCCTGCGCGACAACCTGAAAGGCTATGTACAGGGCATTAACCCTGACATGGTGTATTACTCGCAGGTCACTAAGTAATGGCACAGTCTGTTCCTTCAGCCGGGTTCGCCCGGCTTTTTTGGCAGCGTGGCGGACGGCTGATCGGTAGCGTGTTGTCGCTGCTGGTCACGCTGCTTGGCCTGCTCGCCTTCACCTTTATGCTGTCGCATCTCTCGCCGATTGACCCGGTGCAGCAGATTGCCGGCGATCACGCCAGTGAAGCAACCTATCAACAGGTGCGTCACGACCTGGGGCTCGACCAGCCGGTGCTGATGCAGTTCTGGCGCTACATCGAACATCTGGCGCAGGGCGATCTGGGCGTCTCCCGTCTGACCAATCAGTCAGTGAGTGGCGACCTGATGACCACCTTCCCCGCCACCATTGAGCTGGCGACCTGCGCAATGATCTTCGCGGTGGTGTTCGGTGTCACGCTGGCGCTGCTGGCGGCATGGAAACCGGGCAGCTGGATCGACAACCTCGCGCGCTTTATCTCGCTGCTGGGCTACTCGGTGCCGGTGTTCTGGCTCGGCCTGCTGGGCCTGCTGCTCTTTTATGCGGTGCTGCACTGGTCCGCCGGACCGGGACGGCTGGATGATATCTGGGTCTATACCCTGGAGCCGAAGACCGGCTTTGTGCTGATCGACAGCTGGCTGTCGGGTGAACCGGAGATGTTCCGCAATGCGATTGCGCACCTCTGGCTGCCGGTGGTGATCCTCGGCCTGCTGGCGATGGCGGGCATTACCCGCCTGCTGCGTGCTGCGCTGCTGGAAGAGAGCAGCAAAGAGTATGTGGTGCTGGCGCGTGCTAAAGGCGCGGGTCGGGTGCGCATCCTGCTGCGCCATATCTTCCCTAACGTGCTGGGCACTCTGGTTACGGTGATCGCCCTCTCCTATGCCACCCTGCTGGAAGGTTCGGTGCTGACCGAAACCGTCTTCGCCTGGCCGGGTGTGGGTCGCTACATGACCAATGCACTGTTCTCCGGCGATGTGCCGGCAATTCTGGGCTCCACCCTGTTGATCGGTAGCTGCTTTATTCTGATTAACGCCCTGGCGGATGTTTTAACCTGGTTAACCGATCCGAGAACCCGATGACGCAACAACTCTCTGAACTCGAAACGCTGCGACCACGCCGTCGCCGTCAACGCGTGACCTCGTTAACCGTTGGGCTGACGCTGGTGGCGATTCTTATCCTGATGGCGCTGCTGGCACCGCTGATTGCGCCGTTCGATCCGAACGTGCAGACCATGTCGAGCCGCCTGCTGGCCCCGTCGGCACAGCACTGGTTCGGCACCGACGGCTTTGGCCGCGATCTGCTGTCGCGCGTGATTTACGGCGCACGTCCTACGCTGCTGCTGGTGTCGCTGATTCTGGTGCTGACCATTCCGGCCGGGCTGCTGATCGGCATCACCGCCGGTTACGTAGGCGGCTGGACTGAACGCCTGCTGATGCGCATTACCGATATCTTCCTGTCGCTGCCGAACCTGGTGATCGCGCTGGCGCTGGTGGCGATTCTCGGCCCTGGCCTGATGAATGGGGCGCTGGCACTGGCGCTGACCAGCTGGCCGCCGTTTGCCCGTCAGGCGCGCGCTGAAACCCTGGCGCTGCGCCGCAGCGACTACCTTGCCGCTGCGCGGATGCAGGGGATTACGGGCTTTCGCCTGATGTTCGGTCATATCCTGCCACTCTGTATGCCAACGGCGGTGGTCCGCGCCGCGCTGAGCCTGGGCGGGATTATCCTGGCCGCGGCCGGTCTCGGCTTCCTCGGCATGGGCGTTCAGCCGCCCACGGCGGAATGGGGTTCAATGGTCGCCGAAGGCAGTAAAGTGATCTTCGATCAGTGGTGGGTTGCTGCCGCACCGGGCGCAGCCATTCTGTTTGCCAGTTTGGCCTTTAACCTGACAGGCGATGGCCTGCGCGACCGACTGGATACCCGTCATGCAAAATAATCTGCTCCATGCCGAAGGGCTGACCATTCGGAGCGATGATGCGCTGCTGGTCGATAACATCAGTTTTTCCGTGGGCCGCGAGCGTGTGGCGCTGGTCGGTGAGTCCGGTTCCGGCAAGTCACTCACTGCCCGCAGCCTGATGGGCTTGCTCTCGCCCGCGCTGCATCTGCAGGCCAGCCAGCTTCAGGTCGCCGGTGAGAATGTGCTGACGCTGAGTGAGCGTCACTGGAACCAGCTGCGCGGTAACCGCGTGGCGATGGTGATGCAGGACCCAAAGTATGCCCTTAATCCGACGCGTACGATTGGCTGGCAGGTGGAAGAGCCGCTGATCCTGCATCGCCGTCTGAGCCGTACCGAGCGCAAAGAGAAGGTGTGCGAGATGCTGGATGCGGTCGGCCTGCCCGATCCGCGTCGTCTGATGCAGCAGTATCCGCATCAGCTCTCTGGCGGTATGGGCCAGCGTGTGATGCTGGCGATCGCGCTGATCACCGATCCTGACTTCCTGATCGCCGATGAACCGACCTCCGCGCTGGATCACGCCATGCGCGATCAGGTGCTGGCGCTGATCCGCGGTCTGGTGGAAGCGCGCAACATGGGTCTGCTCCTGATCAGCCATGATTTGCAGCAGGTCTCGGAACATTGCGAGCGGGTCATGGTGATGTACAAAGGCCGGTTGCTGGATACGCTGCCCGCCGCCGATCTGCCGCGCGCGACCCATCCCTATACCCGCACGCTTTGGGCCTGCCGCCCGGGTAAAGCGACTCACGGCCAGGCTTTACCGGTGCTGGATCGCGCTGCGCTGGAGGCGAATGATGATTAAGCTTAAGGATTTAAGCGTAGCCCACAAACAGGGTTACGAGCTACGCACCGTGGTGCACGGGGTTAATCTGGAGGTTAACGCTGGCGAGTGTTTTGGTCTGGTGGGGCCTTCAGGCTGCGGCAAGTCGTCGCTGCTGTGGGTGCTGGCGGGCCTAAATCCACACTGGCAGGGCCAGATGCAGCTTGCCGGTCACGAGGTTCAGCCGGGCAAAGCCTTTACCGGCGCACTGCGTCAGGAAGTGCAGATGGTGTTTCAGGATCCTTATGCCTCGCTGCATCCACGTCACCGCCTGCGCCGCACGCTGGCGGAGCCGCTGAAGCTGCTGAAACGCGACAATATCAACGATCGTATCGATCAGAGCTTTCGTCACGTCGGACTCGATCCTGCGCTGGCAGATCGCTATCCGCATCAGCTCTCCGGCGGTCAGCGTCAGCGCGTCGCTATCGTGCGTGCCCTGCTGCTGCAGCCGAAGATCCTGCTGCTGGATGAGCCGACGTCGGCGCTGGATATGTCAGTGCAGGCCGAGATCCTTAATCTGCTCAACGATCTGAAGCGGCAGGATGGCCTGACCATGGTGCTGGTCAGTCACGATCCCGACGTTATTGATCACATGTGCGATCGCGCCGTGCGCATGGCGCAGGGTCGCATCATCGAGCAGATCTCTGCCTGAACTCAGGCCGGACGGCGTTCACCTGCCGTCCGGCGCTGCTGCATCCACTGCGCCTTTCTGTAACATCCCCTTCTTCCACCTTCAGTCTCATACTCTCTATTGCCAGAACGGCGCGCTGTCCTCTTCCTCTGAGTCATTTGATTGCCACGCGACGCTGTAGACTGAAGCAGGCACGCGAATGCGCAAAACGCAGCGGCTGGCTGATGCGGTATACTCGCGACCATTATTTCATGAGAGGAAAAGGCAATGACGGTAAAACTGCGTCCGCTGGAGCGGGAAGATCTGCACTTTGTCCATCAACTGGATAACAACGCCAGCGTGATGCGCTACTGGTTCGAGGAGCCTTATGAGGCATTTGTGGAGCTGTCCGATCTCTACAACAAGCACATTCACGATCAGACCGAACGCCGCTTTGTGGTGGAGCACAGCGGGCAGAAAGCGGGATTAGTGGAACTGGTCGAGATTAACCATGTGCACCGCCGCGCTGAGTTTCAGATCATTATCGATCCGGCGCATCAGGGCAAAGGGCTGGCCACGCAGGCGGCAAAGCTGGCGATGGACTACGGCTTCTCGGTGCTGAATCTTTATAAGCTCTACCTGATTGTCGATCAGGAGAACGAAAAAGCGATCCACATCTACACCAAGCTCGGCTTCGAGATCGAAGGCGTGCTTAAGCATGAGTTTTTCATTAACGGGGAGTACCGCAACACCATCCGCATGTGCATTTTCCAGCATCAGTATCTGGAACGCCATAAAACGCCAGGCGGAATGGTGAAGCCGACCGCGCAGTAATCAGCCGCGCGCGCCAACCGGGTTCATAAAGGGACGCGGATGTTCCGGCTTGAGGTCGTACATGCCGCCATAGAAGGGATCAACCAGCAGCCAGCCGGGGAATCCACCCAGCGGAATGTTGCCCAGCAGATACCAGAGGTTAGCGCGCGCCTCGATCGGCACCGTAACCGGCACGTAGCCCGGACTTTCCAGCATCAGCAGGTAGTGCTTTTTGCCGAAGTAGCGACCGGTCGATTTGGCCAGCTCAACGGTCTGCGGCGTGAAACCCTGCGCCACTGCATAGCCACGCTCATCCTGCACGGTAAAGCGCGCGCCCTGCGGCAGAGAGTCGATGCGCACCATCTGGGTTTCAGTGCCGACAATGGTGGCACAGCCGCTAAGCAGCAGCGCGGCGGCCAGAGCCAGAATTCGCTGTTTCATGAAGGGGTCCACAGAGTGATCAGTGATCAGAGTGTAGACCGCCCTCTTCATCTCAATCGGGCTATCATCGCCCGATTCAGCCAGCTTATTGCGGTTGACAAGCGCGGGCGATAGCTGCGATGTCGTTGGGAGAGGTACGGCAGCAGCCGCCAATCAGCTTCGCGCCCGCCTGTTGCCACTCGTCCAGCTTGTCATGCAGCGTGCAGCCCGAGGGCGCTGAATGCCAGGTTTTGCTGTCGGCATCATACTGCTCGCCGGAGTTGGGATAGACCACCAGCGGTTTGTCGGTCAGCTTCTGCAGCTGGCGCAGCGCAGGCGTCACGCTCTCAAGTGCCACGCAGTTGATCCCAATGGCCACCACCTGTGGCTGCTGATTCAGCCAGCTCACCACCTCTGACAGCGGCGTGCCGTCGCTGATGTGTCCGGCGTCACGCAGGGTAAACGTGAACCAGGCGCGGCTTTCAGGAAATTCAGCCAGCAGCTTCACCAGCGCCTGCGCTTCAGCAAAGGAAGGCAGTGTTTCACAGGCCAACAGATCGGCACCCGCCGCCAGCAGCGCCTGCACGCGCGGGCGGTGAAACGCCATCATCTCCGCTTCCGGCAACGCGTAGTCGCCGCGATATTCCGAACCATCCGCCAGGAAGGCACCATACGGCCCCACCGATCCCGCCACCAGCAGCGTTTTCGCATCGGGCCGTACCGCCAGGTAATCGTGACGGGCGCGGCGCGCCAGTTCGACGCTCTGGGCGATCAACGCCAGTGACTGCGCCTCATCAAGCCCACGAGTTGCAAAGCCCTGCGGCGTCGCCTGGTAGCTGGCAGTGATGGCACAGCGTGCCCCGGCAACAAAATAGTCGTAGTGAACCTGGTAGATCAGCTCAGGATTTTCCATCAGCACTTTCGCTGACCAGAGCGCATCGGCCAGATGGCAGCCGCGGGCTTCCAGCTCGGTGGCCAGCGCGCCATCCAGAATCAGCAATGGCGACTCCGTTAAAGCCTGCGCGACAGGGTTATGCGACATCTTTGGCCTCCTCAGGCTTCGGGAATGATTTGTGGGTCAGATGGTAAGCGGCATAGCAGAACAGCACAAACGGGATGCCACACCACAGCGCGATACGCTGGGTCGGATCAAATGCCAGCCCGACACAGGCCAGCAGGCAGAGCAGGAAGCCCAGAATCGGCGTCAGCGGATAGAGCGGCGCGCGGTAGCCCAGCTCGGCCAGCGATTTGCCCTGCTGAAGATGACGGCGACGGAAAACGAAATGCGAGGCGCAGATACTGAGCCAGACCGCGACCACCGCGAAACCAGAGATAGCCGACAGCGCCACAAATACCGTGTCCGGTGCGACCACGCTGGAAACCAGCGCCAGTAAGCCACCGATCATGCTGATGCTGATAGCCAGCAGCGGCACGCCCCGCTTGTTCACCCGGGCAAAGGCGCGCGGCAACGTGTTTTCATTAGCCAGCGACCAGAGCATACGCCCGGAAGCATAGAGGCCCGAGTTGGCCGCAGAGAGGATTGCGGTCAGGATCACAAAGTTAATGATGTCTGCGGCATAAGGAATGCCGATTTTTTCGAAGACCAGCACAAACGGGCTTTTCACAATCCCGGCCTGATCCATCGGAATCAGCGCCGCCAGCACAAATACGGTGCCGATAAAGAAGATAATCAGTCGGGCCACCGTCGTGCGGATCGCCAGCGGCAACACTTTCTCCGGCTGCTGAGTTTCACCGGCAGCAATCCCGATCAGCTCAGTGCCGGAAAAGGCGAAGTTCACCGCTACCATCGTCATCAGAATCGGCAGTACGCCATTCGGCAGCCAGCCGTGCGCGGTGAGATTGCTCAGGCCCGGCGCGGGCGTGCCATCTTTCATCGGGATAAAGCCAAACATTGCCGCGCCGCCCAGCACGATAAAGGCGACAATCGTGACGACTTTTATCAGCGAGAACCAGAACTCTCCTTCCGCGAAGAAGCGGGTTGAGATGACGTTGAGCAGATAGATGGCGCAGCAGAAGACCAGGCACCAGATCCACACCGGGATCTGCGGGAACCAGTACTGCATACAGAAGCCCGCCGCCGTCAGGCTGGAACCAAGCGCCACCGTCCAGGTCAGCCAGTAGAGCCAGGCCACGGTGTAGCCGGTTGCCGGGCTAAGGTAGCGAGCAGCGTAAACGTGGAACGCACCGGTTTCCGGCATCGCTACGGAAAGTTCGCCCAGACAGACCATCACCAGCCAGACGACCAGCGCACCAATCAGATAGGCGAGCAGCGTACCCGCCGCGCCAGTGGTTGAAATAATGTAGCCGGTATTAAAAAACAGGCCAGTGCCGATCACGCCTCCCAGCGATAACATCACCAGATGGCGCACTTTCATGGTGCGTTTAAATTGTTCCTGCGAGGGAGTTGGCTGTTCGCTCATCACTTTTATCCATATGGACGTCTAAACATCTATAAGGGACAAATTTATACGCGTCACAGCCGGTAATTGCAACGGCAGGGTAAACAGGGAGGATGGTCAGGTGGTTCAGTGCCCCGTCGCGGCGGGGCCTGATGCGTTAGCCGAAAACGCTTTGAATATAGCGTTCCAGCGCCATGCGGGAACTGAATCCGTGCGGGATGCCGTAATGTTCCTGTGAATCACCCGCCAGGTAGAGAGGGAATTGGGTGTAGTGATCGCAGGTCTTCATTTCTGAAGCAGGTTCAGCGAACGGCTGGCTCTTCTCTTTCAGCGTCGGGTGAATCACTAAAGCCATGCGCCCCATGCGCGCTTCGCGATTCACATAAACGTAGTTCTCACCACGGCGATAGCCATAGGCCCGTGGAGTAATTTCATCGACTTCGAAACCCGCTTTTTCCAGTACGCGCGCTACCTCATCTGGTCGTAAATACATGCTCGATCCTCTCCTCTTTCAAAAGCTTCGCAACCTTACATCAGCATGACAGAGTGGGCATTCGGAATTTTCCCTAAAGAACACTCCCGCGTCTCGTTTATCAAAAGGTCGTCTACACTAGTATTACGTTTTTAAATCAAAGGGAGCTAAAAAATGTTTAATCGCACTGTAAAAAACGATGACATTGATATCAATCAGGATGTAAATGAGTTGGCCGATTCACTCGAAGCGCTGTTGAAATCTTATGGCAGTGACGCCAAAGACGAAGTGGATTCTGCCCGCAGTCAGGCAGAGAAACTGCTGAAGCAGACCCGCTCTAAACTGAACGGTGGCAGCAACCGCGTATCTCAGGTTGCACGTGATGCTGGTGCACAGGTTGATACCTACGTGCATGACAAACCATGGCACGGTGTCGGTGTCGGTGCCGCGTTTGGTATCGTAGTGGGTATACTGCTGGCTTCACGCCGCTAAGTACAAAAAATCCCCCGAGCCCTGCCCCGTGCGGGGCTTTTTTTTGCCCTTTTTCCGGCCTGCGTCATTTACAAAAAAAATTTTCCTGGCGGCAGGGCGCATCCCTGCTGGCTTTGCCTGAGTTGCGCAAATGCAAATCATAAAACCCTATATCTGGTGGGCTTGACCCCTCAAACCACTACATCTAGTATTTACCTCATCAGCACGACACCAGATGCCTGCCCGAATGAAGGCCGCAACAGGCTGCATCAGCTTTATTTCCGGGCATCAGAACCGCATACAGAGGGAAATACGAATCATGCGCATTATTATTTACACTAAAGATAACTGTGTCCAGTGTACGGCGACCAAAAATGCGATGGACCGTCAGGGTCTCGCCTATCAACTCATCAATCTCGACAGCCAGCCGGATGCGATTGATAACCTGAAAACACTGGGTTACCGCCAGGTACCGGTGGTGATGGCAGATAACGATCACTGGAGCGGCTTCCGCCCGGACAAGATCGCCACGCTGCGCCAGCTTGCCGCTGTCGGAGGCTAACCGCATGTTCCCGCTGGTCTATTTTTCCAGCCAGTCGGAAAACACCCACCGGTTTGTGACACGCCTCGGCCTGCCCGCCCGGCGCATCCCGCTGGATGCCCGGGAGACGCTGCATATCGACCAGCCCTATATTCTGGTGGTGCCCAGCTATGGCGGTGGCAGCAGTCGCGGTGCGGTGCCCCGTCAGGTGATTCAGTTTCTTAATGATGAAGCGAACCGGCGCAGTATTCGTGGCGTGATCGCGGCCGGCAACCGTAACTTCGGTGCCGGTTACTGCCTGGCGGGCAGCATCATTGCAAAAAAATGTCAGGTTCCCTGCCTCTACCGCTTCGAGCTGATGGGAACGCCTGACGATATTGCGAAAGTTAAAGCGGGAGTAACCCAATTTTGGCAACAACAGATACCCTCAACGGCGTGACGCTCGATTATCACGCCCTTAATGCCATGCTGAACCTCTATGACACGGAGGGCCGCATCCAGTTCGACAAGGATCGCGAAGCGACACGTCAGTTTTATCTGCAGCATGTACAGCCCAATACGGTTTCCTTCGCCAGCAACGCTGAGCGTTTACGCTATCTGGTGGCGGAGAGTTATTACGAAGCGGACGTGCTGAACCAGTACGACTTTGACTTCCTGCTTGCGCTGCATGAGGTGGCGGAGAAGCGGGGATTCGAATTCAAAACCTTTCTCGGTGCCTGGAAGTACTACACCAGCTACACGCTAAAGACCTTTGATGGCAAACGCTATCTGGAAACTTTCGAACAGCGCGCCTGCATGGTGGCGCTGACGCTGGCTCAGGGCGATGAAACGCTGGCGCGGGCGCTGCTGGAGGAGATCCTCAGCGGCCGTTTCCAGCCTGCCACCCCCACCTTTCTGAACTGCGGCAAGCAACAGCGCGGTGAGCTGGTCTCCTGCTTCCTGCTGCGTATCGAAGACAATATGGAGTCGATTGGTCGCGCCGTGAACTCGGCACTGCAGCTGTCAAAACGGGGCGGCGGCGTCGCCTTTTTATTGTCCAACCTGCGAGAGTCCGGCGCGCCGATTAAGCGCATAGAAAATCAGTCGTCGGGCGTGATCCCGGTGATGAAAATGCTGGAAGATGCCTTCTCTTATGCGAATCAGCTTGGCGCACGTCAGGGCGCTGGCGCAGTGTGGCTCAATGCGCACCATCCCGATATCTTCCGCTTTCTGGATACCAAGCGCGAAAATGCCGACGAGAAGATTCGCATCAAAACCCTGTCGCTGGGCGTGGTGATCCCCGATATCACCTTCCAGCTGGCGAAAGAGAATAAACCGATGGCGCTGTTCTCGCCTTACGACGTGGAGCGGATCTACGGTCAGGCCTTTGGTGATATCAGCATCAGTGAAAAGTATGACGAGATGCTGGCGGACGATCGCATCCGCAAAACCTATATTCAGCCGCGTGATTTTTTCCAGACGCTGGCCGAGATTCAGTTTGAGTCGGGCTATCCCTACATCATGTATGAGGACAGCGTGAACCGCAGCAACCCGATTGCCGGTCGCATCAATATGAGCAACCTCTGCTCTGAGATCCTGCAGGTGAACAGCGCCAGCGAGTACAACGACGATCTCAGCTATCGCCGCGTCGGCAAAGATATCTCCTGTAATCTCGGCTCACTGAATATTGCGCACGCTATGGATTCGCGCGATCTGGCGCGCACCGTGGATGTGGCCGTTCGCGCCCTGACGTCGGTATCGATGATGAGCGAGATCGGCTCGGTGCCTTCCATCGCCGAAGGCAATCGCCGCTCGCACGCCATTGGCCTGGGTCAGATGAACCTGCACGGCTATCTGGCGCGTGAAGGCATCGCCTACGGTTCGCCGGAAGCGCTGGATTTCACCAATCTCTACTTCTATTGCATCACTTACTATGCGCTGCGCACCTCTAATCAGCTGGCGCAGGAGCATCAGCAGACCTTCGACGGCTTTGCGGATTCGGACTACGCCAGCGGCGTTTATTTCGATAAGTATCTGCAGCGCGCGTGGCTGCCGCGTACTGAACGGGTAGCTCAACTGTTTGCCGATGCCGGACTGACGCTGCCAGCTCAGGCAGACTGGCAGGCGCTGCGTGATGCGGTGATGCAGCACGGGTTGTTTAATCAGAACCTGCAGGCAATCCCGCCGACCGGTTCCATCTCCTACATCAACCACGCCACCTCCAGCATCCATCCGATTGTCTCCCCTATCGAGATCCGCAAAGAGGGCAAAACCGGCCGCGTCTACTATCCCGCGCCATTTATGACCAATGAGAATCTTCACCTCTATCAGGATGCGTATCAGATTGGGCCGGAAGCGATTATTGATACCTACGCAGAAGCAACGCAGCACGTCGATCAGGGATTGTCGCTGACGCTGTTCTTCCGCGATGACGTCACCACCCGTGACATCAACAAAGCGCAGATTTACGCGTGGAAAAAAGGCATCAAAACGCTTTATTACATTCGACTGCGTCAGATGGCGCTTCAGGGCACGGAGGTTCAGGGCTGCGTTTCCTGCTCCCTGTAATGAACACGATGAAACTCAAACAGATTCAGGCCATTAACTGGAACCGCATTCAGGATGATAAAGATCTTGAGGTGTGGAATCGTCTCACCAGCAACTTCTGGCTGCCGGAAAAGGTGCCACTCTCCAACGATCTGCCCGGCTGGCAGACGCTGGATAAACAGCAGCAGCAGCTGACCATCCGGGTCTTTACCGGCCTGACGCTGCTCGACACCATCCAGAACGTGATCGGCGCGCCGGGACTGATGGAGGATGCGATTACCCCACACGAAGAGGCTGTGCTGTCGAATATCAGCTTTATGGAAGCGGTACATGCCCGCTCCTACAGTTCGATCTTCTCAACCCTGTGCAACACGCAGGATGTGGATGCCGCCTACCAGTGGAGTGAAGAGAATGCGCCGCTGCAGAACAAGGCGCGCATTATCCTGGAGCACTACCGGGCCGATGATCCGCTGAAGAAGAAGATCGCCAGCGTATTCCTGGAGTCGTTCCTGTTCTATTCCGGCTTCTGGCTGCCGATGTACTGGTCAAGCCGGGGCAAGCTGACTAATACCGCAGACCTGATTCGCCTGATTATCCGCGATGAAGCGGTGCACGGTTACTATATCGGCTACAAATATCAGCAGGCACTGGCCAGCGCTGACGATCTGCGTCGCGAAGAGCTGCAGCAGTTTGCCTATGATCTGCTGCTGGCGCTGTATGAAAATGAAGTGGCCTATACCGAAGCGCTCTATGGTGATGTCGGCTGGGTGGAAGAGGTAAAAACCTTCCTGCACTACAACGCCAACAAAGCATTAATGAATCTGGGCTATGAGGCGCTGTTCCCGGCGGAGCTGACGGCGGTGAATCCGGCCATTCTGTCGGCGCTGTCGCCCAACGCCGACGAGAACCACGACTTCTTCTCCGGTTCAGGCTCCTCCTATGTGATGGGCAAAGCGGTCGAAACCGAAGACGAGGACTGGAATTTCTGATAGTCGGGCAGGTCGTCCTGATCTGAAAGCGTTTCTTCATTCAGACGGCACCAAAACTCAAAGCGATGGGAGCATACGCCTGTAGCAAAGCATAGCGGGCCAGGGACAAAAACGCCGGGAGTGTTTTTGAACAACGCAACGCGTTGGCCCGGCAACGGGCGCACCTCAGCGATGAGGTGCGTAATCGCCCGCGCTGAGCATGCCATGGATGGCATCTTTTGCATCTTTGCGAAAGGCGTATGCTTCCTGAGCCTGTTCGCATAACGTCACCCGTAAATCCTCTACCGTGGTTTAAACCTCTTGTTATGACTGGTATGGCCTGTTAATAAACATGCGTGTGAAATAGTTTTTTGAGTTATTATTAACCTCAAATGATTATTAGCGACCGATGCTGTTTATGAATGCGACTCGCCAGGGTCTGACGCCTGCTTTAGTAATGCTGATGTCGGTAGCAACCGGCCTATGCGTAGCCAGTAATTACTACGTTCAGCCACTGCTCAACACTATCGCCCAGCAATTTGATCTTTCCGTTAGCCTCGCCGGGTTTATTGTCACCACGGCGCAACTCGGCTACGCCTGCGGTCTGCTGTTACTGGTGCCGCTGGGCGATCGCTTTGAACGACGCAGCCTGATTGTGACGATGATGCTGCTGGCTGCGGCGGGCATGGTGATTATCGCCCTGTCGCACACGTTCCTCTTTTTACTGCTGGGCACGGTCATGACCGGCCTGTTTTCGGTCGCCGCACAAATTCTGGTGCCGCTGGCCGCCACGCTCGCTGAGCCGGAGCGGCGCGGTAAAATTGTCGGAACGGTAATGAGCGGTCTGCTGCTGGGGATTCTGCTGGCGCGTACCGTGGCAGGCGGCCTGGCACAGCTTGGCGGCTGGCGCACCGTCTACTGGACCGCCAGCCTGCTGATGATGATTATGGCGCTGGCGCTGTGGCGATCGCTGCCACGCGTTAAACAGTCCGTGCCCATGAGCTATCCGCAACTGCTGGCGTCCATCTTTCGTCTGTATGCAGGTAATCGGGTGATCCGCACACGCGCCTGGACCGGCTGTCTCTCCTTTGCCAATTTCAGCCTGCTCTGGACCTCAATGGCGTTTCTGCTCTCCGGCGCGCCCTATCACTTCTCAGAAGGCAAAATTGGCTTGCTGGGCCTGGTCGGTGCCGCGGGTGCGCTGGCCGCACGTCAGGCGGGTTCACTGGCCGACAAAGGTAAAGCGAAGCTGACGACCCGACTGGGCCTGCTGCTGATGCTGCTGTCGTGGGCCGCCATTGCGTGGGGTGCAGAGCAGCTTGTGCCGCTGATCGTCGGCATCCTGCTGCTGGATCTGGCAGTACAGGCTGTTCATATCACCAATCAGAGCGTGATTTATGCACAGATGCCGGAGGCGCGGAACCGTCTGAATGCCGGTTACATGACCAGCTACTTTATCGGCGGTGCGGCGGGCTCGCTGCTCTCCGCTACCGCTTACCATCTTGCGGGCTGGTATGGTGTCTGTATCGCTGGCGCGTTACTGACTTTGGTGAATCTGCTGATCTGGGCGGGCGGATCGCGCTTTGAGCCGGAAAAAATTAACTGAAGTCTGTCCGGACAGTGCATTGGTCTGGTCACAAATGGTTAGGTTTGTTATGGTTAGTAACAAACCTATTCACTTCAGTTATTTTTCCTCGCGATATTATTAAATTTGCCCCCTTTTTGATAACGTCCCGGCACTGCGGCTGCCGCCGGGCGTACGGGTTTTTGACCCAAGGCCAGGGAATGGCCTGGAATACCTTTGATGGTGCAGCGTGCGAGTCTGTCAGCGACCACCTGCCAAAAAGTGACTACGCTTAGCCTGTCACCATAGTTATTATACAAGTTGCAATTAGTGAGGTTTTTTTTAATGGAAAGTTCGTTTACTCCCATTGAGCAGATGCTAAACATCCGTGCCAATCGCCATAAGGATTTTCCGTTGCAGGAAATTATTCTGACGCGTCTCTGTATGCATATGCAGGGTAAACTGCTGGACAACCGCAATAAGATGCTGAAAGCACAGGGTATTAATGAGACCCTGTTTATGGCGTTGATTACACTGGATGCGCAGGAAAATCACAGCATTCAGCCTTCTGAGCTCAGCTCTGCCCTTGGCTCTTCACGCACCAATGCCACGCGCATTGCTGATGAGTTGGAAAAGCGCGGCTGGATTGAGCGTCGCGAAAGCGATCACGACCGTCGCTGCCTGCACCTGCATCTGACCGATAAAGGGATGGAGTTCCTGCGTCAGTTGCTGCCACCTCAGCATCAGAGCCTGCAGTACCTCTGGTCGTCGCTGTCAGTCGATGAGAAGTCTCAGCTCGAAGGCATCACACGTAAGTTGCTTAATCGTCTTGATAAAATGGATGAAGATCAGCTGATCGCCTCGCTGTCCCGCTAATAGCAATAAGTGCGACACAATCACCTGTCGAAATCGTTATTTTAATTTCCTTTTTTATCTGGCCAGCGCTCAGTCGCTGGCTTTTTCGACTCGGGCGCTGGCAGAAAAGGATTTCTGCCGCCCGA
Source organism: Pantoea sp. X-Soil-YNGN-844 (assembly GCF_059730595.1). NCBI lineage: Bacteria > Pseudomonadati > Pseudomonadota > Gammaproteobacteria > Enterobacterales > Erwiniaceae > Pantoea > Pantoea sp. X-Soil-YNGN-844. Next base: position 3,150,107 of record NZ_AP036007.1, read on the forward strand.
CTAAATGGAAAACGTGGAGAAAGTCATGAGTCCAACGGCAGAAGCACAAAGCCCGCAACCGTCAGCCAGCAAAAAGAAGAAGCGCAAAAGCGTGCTCATTGTGCTGGCGCTGATCTTTGTGCTGATTGGTATTGCCTGGGGCGTTTACTGGTTCCTGGTCCTGCGCCATTTTCAGGAAACCGATGACGCCTACGTTGCAGGTAATCAGGTGCAGGTGATGGCCCAGGTCTCCGGTAGCGTGAATAAAGTCTGGTTTGAAGATACCGATTTCGTCAAAAAAGGCGATGTGCTGGTGTCACTCGATAAGACCGATGCCGAGCAGGCGTTTGAAAAAGCGCAGACGGCACTGGCCACCAGCGTGCGTCAGACGCATCAGCTGATGATTAATGGCAAACAGTATCAGGCCAGCATTACGCTGCAGCAGACCGCGCTGGCGCAGGCAGAAGCCGACCTGAAACGTCGTGAGCCATTAGGTGCGGCTAATCTGATTGGCCGTGAAGAGTTGCAGCACGCCCGTGACGCCGTGGCAACGGCCAAAGCGCAGCTGGACGTAGCCATTCAGCAATACAATGCGAATCAGGCGATGATCCTCAACACCTCGCTGGAGAATCAGCCTGCCGTGCAACAGAGCGCGGCTGAGCTGCGTGACGCCTGGCTGGCGCTGCAGCGCACCGAAATCCGCAGCCCGATGGATGGCTTTGTCTCCCGTCGCAGCGTACAGGTCGGTTCGCAAATCTCTACCAGTACCCCGCTGCTGGCTGTCGTGCCTGCCACCAATCTGTGGGTTGATGCGAACTTCAAAGAGACGCAGCTGGCAGGCGTTCGTATCGGTCAGCCTGCCACCGTGGTCGCCGACATCTACGGTGACGAAGTGGTTTATCAGGGTAAAGTCGTGGGGCTGGATATGGGCACCGGCAGCGCCTTTTCTCTGCTGCCCGCACAGAACGCCACCGGTAACTGGATTAAAGTGGTTCAGCGTCTGCCGGTTCGTATCGAACTGAATCAGGACGATATCGCCAGACATCCGCTGCGCATCGGCCTCTCCACGCTGGTTAAAATCGATACCACTAGCAAAGAGGGTAGCGCGCTCGCCACCAGCGCCCGTCAGCAGGCCGCTTACAGCAGCAACGCGCTGGCGATTGACCTTGCGCCGGTCAATCAGCTGATCACCGATATCGTCCGCGCCAACGCCGGATGAAAACGCGGAGTCTGTAATGGCACAAAAACCGCTTGAAGGGATGCCGCTGGTCCTGATGACCATTGCGCTGTCGCTGGCGACGTTCATGCAGGTTCTGGACTCGACCATCGCCAACGTGGCTATCCCCACCATTGCCGGGAACCTGGGGGCGTCGAACTCTCAGGGCACCTGGGTGATCACTTCGTTTGGCGTCGCCAATGCGATCTCGATCCCCCTGACCGGCTGGCTGGCAAAACGCATCGGTGAAGTGAAGCTCTTCACCTGGTCGACCATTCTGTTTGCTATCGCCTCCTGGGCGTGTGGCATGTCAGATAGCCTGGAGATGCTGATCTTTTTCCGCGTCATTCAGGGGATCGTCGCGGGTCCGTTGATTCCGCTGTCGCAAAGTCTTCTGCTCAACAACTATCCCCCGGCCAAGCGGAGTGTTGCGCTGTCGCTGTGGGCGATGACGGTGATTGTTGCGCCGATCTGTGGCCCGATACTGGGTGGCTGGATCAGCGATAACTACCACTGGGGCTGGATCTTCTTTATCAACGTGCCCATTGGTGTGGCAGTAGTCATACTGACGCTGCAGACCCTGCGTGGCCGGGAAACCAAAACAGAAATCCGGCCGATCGATATGGTCGGTCTGGTGCTGCTGGTGGTGGGGATCGGCTGTCTGCAGGTGATGCTGGACCGCGGAAAGGAGCTTGACTGGTTTAACTCGTCCGAGATTATCGTGCTCGGGGTCGTGGCGGTGATTGCGCTGTCAGTGCTGCTGGTGTGGGAGCTGACGGACGATCACCCGATCATCGACCTGTCGCTGTTTAAATCGCGCAACTTCACCATTGGCTGCCTGTCGATCAGTCTGGCTTATATGCTTTACTTCGGCTCGATAGTCCTGTTGCCGCAATTGCTGCAGGAGGTCTACGGCTACACCGCAACCTGGGCGGGTCTGGCATCTGCGCCGGTGGGGATTTTGCCGGTGATCCTGTCGCCGATTATTGGTCGCTTTGCGCATAAGCTCGACATGCGACGGCTGGTCACGTTCAGCTTCATTATGTATGCCGTCTGCTTCTACTGGCGCGCGTATACGTTTGAACCGGGCATGGACTTTGGTGCCTCAGCCTGGCCGCAGTTTATCCAGGGCTTTGCCGTAGCCTGCTTCTTTATGCCGCTGACCACCATTACGCTGTCGGGACTGCCACCGGAGCGCATGGCCGCCGCATCCAGCCTGTCGAACTTTATGCGAACCTTTGCCGGTTCAGTGGGAACGTCGATTACCACCACCATGTGGACGAACCGCGAGTCGATGCATCATAGCTATCTGACGGAGTCGGTCACCCCGTATAACGTCAATTCACAGCAGATGTATAGCCAGCTGGAGAGCCTGGGGATGACGCAGCAGCAGGCGTCAGCTTATATCGCGCAGCAGATTACCAATCAGGGGCTGATTATTTCAGCGAATGAAATCTTCTGGGCGTCGGCGGGGGTGTTTTTAATCCTGCTGGTGCTGATCTGGTTTGCCCGTCCGCCGTTTGGGGCAGGCGGTGGTGGTGGTGGCGCGCACTGATGTTACACAGCAAAACGGGCCTTTCGGCCCGTTTTTTTATGCGTTCTGACGCCACCATTCGGCAAGCAGTACGCCGGTTGCGACAGAGACGTTGAGGCTTTCCACGTTACCGGTGCCGCCAATCGACAGGCTCATATCACCCTGTTTGAACGCGGTGTCAGAAAGACCTTCACGCTCCTGACCTAACACCAGCACCATTTTCTCCGGCAGCTGAGCCTGCGCCAGCGGCGTGCCCTGATGGCTGGAGGTGGTCACGATGGTGTAACCCGCTTTACGGAACGCTTCCAGACCTTCGCTGAAGGTTGCGCCGCTGATCGCCTGCACATGCTCAGCGCCGCCTTCTGCGGTACGTACGGCTGCACCTGACTCCAGCAGTGAAGCGTCATTCACCAGCAAACCTTTTACGCCAAAGTGCGCGCAGCTGCGCATAATTGCGCCGAGGTTATGCGGGTTGCTGACATCTTCCAGTGCCAGTACGCAATCTTTCGTATTTGCCTGGCTCAGCCATTCAGACACCGCCATGCCCATACGCTTTTTGATCAGGAAGCAGACGCCGCCATGATGCTCTGTACCTGATGCTTTAGTGATCTCAGCATCTTCTACCACGTGATAGGCTTTGCGGTTAGCCGCCAGCCAGCGCAGCGCTTCGCGGAAACGCGGTGTGACTTCCTGCACGAACCAGGCGCGAACAATCGCTTCCGGACGGCTCTGGAACAGCGCCTGACAGGCGTTCTCGCCATAGACGCGGGTCTCTTCATTACGCTGACGGCGGATCTGCTCAGGATCGACGAAGCTCTTGCCGCTGATGCCGCCGTGATCCGGCTTATCGCTCTCAGGCGATGACGCACGATCGGCGGATGGTGCGCGTGACACGGTGCGCCACGGGGAGTCGCTGCTGCCATAGGCGCCGCGGCTGTCATCACCACGATCGTTGCGGCGACCTGCGCCATCGTCTGAACGGCGTGGTGCGCCACGTCCGCCTTCATCACGACGCGGTGAACTGCTGCGACCGGTGTCGTCACCGCGACGACCAGCGGAGCGACCGCCTTCCTGAGTACGTTCAGTGCGGGGGCCAGATGAACGACGATTATCATCCTGGCGGGCAGCAGAGTGACCACCTTTGCCTGTACGAGGATTCGGCGCGCGCGCGCTTTTATCGTCCTCGCCACGCACGTACATCACCTTAACTTTGCCGCTCTTGCCTTTATATTCGTCGTTCATGTCTTCCTCCTGCATTTAGAGCGCGCAGATTACCTGATGTGCTGGCGCTTAGCTATCAACTATTGAACCTATAGAGCAATCCAGATTGAGCGAAAATCCGCCCCCTTTCATAATGGACAACTATTACCAGACTGACACTTTTCAACATCAGAGGTTCCTATGAATACGGTATGCGCTTCATGTCAGGCAACCAATCGCGTTCCTGACGAACGCCTTGCCGACGTGGCGAAATGTGGTCGCTGTGGAAATGAGCTGTTCGATGGCGAAGTGGTGAATGCCACCAGCGCCAACTTTGACAAATATCTGCAGGATGATCTGCCGGTAGTGATCGATTTCTGGGCGCCCTGGTGCGGCCCCTGCGTCAATTTTGCGCCGGTTTTTAAAGATGTCGCCAGTGAACGCAGCGGCAAGGTCCGCTTTATTAAAGTGAATACCGAAGCGGAGCCCGCCCTGAGCGCCCGTTTCAACATTCGCAGCATCCCGACCATCATGCTGTTTAAAAATGGCGAGCGGGTCGACATGCTGAACGGTGCTATGCCCAAAGCGCCGTTTAACGAATGGCTTGACGAATCACTCTAAACTTCAAAGGCCAGCCAGTCTGGCCTTTTCCTTTTCATCTGCGCTTCGATTACACTGACGTTTTTCCTGCCCTGAATACTCATGTCTGATAATGCTGTTTTGCGCTTGCGCACCCAACGCCTGGCCCGTGCCACCCGTCCTTTCCTCGCGCGCGGAAATCGGGTCATTCGCTGCCAGAGCTGCCTGCTGCCAGAGGCCAACTGCCTCTGCAGCCAGATCGTGCCGCAGTCTGCCCATAGTCGCTTCTGTCTGGTGATGTTTGATACCGAGCCAATGAAGCCGAGTAACACCGGTCGTCTGATTGCCGATATTCTGCCGGAAACCCAGGCGTTTGGCTGGTCACGCACCGAGCCGGATCCGCTGCTGCTGGCGGCCGTGCGCAATCCCGATTATCAGCCGCTGGTCGTCTTCCCGGCTTCCTATGCCGATCCCGGTCGCGAGGTGCTGACAACGCCGCCCATCAGCGGCAAGCCGCCGCTGTTTATTATGCTGGATGGAACCTGGACCGAAGCGCGCAAGATGTTTCGCAAAAGTCCCTGGCTCGATGCCCTGCCGGTGATGTCGCTGGATGTCAGCACGCCTTCGCGCTATACGCTGCGTGAGGCGCACGGCGAAGGACAGCACTGTACCGCTGAAGTCGCCGCGGCGCTGCTGGCGCAGGCGGGCGATCGGCGGGCGGCAGAGGCGCTATCTCACCATTTCGATCGGTTCCGCGCGGCCTACCTGGCAGGAAAACCGCATCACCCCGGACAGGCTTAATCGCATCCTTCTTCTGGCAGGCGAAAGCCTGCGCTGATAGATCACCCGATCTGATGTTCAGCCTGCGATCTGCCCGGAAGCACTGCCCGCAAAAAGCGTTTACAATCACGCAAATCCCGATCTCTGGAGGGCGAGATGAGCCAACGCGGACTGGAAGCGCTGTTACGACCTAAATCAATTGCGGTGATTGGTGCCTCGGTAACGCCAGGGCGTGCCGGGTACTTTATGATGCGTAACCTGCTGGCGGGCGGTTTTAGCGGGCCGGTATTGCCGGTAACGCCAAAATATAAAGCGGTCAGCGGCGTGCTGGCCTGGCCCACCATCGACAGCTTACCTTTCGCGCCAGACCTGGCGGTCATCTGCACCCACTCAAAACGTAACCTCGAATTGCTGCAACAGCTCGGCGAGAAAGGCTGCAAGGCCTGCATTATCCTCTCCGCGCCCGCCAGCCAGTCGGCCGAACTCAAAGCCTGCGCCAGCCGGTGGCAGATCCGTCTGCTGGGACCGAACAGTCTTGGCCTGCTGGCCCCCTGGCAGGGACTCAATGCCAGCTTCTCGCCGGTACCCATAGAGAAAGGCCGTATCGCGTTTATCTCCCAGTCCGCCGCCGTGTCGAATACTATTCTCGACTGGGCGCAGCAGCGCAACCTCGGTTTTTCGTGGTTTATCGCGCTGGGTGACAGCCTGGACACCGATGTTGATGACCTGCTCGACTTCCTGGCTCGCGACGGTAAAACCAGTGCCATCCTCCTTTATCTGGAGCACCTTAGTGACGCACGTCGCTTTGTTTCCGCCTCACGCAGCGCCTCCCGTAATAAACCGATTCTGGTGATCAAGAGTGGTCGCAGCCGTGAAGCGCAGGCGCTGCTTGGCACCCACAGTGGTCTGGACGCGGCCTGGGATGCGGCCATTCAGCGCGCCGGATTACTGCGGGTACAGGATACCCATGAGCTGTTTTCCGCCGTTGAATCGCTGAGTCATATGCGGCCACTGCGCGGCGACAGGCTGATGATCATCAGTAATGGTGCGGCGCCCGCCGCGCTGGCGCTGGATGAGCTTTATGCCCGCAATGGGAAGCTGGCGCAGCTCAGCGATGAAACGCGTCAGCAGCTTGAGGCTATTTTGCCTGCCGGTGCGGGTCGCGGTAATCCGCTGGATTTAAAAGATGACGCCACCGCCGCGCGCTACGCTGCCTGTGCGGAGATCCTGCTCGACAGCCATGAACTTGATGCTTTAATGATCATTCATGCCCCAAGCGCGGTCGCGCCCGCGACGGAAACAGCCGCACATCTGATCGATACCGTGGCCCGCCACCCGCGCGGTAAGCTGGTGACGCTGCTGACCAACTGGAGCGGCGAGTTCTCTTCACAGGCTGCGCGTCGTGCCTTTACACAGGCGGGTATACCCACCTGGCGTACGCCGGAAGGCACCGTGACCGCCTTTATGCATCAGGTTGAGTACCGGCGTAATCAGAAGCAGCTGCGCGAAACCCCTGCCCTGCCCGCCACGCTGAACCAGGACAGCGCCCATGCTCACCAGTTGCTGTCACAGGCGCTGGCGCGCGGCATTACCTCATTGGATACTCACGAAGTGCAGCCGGTGCTGCAGGCTTATGGGCTGGCCACGCTGCCAACCTGGATCGCCAGTGACAGCGCGGCAGCGGTAGCCATTGCCGACCAGATTGGCTACCCGGTGGCGCTGAAGCTGCGTTCACCCGATATCGCCCATAAGTCAGAGGTTCAGGGTGTGATGCTCTACCTGCGCAATGCCAGTGAAGTGGAGCATGCCGCCGAAGCTATTTTTGATCGGGTAAAGCAGACGCTGCCGCAGGCACGTATTGAGGGGCTGCTGGTTCAGAGCATGGCCAGCCGTGCGGGCGCGCAGGAACTGCGGGTCGTGGTCGAGCAGGATGCCCTGTTTGGCCCGATCATTATGCTGGGTGAAGGCGGTGTTGAATGGCAGGCCGATAAACAGGCTGCCGTTGCCCTGCCTCCGCTGAATATGACGCTGGCACGCTATCTGGTCATTCAGGCGATAAAGAGTGGAAAAATCCGCAGCCGCAGCGCCCTGAATCCGCTCGATATCCCCGGTTTAAGTCAGCTGCTGGTGCAGGTCTCAAACCTGGTGGTGGATTGCCCGGAGATCCAGCGACTGGACATTCATCCGCTGCTGGCGGCGGGCAATGATTTTACCCTGCTGGATGTCACCCTGACGCTGGCCCCGTTCGGGGGAGATAATGAAGCACGACTGGCCATTCGCCCTTATCCGCAGCATCTGGAAGAGCAGGTAGAGTTAAAAGATGGGCAATTCTGCCTGTTCCGCCCGATTCTGCCAGAGGATGAGCCTTTATTGCGCGATTTTATCAGTCAGGTCACCAAAGAGGATCTCTACTACCGCTACTTCAGTGAGATCAACGAGTTCACGCATGATGACCTCGCCAATATGACTCAGATCGATTATGACCGCGAGATGGCGATTGTGGCGGTCCGTCAGCATCAGGGACGCCCCGAAATCATTGGCGTCACCCGCGCCATCTCTGACGCTGATAACATTGATGCGGAGTTTTCAGTGCTGGTCCGTTCGGACCTGAAAGGGTTAGGTATGGGCCGTCGTCTGCTGGAAAAGATGATCCGCTATACCCGACATCACGGCTTGCAACAATTGAACGGTATCACCATGCCCCATAACCGCGGCATGATTACCCTGGCCCGAAAACTCAATTTTCATGTTGATATTCAACTGGATGACAGTATCGTCAGCCTGAAATTGTCTTTACAGAATGAGATCAACTAACCTTGTAGAGAAAGGTAAAAAACGTTCGAATCGACGAAGTTGATGTTATTATTTATGGTTATAACCCTGATTTGATGGCAAAAGGCCATGCAATGAACAGAGAAGAAGTGCACTGTGATGTTGTCTAAATTTAAACGTAATAAACACCAACAACACCTCGCAGAGCTGCCGAAACTGTCACAATCCGTTGCGGATATGTCGACACTTTACTCGCCGGCCGAATTTCGTCAGACGTTGCTGGAGAAGATTGCGGCAGCGCAGACTCGCATCTGTATCGTTGCGCTCTATCTGGAAAACGATGACGCCGGACGTGCCGTCATGGATGCGCTTTATCATACGAAGCAGGCGCGACCGGAGCTGGATATCTCAATTCTGGTAGACTGGCATCGTGCGCAGCGTGGGCGAATTGGCGCAGCGCGAGGCGTAACCAATGCCGACTGGTATTGCGAAATGGCGACGCGTTATGCCGATATTGCCATCCCGGTGTATGGTATCCCGGTTAATACCCGGGAAGCCCTGGGTGTACTCCATCTTAAAGGTTTCATTATTGATGATACGCTGCTCTACAGCGGCGCCAGCATCAATGATGTTTACCTGCATCAGCATGACAAGTATCGCTACGATCGCTACCAGGTTATCCGCAATTCGCAGCTGACCGATACTATGTATGATTGGATCACGCTCAATCTGAAGCCAGCAGAAGCGGTTAACCGGCTCGATTTCGCTGAGCGTCCTTCCAGCCCTGAAATTAAAAACGAGACGCGCCAGTTCCGTCAGGACCTGCGTGGCTTCAATTATCAGTTTGAAGGGAATGCCGGCAACGATGAGCTGGCAGTCACGCCGCTGGTCGGTCTGGGTAAGCATAGTCTGCTTAATAAAACCATTTTTCATCTGATGCCCTGTGCAGAACAGAAGCTGATTATCTGTACACCCTACTTCAACCTGCCCGCCTTGCTGGTACGTAATATCATTAACCTGCTGCGCCAGGGAAAACAGGTCGAGATTATCGTCGGTGATAAAACAGCCAATGATTTCTATATTGCGCCCGACCAGCCGTTCAAAATTATCGGCGCGCTGCCATACCTGTATGAAATCAATCTGCGACGCTTCCTGAGCCGGTTGCACTACTACGTTACGACCGGCCAGTTGGTCGTAAGACTGTGGAAGGATGGCGAGAACAGTTATCACCTTAAAGGGATGTGGGTCGATGATGAATGGCAATTGATTACCGGCAATAACCTCAATCCACGTGCATGGCGGCTCGACCTGGAAAATGCGGTGCTGATCCACGATCCTCATCAGCAGTTAGCAGCGCAGCGTGAAAAAGAGCTTACGCTAATCCGACAGCACACCACGGTAGTGACGCATTTCCGTGAGCTTGAAAGTATTGCTGATTATCCGGCCAAGGTGCGGAAACTGATTCGTCGCCTGCGCCGGATACGTATCGATCGTCTGATCAGCCGTATTCTTTAATCCCTGCGGCCATGAAGGCATCCATTATGCGAAGTGGGCTACTGTTGTGCTGATGTTTCGTTAAGTCCTGGGGCGGGAAAAGAGTGGTATGACAGCCGCCCGAATGGCAGCGGCTGGAGCTGGAAATATTTTGCAAGAGATGCCGCCGGTGCAGCCAGCGGCATTGCCCTGTGGAATCTGAGTCAGTAGCTGTTTTAAAGCTTTATCCCCTTACCACGCTTGTGCAGCAACAGTGACACCAGAAACGCCACCGCCCCCATCGCAGAGACATACCAGAAGAAGGTGGTCTCGATCCCCTGCTTTTTCATCAGCAGCGCTACATACTCTGCCGAACCACCAAACAGCGCATTCGCTACCGCATAAGAGAGCCCGACACCCAGTGCGCGTACCTGTGGCGGGAACATTTCGGCTTTAAGAATGCCGCTGATGGCTGTGTAGAAGCTGGTGACCAGCAAGGCCAGCATAATCAACAGGAAAGCCACGCCGGGACTCTGCACGTTTTGCAGCAGGGTCAGAATTGGCACCGTACAGATCGCCGCACCTGCGCCAAAGATCATCATCGACGTGCGACGACCAATTTTATCTGACAGGGCACCGATAATCGGCTGAATTAGCATAAAGACCAGCAGCGCACCGGTCATCAGCCCGCTAGCCGTTTTAGGATCCATACCCGACGTGTTAACCAGATACTTCTGCATGTAGGTGGTGAAGGTATAAAAACTCAAAGAACCGCCCGCGGTGAAACCCAGCACCATCAGGAAAGGACGGGTATGATTGCGCAGCAATCCGATTACGCTTCCCGCATCACGATGTTCGCGACTGGTCTTGTCTGATGTTTCTTCCAGAGAGCGTCGTAGCCACAATGCGACAACCGCGAGCAGTGCGCCGAGGAAGAACGGAATTCGCCAGCCCCAGCTGCGCAGTTCTGCATCAGTAAGCAGGAATTGCAGCACCACTACGGTCAGTACCGCCGCTAACTGACCACCAATCAGCGTGACATACTGGAATGAGGCATAGAATCCTTTACGTCCTTCCAGAGCCACTTCGCTCATGTAGGTTGCGCTGGTCCCATATTCTCCCCCCACCGATAATCCCTGAAACATACGCGCCAGCAGCAGAATGATGGGAGCCGCCACGCCGATCGTTGCGTAACCAGGCAGACAGGCAATAACCAGTGACCCGAAACACATCATGCATACCGAAACCAGCATCGAATTTTTTCGACCATGTTTATCACCGATATAGCCGAACAGCCAGCCACCAATCGGACGCATCAGAAATCCTGCCGCAAAAACGCCAGCCGTCTGTAACAACTGCGTGGTGGTATCGCCCTGCGGGAAGAAGATGTGCGCAAAGTAGAGCGAGAAGAATGAATAGACATAGAAGTCGAACCATTCAACCAGGTTGCCCGATGACGCGCCGACGATAGCCCAGATGCGTTTCCTTGTATCATCCGGCTGAATTTTATTATTTGTTGTTGTCATGCCTTACCTCTGTTCCTTGCTGATCAACAGCGTTTAAAGGATTGAGTAAAGCATTTAAGTCTACTGAAGGTAAAGGCGGGGTAATCTGAGATTAATATTGTGAGCCATATCGCCAATTAGCGAAAAATCAGCGAGTTGCTGGCGATTCTTGAGAGAAGCATGGGGGTTGCGAGGGCTGCTGGAAGTGGAATTGCGGTCACTATTTCTACTTAATGTCGCAAAATCTGGACGTAAAAAAGCCCCGCACTCTCGTGCGGGGCTTTTTCACTTATTTAATGCCTGGCAGTTCCCTACTCTCGCATGGGGAGGCCCCACACTACCATCGGCGCTACGGCGTTTCACTTCTGAGTTCGGCATGGGGTCAGGTGGGACCACCGCGCTACAGCCGCCAGGCAAATTCTGTCTCCGCGCCGCCGCTGAGGGCCGCGCAGAATATCCGGTACAAGGCTGAAAATCGTGTCTCTCAAAAACGCCTCTGGCGTTGTAAGGTTAAGCCTCACGGGTCATTAGTACCGGTTAGCTCAACGCATCGCTGCGCTTACACACCCGGCCTATCAACGTCGTCGTCTTCAACGTCCCTTCAGGACTCTCAAGGAGTCAGGGAGAACTCATCTCGGGGCAAGTTTCGTGCTTAGATGCTTTCAGCACTTATCTTTTCCGCACTTAGCTACCGGGCAATGCCATTGGCATGACAACCCGAACACCAGTGGTGCGTTCACTCCGGTCCTCTCGTACTAGGAGCAACCCCCCTCAATTCTCCAGCGCCCACGGCAGATAGGGACCGAACTGTCTCACGACGTTCTAAACCCAGCTCGCGTACCACTTTAAACGGCGAACAGCCGTACCCTTGGGACCTACTTCAGCCCCAGGATGTGATGAGCCGACATCGAGGTGCCAAACACCGCCGTCGATATGAACTCTTGGGCGGTATCAGCCTGTTATCCCCGGAGTACCTTTTATCCGTTGAGCGATGGCCCTTCCATTCAGAACCACCGGATCACTATGACCTGCTTTCGCACCTGCTCGAGCCGTCACTCTCGCAGTCAAGCCAGCTTATGCCATTGCACTAACCTCACGATGTCCGACCGTGATTAGCTGACCTTCGTGCTCCTCCGTTACTCTTTAGGAGGAGACCGCCCCAGTCAAACTACCCACCAGACACTGTCCGCAGCCCGGATTACGGGCCTACGTTAGAACATCAAACATTAAAGGGTGGTATTTCAAGGTTGGCTCCACGCAGACTGGCGTCCGCGCTTCAAAGCCTCCCACCTATCCTACACATCAAGGCTCAATGTTCAGTGTCAAGCTGTAGTAAAGGTTCACGGGGTCTTTCCGTCTTGCCGCGGGTACACTGCATCTTCACAGCGAGTTCAATTTCACTGAGTCTCGGGTGGAGACAGCCTGGCCATCATTACGCCATTCGTGCAGGTCGGAACTTACCCGACAAGGAATTTCGCTACCTTAGGACCGTTATAGTTACGGCCGCCGTTTACCGGGGCTTCGATCAAGAGCTTCTCCTTACGGATAACCCCATCAATTAACCTTCCGGCACCGGGCAGGCGTCACACCGTATACGTCCACTTTCGTGTTTGCACAGTGCTGTGTTTTTAATAAACAGTTGCAGCCAGCTGGTATCTTCGACTGGCTTCGGCTCGGGGAGTAAATCCCTCCACCTACGCGCCAGCGTGCCTTCTCCCGAAGTTACGGCACCATTTTGCCTAGTTCCTTCACCCGAGTTCTCTCAAGCGCCTTGGTATTCTCTACCTGACCACCTGTGTCGGTTTGGGGTACGATTCTGTGTTACCTGATGCTTAGAGGCTTTTCCTGGAAGCTGGGCATTTATCACTTCAGCACCGTAGTGCCTCGTCGTCACGCCTCAGCGTTGATAAGGGACCGGATTTACCTGGACCCTCCGCCTACACGCTTAAACCGGGACAACCGTCGCCCGGCTGATATAGCCTTCTCCGTCCCCCCTTCGCAGTAACACCGAGTACAGGAATATTAACCTGTTTCCCATCGACTACGCCTTTCGGCCTCGCCTTAGGGGTCGACTCACCCTGCTCCGATTAACGTTGAACAGGAACCCTTGGTCTTCCGGCGAGCGGGCTTTTCACCCGCTTTATCGTTACTTATGTCAGCATTCGCACTTCTGATACCTCCAGCATGCCTCACAGCACACCTTCAACGGCTTACAGAACGCTCCCCTACCCAACAACGCCTAAGCGTCGCTGCCGCAGCTTCGGTGCATGGTTTAGCCCCGTTACATCTTCCGCGCAGGCCGACTCGACCAGTGAGCTATTACGCTTTCTTTAAATGATGGCTGCTTCTAAGCCAACATCCTGGCTGTCTGTGCCTTCCCACATCGTTTCCCACTTAACCATGACTTTGGGACCTTAGCTGGCGGTCTGGGTTGTTTCCCTCTTCACGACGGACGTTAGCACCCGCCGTGTGTCTCCCGTGATAACATTCTCCGGTATTCGCAGTTTGCATCGGGTTGGTAAGCCGGGATGGCCCCCTAGCCGAAACAGTGCTCTACCCCCGGAGATGAGTTCACGAGGCGCTACCTAAATAGCTTTCGGGGAGAACCAGCTATCTCCCGGTTTGATTGGCCTTTCACCCCCAGCCACAGGTCATCCGCTAATTTTTCAACATTAGTCGGTTCGGTCCTCCAGTTAGTGTTACCCAACCTTCAACCTGCCCATGGCTAGATCACCGGGTTTCGGGTCTATACCCTGCAACTTAACGCCCAGTTAAGACTCGGTTTCCCTGCGGCTCCCCTATACGGTTAACCTTGCTACAGAATATAAGTCGCTGACCCATTATACAAAAGGTACGCAGTCACCCCCATAAAGAAGGCTCCCACTGCTTGTACGTACACGGTTTCAGGTTCTGTTTCACTCCCCTCGCCGGGGTTCTTTTCGCCTTTCCCTCACGGTACTGGTTCACTATCGGTCAGTCAGGAGTATTTAGCCTTGGAGGATGGTCCCCCCATATTCAGACAGGATACCACGTGTCCCGCCTTACTCATCGAGCTCACAGCATATGTGCTTTTGTGTACGGGAGTATCACCCTGTACCCTGCGACTTTCCAGACGCTTCCACTAACACACATGCTGATTCAGGCTCTGGGCTGCTCCCCGTTCGCTCGCCGCTACTGGGGGAATCTCGGTTGATTTCTTTTCCTCGGGGTACTTAGATGTTTCAGTTCCCCCGGTTCGCCTTGCAGCACTATGTATTCATGCTGCAATGATGCACAGAGTGCACCGGGTTTCCCCATTCGGACATCGACGGCTGTAGCGGTTCATATCACCTTACCGTCGCTTTACGCAGATTAGCACGTCCTTCATCGCCTCTGACTGCCTGGGCATCCACCGTGTACGCTTAGTCGCTTAACCTCACAACCCACAGGCGTTTTTCAACGCTGTAAGCTGCAAGCATTTGAGAGACTCGAACGCATCGTATTTTTCATTCTTATTACGGAGAATGAAAACGACACGTCGTTTCAATTTTCAGCTTGTTCCGGATTGTTAAAGAGCATAATACTTCGCAGCACACCGTTGCCGGTACGCTCTGAAGTATTCAGAAAAAACAGTTAAAACGGTATGGTGGAGCTAAGCGGGATCGAACCGCTGACCTCCTGCGTGCAAGGCAGGCGCTCTCCCAGCTGAGCTATAGCCCCATACAGTTACTGCAGAGACCACTACTACCACTCAACCGAGTACACTTCGTGAGAAATGCAATTCGTGCTCAGGCAAGGCATGTCTTCGCGAAGCATAGTGAACTATGCGAGCCGGAGACATAACGCAGCGTGAGTGCGAATTTGGTAGGCCTGAGTGGACTTGAACCACCGACCTCACCCTTATCAGGGGTGCGCTCTAACCACCTGAGCTACAAGCCTGTAGAGGTTTTTTCTGCTCGTTACTTTTTATCAGACAATCTGTGTGAGCACTGCGCGGGAAGGTATCTTCAGGTAAGGAGGTGATCCAACCGCAGGTTCCCCTACGGTTACCTTGTTACGACTTCACCCCAGTCATGAATCACAAAGTGGTAAGCGCCCTCCCGAAGGTTAAGCTACCTACTTCTTTTGCAACCCACTCCCATGGTGTGACGGGCGGTGTGTACAAGGCCCGGGAACGTATTCACCGTGGCATTCTGATCCACGATTACTAGCGATTCCGACTTCACGGAGTCGAGTTGCAGACTCCGATCCGGACTACGACGCACTTTGTGAGGTCCGCTTGCTCTCGCGAGGTCGCTTCTCTTTGTATGCGCCATTGTAGCACGTGTGTAGCCCTACTCGTAAGGGCCATGATGACTTGACGTCATCCCCACCTTCCTCCGGTTTATCACCGGCAGTCTCCTTTGAGTTCCCGACCGAATCGCTGGCAACAAAGGATAAGGGTTGCGCTCGTTGCGGGACTTAACCCAACATTTCACAACACGAGCTGACGACAGCCATGCAGCACCTGTCTCACGGTTCCCGAAGGCACTAAGGCATCTCTGCCAAATTCCGTGGATGTCAAGAGTAGGTAAGGTTCTTCGCGTTGCATCGAATTAAACCACATGCTCCACCGCTTGTGCGGGCCCCCGTCAATTCATTTGAGTTTTAACCTTGCGGCCGTACTCCCCAGGCGGTCGACTTAACGCGTTAGCTCCGGAAGCCACGCCTCAAGGGCACAACCTCCAAGTCGACATCGTTTACGGCGTGGACTACCAGGGTATCTAATCCTGTTTGCTCCCCACGCTTTCGCACCTGAGCGTCAGTCTTTGTCCAGGGGGCCGCCTTCGCCACCGGTATTCCTCCAGATCTCTACGCATTTCACCGCTACACCTGGAATTCTACCCCCCTCTACAAGACTCAAGCCTGCCAGTTTCAAATGCAGTTCCCAGGTTAAGCCCGGGGATTTCACATCTGACTTAACAGGCCGCCTGCGTGCGCTTTACGCCCAGTAATTCCGATTAACGCTTGCACCCTCCGTATTACCGCGGCTGCTGGCACGGAGTTAGCCGGTGCTTCTTCTGCGGGTAACGTCAATCGGCGCGGTTATTAACCGCACCGCCTTCCTCCCCGCTGAAAGTACTTTACAACCCGAAGGCCTTCTTCATACACGCGGCATGGCTGCATCAGGCTTGCGCCCATTGTGCAATATTCCCCACTGCTGCCTCCCGTAGGAGTCTGGACCGTGTCTCAGTTCCAGTGTGGCTGGTCATCCTCTCAGACCAGCTAGGGATCGTCGCCTAGGTGGGCCATTACCCCGCCTACTAGCTAATCCCATCTGGGTTCATCCGATAGTGAGAGGCCCGAAGGTCCCCCTCTTTGGTCTTGCGACGTTATGCGGTATTAGCCACCGTTTCCAGTGGTTATCCCCCTCTATCGGGCAGATCCCCAGACATTACTCACCCGTCCGCCACTCGTCACCCAAGGAGCAAGCTCCTCTGTGCTACCGTCCGACTTGCATGTGTTAGGCCTGCCGCCAGCGTTCAATCTGAGCCATGATCAAACTCTTCAATTTAAGTTTGATTTGCTTAAACAAGTTAAGCGGTGCTCATCTGTAAAACGTCATAATGAATTTCATTATGTGTTCACTCGTGAGGCTTTGATATTTTTTACGTCCGGAGACGCTGATATCAATCCTGCGAGTGCCCACACAGATTGTCTGATAAATTGTTAAAGAGCAGTGCGAACAGTGCGTTAGCGTCCTGTCGCGAGGTGGCGTATATTACGCTTTCCTCCTGCAGAGTCAACCTCTTTCTCAGAAGTTTTTCTCCGGCGGCGCAGTCTCCTGTGCCTCTCAACCCGTTTCCCGTTGCCGGTGTTCCGTGTCGATGGAGGCGCATTATAGGGAACGGCTCAGATAGCGCAAGTGCAAATGATAATTTTTTTACTGACCGTTCAATTTGCACTCAAAAGGTATGCTAAATAAGCAAAAACCCCGCAAAAGGGCAAAAAAAACGGGCCAGCGGCCCGTTTTTCGACTCACATCATTACTGATGTGCAGTAATGACGTCGTTTTCCACATCCATTTCGATGGTTTTGCCTGGCACCAGCGAACCAGCAAGGATCTGCTGAGCCAGCGGGTTCTCAATTTGCTGCTGTATCGCACGTTTGAGAGGTCGTGCACCATAGACCGGATCATATCCGTTCTCGGCCAGCAGTTTGATAGCATCATCTGAGATGTGCAGCTGATAGCCACGTTCATCCAGACGTTTGTACAACCGCTGCAGCTGAATCTGCGCAATCGACGCAATGTGTTTCTCTGCCAGCGGATGGAAGACGACCACTTCATCAATACGGTTGACGAATTCCGGACGGAAATGCTGTCCGACCACACCCATCACAATATCTTTCATTTCCGGGTAGCTGAGATTGCCGAACCGTTCCTGGATTAAATCTGATCCCAGGTTAGAGGTCATGATCACCACGCTGTTACGGAAGTCGACCGTACGACCCTGCCCATCCGTCAGACGCCCATCATCCAGCACCTGCAGCAGAATGTTGAAGACATCAGGATGCGCCTTCTCAACTTCATCCAGCAGAATGACCGAATAAGGACGACGGCGTACCGCTTCGGTCAGATAACCGCCCTCTTCGTAGCCGACATAGCCGGGAGGTGAACCCACCAGCCGTGACACTGAATGTTTTTCCATAAATTCGGACATGTCGATACGCACCATCGCATCGTCACTGTCGAACAGGAAGTTAGCCAGCGATTTACACAGTTCGGTCTTACCTACTCCGGTAGGTCCCAGGAACAGGAAAGAACCAATTGGCCGGTTAGGATCTGACAGGCCAGCACGACTACGGCGGATGGCATTGGATACCGCTTCAACCGCTTCATCCTGTCCGATGACCCGGCCGTGCAGATCCTGTTCCATGCGCAGTAACTTATCGCGCTCACCTTCCATCATTCGCGCCACCGGGATACCGGTCCAGCGCGCCAGCACATCCGCAATCTCCACATCAGTTACGCGGTTGCGCAGTAACTTCATGGTTTTGCCTTCCGCCTGGGTCGCTGCGGCTAGCTGTTTTTCCAGTTCCGGAATTTTACCGTACTGCAGTTCTGACATCTGAGCGAGATCGCCCTGACGACGAGCCTGCTCTAAGTTCAGACGCGCCTGCTCAAGTTCAGCTTTAATATTCTGTGTGCCCGACAGCGAAGCTTTCTCAGTCTTCCACTCATCTTCCAGCTCGGCATATTCGCGCTCTTTCTGGTTCAGCTCAGTTTCCAGCATCTCCAGACGTTTGATACTGGCATCATCCGCCTCTTTATTCAGCGCCTGCTGCTCCAGCTTCAGCTGAATGATGCGGCGCTCAAGACGATCGAGTGACTCCGGCTTCGAGTCCATCTGCATACGAATGCTGGATGCAGCCTCATCAATCAGGTCAATCGCTTTATCCGGCAACTGGCGATCAGCAATGTAGCGATGAGAAAGCGTTGCCGCTGCGACAATCGCCGGGTCAGTAATCTGCACATGGTGATGCAGTTCGTAACGCTCTTTCAGGCCACGCAGAATAGCGATGGTGTCTTCCACACTCGGCTCAGCCACAAAGACTTTCTGGAAACGACGCTCCAGCGCAGCATCTTTTTCAATGTACTGACGGTACTCATCCAGCGTAGTGGCGCCCACGCAGTGCAGTTCACCACGCGCCAGCGCAGGCTTAAGCATGTTACCGGCGTCCATTGCACCGTCCGCTTTACCGGCGCCTACCATAGTGTGCAGTTCGTCAATAAACAGAATGACGTTGCCTTCCTGTTTCGACAGGTCACTCAGCACGCCTTTCAGACGCTCTTCGAATTCACCGCGATATTTCGCCCCGGCCACCAGCGCCCCCATATCCAGCGCCAGTACCCGACGGCCTTTCAGACCTTCAGGGACTTCACCGTTGATGATGCGCTGCGCCAGCCCTTCAACAATAGCGGTTTTACCCACGCCAGGTTCACCAATCAGCACCGGGTTGTTTTTGGTACGGCGCTGCAGAACCTGAATAGTGCGGCGAATCTCTTCGTCACGGCCGATGACCGGATCGAGTTTGCCCTTCTCGGCACGTTCGGTCAGATCGATAGTGTATTTCTTTAATGCCTGGCGCTGATCTTCAGCCCCCTGATCGTTCACGTTGTCTCCTCCCCGCATCTGTTCAATCGCACTGGTGATTTTTTCGCGCGTTGCGCCCGCTGCTTTAAGCAGATCGGCCAGTGAACCTCGAGATTCAAGGGCGGCCAGAACAAATAATTCGGATGAAATGAAGTTATCGTTGCGCTTCTGCGCCAGCTTGTCGCACAGGTTTAATACCCGCACGAGGTCAGATGAGGGTTGTACATCCCCTTCGCTGCCTTCAACTTGTGGCAGGCGATCGATGGCCTGCTCAACCTGAGCGCGTAAGGGGGTAACGTTGACACCCGCAGAAGTCAGTAAAGGTGAAACCGATCCGCCTTCCTGTTTGAGCAACGCGCTCATCAGGTGCAGAGGTTCAATAAATTGGTTGTCGTGTCCCAGAGCCAGGGACTGCGCGTCGGCGAGAGCCAGCTGAAATTTGTTAGTAAGACGATCCAGACGCATAATTCCTCCCATTACAGGTCAAAATGCTACTGGAGATTAAATGAGGTCATCCCTCAAAATTTCAAGGTTAATGACCTGAGATTTGAGTAAAAAACACGCTAACTGGACCGTCTTATGGCGTAAGGTTATAACAGCCAGATTAAAGTTGCCATACGCCCGGTGATCCCATCGCGGCGGAAGGAGAAGAAATCGTCGCGCTGCGTAAAGGTACAACGGCTGTCGGCGCTGATTGAATGCACTCCTGCTGCCTGGAGTCGCCTGCGCGCCAGCAGCCAGATATCAGCGTAAAATTTCTCGCCTGAAGGGCGGAAAGCCTGCACGGCGCGAGGATCCTGAGCCATAAAGGCCTCACGTACTTCTGCACCGACCTCAAATGCATCGGGCCCGATTGCCGGACCCAGCCAGGCATGGATCTGGTCCGGCGGGGAACGAAACTGCGCCAGCGTATTTTCCAGTACACCCGCACACAGTCCGCGCCAGCCTGCATGTGCCGCCGCCACTTCCGTCCCATCCTGTGAACAGAACAGAACCGGGAGGCAGTCAGCGGTCATGATGGCGCAGACGACGCCGGGCTGATCGGTGATGCAGGCATCAGCACGTAATGGCGTACATCCTCCTGCAGCCAGACGCATAACCTCCGTGCCATGAATCTGATCCAGCCACTGCGGCATCGCAGGCAGGCCCGCTTCTTCCACCAGCAACTGCCGGTTACGCGCCACTGCATCCGGATTATCCCCTACGTGCCCGCCGAGATTCAGCGCATCCCACGGCGACGTGCTTATGCCGCCCTGTCGCTGCGTCGAGCAGGCCCGAACGCGTGACGGAGCGGGCCATTGAGGCGTAATCAGATTCATCACCAGTTCATCTGGTCTTTGAATTCTTCAGTGTCTGCTTTTAATGCCGCGATCAGATCAACCATGTCCTGCGGAAGCGCCGCATGGAATTCCATCTCAATCCCGCTGATTGGGTGATAGAGACGCAACATGGTGGCGTGCAGGGCCTGACGGTCGAAACCGCGCAGCGCAGTAATAAATGCCTCTGATGCGCCTTTTGGCGGACGCGGACGGCCACCATAAAGCGGATCGCCCACCAGCGGATGGCTGATGTGAGACATATGCACACGGATCTGGTGAGTACGACCCGTTTCCAGGCGCAGACGCAGACGGGTATGCGCGCGGAAGTGCTCCATGATGCGGTAATGGGTCACCGCCGGCTTACCCATCGGGTGAACCGCCATGTGGGTGCGTTTGGTTGAGTGACGGCTGATAGGCTGCTCAACCGTGCCGCCCGCCGTCATATTACCAATTGCGACCGCTTCATATTCACGAGTGATTTCGCGACGTTGCAGCGAGTCCACCAGATGCGTCTGAGCCGGTACAGTTTTCGCCACCACCATTAAACCGGTGGTGTCTTTATCCAGGCGGTGTACGATGCCCGCGCGTGGCACATCCATAATCGCCGGATAGTGATGAAGTAAGGCGTTGAGTACCGTGCCATCCGGGTTACCGGCGCCAGGGTGAACCACAAAGTCGCGTGGTTTGTTGATGACGATGATGTCTTCATCTTCATAAACGATGTCGAGTGGCAGATTTTGCGGTTCCCAGCGCTGTGCCTCTTCGATCTCAGCGTCAATCGCGACCAGCTCGCCGCCCAGCACTTTTTCTTTAGGTGTATCGACCATGACGCCGTTTACTGTTACGCGACGGTCGAGGATCCACTCTTTTATGCGGGAACGTGAATAATCAGGGAACAATTCCGCCAAAGTCTGATCTAAGCGTTGTCCGAGTTGTGATTCGGATACCGTTGCGGTGAGTTGAACTTGTTGTGCCATATACAGCTTCTTCGTTAACGTTGGGTTTTCACGGCGATGCCGTTTAATATAATGTGCTATCGTACCTGGTCATTACCGGGAGCTATACGGACAGCTTCCGCCATAACATTTGAGGATAATCACTTCGTCATGACGCGTATGAAACATCTGGTGGCTGCTGCCACACTGAGCCTGGCACTTGTTGGTTGTTCCGGCTCAAATGACGCGGTACCGGACAGCCCGCCTTCTGAAATCTATGCTACAGCGCAGCAAAAGCTGCAGGACGGTAACTTTAAAGCCGCGATTAAGCAACTGGAAGCGCTGGATAATCGTTATCCGTTCGGTCCTTATTCGCAGCAGGTGCAGCTGGATTTAATCTACGCGTACTATAAAAATGCCGATCTGCCCCTCGCACAGGCTGCCATTGCCCGCTTTATGCGTCTTAACCCCACACATCCGAACATTGACTATGTCATCTATATGAAAGGTCTGACGGACATGGCGCTGGATGACTCAGCACTGCAGGGCTTCTTTGGTATCGATCGTTCTGACCGCGATCCGACGCACGCTCGTGATGCCTTCCGCGACTTCTCCCAGCTGCTGCGCAGTTACCCGAACAGCCAGTATGCGGCTGATGCTCAGAAACGCCTGGTCTATCTGAAAGACCGCCTGGCGAAATATGAGCTGTCAGTGGCGCAATTCTATACTAAGCGTGAGGCGTATGTCGCGGTTGTTAACCGTGTCGAAGGTATGATGCGCGATTATCCGGATACTCAGGCAACACACGATGCGCTGCCGCTGATGGAAAATGCTTACCGCAATCTGCAGCTGAACGCTGAAGCGGACAAAGTGGCCAAAATCATCGCAGCGAACAAAAGCTGATAGCCCTGATTTAAGCCACAAAAAAGCAGCCTGTGATGGCTGCTTTTTTTTTGCTCAAAGAACAGTCAGAAGTGGATCTGATGCCAGCGAGCTAACTCATCAAGCATGCCGTGTTAATCGTTTCGCTTCAAGCCATTTCAGCCAGTTTCTCAGCCTTTCTCACAGAATGTCGTGACTGACAAAAAGTGACATTTTTTCGTGATCGAAATCGCACATTCAACGCTTTTTCGCGCTATGCTGAAAAGACCAAGACGGAAATGACAGAGAGGTAAGAACGATGATTCTGAACATTACCAGTAAACAAATGGAGATCACTCCGGCAATCCGAAGCCATGTTGAAGACCGTCTCGCCAAGCTCGAAAAATGGCAAACTGACCTGATTAACCCGCATATTGTCCTGTCCAAAGAGCCCAAAGAATTCGTGGCTGACGCCACCATTAACACACCTAACGGGACTCTGGTAGCCAGCGCCAAGCATGATGATATGTACACCGCGATCAACGATTTGATTGCGAAGCTCGAACGTCAGCTGAATAAAGTTCAGCATAAGTCTGAAGCACGCCGCGCCAGTGCCAGCGTAAAAGATATTATCCCCGCCGACGAAGAGTCCTGAGTTTGTTAACGCGCCTTCGGGCGCGTTTTTTATTGACAGCTTTTAAGCAGTACGGTTACTCTCAGGTCACTCTCTTTTCGGACATTCCCATGAAACTTGATCTGTTTTTCTTCGCTTTCTTTTTTACCTTCCCCTGAACGGGAGGCCATTCGTCGTGTGAAAATGAAAGCGAAGACGAACAACGAAGCCTCCCAACCGGGAGGCTTTTTTATTGGATAGCATACAGGTGAGCCCTATGAATCCCGACAATCCATTGCTGGCGCTACGCGACAAGATCAGCGCAGTGGATAAAAAACTTCTGACGCTGTTGGCCGAGCGTCGTCTGCTGGCAGTGGAAGTCGCGCAAGCGAAACTGGCAACGCATCGCCCGATTCGCGATGTGGAGCGTGAACGCGCGCTGCTGGAGAATCTGATTGTGCTGGGTAAAGAGCACAAACTGGATGCGCACTACATCACCCGCCTGTTCCAGCTGGTCATCGAAGATTCAGTACTGACTCAGCAGGCACTGCTGCAGAAAAACCTCAATCATCCCCATGCGCATGCCGCCCGCATCGCTTTCCTTGGTCCGAAAGGCTCTTACTCACATCTTGCCGCACGCAACTACGCATCGCGCCATTTCGATAGCATGGTGGAATGTGGCTGCCTGAAGTTTCACGACATCATCAAACAGGTCGAGAATGGTGTGGCTGATTACGCCGTAATGCCGATTGAGAATACCAGTTCGGGCTCTATTAACGACGTCTACGATCTGCTGCAACAGACCAGCCTCTCTATCGTGGGTGAGCTGACATTACCTATCGATCACTGCGTGCTGGTAAATGGTCCCACCGATCTGCAGCAGATTGAAACGGTGTACAGCCATCCTCAGCCCTTCCAGCAGTGCAGCCAGTTCATTAACCGCTTCCCGCACTGGAAAATCGAATATACCGAGAGTACCGCAGCAGCGATGGAGAAAGTGGCTGCGCTCAACTCACCTAAGGTGGCAGCGCTGGGTAGTGAAGCAGGCGGCGAGCTCTATCAGTTGCAGGTGCTGGAACGTAATCTGGCCAATCAGCAGCAGAACCATACCCGCTTTATTGTGCTGGCACGCAAACCAATTGAGGTATCGGACCAGGTCCCGGCGAAAACCACGCTGATCATGGCAACCGGCCAGCAGGCGGGGGCGCTGGTCGATGCGCTGCTGGTTCTGCGTCAGCACAATCTGATTATGAGCAAGCTGGAGTCCCGCCCGATTAATGGCAATCCGTGGGAAGAGATGTTTTACATTGATGTGCAGGGCAATCTGCAATCAGAGCGGATGCAGCAGGCGCTTCAGGAACTGCAAACCATGACCCGCTCGCTGAAAGTTCTGGGCTGCTATCCCAGCGAGAATGTGGTGCCAGTTGACCCTGGCGAATAAAAAGAAAAGAAAAAAGGCATCCGATTGGATGCCTTCTTCATTTATGGACGGCTGTCATTGGCCGAACGCAGCAGACTGCGGCTTTCAACCAGGAAGCGTTTCGCGTGATCGCCAAACCACTGCTCTACCCGGTTAAAGCTGGCAATAAACGCCTGCTTGTCACCCTGCTCCAGCAGGGCTATTGCTTCACCAAACCGCTGGTAATAGCGTTTGATCAGCGCCAGATTACTCTCTGAGGACATGATAATATCCGCATAAAGCTGCGGATCCTGCGCGAACAATCGTCCCACCATCGCCAGTTCCAGCCGGTAAATCGGCGACGAGAGCGCCAATAGCTGATCGAGATTGACGTTCTCTTCAGCTAAATGCAGACCATAGGCAAAGGTGGCAAAGTGGCGCAGCGCCTGAATGAACGCCATGTTCTGGTCATGCTCAACGGCACTGATACGATGCAGACGCGCACCCCAGACCTGAATCTGCTCCAGGAACCACTGGTAGGCTTCCGGCTCTCTTCCATCACACCAGACCACCACCTGTTTTGCCAGACTGCCGCTGTCCGGGCCAAACATCGGATGCAGACCCAGCACCGGGCCGTTATGAGCGGCCAGCATCGCCTGCAGAGGCCGGTTTTTCACTGACGCCAGATCGACCAGGATACAATCTTCAGGCAGTGGCGGCAGCTGAGCAATGACCTGCTCAGTCAGGTGAATCGGCACACTGATGATCACCATGCCGGCATCACTAAGCAGTGACTCAGCCTGTGGCCAGTCCTCTTTATCCAGCGTTTTGACCGTATAGCCTGACAGCCCGAGCATTTTTTCAAACAACCGGCCCATCTGGCCCTTGCCACCGACGATCACCACCGGGCGCAGTTCAGGACAGAGGGTTTTGAACCCTTTGTCATTTTCGCTGGTATAGGATTCGCGCATCACACGACGCAGCACATCCTCTATCAAATCCGGTGGTACACCGAGCGCCTCAGCCTCTTTGCGACGGGAAGCCAGCATAGACGCTTCCCGTTCAGGGACATAGATAGGCAGTCCGTAACGGCTCTTAACCTCCCCTACTTCCGCTACCAGCTCCAGCCGTTTAGCCAGCAGATCCAGCAGCGCTTTATCAACACTGTCAATTTGATCGCGTAACGCGGTCAGTTCAGCCACCATTGCTCTTACACCTCTTGTGACAGACGCGCCGACAGCACTCCCTGCAGATCCTGATGCATCTCACGCAGCAACGTTTCGGTCACCTCCCAGTTGATGCAGGCATCGGTTACGGAAACGCCATACTTCATTTCGCTGCGTGGCTGTTCAGAAGACTGGTTCCCCTCATTGATATGGCTTTCCAGCATCAGACCAATGATTGAACGGTTACCGTCTTTGATCTGCGCGATAGCGGATTCCGCTACGCCAGGCTGACGGCTGTAGTCTTTGTTCGAATTGCCATGGCTGCAATCTATCATTAAGGCTGGACGCAGTCCCGCTTTGAGCATCTCTTTTTCACACTGCGCAACATCTTCAGGACCGTAGTTCGGCGCTTTGCCACCACGCAGAATCACGTGACCATCCGGATTGCCCTGCGTCTGCAGCAGGCAGACCTGACCAGCCTGATTGATCCCGACAAAACGGTGCGGCATTGCAGCAGCACGCATGGCGTTGATTGCCGTTCCCAGACTGCCATCGGTGCCGTTTTTAAAGCCGACCGGCATCGACAGGCCCGAGGCCATTTCACGGTGCGTCTGAGATTCTGTCGTCCGTGCGCCAATGGCAGACCAGCTGAACAGGTCGCCCAGGTATTGCGGGCTATTCGGATCCAGTGCTTCAGTCGCCAGCGGCAGGCCCATTTCAACCAGGTTCACCAGCAGCTGACGCGCTATGTGCAGACCCGCTTCCATATCAAACGAGTTATCCATGTAAGGATCATTAATCAGCCCTTTCCAGCCGACAGTCGTACGAGGCTTTTCAAAATAGACGCGCATCACGATATAAAGCTGATCTTTCAGCTCTTCAGAAAGGGTGTGCAGACGACGAGCATATTCAAGCGCCACTTCGGTATCGTGAATCGAGCAGGGTCCGCACACCACCAGCAGACGCGGATCGCGGCCGGCAATAATGTCAGAGATAGTCTGGCGGGACGCCGCGACCTGCTCCTGCTGTTCAGTAGTCAGTGGAAACTTCGCTTTCAGCTCTTCAGGCGTAATGAGTACCTGTTCACCGGCGATATGCACATTGTTCAGCGCGTCTTTTTGCATGATGGCGATCCTTTGGCTCGTATTAGCTTATTGTGGCTCCTCATTGAGGGATGCAAATACTGTATCACAGGCAATACATAGCGCAATAATATATGTACACATTTATTACCGCAGATCAAACACTGCTAAGCCTACCAATTAAATAACCTTTAAATTCATAATTTTAATTAAGACACACATAAAATGACGAGTCATCATAATGTAATTATATATTTACACATGCGTATGTTGCGTTTCTGCTCCCCGCAGGCAGAATGAAAGAATTATTCTGATGAAACTGAGAGAGTTATGCGCCCATCGCTACAGAAAATTTATCTGCGACCGTTTGAGCTCAATGACATAGCCGCATTTACTGCTGCGGTTAATGCCTCTCTGGACAGCCTGCTCCCCTGGATGGTCTGGGCGCATCACGATTATCAGCCTCACGAAGCAGAAAGCTGGATCCGCTTTACTCACTGGCAGCGGATAAAGGAGGAAGCAGAAGAGTTTGCGATTGTCGATCAGCATGACCGGCTGCTGGGAGGCGCAGGCATACGCTTTGCCCGTCATCCGGGTGACACCAGCGCAATTGGCTACTGGGTTCGCAGTGATGCACAGCGTCAGGGGATCGCGAGCCGCGCGGTAGCAAAGCTGCTGCCGCTCGGATTTTCACGCCCGGAGACACGGGTGATTGAAATTCTGGCCGCTGAGGATAACCTGGCCAGTCGGGGCGTAGCGGAGAAGTGCGGTGGCCAGTTTATTGGCTGTCGTTATGGCCTGATCGTATTAGAGGCGGGGCCGGTGAATACCGCGATTTATCATTTTCAGCGGCCGGATGCCGGTTAACTGCTGCTATCTGGTTGTCATCAGGACAAAAAAAGGGGCTGGCAGATGCCAACCCCTTGTTTGCTATTAACTTTTAGATGTCGCGTTAGCGATACCTTAGTTAAGACGCTCTTTAATACGAGCAGACTTACCAGTACGCTCACGCAGGTAGTACAGTTTGGCTTTACGCACAGCGCCACGACGTTTAACAGCGATGCTGTCAATGACAGGTGAATGAGTCTGGAATACACGCTCAACGCCTTCGCCGTTAGAAATTTTGCGAACAGTGAATGCAGAGTGCAGACCGCGGTTACGAATAGCGATAACCACGCCCTCGAATGCCTGCAGACGTTTTTTAGAACCTTCAACGACCCATACTTTCACTTCCACGGAATCACCCGGGCGGAAGGAAGGTACGTCCTGTTTCATCTGCTCTTGTTCAATTTGCTTGATAATGTTGCTCATAATTAAATCTCATATCCTGGGTAAACTGATAGTCGGGGAAGATCACTCTTCCACATCATCGTTTTGTTGCTGCTGAGATTCCCGCTGGAACTCATTCAGCAACCTTGCTTGCTCTTCAGTCAGAGCCAGGTTTTCCAGAAGTTCAGGTCTTCTCAGCCAGGTACGGCCTAGCGACTGCTTCAGACGCCAGCGGCGAATATCAGCATGGTTACCTGACAGTAATACTGCCGGGACCTCCACGCCGTCTAACACTTCAGGTCGGGTATAGTGCGGACAATCCAGCAAGCCATCAGAGAACGAATCCTCATCGGCTGACGCCTGCTTGCCGAGTACGCCTGGAATAAACCGGGCAACTGCGTCAATCATCGTCATTGCTGGCAGTTCCCCGCCGCTGAGAACGTAATCACCGATTGACCATTCTTCGTCAATTTCGGAATGAATTACGCGCTCATCAATCCCTTCATAACGGCCACAGACCAGAATTAACTTGTCCCGTGCCGCCAGTTCGCAAACGCCCTGTTGGTCCAGTTTGCGACCCTGAGGTGAAAGATATATCACTCTGGCGCCATCACCTGCCGCTGCTTTCGCTGCGGAGATGGCATCCCGTAAGGGTTGTACCATCATCAGCATTCCCGGTCCGCCGCCGTAAGGACGATCATCCACAGTACGGTGCCGGTCGTGCGTGAAGTCACGAGGACTCCAGCTCTGAATGCTGAGCAGACCGTTTTTTACAGCCCGGCCAGTTACCCCGTAATCGGTAATAGCGCGAAACATTTCTGGAAACAGGCTGATAACACCAATCCACATTGTATTCGCCGTTACGTTACCGTTCGATTCGGAGATCAAAAACCAGGATCCCAATCTACCTCAATGACGCCAGTAGAGAGATCGACTTTCCTGATAACCTGTTCATCAAGAAACGGAATTAACCGCTCCTGAGCACCGAATGCATCTTTCAGGTTTGCCTTAACGACGAGTACGTCGTTCGAGCCGGTTTCCATCATATCGATGACTTTACCCATCTCGTAGCCTTCAAGGTTAACTACCTGGCAGCCCATAAGGTCTTTCCAGTAGTAGTCGCCCTCTTCAAGCGATGGCAACTGCGTCGAGTCAACCTGAATTTCGCAATTGGTTAACTGAGCCGCCGCATCCCGATCGTCAATGCCTTTGACTTTGATGATCAGGTCCTGATTGTGGTGCTTCCAACCTTCCAGTTCGACCTGCTGCCATTTACCGGCGCGCTGGATGAACCAGGGTTGGTAGTTGAAGATGCTTTCAGCGTCTTCAGTGGAGGAAAACACTTTGAGCCAGCCGCGAATACCGTAGGCGGCTCCCATCTTACCCAATACAATCGGGTTAACAGGAGGCTGTGCGGCAAGTTGTCTGCTCATGCTCACCACCGTGACAGATTAAGCTGCTTTCTTAGCTTCTTTGACCAGCGCGTTAACGCGATCAGAGAGTGTTGCGCCCTGGCCAACCCAGTGCTCGATACGGTCCAGATCCAGACGCAGACCTTCAGCCTGACCAGATGCGATCGGGTTGAAGAAACCAACGCGCTCGATGAAACGACCGTTGCGTGCATTGCGGCTGTCAGTAACGACGACCTGATAGAACGGACGCTTTTTAGCGCCGTGACGTGCCAAACGAATTGTTACCATAACATCCTCTTCAGTTAATAAAACACCCGGCCCCCATCGAGGAACGGGGTCCGGGTGCTGTATAAAAAGCCCGAAAATTTTACTCATTTTGGCGAAAAAAGCAACCTAAACCGTGCCTTTCCGGGCTTTTTTGTGGAACGCTTAGCGGCCGGGGAATCCTGGCGGCATCATACCCTTCATGCCGCGCATCATTTTCGCCATACCGCCCTTCTTCATTTTCTTCATCATACGCTGCATGTCGTCGAACTGCTTCAATAAGCGGTTAACGTCCTGCACCTGCATTCCGGAGCCGGTTGCGATGCGGCGCTTGCGCGAGCCTTTGATGATTTCTGGTTTCTCACGCTCTTTGCGCGTCATCGAGTTGATGATGGCTTCCATGCGCACCAGGACTTTGTCATCCATCTGCGATTTCACATTGTCAGGCAACTGTCCCATACCGGGCAGTTTGCCCATCAGGCTGGCCATGCCGCCCATGTTGCGCATCTGCTTCAGCTGCTCAAGGAAGTCATTGAGATCAAAACCGTCGCCGGTTTTCAGCTTCTTAGCCAGTTTCTCCGCCTGGTCGCGGTCAACCTTGCTTTCAATATCTTCGATCAGTGACAGCACGTCACCCATGCCGAGGATACGTGACGCAATACGGTCGGGATAGAACGGTTCAAGCGCTTCGGTTTTTTCACCGACACCCATGAATTTAATCGGCTTGCCGGTGATATGGCGAATCGACAGCGCTGCACCACCGCGGGCATCACCGTCGACCTTGGTCAGGATAACCCCGGTCAGCGGCAGCGCTTCATTAAAGGCTTTCGCCGTGTTTGCGGCATCCTGACCGGTCATGGCATCGACCACAAACAGCGTTTCTACCGGTTTAATCGCGGCATGAACCTGTTTGATTTCGTCCATCATCGCTTCGTCAACGTGCAGACGACCGGCGGTATCCACCAGCAGCACATCGTAGAACTTCAGGCGGGCTTCACGCAGCGCATTATTGACGATGTCGACCGGCTTCTGACTGAGATCGGACGGACAGAAATCCACGCCAACCTGCTGTGCCAGGGTTTCCAGCTGTTTGATTGCCGCCGGACGATAGACGTCGGCAGAAACCACTAAGACTTTCTTCTTATGTTTCTCACGCAGGAACTTACCCAGCTTAGCGACGCTGGTGGTTTTACCGGCACCTTGCAGGCCCGCCATCAGTACTACGGCTGGTGGCTGAGCCGCCAGGTCGAGTGCATTGTTCTCTGCGCCCATCGCCGCAACCAGCTCGTTACGAACGATTTTGATGAACTCCTGACCTGGCGTCAGGCTTTTATTCACATCATGGCCGACCGC
Source organism: Pantoea sp. X-Soil-YNGN-844 (assembly GCF_059730595.1). NCBI lineage: Bacteria > Pseudomonadati > Pseudomonadota > Gammaproteobacteria > Enterobacterales > Erwiniaceae > Pantoea > Pantoea sp. X-Soil-YNGN-844. The sequence goes on from NZ_AP036007.1 coordinate 3,180,932, forward strand.
GCTCTCTTTCACACGGTTGATGAAGTCACGTACCACCGGTAGTGCAACGTCAGCTTCAAGCAGCGCCATGCGCACTTCACGCAGGGTCTCTTTGATGTTCTCTTCAGTCAGCCTTCCGCGGCCGCTGATATTTCGCAGGGTTTGCGACAAACGATCGGTTAAATTATCAAACATGGTCTCTCACTAAAAAAAAGATCGCGAGGTGCCTGATCGGCAGAATGCGGCGGATTATAACACGAAGCCTCGGCGATCTCTGCAATTGCCCCTCAGATCGTTTGGAGCCTGCTTCGGCTGGCGCTATACTGCCTTTTTCCTTATCTGACTGACCTGAAAGGATCTATGTTCGTTTTCGCGATAGTGGCGCTATTCGCCTACTCCTTAAGTCTTGCCCTTATCATTCCCAGCCTGTTGAAACGTAACGGCGGCTGGCGGCGAATGGCGATGTTCTCTGCCTGTGTGGCGCTGGTGACACACGCGGTCGCCCTGCAGCAACGCATATTTGCGGTTGATAGCGGACAGAATTTAAGCCTGCTCAACATTGGCTCGCTGGTGAGCCTGTTGATCTGCGCCATCATGACCATTGTGGCGTCACGCAACCGTGGCTGGCTGCTGCTGCCGATTGTCTATAGCTTCGCGCTGATTAATCTGGCCTTCGCCACTTTCGTCCCCAATGCGTTCATCACCCATCTGGAAACCACGCCAGGCATGATGATCCATATCGGCTTGTCGCTGTTCGCCTATGCGACGCTGATTATTGCCGCGCTCTATGCGCTGCAGCTGGCGTGGATTGATTACCAGCTGAAAAACAAGCGACTGGCATTTACCCAGGATATGCCGCCGCTGCTGACCATCGAACGTAAGATGTTTCACATTACCCAGGTGGGCGTCGTGCTGCTGACGCTGGTGCTCTGCACAGGTCTGTTTTATATGCAGGATCTCTTCAGAGCAGAAAATGTCGATAAAGCCGTTCTCTCCATCATTGCGTGGTTTGTTTATATCGTTTTGCTGTGGGGGCACTATCATGAAGGCTGGCGTGGTCGCCGCGTCGTCTGGTTTAACTGCAGCGGTGCGGTGCTGTTAACCATGGCTTACTTCGGCAGTCGCATCCTGCAGCATCTGCTTGTCCCTACCTCTCGTTAAAAAGGAAGTTCTGCGTTGGAGAATGTTTCAACCACCACGCTGATTATTATTCTCTGCGTCATGGTCCTGGTTTCCGCCTGGTTTGCCGGGTCGGAAACCGGAATGATGACGCTTAACCGCTATAAGCTGCGCCATCAGGCAAAAAACGGTAATCGTGCCGCACGTCGGGTGGAGAAGCTACTGCGTCGTCCTGACCGGCTGCTCAGTCTGGTTTTAATCGGTAACAACCTGGTCAATATTCTGGCCTCCGCCCTTGCCACCATCGTAGGGATGCGTATTCACGGTGATGAAGGCGTTGCAATTGCGACCGGCATCCTGACCTTTGTGGTGCTGGTCTTCGCCGAAGTGCTGCCAAAAACCGTGGCGGCGCTCTATCCCGAGCGCGTCGCCTTTCCCAGCAGCCTGCTGCTGGTCCCGCTGCAATACATCATGCTGCCGCTGGTCTGGCTGCTCAACACCATTACCCGGCTGCTGATGAGAATAGCGGGTATCCGCGCTGACGGTGCCATTAACTCTGCGCTGAGCAAAGAGGAGTTACGTACCATCGTCTATGAGTCGCGTAGCCTGATGTCACGCCGGAACCAGGACATGCTGCTCTCTGTGCTCGACCTGGAGAAAGTCAGCGTTGACGACATTATGGTGCCGCGTAATGAGATCGTCGGCATCAACATCAACGATGACTGGAAGTCGGTCGTACGTCAGCTGAGTCACTCGCCACACGGCCGCATCGTGCTGTTCCGGGATTCGCTGGATGACTGCGTCGGCATGCTGCGGGTACGCGAAGCCTGGCGCATGATGACGGAGAAAAAAGAGTTCACCAAAGAGACGCTGCTGCGTGCCGCCGATGAGATCTACTACATCCCGGAAGGGACACCGCTTAACACCCAGCTGGTGAAGTTTCAGCGCAATAAAGAGAAAGCGGGCGTGGTGGTTGATGAATATGGCGATATCAAAGGGCTGGTGACGATTGAGGACATTCTGGAGGAGATTGTTGGTGACTTTACCACCTCCATGTCACCGTCGCTGGCAGAGGAAGTGATGCCGCAGAATGATGGCTCTGTGCTGATTGAGGGCAGTGCTAACGTGCGTGAAATCAACAAGGCTTTTAACTGGCAGTTGCCAGAGCAGGAAGCCCGCACCATCAACGGCATGCTGCTGGAAGCGCTGGAAGAGATCCCTGCCATCGCCACCCGGGTTCAGATCGGCCACTACAACATCGATATTCTGGACGTGCAGGACAACATGATCAAACAGGTGCGCATCACGCCAAAGACGCCACTGAAAAAATCGGTCGGTTCCTGAAGCCATAAAAAAACGCCGCAATCGAATCGATGCGGCGTTTTTTTTAGCAGAGAAGCCCTGACTAGATGTGCAGTTCTTTCAGCTTTTCAGCAGGCAGTTTCAGGTCGTCGTTGCGGTTAACGCCGATCTCATGCGCCAGCACATTGCGGGCGATCTGCTGCGCTTCGTCCAGTGAGTGCAGCTTGTAGCTGCCACACTGGTATTCATTCAGCTCAGGGATCTGGTTCTGATCTTTCACTTTCAGAACATCTTCCATCGCCCCTTTCCACGCTTTCGCAACGCGCTGCTCGTCTGGCGTACCAATCAGGCTCATGTAGAAGCCGGTGCGGCAACCCATCGGCGAGATATCGACGATTTCCACACCGTCACCATTCAGGTGGTCACGCATGAATCCGGCAAAGAGATGCTCCAGCGTATGAATGCCACGCTCAGTGAGGATATCAATGTTCGGGCGGCAAAAACGCAGGTCAAAGACGGTAATCGTATCGCCATGCGGAGTCTTCATGGTTTTTGCAACGCGTACTGCCGGTGCGCCCATGATGGTGTGATCAACGGTAAAACTGTCCAGTAGTGGCATACGTCACCTCCTGTTCTGAGAATTTTTTTTAAAACGATGAAACTTTTCTGTTCGCCCAACGTCTGAATATATGAAAGACGCGCATTTGTTATCATCATCCCTGACAACAGAGATGTTAATTTGGCCACATTGATGTGGCCTTTTTCTTTTCTACCCTTCCCGGCTCGCCAGATACGCTTCAAAATCCAGCTTATCATTCGCTTCCAGCTGTTGCTGTGCAGCAACAGATTCCTGCGCCTGACGCGTGAAATCGTCTTCTGTCAGCACTTCCAGCGGCTCTTCGCAGAGCAGATGGCGATACTGTTCAGCCAGCGCCACGCCCGTTCCGGTGACACCATTATCCTTCATTGCCTGAAGGATGCGCGCCGAGTAGGTTAGCTCAGGATCGTCGAATGATGCTACCAGTTGATCGCAAACCTGCTGATATTCCGTGCTGTCCTGATTATTGCTGTCTAAGACTTCAGCAACGCGACGCAGATCGGCAAACAGGGTCTTGCCTACTTCCACCAGCGAATGCTCCGCATCTCCACAGCCCACAGCAATTTTCTGATCCGGTTTACGCCCTTCCAGCACCACCCGGTTCCAGTTTTTGCGGGTGCACTGCAACTCATCGGCACTCATTTCCGGCGCATCGGCCAGGGTACACCAGATCAGGAACAGGTCGAGGAAGCGCACCTGATTCTCATCAACGCCGATAGCAGAGAACGGGTTGATATCCAGCGAGCGCACTTCAATGTATTCAATGCCGCCACGCAGCAGCGCATCTGAAGGTGCTTCACCCGAGCGTGTCACACGCTTAGGGCGGATTGGCGCATAAAGCTCGTTCTCAATCTGCAATACGTTGGTGTTGAGCTGCAGCCAGTTACCGTCGGCATCTTTGGTGCCCATCGCCGCATACTCGTCGGATGGCGTCCTGATGGCTTTCTTCAGCGCGGTGACATAGCCTTCCAGCGAGTTAAACGTGATCCCCAGAGCGCTCTGCGATTTATTGGTGTAGCCTAAATCGCTCAGACGCAGCGAGGTGGCGTACGGCAGCCACATGGTATCTTTGTCATTGGTTTCGAACGGCAGCGCACTCTCACGGCCCTGCAGGAAGCTGGAGCTGATAGCAGGCGATGCGCCAAACAGATACGGGATCACCCAGCCGAAGCGATAGTAGTTGCGGATCAGCCGCAGGTAGCCCGCTGAGATGGTCTCTTTGCCGCTTTCCTGATCTTTCACGTCAGCCCACTCCTGCCAGAATGAGAGTGGCAGCGAGAAGTTATAGTGAATGCCGGAGATGGTCTGCATTAACGCGCCGTAACGGTTTTTCAGGCCTTCGCGGTAGAGGGTCTTCATCTTGCCGATATTGGAGGTGCCGTATTGCGCCAGCTCAATATTGTCCGCGTCGTCAATCTCGCACGGCATACTGAAAGGCCACATGCGTTCATCACCCAGTTCACGGGCAACGTGACGGTGGATATCGCGCAGGAAAGCCAGCATATGATCGATGCTGTGATCCACTGGCGTGATAAATTCCAGCAACGTTTCGGCAAAATCAGTGGTGATCCAGTCATGCTTCAGCGCCGAGCCCAGAGATTCCGGGTGGCCGGTTTTTGCCAGATCGCCATTTTCCTGTACTCGCAGCGTTTCACGCTCGATGCCACGGCCAATACCTTTCAGGGCATTGGGATGCGCTTCCAGCCAGGAGAGCGCTTTAGATACGTCCGGGATCACATTACCCCCCCGCTGTGATAATAATTTATTTTTGTTCAGCATAATGTTAACCGTAGCCTCGAATCTGTGCGAATCAATGCCACCATTGCATACCCTGTAATGTGGCAGTCGCGATAACGATATAACGCAGTGTTTTGCCGACGGCGAGAAACAGCATCGCAGGTAGCCAGGCGAAACGTAACCAGCCTGCGAGAACGCAGAGCAGATCACCTACCACCGGCAGCCAGCTGAATAACAGTGCTGCAGGTCCCAGTCGGTGCAACCACGTCATTGCTGTGTCATGCCATCGCCCCTGACGTTTTAGCGGCAGCAAGCGACCAATAAGAATGTTGGTTAAGCCGCCCAAGGTGTTTCCCAGGGATGCGGCCAAAAGCAACCCGTAAACTGATGTCTTTTTTGCTATCAATAGTGCTATCAGCAGTGCTTCGGAACTTCCCGGCAGGAGCGTCGCACTCAGAAAACTGCTGCCGAACATCGAGGCATAGGCGAGAACGTCACTCACAGTAAGCGGACATCCACCACGTCCATACCTGCCGCCTTCGCGGCCTGAATTCCAAAGTCCGCATCCTCGAACACCACACAACGTGCCGGCGCCACACCCAGCAGCTCAGCGCAGCGTAAGAAGGTTTCAGGCTCAGGTTTATGACGCTGAACGTCGTCAGCGCCGACAACTGCTGAGAAGAACTCACGCACGCCCAGCTGCGTCAGTAACGCCTCTGCCATGCTGTGTTCGCTTCCGGTACCCACCGCCATCGGACGACGCCCGTGATACGCTTTTACCACCTCCATTAATGGCAGTGGCCTGACGTTTTCAAGCAGCATCGCTTTCACAGCAGCCGTTTTTTCTGCAGCAAGAAGATGAGGGTCGAGTGACGACTGATTGGATTCAATGATGAACTGCGCCAGCCGCCAGGCGGGAGCGCCATTCAAGTCGATAATACGCGCTTCATCCAGCGTTAATCCATAACGCGCCAGTACCTGACGCCACGCTTTTCGATGTGTCGGCTCAGTATCAAGAATCGTGCCGTCCATATCGAAAATCAGGGCGTCATATTGATCGTACATTGTCACTCCGGACATTCACCAAATGAGACATTACTTTAGCCTAATGTGGACAGGTTGTCGCCAGGGGGGATGAACAGCAAATGCTTTGAAAGCATTAACAATTTTTGTTTTCAGATAAAGGTGATCGTGCGCGGCCAGGGATAACCGTACGAATTTGCAGCGATTTTTTAACATTATTCTGGCAGACAGGCGGCGGCGGATGGGCGTGAGCAGCAAAACAGAGAGTGCTGACGCGTGAAACAGGCGCTGTAATTCGCTTAAGTCAGAATGATGAATCAGTGAGGCGGGTTAAGCAGAAAAACAGTACGGGCAAAGCCAGAGGGAAACTGCAGGGGGAGTTCCTGAAACGTTTTTAGCTTTGGAGCACAGGCGGTTACTGATGCGGCAGTAAGGAGTTTAGTGAGTTCTTAGCGATGATCACGCCATGATACATTGAGGGTTTATGAGAGAACAAAGATGGTGCATCCAGGAGGATTACTCAGCTTGCGCTTCGCGCTGTGGGCCGTTGCTAAAGCAACGTTATCCTCCTTAGTGCGGCCTGAACGCTAATCACGTCATGACACACTGAGGCACTGACCATATTGGAGAATATGGTGCATCCAGGAGGATTCGAACCTCCGACCGCTCGGTTCGTAGCCGAGTACTCTATCCAGCTGAGCTATGGATGCATTGGGGTCTATCTTTTGAGGTACAACTTTTTATGGACTTACAGAAACCAACCTGAGGATGTTACAAAGAATGGTGCATCCAGGAGGATTCGAACCTCCGACCGCTCGGTTCGTAGCCGAGTACTCTATCCAGCTGAGCTATGGATGCATAAATCTGATTCTTGTACAACGCAGGGTGCTAACTACTCACCATGAAAGGAATTGCTAATTCGCTTTACTTCTTTTTTTCGATGGTGCATCCAGGAGGATTACTCAGCTTGCGCTTCGCCCTGCGGGCCGTTGCTGATGCAACGTTATCCTCCTTAGTGCGGCCTGAACGCTAATGCGTCATGTCACACCGAGGCACTTCTCCATATTCGAAAATATGGTGCATCCAGGAGGATTCGAACCTCCGACCGCTCGGTTCGTAGCCGAGTACTCTATCCAGCTGAGCTATGGATGCATCGAAAATGGCGGTGAGGGAGGGATTCGAACCCTCGATACAGCTTTTGACCGTATACTCCCTTAGCAGGGGAGCGCCTTCAGCCTCTCGGCCACCTCACCTTACGCTTTCTTTCGAACCGTGCGTCTGAACTTGTTTCTGCTCATCGGCACTGCGTGGCGCACATATTACTTTCCCGGACTTTTAAGTCAAACAATTTTTCCGAAACTTTGTTTGATTGAGCAAATCACACACAATTGGGATAAAATGGCGACAAAAAGAGTGAATTATCAACAATGAAAGATGATGTCGTTAACGAAACAGGGAAGAGAAAGCAGAAAAGAAAAGGCAGGATTTTTACAGAAAGCGGTAGCGCCTCGCACAGGTGCGAGACGCTGAATCCGTTAAACGCTGGTTTGTTGCGTTTTTTCAGCCTGGATGCGTTGATAGATCTCTTCGCGATGCACAGACACTTCTTTCGGCGCGTTAACCCCTATGCGAACCTGGTTACCCTTAACACCCAGCACCGTTACAGTTACCTCATCACCGATCATGAGGGTTTCACCAACTCGACGAGTTAGAATAAGCATTCTTTGCTCCTTGAAAGATTAAAAGAGTCGGGCTTGTACAGGCTCCCGGCATTATCCATCATTTAACGCTGCACATTGACTATGAGAAATACACCAATGCACATCGATGCGCCAATACATTCTGCTGATAGTTAGTTTAGCCGAAATACACTACATCAACCTGACTTTGTCATTTGCTGTTTTAGCATCGTATTAAAAAGCGCCGGAACCGGAGTTCTGACGCTTTTTACAATGCCTTGTTCTATGTGTTACAGACGGCTGTTAACCCAGCTCTCAACCCCTGCCAGAGCGCCTTTCAGCGCTTCAGCATCAGTACCACCCGCTTGTGCCATATCAGGACGGCCACCGCCCTTGCCGCCAACCTGCTGTGCCAGACCGGCAATCAACTCACCCGCTTTAACACGGTCAGTCAGATCTTTGGTCACACCCGCAATCAGTGACACCTTACCTTCAGCAACTGTCGCCAGCACAATAATCGCCGATCCCAGCTGATTCTTAAGATCATCCACCATGGTACGCAACATTTTAGGCTCGACGTTGTTGAGCTCACTGACCAGCAGTTTCACACCCTTAACGTCGATGGCATTGCTGCTCAGTGAGGCGCTCTCCTGCGCGGCCTGCTGATCGCGCAGTTGCTGCAACTCTTTCTCGAGAGCACGCACGTGATCGACCAGACCTCGCACTTTCTCGTTCAGGTTGCTGCTGTTCGCTTTGACCAGCTGCGCAAGATCCTGCAGCTGGCTGCTCTGCGCATTGACCTGCGCCAGCGCGCCTTCACCGGTAATGGCTTCGATACGACGGATACCCGCTGCCGTTCCTGATTCAGCCTGAATACGGAACAGGCCGATATCACCGGTGCGCGCAGCATGCGTACCCCCGCACAGCTCAACCGAGAAATCACCCATGGTCAGAACGCGTACGCGCTGATCATATTTCTCGCCAAACAGTGCCATTGCACCCTTAGACTTCGCCGCGTCAAGATCCATCACTTCCGTTTCAACCGGCAGGTTGCGACGAATCTGCGCATTGACAATATCTTCGACCTGACGAATCTCCTGAGGTTTCATCGCTTCGAAATGCGAGAAATCGAAACGCAGGTATTTGTCATTAACCAGCGAGCCTTTCTGCGCCACATGCTCACCTAAAACCTGACGCAATGCGGCATGCAATAAGTGGGTCGCAGAGTGGTTAAGACGAATGCGCGCACGACGTGCCGCATCAACCTGGGCCTCAAGGCGATCTCCGATACGCAACTGCCCTGCGGTCAGCTTACCGACATGACCGATTGCCTGACCATATTTTTGTGTATCCTGGACGCTAAATTCAGCATTCTTCCCTTTCAGCAGACCGGTATCGCCGACCTGACCACCGGATTCGCCATAGAATGGGGTTTCGTCCAGCACGACTACGGCATCCTGACCTGCGGTCACTTCATCAACCGCCTCGCCCGCAACGTAGAGCGCTTTCACCGTGGCAGCCAAATCAAGCTGGTCGTAACCTTTGAAGGAAGAGGCGGCATCAATGCGGATAACGTTGCTGTAGTCAGCGCCGAAGCCACTTGCTTCACGTGCACGCTGACGCTGCTGTTCCATCGCCTGCTCAAAGCCCGCTTCATCGATTTTCAGATTGCGTTCGCGGCAGACGTCAGCCGTTAAATCAGCCGGGAAGCCAAAGGTATCGTAAAGACGGAAGACGATTTCGCCATCCAGCGTGTCGCCCTGCAGTTTTTCCAGCTCTTCGTCCAGCAGCGCCAGTCCACGCTCCAGCGTTCTGGCAAACTGATCCTCTTCGCTTTTCAGCACCTGCTCAACCTGAGCCTGCTGGCGCTGTAACTCTTCGCCCGCAGCACCCATGACTTCAACCAGTGGCGCAACCAGCTTATAGAAGAAGGCCTCTTTGGCGCCCAGCATGTTGCCATGACGTACGGCACGACGAATGATACGACGCAGCACATAGCCACGGTTCTCATTCGACGGAATCACACCATCGGCAATCAGGAAAGCACAGGAGCGGATATGGTCGGCAATCACGCGCAGCGATTTATTACTCAGATCGGTTGCGCCGGTAACCTGTGCCACAGCCTGAATCAGTTTCTGGAACAGGTCGATTTCATAGTTGGAGTTGACGTGTTGCAGAACGGCAGAAATACGCTCTAGGCCCATTCCGGTATCAACCGACGGTTTTGGCAGCGGCAGCATAGTGCCGTCAGCCTGACGGTTGAACTGCATAAAGACGATGTTCCAGATCTCAATATAACGATCACCATCTTCTTCCGGGCTGCCTGGCGGGCCACCCCAGATGTGATCGCCATGATCGTAGAAAATTTCACTGCATGGACCACAAGGACCGGTATCGCCCATCTGCCAGAAGTTATCTGACGCGTACGCGCTGCCCTTGTTGTCGCCGATGCGAATAATGCGCTCGCGTGGCACGCCGATTTCATCCGCCCAGATATTGTAGGCTTCATCATCGGTTTCATAGACCGTCACCCACAGACGCTCTTTCGGCAGGCTGAACCACTGCTCGCTCGTCAGCAGTTCCCAGGCAAAACCAATCGCCTCTCTCTTGAAGTAGTCACCAAAGCTGAAGTTACCCAGCATTTCAAAGAAGGTGTGGTGACGCGCGGTGTAGCCGACGTTTTCAAGATCGTTGTGTTTACCGCCTGCGCGAACGCAGCGCTGTGACGTGGTCGCACGTGTGTAATCACGTTTGTCCTGACCGAGGAACACATCTTTAAACTGGTTCATCCCGGCGTTGGTAAACAACAACGTTGGATCGTTATTCGGTACGAGGGAGCTGCTGGTTACAACCTCATGTCCCTTGCTATGAAAAAAGTCGAGAAACGCTTGACGGATCTCAGCAGTGCTCTTGCTCATAAATGTCCTGGAATCACGCTAACGAACGTTCCCTCTGATCGGCGCGGCCACATTCTCGTGGTGCCTGATTAGCGGAACAAAAAGTGGGAATAAGATAAATTTTCTTCAGTGGGAAGTAAAATTACATCGGCTTTTAGTCATCAAAATTTCTGAAAATAGACTGGATATCGTCGGTCTGAAAGCCCTTTGACTGCAGATAGCGTAGTACTTTCGCTTTCTCTTTCCACTCTGTGGGCAGCGGATGTCCGAATTTTCGTTCAGCCAGCTGTGCAGCGCAGGCTGCCCAGTCAACATCCGTCTCTTCCATCGCAATATCAATGGCTTCACGATCAATGCCTTTCTGGGCCAGTTCAAGCCGTACGCGCTGCGACCCAAAACCTTTACGGCTTCGGCTCTGAATAAACCGATCGGTGAAACGCTCGTCATTTAACCAGCCGCTTTCCTGACACCAGTCCAGTACCTGCTCCAGCAGCACTTCAGTGATAATTTCAGGCTCTTTTTTCTGTGCCCATGCGGCACGCTGAGCTGACTGTTGCAGCTTACGGGATAACTCTGCACGGCTGTGATCGCGCTGACCCAGAATGCGCATCGCACGGTCAAGCAGACGAGAATAAGAGACAACATTGGGTTGGGGCTGAGAGGATTCAGTCATACTGCGCACCTTCTACAAACAGAGGGAGATTATGGCGACAGAACAGGACAGAGGGAAGGCAGGAAAGGTATCAGGGGGGATAAAACAGCGGGAGAGGCTTTTGCCCCTCCCGCATCATAAATCAGAAGTCTTCGTTCGCTTCACTTGCCGCGTCTTCTTTCTCAGCAGACTTATCGGCTGCTGCGAGTTTCTCATCCGCGCCGTTGAGCAACATCTCACGTAACTTCAGATCAATTTCGTTTGCCACAGCAGCATTCTCTTTCAGGAAGTTGCCGGCATTCGATTTACCCTGACCAATCTTGTCGCCATTGTAGCTGTACCATGCACCCGCTTTTTCAATCAGCTTGTGCTTCACGCCCAGGTCAACCAGCTCACCAAAGGTATTGATACCTTCGCCGTACATGATCTGGAACTCGGCCTGTTTAAATGGCGCAGCGATTTTGTTTTTCACTACCTTAACGCGGGTCTCACTGCCCACCACGTTATCGCCCTCTTTGATGGCACCGATACGGCGGATATCAAGACGGACAGACGCATAGAACTTCAGCGCGTTACCACCGGTAGTAGTTTCCGGGTTACCAAACATCACACCAATTTTCATACGGATCTGGTTGATGAAGATCAGCAGCGTATTGGACTGCTTCAGGTTACCGGCCAGTTTACGCATCGCCTGGCTCATCATACGTGCCGCGAGGCCCATATGTGAGTCACCGATTTCACCTTCGATTTCCGCTTTCGGCGTCAGCGCCGCAACGGAGTCGACGATGATGACATCAACGGCACCAGAGCGCGCCAGCGCATCACAGATTTCCAGCGCCTGCTCACCCGTGTCGGGCTGAGAACAGAGCAGGTTTTCAATATCTACGCCCAGTTTCTTGGCGTAAACCGGATCGAGCGCATGCTCAGCATCGATAAAGGCACAGGTTTTGCCTTTACGCTGTGCAGATGCGATAACCTGCAGGGTCAGCGTGGTTTTACCGGAAGACTCTGGTCCGTAGATCTCAACGATACGGCCCATTGGCAGACCGCCTGCACCTAATGCGATATCCAGCGAAAGCGAACCGGTAGAGATGGTTTCCACATCCATTGAGCGGTCTTCACCCAAGCGCATGATGGAGCCTTTACCAAATTGTTTCTCAATCTGGCCCAGCGCGGCAGCTAAAGCCTTCTGTTTGTTTTCATCAATCGCCATTTCAACTCCTAATCAAGCCGGGTAAACACGCACTCAGGGTGCCTGCACTCTTTCTGTTGCCGACAATTATACTGTATAGTCATACAGTATCAAGTTTAATTTGTCAGAAATTCGCCATACAGTTTCTGCAGGGCCCATGCCACCGACTGGCGGCGGACGGCATCACGATCGCCGCTAAAATGCTGCTGATAAGTCAATACGTTATCCTGCGGCCCGGCAAAGCCAAACCACACTGTGCCGACCGGTTTTTCTTCACTGCCGCCATCCGGGCCGGCAATGCCGCTGACGGAGATCGCGTAGTCAGCATGGGCTGCCTTACGGGCACCCAGCGCCATCTCACGCACCACCGCATCACTCACCGCGCCATACTGCGCCAGCGAGTCGGCCTTCACATCCACCAGCTCCTGTTTCGCCTCATTACTGTAGGTGACAAAACCGCGTTCGAACCAGGCGGAGCTGCCGCTGATATCGGTAAAGACTTTGGCAATCCAGCCGCCAGTGCAGGATTCCGCACAGGTTACGGTGGCATTACGCTGCTTCAGCTTCTCACCTATCTGCGCGCTTAATGCCTGCAATTGCTGATCGTCCATTTCAACTCTCCCTTTGGTCGTGGGTTGAAGGTGGTGCAGAAAAACCACTTTTTCAAGGGCTCTTATCATTATTGCCCTGATTTTGCGGCCTGCTTTCCAGCGCCCTCACCTTTTTTTCACTGCAACCATAAAAAGTCGCGGGAAGGCGAGCAGAACCTGACCATCGGACTGAGCCGGATAAGCGGTAAGTAAGCGCTGATGATAATCAGACAGAAAAGCCGTCTGTTCAGACTCATTCAGCATCGCCAGGAAAGGTCGCAGGCCGGTCGCCTGCAGCCAGCTGATAATCGCCTGTGCGTCGGCCATCACGTGATAATAGGTGGTTCGCCAGATATCCACCTCACAGCCGGCCTGGGTCAGCAGATCATAATATTCGCCCGTAGAAAGCAGCTGTGTACGTTCAGCGACACTGGCATTAATGCGTGACGACCAGCGATCGGTAGCCGCCACCTCGCGCATCAGTTGGTGCGACGGCTCACTGAGATTATCAGGCATCTGGATCGCCAGCACGCCACCGGGTGCCAGCTGACTGACCAGATGAGGAAACAGCGTGGCGTGATTATCCAGCCATTGCAGAGACGCGTTGGCATAAATCACCTGCTGCGGCGCATCCGCCTGCCATGTGCGGATATCTGCCTGGACAAAACGGCAGTGCGGCAGACGTTCACGGGCCTGAGTTAGCATCGTCGCTGAACTGTCGAGCCCGGTGATCTGCCCCAGCGGCCAGGCCTCGGCGAGCAGCTCGGTGCTGTTGCCGGGTCCGCAGCCCAGATCGGTCACCTGCTCAACCTGTTCCAGACTGATGCGCGCCAGCAGCTCGCGGGCCGGACGGGTTCGTTCCGCTTCAAATTTGCGATACAGCACGGGATCCCACTCTTTCATCATCACCTCTCGCTCAGTTGTCAGAAGCATTCGCTTACTGAGACGAACGAAAAACGAAAAAGTGCGACCCGTTGCTCACTTTTGAATCATGCGCTGGCAGAGACTGACTGGAGCCATTAAGTTAAAACAGCGTTTCATTTTTAACATTTGCTTCAGGAGTCAGCTATGCGTGAAAAATCGGCCTTTGCCGGTGTCTGGTGCCCTACCGTCACCCCGTTCAATGCACAGGGCGGCCTTGATATCGACGCACTCGGGCGACACTTCTCCCGCCTTAATGACTCCGGTATCGACACGCTGCTGGTAATGGGCAGCATTGGCGAGTTTGCCTCACTGACGCAGCAGGAGCGTTTACAGCTGATTCAGGAAGCCAGGCCCCTGTCACCGCTGAAGATGGTAGCGAACGTTTCGGCGACCTGCGTGCCTGATATGCTGGCGCTGGCCGAAGCCGCGTGGAAAAACGATTTTGATGCGGTGATGGTGCTGCCGCCCTACTATTACGGCCAGACGCAACAGCAGCTGATGCACTACTTCGAAGCACTCGACGCGCAACTGGGTGGCAAGTGGTTTGCCTACAACTTCCCGGCTCGCACCGGCTGCGATCTGACGCCCGCGCTGGTTGCCGCTCTGGCGGCAAAGCTGCCCAACTTTATCGGTATCAAAGATACGGTGGATTGCCTGTCGCATAACCGGGCGATAATCGAAGAGACCCGCAAGGTACGCCCTGATTTCGCCGTGCTATCAGGGTATGACGAATACCTGCTTCCCAATCTGCTGGCGGGAGGTGCCGGGGTGATTTCAGGCCTGAATAATATTGTGTCGGAGTACTTTGCCGAGATGATGGCGGCATGGCGAACGGGCAATCTGCCTGAGCTGACGCGTCTGCAGCAGCAGATCGGTCGGCTGATGGCGATTTACAGTATTGGCGATGATTTTGTGACGACGATTAAAACGGCCGTGGCGCGACGTTATGACTCAATGAGCAGTAACTCGCGTAATTACGGTGGTGCTCTGAACGCAGAACAGTGCGCCGCAATTGATCGGCTGTTCAGTTAGAAGGAAGGCGGGCGCATCCCTGCGCCCCGCATCTCAGTTCTTTTTCACGAACTCAGATTTTAATTTCATCGGGCCAAAACCGTCGATTTTACAGTCGATGTTGTGGTCCCCTTCAACCAGGTGAATGCTTTTCACTTTGGTGCCGATCTTCAGCGATGAGGAACTGCCCTTCACCTTAAGATCTTTGACCACCGTGACGCTGTCGCCATCTGCCAGCAGATTACCGTTGGCATCACGCACTTCCAGCGATCCGTTGCTGCTGTCAACCTCTCCTTCGGTCCAGATATGACCGCAGGAGGGGCAGTTGAGGTTCTCGCCATCTTGCCAGGTGTAATCGGCGTGACAGGCTGGGCAGGCAGGTAAAGACATAACGACTCCAGAGATATCAGTGGCTGTGTGGCCTGAAAAGGGCGTCATCATATAACCTTACAGTTAACAAGGATAGCCTTTATAACAGGCCGCCCTGCCGTGCCTTGCTCACCGCCTCGCCCAGCTGCCACACCGCCATCGCATAATGGGTACTGTGGTTGTAGCGGGTAATGACATAGAAATTCGGTAAGCCGTACCAGTACTGGTAGCTGGTGCCTAAATCAAGACGCAGCAGACTGACCTGATTGTTACCGTCCAACGAGCCCTGCGGTGACAGGCCTGACGCCGCCAGCATGCTCACGCTGTAACTGGTTTTGAAGCCATCTTCCAGCATCGGTGCCTGACCGCTGGCCGGGACCGCCACATTTTCACCGCTGCGCCAGCCGTGCTTCTGGAAGTAGTGCGCCACGCTGCCGATCGCATCCACCGGATCCCACAGGTTTGCATGGCCGTCGCCGTTGAAATCAACCGCGTAATCATTATAAGAGGAAGGCATAAACTGGCCATAGCCCATCGCCCCGGCGAAAGAGCCTTTCAGCGCCAGCGGGTCATCCTGCTCTTTACGCGACATCAGCAGGAAGGTTTCCAGCTCGCTGCTGAAGTACGCGGCGCGGCGCGGATAGTTAAACGATAAGGTTGCCAGCGCATCCAGGATCCGCGTTTTCCCCATCACGCGACCCCAGCGGGTTTCCACGCCAATAATGCCGACAATGATCTCCGGCGGCACGCCATAGACCTGCTGCGCGCGTTGCAGCGCATCCTGATACTGGTTCCAGAACGCCACGCCGTTTTGCACGTTATCCGGTGTAATGAACTTGTTGCGATAGCGGATCCAGGCCCCGTTAGGGCCCGGTGCTGGCGTATAGCTCGGTGCCTGACGATCCATCAGCCGCAGCACATAATCCAGTCGCTTAGCCTGACCAATGATGTTGTGCAGTTGCTCACGGTCGAAGTCATGCTTCTCAACCATCTTATCGATAAACTGCTCTGCGGCCGGGTTACCGGCAAAGTCGCCGAACATCGCCTGTCCGCTGTGCGACGGCTGCAGTAAAAAACCGCCCTGCGGCGCAGCCAGCATCTTCTGCTGGGACGGAACGTCAGGTTTGCTGCTGCAGGAGGCCAGAAGTGGGATGAACGCAAGGAGGGCTAGCTTAAGACGCATCGGTTATCCATAAACGAGGGGTAAATTCAGATGCGGTAATAGTAGTCGTTCAGCGCATTGACATACAGTCCGGAATCTTAAAAAAACGTCAACGCAGCCGTGGGGTAAAAAGGGCTGCGGGGCAGTATCTTCCCGCAGCCATTCCGGGGTTAGCGGCGATTTCTCACCAGTTGATAACGGCGGGTCAGATACTCAACCGGCGCACTCCAGATATGCACCAGACGGCAGAACGGGAACAGCAGGAACAGCGTCATGCCCAGTACCATGTGTACGCGGTAGATAAACGCGACGCCCTCAAGATGCTGCGATGCACCACCGTGGAAGGTCACCACCGCCTGCGCCCATCCCACCAGCTTCATCATCTCACTGCCGTCCATATGCTGGGCGGAGAACGGAATGGTCAGCAGGCCCAGCGTAGCCTGAGCCACCAGAAGGGTCAGGATCAGAATGTCGCCGACGCTGCTGGTCGCCCGCACCCGAGGATTGGTCAGACGGCGCTTCAGTAGCAGCGCGCCGCCCGCCAGGGTCATCGCACCAAACAGGCCACCGGCAATCATCGCCAGCTTCTGCTTCACGTCGATTGGCAGGAAAGATTCATACATCCAGTGCGGGGTGAGCATCCCGACGATATGACCGAAGAAGATCCCGATGATGCCGATGTGGAACAGGTTAGAGGCAAGCCGCATTCCTTTTTTGTCCAGCATCTGACTGGAACCGGCCCGCCAGCTGTACTGCCCGTAGTCATAGCGCAGCCAGCTCCCGACCAGAAAAACCGTTCCGGCCAGGTAAGGGTAAATATCGAAGAAGAAAGTGTTAATAAAATTCATGCTGATTCTCCTGTGGTGCGCGCCGTCGCCGCGGCGATATCCAGATACTGCGGCGCGACCGCATCGGCGAAGCGACGCTGATGCATCGCCTGCTGCGCTGAGGCGCAGCCCTGTTCGCCGAGAAATTTAATCTGCTCCTCTTCCCAGACCGCATCGAGTGCGGCCGGAGTATCGTCGCGCGCTTCCTGCGCCACCTGGGGCTTGAGGACCGCAGGATCGACCGCGCTACCGGACAGCGTCAGTAACACCGTGAAGAGATCGGCATAAGGACTCTGGCGCGCTTCCAGCCGCACGGCCAGCAACGCCAGGATCGGCACGATATCGTCCAGCCCCTGACGCGCCGCCTCATCTCTTTTACAGGCGAGGTATTCCAGGTAGAGCGGCAGATAATCGGGCAGTTCTTTGCTGTCCAGCTCCAGACCGTCGGCCCGGTACTGTTCCAGCAGATCAACCATCGCCTGACCGCGATCGCGGGACTCCCCGTGCACATGTTCAAACAGCAGCAGCGAGGTGGCGCGGCCGCGATCAAACAGTTCGCAGTAGTTAGCCTGCACGTCCAGCAAGGGCCGGGTGCAGAGCTGATTAATAAAGCGCACCAGCCGTGCGCTCTGCTGCAGGTTGAGTTCACTGGCCTCTTCCAGCGCCGCGATCAGATCGGGATAGTGGGTAAACAGCGCCTCGTCCGGATAGTCCAGCAGGCGCGACACAACACGCAGCGTGATCATGAGGCATCCTCCGGACGCGTGGTTTTCCTGCTGACGTCGATGGCATCAATTCGGCGGCTGTTGAACAGGTTAAATTTGCTGTCGCTGCCGTGGCAGCCATCGCCAAAGCTGAAGCCGCAGCCTTTGCTTTCCGGGAAGGCTTCACGCGCCAGTTCACGATGACTTGAAGGCACCACAAAGCGATCTTCATAGTTGGCGATCGCCAGATAACGATACATCTCCTGCGCCTGGGCTTCGGTCAGACCGACCTGCTCCAGCGCCCGGATATCATGCTCACCCTCCACGCTTTCTGCGCGCTTGTAATGGCGCATCGCCAGCATGCGTTTCAGTGCCAGCAGCACCGGCGCGGTGTCGCCCGCGGTCAGCAGGTTCGCCAGATACTCCACCGGAATGCGCAGGTTTTCCACATCCGGCAGTACGCCGGTGTGCGCCAGTGCTCCGCCATCCACCGCCGACTGAATCGGTGACAATGGCGGCACGTACCAGACCATCGGCAGCGTGCGGTATTCAGGGTGAAGCGGCAGCGCCAGCTTCCACTCCATCGCCATTTTATAAACCGGTGAACGTTGCGCGGCGTCGATCACGCTCTGCGCAACGCCATCTTTCAACGCCTGGGCGATCACGGCAGGATCGTGGGGATCAAGGAAGATATCCAGCTGGCTCTGATAGAGATCTTTTTCGTTTTCCGCAGCCGCCGCCTGTTCAATGCGATCCGCGTCATAGAGCAGCACGCCGAGATAGCGAATACGGCCGACGCAGGTTTCCGAGCAAACGGTGGGCTGGCCCGCTTCAATACGTGGATAACAGAAAATGCATTTTTCTGATTTGCCGCTTTTCCAGTTGAAGTAGATCTTCTTGTACGGACAGCCGGTGAGGCACATCCGCCAGCCGCGGCATTTATCCTGGTCGATCAGCACGATGCCATCTTCTCCGCGCTTGTAGATCGCGCCGCTCGGACAGGTCGCCACGCACGCCGGGTTGAGGCAGTGCTCACACAGTCGTGGCAGGTACATCATGAAGGTGTGCTCAAACTGGCCGTAAATCTCCTTCTGGACGTTGTCGAAGTTCTTATCCTGTGAGCGTTTAGCAAACTCGCCGCCGAGGATCTCTTCCCAGTTCGGCCCGTTTTCGATCTTTTTCATCCGCTGACCGGTGATCAGCGAGCGCGGACGCGCAATCGGCTGATGTTTACCGGCAGGCGCATTGTGCAGATGCTGATAATCGAAATCGAACGGCTCGTAGTAATCATCCAGTGCAGGCACATCCGGGTTAGCGAAGATCTTCGACAGCAGGCCGACGCGACTGCCCATGCGTGGCTCCAGCTTGCCGTTGATCTTACGGATCCAGCCGCCCTTCCACTTCTGCTGATCTTCCCAGGCGTGCGGATAGCCGACGCCAGGTTTGCTTTCGACGTTATTAAACCAGGCGTATTCCATGCCCTCGCGGCTGGTCCAGACGTTTTTACAGGTTACCGAGCAGGTGTGGCAGCCGATACATTTGTCGAGGTTCAGCACCATGCCGACCTGTGAACGAATTTTCATGGTTTTACCTCCTGCTGGCTGCCCTGGCAGGCATCGTTGCCTTCCCCGTCTAACCAGTTAACGTTGTTCATTTTTCTCACCACCACGAACTCATCGCGGTTAGAGCCGACGGTACCGTAGTAGTTAAAGCCCCAGGAGAGCTGGGCATAACCGCCGATCATATGGGTCGGTTTCGGGCAGGTTCGCGTCACGGAGTTATGGATGCCGCCACGCTGGCTGGTGATCTCCGAGCCGGGAATATTCACGATGCGTTCCTGCGCGTGGTACATCATGGTCATACCGGCCGGGATACGCTGGCTCACCACCGCACGCGCGGTCAGTGCACCGTTGGCGTTGAACGCCTCGATCCAGTCGTTATCCACAATGCCCAGCTCGCGGGCGTCATCTTCACTCATCCAGACAATCGGTCCACCGCGTGACAGCGTCAGCATCAGCAGGTTGTCGCTGTAGGTGGAGTGAATGCCCCATTTCTGATGTGGCGTCAGGAAGTTAAGCGCCTTCTCCGGATTACCGTTGGGCTTGCTGTTCAGCAACGGCTTCGCCGCACGAGTATCGATTGGCGGACGATAGACCATCAGGCTCTCACCGAAGGCGCGCATCCACTCATGATCCTGATAGAGCTGCTGACGGCCGCTCAGGGTACGCCACGGGATCAGCTCATGAACGTTGGTGTAGCAGGCGTTGTACGAGACATGTTCATCTTCCAGACCTGACCAGGTCGGGCTGGAGATAATTTTGCGCGGCTGCGCCTGAATATCGCGGAAGCGGATCTTCTCATCTTCTTTGTTTAGTGCCAGATGCGTGTGGTCACGACCGGTAATCGCGCCCAGCGCCTGCCAGGCTTTCACCGCCACCTGACCATTAGTTTCCGGAGCCAGCGCCAGGATCACTTCGGCTGCATCAATCGCCGTGTCAATATTTGGCCGTCCCGCTGCCGGGCCACTGGCTTTGACATAGTTAAGCTGTTTGAGGAAATCGACCTCTTTGCTGGTGTTCCAGCTGATGCCTTTGCCGCCGTTACCCTGGGTCTCCAGCAACGGCCCCAGCGAGGTAAAGCGCTCCCAGGTCGCCGGATAGTCGCGTTCCACCACCATAATGTGTGGCGCGGTTTTGCCTGGAATCAGGTCGCACTCGCCTTTTTTCCAGTCTTTTGCTTCAAACGGCTGTGCCAGTTCGGCGGGCGAGTCATGCAATACCGGCAGCGTCACCACATCCGTTTCAACACCTAAATGGCCAGGGCAGAGTTCGGAGAAGGCTTTGGCGATGCCTTTATAGATCTCCCAGTCGCTTTTTGAATCCCAGGCAGGATCGACAGCCGCCGAGAGTGGATGAATAAACGGATGCATATCCGAAGTATTCATATCGTCTTTTTCATACCAGGTAGCGGTTGGCAGCACGACGTCAGAGTAGAGACAGGTGCTCGACATGCGGAAGTCGAGTGTGACCACCAGATCCAGTTTGCCTTCAGCACCCTGGTCCAGCCACTCCACCTCTTCGGGTTTCACGCGGCCCTGCTGACCTAAATCTTTACCCTGAATGCCGTTTTCCGTGCCCAGCAGGTACTTCAGCATGTATTCATGCCCTTTACCTGAGGAACCGAGCAGGTTGGAACGCCAGACAAACAGGTTACGCGGGAAGTTCTGCGGGTCGTCCGGCTGTTCGGCGGCAAACCGGATAGTGCCCTGCTTCAGGCTCTCCACGGTGTAGTCCAGCGGTGACTGACCGGCGGCTTTCGCCTGTGCCGCGATATGCAGCGGGTTGACGTTGAGCTGCGGCGCGGAAGGCAGCCAGCCCATCCGTTCGGAACGGACGTTAAGGTCGATCAGGCTGCCGCTGTAGCGGCTTTTGTCCGCCAGCGGTGACAGCAGTTCGCTGGTGGCCAGGGTTTCATAGCGCCACTGACTGGAGTGGTTGTAGAAGAAAGAGGTGCTGTTCATCTGACGTGGCGGACGCTGCCAGTCCAGGCCAAAGGCCAGCGGTGTCCAGCCGGTCTGCGGACGAAGTTTCTCCTGACCGACATAGTGCGCCCAGCCTCCGCCGCTCTGACCGACGCAGCCACAGAAAATCAGCATGTTCATCAGGCCACGGTAGTTCATGTCCATGTGATACCAGTGGTTCATACCGGCACCGACGATGATCATTGAGCGGCCACGGGTTTTTTCAGCGTTTTCGGCAAACTCACGGGCAATGCGAATGATGTTCTGACGGGAAACGCCCGTAATCTGCTCCGCCCAGGCCGGGCTATAGGCTTTAATCTCGTCGTAGCTTTGCGCGCAGTTGGCATCATCCAGACCGCGATCCAGACCGTAGTTCGCCAGCGTCAGATCGTAGACGCTGGTGACCAGCGCTTCACTGCCATCCGCCAGCTGCAGCCGTTTCACCGGCAGCTTGTGCAGCAGAATCTCATCCAGCGCGACGCTGTTAAAATGCTCGCTGGTGATGCCGCCAAAGTAAGGGAAACCGACCTCAACGACCTCATCGTGGCTGCCGAGCAGGCTGAGCTGCAGCTCCACTTCTTTTTGTGACAGACCGTCACGCTGTTCCAGGTTCCATTTGCCTTTTTCGCCCCAGCGGAAGCCGATAGAGCCCTGCGGGGCAACCAGTTCACCGGTCGCCTGATCCAGCGCAACAGTTTTCCACTCCGGGTTATTCTCCTGACCCAGACCATCCACCAGATCGCTGGCGCGCAGCTGACGGCCCGCGGCGTAGTAGCCGCCCTCACGCGGTTCCAGCATGACCAGCATCGGCATATCGGTGTAGCGGCGCACGTAGTCGCGAAAATAACCGACTTCGCGATCAAGGTGAAACTCTTTCAGCATCACATGGCCCATCGCCAGCGCCATCGCGCTGTCAGTGCCCTGCTTCGGACTCAGCCACTGGTCGCACAGCTTAGCGACTTCGGCATAGTCCGGGGTAATGGCCACGGTTTTTGTCCCTTTATAGCGGACCTCCGTGAAGAAATGAGCATCCGGGGTACGGGTCTGCGGCACGTTCGAACCCCAGGCAATAATGTAAGAGGAGTTGTACCAGTCGGCCGATTCCGGCACGTCGGTCTGCTCGCCCCAGGTCATCGGTGACGCTGGCGGCAGATCGCAATACCAGTCGTAAAAGCTCAGGCAGGTGCCGCCAATCAGTGACAGGTAACGAGCGCCCGCAGCGTAGGAGACCATCGACATCGCCGGAATCGGCGAGAAGCCCATAATACGGTCAGGGCCGTAGGTCTTCGCGGTGCAGATGTTCGCAGCAGCGATCATCTCGTTCACTTCCTGCCAGCTGGAGCGGACAAAGCCACCGCGTCCGCGCGCCTGCTTGTAGCTTTTAGCCTTTTCCGGATTGCTGATAATGGATGCCCAGGCCTCTACCGGATCGCTGTGCTGCGCTTTCGCGTCGCGCCACAGCTGAATCAGCTTCTTGCGCATCAGCGGATACTTCAGGCGGTTAGCGCTGTAAAGATACCAGGAGTAGCTGGCACCGCGTGGGCAGCCACGCGGCTCATGGTTGGGCAGATCGGGACGGGTACGCGGATAGTCGGTCTGCTGGGTCTCCCAGGTGACCAGTCCATTTTTGACGTAGATTTTCCAGCTGCATGAGCCGGTACAGTTAACGCCGTGCGTGGAGCGCACGATTTTATCGTGCTGCCAGCGACTGCGATAGCCATCTTCCCAGTCGCGGTTGCTGTTTAACGTCTGGCCATGCTGGCCGGAAAAGGGCTCAGCCAGCTGTTTGAAATAACGAAATCGATCAAGAAACTTGCTCATCCGGAATACTCCTGAAGGCCTGGTATGACATTGCTGACTCTGCATCTGTCGCGACACAGAAAGTAAAATGGTGCCGGTGCGCCACACCGGCTTTGTCGTTATCAGGCGCGGGCTTTTCGTCCGTAAACCAGCCAGGTCACGGCGATGCAGCAGAGATAAAAGACCAGGAAGATTTTCATCGCGCCAGCGGGTGAACCGGTCATGGCGAGCGACAGGCCAAAGGTCTGTGGAATAAAGAAGCCGCCCAGTGCGCCAATGGCGGAGATAAAGCCCAGCGCAGCCGAGGTTTCAGTTGCCGCTTCGCGCTGCGCATGCGCATCGTCGCCACCTTCAGCTTTGATACGTTCCAGCGTCAGCTTGCGGAAGATCACCGCAATCATCTGGTAGGTGGAGCCACTGCCCAGACCGGCGGTCAGGAACAGGCCCATAAACACCGCGAAGAAGGCGATAAACGAGCCATCATGTCCGTCTCCCGGCAGCGTGAGGAACAGCAGCGCGGCAAACAGCGCCATCAGGATGTAGTTGACCAACGTGACGCGGGTCCCGCCGAGGCGGTCAGAAACGATGCCGCCTGCTGAACGGGCCAGCGCACCAATCAGCGGGCCGAAAAAGGCGTAATGCATGATCACCACATCCGGAAACTGCGTTTTTGTCAGCATGGCGAAACCGGCAGAAAATCCGATAAAGGAACCGAAGGTCGCCAGGTAGAGCAGCGCCATGATCCACAGGTGTGGACGTTTCAGCACCGGCAACTGCTCACGCAGCGAGGATTTCGCCGCCGCGAGATCGTTCATGCCGAACCAGGCCGCCAGCGTGCCGACCGCCAGGAACGGTACCCAGATCCAGGACGCATTTTCCAGCCAGAGACTGTCACCGGTGGCAGTGGTATGGCCCACATCGGCAAAGCCAAAAATGGCACAGGAAATTGCCAGCGGTGCGACAAACTGCATCACGCTGACGCCAAGATTACCGAGACCACCGTTGATACCCAGCGCGCCGCCCTGATGGGCTTTAGGGAAGAAGAAGCTGATGTTGCCCATGCTTGACGCGAAGTTAGCGCCACCAAATCCGCACAGCAGGGAGATCACCATAAATGTCGCGAATGAGGTCTGGCTGTCCTGTACCGCAAAGCCGAGCCACAGGCAGGGAATGATCAGGATACCGGTGCTGAAGGCGGTCCAGCGGCGGCCACCAAAGATGGGGATCACAAAAGAGTAAGGCACACGCAGCAGCGCGCCGGACACCGACGGCAGCGCGGTCAGTAAAAAGAGCTGCTCCGTAGTGAAGTTAAAGCCGACTTTATTCAGATTAACCGCGACGGTGCTGAACAGCATCCAGACGCAGAAGCCCAGCAGCAGGCAAAAAACAGAAATCCACAGATTACGGCTGGCGATACGCTTGCCGCTCGTCTGCCAGAACGCCTCGTTTTCCGGTTGCCAGTCCTGGATTAATGCGCCGCGCGTCGGGGTTTGCAGTGGGGCAGATTGGGTCATAACTCTCTCATCAGCAGAATAATAATTGTGCATATCCTGCGCATCCGGCCTGGCGGCTTGCTTGATACAAATCAACGGCAATGCAGGTTACAAAGGCGTGGCAATCTCTGATCATCCCGGTTAAGTAGTTAACTGAATGCAGATAACCCTTATAAATCATGCGGTTTAATTACTGCTGCGAACCCCTTCAGCAAAAGGGCATCTGAATGGAAATAAAGGAGTAGTCCTTTGGGGGTATATAGCGACCCTGCTTCACCGGTAAGATAGGCACCTTCGCCCGCACAGGGCTGGCGTACAGGACAGGAAAGATTGTGACGGCAGAGAAATTTACGCTCTTATTAATCGATGACCACCCCATGCTGCGCAACGGGCTGAAGCAGCTGATTGCGCTGGATGAACGACTGCAGGTGGTGGCCGAAGCGGGTAACGGCATTGATGGTCTGGCGCTGGCACAACAGCACGATCCCGACCTGATCCTGCTGGATCTTAATATGCCGGGTCTGAATGGGCTGGATACCCTGACCCAACTGCGCGAAATCGCCCTTTCTGGCCGGGTGGTGGTGTTCAGCGTTTCTGATAATGAAGAGGATGTGGTCAGCGCACTGAAGCGCGGCGCGGATGGTTATCTGCTGAAAGATATGGAACCGGAAGCCTTGCTGAAAGCGCTGCATCAGGCCGCCGCCGGGCAGATCGTACTCAGCGAAGCGTTAACGCCGATTCTGGTTGCGCGGTTGCGCGAATCGCAGACTGCACAGACGCGCGATATCAGCCAGCTGACCCGACGTGAACGCGACATCCTGCAGCTGATCAGCGATGGAATGACCAATAAAGCCATTGCCCGCAAACTGGACATCAGTGAAAGCACGGTCAAGGTTCACGTCAAATATCTGCTGAAAAAAATGAACCTCAAATCCCGCCTTGAAGCCGCCGTCTGGGCGCTGCAGAACGGGCTGCACTGAGCTTTTTTCTTCTGCTGTGCGCTCTGGCGCCGCTCCGCACACCGTAAACTGACGCGGAAATCGCGAGCCGCCTCGCAGCACCGCGCCAGCGTCATGAAAAACGCCACTTTTCTGTCGCCAGCCGTCGCCACATTTGCCAGGATGCCTGTCAGGTTAAACCCGGCAAGGATCAGGGCGATTATCAGGCTGGCATATGCCCTGCCCTATTCGTTATCATCTGGTTATCCTGCGTGCCTGGAATCCCTTTCGGTTTCATGGGCGTTGACCGCCAGAAATTTACCGCATTAAAGATGAGTTAAAACCTTATGCAAGAGCCAACCGAAAAGGACTTTCCTTCCCATACGCCCATGATGCAGCAGTACCTGCGCCTCAAGGCGGAGCATCCTGATATTCTGCTGTTTTACCGGATGGGTGACTTCTACGAGCTGTTTTATAACGACGCCAAACGCGCCTCGCAGCTGCTGGAGATTTCACTTACCAAACGCGGCGCGTCTGCGGGCGAACCGATCCCGATGGCGGGTGTGCCCTATCATGCGGTTGAAGGCTATCTGGCTAAGCTGGTGCAGCTGGGCGAATCGGTTGCCATCTGTGAGCAGATAGGCGATCCGGCGCTGAGCAAAGGCCCGGTCGAGCGCAAAGTGGTGCGCATCGTAACACCCGGCACCATCAGTGATGAGGCGCTGTTGCAGGAGCGGCATGACAATCTGCTGGCGGCGATTGTGCAAAGTCCGCGCGGTTTTGGCTACGCCACGCTGGATATCAGCTCAGGCCGTTTTCGCTTAAGCGAACCGGCGGATGCTGAAACCATGGCGGCAGAGCTGCAGCGCACCAATCCCGCCGAGCTGCTCTATCCCGAAGATTTTCAGGCGATGTCGCTGATCGATCAGCGTCGTGGCCTGCGCCGCCGTCCGCTGTGGGAGTTTGAGATCGACACCGCGCGCCAGCAGCTGAACCTGCAGTTTGGCACCCGCGACCTCAATGGCTTCGGCGTGGAGAATGCGAATCTGGGGCTGAGCGCGGCGGGCTGCCTGCTGCAATATGTCAAAGATACCCAGCGCACCACGCTGCCCCACATCCGCTCGCTGAGCATGGAGCGGCAGCAGGACAGCATCATCATGGATGCCGCCACCCGCCGTAATCTGGAGATCACCCAGAACCTGGCAGGCGGCACCGACAATACCTTAGCGGCCGTGCTGGATAAAACCGTCACCCCAATGGGCAGCCGGATGCTGAAACGCTGGCTGCATATGCCGCTGCGCGATGTGCGCATCATTAACCAGCGTCAGGAGTCGATTGCTGAGCTGCAGAATCTCAGCGACGTCCTGCAACCGGTGCTGCGTCAGGTCGGCGATCTGGAACGAATTCTGGCCCGTCTGGCCCTGCGCACCGCGCGTCCGCGCGATCTGGCCCGCATGCGCCATGCGTTTCAGCAACTGCCTGAACTGAACCAGCTGCTGGCCGACGTAAAAGCGCCACAGCTACAAAAGCTGCGCACGCAGATGGGCGAGTTCACCGCACTACGCGAGCTGCTGGAGCAGGCGGTGATTGAGTCACCGCCGGTGCTGATTCGCGACGGCGGCGTGATCGCGCCCGGCTACAATGCAGAGCTGGATGAGTGGCGCGCGCTGGCCGATGGCGCAACCGACTACCTTGACCGGCTGGAGATCCGTGAACGTGAGAAGCTGGGACTGGATACGCTGAAGGTCGGCTTTAACGGTGTGCATGGCTATTACATCCAGGTCAGCCGTGGTCAGAGCCATCAGGTGCCGATGCACTATGTGCGTCGTCAGACGCTGAAGAATGCTGAACGCTACATCATCCCGGAACTGAAAGAGTACGAAGACAAAGTTCTCACCTCGAAGGGCAAAGCGCTGTCGCTGGAGAAAAGCCTGTATGAGGCGCTGTTCGATCAGCTGCTGCCGCACCTTGAAGCGCTGCAGCTGAGTGCCGCCGCGCTGGCCGAACTGGACGTATTGAGCAACCTGGCAGAACGCGCCTGGACCCTGAACTATTGCCGTCCGGTGCTGCAGGATAAAGCCGGCATTAAAATCAGCGGCGGTCGCCATCCGGTGGTTGAGCAGGTTCTGAAAGAGCCGTTTATTGCTAACCCGCTGTCACTGGCACCACAGCGCAGAATGCTGATCATTACCGGTCCCAACATGGGCGGTAAAAGTACCTATATGCGACAGGCGGCACTGATTGCGCTGATGGCATGGATTGGCAGTTTTGTTCCTGCCGATGAGACGCTGATTGGTCCGCTGGATCGCATTTTTACCCGCGTCGGTGCGGCTGACGATCTCGCCTCCGGGCGCTCGACCTTTATGGTGGAGATGACCGAGACCGCCAACATCCTGCACAACGCCACGGAAAACAGTCTGGTGCTGATGGATGAGATTGGACGCGGCACCTCGACCTACGACGGTTTATCGCTGGCCTGGGCCTGTGCTGAAAACCTGGCGAATCGCATCAAGGCAATGACGCTGTTTGCCACTCACTACTTCGAGCTGACAACATTGCCGGAAAAAATGGAAGGCGTGGTCAACGTTCATCTGGATGCGGTTGAGCATGGCGACACCATTGCCTTTATGCACAGCGTTCAGGAAGGGGCTGCGAGCAAGAGTTATGGTCTGGCGGTAGCCGCGCTGGCCGGCGTGCCTAAAGAGGTGATCAAGCGGGCGCGCAACAAGCTGAAAGAGCTGGAGACCGTTTCAAACCACTCGGCATCATCAACGGTTGATGGTTCTCAGTTGCCGCTGCTGGTTGAAGAGACCTCGCCAGCGGTGGAGGCGCTTGAGGCGCTGGATCCGGATACGCTGACACCGCGTCAGGCACTTGACTGGATTTATCGGCTTAAATCGCTGGTGTGAGAGCACGCCGCATCGTGTAAACGCACGGTGTGGCGCTGGCATTTCTCTGTCAATCACTTTTCTGCAGGCATAAAAAAACGGTGGTTTTCACCACCGCTTTTTGCATTCGAACTCAGACCATCTTACAGACGATTATTCACGAAACAGTGCTTCAATGTTGAGACCCTGCGCCTGCAGGATTTCGCGCAGACGGCGCAAACCTTCAACCTGAATCTGACGTACACGCTCACGGGTTAAGCCGATTTCACGACCCACATCCTCAAGCGTTGCCGCTTCATAGCCCAACAGGCCGAAACGACGAGCCAGCACTTCACGCTGCTTGGCGTTCAGTTCGAACAGCCACTTGACGATGCTTTGTTTCATATCATCGTCCTGCGTGGTGTCTTCCGGGCCGTTATCTTTCTCATCGGCCAGAATATCCAGCAGCGCTTTTTCAGAATCACCGCCTAATGGCGTATCAACTGAGGTAATGCGTTCGTTGAGACGTAACATACGGCTTACGTCATCAACCGGTTTATCAAGCTGCTCGGCGATCTCTTCCGCACTTGGCTCATGGTCAAGCTTGTGGGAAAGTTCACGTGCGGTACGCAGATAAACATTCAGTTCTTTAACAATGTGAATCGGCAGACGAATGGTACGGGTTTGATTCATAATCGCCCGTTCAATAGTCTGACGAATCCACCAGGTGGCGTACGTTGAGAAACGGAACCCACGCTCCGGGTCAAATTTCTCTACGGCGCGAATCAGGCCGAGGTTACCTTCTTCAATCAGGTCCAGCAGTGCTAAACCACGATTGCTGTAACGACGGGCGATTTTCACCACCAGGCGTAAGTTACTTTCGATCATGCGACGACGGGAAGGGATATCACCCCGCAATGCACGGCGAGCGAAGAAAACTTCTTCCTCTGCCGTTAACAACGGAGAATAGCCAATCTCCCCAAGATAGAGCTGCGTCGCATCTAATACACGCTGCGTCGCACCCTGTGATAGCAACTCTTCTTCCGCTACGTCGCTATCACTGGCTTCATTTTCAACAAGGGCCTTCTCGTCAAAAATTTCAGCTCCGTTCTCATCGAATTCCGCGTTCTCATGTAACTCGTTTACTTTCAGCGTATTCTGGCTCATAAGCGGCTCCTACCCGTGATTCCAGGGCAGAACATAAAAAGGATTTGTTCTGCCGGATTATCGCTGCGGTAAATAACGCAACGGGTTTACGGATTTCCCCTTGTAACGAATTTCAAAGTGTAATCTGACTGAACTGGTTCCGGTGCTACCCATGGTAGCGATCTTTTGCCCCGCCTTAACTTCCTGTTGTTCCCGAACCAGCATTGTATCGTTGTGGGCGTAGGCGCTCAGGTAATCATCGTTGTGTTTAATGATGATTAAATTACCGTAACCCCGGAGTGCGTTACCTGCGTAAACCACTCGTCCTGAAGCAGTGGCAACCACAGACTGTCCGCGCGTCCCGGCGATATCGATGCCTTTATTGCCACCTTCGGCGGCAGAGAAGTTATCGATAATCTTCCCGTCAGTCGGCCAGCGCCAGCTTCCGACCGGCGTTGAACTGTTGGTAGTACTGCTAACCGTTGGGGGTGCGGTAACCACCGGAGCTGTTGTCGTTGCAACATTTGCTCCTTTCGAAGGCAACAATTTGCTGCCACCCGAATTACCTGAATCATCAGAATACGTAATAACAGGTTGCTGTGCAACAGCAGGCGATTTAATTTGTGGCGCCGCCGGAACGCCGCCCTGCGTTGCATCAGCAACGGTAATGGGATTGCCACCGGTAATCGGCTGACCCGACCCGTTACCAATCTGTAAAGTCTGACCCACATTCAGGCTGTATGGCGCAGCAACGTTGTTGCGCTGGGCTAAATCACGGAAATCATTGCCAGTAATCCAGGCAATGTAAAACAAGGTGTCTCCGCGCTTAACGGTATATGTTTCACCGGAGTAGCTACCCTTAGGAATATTCTGGTAACTGCGGTTGTACACTATCCGGCCGTTCTGCGTCTCAACATTACTGTTGGTACTAACCATTCCGCCATTGCTGGGGACAGATGCTGAATTTCTGCTTAACATTTGTCCCTGAGACGGCGCAGCAGGCACACCACCCGAAACCGGGCCTGCGCCAGCCTGGCTGTTCATCATGCCGCCATCATCGCCAACGCGACTGATCGGTGCCTGTGAGTTGTCGCCAGAGCTGCAGCCTGCCAGCCAGAATCCTACCAGTGAAAGTGCCGCCAGACGGCGTAACTGAAAAAGTGTGCTTCCCGTGCTCATTAATCCCCCGTGATGGCAACGCTGATCTATCTGTTTCACTGTACCCGCCAGCAGAATGCTCTGCGCGGCGCGATAAAATCTGTGTTTTCGTTGAATAAACTGGATAGTAACAATATCAACCAGGTGGTGCCATGAAACAGTTGTGAAGAAATACGAAGAGCGTCAGGCGAGATCGCCCTGTACCAGCGGAACAAAACGCACCGGTTCAATGATCTCTTCCGTGACCTCTTCGCCCTGACGACGCAGGCGCTTCAGTACCTGCTGATCTTCGCCAACCGGCAGCACCATAATGCCGCCTTCTG
Source organism: Pantoea sp. X-Soil-YNGN-844 (assembly GCF_059730595.1). Lineage (NCBI taxonomy): Bacteria > Pseudomonadati > Pseudomonadota > Gammaproteobacteria > Enterobacterales > Erwiniaceae > Pantoea > Pantoea sp. X-Soil-YNGN-844. Next base: position 3,211,942 of record NZ_AP036007.1, read on the forward strand.
CCAGTTGTGCTATCAGCGCAATCGGAATTTCCGGTGGCGCGGCGGTAACAATGATGGCATCGAACGGACCGCGAGATGGCCAGCCCTGCCAGCCATCGCCATGGCGGGTTGAGACATTATGCAGATCCAGCTGTTTCAGACGACGTTTGGCCTGCCATTGCAGCCCTTTGATGCGTTCTACTGAATAAACATGGTCTACCAGATGGGCAAGAATCGCTGTCTGATACCCGGAACCCGTACCAATCTCCAGTACACGCGAATGCGGATTCAGCCCGAGCAAAGCGGTCATCCGCGCGACCATATAAGGCTGTGAAATCGTCTGGCCGGAGCCGATAGGCAAGGCCACATTGTCCCAGGCTTTATGCTCAAACGCCTCGTCGATAAACCGTTCGCGCGGCACCTCGCTGATGGCTTTCAGCAGGTTTTCATCATCAATACCCTGCTGACGCAGTTGTGACAGCAGTGTCTCAATACGCCGATTCACCATGCCAGGTTCACCTCAGCTTTAGCCAGCCAATCACTGAGCACGTTCTGCGCGCTGTGCGCCGTTAAATCGACATGCAGTGCGGTGACAGAAACGTAACCCTGATCCACGGCGGCAAAGTCCGTATCCGGGCCCGCATCCAGTTTTTCGCCCGGCGGGCCAATCCAGTAGAGGGTATTGCCACGCGGATCCTGCTGCGCAATCACCTGATCCGCCGGATGGCGACTGCCACAGCGCGTCACGCGGATGCCTTTAAGTTCGGCCAGCGGCAGATCGGGGACATTAATGTTGAGAATGCGGCCGGTGCGCAGCGGTTCATGCGTCAGCGCCCTGAGGATCGCGCAGGTCACTGCTGCCGCGGTGGCGTAGTGCTGATGACCGTTAAGTGAAACCGCTATCGCCGGTAAACCAAGATGCCGCCCTTCCATCGCCGCCGCCACCGTGCCGGAGTAGATGACATCGTCACCCAGATTGGGACCGGCATTGATGCCTGACACGACAATGTCGGGACGCGGCTGCATCAGCGCATTCACCCCCAGATAGACGCAGTCGGTCGGCGTCCCCATCTGAACCGCGATATCGCCGTTTTCATGGGTGAAAGTACGCAGGGGTGTTTCCAGCGTTAAGGAATTGGAGGCACCGCTTCGGTTACGATCGGGAGCAGCAACCTGCACGTCAGCAATCTGCCGCAGAGCGTTTGCCAGAGTCTGAATGCCTGGCGCATGAATGCCGTCATCGTTGCTGAGCAATATCCGCATTTCGTTCTGACCTTTTTTTATTCGACTGGTCGCCGTGACTGAACCTGTTTGAACGGCATGGCAACAGGTGATGAATGGACAGCGATTTTTGCATTCTAGCGAGGCACGCAAGGAAGTGGTAGGCGTAAATCACACGACGGTGGGGGTTTGCCGCAACATTACCCACAAGTCGGGTCATGTTGCAGCGAAGATTACTCATCAGGCTGATCGGGCGAATCCGTTTGAGTCAGCAGCTCCCGGACCACGCTGGTGGCAAAGCTACCCGCAGGCAGCCAGAACGACAGTTCCAGCGTAACGTCATCCCACCAGCTCCACTGCATATCGCGCGGCACCACCAGCATAGCGCGGCGGGCTGCATCAACCTTCTCACGTTCGATCAATCCCAGCAGCAGCGACTCATCCGCCAGCGCCTGCTGTTCAAAGGCCAGCGCGTCAGCCTGCGGGCCAGGCTCGCCACGTCCCGGCAGCGGCGCGGTAATGCGCAGCGCATGCTGTTCGACCCGGCGCTGTGACTCTGCCAGTTCATCAGGCTGTGCGACAAACCAGCTGCCACGGCCAGTCAGCTGCAAAGCATCGCCGTTGAGCACCTGCGTCAGGCTGCCCTGCTGTTGCAGACGCGCGCTGGTCACCTGATTAAACAGCGCACTGCGTGCAGCAGAAAGCATCAGGCTGCGCTTGTTGCGGTCGCGAATAATAATCTCATTGCGCGCCCACTTCTCCGCCATCACCAGGTTATTGCCGCCGCGACCAAAACGCTGTTCACCAAAATAGTTGGGTGCGCCCGCATCACGAACCTGCACCAGACGCGTTTCAACCGCATCGCGATCGCTGATCTGGCGGATAACCAGCCGGAACGCATTCCCCGCCAGTGCGCCGATGCGCAGCTTACGCTTGTGACGCACCACCTGCAGAATGTCGACGCCCTCAAGCGAAAAACCACGCAGATCGGGCATCGCATTACCTGGCAGACGGAAACAGAGGGTCTGCTCCGTGACCGCATGGCGGTCTTTCATCCCGGCATAGCTCATGTCGCGCTGATGAATACCAAGATACTTAGCCAGCGCCTCCGCCACAAAGCGGGTATTGGCCCCGACTTTACGGATGCGCACCAGCAGATGCTCACCTTCCCCATCCGCGCCATACCCGAGGTCTTCCACCACTACGAAATCTTCCGGGTTGGCTTTGATCACGCCGACGGCTGTGGGCGTGCCGTGCAGGTAATTCAGCGTCATTGGCTGTCAGCTTTCAGGACTAACGCGACCGCTTCGCAGGCAATGCCTTCGCCGCGCCCGGTAAAGCCGAGCTTCTCGGTGGTGGTCGCTTTGACGTTGACTGCATCCATGTGGCAGCCTAAGTCTTCTGCGATGTTAATACGCATCTGTGGCACGTGCGGCAGCATTTTCGGTGCCTGAGCAATAATCGTGACGTCGACATTACCGATTCGATAGCCTTTGGCTTCGATACGACGCCAGGCCTCACGCAGCAGGCCGCGGCTGTCCGCCCCTTTAAAGGCCGGATCGGTGTCGGGAAACAGCTTGCCGATATCGCCCATCGCTACTGCGCCCAGCAGCGCGTCAGTCAGCGCATGCAGCGCCACATCGCCATCCGAATGGGCGATAAAACCGTGTTCAAACGGGATCCGCACACCGCCAATCACTAACGGACCTTCTCCGCCAAAGGCGTGAACGTCAAAACCGTGACCGATACGCATCATGCGCTCTCCTTTAATTGAATCTGACTCAGATAAAAAGCCGCCAGCGCCAGATCTTCTGGCCGGGTGACTTTGATGTTATCACTGCGTCCGCTGACTAACAGCGGATGGTAGCCGCAATACTCCAGCGCCGAGGCTTCATCGGTGATGGTCGCGCCTTCTGTCAGCGCCCGCGTCAGGCAGGCGGTGAGCAGCGCATGAGGGAAAAATTGCGGCGTTAAGGCGTGCCAGAGATCGTCACGTTCTACGGTATGGGCTACTGCCGCTTTGCCCGGCTCGCCCCGCTTCATCGTGTCGCGCACGGGCGCAGCCAGAATTCCGCCTACGTGGCTCTGTTCGCGCACGTTGAGCAGTTGCTGGAGATCGTCGAGATGCAGACAGGGACGCGCAGCGTCATGCACCAGCACCCAGGCGGAACCCTGTGCGGCCTGGAGTCCGGCCAGCACCGATTCGGCACGGGTTTCTCCGCCTGTCACCCTGAGCACGCGCGGATCGCGCGCCAGCGGCAGGGAAGCAAAGTGCTCGTCATCGGGGCTGAGGGCAACAATCACCTGTCTGATGGCGGGATGGGAAAACAGACGTGCAATGCTGTGTTCCAGAAGGGTGTGCTGACCAATCGTCAGATACTGCTTCGGACAGGTTGCCTGCATGCGGCTGCCAATCCCGGCAGCGGGCACCACGGCAATCACATCCGCAAGGGAGGCCAGAGTGTTCATGTTTTATCGTTGTTGGTTTTGCGCTGCTTGTTGCGCGTTGCGTTTGTTCTGGTCAGGCACCAGACGATAGAAGGTCTCACCGGGTTTAATCATGCCCAGTTCATTGCGCGCACGCTCCTCGATCGCTTCCGAGCCGCCATTGAGATCGTCAATTTCGGCAAAAAGCTGATCGTTTCGCGATTTAAGTTTGGCATTGTTTGCCTGTTGCACCGCGACATCATCATTGACGCGCGTATAGTCATGGATGCCATTTTTCCCCAGCCACAATGAATATTGCAGCCAGCCGAGCAGCACCAATAACAGTAACGTCAGTTTTCCCATCCCGCCCCCTAAAAACGGCACAATCATCCCATAACTTTGCACAGGACTCCACACCAGCCGCGAAAATGGCGCGCTTTGCTGTACGTCCAGGTAATTAGTACCGAATCTGGCGGGAAAAGATTTGTAACCTGCCGATGCGTTTGCACATCAGCACGGGCGCAGTGATGGCTTACCAGCCGGAGAGAAAGGAGAACATTAACCAGAAGAGCGTGACCACCATAATCACGGTGGCGAGCGCGGCCCAGAGCCACTGTCCGCTCAGCAGCGTATTCAGTGCAATACCCGTAACCACGGCGACCGGCAACAGCGCCAGAAAGAATGGCCAGGTATAAAGAAAGAAAAACAGCGTGTTAGAACCGAACAGCAGGAAAGGGATCGCCAGCGCACACCCGTAAGCAAGAAAACCGATAACGCCGCCCGGCAGCAGTGAGCGTGGCTCATCCGGGGCGGAGTCATCTTTACGGGCGAGCATTGGGGTAATGTTCTGCATAGGCATCCTGTTGGCGCGAGGGCGGCAGATCAGACGATCTGCCGCTGTCTCTTCAGGATCTGATGATATCGCGGTCGCGCAGCAGGTCTAACAATTGGGCGGCCAGTTTTGTAACCAATTGTTCGCCATCCAGCTGGATTTCCGGGCTGTCTGGCGCCTCATAGACGCTGTCGATGCCGGTGAAATTACGCAGCTCACCGGCGCGCGCTTTGCGATATAACCCTTTCGGATCGCGCGCTTCACACACCGCTAACGGCGTATCGACAAACACCTCGATAAACTGCCCTGGCTCCAGCAGGTCGCGCACCATCTGACGCTCGGCGCGATGCGGCGAAATAAAGGCGGTGAGCACCACGAGTCCGGCATCCACCATCAGTTTCGCCACTTCACCGACCCGACGGATATTCTCTTTACGGTCGTCATCGCTGAAACCGAGGTCACGGCACAGGCCGTGACGCACATTATCCCCATCCAGCAGATAGGTGCTGACACCGATGCGGTGCAGCGCCTGCTCCAGCGCACCTGCAACAGTAGATTTCCCCGAGCCCGACAGCCCGGTGAACCACAGCACCACGCCCTGATGGCCATGCTGCTGCTCGCGAGAAGCGCGTGTTACCGGATGGTCATGCCACACCACGTTATCATCGTGCTGCGCCATTATTGACCGCCCAGCAGGTCGCGCGCGTTCCAGTGTGGGAAGTGACGACGCACCAGCGCATTCAGTTCCAGCTCAAACGCGCTGAACTCGCCGCTGTTAACCGGCGCATCATGGTTTGGCTGATGGATCATGCCGGCACCCACGGTGACGTTGCTCAGGCGATCGATAAAGATCATGCCGCCGGTTACCGGGTTCTGCTGATAGCTGTCGAGCACCATCGGTTCGTCAAAGGTGATCTCAATGCGACCAATACCGTTCAGCGGCAGCGAATCGACCTGACGCGTCTCCAGCGAGTTGATCTCAACCTGATGCAGCACCTTCTCAACGCGACCACGGGTTTTCTTACCGGCTATTTTCAGATCATAGCTCTGACCGGCCTGCAGCGGCTGTTCCGCCATCCAGACCACATCAACGCTGGCAGACTGTACCGCAGCCAGCGCTTCGCTGGCATCCACCAGCAGATCGCCACGGCTGATATCAATCTCATCCTGCAGCACCAGGGTGATCGCTTCACCTGCACCCGCTTCCTGCAGATCGCCATCAAAAGTCACAATGCGGGCAATGGTCGACTCTACGCCAGACGGCAGCACTTTTACGCGCTGGCCGACCTGCACGCTGCCCGACGCCAGCGTACCGGCATAGCCACGGAAATCCAGGTTGGGACGGTTGACATACTGCACCGGGAAACGCATCGGCTGATGATCGACAACGCGCTTCAGCTCCACGGTTTCCAGCACATCCAGCAGCGTCGGGCCGCTGTACCACGGCATAGTCTGACTGGCAGAGGCGACGTTATCTCCTTCCAGCGCTGACATTGGCACAAAGCGGATATCAAGGTCTTCCGGCAACTGGGCAGCAAAGTCGAGGTAATCCTGTTTGATCTGCTCGAAGCGTGCCTGATCGTACTCCACCAGGTCCATCTTGTTGATCGCCACCACCAGGTGTTGGATGCCCAGCAGCGTCGAGATAAAGCTGTGACGGCGGGTCTGATCCAGTACGCCTTTACGTGCATCGATCAGCAGGATCGCCAGATCGCAGGTTGACGCGCCGGTTGCCATGTTGCGGGTGTACTGCTCATGTCCCGGCGTATCCGCGATAATGAATTTGCGCTTTTCGGTTGAGAAGTAGCGGTAGGCCACATCAATGGTAATGCCCTGCTCACGCTCAGCCTGCAGACCATCCACCAGCAGCGCCAGATCGAGCTTCTCGCCCTGAGTGCCGTGACGCTTGCTGTCGTTGTGCAGTGATGAAAGCTGATCTTCATAGATCTGACGGGTGTCATGCAGCAGACGACCAATCAGGGTACTTTTTCCGTCATCAACGCTGCCGCAGGTCAGAAAACGCAGCAGGCTCTTATGCTGTTGAGCGGTCAGCCAGGCTTCAACGCCGCCCTGGTCGGCAATCTGTTGTGCAATTACGGTATTCATCTGGCGTCTCCTTAGAAATAACCCTGGCGTTTTTTCAGTTCCATCGAACCGGACTGATCGCGATCGATCATGCGGCCCTGACGCTCGCTGGTGGTGGAGACCAGCATCTCTTCGATGATCTCCGGCAGCGTCTGCGCTTCAGACTCTACCGCACCGGTCAGCGGCCAGCAGCCGAGCGTACGGAAACGGACCATCCGCTGGGTGATCTCTTCACCCGGCTGCAGGTTGATGCGATCGTCATCGATCATCATCAGCATGCCATCACGCTCCAGCACCGGACGCGGCGCGGCAAGATAGAGCGGCACGATCTCGATGTTTTCCAGGAAGATGTACTGCCAGATATCCAGTTCAGTCCAGTTCGACAGCGGGAAGACGCGGATGCTTTCGCCCTTGTTGATCTGGCCGTTGTAGTTGTGCCACAGCTCAGGACGCTGGTTTTTTGGATCCCAACGGTGGAAGCGGTCACGGAAGGAGTAGATACGCTCTTTGGCGCGTGACTTCTCTTCATCACGACGTGCGCCACCAAAGGCCGCATCGAAACCGTATTTGTTCAGCGCCTGCTTCAGCCCTTCGGTCTTCATGATGTCAGTGTGTTTGGCACTGCCGTGGACAAAGGGGTTAATCCCCATCGCCACGCCTTCCGGGTTGCGATGAACCAGCAACTCTGCGCCCATCGCTTTCACGGTGCGGTCGCGGAACTCGTACATTTCACGGAATTTCCAGCCGGTATCCACATGCAGCAGCGGGAACGGCAGCGTGCCCGGATAAAAGGCTTTACGCGCCAGATGCAGCATCACCGAGGAGTCTTTGCCGATGGAGTACATCATCACCGGATTGCTGAACTCCGCCGCCACTTCGCGAATGATGTGGATACTCTCCGCCTCCAGCTGATGCAGATGAGTGAGTCGTTTTTGGTCCATGATTTTCCCTCAAGCCAGATTGACAACGGCGGACTCGCGAGTCCCCTGCTGTGCTGAATGTTTAAACCAGGCGAGTTGCCCGTGCAGATTAACCACCTCTCCGATCACCAGCAGCGCCGGAGTAGGTGCCGAGGCGGCCAGCGCCTCAAGTTGTTCTAAGGTGCCGGTCAGCACCTGTTGATCCTGACGGGTGCCGCGACTGATCACCGCCACTGGCGTTGATGGCGCGCGACCGTGCTGAATCAGCGCCGCGCTGATAGCAGCCGCTTTAACCGTGCCCATGTAGATCGCCAGCGTCTGACGCGCACGCGCCAGTGATGGCCAGTCGATATCATCGCCATCGGGACGGCAGTGACCGGTAATAAACATCACGCTCTGCGCGTAATCGCGGTGGGTCAGCGGAATCCCGGCATAGGCCGTCGCACCGGCAGCCGCGGTGACGCCCGGCACCACCTGGAACGGCACGCCCGCCTGCTGTGCCGCCTGCAGCTCTTCGCCGCCGCGGCCAAAGATAAAGGGATCGCCACCCTTGAGGCGGACAACGCGCTTACCTTTCAGCGCCAGTGAAACCAGCAACTGATTAATCTCTTCCTGCGGCAACGTATGTGCGCTGGCGCGTTTACCGACGCAGATGCGGTCGGCGTCGCGACGTACCAGGTCCAGCACCTCTTCGCTGACCAGATGGTCGTAGAGCACCACATCAGCTAACTGCATGACCTGCAGGCCACGCAGCGTCAGCAGGCCGCTGTCGCCCGGCCCGGCACCTACCAGAAAGATCTCGCCCTGACGGGTTGGCTCTTCCAGCAGTTCACGATCCAGCGTGCGCTTCGCCTCTTCGACGTTACCGGCGGACATCTGACTGGCGAACAGACCGTCGAAGGCCCGCTCCCAGAAACGCCGACGATCGGACATGCGGCTGAAGCGCTGTTTGACCTTATCGCGCCAGAGTCCGGCTACCTCCGCCATCTGACCAAGACTGGCAGGCAGCAGCGTTTCGATTTTTTCACGCAGCATGCGTGCCAGCACAGGTGCAGTGCCGCTGGAGGAGATCGCCACCACCAGCGGTGAGCGGTCTACAATCGACGGGAAGATAAAGGTGCATTTTGGCTGGTCGTCGACCACGTTAACCAGCTTATGCCGCGCGTTTGCGGCTTCAAAAACCCAGGCGTTGAGCTGGTTGTCGTCAGTGGCGGCAATCACCAGGAAAACGCCATCCAGCTGGGACGGATCAAACGCGGTCGCCACCCACTCCAGCTCCTGCTTATCCAGCAGTGCCTGCAGTTCCGGGCAGAGTTCACGAGAGGCGATCTGGACGCGCGCGCGCGCGCGACGCAGCAGTTCAATTTTTCGCGCCGCAATATCTCCACCGCCGACAACCAGAACCGGGCGGCCAGAGAGATCGGCAAAAAGAGGCAAATAGTCCACGTTAACCCTGATGATTTAACTTTGTATTAACGCGACTATACGTCGCTGAGTTTATCCAGATGAAATTACGAATTGGAATGAGTAGTTACCGAATGGAATAACGACACCGCAAAGCACAGAACAATTTGATCTTAGCAGATGAAATTTAATGGCTTTTTCGTGAACAGGCTCACACATTCCAGTCCGCGCCTGCGCCCACAAAAGCAGATAAGTGCCAGCGATAAATGTGCGTAGGTACTTTCCTCTCAGCAGCGCCCGATTCCGCTAACCAGCTCGCAGAACAAAAGGGGTATAATGCGCGCGGCATGAGCAGGCCTGGCCCGCATGCCTGTTGGCTCCCGGATAATGTAAAAAAGGATGCACTATGTTTTGTTCCCTCCGCCTGAGGGTCGCGACAGTTTTGTTGAGCGCACTCATTTCCCCGCTGGCCCTGGCCGCGCCAGCGGGTCAGTTTGCCGAACAGCAGGTCCGGCACATCGCCACTTATTTTCCTGGCCGCATGAGTGGTAGTCCGGCTGAGCTGATGGCCGCTGACTATCTGCAACAGCAATTTACCGCGCTGGGATATAAAACCGATACCCGCCAGTTCAACACCGGCTATAAGTGGCAGGAAGATGACGGCACGCAGCGCTGGCATAAGCTCACGGCCACCTCGGTGATTGCTGCGCGCGCAGGCAGCGTGCCGCAGGAGATTCTGATCGTGGCGCATCTGGATACCTGGACGCCGCAGAACAGCAGCCAGGTCCATCATAATCTGGGCGGCTTACGTCTGCAGGGCGTCGACGATAATGCGTCAGGTCTTGGCGTGATGCTGGAGCTGGCGCAGCAGCTGAGTCGTAAACCGCTGCACTACGGCATCCGCTTTGTGGCGCTGAGCGCCGGAGAAACCGACCTGCATGGCATGGATGATTACGTTGAGCGGATGAGCGCGCGTGAGAAAAAGAACACGCTGCTGGTCATCGATCTTAATAGCCTGATCACCGGCGATCATCTCTATTTCAACAGCGGCATGAACACGCCCCGAGCGGTGCGCAAGCAGACCAGCGATCGCGCGCTGTTACTGGCTCGTCAGCAGGGCATTCCCGCTGCCAGTCATCAGCTGACTCGTAAAGACTTCAACGGTCTGAATGCCTTCGACAGGGCGGGCTTTCCGCTGCTCGATGTGACCGCCAGCAACTGGACGCTGGGGAATAAAGATGGCGCATTACAGCGTCATCGCAGCCACCACTTTCCGGATGGCGTGACCCGTCATCAGACTGACCTGGATAATCTGAGCTATCTCGACCGCTGGCTGCCGGGCCAGATAGCCCTGCGAACTCGCGACAGCGTCCGCGTGCTGCTGCCGCTGATCAGCGAACTGACCAATCCTAAAGTGTGAGGATCTGACATGTACGTCGTTTTTCTGAATTATGTTCGTCCGGTAGAAGAGGTTGAAGCGCTGCTGGCAGGCCATATCGACTGGCTCGATCGCTATTTTGATGCGGGCTTTTTTATTGCAGCGGGACGTAAAGATCCACGCACGGGCGGCATGTTGCTGGTCAGAGAGATGGAACGTGAAAAGCTGGATGCGATCTTAGAGGAAGATCCGTTTGTCGCCGTGGCAGAGTATGAGGTGACGAAGGTGAATGTGACTCGCGAAGCGGAGGCGTTTGCCGGATTAAAAGGCGTTTAACTTCCTGACTGAATGCGCGAAGACATTCTCTCCCCCTGGCGGGGGAGAGAAGAACGGCATCAGCCTTCGTGCAGACCACATTCGCGCTTGAGACCAAAGAAGCGCGTCTCTTCTTCTGCCATACCCGGCTCCCATTTGCGGGTAGTATGGGTATCACCTACTGAAAGATAGCCTTCATCCCACAGCGGATGGTACTTCAGCTTGTGCTGTTCCAGGTACTGATGAATCTGGCGGTTATCCCAGTCAATAATCGGCAGCAGCTTAAAGACGCCACGCTGCACGCCCAGCACCGGCAGATTTGCCCGGCTGCCGGACTGGTCACGGCGCAGGCCGGCAAACCAGGTCTGGGCACCCAGGGTTTCGATAGCCCGGTTCATCGGCTCGACTTTATTGATCTCGTTATATTTCTCAATCCCCTCGACGCCCTGCTCCCACAGCTTGCCGTAGCGCGCTTCCTGCCAGGCCGGTGAGGTTTCGGCGCGGAACACTTTGAGGTTGAGATTGAGCTGGTCCGCCAGCTCATCAATAAAACGATAGGTCTCCGGGAACAGATAGCCGGTGTCGGTCAGGATCACCGGAATATCGGGCTGCTGACGCGTCACCAGATGCAGCGACACCGCCGCCTGAATACCGAAACTGGAAGAGAGCACGTAGGCGCCCGGTAAATTCTCCAGCGCCCAGCTGACCCGCTCTTCTGCTGATGACTTCTCCAGCTGTGCATTGGTCGCGGCCAGCGCCATCGCACGCTGGACTTTGGACATCTCATTCAGTGCTGCGAGGTCGGGCTGACTCATTTTGCTTCCTCCCAGAAGTCGCGTGCCGGGTCCAGCACCGGCGCAACAATGCCTGCGCGGATGGTGAAGTCACCAAAGCCTTCAGCGGCCTGGCGCTCGGTGGCCCAGCGTCCCACCAGCTCATCAATGGTGGCGAGAATTTCGCTTTCGTTAATGTTTTCACGATACATACGGGGAATACGCGTTCCGCTGCGGTTTCCGCCCAGATGCAGGTTGTAGCGGCCTGGCGCTTTACCCACCAGACCCAGCTCAGCCAGCATGGCACGGCCGCAACCGTTCGGACAACCGGTAACGCGTAACACTATGTGCTCATCGCCGACGCCATGCGCGTGCATGATGCCCTCGACTTTGGTCACAAACGCGGGCAGGAAGCGTTCGGCTTCTGCCATCGCCAGCGGACAGGTCGGGAACGCAACGCAGGCCATGGAGTTTTCGCGCTGTGGCGTCACATGATCCATCAGACCATGCTCGCGGGCGATCGCTTCAATCTGCGCTTTTTCGCTTTCCGGCACGCCCGCCACAATCAGGTTCTGGTTGGCAGTCAGGCGGAAGTCACCCTGATGGATTTTCGCAATTTCCGCGATGCCGCTTTTCAGCGGTCGGCCCGGATAGTCGAGCAGGCGACCATTTTCGATAAACAGCGTGAGGTGCCATTTGTTGTCGATGCCTTTGATCCAGCCAATGCGATCGCCACGGGTGGTGAACTCATAAGGACGGATCGGCTCAAACGTCAGGCCAGCGCGTTTTTCAACTTCCGCTTTAAAGGTCTCGACGCCAACACGTTCCAGGGTGTATTTGGTTTTGGCGTTTTTACGATCGGTACGGTTACCCCAGTCACGCTGCGTCGTCACGACCGCCTCGGCAACATCAAGGATCTTCTCAACCGGGAAGTAACCAAACTCGCTGGCGGTACGCGCGTAAGTCGCTTTGTTACCGTGCTCAATCGACAGGCCGCCCCCCACCAGCAGGTTGAAGCCCACCAGCTTGCCGTTCTCGGCGACGGCGACAAAGTTCAGATCGTTGGCGTGCAGATCCACATCGTTATGCGGCGGGATCACTACCGTCGTTTTGAATTTACGCGGCAGATAGGTTTCACCGAGAATCGGCTCTTCGTCTGTTGTCGCGACTTTTTCTTTATCCCACCAGATCTCGGCATAGGCACGGGTGCGCGGCAGCAGATGCTCGGAGAGCTTCTTCGCCCACTCATACGCTTCCTGATGCAGTTCGGACTCAACCGGGTTCGACGTACAGAGCACGTTACGGTTGACGTCGTTGGCGGTCGCCAGCGCATCCAGCCCCACTTCATGCAGCATCTGATGCGTCGGCTTGACGTTCTTCTTCAGAATACCGTGAAACTGGAAGGTCTGACGGTTGGTTAGACGAATGCTGCCATAAATGGTTTTATCGGTAGCAAATTTGTCGATGGCCAGCCACTGCGTCGGCGTAATGATGCCGCCCGGCAGTCGGCAGCGCAGCATCATGGCGTGTCGCGGCTCCAGCTTCTGTTCCGCACGTTCGGCACGAATGTCGCGATCGTCCTGCTGGTACATGCCATGAAAACGGATCAGCAGGAAGTTGTCACCGGTAAAGCCGCCGGTCAGACCTTCTTCCAGATCTTCTTTGATGGTGCCGCGCAGATAGTTGCTCTGCTTCTTCAGACGCTCAGCGTCTGCTAATTTGCCTTCTACAACCAGCGGTCCAGGGTGTTTATCGCTCATTAGTAAACGTCTCGCTGATAACGGCGCTCAATGCGCAGCTCACTTAAAAATTCGTCGGCCGTTTCACGATCCATTCCGCCGTGTTCGACCACCACATCCAGCAATGCCTGCTCGACGTCTTTTGCCATACGATTCGCGTCGCCACAGACATACAGATGCGCGCCCTCTTCAATCCAGCGCCAGACTTCGGCCCCTTTCGCGCGAATCTTATCCTGAACGTAAATTTTCTCGGCCTGATCGCGTGACCAGGCGAGGTCGATATTCGTCAGCAGCCCATCCTTCACATATTTCTGCCACTCCACCTGATAGAGGAAATCGTCGGTGAAGTGCGGATTACCAAAGAATAGCCAGTTTTTGCCGCTGGCACCGTCGTTGTCGCGCTGCTGCATAAAGGCGCGGAACGGCGCGATGCCGGTGCCCGGGCCAATCATGATCACCGGCGCGTCCGGATTAGCTGGCAGACGGAAATTGTCGTTGTGCTCGATGAAGACGCGGACTTCGCCCTCTTCTTCAATACGATCGGCCAGCCAGGTCGATGCACCGCCGCCGCGCTGGCGGCCTTCAATATCGAAGCGCACGGCACCTACGGTGATGTGCACTTCGGTGTCGGTTTCGGCCTGCGAAGAGGCGATAGAATAGAGTCGCGGCGTCAGCGGTCGCAGCAGGCCGGTCAGCTGTTCTGCCGTGAGTTCAGCCGGAGCCAGACGCACCATATCCACAATCGGATAGTTCTGCGCATAGTGCTGCAACCGGGCTTTATCATCCACCAGCGCCAGCAGCTCCGCATTACGGGACAACTGGGCGTACTGCGCGACGATCTGCGCCGTGTTCACCGTCAGCTCGAAATGCTTTTGCAGCGCCTCCGCCAGCGGCAGGGTTTTGCCCTGAATCTCTACCGGCTCATCGCCTTTCAGCCAGACCAGCTCCAGCAGTTCACTGACCAGCGCCGCGTCATTTTCATACCAGACGCCCAGCGCATCGCCAGGCTGGTAGCGCAGACCGGAGTCGCCCAGATCGATTTCGATATGGCGCACATCTTTGTCTGAGTCACGTCCGGTAATTTTCTGATTCACCGCCAGACTGGCGCTGAGCGGAGACTCTTTGCTGTAGGGACTGGTAGTCACTTCGTTGACGCTGCCTGCCGCTGTCGCCGCAGCCTGCGCCGGAGATTCGGTCGGCACGCGCTGTTTCAGAATTTCCGTCAGCGCACTACGCCAGGTCGTGGCCTGCTCTGCGTACTCGACATCCGCATCAACGCGATCCAGCAGGCGTTCACCGCCCAGCTCAGCCAGACGATTGTCAAAATCTTTGCCCGCCTGACTGAAGAATTCATAAGAGGTGTCGCCCAGGCCAAACACCGCAAAGGCCGCACCCTCCATTTTTGGTGCCTTCTTCGACATCAGGAATTTATGCAGCGCTACCGCCTCTTCCGGCGGCTCGCCTTCGCCCTGAGTAGAGGTTACGACCACCAGCATTTTTTCCTGGCCAATCTGCTTAAACTTGTAATCACCGGCATTCACCAGGTTTACGTTCAGCTTCGCGGCCAGCAGGTCATCACGCAGCTGCTCAGCCAGGCGACGGGCATTGCCGGTCTGGGAAGCGGAAAGCAGGGTAATAACCGGCGTTTCAGCGGCGGGCGCGGACGGTGCGCTGCTGGCGACGGCGCTACCCGGCGCCTGCTCTACCCGGCCCCAGAAATAGCCTGACAGCCACGCCAGTTGAGTCGGGGAATAATCTGTCGTCGCCGCCTGTAAGCGGGCGAGTTGTTCCGGGGAGAGCGGAAGCAGTGAACCAGGTGCCTGAGTCGTCATCGCGTTAAAAATTCCAGTATCAGAAGTCCGGACCGTAAAGTGGCGGAAGAGTGCGTAGGTTACCGGGCTGTATATTAACGATTAAATACGCCTTCGACATATTAAATAACCAAAATGACTAAGTGGTTTTTCTGGTAGAGCTAATCGTTAAAAGTGGTAAGTAAACAGGTGATTTATCAGTTAATTAGCTGGACACGATCCGGCAATCGGATGTGAAAGTATCGCTTTGTGCGGCGCGGGTGCGAAAAAAGCGGTAATCAGGTAGAATTCAGCGGTTTTTTAATGTCTGAGAACCACTATGTCTACCACCTTGTTTAAAGAGTTCCAGTTCGAAGCCGCGCACCATCTTCCGAATGTGCCGGCCGGACACAAATGTGGCCGCCTGCACGGTCATTCGTTCCTGGTTCGTCTGGAGATTACCGGCGAAGTGGATGCGCATACCGGCTGGGTTATGGATTTTGCTGAACTGAAGGCGGCGTTTAAGCCTCTGTACAATCGGCTGGACCACTACTATCTGAATGATATTCCTGGCCTGGAAAATCCCACCAGCGAAGTGCTGGCAAAATGGATCTGGGATCAGATGAAGCCGCAACTGCCGCTGTTAAGCGCGGTCATGATCAAAGAAACCTGCACCGCAGGCTGCGTTTACCGCGGCTAAGCCTGTCGGATCGAGCCTTTCGATCCGACGCTGTTTCGCTTCTATCCCGCATAAGCCCCTTCCCTGTGGTTAACCGCTCAGCACACCCCTATCAGGCGATATTGAGATATTTATGGGTCTGCATCGACAGACGCCAGTTGCGCGCAATACAGGTCTCAATGCAGAGTCGGGTAGCATCATCTTTGCGGCTGATAGGCTGCAGAGCGATGATTCGGGCTTTGGTGTCATCAATCCCCGCCAGCAGCCCATCCAGTGCGTCCACATCACGCTGACGCGCCACCGGATGTTTAATTTCATCGGCCCGGCTCAGCGCCTGGGGCAGCACATCGTAGCCGCCGCGCATGTTGACCTTCGGCGAGACAGTCACCCAGGTCTGCTCAGAACAGTGGATCTCGTGAGTGCCGCTGGTCTCAATCTGGCACTGGAAACCGAGCTGTTCCAGAATTGTGGTTAACGGACGCAGGTCGTAAATCGCCGGTTCGCCACCGGTGATCACCACATGACGCGCCGTCCAGCCCTGCTGTTCGATGGTCCGAAGCAGGGTCGCCGCATCAGCATCACCCCAGGCGTCGCTCTCCACCGTTTTGATCAAAATATCGCCCAGCGACGTTTCCCGATCTGCCCGCTTTTCCCAGGTGTGTTTGGTATCGCACCAGCTACAGCCCACCGGGCAGCCCTGCAGGCGGATGAAAATGGCAGGCACGCCGGTGTAATAACCTTCGCCCTGCAGTGTCTGGAACATTTCGTTAATCGGGTAGAACATTTTTTACTCGCCTGGATAAATCGGGGCGCTGATTATGCCAGCGTGTGTCGCACAACAACAGCTGCGCGACACGAAAAAGCAAAAGCCCCGCACAAGGCGGGGCTTTCAGCGTATGCGATGCCGCTTAACGCGCCATCAGCACAGGGTCATTACTGACCTTTAACTTCTTTCAGACCGTTGAATGGCGCTTTAGAACCCAGCGCTTCTTCGATACGGATCAGCTGGTTGTACTTAGCAACACGGTCAGAACGGCTCATTGAACCGGTTTTGATCTGGCCCGCTGCAGTACCTACCGCCAGGTCAGCGATAGTTGCATCTTCAGTTTCGCCTGAACGGTGAGAGATCACGGCAGTGTAGCCCGCGTCTTTCGCCATTTTGATCGCAGCCAGGGTTTCGGTCAGAGAACCGATCTGGTTGAATTTGATCAGAATGGAGTTAGCGATACCTTTATCGATACCTTCTTTCAGGATTTTGGTGTTGGTTACGAACAGGTCGTCACCCACCAGCTGGATTTTGTCGCCCAGCACTTTGGTCTGGTAAGCGAAGCCGTCCCAGTCAGATTCATCCAGGCCATCTTCGATAGAGACGATCGGATACTGTTTAGTCAGATCTTCCAGGAAGTGGGTGAACTCTTCAGAGGTAAACGCTTTACCGCCTTCACCGGCCAGAACGTATTTGCCATCTTTGTAGAACTCAGATGCCGCACAGTCCATCGCCAGGGTGATGTCTTTGCCCAGCTCGTAGCCTGCTGCTTTTACCGCTTCAGCGATAACTGCCAGCGCTTCGGCGTTGGAACCCAGGTTAGGCGCGTAGCCGCCTTCGTCACCCACTGCCGTGCTCATGCCTTTGCTTTTCAGCACTTTTGCCAGGTTGTGGAATACTTCAGAACCCATACGGATAGCTTCTTTAACGTTAGAAGCGCCAACCGGCTGGATCATGAATTCCTGGATGTCGACGTTGTTGTCGGCATGTTCGCCGCCGTTGATGATGTTCATCATAGGCAGTGGCATAGAGTATTTGCCTGGGGTGCCGTTCAGCTCAGCAATGTGCTCATACAGTGCCTGACCTTTAGAAGCTGCAGCTGCTTTAGCTGCTGCCAGTGAAACAGCCAGAATGGCGTTAGCACCGAAGTTAGATTTGTTCTCAGTACCGTCCAGGTCGATCATGATCTTATCGATGTTCGCCTGATCTTTCGCGTCTTTGCCTTTTACCGCTTCAGCAATCGGACCGTTTACTGCAGCAACGGCTTTGGTTACGCCTTTGCCCAGGAAACGTGATTTGTCACCGTCACGCAGTTCCAGCGCTTCGCGTGAACCGGTAGAGGCACCTGATGGCGCAGCGGCCAGGCCTACAAAACCGCCTTCCAGATGCACTTCAGCTTCAACAGTCGGGTTACCACGTGAGTCGATAATTTCGCGACCGATGACTTTTACGATTTTGGACATTACGATTTTCCTCAGTACAAGTTAGTCAATCCTAAGACAGACAACGCGCGAAAAGTTCGCGCGCTGCCTGTGAAACTTACTTCGCTAAACGCTTCTGATGCTCATGCGCGGCTTTTACAAAGCCGGCAAACAACGGATGGCCGTCGCGTGGGGTCGAGGTAAACTCAGGGTGGAACTGGCAGGCCACAAACCACGGATGGTTCGGGATCTCGATAATCTCAACCAGTTGATCATCACCAGAGCGACCTGCTACGCGCAGACCGGCTGCTTCAATCTGCTTTAACAGCATATTGTTCACTTCATAGCGGTGGCGATGGCGCTCAACGATGGTGTCAGAGCCGTAGAGCTGGCGAACCTGGCTGCCCGGCGTTAACTGACACTGCTGGCTGCCCAGACGCATGGTGCCGCCCAGATCGCTCTGCTCGCTGCGGACTTCGACGTTGCCTTCTTCGTCACGCCATTCGGTGATTAATGCCACCACCGGGTATTTACAGTCTGGCACAAATTCAGTGGAGTTGGCGCCCGGCATGCCCGCGACATTGCGCGCGAACTCCATCAGCGCGACCTGCATGCCCAGACAGATGCCGAGGTACGGCACGTTATTTTCACGTGCGTACTGGGCGGTCATCAGCTTGCCTTCCACACCACGGTAGCCGAAGCCGCCGGGGATCAGAATCGCATCCAGATCTTTAAGTAATTCGACACCGCGGGATTCAACATCCTGCGAATCGATCAGTTTGATGTTCACGGT
Source organism: Pantoea sp. X-Soil-YNGN-844 (assembly GCF_059730595.1). Lineage (NCBI taxonomy): Bacteria > Pseudomonadati > Pseudomonadota > Gammaproteobacteria > Enterobacterales > Erwiniaceae > Pantoea > Pantoea sp. X-Soil-YNGN-844. The sequence continues at coordinate 3,230,464 of NZ_AP036007.1, forward strand.
AACGCGATTTTTCAGGCCACCATGTTTCAGCGCTTCGATCACTGACTTATAGGCATCCGGCAGCTCAACATACTTGCCCACCATACCGATGGTGACTTCACCACCCGGATTGGCTTCTTCGTAGATCACCTGCTCCCACTCGGCCAGGTTGGCTTCCGGTGCATTCAGGTTGAAGCGCTTGCAGATGTAGTCATCCAGGCCCTGCGACTTAAGCATGCCAGGAATCTTGTAGATGGAATCCACGTCTTTCAGCGAGATAACCGCTTTTTCAGGGACGTTACAGAACAGCGCGATTTTGGCGCGTTCGTTGGCCGGTACGGCACGATCAGAACGGCAAATCAGCACGTCTGGCTGGATACCAATCGACAGCAGCTCTTTTACGGAGTGCTGAGTCGGTTTGGTTTTCACTTCACCCGCCGCCGCCATGTAAGGCACCAGCGTCAGGTGCATATACATGGTGTGTTCGCGGCCCACATCCACGGCCATCTGGCGAATCGCTTCCAGGAACGGCAGTGATTCGATATCCCCTACCGTGCCGCCGATTTCGACCAGCACCACATCATGACCTTCACCGCCTTCAATAATGCGTTCTTTGATGGCGTTGGTGATGTGCGGGATAACCTGAATGGTTGCGCCCAGATAGTCGCCACGGCGCTCTTTGCGCAGGACTTCTGAGTAGATACGGCCGGTGGTGAAGTTGTTACGGCGCGACATTTTGGTGCGGATGAAGCGCTCGTAGTGACCCAGATCGAGATCGGTTTCAGCGCCGTCATCAGTGACGAAAACTTCGCCGTGCTGGGTCGGGCTCATGGTGCCTGGATCCACGTTGATATACGGGTCCAGCTTCATGATGGTCACGTTCAGACCACGAGCTTCGAGAATGGCTGCGAGGGAGGCGGCGGCAATGCCTTTACCCAGAGAGGAAACGACCCCGCCGGTCACAAAAATATAATTCGTTGTCATGCTGAACCTGAGAGTTTAGGTTTAAAGACGGTGGAATAACCAGGACGGGAAAACAGTATACTGGAAACCGCTATCAGCCACAATTGATGAATCACAGCCATCCTCCAACGCATTGCTGCGTCCTAACATAGCGGATAGCTGCCAATGAAATGTTGATGTGCGTCACAAAGTTGTAGCCGCGCTGAAACGAGTAAGCATATCTGGCGACTTTATGCACAGCGCTGGAATAATCAGCGCTTCTCGCCCTGTTTCACCTGCTGCCAGGCCGCTTCCATCTGCTCCAGCGTGGCACCCGGCATGCTTACCCCCTGTGCTGCGATGATTGCTTCCACTTCACGGAACCGACGCTCGAACTTGTCATTCGCCTTTTGCAGCGCCGTTTCCGCTTTGCTGCCAAGATGACGCGACAGGTTAACCGTGGCAAACAGCAGGTCGCCAATCTCCTCTTCCAGCTTTTCGCCGTCCACCACGCTCTGCTGCGCCTCGTGCATCACTTCATCAATCTCTTCATGCACTTTTGCCACTACCGGCCCCAGCGTGGTCCAGTCGAATCCCACATTGTGACAGCGCTTCTGAATCTTATGGGCACGCATCAGTGCGGGCAGCGCTTTAGGAATGTCATCCAGCGCCGAATGCTGGGATTTATCAGCCCGCTCGGCGGTTTTAATCGCTTCCCAGTTTTTCAGCACGTCATTGCTGGTTTCTGCCGTGGCATCGCCAAAAATGTGCGGATGACGGCGCTCCAGCTTGTCACTGATGGCGTGACAGATATCCTCAAAATTAAAGCGACGCTGTTCGCTGGCCATCTGCGCATAGAACACCACCTGAAACAGCAGATCGCCCAGTTCGCCGCGCAGATCGTCAAAATCTTCGCGCTGGATGGCATCCAGCACTTCATAGGTCTCTTCCAGCGTATAGGGCGCGATAGAAGTGAAGGTCTGTTCACGATCCCACGGGCAGCCATGTTGGGGATCGCGCAGGGTTTTCATGATGCCAAGCAGGCGCTCAATAGCGTTCATTCAGACGGGTCCTTGAGTAGTCAGGTGACAGGCAGCGGGCAAGAAGGCGAGGCGTATAACAGTGCCGGACAGGGTGAACCGCGTCCGGCACGCTCAGGTACCGCAGAAAACGCCCGCGCAACTTCCGGTTGCCGGTTGCCGCAGTGCAGCTGAATATCAGTGCAGGCGGCGGGCGTCAATAATATCAGAGACCTGGTTCAGGCGCGCCAGGACACGTCCCAGTACCTGATGGTTGTAGATCTCAATATCCATGTCGATGGTCGCCAGCTGCTTTTTAGTGTCGCTGCGGCTTGAGACGCCCAGCACATTCACTTTCTCGTTGGCGAGAATGGTGGTGATGTCACGCAGCAAGCCGCTGCGATCGTTGGCGGTGACGCGCACCACCAGCGAGTAACCGCTGGAATAACTCTCGCCCCACACGGCATCGACGATACGTTCCGGCGCATGTGAAATCAGTTCAGAGAGCTGGTCGCAGTCAGCGCGATGAATTGAGATGCCGCGCCCCTGGGTGATGAAGCCGACAATATCATCGCCCGGAATCGGCTGACAGCAGCGGGCAATGTGGTGCATCAGATTACCCACACCCTCGACGACCACGCGCCCACTCTCTTTGCGTGCGGGCTGCGAGTACGATTTCTGGGTCAGCTGGCGCAGCGCTTCGCGATCTTCCTCTTCAGCACTCGGCTTGTTGAGCTTCGCCTGCAGGAAGTTAACCATCTGGTTAAGACGGATATCGCCGCCGCCAATCGCCGCCAGCAGCTCTTCCAGCGAGGTCACGTTGTAGCGCGGTAGCAGCAGTTTCTCTGCTTCGCGCAGGCTGATATCAAGCTGATTCAGTTCGTTATCCAGAATCTGCCGTCCGGCGATAATGTTCTTGTCGCGATCCTGCTTGCGGAACCAGTTGTGGATCTTCGAGCGTCCACGGCTGGTCGTGATGTAGCCCAGATTCGGGTTGAGCCAGTCGCGGCTCGGGTTCGGCTGTTTCTGGGTGATCACTTCAACCTGATCGCCCATCTGCAGCTGATAGGTGAACGGCACGATGCGGCCACCGATTTTTGCACCGATGCAGCGGTGACCGATGTCACTGTGAATATGATAGGCAAAGTCGAGCGGCGTCGATCCGGCCGGCAGATCCACCACGTCACCTTTCGGGGTAAAGACGTAGACCCGGTCGTCGAACACCTGGCTACGGACCTCTTCCAGCAGCTCGCCAGAGTCGGCCATCTCTTCCTGCCAGCTAATCAGCTTACGTAGCCAGGCAATACGCTCTTCGTGACCCGCTGCGCCGCGCGCGCTGCTGGAGGTTGGCCCCTCTTTATATTTCCAGTGCGCCGCCACGCCCAGCTCGGCATCTTCATGCATCTGGCGGGTACGGATCTGGATTTCCACCGTTTTGCCCTGCGGGCCTAACACCACGGTATGAATCGACTGATAGCCGTTGGGTTTAGGGTTAGCGACGTAGTCATCAAATTCGCTGGGCAGATGGCGATAGAGCGTGTGCACCGTGCCCAGCGCGCCGTAGCAATCCTGCAGGCGATCGGCCACGATGCGCACCGCACGCACGTCAAATAGCTCATCAAAGGCCAGCGATTTTTTCTGCATCTTGCGCCAGATGCTGTAAATGTGTTTCGGACGACCGTAGACTTCGGCGCGCACGCCCTCTTTAACCATCTCTTTGCGCAGATTGTTAACGAAGTTATCGATGTACTGCTCACGATCGATGCGACGCTCATGCAGTAATTTAGCAATGCGCTTATATTCGTCGGGATGCAGATAGCGGAAGCAGTAATCTTCCAGCTCCCATTTGAGCTGTCCAATACCCAGACGGTTGGCCAGGGGCGCATAGATGTTGGTGCTCTCTTTGGCGGCCAGCACCCGCTCATCTTCCGGCGCATCTTTCATTTCGCGCAGGTTCATAATGCGTTCGGCCAGCTTGAGCACCACGCAGCGGAAATCTTCCACCATCGCCAGCAGCATGCGGCGGACGTTATCGACCTGTTCAGAGGCCATGGAGTCGTTGTGGATCGCTTTCAGCTGGCGGATGGCGTCCATATCGCGCACGCCGTGTACCAGCGAGACGATGCCTTTGCCGACGGCGGTTTCCAGCTCCTCTTCACTCACCACTTCATCGTTAGCCAGCGGAAAAATCAGCGCCGCACACAGGCTTTCAATATCCATGCTGAGCATGGAGAGGATTTCCACCATCTCGATACCGCGCCACAGGAGCAGCGACTGATCGGGATGGCCCTGCGTCTGCGCTTCGCAGTAGCGCCAGGTCTCAGCAACGCGTTGACAGGATTGCGGGTTGGCAATACCGAGACTGGCGATCCACTGGTCGAGGGCGAAATCCCCCTCAGTATTTAAATGCGCACTTCTGACCGCAACCATAACCTCTCCTGCACAACGACATTCATCGCTTATGTTTTTCTGAACAGCACCATGGATTCGAGATGACGGGTATGTGGGAACATATCCAGCATCGCGACCCTTTCCAATTGGTAGCCTGCCGACAGCAATGTCTGGCTGTCGCGGGCGAGTGTTGTGGGATTACACGAAACATAGACCACGCGTTCTGGTGCAAGTTTAACCACATGCGCCATGACGCCCGCAGCCCCGGCGCGTGCCGGATCGAGTAATACCTTGTTAAATCCCTGTGCCGCCCACGGCTGGCGCGACACTTCTTCTTCCAGATTATGCTGAAAGAAACTGACATTTTTAAGATTATTCAAATCAGCATTATACGCTGCCTGCCGCACTAATGCTGCAATCCCCTCCACACCAACGACATTTTGTACGAAGATTCCTACAGGAAGTGTGAAGTTTCCCATGCCGCAAAACAGATCCAGCACCCGGTCTTCCGGCTGCAGATCGAGCCAGGCGATCGCCTTCGCGACCATCTGCTGATTAACCGCATCGTTAACCTGGATAAAATCCTGTGGGCTGAAAGTGAGCTTAAGCTGGTGCGAGTGATAAAACGGCACCGACTCACTTAACGCATTCAGTTCTTCTTGCCCCGCATCCAGGAACAGCATCAGCTGATGCTTATGCGAAAACTGTTCCAGTTTTTCACGATCATCGGCATGCAGCGCATCAAGATGGCGCAGAATCATCAGCGGGCCGTTATCCGCCAGCACCAGTTCCACATGTCCGAGACGCCTGACGGCGCGCAACGCACTAAGGCACTGGTGCAGCGGAACCAGTAACGCTTCAAGTTCGGGCGCTAAAATGGGGCAGTGCTGAATATCGACCAGATCGTTGCTGGCTTCCTGGCGGAAGCCCATCTGTAAGCGTTGGGCTTTATTTTGCCATTGCAGGCCCAGACGGGCGCGACGGCGGTAGCCCCAGGGCTGACCGGCGATCACCTCATCTACCGCCACGTTCTGTGCTGCGGCCCTGCTCAGCATCCGGCTCAGCGCCTGGGCTTTACTCTGCTGTTGCAGCGCCACATCCGCATGCTGCTGCTGACAGCCACCACAGCGTTCATAGTGCGGGCAGCATGGGGTAACGCGGTCCGGACTGCGGCTAATCAGTCGTGTCACTTTCGCCCGGGCAAATTGACGTTTATCCTCTGTCAGTACGACCTCCGCCTGTTCACCCGGCAGAGCACCCGTGACAAAAAGGGTTTTGCCCTTGTGACGCGCCACACCCTGTCCGAACGGATCGAGCTCATCAATGGTGACGGTAATCCGTTGTTGCGTCGTCACGCGCTGTTTTGCAACGTAAAATTGCGCCATAGTGTTATTCATTCTCTTTATCGAAAACGGCCTGCATCGTTTTGTCGACAGCATGCACAGGGACGTTAATGCCGGAGTAGCCAGGCGACTATTATGACCAAATACAGCCTGCGGGCGCGAATGATGATTTTAATCCTGGCACCCACGCTGATGGTTGGCCTGCTGCTCAGCTCATTTTTTGTGGTGCACCGCTACAACGAACTGCAGCGCCAGGTGATCGATGCCGGGGCTAACATCATCGAACCCCTGGCAATCTCCAGCGAATACAGCATGACCTGGCACAATCGGGATGCCATGCGTGAGCTGGTCAGCCTGCTGCACCGCCGCCACTCCGGCATCGTCCGGGCCATCTCGGTGTTTGATAATCATAATCAGCTCTATGTCACCTCTAACCACAAGCAAAACCTCAGCCTGCTGCAACAGGATGATATCCGCGCCCTGCCTGACGATGTCTCAATGGAGCGCCACGGCAGCCTATTAATTCTGCGCACGCCGATTACCTCCGAGCGTTACGATGTGGATGAATTACCGGATGAAGATGCCAAGCCCGCGGGCAATCCGCTGGGCTATGTGGCGATTGAACTGGATCTGCAGTCGGTGCGGCTGCAGCAGTACAAAGAGGTGTTTGTTGCCACGCTGATGCTGCTCTTCTGCCTCTGTCTTGCCATGCTGTTTGCTTATCGTCTGATGCGCGATGTCACCGGCCCGATCCGCAATATGGTCACCACCGTTGACCGTATCCGTCGCGGCCAGCTCGACAGTCGCGTTGAGGGCTACATGCTGGGTGAACTCAACATTCTGAAAAACGGCATTAACGCGATGGCGATGTCGCTGACCGCCTATCACGAAGAGATGCAGCACAATATCGACCAGGCAACCTACGATTTAAGAGAGACGCTGGAGCAGCTGGAAATTCAGAACGTTGAGCTGGATCTGGCGAAGAAACGCGCGCAGGAAGCCGCGCGTATCAAATCTGAGTTTCTGGCCAATATGTCGCATGAGCTGAGAACGCCGCTCAATGGCGTGCTGGGCTTTACCCGGCAGATGCTGAAAACCCAGCTGCGCACCACCCAGCGCGACTATATGCAAACCATTGAACGGTCAGCCAATAACCTGCTCAGTATTATCAACGACGTGCTCGATTTTTCGAAGCTGGAAGCGGGCAAGCTGATGCTGGAGGCGATCCCCTTCCCGCTGCGCGCCACGCTGGATGAAACCCTGGTGCTGCTGGCGCCGTCGGCGCATGAAAAGGGGCTGGAGCTGACGGTGGTGTGTGACAGCAGCGTGCCGGACAACGTGATTGGCGATGCGCTGCGACTGCAACAGATTCTGATCAACCTGATTGGTAACGCCATCAAGTTTACCGAGCAGGGTTACATCGGCCTGCGCGTCGGACAGCGGGTGATTACCCAGTCGCGCGTCGAGCTGGAGATTCAGGTTGAGGATAGCGGTATCGGTATCTCTGAGCAGCAGCAGACACAGCTGTTCCAGGCGTTCCGTCAGGCTGACGCCAGCATTTCGCGGCGTCATGGCGGAACCGGGCTGGGGCTGGTCATCACGCAAAAACTGGTGCGGGAGATGGGGGGGGAAATTACCTTCAGCAGCCAGCCGGATCAGGGTTCAACCTTTTTGATTCGCGTGCAGCTGGATCTCAATCCCAATGCGCCCGGCATGCCCCGCGTGCTGGAAACGCTGTCCCATGCGCGTATTGCTTATGTGGAAGCGGATGCTAACGTTGCCAGCGCCGCGCTGGAGATGCTGAGCGCCACCCCATTGCAGATCGACTACAGTGAAACGCTGGAGGGATTGAAAGCGTCTCACTATCCGCTGCTGCTGATGGCGATGCCGGTCGGTATCAGCCAGCCTGAACTGCTTGATGAGCGCCTGATCAATGGGCTGCTGGATCGGGCAGACAACGTGCTGATGGCCCTTCCCAGCCCGATGATGTTGCTGGCTGATGAACTAAAGGTACGCGGCATTGATGGCTGCATCGCTAAACCGATCTCTCTGACGCGGCTTCTGCCGATGTTACTGGATATCCATACCCGCCAGGTCAGCGAACTGCCGCTGTCACCGCGACTGCCGCTGACGGTGATGGCGGTGGATGATAATCCCGCCAACCTCAAGCTGATTGGCGCGCTGCTGGAGGAGCAGGTGCAGAATATCCTGCTGTGCAGCAGCGCCGAACATGCCATCCGCGAGGCGCGTCAGCAGTCGCTGGATGTGATTCTGATGGATATTCAGATGCCTGAGATTGATGGCATTCGCGCCAGCGAAATTATCCGGGGATTACCGCATCACGCAAATACACCGATTGTGGCGGTGACCGCACATGCGATTGATGGCGAGCGTGAACAGCTGATCAAGGCGGGTATGAATGACTATCTTGCCAAGCCGATTGATGAGAGCAAGCTGAGACAGCTGCTGGCGCGCTATACGCCGCCACCGGTGGTCTCCCTGCCGGAACTGCAGCCAATATTAACGACGCTGGACTGGCAGCTGGCGCTGCGTCAGGCGGCGAACAAACCCGAGCTGGCGCGCGATCTGCTACGAATGCTGCTGGAGTTTTTACCGGAAGTGCATGCGAAGATGGCGCAGTTTATGACGACCAATGAGGTCAACGCCCTGCGTGAAATTATTCACAAGCTGCACGGCAGTGCCAGCTACAGCGGCGTGCCGCGCATGAAGCAACTCTGTCATCAGCTGGAACGGGGGCTGCTGGAGGCCAGCGATATCGCCGCGCTGGAGCCGGAACTGCTGGAGCTGCAGGATGAGATGGAGAACGTCGCCAGAGAAGCCCGGCGACTGTTAGGGTTCGGGGAAGTCTGACCGGCCTGCTGCCACGCCAGCTATACGCGCAAACACTAAACGGCAGGTGCTTTAGCTTCCGCTGACGCATCTGCCACCAGGATAAAGGGCTGACGCCGCAAAACTATGCCTGACCACCCGCATCACCCTCTACAGATCACGGCCCGCATTGCCTGGCCGGATAGTCCTGACGGTCAGTGGAATCCGGCCAGTTTCAGCGTCGCGGCTACGTTACGCGCCGTCATCTCAACATTCTTTCCGGCATTCGCAAGTGCCTCATCCAGCGTACAGATGCTGTAGAGCACGCTGAATACTGCATCGATCCCGTGCTGATGCACGACGTCGACATCCGCCGTCAGGCTTCCGGCGATGCCAATCACCGGCTTGTTAAAGCGCTTTGCCACGCTGGCGACCCCAATCGGCACCTTGCCATTGATACTCTGGCTGTCGATACGCCCTTCACCGGTAATCACCAGGTCCGCATCTTTGACCTCTTCAGCCAGCCCCAGCGCTTCAGTAACAATCTCAATGCCGCGCCGCAGCTCCGCCTGACAGAAGGCGTGCAGCGCCGCGCCCATGCCGCCCGCTGCGCCGCCGCCGGGAATATGCAGCACATCGATATCAAGATCGCGGTGAATAATCGCGGCGTAATGGGCCAGCGCCTGATCGAGCTGTTGCACCAGCGCCGGAGTCGCCCCTTTCTGCGGACCGAAAATGGCCGATGCACCCTCTTTGCCGGTCAGCGGATTGGTCACGTCACAGGCCACTTCGATGCGGCACTGATGGATACGGGCATCCAGGGCGTCAATATCAATGCTGGCGAGGTCAGAGAGCGCGCCGCCACCGTGACCAATCTCGCTGCCCTGGGCGTCGAGCAATCGGGCGCCCAGCGCCTGCATCATCCCGGCACCGCCATCGTTGGTGGCGCTGCCGCCGATACCAATAATGATGTGAGCAACGCCTTTATCCAGTGCATTCCTGATCAACTCGCCGGTGCCAAACGACGTCGTTATCAGCGGGTCACGCTGTGAAGCGGGCACCCGCTCCAGTCCGCTGGCCGCCGCCATTTCGATATAGGCGGTACGTTCATCTCCCGACAGACCGTAAAAGGCATCAACCTGCGTGCCTAACGGACCTGTCACCTTCAACCTGACGATCTTTCCCTTCGTCGCCGCCACCATCGCTTCTACCGTGCCTTCGCCACCGTCGGCGACCGGTATTTTCACGTAATGCGCATCGGGGAAAATGTCACGGAAACCCGCTTCAATCGCCGATGCCACATCCAGGGCGGATAAACTCTCTTTATATGAATCCGGTGCGATTACGATTTTCATAGGCAATCCGAGCGCAGTTGAGTAATTGAAACGGCTCTTAACCAGTCCGGTTTCAGGAAACCGGCACCGGGTTTTAGCGGGCGATTTCAACCTTCGCTAACTTCTCATAATAGCAGGCCAGCGCACTGTGGTCGGCGGTACCCTGACCCTCGTTGCGCAGCGCCTGCATCATCTCCATCACCGCCGCCGTCAGCGGCAGATGCGCGCCGATGCTGTGCGAGGTATCCAGCGCGTTCGCCAGATCTTTAATATGCAGGTCGATACGAAAGCCCGGTTTAAAGTTGCGGTCCATCACCATCGGCGCTTTGGCATCCAGCACCGTGCTGCCCGCCAGCCCACCGCGAATCGCCTGATACACCAGATCCGGATTCACACCCGCTTTCGTCGCCAGCGATAGCGCCTCAGACATGGCCGCTATGTTCAGCGCCACAATCACCTGGTTTGCCAGCTTGGTGACGTTACCTGCACCGATGTCGCCGGTATGGACGACCGATCCGGCCATGGATTTCATGATGTCGTAGCAGGCATCGAACACCGCTTTATCGCCACCGACCATCACAGAGAGCGTGCCTTCAATCGCTTTAGGTTCGCCGCCGCTGACCGGCGCATCCAGCATTTTGATGCCTTTTTCTGCCAGCGCATCATGCACTTCACGGCTCGCCAGCGGCGCAATCGAACTCATGTCGATCACCACCAGGCCCGGCTTCGCCCCTTCGACAATGCCATTTTTACCCAGGCAGACCTCGATCACCTGCGGCGAGTTAGGCACCATGGTAATCACCACGTCGCACTGTTCCGCCACTTCTTTAGGCGATTTCGCCACGGTCGCGCCCAGTTCCGTCAGCTCCGCTTCGTTTTCAGCGTTGTGATCGCGTACCACCAGCGAATAACCGGCTTTCACCAGATTTTTACTCATGGGTTTGCCCATAATGCCCAGGCCAATAAATCCAATTTTCATTGCGTTTCTCCTTGATCGATTAGCGCTTAAATTTGTCGCATAACGCCTGCGAGGCGTTGCGGAACATTCCGACATCGCTGCCGACGGCCACAAAAGTGGCTCCCCACTCCAGATAGCGACGCGCGTCCGCTTCCACCGGCGCCAGAATGCCGCTCGGCTTACCGGCCGCTTTGGCACGTTCAAAAATGTGTTTAATCACTTTCAGCACTTCAGGATGCGCAGGCTGACCGAGATAGCCCAGCGCAGCGGAGAGATCGCCCGGCCCGACGAAAATACCGTCGACGCCATCCACCGCCGCGATGGCGTCAATGTTATCGACCGCCTGCTGGGTTTCGATCTGCACCAGCACCGTGATGTTGTCATTAATGGTGCTGTTGTAATCCGGCAACGTGCCGTACATGTTGCTGCGGTGGGACACCGAGACACCACGAATCCCGGCGGGCGGATAGCGGGTTGAGGCGACAGCACGCAGAGCTTCCACTTCGGTTTCGACAAACGGCACCAGGAAGTTGTTAAAGCCGATATCCAGCAGACGCTTAATGATCACCGGCTCGTTGCAGGGCGGACGCACCACGGGGGCGCTGTGGCTGCCTTTCAGCGCCATCAACTGCGGCACAAAGGTCGTGATGTCGTTGGGCGCGTGTTCGCCATCCAGTACCAGCCAGTCGAAACCGGCCAGCCCCAGGATTTCAGTTGAGATAGGACTGGCCAGCGCACACCAGCTGCCAATCAGGGTGTCGCCCGCTAACAGGCGACGACGAAATCCATTGGGCCAGGCTGCATTACTCATGGTTGAACTCCTGTGACGGTGGCTCCGCGGCGGGAGCCAGAAAGGTTAACGTACCAGGCACGGGCGTTTATTGTCGAAAGTCCATCCCGGCACTAAAAATTGCATCGCTTCAGCATCGTCACGCGCACCCAGCCCCTGCTTCTGATAGAGCGCATTAGCCTGCATCACCTGATCCATATCCAGCTCTACGCCAAGACCCGGCTTCTGCGGCACCTGCACCATACCGCCCTTGATCTGGAACGGCTCTTTGGTCAGGCGCTGATTGCCCTCCTGCCAGATCCAGTGTGTATCAATGGCGGTGATCGCGCCCGGTGCGGCGGCGGCCACGTGGGTAAACATGGCCAGCGAAATGTCGAAGTGGTTATTGGAGTGCGAACCCCAGGTCAGGCCAAAGTCGTGACACATCTGCGCCACGCGCACCGAACCCTGCATGGTCCAGAAGTGCGGGTCAGCCAGGGGAATGTCCACCGACTGCAGCGATAGGGTATGCCCCATCTGCCGCCAGTCGGTGGCGATCATATTGGTGGCGGTGGGCATGCCGGTCGCACGGCGGAACTCCGCCATCACTTCACGCCCTGAGTAGCCCTGCTCTGCGCCACAGGGATCTTCTGCGTAGGCCAGCACATCTTTGAGCTGCTTGCCGAGCATGATCGCCTCATTGAGCGACCAGGCCCCATTGGGATCGAGGGTTATGCGAGCTTCAGGAAAACGTTTTGCCAGCGCAGTGACCGCTTCGGCCTCTTCACCGCCGCGCAGCACGCCACCTTTAAGTTTGAAGTCGTTAAAACCATATTTCTCATAGGCTGCTTCCGCCAGACGCACTACCGCATCCGGAGTCAGCGCCTCTTCGTGGCGCAGGCGATACCAGTCGCACGGATCGTCTTGCTGATTCTGATAAGAGAGGGAGGTTTTAGTGCGGTCGCCGATGTAGAACAGGTAACCGAGCATCTCAACACGGTCACGCTGCTGCCCGTCCCCCAGCAGCGAGGCGACGTTGACGCCCAGGTGCTGACCCAGCAGATCAAGCAGCGCCGCTTCGATGCCGGTTACCACATGAATCGTGGTGCGCAGATCAAAGGTCTGGTTGCCGCGGCCACTCGCATCGCGATCGGCAAAAGTACTGCGCACCAGACTGAGGGTATTTTTATACTCACCCAGCGTTTTGCCGATCACCAGCGAGGCGGCATCTTCCAGCGTCTGGCGGATTTTCTCGCCGCCCGGGATTTCACCGACGCCGGTATGTCCGGCGTTATCTTTGATAATCACAATGTTGCGGGTAAAGAATGGCGAGTGAGCGCCACTGAGGTTCAGCAGCATGCTGTCATAGCCTGCGACCGGAATAACCTGCATGGCGGTCACTTTCGGTGTTGAACTCATCTCCTGCTCCTTATGCTGTTTTCCGGCCGAATGCCGGGCGCTTGCGGTCAAATGTCCAGCCGGGGATCAGATACTGCATTGCCGTCGCGTCATTACGTGCACCGGCGGGCAGTGACTGATAAAGCTGATTGGCTTTGTTTACCTGGTCCCAGTCGAGCTCAATGCCCAGACCCGGTGCATCCGGTACGGCGATTTTTCCGTTGCGGATTTGCAGCGGATTTTTCGTCAGGCGCTGATCGCCCTCCTGCCAGATCCAGTGGGTATCAATCGCGGTGGGATTGCCCGGCACCGCCGCACCCACATGGGTGAACATCGCCAGGGAAATATCGAAGTGGTTATTAGAGTGGCAACCCCAAGTGAGGCCCCACTCATCGCATAGCTGGGCGACACGCACGGCACCGCTCAGCGTCCAGAAGTGCGGATCCGCCAGCGGAATATCGACCGCATTCAGCATTACCGCGTGGTTCATCTCGCGCCAGTTGGTGGCGATCATATTGGTGGCGACCGGCAGGCCGGTCGCGCGCCGGAACTCGGCCATCACTTCACGCCCTGAATAGCCCTGCTCCACGCCGCAGGGATCTTCGGCGTAGCTCAGCACATCCTGCATCCCTTTACACAGCGCTATCGCCTCATCTAGCAGCCAGGCCCCATTGGGGTCAACTGTGATGCGCGCATCGGGAAAGCGCTGCTTCAGCGCCGCCGCCGTGGCGATCTCCTGCTCACCCGGCAGCACGCCACCTTTGAGCTTAAAATCTTTAAAGCCGTACTTATCCTGTGCTGCCTCAGCCAGCCGCACCACGGCATCGCTGCTTAGCGCTTCCTGATGGCGCAGGTGATACCAGTCGTGACTGGCCTGCTCACCAGTGAGATAGGGCAGATCGGTTTTGCGCCGGTCGCCGAGATAGAACAGATAGCCCAGCACCGTGACTTCATCACGCTGTTTACCCGGCCCCAGCAGTTCAGCCACCGGGACGCCCAGACACTGTCCCAGCAGATCGAGCAGCGCCGCTTCCAGCGCAGCCACCGCATTGACCCGCAGTTCAAAGGTCCAGGCACCGTTGCCAAAGGTGGTGAAGTCAGCCGACTGATTCCCCTTATGTACCTGCTGCACCAGACGGTTCATGCGGGCAATCTGCTGGCCTAAAACCCGCGGAATCGCCTCCACCAGCGTCTGATAGATGGTGTCACCGCCGGGCGCTTCACCCACGCCGGTATGGCCGGCGCTGTCGGTGAGGACCACAATGTTGCGGGTAAAACAGGCGTTGTGGGCACCGCCAATATTAAGCAGCATACTGTCGTAACCGGCGACCGGGATAACCCGCATCTCCGTGATTACTGGCGAACTTTGCGTATTCATGATGCATCCTTACCGTGCCAGGATTTCAGTTCGACACGTTTGATATCACCGGCAATCACCAGGAAGCTGAATGCCGCAACAAAGGCATGAATGCCGACATAGACCAGTGCACCTTCAAAGGAACCACTGGTAGCGATGATGTAGCCGATAGCAATGGGGGTCACGATGCCGGAGAAGTTACCGAACATGTTAAACAGGCCGCCACTGAGGCCGCTGATCTCTTTCGGTGCGGTATCCGCCATCACCGCCCAGCCCAGCGCACCGATGCCTTTACCAAAGAACGCCAGTGCCATAAAGAAGACCACCACCCATTCGGTCTCGGTGTAGTTGCACATCACCATCGAAATAGAGAGCAGCATGCCGAGCACGATCGGCGTTTTACGCGCGATATTCAGCGAGCCGGTTTTACGCATCAGCCAGTCGGAGATGACTCCGCCCAGAACGCCGCCGAGGAAGCCGCACACTGCCGGAATCGAAGCAATAAAGCCCGCTTTGAGAATCGACATGCCGCGCGCCTGCACCAGATAGACCGGGAACCAGGTAATAAAGAAGTAGGTTAAGGCGTTGACACAGTACTGACCGAGGTAGATACCCAGCATCATGCGCGACGTCAGCAGCTGTTTGATCTGGAACCACTTTTCGCTCCAGCTCACCTTGCGGCTATCCTTTTTCACATCCATGTTGATCAGCGCGCCGCCCTGCTCCATGTACTCCAGTTCAGCCTTGTTCACGCCAGGGTGATCGGTAGGATCGTGGATCACTTTCAGCCAGATAAAGCTGAGGATGATGCCCAGGCCGCCCATGAACCAGAACACGTGCGCCCAGCCCACTTCAGAGACCAGCCAGCCCATGATGGGTGCAAAGATCACGGTGGCGAAGTATTGCGCGGAGTTGAAGATCGCCACCGCCGTGCCGCGCTCCTGCGCCGGGAACCAGGCGGCTACAATCCGGCTGTTGCCGGGGAAGGAAGGCGCTTCAGCCAGACCCACCAGGAAACGCAGAATAAACAGCGACATGATGATGCCGAAGCCGCTGAAGATATCCACGAAGCCCTGCAGCAGCGTAAACAGCGACCAGGTAAAAATGCTCCAGAAATAGACGCGTTTAGAGCCGAAGCGATCGAGCAGCCAGCCACCCGGAATCTGCCCGATAACATACGCCCATGAGAAGGCAGAGAAGATATAGCCCAGTCCGACCGAATCGAGGCCGATATCTTTGGACATTGCGGAACCGGCAATCGAGATGGTTGCGCGGTCACCGTAGTTGAATGAGGTGACGATAAATAACATCACCACAATCCAGTAGCGGGCATTGGTGCGCTTCTGCACCGTTTCCGCGGTCTGGCTGAAACTATTCATGATGCACTCCTGAAATATAGCGTGAGCTACATTCGCTCTGACTGCATACACATCGCGTTGGGTATCAGAGAGAAGTTGGGTTAAACACGGCGATCTTTTTGTTGTGGCAAACCTTTATTTATCCATCTGCGAGGTGGCAGCCAATGCGCTTCTGCGACCTCTGCGGATGAGTAATACGTCGTGACAGATAACCTGACTTTGGCTAACGGAACCCAGTATAAGAACAGCCTGAAGCGAGCACATTGGCACATCGCCCTGGAATAATGCCCGTGCAGAAGTGATTGTGTGGCGGATGCACAAAACCCTGCGGGATGGCTCACGAAAGCGGCAAATAACCGATCAAAAACCACCTCAGGTAACGCTTTCCCCCGCTGTTTGTGAGGCTCTTCACTTGCTTCTGGATAATCGCCCCAAATCGATAAGGCGAATTGTCTCAATGGTGGTCATTTGCACAATGCGCGCCCTGTTCCGCCTCCCTATACTGAAGCTGGCAAACAAACGTGTGACAGGTCAGAACATTACAGCGTGCCGCACAAGTACGGCACGACAGACGGGAAGGTGAGCGATGTACCCCAAAACAGATGAACAACCGCTCTATATCAAAGTTCATGAGCACGACAATGTGGCGATTGTGGTCAACAGCCTGGGTCTGCCAGCCGGCACGCAGTTTGCGGATGGCCTGACACTCACGGAGCATGTGCCACAGGGTCACAAAGTGGCGCTGCGCGCGATTAACCAGGGTGCAGAGATCGTGCGTTACGGCGAAGTCATCGGCTATGCATTACGGGATATTGCCCAGGGCAGCTGGATCGATGAGTCGCTGGTTGCGTTGCCGGAAGCGCCTCCGCTGGCGAGTCTGCCGTTAGCCACGCAGGTTCCGCCTGAATTGCCGCCGCTGGAAGGCTATACCTTTGAAGGTTATCGCAATGCGGATGGCAGCGTCGGCACGCGTAACCTGCTCGGCATCACCACCAGCGTCCACTGTGTGGCCGGTGTGGTGGATCATGTCGTACAGATCATTGAACGGGATTTACTGCCGCGCTACCCGAATGTGGATGGCGTAGTCGCGCTCAATCACCTTTATGGCTGTGGCGTGGCGATTAATGCACCGGCGGCGGTGGTGCCGATTCGCACCATTCATAACCTGGCGCTGAATGCCAATTTCGGTGGCGAAGTGATGATCGTCAGCCTGGGCTGTGAGAAGTTACAGCCGGAGCGTCTGCTGACCGGCACGCCCGACGTGCAGGCGATTTCGCTGGACGATCATGACATCGTGCGCCTGCAGGATGAAAAGCTGGTGGGCTTTGGTGCGATGGTGAATGAGATTCTGCAGGTGGCGGAGCGTCATCTCCAGCGGCTGAATCAGCGCCAGCGTGAAACCTGTTCTGCTGCAGAACTGATTATCGGCATGCAGTGCGGTGGCAGCGATGCATTCTCAGGCGTAACGGCGAATCCGGCAGTGGGTTTCGCGTCTGATTTGCTGGTGCGCTGCGGTGCGACGGTGATGTTTTCGGAAGTGACTGAAGTGCGTGATGCCATTCACCTGCTGACGCCGCGGGTGATTAATCAGGAAGTCGGTAAGCGCTTACTGGAGGAGATGGCCTGGTATGATGACTATCTCAATCAGGGCCAGACCGATCGCAGCGCGAATCCGTCGCCGGGCAATAAAAAAGGCGGCCTGGCCAACGTGGTGGAAAAAGCGCTGGGGTCGATCGCTAAATCGGGGCGCAGCGCCATTGTTGAAGTGCTCTCTCCTGGTCAGCGCCCGACGCGACGTGGGTTGATCTATGCGGCCACGCCTGCCAGCGATTTTGTCTGCGGTACGCAGCAACTGGCATCCGGTATTACGCTACAGGTGTTCACTACCGGTCGCGGAACCCCTTACGGTCTGGCGGCGATTCCGGTCATCAAGATGGCGACGCGTAACGCGCTGGCAGAGCGCTGGCACGATCTGATGGACATCAATGCCGGAACGATTGCGACCGGTGAAGAGAGTATTGAGCAGGTGGGCTGGCGATTGTTTGAGTTGATTCTGGATATCGCCAGTGGCAGGAAGCAGACCTGGTCCGATCGCTGGGGCATCCGTAACCAGCTGGCGGTGTTTAACCCGGCACCGGTGACCTGATATCACATGCCAGGCTTATCCTTATGCTGCGATAAGCCTGGCGTTGCCATCAGAGCTGCGCGCCCCAGGCTTCAACCCACGGAGAGGTCACCGCTTCCGGCTCAGGATTCTCGGTGGCATCAACCAGTAACACCTCACCGACCCGCTGTGCGCCCTGCTCCTGCAGCAGCGCATCGAAAGTTTTACCCGCGCCACAAAAATGATCATAACTGCTGTCACCCAGCGCAATCACGCCGTAGCGCAGCGCGGGCTGATGACCCAGCTTATCTTTAACCGCATGGAACAGGCCTGAAATCGTATCGGGAAAATCGCCCTGTCCGGTGGTTGAGGTGACAATTAACGCCACGTCGCTGGCATAGTTCTGCCAGTCTGCCAGCGTCGGATCGTCAAACACGGTGACGCTGTGACCCTGCTGCTGCAGAAGGGGCTCCGCTTCTTCCGCTACCAGCAGCGCATTGCCGTATACCGTCCCTACAAAAATGCCAATCTTTGCCATCTGCTCTCTCCCTTATTCTGAAACGTTATCCTGTCCTGGCGCTGCGTTAAACTCAACCCGCGGCACCTCAGGAATGCGATCCTGCCAGCCAAACTGGTTCATCAGGTTCTGCCAGACGCCATCCAGCCCGGCGCGGATCAGTAACGGTTCACCGGTCACCGGATGGGTGAGTGCCAGGCTGCTGGCGTGCAGCATCAGCCGGTTAGCGCCAAAGTGTTCAGCGGCACCCCGGTTCTGGCGCAGATCGCCGTGCGCCGAATCGCCAATAATCGGATGACGCAGGTGCGACATATGACGACGCAGCTGATGCTTGCGGCCGGTTTTAGGGGCCATTTCAACCAGGCTGTAACGCGAAGTAGGATAGCGGCCAATGCCGACCGGCATCTCGACCGTCGCCAGTGACTGATAATCGGTGACGGCGGGCTGTGCGGTGCGCGCTTCAGTGGTGTGCCTGTCAGCAATTTTATCCAGCTCTTCCACCAGCGGATAGTCGAGCGTTCCGCTACTCTCCAGCCAGCCGCGTACCACAGCATGATAGGTTTTCTGCATCTGATGCTGTTCAAACTGCAGGGAAAGCAGACGACCGACTTCGCTTGAAAGCCCCATCAGCAGTACGCCAGAGGTGGGTTTGTCCAGACGATGTGCGGTAAACACATGCTGTCCAATCTGATCGCGAACGGTCTGCATCACAAACACGGTTTCATGGCGATCCAGCCAGCTGCGGTGAACCAGCCAGCCGCTGGGTTTGTTGACGGCAACCAGCCACTCATCCTGATAGAGTATCTCCAGCATCAGTTGGCTGCATCCTTGATCAACGCGTCAAGCTGACGCAGGGTCAGCAGCAGCGGCGCAATACCGGGCTGGTCAGGCACCAGCGCCACCTCGTAGTAGGGAGCAACGGCAAAATTTTGCGGTAACGGATGCTGAGCCGCAATCAGGGCATGCATCCGCGGGACCAGCACCCACTGGAGCCACTGCAGCGGCTCCAGCGTATCCAGGCAAAAGGGTTCACGGCTCTCGAGCGCGTCTTCGGCCGGAGGGGTACTCTGCCAGAGATGGTGCTCACGCATCACCGCTTCCAGTTGCTCCAGCCGTTGCGTAATCAATTGTTCAGGCGTCATGCGCCACCTCCGGCAAGCAGTCAAAAATGGGCGGCAAGCATATCACTTGTTGGCACAGGCACAAAAAAAGGGAGCACTGTATAAACAGTGCTCCCGGTTCGTTTGCAGCCATCCTGCTACGTTTTTGCTCCCTGCTCTTCCATGACAACTTGTCCAGTGCGAACTCCTGTCGCGCATCGTCCTGATGTATCCTTAGCATCCTGGCCCACCACCTCTTCTGAGGGGGTTCTCATTCTCCATCCTGGAGGTGTCCCTTGCTCAATCCTGAGCGATCCTGTTTCATCCTGAAACCTTCCGTGTGCCGTAAGCTCCGTTACGTTCCTGCCTCATGGCTTATCATCATCCTGACGATATCTGTTTCCTGAGCATCCTGCAGTGGGAAACATTTTGACAGAACTCGTTACGCGCACAAGGTACTCACAGCGAAACTTTACGAAATGTGCTGCACAAATTCAGATTAACGCCATTAAGTTGATGATTCACAATATTTTTACATCACGGCCTTCCGGATGTCTCAACTGTTATATGGCGATCTCTCACAGTATATGTAAGAGATGTCTCACAAGCCAGGCGGCAAATCACTGCAGTTCAGATGATAACCGGTTGTAATGACTTAAGAAATATCTCAAGAGTTTCTGCCAGTACCACGCGCTGTTTACGACCAGGCTGCTCCAGAATTACTTCGCCGCTGAGATTAGACAGGGAGATGATCTCCTCCTCTGAATCGGTGGTGGCAATAAATAGCGTAGGCGACTGTCTGAGGCGGCGCTGCATCACCAGATGCCCAATCAGATTCTCCTGTAATCGCAGGAAATCCTCCTCGCTCCACACCTGCAAAAGGGTCAGCTGATTCTCGCCAAAACGGGCCTGCATATCGCCGGCAAACTGCGTGGTATAGAACGCCGTGATCGGCGGCTGAAGCTGGATGTCGACCGCCCGCTCAATCGCATCCAGCGTCGGTGGCAGACTAAACGGCTGCGGCTGCCAGACGACCCGCTGCTCGCGATCTTCAAGTGCACAGGGTGAAGGAACGCCATAGAGATCGCTGCTGGCCGGCCCATGTCCCGCCTGCTGAAGCCAGTGCTGGCAGTATCGGGTGGTAAAGTCGCGCAACGCGGCGGCAGTTTGCTGCATCATTCATATTCTCACTTCTGATAGGTTACACTTAGCCACTTTGATTAATTTTGGTGGTAACCGCAATGACTACTCACGAACAGGATCAGGCGCTCAGTAACCTGACGCTGGGCAAACCCACAGCCTATCACGATCGGTATGACAACAGCTTACTGCAGGCGGTGCCGCGCAGCCTGAACCGTGAACCGCTTGGCCTGTTTCCCGACAGTCTGCCCTTTACCGGCAGCGATATCTGGACCCTGTATGAACTCTCGTGGCTCAACAGCAAAGGTCTGCCACAGGTTGCCGTTGGCGAAGTGGTGCTGGATGCGCAAAGCCATAATCTTATCGAGTCGAAAAGCTTCAAGCTCTACCTGAACAGTTTCAATCAGACCCGCTTTGCCGACTGGGGTGAGGTTCGTCAGACGCTGGAGCGGGATCTGAGTGCCTGTGCTGAAGGGGAAGCGCGGGTCGCGTTGTTCCGTCTCAATGAAATAGAAGGTCAGCCGATTGGTCATTTTGAGGGTTGCTGCATTGATGAGCAGGATATCGCCATAGAGGATTACCGCTTCAATGCTGACTATCTGGCGGATGCCGCAGGCAGCGAAATCGTTGAAGAGACGCTGGTCAGCCATCTGCTCAAGTCGAACTGCCTGATTACCAACCAGCCCGACTGGGGCTCGGTAATGATCCGCTATAAAGGCCCGCGTATCGCGCGTGAAGCACTGCTGCGCTATCTGGTCTCATTCCGTCAGCACAACGAATTTCACGAGCAGTGTGTTGAGCGCATCTTTAATGATGTGATGCGATTCTGCCATCCGGAAGCGCTGACGGTCTATGCGCGCTACACCCGTCGTGGCGGGCTGGATATTAACCCGTGGCGCACCAATGTGCCCTTCTCGCCCGGTTTTTCGCGGCTGGTCCGTCAGTAGTTTGCGAGACTTCTCTCAGGCTGGGTGCCCTAAGCGCAGTTCCGCTTGAGCTGTGCGGGCCGACAAGGCTACTCTGGTGAAGGCGGCAATCTGCGGGTTGCCGACCAGGGATTTTCGTCACTGCCATTGCAGTGCCAATCAGCACCCAGGCGGGTGCAAAGGAGTTCATTTGATTACCCATATCAGCCCACTTGGCTCAATGGATCTGCTCTCGCAGCTGGAAGTCGACATGCTCAAGCGCACAGCCAGCAGCGACCTCTACCAGCTGTTTCGCAATTGCTCTCTGGCCGTGCTTAACTCCGGCAGCCAGACTGACAGCAGCCACGAACTGCTCTCCCGCTTTGAGAATTTCGACATCAACGTGCTGCGCCAGGAGCGCGGCGTCAAACTGGAACTGATCAATCCGCCGGAAGAGGCTTTCGTGGATGGCCGCATCATCCGCTCACTGCAGGCTAACCTGTTTGCGGTGCTGCGTGACATCCTGTTTGTCAGCGGCCAGCTCAACATACCGGGCCGGTTAAGTGCAGCCGAAGAGAATGATTCCGCCACCATTACCAACACGGTGTTTTCCATTCTGCGTAATGCGCGGGCTCTGCACATCGGCGAGGATCCCAACACCGTAGTCTGCTGGGGTGGTCACTCAATCAACGCCGTTGAGTATCAGTATTGCCGTAATGTCGGTACGCAGCTTGGACTGCGTGAGCTGAATATCTGTACCGGCTGCGGACCAGGCGTGATGGAAGCGCCGATGAAAGGCGCAGCGGTTGGCCATGCCCAGCAGCGCTATCGCGACAGCCGCTTTATCGGCCTCACCGAACCCTCAATCATTGCAGCTGAACCGCCGAATCCACTGGTGAATGAGCTGATCATCATGCCGGACATTGAAAAACGTCTGGAAGCGTTTGTGCGCATCGCTCATGGCATCATCATTTTCCCGGGCGGCGTCGGTACGGCTGAAGAACTGCTCTATCTGCTGGGCATCCTGATGAATCCACAGAACAACGATCAGGTGTTGCCGCTGATTCTGACCGGGCCGAAAGAGAGCGCCGATTACTTCCGCGTGCTGGATGATTTCATCGTTAACACCCTGGGTGAGCAGGCGCGTAAGCATTACCAAATCATCATTGATGACGCGGCAGAAGTGGCGCGTCTGATGAAGAAAGCGATGCCGCAGGTGAAAGAGAACCGTCGTGAAACCGGTGATGCGTACAGCTTTAACTGGTCGATTCGCATTGAGCCCGATCTGCAGGTGCCGTTCATGCCAACGCATGAAAATATGGCCAACCTCAATCTCTATACCAATCAGCCTCCGGAGAAGCTGGCTGCCGACCTGCGCCGCGCCTTCTCAGGTATCGTCGCCGGTAATGTCAAAGAGATGGGCATCCGCGAAATCCGCGAGAAGGGACGCTACAGACTGCATGGCGATCCCGACATCATGCACCGCATGGATGAGCTGCTACAGGGATTCGTTGCTCAGCAACGCATGAAACTGCCAGGCACCGCCTACATCCCCTGCTACGAAATTATCAAATAAACCAGGAGGCAGCCCCCGGGCTGCCGATACGCTCATGGCTCTTCATCTTGTTATTGTTGACGCGCTGAATCTGATTCGCCGTCTGCATGCGGTACAGGGCTCACCCTGTGTCGACGGCTGCGTGGCCGCGCTGCGCCAGGTTCTGGGCCACGCCCGCCCGACTCACGCTGTCGCAGTATTTGATGGCGAGGCACGTCATCAGGGCTGGCGACATCAGCTGCTGCCCGATTACAAAAGCGGTCGCCCGCCGATGCCAGACGATCTACAGGCAGAAATGCCGGCGTTGCAGGAGGCCTTTCGTTCGGCAGGTGTCAGCTGCTGGATAGCGGGCGAGGATGAGGCAGATGATTTAGCGGCGACGCTGGCGGTGAAAATGGCGCAGGCCGGACACCAGGCCACCATCGTGTCCACCGACAAAGGTTACTGTCAGTTGCTGGCCCCCGAAATCCGCATCCGCGACTACTTCCAGAAACGCTGGCTCGATCTGCCTTTTATCGAGGCTGAATTTGGCGTGGCACCCCAGTTACTCCCCGACTACTGGGGATTATGCGGCATCAGCAGCAGTAAAATTCCAGGCATCACCGGCATCGGCCCGAAAAGTGCGAAACAGCTGCTGGCAGAGTTTCACACGCTCGAAGGGATCTATCAGCAACTGGATAAGGTGCCCGCTAAATGGCGGGAAAAGCTTGCTGAAGGCCAGCAGATGGCTGAGATCAGCCGTCAGGTGGCCACGCTGAAGCGGGATCTGGTATTGCAGGGCAATCTGAATACGCTGCGTTATACCGGCTGAGTGCAGCTGCACTCAGCCAGGCGATTAACGTTCGTCGCGACGGCCACCGGTCGCTGCCCACATACGGCGCACATGTACCGTTACCTCTTCGCGGTCATGATAGAGCTGGCGGGCGCGAATCTGCACGTTGATGCCATTCTCATCAAAGCGCTCCTGCATCATGGCCAGATTCTGCGTGACCTCTTCATAACGCTTTTTCATCGGCAATTTGAGGTTGAAGATCGCTTCACGGCACCAGCCGTTAACCAGCCAGTCGGTCATCAGGTTAGCCACACGCACCGGCTTCTCGACCATGTCACACACCAGCCAGCTGATATTGGTGCGGGGTGGACGGAATTTAAACCCATCGGCTTTCTCGTGCATGACCTGGCCGGTATCCATCAGACTCGGGGCCATGGGTCCGTTGTCCACCGCATAAACCATCATGCTGCGCTGGACCAGCTGATAAGTCCAGCCGCCCGGGCAGGCGCCGAGATCCACGGCGTACATGCCGCTGGCTAAACGCTCATCCCACTCATCCGCAGGAATAAAGACGTGAAACGCCTCTTCCAGCTTGAGGGTCGAGCGGCTTGGCGCATCAGAGGGGAACTTAAGCCGTGGAATACCCATGTAAAACGGCGAGCTGTTCTCCCGGATGGAATAGCCGACGTAACAGGTACCTGGCGCGATGAAAAATACATGTACAACCGGGCGTTTCGGACTTTCATAGTTCAGCAGAATCTTGCTTTCACGCAGTGCTGAACGCAGCGGCACGGTGAACTTACGGCAGAATTTGGTCAGCTCTTTGGCTTCGTTAGTGTCAGGCACTTCAACACGCAGTTCGCCGCCCTTCTCCACCACGCCGGTCAGCATGCCAACAATCGGAGTAATGCGATCTTCCTGCGGCAGGTCACGCAGCATTTCACCGACAACCAGCATCTGGCGGGCAAAGATGAGATCGTCAAACGGTAACTCACGCGCCAGACGCTCAGCATCTTCAAACTGGTAGCACTCAAACAGCACATAGCCGGAGTCATCTTTAACCCGCGGAAAGCCGTAGATTTCACGTTCAGCCGCTTTGGCGCTGATTTCTGCCGCACACTCTTTTTCAAAACCGGGACGACAATAGAGTAAAACTTTATTCATGGCGTTCTGCCTTTCGTTTAAGACGCAGCGCGCCAATCAACATCAATACCCAACCGGCGAGGAAACAGACCCCGCCAACCGGTGTGATAAAAACCCAAAACTTCAGATGTGACAGCGCCAGACAATAGAGGCTGCCACTGAACAGCACGGTGCCGAGCGCCATAAGCGCACTGCTCCAGTAAAACCAGATATTGGCGCGGCGTAACATCGCTGCACCCAGTCCCATCACCGCTAACGTGTGATAAGCCTGATATTCCAGCCCGGTATGAATCCAGGCCATTTCAGCCGCGCCCAGCGACTGACTTAAAACGTGGGCACCAAATGCGCCAAAAGCCACCAGCAGAAATCCGCTGATAGCCGCAAAAACAAACATGGCACGACTGGACATTAACCTATCCTCAGGATGTTTTTGCATCGTAATGCAAATAAATCAAGACGTTATTGTTGATAGCGAAAGCGGAATTTTTCTTGTTCGGTTGCAGCTTTTTCCAGGATCCACTGTCGGAAGGCGGCTATTTTACCCAGTTCTGCCTGACTGTCATGACAAACCAGATAAAAAGCGTTTTTACTGACTAATACATCATTAAACGGGCAGATTAATCGCCCAGCCTCTATTTCGCTCTGCGCCATGACGTTGTTGGCCAGCGCTACGCCCTGACCATGAATCGCCGCCTGCAACACCATGGCGCTGTGGCTGAAGATCGGTCCCTGCTGCACGTTGATATGCTGTAAACCCAGCTGGCGGATATACGATTGCCAGTCACGGCGGGAGGCGTCATGCAGCAGGGTAAAGCGTGACAGGTCAACTGGCGTTTTCAGCGGATTATCGCCGGTCATCAGTGATGGTGAACAGACCGGCAGCAGATATTCGGCATAGAGTTTTTCAACCCGCAGGCCGGGCCAGTTGCCGCGTCCGTAGAAAATTGCCACGTCGACATCGTCGGCCAGTTTCTCTTCATCGCGGTCAACGGCCTGGATACGCACGTCGATTCCCGGATAAGCCATATTAAAGCTGGAGAGGCGGGGAACCAGCCACTGAATAGCGAAGCTCGGCAGTAAACTGACGGTCAGCGCCCCCTTGGCACTGCGCGCCTGCAGTTTGCGGGTCGCTTCGTTAATTGCCGAGAAAATCTCTTTGATGTCGAGATAGTAGCTTTGCCCTTCTTCGGTCAGTAACAGCGAACGATTCCTCCGGCGAAACAGCTTTAACCCCAGAAAATCTTCCAGAGATTTAATCTGATGGCTTACGGCAGCCTGGGTGACAAACAGCTCTTCAGCGGCTTTGGTAAAGCTTAAATGTCGCGCAGCGGCATCAAAAACTCGCAGTGCGTTAAGAGGAGGAAGGCGTTTCGACATGGTTTTCCGTATCCGGATCGGCGAAAAATACGCAGACTTATACAAAGCGTTTACGTATTAGAATTTTTAATCCGAGACATTATAATTTGTCCGTTGAGGAACCTCCAGCAAATACCTATAGTTGCCGCACTTCCTGAGCCGGAACGAAAAGTTTTTAGATTTGTGAGTGAGTTCGCAGATTTTCTGAAAGCTTTTGGCTTGTGGTCGTGATGTTGTGTTTGCAATTTTTGATCCGACGATTGCGGATCGAACTCTTAATTCCTGTAGATTTACCCTGTCTGTCCATAGTGATTTTTAAATAGCACCGCAAATTGCGGTGCTTTTTTTTTGCTGCTTACTTTGACTCGACCATCTCTTTGACATCAGAGCGGTTGATTTGCTGCTCGTTGCCATTCGCATCTTTATAGCTGATCATGCCGGTATCGTTATCAACTTTAGGCTTGCCGGCAGCCACGATGGTGCGACCATCGTTGGTATGCATGACATAATTGCTTGAACAGGCACTCAGGGTAAAAGCCAGAGTACACACGGCCAGGACTGCGGTAAGTTTTTTCATCTGCTATCTCCTTGTAGATTGATTGCATCAAACCACCCGCGTTACGCTAACCAGAGGCAGCCGATAAGTGAGATCGACTATTAAACGTCCGATCGTTATGCGGGTTTGGTTCAAACCTTGCAATGTTCAGCATAACGCGCTTTTCCAGCTTTGCCAGACGCAGACCATTCTTTCAGTGTGGTCCTAATTTTTCTTATCATGGACCCGGCATGACCGCATTTAATCCCACCGCATTCCGCCAGCAGTTTCCCGCACTCGCCGACGCCGGCGTCTACCTCGACAGCGCCGCGACCACGCTGAAACCGCAGGCCGTGATTGACAGCACGCAGCAGTTTTACAGCCTCAGCGCGGGTACGGTTCATCGCAGCCAGTTTGCTGCGGCGCAGGCCTTAACCCAGCGCTATGAGCAGGCGCGCAATCAGGTTGCCCGATGGGTTAACGCCGCGGACGATCGAGAGATTGTCTGGACGCGTGGCACCACCGAAGCGATAAACCTGGTGGCGAACAGCTGGCTGCGTCCGCGCCTGCAGCCCGGTGATGAGATCGTGGTGAGTGAGGCTGAGCACCACGCCAACCTGGTTCCCTGGCTAATGGCTGCGCAGGCGTGCGGTGCCCGCGTCGTAAAATGGCCGTTAGGGCCAGATCGTCTGCCCGATATCAGCCTGTTACCCGCTCTGCTTAACAGCCGCACCCGCCTGCTGGCTGTGGGTCAGATGTCGAACGTCACCGGGGGATGCCCCGATCTCTCTCAGGCGATTTCACTGGCACATGCCGTGGACGCGAAAGTGATGGTCGATGGCGCGCAGGGTGTGGTGCACTGCCCGCCTGACGTACAGGCGCTGGATATCGACTTTTACGCTTTTTCCGGCCATAAAATTTACGGCCCGATGGGCATTGGCGCGTTATATGGCAAAGCGGAACTGCTGGAAGCGATGGCGCCCTGGCAGGGCGGCGGTAAGATGATCACGGATGTCGACTTCAATGGTTTCACGCCGCAGCCGGTACCGTGGCGTTTTGAGGCTGGCACCCCGAATGTGGCTGGCGTGGTGGGATTGAGTGCGGCACTGAGCTGGCTGGCGCAGTACGATCTGCCCGAAGCCGAGCGCTGGAGTCAGCAGCTTGCCTCGCTGGCGGAAGAGCAGCTGGCAGAACTGCCCGGCTTTCGCAGCTTCCGCTGTGGCAATGCCAGCCTGCTGGCCTTTGAATTCTCAGGTCTGCATCACAGTGACCTGGTAACGCTGCTGGCCGAGCAGGGAATCGCACTGCGCGCCGGTCAGCATTGCGCGCAGCCCTTGCTGGCGGCGCTGGGCGTCAGTGGCACGCTGCGTGCCTCTTTTGCACCCTATAATAATCTGCAGGATGTTGATGCGCTGGTGCGCGCCATAAAGAGCGCCATCGCGCTATTATCGGAGTTTTGATTATGCGTTCATCGCGGTTAGCGCCACACCCGTTTGGCGAACAGATTACCGTTGCCAGTTTGAAAGAGAGCTTTGGCCGCTTTCATCAGTGGGAAGATCGTTATCGTCAGCTGATCCAGCTGAGCCGCCAGTTACCTGCCTTGCCGGAGGAACTGAAAATAGCGGAAATTGAACTGAGCGGGTGTGAAAACCGGGTCTGGCTGGGCAGCCAGCTGTGTGAGGATGGCTCACTGCACTTCTATGGTGACAGTGAAGGACGGATCGTGCGCGGCCTGCTGGCCGTGCTGCTGACCGCCGTTGAGGGCCAGACGCCGCAGCAATTACTGGCCACCGATCCCTTAACCCTGTTTGATGAGCTGGGGCTGCGTGCCCAGCTCAGCGCCTCACGCAGCAGCGGCCTGCAGGCGCTGGCCACCGCAGTTGAGCACGCCGCGCGTCAGGCGCTGACCGCATCCTGACGCGCGGCGCGTGCCAGAAACTTCTTCAGCGCATGCGAAACAGCCACAAAGCCGAACGTCGCGGTCACCATGGTGGCCGCGCCAAAGCCGGATGTGCAATCCATTCTTTTCGGACCCTCTGCCGTGCTGCGTGAAGCGCAGACGCTGCCATCCGCCTGCGGATAGACCAGCGCTTCGGTAGAAAAAACGCAGTCGATGCCAAGTTTGCCCTTACTGCTTTTCACCACGCCCAGGCTTTTCAGTCGTTCGCGCAGCTTCGCCGCCAGCGGATCCTGAATGGTTTTCGCCAGATCGGCGACCTGGATCTGGGTCGGATCAATCTGCCCACCCGCGCCACCGGTGGTGATCAGCGGGATCTTATTCCGGCGACACCAGGCGATCAGCGCCGCTTTAGGGCGTACGCTGTCGATCGCGTCGATCACATAATCGAAACCGGCGGCCATCAGTTCGGCGGTGTTCTCGGGCGTAATAAAATCATCAATGCAGATCACGTCGCAGTCCGGATTGATTGCCCGTAGCCGCTCCGCCATCACCTCCGTTTTGGCTTTGCCGACGTTGCCCTGCAGCGCATGAAGCTGTCGGTTAGTATTGGTAATACAGACGTCATCCATATCTATCAGGGTGATTTTACCAATGCCGGTGCGCACCAGCGCTTCCGCCGCCCAGGAACCCACGCCGCCGATACCGATGACGCAGAAGTGCGCGTCAGCAAAACGTTGCAGTGCATCCTGGCCATAGAGACGCGCCGTGCCGCCAAAGCGCTGATGCCAGGCGTCATTTAACACTTTCATAGTTGAACCTGTTACGTCGTGCGGGCCCGGAGGCCCGCAGAGAAGACATTAGTTAGAGCCGAGAAGCAGTGAACCATTATTACCGTTTTGCGGGCTGGAGAACAGCGGCTGTCCGGCCCCCGGTGCAGCTTTGATCACCCAGACGCGGCCGTAGTGATTATAGAAGCCCGCCAGATGCGCGGCATCCGGGCCAATACCCTGATAGATATCAAAGTGTTGTCCCTTAATCGCGCCACCCACATCGAGCGCCACCATCAGGCGCATCTCATATTTGCCGTTGAATTTGCCCTTCTCATTCAACTGCGGCACTTCTGCCAGCAGCACCGTGCCCGCCGGAATAATTGAGCGGTCAGAAGCCACCGAGGCTTTCGCTACCAGCGGAACGGCGCTGGCACCGCGCACAGGCGTAAACGGCTCAGCCTTAAAGAAGACGAATGACGGGTTGGTTTCCAGCAGCGCACGCACTTCCTGCGGTGAGTGCTCCTGCGCCCACTGGCGAATCGCCTGCATCGACATATCTTCGCGTTTCACTTCGCCGCGATCGATCAGCTCTTTACCGATACTGTGGTAGCCCCAGCCATTTTTACCGGCGTAACCAAAGAAGGTCATCGGGCGGCCATCGCCAAAGTCGACGTAACCACTGCCCTGCACATCCATCATGAAGTTATCAATCAGCGAGTTGCTGTAGGCAATGACGTAGCGGTCATCAAGTCCGCCACTATAGATAGAGGCGCGGCTCGGTAATTTCTCTCCGCGTTTGCGCGGCGGCATACGGTAGATCGGATACTGGAATTCGCCCTGACGGGTGTAGCGCGCTTCCACGACCGGCGTGTAGTATCCGGTGAACTGCACGTTACCGTAGTTATCCGTGCCCTCCATCTGCCAGGCGTTCAGGCCATACTGGCGAAGCTGCCGGGTATCGGCACCCGCCATCAGCCAGCTTTCAATTGCGCTGTAGGTGCCGTTCTGACGACTATAAAGAGCGGATGAGGCGGACTGAATCTGGCGCACCTGATCGCCAAAGTCTTTGCCATTAACCGGTGCACCTTTAGCATTGGGCTGATTCACCAGCGCCAGCGGCTGTTCCAGTTTGCCATCTTTATATTGCTGACCGCGATCGGTCGGTTTAGAGCTACAGGCCGCCAGCAGCGTGATTAACGCGCCAGTGAGTGCATACTTCACCCAATGTGATTTCATTATCTTCTCTTTTTATAACTGTTCGCCCCGCGACGATAGCAAAGCCCCCGACAGAATGAAATGCATCCGCTTTGACCTGGCGCATATCAGTTCAATAATTAGCCAGATGGTTGAATCCTTCAGCAACTGGCTGTTAATTTGGCTTTTATCTTTAAAAAGGGGTTGCATGAATTAGCGCGGAGAGTATAGTGCGCTTCCACGGACGCGGGGTGGAGCAGCCTGGTAGCTCGTCGGGCTCATAACCCGAAGGTCGTCGGTTCAAATCCGGCCCCCGCAACCAATACTTCTGCAGCAGTTTTACAGAAGTCACAGTGTGAGAAGTAAAAGTAACAGAAGCAATACGGACGCGGGGTGGAGCAGCCTGGTAGCTCGTCGGGCTCATAACCCGAAGGTCGTCGGTTCAAATCCGGCCCCCGCAACCAATACTTCTGCAGTCGTTTTACAGAAGTCACAATGTGAAATAAGTATGATACGGACGCGGGGTGGAGCAGCCTGGTAGCTCGTCGGGCTCATAACCCGAAGGTCGTCGGTTCAAATCCGGCCCCCGCAACCAATCATTTAAACACCTGAAAGGGTGTTTTTTTGTTTCTGTCGTTCATAAATTCCTCTTAAGCCTCTCTCCCGCAGATAAATGCGCGGATAGCCGTGACTACCCGCACACCTTTACCGATGGGCCAGTGCCGCCCCACTCTCTACATACGCTTTGATACCGTTCAGAATCGCCTCTGCAACCTGACGCTGATAGCGGGTGGTTCGCAGCTTACGCTCCTCTTCCACATTACTGATAAACGCGGTCTCTACCAGGATTGACGGGATATCCGGGGCTTTCAGCACCGCAAAGCCAGCCTGATCCACGGTGCGTTTGTGCAGATGGTTGATGCGCCCCATGCGATGCAGCACCTCTTTACCAAACTTCAGGCTGTCATGAATCGTCTGCCGCTGCACCATGTCGAACATGGTGTGATCAAGATAGCGGTCGCCGCTTTTGCTGACGCCGCCAATCAGGTCTGATTCGTTCTGGGTCTGCGCCAGGAAACGGGCGGCGGCTGAAGTGGCACCGCTGGTGGATAAGGCAAACACTGAAGAGCCGCGCGCCGCGCGACTGGTAAACGCATCAGCATGAATAGACACAAAGAGATCGGCACGCTGTTTACGGGCTTTAGCGACCCGGACGCGCAGCGGAATAAAGACATCTTCATTGCGCGTCATATAGGCTTTCATGTGGGGCTCTTTATCGATCAGCGCTTTGAGCCGCCGTCCGATCTTCAGCACAATATCTTTCTCGCGGGTCTTATATTTGCCGTGCGCGCCAGGATCTTCTCCACCGTGACCGGGATCGATCATGATGATAATCGGACGATCGCGTCCCGCTTTGCCGGGTAACGGCGCCTGCACCCCTTCATCCTTGTCCAGATCGCCCTGATTATAATCTTTCAGCAGAGCCAGCAGCGGATCGTCTTCAACATGGTTCTGGGTCGGATAGAGATCGACCACCAGCCGGTGATTGATCCCGGCGACCGGTGCCAGATTAAAGATCTTCGGTGCGACGTTGCGCTTCAGCTCCAGAACAATGCGCACCGTGTTGCTGTCGAACTGGCCGACCCGGGCATTTTTGATAAAGGGATCGTCGACCCGAACCTGCTTATCCACCCCTTTCAGGGCCGAATTAAGATGCAGGCCCTGAATATCTATGACGAGACGTTCGGGATTGCTCAGCGCAAACTGCTTGTATTTCAGCGCGACACTGGACTCCAGCGTCATACGCGAATAGGTGGATGAGGGCCAGATACGCACCGCCACAATGTGGTTTTTTGCCGCCAGGCCTGTGCGGCTGACGCTCAACAGCAGTAAGGCGCCTGTCCCCTGTAAAAAACGTCTGCGTGAAAAATGGGAATTACCGTCTGACATGCCGCTCCAGCTGCTGTGTTATGTCTAAAAAAGCGCCAGTTAATCAAATGGCGGCGAAAACTTTATCCAATCCGCAGGATGATGTCACCCCGGAAACCCTAAATAATGCAGGCTGTTAGCGGCTTTGACACCCATAAAAACGTAAATTTTCGTCAGGATTAAGACTTGCAAAATCGGACGTAAAAGCATAAAAATACAGAAAATACGAATAAACATTCACTGAGGGTTGGCCGTGAAGGAACGTAGTACCGAACTGGTTCAGGGTTTTCGCCATACCGTTCCCTATATCAATGCCCACCGGGGTAAAACCTTTGTCATCATGCTGGGTGGCGAGGCGATTGAGCATGAGAACTTCTCTGGCATCGTTAACGACATCGGCCTGCTGCACAGCCTGGGCATCCGTCTGGTGGTGGTTTATGGCGCACGGCCACAGATAGACGCCAGCCTGGCTCAGCAGCAACTGGAACCGGTTTATCATAAATTTACCCGGGTGACTGATGCGCAATCGCTGGAGTTAGTGAAGCAGGCTGCGGGTCGGTTGCAGTTAGATATCACTGCCCGCCTTTCAATGAGTCTTAACAATACCCCGCTGCAGGGCGCGCATATCAATGTGGTCAGCGGCAACTTCATTATTTCACAGCCGCTGGGCGTGGATGATGGCGTGGATTATTGCCACAGCGGGCGTATCCGTCGTATTGATGAAGAGGCGATTCATCGCCAGCTGGATAACGATGCCATCGTGCTGATGGGTCCGGTTGCGGTCTCTGTGACCGGCGAGAGCTTTAATCTGACTTCAGAAGAAGTGGCTACCCAGCTGGCAATTAAGCTCAAAGCGGAAAAAATGATCGGCTTCTGCTCCGAGCAGGGCGTGCTGAACAGCGACGGTGAAATCATCTCCGAGCTGTTCCCGAACGATGCACAGGCCCGCATCGACGAGATTGAAAAGGAAGGTGATTATCTTTCTGGTACGGTCCGCTTCCTGCGTGGCGCGGTGAAAGCCTGCCGCAGCGGAGTCCGCCGCAGCCATCTCATCAGCTATCAGGAAGATGGCGCGCTGTTGCAGGAGCTCTTCTCACGCGACGGTATCGGTACGCAGATCGTGATGGAGTCGGCAGAACAGATCCGTCGCGCCAACATCAACGACATCGGCGGTATCCTCGAACTGATCCGTCCGCTGGAGCAGCAGGGCATTCTGGTGCGTCGCTCACGCGAGCAGCTGGAGATGGAGATCGATAAGTTCACGATTATTCAGCGCGACAATCTGACCATCGCCTGTGCCGCCCTCTATCCGTTTATGGATGAGAAGATTGGCGAGATGGCCTGTGTGGCGGTTCATCCTGACTATCGCAGCTCCTCACGCGGAGAAATGCTGCTGCAGCGCGTGGCATTGCAGGCGAAGCAGATGGGACTGCAAAAGCTGTTTGTGTTAACCACGCGCAGTATCCACTGGTTCCAGGAGCGCGGTTTTACGCCGGTTGATATCGAATCACTGCCCGAGAGTAAAAAAGAGATGTACAACTATCAGCGCCGTTCCAAGGTGCTGATGGCCGACCTCACCTGATTCACGCTGAAAGGGACAGCCCGCACTGTGGTCTGTCCCTTCTCTTCTCAGCCGGATTCACCCAGCCGTTCCACCAGACCGCTGCGTCGCTGTGTTTGCAGCTGCACGGCACGCTGAAACACACCCGGTTCGCTGTAAATGGTCAGTTGCCTACGTGCGCGGGTAATCGCGGTATAGACCAGTTCACGGGTCAGCACCGGCAGAAACTGCGTCGGCATCACCAGCGCAGTGTGGTCAAACTCCGACCCCTGCGATTTATGCACCGTCATCACCCAGGCCGTTTCATGTGAAGGTAACCGGCTCGGCTGGATCGCCTTGATTGACCCATCCGGCAGCGGGAAAAAGACCTTCAGGTTACCCTCTTCATCCCGCAGCGTAATGCCGATATCACCGTTAAACAGGCCGAGCGCACTGTCATTGCGGGTGATCATCACCGGACGCCCGGCATACCAGCGGCTGCCGATACCAGGACGCCGGATGCGCTGCAGCTGCATCAGCCGCTGCTCAATGCGCTGGTTCAGGCCCTGCACGCCAAAAGGCCCGTCACGTAACGCACACAGCAGCTGATAACGGCCAAAGGCGGCAATCACATCAGCAGGATCCGCCTGCTGTCGGATAAGCTGCAGGAAGGGCTGATAGCCTTGTGCGACCTCATCCAGCATCACCTGATACGCTTCCGCGCTGTTCAGCGTCTGATAACTGACATCGTCATGGGCCGCAGCAAATACCGCCCTGACCTGCTCTGCATCACCAAGGTTGATCGCTTTTGCCAGCTGGCCGATGCCGGATGAGGCGTCAAAACGATAACTTTTTTGCAGCAGGCAGATGCTGTCGCGCACGACCGGTGCCTGTCCATCGTCACTGCCCTGCAGCGTACAGCCGGTCAGCAGGGCGAGCTGTTCGGCCCGCGCCAGGCTGTAGCCGCTTTCCGTGCAGCGGCAGATATCGCCCAGCACCGCACCGGCTTCAACGGAGGCGAGCTGATCGCGGTCGCCCAGAAACACCACGCGGGCATGGGCAGGCAGCGCGGCGATCAGTTTTGCCATCATCGAGAGATCGACCATCGACGCTTCATCCACTACCAGCACATCAAGATGCAGTGGGTTACCGGCATGGTAGCGTAACCGCTGGGTATCGGGCTGCGCGCCCAGCAGGCGATGCAGCGTGGTGGCTTCGGCGGGAAAACGCCGCCGCTCTTCGTCGCTGACCGCCAGATCCTGCAGCGCCCTGCCCAGCGACTCGGTCAGTCGCGCAGCGGCTTTGCCTGTCGGTGCTGCCAGCTGAATCCGCAGTGCGCCGGGATTCAGGCGAATCAGGGCGGCGAGGAGTTTCGCCACGGTGGTGGTTTTACCGGTACCCGGCCCGCCGGAAATGACCGCCGTCTTGCGGGTCAGCGCCACGGCCGCAGCAATTTTCTGCCAGTTCTCCGGCTGGTCACCAAACAGACTGTTCAGCACGTCACCTGCGGCACGCATATCAAACGCGGTTTTCACGTCCTGCGCAGCAAAAAAGTCGGCGACCCGGCCTTCACTGTGCCATAGCCGATGCAGATACAAACGCTGGTTGCTCAGCACCAGCGGCGTCACCCGACTGCCATCACTGACCGCCGACCAGTCTGCCAGGTGTGATGACCAGTCATCCGGCTTGCCCGCTGCCTGCCAGATGGCCTGGGCCAGCGCAGGCTGACGCCCGGCAAACAGACTGTCTTCACAGAGGTTGCTCAGCGGCAGACAGACGTGACCTTCACCGGCCTCCGCGCTGACGCAGGCAGCGGCAAGTAGCAGCGCAGGTTGTGATTCTGTCGCCACCAGACGGGCAAACTGAATATCCAGCGGCCGCAGGAGACGCTTCTCAACCGCCTGCAGCAGCAGGCTCAGCATGTCACTCATAGCATCTCCCCGGTTTCACCAAACAGCGCATCAATCTCTTCCACAAAACCTTCGGAAGGTCGGGTGGCAAAAATGCCGTTGTCCGGCGAGCTGCCATCCATCCCACGTAAAAACAGATAAAACACCCCACCAAAATGGTGCTGATAGTCGTAGTCCGGCAGGCGATGCTGCAGATAGCGATGCAGCGCCAGCGTATAGAGCTGATACTGCAGATCGTAGCGGTGGCCAATCATCGCCTGCGCCATCGCCTCGGGCGTATAAGCGGCGTGACTTTCCCCCAGCCAGTTCGATTTGTAATCCAGCAGATAATATTTTCCCTGCCAGCGGAAGACCAGATCGATAAAGCCCTTCAGCATGCCGCGCACCTGGCGGAAATCCAGCGGAGCGGCCTGCTGAGAGAGTGTATCGTGACGACGCAGCAGATCGTCAAGATCCGCCGCCGTCAGCAGATTGTTGATCGGCAGATAAAACTCCATCTCGATGAGCCGTTCGCTGCTTTTGATTGCCGATAGCGTTAGCCCCTCCGCCTTGAGCGGGGTATGTAACACCCGATCAATCCACTGTTCAATGACCGGTAACCAGCTCAGCGGGTAACCATTGTGCTGCAGCTGATCTTCCAGCCAGATGCGATCCGGCGGTTCGGTAAAGTCGATCGACTCAAACAGACCGTGCAGGAAGGTACCGGGTGCCGCACCACGAGGAAAGTGATGCGGCGTCAATGCCGCTTCTTCACCATTTTCTTCTTCGCCCGCTGCATCGATATCGAAGTTAGGGAGTGCGTCAAGCAGTGGCGAGCTGTGATGCTGTTGCAGCCCGGAGTAGCTCGTTACTCGCCAGACATCCGCCAGGGTGCGGGTCACGTCGCGGCTGCTTAGCGCCTCATCACCCTGCTCAGCGTCCCGCCACATTTCGCCCGGCAGCAGATCTTCTTCGACCAGCGCAATCCCTTCACCGGTTAAAGCATTGAGTCGCTGGCTGAGCTGCTGCGCATCGACCGCCTGCCCCTGCTGCACCAGGTAGCCCAGTGCGCTCTTGTGGAGATCGCTTTCGCCCTCTTTTTTACGGGTGCCTTTGATCAGCGGTGCAATGCCAACGCTGCAGTGATAAACGGAACGGGTCAGCGCCACGTAGAGCAGACGCAGATCCTCTGCCAGACGCTCCTCTTCGGCCAGCGCCAGGCTCTGCGCATCACCCTGCACATCCAGCAGCGCCGTGAAGTTGTCGCGATCGTGATAGAGCGCGCTGGCCGCCTCGCGGAACCCGGCGGCAAACGGCAGCCAGACCAGCGGATACTGCAGCCCTTTTGATTTATGGATGGTGATGATCTGCACCAGATGGCGGTCGCTTTCCAGACGCAGCTGCTGGCTGGAGGCCTGGCTGTTTGGCCGGGCAATCTGCTGCGCCAGGAAGCGCACCTGCGCGTGCGGACTCTCCAGCTGCACCGAGGCTTCCTGCAATAATTCACCCAGATGCATCAGGTCAGTCAGGCGACGTTCACCGTTCTCCGAGGCCAGCATATTCTCCGCCAGTTGCCGCTTGATCATCACATCACGCAGCATCGGTAACACGCCGCGCTGATGCCACAGTTGCTGCCAGACGGCAAACTGCTCCACCAGCGCATCCCACTCGCGCTCATTCTGTGTCAGCGCGTCCAGCGTCGCCGCATCGATGGCAAAAATCGACGTCGCCAGCGCGCTACGCAGCAGCCGTTCCTGTTCCGGTGCCTGTATCGCCTGCAGCAACCAAAGTAATTCGCGCGCTTCCGGCGTGGTGTAGACGCTGTCCCGGCTGGAGAGATAGACCGACGGAATCGACAGCGCGTTAAGCGCGTCGCGGATTAAACCGGCCTCATTGCGACTGCGCACCAGCACAGTGATATCGGAAGCCCGCACTGGCTGCAGCGCCTCACCTTTACCCAGCCAGGCTCGTCCCTGCTGTCCTGCCACCAGCCAGCGGCTGATATCGGCGGCACACTGCTGCGCCATAAACTGCTGGTAGTCGCTGTTGCCGACCCCCTCGCCAGGCTGCAGCCAGAAACGTAATGCCGGTTGTTGCTGCTGGTCAAAAATCAGCTTCAGTGACGCATTGGGCGCAGCAGGCTTAACCGGCTGGAAGGGAATCGCCGAGAAGAGGAAAGGTGAATCGAGCTGAGAGAAGAGGCGGTTGACGCTCCCGACCATCTCAGGCGAAGAACGCCAGTTAGTATCCAGTGTGTAGTGAGCACTGACTTCGCTTCTGGCCCGCAGATAGGTAAAAATATCCGCGCCGCGAAACGCATAGATCGCCTGCTTGGGATCGCCAATCAGAAACAGCGCCTGCTCCGGCTGATTAATATAGAGCGTGCGGAAAATGCGATACTGCTGTGGATCGGTATCCTGGAATTCATCAATCAGGGCCACCGGGAAACGCGCCCGGATGGTTTCTGCCAGCAACACGCCGCCGGGCTGCTGCAACGCCTCATCCAGTTTACTGAGCAGATCATCAAAGCCTAACAGCGCGCGTAACCGCTTTTCACGCTGTACCGTGGCACGCACATCGGTCAGCGCCTGCGCGATAATCACATCGCGCAGCGACAAGGGTTCTGCCAGAAACTGATCGATCGCCTCAAACAGCGAGTGTCGCGGGGCGTCGCCTTTTTTGGTTTTCTCGTCCAGCACCTGCTGCCCAAAGCGCTCCAGCTCTTTCGGCAGCTGATAATCCAGCGTCTCACTGCTGGCCCACTGCGTGACTTTTGCGACCCAGTTGGGCAGATGTTTACTGCTGTAGCTGCGCTTATCCACGCCAGAAGCACTGATCATGCCTTCAACATCGGCGCTAAGCGCCTGCCACTGCTGCTTGATAGCCTCAATGCGCGCCAGGTTACGGGCGTGGCGTGATGCCAGCGTCTCATCGGCTGCGGGCGGACGTTTCAGGCTGGGTGATTCTCCCTGAAGCCAGGGGCGCAGCGTGGTCAGCAGGCTGTCGGGCCCACTCCACTCCGCGGCAATGATCCGCGCGACATCCAGACTCAGTGGATAGCACTGACGACGCCAGAAGTCGGCAGTCGACTGTTTCAGCAGCGCCTGCTCATCTTCAATTAACTCCTGCTCAAACAGCATGCCCGATTCAAAGGCGTTGAGATTGAGCATCCGCTGACAGAAGCCGTGAATGGTGAAGATCGCGGCTTCATCCATCTGCCGTTCAGCAGCCAGCAGCTGCGCGGCAGCCTGACTCAAATCAGGCATCTGCTCCAGCAGTAACTGGTGCATCGGGTTGCTGCTTTTGCCACGGATACAGGCCAGACGCAGCTGATGAATATTCTCGCGGATGCGTCCGCGCAGCTCCGCAGTGGCGGCCTCGGTGAAGGTCACCACTAAAATCTCTTCTACCGAAAGCGGGCGGTTGTAGGCGTTTTCTCCGCCCAGCCCCAGCAGCAGGCGCAGATAGAGCAGACCAATGGTAAAGGTTTTTCCGGTGCCCGCTGACGCCTCAATCAGCCGCTCGCCTCTGAGCGGCAGCGTTAAAGGATTCAGCGAGACGGGCGGTAACTGCGTCATTGGGTCTCACTCTTTACCGGCAGCGACTGCTGCAGTTGCGCCACTTCATTCCAGGTTTTCCAGCCAGGCTGGCGGGCAAATTCAGTTTTGCCAGTGCCGGTGCCGGCAATCTGTGAGGTCATTACCATGCCCTTGTGTTCAATCACGGCCTGCCGGAAAAAGTCTGCCAGGCTGGCCGGGGTTAACAGCTGAACCTGCTCGATCACTTTTTGCCGGGTATTAAAGTGATCATTCTGCCGATCAAAGTCGCGGCTAAAACGATCCGCTTCCTCAAAGAGCGTCTGAGGACGCTGCTGCAAATCGTTGATCATCGCCTGCTGGTACTGGGCAAAATCTGCCTTACTCATGCTGCGTAATCGTTTTTCTGCCTGTGGATAGAAGGCCTTATAACGCTGCAACAGCCAGTCCGGTTGTTTGCTATTACTTTGCAGCAGGAAGCCGACACCCCATTGTCGGCCCACCGGCATCTGGAAGGCAAAGACCGCATAGCCGAGCTGCTCTTTAGTACGCAGCTGATTGTAGAACCACGGCTGAACGATCTGGCTCAGCATCGAGCTGTGCGCCATGCTCTGATATTCACCATATCCCAGTGGAACATAGAGAGCGGCAAGAGCGGAGTCGGTGCTGCTACCCTGCTGTTGCAGGTTGGCTTTCAGCGGTTTTTTAATGGTCACATACTGGCTGTGCCAGTCGCGGGTCGCATTACTCTGCATCTGTTGCTTAAGCTCATGTCCCAGCTGCGTTACGCTGTCAGCACTGAGATTACCCACCACCAGCATCTCTGGCGTCGCATCGCGGAACAGCGTATCGCGATAGGTCGTCACATCCTTAAGTGAGATTGTGCTGACCAGCTTGCGGCGGGTCTCGCGCTGGGTATAAGGCAGCTGCGACAGCAGTTGCATCGGCTGAATCGCCTGCTCAAACGCTTTGCCTTTTTCCGCCGCCTCCAGCCGCTCCAGATACCAGGATTTGGCCTGCTCCAGCTGTTGTTCTGTCGGCTGGAAGGTGGCATAGCCCTCTACCAGTTTCTTCAGCAGCGTCGGCAGGCGCTGCGTGAAGCCGTTGGCGCTGAACACCAGCCCCTGATCTTCACCGGTTGAGAAGCTGATGCCGCCCACCGAGGCCTGCGAGTTAAGCTCGTCCAGTGCCAGGCTGGAGAGGTAGTCATTCAGGCCAAACAGCACCTGCTGACGGGCGTCGCTGATGGCGTTTTTATTGCGTAACGCCAGGGTTATCGCCGCTTTAGGCTCGCTGGCGTAATAACGACTGGGCATCCAGTAAATGCGCATACCATCATAGTTATCCAGCTTCACCGGGTGCTGATACGTTTTTCCGTCCGACGGCAACAGGGTGAAGTCGTCCGGGATATAGGGGTTCAGCACGGGCATCACCAGCGTGATCTGGCTGGCGCGCTGCTGCCAGTCGGCAAAGGTTTGTGGCGTGATCTTCTCAACCTGATAAGGCGCATCCACAAAATAGGCGGTTTTGTTATGCGGCTCCTGCGGGCTGATATACCAGATGCGCGCGTGCTGCGGGGTCATCTCGTCCAGCCGGGCCTTGATCGCAGCGGCATCGTACTGATCCGCCAGATAAGGCGCATCCAGCGTATGTTCAACCGGCACGCGTAGCATGGTGTCAACCAGCCATTCGATGTAATCCATATCGCGGGTGATGGAGGGGTAACGGAAGTCGAGCGCCAGCACATGTGAAACTTCATCGAAATAGCGCTTATCATCGGCCTGCTGACGCAGCAGATTGATGTAGCTGAATATGGCCGCCACCACTTCGTTACGCTGCGCCAGGCCTTTATCAGTGAGTGACGCGGTAATCGCAAATACGCCGCTGTTACGCTCCGTCATCGGGTCAGCGCCCGCATTCACCCCGTCGGCCAGCCCCTGCTTTTGCAGCCAGTCGGTCAGGGTATTTTTGCTGCGGTTACTGATTAAATAGCTAATCAGCGTGTCGGTCTTACTGCGGAAGCGATCGCTGTTATTGGCAATGCGAAATTCAATTTTGAGCTGCTTGCGGGGCTGGGCCGGAACGTAATGAATGATGACGCCCTGCTGCGCATCCGTCACCACCGGCACCGTAATCTCCGGCACGCTGGCGTCATGATTTTGCACCCGGCCAAAGGTTTTAGCCGCAATCGACGCCATCTCTGGCAGCGGTTTGTTGCTGTAGATCACCGCCTTCATCAGGTTGGCGGAGTAATGCGTGTGATAAAAATCCAGCAGCGCCTGATGCAGTTTGCTGCCGGGCTTATCTTTCAGTGTTTCAAGATTGCCGCCCGAGAAACGTGACGCCGGATGCGCCGGGTTCAGGGTTTCAGCACCCACCTGGGCCATGCGCAGGCCATCGCGCGAGCGCGCCATGGTCAGCTCGGCGTTCACGGCGTGGCGTTCGCGATCGGCGTTAACCGGATCCAGCAGCGGCTCCGCCACCGCATCCGCCAGGCGATCAACCGCCGGTTCCAGCGAATCATTCTCCACTTCCAGGTAAAAAGCGGTGCGGTAAGAAGCGGTGCTGGCGTTATGGCTGCCGCCATGCTTTTTCAGGAATTCGGCCAGGTTGTCCGGCTGCGGGTAGCGCTTTGAGCCCATCAGTACCATATGTTCGAGGTAGTGTGCCAGTCCCGCCTGCTGATCGGGATCGTCCAGCGATCCTATCGGCAGCGTCAGCGCCGCCAGCGATTTCGGTGCCACAGGATCGGAAACCAGTAACACCGTCATCCCGTTGTCGAGCCGGATCGCCTGATAGTGGCGAGGATCCTGTTCACTTTTGCGAATGGTGTCGTTAACTGGCTGCCAGCCTGATGATGTCTGCGCCTGTGCTGTGCAAGCCACCAGGCTTAACAATAGCGCCGCTATCCAGCGTGCGTGTACCCGCATGTAAACCCCTCTCTTTTCCCGATAAGCCGCCAATCTCTGACACGGCGGCTCAAAGCAGAGCAAAATTTCTGTGTAATAAGCCAGTCAGCAAAAATGCCTTCTGACCTGCTATTCATCATCCTGATGTGCAGCCAGCACCGGTAAATACCAGCGCTGTGCCGCCTCAGTTATCTGCTGCAGTTGTGGCTCATCCAGCATACGGCAAAGACGCTGCAGATAGGGATCGCCGCCCTCGCCCTCAATCTGATAGTTACCCTGCCAGGCGGTCAGCAGTCGATTACGCGCCTTGAGCTGCGTCGCTTCATCGGACAGCAACTGCTGGCTTTTTTTGTCATAGCTGGCGGTGAGCCACGCGCCGCCACTTTTGTTAAGCAGCATCAGCGGCTGGCGCATACCGGCGAGATAGCCTTTGACATATTCATTCAGCGCAGCGATCGCCTCAGCCTGTGATACGGCGAGGAAACACCAGCGGCTCTGCTGCCGGCCAAATATCCGGCTGCTGCCGGTGCCGCCCAGCGCGCAGTAGACCAGATGCTCCAGCCAGAGTAACAGTCCGTCGTTCATGTTGAGCACGCCAGGCCGCCAGCGCAGTAATCCGTCACTCTGCACCTGCGTCAGCCAGCCGGTTAAGCTGACCTGCTCCAGCTGCAGGTTTACTTCCCAGCTCTCGCCATCACTGCGCTGAGTGACCACTTCAGCAGCCACTTCCTGCATCTCATCACGCTGCGCCTGCCAGAACAGCTCACCGAAGGCGCCGTAAGGCAGATTACCGGCCGCGCGATGGTGCGCATAAAGCCGCTGGGTGTCCTCGCCTTCGACCAGGGCATTCAGCAGCTGCGCGTTGATCTGGTAACGCTCCAGGTTGTCGAGCGCAAACGGCTCGCTGTCGGGCAGTTCGTTCTCCTCCAGCCAGAAACTCACGCCGAGCCGCTGGTGGAACCAGGCGCGGACCGGATGCCGCCAGAAACGCAGAAACGCTTCCAGCGTCAGCGCATCAATTAACGGCGCTTCCAGCGGCTGAACAAAATCGGGTTGCGGCTGCCCTGCTCCCTGCGCCGCAGGCAGCCACTCACGCGCAAAACTCTGCAATCTGGCAGCCGGTTGGAAGTTCTCTGCAGCAAAGGGCATCCGGCTGTGCAGGTGCTGCAGGTGCATCCGCACCCGTTCGGCACTTTCATCCAGCTCAAGATGACCGTCGCCCTCCAGATAAAAACTCTGTCCAATGTAATCCAGCAGTTCTGTGACCAGCACCGACGGGTAGCGTTCCGTATTATCCTGAATCGCCCGACCGATATAACTGATGTAAAGCTGCTGCTGTGCCGAAATCATCGCCTCCAGGAAGAGGTATCGATCATCATCGCGGCGGCT
This sequence comes from Pantoea sp. X-Soil-YNGN-844, assembly GCF_059730595.1. Lineage (NCBI taxonomy): Bacteria > Pseudomonadati > Pseudomonadota > Gammaproteobacteria > Enterobacterales > Erwiniaceae > Pantoea > Pantoea sp. X-Soil-YNGN-844. The sequence continues at coordinate 3,274,324 of NZ_AP036007.1, forward strand.
GCGGTCACCTTTGCGGGACTGCTGCTGCATCAGGTCAAAGCCTAATGGTGCCAGGGTACGGGGATAGACGCCGTCGTTCATGCCAAGCAGACAGACCAGTTGAAAAGGAATGGAGCGCATCGGCATCAGGGTGCAGAAGTTAATCTGTCCGGCCAGAAAACGCTGGCTGATGCGCTGCTGATCAAGGCGGCTTCGCAGATCATCGCGCAGCAGCGCCACCGGAATCGCTTCTTCAAAGCGCGCATCCATCCCATATTCGATCAATTGCTGCCACTGCTCTTCCACCAGCAGCAGGGCAGCCTCGGTTTCTGCATCGGGGCTGAAAAAGGCGTTCAGCAATTCCCGGCACAGTGGCAGCCAGGCGACCAGCGGACGGGGTTCGGCCAGCAGCTGTCGCCAGTGATTAAGCCGGGAGAGCAACTCAGCCAGATGTCCCGCCAGTTCACCCACCAGACCACTCGACTCGTCATAAGGCAGAATCCCTTCCCAGTCACCGTTGTGGCTCTCCATTGCATAACCCAGCAGCATGCGCTGCAGGCCAAAGCGCCAGGTGTGCTGGCCGGTAATCGGGAGTGACAGCGCTTCTACGCTGGCATCATCCAGCCCCCACCGCACACCCGATTCGCTGACCCAGCGCCGGAGTAAGCGCAGGCCGCTTTCATCAATAGAGAAGTGAGCAGCCAGCGCCGGAACATCCAGCAGCGCCAGAACATCCTCTGAGACAAATCGGCTGTCCGGCAGTGCCAGCAGATTCAGAAATGCCACAATGGCCGGATGCGCCTGACTGGCCCGCCGGTCTGAAATCGCAAACGGCAGGTAGCGATCGGCGGGTGCGTTGGCGAACACCGCCTGAATAAACGGCGCGTAGGCGTCGATATCGGCCACCATGACGATAATGTCACGCGCTTTCAGCGTCGGATCGGCCTCCATCATCGCCAGCAGATGATCCTGCAATACTTCGACTTCACGCTGGGCGCTGTGGCAGACCTGAACCGCAATGGAGCGGTCCTCCGGATCCAGACAGCGCTTCTGATCGCTGTGCGCCAGTTCCGCCGCATTCAGCCCGATGACGGCATTATCCTGCAGATTGAGAAGATCGTGCTGCATGCAGTGCAGCAGGTTATCCGGCTCCACATCCACAAAGGCATCAATATCATCGTTTGACTCCATCTGACTGAGCAGAAACAGGTTATCGCGCCCCAGCTTGCCCCATGAGGCAAGTAGCGGGTTAGTGAGCTGCTGTTCACCAGCGTCGTTAAACAGCGCCGGTGCCTGCTCTGCATCCCGGAAAAGTCCGCGTGATTCATCGGCACCATGACGTCGGCGCTGACGGCTCTGCAGTTTCGCCAGAAACGCATAGTCCTGAATGTCGCCCCAGTAGTCGCGGCAGGGATTGGTGAACAGCAGATGGATGTCGATGTGACGTCCCAGCGCCTGCAACGCCTGCAGATAGACTGGCGGCAGCGCAGAGATACCACAGATGAAGACCCTTTTCGGCAGATTTTCCGGCGTGGTTTTCGCCTGCTCTAGCGTCTGGATAAATCGCGAATAGAGGTTGGCACGGTGCCATTCGGGCTGGCGCAGCGTCCGGGTATAACTTACCAGATCGCGCCACAGTGCGGCCTGCCAGCGCTGCGCTTCGCCCAGTCCGTCAATGGTTTCGCCGCGTTCCCAGCTGTTGAGCCAGTCGGCACGATAAACCAGATACTGGTCGAACAGATCGGCCACGCGTGAACTGAGCTGATACAGTTTTCGCTTGTCGCCGTCGTCATGGAGATAGTGGCGTAAAGAGACAAACTCTTCATGTTCCAGCATCACCGGCAGCCGGTGCATCAGCTTCCAGCCCATGCTGGCCTTGCTGAAAGCACTTTCTACCGGGATATCGGGCAGTACGCGGACGAACATCTCCCAGATAAAACTGGCAGGCAGCGGGAATTCGATATTGGCCGCAATGCCAAAGGTTTGCGCCAGTTCCATCTGCAGCCATTGTGCCATTCCCGGGCTCTGCACCAGCACCATTTCTGAGGCGAAAGGATCATCAAGAGGATCATGTTTAATCACCGCCGCCGCCAGAATCTTCAGCACATCAAGCTGATTTGAGTGATAAACGTGAAACATGAAAACTCCTGTGATAACTCAGAACATGACTGCGGTATTGCGGCTCTGTCACTTTACCGCGTATTGCGGTTTAAACCCATCAAAAGGGCGACCCGTGACCTTTAACATCGCAGCCGCGTCAAAGTAGCGCTGCGCTGATAAGGCCCTGTCACATCCGCCCGCTCCAGGGTACAGCCTGAAGGGCCGCTTTGCTGTTGCAGCGTCGATGTCCACCCGGCAACGTCATGCCCTGCCAGGCGCTGCTCAGCCACCCGCCATGCCTCGCGCTGATACCACTGCTGACTGAATCCCAGCGCCAGTGCGCGATGATAGTGCAACAGCGTGCTGCTGCTTAATGCCATTAACAGCAGAGCAAACAACACTTCCGGCAGACTGAATCCGCCGCATTTACTGGCAGGTTGCCGGGGACGTGAGCGGACAGTAATCAATCCAGCCGTGCGGCAGCGCACTAATCTGATTGCCGCGTAAACGCACCCAATGCCATACCGCCATGTCACTGCCGCTGGCCTCACCTTTAAGCAGACCTTCATCCCTTTCACCTCGCTGTAAACAGCTGCGCCAGCCCTGACGATCATCCTGCTGACACAGGGCTGACTCCGTCGCTGGCCAGCTCAGGGAAAGACCCCATTGCAGCGCCGACTGCGCCCGCCAGAAATCCTGAATAAACTGCTGCTCATCCGCCAGCAGTCGCATTCCCTGCTCAGACATCTTTCGGCTGGCATGCAGCGTAAAGCTGCCGATCACCATAATCATCAGCACCATGCCCAGCGCACTGCTGCCTCGCTGCTTCACAGGTTCACGCCCTCTATCCAGCTCTCCACCGTTTCAAGCCAGCGTCCGGCCCGTCCCTGCAGCACGATCCTGACCTGTGTACCCTGCTGGCTGATGCGGAACTGCTCCACTGTCATGAATGCGGGATCGGAGAGCCGTTCCCAGCCCGCTGACTGACACTGGTCAACGCCGCGCTGTATCTCAAGCTGCTGCTGGCGCAGGCGAAAGCCGTAATAGTCACTCTCCGTATGGCCCACTGGTTCCCATTTACCGTTGCTGTTCTCATCCCAGCGCAGCAGCAGGCAGTTCTCGCTGATTTTCAGCGCACTATTGCCGCACTCACCGTGACAATAACCGGCACGCCGCACCGCCTTTTCCAACGTGGCCATCATCTGCTGTAACTCCTGACGCAGCTGCGCCTGTTGCAGTACGCCAGCACTCTCCGCCAGCAGCAGCGGCAGAAAACTTCCGGTACTTAACATGACGACCGCGCTGATTGCCATGGCGATTAGCATCTCCAGCAGGCTGAATCCGGCGATTTTCAACGGCACGTCTCCTCATTCATCATGCAGAGGCGAATACGGGCTCTGGCTGAGATAATCAGCCGCATGCGTCCGGCGCTGTTCCCCAGCTCTATACTGCCCGCCTTAGCGACATTGCGGCGGCCATAGAAACCCGGCTCGCCCCAAATGTCATAGAGCGCCACGCCCGCGTGCGGCGCGATGAAATGCAGCCGTTTCCCGTGAACACACCCCACAACGGGGCGGTTGCCGGCACCGATGCACCAGGGCTCGCCAGGCTGTGACCATAATACCAGGTCGCTATTTTGCCGGTTGGCCTGGGCACGCAGTCGTAGCAGGAATCCCTGCAATTGCTGAGCGCTGTCGCGCAGTTGCTGCCGCTGTTGCCAGCGCTGCCAGCCGTGTAGCGCGGCAAGGCTTAGAATGCCGGCAATCACCATTACCAGCAGCAGCTCCGGCAGGGTAAAACCGCGTAAGTGTGCTGTTTTCATAGCGTCAGAGTGCGGGTGATGAACAGGCGAAACAACAGGTGTTGTGACAGGCTGGAAAGCATGTCGCAGAGAATCTTCACCCCGCACACAGGCAGTGGCAGAAGCGTGCGAACGGTGCCGCAGATTTACCGGTATGCAGGCAAAAAAAAGCCCCGGCGAAGTTGCCAGGGCGTTATCTTTTATCGCGGGTCAGATGGCGACAGGCGCTTTGATCGCGGGATGCGGATCGTAGCCCTCAATCTCGAAATCGTCGAACTGATAGTCAAACAGTGACGCCGGTTTGCGTTTGATCACCAGCTTTGGCAACGGACGTGGCTCGCGAGTCAGCTGCAGGCGTGCCTGCTCCAGATGGTTGCTGTAGAGGTGTGTATCACCGCCAGTCCAGACGAAGTCACCTACCTGCAGATCGCACTGCTGCGCCACCATATGCACCAACAGCGCATAGCTGGCGATGTTAAACGGCAGACCCAGGAAGATGTCGCACGAGCGCTGATAAAGCTGGCAGGAGAGCTTGCCATCCGCCACATAGAACTGGAAGAACGCATGGCAAGGAGCCAGCGCCATCTCGCTGAGCTCACCAACGTTCCAGGCAGAAACGATAATCCGACGTGAGTCAGGATCGCGCTTCAGCTGCTCGATCACCTGGCTTAACTGGTCAATTTCCTGACCGCTGGCCGTGCCCCAGCTGCGCCACTGTTTGCCATACACCGGGCCGAGATCGCCATTCTCATCTGCCCACTCGTCCCAGATGGAGACGTTATTTTCCTTAAGATAACCGATGTTGGTGTCACCTTTCAGGAACCACAGCAGCTCATGAATAATGGAGCGGATATGGCATTTCTTGGTGGTGACCAGCGGAAAACCATCCTGCAGATTGAAACGCATCTGGTGACCAAAAATTGAAAGCGTACCCGTGCCGGTACGGTCAGCTTTTGGTGTGCCTTCGTGCAGCACATGTTGCATTAAATCCAGATACTGTTTCATTTTTCCTCGCGAAATTGTGGCTGCGGGCGACGACGATACGCCCAGAACATCATAATAATACCGGCAACAATCATCGGCACAGAGAGGATCTGTCCCATACTGATTCCGCCTTCAAACAGGCCAAGCTGGGCATCCGGCTGACGGAAGAACTCAACGATTATACGGAAGGCGCCGTAGCCAATCAGGAACAGGCCAGAGACGCTGCCCATCGGGCGCGGCTTGCGAATAAACAGATTCAGAATGATAAACAGCACCACACCTTCCAGCGCCAGTTCATAGAGCTGCGAAGCATGACGTGGCAGTACGCCGTAGGTGTTAAGCAGTTCCTGATATTGCGGATTGGTGGCGGCCAGCGCGACATCTTCGCTGCGGGAGCCAGGGAACAGCATGGCGTAACGGAAGCCCGGATCGACACGTCCCCACAGCTCGCCGTTAATGAAGTTGCCGAGACGACCGGCACCCAGCCCAAACGGGATCAGCGGCGCAATGAAATCCGAAACCTGGAAGAAATTACGTTTAGTGCGGCGGGCAAAGATCAGCATCACCACAATCACCCCGATCAGGCCACCGTGGAACGACATGCCGCCATCCCAGACTTTGAACAGATAGAGAGGATTTTCCAGGAACAGCGGTAAGTTGTAGAACAGGACATAGCCGATACGGCCGCCCAGGAAGACGCCCAGGAAACCGGCGTAAAGCAGGTTCTCAACTTCCTCTTTTTTCCAGCCGCTGCCAGGCTGATTGGCGCGGCGTACTGCCAGCCACATGGCGAAAACAAAGCCTACCAGATACATCAGACCGTACCAGTGCAGCGAAACCGGTCCGATCGAGAAGATCACCGGATCGAACTGCGGAAATGCAATATAGCCGTTATTCATCATTCACCGTCTATTTTTCAACCCTGAAAAGGGGTGTTGTCAGGCACATAAATTAAGGCTGCGCATCATAGCACAGCCGGTTTTGTGAATTGTCTTGCAAATGTAAACGCGGATAACGCGTAAAGCCTGCTTCAGCATCTAACGACCGCCGCGAATCAAGCCACCTAATCCGCGCCGCTCCATAAAGGCCGAAACCAGATGGCGAACTTCGGTGGCGGTGTCGGCATTCATTCCCTGCTCGCTGAGCTTCTGTACCTCTTCACGATCCAGATGACGCAACAGATACTTAACGCGCGGTACGTTTTTACCGTTCATGCTGAGATGGTGATAACCCAGGCCTATCAGCAGCGCGACGCACATCGGATCGCCTGCCATTTCACCACACAGGCACAATTCCAGATTGGCCAGGCGGGCTTCCTGCGCAATCGCATTCAGTGCGCGCAGCATCGCCGGATGCAGCGAGTCGTACAGATTCGCGACGCGGGTGTTGTTGCGATCCACCGCCAGCAGATACTGCGTCAGGTCGTTGGTGCCGACCGAGACAAAATCGACCCGTGACGCCAGATGCGGGATCATAAACAGCATCGACGGCACTTCGATCATGATGCCGATACGGGGCGTGGGGATCGCATAGCCCAGCATCTCTTCAACCTCGCGTCCGGCTCGCTCAATCAGCTGCTTTGCGTCGTCAATCTCGTCGATATGACTGATCATCGGCAGCAGGATACTGAGGTTACCGGAGGCAGCATTGGCGCGCAGCATCGCGCGCACCTGCACCAGGAAAATTTCCGGCTGGTCGAGCGTCAGGCGGATGCCACGCCAGCCCAGGCAGGGGTTCTCTTCACTGATCGGCATGTAGGGCAGCTGTTTGTCTGCCCCCACATCCAGCGTTCTCAGCGTTACCGGCTTGTTGTGGAACAGCTGCAACATGCCCTGATACTGCGCCACCTGCTCCTCTTCCGACGGGAAGCCGTTCTGCAGCATAAACGGGATTTCGGTGCGGTAGAGGCCGATACCATCCACCCAGCTGCCCAGCGCCTGTTCATGTTCCGGGCTTAATCCGGCATTGAGCATCACCTGCACGCGTTCGCCACTTTTCAGCTCACCCGGCTGATCGACTACGCCTTCCGCCATTTTGCTCAGCGCGTTCTCTTCGCTGATCAGCCGCTGATACTCCTGCACCAGCACCGGCTCGGGATCGATCAGCAGCTCACCGCGATAGCCATCAACGATCAGCAGGCGTTTGTTGAGCTGATGAGGCTGGATGTCAGCGCCCATCACCGTCGGGATGCCCATGGCGCGCGTCAGGATCGCCGCGTGGGAGTTAGCTGCACCGTCACGCACTACCACACCCGCCAGCCGCTCCTGCGGCAGCTCCGCTAAGGTGGTGGCGGTCAGCTCATCGGCGACCAGCACAAAGCGTTCCGGCCAGGCATTGGTGCCGACCAGAGTATCATCGAGGTGAAACAGCAGACGCTGACCCAGCACCCGCAGATCGCCAGCGCGTTCACGCAGGTAGTTGTCAGTCAGGCTGGCGAACTGTTCAGCAAACTTCTCGATCACCTGTTTCACGGCCCACTCCGCGACCGATCCGCGCTCGATCTCGTCGAACAGATCTTTCTTTAGTCGGGCATCGGTTAACAGGTGGGAGTAGAGATCGAAAATGGCCGCGCTCTCTTTCTGGGCGCTGGCGCTGAAGCGTTTGCTGAAGCGGCGGAATTCACTGGCCGCTTCGCTCATGGCAAGCGACAGACGCTCACGTTCACGCTGCACATCCAGCGTCGAGGCGGCCGAAACCTGATCGAGCAGAGGCTGCGTCTCATCGACCCAGCCGGGTGCCACCGCTACGCCAGGCGCTGCCGCTATGGCGCGCACCCGCGTCTGCCGGAACTGACCAAACAGCTGACCCATTTGAGACTGCGACAGCAGCGCTGCCATCTGGGTGGCGAGCGTCACCAGGAATGACTCTTCGCTTTCATCAAACTGACGGTGTTCGCGCTGCTGCACCACCAGCACGCCAAGAAGCTGGCGACGGCTGATAATGGGCACGCCGAGGAAGGAGCGATAACGCTCCTCTTTGACTGCGGGGATATATTTAAAGCTGGGGTGACTCTGGGCGTCAGCAAGGTTGATCGGTTCGGCCAGACGGCCCACTAAACCGACGATACCTTCGTCAAACGCCAGCGTCACGGTGCGGCCACGCGGTTTTTTGAGGCCGCGCGTCGCCATCAGGTAATAGCAGCGACGATCGTGGTCGGCGAGGTAAACGGAACAGACTTCCGTGTCCATCGCCAGACAGATCTCATTGACCAGGATGTCGAGTGCTTCATTGAGACGCGGCGCACTCGCCACTTTTTCTACAATTTCGCGCAACTGAGTGAGCATAAAGGGCGTGGCCTATCCTCTCTTACGTCGATGGGCAGGATTATTTCGCTGCCCCGCACTCTCCTGCATAGACATCACCACGCCAGCGAATTCCTTCATTACCCGACGATAGACATCGCGCTTAAAGGAGACAACCTGACGCACCGGATACCAGAAACTGACCCAGCGCCAGCCGTCAAACTCCGGCGTGCTGCTGTGCTGCACATTGATATCCGCGTCATTACACATTAACTGCAGAAGAAACCACTTTTGTTTCTGGCCGATACATACCGGCTTTGTGTCCCAACGCACCAAACGTTTTGGCAACTTGTAACGCAACCAGTTACGGGTAGAGGCAAGTATTCGAACATCTTTCCGGTGTAATCCGACCTCTTCGAACAGTTCGCGATACATCGCCTGTTCTGCGGTTTCACCGGGATTGATGCCTCCCTGAGGAAATTGCCAGGAGTGCTGTCCAAAGCGCCTGGCCCATAACACTTGTCCCTGCCGGTTACAGATTACGATACCAACATTCGGGCGGTAGCCATCATCATCGATCACCGGACTACCTCAAAGCAAAATTTGAATGGCCTGATTGTTTCACACTCCTTACAGGCGGTAAACCACTGGATTCATGGGGGGTTGAGCCATCAATAGCGGGATAACTCACAGAAAAGGGCAAAGTTATAAACAAAGACCGCAAAAAAGATCGATCTTATTCACCTTTTCTGTGGATAGCTTTGTGAAGAACGCGGGAGTTAACTGAATAACCCTGTCATCACACCTGGGAATGCCAAAAAGAGACAATTGCCTATCTTACTGATTAAAAATGAAATTAATGCAGAATTACGCTTCATCGTCTTTTTATAAACAGCGAATATTTTTACGCCCACTGACAATTGGCTAAATTATAAGCACAGTGCTTTTTATCCACAGATAATTGCTCAGGGTTAGGTCAGTGCGGTGAAAATTTGGTCAAATAGCAAAAAGTCAAGGCTGTAAATGGAACCAGTACCGCAAACATAAGGGGGTTATCCCACTTTTCTGTGGATAACCGGGCTGGAGATCCTGTTCATTGTTGCGGGTAAGCTGGGATAACCCTGACCCACTACGGGTAGCGTAAGGGCAATCCACCTAAAAAAGCATGATCTATCATGTTATTATCGCTCCCGGACACGATTTATTTTAGCGGGACAACTTAGCTACCCGCAGCTGTACAAATTTTAATCATTGCGAGTTATCAACATGTGTTATCCACCAGGACCACCCGAAGATGAAGCCACCCTGCTGGCACGCGCGCAGGATTTAGCCGGATTACCTATGGAAACGCTGGCTGCGCGTGCCGGTCTGCCCATGCCTGCGGATCTTAAACGCGATAAAGGCTGGGTCGGTATGCTGCTGGAGTGGCACCTTGGGGCGAGTGCGGGCAGCAAAGCGGAACAGGACTTTGCCCATCTGGGTATCGAACTGAAAACCATCCCGATTGATGCACAGGGTAAACCGCTGGAAACCACCTTTGTCTGCGTCGCACCGCTGACCGGTAACAGCGGCGTGACCTGGCTCACCAGCCATGTGCGTCACAAGCTGATGCGGGTGTTGTGGATCCCGGTTGAAGGCGGACGCGAGATTCCGCTGCGGGAACGCCGTGTCGGCGCGCCGCTGTTATGGAGTCCGAATGCGGAAGAAGATGAGATGCTGCGTCAGGACTGGGAAGAACTGATGGATATGATCGTGCTGGGGCGCGTTGAGCAGATTACCGCACGGCATGGTGCCTGGCTGCAAATCCGGCCCAAAGCCGCCAACAGTAAGGCACTGACCGAGGGAATCGGCGATCAGGGCCAGCCTATCATGACCCTGCCGCGCGGCTTCTACCTGAAGAAGAGCTTCACCGGTCCCCTGCTGGCACGCCATTTTCTCCTGTAAATCGCTTATCCTGCGCGACCAACGTCGCAATTTTGTGGGAGATTGGCGAATTCAATGCGTATAATCGCCGTTTACTTTTCGTTTAGGATTGAATGCCGGTATGTTTGAGTGGATTTCTGATCCCAACGCCTGGCTGGCGCTGGGCACCCTGACCATCCTTGAGGTGGTGCTGGGTATTGATAACATCATTTTCCTGTCGCTGGTGGTCGCTAAACTGCCCAAACACCAGCAGGCCAGTGCACGCCGCATTGGTCTGATGGGGGCGATGTTAATGCGTCTTGGCCTGCTGGCTTCCATCGCGTGGGTCGCCCGTCTGACTAACCCGCTGTTTACGCTGATGGATCATGCCTTCTCGGCGCGCGATCTGATTCTGCTGTTTGGCGGTCTGTTCCTGCTGTGGAAATCGAGCATGGAGATCCATGAAACGATTGAAGGCAGCGAAGGCGAACACAATACCCGCGTTCATTCGTTCCTTGGCGCGATTGTGCAGATCATGATGCTCGACATTATTTTCAGCCTCGACTCGGTGATTACCGCCATCGGCCTCTCCGATCATCTGTTCATTATGATGGCAGCCGTCGTGATTGCAGTGCTGATGATGATGTTTGCGGCACGCGCTATTGGTGAGTTTGTCGAGCGCCATCCGTCAGTGAAAATGCTGGCACTCTCCTTCCTGATTCTGGTCGGTTTTACCCTGATTCTGGAGAGTTTCGCGGTCCACGTACCAAAAGGTTACATTTATTTCGCTATGTTCTTCTCCATGGCGGTTGAGTGCCTTAACCTGATGCGCAGTAAGAAAAAGCACGCCTGAGAAAGTCAAGGGCGAGCCTGCTCGCCCGGTTATTTTCAGAATCCTACGATTAACCCTGCCGGCAAAACCATTTATTACTACACTTTTTGCACTTAACGATTTGTGAGGAAGAGGCGTGATGAAAGGGTGGGCAGGCGTAGCACTGGTGATGGTAACCGCAGCGTTACTGAGTGGATGCAGTTCTGATTATGTCATGGCGACCAAAGATGGCCGGATGATCATGACCGAGGGCAAGCCGAGCATTGATAAAGAGACCGGCCTGGTGCAGTACACCGACCAGACGGGTCACGAGGTGCAGATTAACAGCGATGAGGTCTCAACGATCATTGAACGTTAAGTACCCGATTTAATGACCTGCCACCGATTCCGCGCTGGCAGGTGATTTCCCCGATTTTTCCCCCTTCCTTCCCCGCCGTTGCTCGCGCTATAGTCCCTGAGGACACAACATTCCATTCCATAAAAAAAGGAAGCTGGCAATGCACTATCATCGTATTCCCCACAGCACGCTGGAAGTGAGTCAGCTGGGGTTGGGCACTATGACGTTTGGCGAACAGAACAGCGAAGCCGACGCCCATGCTCAGCTGGATTTGGCTATCCATTCCGGCATCAACTTTATTGATACCGCTGAAATGTATCCGGTGCCACCGCGCCCGGAAACTCAGGGTCTGACCGAACAATACATTGGCAGCTGGCTTAAACAGCGCGGCAGCCGCGACAAAATCATTCTGGCCAGTAAAGTGGCGGGTCCGTCACGCGGCAATGATGCGTCGATTCGCCCGGATATGGCCCTGGACCGTAAAAACATCCGCGCCGCACTTGATGCCAGCCTGAAACGTCTGAACACCGACTACCTTGATCTTTACCAGCTGCACTGGCCTCAGCGCCAGACCAACTATTTTGGCAAGCTGGGCTATCAGTACAGCGAGACCACGGCGCAGGTGACGCTGCTGGAGACGCTGGAAGCGCTGACCGAGCAGGTGCGCGCCGGTAAGATTCGTTATATTGGCGTGTCGAACGAAACCGCGTGGGGCGTGATGCGCTACCTGCAGCTGGCCGAGAAGCATGAACTGCCGCGCATTATCAGCATTCAGAATCCTTACAGCCTGCTGAACCGCAGCTTTGAAGTGGGTCTGGCCGAAATCAGCCAGCATGAAGGCGTCGAGCTGCTGGCGTATTCCAGCCTGGCGTTTGGTACGCTGAGCGGCAAATATCTGAACGGTGCGCAGCCTGCGGGCGCACGTAACACGCTGTTCAGCCGCTTTACCCGCTATAGCGGCGAGCAGTCTCAGAAGGCGATTGCCGAATATGTGGCGTTAGCGCAACAGCATCAGATTGACCCGTCGCAGATGGCGCTGGCCTATGTGCGTCAGCAGCCGTTTGTGGCCAGCACGCTGCTGGGCGCCACGACGCTTGAGCAGCTGCAGATTAATATCGACAGTTTCAATCTGACTTTAAATGCAGAGATTCTGGAAGGTATTGAGGCAATCCACCGCCGTTACACCTATCCTGCGCCATAAGTACTCTGTTGCCAGCTGCCGCAGGGCGGCTGGCCTCTCTCACAGGTCACGATAATAGAGTTTCACCGGCTTATCGGGATACTCCAGCGCCTCTCCCTGCGGCAGCCAGCCAGACCGTTCGTAATATCCCCCAAACGTTGACCATAACCACAACCGTGGATAGCCGCGAGCCTGTGCATAAGCAATAACATGCTGCTGCAGCGCCTCACTGACACCTTTGCCGCGCGCCGACTCATCCACATAGAGCGCCGCCAGCCACGGATAGAGATCCTGACGGCTGATCAGATCGCAGCGCCAGAATCCCACCGTGCCGATTGCCCTGCCCGCCTCTACGGCGACAAAGGTGACCGGAAAATCAGCGCCGGTCAGGCTGCTGTTTACCACACTGGCGAAGAACGCCCGGCTGCTGGCCTCGCCAAAAGCGCACCACTGCCAGTCGGTAATCTGATCGGCAAATTGCGGCACATCGCTGAGCGGGACGATTTTCATGAGTTAATCGATTTCCAGCGCCAGCATTGACTCAATCGTCTGCGCGCGACGGATTTCGCGCGGCTGGCCCTGCTCAAACAGCACTTCCGGGATCAGCGGACGGCTGTTGTAGTTTGAGGACATAGAGGCACCGTAAGCGCCGGTGTCATGGAACACCAGATAATCGCCCACTTTTGCTGCCGGCATCGCGCGCGGTTCGACCATGCCGCCCTCCAGCTGGGTAAAGACATCGCCCGATTCGCACAGCGGACCCGCGACCACCGTGTCGATGGTCTGCTGCTCATCAATCGCCCGCTCATCGCCCGCCATCAGCGAGATATGGTGATAGCTGCCATACATTGAGGGGCGCATCAGGTCACTGAAACCGGCATCGACCAGTACGAAGTGACGGCTGCCCATCGACTTTACTGCCCGCACCTGCGACACCAGCACGCCCGCTTCGGCCACCAGGAAACGGCCCGGCTCGATCTCCAGTTTAACCGCATGACCGAGATGCTGAGCAATGCGCTGCCGGGCTGCGTCCCACAGGCCGAAATAGTGCCCGGTATCGATCGCCTCTTCGCCATAGCGATAAGGGATAGAAAGCCCGCCACCCGCTGAGATTGCCGTCAGATCCTGACCCGACGCCATCACCAGTTCGACCATCGCTTCACAGACCTGCTGCAGATGCGAATAATCGACGCCTGAGCCGATATGCATGTGGATGCCCACCAGCTTCAGGCCGTGCTGTTTAATGGCCGCCAGCGCCTCGTCTAAATCGTCGTGCCAGATACCGTGCTTGCTGTTTTCGCCGCCGGTATTGGTTTTCTGGCTATGGCCGTGACCGAAGCCAGGATTCACCCGCAGCCACACCGCATGTCCCGGTGACACCGCGCCGAGCTGATGCAGCATATCAATCGAACCGGCATTGACCGGCACTTTCAACGCGGTAACCCGTGCCAGCGTTGGCTGATCGAACAGATCCGCGGTAAAGACGATCTCATCACCGCCAGGCTGATAACCGGCTGCCAGCGCACGTTCGATCTCACCCAACGATACCGAATCCACTTTCACCCCCGCTGCGCGCATCAGGCGCAGGATATGAATATTTGAGCAGGCTTTCTGCGCAAAACGCACCACATCAAACGCCTGCAGCTGAGCAATACGCGCCTGAATAATCTGGGCATCATAAGCCCAGAATGGTCCGGCATAACGGCGTGCCAGCGGCAGCAGATTAGCGGCGTTGAGGGCGGTATCGGTACTCTGTAATGAACGTGGCATAGCAATTCTCCTGTGGCGATAACTGCATTAAGCCAGAATCATTCCATAGCGAAAAATATCTGTTTTAATAGCATCTATTCAGAATGGATATAGGAAGGCGGCATGGCAAACATTAACTGGCGGCATATCGAAATTTTTCATGCGGTGATGACCAGCGGTAACCTGACCCAGGCAGCTACGCTGCTGCATACCTCACAGCCGACCGTAAGCCGGGAGCTGGCGCGACTGGAGCAGCAGCTGGGATTAGCGCTCTTCGGGCGGGTGCGTGGTCGCCTGCAGCCGACGGTGCAGGGGTTACGTCTTTTTGAAGAGGTGCAGCGCTCCTGGTATGGGCTGGATCGCATCATGGAAGCGGCAGAAGGGTTGCGTCAGTTTCGTCAGGGTGAGCTGTCGATCGCCTGCCTGCCGGTTTTTTCGCAGTCGCTGCTGCCACCGCTGTGTCAGCCGTTTTTAATGCGCTACCCGGATGTGAGCCTGAATGTGATTCCGCAGGAGTCGCCGCTGCTGGAGGAGTGGCTGTCAGCTCAGCGCTACGATATTGGCTTAACCGAAACCCAGCACGCGCCGGCCGGGACTGACCGCCTCGCCCTGCTGACCTGTGATGAAGTATGCGTGTTGCCACAGTATCATCCTCTGAGTCAGCGTGCAGAACTGACACCGCACGACTTTGCGGGCGAACAGTATGTCAGCCTGTCGCGCAACGACGGCTATCGTCAGCTGCTGGATGCGCTGTTTCAGGAGCAGGGCGTCGAACGGCGGCTGGTGATGGAGACGCACAGCGCCGCGTCGGTGTGCGCGATGGTCAGAGCGGGCGTGGGGGTCTCGATTGTGAATCCGCTGACGGCGCTGGATTACGCCGACAGCGGTGTGGTGATGCGAAAATTCAGCGTGGCGGTGCCGTTTACCGTCAGCCTGGTGAGGCCACAACACCGCCCCGCGTCAGCGCTGGTCGATGCCTTTGTCAGCCATCTGCAGCAGCAGGTGGCTGACTTTCCGGCACGTATTGCCGCCCGCCTGGCTTAAGCGCGAACTCTGGCGGCTGCGCTGCCCGATTTACGGAAGGTGATCAGGCAGATCAGCAGGCCGATAGCGGCCAGCGCAGCTGCCGCAACCGGCACCGCCGTCAGGCCAAAACCACGGCCAATGACCGCCCCGCCGACCCAGGCCCCCAGCGCATTACCGACGTTAAACGCGGAAATGTTCAGGGTTGAGACCAGGTTCGGTGCCTCTTTGCCGTGACGGACCACGTTGATCTGCAGGCCCGGTACCGTGGCAAAGGTCGCCATTGCCCACAGGAACAGGGTGAGCTCCGCCAGCCACAGCGCATGGCTGGTCCAGCTGAACAGCAGCGAGAAGATGGCGATCAGAGAAAAGCTGAGGATCAGACTGAAGGAGACTTTCCAGTCGGCCAGTTTGCCGCCAAGAATGTTACCCACCGTCAGGCCCGCGCCAATCAGGAACAGCGTCCAGCTGACACCCCGATCGCTGATGCCCGTTACCTCTAACAGCAGCGGCGCAATGTAGCTAAATAGCGCAAACATCGCGGCGGCAAAGAACACCGTCATCAGCAGCGAGAGCCAGAGCTTCCCGTTGGCCAGCGCACCGATCTCACTCGCCAGATGAACCGGCTTTTCCTCTTTATTGTTCGGCAGACTCACGATCAGGGCGATAAACGCCAGCACGCCGATCACCGCTACGCCCCAGAACGTGGCGCGCCAGCCAAACATCTGTCCGAAGCTGGTGCCCAGCGGAACGCCCAGCACGTTAGCTAAGGTCAATCCGGTAAACATCAGCGCCACAGCGGAAGCCTGACGACCGGCCGGCACCAGGCTGGCGGCAACCACCGCGCCAATACCAAAGAAAGCACCATGACAGAGCGCGGTGACGATTCGCGCCAGCATCAGCAAGTTGTAGTTATATGCCAGCGCACAGAGCAGGTTGCCGACAATAAAGATCACCATCAGCAGGATCAGCGTTTTTTTGCGCGGCAGTCTGGCGGTAAGCAGTGCCATAATCGGCGCTCCAATCGCCACGCCCAGCGCATAGCCACTGATCAGCCAGCCCGCCGACGGAATCGACACCTGAAGGTCACGTGCCACCTCCGGCAGCAATCCCATAATGACAAATTCAGTGGTTCCGATGGCGAACGCACTCAACGCCAGCGCCATTAATGCTACAGGCATAACACTCTCCCGGTTTTATTTGCAGGTGAACCGCGCAGACGCGCCGCCCCTCGACGCTTGTTAGAATTTGATCTGCGTCACGTTGAGTATTACAGCACAGCGCTGATTTGCGACATAGCCTGTGTGCAGCAAAGGATTATTGCCGCCGCCGCAATAATCCTGCCGCGTTATCGTAAAAATCCTTTGTCTGTAGCCTGCAGGCCAGGCCAGTACAGCCCCAATCCCCTCGGTCAGGTTGTCATTTTGCGTTAACCGGTTACGCTTTTTAATGCGGAATTAATTAATAAATCTTTAACGTTGCCGATATACCCCTAATCAATTGCCAGGTGATGTAATCAACTTCTGACGCAGGGAGAGAGAATGCAACGACTCATAGCCTTAATGGTGTTTGGCTTAACCGGCTGCTCGGTGGGTCATTATGAGTACAGTAAAGAGGCTGAAAAACGGGTTGATATGACCGTCACCGGCATTCCCACCGTGCTGGGCTTTGGTACGCTCGGTACCACTATCCCGCTGACGCCGGAGTACAGCCTGACCGCCGCGCACGTGGCGAAGTTTTCGCTTTACCGCGTCAAAGCCTGGCATCCGCAATGCGATCTGGCGGTGGTCTACCATAAAAACAACGAAATGAACCTGCCACCCAGCTTCCGCAACAGTCATATCGGCGACCAGGTGAATCTCTACGGCTACAGTTTCATTTCGGCCATGCCGGTCAGCTCCAGCGGACAAAACCTGATTAATACCACGCTGGCAAACCGCTGGAACAAGCCGGACTGCGTCGTCGTGGCGGCGAATGCAGGTGTGGTGAAAGGGATGTCGGGCGGCGCAGTCTATAACGCGTCAGACGACACGCTGGCAGGTGTGATTATCGGCTACAGCAATGACATCAACGACAATGCCAGCGGTAAAACACTCTATAAGAATGTTGCGCTCTATGTGCCCTATTCACGGTTCCAGACCTGGCTGGATCAGGCGATAAAATCTTAAGATTTTTTGTCGGGCAAACCGGGATGGTTGCTCATAGGATGTTCGGGCGGATTCAGCCATCTGTCTTTACGGGTTGCTTCGTAATCCGGGTTAAGAGGATAAGTAATAAGATTTTCAGGCTTGCTGGTCTCCCCTATCACTAAGAAGCGTGCCTCGTGCTCGCTGTTATTGATAAAGGTGTGGCAAATGCCCGTGCCCGCCGGAAAGGCCACTGCATCGCCCGGCGACAGTGGATAAAGCTCGCCGTTAATCCAGGCGTCAGGATGTCCTTCAAGCACAAAAATGAACTCTTCTTCCGCGCTCTCCGCGTGGGGATAAGACAAGCGGCGTCCGGGCAACAGCCTTTCATGGTGAATGCCAAGGCGGGTTAATCCCAGCAATCTCCCCAGTGGCGCACCAATCGACATGCGCTCATCGCTGTCGGCATAGTGTTCGTTATCTTCGCCTTCCAGCGCCTGCCAGTGGCGAATACAGTCGGGACGTTGCGTCATGATGATGGCTCCAGGTTGAGACATTCAGCCTGGCAGAGGAAGCGGCATGACTCAAGCATGGCGAGGCGAACAGCAGATATAAAAAAGGCCGGGATGCCCGGCCTTTTCTGAGAACAGTCAGACTTACTTGCTGCCTGGGCGCAGTGCCGGGAACAGAATGACATCGCGGATAGTGTGGCTGTTAGTAAACAGCATCACCATACGGTCAATACCGATGCCCAGACCCGCGGTTGGCGGCAGACCGTGTTCCAGTGCGGTGACATAGTCTTCGTCGTAGAACATCGCTTCGTCATCACCCGCATCTTTGGCATTCACCTGCTGCAGGAAACGTTCAGCCTGATCTTCTGCATCGTTCAGCTCGGAGAAACCATTACCGATTTCACGGCCGCCAATGAAGAACTCAAAGCGATCGGTGATTTCCGGGTTCTCGTCATTACGGCGGGCCAGCGGCGAGACTTCAGCCGGATATTCGGTAATGAAGGTTGGCTGAATCAGATGCGCCTCTGCCGTCTCTTCAAAGATCTCGGTTACGACACGGCCCAGACCCCAGCTCTTCTCCACTTTGATATGCAGGGATTGTGCAATCGCCACTGCTTTATCGAAGTCTTCCAGATCGGCCAGATCCGTTTCCGGACGGTATTTCTTGATCGCTTCACGCATGGTCAGTTTTTCAAACGGCTTACCGAAATCAAACTCCTGCTCGCCGTAAGGCACGATCGTGCTGCCCAGCACATCCTGCGCCAGCGTACGGAACAGGCTTTCGGTCAGCTCGATCAGATCTTTGTAATCCGCATAAGCCATATAGAGTTCCATCATGGTGAACTCTGGATTATGACGTGGCGAAATACCTTCGTTACGGAAGTTACGGTTGATCTCGAATACGCGATCGAAGCCGCCCACCACCAGACGCTTCAGGTAGAGCTCTGGCGCAATACGCAGATACATGTCGATATCCAGCGCATTGTGATGGGTGATAAACGGACGCGCAGAGGCACCGCCCGGGATCACCTGCATCATCGGGGTTTCCACTTCCATAAAGTCGCGGCCCACCATGAACTGGCGAATACCGGCCATGATCTGCGAACGAATTTTGAAGGTGTTGCGAGACTCTTCGTTGGCGATCAGATCAAGGTAACGCTGACGGTAGCGCGTTTCCTGATCGGCCAGGCCGTGAAATTTGTCCGGCAGCGGGCGCAGGGCTTTGGTCAGCAGACGCAGTTCTGAACAGTGAATCGACAATTCGCCGGTCTTGGTTCTGAACAGTTTGCCACGCGCGCCCAGGATATCGCCGAGGTCCCATTTCTTAAACTGCTCGTTGTAGATGCCTTCCGCCAGGTCGTCACGTGAGACGTAAAGCTGAATCCGGCCGCCCACATCCTGCAGGGTGACGAAGGAGGCTTTACCCATGATACGACGAGTCATCATGCGTCCAGCAACGCTGACTTCGATACCTAACTCTTCCAGCTCTTCGTTGCTCTTCTCGCCATAGCTTTCCAGCAGCTGGTTCGAAAGGCTGTCACGACGGAAATCGTTAGGAAACGCCAGACCGTTGGCACGCAGCGCGCTCAGCTTTTCGCGGCGCGTTTTCAGTTCGTTATTTAACTCAACGGCGGCATCAGCGCTCTGCGGTTGTTGTTCAGACATGTCTATAACCCTGCTTTTAAACTAGCTTCAATGAAACGATCCAGATCGCCGTCCAGCACCGCCTGGGTGTTACGCGTCTCTACGCCGGTGCGCAGATCTTTGATGCGTGCATCATCGAGAACGTAAGAACGGATCTGACTTCCCCAGCCAATGTCGGACTTGTTGTCCTCCAGCGCCTGTTTCTCAGCATTTTTCTTTTGCATCTCAAGCTCGTACAGCTTCGCTTTCATCTGCTTCATCGCCTGATCTTTGTTCTTGTGCTGAGAACGGTCATTCTGACACTGGGTGACGGTACCGGTTGGAATATGGGTAATACGCACCGCAGATTCGGTCCGGTTAACGTGCTGACCGCCCGCTCCCGATGCACGATAGACGTCAATGCGCAGATCGGCCGGGTTAATGTCGATATCAATATCGTCATCCACTTCCGGATAGATAAAGGCTGAGCTGAAGGAGGTGTGACGACGGCCGCCGGAGTCGAATGGGCTCTTACGCACCAGGCGATGCACGCCCGTTTCGGTGCGCAACCAGCCAAAAGCGTAGTCGCCTGACACGCGAATGGTCACAGACTTGATGCCCGCAACTTCACCTTCAGACTCTTCGATAATTTCGGTTTTGAAGCCTTTTGCTTCGGCCCAACGCAGATACATACGCATCAGCATGCTGGCCCAGTCCTGCGCTTCGGTGCCGCCGGAACCCGCCTGCAGGTCGATGTAGCAGTCGGCGCTGTCATATTCGCCGGAGAACATGCGGCGGAATTCCAGTTCGCCCAGCTTGCCCTCAAGCACATCCAGCTCGGCAACGGCTTCGTTGAAGGTCTCTTCGTCTTCCGCTTCTACGGCCAGCTCAAGCAGACCCTGCACATCTTCCAGGCCCTGCGACATCTGTTCCAGCGTCTGCACGATGGCTTCCAGCGAGGAGCGCTCTTTGCCCAGCGCCTGAGCACGCTCAGGTTCGTTCCAGACATCGGGCTGTTCCAGCTCGGCGTTTACTTCTTCGAGGCGTTCTTTCTTGGCATCGTAGTCAAAGATACCCCCGAAGAACGTCGCTGCGCTCACTGAGGTCCTGAATACGGTTTTTGACCGGGTTGATTTCAAACATGGCTTTAGCGTCTTTCTTATGTTCGATGGGACAGGAAAATTAACGTACAAGTTTACCCGAAACTGGCGGCAGATTGTAGCGCTGAGACAGCGGGCGGATGCCGGGGTTGCGTGAGAGGTCGCATTTACGTGGCATCCCCGCGCGCGGCAGGTTAACGCCGGGGATAATCAGGCTGTCGCGCCTCTGTCGTGGCCGGAGACGCGCGTGACCTGTTTAACTCAGTTCAGCGGCCAGATATGGTCAATGATCAGCTGCACTGAGCGGTTACCGCGATACTCATTAATATCCAGCTTATACGCCAGTTCGACCTGACGAATACTGCTGTCGGGCCACAGCGTAGTATCGACATTAAAGGCGATACCATCGATCAGCGGTCCACCGTCCAGCGGCTCGACCATCACTTTCAGATGCCGCTCGCCCACCAGCCGCTGTTGCAGCAGCTTAAATTTGCCGTCAAAAGCGGGTTCCGGGAACGCCTGGCCCCAGGGGCCCGCTTCGCGCAGCATCTCAGCGGTCTGCAGCGAAAACTCCTGCGGCTGCAACGCGCCATCGGACCAGATGATGCCCTGCAGGGATTCGCCATCCAGCCACTCACCGACCAGGTCGGCAAAGCGCTGACGAAACTCCTCGTAGCGTGCGGTTTCCAGCGATAAACCGGCCGCCATGGCATGCCCGCCGAACTTCAGCATCAGGCCGGGATTCAGCGTGTCCAGACGCTCTAGCGCGTCGCGCAGATGCAGACCGGCAATCGAACGGCCCGAACCTTTCAGCGTGCCGTCGCCGGCCGGCGCAAAGGCAATGACCGGACGATGGAAACGCTCTTTCAGACGAGAGGCGAGAATGCCCACCACGCCCTGATGCCATTCGGGATGATAAAAGGCCAGTCCCAGCGGCAGATCGCTCTGTTCACGCTCCAGCGCCTGACACAGCGCCAGCGCTTCGCTCTGCATGCCCTGCTCTATCTCTTTGCGCGTCTGGTTCAGCGCATCCAGTTCACTGGCCAGCATGCGCGCCTGGCTGAGATCGTCGGTCATTAGCAGCGCTACGCCCACCGACATATCGTCGAGGCGGCCTGCGGCGTTGAGCCGCGGCCCCAGCGCGAAACCGAGATCGCTGGCCGCCAGCTGACGCGCATCGCGATTCGCAATCTCCAGCAGCGCCCGAATGCCTGGCCGACATTTTCCGGCCCGGATACGGCTGAGCCCCTGCCACACCAGAATGCGGTTATTAACGTCGAGCGGCACCACATCGGCTACCGTGCCGAGCGCCACCAGATCCAGCATTTCTGCCAGATTCGGTTCAGCACGGGTAGCGCCAAACCAGCCCTGGGTACGCAGATGGGCGCGCAGCGCCAGCATCAGATAGAACGCAACGCCCACGCCCGCCAGCGCGCGTGAGGGAAAGTTGCAGTCCGGCAAATTGGGATTCACGATCGCTTCAGCGGCCGGTAAGGTTTCGCCCGGCAGATGGTGATCGGTGATCAGCACCGGAATACCGTGCTGATGTGCGCACTCCACACCGGCATGAGAAGAGATGCCGTTATCGACCGTCAGGATCATCGCGGCACCGCGCGCGCGCGCCTGCTCAACCACTTCCGGACTGAGGCCATAACCATCTTCAAAGCGGTTAGGCACCAGATACTGCACGTTACCGCCACCCATGCTGCGCAGCGCCATCACCGTCAGCGCAGTACTCGTTGCGCCATCGGCATCAAAGTCGCCCACTACCATAATGCGACGCCCATCCAGCAGCGCCTCATGCAGCAGCGCCACGGCGCTTTCAATCCCGCTTAAGGACTGATACGGCAGCAGGTTTTTCGCACCGCGCTCCAGTTCCGCGGCGTCGCACACGCCGCGTTGCAGATAGAGTCGTTTCAGCAGCGGCGGCAGCGTAGCCGGCAGCGCATCGTCAACCGTCACCTCCCGGCGACGCAGTTCCACTTCCTGTTTTAACACCGATTAACCACCACGCTTCTGATTGTCCAGCACCTGCTTCAGCTCCTGCGGCGACTGATAACCCGGGATCATCATGCCGGTGTCGGTCAGCATCGCGGGCGTGCCCTGAATGCCGAACAGCACGCCCAGTTTGTAGTGCTGAGCAATATCGATTTTGCAGCTGTCCGGCGCGGCCATCTTCGGCGCATTACCTTTCATCGCTTCATCGAACGCTTTATTGCGATCAGCGCTGCACCAGATCGCTTTCATCGCTGGTTCGATCTGACCATTCAGCCCTTCTCGCGGAAACGCCAGGTAGCGCACGGTGATGCCCAGCGCATTGTAGTCCGCCATCTGCTCGTGCAGCTTGTGACAGTAGCCACAGGTGATGTCGGTGAAGACCGTGATCACATGCTGCTCTTTTGGCGCTTTGTAGACGATCATTTCCGGCACCAGCGCCTCGACTTTTTTGTCCAGCAGCTGGTTGGTGACGTTGACCGGCTGTTTGCCGCTGACATCATAGAGCGGGCCCTGAATCATATGTTTGCCGTCATCGGTCACGTAGAGCACGCCGCTTTCCGACAGCACGGTTTTAAATCCCGGTAGCGGTGACGGGCTGATCTCCGTCTGGTTCAGACCGAGCTTTTTAAGGGATTGCTGAATGGCGCTGTCATCGGCCTGTGCCAGACCGGAAAAGGCGCTGGCTAACAGGGCCAGCATGGCAAAATGCTTGTTCATTTTTATCCTTTATGGCCGCGAATCAGGCTCGCGGATGGTGTTGTTGATGTAACTGACGCAGGCGCTCAGTGGCGACGTGCGTATAAATCTGGGTGGTGGAGAGATCGCTATGTCCCAGCAGCATCTGTACGACACGCAGATCCGCGCCGTGGTTCAGCAGATGGGTCGCAAAGGCGTGACGCATCACATGCGGCGATAACTTTTCGCTATCAATGCCCGCCAGCGTGGCGTAGTGCTTGATGCGATGCCAGAAGGTCTGGCGCGTCATCTGCTGTGCCCGATTACTGGGAAACATCACGTCCAGCGTCTGACCGTTGAGCAGCCATGGGCGACCATGTTCCATATATTGCTCCAGCCAGTAAACCGCTTCTTCACCTAACGGCACCAGCCGCTCTTTATCGCCTTTACCGATAACCCGCACGACGCCCTGTCGCAGGCTGATGTCGCTGAGCGTCAGTCCAGTCAGTTCAGAGACGCGCAGGCCGGTGGCATAGAGCACCTCCAGCATCGCCTTGTCGCGCAACTCCAGCGGGATGTTGGTATCCGGTGCCTGCAACAGCCGCTCAACCTGGGCTTCACTGAGATCTTTCGGCAGACGCTGCGGCAGTTTTGGCGCGGACAGCAGCGCGCTGGGATCGTCCGGGCGCAGCTTTTCGCGATAAAGATACTGGAACAGACGACGCATCGCGCTGAGCAGCCGCGCTGAGCTGGTCGCCTTGTAGCCGCCCTCCAGCCGTTCGGCCAGGAACTGCTGCAGATCCAGCGGCGTCACGCTGAGCAGCGTCAGCTGGTGATGCGTCAGCCAGCCGGTCAGCGTCTGAAGATCCTGACGATAAGAGGAGAGAGTATTCTGCGCCAGATTGCGTTCAATCCAGAGCGCATCAAGAAACTGTTCTGTCAGATCGCTGTCCTGCACGTTATCTCCGCCGTCTGGTGTAAAATCATGCTCATTATGCCTGATTCAGCGGTGCTTCTGGTACAATTGCGCCAAAGTCAGTATTTACAGAGTGTTATCTGCATGAAAATCGGTCTTTTTTACGGTTCCAGTACCTGTTACACCGAAATCGTAGCGGAAAAAATTCGCGATTTTATTGGCGAAGAGTTAGTGACGCTGCATAACGTCAAAGATGACGATCCGCGCCTGATGGAGCAGTACGACTTGCTGATCATGGGCATCCCGACATGGGATTTCGGTGAGTTGCAGGAGGACTGGGAAGCCATCTGGACGCAGCTGCCCGCGCTGAATCTGCACAACAAGATTGTCGCGCTCTATGGCATGGGCGATCAGATTGGCTATGGCGAGTGGTTTTTAGATGCGCTCGGCATGCTGCACGAGTTGCTGCAGCCGATGGGCGTGCGCTTTGTCGGCTACTGGCCACTTGAAGGCTATGAATTTACCAGCCCGAAACCGCTGAGTGCCGATGGCGCGCAGTTTGTGGGTCTGGCGCTGGATGATGTGAATCAGTTTGAGGTCACCGATGAGCGTGTTGAGCAGTGGTGTGAACAGGTGTTAACCGAAACCGCCGCACTGCTCTGACCGGTCAGGCGCGCTGGTTTGCTGTTGTTGAACCCATGCGCCAGCAGACGATGATTGCCGGCCCGTTGCCGTTAATGCCGCGCCTTACTAAAGCAGCTGGCGCGTAACGCCCGCCATTCGTCCGGCTGCATATTGTCCTGCATCAGCCACCAGCGCAGCATAGCCCCCTGTTCGCTCTTCGCTACCAGCAGTACGCCAATCGGTAACCACCGCAGCGGCTGGGTGGGCCGCCAGCGTTTTCCCTGCCAGATCCAGCAATGAACGCTTTCCCGCTGCAATGTGCCGTGTCGCCGAATCAATCGCCGGTAACAACGCCAGCCTTCAGCCAGTATCAGCAGAATAACCGGCGTTTTAATCAGCCAGCCGCCCACAGGCAGCGTCATCAGCATTACACCAGGAACGGCAGCCACCAGCCAGGCGCACAGACATCCGCGCGCCAGGCGAGAGGGTCGCAGCTTACATTGCCACCGGGCCGCGATCATGGTTACGCTGCTGGATCAGTTTTACCATCCGTTTAAGCTCCGGATCGGCTGGCTCGCCATGATTCATGAGCCAGTTAAACAGATCGGGATCGTCACTCTTCAGCAGGGCAACAAAGACCTGCTTATCCGTGTCGTTCAGCGTGTCATACTCAAATTTGAAGAACGGCATAATCGCCACATCCAGTTCCAGCATGCCGCGACGGCAGGCCCACTGAATACGTGATTTATCATTAATATCCATGCGTCAATTTCCACAATTCACAACGTGGCCGCTAGTGTAACCTGGTTTACTGCGGCTCGCAGGCGCAGCGTCACAGGCTGTGCAACCTGCCGCATTTAAGATTATCTGTTTTCAGGGTTATCACGCCTTTTGTGCGCCGTTTTCCGTAAACAGGTTGCATTGCCAGTCGGCTCTTTTAACATTGAAGACAACATTCCGGATGAACCTTCTTACACAGGATATCTCCATGCCCACTTTTACTTTACCGCCGCGCCAGCCTGCCGCGTCGTCTCGTCTGCCGCTAACCCTGATGTCACTGGATAGCTGGGCGCTGGTTTCCATTACCGGTGCCGACAGCACCGCTTACCTGCAGGGTCAGTTAACGCTGGATGTCGCGGCGCTGGATGCAGACCACCATTCGCCCGCCGCACACTGCGATGCTAAAGGCAAAATGTGGAGCAATATGCGCCTGTTCCATCGCGGCGAAGGCTATGCCTATTTGATCCGCCGTGAACTGCGCGACACCCAGTTGACCGAGTTAAAGAAATACGCCGTGTTTTCGAAAGTGACGATGGCGGCTGACGATGAGTCCGTTCTGCTGGGCGTTGCCGGTTTTCAGGCGCGCGCTGCGCTGGCGAATCTGTTTGATAGCCTGCCCGACAGCGAGAAACCGGTCGTGCAGCAGGGAGAAACGACGCTGCTGTGGTTCGCCCATCCGGCCGAGCGCTTTCTGATTGTCACCTCACTGGCTATGGCTGAGACGCTGAAGAAGAAGCTCAACGATGATGCACAGTTCAATGACAGTCAGCAGTGGCTGGCGCTGGAGATTGAAGCGGGCATTCCGGTGATCGATCCGGCCACCAGCGTGCAGTTTATTCCGCAGGCCACTAACCTGCAGGCGCTGGATGCCATCAGCTTTAAAAAGGGCTGCTATGCCGGTCAGGAGATGGTCGCGAGGGCGAAATATCGCGGTGCCAATAAACGCGCGCTTTACTGGCTGGCGGGTCAGGCCAGTCATCTGCCGGAAGCCAATGCCCCGCTGGAGTTGCAGATGGGTGATCGCTGGCGTCGGACCGGCAGCGTGCTGGCTGCGGTGCAGTTAGATGACGGCATCAGCTGGATTCAGGTGGTGCTGAATAACGATCTGGAGCCGGATAGCGTGCTGCGGGTTGAAGGTGATGAAGGCGGCCATCTGACCATTCAGCCGCTGCCCTACTCACTGGATGAGAGCTGATTCCGCCAAATGGCCCTTCCGTTAAGGGAAGGGCCAGTGCTGCAATTCAGATCAGCGCACATAAAAGTAGATAGCGCAGAAGTGGCAGAGACTGCCGCCCAGCACGAACAAATGCCAGATGGCATGGTTATAGGGAATGCGGCGCGCCACGTAGAAGATCACGCCCAGCGAATAGATAATTCCGCCTGCGGCCAGCAACCAGATGCAGCCCGCAGGCAGGATCATCGCCAGCTGATAAACCACAATCAGCGACAGCCACCCCATACAAAGATAGGTCACCAGCGACAGCGCTTTGAAGCGATGCGCAATCGTGAGCTTGAACAGAATACCCGCCAGTGCCAGCCCCCAGATGACCGCCATTAATCCATACGCCAGCGGCGTTCTCAGCCCGACCAGCAGAAACGGCGTATAGGTGCCGGCAATCAGCAGATAAATAGCGCAGTGATCCAGCTTTTTCAGCCAGGGTCTGGCCGGTCCATCCGGCACCGCATGATAGAGTGTCGAGGCCAGAAACAGCAGGATCATGCTGCCGCCATAGAGGCTGTAGCTGGCAAAGGTCAGGGCGTCCGCCTGATGTTCGATGGCCTGATAGAGCATCAGCACCAGTCCGACGATGCCGAACAGACAGCCCAGACCATGACTGATACTGTTGGCAATTTCTTCGCCGAACCACTCGTCCGCGGCGTGTCGTTGTTTATGCGAAAGTGTGGGGGTCATAAGTGTGTCCTGAACAGCGTAATCGCAGTGATAATATTCTCCAGACGGGATGATAACGATTTCAGTGTACACCTGTACGCTAAAATTATCTGATGAATTTCACTATCCGTTAAACCGGTTGCTGAATCTGGTAAACTGACTGCCGGTCAACTGTTCAATGAGTCATCCATGTTTTCGCATCGCGATCTTGCCCGCCTTAACGATCTGGAAATGCAGGTCTATCAGTTCATCATTAAGCACCGTGAAGGCGTCAGCTATATGACGATCCGCGAACTGGCTGAGCAGGCTGGTGTCTCCACCACCACCGTGCTGCGCTTCTGCCGCAAGATGGACTGCGAAGGCTGGTCAGAATTCCGTATCCGCCTGCGCTTGAGTGAACAACAGAGTGCGCCGCTGCTCAACACGGCAGGCGTCAGCGAAATGCTGAGCTTTTTTAAAAGTATTAATAACCCGGAATTTGAACAGCTCATCGTCCAGGCCGCGCAGAAAATTAATCAGGCTGAGCGGGTCTTCTTTATTGGCGTCGGCACCTCCGGCAGCCTGGCAAAATATGGCGCGCGTTTTTTCTCAAACCTCGGTAAATTCAGTCATGCGATTGACGATCCCTATTATCCGGTTGCACCCGATCTCTATGAAAATGCTATTGCCATTATTTTATCGGTCTCAGGCGAAACCGAAGAGATCCTGCGCATTGCCAGCCAGTTTAGTCTGAATAAGTGCAAAATCATCGCGATAACCAATACGGAAAGCTGTTCGCTGGCGAAAATTGGTGACTTCAACCTCTGCTATCACGTGCCGATTATCCGCATGGCGGACAATACCGATATTACGACGCAGGTGCCAGTGACCTATATTATTGAAGCTATAGGCCGTCAGCTGGGGAAATAAAACAACCTGTTTTTGAGATGTAACAAACGCCATTACTGGCGCGCTGTTATATCGTGACTTTGATTATTGCTTTGTTACACTCAGCGCAATTTCAATATTCGCAATGGGGTGAAGCATGAGTGCAGAATTGCAGTTACCAAAAGGCTTTCTTTGGGGCGGTGCAGTGGCCGCGCATCAGGTTGAAGGCGGCTGGGATCAGGGTGGCAAAGGCGTCAGTATTGCTGACGTGCTGACCGGCGGTTCGCATGGCGTTGACCGGGTGATCACCGACGGCGTGCAGCCTGGCCATTTCTACCCGAACCACAAAGGCGTGGAGTTTTACTCCCACTACAAACAGGATGTCGCGCTGTTTGCCGAGATGGGCTTCAAATGCTTCCGCACCTCCATTGCCTGGACCCGCATCTTCCCCAACGGAGATGAACAACAGCCTAACGAAGCGGGCCTGCAATTCTATGACGATCTGTTTGATGAACTGCTGAAGTATGGCATTGAACCGGTCATTACCCTTTCGCACTTCGAAATGCCCTATCACCTGGTCAAAGAGTATGGCGGCTGGCATAACCGTAAAGTGGTCGACTTCTTTGTGCGCTTCAGCGAAGTGGTGCTGAAGCGCTATAAGTACAAAGTGAAATACTGGATGACCTTTAACGAGATCAACAACCAGCGCAACTGGCAGTATCCGCTGTTTGGTTACTGCTGTTCAGGCGTGATCTTCACCGAACACGAGAAGCCTGAAGAGGCAATGTATCAGGTGATGCACCACCAGTTTGTTGCCAGCGCCAGAGTGGTCAAACTCGGCCACGATATCAATCCAGACTTTCAGATTGGCTGTATGATTGCCATGGTCCCGGTCTACCCGTTCTCCTGTCATCCGGACGATGTGGTGCTGGCGCAGGAGTCGATGCATCAGCGCTATGTGTTCAGTGACGTGCAGATGCGCGGTTACTATCCGGCGTACACCCTGAAAGAGTGGGCGCGCAAAGGGTATGACATCCAGATGGAAGCGGACGATGCCGAGACACTGCGTCAGGGCTGCGCCGACTATGTCGGCTTCAGCTACTACATGAGCAACGCCGTGAAGACCGATGCCAGCGGTGTTGACGACCCGATTACCGGCTTTGAAGGTGTGGTGAAAAACCCGCATGTGAAAGCGTCAGACTGGGGCTGGCAGATCGACCCGGTGGGCCTGCGCTATGCCATGAACGAGATGTACGAGCGTTACCAGAAGCCGCTGTTCATTGTAGAGAACGGCTTTGGTGCTATCGATAAGCCCAATGCCGACGGGCTGATTGAAGATGATTACCGTATCGACTATCTGCGTGCGCACATCGAAGAGATGAAGAAAGCCGTGACATATGATGGCGTCGAATTAATGGGCTATACGCCGTGGGGCTGCCTGGATTGCGTTTCGTTTACCACCGGCCAGTACGACAAGCGTTACGGCTTTATTCATGTGAATAAAAACGATGATGGCAGCGGCGACTTTTCTCGTTCGAAGAAGAAGAGCTTTAGCTGGTATCAGCAGGTTATCGCCAGCAACGGCGAAAACCTCTGATTCATTACTGAAGCCCTGTTAACGCCCACCGGCAGCGTCAATGATGCTGCCGGTGACGTAAGAGGCCGCGTCGCTGGCCAGCCAGACGATCGCTTCCGCCACCTCTTCTGCCTCACCGCCGCGTCCCATCGGGATAATGCTGGCAAGCCGATCCACCCTGCCTGGCTCGCCGCCATCGGCATGCATCTCTGTATAAATGAATCCCGGACGTACGCCGTTGACCCGAATCCCCTGATGCGCCACTTCCAGCGACAAACCTTTGGTCAGTGTATCCATTGCCCCTTTTGAGGCGGCGTAATCGACATATTCACCAGGCGCACCGATACGCGACGCGGCCGACGAGACGTTTACGATCGCACCGCCCTGACCGCCGTGATAGGTACCCATCCGCTTAACCGCCTCACGACAGCAGAGAAAGGTCCCGATAACGTTGGTGGCAAAGACCTTATGCAGGCGCGCCGCATCCAGCTGCTCGGTGCGGCACTGCTGAAACAGAATCCCGGCGTTGTTTACCAGCAACGCCAGCGGCACAGGCTGCTGGTCGAGTTGCGCAAACATCGCCATCACCTGAGCTTCATCACTGATATCTGCCTGAACCGCAAAGGCTTCACCGCCCTGCTGCTGGATCTGCGCCACCAGCTGT
Source organism: Pantoea sp. X-Soil-YNGN-844 (assembly GCF_059730595.1). Classification (NCBI taxonomy): domain Bacteria; kingdom Pseudomonadati; phylum Pseudomonadota; class Gammaproteobacteria; order Enterobacterales; family Erwiniaceae; genus Pantoea; species Pantoea sp. X-Soil-YNGN-844. The sequence goes on from NZ_AP036007.1 coordinate 3,304,805, forward strand.
TGCGCCTCCGCCTCGCGCTGACGATAGTTCACCGCAATCCGATAACCCCGGGCGGCCAGTAACAGTGACGTGGCCCGTCCGATACCGCGGCTGCCCCCCGTAACCAGTGCCAGTTTCATGCTGATTCTCCAGAAAAAAGGGCCGACGAATCGACCCTTAAACGTTAATGCTTACCTGCGGGAAGCTTATTGATAGTCGCTCATCGGCACGCAGGAGCAGAACAGATTACGGTCGCCAAACACATCATCCAGACGTTTTACCGTCGGCCAGTATTTGTTGTGGCTGCCCGCCGGGAAGACGGCCAGTTCGCGACTGTAAGGATGTGACCACTCGCTGACGATTTCCAGCTGGGTATGTGGCGCATTCACCAGTGGATTGTCGTCCAGCGGCCATTCACCTGCCGTAACCCGGTCAATTTCCATGCGGATCGCCAGCATCGCGTCGATAAAGCGATCCAGTTCGATTTTGCTCTCTGACTCGGTCGGCTCCACCATCAACGTGCCTGCCACAGGGAAAGACATGGTCGGTGCGTGGAATCCGTAATCAATGAGGCGCTTAGCGATATCCAGCTCACTGATTCCGGTCTGCTCTTTCAGCGGGCGGATATCGAGAATACACTCATGCGCCACACGCCCGTCACGGCCGGTGTAAAGCACCGGATAGGCGGACTGCAGGCGGCTGGCAATATAGTTAGCATTCAGAATGGCGACTGAACTGGCCTGCTTTAGCCCTTCCGCGCCCATCATGCGAATGTACATCCAGCTGATCGGCAGAATCGAGGCGCTGCCAAACGGCGCTGCGGAGACCGCGCCCTGCTGCGTCAGTACACCGTCGATCTGCACCACGCTGTGCCCCGGAACAAACGGCGCCAGATGCGCTTTCACGCCAATCGGTCCCATACCCGGACCGCCGCCGCCGTGTGGAATGCAGAAGGTTTTATGCAGATTGAGGTGCGAGACATCCGCGCCGATATAGCCCGGCGTGGTGATGCCGACCTGCGCATTCATGTTCGCGCCATCCAGATATACCTGGCCGCCGTACTGATGCACAATCTGGCACACCTCACGGATGGTCTCTTCGTAAACGCCGTGGGTGGACGGATACGTCACCATGATGCATGAGAGCTTATTGCCCGCCTGCGCCGCTTTTTCACGCAGGTCGCCAAGGTCGATGTTGCCCTGTTTATCGCAGGCCACCACCACCACGTCCATGCCCGCCATCTGGGCGGATGCCGGGTTCGTACCGTGCGCCGAGCTCGGGATCAGGCAGAGGTGACGATCGCCCTCGCCGCGGCTTTCGTGATAGCGGCGGATCGCCAGCAGTCCGGCATATTCACCCTGCGCGCCGGAGTTCGGCTGCATACAGAGTGCGTCATAGCCGGTGAGCTGCACCAGCCACTGTGAAAGCTGGCCGATCATCTGCAGATAGCCGATAGCCTGTTCAGCCGGACAGAACGGATGCAGCTCCGCAAATTCCGGCCAGGTGATCGGGATCATTTCGGCGGCGGCATTCAGCTTCATGGTGCAGGAACCGAGCGGGATCATCGCCTGATTCAGCGCCAGATCCTTTTTCTCCAGGCTGTGCATGTAACGCATCATCTCGGTTTCGCTGTGATGACGGTTGAACACCGGATGGGTCAGGATTTCGCTGTGGCGTTGCAGGCCAGCCGGAATCGCGTGACTTTCACTGGCCACTTCGCTGTCGAGCTTTTCCAGATCCTGGCCGTGCTCATCACCCAGCAGAATAGCGAACAGCGCCAGAATATCGTCGCGGCTGGTGGTTTCATCCAGCGTGATGCCAACGGCGTTATGGATGTCGCTGCGCAGGTTAACGCCAAAGCTCAGGGCGCGGTTCAGCACGGCGGCTTTATCCGCCACTTCCACCGTCAGCGTATCGAACCAGTGCTGATGGCGCAGCTTCAGGCCGCCCTGTTGCAGTCCGGCTGCCAGAATATTCGTGAAGCGGTGAATGCGTAAGGCAATGCGTTTCAGACCGGCCGGGCCGTGGAACACCGCGTAGAGACCGGCGATGTTGGCCAGCAGCACCTGAGAAGTACAGATGTTGGAGTTGGCCTTTTCACGGCGGATATGTTGTTCACGGGTCTGCATCGCCATACGCAGCGCCGTATTGCCCGCGGCATCACGTGACACACCGATGATGCGGCCTGGCATGGAGCGTTTATGCTCATCGCGGCTGGCGAAGAAGGCGGCATGCGGGCCGCCGTAACCCATCGGCACGCCGAAGCGCTGAGCGGAACCAAAGACGATGTCTGCGCCCTGCTTGCCCGGCGCTTCCAGTAACACCAGCGACATAAAGTCTGCCGCCATGCTGACCACGACATTACGAGCTTTCAGACCGGCAATCAGCGCGCTGTAATCGTGCGCTTCACCGGTGGTGCCCACCTGTTGCAGCAGTACACCAAAAAGATCGTCGTGATCGGATGCCTTGTCGTCGCTATCAATGATCAATTCGAAGCCGAACGTCTCCGCACGGGTACGAACCACATCCAGCGTCTGCGGATGAATATCGTCGGCAATAAAGAATTTATTGGCGTTTTTGAGCTTGCTGACGCGCTTTGCCATCGCCATTGCTTCGGCAGCAGCAGTGGCTTCATCCAGCAGTGAGGCAGACGCGATATCCATGCCGGTGAGATCCAGCGTCAGCTGCTGGAAGTTCAGCAGCGCTTCCAGACGGCCTTGTGAAACTTCAGGCTGATACGGCGTATAGGCGGTGTACCAGCCCGGATTCTCCAGCATGTTACGCAGGATGACCGGCGGGGTGATGACCGCGCTGTATCCCATACCTATCCAGGATTTGTACCGCAGATTCTGGCTGGCAATGGCTTTCAGTTCGGCCAGCGCCTGCTGTTCCGTGGCGGCTTCGCCCACCGCGGGCGGGCCTGGCAGCTGAATGTCTGCCGGCACAATCGTGCTGATTAACGCGTCCAGCGAACGGGCACCAATCGCGTCAAGCATCTGCGCCTGCTGCTCAGGTGAAGGACCAATATGGCGCTCGATGAATGCACCGTTGTGTTCAAGCTGGCTGAGAGTCTGAGTCATTAGCAGTAAATCCTGAATCGGGCTGGGGGAACCGGAGAGCAAACAGAAATCTGCGGCCTCTGCACGAGGCCGCCTGACGACTACTCGTCGATGGAAGCTTTATAAGCATCCGCATCCAGCAGCGTGTCGATTTCAGATGCGTCGCTGGCTTTGATTTTAAATAACCAGCCGCCGTCATAAGGCTCGCTGTTGACCTGCTCCGGTGAGTCGGTCAGCGCTTCGTTGACCGCCACAATCTCACCGCTGATCGGCGCATAGATGTCTGAAGCCGCTTTAACGGATTCAGCAACCGCGCACTCTTCACCGGCAGCAAACGTCGCGCCCACTTCAGGCAGATCAACAAATACCATGTCGCCCAGTAACTCCTGCGCATGTTCCGTAATCCCCACCGTGTAGCTGCCATCGGCTTCTTTGCGCACCCATTCGTGGCTGTCGCGGTACTTCAACGTATTCGGCACATTGCTCATTGGCCATTTCTCCTGAATAAAATTTACTGGGCGACCGGTTTACCGGCGCGGACAAAAACGGGACGGGTAACCTGAACCGGCATCTGGCGGTTACGGATCTCAACGATGGCAGTGCTGCCAATAGAGGCTGGAACACGCGCCAGGGCGATGCTGTAACCCAGCGTCGGCGAGAAAGAACCACTGGTGATGATGCCTTCCTGCAACTGCCCCTGGTCATCGGTGAAACGCACCGGCTGGCCGTTACGCAGCACCCCTTTTTCTGTGAGGATCAGCCCCACCAGTTTTTCGGTGCCACGTTCACGCTGCAGTTCCAGCGCTTCCCGGCCGATGAAATCGCGATCGGCGGGTTCCCAGCAGACGGTCCAGCCCATGTTGGCGGCCAGCGGTGACACGCCTTCATCCATCTCCTGACCATAAAGATTCATACCCGCCTCCAGACGCAGCGTATCGCGTGCGCCAAGGCCAGCCGGTTTTACACCAGCGGCCAGCAGACGCTGCCAGAAATCGGCCGCTTCTTCTGCGGGCATCGCAATTTCATAGCCCGCTTCGCCGGTGTAGCCGGTGGTAGCGATAAACAGGTCACCTGACTGCACACCGAAAAACGGCTTTATGCCTGCGACGGCCTGACGCTGCTCTTCGCTGAACAGGGTCTGCGCTTTCTGCTGCGCCTGCGGCCCCTGCACGGCAATCAGCGCCAGGTCATCACGTTCGGTGAGCGTAATGCCATAGCCCTCTGCGTGTTGGGTAATCCAGGCGAGGTCCTTCTCACGGGTCGCGGAGTTCACCACCAGCCTGAAGAACGTTTCGCTCATAAAGTAAACAATCAAATCATCAATGACGCCACCTGAAGCATTCAGCATGCCGGTGTAGAGCGCTTTGCCCGGCTGCGTCAGTTTTGCCACATCATTTGCCAGCAGGTAGCGCAGGAATTCGCGGGTACGCGGACCTGTCAGGTCAACAATGGTCATGTGAGAGACATCAAACATACCGGCGTCGCTGCGCACCACATGATGTTCATCCATCTGGGAACCATAGTGCAGCGGCATCATCCAGCCATGAAAATCCACCATGCGGGCACCGCAGGCCTGATGCTGTTCAAACAGAGGTGTTTGCTGAGTCATAACCATCCTGTGCAGAAGCGTTTGAGTGCAAAAGTGCGCCGGAATTCAGTGCCGACGCAAACGTTCTCTTACGGCTGACGTTACCACCGAATCTGACGATTAACCATAAGCAAACCGGGGTCGAAAGCAGATGCACAGCCTAACCAGGAACAGCTGACCACAGGATAAAAAACTGCAATTTTGTGATTAATCGCGCAATAAATGCAGAGTTTTTAAATATACGCAGCAAATTTATGCGGGATGGCATTCAGGATGTTAAAAAAATTCCGCACTCTGCCAGGAGATGAGTGAGAAAAAGTAATGCGAATTCAGTCGCAAAATTAGAATAAATCAAACGAAGATCCCTGATGGTGCAGCGTTGCCTTTTGGTGGTGCAGAGGGGGTCAGGTATAAAAAAAGCCAGCAGATGCTGGCTTATCAGAAGGTGTGGATTTAGCGTAGCCATGCGGGTAAATCATTCAGGCCCATCGCCTGCTTCAGCATCACCGGTTTGACACCCGGCAGGCGATCGGCCAGTTTCAGACCGACATCGCGCAGCAGTTTTTTTGCCGGATTATTACCGGCGAACATTTCACGGAAGCCCTGCATTCCCGCCAGCATCATGGCAGCACTGTGCTTACGGCTGCGCTCGTAGCGACGCAGATAAAGGTGCTGACCAATATCTTTACCCTGTTGATGCAGACGGCGAATTTCACCAATCAATTCGGCGGCATCCATAAAGCCAAGGTTAACGCCCTGACCCGCCAGTGGATGAATGGTGTGGGCCGCATCGCCCACCAGCGCCAGACGGTGTGCCGCAAAGTTGCGGGCATAGCGCGCCACCAGCGGGAACGACTTACGCTCGCTCTCGAGCTGGCACAGGCCAAGGCGCATATCAAACGCCACCGAGAGCTGCTGATTGAACAGCGCTTCCGGCATGGTTTCCAGACGACTCGCTTCCTGCGGCGAGAGCGACCAGACGATGGAGCTCAGATGGGGATCCTGCATCGGCAGGAAAGCCAGAATGCCGTCGCCGTGGAACACCTGGCGCGCCACCGCGTCGTGCGGCTTCTCAGTGCGGACGTTAGCCACTAACGCATGGTGATCGTAATCCCAGAAGGTCAGCGGAATATCGGCTTTATTACGCAGCCAGGAGTTAGCCCCGTCAGCGGCAATCATTAATCGCGCGCTTAACATGCTGCCATCCTGCAGGGTAATAAAGGCTTCATTGTCGCCAAACGCCACCTGCTGTAACTGCGAGGGTGCCATCAACGTTACGTCACTGCAGGCGCTGGCGCGTTGCCAGAGCGCGTTATGAATCACCGGATTTTCGATGATATGGCCCAGATGCGACAGGCCCTGCTGCTCATCATCAAAGGCGATGGTGCCGAAACTGTCCTTATCCCACACTTCCATGCCGTGATATGCGCGGCAGCGCAGCGAGAGAATGGTCGACCAGACATCCAGCTTCTGCAGCAGCCGTTCGCTGGCAGCGTTGATTGCCGATACGCGAATGGACGGAGACGCACTCAGCGCCAGCGGTGGCTCCGGCGATTTTTCCAGCACGGCGATGCGCAGTCCGCTGCCCTGCAAGCCGCAGGCCACTGCCAGCCCCACCATACCGCCACCGGCAATCACCACATCAAAAGTTTGCATCTGAGCCTCTTTATTAACGCTTAACCCAGCCAAGCGTACGCTCAGCCAGTTGATTTCGTAGCCACGGCAGATGATCCATCGCCAGCAGACCCAGGTTGCGACCGGCCACCATCGGGCCATAGCGATTCGCAAAGACACGAACCAGCCCGTCGGTAATACCGATGGTCGCGGCGCGGTCGGGCTGACGACGCTGCTGGTAATGGTTCAGCACCGTATAGCTGCCGGGGTCCTGCTGCTGGCGATGGGCGGCGGCCAGGGTTTCGGCCAGCGACATCACATCCCGCAGGCCAAGATTGAAGCCCTGACCAGCAATCGGATGCAGCGTCTGCGCTGCATTGCCCACCACCGCCACGCGGTGGGTCACGGGCGAGATCGCCCGGTGGAGTGCCAGCGGGTAGTATTCACGCTGACCGGTGTGGGTGAATTTGCCCAGGCGCCAGCCAAAGGCACGCTGCAAATGGCTAAGGAATTCGGCCTCGCTCCACTCCTGAATCTTTTGACGCTCCGACAGCGGATGACACCAGACCAGTGACAGACGGTTGCCGGACATCGGCAGCAACGCCAGCGGGCCATGCTCGGTGAAACGCTCGAATGCCCGGCCCTGATGAGGCAACGCAGTGGTGACATTGGCAATCACGGCGAGCTGCTGATAGTCGTCCCGCTGCCACTGAATACCGCACGAGGCGGCCAGCGCAGAGCGCGTGCCATCCGCCGCCACCAGCAGTTTGCCGCTCAGTTGCTCGCCACTGTCCAGCGCCACCTCTACCTGCTGCTCGCTGCGTTGGGCATGCGTGACGCGCGCCGGACAGCGCAGCGTCACGCCTGGCGCTTTTTTCAGTTCAGCAAACAGCCGCTGACCGACGTCAAACAGTTCGACCACCTGTCCCAGCGCCGGAATAGCGTAATCAGCCGCTGCCAGCGACACAAAGCCGGCGTGCCCGCGGTCGGAAACATGGATATCGGTAATCGGGGTGGCACAACTGGCGATGCGCTGCCACAGATTGATGTCCGCCAGCTGCTGGCAGGTGCCGGCAGAGAGCGCAATCGCGCGGCCATCGAAACCAGGATGCGCCCGACTGCCAGGCTCACTGCTTTCAATCAGCGTCACCGGCAGTGTGCCCTGGGTAATATGGGAGATCGCCAGCGCCAGCGTCGCCCCGGTCATGCCGCCTCCGGCAATCAGAATCGTCATGCCTGTTTTGCCGCCGCCATTAGTGCTTCAATCTCATCGGCCTCTTTCACCACGCTGTCAGTGAGATTCTCAATGCCATCTTCCGTAATGACAATGTCATCTTCGATTCGGATACCGATGCCACGATACTGTGCGGGCACGTCCGCATCCGGGGCGATATAAAGGCCCGGCTCAATGGTTAACACCATGCCCGGCTCCAGAATCCGGTCGCGGCTGGGGGTCCCGTAGTGACCGACATCGTGCACATCCAGCCCCAGCCAGTGGCTCAGGCCGTGCATAAAGAACCGGCGATGCGCCTCTTCGGCAAGCAGGGTATCAACGTCGCCTTCAAGAATGCCCAGTTCAACCAGACCGGTAATCATGATTCGCACCACTTCATCATTCACTTCACGAATGCTGACGCCAGGGCGGAACAGCTCAAGCGATCGGTTCAGCGAAGCCAGCACAATGTCGTAAATCGCGCGCTGCGCCGGGCTGAATTTGCCGTTAACCGGGAAGGTGCGGGTTATATCGCCCGCATAGCCATAGAATTCACAGCCTGCATCGATAAGCACCAGATCGCCGTCGCGCATTTCACTTTCGTTTTCGGTGTAGTGCAGAATGCAGCCGTTCTCTCCGGATCCCACAATGGTGTTGTAGGAGGGATAACGCGCCCCGTGGCGGGTAAACTCATGATGAATTTCCCCTTCAAGCTGGTACTCGAACAGGCCAGGCTTGCAGGTTTGCATGGCACGGGTATGCGCCAGTGCGCTGATTTCCCCGGCGCGACGTAACAGCGCAATCTCCTCTGCATCTTTGAACAGGCGCATTTCATGCACCCACGGTCGCCAGTCAGTAACGGTAGCGGGGGCATTGAGATTCTGACGGAAACCGCGACGCAGCTTGTCCAGCGCGCTGAACACCAGCGTATCCGCATGGGCATATTCGCCCTGCGCATGGTAAATGACGTCAAGGCCATTCAGCAGCAGGTGCAGCTGTTCGCCGATATCGCTCCAGGGTAAGGCACGGTCGACGCCCAGTTTTTCGGGAGCCGCTTCCTGACCCAGCCGACGACCAGACCAGACTTCTGCTGCCGGGTCACGCACGCGGTTAAACAGCACGCTGTGATTATGATTTTCGTCGCTTTTGATCAGTACCAGCAGTGCCTGCGGCTCGTTAAAGCCGGTGAAATAGCTGAAGTCGCTGCTCTGACGAAACGGGTATTCCGTGTCATTACTGCGTGTCACTTCTGGCGCAGCAAAAATCAGCGCTGCGCTGCCAGGCGCCATCTTTGCCAGCAGCGCCTGACGACGCTGCAGGTATCGTTCCAGTGAAATCATCTCTGCACTCCCTGTAAACTGACCGGTTAAACGCGTTGACCTGAAATTAGTGTAGCGTCGGTTTTTGCACTTCTGGCGCGGTGGGCTGGGGACGGGTAAACGTATCGTGGCACAGCAGTGCGGCGACACGCACATATTCGATCACCTCTTCCAGCGACTGCTCCAGCTCTTCCTGGTCTTCATCTTCTTCGTAACCAAGCTGGGCGATAGTGCGCAAATCGTCGATTGCTTCGCCGGTTTCGCCGGTGACCTTATCCAGTTTAGGCTGTGTTACGCCCAGGCCGAGCAGAAAATGGTTAACCCAGCCTGCCAGTGCATCTGCGCGGTCAAAGACAGTGATGTCATCGTCAGCAGGCAGCATCAGCTGAAACAGGAAGCCGTCATCTTCCAGCGTGGTGGCCGTGTGCTCGTGCAGCGCCGCCAGCGGCACGGCAAGAGTGTGTGAAAACGCCATGCCTTCGTTAGCCAGATCGTGTACCAGTGTCTTCCAGCTGGTGTCCTGGTTACCGCCACAGAGGATCCCGCTCAGCAGGCCATGCATTTCCGCGGGCGTCATGCCAACGCCCTGCTGGGAGAGCACAGCCGCGAGCGCGTTGTAATCGGGGGTTGCGTTCTGTAAGGACATAAGTTTTCATCGTCGTTGGCAGAATAAGTTCGTGTTATGCTACCACTAGCTGCCTCAAGGTTTCCAGAAAAGGGGTTGTATCTTATTTCGTGGGTCTATATAGTTGCCCGCCTCCCAAGCCATTGACTGCTAAGGGAGTTGCGAGCGAAGTAATCAGTCAGGAAGGTGGCATGTCTGCACAACCGGTAGATTTACAAATTTTTGGTCGTTCGTTGAGAGTGAATTGTCCGCCAGAGCAGCAAGATGCGCTCAATAGCGCGGCTGAAGATCTCAATCAACGGTTGCAAGATCTAAAAGTTCGCACTAGAGTCACAAATACAGAACAACTGGTGTTCATCGCCGCGTTAAACGTCTGCCACGAGCTGGCGCAAGAGAAAGTGAAAACGCGCGATTATGCTGCTAATATGGAACAGCGTATTCGTATGTTGCAGCAGACGATAGAACAGGCACTGGTTGAGCAAGGTCGCATCTCTGAGCGTGAGGGTGCGAAGTTCGAATAAAACTTCATGGTTGCTATCGTTACAGCAACGGTGAGGTAAATTTTCTCTGAGATGTTTGCATGTGGGCCAGTCCCCTGAGCCGATATTTCGAAAAAACAGAATGTGACGCTCTGTAACCTGTGTGCATGCTCGGTTCGTCCGAGAAGCCTGATGGTTACGACGGCATGTTCACCTTGAACCAAGGGTTCAAGGGTTACAGCCTACGGCGGCATCTCGGAGATCTCCCTTTCTGTAGTCCTGCTTTTTTCCCCGGACCGACATGTTATAGTCGCTGCACAGCGGCTTAAACGGCGGGGAAATCATGTCTGAACCTTCCATGTCATCACCTTCAATGTTACAGCGTCAGGAAATTCGTCAGCAGGTGCGCCATCTGCGTCGTGCCATGACGGATGAGCAGCAGGCTCAGGCGGCCGAACAGCTCGCTGAACTCGCCCTTAACTACGCTCCAGTTACTGCTGCGCGCAATATTGCCCTGTTTCTGTCGGTTGATGGTGAGCTGAATACCCGTCCGCTGATTGCCCGGCTCTGGCATCTGAAGAAAGCCGTCTATCTGCCGGTTTTACACCCTTTCTCCCCCGGTAATTTACTGTTTCTGCGTTACTCGCCCGATACGCCACTGCTCCCGAATAAACTGCGCATTCCTGAACCGCCGCTCGATATCCGACAGTTGATCACCCTTGATCAGCTGGATCTGATGCTGGTGCCACTGGTGGCCTTTGATCAGCATGGGCAGCGACTGGGGATGGGTGGCGGCTTCTATGACCGCACGCTGCAGAACTGGCGACAGCACGGTTTTTTGCCCGTCGGCGTGGCACACGATTGTCAGCAGGTCGATAACCTGCCGGTTGCAGAATGGGATGTGCCTTTGCCAGCGGTGATGACGCCGTCAAAGCTCTGGCAGTGGGAGTAGAAGAAGCACTGTTAGGGGATTTTCAGACGGCTTAAACCCATATTTGGGCGCATCTGGCAGCAATGAAATAGCTCAACGCGCAGGGAACATGGTCAGAAGAGGAAAGCGTCCCGCGCAAGGGACAAAAACGCCGGGAGCGTTTTTGAACAGCGCAAAGCGTTGGCCCGTTCACGGGCGCACCTCAGGGATGAGGTGCGTAATCGCGCGGGACGAGCATGCGATGGATGGCGGCTTTTGCGTCTTTCCGATCTGACCGTGTTCTCTTCGCAGTCTCGGTCTTACAGCAAATCGGGACAGACTGTATTAACTACCTGAAGAAACGCGACTAAGCGCCTCTCCAGGTGTGTATCGCTTAGTAAAGCAGACGCGCGCGGATAGTGCCCGGAATCGCTTTCATCAGCTGCAGCGCGTTCTCTGCCACTTCTGGCTCTGCATCAATGTCGATAACCACATAACCCATAAACGGCGAGGTCTGCAGATACTGCGCGGCGATGTTGATGCCCTGCTCTGCGAAGATCTGGTTGATGGCCGTCAGCACGCCGGGACGGTTTTCATGGATGTGCAGCAGACGACTGGCGCTGATACCGTGAATCGGCAGTGACACTTCCGGGAAGTTAACAGCCGAGAGAGTCGAGCCGTTATCAGAATATTTCGCCAGCTTACCCGCCACTTCAATTCCGATGTTCTCCTGCGCTTCTTCTGTCGAGCCGCCAATGTGCGGTGTCAGGATCACGTTGTCGAACTCACTCAGTGGAGAGATAAACGGCTCGCTGTTGGTGGCAGGCTCGGTCGGGAAGACATCGATGGCTGCGCCACCCACATGCTTGCTGGCCAGGGCATCACACAGCGCCGGAATATCCACGACGGTGCCACGTGAGGCGTTAATCAGCAGCGCACCGGGTTTCATCTGCGCCAGTTGCTCTGCACCGATCATATCCTGTGTAGAGGCGGTTTCCGGCACGTGCAGGCTGACAACGTCGCTCATGTTGAGCAGATCGGCCAGATGGCGTACCTGGGTGGCATTACCCAGCGGCAGCTTGTTTTCAATGTCGTAGAAAAAAACATGCATACCCAGGCTTTCTGCCAGCACGCCCAGCTGCATCCCAATATGACCGTAACCGATAATACCCAGCTTTTTACCACGTGCTTCAAATGAACCTTTGGCAATCTTATTCCAGATACCACGGTGTGCTTTCGCATTCGCTTCGGGGATGCCACGCAGCATCAGCAGCATCTCACCAATGACCAGCTCTGCCACCGAGCGGGTATTCGAGAACGGTGCGTTGAACACCGGAATACCCCGGCTCGCAGCCGCCTGCAGATCAACCTGGTTAGTGCCGATACAGAAACAGCCAACGGCGACCAGCTTTTCAGCCGCCGCAAAAATCTCTTCAGTGAGCTGGGAGCGGGAACGGATACCAATGAAGTGCGCATCGCGGATCGATGCTTTTAACGCGTCGGAGTCCAGTGCGCCCTTGTGGAATTCGATGTTGGTGTAGCCTGCAGCCCGCAGATTATCCAGCGCGCTCTGATGGACACCTTCCACCAGCAGGAACTTAATCTTATCTTTTTCCAGTGATACCTTTGCCATTTCCCGATCCTATTCAGCATTCAATGAGGACTACCATAAGCCAGCCTTCTGTCAAAATATCAAAAAAATCGCGTCCGGCAATACAAACGATTGCCCGGCAGCCAGCACGGCAACGGCTGACAGCAGCACATTGCCGGACAAAATCATGAGGTCAGCGATGAAGAGAGAACGAACCTACTGTCGATGACGGTTATGTGACATAAGTCACCAAATTTCACCGACGCGAGAAAAGATGATTTGCAGGCAGAAATAACCGGCGCCTTTACAGCGCCAGACAGATCATTTTTTGATGGTTTTCACGCCATCAGGACCGCCAATCAATGCGATATCGGCACCGCGCGCGGCAAAAAGGCCAACGGTAACGACGCCAGGCAAGGCATTGATGGTTTTTTCGAGCTCAATCGGATCGAGAATGCGCAGATTATGCACATCAAGAATAATGTTGCCGTTATCGGTCACCACGTTCTGACGATACTCAGGTAAGCCGCCCATTTTCACCAGCTGACGCGCCACGTAACTGCGCGCCATCGGAATCACTTCGACCGGCAGCGGAAAACGCCCCAGCACATCGACCTCTTTTGAGGCGTCAGCGATGCAGATAAAGGTCTCGGCCACCGCGGCTACGATCTTTTCACGCGTCAGCGCTGCGCCGCCGCCTTTGATCATTTGCATCTGTGGGTTGATCTCATCCGCGCCATCAACGTAAACCGACAGCAGGTCAATCTCGTTCAGATCGAACACCTGAATGCCCAGACTTTTCAGCTTCTGGGTAGAGGCGTCGGAGCTGGAGACGGCACCTTCGATCTGATGCCTGACCGTGGCCAGCGCATCAATAAAGTGGGCAGCGGTGGATCCGGTGCCTACACCAACAACGGTGCCCGGCTGCACATAGTCAAGTGCAGCCCAGCCAACGGCTTTTTTCAGTTCATCCTGGGTCATGGTATGTTTAAAACCTGTGCGACAACGAAGTGCGCGTAGTATAAAACAAGGCTTGCTGAAAATGCTCGGCTGTCCGACGTGGATTTAACGCTTTGGAAGCCAGCCCACAAAAAACAAGCGAGCATCACAGGTGACACTTTTGTGGCATAGTGACGTCCACCCTGAAGGAGAGAGAAGAAGAATGAAACGCCCGGATTATCGAACGCTTCAGGCGCTGGATTCAGTGATCCGCGAACGCGGCTTTGAGCGTGCCGCACAAAAGTTGTGTATCACCCAATCGGCGGTTTCACAGCGTATCAAGCAGCTGGAGAACCTGTTTGGTCAGCCGCTGCTGGTGCGCACCGTGCCGCCGCGTCCGACTGAACAGGGTCAGAAATTGCTGGCGTTGCTGCATCAGGTGGAGCTGCTGGAAGAGGAGTGGCTGGGCGATGAGAACAGTGGCACCACGCCGCTGCTGCTGTCGCTGGCGGTCAATGCCGACAGTCTGGCTACCTGGCTACTGCCTGCGCTGAAAGATGTGCTGGCAGATTCCCCTGTCCGTCTGAATCTGCAGGTCGAAGATGAAACCCGCACTCAGGAGCGTCTGCGTCGGGGTGAAGTGGTGGGTGCAGTGAGTATCCAGCCGCAGCCGCTGCCGAGTTGTCTGGTGGATCAGCTCGGTGCACTCGACTATCTGTTTGTCGCGTCACGCGACTTTGCCGATCGTTTTTTCCCTAACGGCGTCACCCGCTCAGCCCTGCTGAAAGCGCCTGCGGTGGCGTTTGATCATCTCGATGATATGCATCAGGCCTTCCTGCAGCAGAACTTTGATCTTTCACCCGGCAGCGTGCCCTGCCACATCGTGAACTCCTCTGAAGCCTTTGTGCAGATGGCGCGGCAGGGTTCAACCTGCTGTATGATCCCGCATCTTCAGATTGAGCGTGAGCTGGCAAGCGGTGAGTTAATCGATTTGACGCCAGGTCTGTGTCAGCGCCGGATGCTCTACTGGCATCGGTTTGCGCCGGAGAGCCGGTTAATGCGTCGGGTGACCGATGCGCTGATTGCGCATGGACATCGGGTGCTGCGGCAGGATGACGTGGCTGCCTGAAAACAAAAACAGGGCGAAAGCCCCGTTTTTGTTGCTGACAAATCGGGATAAATAGGAGTCTTACAACAACAGAAAAGTTAAACGCGAAGGGAACAGGGTCAGAAGAGGAAAGCGTCCCGCGCCCTGGGACAAAAACGCCGGGAGCGTTTTTGAACAACGCAACGCGTTGGCCCGGCCACGGGCGCACCTCAGGGATGAGGTGCGTAATTGTGCGGGCCGAGCGGCCAGGGATTGGCCTTAGCGACTTTCCGATCTGACCCTGTTTCCTGTGCAGGCACCGTCTCACAGCGAACCGGGCCAGGTTTTGTCAACAATCTCAAACGGGACATCAGCCCCGTTTTGCATTATGGCGTGTTGGGCTTGAGCTCAAACACCACATCGACCTGATCGTCAAAGTTGATGCTCTGCTGATCGTAGGTTTCCTGCGCCGACGTATCTGCCGCGGCTGCCGCTTTATACATGCGGTTCATTGGCATCGGCTGATAGTTGGCAACCTGATAACGAATGCTGTAGATAGATCCCAGCTTCGCGTTGAAGCCTTCAGCCAGCTGTGAGGCCTGCTGAGTCGCGTTTTTAATCGCGGCTTTACGCGCCTGCTCTTTGTAGCTTTCCGGGTTTGCCACGCCTAACTCAACGCTGCGTACCTCATTCAGACCAGACTTCAGCGCCCCGTCCAGCAGATCGTTCAGCTTGTCCAGCTGACGCAGGGTGACCTGCACCTGACGCACCGCGCGATAGCCTTTCAGTACCGATTTACCCTCTTTGGTGTAATCGTACTCAGGCTGTGTGCTCAGGTTAGCTGCATCGATATCTTTCTTCTCAATGCCGTTTTTCTGCAGAAAATCGAAATATTGCGCAACCCGGCTATCCGCCTGCTTTTTCGCATCTGCAGCATCTTTCGAAGACACGTTCACCACGATTGAGAGCGTCGCGATATCGGGACGGGCATCGACCGTTGCCTTGCCTGAGGTCACCACGTGCGGTCCGTTCGGTAACTCATCAGCGTGTACGCCAGGCAATGCCCCGGCGCTCATGATTGCGGCCAGAGCCAATGCTTTCAGTTTCATGAAAGTCCTCCTTGAAAAGGTCACTATGACGGCTTCCAACCGGCGAAGCCCAAAAGCGCATCGTTATGCGCCATGCTTTGAGTGGTCATTATGGCAAAAGTTCGCCTGCGGTGCGGCAATTACCGGCGCGGATCACAGCCGGGATCAAAAACCGGCAATGCCCTGGCGCGCCAGCTGCAGGGCGATAAACCACATCACCGCGCCCACCAGCAGGTTAATAATACGCTGGGCTTTCGCGGTACGCAGGCGCGGTGAGAGCCACGCGGCCAGCAGGGCCAGGCCAAAGAACCAGAGGATCGACGCACTGATGGTGCCCAGCGCGAACCACTGACGCGCCGTGGTAGTCGGCAACTGACCGCCAAGACTGCCCAGCACCACAAAGGTGTCGAGGTAGACGTGCGGATTGAGCCAGGTTACCGCCAGCAGCGTCGCAATGATGCGTCCCCTGCTCTGCTTTAACGGCTCACCATCCATCAGATCGGCCTCACCGCGAAAAGCACTGCGCAACGCGCCCCAGCCATACCACAGCAGAAAAGCCACGCCCGCCCAGGTGATGACCATCAACAGCAGCGGAGACTGGCTCAGCAAGGCGCTGCCGCCAAAGATGCCGCCGCATATCAGCAGAATATCGCTCAGCGAGCAGAGTGCCGCCGTCATCAGATGGTACTGACGTTTTACACCCTGATTCATCACAAATGCGTTTTGCGGCCCCAGCGGCAGTATCAGCGCGGCGCCGAGGGCAAGCCCCTGAAAGTAGAGAGATATCACAGAATTACGTCCTCACATGGTCAAATGCGAAGAAGTATAAAGAGAGGAGATGATTAGCGGAAATTGAAAGAATTAATCTGCGATTAGCAAAATTAATGGGCGACGGGCGCCGCCCATTGACCGATTACTGCGCCTGCGGCTGAGTTTCTGGCGTGGTTGCGTCCGACTGTCTGACGCGATGCAAATGCACATCCATCTGCGGATAGGGAATACCGATTCCTTTGCCATCCAGCGCACGCTTGAAGTTCTTCAGCAGGTCCCAGTAAACGTCCTGCAGATCGCCGCTGTTGCTCCAGCAGCGCACCACAAAGTTCATGGAAGAAGCGGCCAGCTCATTCAGACCAACCTGCACGCCTTTATCCTGCAATACACGGCTGTCAGCATCGACCACTTCACGCAGCAGCGTCAGAACCTCATCAACATCGGCATCGTAAGAGACGCC
The DNA here is from genome assembly GCF_059730595.1 of Pantoea sp. X-Soil-YNGN-844. Classification (NCBI taxonomy): domain Bacteria; kingdom Pseudomonadati; phylum Pseudomonadota; class Gammaproteobacteria; order Enterobacterales; family Erwiniaceae; genus Pantoea; species Pantoea sp. X-Soil-YNGN-844. Next base: position 3,321,527 of record NZ_AP036007.1, read on the forward strand.
AATGATAAATTCATTACGGCGAACCGGCTCACGCGAGAAGTTAACGATGTTTCCGGCAAGAATTTTACCGTTAGGTACCACCACTCGCTTGCCGTCAGCTGACTTAAGCGTGGTGGAGAAGATCTGCACGTTCATTACCGTACCCATGATCCCACCCAGATCAACGAACTCACCGGCACGGAAGTGACGGAAAATCACCAGCAGTACGCCCGCAGCAAGGTTTGACAGAGAGTCTTTTAATGCCAGACCGACAGCCAGACCGGCTGCACCAAGGATGGCGATGACCGAGGTTGTCTGGACACCAATGCGCCCGAGTGCCGCGATAAGCGTGAAGGCGATAATACCGTAGCGCACCAGCGCCGACAGAAAATCAGCAACGGTCGTATCAATATGACGCGCGCGCAGCAGACGATTAACGGTATTAGAGATGATGCGTGCAATCATCATCCCCACAAAGATAATCGCAATAGCTGCGACAATGTTTACCGCATAGCTAATCAGCAGCTCCTGATTGCGTACTATCCAGTTACCCGCGTTGTTGAGTTCATCAAACATACCCGTATCCTGCATGGAACCATCCTGTAATTAAATTTCCCGGGGAAATAACAACACATTGTCAGAACCGCTCTGACAATCCCTGACAAAAGGGTAAACAATAAATGGCGGTGTGCCAAACCTGCATGGCTTTTGACACAAATCTGACAAAAAAAGGTCAAAAAAAAGGCCCTTTCGGGCCTTTTTTGTACGATAACTGAATGTCAGTTACAGCACGTCGACAGCGTTAAGCTCTTTGAAAGCCTGCTCCAGACGCACGACCATAGAGGCCTGGGCAGAACGCAGCCAGACGCGTGGGTCGTAGTATTTTTTGTTTGGCTTGTCGTCGCCTTCCGGGTTACCCAGCTGAGACTGCAGATAGCCTTCGTTCTTTTTGTAGTACTGCAGGATGCCGTCCCAGGTTGCCCACTGGGTGTCGGTATCGATGTTCATCTTGATCACGCCGTAGCTGATAGACTCTTCGATTTCTGCAGCTGAAGAACCTGAACCGCCGTGGAAAACGAAGTCCAGCGCGTTGTGCGGCAGGCCATGTTTTTCACAAACATATTTCTGCGAATCACGCAGAATGGTTGGGGTCAGTTTCACGTTACCTGGTTTGTAAACACCGTGCACGTTACCGAATGAAGCCGCAATGGTGAAGCGCGGGCTGATCGCATGCAGTTTTTCGTACGCGTAGTTCACATCTTCCGGCTGAGTGTAGAGTGCAGAAGCGTCCATGTGGCTGTTATCCACGCCATCTTCTTCACCACCGGTGCAGCCCAGTTCGATTTCCAGCGTCATGTCGAGTTTCGCCATGCGCGCCAGGTACTTGCTGCTGATCTCGATGTTCTCTTCCAGAGACTCTTCTGACAGGTCGATCATGTGAGAAGAGAACAGTGGTTTACCGTTTTTCTGGAAATACTCTTCACCCGCGTCCAGCAGACCGTCGATCCATGGCAGCAGTTTCTTGGCACAGTGGTCAGTGTGCAGGATAACCGGCACGCCATACTGCTCAGCCATCAGGTGAACATGATGTGCACCCGCGATAGCGCCGAAAATGGCCGCGCCCTGTGGTTTATCAGTCTTGAAGCCTTTGCCCGCGATAAATGCAGCACCGCCGTTAGAGAACTGGATGATGATTGGCGCTTTAACTTTCGCAGCGGCTTCCAGTGCGGCATTGATAGAGTCGGTGCCGACGCAGTTTACGGCTGGCAGTGCGAATTTGTTCTCTTTCGCAACTTTGAAGATCTTCTGTACGTCATCACCAGTGACAACGCCGGGTTTTACGAAATCAAAAATTTTAGACATGATTGTGTCCTGTTTCGTGACCGTTGTTCCCGCTCGGGAACATCGATTTAAACGCCCAGACGGGCAAGACTTCAGGCGATGCCGCCAGGCATCGCCCCCAAAGGATTACTGCTTCGCACGCTCTTCCAGCATAGCAACTGCAGGCAGTTTTTTGCCTTCAACGAATTCAAGGAATGCGCCGCCGCCGGTAGAGATGTAGGAAATTTTGTCTTCAATACCGAACAGGTCGATAGCTGCTAAGGTATCGCCACCGCCAGCAACAGAGAAGGCATCGCTGTCTGCAATGGCGTTCGCCACGATCTCGGTGCCTTTACGGAAGTTAGGGAATTCAAACACGCCCACCGGGCCGTTCCACAGGATGGTTTTAGCATCTTTCAGGATAGCCGCCATCGCCTGTGCGGTTTCGTCACCAAAGTCCATAATCTCTTCGTTATCCGCCACTTCCGAAACCTTTTTCACTGTTGCTGGCGCAGTTTCAGAGAATTCTGTGCCGACGCGTGAGTCAGTCGGAACCGGGATACCGTGCTGATCGCGCAGGCCTTTGGCCGCTTCAACGAAGTCTGGTTCATAGAGTGATTTACCGACATTGTTGTCGATAGCCACGAAGGTGTTCGCGATGCCGCCGCCCACAATCACGGTGTCCGCGATTTTGACCAGAGACTGCAGCACGTCAAATTTGGTAGAGACTTTAGAACCGCCAACAACAGCCACCAGCGGACGTTCCGGATTGCTCATAACTTTACCCAGCGCTTCCAGTTCTGCAGAAAGCAGCGGACCGGCACAGGCGATAGGAGCAAATTTGCCGACGCCGTGGGTAGACGCCTGCGCACGGTGCGCAGTACCAAAGGCGTCCATCACAAATACGTCGCACAGCGCAGCATATTTTTTAGACAGCGCTTCGTCGTCTTTCTTTTCGCCTTTGTTGAAGCGAACGTTTTCCAGCACCACCAGTTCGCCAGCGCCGACTTCAACGCCATCGAGGTAATCTTTTGCCAGGGTCACATTGGTGCCGCTCAGCTTCTCTTTCAGGTAGTTAACTACCGGCAGCAGTGAGAACTCTTCGTTATACTCACCTTCGGTCGGACGACCCAGGTGGGAGGTAACCATTACTTTCGCGCCCTGTTTCAACGCCGCTTCAATGGTTGGCAGAGAAGCACGGATACGTGCATCAGACGTCACTTTACCTTCTTTAACTGGTACGTTCAGATCGGCACGGATCAGAACGCGTTTGCCAGCCAGATCCAGATCGGTCATCTTAATTACAGACATGGTGAACCCTCTCGTTGATTCTCATAAGTTTTGCCAGACGCAAACCGCGTCTTACCTGAAACCGCTTGCGGCCATCGCTAACGTCGTGTCGAGCATTCGGTTAGCAAAGCCCCATTCGTTGTCACACCAGACCAGGGTCTTGATAAGGTGTTGACCGCTGACCCGCGTTTGTGTTCCATCCACAATGGCACTGTGCGGATCATGGTTAAAATCTACTGAGACTAACGGTAATTCCGTATAGTCAACTATACCACGAAATGCCCCTTCTGCCGCGCTCCGCAACAGGGTGTTAACATCACACGCTGTCACCGCGTTATGCACAGAAACGCTGAGATCAATGGCCGTCACGTTAATCGTCGGGACGCGAACGGCTATCGCCTCAAAGCGATCGTTGAATTTCGGAAAAATACGGGTAATGCCAGCCGCCAGACGCGTATCTACCGGGATGATCGACTGACTGGCTGCGCGTGTGCGGCGCAGATCGCTGTGATAAGCGTCGATCACCTGCTGATCGTGCATCGCCGAGTGGATCGTAGTGACGGTGCCGGACTCAATTCCAAACGCATCATCCAGCAGCTTAATCACCGGAATAATGCAGTTCGTCGTACAGGAGGCGTTGGAGACGATGCGGTCACTGGCGGTCAGTGCCTGCTGGTTAACGCCATACACCACCGTGGCGTCGAGATCGTTGCCGCCGGGATGAGAGAACAGCACTTTTTTAGCGCCAGCCTGCAGATGCGCTTCGCCATCAGCCCGCGAGCCATAGACGCCGGTACAGTCCAGCACCACATCCACGTCGAGTTCACGCCAGGGCAAATCGGCAATGTCTGCACGGTGCAGGATACGCAGGGTATCACCCCCTACCCACATCACATCGCGCTCCTGACGGACGTCGAAAGCAAAACGGCCATGGCTGGTATCGTATTTCAGCAGGTGTGCCATACCGGTGGCTTCTGCCAGCTCGTTAATGGCGACCACAGTGATCTCTGCACGCCGGCCCGTTTCATAGAGCGCGCGCAGGACGTTGCGTCCAATCCGGCCAAAACCATTTATCGCTACCCGTACCGTCATTTCTCTCCTGCCACGTCAGACTGAAAAAAACGTGCCGTTAGCCTGAGCGTTTCACTGCATTTTGTACAGGAGATTCTTACCCGGCATTGTCCGAAATCAGGGCGGTGTGCACAGCGACTGAAACGGTTCAGCCACAATAATAGATGGAAGGAATAACAGGAATGACTGTGATCAATCTGACTGCTTAAATTTGGATCTCTGTCACAAATTCGGGCCATAGTCAGTTATTACTGGAGGAATAATAAATAGAAGGACGAAAATTTCGCCCCTCTTGTTTCACTGCCAGACGGGAACAGACCCGCCTGGCCGGTTTTTACGCCAGCAGCGCCTTCGCTTTCGCGACCACGTTGTCGACGGTGAAGCCAAACAGTTCAAACAGCTGATCCGCAGGTGCAGATTCGCCAAAGCTGGTCATACCCACGATCGCGCCGTTCAGACCGGTGTATTTGAACCAGTAATCCGCGATGCCCGCTTCGATAGCGACGCGCGCGCTGACCGCTTTCGGCAGTACGGATTCGCGGTACTCATCGCTCTGCTTGTCGAAAGCATCCGTTGACGGCATAGAGACCACGCGCACTTTACGGCCTTCGCTGGTGAGTTTGTCCCATGCACCGACAGCCAGCTCAACTTCTGAACCGGTAGCGATCAGGATCAGCTCAGGGGTGCCGTCGCAATCTTTCAGTACATAACCGCCACGTGCCACGTTAGCCAGCTGTGCAGCGTCACGTTCCTGCTGCGCCAGGTTCTGACGAGAGAAGATCAGTGCTGTCGGGCCATCCTGACGTTCGATGGCATATTTCCACGCCACGGCAGATTCAACCTGATCACATGGACGCCACAGGCTCATGTTTGGTGTGGTACGCAGGCTCGCCATCTGCTCAACCGGCTGGTGCGTCGGACCATCTTCGCCCAGACCGATAGAATCGTGGGTGTAGACCATGATCTGACGGAGCTTCATCAGTGCCGCCATACGCGCTGCATTACGCGCATATTCAACGAACATCAGGAAGGTGGCGGTGTACGGCAGGAAGCCGCCATGCAGCGCCAGGCCATTAGCGATAGCGGTCATACCGAACTCGCGCACGCCGTAATGGATGTAGTTACCCGCCGCATCTTCGTTGATTGGCTTAGAGCCAGACCAGATAGTCAGGTTGCTCGGTGCCAGATCGGCTGAGCCGCCCAGGTATTCCGGCAGAATTTTACCGAAAGCTTCGATAGCGTTCTGTGAGGCTTTACGGCTGGCGATCTTGGCCGGGTTCGCCTGCAGCTGCTCAACGAACTTCTGCGACTCTTCCTGCCAGTTAGCGGGCAGTTCGTTGCTAACGCGACGTTTGAACTCGGCAGCCAGTTCAGGATGTGCCTGCGCATACGCAGCGAATTTCTCATCCCATGCAGACTCTTTTGCCTGGCCCGCTTCTTTCGCGTCCCACTCTGCATAGATGTCAGAAGGAATAACGAATGGCGCGTGGTTCCAGCCCAGCTGTTTGCGGGTCAGTGCCACTTCATCATCACCCAGCGGTGCGCCGTGTGAATCATGAGTACCCGCTTTGTTCGGTGAACCAAAGCCGATAACGGTTTTGCACATCAGCAGTGAAGGCTTGTCGCTGACGCTTTTCGCTTCGTCGATCGCTTTAGCAATCGCGTCCGCATCGTGACCATCAACGCCGCGCACCACGTGCCAGCCGTACGCTTCAAAGCGCTTCGCGGTGTCATCGGTAAACCAGCCATCAATGTGACCGTCGATAGAGATGCCGTTGTCATCATAGAACGCAACCAGTTTGCCCAGCTTCAGCGTACCCGCCAGTGAGCAGACTTCGTGCGAAATACCTTCCATCATGCAGCCATCACCCATGAAGACATAGGTGTTGTGGTCTACGATGTCATGACCCGGACGGTTGAACTGTGCGGCCAGCGTGCGTTCCGCAATGGCGAAGCCGACTGCGTTCGCGATGCCCTGCCCCAGCGGACCGGTGGTGGTTTCAACGCCCACGGTGTAGCCATATTCAGGGTGACCTGGAGTTTTTGAGTGCAGCTGGCGGAAGTTTTCCAGCTCGCTCAGTGGCAGATCGTAGCCGGTCAGGTGCAGCAGGCTGTAGATCAGCATGGAGCCGTGACCATTAGAGAGCACGAAACGGTCGCGGTCGGCCCACAGCGGGTTGGTTGGGTTGTGGTTCAGGTAGCCGCGCCAGAGTACTTCAGCGATGTCCGCCATGCCCATTGGGGCACCCGGATGTCCCGATTTCGCTTTCTGTACTGCATCCATACTTAACGCACGAATGGCGTTGGCAAGCTCTTTACGAGAGGGCATTTTCTACTCCAGGTCGGATTAATGCTTCGCGCCTTAACTTATTGTTATTAATGAGTTAGTGGGCAAAACAAGGAAAAAGTTGCCCATCAATGTACATGAAAATCGGGGCAAAAGTACATGCTGTAAAACGCTAAATGTAACCGCTTCGTATGGCTTTTCCGGCCAACTCTGCTAGCAAAGTGCAGACTGGCACGCTATAACCAAATCGTTTATTCACCTGACTGAGTTTCAGGTGTTTGTTTTTCTTACCTTGTTATGAATGGGATAGAGCATGAAAATCCAGAAAACGGTGTTAGCGCTTGGGCTGGCAACGCTGCTCAGCGGCTGTCAGGGTTTAGACAATAATGGACTGATGCAGTCGGGCGCGCAGGCATTTCAGGCGTACACCCTGAGCGACGATCAGGTTAAGCAGCTGAGCGATAAATCCTGTGAGCAGATGGACAAGGATAATCAGGTTGCGCCTGCAGGCAGCGAGTATCAGCAGCGTCTGAACAAGATTGCGGCCGCGCTGGGCGATAACATCAACGGCGTTCCGGCTAACTATAAGGTTTATCAGACCAAAGATGTCAACGCCTGGGCGATGGCAAACGGCTGTATCCGCGTTTACAGCGGCCTGATGGATATGATGACTGACAATGAAGTGGAAGGCGTGCTGGGTCATGAGATGGGGCACGTGGCGTTAGGTCATACGCGCAAGGCGATGCAACTGGCGTATGCCACGACCGCAGCCCGCACGGCAGCAGCCTCAGTGGGCGGCGTGATCGGTTCACTGTCGCAGTCGCAACTGGGTGAGATGGGGGAAAAGCTGGTCAATGCGCAGTTCTCCCAGACACAGGAATCACAGGCGGATGACTACTCCTACGATCTGATGAAGAAGCGCAACATCAATCCGGAAGGCCTGGTCACCAGCTTCGAGAAACTGGCGAAACTGGAACAGGGACGTCAGAGCTCAATGTTTGACTCGCACCCGGCTTCTGAAGCACGCGCCGAGCACATCCGTGAGCGCATTGCTGCTGACGCGAAGTAATACGGACGGCAGGCGCGTGCATTGTGCATGCGCCTGCAGAGCGTGTCAGGTCAGTATCCGTGGCCTAACGTTTAAATATCTGATCTACCATCGAACCTAAATCGAGTTTGTTCTCGTGCAGCGATGCTTCATCCATATGCCCCTGGGGTGACATCTTGTCGATCAACTGCGGCAGAATCACTGCCAGCGTGCCCGCTGCGCCTTTCACGTCGGTTCCCAGCTTATCCGCCAGTGACTGCAGTTCCGCCTCGCCAAACGCCGAGTGTATGTCGCTGTGTTCTACCGGCTGATTCTTCCCGGTGCCGATCCACGAACCAAACACCTCACCCAGCCCGCCCTGCTGGAATTTTTGCAGCAGCACTTCGATGCCGCCTTGCTCCTGTACCCAGTGCCAGACCGCCTGCAGTTGCCCAGGCAGATGCCCGTCGCTTTGGTTGCCCTGCAGCGCTCCCGCCAGTTCATCCAGAAAGCCCATAATTGCCTCCACGTTGAGAATTGATATCAGTCAGTTTAGTTGCTGATGCGTGGTTACGCCTGAGGCGCGTGCGCTATCACAAGGGGAGAAAATCCGGAGGGGAAAAAGCGGATGGTGACCGTTACTGGCACTGCGCCGCTTCAGGTGGCGGCGCAAAGCCTGCCGGGTTGACCCGGCAGGCTCAGGACGGAATTAGCCTTTGTTCACGGCCTGAACATGCAGCATATCCAGTGCCAGCGTCGCCGCCGCCAGTGCTGTCAGATCGGCGTGATCGTAACCGGGTGCCACTTCCACCAGATCCATGCCGACAATGTTCATGCCCTGCAGGCCACGGATCAGCTTGGTCGCTTTATCGGTGGTCAGGCCGCCAATGACCGGGGTGCCGGTGCCAGGCGCATGGGCCGGATCCAGACAGTCAATGTCGAAGGTCAGGTAAACCGGCAGATCGCCGACGGTACGTTTTACTTCGGCGAGGATATCGTCAACGCTGCGGTCATTAACCTGCGCCGCATCCAGCACGTTGAAGCCCAGGCTCCTGTCGAACTCGGTACGGATACCGATCTGCACGGAGTGCTGTGGATCGATCAGACCCTCTTTCGGCGCGGTAAAGAACATGGTGCCGTGGTCAAAAGTCGGGCCGTTGGAGTAGGTATCGGTATGGGCATCAAAATGCACCAGCGCCATCTTACCGAAATGTTTTGCATGGGCGCGCAGCAGAGGCAGCGTAACGTAGTGGTCACCGCCAAAGGTCATCATGCGCTTGCCATTGGCCAGCAGTTTTTCAGCATGGGCCTGTAACTTGTCAGAGAGATCCTGCGAGTCGCCGAAGGCGTAAACCAGATCGCCACAGTCGACGACGTTCAGGCGCTGACGCAGGTCAAAATCCCACGGCCAGCGGCAGCCTTCCCAGGCCAGATTGGTGGAGATCTGACGGATTGCGCCCGGCCCCAGGCGGCTGCCCGGACGACCGGAAGTGGCGGCATCAAACGGCACGCCGGTGATAACCCACTCGGCGTCGCTGTCGTAAGGCTGGAAATTCAGCGGAAAACGCATGAAGCCAAAGGCGTTAGAAACCAGGGAGTTGTCGTACTGATTGCCAAGCGTGTTATACATAATTGCTCTCTCTATGTGCGTAAGTCGGGCCAGGCCCGCAAGCCATTAAGGTTGAGATGAAAAAAATCCCCTCCGCGTCGTTAGGCCCGACGAGGAAGGGATTGAGTGGTTCAGATTATCGACATAGTTAACGGCAACTGCAATATGCGATTGCGGGCTGCCAGGGCCGATTACTCATCTTCTAAATAGGTATATCCGTAGAGGCCGCTCTCAAACTCTTCCAGGAACTGCGCGCGCAGCTCATCGTCGAGATCGGACGCCTGCACCTGATTGCGGAACAGCGCCATCAGCTCGTTAGGATCAAGCTGCACATAACGCAGCATGTCAGCCACGGTGTCACCTTCATCCGAAAGCTGCACTTCGACTTCGCCATTTTCGCGTGCGTAGACATCCACCGCTTCGGTGTCACCGAACAGGTTGTGCATGTTGCCCAGGATCTCCTGATACGCCCCGACCATAAAGAAACCTAACATCGGCGGGTTATCAACGTCATATTGCGGCATTGGCATGGTGGTCGCGATACCGTCGCCATCCACGTAGTGATCGATGGTGCCATCAGAGTCACAGGTGATGTCGAGCAGCACGGCACGACGCTCCGGCTTCTTGTTCAGCCCTTCCAGCGGCAGAACCGGGAACAGCTGATCGATACCCCACGCATCCGGCATAGACTGGAACAGCGAGAAGTTAACGTAGATCTTATCCGCCATCCGCTCCTGCAGTTCGTCGATAATCGGACGGTGCGCACGGTTGCTGGGATCAAGATGCTGCTGAATGTAGTGGCAGATGCTCAGATAGAGCTGCTCAGCCCATGAACGCTGCTTGAGATCGTAAGTGCCAGACGCGTAGCCGGTATGGATATCAGACAGATCCATCTGGCTGTCGTGCAGCCATTCACGTAGCGAACGACGGGTGTCCGGCTCGTGCATCTCCTGCCAGGTTTCCCACATGCTGAGGATCGGGCGCGGCGCATCCACATCCGGCGTTTCGGGTTCGCTGAACTCGTTACGCTCCACACCGATGATGTTGGAGACCAGCACCGTGTGGTGCGCGGTCACGGCACGACCGGACTCAGTGATCACCGTCGGATGGTCCAGACCGTGCTCATCACAGGCAGAGCCAATCGCCCAGATCACATTGTTAGCGTACTCATTCAGGCCATAGTTAACCGAGCAGTCAGACTGCGAGCGTGTGCCTTCGTAATCGACGCCCAGACCGCCGCCGACGTCGAAACATTTGATGTTAACGCCCAGCTTCGCCAGTTCGACGTAGAAGCGCGCCGACTCACGCACACCGGTGGCGATATCGCGGATGTTGGACATCTGCGAACCCAGATGGAAGTGCAGCAGCTGCAGGCTGTCGATGCGACCTGCTTCACGCATGATCTCAACCAGTTTCAGCACCTGGGTCGCGGACAGGCCAAACTTCGACTTTTCGCCGCCGCTCGACTGCCATTTACCGGAGCCCTGAGAAGCCAGACGCGCACGGATACCGAGACGCGGCACCACATTCAGACGCTCCGCTTCTTCCAGTACCAGTCGCACTTCTGTCATCTTCTCCAGCACCAGATAGACCTTGTGGCCCATCTTCTCGCCGATCAGCGCCAGACGAATATATTCGCGGTCTTTATAGCCGTTACAGACGATCACTGAACGGGTCTGTCCGGCGTGCGCCAGCACCGCCATCAGCTCTGCTTTGGAACCTGCTTCCAGTCCCAGCGGTTCCCCAGAGTGGATCAGCGATTCGATGACGCGTTTGTGCTGGTTAACTTTGATCGGGTAAACCAGGAAGTAGTCGCCTTTGTAACCGTAAGATTCACGCGCACGCTTAAAGGCGGCGTTAATCGAACGCAGACGATGCTGCAGGATCTGCGGGAAGCAGAACAAGGCGGGCAGACGCTGGCCCTGTGCTTCGCGCTCTTTCACCAGTCGGGCTAAATCGACGCGCACATCCGGACGGTCCGGATCGGGGCAGACACTGATGTGGCCCAGTTCGTTAACGTCGTAATAGTTGTTGCCCCACCAGGCGATGTTGTACGTACGCAACATTTTGCTCGCATCCTGATCGTTCATTGCAACCTCCTGCATGGAGCGGAGTGTACCCTGTTCGCCAGCTGACGAACCTTTGATATTCTTCATGTCGTCAGACATCGCGAACCTCAATTTTCCGTTGAAAGATAGAACTGTTAACCGGCTTTATGGCCGCTAATCTGAAAACCTGTTGCCACATTAAATGCACTGTCCTGTTCACCTGACATTGCCGTCAGCGCGATTCACGCATGAGAGTTAAGTGTAAAACACCCTGGCCATCTCCGTTGAAACAGAGAACATTTAACCGATCACTATTGACCATGGATAATCTGCGTCGTTCCGCTGCGCAGACGCAGAGAAGAGACAAAACCGATCGAGCAGAGATAAAGATTAGCCGGCGCCTGTGTCGGTAAAATTACCGCATCGGACGTCGTGTCGGCAGAAAAGAGAAACAGATGGGAAGCAGGAGAGAGCCAGCGCCACGCCGCAGCGCAGAGAATCGGAAAGAGAAAAAGCGTGGTTCATTACTTGTATCACCTCCGCATATGCCAGGGGCACATGGAAAACAACCTGGGTGAAAGCCAGATCAGAGTCCGACAGGCGCGACGCAGAGAGTGGCGTCATTCTTGCTGCTGCTCTCGAAGCAGCGGCGTTTTATACCGTTTACGGCCCTAAAATGCAAAAAGATTATCCGGGAATTGCGTGAAGTGTCAGCAAATTATGTCGATAACGATAACAGGTAAAATGCTGAAACAGAAAAAGGGCTGGTAATTGGTTTCCCCTCTATCCTAAAATAGCCGTCCAGATGGTTTTCCATCTAAACAGGTTACTATCCAGGCGGTGTTGGCCCGCTGTGCTGACACAACCTCACTGCTCGCGGCTTTGCCTGAAGGGGCGTCAGGTCAGACAACCTCACTGGCGCTATGCAGTCGTACTCAAACCATATTTAAGGTAAAGAACAGAATGGCTAAACACCTTTTTACGTCCGAGTCCGTATCAGAAGGACATCCCGATAAAATCGCCGACCAGATCTCCGATGCTGTGCTGGATGCGATCCTTGAACAGGATCCGAAAGCGCGCGTGGCCTGCGAAACTTACGTTAAAACCGGTATGGTGCTGGTTGGCGGTGAAATCACCACCAGCGCCTGGGTCGATATCGAAGAGATCACCCGCAAGACCGTACGTGAAATCGGCTATGTTCATTCCGATATGGGCTTTGATGCCAACTCCTGCGCGGTATTAAGCGCGATTGGTAAACAGTCTCAGGATATCAATCAGGGCGTTGACCGTACCGATCCGCTGGAACAGGGCGCGGGCGATCAGGGCCTGATGTTCGGCTATGCCACTAACGAAACAGACGTGCTGATGCCTGCGCCGGTGACCTATGCGCACCGTCTGGTGCAGCGTCAGGCTGAAGTGCGTAAAAACGGCACCCTGCCGTGGCTGCGTCCGGATGCCAAGAGCCAGGTCACTTTCCAGTATGACGATGGCAAAATCGTCGGCATTGATGCCGTCGTGCTCTCTACTCAGCACGCGGAATCCATCAGCCAGAAAGATCTGCAGGAAGCGGTGATGGAAGAGATCATCAAGCCGGTTCTGCCAGCAGAATGGCTGAGCGCCTCAACCAAATATCACATCAACCCAACCGGTCGCTTTGTGATTGGCGGCCCGATGGGCGATTGCGGTCTGACCGGTCGTAAAATCATCGTAGATACCTACGGCGGCATGGCGCGTCACGGTGGCGGTGCGTTCTCGGGTAAAGATCCGTCAAAAGTTGACCGCTCTGCAGCCTATGCAGCGCGTTACGTGGCGAAAAACATCGTGGCGGCCGGTCTGGCTGATCGTTGTGAAATCCAGGTTTCCTACGCTATCGGCGTGGCTGAACCGACCTCCATCATGGTGGAAACCTTCGGCACTGAGAAAATCTCTACCGAACAGCTGACGCTGCTGGTACGCGAGTTCTTCGACCTGCGTCCATACGGTCTGATTCAGATGCTGGATCTGCTGCACCCAATCTATAAAGAGACCGCGGCTTACGGTCACTTTGGTCGCGAACATTTCCCATGGGAAAAAACCGACAAAGCGGCTCTGCTGCGTGAAGCCGCTGGACTGTAAGGTCAGCGACTGCTAATGAAACCCTGCCCCTGCGGCGTAATGCTGGTCAGTTAAGGTTAGATTTGTAAAGGCTGTCACGGTCAGACGTGGCAGCCTTTTTTCTGGCCGAGCAAGCCGCAGTGCGGGCCAGCGCACCTCTGCTGCTGCCGGGCCGTCCTCGCGCCGCTCACGCGGTACCTTCGGCTTTGACGTCGTGCCGACGAACCGTTCGGGGCCCTCCCTGGCCGGCCCCGAACTGTCCACGCTTCCCGGCGTGGACTTCTGGCCCGGCGTCACGCCTCAGCGCTGCGGATAGCCCTTTCAGCAGCAGAGGCGCTCAGGCCTCCACTCTCGTGCCCTTTTTTAACAATACACACTGAAGTTTCCGAGCAGGCTGGTGCCGGGCAGGGGCAGGCAATCCGCAGCGCTGAACAGAATGAGTCTGCCAGGAGAGCCCGCAGGACGCGGGCAAAAGGCGGGGCGGCACAGGATGTGCCATCCCCGGCGGTCCGTCAGGCAGGCGAATGAAGTGAAGGAACCGCGCAGCGGCGCGAGGACCGCCAGCCCCTCCCCGGCCCCAGTCTGCGTTATCACCTGTCGCTTAACTGACTGGCATTATGCCCCTGCGGCAGGGTTTTTTATCGCCTTTTCAGCCCCATTGCTGACCAGAGAATGCTTTCTCACGCATGCAGGCTGAACGCTATATCCGCGCAGTGACTGGCGACCGTCAGACATCAGAAAAACCAATCTGCCCGGCATCTCTTTCACTCTGCAGCAAATTTTCCATTCTCAGCTACACTTCCTTTCGCTTTTTCTGACGACAAAATGTTAACGATTACAAATTGAAATGCTTTGTTTTTCTGATATTTAGGAATTAACGCACGTGGTTATTATGCTGAAAATGCGTTATTTTCAGCGTCGTCTGATAGCCACTAAATAGAGCATTGTCAGAAACTTAATGAGTGCTATACCTCACTGGTTAATTAATCTTTCCGGGAAAAATATGCTGAATTTCAGGGTTTCAGCGTGTGTAAGCGATTACACTGATGTGATCAGACTCACTTTTTTCCCGCAAAAGGTTTTTTAACATTGATAAAAACAATGATGGATAAACCTGGAGGCTCCCATGCCTGGCAATACACACAAAAGCAGAACTTCAAATAAGGCGATGACCTTATTTGTCTGCTTTCTGGCGGCCCTTGCGGGACTGCTGTTCGGTCTGGATATCGGCGTTATCGCCGGTGCCCTGCCGTTTATCGCAAAGGACTTTAACGTTACTCCCCACCAGCAGGAGTGGATCGTCAGTTCCATGATGTTTGGTGCGGCGGTCGGTGCTATCGGCAGCGGCTGGATGTCATCCCGCCTGGGCCGTAAAAAAAGCCTGATGGCCGGTGCGATTCTGTTCGTTATCGGTTCACTCTGGTCAGCGATGTCGCCAAACCCGGAAATGCTGATCAGCGCCCGCGTTCTGCTGGGCCTGGCCGTCGGTATTGCCTCTTATACCGCCCCGCTTTATCTTTCTGAGATCGCTCCGGAAAAAATTCGCGGCAGTATGATTTCGCTTTACCAGCTGATGATCACCATCGGTATTCTGGGTGCTTACCTTACCGATACCGCCTTCAGCTTTACCGGCAACTGGCGCTGGATGCTGGGCATCATCACCATTCCGGCCCTGCTGTTGCTGATCGGTGTTTTCTTCCTGCCAAACAGCCCACGCTGGCTGGCGGCGCGAGGCAACTTCCGCGATGCGCAACGCGTACTGGATCGTCTGCGTGACACCAGTGAGCAGGCAAAACGTGAGCTGGAAGAGATTCGTGAAAGCCTGAAGGTCAAGCAGTCTGGCTGGGGTCTGTTCACCAGCAGCAGCCACTTCCGTCGTGCGGTCTATCTGGGCATCCTGTTGCAGGTCATGCAGCAGTTTACTGGTATGAACGTCATCATGTATTACGCACCAAAAATCTTTGAAATCGCGGGCTTCACCAACACCACCCAGCAGATGTGGGGCACGGTGATTGTGGGTCTGGTCAACGTACTGGCGACCTTCATCGCTATTGGTCTGGTGGATCGCTGGGGCCGTAAACCTACCCTGATTCTGGGCTTTATGGTGATGGCAGCCGGTATGGGCGTGCTGGGTACGATGCTGCACTTCGGCATTCACTCCGCGGGCGCACAGTACTTCGCGGTCGGTATGCTGCTGATGTTTATCGTTGGTTTTGCGATGTCAGCCGGTCCGTTGATCTGGGTGCTCTGTTCCGAAATTCAGCCGCTGAAAGGCCGCGATTTCGGTATCACGGTTTCCACGACCACCAACTGGATCGCCAACATGATCGTGGGTGCGACCTTCCTGACGATGCTGAATACGCTGGGCAACGCAAACACCTTCTGGGTCTACGCACTGCTTAACCTGTTCTTCATTCTGCTGACCGTGATGCTGATTCCTGAGACCAAAAACGTCTCGCTGGAACACATCGAACGTAACCTGATGGCAGGTAAGAAACTGCGCGACATCGGTTCACGTGACTAATATTACCCGATAAAAATGCGGTAAAAAAAACGGCGGGGTTTCTCTGGAAACCCCGCCGTTTTTATTTGTTCAATGCATGCTTAAAGCGAGTTAGCCCTCCCTGCCGGCAATGGCTGCCGTATGCAGCAGAGTGCCAGCGTCATAATGAAAATAGTGGCTGTCTGATTATACGGCAGTACCGAATCGGTCAGTCCGCAGATAAACAGTGCCAGTATCGGCAGCGTCACGCCGCGCAGATCGCACTTCTTAAGCCAGCCGCTAAGCACAGTCATATAGAGCAGCGCCAGCGACAGCGCGCCCAGCCAGCCCTGCAGCGTCGTCACTTCCAGAAACTCGTTGTGCATGTTGTACTTAACGTTGGTGTAGCCTTCACCATTAAGCGGATAGTGCGCCATGATGAACTCCCGCGCCTCCGTGGTGCGTGCATCCGGCGTGGCAAAACCGCCATGATGCTCAATAAAGTTGACCGCCCCGCCCCAGATAGCCACACGCGCGCCCAGCGAGGTGGAACTGTTTGATCCGTAGTTCTCAATGTCCTGCATCCCCTCTACCCAGCGGTTACTGGTCATCAGGATCAGCACCGCCAGCACGCCCACCAGTAATGCGCTGATTCGCCAGTTGGTCAGCAGCGAAAGCCGGTAGGTCTGCAACAGGAACAGCAGCCCCACGGCAATCAGCGCAATCAGCGTTACGCGGGTGCCGCACAGGTAGAGCAAGGCAAAGGTCACAGCCAGCACAGCGATATCGGCAATCTTCCAGTATGCATGCGTCTCGTAACGGCTCAGCCACAGCCAGGTGCAGTAGATAAACAGAATCATGTAGGAGGACATCGAGGCCGCTTCGGTGGTGAGCTTGATGCGGATATTCTCGGTATAGAGATGCTCATGGATACCAAAGCCCAGCGTAATCAGCAGACCGACCAGAATTAACACTTTTCCAATGCGCAGCGTAGTTGCAGAGACCCGGTTGCCATAAATCGCCAGACTGAGCAGCACAAAGGCTCCCAGCAACAGCCGCTTCGCCCCCAGCAGATAGTTGCCAATATTGGTGATGGCATCGTTTGAGGGTGCGGTTTCAAGCCCCTTTGTGTGTATCGCCCAGAACAGACGGATCAGAGCGAAGAGAATCAGCACAGCAAACAGGACGACATAAAAACCGTTCTCTTTAAACGCCACTCGCCTGCGCACCAGGCCATACAACACAGATGCAACGGAGAGATAAGAGACCAGATAAAATATTTTTTGCGGCAGGCCGGAAACAAACATATTCAGTGACAGCGCCAGACAGAGCGCAATAACTGAAGCATTAACCATTAACGTTAATCCATTACGACTGCTTTTATTGGTCATGCTTAACCTCAGTCAGACGGTTAAACGCACTCATCAGGTGCTTCATATAATTTTCCTCATAAAAACCGGTGATGCTCGCTTTAATAACCTGATGATCGGGAAAGTGGAAATCCCGGCTCATGGCGTTGAGAATAGCGGCCAGCGCCATGCTGTCATTAGTCGGGTAGAGCTGACCATTGAGACCGTTCTGAATAATCTCTGACGGGCCACTGATGCAGTCGGACGAGACGCAGTAGACACCCCGTGACATCGCCTCCAGCAGGATCAGCGGAAAGCCTTCAAAGTTCGAGGTCATGATCAGACAGGTGACCTGTCTGATATGGCGGATGACGTACTCCCAGGCATTCTCCTGCCAGCCATGCCAGGTAATACGATCCTGAATGCCGAGTTGCGTCACGTAGTGCTGACACTGCGTCAGATCTTCTCCGTCACCTACAATCTCCAGCGTCCACGGCGCATCCAGATGCTTCAATGCATCAAACAGATCTTTAAGCTGTTTCTGCCGCTGAAAATGGACGCGACCGATATAGAGAAACTTCAGCCCCTGCGGCCTGCCGATAACCACGTCATTACGCCGGATCGGGTTATAGATGACGTCAACGTCAGTGGCGGGTGCGCCCAGCTCCACCAGTTGCTCTTTGATCTGCTTACTGATAGCAAAATGGTGATCGGCCCGCAGCAGATAGTGGGGGCGATATCGTTCCCGCGGTGGCAGGTGCATCCAGCTCGACAACACGATTTTGCGTCCTGAGAGCGTAATGGCCCGGCGCGTCATCAGACAGGGAATGGTATTGAGGGTCAGAACATGGTCGGGCTGATAGCGACGAAAGAAGGCGGCCATTCTCAGCGTGTGAATAAGATTTTTTATTTTCTTATTCCGCAGCGTGCAGACACTCTCTGATAAAACGGCGTTGGCGGTCCAGGCGCGGGAAAGGCTCTCCTCTCCGCTGTTGATAATAAACAGCCCCGCTTCCGTTCCGGGTTCCGCATTCAGAGCGGTAATCAGCTGGCAGGTCACATTCTCCATACCGCCGCGGCCAGCCATGAGATCGGTAACCAGCACAATACGCTGTTTCCTGATGTTATTATTTTTCATTGCGTTGTCCGTACACTGTGCCTTCCGCTTCTGATCCATTCACTCTGCAGTGAACATTAGCAACAGGATATTCTAAAAAACATCGTAACCATATTTAATCCAGAAATTTCAGCCAATAGCAGCGGCGCGCCGGGCCACTCGCCCGCGGTGGATCATATGGCTCGAAACTGGCGGAAGAGTATAGTCGCTGCGCTGTCGTTTTCGCGGGTAACGTTGAGTTCCTGGGCGACGGCGATTATTCTGAGCGCCATGAAAACACCTCGTCTCCCCATTGCCCTGCAGCAGGCCGTGATGCGCTCACTGCTCCAGTCGCTTGAGCGTGCAAATCAGACCCTGAAAACCCATTATCCGGAACCGAAGCTGCTCTACCAGCAACGCGGTACGGCGGCGGGCACCGCCTGGCTGGCCGCCTGGGAGATCCGCATCAATCCGGTGCTGCTGCTGGAAAACCAGCAGGCATTTATCGATGAAGTGGTGCCGCACGAGCTGGCGCATCTGCTGGTGTGGAAACAGTTTGGCCGCGTCGCACCACACGGCAAAGAGTGGAAGTGGATGATGGAGCAGGTGCTGGGGGTGCCGGCACGCCGCACCCATCAGTTTGAGATCGCCTCCGTGCGCAGTAACACCTTTGCTTACCGCTGCCAGTGCCAGCAGCATCAGCTGACGGTTCGCCGCCACAATCGTGTTCTGCGCAAAGAAAGTGAATATCGCTGCGTGCACTGCGGCAGCCTGCTGGTCGCAGGCGAGTTTGGCGCTTCCTGAGAACAATCCCCATTCCGCCCTATTCCACATTCTGTTAACCTGCCGCCCTTTTTCGTACCAGGAAGAAATCCGGAATATGTCTCGCATACTAAGTCTGGCGGTTGCGCTGCTGTTTGCACCTGCCGCTGACGCCCTTAATCTGAATAACTATCATCAAAATAACTTCCAGCAGGCTAAAACCTTTGCGGCGGCGATTAACGCCGATGCACCGGGTTCGTTCTACTGTGGCTGTAAGATTGAGTGGCAGGGCAAAAAGGGCATTCCCGATCTCAACAGCTGTGGCTATCAGGTGCGCAAGAACGCCAATCGCGCCGGGCGCATTGAGTGGGAACATGTGATGCCGGCCTGGGAGTTTGGTCATCAGCGCCAGTGCTGGCAGGACGGTGGCCGCAAAAACTGCAGCAAGGACCCCGACTATCGCCGCATCGAAACTGATTTGCATAACCTTCAGCCCGCAGTGGGTGAAGTGAATGGTGACCGTGGTAACTTCGCCTACAGTCAATGGAACGGCAGCGAGAAGCAGTACGGCCAGTGTGAGATGAAGATCGATTTCAAACTTAAACAGGCGGAGCCACCCGCGCGGGCGCGCGGTGCCATTGCCCGCACCTATTTCTATATGCGCGACCAGTACCATCTGCGCATTTCGCGCCAGCAGACGCAGCTGTTTACCGCCTGGGACAGGCTCTATCCTGTCACAAAATGGGAGTGCGAACGCGACCAGCGCATTGCAAAGGTTCAGGGCAATCACAATCCTTATGTGCAGCAGGCTTGCCAGCGCTAAAATCCCTGCCCTACACTAGCTTTTTTTCCCCATGACGCCGCAGCAGCGCGGCGTCCGGTTTCAGGAACCTTATGCGCATACCTCGCATCTATCACGCCGAACCCTTAGACATCGGCAGTGAAATTACCCTGGATGAAGATGCATCCAATCATGTGGGCCGGGTACTCCGGATGACGGCAGGTCAGCGTCTGGAACTCTTTGATGGCACTAATCTGACTTTTGCAGCAGAGATCACGCATGTTGATAAAAAGCGTGTAAAAGTATCGGTCACAGAGAGCCAGCCGGACGATCGCGAGTCACCTTTGCATCTGCATTTAGGTCAGGTGATGTCGCGCGGTGAAAAAATGGAATTCACTATCCAGAAATCGATCGAACTGGGCGTGAATGTCATTACACCCTTGTTTTCCGAGCGCTGTGGCGTAAAGCTTGATGCTGAACGTCTGGCGAAGAAGATCCAGCAGTGGCAGAAAATTGCTATTGCCGCCTGCGAGCAGTGTGGCCGTAATCGCGTGCCGGAGATTCGTGAAGCGATGACGCTGGAAGCCTGGTGTGCAGAGGCTGACAGCGGTCTGAAGCTCAACCTGCATCCGCGCGCCAGCCACAGTATCAACACGCTGCCACAGCCTGTTGAGCGGGTACGACTGCTGATTGGCCCTGAAGGCGGTTTGTCTGCGGACGAGATTGCGATGACGGCGCAGCACGATTTTACTGACATTCTGCTTGGCCCACGGGTATTGCGTACCGAAACCACCGCGCTGACGGCCATTACGGCACTTCAGGTGAGGTTTGGCGACCTGGGTTAAGCGATACTTTCAGCGGAAAGAGCGCAGGCATGATGTCCTGACCGATCGGCCCACTGCAGACCGAACCAGACGAGGCGGTAAATACCGCCTCACCGAGGAGATAATAATGATTAAACTTGGCATCGTGATGGACCCTATTTCGTCCATCAATATTAAAAAAGACTCCAGCTTCGCTATGCTGCTGGAAGCACAGCGCCGTGGTTACGAAATTCACTACATGGAGATGCACGATCTCTCTATGCGCGGTGGCGTGGCCTCTGCCCGCACCCGCCTGCTGACCGTCGAGCAGAACCCTGAAAACTGGTATCAGTTCGGCAGCGAGCAGGTGATCCCGCTGGCTGACCTGAACGTGGTGCTGATGCGCAAAGATCCGCCATTCGACACCGAGTTCATCTATGCGACCTACATTCTGGAGCGCGCAGAAGAGCTGGGTACGCTGATCGTGAACAAACCGCAGAGCCTGCGTGACTGTAACGAAAAGCTCTATACCGCCTGGTTTGCCGAGTTCACGCCTGACACCCTGGTGACCCGCAGCAAAGCGCAGCTGCGTGCCTTCTGGCAGGAGCATGGCGACATCATCATGAAGCCGCTGGATGGCATGGGTGGCGCGTCTATCTTCCGCGTGAAGAAAGACGATCCTAACTTTGGTGTGATTACCGAAACCCTGACCGAGCATGAGAGCCGTTTCTGCATGGCGCAGAACTACATTGCGGCGATCAAAGAAGGTGACAAACGCGTGCTGGTTGTGGATGGCGAACCGGTGCCTTACTGCCTGGCACGTATCCCGCAGGGCGGTGAAACGCGTGGCAACCTCGCCGCCGGTGGTCGTGGTGAAGCACGTCCGCTGAGCGAAAGCGACTGGGAAATTGCGCGCCGTGTTGGCCCGACACTGAAAGCAAAAGGACTGATTTTTGTCGGTCTCGACATCATCGGTGATAAACTGACTGAAGTTAACGTGACCAGCCCAACCTGCATTCGTGAAATTGAGGCTGCGTTCCCGATCTCCATCACCGGCATGTTGATGGATGCCATTGAGAAGCGCCTGGGCTGAGCAAGAAGCCGGGGCGTGGCTCCGTGATCAACCCAATACCGGTGCGGTCGTCGCGTGCCGGTTATTTTTTTGGTACATCGTGTGAGAATGAATTTACAACATCACTTTTTGATTGCCATGCCTTCATTGCAGGATCCTTTCTTCAAGCGTTCCGTGGTCTATCTCTGCGAACATAACGAAGAGGGCGCAATGGGACTGATCATCAATAAACCCATGGAAAACCTGACGGTTGAAGGCATTCTGAAGAAACTGAAAATCTCTGCTGACGATCGCGACCCGGCCATCAGGCTGGATAAACCGGTGTTTACCGGCGGCCCGCTGGCAGAGGATCGTGGCTTTATCCTGCACTCAGCACAACGCACGTTTACCTCCAGCATCCGTGTCTCAGATAACACCATTATCACCACATCCCGTGACGTGCTGGAGTCGATCGGCACCGCGTCTCAGCCCACCAATGTGCTGGTCGCGCTGGGCTATTGCGCCTGGGAAAAAGATCAGCTGGAAAATGAGCTGATGGAAAATGCCTGGCTGACCACGCCAGCTAACAGCAATATCCTGTTCCAGACGCCGATTTCAGAGCGCTGGCGCGAAGCGGCACGCAGTATTGGCGTCGATATCCATAACATGGCCAGCGACGCGGGACACGCCTGATGTCAACTCAGACTCTGTTAGGTTTCGACTTCGGCACCAAAAGTATTGGTGTCGCTGTAGGTCAGGAACTCACGGGCAGCGCCCGTCCGCTGACCGCGATTAAAGCGCAGGATGGCATTCCGGACTGGCAGGTGATTGAAAAGCTGCTGAAAGAGTGGCAGCCCGATTTCGTGGTCGTCGGCCTGCCGCTGAATATGGATGGCACCGAGCAGCCGCTGACCGATCGCGCGCGTAAATTTGCCAACCGTCTGCACGGTCGCTTTGGCATCCGGGTAGAGCTGCAGGATGAACGACTCAGCACGGTAGAAGCACGTGCTGGCCTGTTTGAGCGCGGCGGCTATCGCGCGCTCAACAAAGGGTCGGTCGATTCACAGTCCGCTGCCATCATTTTGCAGGACTGGTTCGAAAGCCATTACTGATCTGCTTACTCAATCAGACCGGCGGCCTGACGCGCCAGCCGGCTCTGCTCAAATGTCTGCATACCGGCCTGCGCGCCGGTCTGCAGCAGCGCAGGGATCTGGTGCATCTTGCCCTCCCGGATCAGATTAGTGATGCCCGGCGTGGCGATCAAAACTTCAAACAGTCCGATGCGCGATCCGGCAATTGAAGGCACCAGCCGCTGCGCAATCACCGCTTTCAGGCTGCCCGCCAGCTGCGTACGCACCAGCTGTTTCTCCTCCGCCGGAAAGACATCCACCAGCCGGTCCACCGCCTGCGCCGCGCCGCGGGTGTGCAGCGTCGCCAGTACCAGATGACCAGTCTCCGCCGCCGTCAGCGCCTGACGGATGGTGTCGCTGTCGCGCAGTTCGCCCAGCAGGATGACGTCGGGATCTTCACGCAGCGCCGCCTTTATCCCCAGCGAGAACGAATCGCAGTGCAGGCCAATTTCGCGCTGCTGAATCAGCGACTGCTGGCTGTGATGGATAAATTCAATCGGGTCTTCCAGCGTAATGATGTGGCGCGCCCGCTGGCGGTTTAGCGCATCGACCAGCGCCGCCAGCGTGGTCGATTTACCGCTGCCGGTCGCACCGGTCACCAGAATCAGACCATCCTGCTGCTCCAGAAGCGTCGGCACAATGGCGGGCAGTTGCAGGCTCTCCAGCGTCGGGCACGTCGTGGCGATAATGCGCAGCGCCAGTGACAGGCCGTTGCGCTGCATAAACAGATTTGCACGCAGACGCTGGCCGCAGGTCAGGCTCAGGGCGAAATCGAGCTGCCCTGCATGCTCCAGCTGCTGACGCTGCGGGTCACTGAGCCAGCGGGTCATAAACTCTGCCATCCAGGCGGCAGAAAGTCTGGCCTGCTGCGGAATCACCTCCAGCCTTCCCTGCCGCCGCCAGTAGGGCAAATGTCCGCTGCAAAGGTGCAGATCGGCGGCATTATGCTTTACACTAAGCCCCACCATTTCATCCAGATTCATAATTTCTCCTGACTATGACTTCAATCCAGCAGAACCTACAGCAAGTGCGACAGCGAATCGCCGCCGCTGCCGCGCGTTGCGGCCGCGCTCCGGAAGAAATTACCCTGCTTGCAGTCAGCAAAACCAAACCTGCGAGCGCGGTCGAAGAAGCCTTTGCCGCTGGCCAGATTGCCTTCGGTGAAAATTACGTCCAGGAAGGGGTTGAAAAGGTTCAGGCACTGGCCGCACATCCTGAACTGGCGTGGCACTTCATCGGCCCGTTGCAGTCCAACAAAAGCCGTCTGGTGGCAGAGCATTTCGCCTGGTGTCACACCATTGACCGCCAGCGCATTGCGCAGCGGCTCAACGATCAGCGGCCCGCCTCGCTGCCACCGCTGAATGTGTTAATTCAGGTAAATATCAGTGACGAGAACAGCAAATCTGGCATCATGCTGGAGGCCGTTTCCGGGCTGGCGGAGCAGATCGCTGCCCTGCCGCAACTGCGGCTGCGGGGATTGATGGCGATTCCGGCAGCGGAGAGTGATTACCAGCGGCAGCTGGCGGTGTGTCAGCAGATGGCGGAAGCCTTCCGGCAGTTGCAACAGCACTATTCTGGTATAGATACGCTTTCGCTGGGAATGAGCGATGACATGGAGGCGGCAATCGCCGCAGGCAGTACGATGGTGCGTATCGGCACCGCCATTTTTGGCGCACGAGATTATGCGCACAACTCACAACAATAACAGAGGAACTTCATGTTAACACTGACGTTTTTGGTAAAAACGCTGATCGATCTCTACGTCATGGTGCTGCTGTTACGCATCTGGATGCAGTGGTCCCGCTGCGATTTTTACAATCCAGTGGCGCAGTTTGTCGTAAAAGTGACACAGCCGATTGTTAAGCCACTGCGCCGCATACTGCCGGCTCTGGGGCCGATTGATACCGCCTCGCTGCTGCTGGCCTTTGTGCTGACCACGCTGAAATACCCGATTCTGCTGCTGATTCAGGTGGGCGTGTTCTCGGTTGACCCAACCAATCTGCTGGTCGGCCTGCTGTCGCTGGTGAAATCCGCCGGCTATCTGGTCTTCTGGGTCATCATCGTTCGCTCTCTGATGAGCTGGATCAGCCAGGGCCGTGGCCCGGTCGATTATCTGCTGGTGCAGTTGACCGAGCCGATGATGGCACCTATTCGCCGTATTCTGCCTGCGATGGGCGGCATCGATTTCTCAGCGATGATCGTCATCCTGGTGCTGTATGCCCTGAACTTTCTCGGCATGGACCTGTTCCCGGGTCTCTGGTATCTGCTGTAAATGAATCAAACTGGAACTGTTATGCAAAAAGTTGTGCTCGCAACCGGCAACCCCGGCAAAGTGCGTGAACTGGCGGAGTTACTCTCCGCCTTTGGTCTGGATATCGTCGCGCAGACTGACCTTGGGGTTGAATCGGCAGAAGAGACTGGCCTGACCTTCATTGAGAACGCGATTCTCAAAGCGCGTCACGCGGCACAGATCACCGGATTACCGGCCATCGCCGATGACTCCGGTCTGGCCGTGGATGCGCTGGGCGGCGCGCCTGGCATCTACTCGGCGCGCTACGCTGGTGAAGAGGCCAGCGATCAGCAGAACCTGGAGAAGCTGCTGCAGGCGCTGGAAAACGTGCCTGACGGTCAGCGCCAGGCGCAGTTCCACTGCGTGCTGGTCTATCTGCGTCATGCGGAAGACCCGACGCCGCTGGTGTTCCACGGCAGCTGGGAGGGCGAGATTGCCCGCTCCGCCTCTGGCACCGGTGGCTTTGGTTATGACCCGATTTTCTTTGTCCCGGCGCTGGGTAAAACCGCGGCCGGGCTGAGCAAAGCGGAAAAAGGTGCAGTTTCTCACCGGGGTAAAGCATTGACGCTGTTGCTGGAAGCGATGCGTAATGCCTAATCTGCCGCCGTTAAGTCTCTACATCCACATTCCGTGGTGCGTACAGAAGTGTCCCTACTGCGATTTTAACTCCCATGCGCTGAAAGATGAGGTGCCGCACGTTGAATACGTGCAGCACCTGCTGCGCGATCTGGAGATCGACCTGCCGCTGCTCAATGGCCGGGAAGTGCGCACAATTTTCATTGGCGGCGGCACGCCCAGCCTGCTGAGCAGCAGCGCGATGCAGATGCTGATGGATGGCGTGCGGGCGCGTCTGACGCTCGCCCCTGATGCGGAAGTGACCATGGAAGCCAATCCTGGCACCGTGGAAGCTGACCGGTTCAGCGCTTATCAGCGTGCCGGTATCAACCGTATTTCGATTGGTGTACAGAGTTTCAGTCCGCAAAAGTTGCAGCGTCTGGGCCGTATTCATGGTCCGGAAGAGGCCGTCCGCGCCGCAGAACTGGCAGAGTCGCTATCGCTGCGCAGCTTTAACCTCGACCTGATGCATGGCCTGCCCGATCAGTCGCTGGAAGAGGCGCTCGACGATTTACGTCAGGCGATTGCGCTGAATCCGCCGCATCTCTCCTGGTATCAGCTCACCATCGAACCCAACACCCTGTTTGGCTCACGCCCGCCGGTGCTGCCGGATGATGATGCATTGTGGGATATTTTCGAGCAGGGCGATCGGCTGCTGCAGGCGGCCGGTTATCAGCAGTATGAGACCTCCGCCTACGCGAAGCCGGGATATCGCTGTGAACACAACCTCAACTACTGGCGCTTTGGCGACTACCTGGGGATTGGCTGTGGCGCACACGGCAAGCTGACCCAGCCGGATGGCCGCATTGTCCGTACGGTGAAAACCCGTCATCCGCGTGGCTTCATGCAGGGTAACTACCGCGAAAAGCAGTATGAGGTTGCCGATAGCGATAAGCCGTTTGAATATTTCATGAACCGCTTTCGCCTGCTGGAAGCCGCGCCGCGCGACGAGTTCAGCCGCTACACCGGTTTGTCAGTAGAGGTGATTCGTCCACAGATGGATGCCGCGATTGCCGCCGGTTACGTAACTGAAACCGCTGAGCAGTGGCAGATTACGGAGAAAGGGAAATTGTTCCTGAATTCGCTGCTGGAGCTGTTTTTAGCGGAAGAGTGAGTGCGGAAGAGTAAAAAAAGCGCCTCAGCCCGCCAGGCTGAGGCGTTAACTTATTTTTTCAGTGCGCGGGTAAGCTGTTTACGCTGATCTTCCAGCGAAATTACGCGATTACACACTTCGTGTCCGAAGTTCTGGAAATCCTGCTCCTGCTTGCTCCACTCAGCCTGAATCGACTGTTGCAGACCGCCCAGATTGCCCATAATCGCCTGCAGCGGGTTACTGCCACCGCTGCCCTGCTTACTGCCCATCTCATTCAGACTGTCCTGCATTACGCCGCCCAGCGTTGACTGCACCAGTCTTTCGCCTTCGGCGCGCACCTGATCGATCGCCTGATGGTGGAACGTCAGACCGTCTTCACGGTGTTCAATGATGCGGTTCATCTGCTGTTTCAGCTGGCCATTCAGCGTGGTCAGGCGATTACGCACGTTGCTGTCGGTGCCCAGTTTTTCAACGATGACCCGATCCAGTGCCGCACGTCCTTTCTCCAGACGGGATGTCGCTCCGCTGTCGATCCACGGCAGATCGCGACGCAGCGCGTTCTGATAGTCGATCGCTTTCTGACGTTCAGCGATATCCAGCGAAACTTTCTGGCCATTGAACTGCACGTCGCCCTGCGGCGAGATTTCCATATTGCCGTTAGCACCGACCACCTGCACGCTCTGCGGTTTAATCACCACATCGTCCTGCGGCTTAACGCTGCATTCGTAGGCTGCCTGAGCCTGAGTTGCTGCCACCAGCAGCACAGCAAGAAGCGCTTTACGCATCATATCTACTCCCTAAGATCGGGTCTGAAACCCTCCGATCGGGCCGCAGCCCGACACTGTGTGACGACTTAGTTCCACCAGACGTCAAAGAGTTCCGTCATCTGCACATCCTGAAGCTTGCGGTCTTCCAGCCATTTGCGGACCAGCGCGCGATGCTCATCGGTGCATTTGCCGGTTTTCTGCAGGCAAACCAGACCTTCCCACACCAGGTAGCCGCTGCCATCAAAGGCCAGGCCGTTAGGATCGATCGCTTCATTGATGAACTGGTTCAGCGTCTCATCAATTTCGCTTTCGCTGGTGCCTTCCGGGAAGCGCCAGGCAACGGAGAAGCCCAGCTCCTGAAACTCGTCGATGTGCAGTTTTTTACGTAAACGGCGGCTGCGTTGTGTGGCCATTATTTCACCCTCTCAAACATTAAATCCCATACGCCATGGCCTAAACGCTGCCCGCGCTGCTCAAACTTGGTCAGTGGACGCGTCTCAGGACGCGGCACATAATTCTGCTGCTCTGACTGATTGCGGTAGCCATCGATGCTGTTCATCACTTCCAGCATATGCTCCGCGTAGGCTTCCCAGTCGGTCGCCATGTGGAAAACGCCGCCCAGCTTCAGTTTACGCATCACCAGTTCGGCGAACGGCACCTGGACGATACGGCGTTTATTGTGACGTGCTTTATGCCACGGGTCGGGGAAGAAGAGCTGAACCATGCGCAGCGAGTTATCCGGAATCATTTTCTCCAGCACTTCCACCGCGTCATGGCACATGACCCGCAGGTTCTGTACATCGGCTTCTTTGGCGGCGGCGAGACAGGCACCCACACCCGGCGCATGCACTTCAATACCCAGGAAGTTCTGATGTGGCGTGTTCTGCGCCATGGTCACCAGCGATGCGCCCATGCCAAAGCCAATCTCCAGCGTGACCGGAGCTTCGCGGCCAAACAGCGCGGGCAGATCGACAGGCTCAGGCTGATATTCCACCCCCATGACCGGCCACAGGGTATCCAGCGCCTGCTGCTGGCCTTTGGTTAAGCGACCCTGGCGGCGCACAAAGCTGCGGATCCGGCGCAATGGCCGCCCGTTCTCATCAAATTCTGGGGTGATGACGTCATTAATCATGTAAAAGCCTGCTGGTTAGCCTGTTCCGGGAAACGGGCATTATGCAAAGTTCATAAGCAGAAGCAAGCCTTTGCAATCTTCCGGTTTACACCCAGGTGCGCATGTGCTGGAATTCCTGCCTGAGTGTAGAGTAAACACGGAAAATTTCCTTCTTATGATGCAAGCGCCGCAGTTCGCGCAACAGGTGCTGGACTGGTATCAGCGCTTTGGTCGCAAAACCCTGCCGTGGCAGCTGGAGAAAACGCCTTATAAGGTGTGGCTCTCCGAAGTGATGCTACAGCAAACCCAGGTTGCCACGGTTATTCCCTATTTTGAACGCTTCATGGCGCGCTTCCCCACGGTCACCGATCTCGCTGCGGCGCCGCTGGATGAGGTGCTGCATCTCTGGACCGGCCTGGGCTACTACGCCCGTGCGCGCAATCTGCATAAAGCCGCAAAGCAGATTGTCGAGGTGCATCAGGGCGAATTCCCGCGTAATTTCGATGATGTTTCTGCCCTGCCCGGCGTTGGCCGCTCCACGGCGGGCGCGATCCTGTCGCTGTCGCTGGGTCAGCACTTCCCGATTCTGGATGGCAACGTCAAGCGTGTGCTGGCCCGCTGCTATGCCGTCAGCGGCTGGCCGGGTAAAAAAGAGGTCGAGAAACGGCTGTGGCAGATCAGCGAAGAGGTCACACCCGCCGAGGGCGTCAGCCAGTTTAATCAGGCGATGATGGATCTGGGTGCGATTGTCTGTACCCGCTCTAAGCCGAAGTGTGAAATCTGTCCGCTGAACAGTGGCTGTGAGGCGTACGCCAGCAGCAGCTGGGCGAGCTATCCCGGCAAAAAGCCTAAGCAGGTGCTGCCGGAGCGCAGCGGCTGGTTCCTGATGATGCAGGATGGCGATGATATCTGGCTGGAGCAGCGTCCGCCTGTGGGATTGTGGGGCGGTCTGTTCTGCTTCCCGCAGTTCACCACCGAAGCGGCGCTGAATGACTGGCTGGCGGCGCGTGGCATCCATGCAAAACCGCAGCAGCTTACCGCGTTTCGTCACACCTTCAGTCATTTCCATCTCGATATCGTGCCAATGTGGCTGTCGTGGCCTTCTGCCGGGGCGGCGATGGATGAAGCAGGCGGTCTCTGGTATAACTTAGCGCTGCCACCATCTGTGGGATTAGCTGCACCCGTTGAGCGCCTGTTACACGAGCTGCGCCATCCCCGACAACTGGCTTTGGACAGTTGTGAGATTAATGAGGAAGAGTAATGAGCCGCACCATTTTTTGTACTTTTTTACAGCGCGACGCGGAAGGTCAGGATTTTCAGCTCTATCCGGGCGACCTGGGTAAGCGCATTTACAACGACATCTCCAAAGAAGCCTGGCAGAAGTGGATGGCGAAACAGACCATGTTGATCAACGAGAAGAAGCTCAACATGATGAATCCCGAAGATCGTAAGGTGCTGGAGAAGGAGATGATCAATTTCCTGTTCGAAGGCAAAGACGTTCATATCGAAGGCTATACACCGCCAGAAGCGTAAACATTCCGGGCCTCATCGCTGAGGCCGGTTATCCAGGTCAGGCTTGCATTCCCAATGAATAAAAAATTAATCGCCCTGCTGGTGATAGCCCCACTTTTGGTTTCCTGTTCCGGGTCAAAGAATCAGCAATCCCACGAGGAGTGGGTTAAAGACACCAACGGCTTTGATATTCTGATGGGCCAGTTTGCTCACAATATTGAGAATATCTGGGGTATCAATGAGGTCCTGATCGCCGGACCGAAAGATTACGTCAAATATAGCGACAACTATTACACCCGCAGCCACATCAACTTTGAAAGCGGTAAGCTGACCATCGAGACGATTTCTGGCACCGATCCGATGGCCAGTCTGCGTCAGGCTATCGTGACCACGCTGTTGATTGGTGAAGATCCGGGTAATGTCGATCTCTATTCTGACGCCAACGACATTGAGATCAGTAAAGAGCCGCTGCTCTATGGTCAGGTGCTGGATAACACCGGTCAGCCGATTCGCTGGCAGGGTCGCGCGGAAGCCTTTGCTGACTATCTGATTCAGAATAAATTAATGCGCCGCACTTCGGGTCTGCATGTGATTTACAGCATTTCGATTCCGATGGTGCCGAACCACCTGGATAAGCGTGCGCACAAATACCTGCCGATGGTGCGTAAAGCCGCCGAGCAGTATGGTGTCGATGCCTCGCTGATTCTGGCGATTATGCAGACCGAGTCGAGCTTCAACCCCTACGCCGTGAGCCATTCTGATGCGCTGGGTCTGATGCAGGTGGTGCAGCATACCGCCGGTGTTGACGTGTTCCGCATGAAAGGTAAATGGGGCAAGCCGAGCCGCAGCTATCTGCTGGATCCGGAGAACAACATCGATGCCGGTACAGCTTATCTGTCGCTGTTGCAGCGCAGCTATCTGGGCGGCATCCAGGATCCGGTATCACGCCGCTATGCGGTGATCACCGCCTATAACGGTGGTGCAGGCAGCGTATTGCGCGTCTTCTCCAGCGATAAAGATCGGGCGTTCTCAATGATCAACGGCATGTCTCCCAGCAAGGTCTATTCGACCCTGGCGAACCAGCATCCATCGGCGGAGTCGCGTCGTTATCTGTATAAGGTGAGCACGGCTCAGAAGAGTTATCGGGGATTCTGATCGGAGCCGCTGAAGCGGGGGGGTTGTTCGCTGCGCGAACGGGGCTTGCGGCGCTGAAGCCGGGGTTTGTTCGCTACGCGAATGGGCACTGAGAAGGGTTTCGTTCGCCTAATCAGTTGGGCAGTTTCAGACACGCCTCTGCAGGCGACCGACAAGGGGCGCCAGTCGCCGCGCCCCTTGACCCCCGGCTCCGGCCTGCTTCACCGCCGCTTCGCGGTCCCTTCGCTTCTTCAGGATTTCTCACGGACCGCCGGGACGCGCCATCCCTGGCGCGAACCCGCCTCTTCGCGACATCCCTGTCGCTCGTCCTGAAATCCCTCATCCGCTCAGCGGTTCTGACGGCCTCCCTACCCCCCTGCTGTTATCTCTTCTTTCTGTATTGGGTACTTTATCGCTGTGGGTTTTTGGCTTTGGCTGTGGGTTTTTGGCTTTGGCTTTGGCTTTGGCTTTGGCTTTCAATTCAGCAGACAACACAGCACCACAGTTAACACAAAGAAATCACAGGCGGGGGTTTCTCAGAGGCATCCGAAGCGCTGAGGAACAACCGGAGGCCAGGATGAGCCGACAGGACGTCGGCGAAAGGACGGTTCGCGCCAGGGATGGCGCGTCCGGACGGTCCGTCGGCCGCAGGGCGTGACGAGGGCACCCCGCAAAGCGGGGCGCGGAGGCAGCCGGACGCCGGGATTGTTAAGGGGCGGGCTTACGCCCCTTAACGCGTCCGCCTGCACAGGCAACCTGAAACTCCCCATCGCCTGGCGGGCGAAACCTTCTCAGTGCCAGCCCGCTGCAAAGCATGCCCATCTCGCCAGACGAACGAAACCCCTCTCATAGCCCATTCGCGCAGCGAACAAAAAGGCCTGGCGGGCTGCTACCCGCCGGGATTGTTAAGGGGCGGGCGTACGCCCCTTAACGCGTCCGCCTGCACCGGCACCCTGAAACTCCCCATCGCCTGGCGGGCGAAACCTTCTCAGTGCCAGCCCGCTGCAAAGCGTGCCCCGCCGCCGGGCGAAAACACCCTCAGATCAGCGCCCCACCATCATATTGGCCACCAGATACTTACGTCCCTGCTCATCCTCTTCGGTGTAAACGCCCTGCAGCTCCGGCGAGAAGCCCGGCAGCAGATTAAGCCCCTCCTCCAGCGCCAGAAAGTAACGCTGCACTGCGCCGCCCCAGACTTCGCCTGGCACGACGCACAGCACGCCTGGTGGATAAGGTAACGCGCCTTCCGCAGCGACCCGGCCTGCGGCCTCGGCGATAGGTACCAGCTCCACTTCGCCGCGAATATAAGCCTGATGTGCATCCTGCGGATTTACGCTGACCGGCGGGAACTCCGCGGCGCGGAACATCAGGCGCTGCAGATCCTTCACGTTATGACTGACGTAAAGATCATGCATCTCCTGACAAAGGCGACGCAGGGTATAGCCGGCATAACGTTCGGCGTTTTTGCGGTAAATCGTCGGCAGCACTTCGGCCAGCGGCGCATCCTCTTTGACGTGCTGCTCAAACTGCGCCAGCATCGCCACCAGATTCGCCATCTTCTCCGGGCTCTCAGCCGGGGTCAGCAAAAACAGGATCGAGTTGAGATCGCATTTCTCCGGCACGATGCCGTTCTCACGCAGGTAGTTCGCCAGAATGGTCGCCGGAATCCCGAAATCACTGTATTCCCCGCTTGCTGCATCGATCCCTGCCGTGGTCAGCAGCAGCTTGCAGGGATCGACCCGATACTGATCGCGCGCGTAACCGGCGAAACCGTGCCACTTCGCCTGCGGTTCAAAGCTGAAGTAGCGTAGATCGCGGGCGATCGTCTCAACAGGCGCATCCTGCCAGCGCTGTCCATCAACAATTTCCGGCACAAACGGGAGGATCATTTCGCAGCGCTCGAGGATCGCTTTACGCGCCTCAATACCCAGCGTAACGCACTCATCCCACATGCGACGCCCCGCTTCGCCCTGATGCATTCTGGCGTTGATATCCAGCGCGGCAAACAGCGGATAAAACGGACTGGTGGAAGCGTGCAGCATAAAAGCGTTATTCAGTCGCTTATGCGGGCAGAAGCGCCGCTGTCCGCGAATGTGATTATCTTTTTTGTGGATCTGCGAAGTCTGCGAAAAACCCGCCAGCTGCTTATGCACGGACTGGGTGACAAAAATGCCAGGATCGTTTTCATTCAGATCCAGGGTCAGCGGCGAACAGCCTTCCATCAGCGGAATGAACTGCTCATAGCCGAGCCACGCGGAATCAAACAGGATGTAATCACACAGATGGCCGATGCGATCCACCACCTGGCGGGCGTTATAGACGGTGCCATCGTAGGTGCCGAGCTGGATAATCGCCAGACGGAAAGGCCTCGCCTCTTCCGCCCGTTGCGGCGCTACCGCTGCAATCTGCTCACGCAGATAAGCCTCATCAAAGCAGTGCGCGTCAATACCGCCAATAAAGCCGAACGGATTACGTGCTGCTTCAAGATAGACCGGGGTCGCGCCCGCCTGAATCAGTGCGCCATGATGGTTCGACTTGTGATTGTTACGGTCAAACAGCACCAGATCGCCGCGGGTCAGCAGCGCATTGGTCACCACTTTATTGGCGCTTGAGGTGCCGTTGAGCACAAAGTAGGTTTTATCGGCGTTAAACACCTTTGCCGCATACTTCTGCGCATCTTTAGCCGAGCCTTCGTGAATCAGCAGATCGCCCAGTTTGACGTCGGCGTTGCACATATCAGATCGGAAAACATTCTCGCCGTAGAAGTCATAAAACTGTTTGCCCGCCGGATGCTTTTTGAAGAACGCGCCGCCCTGATGTCCGGGACAGGCAAAGGTGCTGTTTTGCATATCGACATAGCGGGTCAGCGTTTCGAAAAAAGGTGGCAGCAGCGCCGCTTCATACGCCTGTGCAGCGGCTTCCAGCGCAAGCCACTCCTGCGGCTCGCCATTCAGCTCCCCGCTGACGCCGGGCAGGTGCATCACCTCTTCTTCAAACGCATTCGCAACAAATACCGGCAGATTAAAGCCGGTATGACGCAGCAGCGCCAGCACGCCGCTGCGGGTATCCGCCAGCGAGACGACGACCGCCGCCACATCCGTAAAGTCGGTATTATCCAGCGTCACTACGTCACGCGCGGTGTTCAGGGTCAGGCTGGGCGCGACAGCGGCGCTGGCAGCAATTTTCAGTGGAGTCATAACAGGATCCCTAACGTCAGGGAGGAGGTGCCAGAAGCACAATTATGGGGACAGCGCCCCGGCGAATAATTAAGCGTCAGAAGGCATAGTGCAGTGTGGCAAGCAGATCCACAGCCGCTGCCTGGCTGGCCTCACCGCATGGTGAATAACGGAGAGTGTGGAAAAGAGGAAAACCCGGTGAGCGCCGGAAAAAGCGAACGGTAATCCGGGCAGGTGCGCGGTGAACCGGACATGGCGACGTCCTCTGTAGTGAACAAGCAGGGTCAAAAAGTGGCGGTCATAATGTCATCTTTTTTATGCACGAACAACCCGACCCAGGCAATTATTCAGTCACACAATAAAAAGATAACAAGATGATTTTTATAGCCTATTTATCATAAAAAATTCATAATACGACTAATTATATGAATTATATGCAGATTTATGCATGTGATTCGCTAGCGCTGTCAGCGCACTTTTCCCTGCCTGTTGCCTCCTTAAACCGAAGAGGCGGCCAAAGCCCTACCGCATTGCCATTCGCGGGCGTAAACTTACCCTCTCTTTCCCACTCTGCCGGAGGCTGCATGTTCAAGGCACTGGTCATTGAAAATGACGAACAAGGTTACCGTTCCCAGCTGAAAGATCTCCCCGAATCCCAACTGCCCGACTACGATGTCACGCTCGACGTCAGCTACTCATCTCTGAACTATAAAGATGCCCTGGCTATCTGCAATAAAGGCCCGATTGTGCGCCAGTTTCCGATGGTGCCAGGCATCGATTTTGTCGGCCGCGTGACGGCCAGCCGCCATCCCGACTGGAAAGAGGATGATGTGGCGCTGCTGACGGGCTGGGGCGCAGGCGAAAAACAGTGGGGCGGCCTGGCGCAGAAAGCCAGCATCAGCGGCGACTGGCTGGTGCGTGTGCCCGCTTCTCTTAGCCCACTGCAAACCATGGCCATCGGCACAGCAGGGCTGACCGCAATGCTCTGCGTCATGGCGCTGGAAAAACAGGGCATCACGCCCGAACATGGCCCCGTGCTGGTGACCGGTGCCAGTGGCGGCGTCGGCAGCTACAGCGTCAGCCTGCTGGCGCGTCTGGGTTATCAGGTGATCGCCTCCAGCGGTCGCGCCAGCGACCATGCGTATCTTATCGATACGCTGGGCGCGGCATCGGTGATTGATCGCGAAGAGCTTTCCCATCCCGGTAAACCGCTGGCAAAAGAGCGCTGGGCCGCCGCGATAGACAGCGTCGGCAGTCACACTCTGGCGAACGTACTGGCCGGTATTCAGCGTGATGGCGTGGTGGCTGCCTGCGGTATGGCGCAGGGACTCGACCTGCCCGCCAGCGTTGCGCCTTTTATTTTGCGTGGCATCACGCTGGCGGGTGTCGACAGCGTGATGTGTCCGAAGCCGCTTCGTCAGCAGGCGTGGCAACGACTCGGTGAGCTGCTGGATAGCGATCGGCTCAGCAAACTGAGCCGGGTGATCCCGCTGAGTGAAGCCAGAGAAGGTGCGCAGGCATTGCTGGACGGCAGCGTACAGGGCCGTCTGATTGTCGACTGCCGTTAACCCGCTATTAAAGGCGCGTACCGCGCGCCTTTATCGACTGGCTCGCTGCAGCCTTTTGATCAACCCTTCCAGCGCGAACTGCGTGCCCTGCTCCATCACGGATTTCGGATCACCGCTGAACTGATGGCACTCCGCCTCGTCCCTGCCGTCCGGCAATACCCAGCCAAACCAGATAGTGCCCGCTGGCGTGCCATCTTCGCCACCATCGGGTCCGGCATAGCCGGTAATCGATAACCCCACCGGTTCGCCTGAACGGGCGCAGGCTCCCTGTACCATTTCACGCGCCGTCTGCTCGCTCACCGCCGTGTGCTGTTTCAGCGTGTCAGGATGTACGCCCAGCAGGCGGATTTTGGCATTTTCGCTGTAGGTCACGAAGCCGCTGGTATAGAAGTCGCCGCTGCTTTCCACCGCGGCCAGCGTCATGCTGATCAGCCCGGCGGTACAGGATTCGGCGGTCGTCAGATGAAGTCCGGAGGAGAGTAAAATGTTACCCAGTTGCTCAGCGGTTTGATCTAATGATTTTGCCATTATGGTCTCCTAAGTCTTCTGTCCTGAACACCAGGTATAGCGCAAAATCAGTGATTGAAAGCACGCAAGGCAATGTTTTTAAAGCGAAACGGTCTAAACCCGCAGCTGGATATGTGGCTTCCCGCTCTCTGCCTGTGACACCACCTGCAAATCAGCCTGATACCAGCGCGTCAGCGTCTTTTCAGTCATCACCGTCTGCGGTGAACCCTGAGCCACCAGTCTGCCCGCGTGCAGCAGCAGGATGCGATCGGCCCATAATGACGCCAGATTAAGGTCATGTAACACGGTGCAGACGGTGAGATCACCCGTGCGCGTCAGCTGGCGTAATAAGCGCAGAGTCTGCTGCTGCCAGAAGAGATCCAGCGCCGAGGTCGGCTCATCCAGAAACAGCCAGCCGCGCGGTCTTCCCGCCTGCCAGAGCTGCGCCAGCACCCGCGCCAGCTGCACCCGCTGCTGTTCACCGCCGGAGAGCTGGCGGTAATCGCGCTGCGCCAGCGAATCACAGCCGGTCAGTTGCATGACTTCAGCCACAATCTGCGACGTCTGCGTCTCAGGCCACGGCGCACGGCCCATCGCCACTACCGATTGCGCCGACTGGGCAAAGGTCAGGTTGTTCTGCTGGCGCATCACGGCCCGACGTCGCGCCAGCTGCTCACGCGGCCATGCGGACAACACACGATCGCCCAGGCGGCACTCACCCCGATCGGGCGCTAAAAATCCGGTGAGCAACCGTAGCAGTGTTGATTTACCTGCGCCGTTAGGCCCGATGAGCGCCACCCGCTCTCCACCTGACAGTGTAACGTCAAGATTATCGATAACAGTTCTGCCGTGGCGCGCCAGACAGAGTCCCGTCGCCTCTAACCTTTCCATCATTCAAATCCTCGCTGCTGACGCAGGATCAGCCAGAGAAACCAGGGGCCGCCAATCAGGCTGGTCAGCAGTCCGACCGGCATCTCTGCCGGCACCACAAGGGTGCGCGCCAGCGTATCGGCCAGCAGCAGCAGAATCGCGCCCGCCAGCGCTGAACCGGGCAGCAGCCAGCGATGATCGCTGCCAAGACAAAAGCGCATCACATGCGGCACCACTAATCCAACGAAGCCGATTATGCCACTGACCGAGACCGCCGTGCCGACCAGTAGCGCACTGAAGATCAGCAGCTGATGCTGGGTACGCTTCACATCAATTCCCATGTAGTGCGCATCCTCTTCACCTGCCTGCAGCAGGTTGAGATGGCGGGCACGGCTCTGTAACAGCAGCAACGCAGGCAGAATCAGCAGCAGGCAGATGAGCAGCGCAGGCCACTGCGCCTGGCTGAGGCTGCCCATCCCCCACAGTGACAGCTGACGCAGCTGCTGGTCATCGCTCAGCCACGACAACACGCCGACCGCCGCACCGCAGAGCGCATTAATCGCAATGCCGACCAGCAACAGCCGGGAGAGATTGCCCTCTGCCAGCCGACTGAAACTGAAGATCAACAGCGTAACCAGCAGGCTGCCGATGAAGGCGGCAATCATCGGTAGCCACAGTGCCAGCTGGGGTGGCAACGCCAGCGGAATAACGATTGCGACCGCGACCGCCAGCCCCGCGCCGCTGCTGATACCCAGCAGGCCGGGATCGGCCAGCGGGTTACGGAAAACACCCTGCATCACCGCGCCAGAGAGCGCCAGCGCCATACCGATCGCCACCGCCAGTAGCACGCGCGGCAGGCGGATATTCAGCCAGATCTGCCAGATGAGATCGCTGAGCGGTGCCTGCCACAGCGCCTGCACCGACAGCGACATCGCCCCCAGATTCGCCGCCACTACCATCGCCACCAGCAGAAAAATCAGCATCAGCGTCAGACCCCGCAGCGCATTGCCATTAATCATGGTTCAGCGATTCCGCAGCCTGACGCAATTTCACTATTGCCTGCGGCGTATCAAGGCCAAATCCCAGCAGCGCCTGGGTATCAACGATCAGCAGACGGTGCTGCTGTCCGGCTGGCGTCAGCGCCAGGCCCGGTAACTGCCACAGCTGTGCTTCACCGCCCAGGGTTTTCAGGCCATCCTCGCCGATCACCACCAGATCCGGCGCGGCGGCGATCACGCCTTCCTGCGACAGCGCCTGATAGTGCGGCACCGAACCCATGGCATTTTTCAGCCCGGCGCTGCGAATGGCACCGTCGGCTGCGGTCTGATTTCCGGCCGCCATCGTTTTCATGCCGCTGTTTGCCATGATGTAGAGCACCTTCACCGGCAGCGATTGCTGCGGCAACTGGCGAATCTGCAGTGTTATTTGCTGCGCCAGGGCCTGCGCCTCGCTTTCACGCTGCAGCGCCTGACCCACCGTGATAATTTTCTGCGGGATCGCCTGCAGACTGTTGTCACCGCTGACCGTCACCACCCTGACGCCCGCGCGGGCAATCTGTTGCAGTACCAGCGACGGCTTTGCCTGCGCGCTGGCGAGCACCAGCGTCGGCTTCAGCGCCAGGATACCCTCAGCATTCAGCTGGCGCATATAGCCCACGTCCGGCAGCCGGGCAGCCTGCGCCGGACGCAGGCTGGTGCTGTCGCGCGCTACCAGCTGTGACTGAGCATCCAGCGCGTAGATAATCCGGGTGACGTCCCCCCCAATCGACACCACCCGCTCCGCGGCCAGCGCGGGCAGCGTCAGCAGCAGCCACAACAGACTCAGGCGTTTCATGCCACCGCTCCTGGCATGCGAAGTGCATTCACCTGCTCACGCCAGCAGGCCTGTTCTGGCGTGCCTTCCGTACGCTGTCCATAGAGCTGGGCGATCTGCGTGCCGTCGGCGGCGAACAGTTCCAGACTGGTCACAAAGCCATCGCCGGTGGGTTTGCGTGTGACCCAGCTTTCGCTGATCTGGTCCGCCATCAGGTGCAGCGTGAAGCGGGGATTGAAGATGTTGAGCCAGTTATCCATAGGTACCAGCGTCTCTACTTTGCCGGTGAAAATCTGGGTACAGCCACGGTTGCCGACAAAAATCATAATCTCGTTGCCCGCCTGCCGTGCCATCTGCAAAATACGCTCAAGCGCATCGTTGCCGGTCTGCCAGGCGAGATCCTCACCCACTGCGCGGAACGCCTGCGGTCGTGAGGCCTGATGACGCTTTAGCAGGGCAAAAAACTGATGAACATCGGTCATGGCACGCCATTCACGGTCAATCGAGATGGCATCAATCCCTTCCGACAGGGTGGCTGCAGCTACCGGCTCAACTTCCAGCGGCATCGCAGCAGCGTCAGTGAAGTCGGCGATAAGCGCGTGCCATGCCGCCATGTTGGTCTGCTCCGTAACGTAAACTTTCAGCACCGCATCGCCGTGACGATCGAAGACCTGAATGCTGTGACGTACGCCCTTCGCGGTTGTCTCCTGCAGGGCAAAGGCGCTGAACCACTGTCCGACAAACAGACGCAGGTCGAGCGCCCGGGGATTCAGCACCAGGCCGCCATGTGCGCCGATCTGCACATTCTGATATTCGCCCAGATGCTCATGCACCGCATAAGCGTTACGGGTAATGCTTTTGGTCTCGCCGACCGCGCCCAGCGCCTTTAGCAGCGCCGGAAAATCGTGTTTCAGCGCCACGGCATCAATGCCGATACGCGCTTCACACAGTTCTGCTTCGCTGATACCGATCAGCGTGGCCAGATCGCGGGCATATTTCTTCGGATGTTCACTCTTCAGGGCGAGATAGTGCTGATAAATCGGGTTCATGGTTCGCTTCTCTTAGTCATGCCCTGCATCAGCGCAGGGCGGCGGTGATTAAAAATCGACATTAACACCTAACTGGAAAGTACGACCCGGCATTACGGCCAGTGCCTGATCGTTGCGATCCTGTTGGGTAGCGCTGGTCAGCTGACGGCTGCTGAGGTAATCCCGGTATTTACGGTCGGTTATGTTGTAAAGCCCGCCGCTTAACCTGACGTTGTGCGTGACGCGCCAGTAGGCGGTCATATCCACCAGGCCATAACCCGGCACCCGCATGTAATCGGTGCTGGAGTCAGTCAGGCTGTTGCCGGTGTTGGTAAAGCTGTTGCGATTTGTGGCGCTGGCTTTCTTACCTTTAACAAACGTGGCGGTGACGGCAGCACCGTAGCCGTGCGCCTCATCATCCCAGGCGAGTCCGACAATCGCTTTCATCGGGGCTACGCTTTCCAGATCGACGTAGCGGTCTCCCAGGTAGCTCGACTTCGCCGCACCCTGGGTGTACCCAAACGCCAGATTAGCGCTCAGCCCCTCGACCTCGCTGAACCAGCTGCCGAAGTTCACCTTGCTGCTGATTTCAGCCCCATAGATATAGGCTTTGTCGCGGTTCTCCGCCTGATAGGTGGTGTAGATGTTGCTGGGTACATTGACGAACTTACCCGGATTGGCCGCCCGGCTGTAGCGGGTAAAGGCGATGAAGTTTTTGTAGTCGTTATAGAACGCGGCAGCGTTAAGCGTGATGCCCTCTGCAACCTGGCCTTTTATACCCCATTCGTAGTTGTTGCTGGTTTCGGTTTTCAGATCGGCATTGCCAATCAGCGCATACTGCGCGGTGCCGGCATAGCTGGAGCCAAGGTTCCATGAGCCATAGAGCTGGGAGTCGTTAGGGAACTGCGCGCCACGGGTATATTGCAGATAAGTCATCAATGCCGGGGTCAGATCATACTGGAAGGCGATCGACGGTAACACCTGAGTGTCGCTGTTTGGCGAACCGTAGAGCGCGGAGACTTCGCTGGCGTCGAGCACACTGCTGTTTGTCGTCAGTGTCGCCACATCGCGTGGGCGGGTGTTCTGGTATGCCACACGCACGCCCGGCACGATAGCCGCACGGTGTCCGTCAGCATCGAAGCTGATGGTATCCTGCAGATAACCGCCAACCGTATAACTGCGGCTGTTAGCCTGCGGCTGCATGATCTCAGTAAAAGCACTGGCAGGTGGCGACTGACGGAAAGGCCGTTCGGTATCCACCAGACGCGCATTCAGCCCGGCGCTCAGTTCATGTCGTCCGATGGTTTTAAGCGCGCGGGTGTCAAAGCCGTAGCTGTCGCTGTTGTAGTCGGAGTAAACGGTTTGCCAGGCGGTGGCGCTCGACGGCATCAGGGTGTTGTCATGTGCCTGGGTCTGCTGCCAGTAAACGCGGGTCGTCAGAGTGTCGATCAGATCATTGTAAGGGGTGTACTCATCCGCCAGGCTGATGCCCCAGCGTCGGGTATCGCTCTGCTGCTGCGCCGTTCCCCAGACCGTATTGCCGGATGTGCTCCAGCTGTCGTAATGGCTATGGTGCGTTTTGTGATAATAATCGAAAGTCGCGCTGAGCTTGTGAAGATCATTGGGCTGCCAGATGCCCGAGGTCATAAAGGCATCGGAATGCCAGTTAGCCGGATAGGCATCAACCGTGCCGCTGTTATTGCGGGTCTGTTGTCCGTCGCGACGACTGTAAACAAAGATTCCCCGCAGCGTATCATCGCCTGCTGCTGCCGTAATGCCGTTGTGCCAGCTGCGGCTGGCGGAGTCGTAGTCGCTTTGAAAACCAAAATAGTTGCGTTTACCGGGATTCAGATAGTCATCCGGGGATTTGTTACGGAACGAGACATTGCCGCCAATCGCGTTATTCGGCTGATCCACTGCCGTGGCACCCTTCTCAATGCCGATGTGGCCAAACATATAGGGATCGATGTAATCGCGGCCAATCCCAAAGCTGTCGAGACCGGCACGTCCCACATAGCTGCGGCCGGTGGCCTGAGGTAACGGAATGCCATCCACATCGAGACCCACGCGGTTGCTCTCTAAACCACGAATGTTGTAGCCAGTGTAACCGGCCCGGTCAAAGCCGCTCTTACCGGCTGAGGAACCGCCACTGGTGCCGGTGGCGCTGATCAGCGGTTCATAACGCATGATCGATCCAAAATCAGTGGCGCCACGTTGCTGCAGATCGCTGGCAGAGAGCGTGGTTTTGCTGCCCGCTGTTTGTTTGATCTCCGGTGCAGTCACCGTCATTACCGGTTCAGCACTGCTGCCATAGCGGTCGGAAAGGGTCAGCGTGGCAGGTTCACTGTCCGCAGCATAGGTGCAGGTGGTATTGATAAAGATGGCGAGCAACGCCAGCTCAGACAGACGCGGTTGCGTCAATCTCCGAAAACGTGGTGACATAGGCGCGAATTACCTGATTAATTGTTAGTATTCGCTCACTTGCTTGCTGCAACATAAAAAACGGCTCTGCATAAAAGCCGTAAAAGTCAGAACATCATGCGGGTGTAATCATTATCGCCGCGAATTTAATGCAACTGATAATCATTATCAATGCTATTTACATTAAGACATAAACCACAGCGCACAAATTGTTAACCCGAATGCATCTGCATTTATCAATACGTAAAGGAAGAGAGTTATGGCGCAAAAACCTGTGGTTGTTATTCACTACTGTATGCAATGCAACTGGCTGATGCGGTCAGCGTGGATGGCACAGGAACTGTTGCATACCTTCGCCGAGGATCTGGCAGAGGTCACGCTGAAACCCGGCACCGGCGGTATTTTTGAGATTACGCTGGATGGTCATCTGCTGTGGGAACGTAAGCGGGACGGCGGTTTCCCGGATGCGACTACCCTGAAACAGCGCGTGCGCGACATCTGTTTCCCGGATCGTACCCTGGGTCACATCGATAAGAATAAGAGTGAAATCAGCTGATTAACTGTGGGTGATTTTATCAGCCGCGTCGTGCAGCGCCCTAATCAGCGTCTGCAGCGCGGCTTCTGAAATATCTTCCTGCGCCAGTCGTTGATTCAGAGCCACCTTCAGCCCGTGAATTGCCTGCTCCACAGCAGGAATGCTGCGGTTATTGACCACGATTGCCAGCGTAGAGAGACGCGTAATCAGGCTGGCTACCGTTTCGCGATTATCCGCCAGCTGCGCCTCACCAGCCGCCGTCAGTCGGTAGGCTTTACGCGCTGCCTGCGCATCCACCACCTGAATCGCCTCCATCTCTTCCAGCAGCGTCAGGTTGGGATAGATGATCCCCGGACTGGGCGAATACTCTCCCTTTGACAGCTCCTCAACGGACTTGATCAGCTCATAGCCGTGCGCCGCATTCTGCGCCAGGAAATGGAGCATCAGCAGGCGTATCTCACTCGCTTCCAGCATCTTTTCACGTCGTTTACGTCGTCCGCTGCAGCCGCCTGCGCGCGAAGTCTGTTCGTCAGATGAAGTGGAAGTCGGATGCTGTTTCATGACCTGCCCTGCTGAAAAAAAGGAGAGTGATGGTAGTCCGCCATCTGGCAAAACTCAATTGCCAGCGCAGCTTACTTCTGATGCCAGTAGGCCACCGGCCGCACGAAGTCGCTGTCGAGACCACGCTGCGAGGTAAAGTAGTCAGACAGCGCTTTGACAAACTCACCTTCGCCGGTCAGCCAGATAAAGTAATCCTCCGTCGGAATAGCGATCTGATCCAGCCGGGTAATCAGCTGGCTGAGCTGCGCTTTTTGCATCTGACC
Organism: Pantoea sp. X-Soil-YNGN-844; assembly: GCF_059730595.1. Taxonomy (NCBI): domain Bacteria; kingdom Pseudomonadati; phylum Pseudomonadota; class Gammaproteobacteria; order Enterobacterales; family Erwiniaceae; genus Pantoea; species Pantoea sp. X-Soil-YNGN-844. The sequence continues at coordinate 3,365,470 of NZ_AP036007.1, forward strand.
GCTGCCCAGCCAGTTTGTCGTTACGCCTGTCGTATCCGCTAAATAGTCGCGACCGGTCGCTTCATCGGTAAAGGCATAGAGATGCAGCGCCTGGGCGCGGGCATCACGCTGACGGCGGGCAAAAGCGGGCAGCCCGGTTTCGTCGCAGACGTAAAGCTGAAATGCGTAATCGGTCGGCACCACCAGCGAGCCGCGTGGCCCACCAACAATCAGTTTATCGCCCACCTGCGCCTGCGCGGCCCAGTCACTGGCCACGCCCTGCTGATGAATATAGAAGTCGAGGGTCAGTGAAGAGACACCATCGAATTCCAGCGGCGTGTAATCACGTGCCTGCGGACGCAGACCTTCAGGCCAGACAATGCCCGCGTCGGTTATCTGCGGCAGAGCCAGTGTTTCGCCTTCAGCAGAAGGGAAAAACACCTTGATGTGGTCATCAAAGCCTGGCGACGTAAAGCCTGCCAGATCGCTGCCGCTGAACCGGATGCGCCAGAATTTCCCGGCAATATGCGTTTTACTCTCGACCTGGATATGGCGAAAACGCAGTTCATTGCGGACGCGCTGCGGCGTGCGCTTATCGGCTGTTGTAGTCAAAATCTCTCTCCTGAAACAGGGTCTATGCCCGATAGTCAGGGGCATAGCCGCCATGATTAAACAACAATGGAATAACAATCATTCTCATCTGAAGCCACAAGATTAGCTATGATATATCTTCGGCACAAGAACGAAAAATGCGATTCTGCAACTTAAGATATATTTTAAGCAGTGTCGTAAGCGAGGAGATATGAACGGGAAGCGGCATGAATCAGATGCATCAGAGATGCAACATGCAGGTAAAGCGTGATGCAAGGTGAATGGGCCTCAGAGAGGAAGCCGCAGGTGCAGAGTATGAGCAGGTAAATCAGGCAGAAGCTGTCCGGCTCCTGACGAGCCGGGCATCATCTCGCGCCGCCAGTTCTGGCAGCGCATCAACACTTACAGCGTGTCGTTGAATCCGGAAAGGGAGGCATTACTGCTGGTGTGATCCGGCAGTTCACCATCACCCAGGATTTCATGCTGGGTAACCTGAGAGTGCGGATGCAGTCCGGCAGGCGGTGAGAAAGGCTCAGCCTGCTGTGCCATCGCCATTGCAGGCAATGCCAGGATCAGGGAAATCATTAAGCGTCGCATAATTGTCTTCGATTGTCGTTTTGGCCAGAAAAGGCCTGAAATGCAGATGAATGTTCCAGCCCTGACACATAAGCACGATGATTCAGATATGACAGGGTTTCGGGAGAGGATTTTACGCCAGAATGGCGACTTATTTTATAAAATCGTGCGGTTTGTCACGGTTTATCGCACGAAAGATGCATTGGCAGGAGCAGAAGCGATCGCCCCTGCCCTGCCGGCTACGCCTGCATCACCGGAATAGAGAAAACGCCGCTGAGCCAGTCGGGCTTACAGTGCGCAAAATCAAGACGCAACAGGTCTTTGCCCGGACGGCGCGACACGCCCAGCATGGGCAAATGCTGATAATAGATATCCTCGATAAAGCGCGTCAGCTGCTCCGGCCTGCCGCTCCAGTGGATCGACGCATAGAGGCCGCACACCTCGCTCCAGCTGGCGGTATTGTCACCCAGCAGCCCGGCATGTTGTGGTGCCAGCGCCTGAAACAGGCTGATATTCTGCTGGTCAGCAGAGCTATGGCCGGGACCATACTGAAAACCTAACCAGCCGTGCGTCGCATGGCTGCCTGCCAGCGCGACCAGATGCCGTGCCTGCTCTGCCACCCGGTGGTCGTGGTCGGCAATATACTCACCAAACCTGCACTCCCACTCCAGTGTCTCTCCGCAAAGATGCAGTTCTTCCTCACGTTCCACCAGCGTCGCACGCTCTGCCAGCGATCGCACCAGAATACGACCATGGAAGTTTTTAACCGGCAAGTGAGGAATACGGCGAAACGCGCCAGGCGTCAGTGAAAAGTGGCCTTTGAACACCCGCGTGAAGTTTTGCTGGTTATCAAAGCCAAAACGTACGGCGATATCGATCAGCGTCATGCGCGTCAGACGCAGCGCCATGGCCGCCATCGTCAGACGCCGTTTGCGGGTATACGCCGCCAGCGTCTGCCCGGTCATCTCCTTGAACATGCGCTGCATGTGCCATTTGGAATAACCTGATTTCAGGGTGATTTGATCGATATTGAGATCGTCGGTGAGGTTGGCTTCTATCCACTCGACAAGATCGTTAATGTGCTGTTTTTTAATAGCCTGACTGAGCATGATGGCGATTTACAACGCGGGTTAGGACTGGAATTTTCGTTACAAAAGAATAACAAAAATTGCGAATCGGTGTAAGGAAAGGGTAAGGCGCACGCACCTGTTCGGAGCGATTCCGCATTAATTGCTTAGGTTACTAACTAAAAAAGGCTGACTCACGTCAGCCTCAGAAAACTCACAACATAAAGCGATGGGAGCATACGCCACGAGCAAAGCATCGCGGGCCACGGATGGCGTTTTGCGACTTTGCGGAGGGCATATGCTCCCTGAGCCTGTATATGCTCTGCCAGACAATTAATGACTACGCATACCCGCCGCAGTCATCATCATCCGGAACAGCGAGGCGACAACGCCCAGCGCCAGCACGCTGGCGGCGTAGATAAACACCAGCCACAACACACGCTTCCACAACGGTGCTTTCGTCTCTGCGGTGTGGTTGTGGTCTTTCATGCTGCTGAGGCTTTTCATATCAATGATATCCTGCGTCTGCTTTGATTTTTCCACGGAACACGTAGTAGCTCCAGAAGGTATAGCCCAGGATCATCGGGATAATCAGCAGGCTACCCACCAGCATAAAGGCCTGACTCTGCGGAGGTGCCGCAGCGGCCCAGATGGTCACGGATGGCGGAATAATGTTTGGCCAGATACTGATGCCCAGTCCGGAGAAGCCGAGGAAGATCAGCGCCAGCGTCAGCAGGAACGGTGAATAGTGTGCCTCACGCTTGATGGCGCGAATAATGCCCCACGAACAGAGCAGCACCAGCACCGGAACCGGCAGGAACAGGAACAGATTTGGCGTGCTGAACCAGCGATGAGAGATGTCGGCATGCGCAAACGGCGTCCACAGGCTGACGATACCAATAATCACCAACAGCGCAATCACCAGCGGCGTCGCCAGCGCAGACATCTTACGATGCAGTTCATTCTCGGTCTTCATAATGAGCCAGGTACAGCCCAGCAGCGCATAGGCCACCACCAGACCCACGCCGCAGAACAGCGGGAACGGTGCCAGCCAGTCCATTGCGGAACCGGCAAAGCGGCGTCCCTCAACCGGAATACCATCCAGCAATGCACCGACCGCCACACCCTGACTGAAGGTGGCGATGATCGAACCGGCAATAAACGACTTGTCCCAGAATGCACGATGGCCTTCCACCGCTTTAAAGCGGAACTCGAAGGCAACGCCGCGGAAAATCAGACCGATCAGCATGGCGGTCAGCGGAATCGACAGTGCATCGGCGATGACTGCATAGGCCAGCGGGAACGCACCGAACAGGCCTGCGCCCCCCAGCACCAGCCAGGTCTCATTACCATCCCAGACCGGCGCGACGGTATTCACCATCATGTCGCGCTCGCCAGCATCTTTGTTGAACGGGAACAGCAGACCAATACCCAGGTCGAAACCATCCATCACGATATACATCAGGGTTGCGAAGACGATAATCACAAACCAGATAACGGAAAAATCGATCATCTTAGTGGTCTCCATCCTTAAAGGTGGCAGCGGAAAGTGGACGCGCTGGCGTTTTCTTCTGACCCGGTCCACCCTCTTCGGTGATATGACCTTCGCCCACAACCGGTCCCTGCTTAATCAGACGCATCATGTAGTGATACCCCACGCCAAACACCGAGCTGTAGACCAGAATAAAGGCCAGCAGGCTGATGCTCATGTGCATATCGCCATGTGCGGAGACCGCATCAATGGTGCGCTGCACGCCATAAACCACCCACGGCTGACGACCGATTTCGGTGGTAAACCAGCCTGCCAGAATCGCAATCAGACCCGATGGCCCCATTAACAGCGCAAACCACAGGAACGGGCGCGACTCATAAAGACGCCCTTTGAAACGCAGCCACAGGCTGACCACGCCCAGCGTGATCATCAGCAGGCCCAGCGCCACCATCACGCGGAAGGACCAGAAAATCACCGTTGAATTAGGTCGATCCTCTTTCGGGAACGACTTCAGCGCCGGAACCTGCTTGTCCAGACTGTGCGTCAGAATCAGACTGCCGAGATAAGGCACTTCCAGCGCATATTTGGTGCGCTCCTGCTCCATGTCGGGAATACCAAACAGGATCAGCGGTGTGGCTTCACCCGGCGGGTTTTCCCAGTGACCTTCAATCGCCGCGATCTTGGCAGGCTGATGCTCCAGCGTGTTCAGACCGTGAGCATCACCAATCATCGCCTGAACCGGCGCGACGATCAGCGCCATCCATAACGCCATGGAGAACATCCTGCGGATGGCAGGGTTGTTGTTGCCCTTCAGCAGATGCCAGGCCGCCGATGAACCGACAAAGAAGGCACTCGCCAGGAACGCCGCCACCGACATATGGAATAACCGGTAAGGGAAAGAGGGATTAAAGACGATTTTGAACCAGTCCTGCGGAACCACGATGCCATTCTGAATGATGTAGCCCTGCGGCGTATGCATCCAGCTGTTAGAGGCCAGGATCCAGAAGGTCGAAATCAGTGTACCCAAGGCGACCATGCAGGTGGCAAAGAAGTGCAGACCCGGACCTACGCGATTCCAGCCAAACAGCATCACGCCCAGGAAGCCCGCTTCCAGGAAGAACGCCGTCAGCACTTCATAGGTCAGCAGCGGACCGGTGATACTGCCGGCAAACTCTGAGAAGCCGCTCCAGTTCGTGCCGAACTGATAAGCCATCACCAGCCCTGACACCACACCCATACCGAAGTTAACGGCAAAGATTTTGGACCAGAAATGGTAGAGATCGCGATAGGTTTGATCGCGGGTTTTGAGCCACATACCTTCGAGTACAGCCAGGAAGCTGGCGAGACCGATGGTGATGGCGGGAAAGATAATATGGAAGGAAACAGTAAATGCGAACTGAATCCTGGCCAGATGAAAGGCATCTAATCCGAACATTGCTTACCTCTTTGCCACATAGAACACCATGTATTTACTTATTATTAACAACTTAAGCCTGATGCGCTGACTTCTCTGCGCTTATTGAAATTCCCGCCGCAAATTTAGAACTATTCGCGGCGAGGAAACAGAAACAGTGGGGTTAATGAAAACTATAACAGTCTTTGTTGATTTTGATCATTGTTTTTAGCGGGAATTACTTATTTAAAAATAAGGCTTAAAGGTTAATCAGAGCGTATTTATGTGTCGTTAATGTTACGGTATTTGTCACTTTTAAAATTCACATCGGCAAAACAAATCCTGACTAAAAAAAGCCTTCAACCGGCTGTTTTCAGACGTTATTTTGTTATAAACCCTGATTTCAAAAAGGTCAAATCTGAGAGAAAATAAATTAAATAATCTTATTTTTTAACGAGTTAAATCAGTAAATGAGTACCACCACCGCTTTGTTTATTTTTTTGCATTACCCTTGCTAATTCAGACCTGCACCCAGGCGAAAAATAGCCAGAGCGGCACCTTTAAGCGCGACCGGAAATGTTAAAAAAATGGGTCAAAAAGCTGGACTGAATTAACAGCGCATCCGAAGCAGTCGCTTATTCCGGGCCAGAGCCTGATGAAATGATTTAATAACCAGCAAAGAGGCGAAAAAACCGCTTGGGTTATTTTCGCTGCCGTTACGTTATTCCGGTTTCAGGGAGAGAAATGGGAGAAGAACAGATCACAAATCTCCTGCCAGCATCTCCACACCTTCATGACGGGATAGCTGACAGGCGGGGATTTTACTCAGCTGCAGACTTTTCACGCTGTGCCAGAATCCGGCTCAGGTTCAGCTCCAGCCAGTCCGCCAGCCCTACAACCTGTTCACTGACTTCGCGACCAAGCGGGGTCAGACGATACTCCACGTGCGGCGGTACGACATCGTAAGCGATGCGCTGCACGAAGCCATCTTCTTCCAGATAGCGCAGATTCTGCGCCAGCATCCGTTCACTGACGCCACCGACCGCCCGGCGCAACGCACTGAAGCGCAACGTCTGGTCCTGCAGGGCCAGCAGAATCAGTACGCTCCAGCGGCTGGTCACCCGTTTCAGTACGTCGCGCGACGGACAGTTAACGTTAAGCAGCTCACCACGACTAAATTTTTCACTCAGTTTTTCAGACATTTAACCTGCGCACCTCAAACTAACAATTCTGTAAGTACTTACTAAAAATTAGTTTATACCCTAGTCTGAATTTCACCAACAGCCACAGGAGTCATCCCATGATTGCAGTTACAGGTGCCACCGGCCAGCTGGGCCGAATCGTTATCGATGCATTACTGAAAAAAGTTCCGGCGGCAGAAATTGTTGCCGCTGTGCGTACGCCCGCCAAAGCGGCCGATCTTGCTGCGCTGGGCGTGATTGTGCGCCAGGCCGATTATGGCCAGCCAGAGACGCTGCAGGCCGCTTTTGCAGGCGTGGATAAGCTGCTGCTGATCTCGGGCAGTGAAGTGGGCCAGCGTGAGGCGCAGCATAAAGCTGTCATCGACGCTGCAAAGGCTGCAGGCGTGAGCTTTATCGCCTACACCAGTCTGCTGCATGCGGATACCTCACCGCTGGGTTTAGGTGTTGAACATCGCGCGACTGAAGCGCTGCTGAAAGCCGCGGGCATCCCGTTCGCCCTGCTTCGCAACGGCTGGTACACCGAGAACTATGCCGCCAGCATTCCTCCGGCGCTGGCACATCATGCGTTTATCGGCGCGGCAGGTGAAGGCCGCATCGCCTCTGCTGCCCGTCAGGATTACGCTGAAGCGGCGGCTGAAGTAATAACCCGTGACGATCAGGCGGGCAAAGTCTATGAGCTGTCCGGCGACGACAGCTATACGCTGGCGCAGTTTGCTGCGGAGATTGCCGCACAGAGTGGTGAAAAGGTCGATTACGTCAATCTGTCTCAGGCTGATTTTGCCGCCGCGCTGAAAGGCGCTGGCCTGCCAGAGGGTCTGGCGGAGATGCTGGCGGATTCTGATGCCGGTGCAGAAAAAGGTGGCCTGTTCGATGATTCGCGTCAGCTGAGCAAACTGATCGGTCGCCCGACCACAAGCTGGCAGGCGGTGATCCGCGCGGCGCTGACGAACCATTAATCCAGCTCTCTCTGAGCGGGCAACCCTGCCCGCTCAATTCCTACTCCTGCCCTGATTTCCGTTGCGTATGCCATTTTCTGCACCCTTTGCGGCTGCGGTTTCTTTTACAAAATGTGAATAAATGCCAGTTTTCTTCAGCTTAAATTTTTTTATTCATGCTGCTAAGAGATTCATCCGAAATGTGTTTTTTGTGAACACCGCTATATTTGGTTGAATTGACTGGAATTTATTAAAAAGCCTCGATTAATCGACAATTTTTATTACGTTCATAGATATTCTGCATTGTTGTTCCGCAGGATGAGAGGTCTATAATTTCCCCTTTGTGCAACCACGACCGCTCAGGAGGCCGTTATTAATACCCATCGCCAGCAACAAAATGCACTTGAAGAGGTTCGTGCCGGGGCGGAAGTTGAGTATCAATACGATCCCCATGAACTGAAACTGGATCGCATGCAGGATTCTGAACCGGAACCGGAGCTGATTGAAGGCTTACCGGCACCGGATGCGCTCACGCCTGCCGATCGTTATCTGGAACTGTTTGAACATGTCCAGATGTCGCGGATTTTTGAGGACAGCAAAACCTTCCCCGACTGTTCGCCTAAGTACGATCCGCTGGATGTATTGATGCGCTACCGTCGACAGAAACGCAGCAGTGATTTCGACCTGTCGCGTTTTGTCGCCGATCACTTTTATCTGCCTGGCGTAAACGAAAGTTTTTATGTTTCCAATCCGGATAAATCGCTCAACGAGCATATCGACGATCTGTGGCCGGTTCTGACCAAAATGCCGCAGCAGCATATGCCGCACTCATCGCTGCTGCCGTTACCGAAACCCTATGTGGTACCGGGCGGACGCTTTGGCGAAACCTACTACTGGGACTCCTACTTCACCATGCTGGGCCTGGCGGAATCGGGCCGTGATGACCTGCTGCGTCACATGGCAGACAACTTTGCCTGGCTGATTGATAACTACGGCCATGTGCCAAATGGCAACCGTACTTATTATCTCAGCCGTTCTCAGCCGCCGGTATTTGCCCTGATGGTGGAGCTGTTCGAAGAGGATGGCGTGCGCGGTGCTAAGCGCTATCAGGAACAGCTGATGAAGGAGTATCAGTTCTGGATGGATGGTGCCGGCTCACTGATGCCAAACCAGGCCTATCGTCACGTCGTGCGGATGCCAAATGGCTCGCTGCTGAACCGTTACTGGGATGACCGTGATACGCCACGTGATGAGTCGTGGATGGAAGATGTCGAAACCGCGCGCGAATCTAAACGTCCGGCCAGCGAAGTCTATCGTGACCTGCGTGCTGGTGCAGAGTCGGGCTGGGATTACTCCTCGCGCTGGCTGCGTAACCCGAAACGGCTGTCGAGTATCCGTACGACACAGTTTATCCCTATCGATCTGAACGCGTTCCTGTACAAGCTGGAGCTGATGATTGCCACCCTGTCGCACGCTAAAGGCGAAGAGCTGACGGCGCTGGCCTGGCAGAAAAAGGCAGAAACGCGGAAACGCGCTATTACCCGTTACCTGTGGGACAGCACCGCTGGTGTGTTCCGCGACTACGACTGGCGTCGTGAGCGTTTTGGTGCCTTTACCGTTGCCTCGGTCGTTCCGCTGTTTGTGGGTCTGGCGACGCCGCATCAGGCGCACCTGCAGGCAATCTCCCTGCGTCATCTGTTGCTGAGCAACGGTGGCCTGCTGACCTCAATGGTCGAAAGCGGTGAGCAGTGGGACCGTCCTAACGGCTGGGCACCGATGCAGTGGATGGCCGTTGTCGGCCTGAATAACTACGGTGAAGAGACGCTGGCAAGTGAAGTCGCGGTGAACTGGCTTAATACGGTTAATAACTTCTATCAGCTGCACCACAAGCTGGTCGAGAAGTATGACATCAGCGGCGATCGCGCCCGTCCCGGCGGCGGCGGTGAATATCCATTACAGGATGGCTTCGGCTGGACGAACGGCGTTACGCGTAAGCTGATGACGATGTATGGGCATTTAATGGCTGACTGAGTGTCGCAGCCTGAAAATCACTAAAACGCAAAAGCCGGGTCATTCCCGGCTTTTTTCATGCAGGCATTAAGGCGTTACTTCTTCGCTTCTGCGCCCGGCTGCGACGCACGTTGCAGGAATTTCTGAGTCACTTCAGGCAGGTGTTGCAGCAGCCACTCCGCCATGGCCACTTCCTGATCGCGGATCTCGTTGAGGATGCGAACGCCCTGCGTATCGCCCACCTGCTCCGCAGCGGCAATCAGGCTGGTGTAGCTGGCGATCTCAGCATTCTCAAAAACGTAGCCACTGATGGCACCCTTCACCACTTCATCAGAGTTAAACATACCGCCCACCGCCTGGCCGGTCGCCGCCATTTTACCCATCGCATCTTTCATCACAGAGTGATCGATAGCGTGGCTGTCGAGCAGCTGTTCCAGCAGGGTCAGCTGATGCTTAGTTTCTTCCAGATGTTGCGCCAGACGCTGTTCCAGCGCCGGATAGTGTTCAAGACGGCCTGACATCTTGCTCAGCATGCTTTCTGCCTGCTTTTCCATCGCATGCGCATCGCGCAGCCAGTCATGATAGTGTTCGATCGCAGTCATGTGTTACTCCTTAAGAGACAGTAATAGCTTCGGCTACCGAGGTGAGTTTCTCATCCGTTTGTTTCTCTTCATCCAGGGTCGCGGCCAGCAGCTCTGCCGCTTTGGTATAACCCAGCTTCAGCGCCAGCGCATGCAGCGTACCGTAAGTAGCAATCTCATAGTGCTCTACTTTCTGCGCTGCACCGATCAGCCCCTGATCGCGGATTTCACCCTTTTCGACCGAGTCGATAATTTCCTGGGCCTCTTCAACCAGACCTTCAAGCGCATGGCATTTCATTCTTTTAATTTTGACTTCAGGTGTCACGTCTACCAGTTCATCCAGTCGTTCAATCTGAGCACGGGTCTCTTCCAGGTGCTGATTGAATGCAGCAATAAGGTTTTCGTCACTGGCTGCGCGCGCCATTTTAGGCAATGCACGGGTTATCTGTTTCTCAGCGCTGTATACATCGGATAGGTCATGGATGAACAGGTCGTTTAACGTTTTCACTGTCATAAGATAGCCTCATTGATTAAAAAGCTGCGTCGGTAATAACGCAACGGCAGTCATGTCGTTGACACCTGAAAAGTCTAGTGGAGATTATTAATATCGCACGTTTCATCAGTCTGAATTGAAGACAGAAGTGGCATATAAAATGCATTTTCCTTTTCACAGCAGTCATTTAGCGGATAAAAGTTTTTATGACTACGGCTTCGCTAGTCAGGTGGAATTTGTACAAATCGATAAATCTATGTATACATTTTTCAGGATTAAGTGCATAAAAAAAGCGCCATTCAAAACTTAGTTGTACAGGAATTTATTAATCCGTATAAGTTTAAACGATAGAAAATAAAAAAACCGGCAGGAAAAACCCAACCGGTTTAATTAACGGTGTCTCTCTGTGCCGATGATAAATCAGCGACATAATTCAGGAGGTAATTATCTTACAGGCAAATAAAAAGAGAATCTGTACAGCCTGGTAAACGCACCAAACTGCCGTTACGGCAGTATGAAAAGCGTTTAGCTTCTGCGGCTTACCTTACCTCCCTTACGCCCGGCTTCGATGGCACGTTCGGGATCGTTTTTAAAGTTCCCGCCGCTTTTCTGGCCGCCTTTTCGCCCTGCTTCCGCAGCACGCTCTTTGTCGGCTGCAAAATTTCCGGCCCCACCACGATATTGAGTCATTCTGTGTTCCTCTTTGAAATTAAAATCAGAATGTGCACAGTTAATGCTTCATCAGGCCGATTCAGCAACATAAATGTAGACAGAAAACTGGACCGATCAAGCGAGAAAAATAAAAAATCCTTCACACTACCCCATTATTGATAGCACAACACTCACTCGTAATGGTAACGCATTTCAACTATCGCTCAGTACTATTTAAAAAAGGGATGCGGTGTAAAATACATTTCTTACAAAAATCGCCGCGCCCTATTAATCGATCATTTTCGAAAAATGTCCAATTGAAAAAAAAGTAACCGAAGCGGTACCAGGATAGCTTGTTCAATATGAGTTAGTGAAGATGATCAATAAACGATCAAATTACCTAAGCGAAGCGGTAAATATATTTACACTCCTCCGTTCTGAGCGCCGAATTAAGCGAGACGCAAGACTTTGATCATGCCAGCTGAAAATAGCTGATTCTGATCAATAAATGATCAATTACCCTGGTTTAATGAAAATTTTAATCAGAATGGCTCGTAATAATTGGTGCTGATATTCAGCAGTAAACGAAGCGGTACTATTCAGGTTATCCGGGGATAAGAACCGCGTTTTCGGAATAGTACAAAAAAAAATATTTTCTGTGGAGAAATTCATAGGTTTGTGAGCCTGCAGGAGGCGAAATAAAAAAACCAGCGGGTGTAATCGTGCAGTGTCAGTCGGGAAATAACGCATCAGTGGTGTGCAGGGAGGAAGCCTGGCAGTGTCAGAGGGGGTCAGACACGGCGGAATAAAAGGCAACGCCGCGTTTACCGTTCTTCTTTATGCGGTACATGGCTTCATCAGCACGTGCCAGGGCGGTATCAAAGTCATCTTTTACCTCAACCTGTGACACGCCTACTGACGCGCCTATGTGCGCGTGCCCGTTAGCCAAATCAAAAGGGGTAAGCACCGCATCAAGGCAGGCATGCGCCAGCTGTCTGACCTGCGGCTGCCTGAGTGCAAACGGCAATAGCAGGACGAACTCATCGCCGCCGAGCCGGCCAATGATCACTTCTGCCGGAGAGAGCTCAGTCAATCGCTGGCTTAACTGAATTAACACTTCATCACCGCTGCGATGCCCCAGGGTATCGTTGACGTGTTTGAAGTTATCCAGGTCAATAAAGACAACGCAGAGCGGCCCCTGCGCTTTCATTTCACAAAAAGCATTTTGCAGGGCATGGCGATTATTGAGCAGCGTAAGGGGATCGTGCAGCGCCAGCAGGGCTAGCTGCTCTTCATATTGCTTCTCTTTGGTCATGTCGATGTGAGTGCCGATGACTTTAACCGGCTCGCCGTGCGCGTTCCACTCGCTGACCCGGCCCCGATCCAGCACCCACGTGATACTGCCATTTTTGGCGATCATGCGATGCAGCGCCTCATAGTAAGGCGCTTTTCCGGCGATGTGATCGTTAAACGCCCGCAAAACTTCGGCGGCATCATCAGGATGCAGGCTCTCTTTCCACGATTCGAAGTTGGCGTCGGTCTCTTTGGGCTTGAAGCCGAGCATCGCGCCCCAGCGCCGATTGAAGATCACCAGCTTGCCGCTGGGAATATCGAGCTGCCACAGGAATAATCCGGTGCCATCCAGCGCCGCGTTGAGTTTTGTACGGGCGTCATGTGCTATACGCTTCAGACGCGCATTATGCTTTTTCAGGTTCTGTATCTGCAGACGCAGCGCTTCTTCTGACATGACCGTGAGAGAACTGTAAAAAGGGCTATTGTGCCTGTCAGGGTGATTCTGTAAAGAGTGGCTACTAAAACACGATTAGCCGCGGTCAATTGCAGGCTGGACAGCACATCAGGCGGTGCGGGTCTGGCAACACAGCACAGAGGCGAAGCAGCAAATTGGTTTCGCCGTGAAATCTGTTTGCATTGTTACAGCGTTGTGAGGCGAAATGCGCCGGACTGAAGTGAAATTCGGAAATGTCGGGGAGTCTGGCGAACCTTCGATAACGGGTTCGCTCCAGAACGCAAAAACCCGCCAGAGGCGGGTTCTTTAAATTTGGTGCCCGAACCCGGACTAAAATGCCGGGAGCATTTTTGCATCGCGCCTCAGCGCGACCCGCAGGGCGAGCCACTGGATGTGGCGAGTGTATCGAACCTTCGATAACGGGTTCGCTCCAGAACGCAAAAACCCGCCAGAGGCGGGTTCTTTAAATTTGGTGCCCGAACCCGGAATCGAACCAGGGACACGGGGATTTTCAATCCCCTGCTCTACCGACTGAGCTATTCGGGCAACGGGGCGCATTAAACCAAAGCGGCCCGGCAGCGTCAAACGCTTTTCACCAAAATTACATCGACTGACGGCTTTTCCATCAACTCCAATATCGGGTTTGACCCGACGCAAAAACCTCGCGTCTGGCCGGATAAATTTTAGTCAGCGGAGCGGTAAAGGCTCCATTGTGCCGCGATTTTGCCGATATAGGAGGCGAGACCAACACTAATAATAAGGATCGCCATGTTTTTCACCATTACATCAGGTATCGCTTCACGCCACGGCTGGCAGAAGCGGGCTCACTCAGCGGCCACGCTGAGCTCGCTCCACGGCTCCATCGCCATGGTTGAATTCTCCCCCGATGGCACCATTCTCAGCGCCAATGCGCTGTTTCTGGCGCGCATGGGCTACACGCTGGCGGAGATTGAAGGCCAGCACCACAGCCTTTTTTGCACGCCGGAACAGCTTCAGTCGCGGGACTATCAGGATTTCTGGCTGCGGCTGAACCGGGGCGAAAGCTTCAGCGATAAATTTCTGCGCATGGCAAAAAACAGCCGCCCGATCTGGCTGGAAGCCAACTATGTGCCGGTGCAGAACCGCCATGGCCGGGTGATTAAAATCGTCAAACTGGCCACCGACATTACGGGCCATATCAACGATGCGCAGGAGCAGCGCGCTATCACCACCGCCATTGAACGGTCGATGGCGGTCATCGCCTTTAACCTCAAAGGTGAAGTGCTGAAAGCCAACGACAACTTTCTGAAAACCATGGGCTACCGTCGTGAGGAGGTAGAAGGTATTCACCACAGTCGCTTCTGTTCGCAGGCTGTACGCGACAGCCGCGAATATAGCGAGTTCTGGCAGCAACTGAACCGGGGCGAATTTGTCTCGGGTCAGTTTCCCCGGGTGAATAAACGGGGCGAGACGATCTGGCTGCGCGCCACCTACAATCCGGTATTTGACGAGCAGGGCCGGCTCTACAAAATCGTCAAATTTGCCACGGATGTGACCGCACAGGTGGAAAAGAATCAGCAGGAGCATGATGCGGCACAACGGGCTTATCACACCGCGCTGCAAACGGATGAAAGCACAAAGCTGGGCGCCGATGTTATCGCCAGCAGCGTGGAGACCATGAATGCGCTGGCGGGTGAGCTACAGGGGATCTCCGGGGATATTACCGGGCTGAGTGAGTCCTCCGATCGTATCGGGGCGATTGTGGAAGGTATTCGCCGGATCGCCGATCAGACCAATCTGCTGGCGCTGAATGCCGCCATTGAAGCAGCGCGGGCGGGCACCCATGGCCGCAGCTTTGCGGTGGTGGCTAATGAAGTCCGCACGCTGGCAGCCAACATTAACCGCGCTACTACCGACATTGAAAACCGGATTCAGCAAAATCATCTGCTGGCGAACCGGGCACTGAAAGGTATTGAGTCGAACCTGAAACGTGCCGACCAGGGCGTACAGCTGGCTCAGGAGGCGGGCGGCGTGATTGCAGAAATCCGTGAAGGCGCAACGGACGTGGTGCGCGCCATCGGACAGGTCACTAAAACGCTTAAAGTCTGATGCTCTGCGGGGGCCTTCGCCCCCTTTTTACGGTGTGGCCTGAGCGGGTGCTTCTGGTACCGGCGGAATAAAGATATGGTCCAGAATATCCCGCATCACGGGCGCAGCCGTTACCCCTTCCCCGCCACCATTCTCCAGAATTAACGCCACCGCCACTTTCGGGTCATTAAACGGCGCAAAGGCGGTGTAGAAGATATGGTCACGCAGCCGCACCGGGATCATCTTCGCGTTATAAGTCTGGTTCTGACGCAGGCTGAACACCTGCGACGTCCCGCTTTTCGCAGCGATGCCATAAGGTGCGGTATGGAAATATTTATAACCGGTGCCGTTGGGCGCGTTAGCCATGCCAAACATCGCGTGACGCACCAGCGACCAGTACGGTGAGTGAGGATCGCCAATCTGCGCCTCGTGCTGTTGTGGATGGTAGTTTTCCACCAGCGTGCCGCGCTGGGTTTTCTCCAGCAGATGCGGTGCGATGACCCGACCATTATTAATCAGCGCGACCATCGCCTTCACCATCTGAATCGGCGTCGCAATCCAGTAGCCCTGACCAATGCCTACCGAAACCGTGTCGCCCTGATACCAGGCCTTTTTATGTACCTTCTGCTTCCACTCACGGCTTGGCAGCAAACCGTTGTACTCCTCATTCAGGTCGATGCCGGTCGATTTGCCGTAGCCAAACTGGCTGAGCATGGTGTGAATCCGGTCGATGCCCATCATGAAAGCCACCTGATAGAAGAAGGTGTCGGCAGACTCTTCTATCGCGCGAGTGACATCCAGCATGCCGTGCCCGGTTTTCTTCCAGTCGCGATAGCGCCGGTCCGTGCCTGGCAGCGTCCAGGTCGGCGCACCAAAGAACTGCGACTGTGGCGTAATCACATGGGTCAGCAGCGCCGACATCGCCATATAAGGCTTCACCGTCGAGGCGGGTGGATAGAGTCCCTGCGTGACACGGTTGATCAGCGGCAGGTCTTTATCCTGCAGCAGCTTTTTGTAAGCCTGATAGCTGATACCTTTCACAAACGGATTCGGGTCGTAGCTGGGGCTGGAGACCATCGCCAGCACGGAGCCGTCGTGCGGATCTTCAATCAGCAGCGCCGCACGCTGCCCGGCCAGCAGGCTCTCCACATACTGTTGCAGATGCAGATCCAGCGTCAGCGTCAGGTTTTTACCCGCGACCGGCGGCACCTCTTTCAGCACCCGCACAATGCGGCCATGGTTATCCACTTCCACTTCCTGATAGCCCGGCTTGCCATGCAACAGCGCTTCGTAATAGCCCTCAATCCCCTGCTTGCCGATGTTGTGGTCAGCCGCATAGTTTTCGGCGATACCTTCCGCATTCAGCCGTTTGTAGTCGTTATCGTTGATTTTCGACACATAACCGATCACATGGGCCAGATCGGCCCCATAGGGATATTCACGATCCTGGTAGGTCTCAATGCTGGCACCGGTAAAGCGGAACTGATTGACCGCAAAGCGGGCGACCTGCTCTTCGGTCAGCTCCTCTTTCAGCACGACCGGCTTGTAACGACTGGTCTGCTTCAGCGCACGGCGGAAAGTGTCGATCTCATCGGGTGTCAGATTTACGATCGGCGTCAGCGCCCGCAGCGTGGCGTTCATATCGTCAATTTTATAAGGCGTCAGCGTGATGGCGTACCAGCTGACGTTGCGCACCAGCGGAATACCGTTGCGGTCATAAATCAGCCCGCGCGTCGGGGCGATGGGGATCATCTTGATGTCGTTCTGGTTGGATCGCGTCTGGTAGTAGGCATGGTCGCGCACCTGTAAGCGGAAAAGGTTTACGCCAAGAATAGTGAAACAGAGACAGACCAGAGCAAAGGCGATTGCGGCGCGACGGGCAAACAGCTTCTCTTCAGCATCGAAGTTACGAAAGTTCATCAGGGGGCATTATTAGGCGACTAATTATTATCTGTTATTGCACACTATGATAAAGCGCGATCGCCGGCGTGCCAGCGCGAAGATGCACAAGCCTCGGCAAAAGTGTGTCATTTGATGTGAATGTTACCGGGAAAGCGGGGCGGGATACTCAGATCCTCCGGTTACGGAGGATCTGAGCAGGCGATCGGGCAGCGGGCGGGAATCATCACCCGCCGCACGCATTAATCACCCAGCAGGACAGACTCCAGCGCAATCTTGATCATGTCGTTGAAGGTTGTCTGACGCTCAGCAGCAGTGGTCTGCTCGTGCGTACGGATATGGTCTGATACGGTACAGATGGTCAGCGCTTTCGCACCGAACTCTGCAGCCACACCGTAGATACCCGCAGCTTCCATCTCAACGCCGAGGATGCCATATTTTTCCATTACGTCGAACATCTGCGGATCCGGCGTGTAGAAGAGATCGGCAGAAAAGATGTTACCCACGCGCGCTTTAACACCCAGGTTTTTCGCCGCATCAACCGCGTTACGCACCATGTCGAAGTCAGCAATCGCCGCGAAGTCGTGATCTTTGAAACGCATACGGTTCACTTTGGAATCGGTGCAGGCACCCATACCGATCACGATATCACGCAGTTTTACATCAGGGCGTACGGCACCGCAGGAGCCGACACGGATGATCTTTTTAACGCCGAAGTCTGTGATCAGCTCTTTGGTGTAGATGGAGCAGGAAGGAATACCCATTCCGTGACCCATCACAGAGACTTTACGGCCTTTGTAGGTGCCGGTGTAGCCCAGCATGCCGCGCACGTTGTTCACTTCGACCGCGTTTTCCAGGAAGGTCTCTGCGATGTGTTTTGCGCGCAGCGGATCGCCGGGCATCAGCACGACGTCTGCGAAATCGCCCATTTCAGCATTAATATGAGGGGTTGCCATTGTTTAATCCTTATTAAATTGCTGATTTACAGCATGTTCTTGCCATAGTCCATCTCGGACAGGCCAAAATAGTGTGCAATTGTCTGACCAATATCGGCGAAAGTCTCGCGGTATCCCAGTGAACCCGGCTCCACTTTTGGTCCGTAGATCAGAATCGGAATGTGCTCACGCGTATGTTCGGTGCCTTCCCAGGTGGGATCACAGCCGTGGTCAGCAGTCAGGATCAGGATGTCATCTTCGCCAACCAGTTCCATCAGCTCAGGCAGACGACGGTCAAACAGCTCCAGCCCGCCCGCATAACCGGCGACATCACGGCGATGTCCCCAGGTGGAGTCGAAATCAACGAAGTTGGTGAACACAATCGCCTGATCCGGCGCGATCTTCATCTCCTGAATCGTCGCGTCAAACAGCGCATCCAGACCGGTTGCTTTGACCTTTTTGGTAATGCCCTGTTCCGCATAGATATCGGCGATTTTACCCACGGAGATCACGTGACCGCCCTTCTCATCCACCAGCTTTTTCAGCATGGTGGCGGATGGTGGCTCGACCGCCAGATCGTGACGGTTACCGGTACGCTCAAACTGACCCGCTTTGTCACCCACAAACGGACGGGCGATCACGCGGCCAATGTTGTAGCCCCCTTCGGTCAGCTCTTCACGGGCGATTTCGCACAGCGCATAGAGCCGCTCAAGACCAAAGGTCTCTTCGTGACAGGCGATTTGGAATACGGAGTCCGCAGAGGTATAGAAAATCGGCTTGCCGGTTTTCATATGCTCTTCGCCCAGCTGGTCGAGGATCACCGTACCTGAAGAGTGGCAGTTACCGAGATAGCCCGGCAGGTCGGCGCGCGCTACCAGCTTGTCCAGCAGTTCCTGCGGGAAGCTGTTCTCTTTGTCGCTGAAGTAGCCCCAGTCAAACAGCACCGGCACACCGGCGATCTCCCAGTGGCCTGACGGCGTATCTTTACCTGACGAAAGCTCACTGGCGTAAGCGTACGCGCCGGTGATTTTTGCCTCAGGATCCAGACCCGCCGGGAAGCGGCCGGTCGACAACTCGGCGGCTTTACCCAGCCCCAGCGCGGTGAGATTAGGCAGATGCAATGGGCCTTTACGTCCCTTGTCTGCTTCACCGTTAAAACAGGCTTCGGCGATATGACCCAGGGTATCTGAACCTGCGTCGCCGAATTTATCGGCATCTTTACTGGAGCCAATTCCAAAGGAATCGAGAACCATAATAAAAGCACGTTTCATGCAAGTCTCCTGCGCATTGGCGCGTGACAAGTCAAAAAAAAGCGATCAGATCAGTATACCCGAATGCATCGCGGCTGGCACCGGTTACTGGTCAGTTAGCTGAGATCGCTCACACGGCGATAGACAACCGGCGTCTCAGCCGGGACGGAATCCCCGAGCACCAGCGCAGCTTTAACCGCTGCGGCGGCCTGCTGCCATTTGTCTTCGCTGCTGGCGTGAATGACCGCCAGCGGACGCTGTGCATCGGCACGTTCTCCCAGGGTGATCATTTCGCTGAAGCCGACGCTGTAGTCGATGCTGTCGCTGGCGCGCTGACGTCCGCCGCCCATCGCCACCACCGCCAGACCCAGCGCACGGGTATCCATGCTGCTGACGATGCCTGGCTGGTCGGCATAGACCGGTTTGCTCAGCATTGGCGCGGGCAGATAAGCGTCGTAGCGTTCGACGAAATCAGCCGGTCCCTGCTGGGCAGCGACCATGCGGCCAAATACCTCAGCCGCCTTACCGTTATCCAGCACCGTCATCAGCTTCTGACGCGCGTCGGCGTCGCTGGCGGCCAGTTTGCCGGAGATGAGCATTTCGCTGCAGAGCGCCAGCGTCACTTCCAGCAGGCGCGGATTCCGCTGTTCACCGGTCAGGAAGCGCACCGCTTCGCGCACTTCCAGCGCGTTACCGGCTGACGAGGCAAGCACCTGATTCATGTCCGTCAGCAGCGCGGTGGTCTGGCAGCCTGCGCCGTTGGCAACGCCAACAATCGACTGCGCCAGACTTTCTGAGGCTTCATAGGTTGGCATAAATGCGCCGGAACCTACTTTGACATCCATCACCAGCGCATCCAGCCCTTCTGCCAGCTTCTTGGCCAGAATCGAGGCGGTGATCAGCGGAATGGAATCGACGGTAGCGGTGATGTCACGCGTCGCGTAGAAGCGCTTATCCGCCGGGGCCAGCGAGCTGGTCTGGCCGATAATCGCCACACCGACCTGCTTAATGATGTCGCGGAAACGGTCATCACTGGGGAAAATATCGAAGCCCGGAATCGCTTCCAGTTTATCCAGCGTGCCGCCGGTATGACCCAGACCACGACCGGAGATCATCGGTACATATCCACCGCAGGCAGCGACCATCGGCCCTAACATCAGCGACGTCACATCGCCGACACCGCCGGTCGAGTGCTTATCCACCACCGGCCCGTTAAGGTTGAGTGATTTCCAGTTAAGTACCGTACCGGAATCACGCATCGCCATCGTCAGCGCGACCCGCTCTGGCAACGTCATGTCGTGGAAATAAATGGTCATCGCCAGCGCGGCAATCTGACCTTCCGAGACGGTGTTATCGCGCACGCCATTGATGAAGAAGCGAATCTCCTCTTCAGTCAGCGCCTGGCCGTCACGTTTTTTGCGAATAATTTCTTGTGGCAGAAACAAAGTAGCCCCCTGGTTCAGGGAAATCAGGATGGAGAACAGGCGGCCAGCGACCGCCTGAAAGATCAGTAACCCGCTTTGCTGGTGTCGCTGTCATGACCCAGGGTGTTGAGCAGGCTCGCCAGCAGGCTTGATGCACCAAAGCGGAAATGGCGCGCATCGGCCCAGTCGGCACCCAGCGTCTCTTCTGCCATCTGCAGATAGATCGCGGCATCTTCAGCGGTGCGCACGCCGCCCGCAGGTTTAAAGCCAACGTCCTTGCTGACGCCTTTATCACGGATCACATTCATCATGATCTGCGCCACTTGCGGCGTGGCGTTAACCGGCACTTTACCGGTGGAGGTTTTAATGAAGTCGGCACCCGCGTCGATAGCAATCTCAGAAGCCTGACGGATCAGCGCTTCCTCTTTCAGCTCACCGGTTTCGATGATGACTTTCAGCAGCACGTCCGCTTCAGCACAGGCGGTTTTACAGGCTTTCACCAGATCGAAACCAACCTGACTGTTACCGGCGATCAGCGCACGGTACGGGAAGACCACATCCACTTCATCTGCACCGTAGGCGATGGCGGCGCGGGTCTCTGCCAGTGCAATATCGATGTCGTCATTGCCGTGCGGGAAGTTGGTCACCGTGGCGATGCGGATTTCCGGCGTACCCTGCTCGCGCAGCGTTTTACGCGCAATCGGAATAAAGCGCGGATAGATACAGATGGCGGCAGTGTTGCCTGCCGGAGATTTAGCCTGATGACACAGGGCGATCACTTTTGCATCGGTGTCATCATCATTCAGGGTGGTTAAATCCATCAGTTTCAGGGCGCGCAGGGCAAGAGGTTTAATATCGGTCATGAGGCTCTCCAAAGGATTGGGGTGCAACCCACCGGCTTGCCGGCGGAATGTTATAATAATAACACTCAGAAGCGGCCTGATATGTGCCAGTAGTCACATAGGAATAAGAAATTGGTGCAATTGCGTCACACTCACTGTGACTAAAATCGCAGATAACAGCGTTTAATGGACATTATACGCCAGCTGGCTCAATGTTACTATTATCACATTTAAGCGCAGATGAGGCAGATCCGTCAGTTACGCAGCGCCGGGAAAGCGGGATCGAGCCGGAATAGCTGCTGACTGTTGTGCCACAGCGCATCGGCAATCTCTTCGGGTGACTCTTCTCGCAGGCTGCAGAGAACTTCCCACACCTGACGCGCCCGTTCCGGGCGGTTTGGCTGGCCCTGAAAGCCCTGCAGCGGCATATCGGGTGCATCGGTTTCCAGCAGCAGCGAAGAGAGCGGCAGCTGTGCTACGGTCTGACGGGTTTTGCTGGCGCGTTCATAGGTAATGGTCCCGCCAATGCCAATCGCATAACCCAGCTTAATAAAGGCCTGCGCCTGCTGCAGGCTGCCCGCGAAACCGTGCACCACGCCACGGCGCGGCAGATCGAGACGACGCAGAATCTGCGCCAGCTTGTCATGGGTGCGCCGCGAATGCAGGATCACCGGCAGCTGATACTGTTTCGCCAGCTTCAGCTGTGCTTCAAGAAAGCGTTGCTGCTTATCAAACTGCGGATTGTCGCGATAGAGATCCAGCCCGATCTCGCCGATCGCCACCAGCTTACGTGGCCGCTGTTGCAGTAAGGTTTCCAGCTGCTCAAGATGCGCCTCAAGGTGATTTTCAATGACGATAGGGTGCAGGCCCAGCGCCGCGTAAAGCGGCGGGTGTTCAGCAGCCAGTGCGCAGACGCGCTCAAACCGGCTGGCATCAATTGCCGGGATGATAATCTTCTCTACACCCGCTTCCGCGGCGCGCACCAGGCTGGCGGCAACATTCCCTTCGAAAGGCGGAAAGTCGAAATGACAGTGCGTATCGATAAACGTCATGCCAGCGATCCTTTGTCGTAATCCGCATCATTGTCCGCCAGCGGCGGCGTGATAATCAGTCGGGTATCCGGTGCATTGGCGACCGGCGCAGGCGGGGTAACGATGCGCGCTGAGATCATCGGTTCAGCATCGCTCAGCCACTGGCCCAGCGTGGCGAGGAAATAGCGACCACAGCGCCGCCCCAGATGATAATCCTGATTCAGCGCGGCAACCCGGCTGCCCAGGGCACTGCTGGCCAGCACGTGCGGCGGAAAAATTTCGATAATGCGCAAATCGTCGGGAGGATTCTCAATAAACTGCTGAATTTCCCGATAGCTCTGCTCATGCTTGTTCAGCACATTGATCATCGGCTGCAGCGCGCCAGTACTGAGCCAGCGCTCCATCCGTTTAAACCATTTTGGGGTGTAGAACATCTGCGATGGCACCGTGCGGATCACCACAATGGTGTCCGCACCGCGACGTGCGGCCTCGCGCACCGGAATTGCATCGCTGATGCCACCATCGAGATAGCTTATCCCTTCCAGATTGACACCCAGCCGGTAGAAACCGGGAATCGCACTGGAAGCTTTGATCAGATCCAGCCAGTTGTCGGCGGTGGGCGTAAAGTAGCCGGGCGAATAGTCGTCGCTGCGGCAGGCGCACATATAAAACTCGCGGCCGCTGGAGAACAGCTGTTCCGCGCTGCTCATCGCCAGCGGAAATTCACTGCGGGTGATATCGATCAGCCAGTCGAGGTCGATCAGATTGCCTCCGCGCACAAAGCGCAGCGGATCAAAAAAGAGTTTACTGGTGGTATAGCGGGTAATCACGCGACGGGCGTAGCCGGGCTGACCACAGACAAAGGCAGAGAGATTTTGTGCACCGGCAGAGGTGCCAAGCATCAGCTGAAAAGGATTGAATCGGGCGCGCTGAAATTCGTCCAGCACCCCTGCGGTGAAAATGCCGCGCTGACCGCCGCCTTCACAAACCAGGGCAATTTTCTGAGCTTTAAAGGGTGTCAGGGCCAGAGGTTCAATGGCGCCGAGTGTGACAGGAATGCGTATACCCACTGTGCGAACCTCAAAAAAGGGTTCCGGGTATGCTGGAGGAGGGATCCGTTAAAGACAGCAGCATTCCGGAGAACCAGTCATCTATTCCTTTAACCGGCAGGCCAGCTGAACTGGCCTGCCATCGCAGCGATGTGAAGGTGTCCCTCTCTTCACGTCAGTCGCTGCAGATGACTGGTCTCCGCTCTATGCTTTACGTTGCATTACGCTGCAGGACTCATCGGCTAAAGCTTTTTACGGCCGGTAAACAGGCTGATGAGGAACAGGATAATACCAACGACGAAGACAACTTTAGCTGCCCATGCTGCTGTGCCCGCTAAACCGCCAAAACCTAACGCTGCAGCGATCAGTGCGATCACCAGAAAAATAATGCCCCAACGAAACATAAGCCTCTCCTTACCCTATTTAAAATCGAACTGCTTATTTAATCCCCGGATGGGTATCTTTTATTCATGCGGTCACCAGAGTGACCGCACGCAAGCTTAAGATTTAACCGTCAGGTCATTCTTAACGCTTTTCACGCCTTCAATGGCTTTAGCGATGCTTTCTGCACGATCTGACTGTGCCTGAGTAGCAACATGCCCTGAAAGCTGAACAACACCGTCGGTGGTCTCAACTTTTACGTTGCGCGACGGAACAATGTCGTCTGCTAATAGCTTAGCTTTAATTTCGCTGGTCGTAGCGGCATCACCGGCATAACCTTTCACTGAAGATGATTTGCTGTCTCTGACGTGTAGTTTGTCGCTGACGGATTTAACACCTTCGATTTTCTGCACCACCGCCACAGCCTTTTCAGCCTGATCCTGTGAGGTGACGAAACCGCTTAAGGTCACGACGCCGCTATGCGTTTTTACCGAGATATCCGTGCTTTTAATTGCGTCGTCATCCACCAGTGCCGCTTTGGCTTTGGCGGTGATGCCGCTGTCATCCATATAACCATCGACTTTTTTCATAGAACTATCGATTTTCGAACCCGCGCTGTCGGCTGTCTGTGACGCTTTCTGAGAAAGCGATTCATCGGCCAGTGCGCTGCCGCTGATCAGTGCTGAGCCAATCATGGCGGCCATAAGGGTTTTAGCAATCTTAGTCTTGTTCATCGATATCTTCCTTCTATCAGTTAACTCACCCAAAACTGTGGGCGAAACAGAGGCACAGGTGCCGCTGCGTTACAGGACGTAAGGACAAGAGAAGTCTCTTCCGCCGTCCGATAAAATAATCATAGACGGCATTTTGCGATTTGCCTGGCTAACTGGTTGATCACACGTCAAAACAGAAAAAAAACGGGGTTTTTAGGAGGAGTCTGGAGTGGGGAAATCAGGGCCACTCCCTGCTGGAATGGCCCGGAAACAGGCGATTAGTGCTCGCGCGTTTTACGGAAGGTCACGTCGGGATAACGTTCCTGCGTAATATTAAGATTGACCATGGTTGGCGCAATATAAGTCAAATTATTGCCGCCATCGAGTGCCAGGTTAACTTCGTTTTTACGCTGGAAGTCCTCAAACTTTTTCGCGTCGCTGCATTCAACCCAGCGCGCCGTAGAGACGTTAATCGCTTCGTAGATTGCTTCGACGTTATATTCGCTTTTCAGACGTGCCACGACCACATCGAACTGCAGTACCCCGACCGCGCCAACGATAAGATCGTTGTTATGCACCGGACGGAACACCTGCACTGCACCCTCTTCCGACAGCTGAACCAGCCCTTTCAGCAGCTGTTTCTGCTTCAGCGGATCGCGCAGGCGAATACGACGGAACAGCTCTGGCGCAAAGTTCGGAATACCGGTGAACTTCATGTTTTCACCCTGCGTAAAGGTGTCGCCAATCTGTATGGTGCCGTGGTTATGCAGACCGATGATATCGCCAGGATACGCTTCTTCAACGTGTGAACGGTCGCCCGCCATAAAGGTCAGGGCATCGGAGATCACCACATCTTTGCCGGTGCGCACCTGACGCAGCTTCATCCCTTTTTCATACTTACCGGAGACCACACGCATAAAGGCCACGCGGTCACGGTGTTTAGGGTCCATGTTGGCCTGGATCTTAAACACGAAGCCGGTGAACTTCTCTTCTTTCGCTTCAACCGTACGGGTATCGGTCTCACGAGGCATTGGACGCGGCGCCCAGGAAACCAGGCCATCCAGCATGTGGTCAACGCCGAAGTTACCCAGCGCGGTGCCGAAGAAGACCGGCGACAGTTCGCCACTCAGGAAGGCATCCTGCTCGAACTCGTGCGAAGCACCCTGTACCAGCTCCAGCTCTTCACGCAGCTGTGCCGCCAGATCTTCACCGACCGCGGTGTCGAGATCCGGGTTGTTCAGCCCCTTCACGATGCGCACATCCTGAATGGTATGCCCTTTACCGGTCTGGTAGAGATAGGTCTCATCTTTGTAGAGGTGGTAAACCCCTTTGAACAGCTTGCCGCAGCCGATAGGCCAGGTGATCGGTGCACAGGCGATTTTCAGCTCGCTTTCCACCTCATCCAGCAGCTCCATCGGATCGCGGATGTCACGGTCAAGTTTGTTCATAAAGGTCAGGATGGGCGTATCGCGCAGACGGGTCACTTCCATCAGCTTGCGGGTACGATCCTCGACGCCTTTGGCGGCATCGATCACCATCAGACAGCAGTCAACCGCAGTCAGCGTACGGTAGGTATCTTCCGAGAAGTCTTCGTGACCTGGGGTATCCAGCAGGTTCACCAGGCTATCGCGGTAAGGGAACTGCATCACCGAGGTAGTAATGGAAATACCACGCTGTTTCTCCATCTCCATCCAGTCCGACTTGGCGTGCTGGTTAGAGCCACGGCCTTTTACCGTACCGGCGGTCTGGATAGCCTGTCCGAACAACAACACTTTTTCGGTAATGGTGGTTTTACCGGCATCCGGGTGCGAAATGATCGCGAAGGTGCGGCGGCGTGCCACCTCTTCTAAAAAGGGATTAGACATGGAATTCTTCTCAATAGGCAGCGCAACGTACTGGCGCTGCTGATAAATCATGGTGGCCGGCAGAACCTTACCGGCGGGTAAACGGTGCCAAAAACGATGTTTCATCGTTGGCGGGTCAGCGCGAAGTTACATTGGCGTGAAGTCCGGTTACCTGGTCAGCTTTAAGGCGGCATAGCATACAATATTTTGCGCGCGCGGCCTACAGGGAAGGGGGCGGGATTTCGCAGAGGGAGAATCGGAGAACAGCGGATGCGGCAACAGAGTCGGGCGGGTCTGCACCCGCCCCCACTCTGTTATCCCAGTACCTTTCTGACACAGGCTTTAAAAATCTGCACACCAATCTCCAGCGAGCTGAGATCGAAACGCATGTCGGGATGATGCAGTCCTGGCGTCAGGTTGGTGCCCAGCCCCCAGAAGCCCGCCTTCACACCCGGACGCTTCACCGGATAATAGAAAAAGTCCTCGCTGCCCGGCGTGGTTCGGGTCGGCAGTGCGCCCTCTTCGCCCAGCACTTCAACGATGGCCGCGCGGATCACCGCCGTCGCCTCATCATCGATCTCGGCGGCGGGCATCTCTTTCAGCACGCGAACCTCGGCGCTGGCACCCAGTGCCGCCACGCTGTGAGTAATGGCGCGCGTAACCTGCTCTTTCAGCTGCGTCATCGGCCCGTTCTCCTGCGAACGCAAATCCCACACCACGCGGGCTTCATCCGGCACCGAGTTGGTGACACCGGCATCGCACAGGAAACGGGTCGCCTTGACGCTCCAGGTCAGGCCGGGCGAAAGATGGAGGGCGTTGACGGCCTGAACCGCCTGCACGGCGGCATCCAGCGCGTTTACGCCCAGATGCGGTCGCGCCGCATGAGCGGGCTGGCCTTTGATAGTCGCTTCCAGCGTGCTGCAGGCGGAGTAGAGCACCGCAGGCACCGCCTGACCGACCACGCACTCCTCCAGCGGACGCAGATGGAAGCCCAGAATCATCTCCACATCATCCAGTGCGCCACCTTCGATCATCGAGAGCGCACCGGCACCCAGCTCCTCTGCGGGCTGGAACAGAATCTTCAGCCGGCCACGTTTCACCGTGCCCTCCTGCAGCAGCGCCGATGCTGCCGTCAGCACTACCGAAGAGTGTCCATCGTGACCACAGGTGTGACGCGCACAGGGCACGCCATCGATGATGTGCCCCAGCGCATCCATATCCGCACGCAGCGCCAGCACCGGCCCCGGCACCCCGCTGTCGATCTCCGCCACAATGCCGGTGGTGTTATTGATGTTGCGCGTCACCTTCAGACCCGCTTTCTCGAGCTGATCGGCGATGTAGGCCGAGGTTTTCACCTCCTGAAAACCCAGCTCCGGAATTTCATGCAGATAGTGGTAATGCTCTAATACCTTAGACACAGCGTTACTCCTGAATAAACAGACGCATAACAGACATTGCGATCAGCGCGTTGATGATGCTCACCAGCATCAGCAGCGGCCAGTATTTTTTGGGCACATCGGCCACGCCCAGCAGCCGCCCCATATATTGCAGCTGCGATCCCATCAGGAAAATTGCCGGCGCCAGAATGGTGATATCCGCGCCGGTCAGCAGCCCTTTGGTCAGCAGGCTTACCGCGACGCCGGTGCCCGCCGACGAGGAGAGCCATGCGGTGAGCAACACAGTAATCGCCTCACCCGGCAGGCCAAACAGCCCCATCACCGGCGCAAACACATGTCCGAGAAACTGCATAATGCCGAGCAGGTTCAGCACTTCTGCCAGCACATAGGCCATCACCACATTCGGCATCAGGTTGTGAATGGCGATATGAAAGCCTTTACGCGCACCGGTCACAAACACATCGAATGGATTACTGCGGGTCGCAATTTTATTTTCCATCGGCGAAATCCTTCTTATAAACACTGTTTAACACAGCGCGCGTTATCGCCGCACCGACAAATTTCAGCACGAACATTAATAACAGCGGAATAATGATCGGCAGCGTCATTGAGGCGAACAGCGCCGAACCGATGGCGAAGTAATTATTGATTAATCCGGCACCCGAATATTGCCAGGCACTCATCACCACCAGCTCTTTTTTGCCAATCTGTTTCTGGTCAGCCATCTCTTTGGTTAATGCCGCGCCCGCGTCGGTGCTTTGCAGGTCAGTGATTAACGCCAGACCGCAACGACCCGGCAGCCCCATCAGCGGTTTAAGCAGCGGCGTCAGTAAGCGATGTGCCGCGCGAATCGCGCCATAGTGGGTAAAGATTTCCAGCACGCCCAGCGCCAGCATTACCGTCGGCGTCAGCGACAGGGCAAACAGGAAGCCTGCTTTGGCACTGAGTCCGCCTGCGCCGAGAAAGGTATTGCTGGCGGGATCTTTCATGGTGCCGAAGCTGCCGCCCAGCGTGGTGAAGTCAAACGCACCCAGCCATTTAAGGCCC
This sequence comes from Pantoea sp. X-Soil-YNGN-844, assembly GCF_059730595.1. Lineage (NCBI taxonomy): Bacteria > Pseudomonadati > Pseudomonadota > Gammaproteobacteria > Enterobacterales > Erwiniaceae > Pantoea > Pantoea sp. X-Soil-YNGN-844. The sequence continues at coordinate 3,394,066 of NZ_AP036007.1, forward strand.
TCGACGTTATAAAACAGCCCTGAGAAAAACAGAATGGCAAAAATTAAAGCGATATAACTGCCTTTGGTCGCCGTCATTTTTACCGGATTAACCACACTCTCTTCTGACATTATTTTCTCCTGATAACATGGCCTGCCGCCCGTTCCCTGCCGTGGCAAGTTTCAATATATGGAACTCAGTTCTAAGCAGGATTTATGCCAGAGCCGCTAAGAGAAATGTTGTTAACGCTTTATTTCCCGACACAGGACGTTTAATCCACGCCATACCTCTTATCGCGCTCTGAAAATTATTTTTCAGACCACAACGTTATATTTCCGGGACGGCATCAGATTGGCGATATTTCGTCTGCTTCAGCAACTTGTTGCACCAGCAGAATAACCATTGTCCGCACTATCATGGTGCTGATTCCCCTGACGTTGTTGCCCGATATTGCGCGATGCAGAATGAGAATTGGTCGCATTCAATTTCCGAAATAATTCTATTTAAATCAATCAGATAAATTGACTTATTTTGCGGAAAAGGCTTCACTTTACTAACATGTATGATGCATAATTCACCGCATCCACCTGTTTATTTAACATCTTCTTAAAAGGACTCGGCCATGCTGACTGCTGAAATGACTGGGCGTTTAAACGACCAGCTGAACCTGGAATTTTTCTCTGCCAATCTTTATCTGCAAATGAGCGCCTGGTGCAGCGACAAAGGCTTTGAGGGTGCCGCTTCCTTCCTGAAGATGCATTCACGTGAAGAGATGCAGCACATGCAGCGTCTGTTTGATTACCTGAGCGATACCGGCGCGATGCCGGTGCTGGGCACCATCGCTGCGCCACCGGTTTCTTTCACCTCGCTGAATGAAATCCTGCAGCAGGCGCTGGAGCATGAGCAGCTGATCACCAGCAAAATCAATGAGCTGGCACACGCCGCTATGACGTCACAGGATTACTCTACCTTCAACTTCCTGCAGTGGTATGTTGCCGAGCAGCACGAAGAAGAGAAGCTGTTCAAAACCGTGCTGGATAAACTGGCGCTGGTCAGCAACAGCGGCAACGGTCTGTTCCTGGTCGATAAAGACCTGGGCCGCATGAGCACCGAGAACCACGCAGAATAATCATTATCGGCCCCGCATCGGGGCCGAACTTCTCTTCACTGCCATCACGCCACCGCTATCCCAGGCGGTAACTCGCCGCTTTCTCGCCATTTACCCACAGCTCACGACGTTCCCCCGCAGGCAGTAACAGCGCGATCTCCCGCCAGGCGGGCTGATAGTCGCCGCGTTTTTCCACCGTCAGATCGATACGGCTGGCGCTGCTGCACAATGTCCAGCGCAGCCACAGCGCATTGCCCTGCTGCCAGCCATGACTCTCCCCATCGTCATCAAACATTTCGCCCTGAGTGGTTACACCTTCCGGTGCCGGCCATAGCTGCCACTGCCGCACGGTGTCGCGGCGCGCATCCGTCGTGGTCTCGCACTCGCCTAGCGGGATCACCGCACCGGCACGCACCAGCAACGGCAGTCGATCCAGCGGCGCATCCAGCGTAATCGTTTCGCCACCTGCATACGCCCTGCCGCTGTGCCAGTCATACCAGCCGCCCTGGTTACGTGGCAGATAGACTTCACGACTGCGCGCGCCCTGCTCCACGACGCTGGCGACCAGCAGATCGCGGCCCAGCATAAAATCATCACACTCCTCATACGTCAGCGGATCCTGCTCATGGTCGAGGAAGGTCGGGCGCAGCATTGGCTCATCTTCCACGCTGGCCTGCCACGCGAGGTTATAGAGGTAAGGCATCAGACGATAGCGCAGCCGGATCGCCTCGCGGATCATCGGTGTGACATCCGGGTACATCCATGGCTCGTTCACGGTGTGATCGTCATTCCACGAATGGATGGTAAAGCGCGGATGCATTACGCCATTCTGAACCCAGCGCACAAACAGCTCGGCATCCGGCTTGTCTCCCGAGAAGCCGCCGACATCGTGTCCGACGTTAAACAGCCCGGACAGGCTCATTCCCAGTCCCATGCGGATGTTGTAGCGCAGGGTCTGCCAGCTGGTACGGTTATCACCGCTCCAGGTCTGTACATAGCGCTGCATCCCGGCACAGCCGGACCGTGAGATCAGATAGGGTCGTTTGTCTGGTGCAAACTGCTGCTGGGCTTCCATCGAGGCGCGCATCATCAGCAACGGCATCACCGGGCGGATATGCTTGATCGCGATCGGCTGACCAAACCCGTGACAGCGCGCTTCGCCATCCCATACTTCATATTCGTTGTTGTCGTTCCATGTGGAATCGATGCCTTTTTCCAGCAGTTGCTGCGTGACATTTTCCTGCCACCAGCGCACCGCCTGCGGATGGGTAAAATCAAGGTGCGATCCCTCATCATCCCAGAACACCGAACGCTCGGGACGATCGAACTCAGAGTCACGAATAAACAGCCCCTGCGCCGCCACTTCCTGGTAGCGCGGATGATCCTGCAGCAGACAGGGCTTGATGTTGGCCGCCAGCTTCATTCCGGCAGTGTGAAATGCGTCGCTCAGCGCGTTGGGGTTCGGGACTTTGTCGTAGTTCCAGTTGAAGACATAGCGCTTGTTATTGATCGAGGTATAACCGGAAGAGAGCTGGAACGAGTCGCAGGGGATTTCATGCTCGCGACACAGGCGGATAAAGGATTGCAGCTGCTGCTGTGCGTCGGGCGCGTCAGTGTAGTGCATGGTGGATCCGCTGTAGCCCAGGCTCCACTTCGGCTGAAACAGCGTGCGTCCGGTCAGGCGCACAAAAGCTTTGGTGACGTCGAGCAGCGTCGGGCCGAGCATCATGTAGTAATCGAGATCGCCCGCCTCGGCGCGGTAACGGCGATAAGGCAGATGGTAGTTATCCAGCTCGTTACCCAGATCGAGCCAGCTGCTGCTGAGGTTGTCATAGAACAGGCCGAAGCTGACGCCATCGCGCTGCGTCAGGGTAAACGGAATATGTTTATAGAGCGGATCGGTACTGGCGGCGTTGTAGCCCATCGCGTCGAGATTACGCATCTCAAAACGGCGGTTAACGCGGTTCAGGTCGCCGCTCTTCTCGCCCAGACCATACACCCGATCCTGCGGCTGCCGACGCTGATAGTGCTCGACGCCGTCGCCGTGCGCATTGAGCAGATAAGCACCGGTATGACGATCGGCGGTCAGCGGTTGCCAGCTGGCACCATCAAACTGCTCCCAGCTCAGGCAGAGCGGCTGATGCACCGTCACCCGCAGCTGTCGGGTGCTGATGCGCAGTTGCTGCGCATCATGCTCCACCTGAAACGCGGGCAGCGTAAAACCCTCCAGCGCCTCACGGTCACGTCCCTGCCAGGGCACATCGTGCTCTGGCGCAATGCTCCAGGTGCGGTTCAGCGCCAGCTCGCCGTCGCGCTTCAGCAGCACACGCATCAGCTTCTCTTCCAGCACGTAAAGCCGCAGGAAATGTCGAGCGTCGACCTTGAGTTCAACAAAGTGATCGGCCTGCTGATGCAGCGTCCAGTTCTTCAGGGTTTTCATCGCGATATCCTTATGGGTTAGCAGGGCGCTGGCGGCGTTCGGCGATCAGCATCACCAGGAAAACGGCACCAATCAGGTCAAAGAAGCCCATCGCCACAAACAGCGGATTAAAGCCGATGGTATCGGCGGTAACGCCGATAATCAGCGAGAAGATAAAGCTGGCGATCCAGGCGCAGGAGCCACGCATACCGTTAACGGTGGCCATCTGGCGGCGATCAAAGCGTTCCACCACCAGCGCACTCAGCATGCAGGAGATCACCTGGTGACCGAAGCCGCCGACGGAGATCAGGGCAATCGCCAGCCAGGGATCTTTCACCAGCGTCATCAGCGCCAGCGACACCATCAGCAGCGCACCGGTGACGGAACTCGCGACAATGGAATTCACGCGGGTCATGCCAAACCAGCGCACATAGATTCTGGTGAGATAGCCGCTGGCCACGCTGCCGAGGTCGGCGGCCAGAAATGGCAGCCAGGCGAACATCACGATCTGCTTAAGATCCATGCCGCGCTCGTTGGCAAGATAGAGCGGCACCCAGAAGCTCAGCACCGCCCAGGCGGGTTCAGCCAGAAAAGCCGGAATGGCGATGCCGTAGAATTTTTTCTCTTTACCAATCACTTTCAGCGCGGTGAAGAACGGCAGCTTTTCACCCATCGCCTCGTTGTCCTGGTTAATAAAGGCGCGTTCATCATCGGAAAGACGGGGATGACTCTCCGGCGAGTGATAGCCCCACCACCAGAGTCCCACCCACAGCAGGCCCAGGCCGCCGGTCAGCAGAAATGCGCCCTGCCAGCCAAAGGTAATGTGGGCAACATAGATAATCGGTGGCGCCAGCATCGCACCTATCGAAAAGCCGACGCCCGCCCAGCCCGCCGCAACCGGACGCTCCTTTTTCGGAAACCAGTCACCGATCGCTTTGGCGTTAGCAGGCGTGGCCGCCGCTTCGGAAGCGCCCATGACAAAACGCAGCAGCGCCAGATGCAGCCAGCTTCCCGCACCGGCGTGCAGCAGACAGGTTACCGACCAGATCAGCGCGCAGATCAGGAAGCCCATCTTCAGTCCGATTACATCGATCAGCCAGCCGCAAATCGGCTGAAACAGGGTATAGGCGAGCTGAAATGCGGCTACGACCCACGAATACTGTTCGGTGGTCATGTTCAGACTGGTTTTCAGTTCCGGTGCCAGAATGCCGAGGGAGTTACGGGTGATGTAGTTGACGGTCACACCCAGCAGGAACATTCCCAGCATCCACCAGCGTAAATTTTTAATCACGCGCACCGTGCGTGATGCACTGATGGGTTTCGTTGTTGATTCGAGGCTCATTGTGCCACTCCTGATTGCCATTGATGACGCACACCGCCTGCTGGCGTACCGCGTGTCCTTTTATCGAACTTAGAAAAGTGCGAAACGTGGGTACAGCCACTTTTTTGCAACGCTTTTCATGGCAGGCTGAATCCCGACAGAAAATGGCACTGAAACGCTTATCTGACGCGATTCAGCAGGTTATGAAAAATTTTTCATCAGCAGATTTGAAGGCGATCACAGAATGAAACAAAGGCTGAAAATCGGTGAGATTGCGGCGCTGAGCGGCGTCTCGCTCAGCACGGTATCGCGGGTACTGGCCGGAAAAGCAAATACCCGGCCCGCGACGCGGGACAAAGTGCTGGCTGTGGCGCAGCAGCAGGGCGTGCTGGATAATCTGCACAGCGGTCGCCTGCTGCTGAATAACCTGATGGTCTTTGCCCCGCCGCGCGCCTTTGACGTACGCAGCGACATTTTCTACTACAAGGTGATTCAGGGAATCAGCCAGGCGGTAGAGCCACATGAGGTGCGGCTGCGCTACTGCCCGCTTGAAGAGGTGGAGAGTAATGCCGCGCTGTTTATCGATAAGATGCAGCAGACCGAAGCCGCCCTGCTGATCGGCATTGATGATGAGCATATTCATCAGCTGGCGGCGGAGATGAACAAACCCTGCGTGCTGATCAACGCCCGCGATCGCCGGATGCGCCTGCCGTCGGTTTCGCCGCATCATCAGCTGATTGGGGAATTCTCCGCGCGCTATCTGTTTGAGCAGGGACACCGGCAGATCCTGTCGCTGCACTGCCTGCGCCGCTACACCATGGAGCAGCGCTTACAGGGCGTGCGCGACGCCTGGCACGCCATGAACCTGCGCTTTGACAGCCGCCAGCATCTGCTGACGCTCAACAGCTTCAGCAGCAATGAGGCGGCGGAGCGACTGGGTGAATATCTGCGCCACTGCCCTGACGCGCTGCGCCCGACCGCGATTCTCGCCAGCGGGGATTACATCGCCGCAGGTGCCGTCACCGCGCTGGAGCAGGCCGGATTGCGGGTGCCGCAGGATATCTCAGTAATGAGCATGGACGGGTTTAACCTGGCCGCTATCCACGATATTCCGCTGACCTCGGTGCAGGTGCCACGTGATGAGCTGGGCGCATCAGCAGTCAGAATGCTGCAGGAGATGCGGCTGAATCCCGGCACACCCACCGGCAGCCTGCTGCTGAATGGCAGGCTGGTGGTGCGCGAGTCGGTGCGCCGCATCCGGGATAATCTCAGCCATGCGCCGGTTCAGCAGCATGGTCTTTATGATTAACCCGGCGCGGATTCACCCAGCGTTTTCAGCCGCAGCTCCGACGGCTGAGGCCGTCCGAACAGGAAGCCCTGGAATAGCGTACAGCCCTCATCGCGCAGCTTCGCGAACTGCTCATCGCTCTCCACGCCTTCAGCGGTAATCTGGATATCCAGACTGCGGCTCATGCCGGTAATCGCGCGGATAATCGCCAGCGCCTCGCGACTGTCGCCCATATCGTTGATAAACGATTTGTCGATTTTGATTTTGTCGAACGGGAAGGATCGAAGATAGCTCAGCGACGAATAGCCGGTGCCGAAATCATCCAGCGCAATCTGTACGCCCAGCGCCTTGAGATTCTGCAGGGTACGGATATTCCCCAGTGAGTCATCCAGCAGCACCGATTCGGTGATCTCGACTTCCAGTCGCGCCGGATCGAGACCCGACTCTTTCAGCGCGCCTTCGACCACCGGTACCAGCGAGCTGTTTTTAAACTGCAGCGGTGAGAGGTTGACTGAGACCGACTGCTCCCCTTCCCAGCTCGCCGCTTCACGACAGGCTTCATAGAGGGCAAAGGCCCCCAGCATATGAATCAGGCCGGTCTCTTCCGCAATCGGGATGAAGTCGTTGGGCATAATCAGCCCGCGGATCGGATGATGCCAGCGCATCAGCGCTTCATAGCCAATAATTGTGCGGTGATCGCCATTGGTAATAGGCTGATAGTAGAGCCGTAAATGCCCGCCGCTGATCGCATCGCGCAGATCGTTTTCAATCAGGCGTCGGCTGCGTGCCACATCATCCATCTCCAGCGTAAAGTGCTCATAGCGGTTGCGGCCATTACGTTTGGCTTCATACAGCGCCATATCCGCACAGCGCAGCAACTGCTCCGGCGTATTGGTGATGGTGGTGCTGAGTGCAATACCCACGCTGAGCCCGACCGACAGATTATGACCTTCAACGTTGACCGGCGGACGAATCGCCTCGATCAGACGCTGAGCCACAATGCTCGCCTCCTCACTGTTTGCTACCGAGGGCAGCACGATAGCGAACTCATCGCCACCAATGCGCGCCAGCGTATCCTGATCGCGCAGCGTGTTTCGCAGACGTTTAGCCACGCTGCGCAGCAGCTCATCGCCAATCTGATGGCCCAGCGCATCGTTCACATTTTTGAAGTTATCCAGATCAAGGCACAGCGCGGCGGTCTGGCGCTGCGTCTGGCTCGCGGTGCGCAACGCCTCACTCAGACGCTGGCGGAACAGAATGCGGTTCGGCAGGCTGGTCAGGTTGTCGTGGTGCGCCATATGATGAATACGGGCATCGGCGGCACGCTGGTCGGTGACATCTTCCACCAGCAGCATCAGGTAGTTGCGGCGTGCATCCTGGCCATTAATTGCGGTGGCGCGGGTATGCAGAATGCGTTCGCCGCTGGCGGTCATCAGCAACTGCTCACGCTCATGCATGCCCTCACTGCGCAGTGCAACGTCCGCCAGATTGTTAAAATAGTCACTGAGCTCAGGCGACATGCATTCGTGCGGACGCTTGTTGACGATCAGTGCTTTCGACAGGCCAAACAGCTGCTGAGTACGGTCATTCACCAGCAGGATCTCGCGGGTGATCGCATCTTCAACAATCACGCAGGAGGGAATATTAGCAATGATATTGTCCAGGAATTTAGACAAGGCGGTTTTCTGCGTGCTCTGGGCTTCGGCCAGATCCCGGGCGCGCAGGATCTGCTGCTCCTGCTCACGGCCTTCCGTACGGTCGCGGGTGATCTTGGCGAAACCGATCAGCTTACCGTCATCATCATGGATCGCGTCGATCACCACATGCGCCCAGAACGCGCTGCCATCTTTACGGTAGCGCCAGCCTTCATCTTCAAAGCGGCCGGTTTTCAGCGCGATACCAAGGTTGGCTTCCGGCGTGCGGTTCAGTCGCTCCTGAGCGCTGTAAAACAGCGAGAAGTGCTGACCCACCACTTCCTCCGCTTTATACCCTTTGGCGCGCTGGGCACCGGCGTTCCAGTTCACCACCACGCCGTCGACATCGAGCATGTAGATGGCGTAATCGGTGACGCCCTCTACCAGCAGGCGAAAACGCTGCTCCTGCTCCCGTTGCTCGCTGCGGACGCGCTGCTGTTCGGTGCAGTCACGGGTGATTTTGGCGTAGCCCAGCAATTGACCCTGATCGTCGCGGATCGTGTCGATCACCACATGGGCCCAGAACGCGCTGCCATCTTTGCGGTAGCGCCAGCCCTCATCTTCAAAACGGCCGGTGCGATACGCCGTTTGCAGGTTCTGGCTGGGGATATGATTGAGTCGATCCTGTGCGCTGTAGAACCGGGAAAAATGCTGGCCGACAATCTCTTCCGCCACATAGCCTTTGGCCCGCTGTGCGCCGGCGTTCCAGTTCACTACGTTTCCGTCCTGATCGAGCATGTAAATGGCGTAATCGGTGACGCCCTCCACCAGCAGGCGGAAGCGCATCTCCTGTTCCCGCTCTTTGCGCTGCTGCTCCTGCTGCCGGGTGCAGTCACGGCAGACCGCAGCAAATCCAGTCAGCTGAGCGGTCTCGTCGCGGATCGGATAGATAACCACGTGTGCCCAAAAGCTGCTGCCATCTTTGCGGCAGCGCCAGCCTTCGTTTTCGTAACGTCCGGTGGTGACGGCGATATCGAGTTCGCGCTGCGGCTGACCGCGACGGCGATCCTCTTCGTTGTAAAACAGGGCGGCGTGCTGTCCAATAATTTCGTCTGCCCTGTAACCAAGGACGTGCAGACCCCCGCCGTTCCAGCAGGCGACAGTTCCGTCCGGTTTAAGCATGGTGATCGCGTAGTCGATCACGCTTTGTACCAGCATGCGATACATGACATCAGAGTTATTATCCATTGTTATTTGCCTGCTGCTCGGTAGCCCGGTAAAGGCTTAGGAATGTTCTTAATCGCGAGCCGAGACTAAAGCGGAAAAGGTCTGCGAAGACAAGCGTATTAAGAAGAATAACTAATCTTAACAGCGGAGTTATCGGCAGCGGCGAGCAAATGTTCAATGATGTGATGATCGGGATGAGCGCCAGAGGTCAGGCGTTAAGGCAGGTTCTACAGCCAGCCAGGTCAGAGCGCGAGGCTGGCTCGCGCTTAATCATTTCGCGGCAGAAACGGCGTTTACAGGTCCATCTGTTGCTGTAAATGCATCGCGGCAATCGGCTGCCAGATCTCGGTTAACGCGCCCTCTTTACCGGTGAACGGATCCTGTGTCGGCAACGGCACTTTTTTCACCTGCTCCTGCGCCATTTTCAGCTTCGCGGGTTCGTCGCGCAGCGTCTCAGGCGACATGCCGTGCGGATAGGCACCAATCACCATAAAATCTTCGCTGGCGCTGACCTGGCGATGACCGACACCTGCCGGGATCAGCACCGCATCGCCTGCGCGCAGGGTGACCATCCGGCCACTGTCGCCGCCAAACAGCACTTCCGCCCAGCCTTCCGCCACCCCGAGCAGTTCATGGGTGTTGGGATGGAAGTGGGTATAGGGGAAAATCGGATAGCGCCAGGCGGGTGGCCAGCCGTTTTCGTCGAACGTTTTCTCAAACCACGCTGCGATCTCCTCTTCTTCCGGCACCACGCGCGGCCAGATAATCAGAGGTAACGGGTTATTAGGTACGCCGCCCGACGGGATGGCGAGCATCAGATGCTGAGGATTATCAGAGGCCCCGGCCGAAAAAGTACCCGCGGCAAAGGACATCATTAATAACAGACTGGAGGATGAGGCACGCATACAGGTTCTCCGGTTTTTTTCTAAGTGTGGCAAACCCGCGGCACAATGCAATGTGCGCCGGACGACACAATTGAGATAATTGACTGATATTGCTGACTAAAGCCAAATGTGTCGTTAACAATAGGGCCAGATAGTGCCTGTACGCCTGCGGATAGCGGTTCTTACTGCGGCAAAGTGTTGCAAAATGTCAGGCGGCCCGGCACGCAGATACGGCAGCCCGATGTCCGGACACTCTTTTGATAAACTGTTATACAAAAATCGCACAGATCTGTTTCTGATATGCTTGACTGTTATCTGTTGTAATAGCTAACAGATGACAGTGAGGTAACAAATGGACGCTATTAAACAAATCCTGATTGACGAGATCGCCACGCTTAACCGCGAAGAACGTCGCGACAATTTGCCGCGCTTTAGCCTCTCGTTTCTGAAGAACCATCCCGGCCTCTGGGCCGTTATGTATCTCTGCTACGGCCTGTGCGTGGCGCTGATCTTCACCACCGAGATGCTCGGCTGGCCCGCCTTCTGGTTTGCCACCGCATTTGTGCTGGTGATGAGCGTGCTGATGCTGCTTGATATCAACCCGAAATATCGCTTTGAAGATATCGATGCGCTCGATCTGCGTGTCTGCTACAACGGTGAGTGGTATTACGTTCAGCCGGTGCGCGAACAGGCTATCTCACGCATTCTGTCGCTGCCTGAAACGCCGGAGCGGGTGAAAAGTGGTATCCAGCGTCTGCTGACGCAAAAAGGGGAAGTGGACTTTTACGATGTCTACTACCTGACCTGGGGCCACCAGGAAGCGGCGCGCGTCTAATCCGCCTGCGGTTGCGCCATTAACCGACCCAGCGTCGCTATTGCCGCCTCGGCCCGACTATCCCACGGCCAGGCGGTATTCAGTCTGAAGCAGTGACTGAACTGCTCACCTGCCGAAAACAACTGCCCCGGTGCAATACTGATCCCCTGCGCCAGCGCCTGCTGGTAGAGCCGGGTAGTATTGATGCTGTCCGGCAACGTCACCCAGAGAAAATAGCCGCCGCGCGCTTCGCTGACCGTCGCCTGCGGCGGCAGCACCTTCAGCAGCGCCTGACGCACCATCTGCTGTCGCTTCGCCAGTATCTGTCGCAGCCGCTTCAGATGAGTGTCGTAACGCCGCGTGGCAAGAAAGTCGGCCAGCGCCAGCTGCATCGGTGCGCTGGTCGAGAGCGTGCTCATCAGCTGCAGGCGCTGAATGCGCTGCGCATGCTGTCCCGCTGCCACCCAGCCGACGCGGAAACCCGCCACCAGCGACTTGGAAAACGAGCCACAGTGCAGCACGTTTCCCTGGCGATCCCAGGCCTTCGCGGGCAGCGGCGCAACCTCACCCGCCCAGAGTTCGGCATAGACATCATCTTCAATCATCGGCACCTGATAACGCGCCAGCAGCGCCACCAGTTGCTGTTTGCGCTCCGGCGTTAACGTCACGCTCAGCGGATTCTGCAGCGTCGTCATCAGCCAGCAGGCTTTTACTGGCCAGCGTTGCAGCGCCTCCTCAAGCTGGACGAGATCGATGCCCTGCTTTGCATCCACTGGAATCGCCAGCGCCTTGAGCTTGAGCCGCTCAATCGCCTGCAGCGCGCCATAAAAACTCGGTTGCTCAATCACCACATAGTCGCCCGGCTCGGTCAGGGATTGCAGGCTGAGGTTCAGCGCCTCCAGCGCCCCGCTGGTGATGACAATTTCATCCGGCGACAGGGTGATGCCCTGACGTGCATAGCGCTGCGCCAGCAGCTGTCGCAGCGTAGCGTTGCCGGGCGGCAGATTGTGCAGCGCATCGGTTGGGGTCAGATGATGAGAGACGTTCGCCAGCGAGCGCATCAGCTGACGCTGAGGAAAGAGTGCCGGATCGGGGAACGCAGAGCCAAACGGCACGATGGCGGGATCGCGCGTGGCCTGCAGTACATCAAACACAAAGTCGTTGATATCGACCTGCTCGCTGATCGCCACACTCAGCGGTGCGGGCGCTAAGGCGCGCGGTGCCACGTAGTAACCTGACTGCGGACGCGAGACGATCCAGCCCTGACTCTCCAGCAGTTCATAGGCATGCAGCACCGTCATCAGGCTGACACCCTGCTGCGCGACCTGCTGACGCAACGACGGTAAACGGGTGCCCGGCAGCCAGATGCCGGCCTCTATCTGCTGCTGAATCTCATCCATCAAGCGCTGGTATTTCGCCACGGGTCGCCTCTCCTTGTTTACCGCGAGTAGTCTGACCGCGAGACTTTACCACGCACGGCGGCCAATGACAGGCGGCGCGCATCGCTTATCGTCTCCGATTACGCTGATTCGGCGCTGCCAAGGCGCGTCAGATCACCGCCACCTGCGGCGTCAGGGGCTGCTCGGCCTCAGTAATCGGGCTCAGGTTTGCCATCGCCGCTTCCGTTTCCGGCACCACAAAATTAGCCAGATCCGGCACCCGCTCAGGGGGAACCGGCTTGCCCAGCAGATAGCCCTGCAGCGTATTGCAGCCCAGGCTGGTCAGAAAGGCCTGCTGCTCAGCGGTTTCAACGCCTTCAGCCACCACTTTCAGCTGCAGCGACTGCGCCAGCGCCACAATCGCCGACACGATGGTGGCATCTTCTTTCTGATGCTGCAGCTCATTCACAAAGGCCCGGTCGATCTTAAGCTCGCTGGCTGGCAGCCGTTTCAGATAGAGCAGGCTGGAGTAGCCGGTGCCAAAGTCATCAATCGAGGCTTTCACGCCGAGCTGGGTCAGCTCGGTGAGAATACGCACGCTCTCATCGGGATCGCGCATCGCAGTGGTCTCTGTCACTTCCAGCGTCAGCAGTTCGGCCGGAATCTGATGTTTTGCCAGCGCATCCACCACCGTCTCTACCAGATTCGATTGTTCAAACTGCAGCGCCGACAGGTTCACCGCCACCGACCAGTCAGGATGGCCCTGCAGATGCCATTGCCGCAGCTGACGACAGGCTTCATGGATCACCCAGTTGCCGATGCTGACAATCATGCCGGTCTTTTCCGCCATCGGCAGGAAGTTATCGGGCGACAGCAGGCCACGCTTCGGATGCTGCCAGCGCAGTAACGCCTCAAAACCGAGGATCGGGCCGCGCGGCGCACAATATTTTGGCTGATAGAACAGGCGCAGTTCGTCGTTCTCCAGCGCATGCCAGAGATCGTTATTCAACTGAAGCTGGCTCTGCGCCTGAATGTTCATTGAGGGCTGGAAGAAGGTGTAGCCGTTGCGGCCATTATTTTTGGTGTGGTACATCGCCGCATCGGCGTTGAACATCAGTTCCCGCTCATCCACGCCATCGCCGGGATAGACGGCGATACCCAGACTCAGTGAGACCACCAGTTCATAGCGTGAGATATCAAACGGGCGATCCACCGCTTTAACCAGCTTATCGGCGATGGCTGCAGCATCATTAGGATCGTCAATCTCAACCAGCAGCACAAACTCATCACCACCGAGCCGCGCCAGGGTGTAGTAGCCGGTCATCTGCTGACTCATCCGCTCGGTCACACCGACCAGCAGACTGTCGCCAATATGATGTCCGAAGGCGTCGTTAACCGCCTTAAACCCATCGAGATCCATAAACATCAGGGCAAACTGCGTCTGCTCTCGGTTCGCTTTGTTGATCGCCTGCTCCAGTCGATCCTCCAGCAGGATACGGTTCGGCAGCCGGGTCAGGTTATCGTGCAGCGCCAGCTGAGCCAGCTCGCGATTCGCTTCAGCCAGCGAACTGGCGAGAATCGAGGTACGCGCCTGCATCCGCGCATCCAGCATCGAGACCAGCAGGGTAATGCCCAGAATCGAGATGGTGACCACCGTGACCAGAATCGCCAGCCAGTTGCTGTTAACGCCCTGTCCGACCGGATGACTGTGGGCGGGAAACTCTGCTGCCATCATGCCGGTATAGTGCATGCCAGCAATCGCACAGCCCATCACCACCGAGGCGCCAATGCGCAGCAGTGTGACCCGGCCGGTCTGACCCTCACGCAGGTTAAACGCCAGCCACAGCGCCGCGCCCGAAGCGGCCAGAGCAATCGCCACCGACAGCGCTACCCAGCCCCATTGCCAGACGATACCGGGCGAGAACATCAGCGCCGCCATGCCGGTGTAGTGCATCGCCGCGACACCACTGCCGAGGATCAGCGCGCCGCCCGCCAGACGCGGCAAAGGCAAATCGCCACTGCTGCAGACCAGCCACAGTGCAAATATCGACGCGCAGACGGCAATGGCGGCGGAGAAGGCGGTAAGTCCGGCGTTATAGCTCATGACCATCTCCATGCTCATCGACAGCATGCCGATAAAGTGCATCGCCCAGATGCCGATGCCCATGGAGAAACCGCCGCCGAACAGCCAGACCAGCGCCACTTTGCCGGTAGAATGTACCACCCGTCCCGCCATATCTAAGGCGGTAAACGAAGCCAGCATCGCGACAAGAACTGAGACGATGACGATAAAAGAGTCGTATGAGGTCGCTAACATAGTGCATTCCCGCGAAAGCCGTGCTGGTGGTTGGGCAGAGGTTTTTTTAAATTTGTATGAGTTATCGGCATAGCCCGGCGGTTAATGAGCCGCGAACCCTGCATCCTTTCCACTCATTCTGAGTGATGAAATCTATCGTCAGCTTCAGCCAGAAACCGACGACACCGGCTGCCGCAGTGCGGGAAAACTGAACGCGTCAACCCGATCCGGAGGCGTTGGCTTGCCCAGCAGATATCCCTGCAATGCATCAAAGCCTAAGCTGGTGAGTAGATGCTGCTGCTCTTCCGTCTCAACCCCTTCCGCTACCATGCGCAGGTTAAGACTCTGCGCCAGCGTCAGCATGGCGCTGACCACGGTTGCATCTTCACTGCCAGGTCGCAGGCAGTTGATAAAGCCGCGATCAATCTTGAGTTCACTGGCATCCAGATGTTTAAGATGCAACAGGTTGGCATAGCCGATGCCGAAGTTATCAATGGCGACGCTGACGCCTGCCTGCTGCAACTCGCGGATCCGCTGCTGACTGAAAGCGGGGTCGCGCATGGCAATCGTTTCGGTAATCTCCAGCATCAGCGCGCTCCCTGACAGCTGGTAACGTGCCAGCGTCCCGGTCAGCGTGCTGAGCAGATCACGCTGGTGAAACTGCAATGCCGAGAGATTCACCGAGACCGTCCAGTCGCTGTGGCCCTGGCTGTGCCAGATCCTTAACTGACGGCACGCCTCCTCAATCACCCAGTTGCCCAGCGCCACAATCTGACCGGTTTTTTCGGCGCGCGGCAAAAACAGCTCAGGCGTCAGCAGACCGCGCTGCGGATGCTGCCAGCGCAGCAGTGCTTCAAATCCCATTAATCGTGTGCCGCCGGAACGGAATTTGGGCTGATAGAACAGCCGCATCTGCTGGCGATCGATCGCTTCCCACAGATCGTTGGCCAGCTCCAGCTGATGCTGCGTTGCCGCGCTCATGGCGGGCTCAAACAGGCACCAGCCGTTTCGTCCACTGTGTTTGGTGTGGTACATCGCCGCGTCGGCATTAAACAACAGCTCCTGCCGGCTGCGGCCATGCAGTGGAAATATCGCAATACCGGCACTGAGTGAAACGTGCAGTACATAGCGGTCAAGTTCAAACGGCGTACCGATTACTTTCACCAGTTTTTGCGCCAGCTGCCGGGCCGGGTTGATATCACACTCCGCCATCAGCACAAACTCATCCCCGCCCAGCCGCACCAGCAGCATGGTGTTACTGAGCTGAGTGCGCAGCCGTTCCGCCACTGCCACCAGTAGCCGGTCACCGACGTGATGTCCCCAGGTGTCATTGACCGCCTTGAAGCCATCGAGATCCATATAGATCACGGCAAAGCGATCTTCATTCAGCGTCGCCTGTTTGATGGCGAGATCAAGCTGCTGCTCCAGCATCACCCGGTTGGGCAGCGCCGTCAGGTTGTCATGCATCGCCAGCTGACGCAGCTCCTGGTTAGCGCGATTGAGCCGGGTTGCCAGCCGCGCGGCGCGCACCTGAGCGTCCAGCATCGAACTCAGCAGGGTGATCCCCAGAATACTCAGCGTAATCAGCGAGACCCATACCGCCAGTCCCGGATTACTGACGCCGTGCGGCTGCATGGTGCTGTTGTGGCTGAACACCGCCGCCGCCATACCCACATAGTGCATACCTGCAATCGCGATCCCCATCACTATTGAGGCCAGCCCACGCATCAGCAGCAGATGATGGTCACCCTGCCGCAGATGAAACGCCAGCCACAGCGCCACACCTGAGGCCACAAACGCAATCAGCACCGAGAGCGCCACCAGCAGCATATTCCACTCAGGTTGCGGATCAATCAGCAGGGCCGACATACCGAGATAGTGCATCACCACTACGCCCGCGCCCAGGATCAGCGTGCCGCGCAGCAGCCGCTGACGGGTGAGATGCAGGCCGCCCACCGTCTGGCCGAAGGCGAATATTGACGCCAGGATCGCCACCAGCAGTGAGAGGATCGTCAGCCGCGTGTCATAGCGCATCGTCATCGGCATCATCATTGCCAGCATCCCGATAAAATGCATGGCCCAGATGCCAATCCCCATTGCCGTGCCACCCACCAGCAGCCAGAACCGCGCGCTCCAGCCATGGGAGACCGCCACCCGTCCGGCAGTGTCCAGCGCTGTAAAAGAGGCAATAAATGCCACGAGCAGCGAAACGCAGATCAGCACGCTATCCCAGCTGACAAGTAACATGTACAACTCCTCACCACCCGCAGAAAAGCAGGTGCTGTGTAAAGTCAGAAAAGTAATTTTAAAAACACCCAATGGGTGAAAGTTAATTAACTTCAGTATTTACTGGCCCTGAAGACCGGGCAAAACAGGCCCATAAACGCAGGGCCATTTGTGACCTGCATCTTATTAACCGCCTGCTGTGTCTGGCAGTTAATCGTTATTATGTCTGATTGGTACAGGAACATATCACCGAAGCAGAAAGCATACCAGAGGCCGAAAAAACAAGGGGTTTTGTTTTTCCGTCTCGCTTTTACGCCTTGCTGTAACTGGGTTATCGGCCAGAGAGACCATTTGATTAACGAAAAATAAACAGCAGCACTTCGCGTAACGCTTTAACT
Source organism: Pantoea sp. X-Soil-YNGN-844 (assembly GCF_059730595.1). Taxonomy (NCBI): domain Bacteria; kingdom Pseudomonadati; phylum Pseudomonadota; class Gammaproteobacteria; order Enterobacterales; family Erwiniaceae; genus Pantoea; species Pantoea sp. X-Soil-YNGN-844. The sequence goes on from NZ_AP036007.1 coordinate 3,411,039, forward strand.
GATCTATAGTAAGTAAAACTGATATAAATCATCATTCTTAAGTCTGAGATTTTTCTTAAGACTGCGGCGCTGCCGGCCTTGTTATTTTTATTTCCTTACTTTGGGTTGAATCGTTAATAAACACCGGGTGAAAAAGCACTGACTCTCGATAATCCGTAAGGAAATATTATGAAACTCAAGCTTTTTCTGTTTGCCGCTGCAGGATTAACTGTTGCTGTTCCATCATTAACCCAGGCGGCTACGACCTCGGGAACCATCAATGCCACGTTGACGCTGACCACCGGTTGTCTGGTAAATGGACAGTCAGCCACGGCGGGCGTTAATTTCGGTACCCTGAACTTTGGTAGCAGCGCCGCCACCTTTGATACCCTGAATGCCACCCTGGTCGGTGCCGCCGGTAACGGTATTTTTGTGCGCTGCACCACCGGTCAGGATTACAACGTGGTGGTGACCAGCAGCAATGCTGCGCCCGCTACTATCTATGGCACCGCTTCTGCGTCGCCGCGTTATCTGATTCTGGGATCGAATAATGCGCAGGGTATCGCCTATACCCTCTACAGTGACGCCTCCTTCACCACGGCGATCGCCAACAATACGCCTATCGCGGCCAGTGGCACCACTGACCCGACACTGGGTACCAACTACGCCATCTATGGCCGGGTGGTCGGTGGTGGCTTTAACCCCCTGATCCCTGCCGGAACCTACACCGATACCATTAACGTGGCCGTGAACTACTAACTGCTGCCGCAGGTAAATAAGGTTGGTTCTCTGGCGACCCTGCCTGACGATCGCACGCAGCCTGCCCCTGCTGATAGCAAGTGTCAGCGCCTGGAGTCTGCCCACCAGCACCTTTCAGGTGACCGCCTCGGTGGTAGCAGGCTGCGTGATATCCGGTACTAATACCGGCGTTTTTGGCACGCTTAATTTCGGCACGCAGTCTGGCGTGGCGGCCAGTACCGTCAATGCCAGCTTCGTGCAGAGCACCGCCATTAACCTTGCCTGTACGCCAGGCACCACGCTGAGCATGAGCATTAATCAGGGCAGTAACTTCACGACGACCCGTAATCTGAAGCTGCCCAATTTCACCAATACCGTTCCCTATACGCTCTTTAGTAACGCCAGCCGCACCACGGTCATCCCGGTGAACCAGGCGGTGTCGCTGAGCTATAGCAATGCCAATAACATTACGCTGCCGATCTATGGCCAGCTACAACTGCCCGGCACTGCGCGCGCCGGCGTTTATACCGACACGCTGACCGTCACCCTGAGCTGGTGAGATGATAGAAAACAAGGATATGATCATGAAGCCACTGCGCGCCCTGCTGCTGCTGAGTTCCACTCTGCTCTCTCCGGCCTTCGCCGCCAACTCGGTGATGATCTGGCCTATTGATCCCGCCATTAATCCTGAAGAGAAAGCCAGCGAGCTCTGGCTGGAAAATCGCGGTAACAGCACGACCATGATGCAGATCCGGGTTTTCAGCTGGCAGCAGATTAACAGTCAGGAGCAGTATCAGACCCAGCAGCAGGTGGTTGCCAGCCCGCCGATGGTGCGGATGGAGCCGGGCCAGAAACAGCTGGTCAGGCTGATTAAACAGACGCCGCCTGCGGCCGGTAAAGAGCTGGCCTACCGGGTGGTGCTGGATGAAATCCCGACGCCGAACAATCCCGGCGAAAATCAGGCCGGACTGACCTTTCAGATGCGCTATTCGGTGCCGCTGTTTGTGTATGGTTCCGGGCTCTCCACCGACAGCGTCCGTCCCGCTCTGCACTGGCAACAGGTCAGCGAGGGCGGCAAGCGCTGGCTCCAGCTGACCAACAGCGGCAACGGCCACGCCCGGCTCAGCAATGTGGCGATTGGTGGTCGCAAGCTGGGCGAAGGCTTATACGGCTATGTGCTGGCGGACAGCACGCATCGCTGGCCGCTCACGGTGCCGGTCAGCGGCGAACTCACCGCAGAAGTTAATAAAAGCCAGTGGCGCAGCGCTGCCCGGAAGTAAGCGCTGAATGAGACCTTTTTCCCTGCACCCCTGCGCGCTGGCGGTGGTCAGCGTGATTTACGCGCTTACGCCGGATCCTGTGCTGGCGGAGACTTACTCATCCCTGCCCCCGCCGCCCAGCCTGCAGACCAGCGGCGCGGGTCAGCAATACATGCTGGAGCTGGTGATTAACCAGCAGGCGAACGGCAATATTGTGGCAGTGGAACAGCGCGACGGTCATTTCTGGCTGCGCAGCAGCGATCTGCAGCGTGCCGGGCTGTCACCGGATAAGCTGGGCCAGCAGCCGCAGGTTGATGTCAGCAGCCTGCCATCCATCAGCGTGGAGTATGACGCTGCGCGGCAGCGCCTGCTACTGACCGTGCCGCCTGACTGGCTGCCCGGCCAGATCATTGGTGAGGCGAAGAATGGACCGCGCTATCCAGGCCGTACCAGCAGCGGCGCGCTGATTAATTACGATCTGTACGCCAGCCGCACTGATACCACCGGCACCCGACTTTCCGCCTGGAACGAACTGCGGCTGTTTGGTGATGCCGGGCACGTCTCAACTAACGGCGTCTGGCAGCAGCAGCTGGAAGGCAGTACGACTTATCAGGACAACGGCTATATCCGCTACGACAGCTGGTGGAGCAATGAAGATGAGAACACGGCGGTAAGCTGGCGGGTCGGGGATCTGGTCACCGACTCGCTGGCGTGGAGCAGCAGCGTGCGGCTTGGCGGCATCCGCGTCGGCCGCGACTTCAGCGTTCGTCCCGATCTGGTGACCTATCCGCTGCCCGCTTTTTCCGGCCAGGCAGCCGTTCCCTCCACCGTCGATCTCTTTATCAACGGCTATCGTTCCAGCCAGGCAAACGTGCAGCCAGGCCCCTGGTCGATGACCAATGTGCCGTTTGTTAACGGCGCGGGTGACGCGGTGATCACCACCACCGATGCGGTGGGCCGTCGCGTCACTACCACCATGCCGTTTTACGTCTCCAGTAATCTGCTGAAATCTGGCCTGTCAGATTATGCCTTCTCTGCTGGCGCGATCCGCGAGAACTACGGCATCAAAAACTTCGATTATGGGCAGGCCGCCGCCAGCGGTTCTTACAGATATGGCATGACCGACTGGCTGACGCTGGAGAGTCACGCTGAAGGCAGCGAAAGCCTTGCGATGGGCGGGCTGGGCGGTCAGTTACGCGTCGGCAGCTGGGGCGTGGTCAACGGCGCGGTAGCGCAGAGTCAGCTTGAGGGCGAGAGCGGCAGGCAATACAGCTGGGGTTATCAGTACAACAACAGCTGGTTCAATATCGGCACGCAGCAGACCCAGCGCAGCAGCGACTTCGGCAATCTGGCGCTGGTTGGCAGCCGTGCCGGGAGCCAGGCCGATAGCCGTTACGCGCTGTCGCGCCGCAGTGCGCAGTACAGCGCCAGCGTCTCGCTGAACCAGTTTGGCAGTGTCGGTGCCGCTTTCATCGATATCACCGACGGCCAGGGCGACCGCACCCGCCTGTGGAACCTCTCATGGAGTAAAAACCTGTGGGGTAACAGCAGCCTCTATGTCTCTGCCAGCCGCGATCAGGAGGAGAAAAGCTGGACCGGTGCCCTCTCGCTGGTGATCCCGTTTGGTGAACAGGGCAGCGCGGCCATCAGCACCGAACGCGATCAGCGCGGCCGCGACAGCCAGCGTATCTACGCCTCCAGCGCCATGCCCAGCGACGGCGGGTTCGCCTGGGATGCCTCCTGGGCGAATCAGAGCGGTGACAGCGGCGATTATCGTCAGGGCAGTCTGCGCTATCGCAATAACCAGATTGATACCTCCGGCGGTTTTTATGGCGATGATGACAACCTCACGCAATGGGCCGATCTCTCCGGTGCGCTGGTGTTAATGGATAACAGCGTCTTTGCCGCTAACGCCATCAACGACGCCTTTGTGCTGGTGAAAACAAGCTATCCCGACGTGAACGTGCGCTATGAAAATCAGTCGATGGGACGTACCAATCAACGGGGCTATCTGCTGGTGCCCGCCATCAGCAGCTACTATCCGGCCAAATATGATATCGACACCCTCGACCTGCCCGCCGATATGACCACGCCGCGGGTTGAGCAGCGCTTCGCGGTGAAACGCCAGAGCGGCTACCTGCTCAACTTCCCGGTGGAGAAACTGCGCGCCGCCAGCGTGATCCTGGTTGATGCGCAGGGCCAGCCGCTGCCGATCTCAAGCCTGGTGCAGCGGCCTGGCCATCCCACCGGATATGTCGGCTGGGATGGCATCGTCTGGATGGAAGATCTTACCGCCAGCAATCCGATCGAAGTAGTGACTCCTGATGGTCGCCGCTGCGAAACCGAATTGCATATCGCCAGCGGTCAGCCGCAGGCGCTGAAAACCTATGGCCCACTGACCTGCGTGCTGCCGGCTCCTGTTGCAGGTAGCGCCGCCGCGCCTGCTGAACCTTTTACGTCCGGAAATCCACTATGATGAGATCGCTGTTACTGGCTGGCCTGTTGCTGCTACTGCCGTCACTGAGCTACGCCGCCTGTACCCTGCCCGCCTCCACAGCAAGCTTTGGTTCGGTCACCACCTTTGTGGCGAATACCACCGTCAGCTCGGTCACCACCAATGCCAACGTCAACTGTGGCTCCGGCTCGTCGCTGTCGCTGCTCGGCAATAACCAGATAACCTTCCAGTTGACCGGCGCAACTACGGTCAGCGGCACGCGCGGCATCCTGAAGCGCAGCGGTGACACCGGCAGCGATAATGTGCCTGTGCGGCTCTGCACCGACAGTGCCTGCGCCACTGAACTGACTATCGGCGGCACGCCGTTTGTCTATGGATCGCAGACACTGATCAACCTGGCGGGATTGCTGGGCAGCCTTAACTTCGCCATTCCGATTTATCTGCGCACCGTTCCCGGTCAGGTGGTGGCCGCCGGAACCTATCAGGTGACGCTGAACATGGCGGTGACCTGGCGCGTCTGCACCAGCGTCAGTGTCGGTAATATTTGCCTGAGCGAGCAGAATGGCAGCGGCGTGATACCGATTAACATCACCGCTATCCTGACCAATGACTGTACGACGATCACCTCGCCCAATATCAGCTTTGGCAGCGCGCCGCTGGTGGGCAGCTTCTCCGCCGTCTCGCAGACCATTAACGTATTGTGCAGTAAAGGCAGCACCTATACCGTCGGGCTGAGCAATGGCAGCTATGCGGCGGGTAGCGTCAGGAATATGGCTAGCGGCGCAAACCGACTGAGCTATGAGATCTATAAAGGCACGACCAGCAATCGCTGGGGATCGGCAGGCACGGAACGCTGGAGCAGTACCACCTCGACGGCGATATCAACAGATGGACTGACGCGCGGCTTTAACTACACCGCGCGTATCCTGACCACGCAGAACACGCCGCCTGCGGGAAACTACAGCGACAGCGTGGTGGTCGATTTGTCCTTTTAGAGAGAAGCGCTGGCTGGCGTCGCGCTGTGGCGCAACTGATACTGTTTCACCATCCGGCCAATCAACAGCGTCCCAATCAGCCCGCAGACGGCAGCAAAGGTCAGCCAGACGCCCGGCATCGCCTTATCACCGGTGGCGTGGATCAGATAGCTGGAGATGGCAGGCGTGAAGCCGCCAAACAGCGCCGTCGCCAGGCTGTAGGCCATAGAGAAACCCGCGGCTCGCACCTCAGCAGGCATAATCTCCGCCAGATACACCACCATCGCCCCGTTGTAACTGGCATAAAGAAACGACAGCCACAGTTCCGCTTCCAGCAGGTGGGCGAAACTGGCCGATCCCACCAGCCAGTGCAGCACCGGCCAGGTCGTCACAATCATCAGCAGGGTAAAGATGATCAGCAGCGGACGGCGACCGATGCGGTCCGACAGCGCGCCCATCAGTGGCAGCCAGAACAGGTTTGAGACACCTACACAGAGGGTGACCAGAAACGCCTGTTTGTCGCTCATCATCAGCACGGTTTTACCAAAGGTCGGGGTAAAGGCGGTGATCATGTAGAACATCACCGTGGTCGTGACCACCATCAGCATGCCCGCCAGTACCAGCGCCCAGTTGCTGGCCACCGACCGCATGATTTCCGTCATGCTCGGATGATGTTTACGTTTGCTGAACGCTTCGGTCTCTTCCAGCATCCGGCGGATGTAGAACAGGAACGGCACAATGAGGCAGCCGACCACAAACGGGATACGCCAGCCCCACTCCGTCACCGCCTCTTTCGCCAGCAGATGATTCAACATCAGCCCCAGCAGAGCGGCAAAGATCACCGCAATCTGCTGACTGCCCGACTGCCAGCTGACAAAAAAGCCTTTGCGACCTTTCGGCGCGACTTCCGCCAGATAGACCGATACGCCACCCAGCTCGACGCCTGCCGAGAAGCCCTGCAACAGGCGTCCCAGCAGAATCAGAATCGGTGCCGCCGCGCCCAGCGTGGCGTAGCCTGGCACCAGCGCAATGGTCAGTGTGCCAATCGCCATTAAGCCCAGCGTCAGTAATAAGCCTTTACGACGGCCATGATGGTCGATGTAGGCACCCAGAATGATCGCCCCCAGCGGGCGCATCAGGAAGCCGGCACCAAAGGTCATCAGAGTGAGCATCAGGGAAGCAAACGGGTCATCACCGGGAAAGAAGGTTTTGGCGATGGCGGTGGCGTAATAGCCAAACACCATAAAATCGTACATCTCCAGAAAGTTACCACTGGTGACGTTAAAGATGGTTCGGGCAGCACTTTTCGGCGGCTTTTGTAAAGACGGGGTGTGACTCATAACGGCTTCCTGTTGTTTTTTAGCCGTTTTAGCCTGCCTGAGACGAGATTAATGTGACCTGGCTCACCATTGCACTTTACAATTCTGTGTACATAAGTAACAACCAATTAACAATTCAAATCAGCCAGCATAAGTGATCAGCTCTGGTGCTGATCTGCCTGATTTTATCTGGCTGAAGAGCCGCCATAAAAAAGCGACCTTAACAGTCGCCTTTTCATGTTGCCGGATAACCCGCTATTTCTTCACGGTTTCCATGCCCATCAGACCGATTTTCAGGTAGCCCGCCGTGCGCAGCTTATCCATGACGCTCATCAGCGTTTCATAATCTACCGACTTGTCAGCCTGGAAGAAAATGGTGGTCTCTTTGTTGCCCTGCGTCTGGTTGGTCAGCACGTTAACCAGCGAGTCCGGGGTGACCTGATCGTTACCCACGTAAAGCTGTTTATCTGCTTTAATCGACAGATAGACCGGCTTTTCCGGACGCGGTTGCGGCGCGCTGGTGGAAGCAGGCAGATTAACGCGCACATCGACCGTAGCCAGTGGCGCGGCCACCATAAAGATGATCAGCAGCACCAGCATGACGTCGATAAACGGCGTCACGTTGATCTCATGCATTTCACCATCGGTTTCCAGATCGTCGTTTAATCGCATGGCCATAACAACTTACCCTAAGCGCAGTTTCTGGGCGGTCGCAGGACGCGGAACCTCTGTGGCGACGGTGCCCAGATCGATATCACGACTCTGCAGCAGCATCACCTGCGCGGCGACATCACCCAGCGAGGCTTTGTAGTTGGCAATCATGCGGGCAAAAACGTTATAGATGACGACGGCCGGGATCGCAGCAACCAGACCAATCGCGGTCGCCAGCAGCGCTTCGGCAATACCCGGTGCCACCACCGCAAGGTTGGTGGTCTGGGTTTTCGCGATGCCGATAAAGCTGTTCATGATGCCCCAGACGGTGCCGAACAGGCCGATAAACGGAGCGACAGACCCGATGGTCGCCAGGAAACCGTTGCCACGACCCGCATGGCGGCTGAAGGCGGCTACACGGCGCTCGAGGCGGAAACTGGTGCGATCTTTAATGCCATTGGTATCTTCCACGCCAGCCGACAGTTCAAGTTCATTCTGCGCATCGTTCAACAGCACCACAGAGTGGCTGTGCCCGGTAAAGGCTTTGGCAATGCGGGCGGCGTCATTCAGATTGCGGGCTTCGCCCAGTGCCAGTTGCTCACGCTTCAGGCGACGCTTAGCCGCGCTGAGTTCGGCATATTTGCCGAAGAAGATCGCCCAGGTCACCACTGAGGCCAATAACAGGCCAATCATGACCACCTTTACCACGATATCGGCATGTTGATACATGCCCCAAACGGAGAGGTCCGTTTGCATCAAATCACTGGCTACCACGCTGCTTCTCCAACTTCTGATTCAGGGATGCGAAACAAGCGCAAATAATAGCAAAATGGCGGCGAATTGATAGTAGTTCTCATTAGTATTTACAAAGCTGATCCGCGCTATTGACCTGTTGTTGAGCAGGTTCAGGCACGGTTTGTGAGGATATTTCGAAAATGTGAAGCTGCATGAAAATTTATTAAAACAACGTTTCAAAATGTGATGGAATTCATTCAATCAGCATTGCTGCATTTTACTCAGACACGTTTTCACTATGCTGGCTCCTTACGGCCCTCTGCGGTTAGCCCTGACCGCAGGCCGTCTTACCTCTGCGGGAGACAATATAATGAGAATGATGAAAACATGCGTGGCCAGTGCCCTGGCGGCGATGATAGCGAGCGCCACCGCCACGGCACAGGTGATTAAAGTGGCTGAAGTGCAGCCTGCCGGTTATCCCACCGTGGTCGCTCTGCAACACATGGGCGACAAACTGAAACAGGCCACCGATGGACGGCTGGAGATGAAGCTCTACGCCGGTGGCGTGTTGGGTGATGAAGATCAGACGCTGCAACAGGTGCAGCTGGGGGCTATCGATATGATCCGCGTCTCGCTGGCCCCGGTCACCTCGATTGCCCCAGAAACCAGCGTGCTGACCCTGCCCTACATTTTCCGCGACGTTAATCACATGCACAACGTGCTGGATGGCGATATAGGCCGCGAGATTGCCGACAAATTCGATAACGATCCCAACGCCCGCATGGTGTTCCTGGGCTGGACCGATGCCGGTGAGCGCAACATGATCACCAAGAAGCCGCTGGCGAAGCCGGACGATCTCAGGGGCATGAAAATCCGGGTGCAGAACAGCGCCATCTCGCTGGCAACCCTGAAAGCGATGGGCGCCAATCCGGTAGCGATGGGCGTCAGTGAAGTGTTCAGTGCGATGCAGACCGGCGTGGTTGATGGCACCGAAAACAACCCACCAACCTTTGTCGCCCATAACTATATGCCGGTCGCGAAGTATTACACCCTCAGCGGCCACTTTATCCAGCCAGAGATGATCCTGTTTTCAAAACGCGCCTGGGATCGCCTGAAACCCGAGGATCAGGCCCTGCTGAAAAAGCTCGGCAAAGAGGCACAGGATGAGGAGCGCCAGCTCTGGGCGACCTATACCGAAGAGTCGATCGCCAAAATGAAGGCGGGCGGCGTCACCTTCCAGCAGACCGACCGCGACTATTTCGTCAAAGCGACTCAGCCAGTGCGCGATCAGTTTGGCGGCAAATATCAGGATCTGATGACCCGGATCGCTGAGGTGAAATAACCCTTCCCGCGCCACGCTGCCGTGTGGCGTATTTAATCAGGTATCAATTATGTCTGCTTATGCACGTCTGATGGATGGGCTTTATCTGCTCTGCATGCTGGTGGCCGCCGTGGCGCTGTTGATCATGGTGACGGTGATCCCGATTGGGATCTTCGCCCGTTACGTGATGAACGGCGCGCTCTCGTGGCCAGAGCCGGTTGCCATTATCTGCATGATCATTTTTACCTTTATCGGCGCACCGGTGGGTCTGCGCGCCGGAACCCATATCTGCGTATCGATGGTCACTGACCGCCTGTCACCTGCCCGGCAGCGTCTGATGCTGCGCGTCAGCGATCTGCTGATGATCGTCACCTGTCTGGTGATCTTCCAGGCCAGTTACAGCCTGTGCGAAGCGATGTGGGTGCAGACCCTCGCCTCACTCCCGGCAGTGACCTACGGCGAGATGTATCTGCCGATTCCGATTGGCGCAATTTTCACCCTGCTGTTTGTTATTGAGCGCCTGCTGAGCGGCGATCAGAGCCAGCGGCCGATTGTCACGCTGGGCGGTACCCACTAACGCGGAGCAGAAAAATGGATGCATTGATCTTGATAGGCAGTTTGCTGGTGTTGCTGATGGTGGGTTTTCCGGTCGCCTTTGCGGTGGGACTGAGCGCCTTTATCGGTGCCTGGTGGATCGATCTGCCGCTGGAAGCGGTGGTGATTCAGGTAACCAACGGGATTAACAAATTTTCACTGCTGACCATTCCGTTCTTTATCCTCGCGGGCGCGATTATGGCGGAGGGCGGCATTGCCCGCCGCCTGGTCAACTTCGCCTATATCTTTGTCGGTTTTATTCGCGGCGGGCTGTCGCTGGTTAATATCGTCGCTTCAACCTTTTTTGGCGCTATCTCTGGTTCGTCGGTAGCCGATACCGCCTCGATTGGTTCGGTAATGATTCCGCAGATGGAGGAGAAAGGCTATCCGCGTGACTTCGCCGCGGCAGTGACCGCCAGCGGTTCAGTACAGGCGGTGCTGACGCCCCCCAGCCACAACTCCGTCATCTACTCGCTGGCGACCGGCGGCATGGTAACCATCTCCTCGCTGTTTGTTGCCGGGATCTTCCCTGGCCTGCTGCTCGGCGGTTGCCTGATGGTGATGTGTCTGGGCTTTGCCCATAAACGCGGCTATCCCAAAGGCGAGCGTATTCCGTTTCGTCAGGCGCTGAAGATTTTCTTCGACGCTTTCTGGGGTCTGTTTACCGTCGTGATCATTATGGGCGGGATCCTCTCTGGCATTTTTACCGCCTCGGAATCCGCTGCGATTGCCTGTATCTGGGCGTTCTTCGTCACCATGTTTATCTATCGCGACTTTAAATGGAGCCAGTTGCATATCCTGCTGTTCCGCACCATTAAAACCGTCACCATCGTGATGGTGCTGATCGCTTTCGCGGCCGGGTTTGGCGCGGTAATGACCTTTATGCAGCTGCCGACCATTATTACCGAAGCGTTCACCAGCCTCTCCGATAACAAATATGTCATCCTGATGTGTATCAATATCCTGCTGCTGGTGGTGGGCACGCTGATGGATATGGCACCGCTGATTCTGATCCTGACGCCGGTGCTGCTGCCGGTGGCGACCGCGCTGGGGGTCGATCCGGTTCACTTTGGCATGATCATGCTGACGAACCTGGGCATCGGGCTGATTACGCCACCGGTCGGCACCGTCTTGTTTGTGGCCAGCGCCGTGAGTAAACAGAAGATTGAGCAGGTCGTCGGGGCGATGCTGCCGTTCTACGGCATGCTGTTTCTGGTGCTGATGCTGATTACCTATATTCCCGCTATTTCACTCTGGTTGCCGCGCCTGATGGGCGTGATGTAGCACCATGAAAACCGGCCTGTTCGCGGGCCGGTTTTTTTCCTGCGACGCACTCTGATAATCACCATTGAGTCTCAACCCTGCTGGCCGTTTCGTGATAACGTGAGGGCTTAGTCTGAAGCGGTAAAGGCGACTCATGACCACCAGAAAAATTGATACCACGCTCGTCAGTGCAGGACGCAGCAAGCGTTATACCCAGGGCTCGGTGAACAGCGTCATTCAGCGCGCCTCTTCGCTGGTTTTTGATACGGTTGCGGAGAAGAAACGCGCCACCGCCGGTCGGGCAAAAGGCGAACTTTTTTATGGCCGTCGTGGCACCCTGACGCACTTTGCGTTGCAGGATGCGATGACCGAGCTGGAAGGCGGTGCGGGCTGCGTGCTCTATCCCTGCGGCGCGGCTGCCGTGGCAAACGCGATTCTGGCGTTTGTCGAGGCGGGCGACCACGTACTGATGAGCGGTGCGGTCTATGAACCGACGCAGGACTTCTGTACTAAAATTCTCGCTAAGCTGCAGGTTTCCACCGGCTGGTTCGATCACTGCATCGGCAGTGAAATCGGTGAGCTGGTGCAACCCAACACCCGTGTTGTCTTCCTGGAGTCGCCCGCTTCAATCACGATGGAAGTTCAGGATATTCCGGCGATTGTGGCAGCGGTACGCGCTAAAGCGCCCGAGGCGATCATCATGATCGACAACACCTGGGCGGCCGGTATTCTGTTTGACGCGCTGGCGCACGGCATCGACATCTCGATTCAGGCTGGCACCAAATATCTGATTGGTCACAGCGATGCAATGATCGGCACCGCGGTCGCCAATGCGCGTTGTATCGACCAGTTGCGTGAAAACTCTTATCTGATGGGCCAGATGGTGGATGCCGATACCGCCTACATGGCGAGCCGCGGTCTGCGTACGCTGGGCACCCGTCTGCGTCAGCATGAAGAGAGCGCAATTCAGGTGGCTGAGTGGCTGGCGGCGCGCCCGGAAGTGTCACGGGTGAATCATCCGGCACTGGCGCAAAGCAAAGGTCATGCATTCTGGCAGCGAGATTTTAACGGCAGCAGCGGCCTGTTCTCGTTCATCCTGCAGAAAAAATTAGACGCGCCCCAACTGGCGGAATATCTCGATCACTTCCATCATTTCAGCATGGCTTACTCCTGGGGCGGCTATGAATCGCTGATCCTGGCAAATCAGCCGGAAGAGCTGGCTGAGATTCGTCCGGCGGGCGGTGTGGATTTCACCGGCACGCTAGTGCGGCTGCACATTGGTCTGGAGCACGTTGATGATCTGCTGACTGACCTGGAGGCCGGTTTTGCGCGCCTGACGCGCTAAGTCAGATAAACAGAAAGTAAACAGAAGATAAACCACGTAGCGGCGGCCCGGAGAGTTTGCCGGGCACTGGCTCATTTGTTGTTAAAATTTATCCTGCATCGTTCAGCTTACCGGTGAGATTGCCGTGCTGCCTGAACGCAGACGGATTGTTCCTTGTGACGTGATGGAATCGCTAATGGGTGTTTTACACGAGATTGTCCAGGCGCTCTGGCATCAGGATTTTGCCGCGCTGGCAAATCCGGATGTAGTGTGGGTGGTATATGGCGTGATGTTCCTGACGCTGTTTCTGGAAAATGGTCTGCTGCCCGCCTCTTTCCTGCCGGGCGACAGCCTGCTGCTGCTGGCCGGCGCGATGGTGGCTAAAGGGGTGATGGATTTTGTGCCGACGATGGTGATCCTCACGACCGCCGCCAGCCTCGGCTGCTGGCTGAGCTATCTGCAGGGCCGCTGGCTGGGGAATACCCGACTGGTGAAGAGCTGGCTGATGCATCTGCCGGCACAGTATCACCAGCGCGCCTGGAATATGTTTAACCGTCACGGGCTGATGGCGCTGCTGGTCGGCCGTTTTCTTGCCTTTATCCGCACTATCCTGCCGACTATGGCGGGCATTGCAGGCCTGCAGAATGGCCGCTTTCAGCTGTTTAACTGGCTCAGCGGCATGCTGTGGGTCGGCATTGTGGTTGCCTTTGGCTATGGCATCAGCCAGGTGCCGTTTATCAAGCGTCATGAGGATCAGGTGATGGCGATTCTGATGATACTGCCGATGGTGCTGCTGGTGCTCGGCCTGTCCGGCAGCATTGTGGTGATCTGGAAAAAGCGTCGCCAGAAACGCGCCTGACGCGCGTCTGGCTTTCGGATCCGCCGCCACTCAGGCGGACGGATCCGCTACCGTCTGCCTGACACGACTCACCTCTTCCCCCGGCGTCACGCCGAAATAGCGTTTAAACTCCCGCGAAAATTGCGAAGGGCTTTCATAGCCCACCCGCACCGCCGCCGCACTCGCCTTGAGTCCATCGTGCAGCATCAGCAGCCGCGCCTGATGCAGGCGATAGCGCTTGAGATACTGCAGCGGCGAGGTCTGCGTCACCGCTTTGAAGTTATGGTGAAAGGCTGAGACGCTCATGTTTACTTCCGCGGCCAGTGCATCGACGCTGAGGTTTTCCGCATAGTGATTCTCAATCCGCCGCAGGGCGCGCGCGATGAGGCTGAACTGCGTCTGTCGGCTCACCAGCGAAAGCAGCGCGCCGCCAATCGGGCCGGTCAGCACATAGTAGATAATTTCCCGCACGATATGCGGCCCCAGCACGCGCGCATCGCGCGGCTGGGTCATCACATCCAGCAGTCGCTCCGCGGCGCACAGCATCGGTTCCGTCAGCCACGCCGAGTGAATACCTGAAGTCTGCGGCTGCGGCTGAAACTGATCGTCGTCGCCAATTTCAATCAGCAGATCCTGCAGGCTGGCGGTATCAACCCTGAGACACAGCCCGGCAATCGGGATCTCCGGCGAGGCCCAGGTTTCGCACTCCACCGGCAGCGGCACGGTCAGCATCAGGTATTTGCTGGCGTCATACTGAAACACGGTGCTGCCGAGATAGCCGGTTTTGCTGCCCTGAAACAGGATGACAATGCCGGGCTGATACATCATCGGCGTACGGGGACGATATTGATTGGCATAAATCAGCGACACATTTTCGACCGGGCAAAGACGGTCGCGACCATGGGTCATTAAGGTGACTACCTGCTGTGCCAGCCGGTGACACAGTGCATCGTGCGCCATAGCGACTCCTTTACGGGCAAAAAGCCAGTGTGCCGTGCTAATGCCTGAACCGCCAGCAGCCTGGAGAATCAGGCAAGAAATTTACCGGATCGGGCAGAAGTGCAGACCCGCTGTTGTTGCTGGCGCTGAGCAGGCTGAAAATTGTTGGCTAGACTTAAGCACAGTGAATTCTCACGGGTTAACCGCAACGGAAAGGAGCAACTATGGCAGACCAACCCATTATCAAACTGCGCGATGGCAATATGATGCCGCAACTCGGACTCGGTGTGTGGCAGGCCAGCATCGAAGATGCGCGTCATGCGGTGCTGAAAGCGCTTGAGGTCGGCTATCGCTCAATCGATACCGCCGCCGCCTATAAGAATGAAGAGGCGATTGGCCAGGCTCTGCAGGAAACCGACGTACCACGCGAAGAGATTTTCGTGACCACCAAACTGTGGAACGACGATCAGCAGAATGTTCAGCAGGCGATGGAAACCAGCCTGGAGAAACTCAAACTGGATCAGGTCGATCTCTATCTGATGCACTGGCCGTGCCCGGAAAAAGACCATTACGTTGATGCCTGGAAGAAGATGATCGAACTGCAGCAGCAGGGTCTGACCAAAAGCATCGGCGTCTGTAACTTCCATGAAGCGCACCTGAAGCGTCTGCTGGATGAAACCGGTGTGACGCCGGTCGTGAACCAGATTGAGCTGCACCCGATGCTACAGCAGCGCACGCTGCATGCGTGGAACGCGCTGCACCAGATCCAGACCGAATCCTGGAGTCCGCTGGCCCAGGGCGGTAAAGGGGTCTTCGATCAGGAGATCATTAAGTCGCTGGCGAAGAAATATGGCAAGACACCGGCGCAGATTGTGATCCGCTGGCATCTGGATAGCGGCCTGGTAGTGATTCCGAAATCGGTGACGCCAGCACGCATCGAAGAGAACTTTAAGGTGTTCGACTTCCGTCTGGATAAGCATGAAGTGAGTGATATTGCGAAACTGGATAACGGCAACCGTCTGGGACCAGACCCGGAAACCTTTAACTGACGTGAAGGTGACCTTAACCACTCTGCCCTGCCGTTGACGGGCAGAGAAGGCTTAACGCGGTCAGGCGGGTTCTTAACGCCTGACCGCGCTGTTATGCCGTGGGCTGCACCACCAGCTGACCCGCCGTACCGCGATCGGCCAGTTCCAGGGTCTGACTGTGGTAGACAAACGGGAAGTGATCGGACGAACTTTGCGGGAAGCTGACCATCAGTTCCACGCTGCCATCGACCCATACCGTATCTTTCCAGCCACGATCTTCACCCATCGGCTGTGCGCCATTCACACTTTTAATCAGGAACATCACGCCCTGAATATGCAGCGACTGCGGCCGATCGGCGTGCAGGATCCAGCGCTCAAAGGTGCCCTGCTGCGCAGTGGTGTCAATGCGGTTCATATCCCAGAGCGCGCCGTTGATGCCCGGCATGCTGTCACCGATGCGGAATTCGCGGGTGCGAACCGCCACGCCATCCAGAATCTGGTCGGCCAGCAGCCGCATCGGCAGATTATCCGTCACCAGCGGCAGTAAGCCGGTTGGGCGCAGCGTCAGGATCAGGGTGGAAGTCAGAATAGAAGATGGCTCAAAAAAACCGCGCAGCCGATCCATAATGCCTGCCGCCGTTCCCGCCGTAATCGACACTTCGTCACCCTGCGACATATCCACCAGCACTTCGCGACGTTCGCCCGGCGCCAGTGACAGACGCTGCACCGCCACCGGTGCAGGCAAATAGCCCTGATCGCTGGCAATCACCATAAACGGACGATTGTCGCTGAGCACCATCTCATAGCGTCGCGCATTCGAGGCGTTCAGCAGACGCAGGCGCACCCAGCCGCGTGACACCTCAACATAAGGATTGCGTACCCCATTCACCAGCAGCGTATCACCCAGGAAACCACCATCCTGCGGCGGGTCATAGACCGGCGTGGCAAAGTTATCGAGCCGCTTGTCCTGAATGATGATGGGGAAGTCATCGACGCCGTAATGCTTCGGCAGCGGCAGCTGTTTGCCGATGTCATCTTCCACCAGCCACATGCCCGCCAGACCGTTATAGATATGCGGTGCCATGCGGTTTGGGGTATTGGCGTGATACCAGCAGGTTGAAGCCGCCTGACGAATCGGCAGTACCGGCGACCAGTCGACACCGGCCGACATCATACGTGGCGCACCACCCATTAGCGCACCCGGCAGCTGCAAACCGCTGACGGTCATGGAGACGGACTCATTCAGCCGGTTGCTGTAGATCAGCTTAACGTCGTCACCACTGTAAACCCGGACGGTCGGGCCGAGGTAGAGGCCATTAATGCCCCATACCGGCACTTTGTTATTGTCGCCATTAAATGACCAGTGGCTACGCTGCATCGTCAGGAACAGCGGCTGGCCGCGACGGGATTCCAGCAACGGCGGAACCGGAAGTGGCGTATCGCCATTAGCTGAAGAAGCGGCATGTGCCGCATGAGGGAGTAAACTGGCGCTAAGCGCCGCTCCGGCAGAAAGCTGGATGAACTGACGTCTGCTGAAAGACATAAAACTTCTGACCCTTTACGCGTGGCGCTAAGCGCCGGCCCTGTTTTTATTGATCTGTTTTTGCTGTGCTGCGTTCACGACGAGCCGGAAAAGGCTCGCCGCGCGGCATCCATGCAGGATAGTTCGGCGAATGACTCGCCGGTCAGATTTTTCCGTTTTTTTCGCGTTCTGCGACTTCGGCATTGAGCTCTTCCAGCTTCGCCGCCATCAGTTCGCGACAGTGAGTCGCCAGCTTACGCACCGACGAAGACTCGAATGCTTTTACATCAACCGGCGGCAGCATCTCAACAATGACCAGCCCGTTGTTCCAGCGATTGAGATCGATTTTGCCATGGGTATTGGAGACCACAATCGGAATGATCGGCACGCCCGCCGCCACAGCAGCGTGGAAGGCACCGGTTTTAAACGGCAGCAGGCCACGGCCACGGCTGCGCGTCCCTTCCGGGAACATCCAGATAGAGATGCGCTTGCGGTTAAACTGATCCACCAGCTCACCGATGGTGCCGCGCGCTTTCGCCCGGTCATCGCGGTCGATCAGCAGGTTGCCGGTCAGCCAGTAGAGCAGGCCAAAAAACGGCACCCACAGCAGGCTCTTCTTGCCCACGGTGACCGTATAGGGCTGCACCATTTTGGCCGCGGTGACCATGTCGTAGTTGTTCTGATGGTTGGCGATATAGATCGCATTGCCATAATTCTCCGCGCCTTCCGGTCTGCGCAGATCAACTTTAAGACCAAATACCGTCGACAATTTGCCGAACAGATGGCCAAAAGTCGCGACGTGGCGCGGATCGCGTGGTGAAAAAAGACACCAGATACAGCCAAAGATACAGATCAGGATCGAATAAATGACGACGATAATGGCACGCAGAATCAGTAACATAGTTCCCTCATTGAGCCACGGCTGACGCAGGGTCAGCCGGGTTGTTTACGCTTCGCTATCCGGGCTCGCCGGACGCGCAGGCGCATCCAGTTCAACACGATCAATTTTTTGCAGGCCGCGCGGTAACAGCGTGCCGCGACGTCCGCGATCGGCGCGGAATTTCTGTAGCTCTTCACTGCGCAGCAGCATTTTACGCTTGCCCACGTGCAGTGTGATCGCGCTGCCCGGCGGCAGGATCATCAGCCAGGCCAGTTTGTCCTGACCGGCAGCGGCTTCTGCTGACGGAATGGAGATAATTTTGTTGCCCTTGCCTTTCGACATCTGCGGCAGTTCGCCAACCGGGAACATCAGCATGCGTCCCGCCTGGGTAATCGCCAGCAGCATGTCATCTTCATGATGCACCGCCATTGGCGTCATCACGCGGGCATTGTCCGGCAGCGTCAGCAGCGCTTTACCAGCACGATTGCGCGACACCAGGTCGCTGAAGGTACAGATAAAGCCGTAGCCCGCATCAGACGCCATCAGCAGACGCTGGTCATCCGGCTCCATCAGCACCTGTTCAACCACCGCACCCGGCGGTGGCGTCAGCTTGCCGGTCAGCGGCTCGCCCTGCCCGCGCGCGGAAGGCAGCGATGTCGGATCCAGCGTATAGCTGCGGCCGGTGGAGTCGATAAAGGCCACCGGCTGATTGCTCTTGCCGCGTGCGGCAGCCAGATAGCTGTCGCCCGCTTTATAGCTCAGTCCGGCTGGATCGATATCGTGGCCTTTGGCGCTGCGCACCCAGCCCATCTGCGACAGCACAATGGTGACCGGTTCAGACGGCACCAGCTCGGTTTCGCTCAGGGCTTTGGCTTCTTCACGCTCACACAGCGGCGAACGACGATCGTCGCCGTAGCTGGCGCTGTCAGCCTGTAACTCTTTTTTCAGCAGGGTGTTCATCTTGCGTTCAGAGGCCAGCGTCGCCTGCAGCTGATCGCGCTCTTTTTCAAGATCCGCCTGCTCGCCACGGATCTTCATCTCTTCCAGTTTTGCCAGGTGGCGCAACTTCAGTTCGAGGATCGATTCGGCCTGCGTTTCACTGATGCCGAAACGCGACATCAGGACCGGCTTCGGCTCATCCTCAGTACGGATGATCTCGATCACTTCATCGATGTTCAGGAAAGCAACCAGCAAACCTTCCAGAATATGCAGGCGGCGCAGCACGCGATCCAGCCGGTAGTTCAGACGACGTTTGACCGTGTCGCGGCGGAACACCAGCCATTCGGTCAGGATCTCGTGCAGGTTTTTCACTGCCGGGCGGTTATCCAGGCCGATCATATTGAGGTTAACGCGGTAACTCTTTTCCAGATCGGTGGTGGCGAACAGATGGTTCATCACCTGATCGAGATCAACGCGGTTAGAGCGCGGCACGATCACCAGACGGGTCGGGTTCTCATGATCTGACTCATCACGCAGATCCTCCACCATCGGCAGCTTTTTGTTGCGCATCTGGTTAGCAATCTGCTCCAGCACGCGCGCGCCTGATACCTGATGCGGCAGCGCGGTGATAACCACCTCGCCCTCTTCTTTCTTCCATACCGCACGCTGGCGGATGGAGCCGCGCCCGGTCTGATAAATTTTGCGGATTTCGTCACGCGGCGTAATGATCTCCGCCTCGGTCGGATAATCAGGTCCCTGGACAATATCCAGCAGCTGGTCCAGCGTGGTTTTCGGCGCGTCGATCAGTGCGATCGCCGCCTGAGCCACTTCGCGCAGGTTGTGTGGCGGAATATCGGTCGCCATGCCCACGGCGATACCGGTGGTGCCATTCAGCAGAATATTGGGCAGGCGCGCCGGTAACATCTTCGGCTCCTGCAGCGTGCCGTCAAAGTTCGGCTGATAGTCGACCGTGCCCTGACCCAGCTCGCCCAGCAGCAGCTCGGCATATTTTGACAGACGGGATTCGGTGTAACGCATCGCCGCGAACGACTTGGGATCATCCGGCGCGCCCCAGTTACCCTGGCCGTCGACCAGCGGATAACGGTAGGAGAACGGCTGGGCCATCAGCACCATCGCTTCATAGCAGGCGCTGTCGCCGTGCGGATGGTACTTACCCAGCACGTCACCCACGGTACGTGCCGATTTTTTGAATTTTGCGTTGGCGCTCAGGCCCAGCTCGGACATGGCGTAAACGATACGTCGCTGAACCGGCTTTAATCCGTCGCCAATGTAAGGCAGTGCGCGGTCCATGATGACGTACATCGAATAGTTTAAGTACGCATTCTCGGTGAATGTGTGCAGGGCAAGACGCTCTGCACCATCCTGAGTCAGTTCACTCATTAATTTCTCATCCTCACATCGTGGCCCACAACGGCGGGACACCCGGCGGTGGTTTGGCGAGGATAGTACCTTATTCCCTGGTGTTAGTCACAGGGGAAGCGCGGGACAAGAGGCGTCCCGCCGCGCAATTTCATGTGCTGGAGGTGCGCCGGATTCAGACCGGCAAGTGTCTGACCTCTCTGCGGAAGTGAATCAGGGCTTTGCCCCTATCCACTGACGGGCAATATCACGATATTCACCGGTGGCGGTGCTGAGATGCACCCACTGATCGACATAGAGCTTCCAGCTGATGTCGTCACGCGGGATCATGTAAGCCTTCTCGCCATACTGCAGCGGTTTGTCGGGATTGATCGCACAGAGCGTCGGGTAATGCTGCTGCTGAAAACGCGCTTCTGAGGCATCGGTGATCATCACATCTGCCTTGTTGTCGACCAGCTGCTGGAAGATGGTGACGTTATCGTGGAACAGCGTCAGCGAGGCTTCTGGCAAATGGCTGTGGACAAAGGCTTCGTTAGTACCGCCAGCCGGTTCAATCAGCCGCACGTCTGGCCGGTTGAGCTGTTCGATGGTCTGGAAGCGATCTTTATCGCTGCAGCGCACCAGCGGGATTTTGCCATCCACGTCCAGCGGCTGCGCGAACCAGGCGGTCTGCTGGCGCTTCAGCGTGACGGAGACGCCGCCAACGGCAATGTCACACTGCTTTGCCAGAAAGTCTGGCATCAGGTTTTTCCAGCTGGTCTGTACCCACTCCACCTTCGCACCGAGCGAGGTAGCCAGCGCGTTCGCCATGCTGATATCCAGCCCTTCATACTGACCATCGGATCGCAGATAGCTGTAGGGCTTGTAATCGCCGGTGGTGCAGACTTTGAGCGTTTTAGAACTGAGAACGGTGTCGAGATGAGATTGTGCCTGGACAGCACCGCTGACCAGCAGCAAAGCGAGGATTAATTTTTTCATTCTGATTATTTTCTATGATTTTTTTATGGTGAGTTTGCCCACTGATGGTGCCATAAACCGGCGTATTGTTGCTGCTACAGCAAAAGTGTTGTGATCAACCTCGCATTTTTCTGCGGCTGCGGCGCGCGTAAGCTGAGCACCATATTCAGGAAATGAGGCAACCTATTCATGAGCAGGATTTTAATTATCGATGGTGGCAAAACTTTTGCCCACTCTAAAGGCGAACTGAACCACACCCTGACCGATGTTGCGGCCAGCCAGCTGCGTGACATGGGACATGAGGTGTCAGTCACCGTGGCTGACAGCGATTACGTGATCGCCGATGAAGTGCAGAAATATGTCGACAGCGATGTGGTGATTTATCAGATGCCGGGCTGGTGGATGGGCGAACCCTGGACCGTGAAGCGTTACATCGATGAAGTCTTTACTGAAGGCCACGGCTCGCTTTACGCCAGCGATGGCCGTACCCGTTCTGATGCGGCGAAGAAGTACGGTTCCGGCGGTCTGTTGCAGGGCAAAAAATATATGCTGTCACTGACCTGGAATGCGCCGCTGCAGGCCTTTACCGACCCGGAGCAGTTCTTTGAAGGCGTTGGCGTCGATGGTCTCTATCTGCACTTCCACAAGGCCAACCAGTTCCTGGGAATGGACGCGCTGCCGACCTTTATCTGCAATGACGTGATTAAAGCGCCGGACGTGCCGCGCGATATTGCCGCTTATCGGACCCATCTTAGCCGCGTTTTTGCGTAAGATGGTAAGGGGCTATCCCCTATTTTCCCACGAAAGAGGAATTCGCGAATGTTAACAGTCGTTGCTGAAATTTGTGTTAAACCCGGTCGCCGTCAGGCTGTGCTGGATGCAGTGAAAAAGCTGATCCCGCAGGTCTTAGAAGAAGATGGCTGCCATCAGTATGACGCGCTGCTGGATCATCAGGCGCAGGTGCCATGGAAGCAGAACTCGCCAGACTCTATTTTCATGCTGGAGCAGTGGGAAACGCTGCGCCATCTGGAGCAGCATCAGCAGATGCCGCACATGGATGCGCATCGCGCCATCATTAAAGATGATGTGGTGGATGTGAAGATTCTGGTGCTGGAACCGAGTGCCTGACTAATAAGCTGATTGCTAATGCTCCTGTATTCGTGCCGGAGGCTGCTGGCAAACTCAAAGCTGAGTGGCTCTGGCAGCAACGCATTAGCTCAACCCGAAGGGAATATGGGCAGAAGAGGAAAGCGTCCCGCGCCAGGGATGGCGCGGGTAGAGCGACCAGGGACTGGCTTGAGCGTCTTTCCGATCTGTCCATATTCCCTGAGCGGGCACAATCAGAAAGCAAAGCCGGCCAGACTTTGTCACCCTCCTCAAACCTCTGTTCTGCAACAGCGATTTTTTCTTTCTGACAGACCAGTTTAAAGCATCTGCCGCCGATCAATCTCGGTGCGGAGAAAATCGAGAAAGCAGCCGATACGCGACGAGAGCGTGGTATTACGGTAATAAACCGCATGCACCGGCAACCGCAAATCGCGGGTTTCTGCGGAGAGGACAGGCACCAGCCGGCCAGCGGCGCAATCTTCCCGGCTGACAAAGTCTGAGAGGCGGGCAATCCCCTGTCCCGCCAGCGCCAGCTGCCGGATGGTTTCACCGCTGGAGGCTGCGAGTGTTGGCTTGACGCGCATAAAATCACCATCAGGCTGCCAGATCGGCCAGACGTTGAGGGTGTCAGGATAACTGAAGCCGATGGTCTGATGCTGCGCAAGATCGGCAACGCTCTGTGGCGTGCCCGCTTTCGCCAGATAGGCCGGACTGGCCATCAGCCGGATTGCACTACTGCCAAGCAGCCGGGCGCGCAGCGTAGAGTCACGCAGTTCCCCGATACGAATGGCAATGTCGGTCTGCTGCTCCAGCAGATCGATCATGATGTCGTCGGTATTCAGTTCAAGCTGGATCAGCGGATAACGGGCGCGGAAGTCCTCTACCAGCGGCACAATCACATGCAGCATAAAGGGCGTCGCAGCGTTCACCCGCAGTCGTCCTGACGGCATCTCGCGCCGCAGGGCAATCTGCTCTTCCGCCTGCTCAACCGAGGCCAGAATCTGGCGCGCATGCTCCAGAAAAACCTGTCCCTCTTCGGTCAGTGCCAGCCGTCGGGTAGTCCGATGTAACAGCGTGGTCTGCAGCTTGCTCTCCAGCCGCGACAGCGCCCGGCTAATGCCCGAACTGGTCTGCGCCAGCTGGGTTGCCGCCGCCGTAATGGAACCGCTGTCCACCACCGCCACCCAGGCGCGTAGCTCTTCCAGGGTAATTTTCACAAGGGTTACTGTCTCTGCTCTGAATCTGCCGGGTTCTCTGAGAATGTGCTGACTAAGCACAAAGAGAACAGGACGCTTTCGCGTCCTGTTTTTTACACTTCAATATCGGCCATATCGCCTTTTTCCTGCAACCAGTTACGCCGGTCTTCGGAACGTTTTTTCGCGAGCAGCATATCCATCATGCGCAGCGTCTGATCCACATCCTCTTCGCTGATCGTCAGCTGTACCAGGCGGCGGGTATTCGGATCCAGCGTCGTTTCGCGCAGCTGCAGGGGGTTCATCTCGCCCAGCCCTTTAAAGCGCTGAACGTTCGGTTTACCCTTCTTGCGTTTCAGCTGCTCCAGAACGCCCTCTTTCTCATCTTCATCCAGCGCGTAGTAGACCTCTTTACCGAGATCGATACGATAGAGCGGCGGCATGGCAACGTAAACGTGACCATTTCTGACCAGTGAGCGGAAATGTTTCACGAACAGCGCACAGAGCAGCGTGGCGATATGCAGACCATCGGAGTCCGCATCCGCCAGAATGCAGATCTTGCCGTAGCGCAGCTGCGACAGATCTTCGCTGTCAGGATCGATGCCGATCGCCA
Source organism: Pantoea sp. X-Soil-YNGN-844 (assembly GCF_059730595.1). Classification (NCBI taxonomy): domain Bacteria; kingdom Pseudomonadati; phylum Pseudomonadota; class Gammaproteobacteria; order Enterobacterales; family Erwiniaceae; genus Pantoea; species Pantoea sp. X-Soil-YNGN-844. Next base: position 3,435,047 of record NZ_AP036007.1, read on the forward strand.
CGGAAATATCATGCACTTCCTGCGACGCCAGCACCTCATCGGAAGAGACTTCCCAGGTGTTCAGGATCTTGCCTTTCAGCGGCATGATCGCCTGATATTCACGATCGCGCGCCTGTTTGGCCGAGCCACCTGCCGAGTCCCCTTCGACCAGGAACAGTTCTGTTTTATTCAGATCCTGCGCGGTGCAGTCTGCCAGTTTGCCCGGCAGAGCCGGTCCGCTGGTAAGCTTTTTACGCACCACTTTTTTGGCTGCCCGCATACGCCGCTGGGCGCTGGAGATCGCCAGCTCAGCCAGCATTTCCGCCGTCTGAATATTTTGGTTCAGCCACAGGCTGAAGGCATCTTTTACGACGCCAGAGACAAAGGCAGCACACTGACGGGAAGAGAGACGCTCTTTGGTTTGTCCGGCGAACTGCGGATCCTGCATCTTCACCGACAGCACATAGGCGCAGCGATCCCAGATATCTTCTGCTGATAGCTTCACGCCACGCGGCAGAATGTTGCGGTATTCGCAGAACTCGCGCATCGCATCCAGCAGTCCCTGACGCAGGCCGTTGACGTGCGTCCCGCCCTGCATGGTCGGGATCAGGTTAACGTAGCTTTCCGTTAACAGCTCGCCGCCTTCCGGCAGCCACAACAGCGCCCAGTCCACCGCTTCCACATCACCGGCAAAGCTGCCGACAAAGGGTTTTTCCGGCAGCGTCGGCAGGCCATTCACCGCTTCACACAGGTAGTCGGTCAGGCCATCTTCGTAGCACCAGCGCTGCTCGGTATTGTTCAGCTTGTCTTTAAAGACAATCTCAACGCCAGGGCAGAGCACCGCTTTGGCTTTCAGCAGATGGGAAAGACGCGATACCGAGAAACGCGGGCTGTCGAAGAAGCTTTCATCAGGCCAGAAATGGACGCGCGTGCCGGTGTTGCGTTTTGCCACCGTGCCGGTGACGGTGAGATCCTGCACTTTGTCGCCATTTTCAAACGCCATGTCATAGATTTCGCCATTACGGCGCACCGTGACTTCGACACGTTTTGACAGGGCGTTAACCACAGAAATGCCGACGCCATGCAGGCCGCCCGAGAACTGATAGTTTTTGTTGGAGAACTTGCCGCCCGCATGCAGACGACACAGGATCAGCTCGACGGCGGGCACGCCCTCTTCCGGATGAATATCCACCGGCATGCCGCGACCATCATCAATTACTTCCAGCGACTGATCAGCGTGCAGAATCACTTCAACCCGCTTCGCATGGCCGCCCAGCGCCTCATCGACGCTGTTATCAATCACTTCCTGACCCAAATGGTTGGGACGCGTCGTATCGGTGTACATGCCCGGACGACGGCGAACAGGCTCAAGGCCAGTCAGGACCTCAATGGCATCCGCGTTATAGTTAGATTGACTCATCGTAAATGTCTGATTAGAAGGGTGAAATGGGGTGCGATTTCCGCATTACTCAGGGATGATTCAGACCGAGAAAGTCCAGAATCTGCGGGAAATGGCGCTCGAATCCAGTAAATGCATGATTACCGCCCTCTTCTACCGTATGACGGCACGCGCTGTAATAGTCGAGCGCCTGGCGGTAATCGAGAACTTCATCGCCGGTCTGTTGCAGCAGCCAGAGTAAATCGGGCGCTTCCAGCGGTTCAATCTGCATTACTTTGAGATCGTAAATGTGGCGTGACTCTAACACATATTGCTGGCCGGTGTAGGGATTCTGATTTTCGCCCAGGAAATCCGCCAGCAGCTCAAAAGGTCGCACCGCAGGATTAACGACCACGGCAGGCAGCATAAAGCATTGCGACAGCCAGGTGGCGTAATAACCGCCCAGCGAAGAGCCCACCAGCCCCAGCGTTTCGCCACTGCGGCTCAGCACCAGATCTTCCAGCATGGCCGCGGCATCGGCCGGAAAAGTCGGCAACTGAGGCACGATCATCTCGATCCCGGGATGCTGCGCCTCTAACCATTGCCGGAACTGCGTTGCCTTCGCCGACTGCGGCGAGCTGTTAAAACCGTGCAGATAAAGCAATGCCGCCACGCGTCAGTATCCTTCTGAGTCTAAATCGGGACGAAAGGCGTCGGTGTCGAGCCGGTTGACCTCGGTCTCAAGGCCGCCATCCGGATGCAGGGTAAACCAGCGCCAGCCCGGTGCCACCGTGTCAATCGTAAAGCTGGTGCAGTGCGGTTTGAACTGGACGCAGGTTGAGGGTGTGGCCAGCACGCGGCGGCCGTGCCACTCCAGATCCAGCTCCTGATGAATATGACCACAGACCAGCGTCCGGGCTAACGGGTAGCGCTGTAACACCGCATCGAGCTGATGGGAATTACGCAGGCTGTGCTGATCGAGCCAGGTACAGCCCGAGGCCAGCGGATGATGATGCAGCAAGACCAGCGTATGACGTTGCGGAAAGCGGGACAGCGCGTTGTCGAGCCACTCCAGCTGATAGTCGCTCAGCATCCCATGAGGGACACCGTAAACCTGGCTGTCGAGCAACACAATCTGCCACTGCTCACCCACCAGCACCTGCTTGTGGGCATTGATGTGCGCTGCCGCCAGCGTGTCGACCATCGCGGGCTGAAAGTCGTGATTACCGGGCAGCCAGACACAGGGGCGCGGTAAACGTGAGATACCCTCAGCAAAATGCTGATAGGCTTCGACAGAGTGATCCTGGGCGAGATCGCCGGTGGCGATGATCAGGTCATAGTCGCGCTGTTGCGCAATAATCGCATCCAGCACCGCGTCATAACTCGACCAGGTGTTCACGCCAAGCAGCGATTCATGTTTTCCCGCGAACAGGTGAGTATCCGTGATTTGCAAAATCCTGATTTCGGAACCGTTCGCTGCAGGAAGAGTTAGCAGGCTATCCAAAGCGTTTCCTTCGTCTCCACGCCATTTACTGCATTATACGCATCAGCAGACCGGAACTGCCATTGCGCCATGCGCCAGGCAGTAGCGCAGCCAGTCTGCAAGAAACTGGTTTATCTGATGCTTTTCATCGCGCTGATGCAATTTTTTATTAGGATAATCATAGCGCGCTTTGAAGCGATAGATCTGTTGAGTTGAACACACTTCGGCGACCATCGCATCGTGATAGAGCCGGACCGACATTGAGGGCAGGCTCCAGTAACTTACGGCAGGCGCGACCTGGCGGATCTCCACCAGCGTGGTGTAGCGCGTCGACTCCTGAATCGTCAGCTGATAACGGGCGCCACTCACCTGATAAATCACCGATTCGCCTGCCTCATCGTTGCGCGGCAGCAGGCGGCGTAACTGGGCGAAGTTGGTTTCGCAGAGCCGCATCATTTCGGGAAAGTCAGGGGTATAGCGCTGTTTCATTTTTGTATCCACTCTTCGCGTAGTTTTTCATGGTGCAACGCCAGCCATTGCAGGGCGATGACAGACGCCGCATTGTCGATTATCCCCTCTTCCACCCAGCGATAAGCCTGTTCGCGGCTCACCACATGCACAAGAATATCCTCATTCTCTTCCTCCAGACCATGGCATCCCTCTGCCTGGCTGGCATCCACTTCCCCAATCAGCACCGACAGGCGTTCGCTGGTGCCACCAGGGCTGGCCAGATAGCTAAGCACAGGCATAACCCGGCCGACCTCTAATCCTGCTTCTTCAACGGCTTCACGGCGCGCAACCTGCTCAACCGATTCGCCGGGTTCAATAATGCCGGCGACCATCTCCAGCAGCCAGGGTGAAACACTGCTGTCATAAGCCGGGATGCGGATCTGTTCAATCAGCACCACTTCATCGCGTAAGGGATCATAAGGTAGCAGCACGGCGGCATGTCCGCGCTCAAAAACTTCACGCTGCACTTCCCCACTCATTTCGCCATTAAACTGGCGGTGGCGGAAGCGGTAACGTTCAACGGAAAAAAAACCATCATAGACGGTTTCGCGTGCAATAATTTCTACATCGTTTTTTGTAAAAGTCACAGGGGATTTTTTTTCTTCCGGCATCATCAGGTTCCTTGTGCAGATTGGGGTGGAGCGAAAAAAGCCTGTAACTGTGCTCCATGTAAGTAGTTCTTTCTGAATTATTTACGTAAATTAGAGGGAGAAGGCACGTTCAGCCAACTTATCTCACAGTTGCCCTCTGCTAGAATCGGCGATAATTTTTTGGCTTACCCGGCAGCGCACCCACTGCAATTTGCTGCAACAAAAGGAATGCAAATGAAAAAACTGCTCCCATTTTTAATTGGGCTGAGCCTGGGCGGTTTCAGCTTCGCCAGCCAGGCCGAAGACCTGCTTCAGGTTTACCAGCAAGCGCGTCTGAGCAACCCGGATCTGCGCAGCGCCGCTGCCGATCGCGATTCTGCTTTTGAGAAAATCAACGAAGCGCGTAGCCCATTATTACCCCAGCTCGGCCTGGGTGCAGACTACACCTATAACAACGGCTATCGCGACAGCAGCGGTCTTCATTCCAACACGACCAGCGGCTCGCTGCAATTGACCCAGACTATTTTCGACATGTCGAAATGGCGCGCGCTGACCCTGCAGGAAAAAGCTGCCGGTATTCAGGATGTCACCTATCAGGTCGCACAGCAGGATCTGATTCTGAACACCGCGACCGCCTACTTCAACGTACTGAAAGCGATTGATACGCTTTCTTACACCGAAGCGCAGAAACAGTCGATCTATCGCGAGCTGGATCAGACCACGCAGCGCTTTAACGTTGGCCTGGTTGCCATCACTGACGTACAGAACGCCCGCGCACAATATGACAGCGTGCTGGCCAATGAAGTCACCGCGCGTAACAACCTTGATAATAACGTAGAAACGCTGCGTCAGATCACCGGCATGGATTACATGTCGCTGGCTTCGCTGAGCATCGATCGCTTCAGAACCGATAAACCTGAAGCGGTCAGTGCGCTGCTTAAGCAGGCGGAAGCCCGCAACCTGTCACTGCTCTCCGCACGTCTGAACCAGGATTTAGCCCGTGAGCAGATCCGCCAGATGGAAGCGGGTCATATGCCTACAATTGGTCTGACTGCCTCTACCGGCCTGTCAAACAGCAAGTATGGCGGCAGCCGTGCTAACCAGAGCCAGGGTTCTACTGACTCGATTACTGGTTCAAATCAGGTCGGCCTGAGCTTCTCACTGCCACTTTACAGCGGCGGCAGCGTTACCTCTCAGGTAAAGCAGGCGCAGTACAGCTTCGTCAGCGCCAGCGAACAGCTGGAAAGCGCACATCGCTCAGCGGTTCAGACGGTACGTTCATCGTTTAACAACGTGAATGCGTCTATCAGCAGCATCAACGCCTACAAACAGGCCGTCGTTTCTGCGCAAAGCTCTCTCGATGCGTCAGAAGCAGGTTATCAGGTGGGTACGCGTACTATCGTCGATGTGCTCGATGCGACGACTGTGCTTTATAACGCGAAGCAGCAACTCTCTGATGCGCGCTATAGCTACCTGATCAACCAGCTGAATATCAGCTATGCGCTGGGTACGCTCAATGAGCAGAGCCTGCAGAAACTGAACAGTCAGCTGGGTAAAGAGATCCCGACGTCACCGGAAACCGTGGCGCCGGAAAATGCCCAGCAGACCGCACGTGTGGATAGCGGTCCGGCGGCAACCGGCTCTTCTGAGGCAGCGCGTCCTGCAGCTCGCCACAGCAGCGGTAATCTTTTCGGTAATTAATGAGCGGGCGGGCTGCTTTGCGGCCCGCCTCTCTGTTGAACGTATAACTAAGTAAAGATCCCTGTTGTATCAGGCCTCCAGCTTCAATTTTACCCCCCCATCCCCTATTCTATGCGCTACCTTTGGGCACAGGATAATCATAATGAAACGCACAAAATCTATTCGCTATGCCGCTTTTCGTAAGAGCTGGCAGGCACGCCATTTAACGCCCGTTGCTATCGCCGTTTCGGCGGTATTTATGCTGGCTGGCTGTGAACAGAACGATGAAACGGTTTCGATGTACCAGAACGCCGATGACTGTTCGAAAGCCAATCCGGGCCAGAGTGCGCAATGTACCACCGCATTCAATGAGGCCAAAAAAGAGGCGGAACGCACCGCGCCAAAATATGCCACCCGTGAAGATTGTGTCGCTGAATTTGGCGAAAACCAGTGTCAGCAGACACCGGCTCAGGCAGGCGTGGGCACCACTAATGCAGAATCACAGCAGAGCGGCGGCAGCTTCTGGATGCCACTGATGGCGGGTTACATGATGGGCCGCATGATGGGCGGTGGTTCGGGGTTTGCGCAGCAACCGCTGTTCTCGCCGAAAAATGCCCGCAGCCCGGCCAATGGTCAGTTTGTTGATGCATCGGGCCGTAACTACGGCGCTGCCACCTCCGGCAAAACCATGACCGTGCCGAAAACGGCGCTGGCACCAAAACCGGCCACCACGTCGACCATTACACGTGGTGGCTTCGGTGAAACCGTCGCGAAGCAGAACAGCATGCAGCGCAGCAGCGCCACCGGCACCTCCAGCCGCTCAATGGGAGGCTAACGCCCCGATGGAACGCATTGCCATTTCAGAGCGCCCGGGCTGGCGCGAAAAAGCCACCGAATTCGGTTTTCGTTTTCACACCATGCATGGCGAGCCCTACTGGTGTGAAGAGGCTTATTACCAGTTCACGCTGGCGCAAATTGAGCATCTGGAAGAGGTCACCGCTGAGTTGCATCAGATGTGCCTGCAGGTGGTGGAAAAAGTGGTCAACAGCGAAGCGCTGCTGACTAAATTCCGCATCCCTAAGCACACCTGGGATTTCGTGCGCGATTCATGGCATCAGCGTCAGCCATCGTTGTACTCTCGTCTGGATCTCGCCTGGGATGGCAAGGGTGATGTGAAGCTGCTGGAGAACAATGCTGATACGCCGACCTCGCTGTATGAAGCAGCGTTTTTCCAGTGGCTCTGGCTGGAAGACCAGCTTAATGCCGGTCAGCTCCCCGCCGGCAGCGATCAGTTTAATAGCCTGCAGGAAAAGCTGATTGAACGCTTTGCCGCGTTACATCAGCAGCACGGCTTTAACTGGCTGCACTTCGCCTGCTGTCGCGACACCGACGAAGATCGTGGCACCGTGCAGTATCTTCAGGATTGCGCCACCGAAGCGGGTCTGCCGAGTGAGTTTCTCTATATTGATGAGATTGGCCTGGGCGAAAAAGGTGAATTCACCGACGCTCACGATCAGGTGATTAGTAACCTGTTCAAGCTCTATCCGTGGGAATTCATGCTGCGTGAAATGTTCTCCACCAAGCTGGGCGATGCTGGCGTGCGCTGGCTGGAACCGGCATGGAAAAGCATCATTTCGAACAAAGCTCTGCTGCCGCTGCTGTGGGAGATGTTCCCGAATCACCCTAACCTGCTGCCCGCCTGGTTCGCGGAAGATGACGTGCCGCACCTGGAAAAATATGTGGTGAAGCCGCTGTTTTCACGTGAAGGCGCTAACATCCGCATCGTAGAGAATGGTCAGGAGATTGCCCGCGTTGATGGGCCGTACGGCGAAGAGGGAATGATCGTCCAGCAGTTCCATCCGCTACCAAAATTTGGCGACAGTTATACGCTGATTGGTAGCTGGCTGATCGACGATCAACCAGCCGGGATCGGCCTGCGTGAAGATCGCGACCTGATCACTCAGGATCTTTCCCGTTTCTATCCGCACGCCTTTATCGGTTAATGCACCGCGATAATCTCCGTTTGGTTTAGCGGTTAGACCGAGCCTGCGCAAAGAACACGGTCAGATCGGAAAGACGCAAAAGCCGTCATCCATGACACCCTCGGCCCGCGCCGTCCCTGGCGCGGGACGCTTTCCTCTTCTGACCGTGTTCCCTGCACAATAAGCTCTTCTATGGCTGTCAGCTTCGCCCTAACCTACCTGAACCGACAACATGCTGATCGCACCCATCTCCATGCCACCAACCGGAATAGTGATGGCGTCATCTGGCTGACGTGCGCCAAGCACATAGAGCAGCGGCAGATAGTGCTCAGGCGTCGGGTTAGAGAGTGCCGCGCCGGGATGATCCATAAAGTTAACCAGCGGATGAGAAGCTGCATCGCTCTGTACCGCCAGGTTATCGCGAACGAACTGTTCAAAACTGCTGGCCCACGGATAGACTTCACTGTTGCCATCCCAGCGCACTTTACGCAGGTTATGCACCACGTTGCCGCTGGCGACAATCATTACACCCTGATCGCGCAGTGCTGCCAGTTTCTGGCCCATCTCAAAGTGCCATGCTGCAGGTTTAGTGCCATCAATGCTGAGCTGCACTACCGGAATATCGGCATCCGGGTACATCTTAATCAGGACGCCCCAGGAACCATGGTCCAGTCCCCAATCCTGATCCAGCTTCACCTCAACGGGTGCTAACTGCTCCACCAGCTGCTGAGCCAGTTCAGGCGATCCGGGTGCCGGATAGCGCGTATCAAACAGCGCCTGTGGGAAGCCACCAAAATCATGAATGGTCTTCGGCTGTGCCATTGCCGTCACGGCGGTGCCACGCGTATACCAGTGCGCCGAAACCGCAATAATGGCGCGTGGGCGTGGCAGCGTGTCGCCTGCGTGACGCCACGCGGCGGTATAGCGGTTCTCTTCAAGGGCATTCATCGGGCTGCCATGGCCTAAAAACAGGGCTGGCATGCGTAACTGGCTCATTCGTACTCTCCGGCATCCGGTGGTTTAATAGCCACTACGATACGCGCATTCGCCAGGTTATCACGCGGATAACCATGATGATGATCACCAGGAAATTTGAATGAAATCTGATGTGATAGATGGCACAGGTATTCAGCAGAAAGAAGTGAGGAAAAGCGAGAGTTCAGCCCGCGTCATGGCGGTACGACAAAAATGAAACAGGCCCTGATCAGGGCCTGTTTATTGCAGCAGAGGTTAGCTTGCGTGGCGCGTTTCGTGTCCGCGACGCCAGGCGATCAGATCTTCGATGGTGACTACCGGCATGTTGTGCTGACGCGCAAACGTAATCGCTTCAGGCGCATGAGCCATTGTGCCGTCGTCGTTGGTCAGTTCACACAGCACACCGGCAGGCTTAAAGCCGGCCAGAGTGACTAAATCGATAGTCGCTTCAGTATGTCCGCCACGGGTCAATACGCCGCCTTCGCTGGCGCGCAACGGGAAGACATGACCAGGGCGATGCAGATCGGCAGGTTTAGCATCATCGGCAATGGCCGCGCGAATGGTAGTGATGCGATCCTGCGCGGATACGCCGGTGGTGACGCCTTCAGCCGCTTCAATGGTCACGGTGAAGCCGGTGCCAAAGGAGCTGGTGTTGTTTTCCACCATCATGGGCAGGTCAAGCTGCTGGCGACGCGCTTCGGTCAGGCAGAGGCAGACAATGCCGCTACCGTGACGAATAGTCAGCGCCATCTGTTCAACGGTCATGGTTTCTGCGGCGAAGATCATATCGCCTTCGTTTTCACGATTTTCATCGTCGAGTACCATCACGCCGCGTCCCTCACGCAGGGCGGCGATAGCACGTTCTACACGCTGTTCAGGCGTGCCAAATTCAGAAAGTAGCGTCTGATTCATGGTAATAAAAACCTTAAAATGTATGGGTTACCAGAATCAGGGCGTGCTTAGGAGTGACGTCAAAAAGACGTGGCAATAACGTGATGCAGACACAATTGTCCGACAGATGTCGTTACCCTCTCCCATCCGGACTGTAACCGTCGGCCCCGGAATTACACCGGATCTGCTGACCTTTACCTCTCTTTTCAGCGAGATAAAGCGCTCGCGGGCTTTCAGCCTAAGCTGATTTACCGCCGGTGGGGAATTGCGCCCCGCCCTGAGAATAAGCCTTTCAACTATAACGCCGATCGTTTGAGGCGGCAATCATCAATAGCGCAATTGCTTTTGCATTTCCTGCGTTACCGATTTGAGGTTTATCCTTTTCATTTCTGGCATTACACTTAACACTTATTACGTTGGTAAACACGCTGACACAGCTCCCCGTAACCAGGAAATCATCATGATCGACACGAAAAAAATTGAACAACTTGCCCGTCAGGTTCACGAAGCGATGCCTAAAGGTGTTCGTGAGTTTGGTGATGATGTCGAAAAGAAAATTCGTCAGGTTCTTCAGGCGCAGCTGACCCGGATGGATCTGGTCAACCGTGAAGAGTTTGATGTGCAGACGCAGGTATTATTGCGTACGCGGGAGAAACTGGCGGCGCTGGAGCAGCGTCTGGCCCAGCTGGAAAGTCAGGGTTCATCAGCGGGTACGCCTCCGACGGCAACCGCACCGGTAACACCTGTTGCAGCGGCTACACCATCTGCTTCAGTAGCCACCTCACCCGCCGTTTCACCGCCACCGGTTGCCGATGTCGTGAAACCTGTTCCGGACAACAAGTCAGAATAAGCGTTAAGCGGGAGCCAGGCTCCCGCTTACCCTCTGCCTTAGCTGCCGCGAATGGTTTTGATGATGTTGGTAGTGGAGATACCATCTTCGAAGTTCAGCACCTGCACGTCGCCGCCATTTGCCCAGACTTCTTTACTGCCCGCGATATCTTCCGGCTTGTAATCACCGCCTTTGACCAGCAGGTCAGGCAGAATGCCTGCGATCAGCCGCTGCGGCGTATCCTCTTCAAAGACAACCACCCAGTCGACCGCTTCCAGCGCGCCGAGCACGATCATCCGGTTTTCCTGCGGATTGACCGGACGGCTTTCACCTTTCAGACGCTTAGTAGACGCATCGCTGTTCACCGCGACGATCAGTCGATCGCCGAGCTTGCGGGCGTTGGCCAGATAAGAGACATGTCCCGCATGCAGAATGTCGAACACGCCGTTAGTCATCACCACTTTTTCGCCACGACGGCGGGCCATCTCAACGGCGGCTTTTAACTGCGCTTCCGTCATGATGCCAAAACCCTGTTCCGGGCGGGCATGAATCGCATTTTCCAGTTCAACGGTGCTGACCGTCGAGGTACCGAGTTTACCCACCACCACGCCCGCTGCCGCGTTGGCCAGGAAACAGGCTTCTTCCAGCGAGTCGCCCGCTGCCAGCGCTGCCGCCAGCACGCCAATCACCGTATCGCCGGCACCGGTCACGTCATAGACTTCCTGCGCCTGGGTTGGCAGATGCAGAGGCGCTTTGCCTGGCTGCAGCAGCGTCATTCCGTTTTCGGAACGGGTCACCAGCAGCGCGGAGAGATCAAAATCCGCGATCAACTGCGTGCCGCGCGCCACGATCTCCTCTTCGTTTTTGCATTTGCCGACCACGGCTTCAAATTCGGAGAGGTTCGGCGTCAGCAGCGTTGCGCCACGGTAGCGCGCAAAATCAGTGCCTTTCGGATCGATTAATACCGGCACACCTGCTTCGCGCGCAAGGGTAATCATGGTCTGCACGCTGGAGAGCGCGCCTTTGGCATAATCGGACAGTACCAGCGCACCCGCAGCAGCCAGTGACTCACGCATCTTCTGGTGAATCGGCTCCGGATCGACCTGTTCAAAGCCCTCTTCAAAGTCGAGGCGGATCAGCTGCTGATTGCGGGAAAGCACGCGCAGTTTGGTAATGGTCGGATGGCTTTTGACCGCCACGAAGTCACAATGAACGTTGACGTCTTTCAGCGTGTTGCTCAACACGCGCGCCGCATCATCTTCACCGGTCAGGCCGATTAGCCGGGACGCGGCACCGAGTGCTGCAATGTTCATCGCTACGTTTGCCGCGCCGCCAGGGCGCTCTTCAACCGTGTCCACTTTCACCACCGGAACCGGTGCTTCAGGGGAGATACGGCTGGTTGGGCCATACCAGTAACGATCCAACATTACATCGCCAACAACCAGCACTGAGGCTTGGCCGAACGCGGGCAGAGTCACTTTCATTCCAGACACTCCAGACTGCATTAAAAATAGTGCGCGGATGATAGCACAGTTGCGATTTGTGCTATCAGCATCACGCCAGGATAGACGCAGGCGTTATCAGCCAGCGCTGCCAGCTGTTCAGAACCGTCTGCCGCTCCGCTGCGTAAGCCTCTGGCTCAACGTGGCCCGGCAGCTCCTGCAGGGCGCGATGGTGCAGAGCGTCGCGCAGCGTGACATAAGCCTGCGTCAGCGCCTGCGCTTCATCGGCGGGCATTTTATGGTACTTCGCCATCAGCTCGAAAATGCGCACATTGTCAGACCAGCGCGTCAGTTCAGACTGCTCAGCGGCGTAGCGTAAGACAAGATATTGGGCGATGAATTCAATATCGGTGATGCCTCCCGCATCGGCTTTGATATCCCAGCGACCTTTATGTTTGTTGCTGAGGTGAGCGCGCATCTTTTCACGCATCTCACGCACTTCGGTTTGCAGCGCGTCTGCAGGACGTGGCAGCGACAGAATCGTCTGACGAATCGCGTTGAAATGATCACCCAGCGCTGCTTCGCCAAACACCACGCGCGCCCGGACCAGCGCCTGATGCTCCCAGGTCCAGGCTTCACTGCGCTGATACTCTTCAAACGCCTCAAAGGTACTGACCAGCATCCCCGCCGCGCCGGAAGGACGCAGCCGCGCGTCCACTTCGTAGAGAATGCCGGAGGCCGTGCGGGTACTGAAGAGATGCATAATGCGCTGAGCAAGACGCAAATAGAACTGACGGCCATCGATGCTGCGATCCCCTTCGGTCACGGCGTCTGCCGGACAGTCATGCAGGAAGACTAAATCGAGATCGGAACTGTACCCCAGCTCCCAGCCACCCAGCTTGCCGTAGCCCAATACGGCAAAACCGCGTTCATGTTCATTGCTCAGGTGAGAGGGACGACCGTAGCGCTGCACCATCATGTTCCACGCCTGACGCACTACAGAGTCAATGATTGCTTCCGCCAGCCAGGTGAGATGATCGCTGACTTTCATCACTGGCAGCGTGCCCGCGATGTCAGCGGCGGCAATACGCAGATGCTGCGCCTGCTTAAACTGCCGCACCGCTTCCAGCTGCTGCTCTTCATCTTCAGTGGGGATGCGCAGCAGATACTGCCGCAGCTCGTCACGATAGGCGTCGGTGGCAGTCGGCTGATAGAGCGTGGCAGGATCGAGCAGTTCATCCAGCAACAGGGGGTGACGCGCCAGCTGGCTGGCTACCATCGGTGAGGCCGCACACAGGCGAATCAGGTGACGCAGGGCACCGTGATATTCGGTCAGCAGCTCCAGATAGGTGCTGCGGGTCAGCACGCCGAGCAGCAGTGGCGTCAGACGGCTCAGCGTGACCGCCGCGTCTTCACGCGGGCAGACTTCGCTCAGCAGACGCGGCATCAGCTGATCCAGCGCCTGACGGCCACGCGGGCCGATTGTGCGCCGGCTGATGTCCTGACGAAACGCTTCCAGCGTCTGATGCAGCGTAAGCCGCTGATCGTCACTGAGCTGCGGCACCAGTGGTGCCAGCTCGTTATCCTCCAGCTGGTCCTGCCACAGCACCTGAAACTCCGCCAGCTCACGCTGATCGCCAATCTCAGGCGTATCTTCCCCAATCAGCTCATCAAAGATTGTCCGTACCGCTGCCATCTGAGCATCAAGTTGGGTCATCAGCGCAGGCCAATCGGCACAATCCATCGCCCACGCCAGCCGGGCGCGATGCAGCTCATCCTCGGGCAGCGTCTGGGTCTGCTCGTCGCCCAGGCTTTGCAGCAGATTCTCCAGCCGCCGCAGGAACAGATAGGCGTCACGCAGCGCATCGACCTGTTCAGCAGGCAGCAGAGCCAGCGTTTTGATCGCCTCAAGCGTCGGCAGCAGCGAACGCAACTGAAGCGAGCGCTCACGTCCGCCGCGAATCAGCTGGAACACCTGTACGATAAACTCGGTTTCACGGATGCCGCCCGCGCCGAGTTTGATATTGTTTTTCAGCCCGCGACGCCGGACTTCACGGCTGATCATCCCTTTCATGTTACGCAGCGACTGGATCACGCTGAAGTCGATGTAGCGCCGGTATACGAAGGGCCGCAGCATCTGCTGCAGCTCCAGGCTCCAGCGGTTGTGGTCATCACCCATCAGGCGCGCCTTGACCATGGCGTAACGCTCCCAGTCGCGTCCCTGCTCCTGGTAGTAATCCTCCAGTGCGGCAAAGCTCATCACCAGCGGACCGCTGTCGCCAAACGGCCGCAGCCGCATATCCACACGATAGACAAAGCCATCCATGGTGGGTTGATCCAGGACTTTGATCAGCCGCTGGCCCATACGGGTAAAGAACTGAGCATTGTCGAGCTCACGCCGTCCGCCGCGCGTGGTGCCGTTTTCCGGCCAGGCGAAAATAAGGTCAATGTCAGAGGAGAAGTTGAGTTCGCCGCCACCCAGCTTGCCCATGCCCAGAATCAGCAGCGGCTGCGCGTCGCCGTCGGCATTACAGGGCGTACCAAAATCACGGCAGCAATCCTGATATACCCAGTCACGCGCCCTGCTGATCAGCACCTCAGCTAAGACACTAAGCTGTTGCAGACTCTGTTCAGTCGTGGCGTGTTGCAGAGCCTGCATCCAGGCGATACGCACCAGCATACGGCGGCGAAACAGCCGCAGTTCGCGCATCAGGCTCGCTTCACTGTCGATGCCGCTGAGTACCTCATTTAGCCATACAGCGTAGTGCTGCCACTCATCAGGCTGCGGCGGCTGGTCGAGCATCGTCTGCCACCAGTCGGGATGTTGTTGCAGGTTTTCCAGCACGAAATCGCTGAAAGCCAGCCCGGCGGATTGCTCCGGGCTAAGCGAAGTCAGCGGAACCCCAAGCTGTCGGGCGGCCTCATCGGCCTGGTCGCGTAGCAACGCGGGAAGTGCTGCCAACATAACGCCCTCCTTGATGGCGGTACGAATTACCCGTTAGCGGCCAGCGCCGCTGGTGAGCCAGAATGGCTGCTGTTTCAGGGCCTGCGACGTCAGCCAGGCTAATCCGGATGACTGCTTTTCATGAATCGCCGACAGCAGTTGCTGCCACGGTTCCAGCCAGCTCATCACCGTTTCTGCAGGGTAAGATCCGGCCAGCAGATGCACCGTCAGCAGCTGACGCGCCAGACGGGTAGCTTTGTCCTGATACTCATTGGGCTGTTTGACTGTGATGAATGTCTCTCTCAGATCGGCATTGACGCGGCTCAGCATGATGTCGCTGAAGCGCTTAAACGAACCCTGCAGCTTGGCTTCCCCTTTGGCATCGATCCACTGACGCCACTGAGACTCCGCCAGCCAGTGGGTCAGCGCCAGTTGGGTCTCAACCGAGAGGGGAGATAAGCAGAACGTCGCCGCCTCCTGCTCTTCGTTTACCAGCGTCTCTTCCAGCGTGGTCAGCTGCTGACGCAGAGCACTGCTGGCTTTGCGTGGCACCAGCGCACCAAACAGGCTGAACGCCTGACGCAGCAGATCCAGCGCTTCACGCACCGCATCCTGCGCCGCCGCATTGCCGCGCAGCCAGACTTCTTCATGATATTGCCAATGACGCAGCCCCGCCGACATTGCAGCGATCATGCCCTGCTCAACGGTCGCTTTAGCGCCTGCTTTCAGCAGCGGGAAAGCCTCAATCTGGCGGGGCGGATTACCCTGCGCCAGCTGATAACCGCGGGCGGCTTTGCTCAGGCTGCCCATACGCAGACCACCCAGCGCCGCCAGTTGCTGCGCAAAGGCCAGCAGATCCTGACGTTCGCCACGTTTCAGTTCCAGCTCGATCTCGCACAGCGGTTCGCTGAGCTCACCCGCCGTCACCTCGCCCTGATCAAACGCCACTTCAATTTCACTGTTGCCAGTGGTGATTAGCCAGATTTCGCGCTGGAAATGGGTGGTGAATAGCGGCTGTAACCGCTGTTGCAACGCCGCGACATCGGTGCCCTTTGGCCAGATCTCTGCGA
The DNA here is from genome assembly GCF_059730595.1 of Pantoea sp. X-Soil-YNGN-844. NCBI lineage: Bacteria > Pseudomonadati > Pseudomonadota > Gammaproteobacteria > Enterobacterales > Erwiniaceae > Pantoea > Pantoea sp. X-Soil-YNGN-844. The sequence continues at coordinate 3,450,800 of NZ_AP036007.1, forward strand.
ACAGGCGGGCAATGTCCAGCACCGGCTCGCTGAGCTCAACGTTATATTCCGGACGCTGATGCAGGCCGCCGAGCGTCTGCCCCGCCGCTTTCAGCGTCATTTCATAACGCTGGTCGACGCCACGGATACGTAATCCCATATCCCAGCGCCGAAGCTGGTTGTCGTCGGTTTCGAAGTAGATGTTGGTCAGCTCGCGAGCAGCCTGATGCTGATGCGGCAGAGTGGAGAGCAGTTCAGCCAGTTTCCCGGCTGCCTGTGGAGTTGCAATGAACTTTAGTTCGATTTCGATGGTCATAATTTTTTATTCACTACGCCGCTGGCACTTAAGAGGGTTTTTCCTGCATATTTCAGGCGATTATCAGCAGGTTACTCACGCTGCCGCCTGGAGGGCAAGGGGTTATCAGGCGAAGATTAATGCACAGAAGCCGCGCTGTCTCTGCTTTCTTTGCTCTTTCGCAGACCTTTTCGCACTCTCATGAGACCAGGATAGTTCTCATTCAGATTTATGCGAGGCCTCTCCAGACTGTGCCGGTAAATTTTAAGTCAGACTAAGCCAAACGAAATCGAATGAAAAAAATCACACTCGCTGGACTCACTTTGCTGGCCCTCAGCACCCTTGCACCTGCCCATGCCGACGAAAAACGCTATGTTTCTGATGAACTCTCAACCTGGGTCCGCAGCGGGCCGGGCGATCAGTTCCGCCTGCTCGGTAAGCTGAACGCCGGGGAAGAGGTGCAGCTGTTACAGACCAACAATGACACCCATTATGGCCAGATCCGTGATTCGGAAGGCCGCACCACCTGGATCCCCCTGTCGCAGCTCAGCGCCAATCCGAGCCTGCGTACCCGGGTGCCGCAGCTTGAGCAGCAGGTGAAAGATCTGACGGCCAAGCTGGATAACATCGACAACAGCTGGAATCAGCGTACTGCTGAGATGCAGAACAAAGTCGCCAGCAGCGACGGCGTGATCAACGGGCTGAAAGGCGAGAATCAGAAGCTGAAAAATGAGCTGATCGTCGCCCAGAAGAAAGTCAGCGCCGCCAACGTTCAGCTGGATGACAAGCAGCGCACCATCATCATGCAGTGGTTTATGTATGGCGGCGGCGTGCTGGGTGTTGGCCTGCTGCTGGGACTCTTACTGCCGCACATGCTGCCGCGCCGTAAGAAAAGTGATCGCTGGATGAACTGACCCCCTTCTGTCGGGTTTGAGCAGGGGATCGCAGGATCCCCCTTTTGGCATGTCTGCAATCCGGGGAATCTGTGCAACAATAAAATGAGATGCACCGCTGATTTCAGGCGCGGGATACGCCCGGCGTGCAGGTCATTTCTTTTTCTCTGGAGTTTTGCGTGAAGACGTTTCTTGTTGGCGGAGCGGTGCGTGATGCACTGCTGAATCTGCCGGTTACAGACAAAGATTGGGTGGTAACAGGCTCCACGCCCGAAGCCATGCTTGAGCAGGGTTATCAACAGGTCGGTCGCGATTTTCCCGTTTTCCTGCATCCCGTCAGTCGCGAAGAGTATGCGCTGGCCCGGACCGAGCGGAAAAACGGGAAAGGCTACACCGGCTTTGTCACCTGGTCTGCGCCCGACGTGACGCTGGAGCAGGACTTACAGCGCCGCGATCTGACCATCAATGCCATCGCACAGGATGAAAACGGCGAGCTGGTTGATCCCTACAACGGCCAGCGTGATATTGCCCAGCGCCTGCTGCGTCACGTCTCGGAAGCCTTCAGTGAAGACCCGCTGCGGGTATTGCGCGTTGCGCGCTTTGCTGCGCGTTTTGCCCATCTCAACTTTCGTATTGCCCCCGAAACCCAGCAGCTGATGCAGCAGATGGCCGAAAGCGGTGAGCTGTCGAATCTCACTGCCGAACGGGTGTGGAAAGAGACGGAGAAAGCGCTGAGTTCACGCAATCCGCAGGTCTATTTTCAGGTGCTGCGCGACTGCGGTGCGCTGCAGGTACTGTTTCCTGAGCTGGATAATCTGTTTGGTATTCCTGCACCGATTAAATGGCACCCGGAGATCGACACCGGTGTGCATACGCTGATGACGCTGGCGATGGCCGCCGCGCTCTCCAGTGAGATCGATGTGCGCTTCGCCACACTGTTTCATGACGTCGGTAAAGCGCTGACACCCCCTGAGCTGTGGCCGAGCCACCATGGTCATGGACTGGCAGGCGTTCCGCTGGTCGAGGCGCTGTGCCAGCGACTGCGGGTGCCCAACGCAATTCGCGATCTGGCGCTGATCGTGACCGAGTTTCACGACATTGTGCACACCATTGAGCGGCAATCTGCGGCGTCACTGGTAGCGCTGTTTGACCGCATTGATGCCTGGCGTAAGCCACAGCGCGTTGAGCAGATGGCGCTGACCAGCGAAGCGGATGCGCGCGGACGTGCCGGGCTGGAGAGTATGCCTTATCCGCAGGGCGACTATCTGCGTCGTGCTTTTGCGCTGGCGCAGGCGGTGCCGACCAAAGCGGTTGTCGAAGCGGGATTCAAAGGGATGGAAGTGCGGGATGAGATGACGCGACGGCGCATTGCCGCCGTCGCGCAGGGTCTGGCGATCGGGCAGCCTGACTAGCAGGCTGCCACGGGTTTACATGAAGATCATGTAAACCGCTGCCGCCACGATAAAGCGGTAAATGGCGAACGAGACAAACGAGATGCGTTTGATCAGCTCAAGGAAGGCTTTAATCGCAATCAGCGCCACGATAAATGCCGTTACGAAGCCCACGGCGAACATGGGAAAGTCTGCCATGGTCAGGAAGCCGATGCTCTTGTACATGTCCAGTACGGTCGCACCCATCATCATTGGCACCGCCAGGATGAAGGAGAACTCTGACGCGGCATAGCGGCTCACACCCATCAGCATCCCGCCGGAGATGGTTGCACCAGAACGTGAGAAGCCCGGCCACAGCGCTAAGCACTGGAAACAGCCAATCATGAAGGCCTGACGATAGGTAATATCATCGACGCCGACAGCTTTCGGCTGTTTTGGCTTGAGATACTCTGCCGCCAGCAGCAGCACACCCCCCACGACTAGCGCGTACATCACGTTGATCGGATTGAACAGCGTTTTGATCTGATCGTGCAGCACCAGACCCACAACTACCGCCGGTACCATACCCAGCAGGATATGGATCAGTGACAAACGTCCGGTGCCGGTGCCTTCATGTTTGACTTCGCCAAAGTGAATGCCGATCAGGCCAAACAGACGGCGCCAGAACATCACTACTACAGCCAGAATCGATCCTAACTGGATCACAACTTCAAAGGTCTCGGCTTTTTCACCTTCAAAGCCCAGCAGGTGACCCACTATAATCATGTGCCCTGTGGAAGAGACCGGTAAAAATTCTGTCAGCCCTTCCACAACGCCCAGGATTGCAGCTACCCAAAGCTGATGAATATCTGCCATCAAATGTTCCCTCTATCCGTTTCAAAACCATTAAAAAGGCGGTAGCGCGCTGCTATCGCCTGAAATCATGCCGCAATTAGCCTGAATTAAACCTTAAGGTCCGCTCCGTTTCGCCTGCTGTAACGAAACGGTCCACGCTATGACAGACAGTAATTTGGTTTGGTTTCATTGTGATGGCAATCACATCGTATTTATTTAGGAATAGTCCCGCGCTCAATTCGCACGCCAACCTGCGCCGCCTGGGCTACAGCGCCCGGTTTGCTTACCTTTATGCGTACGCCAGGCGAATTGAAACGGTTCATCAACAGATCCGCGATTTCTTCAGCCACCCGCTCAACCAGGGCAAAACGCCCCCCGTTCAGATGGGTCAGAATCGCCGAGGAGACATCGGCATAGCTGAGACAATCGTTCACATCGTCGCTGCTGGCCGCCAGACGGTTATCCCAGGCCATTTCGACATCGAGCACCAGCTTCTGCTGTATACCCTGTTCCCAGTCGTAAACGCCAATGGTGGTGAACACCGTGAGTTGTTCTATAAATACGATATCCATGATGAGGGTCTCTGTTTTTGGCTAAGCCGGATACCACTTCCGGCGGATTATGCGTATTATCCACGGTTGATGAGATCAAAACGACCCTAAAGGGAACGGTACGGTGTTATGAGTGCTTTCGCGCTTGGTATGATTATTTTCGCGTATCTTTGCGGTTCGATTTCCAGTGCGATTCTGGTTTGCAAACTCGCTGGCCTGCCCGATCCCCGCACACACGGTTCCGGTAATCCGGGTGCCACCAACGTACTGCGTCTGGGCGGTAAAGCCGCAGCAGCCAGCGTATTAGTGTTTGATGTGCTGAAGGGGATGGTGCCGGTCTGGCTGGCTTATCTGATGCACGTGACGCCGTTCTATCTTGGCCTGACCGCCATTGCCGCCTGTCTCGGACATATCTATCCGGTGTTCTTTCACTTCCGCGGAGGCAAAGGTGTGGCAACGGCATTTGGCGCGATTGCGCCGATTGGCTGGGACTTAACCGGGCTGGTCACCGGTACCTGGCTGCTCACGGTTTTACTCAGCGGCTATTCCTCGCTGGGAGCGATTGTCAGTGCACTGATCGCGCCATTCTATGTCTGGTGGTTCAAACCGCAGTTCACTTTTCCTGTTTCCATGCTCTCCTGTCTGATTCTGCTGCGTCATCACGATAATATTCAGCGGCTGTGGCGCGGTCAGGAAGGCAAAATCTGGAAGCGCAAAAAGAAATCTCAGCCATAAAAAAAGCCGGCAAGCCGGCTTTTTTACGTCAGATGGCGGGCAACTCCGCCAGCGGCCAGCGCGGTCGCACACTGACGCTTAACCCGCCCCGCGTTCCACCTTTTAACCGCACCATGCCCGCATACGCGATCATCGCACCGTTGTCGGTACAGAACTCCGGGCGGGCGTAAAACACTTCACCGCCGCGTTTTTGCATCATGACCGCCATCTGCTCACGCAGAGTGCGGTTAGCGCTGACGCCACCGGCAATCACCAGACGCTTAAAGCCGGTCTGATCCAGCGCGCGCTTACATTTGATCGACAGCGTATCCACCACCGCATCTTCAAAGGCGCGGGCGATGTCAGCACGGGTCTGCGCATCATCAGGATTGGCGCGAATCGTATTAGCGGCAAAGGTTTTCAGGCCGGAGAAGCTGAAGTCCAGGCCCGGACGATCGGTCATCGGCCGCGGGAAGGTGAAACGCCCTGCCGTGCCCTGCTGCGCCATCTTCGACAGCATCGGCCCGCCCGGATAATCCAGACCCAGCAGCTTCGCCGTCTTATCAAAGGCTTCGCCCGCTGCATCATCGATCGATTCACCCAGCAATTCATATTCACCGACACCGGTGACGCTAATCAGCTGGGTATGTCCGCCAGACACCAGCAGTGCGACAAACGGAAATTCCGGTGGATTCTCTTCCAGCATCGGCGCCAGCAGGTGGCCTTCCATATGATGAACCGGCACGGCAGGCACTTTCCACGCAAACGCCAGCGCGCGGCCAATGGTGGCGCCGACCAGCAGCGCACCCACCAGTCCGGGACCGGCTGTGTAAGCCACGGCATCAATCTGTTGCGGTTCAAGCCCCGCCTCTTTCAGCGCCGCCTGAATCAGCGGCACGGTTTTACGCACGTGATCGCGTGAGGCCAGTTCCGGCACCACACCACCATAATCGGCGTGCAGTTTTACCTGGCTGTAGAGCTGATTAGCCAGTAATCCAGCCTCGTCATCATAGATTGCGATGCCGGTTTCATCGCACGACGTTTCAATACCCAGAATTCGCATTGCATCACCTCATTCTTGCGGCGCGCAGTTTATCACAGCAATGTGATGTGCAGCGCGGGCATCCCGCGTAAAAAGTCATTTTCTGTCGGCTAAAGAGTGCGCTATACTCCCGCCCCTGGAAAAACCGGCAGCCGCACAGGCAAACGCTCCTGTTGGTTTCAAATTATCCATGGTGCTTTACAAACCAACATGAGTTGGAGTAAAATGCTGCACCATTTTGAAATGTGCTGGCGCCGCAGTCAGCAGCAAAACCGAATTTTATCGAGGTGAGAGTTACATGCCGGTAATTAAAGTACGTGAAAACGAGCCATTTGACGTAGCACTGCGTCGCTTCAAGCGTTCATGCGAGAAAGCAGGCGTTCTGGCTGAAGTTCGTCGTCGTGAGTTCTATGAAAAACCGACTACCGAACGTAAACGCGCTAAAGCGTCAGCAGTTAAGCGTCACGCCAAGAAACTGGCTCGCGAAAACGCACGCCGCACTCGTCTGTACTAAGTCGTTCCGGAGGTCCGCCTCCACCGCGTGATTCACGCAGACAGAGTCAAGTAAAAGGCCGTGCTTTCCGAAAGGAAGCGCGGCTTGTTGCCGTTTATGAGCTGAAAATCTGGGGCGTATGGCAGGACGAATTCCACGCGTATTTATCAATGATTTACTTGCCCGCACGGATATCGTGGATCTTATCGATGCCCGCGTTAAGCTGAAAAAGCAGGGTAAGAATTTCCATGCGTGCTGTCCTTTCCATAATGAAAAAACGCCCTCTTTCACCGTAAACGGCGAAAAGCAGTTCTATCACTGTTTCGGCTGTGGTGCACACGGCAACGCTATCGACTTTTTGATGAACTTTGATCGTCTGGAGTTTGTTGAAAGTATTGAAGAGTTGGCCACTTCCCACGGTTTAGACGTGCCTTACGAAGCAGGCAGCGGGCCCAGCCAGATGGAACGCCATCAGCGCCAGAGCCTGTATCAGCTGATGGAGAACCTGAACGGTTTTTATCAGCAGGGTCTGCAGCAATCCAGTGCGCAGCCAGCACGCGACTATCTTGATCGTCGTGGTCTGAGCGCCGACATCATCAATCATTTCGCCATAGGTTATGCACCAGCTGGCTGGGATAATGTTCTCAAGCGTTTTGGTAAGCAATCGGAAGACCGCGAATCGTTGATGGAAGCGGGCATGCTGGTCAGCAATGACAAAGGCCGTACCTATGACCGGTTTCGCGACCGCGTCATGTTTCCGATCCGCGATAAACGCGGACGCGTCATCGGTTTTGGTGGCCGCGTACTGGGTAACGATACGCCGAAGTATCTGAACTCACCGGAAACCCCTATTTTCCATAAAGGCCGCCAGCTTTATGGCCTGTATGAAGCAGTTAAGAACCATCCTGAACCCGCCCGCCTGTTAGTGGTCGAGGGATACATGGACGTGGTTGCGCTGGCGCAGTACGGCATTGATTATGCTGTTGCGTCATTAGGCACCTCCACCACGGCTGAACACATTCAGTTGCTGTTTCGCAGTACCGACACCGTGATCTGCTGTTACGACGGCGACAGGGCGGGTCGTGAAGCAGCATGGCGTGCGCTTGAGACCGCATTGCCTTACATGAATGATGGTCGTCAGCTACGCTTTATGTTTTTACCCGATGGTGAAGACCCAGATACGCTGGTACGTAAAGAGGGTAAAGCCGCCTTCGAAGCGAGGATGGAGCAGGCGATGCCGCTCTCTTCGTTTTTGTTTGATAGCCTGCTGCCGCAGGTTGATCTGAGCTCACGCGACGGAAAAGCGCGTCTGAGCACGCTGGCTTTACCGCTGATTACGCAGATCCCCGGTGAAACCTTACGTATTTATATGCGTCAGGAGCTGGGGAACAAGCTGGGTATTCTTGACGACAATCAGCTTGAAAAGCTGATGCCAAAGCTGGCCGCAAGCGGAACGGCGCCGGTTGCGCCACCGCTGAAACGGACCACCATGCGTGTGCTGGTAGCATTGCTGATTCAGAACCCGCAGCTGGCGACCCTGGTGCCTTCGCTTGATGGGCTGTCTGAGTCAAAAATGCCGGGTTTACCGCTATTTATTGAGTTAGTGGGTCGTTGTACTGAGAATCCTGGATTGACCACCGGACAGCTACTAGAGTTATATCGCGGAACAAATTTTAGTCAGACGCTTGAAACGCTGGCGATCTGGAACCACATGATAGTAGATGAAGAAGCCGAAGCGGTGTTTCAGGACTCGCTGGCCAGCATCTACGATTCTGCTCTTGAAGAGCGCCTGGAGTTTTTAATTGCGCGTGAGCGCACCCAGGGACTAAGCGCCGATGAGCGCCGTGAACTCTGGACACTCAGTCAGGCGTTTGCCAGGAAATAATTTAGCACGCTGCCCGTTCTGACGAAGGGCGGCGTGGCTGTTTTAAGGCTGGGAGCGTTAAGCCAGTCTGTTTACCGCCAGCGCACAGTTCCCGGAGCGTACTGAAGTACGTGAGGAGAGCGAGCATTGCCGGGAAGCAGAATGGCGAGTAAGCCAGGCCATGAGCACAGGAATTAAGGGCCGTCGGCGGCGAAGCCAGTCTGGTTACCGCCAGCGCACAGTTCCCGGAGCGTACTGAAGTACGTGAGGAGAGCGAGCACTGCCGGGAAGCAGAATGGCGAGTAAGCCAGGCCTGTACCACCAAAATTTATACAAGCGGCTTAAGTGCCGATTACTGTTGGGCAAAGCCCACGCCGCGACGAAGGCAGCGGCAAGAATTAAACGCCTTCACTGCTATTGTTGGCGCGCTGCCGACCGACACCAATCTAATTTAACAGAAGTGTGGATACCGTCTTATGGAGCAAAACCCGCAGTCACAGCTCAAGCTTCTTGTCACCCGTGGTAAGGAGCAAGGCTATCTGACCTATGCTGAGGTCAATGACCATCTGCCGGAAGATATCGTCGACTCAGATCAGATCGAAGACATCATCCAGATGATTAACGACATGGGTATTCAGGTGGTTGAAGAAGCCCCGGATGCCGACGATCTGATGCTGAATGAAAACAGCTCCGATACTGACGAAGATGCCGCGGAAGCTGCCGCTCAGGTGTTATCCAGCGTTGAATCTGAAATCGGGCGCACCACTGACCCGGTTCGCATGTATATGCGTGAAATGGGTACCGTTGAACTGCTGACACGCGAAGGCGAAATCGACATCGCTAAGCGTATTGAAGACGGTATCAACCAGGTTCAGTGTTCTGTAGCCGAATACCCTGAAGCGATTACTTATCTTCTGGATCAATACGACAAAGTTGAAGCAGGTGAATCACGCCTCTCCGATCTGATCACGGGTTTCGTCGATCCTAACGCAGAAGAAGATCTGGCCCCGACGGCAACGCACGTGGGTTCTGAACTTTCTGAAGCCGATCGTAACGACGACGATGAAGAAGATGAAGAGGATGATGACAGCTCCGACGACGATAACTCTATCGACCCGGAACTGGCGCGCGAGAAGTTTTCTGACCTGCGTAAGCAGTATGAAACTACCCGCGACGTGATTAAAAGCAAAGGTCGCAGTCATGCTGCTGCCGTTGCCGAAATCCAGAACCTCTCCGACGTCTTCAAGCAGTTCCGCCTGGTACCGAAGCAGTTCGATTACCTGGTAGGCAGCATGCGCACCATGATGGAACGTGTCCGTACTCAGGAACGTCTGATCATGAAGCTCTGTATTGAGCTGTGCAAAATGCCGAAGAAAAACTTCATCACGCTGTTTACCGGCAACGAAACCAACGAAAGCTGGTTCAAAGCCGCACTGGCAATGAACAAGCCGTGGTCTGAGAAGCTGCTGGAAGTGCAGGATGACGTAATGCGTTCCCTGCAGAAACTGGCACAGGTTGAAGAAGAGACCGGCCTGACTATTGAGCAGGTTAAAGACATTAACCGTCGCATGTCGATCGGTGAAGCTAAGGCCCGTCGCGCCAAGAAAGAGATGGTGGAAGCGAACCTGCGTCTGGTTATTTCGATTGCCAAGAAATATACCAACCGCGGTCTGCAGTTCCTCGACCTGATTCAGGAAGGTAACATCGGCCTGATGAAAGCGGTAGATAAGTTTGAATATCGCCGTGGTTACAAGTTCTCGACCTATGCGACCTGGTGGATCCGTCAGGCTATCACCCGTTCTATCGCTGACCAGGCGCGTACCATCCGTATTCCGGTGCATATGATTGAGACCATCAACAAGCTCAACCGTATTTCGCGCCAGATGCTGCAGGAGATGGGCCGCGAACCGACGCCGGAAGAGCTGGCTGAGCGTATGCTGATGCCGGAAGATAAAATCCGCAAGGTGCTGAAAATCGCTAAAGAGCCGATCTCAATGGAGACGCCGATTGGTGATGATGAAGATTCACATCTGGGCGATTTTATCGAAGACACCACGCTGGAGCTGCCGCTGGATTCTGCTACCTCAGAGAGCCTGCGTTCTGCCACCCATGACGTGCTGGCTGGCCTGACCGCGCGTGAAGCGAAAGTACTGCGCATGCGTTTCGGTATCGATATGAACACGGACCATACGCTGGAAGAAGTAGGCAAACAGTTTGACGTTACGCGTGAGCGTATTCGTCAGATTGAAGCAAAAGCCCTGCGTAAACTGCGCCATCCGAGCCGTTCGGAAGTGCTGCGTAGCTTCCTCGACGATTAAGTCCGACAAAAACCCCGGTTCGCCGGGGTTTTTTATGCCTGCCTGTTAGCACCTCTCCCCTGCCCTTCGCAGATTCAGTTGCTCTCCGGATGCAGTTCCAGCCAGAGCTGACGATACGCCTCAACCATTTCGTCCAGTGATGCGCGATTCAGTCCGCTGGGATTCGGCAACACCCACACCTGCGTTTTCCCCATACAGATCGGCTGTTTGCCCCATTCGACTTTGCTCTGCTTAAAGGCGCGACGAAACGCATCCTTACCCAGAATCGCCAGCGCTGCCGGCTGATAGTCCAGCACCTTTTCCATCAGCCGTTTGCCGCCATCCCGCAGCTCATCAGGCGCTAATTCACTCGCCTGCACCGTGGGTCGCTCAACCAGCATCGTGATACCGCAGCCGGTTTCCGTCAGGCGCTGCTCCTCTTCGGGTTTCAGCTGTTCCCGGGTAAATCCCGCCAGATAGATTACCTTCCAGAAGCGATTACCGGGATGTGCAAAGTGGAACCCCTGATGGGCCGTTGACTGGCCTGGGTTAATGCCGCAGAACAGTACATCAAGACCGGAACTGATAATGTCGCGAATGGCGTGTTCACTCATGCTGCGACCTCCAGCGTGCGCTGCTTCAGCGCTGCACGACTGCGTTGCAGCAGCAGGCTGGCCTGCTCCGCATCCGGACAGGCTCGCGCCAGCGCCAGCGCGCCAATCATCTCTGCCATCATGCTTGAAGCCAGCGCATCCGCTTCTGCCCACCCCAGCTCACTCAGCAACTGCGTCAGACTGGCATGCATCGTACTGAAGCCCTGAGCGAAGATCTGTCGCGTCGGTTGGGGAAGATGCGCCACTTCGCTCACCAGCGCTGCCAGCGGACAGCCCTGCGCCGGTGCATTGCGATGCGCCTCGGAAAGATAGCTATCAATAAAGTCTGCCAGCTGCTGCGCTGGCTGGCTCACGGACTGAGCGGGCTTAAAGGTATCGGCTTCAGCGAACATATGTTTCAGCACCTCCTCAACCAGCTCCTCACGTGACGCAAAATGCGCATAAAAACCGCCATGCGTCAGACCGACCCGCTTCATCAGTGCCGCTACACCGATCCCTTCGGTGCCGGTTTCACGCATCACACGCGCCGCCTCATCAAGAATACGCTGCCGCGTCTGTGCTTTGCTGCTCTGCTTCTCCATCTTATTTCCTTCGGTTTCTGCCCGGTAGCTTCTGGCTATTATAGTAATTATTACGGTCATCATATTCCAGCTTGACTGCCGATATGATGATCGTCATATTTATAGCCACTATGACGATCATCATACGAGGAAGAAAAGATGTCACAATCAGGCACAGCATTAATCACCGGCGCATCCAGCGGTATTGGCGCGACTTATGCAAAACGACTGGCGGCACGCGGTTATGATCTGATCCTGGTCGCCCGGGATCAGGCACGACTTTCCACCCTGGCTGACACCCTTGCACAACAGCACGCTATCCGGGTGACCGTCATGAAGGCTGACTTAACGGAGGAGCAGGACCTGAAGCGCGTGGAGTCGGCGCTGGCGAACAACCCAGAGATTACGCTGCTGCTGAACAACGCTGGCATGAGCGTGGAAGGCGAGTTTCTGGAGGCAGACATCACACGCATCAATAGCATGCTGGCGTTAAATATTCTGGCGCCAACCCGACTGGCACAGGCGGCGGGCCGGGCATTCAAAGCTCGCGGTCATGGCATCATTATCAATATCGCTTCGGTGCTGTCGCTAATGCACGAGATGTTCAATGGCGCCTATAACGCCACTAAATCTTACGTGCTGACTCTGACGCGCGCCCTGCAGCGAGAACTTGCAGAGAGCGGCGTGCAGGTACAGGCCGTACTACCCGGCGCGACGCGCACCGAAATCTTTGACCGTGCCGGTCAGTCGATCAATGAAATCCCGGCTGAGATGCTGATGGACGTGGATGAGATGGTAGATGCTGCGCTTGCCGGTCTCGACAGCAAAGAGGCGGTAACTATTCCGGCACTGGAAGATCTTCAGATGTGGCACGATTACGATCGGGCGCGTGGTGTAATGGTTCCTCACCTTTCACGGGACAAATCGGCATCCCGCTATCGTCAGAACTAAGCCAGCGTTAACTTATCGCGGCTGAAGTGCGGTTTCGTTTACGGCACGGAGAAGCATTGTCCGTGCCGTTTTGCGACTGCAGCTTCAGACGTTGCCAGATTTGTTATAGAAATCAGCAGGTAAATCACTGCTGCTTATTTCAGCAACCGGTGGCTGAGTGCTGGATTGCCCTGAAGAGATACTTTATAATCCCCGCTCCGCTGGCCCCTTAGCTCAGTGGTTAGAGCAGGCGACTCATAATCGCTTGGTCGCTGGTTCAAGCCCAGCAGGGGCCACCAAATTTTAAGGACTTACGTTAACAGCCTAGGTCCTTTTTGTTTTCCAGGAAATGCAGGCGACAGGTTGGATTCAGATTTATGGTGCGCAATAACGACTCTGGGACATGATAGACAATGCAGTTTCATGCTTCTTTGAAGTGCATATCTGAACACTTCTAACCTTCACGCTTCCAACTTCAGGTAATCCTCCTTCATCAGCATAAACTCACTGAGACCTCTATGTGATAGGGATGCTTATCCATACCCAACAAAGAGTGATCGTCCCCCCTTTCTTTGCTAAAATACCTATTCATTAATCTATTCATAAAGCCATTCAAATCATGCCTGATCGCTCCGAAACGATACGCCAGTTACTCAACCACGGCCCAATGACCGCAAGGCAGCTTATTGAAAAATTAGGCATTAGCCAGCCTACGCTATCTCGTGCATTAAATAATCTTGGCGATCAAATTATCCGAATCGGTGCAGGTCCATCTATTCAATACGCTTTACGTGATGCCTGGCGTGGATTCAATTCTGCACCTATCTATCGCATCAGCGATGAGGGCAGCGTTAAACCACTTGGTGAGTTGATTCCGGTCCGCCCGGACGGATTTGTCATGCAGCAGAACGACAAAGTCAGTCTCCACAGTGACGGACTGCCGTGGTGGCTGTTCGACATGCGGCCACAGGGGTATCTCGGACGAGCCTATGCATCGACGTATGCCGCTGGATTAGGCTTACCAGCGAATCCAGAGCAATGGACCGACTCTGAAGTGGTCAGGGCACTGCTGGCACAGGGCCATGATGCTATCGGAAACCTGCTGATAGGTGAGCAGGCACGGGATCGATTCCTGCAGATGTCAGAGCCCGTTCCGGTTGAGCGCGCTACAACATTTCCGGCACTGGCTCTGGCGGCTGGAGCCGGTGAAGCGCCCGGATCGTCTGCAGGTGGTGAACAGCCAAAATTCTGTACCTTTACGGATCAAGGGCATGTACTGGTTAAATTCTCGGCCACGGACAATAACCCGGTCAGCGAACGCTGGCGCGACCTTCTGCTGGCCGAACATCTTGCACTAGATGTGTTGGGTGTGAAGACAGAGGTATTTGATTTCAACGGTCAACGCTTCCTCGAAATCCCCCGATTTGATCGCACTGGACTTTTGGGTCGTATCGGCATTTTCTCGCTTAGGGCACTTGATGCTGAATTTGTGGGTAATGCCAGTGCCATCTGGCCGGTTCTGGTTAATAAACTTGTCGGGCAGGGGCATGTTCATCCTGAGGCTGCCGCCAGTACTGCCCGGCTCTGGGGATTCGGGATGCTAATTGGTAACACCGACATGCACCACGGAAATCTGTCGTTCATCAGTAGTCACGGCCGCCCCTATTTCCTTGCGCCAGCCTACGACGTTCTGCCTATGGGGTTCGCTCCCAGAGCAGGTGGCGCAATCGTGAATGAGCTCAGGCCAGCATCACTGTCGGATGTAATCAGTGGAGATATCTGGCTGGAAGCGCTGGAACTTGCGGAGAAATTCTATGCTTTAGCCTGCCGTTGCGATCGCTTTTCTGCCCGTTTCGCGCCTTGCCTTGAGACATTACGCCGCCATATAGACGATGCCAGCTCGCGTATCGCTCGATTAGGGTAAATGCGTTCAACCTCACTAAGCCATTTTCTGTAGCGCTGCGAAAATAGCAGTTTTACCAGCGTTTACAGACCGCCAGTCAGGTTCACACTCCTGCTCCACCACTTCAGCCCTCTCAACCGGTGCCGGAGTGTCGCCTTAACCCTCTATCTCCGACAGAATCGCAAAGCCATTCCTCCGCCCCCACAATTCCCTCCCCCACCCTATTCCCCCGCGCAAACCCCATGCTATCTTGTGGTTTTGATTTTTTCAGTGGGCAAAACAGATGACAAAGTTGCGGGTAGGGATCGTGTTTGGCGGCAAATCGGCTGAGCATGAGGTGTCGTTGCAGTCGGCCAAAAATATTCTTGAGGCGATCGACAAAACCAGGTTTGACGTGGTGTTGCTGGGCATCGATAAACAGGGACACTGGCGTCTGAATGATGCGTCGAACTTCTTACTGAACGCTGAAAACCCGGCGCTGATCGCGCTGAATCACGCCGCTGAAGATGTGGCGCTGGTGCCGGGTAACTCGCAGCAGCAGATCATCACCCGCCACAACGCCCATCCGCTGTCGCAGATCGACGTTATCTTCCCTATCGTGCACGGTACGCTGGGTGAAGATGGCTCCCTACAGGGCCTGCTGCGCATGGCATCATTACCGTTTGTCGGCTCTGACGTGCTGGGTTCTGCGGTCAGCATGGATAAAGATTTTACCAAACGCCTGCTACGCGATGCCGGTCTCAACGTCGCGCCATGGCTGAGCGTCACCCAGGCACAACGCGCCCGCCTGGACGCAGAGGCAGTCATTGCCCGCTTTGGCCTGCCGCTGTTTATCAAACCTGCCAACCAGGGTTCATCAGTTGGCGTCAGCAAAGTGGATAGCATTGAAGAATTTGATGCTGCGCTGGCGCTGGCCTTCTCCTTTGACCGCAAAGTGCTGATTGAGCAGGGTATCAAAGGCCGGGAGATTGAGTGCGCGGTGCTGGGCAACGATGCGCCGGAAGCCAGCCCGTGCGGCGAAGTGGTGGTGCATGACGCCTTCTACTCTTATGACACCAAATATATCTCTGAAAGCGGTGCGCAGACGGTGGTTCCGGCGGCTATTGCAGCGGAAACCAGCGATGCAATCCGTGACGTTGCCATCAAAGCCTTCTCCGCGCTGGAGTGCTTTGGCATGGCGCGCGTCGATGTATTCCTGACCGATGACGGCGAGATTATCGTCAATGAAGTGAATACCCTGCCCGGCTTCACCAATATCAGCATGTATCCGAAACTGTGGCAGGCGGCCGGACTCAGTTATCAGGATTTGATCAGCCGTCTGATCGACCTGGCGATTGAACGCCACCAGCAGGCCAGCACCCTGAAAAGCAGCGTCAGCTGACCGAACCCGGCGACGTGGCGTTATGCCACGTCGCTGGTAATCGTGCGGTAGTTAACCGGCGAAGTCTGATTACGGCCATTGCGCTTCGACAGATAGAGATTTTTATCCGCCGCGGAGATCAGCCGGTTGATCACGCGATGCCACTCCGTCGCCTCATCGGCACTGCCATGGGCCAGCCCCAGGCTGACGGTCACCGTGGCCGTGCTGCCCTGCAGCCAGAACTTCTCTTTCGCCATCCTCTGCCGGATTGCCTCCGCCAGAAAATAGAGCTTTTCCGCGTTCTGGTCGAACAGCACCACCACAAACTCTTCTCCACCAAAGCGACAGATGCGCCCCGCTTTACCCACTACCCGCTGCATCCGGCGGGCGATCTCTTCCAGCACGCTGTCGCCTGCATCGTGACCAAAATTGTCATTGATAGCTTTGAAGTAATCGACATCCAGCAGGATCACGCCCACTTTACGGTCCGGGAAAATCGGCTCCGCACGCAGGCTTTCATATAAACCGGAACGTGACAGCAGGCGGGTCAGGAAATCGTAATTCGCGCGCAGCGCCAGACGCTGATTAAGCTGGCGGATTGCATCCATGCTTGCAGCCACGATCAGCGGACTGATCGCGATGGTTGCCACACCCAGACGCGCAGAGGTCAGATGGCTAATCGGCAACAGATTATCGTCACCCTGAATGTTCATCACACCATGAGAGACCAGAATGATTTCGGTAATGCCGGTCAGCAGGATCACCAGGCTGGTCAGCGGCATCGGCAACACAATGGCGCACCAGACCAGCGCCGGAACCGGCAGCGTCAGGCTGCCTGCGCCGCCCATCATTGCGCCGATCATCAGCGAAACCATCACAGCGATGACCGGTGCCAGCTTGCGGATCTGCAGAAACTGGCGGGGCGACAGCGACGACCAGTCGCGCGTCAGCAAAAAGGGCAGCAGCATCAGCCCGGTTGAGAACTGCTCGCTGAACCAGTCACCCCATGCCACCGCCAGTCCGGCATTAAAATCAGCCTGCTGTGCCAGCGCTCCCCAGCTGGCACAGGCCAGCGCGGCCAGCAGACAGGCCGGAAAAATACGCAGCACACTGGTAATACGCTCACTGCCGGAGTCGTGCTGAAGATGCTTTACCAGCAGCGTGGCGGCCACCAGCACAAACAGAAGATTCGCCAGGTTGAGGGTAAATGCAGAGAGCGCCCAGCCGGAAAATACGGTGTCGTTAAACACCATCGCGGCAAAGATGGCCAGGTAAGAGCGGGTCTGATGCAGAAAAGGATTACGGACGATAACGCCAGTGACGATCGCGTTGACCGGCCAGAACAGAGACAGCTCCTGGGGGAAACGCAGGTGTCCGCCGATAAAGCAAAACAGCAGCGTGATCAAAAACAGCAAAAATGCGTTCTTCTTAGCGTTGTGCTCTTCAAACAGCTGTATGCGCATACATCCGGACCTTGTCGCAGAGAGGCTGGCTGTCCACGCCAGCCTGAACAGGCGCGTGGTGTCAGAATGATTAAATCCTGAATATCCTCAATGTCATCCGGCGATAAAACCTCATTTCGTAGGATGATTCAGGAAAGTTATCCTGCAGAGGTTAAACCCATCAGATGACAGCAGAAATTGGGAACTTATTATGCCTCGCAAATAAAAAAATCGGATATCCGAGATATCCGATTTTTGCCTTTTAAACGACTTTACCGTTGCGCTAAGCGCTATTTTACCGCGACCGGCCACTGACTCAGGCGGATGCCACGTTTGTCGGCGTTATCACCAAAATCTTTCAGCACCGCTTTAACGTCCGGATCGATATACTCCGCATTATCGTTATCAACAATGACGACGCTATTCTCCGGGATCTCATCCAGCAATCCCTGCAGCTTTGGATTGTGCATAAAGGTCAGGTTCTGCTGGAAACGCAGCACGTAGTGGTCGTCATAGCGGGTAAGCTGCAGCGCGTTGCGATGGCTCTTATAGATGCTGTAGAGGATTTGCGTGGCGATGCCGATGCCAATACCAACCAGCATACCCAGCGTGATAATGCCGACGATGGTGGCCAGAAACGGCACATACTGCTGTGCCCCCATCCGGAACTGCTCAACAAACAGTTTAGGTGTCGCCAGCTTATAACCCGTATAGAGCAGCACGGCAGCCAGGCTGGCCAGCGGGATAGCATTCAGCATCTCACTGAACCACATGCCGCAAATCAGCAGCAGCACGCCGTGAATGAAGATCGAGAGCTTCGTCTGCGCGCCCGCACTGACGTTGACCGAGCTGCGCACAATCACTGCCGTTATCGGCATCGCACCCAGAAAACCGGCCGCCAGATTACCGATACCCTGCGCGAACATCTCTTTGTTGGGCGATGGCGCGGGCGTCTGAGGACGCAGTTTTTTCAGCGCCTCCTGACTCAGCAGGGTCTCCAGACTGGCGACCAGTGCCAGCGTCACAGCCACTACCCAGACCTGTGGATTCTGCCAGGCCATCCAGTCGGGCGTTTCCAGCTCAGCCACCAGCGCAGAGACGCTGTCAAAAGCGGGCAGCGAAATGCGCGCCAGTCCCTGGGTCATCTCAGGAAAAAGTCGTCCTCCCACCACGGTAGCCAGGCAACCGATCAGCACCGCAATCAGCGGGCCGGGGATCCAGGCGAGCGCTTTGATCCGTTTCACCGGCGCGGTCGTCCAGAGACATAAAATGGCCAGGCCGACACCCGCTACCAGGATTGCGGGCAGCGAGAAGGTCATCTGGCCGGTCACCAGTGACACCAGTTCTGCATCACCAGCGGCACCCAGCGCTACCGGGATCTGCTGCATAATCAGCAGCAGGCCAATCGCCGCCAGCATCCCTTTGATGACGCTACCTGGCACCAGCGAAATAAACCGTCCGGCGCGCAGCAAACCAAACACGCATTGCAGTGCCCCGGCAATAATCAGCGCGGTGAGAAAGGCGGAGAAGCTGCCCAGTGAGGCCATTGAGGCGACGACGATGGTGACCAGACCCGCCGCCGGGCCACTGACGGCAAACCGGGATGGGCTCAGCGACGTCACCACCAGACCGCCAATCACGCCGGTCAGCAGACCGGCAAACGGGGGTAATCCGCTGGCCTGTGCGATGCCAAGGCAGAGCGGTAAGGCGACCAGGAAAACCACCAGACCCGCAGGAATATCGCGACGCAGGGTATCGAGGTTCATAATGAAGGCTCCTCTGCAGATTGATGAATCAGCTCTTTGAGATGGCCGGAGCGCAGGTCGTAAACACAACCAAACACCTCCAGTTCCTGGCCCGATTGCCAGATTTGCCGGACCGGTTCAGATTTCACCAGTCTGGCGAATTGCGCCTTAACATTGGCCTCAACCAGCCGATCGAGCTGTTCGCCCGGCGCCGCGTCTGAGAGGGGAATTTCTGCCAGGCCATGCTGAATATCATCACGCAGGGTCTGGATGCGTCTCGCCAGCGCACTCTCCTGCCCCTCCAGCACGCTGCCTGGCAGATTCTGCGCGGCTTCTACACCGCCGCAGCCATAGTGACCGCTTAATACAATGCGTTTAACGCCGAGAAAGAAGAGTGCGTATTGCAGCACGCTCAGTAAATTGTCATCGTCCTCGATCACCATGTTGGCGATATTGCGATGCACAAAGAGTTCGCCAGGATGGGAGCCGGTTAAGACTTCTGCCGGAACGCGACTGTCAGAACAGCCAATCCAGAGTGAGTGCGGCTTTTGCTGATGAAGGAATTTATTAAAATAATCCGGATTACGCTGGCGGCGCTGTAATGCCCAACTGCGATTTTTCGCTAATAAGGGTTTAAGTGTCGTCACAATCATCTTCTCTCTACTACCGGGATGTCGCATCCTGGCTAACCACAAAGTGTATCGGCTCACAAATAAAGCGTGAGCCGCCAGGTTAATAAGAACTGAGTCACAGAAAAAGGTTATAGACGCTAACCAATTTCAATGCACGCGCAATATTTCACAGCGATTTAACAACGCGGTTTTTGTCAGTCAACGGTCAGTAAAGGTCAGGCTTAAGTAAATTTAATTCAGCAGCAGAAATGAGGTTAGATAAACCAATCGCCTCATTAAGCCATTAAAATCAATTAGCTAAAAAAGAAGTAAAAATAAACTAAAGTCACCGCTGACAAATAAATACAATTAATAAATAAGGGGATATGCACTGCCATACCAACCGGTGTGCTTTTTACCAGGAATACTCTTAATTAAAAAATTAACTATTAGCACAATCCACCGGCTTAATTGCTGACATCCAGTTAAATATGCCTGTAATAAGAGAAGAATGAAGCAAGAGATGATTAATTTGATTTGCAGCAGAATAGTGACGGCAGTAAGTAAATCAGGGCCATTTCTGAACAGAGCCTGAACGGGCAGGCTCTTTTTCTTGACGAATTATTTACCGTTCCAGGTCTGCAGCCGTGATTCCCTCACCGACAGCTGCTGTTCCGGTGTCAGTTTATTGTAGTTTTCCGCCATTCCGCTCTCCCAGTCGCCGTAAAGCGGATTCGGCAGCACGATGAACTGCGTACCAAACTGCTGGTGGTTAAGATTCACAAAGTCGCGACGCGTCTGATTACCCTTATGCCAGGTCGAGCCACCGAAATCGTTGAGGTTGTCGCCGACATAGAGCACCACGTTGTAGCCCGCGTTTTTGATGGCATCGAAACGCGCCTGCTTGTTGGAGCTGTCGGTATTCAGACGTACCGTTTTATCGCTGACGTCAGGGAAGCCGAGCTGCTGCATATTGGCGACCGTGGCGGCGTAATCTTTCTGATCGCGGTTCGACACATAGAACAGCGTACCGCCATTCTCTGTCACATGACGTGCGAACTCTACTGCACCCGGCACCGCTTTCGCCTGACGCGCCTGCGTCCAGGCTGACCAGGTTTTGCTGCTGAACGGCTGGCCATTCTTCGCCTGCCATGCACTGTAGGCGCTGTTATCCAGCATGGTTTCATCCAGATCGACAATCACCGCTTTGGGTTTGCCGGCCAGCGACGGTGCCTGATCAAACGCCATGCGCGCGGTGTTAAACGCCTGCCAGGTCAGTGCCTGATATTCACCAGACTGCTGGAACCAGTTCAGCGCCAGCACCGATTGCTGGCCGAGTTGCTGTTGCGCGGTCTGATGTGTCGACGAGGTGCAGCCGGTCAGCAGCAGCGCGACCAGTCCGGATGCAGCGAGTTTTGCGGAGGTTTTCATCATTTCATCCTTAAGGTGAGAAAGGTCTGAGGAGAAGCTTCAAAAATGTAGCAGTTAACGTAAGCTGTGGGCAGCCCAACGCACGCTGTTATAACAGGAGATTCTTATGGCCGTGATTCCGCGCTCGCCGTTGCTCGATTCGCTGGAGTGGCTCGATTATGCGTTTCAGCCCGCCGGTGAGCCGCCTCCCGCCGATGCCGCCTGGGGACATCAGCGCCACAGCGCGACCGTGGTCACCGACATTGAGAACATCCCGCCGAAAAGCTGCGAATCGGATGGCGTGATCGGCAGCGGGACGCGCCCGGTGGCGGTTTATACCGCTGACTGCCTGCCGGTGCTGTTCGCCGGTCGCCAGCAACGGATCGTGGCGGCAGTTCATGCCGGACTTAAGGGCACGCTGGCGGGCGTGCTGACCCGCGCCGTGGAAAAACTGGGCGAGCTGGGCTGTGAGCCGCAGGATCTGGTGGTGGCCATCGGCCCGGCGATGGGGCCCTGCTGCTATGAACTGGCTGAACCGCAACTGGCGGAGATAGCGCAGAACCCGGCGTTTGCCAGCGGGCTGCGCTGGCACCGGAACCAGCCGGTCAACCCGCTGGCGCAGCGTACTCAGGCCTCTGCCCACCAGCAGGGCGTCTGGTTCGATTTGCCTGCGCTGGCGACGCAGTTGCTGGTGAACGCGGGTGTGCCGGCCGCGCAGATCGATAACGTGAATGTCTGCACCTACTGCATGGCGGAGAGCGGATCAAGCTACCGCTTTAATACTCACCATGGCAGCGGCTATCGCTCACGCTATTCGTGGATCCGGCGGCGTTAGCGGTTTCAGAGCCGGTTAACCGGGCTGAACATCAAAAGCGATGCAGGAGATGGCGGTGCTGCGTAACACACAACCTCCCTGCTCCCGCTCATCAGCACTTCCCCACCGATGTTTATGATTTCACTCACACCCTGACATTCTTTCACTTTTTTTTAACGCAGAAGTGGCTAGAGTGAACTCATCCGACCACTTAACTGTGAGTGACTACAATGTCCGTCAATCCTGATTATCCTGCGCTGTTTACGCCGCTGGACCTTGGCTTTACCCAATTGAAAAACCGCTTTCTGATGGGGTCGATGCACACCGGTCTGGAAGAGCATCCGGATGGCGCAGCCCGGCTGGCGGCGTTCTATGGCGAGCGGGCGCGTGAAGGCGTTGCGCTGATCGTCACCGGCGGCATTGCGCCCAATGCGCAGGGTGTCACCACCGCGCATGGCGCGATGCTCACCGACGAGGCGCAGTGCAGCTGGCATCGGCAGATCACGCAAGCGGTGCATCAGCATCAGGGCAAAATCGCCCTGCAGATCCTGCATACCGGCCGTTACAGCTATCAGCCCGATCTGGTTGCGCCTTCGGCACGTCAGGCACCGATTAACCCGTTCACGCCTCAGGCGATGAGCGAGGCGGCGATTGAACAGACCATTGATGACTTCGCCCGCTGCGCCCGGCTGGCCCAGCAGGCGGGCTATGATGGCGTGGAAATTATGGGTTCCGAAGGCTACCTGATTAATCAGTTTCTGGTGAAGCACACCAATCAGCGAACCGACCGCTGGGGCGGCAACTTCCGCCAGCGGATGCAGTTCGCGCTGGCGATTACCCGCGCGGTTCGCGCCGCAACCGGCGACGCCTTTATCATCATCTTCCGGCTGTCGATGCTCGACCTGATCGAAGAAGGCAGCACGCTGGAGGAGACGCTGCTGCTGGCGGGCGAGCTGGAGCAGTGTGGCGTCACGCTGTTCAATACCGGCATTGGCTGGCACGAAGCGCGCATCCCGACCATCGCCACCTGCGTGCCACGCGCGGCCTTTGCCTGGGTGACGCAGCGTCTGCGCGCCCATGTGTCAGTGCCGGTGATCGCCACCAATCGCATCAACCACCCCGCCGTTGCCGAAGAGCTGTTGCAGTCGGGCTGCGCCGATATGGTCTCGATGGCGCGCCCTTTCCTCGCCGACCCCGCCTTTATCAGCAAAGCGCAGCGCGGCGAACCGGACAGCATCAACACCTGCATTGCCTGTAACCAGGCCTGCCTCGACCAGGTGTTTGCCGGGAAGATCACCTCCTGTCTGGTCAATCCACGCGCCTGCCATGAGTCGCTGATGCCGGTTATCGCCAGCACCGCACCGCGCAGGCTGGCAGTAGTGGGTGCCGGTCCCGCCGGGATGGCGTTTGCGCTGCAGGCAGCGCAGCGCGGTCATCAGGTGACGCTGTATGAAGCCGCGCCCGACATTGGCGGCCAGTTCAATATTGCCCGGCAGATCCCCGGCAAATCGGAGTTCAGCGAAACCCTGCGCTATTTCCGCAATCAGCTGGCGGCTGCGGGCGTGACGGTTAAAACCGGCTGTCGGGTCACGGCGGATCAGCTGTGTGACGCCGATGAAGTGGTGCTGGCAACCGGCATCCAGCCGCGCACGCCCGATATTCCGGGCATCGATCACCCCTGCGTGCTCAGCTATCTTGAGGTGCTGCGCGATAAGCGCCCGGTGGGTAAACGGGTGGCGATTATCGGCGCGGGCGGGATTGGCTTTGATGTGGCGGAGTATCTGTCACAGCCTTCACATGACGAGGATCGGGCGGCGTTTTACGCCGAATGGGGCATCGACCACAGCCTGACGCAGCGCGGCGGCATCGTGAAACCTGAGCCGCCTGCCGCGTTACGGCAAATCTGGCTGCTGCAGCGCCGGACGGGGAAACCCGGTGCCGGGCTGGCAAAAACCACCGGCTGGATCCATCGCGCCAGTCTGCAGGCACGCGGCGTGGAGATGTGGGGCGGCGTAGAGTATCTGGCGATTGATGATAGCGGCCTGCATCTGCGGCGTAACGGCGAAATGCTGCTGCTGGCGGTGGATAACGTGATTATCTGTGCCGGACAGGAGCCGCAGCGCGAACTGGAAGCCGCACTGCGTGCACAGGGACAGATGGTGACGGTTATAGGTGGCGCAGACGTAGCGCAGGAGCTGGATGCGCGCCGCGCCATTGCGCAGGCGACGCAGCTGGCGTTAACGGTCTGACTAGCGCATTTTCACCGCGCGCAGCACCACAAACTTCTGGTTAGAGGCGATCAGCGTGCAGTTGCCGAACAGCTTCTTCAGCTTGTGGTGATAATCGAGGTGGCGGTTGCCGACAATGCGCAACTCGCCGCCATACTGAAGGCAGCGTTTCGCATCGCGGAACATCTGCCATGCAAGGTGATCGGTGACCGCGTGCTGCTGATGGAACGGCGGATTGCACAGCACCGCGTGCAGCCGATCCGACGGATAGCCGCTCAGCACGTTGTTCACCAGGAACTGGCAGCGCGACAGATCGTCAGGACGGTTCACTTCCACATTAAGCTTGCTGGAGGCGACCGCCATATAAGACTCATCAAGGAAATGCACTTCGGCCTGCGGATTCTGCTCCAGCGCCACCAGTCCTACCACGCCGTTGCCACAGCCCAGATCGACAATCTCACCCTCAATGTTTTCCGGCAGATGCTGCACAAACAGCCGTGCGCCGATATCCAGCGACGAACGTGAGAAGACGTTGGCGTAGTTGTGAATCTGGTAAGGGGTGCCATCCAGCGGCCAGACCAGCGTCGGCGTCGCCTCACGCAGTGCAGGCTTGCTGAACTGGCTGAAAATCAGACGCGCTTTTTTCCACGCCAGTGAGGTTTTGGTTTCACCGATGATCTGTTCGAACAGCTGCAGAGTCGAGTTATGGATCTCTTTGGCGCGCGCCGCCGCCAGAATCACCGTATCCGGTGTGACCACTTCGCGAATGGCACGCAGCTGATGCTCCAGCAGCGCCAGCGTTTTCGGTATCTTAATCAGCACCGCCGCGGGAGCCGCTGGCAGTTCAGCCAGGCTATCAACAAAGTGTACGTCGCTATCATCCAGCCCATTAAAGGAAAGGTTCTGACGGGCGGCCTGCTGGCTGAGCCAGGAGTCGCTGACATGCCAGACGGTGCGTGGACTCAGGGCGCAGGTTAATGCCCCGAAACTGTCGTTGAAGACCAGCACCGGTCCTTCCGGCAGCGCCTGCTGTAACAGATATTCATCAGCCGCATCCCAGGCTTGTAATGGACTTTCGTCACGCATCTGCGGGAAGCGATGCAGGATCAGTGTGCGATCGTTCAGTTCAAGTTGGCTCATGAATTCTCCGGCGTGGTACACTTTGATTGATTTTCGCCCCAAAAACGGGGGCGCAGTATACTGTCTTTCGCCTGGAATCCCTAATGTCCTCACTGATCTACCTTCAGGGCTATCCTGCCCCTCTGCTTGAGCAGGTTCAGACGCTGATTACCCACCAGCGCTTAGGTGCGTTTCTGCAGGAACGTTATCCCGACACGCACGACGTGATGAGTGATAAAGCGCTCTATGACTACACCCAGGCGCTGAAAAACCGCTATATGCGCAACGCACCACCGATCAGCAAAGTGATGTGGGATAACAAGATTAAGGTGATGAAGCACGCACTCGGGCTGCACACCGCCATCTCGCGGATTCAGGGCGGCAAACTCAAGGCGAAAGCGGAAATTCGTATCTCGACCTTTTTCCGCCTCGCGCCGGAACCGTTTCTGCGGATGATCGTGGTGCATGAACTGGCGCACCTGAAAGAGAAAGATCACGACAAGGCGTTCTATCAGCTCTGCTGCCATATGGAGCCGGATTATCACCAGCTCGAATTTGATGCGCGACTCTGGATGACTGACCAGGCGATGCGCGGTAACGCGGCTTAAAGAAACTCCTGCGCTTTCTGAATCAGGCTGGTTTTAGTCAGCGCGCCCAGAAAGCGTCGCTCCTGAGGATTATTCAGCACCGGCAGTCGCTCCAGCGTGACCGCCGCAAACGCCTCCCACCCTTCACGCATACTCTGATTCTCAAACACCACCGGGAAGTCCTGATCCATCACGCACTGTACCGGTGAATCGAGTGTGATCTCCTGCGCCAGCACCCGGCGCGAAATCTCATGAATCGAGACCACGCCGAGGAAGGCACCCGCAGCGTTGATCACATAAACATAGCGTTCACGCTTCAGCGAGCTGACCGCCAGCGCCTGCCCCACGGACTCCTCGGGCTGCAACGCCGCACCGGGAATAATCAGCTCGGCAATGCGCATGTTATCGAAATCATATTTCGCCTCTGAACGGCTGAAGTGATGACTCACGACCGGATAGGTACTGGCCGATTGCAGGCGATAGACCACCATTGAAGCCAGCACGGTGGCAATCATCAGCGGGAACAGCAGGCTGCTGTTGAGCGTCATCTCCAGCACCATCAGCATCGCCATCAACGGTGCCTGACTGACCGCCGCCAGCACCGCCGCCATGCCAATCGCGGCATAGAGCAGCACGTTACCCAGCGGCAGATGCAGCGCCGCACCCACCGTGGCGATGATGACGCCAAGCAGTGCACCAATTAGCAGCGAAGGCGTAAAGAGTCCGCCGACCGCGTTCGATCCTACCGACAGGCTGGTGGCGAGGGTTTTCAGCACCAGCAACAGCAGCAGCCCCGGCAGCAGATAGTTGCCCGCCATCACTTTGACGATGACTTCATAGCCGTTGCCGAGGATATCGGTGGAGATCAGCGCCAGTAACCCGACCGCAAAGCCGCCCACGCCCAGACGCACGGGCAGCGAGGCGACCCGGCTGAACAGCACTTTGCTGCGGGCGATGCACTTAATCAGCATCCAGCCCGCCAGTCCGGCGCTCAGCCCAATCACCACCGTCATCAGCAGGCTGCTGAGATCCATAGCGAAGCTCGCCTCCGCCAGCGGATAGAGCGCGCTGCGGAAGCCCAGCGTCCACATGGTCATCACCGCCGTCGCCGAAGCGATAATCAGGGGGATCAGCCGCTGCAACGCGGAAATGCCGAAGGCGATCTCCGCGACGAAAATCGCGGAGGCCAGCGGCGCATGGTAGACCGACGCGAGGCCCGCCGCGGCCGCCATCGCCACCACATCACTGTTTTTCAGGTTAAGCGAGGACGGTAACAGGCGGCCAATCGCGCTGCCGCACAGTGCCGAGAGCTGCACCATCGGCCCCTCTTTACCGATCGACGCACCGCTCCCGATACTGGCAATCGACGACAAGGCGCGGAACAGTGAGGTTTTGGTCGGCACCGCATCGAGCCGGGCGTTGATCACTTCAAGGTAATCCGTTTTCACCGTCTGCTGCTGCTCAATGGCAACCGCATAACGCAGGAAAAAGCCCGCCAGCACGCCGCCCGCGCCCACCAGCAGCGGCCAGAAGATCCACGGCCAGAGATGCAGGGATTCGGTAATGTCGCCACTGCGGGCAAACAGCAGATGGTTGATCAGTTCAATGACGCCACGAAAAGCCAGCGTCACCAGCGACGCCGCACACCCGACCGGAATGGCAATCAGCAATGTGGTCCAGTTTAATGCGTGCTTACTTGCTTTCACCTGTGCTCCCTGGTTGATGCCTGTTTATTCTCGCTTCCGCATAGTATTGGAATGCGGATCGCAGGATCAATCCCTGCCTGCCCGGCGCGCTTGCACCGCGTCGGTGAGATGTTACTCTGCCGCTTTACCGCTGCCGGAGAGATGACGTGATTCGTTTTGCCATTGTGGGAACAAACTGGATTACACGCCAGTTTATTGATGCCGCTCATGAAACCGGGGCAATGAAGCTCTGCGCGGTCTATTCACGTAGTCAGCAGCAGGCTGACGCCTTTATCGCCGATTATCCCTGCAAACAGACCTTCACGTCACTGGACGCCCTGGCCGCCAGCCCGGCGATCGATGCGGTCTATCTTGCCAGTCCTAACGCCCTGCACTGCGAGCAGGCGCTGCTGTTTATGTCGCACGGCAAGCATGTCATTTGCGAAAAACCGCTGGCCTCGAATCTGACCGAAGCAGAGAAGATGATCGCCTGCGCCCGTGAGCATCAGGTGGTGCTGTTTGAGGCGTTTAAAACCGCCAGCCTGCCGAATTTCCTGCGGCTGCAGCAGGCGCTGCCTGACGTGGGTAAACTGCGAAAAGCGCTGCTGAATTACTGCCAGTACTCCTCACGTTATCCGCGCTATCTCAACGGCGAGAACCCCAATACCTTTGATCCGCGCTGGTCGAATGGCTCGGTGATGGATATCGGGTATTACTGCCTGGCCTCGGCGGTGGCGCTGTGGGGCGAGCCAGATAGTGTGCAGGCCACCGCGACATTGCTGGCGAGCGGCGTTGATGCGCATGGTGTGGTGGTGCTGAGCTACGGCGATTTCGACGTGACGATTCTGCATTCAAAGGTAAGCGATTCCAGCCTGCCCAGTGAGATTCAGGGTGAGGCGGGCGCGCTGGTGATTGAAAAGCTATCGGAGTGCCAGCAGCTGACCTTTATCCCTCGCGGTGCGGAAAAGCAGGCGCTAAGTCAGCCGCAGCATATCAATACCATGCTGTATGAAGCGGCCGCTTTTGCCCGGCTGGTTGAGCAGCGACAGGTGGACCATCCGGCACTGGAGGTTTCGCGCATTACCGCCGCGCTGCTGACTGAAATCCGCCGTCAGACCGGCGTGATTTTCCCGGCCGATCGGGCGGCTGTGTAAATATTTCTAAATATGTCTGTGAGGAGTTGCTTCCTGTGCGGTTAAACCGTAACTTACCCTCCTGCAAAGGGGAGTAACTTGTAAGCTGATTGATCGTCATTACGTTGCGCAAGCATCCGGTCATCAGGCAACCCGGAATCCATTTCTGTGTTGTAAGTGAGACCTTGCCGGAAGGCGAGGTTTGCTTACACAAAAATAAGCGGCTGACGTCTTCTGACTTCAGCCGTTTTTTTATTTTTTAAGACAGGATACGAATATGCAAACTGTGGGTACGCCTTTACTCTGGGGCAGCTTTGCGGTTGTGGTGCTGATCATGCTGGCTATCGACCTGCTGTTGCAGGGACGCCGTGGCGCACAGACCATGTCTTTCAAGCAGGCGGCTGTCTGGTCGCTGATCTGGGTTTCGGTCTCACTGTTGTTCAGCGCCGCCTTCTGGTGGTATCTGGAGGGCAGCGCGGGACGTGAAGTGGCTAATACGCAGACGCTCGCCTTTCTGACCGGTTACGTGCTGGAAAAAGCGCTGGCGGTCGATAACGTCTTCGTCTGGCTGATGCTGTTCAGCTACTTCTCTATTCCGGCTAATCTGCAGCGCCGCGTGCTGATCTACGGCGTATTGGGCGCTATCGTACTGCGTACCATCATGATCTTCGCGGGTAGCTGGCTGGTCACGCAGTTCAGCTGGATCCTCTATGTGTTTGGTGCCTTCCTGCTGTTTACCGGCGTGAAGATGGCGCTGGCGAAAGAGGATGACGGTGCGGTGGGCGACAAGCCCGTGGTGCGCTGGCTGCGTAAACATTTACGCATGACCGACGATCTCGACGGCGAGAAGTTCTTCACCCGCAAAAACGGCGTGCTGTTTGCGACCCCACTGCTGCTGGTGCTGATCATGGTGGAACTCAGCGACGTGATCTTTGCCGTCGACAGTATCCCGGCGATCTTCGCCGTGACCACCGACCCGTTCATCGTGCTGACCTCAAACCTGTTCGCTATCCTGGGCCTGCGTGCCATGTACTTCCTGCTGGCGAACGTGGCGGAACGTTTCTCGATGCTGAAGTATGGCCTGGCGATTGTGCTGGTGTTTATCGGCTTCAAAATGCTGATTGTCGACCTTTACCATATCCCGGTCGGTATCTCCCTGGGTGTAGTCGGTGCCATTCTGGCGTCTACCCTGCTGATCAACGCCTGGGTTAACCGCAAAAGAGACCAGAAAAAGCTCGCACCATAATTACCTGCAGGGGCAGCGGATGCCCCTGTTTTATTTTGTGGCAGCCTGTCATGCCATTTCATCTCTCTGTCACACTTCCACTATCCAGCATAATAAAAACCTGACCTGTGCCACAGCGACAGAACTTTCTCTTTTCTCAGCCTGTCATTTCCTTATACTCCGCCGGGCAAACCGTTTTAGCCGATGTAAAACATCGCGTCTGAAACTACATCCGCGACAAAATATAGAAAATATTATGCAGAAAACTCTCTCCGCACGTCTGGGCACGCTGCTCGCCGGAAGCCTGGTGAAGCAAATCATGATTGGGCTGATCGCCGGTGTGGCGCTCGCCTGGATTTCACACGATGCCGCGCTGGCGGTCGGTCTGCTGGGTGAACTGTTTGTCAGTGCGCTGAAAGCGGTCGCGCCATTGCTGGTTCTGATGCTGGTCATCGCCTCAATCGCCAACCACCAGCAAGGCCAGAAAACCAATATCCGGCCAATTATTATGCTCTATCTGCTGAGCACCTTCTTCGCGGCGGTCGTCGCGGTGGTCTTCAGCCATCTGATCCCGCAGACGCTGACGCTGGCGGTGGGCAGCACGGAAATCGTTCCCCCTTCCGGCATCACCGAAGTGTTACGTGGACTGCTGATGAGCATGGTGTCGAATCCGATCACGGCTCTGATGCAGGCGAACTACATCGGCATTCTGGTCTGGGCGATTGGCCTGGGTCTGGCGTTCCGTCACAGCAGTGACAGCACCCGTGCCTTTCTCAATGATGCCTCTGAGGCGGTAACGTGGCTGGTGCGCTGCGTCATCCGCTGTGCGCCTGTCGGTATTTTCGGTCTGGTGGCGTCGATTCTGGCCTCAACCGGCTTTGGCGCGCTGTGGCAATATGCCCATCTGCTGGCGCTGCTGCTGGGCTGTATGGTGCTGATGGCGCTGGTGGTGAACCCGCTGCTGGTCTTCTGGAAAATCCGTCGTAACCCCTATCCGCTGGTCTTCACCTGCCTGCGTGAAAGCGGCGTGACCGCCTTCTTTACCCGCAGTTCTGCCGCCAATATTCCGGTGAATATGGCGCTGGCGAAACGTCTGGCTCTGGATGAGGACACCTATTCGGTGTCGATTCCGCTGGGCGCGACCATCAGTATGGCGGGTGCATCGATCACCATTACCGTGCTGACGCTGGCGGCGGTGCATACGCTGGGGATCAGCATTGATGTGCCGACGGCGATTCTGCTGAGTCTGGTGGCGTCACTCTGTGCCTGTGGTGCATCGGGCGTGGCGGGCGGTTCACTGCTGCTGATCCCGGTCGCCTGCAATATGTTCGGCATTCCGAATGATCTGGCGATGCAGGTGGTGGCCGTGGGCTTTATTATCGGCGTCCTGCAGGATTCAGCGGAAACCGCGCTGAACTCCTCAACCGATATTCTGTTTACCGCCGCGGTCTGTCAGGCAGAAGCGGAGCGCGAAACCAGCCGGGCTTAACCTTTCAGATAGCTCAAAAGCTCAAAGAGTGGGTGGCAGAGTCCGAAGAGCAAAGCGTCCCGCGCCAGGGAAGGCGCGGGCCGAGCGAGCAGGGATGCTTTAAGCGACTTTGCGATCGGACTCTGCCACCCACGAAGGGCACAGGATTAACCGACGGTAATAACAACATCAGGATCGCCATTGTTTGCCTGACAAACTATAGCGTCACACCACTTTTGAAAATCGCCAGCTCGCGGAAATCGTTCTTCTCGTTGTTGGTCGGCTGACCGCTGGCAATCGCCACAATGCTGTCGACAAAGTCCTCCAGCATTGCGTCCATACTCATCCCCTCGATCAACCGTCCGGCATTAAAGTCGATCCAGTGCGGCTTCTTCTCCGCCAGCGGCGTGTTGGTGGCCAGCTTCACTGTCGGCACAAAACCGCCATAAGGCGTGCCGCGTCCGGTACTGAACAGCACCATGTGGCAACCGGCTCCCGCCAGCGCACTGGTAGCGACCGCATCATTGCCCGGTGCACTCAGCAGATTCAGCCCCGGCGTTTTCAACCGCTCGCCATACTTCAGCACATCGACCACCTGGCTTTGCCCCGCTTTCTGCGTACAGCCCAGCGACTTCTCCTCCAGCGTCGTAATGCCGCCCGCTTTGTTGCCCGGCGACGGGTTCTCGTAGATCGGCTGCTGGTGATCGATAAAATACTGTTTAAAGTCGTTGATCATCGCCACCGTTTTGCCGAAGGTCTCTTCGTCGCGACAGCGGCTCATCAGAATACGCTCTGCGCCAAACATTTCCGGCACTTCGGTCAGCACGGTCGTGCCGCCATTGGCGATCATCTGGTCCGAGAAACGCCCCAGCAATGGGTTCGCGGTGATGCCAGACAAACCATCCGAACCGCCACACTCCAGACCAAACTTCAGCTCGCTGAGTTTGCCCGGCTCGCGCCGGTCGTGACGCATTTTTTCATACAACGCATGCAGACGCTCCAGCCCGGCTTCAACCTCATCGTCATGCTGCTGGCAGACCATAAATTCGACCCGGTCGCTTTCAAACGCGCCAAGCGTATCGCGGAAGGCATCAACCTGATTGTTCTCACAACCCAGACCAATCACCAGCACCGCGCCCGCGTTGGGATGACGCACCATATTCTGCAGCATGGTGCGGGTGTTTTCGTGGTCCTGCCCCAGCTGCGAGCAGCCGAAGGTGTGGCTGAACAGGAACGCACCGTCAATGCCTTCTGCCTCCTGTGTCTCTTTCAGGAAGCGCTGCAGGATCTGACGTGAAATCCCGTTGACGCAGCCAACGGTCGGCAGGATCCACAGCTCATTGCGGATGCCGACTTCGCCGTTAGCGCGACGGTAGATCTGTACCTCCCGGTCACCCGGCTGCGGTGGCAGCGTCACAAAATCGGGCTGATACGCGTACTCATCCAGATCGCTGAGATTAGTGCGCGCGTTCTGCGAATGGATTAACGCACCGGCGGCCACAGGCTGAGTGGCATGGGCAATCGGCAGCCCATATTTGATTACCAGCTCATCCTGCGCGATAGGCTGCAGGGCAAATTTATGCCCGCGTCCCACGGCCTGTTGCAGCGCCACGCTCAGTGGCGGCAGCGCTATCGTGGCGCCCGCATCCAGGTCACGTAACGCCACGGCGACATTGTCGCGGGGATTAATTTTGATTGCATCTTGCATAGCGTTATCTCAGTTGGCTCAGCGCCTCACGCATTCCGTGAGCGATGATATTTTGCAGGTGTCGGGTAACAACCGCAGCCAGTCCGGGCTGACGGGTTAAATCTTCGCCCCAGTGTTGCGCGTCGCTGAGCACAGCATGCACCAGCTGTTGCGGTAACATCTGGTCCGCATCAACCGCTTTCCAGGCGTCGGCGTAGCGCTGTAGCCACTGCGGCTCATCCTGTAACGGCCAGCTTTTTCCAGCTGACTCACCGCGGTAGAAAGCAATCAGCGCCGCCAGCGCAAAGGTGATGTGTGTCGGCCATTCGCCGGTTTGCTGATGTGCGGCAAGCAGTGGCGTCAGGAGACGGGTGCGGAATTTGGTCATGCCATTCAGGGCAATCGACAGCAGCGCATGACGAATGAACGGATTGCGGAAACGGCGCTGAACCGCATCGGCAAAGGCGTGCAGCTCATTAGCAGGCAGATCCAGCGTCGGGATCACTTCGTGACGCAGCAGGTTATCGACAAATCCGGCAATGGCCGGATCGGCCATCGCCTCACCCACGCTCTCAATACCGGCCAGAAACGCCACCGGCACCATCGCGGTATGCGCGCCATTGAGGATGGCCACTTTCTGCGCTTTATAGGGTGCAATATCATCCACATGCCGGACCTGCGGCGACAGCGCCGCCAGCTTCAGTTCGCTGAACAGCGCCGACGGCCCCTGAATCACAAACTGATAGTAAACTTCGCCCGCCACCAGATAGCGATCTTCATACCCCAGCTCACGTTGCAGTTGCTCACTTTCCGCCGGGAAACCGGTAACGATGCGGTCCACTAGCGTGTTGTAGAAGGCACAGTGCTGATGAACCCAGGTTTTGAATTCGGATGGCAGATGCCAGTGATCGGCGTAGCGCAGAACCAGATCGCGCAACGCGTCGCCGTTATGGTCAATCAGCTCGCACGGCACCACCAGCCAGCCCCGATCGCTGGCCCCATTGAAGTGTGAATAGCGCGCCCACAGCAGTTGCGTAAGTTTGCCCGGGAAGCTACTGGCAGGCTGATCGGTGAGCTGGTCCGTGCCGACAAAAGCGATGCCCGCCTCAGTGGTGTTGGAAAAGACCATACGCAGATCGGGATTACGGGCCAGCGCCATAAACTCGCCAATCTGCTGATAAGGCTGGATTTCACGACTCAGGCTGCGGATCAGCCGGGTTGCGCTGACCTGTTCGCCCTGATCGTTTAACCCGCGGATCAGCGTGGTGTAGAGACCATCCTGCTGGTTCAGGCTGTCGCTGACTTCACGGTTGCGCGGCCGCACCACTACGATCCCGGCGTCGGTGCCCTGATGTTCATTCAGCCAGTCAATCTGCCAGTCGATAAAGGCGCGCAGGAAGTTGCCTTCGCCAAACTGGATCACCCGGTCGCGATAGACTGCACCGGGAAAGTCGTGGCGGTTTAGCCTTTTCATTATCAGGCTCCCAGCTCGATGCCGAAGTAATCGCGGGCGTTATTAAAGCAGATGTTCTGCACCATCTGACCCAATAGTGCTTCATCGGCGGGTGCTTCCCCCTGCTCTACCCAGCGGCCAATCATCTGACACAGCAAGCGGCGGAAATATTCGTGGCGGGTGTAGGAGAGGAAGCTGCGGCTGTCGGTGAGCATCCCGACGAAGCGGCTCAGCAGGCCAATCTGCGCCAGCTGCGTCATCTGACGCTGCATACCGTCCAGCTGATCGTTGAACCACCAGGCTGAACCGAACTGCATTTTGCCCGCCTGACCTTCGCCCTGGAAATTGCCCGCCATGGTGGCCAGCACTTCGTTGTCGCGCGGATTCAGGCAGTAGAGGATAGTTTTCGGCAGTGCATTATTGAGATTCTGCGCGCCCAGCAGGCGTGCCAGCGGTTCCGCCAGCGGCTGGTCGTTGATGGAGTCAAAGCCCACATCCGGCCCCAGCAGCTGATACTGGCGCGGGTTGGTATTGCGCAGTGCGCCAATGTGGTACTGCTGTACCCAGCCACGGCGGGCATATTCGCTGCCCAGCCAGACCAGTACCGCCGTTTTAAACTGGGCCGTTTCCTGCGGGTTCGGCGCGGCACCGCTTCGACGACACGCCAGGATTGCATCCAGCGTGGCGTCATCCGCCTCGGCATAACAGACCACATCCAGCGCGTGATCGGAGACTTTACAGCCGTGAGCCGCAAAGTGATCCAGCCGCTGGTGCAGGGCGCGGCGCAGATCGTCAAAACGCTGCACGCTGATGTCGGTCAGCTGCTCCAGCGTCGCGATCCACGGCAGGAAGGTGTCGGCTTCGATATTAAAGGCTTTATCCGGACGCCAGCTCGGCAGCACCTTGACGCTGAAGCTGGCATCGTCTGCCAGTGCGCGGTGATGGCGCAGGTCATCCAGCGGATCGTCGGTGGTGCCGACCATCTTCACCTTCATCTGCTGCATGATGCCGCGCGTGGTAAAGCTATCCTGCGCCAGCAGTTCATTGCAGCGATGCCAGATGCTGTCGGCAGTTTTCTCAGAAAGCAGCGTGTCGGTAATACCGAAAGGCCGGCGTAATTCCAGGTGAGTCCAGTGATAAAGCGGGTTGCCGATGGTGTGCGGCACGGTGCGTGCCCAGGCATCAAATTTTTCACGATCGCTGGCGTTGCCGGTACAGAACGCTTCAGCCACACCGTTGGCGCGCATTGCCCGCCATTTGTAGTGATCGCCCTTCAGCCAGATGTCATAAAGGTTAGCAAAACGATAATTTTCGGCAATCTGCTGCGGCGGTAAGTGGCAGTGATAGTCGAAAATCGGCTGATCCTTCGCGTAGTCGTGATAGAGACGAAGGGCGAATTCGCTATCCAGTAAAAAATCCTCGGTCATGAAACGTGACATACAAGCTTCCTCATCAACTGAACCACTGATGGCCCAAAGTTATCATACCAATTTTAGTTGGTTACGGATTTATTTGCGATCCTGCTCACATAAACGGCGGTCCCTGACTGCCGTTATGGACGTCTCTGTCGCTCGCAGCGCGCTAAATGGCTGTCATTACGCACGTTTCCAGTATCCCACAGTGCAGAAAGGGTTTTTGTGATGGCTCTCAACTTTTAAAGTTGTATAACAAGTTAGGCTCTCGCTCCATCATGAGATCACTAGTGACTCAGATAACGGCAAGGTCATAACAGGGTTGCTGAGACAGGACCAGCGGGCGTGAGCAGAGCTGCATCACGTGCTGTCCCGCTCCAGATAACAACAGCGGCAAGACCGCATACAGAACTGGAAGAGGTAGAGGATGCGTAAGATCAAAGGGTTACGCTGGTACATGATCGGGCTGGTGACGATCGGCACAGTGTTGGGGTATCTGACCCGTAACACCATCGCCGTGGCGGCTCCGACATTAATGTCGGAGCTGCATATCACCACGCAGCAATACTCCTACATCATTGCGGCCTATTCAGCCTGCTACACGCTGATGCAACCGGTGGCAGGTTATGTGCTGGATCTTCTCGGCACCAAAGTCGGCTATGCCATGTTTGCCGTGTTGTGGGCAATATTCTGTGCCGCAACCGCAATGGCAGGCAGCTGGGGCGGCCTGGCTCTGGCACGTGGCGCCGTCGGTGCGGCTGAAGCAGCGATGATTCCGGCTGGACTGAAGGCAAGCAGTGAGTGGTTCCCGGCCAAAGAGCGTTCCGTCGCAGTGGGTTATTTTAATGTCGGTTCGTCTATCGGGGCGATGCTGGCTCCGCCGCTGGTGGTCTGGGCGATCGTGGCGCACAGCTGGCAGATGGCCTTTATCATGACCGGCGTGCTGAGCATGACCTGGGCACTGTGCTGGCTGGTGTTTTACAAGCACCCGAAACAGCAGACGAAGCTGAGCGATGAAGAGCGCGACTATATTCTCTCCGGTCAGGAAGCGCAGCATCAGACCGGCAACACCCGCAAAATGTCGGCCCTGCAGATTATCCGTAACCGCCAGTTCTGGGGCATTGCGCTGCCGCGTTTTCTGGCAGAACCGGCGTGGGGAACCTTTAACGCCTGGATCCCACTGTTCATGTTTAAGGTTTACGGCTTCAATTTGAAAGAGATTGCGATGTTCGCCTGGATGCCGATGCTGTTTGCGGATTTCGGCTGCATTCTGGGTGGCTATCTGCCGCCGCTGTTTCAGCGCTGGTTCGGCGTTAACCTGATCGTCTCCCGTAAGCTGGTGGTGACAATGGGTGCGGTGTTAATGATAGCGCCGGGCACCATCGGGCTGTTCACCAGTCCTTACGTCGCCATTGGTCTGCTGTGCGTCGGCGGGTTTGCGCATCAGGCCCTCTCTGGCGCGCTGA
The DNA here is from genome assembly GCF_059730595.1 of Pantoea sp. X-Soil-YNGN-844. Taxonomy (NCBI): domain Bacteria; kingdom Pseudomonadati; phylum Pseudomonadota; class Gammaproteobacteria; order Enterobacterales; family Erwiniaceae; genus Pantoea; species Pantoea sp. X-Soil-YNGN-844. The sequence continues at coordinate 3,488,005 of NZ_AP036007.1, forward strand.
TCACCCTGTCGTCAGACGTTTTTGGCCGCAACGAAGTTGCGACAGCTAACGGCTTAACCGGCATGGCCGCCTGGACCGCCAGCACCCTATTTGCGCTGGTTGTCGGCGCCCTGGCCGATACGCTGGGCTTCAGCCCGCTGTTTGCCGCACTGGCGGTGTTTGATCTGCTGGGTGCCGTAGTTATCTGGACGGTCCTGAAAAATAAACCGATTTCAGAGCTGAATAGTGAAGCGGTTATTCCGCAGGCCAGCGTTGTTCGCAGTTAATCTGCCGGGCTGGCTTATGTCAGCCCATTTCCTCGCACGCCCTGAAGTGGTATAACAACTTATCTGTCTGCTACCAGGATTGTGCTATGGACATCACTGAATCCCGTCGACTCTATCAACAGCTGGCCAGCGAGCTGAAAAGCCGCATTGAAACCGGAATCTATCCGGTGGGTGACAAACTGCCTGCTGAGCGCCTTATTGCCGAAGAGATGGAAGTGAGCCGCACCGTCGTCCGCGAAGCGATCATCATGCTGGAAGTGGAAGGCTATGTTGAGGTCCGTAAAGGTTCAGGCATTCACGTCATTGCCAGCCAGCAGCAGAATCGTATCGCCGCCACCAGCAGCCAGCTGGAGTTTGCCACCTTTGGTCCGTTTGAATTACTTCAGGCGCGCCAGCTGATTGAGAGTAACGTGGCGGAATTCGCTGCCACCCAGGTAACGCGTCAGGACATTATCGATCTGATGGCGATACAGGAAAAAGCCCGCCAGGAGGATCACTTCCGCGACTCCGAGTGGGACATGCAGTTTCATGTGCGTATTGCGCAATCCACCCAGAACAGTGCCTTAGCCGCTATCGTTGAAAAAATGTGGCTGCATCGTCTGCACAATCCCTACTGGCTTAAACTTCACGAACACATCGACCAGCGCAGCATTCTCAGCTGGTGCGACGACCACGATCAGATTCTTAAAGCGCTGATGCGTAAAGATCCCGCCGCCAGCAAACTGGCGATGTGGCAACATCTGGAAAATACTAAACAGATGCTGTTTAACGCGACGGCGGATGATTTTGAATTTAACGTGGATCGTTACATGTTTGGTGAAAATCCGGTCATCCTGCCTGATGGGTCCAATAACGCCCGCTAAACGTGCCTGAAAACATCCTGAGATGGTCAGTTAATCTGCAATAGTGTCAGGTCATGTAAAGCTCCTTTTTACACGCCGTTTCACAAGGTAAAACTCCTGTTCGCCAGAGAGTTTTCCTGTCTCAGACAGGCGATTTTTGTTACAGTTATCGCCCTTTTATTACCCTTTGCGACAGGGTTTTATAAAGTCGCTGATTTAACAATCAATTCTGGAAGGATCCGGAAAACCCCGCCCAGGCTGCGCTCCTAAAATTTATAACGAAATGCCGGTCTGCGTTTAAGTCCCTGTGGGACATGTTTAACAATGATGTTCAGGAATGATTGATGGATATTTTGCAAGCGTTGCTGCATGCCCTGTGGCAACAGGACTACGAAACCCTCTCCGACCCCACGCTGGTATGGGCCATTTACGGCGTGCTGTTCATGATTTTGTTTTTAGAAAATGGCCTGCTTCCTGCCGCATTTCTGCCGGGTGACAGTCTGCTGATTCTGGTCGGCGTTCTGATTGCCAAAGGCACCATGAGTTTCCCGTTAACGATTCTGGTTTTAACCACCGGAGCCAGCCTCGGCTGTTGGGTGAGCTACATTCAGGGCCGCTGGCTGGGAAATACGCCTACGGTACAGAAATGGCTTTCTCACCTTCCCGCCCAGTATCATCTGCGCGCGCACAGCATGTTCCACCGTCACGGCTTATCTGCCCTGTTGATTGGCCGCTTTATCGCCTTTGTGCGAACGCTGCTGCCGACCATCGCCGGGTTATCAGGCCTCAGCAATGCCCGCTTTCAGTTCTTTAACTGGGTGAGTGCTTTCCTCTGGGTGGTCATTCTGACCGTTATCGGCTTTGCGCTGGGTAAAACCCCCATTTTCCGTCGTTATGAAGATGAGATGATGTTCTTCCTGATGATGCTGCCACTGGCGCTACTGGTCTTTGGCCTGGTGGGGTCGCTGGTCGTGTTATGGCGTAAGCGTCAGGCGAATCAGAACGGGAAAGCCGAGTAATGAAACTGCTGCAGGCTATTCCTAAACGGTGGATACCGTGGTTGATTGCTGGCGCGCTTGCGCTGACCGCGCTTTGTGTGGTTCCTCCTCTGATGCAGCACGAGACGGTGGTGCAGATTCGGGTTTCTCATGCTGGCGCAACGCTGCCTGATGGCTTTTATCTCTATCAGCAATTAAGCGCGCAGGGGATCCGTATCAAAAGCATCACGCCTGCGGGTGACGCACTGATCATCCATTTTGACAGTGAAGAGCAGAGCCTGGCCGCACAGAAGGTATTACGCCGCCTTCTGCCGCAGGGCTTTATCGTCGCCCAGCACGATCACGCTCAGCACCTCTCTCTGGCGTAATCTGACCCTCTCTTTGCTTTCAGACCGCCGTGGCAGGGTGTGGCGGTCTGAAAGGCTCTCTATCTCCCGGTCTTCTTTGAACTTTTTACTATCGGTGTCTATGCTTAACTGAGAGTCGATTTTCAGCACCTGCAGGCATAATGCCTGACGCGTGATGACAAATCAGGTCGCAATGGAAGGTTCAGGACCGATGAAATATCAAGTATTACTGGGCGTCGCGCTGCTTTCGCTGTCGGGTTCACTGCTGGCAGCAGAATCGCTTTGTGAACAGAAAGAACAGGATATTCAGCGTGAGATCGGGATGGCGCAGAAGCATAACAACCAGCGCCGGGTTAACGGACTGGAGCGCGCACTGACCGAAGTCCAGGCGGACTGCAGTGATAAAAAGCTGGAAGCCGCCCATCTGGAAAGAATTAATGCTCAGAAGCAGAAAGTGGCTGAGCGTGAGCACGCACTCAGGGAAGAGCGTGAAGAGGGCCATGACAGGGAGAAGATTGCCAAACGACAACAAAAACTGGATGAAGCGCGCCGGGAGCTGAAAAAGTTACAGGCGGAGCCCTATTAATCGGAATTAACCAACTGATGTTAAAGGAGTATTTTATGTCTAAAGACACATCATCGGAACATTTGCGTGCTGAACTGAAAAACCTTGCCGACACCCTGGAAGAAGTGCTGAGCAGCAGCACCGAAAAATCCAAAGGCGAACTGGATAAACTTCGCAGTAAAGCGCGTGATGCGCTGGACAGCTCACGGGAGCGTCTGGGCGAATCAAGCGAGCGCATCGCAGCGACTACGCGCGAAGCGGCGCAGAAAGCCGAAGGCTACGTGCGTGAGAATCCATGGCATGGTGTGGGTATCGGTGCAGCGATTGGCGTCGCACTCGGCATGCTCATTTCGCGTCGCTAACCATGGCCGACTCACAGCAGAACCACGGCCCGGCTAAAGGGGTCATTAACATCGGCCAGCGTATCGTTACCACGCTGGTTGGCATGGTTGAGACACGCGTTCGTCTGGCAGTGGTGGAACTGGAGCATGAGAAAGCGAATCTGATACAGATGCTGTTGATGATTGGCCTGACAATGTTGTTCACTGCATTTGGTCTGATGAGCCTGATGGTCCTGATCATCTGGGCAGTCGATGCACAATATCGTCTGATGGCGATTGGCATCACGACCGGTACGCTGTTTTTGCTGGCGGTTATTTTCGGGCTCTGGACGCTTCACAAATCACGTCAGTCCACGCTGTTGCGCCACACGCGCAAAGAGCTGGAAACAGACCGTAATTTGCTTGAGGACCAGCGCTGATGAGCCGCCGCGAACGTGAAGAACGCATCCATGAACTGCTTAAGCACGTGCAGCAGCAGCGGCTGGATTTAAGCGCTGCGCGGCGTGACTGGCTGGAAGGCACCGCCCACTACGATCGCGGCTGGTTTACTTTCCTCAGCTTACGTCGCTACCTGGCCATTGGCAGCAGCGCGCTGGCCGTTTACTCCATTCGCAGTCCGAGCAAGCTGTTGCGCTGGGCGAAGCGGGGCTTCGGTGCCTGGAGCACCTGGCGCATGATCAAGTCTGCTATGCCCCCGCGTTAATCCTGCTTAAAGCCGGTCCTGAAAAGGCCGGCTTTTCTTCTTCAGAATTTCTGAAGAACACTGACAGTATATCTCGCTTACAACCTTTCCACGCCGCGATTATCATCTCCAGCTATCAACCCAATGAATGCAGAACTGCTTTCAGCGGGCATAAACCCTGCAGGCAGTCTGCCCTGCATCCCTGATAGCGCTGGAGTAAATGATGAAAAAATTCGAAGACGTTGGTTTATTAGTGGCTCGTATCCTGATGCCAATCCTGTTCATTACGGCCGGCTGGGGCAAAATCACCGGTTATGCAGGTACTCAGCAATATATGGAAGCGATGGGCGTCCCTGGCTTTATGCTGCCGCTGGTTATCCTGCTGGAGTTTGGCGGCGGTCTGGCCATCCTGTTTGGTTTCCTGACCCGTTTTACTGCCTTGTTCACTGCCGGCTTCACCATCCTGACCGCGTTTCTGTTTCACAGTAATTTCGCCGAAGGCGTAAACCAGCTGATGTTCATGAAGAACCTCTCTATCGCAGGTGGTTTCCTGGTGTTAGGTCTGGTCGGTCCGGGTGCATACAGCCTTGATCGCCTGATCAGCAAAAGAAAACCACAGGCGATTACGCGCTAATCTCACATAAAGCGTATTGCCACATATACTTAACAGGGCGGGGACATTTCTCCGCCCTGTTTGCATTGGAGCCATTATGGGACAGTTAATTGACGGTGTCTGGCATGACACCTGGTACGACACCAAATCTACCGGTGGACGTTTCAAGCGTTCAGAGTCGGCTTTTCGCAACTGGGTAACGCCGGATGGCAGCGCCGGTCCGGCAGGTAAAGCGGGATTTGCCGCTGAGCGCGATCGCTATCATCTTTATGTCTCGCTGGCCTGCCCCTGGGCGCACCGCACGCTGCTGATGCGCCAGCTGAAAGGTCTGGACAGCATGATCGATGTCTCCGTGGTGCATCCATTGATGCTGGAGAATGGCTGGACGTTCGATGACACCTTTCAGGATGCGACCGGCGATAAGCTCTACCAGAACGAGTTCCTTTATCAGCTCTATCTGCACGCCGATCCGCAATACAGCGGGCGTGTCACCGTGCCGGTATTGTGGGACAAGCAGCAGAACACCATCGTCAGCAATGAGTCGGCAGATATCATCCGCATGTTCAATAGTGCGTTTGATGCGGTGGGCGCCCGTGCCGGTGACTACTATCCCGTTGCGCTGCGTGAAAAGATTGATGAGCTGAATGGCTGGATCTACGACACCGTGAATAACGGCGTCTATAAGTCGGGCTTCGCCACGTCGCAATCCGCGTACGATGAGGCCGTCACTGCGCTGTTTCATTCGCTGTCGCGGCTGGAGCAGATTCTGGGCCAGCATCGCTATCTCACCGGCGATCAGCTGACCGAAGCGGATCTGCGTTTGTGGACCACGCTGGTGCGCTTTGATCCGGTCTATGTGACCCACTTCAAATGCGATCGTCACCGGATCGGTGACTACAGAAACCTCAGCGGTTTCCTGCGTGATATCTATCAGATGCCGGGCATTGCGGAGACGGTCAATCTGCCGCATATCCGTCATCACTACTACTGCAGCCACAAGACCATCAACCCGAGCGGCGTCATTTCGCTGGGCCCGGCGTTTGACTGGGATGAACCGCACGGCCGCGGTTAAATGTTGTTAGCGCCACAAAGCAAAAACCCCGCTGAAGCGGGGTTTCAGACTGATGACGTTCTCACACCAGAATGAATCTGGTCGCAATGACCAACTCAACACGCAGGGAACAGGGTCAGAAGAGGAAAGCGTCCCGCGCGTTTACGCACCTCAGGGATGAGGTGCGTAAACGCGCGGGACGAGCGGCCAAGGATTGGCTTAAGCGACTTTCCGATCTGACCCTGTTTCCTGCGCATGCGCGATCTCAAAGCTAATCGTCCATCGTACTCTTATATAAGAATATGTGTCGTGGACAGTCATTCATCACAGTCCGCACATAGCCCATAAAGCAAAAACCCCGCCGAAGCGGGGTTTCTGGTAAAAAGTCGAAGCTGACCGTTAAGCCGGGTTCTGTCGTGGACAGTCATTCATCTAGGCCAGCAATCGCTCACTGGCTCAAGCAGCCTACCCGGGTTCAGTACGGGCCGTACCTTGTGAACCCCTATTTGGCCTTGCTCCGGGTGGAGTTTACCGTGCCACGAACTGTTGCCAGTCGCGCGGTGCGCTCTTACCGCACCCTTTCACCCTTACCTGATCCCATTTCTGGGCCATCGGCGGTTTGCTCTCTGTTGCACTGGTCGTAGGCTTGCGCCTCCCAGGCGTTACCTGGCACCCTGCCCTATGGAGCCCGGACTTTCCTCCCCTCTGCCCGTCTCCTCACAAGTGAGGACGACGACAAAGCGGCGACTGTCTGGTCAGCTTCGGCGCGGGATAATAGGACATTCGCCGGCGTTTGTCACGCCTCTTGCTGCTCCAGCGCATACTTATAAAGGGCATTTTTCTTCACGCTGTGGATCTCAGCGGTCAGCGCAGCCGCGCGCTTCAGTGGCAGCTCTTTTTGCAGCAGCGCCAGCGTACGCAGCGCATCGGCCGGTAACGCGTCTTCGTCATCGACCTTGTGCCCTTCAACAATCAGCACCATTTCACCTTTACGGCGATTCTCATCTTCTTTCACCCAGGCCAGCAGTTCGCCAACCGGTGCACCGTAAATTGACTCCCAGGTTTTGGTGAGCTCGCGCGCCAGCACCACGTAACGATCGGCACCCAGCTCACTCACCATATCCTGCAGGCTGTCGATCAGACGGTGGGTCGATTCATAAAAAATCAGCGTGCGTGGCTCCTGCACCAGCGCCCGCAGCGCATCGCAGCGGCCTTTGGTTTTAGCGGGCAGAAACCCTTCGTAACAGAAACGATCGGATGGCAGTCCTGCAGCACTTAACGCGGCAATGGCAGCACAGGCACCGGGCAGCGGCACCACGCGGATACCCGCTTCACGGCAGCGACGCACCAGATGGTAGCCCGGATCGTTGATCAGCGGCGTGCCAGCATCGGAAACTAAGGCTATGCTTTGACCCTCCTGCAGCTTCGTTAACAGCAGTTCAGCCTTGTGCTGCTCGTTGTGGTCATGAAGTGAGAAGAGTCGCGCATTGATGGCGAAATGTTGTAGCAACAGCCCGGTATGACGTGTATCTTCCGCAGCGACCAGATCGACGCTCGAAAGCACCGTCAGCGCCCGCTGGGTGATATCACCCAAATTACCAATCGGGGTTGGAACGATGTAGAGCGTGCTGGCAGAAATCTCTGCCCGATCGAGTTGTTTCATTGTTTCATCCGAATTGCCGATTTAATATTGAGCATCTTGAAAAAAACATCACTGGATACAGTATGCTTCCTTCAAAAGTCGTTCGTCATAAAGCAGGACGCTTTCTGCCTGTCATTCTTGCTGGGCTGATTTTAGCCGCATGTAGCGGTCAGGGGCCGCAAACCTCAACCGTCAATATTCAGGGGCCAGTCACCGCCAGCTCCGCTTACTATCTGCAGCAAGCGCAGCAAAGCAGCGATGATAGCAAGACCGACTGGCAATTACTCGCAATCCGCGCCCTGTTGAAGGAAGGAAAGTATCCTGAGGCGACCCAGCAACTGAGCCAGTTGCCACAGCAGCTCTCTGAGACGCAGCAACAGGAATCCCTGCTGCTGAAAGCGCAATTGCTGATCTCACAGCAGAAAACCAAAGAGGCTGACCCCCTGTTAGCACAGGTGAAAACCGGTTCGCTGTCGCAGGATCAGCTGGCGCGTTATTACAGCCTGCAGATCGCCAGCGCCCAGGGACGCCCTTCACTCTCACTGCTGCGCACCTATATTGCGCAGGAGCCGCTGCTGAAAGGCACCGATCATCAGGCCAACATTGACGCCACCTGGCAGACACTGACGCAGATGTCGCCGCAGGAGGCCAGCAACCTGGTGATTAATGCCGACGAAAATGTGCTGCAGGGCTGGCTCGATCTGCTCGCGGTCTGGCGCGCCAACGCGCAGGATGCGGAGATGCTGAAGTCAGGCATCAAAGACTGGCAGACCCGCTATCCACAGAACCCGGCGGCCAAAACGTTGCCGACGCAGCTGAGCCAGATGCAGAACTACACCAAAGCCTCAACCAGCATCATCGCGCTGTTGCTGCCGCTGAACGGCCAGGCGCAGGTGTTCGCGAATGCGATTCAGAAGGGCTTTAACGACGCGAAGAACGGCGTCTCCGCACCGGTCGCGCAGCCTGCTGCTGCTCAGCCTGCCGCTGCAGATGCGACGGCCGGCACGCAACCTGCCGCTGCCGCGGGATCGGCTGCCGATCCCATCAGCGCACCGCAGCAGTCTGCTGACACCACAACCCCACCTCAGTCACAGCCCCAGTCTCAGCCTGCTGCAGCCGCACCGGCCAGCAACGCCCAGATTAAGGTCTATGACACCAGCAGCCAGCCTATTGAGCAGGTGATGCAGCAGGCACAGCAGGACGGCGCCACTATCGTGGTCGGCCCGCTGCTGAAGAGTAACGTTGAGAAGGTCGCCAACAGCCAGACACCACTGAACGTGCTGGCGCTCAACGAGCCGGAGAAGATCCAGAACCATCCGAATATCTGCTACTTTGCGCTTTCTCCTGAAGACGAAGCGCGCGATGCCGCGCACCATATCTGGGATCAGGGCAAACGCCAGCCGCTGTTGCTGGTGCCGCGCAGCGGACTGGGCGATCGCGTGACCAACGCCTTTGCTCAGGAGTGGCAGACGCTGGGTGGCAGCACGGTCATGCAACAGCGCTTTGGCTCGACCTCTGAGCTGAAACAGGGCATCAACAGCGGTGCGGGCATCAGCTTATCGGGTACGCCGGTGAATGCTGCACCTGCCGAGCCGCAGGGCGTTTCGATTGCGGGCCTGACCATTCCGGCACCGCAACAGAGCACGCCAGATGTGGTCAGCACCAGCAGCGGTGGCGGCGTCGATGCGGTCTACATCGTCTCCACGCAGGATGAACTGCAGCTGATTAAACCTATGATTGCCATGCGCACCGGCAGCCGCAGCAACATCTCGCTCTACGCCAGCTCGCGCAGCGCGCAGGCGGGTGCCGGCCCGGACTTCCGTCTGGAAATGGATGGCCTGCAGTTCAGCGATATTCCGCTGCTCTCCGGCAGCAACCCTGGCCTGATGCAGCAGACCTCGAAGTCATTCAATAATGACTACTCGCTGGTGCGTCTCTATGCCATGGGTATGGATGCCTGGACGCTGGCGAATCACTTCAACCAGATGCGTCAGTCTCCTGGCTTTACGCTGGATGGTAATACCGGCAAGCTCAGCGCCGACACGGATTGTGTGATCAACAGGAAGTTGACATGGAACCAGTATCGTCGGGGCGAAATCGCACCGGCCAACTAAATCGCCGTCAGATTGGTGCCGGGCATGAAGAAGATGCCCGGCGCTATCTGGAGCAGGCTGGCCTGATATGGGTCGCCAGCAATGTTCACTTTCGCAATGGTGAACTTGACCTGATTATGCGTGACGGGCACTGTTGGGTGTTTGTTGAAGTCCGCTACCGGCGCGATGCGCGTTATGGTGGCGCACTTGCCAGCGTTACCCGGAATAAACAACAAAAGCTGCTGCGCGCCGCCGCTCTCTGGCTGGCGCAACGCGGCGGCAGTTTTGAAACAGTGAATTGCCGTTTCGACATCATCGCCATTACCGGCACGGCGCTCGAGTGGCTGCCGAATGCCTTTAATGCAGACGTTTAGAACCAGGTGGTCGTGTGCAGGAAAGAATTAAAGCGTGTTTTACCGAAAGTATTCAAACCCAGATTGCCGCAGCCGAGGCGTTGCCCGATGCTATCTCGCGCGCGGCCATGACGCTGGTGCAGTCGCTACTGAATGGCAATAAAATTCTGAGCTGTGGTAACGGTGCTTCATCTGCCAATGCCCAGCACTTCGCCGCCAGCATGATCAACCGTTTTGAGACCGAACGCCCCAGCTTACCGGCGCTGGCCTTAAGTGCCGACAACGTGATGCTGACCGCGATTGGTAACGACCGTCTGCATGATGAAATCTATGCCAAGCAGGTACGCGCACTGGGACACGCAGGCGATGTGTTACTGGCTATCTCAACCCGGGGCAACACCCGCGACATCATCAAGGCGGTAGAAGCGGCGGTAACACGCGATATGACTATCGTTGCGCTTACCGGGTATGATGGCGGAGAGCTCGCCGGACTGCTGGGTCCGCAGGATGTGGAAATCCGCATTCCGTCGCACCGCAGCGCCCGTATTCAGGAGATGCATATGCTCACCGTTAATTGCTTATGCGATCTGATCGATAACACTCTCTTTCCCCATCAGGAATGACCGAAGGAGCACGAATGAAAGCATTGAATGCTATAGCTATTCTGTTAACCGCCATGCTGCTGCAGGGCTGCGTTGCGGTTGTGGCTGGCGGCGCAGCGGTTGCCACCAAAACGGCGACCGATCCCCGCTCGGTAGGGACGCAGGTTGATGACGGCACCCTGGAGCTGCGCGTCACTAACGCGCTGGCAAAAGATCAGCAGATTAAAACCGATGCCCGCGTCATCGCCACCGCCTATCAGGGCAAAGTGCTGCTGACCGGCCAGGCGCCTTCGCAGGAGATCGCCAATCGTGCCAAACAAATCACCATGGGCGTTGATGGCGCAACCGAGGTCTACAACGAGATCCGCATCGGCCAGAAAGTGACGCTGGGCACCACGTCGTCAGACACCTGGATCACCACCAAAATTCGCTCGCAGCTGCTGGGCAGCGATCAGGTGAAATCCTCCAACGTGAAGGTGACGACCGAGAATGGCGAAGTGTTCCTGCTGGGTCTGGTGACGCAACAGGAAGCGCAGGCCGCGGCCGATGTTGCCAGCCGCGTCAGTGGCGTGAAGCACGTCACCACCGCCTTTACCATGCTGAAGTAACCGATAAAAACGCAAAAAGGCGGCCCTGGCCGCCTTTTTTATTGCCCGATTTTCAGACCGGAATATCGATGACCAGCGCGCGGGTCGCGGTTTTTGCAGTCAGCTGCAACTGCTTCTCTTCCTGCAAAAAGGCACCATCGCCACAGCCCAGCTTCTCCTGATGATCCGTGCCAGACATCGCCTCCAGCGAACCGTGAATCGACTGCAGGTAGGCTCGTGGCCCCTGTATCGACAGCGAGTAATGTTCGCCCGGTGCCAGCTCGACCTGATGGATCCACACCTGCTGACGCAGTTGCAGGCTGTCGTCCACGCCATCCGGCGAAGCAATCAACTGAGACACGCGACCTTCCGTCAGGGCTATTTTCTGCATCCGCGGATTTTCGCGCTCCGGACAGGCGGCCAGCCAGAGCTGCATGCGCGTCAGCGGGCGATCTTTGCTCAGGTTAATTTCGGTGTAACTCACTCCGGGCTGAGCAGAGAGCAGCAGCGCTTCCCCTTCCCGCACGCTGATGGTGTTGCCTTCACTGTCGCGGTATTCAGCTTCACCCTGCAGCACGATGTTCAGCACATCGACCTGAGGATAAGTGCGCGGCTGAAAAGCGGCACCCGGTGCCAGCACTTCCTGGTTCAGTACGCGCAGCGACGCGTAACCCATCAGTTTAGGATCAAAATAGTGGCCAAAAGAGAAACTGTAGCGGCCCTGTAACCAGCCGAAATCGGCCTGACCACAGGCGGACGCACTGCGTGTCGTTATCATTATTTACCTCCGGCATCCGGTGACGAGGATCGGCCACGGACTTTATGCACCCATGGTAAAAGTCTGGACGCCGGATTGTTAGCCAGTTAATCTGCCCGGCATGTTCAAATTTCCTGACAGAGAACCGGGATGGCAAAAGAGCGTGCGTTAACCCTTGAATCGTTACGCGTTATGGATGCGATTGATCGGCGTGGCAGTTTTGCAGCAGCCGCAGATGAACTGGGGCGCGTGCCTTCCGCCCTCAGCTACACCATGCAGAAGCTGGAAGAGGAGCTGGATGTGGTGCTGTTTGACCGCTCCGGTCACCGTACCAAATTTACCAACGTGGGACGCATGCTGCTGGAGCGTGGCCGGGTACTGCTGGAAGCGGCCGACAAGCTCACCACCGATGCGGAAGCGTTGGCGCGTGGCTGGGAAACCCATCTGACCATTGTTACCGAAGCGCTGGTGCCCATTGATGCACTGTTTCCACTGGTGACTCGTCTGGCTGACAAAGCCAACACGCAGTTTTCGCTGGTCACGGAAGTGCTGGCGGGCGCATGGGAACGACTGGAACAGGGCCGCGCCGATATCGTGATTGCCCCCGATATGCACTTCCGCGCCTCTACCGAAATCAATACCCGCAAGCTCTACACCATGATGAGCGTCTACGTCGCCAGTGCGGATCACCCGATTCATAACGAGCCGGAACCGCAGTCTGAAGTGACGCGGGTGAAATACCGTGGCATTGCGGTTGCGGATACCGCACGTGAGCGTCCGGTGCTGACCGTGCAGTTGCTGGATAAGCAGCAGCGCCTGACCGTGAGCAGCATGGACGACAAGCGCCGTGCGCTGCTGGCGGGCCTGGGCGTGGCAACCATGCCCTATTCATTAGTCGAGCAGGATATTGCCGAAGGCCGCCTGCGGGTAGTGAGTCCGGAGTATACTCGCGAGGTCGATATTATTATGGCGTGGCGACGTGACAGCATGGGCGAAGCCAAATCCTGGTGTCTGCGCGAGATCCCGCGCCTGCTGGCGAAGAAAAACTAAGTATCATGGTTTCAGGGCGAAGCTAAGACCGGCTCAGGCAATCCATCGCCACCGCCCTGAAGCTGCTGAAATCGCTGCTGTCCCGCAGGCGGGTCATCGCCCGTTCACGCAGGAAGGTCACAAACAGATCGTATATCGCCATTGCCTCTTCATACTCACTTTTGCTGATCGCCAGCAGGAAGATGACATAGGCGGTATCGTCGCCCCACGCAATGCCGTGCGGTGCCAGCACGGTATAGACCACAGTTTTCTTTGCCAGCAGCCCCAGCGAGTGCGGCAGTGCGATCCCTTCGCCAAGCATGGTGCTGACAATCGCTTCACGCTCTTCAACCGACGGACAGAACGCCGCATCCACAAAGCCCTCCTGTTCCAGCTGATCGCACAGCTGACGAAACAGTTCAGACTGGGTCATCGGCCTGTCGACAATATGGAAGTGCTGGGCATCAAAAAATTTCGCCAACATGTAGGGCCGGGTCCGGTCAACCAGCACCAGCTTGCCAATCTGCTCCAGCTGAAAACCGGTGGGAAACGGTGACATCACCACCACCGGTTTCTCTTTTTCACTGAGCCGGATGGTCGAGATAACAAAATCCTCGTCAATACGGCTGCGCGCCTCATATTCGCGCTGTGACAGGCGCGCCGTGACCTGTAACTGCGGGTATTTACGTAGCAGCATTGCCTCAATCATGCGCAGCGTAGAGTTACCGCTGTCGCACACCAGCAGCACCTGCGGATGGCGCTGATAGCCGACGTCATAGTGGCGCTCCAGCCCGACGCCAATATGCAGCACCAGAAAGCCGATCTCATTTTCGGAGATAACATACGGGGTATATTTCCCCCAGCTGGTTACCGCCGCTAAGGTGACATCGTAGGCCATCGGATAGTGCTGCTTGATGTTGCTGAGCAGCGGGTTGGGAATGTGGATCTGATAGCGCACCCGGGTAATCATGGTTTTGATGTGGGTGAGCAGATCGGCACGCAGCTGCTGATCGTTTTGCAGATTGAAGTTGTAGTGCGTGTTGATAAAGCTGAGCAGGTAATCCACCAGCGCGTCAGCGTCATCGGCATTAATAGCGCTGGGGGCGATCGCCTGAATACGCCGCGCCGCAATATTGACCCGCAGCCAGTTCTCTTCCGCCGGTGAAATCGGTTTGCTGACCAGCGGGCGCATCAGATTAATCAGCTGATGTGCCGCTTCACGCACCTCATCACCAATCTCCTCGGCTCCCGGATCGTTTAGCGGATAGCCTTCACTGATGCGACGCACCGCCACGGCGCAGTAAAGCCGCAGATAGCGCTCGCCCTCATCGCTGAGGCGAATATTGTGCTGGGCAAAGCAGTTTTGCAGCAGCGGGCGCAGCGTCTCCAGCATGCCGCTGTTCAGCGCTTCAATCGTCAGCAGCGGACTCTCCGGCTGCGCCTGATCGATTTGCCATAACAGATCGGTCAGGCAGGTCCGAATCGCCACTTCGCTGCCGAACAGCTTCATGCCGTAGTGTGGCTTGCTCTCAATAGTAAGGTGATAGCGCCCCAGCCATTCGCGGACTTCTGCCATATCATTCTGCAGGGTGGCGCGGCTGACAAACCACTCTTCGGCCAGCTCTTCAAGTTTCAGCGAATAGGCCGCAGTGAGAAAGCGGGTCAGCAGGTAGCGAACCCGGTCTGGCGAGGTGCGCGGCACCCGCAGCGGCGACGCGGTGTGCTGCTGCAGATGCTGAAAGCGCTGAGCATCCTCAATCTTCAGCTGATAGCCCGCGCCACGGCTCAGGATAAACTGCGCGCCATGCTCTGCCAGCAGCGCATTCAGCGCCGTGATATCGGTGCGCACGGTGCGGGTCGAGACGGCAAAACGCCGCGCCAGCTCATCCTGAGGCAGCGTTTCGTTTTGCAGGGCATCGAACAGTTGCGCAAGGCGCTGATTGGGAAATCTCACAAGCGTTACCTGTTTGCAGACAGAAAGTGGGAGCATCAGCCTACGGCGATCGTCACACAACGTCCATGTTGCGCGATCGGCCTGCTGCAGGCTGATCGTGTCGATCTCTACGCCAGTAGCGTTTTACAGATGGCCAGTAGCTGCTGCACATCTTCGATGCGGGTCTCTCCGCTGGCTTTGTCGATGATCGAACTGTAGACGTGCGGGATCACTTTGCTGACGCCGGACTCCAGCGCAATGCGCACGATCTCGCCGAAATTCTCCAGATCGATACCGCCGGTGGGCTCCAGCCAGAAATCGAGTTTTGCACAGGCTTCCGCCACGGCGCGGTACTCATCCACCGCCTGCAGACCGCCCATCGGGAAATATTTCACTGAGCTGCCGCCCATATCCTGCAGCATCGCAATCGCCGTTTCGATAGGCACGATCCCGTCGCGCTCTTTTGCGCTGCGCGGTCCGGTTGAGATTTTCACCTGACCCGGCGTGCCGGTGGGCGAGATCAGACCGTTCACTATAGTCTGTGACTGGCCCAGCAGCGCACGACTGGTGGCGACGCCGGTAAAGACCTGGTTCACATGCTGCGGTTGCAGCACCGCGGAGATCTCACTCACCATCTGTGACTGATTAGGGTCGCCCGCGCCCAGCCCCACCGAGAGTGCATTATCGATCAGCGCGGCATACTCACGCATATCAGCGATAGCGGCGTCATTGCTGGCGTAGTTTTTTGACAGCACGCCGACCAGCACGTGACCTTCTGCTGCCTGCCAGATGGCGCGGGCGTTTTCTTTTGATCCCGCCAGGACGTTAAGGCAGAGACGATCCTGATAAAAGTTGGGGGTCAGCGTCATGCGTGTTTCTCTCCGTTTAACAGTGCCTGAATGCGGGTGAAAATAGTGTTCAGTTGATCAGTGCTGACGCTGCGCACGTCTGCTTCAATGATCCCCTCGTTAGCTTTGTAGCCACGGAAGTAGATCGCGACGTCGCCCTTTTTCAGCGCCTGCACCAGATCGCCAGTGCGCTGCTGGATCGCAGCTTCGTCAAAGGCGATCTCCGCGCGGGCGATATCACGTCCGGCGGCATCCCACACGATGCGAGCCGTCACGCCATGCAGGCCATTGAGCTGATCAATAAACGGCGTCATTTTTTCCACCATCTGCGCGCCGCTGATTTTTGGCTGCGTCAGATAGTTTTCGATTGCCTGGGTCAGCCCCAGAATCCCCTCTTTACCCACTTTCATCGCGCGGCCAATGCCGTTGGTCTGGCGTTTGACCCACTCAACGTAGTGGTGTCTGCCAATCACCAGCCCGCTGGTCGGCCCTTCAATCGCTTTTGCACCGCTGTAGATCACCAGATCGGCGCCCGCCTGGTAGTAACACTGCAGATCCTCTTCCGCTGCCGCATCAACGATTAGCGGCACACCATGCTCACGCGCAACCACCGCGGCCTGCGCTACATCAAGATGGCTCTTCTGCACGCAGTGGTGCGATTTCACATAGAGGATTGCTGCGGTCTGCGGCGTGATCGCCGCCGCCAGCTGAGCGGATGAACACTCGTTGCTGTACCCCGCTTCCACCAGTTGCCCGCCACCCAGTGCCACCATGCTGCCGACCGGGGCGCCATAGTTCACGTTGTGCCCTTTCGGCACGACAATCTGGTGCGGGATGGTCAGCGGCGCGGCGTGCAGGTTATCCACCAGCCAGTCATTGTCTTTCACAATCACCGCCGCCACGCACTGGGCGATGCCTGCGGAGGCGCAGGAGACCACCAGCGCGTTCTCCACCTTCAGCAGACCGGCGATATAAGCACCCGTCTTATCTACCAGATCTTTCATTTCAAAGTAGTGGTCGAGGCCGTACGTTACCGTATCGATCACGTCACTCGATGGCGTAGAGACGCCGAGGATCGTCATACGGCCAGAGGCGTTTATTACCGGCTTCAGGCCATACTTTTCATATACCGAGGTCATGCGCTTTTCCTTCTTCTGTCGCGATCCACGTACCAGCGACCACGGCCGCCAGCGGAACCAGATGCTTCTCACCGGCGACCTGTTCACCTTCTGAATCGATAAAGGGCCGGGTTTCCACTTTGACGCTAAAAACAGTCAGGTCGGCGTCATAGCCAACTTTCAGCTGGCCCTTGCGCAGCAGGCGCAGTCCGGCGGCCGCGTTAACCGTGACACAGTCGATCACCTGCGGCAGCGTCATGCCAACGCTAAAGAATTTCGACATCACATGCGCCAGGTTGTGAACCGGCCCGGCCAGGCGATTGCGGCAGTAGATATCAGAACTGATGGTGTCGGGCAGAATGCCCTGCGCAATCGCCACGCGGGCGACCTCGAAGCTGAAGCTGGCGCTGCCGTGTCCGACATCGAGTTTTACGCCACGCGCGATAGCATGTCTGACCGCCGCTTTGAGTTCACCCTGCGGCGTCAGAATGCGGTTGGGTTTGCCATTAAAGCAGTGCGTGATGATGTCGCCCGTGGTCAGCAGATCCGCAATCTGGTCGAGATTGGGTGGATTATTGCCAATGTGAACCATCAGCGGCAGACCGCCGCTCTCCTGCTGGATCGCTTTGGCTTTGATCAGCGGCAGAATGCCGTTCTGACCGACCACGCTGCTGCTGATGCGCGCCTTAAGGCCGACAATAAAATCGGGCAGTCGTGCCACGGCCTGCTGCACCGCCTCGCCATCGATCTGCGTCATATCGGCCAGCTCATTCTGAGTGACGATGCCGGTGCGGGCGATATTGATCAGCGCATAGACCTGAGTCTGCGCCGCGCGCGTCAGCTGGTAGAAATCGTCAATGTGTTCTGCGCCGGTGCTGCCCGCATCGACTACCGTGGTGACGCCATGCGCCACGCCAATCGCGTCCGCTTCATCATGGTAAATCGGTGATTTTGGATAGCAGTGAACGTGTGAGTCTATCCAGCCAGCGCTGACGTAGTAGCGGCCCGCCAGATCGCGCTCACGCGGTGCGCTGCCCTGCACGTTGCCGATAGCCGCAATGCGGCCATCCTGCAGCGCAATATCGACCACCTGCTCATCGCAGAGTCTTGCTGCGCGGATAATCAAGTCGTACATGGTTTCTCCTTAACGGCAGCCCGCTACCGGGCTGCCGGTGAGATTCAGAGAGCAATCGGGAACAGCGCCCCCAGGATCATCGCGCCGAGGATCGCACCGCCGGTAATCGGCTTGTTCCAGAGATAGAACAGCAGCGCACCCAGCAGCGAACCCAGGCCAATCGGAATGGAGGCTGCCATAGCGGACAGGATGATCAGCGGACCCAGGAAGCGGCCGGAAGCATTACCCGCGCCCATCATCACGTCTGCGCCGTAGGTCGAATCGCTCTGATTGATGGTGAATTTACGCGCCAGAATAATCAGGTAGCCAATCGCCACGCCAATCACCAGGCCCGTCGCCAGCGAAGCTGCGAAGTTCGCCACGGGAAAGACGATGCCCGCCCCCAGCAGCAGTGCCGGCACACCCAGCCCGACCCCGGTCTGGATCGCGCCGCCGATATCGAGAATGCCCACCAGCGAGCCTTCGATAATTCGGGCAAACAGGAAGCTGGCACCGAAGGCGGCGACCGCGCCGTAGACGCCAGTTTCCATCCCTGCGCGCAGCATCGAGACAAACGCCACTTCGTTAAACGCGCCGATGCCATAGAGGTAATACATGTGCGTCCCGGCGAAAACGCCCGAGGAGAGCAGGCCAACAAAGATCGGGAAAGACCAGTCGGCGTACCAGAAGCCTTTATTTTCGTTCATCGCATCGCCTCTTATTTGCCGCTGACTGAGTTGTGGATCATGTCGAGCCAGCCTGGAATGCCGAGCTGGAAGGACTGCAGCAGCTTCATGTCGAAACCGCGGAAGAAACCGCTCAGCACAAACAGCAGCACGATGGCGGTCATCATTACTTTGGTGACCCGGTTCCAGCCGCTCTCTTCCACGCCTTTACCGATCAGGATCCCCAGCACCAGACCTGGTACGGCGTTGCCCATGATCAGCTGCGCCAGACCGCCAAAAATGGTGGCCCAGAAGCCTGACTTTTTGCCGGCATCGATCGCCGCCAGCCAGAAGATGACCGGCATGACGGTATTCACCAGCAGGTTTGCGGCGGGCACCAGCACTTTGACCGCCGTCACCTGCAGCGCAGCCGGCACAGCAGAGGCGGTAGAGTTAAGGAAGGCGACCACGATCATGCCGATGATGCCGCAGGTGACGGCCATTTTTTTCGGATCGTGCAGCGTCTCCGCCACATTACGATTCTTCACCATCAGGGCAGCCGCACCCCAGTTTGGAATGATGCGATGGTCCACATCCTGCGTGAATGAACCGGCTGCGACAGACGATGCCCAGGCATTGAAAAAGAAGCCAAGACCAAAGGAGAAGTGAGATGCCGGATCGCCTTCACACGAGTTCAGCTCGCCCAGCGTACGAAAGGCCCCCATGCCCTGGGTGGTGGGCGCGTGGAACATACGTGCAGCCCCTGCGCCAACGCCGACGCCAACCAGGCCCCCAATGATCAACGACTTAAACAAAATGATTAAAAACATGTTGTTGTACCTTGTTGTCGTTTTTACCCGCCCTATCCGCGTCGCCGCATCGCCCCGGCCTGACCGCCGCGCTATCGCTACAGCAGTGGAATGGGCAAACGGCGGGCTGATGTAAACAGGTTCTGTTTTATGATGCCGCCGTGAACGTCACCTGCTCGGTGTCGAAAACGGTGACGCTGACGGTGATCTCCAGCGTCACGCTGAAGCTCCGCCGTTGGCGCGCCAGAAAGAAAAAGAGAAACTTCTCGGTTCTGACGCTCTCCTGCGCGCGCAGCACCCGGACATCCTGAGGTTCGATGCGCAGCAGAATTTTTTGCGTCGCGCGCAGAACCTGGTTCTGCACACGACTCAGGGCATCGGCAAAGGCTTTCGCTTTGGTGTCGCCTTTGCCCTCAACCGTCACCTGGGTAACGTAGTGTTCTTTCATAATCAGCTGCCGTGCTTCTTGTTCCAGGCCTGCACCAGCCGCTCGCCTAACTCTTCTTTATCCATAAAGCCGAAGCCCAGCACGGTGGCGCCTTCATTGATGGCGGTGACGCCTTCGTCAACAGAACGCATGCCGTGTTTGGCTTTGTAGCCATATTTGTTCTGCGCGGTGATAGCACCCGCGCCGCCGCTGCCGCAGAACGAGATGCCGAAATCGGCGTTTTCTGCTTTCATCACGTCACCCAGCTTCATGTCAGCGGCCACGCCTGGCACCACGACAGCACGACCACCCGCTTTCTCGATGCCCGCCGCCACTTTCTGGCCCTTACCTAAACGATCGCCAATCACTACTGTTACCATGGTGTGTTCCTCTTCAGTTATTTGATCGCGCGACTTCAATATGCACTGACAGCAGCCAGGCCTCTTCGCGGGGGAGATTGCCGAACAGGTCGACGACCTGCTGCGCCAGCGCGACCGTTTCAGGCGGAATATCCTCAAACAGCTCCGCTTCCACTTCCGGCAGTGGCTCCCCGCTCAGCGAGCGTGACGCCATGGCACCGACATGCGATTGCAGCATCTGCTGCTGGACCGCATTGGGCTGAATGCCATGCTGCTGATAGATCGCCGCAATCTGCGTCATTACGCTGTCAGCCAGCTGTTGCACTTTCTCCGGTGGCGCTTCATACACCGGGACGCCGTTATTGCTCACCTTGCTACTCCTGTTAAACCGGATAATTCGCGTTAGAAATAAATTAGCGGTCATCACCCCGGCTGTGGAGAGGCAACATTTCCAGCAGTAAGTGGAAATTGAAGTGAAGGTTGTGCGCCAGATCGCAGGCTGCACGCTAAATGTGATATGCGTCGCAAAATGCGCAAAATGATGGCGTTAGCTTTGCCAGGCGGTAAAGTTGTGCGGCAACCAGACTGCCGGGCGGTGGTTTACGGTGCGGTGATAAGCAGAAGTGATGGTAAAAACCGCCGGTCGGGCTGACCGGCGGTCGGATTAGCGGAATTTCTTATGGTTGGTATTACGGATGTCATCAAATTTAGCGGCTTCGCGCTTTGCGCCGTCCACGTTGTTGGCTTTCGCCAGCGCGCTGACCACGTCAATCTGTGCGATGAGTGAGTCAAGGCCCGCGTGGTAGTCTTTGAGCTGCGCACTGTCAGCAGGCTGACCTTCCAGCTTATCAGGCGTCGACTTTTTGGCATCCTGCGCCGCGGTTCGCATTTTGGTTAACGCCTGCTGCATTTCCTGCGCACTGTCCGTTTTCTTAACGATTTTCAGGTTCGCATTGAGCGTGTCCATATCCTGCTCCAGATCTGCCGCATAGAGGCTGACGCTGGAGAACAACAGAGAAGCCGACAACATTGCAATCACATGCTTACGCATCATTATTTCCTTTTTATTGTGATGAAAAAAAAGCAGCCAACAGGCTGCTTCAGGAATTCATCTTTATTGTCCCGCTATTTTCATCTCAGGCAGTAACACGGAACCGCACTGGATATTACTGCGGGTTTCAATATCGTCACCGATGGTCACCATGTTGTGCCACATCTCTTTAAGA
This sequence comes from Pantoea sp. X-Soil-YNGN-844, assembly GCF_059730595.1. Lineage (NCBI taxonomy): Bacteria > Pseudomonadati > Pseudomonadota > Gammaproteobacteria > Enterobacterales > Erwiniaceae > Pantoea > Pantoea sp. X-Soil-YNGN-844. The sequence continues at coordinate 3,509,272 of NZ_AP036007.1, forward strand.
TTGCCGGCAATGGTGACTTCGCTGACCGGGTACTGAATGACGCCATTCTCAACCCAGAAACCGGCTGCACCGCGTGAGTAGTCACCAGTAATGGCGCTGACGCCCTGGCCCATCAGCTCGGTCACCACTAATCCGGTTCCCATCTGCTTCAGCAGGTCGTCAAAGCTGTGGCCCTGACCCGCAATGCGCCAGTTATGAATACCACCAGCATGACCGGTGCTGGTCAGACCCAGTTTACGTGCGGAATAGCTGGTCAGCAGCCAGGTCTGCAATACGCCATCTTTGATGATGTCGCGCGCCTGAGTCCGCACTCCTTCGCTGTCGAACGGCGTGGAGGCGAGCCCTTTCAGCAGGTGTGGCTGTTCACTGATGGTGAGCCACTCCGGCAGAATCTGCTGCCCCATTGAATCCAGCAGGAAAGTCGATTTACGGTAAACGCTGCTACCGCTGATCGCACCAACCAGATGACCAAACAAGCCGGTCGCCACTTCAGCGGCAAAAATTACCGGGGCTTTCATGGTCGGCAGTTTACGCGGGGCCAGACGGGAGAGTGTACGGCGCGCGCACTCGGCTCCTACCCACTCCGGGCTTTTCAAATCTTCAAACGCACGGCCAATGGTATAGGCGTAGTCGCGCTCCATATTGCCATCCTGCTCAGCGATGACGCAGCTGGAGAGCGAATGGCGGCTTGAGCAGTAGCTCTGCAACATTCCATGGCTGTTGCCAAACACTTTAATGCCGACGTGGCTGTTGAAACTGCCGCCTTCGGTGTTGGTAATTCGCTTGTCGGCACGCAGCGACGCCTGCTCCGCCTGCGCGGCCAGTTCAATGGCGCGGTCAGCGTCAATTTCCCACGGATGGTAAAGATCCAGATCCGGCGCATCATAGGCCAGCAGCTCTGCGTCGGCCAGACCGGCAAACGGATCGGGCGAGGTGTAGCGGGCAATATCAATCGCCGCCTGCACGGTACGTTTGATCGCATCCGGGCTGAGGTCGGTCGATGAGGCACTGCCTTTACGATTCTGATGATAAACGGTGATGCCCAGCGCACCGTCGCTGTTAAATTCAACGTTTTCCACTTCGCCATAACGGGTGCTGACCCCGATGCCGGTGGTCTTACTGACAGCCACTTCCGCGCTGTCAGTGCTTGCTTTAGCCAGTTCAAGTGCCTGCGCAATGGCCTGCTCCAGTACTTTTCGCTGTTCTGCAACCTGAGTAGATACGTTCATCGACCTGCCGTCTAATCTTATGTGTGAATGATTTGAGTCTATCAGAGTCAGAGAACAATTTCGCAGTCACCCGATAAACTGGTAGGATTAGCCTCTTTTTTTTGGGAGCCCGGAAATGACCAGACAGCCCGATGAGTGGCTCGACGATGTGCCAGATAATGACGAAGAAGAAGATGAAGAGATTATCTGGGTCAGTAAGAGTGAAATTAAACGCGATGCAGAAGAGTTAAAGCGCCTGGGAGCCGAACTGGTTGATCTGGGTAAAAACTCGCTGGATAAAATCCCGCTGGATGAGCGCCTGCGCACCGAGATCGAACTGGCACAGCGCATCAGGAAAGAGGGTCGCCGCCGTCAGCTGCAGCTGATCGGTAAACTGCTGCGCAGCATTGATGTGGAGCCTATCCGCATTGCGCTGGATAAGCTCAAGAATCGCCACAACCAGCAGGTTGCGCTGTTCCATAAACTGGAAATGCTGCGCGATCGTCTGATTGAGCAAGGTGATGAGGCGATGAGCGACGTGATTGCGCTTTATCCCGATGCCGATCGTCAGCAGTTACGCAGCATGATCCGTAACGCGCAGAAAGAGAAAGCGGGCAACAAGCCGCCGAAGTCTGCCCGTCAGATTTTCCAGTATCTGCGCGAGCTGGCCGAAGCGCAGTAATGTCATGGCGGGCAGTCTCGCCCGCCTCCCGGCAGCACTTACCGATAGATATAGAGAATACCGGTGCGCAGCCGCAACTGGCGTTCGCTCGATGTAGCAGAACGTCCGATATCGCCAAAGGTGACGTAAGGCACCCAGACGCGATCGTTGCCAAGCGCATAATCGAACTGTAACTCCTGTTCATAGTCATCATGCTTATTAGCAAACAGTTTCGCATCCGCGTGCTTATACACCAGCTTATAGGTGGTGGTGAGGCGATCGGTTTTATTCCGCAGGTAGAGATCAAAACGGTTAGCCGTGCGATGCCGGTCAGTATCGCAATAATCAATACCCCCGGTGCGGCATTGATCGTCATGGGCATAATCGGTCAGTTCAAGGCGATATAATCCGCCAACAGACCAGCGGTCATTAATTTTATACCAGGGTGCCACACCAAACTTCCATTCGGTGCGCGAGGAGTTAAATTCCGGCTGAATAAAAGGCGATAGCGTCCAGTTCTCCCAGTAATAGGATTTCAGAAAGGTGACTTCCACCACATTTAACACGGTGTCGTTATAATATTTATCTTTTGGATCTGCGCCACCGGTTTTAAATTTGGTTTCGACGCCAAGAAACATATTATCCGGCAGCGTTGTACTCAGCCCCAGCTTGTCATAGTGCGTGCGGTCGCGAAGACGGTACTCGTGCCGGTAATCCACCGTAGCCGTTGCCAGCGCTGCTGCGGAAGTGCATAACAGCATGACGCCCAGAGCTAATGATCGTGTTGTACTTTTTCCCATAAAAATGTCCTTATTCTCAGTAATAAGGGCAATGAATTATCTGAATTCATTTAACCCAAATTTAACTTATATTTAAAAACTGTATTAATATAAGATGCCACATAAAGAAAACCTGTTAATTTTTTCTTTAATCTGAATCCTTCTGATTATTATTTATTTCTCAGCTGCAACAGAGACGATGCTAAAAATAACCGGCAGGTGTGGCCTTTCTGTTTCAGACACTAATAAAGAAAATATGGCAACTGAAGGAAGAGTGAGCAGATCGGATTCAAACTATGCGGGATTTATTCAGGAAATAATAATAACGGCAATAACGCTTTAAAAAAAAGCGCCCGAAACGGGCGCCTGATTTTCAGGCCAGCCTGTCCAGCAGCTTCTGATGAATGCCGCCAAATCCGCCGTTGCTCATCACCAGAATCGTGTCGCCCGGCTGAGCGGCTTTAGCCACCATTTCTACCAGGGTATCGATATCCGCGCTCCAGTGCGCAGGCGGAATGCACGCTTCTGCTACATCTGAAACCTGCCACGGAATATGGTGCGGCTGGAACAGGAAGACCTCATCCGCACGCGCCAGCGACGGCGCCAGGTCGTTTTTGCTGACGCCCATCTTCATCGTATTGGAGCGAGGCTCCAGCACGGCCAGGATGCGCGCTCTGCCACCCACTTTACTGCGCAGGGCAGCCAGTGTCGCCAGAATGGCCGTCGGATGGTGAGCGAAGTCATCATAGACTTTGATGTTATTCACTTCACCACGCAGCTCCAGCCTGCGACGTGCATTGATAAAGGTGTTCAGCGCCTGGCCGGCATCTTCCGGCTTCACACCTACATGCCGCGCGGCAGCAATTGCCATCAGGCCGTTGTGCATGTTGTGTTCGCCCACCAGCGCCCAGTTCACTTCCCCGACTTTCTCGCCGTCGAGCCAGATTTCCCAGTGAGACGCATCGTTGGTCAGCTTCTTCGCCTGCCAGCGCCCGTGCTCACCAACACTCTCCTGCTCGCTCCAGCAGCCCATCGCCATCACCTGTTTGAGGTTAGGATCATGTTCCGGCAGCAGGATCTTGCCCTGGCCGGGCACGATCCGCACCAGATGGTGGAACTGCTTCTGGATCGCCCGCAGATCGTCAAAGATATCGGCGTGATCAAACTCAAGGTTGTTGAGGATCAGGGTTCGTGGAGAGTAATGGACAAACTTGGAACGCTTATCAAAAAACGCGCAGTCGTACTCATCCGCTTCAATCACGAAGAATGGACTTTTTCCTAATTTTGCCGAGACATCGAAGTTTCCAGGCACACCACCAATAATGAAGCCGGGTTCAAGGCCGCAGGCCTCGAGAATCCACGCTGCCATGCCGGCTGTGGTGGTTTTACCGTGGGTTCCCGCCACGGCCAGCACCCAGCGATCGCGCAGCACGAAATCGTGCAGCCACTGAGGGCCAGAGAGGTAGGGAATGTTGCGTTCCAGCACCGCTTCCACACAAGGATTACCTCGCGTCATCGCATTGCCGATAATGACTAAGTCAGGCACCGGATCAAGCTGACTGGCGTCATAACCTTCCGTTAATTCAATGCCTTGCTGTTCGAGCAGTGTACTCATTGGCGGGTAAACGTTGGCGTCTGAACCGGTCACCTGATGTCCCAGTGAACGAGCCAGCACCGCCAGACCACCCATAAAAGTGCCACAAATCCCGAGGATGTGAATGCGCATAACATGATCCATTACTCAAAAGTTCGGCGCACAGTGTAACGCCGCTCGCAGACGGAAGAAACGGATTAGGACTATGGTTTTTGAAGTTCAATCGGCTAAACTGCGTACGCATCCGTTGGCAGACTGTTACGCGTGCTGCCACTCCATCGAAGATTCAGGGAATGTGTTATGAAAACGTTGGGCGAATTTATCGTCGAGAAGCAGCACGACTTTCCGCACGCCACAGGTGAACTGACGGCGCTGATTTCAGCTATCAAGCTGGGTGCCAAAATTATCCACCGCGACATCAATAAAGCCGGTTTAGTGGATATTCTCGGTGCCAGTGGTGTGGAAAATGTTCAGGGTGAACAGCAGATGAAACTGGATCTGTTCGCTAACGAAAAACTGAAGGCAGCACTGAAAGCACGTGGCATCGTCGCCGGTATCGCTTCTGAGGAAGAAGACGAGTTCGTTATCTTTGAAGGTGAGGAAAACGGTAAGTACGTGGTGTTAATGGATCCACTGGATGGTTCTTCTAACATCGACGTTAACGTTTCCGTCGGCACCATTTTCTCTATTTATCATCGCGTCAGCGAGCCGGGTACGCCAGTGGTTGAAGCGGACTTCATGCAGCCAGGCAACAAGCAGGTTGCTGCCGGTTACGTGGTCTACGGCTCATCCACCATGATGGTTTACACCACCGGTGCAGGCGTGCATGCGTTTACTTACGATCCGTCACTGGGTGTGTTCTGCCTCAGCCACGAACGTATGACCTATCCACCAACCGGTTACACCTACTCAATTAACGAAGGTAACTACATTCGTTTCCCGCAGGGTGTGAAGAAATATCTGAAGTTCTGTCAGGAAGAGGATCTGCCAACGCACCGTCCTTATACCTCACGTTACATCGGATCGCTGGTTGCGGATTTCCATCGTAACCTGCTGAAAGGCGGGATCTACCTCTACCCAAGCACCGCCAGTCACCCACAGGGCAAGCTGCGCCTGCTGTATGAGTGCAATCCGATGGCCTTCCTGGCCGAGCAGGCGGGCGGTAAAGCCAGCGACGGTCAGAAGCGTATTCTGGATATTCCACCGGTCACGCTGCATCAGCGCTGCCCGTTCTACTGCGGTAATGAGGCAATGGTAAACGACGTTGAGCGTTTCCTGGCCGAGTTCCCGGATTGCCGTCAGGGTTAATCTGGTCGTAGTATAAAAGCCATATAAAAAAGCAGGCCGCGTTTATCGCGCCCTGCTTTTTTTGATAATGCACGGATTCGAACCGCTTTAATACGGGCGTTGCGCAGGAAACACGGTCAGATCGGAAAGACGCAAAAGCCGTCATCCATGGTACGCTCGATTACGCACCTCATCCCTGAGGTGCGCCCGTAAACGGGCCAACGCTTTGCGTTGTTCAAAAACGCTCCCGGCGTTTTTGTCCTGGCGCGGGACGCTTTCCTCCTCTGACCATATTCCCTGCGCCCTGAGCTTATCCGTTGCGGTCAGGTTCGCCCTGATATGTATTAATGAGCTGTCTGAAGGCGCGATTTCGCGCCCTTTTTGCTTTTACGCCGTCTGCAACCTAAATTGCGCCATCGTTGCCTGAAGCTGACTGGACTGCGCTTCCAGCGACTGGGTCGCGGCAGTGGCCTGCTCGACCAGCGCGGCGTTCTGCTGCGCTGTTGCATCCATCTGAGTGACCGCCAGATTGACCTGCTCAATGCCACGGCTCTGCTCGTCGGAGGCCATCGAGATCTCTTTCATCAGTGCCGTTACGCGCATCACTTCGCCAGAAATCTCATCCATGGTTTCCCCGGCGCGCGTCGCCATCTCGCTGCCCTCTTTGACCCGCGACTGTGAATCGCTAATCAGCGTACGGATCTCTTTAGCCGCATTAGCACTGCGCTGTGCCAGCGTGCGCACTTCATTTGCGACAACCGCAAAGCCACGGCCCTGCTCGCCTGCTCGCGCCGCTTCTACGGCAGCGTTGAGCGCCAGAATGTTGGTCTGGAAGGCGATACCGTCAATCACGCTGAGAATGTCGCCGATGCGATTGGCGCTGTCGGTGATCTCATTCATTTTTTCCATCACGTAACTGACCACCTCAGCGCCGCGATCGGCAGTCTCGGAGACCGCGCTAGCCAGCTGATTCGCCTGCTGAGCATTCGTGGCGTTAAGGCGCACGGTTGCCGTGAGCTGCTCCATGCTGGCTGCAGTCTGCTCCAGCGAAGCGGCAGACTCTTCGGTGCGCTGCGACAGATTGACGTTACCCGCCGCCAGTTCACGGCTGCCGATGTCGATCTGCATACTCGCTTCACGCACCTGACTCACCGAGGTGCGAAGTGACTGCTGCATCCCGCTCAGTGCATGATTGAGCCGCCCCAGTTCATTATTGCTGGACGGTGGCAGCGCCTGTGACAGGTCGCCTGCCGCAATCTGCTCAAGATGGACAATTGCCAGATTAAGCGGCTGCAGCAGCATCCGGCGCAGCAGTTGCCAGGCGAGCACCAGCAGCAGCAGCGTTAATACGCCTGCCACAGCGATCAGGATTTTCATTTTGGTTTCGTTGTAGGCCGCCTGTGCGAGCTGGGCTTCGGTGACCTGTCCGGCGAACTGGCTGAAGTCTGTGACAGCTTTGTTGTAGCTTGCCGCCAGCGTCGCCAGGTTGCCTTCCAGCAGCTGGTAATATTCGTCAGTGTATTGCTTGTCCAGCGCGTCCATCATCGGTTTGATGCCCTGGTCAAGATAGGCTTTGTAACTGGCTGAAATCGCGTCCGCCAGCATTTTCCCGTGCGCCGTCACCGTTCCGGCATCCACAAAGCGCTTCAGGTTTTGCTGTGATGACACCACATCTGCCTGCGACAGTTTTGTGACTGCCGCGCCCTCTTCCAGCATACCAATTTCAATTTTACGTACCGCCAGCGCCGCATTCGCGCGGGCCCGCATCAGATCTGAATTACTCTGGTAAAGACTGTTCAGCTCGATCCCCTGAATGCGGTTGATCACATCCAGCGAGCGATTCCCTTTATTAATTGCCACGATACCCATAAAACTCACCGCCAACAGCAGCAGTGTCATAAATGCCAGCAATGCCAGCAACCCCGTGCGAAGTGATATCTGTTTCATCCTGATGATTTCCGTGTAAGAGAAAAGGCGAAATTTCCAGCGGCCCTAAAACGGAAGAGGTATCGGCAGTAACGCTCCGAAACTTTAACCCTGATTAGAGTTAACAACTTGATCATCACGGAAACATCGCTCAATCTGATCGCCGCCTACCCGCTATCCGGAGAAAAGAATGAAATCGGGATTACTTCTGATGCTGCTGTTCGTCAGTACGCCGACGATGGCGAAGGATTTGCCTTCAGACGCCGCACTGGATCGCTGCCTCAATGACGCCTCTGCGACCCTTGAGATGAACCAGTGCTATGCTGCGGCCACAACGATCTGGGATAAGCAGATGAATCAGCAGTACAACACACTGATGAAAACCCTCTCCGGTGAACCTAAAAACAAACTGCGTGCCGCGCAGCGCGCCTGGCTGAGCTATCGCGACAGCTGGCTTGAGGCGAGCCGCAGTCAGCTGGCGACGCAGGGAACGCTGGGCAGCGTAGCGCTGAGTGCCCAGGGCCTGAGCCTGGTACGCAATCAGGCATTGATGTTGCAGTCCCTCGGTAAAGGCAGTTGTGCCAACCCCGATGACTGCTGACCCATAACCCGCTTTTGCGCTGGCTGACGTCAGTGCGCTGTTAACCTTCAGGGAGAAACCATGGCTGCTTACGCCTCGACATTGATTCTGATTGCCCTTGCTGTACTGAGCTATTTCGTTCACAACAACGCGGTTACTATCTCCATTCTGGTGCTGCTGGCGATTAAAATTACCCCGCTGGCGCAGTTTTTCCCCTATGTAGAAAAACAGGGTATTACCTTAGGGATCATTATTCTGACCGTCGCAGTGATGGCGCCGCTGGCCAGCGGCTCACTGCCCGCCTCCGCACTGCTCAAATCGTTTGCCAACTGGAAGTCGATTGTGGCGATTGTGGTGGGGATTTTTGTCGCCTGGCTGGGCGGTCGTGGTGTGAACTTTATGAGCGTGCAGCCGTCGGTCATCGGGGGGCTGCTGATTGGTACGGTGATTGGCGTAGCCTTCTTCCGCGGTGTGCCGGTAGGACCACTGATTGCCGCAGGCATTGTTTCGCTGTTTGTGGCGGCTAAGTAGCGTTAGGGCGCATTCCGAAACGCCAAAAAGAGGGCATACTTTCAGAGTCAGTTGGCTATAATAGCCGACACTCAACATACGACTACTGAAGGAATGCCAGATGAGTTTGAACCAGGTGCCAGCAGGTAAAGACCTGCCAGAAGATATCTACGTTGTCATTGAGATCCCAGCGAATGCTGATCCGATCAAATATGAAGTTGATAAAGAGTCTGGTGCCCTGTTTGTAGACCGTTTCATGTCTACCGCCATGTTCTATCCGTGCAACTACGGCTACATCAACCACACTCTTTCTCTGGATGGCGATCCGGTTGACGTACTGGTTCCGACCCCGTATCCACTGGTCCCAGGCTCAGTGATCCGCTGCCGTCCGGTTGGTGTGCTGAAAATGACTGACGAGTCTGGCGAAGATGCCAAACTGGTTGCCGTTCCGCACACCAAGCTTTCTAAAGAGTACGATCACATTAAAGATGTGAACGACCTGCCAGAACTGCTGCGTGCACAGATCACCCACTTCTTTGAGCACTACAAAGATCTGGAAAAAGGCAAATGGGTGAAAGTGGATGGCTGGGATAACGCCGAAGCCGCTAAAGCCGAAATCATCTCCTCTTACGAGCGCGCACAGAAGAAGTAATTCTGCTGCCGGTTTGTAAGTCGAAAAAAAAACACCGTCCAGATGGACGGTGTTTTTGTTCAGGCCTCTGGCTCCGCATCGCGCTTCAGCCAGTCACCACTCATAATGCGCTGGCGTCCTGCCACTGAGCGTTGATAGACATAAAGCCATGCACTGCCAAACGGCGTCTGAGTCAGATAACGTTTGTACTCTCCCCCTTTGGTGCGAAGCGCATCCAGCTCCGCAAGGGTTGAGGCATCAATGCGGTACACTTCACACTGTACCGCTCCATTGCCCTCTATGACGCCGGGATAATGCCCCAGACTGTAAAGCTCAAAGCCTTCAATCTGGTGATCACCCAGCCACTGCGCATTCGTCATCCAGTGACTGTTTCCCTGTTTGCGCCGTAAACTGCCGTAGACAATTATTCGCATTGCTAAAACTCAAACTGATAGAGCAAATCGAGAGCCTGATCCACACCGGATACGGCTTCCAGATAGAGCTTAGGCATCAGGCGGTAACGCAAGGTTAACGTCGCCAGTGAATCAAATATGCCAACACCGTATTTTACCTGCAGACCCGGTAGTACATAGCCACTGACCTGCACCTGCTGGCTGTCGCCAACACCCGCAGTATCAACGGCCAGATTACTGACACCGAATGTCTCCCCGATTTTACCCACAACCTGCCCACTTTGTGCAACCCCTAAGCCAACAAGGGCTGAAGTAAGGGCGTTACTGTCGCCGTCACTGCCCAGTCCCTGACCGCGCAGCAGGTAGGAAAGCGCTTCCTGCTGCGACATCGCCGGATCGGAGAAGACTTCCGCTTTCGGCTCATCGGCAAGGCCGGTGACGCGCAGACCAGCGGTGACGCCATCTTCAGTCGCATCCGGGTTACGGATGGCTTCCAGATTGACGTAAGGCTGATCCGGCGGACCGGCAAACTGCAGCTCGCCTTTACGGACGATCAGATCCTGACCATAAGCGTGGAAGCGACCGGACGGAATGTTGATCTGGCCATTCAGACCAAGTCCTGTCCTATCCTGTACCAGTTTAAGATCGCCATTCAGTTTTGCTTTCAGGCCAAATGCCGAGAGCCGCACATCGTTACCGACGTGGATCACCAGATTACTGTTAATCGGGATCGCGGCGGTTTGCGGTGCAATTGGCTTCAGCTGTTCATCCAGCATCACTTCATCCGACGAGACGCCGGTGGCGCTTTCCGGCACTTCCTGCACCGTGATGCGCGCCCACGGAATGTCGACCCGTCCATCAAGGTTAAAGGCGGCTGGCGTCGCTTCAAACACCAGATCCGGCGAGACATCCATGCGCACCATTGGCGGCACGGTCACGCGAACCCGGCTGCCCTGCGCCGCAATGCGCGCACGCCAGTTATCAAGCTGGCTCCAGTCCGCGTTACCGCTAAGGTTGATGTTGCCCTGCCCGGTCTGCACCAGCCCATTCAGGGTTGAGCTCATGCCGTTAAACACCAGATTCACGTTAGCAGCAGTGAGATCGACCGGCATAAAGTTGCCATCCACATCGACTCCCGTCAGGCCAAGCTGACCAAACACCTGTGGCTGCTGGATGCTGCCACCCAGACGCAGGCTGCTGTTCAGGCTGCCTTTGATCTTCTCGCCCTGCATCAGCGCCGGATTGATCATCGCCAGCGAGACATTGCGGATGTTAACGTTACCGCCCAGCGTGCGGCGGTTTTGCGGATCGTCGATCTGCACATTGCCATCCAGCTGCCCGTTATTGGCGATGCGGATCAGCCAGTCGAGCTGGGCGCGTCCGTTACGCAGTGCGGCATTAAGGTTCAGCGTATCAAAGGCGATCGGCAGGTTATTGCCCTGCACATCCTGCACCACTTTCACGCCGTTGCCTTTAAGCGCCACTGTGCCGGTCGGCAGCGCGCCGTCGGCCGTCCAGTTGACGCGCACATCACCGCTGAACAGGCCGCTGAGCTGGGTCGCATCCGGCATAAACGGCTTCACCATCGCCAGGTCAAAGCGATTCAGCACGACATGCGCCTTGCCTGCCGGTCCGGCTTCTACCGGCTCTGGTACACAAATCTGTGCATTGGGGTTCTGCCAGCAGTGCGGCCCGATGGTCGCCGTCTGGCGGCTGTTGAGATAGTCGATGGCCATCGCACGGGTCAGACGCCACTCGCCGACAGGCGTATCAAAATGGGTATCGTTCAGCGAGCCTCTCCAGCGTTCGGTCTGGCGATCGAAGCTGCCATTCAGCGCCAGCTGGCCAGAGACAGGTTTGCCCTGCACATTCAGCTTCAGCTGATGCTGATGCTCGTTGCCGTCCGCATTCAGCGTCAGCAGGCTGATGTTCAGCGCATCCTGCTTCAGTTGCTCGACGCGCAGTTGCAGTTTACCCGCCACCTGTTCGCCGGAGCGCACGTCGCCATTCAGCGTAACGCGATTAATCTGCATCTGCTGCCAGCGCAGACCACGGGCATTGAGATCGGCCAGCAGCTGCGGGGCTTTCAGGGTGCCACGCGCTTTGAGGGTGCCATTGACGACACCACCCAGACCGGGCAGCGCATTGTCGAGCTGTGGCGCGTCGATGCTGGCATCAAGATCCAGACTGTCGCCCAGCGCCCCTTTGACGTCCAGATGGTTGCGTCCCAGCGCCAGCTTAATGCCCGGCACCGTCCACTGGTTGTAGCTGTTACCGGTCAGCGAGCCGTCAGCGGTCACGGCGTTCTGCTTCACGTTTCCTTTCAGCTGAAGCTGCGGCACACTCAGCTGCCAGCTGCCGCCATAGAGACTGCCTCGGGTGGTGATTTTTCCATCCAGCCGCGCTGGCCAGTCAGGATACTGTTTTGCGGTGTTGATCCCGGCCAGCGTCAGCTCACTGCGCCAGCTGATCGCCTTGCTCCAGTCCAGCAGCGCGGTGAGGTCAATATTGCCCTGCAATGCAGCCACGCGCAGGCGATCCAGGCTGAACTGCTCAACATTGCCTTTACCCGTCAGCGAGATATTGGCTGGTGGTACCGACTCGCCCTTCACGGCGGTCTGCAGTGACATCACATAGTCGGTGGCTTTGCCTTTAAACTGATAGTTCAGGTCATCCGCCTGATACTGAACCGGGCCGGTTAACGGCCAGCGTAACTGCGGGCTGGTTAACTGCAGTGACAGCGGCAGGCCTGCTACCGCCAGCTGCGTCGTGGCGTCCAGTTGTGCTTTCACCGGACCGGAAAGATTCAGTCCCAGCTTCAGCTCGTCGCGCATTGCACCATTCAGTTTCAGCGCCAGCTTTTCGCCTTTGATCGGGTCGGTGTTAACCGTGCCGTTCAGGATGAAATCGACCGGCCAGTTATCCGCCAGCGTCGCCTGTCCGCTGCCGTTGAGGTTGCCAAGATTCGAGTCCACTTCCAGCTTGGTCAGTTGCATCTGACGATCGGTGGTTTTGGCCTTCAGCAGTAACCGGCTGACGGAGATATCGGTGTCGCCGGTAATGCGCAGCTGTTCACCCAGAATCTGCTGCACCTCAATATCCAGCGGCAGACGGAAATCGGGCAGCGCAGGCAGCAGCGGTTGGGCAAACATCGCCTGCAGCGTTTCACCCAGCGGTTTCTCCGCAGGATGAGGCTGCTGAACCTTCGGCTCCACCACCTCGTCATTCACGACTTTCGCCGCTTTCGGCAGCGCAATCAGCAGGCTTTGAATATGGGTCGGATTCAGTGTCAGCGCGCGATCCTGCCATTGCAGGCCGGTAGTGAAGTCGAGCAGCGAGATCGCCGTGTCATCCACTTTGACATTGATGTTGTGCAGGCCAAGGTGACGCAACGTAATCGGGTACGGCGTACTGAGGTTGGTGTTGCCACTCTCTTCTTCCGGCGCTGGCGCAGCAGGTGTCATCTTCTTGCTGTCGACGACCACGCTGATATCACGCAGGGAGACATCGTTAACGCACACAGAGGAGTGCAGCAGGCAGTTGAGATCCACCGCCAGATGGATTTGCCCGGCATCGACGCTGACGCCTGGCATTTCGTAGCGCAGACCGTTGAGCGTCAGGTTACGCCAGCCGCCGTCGACCTGTCTGATGGACAGGCCGGGCACCCAACGCGATGCCCCCTTCAGCACTAAATGCAGCCCCGGCGTGGTACCGATTAAAAATGCCACGCCGCCCAACAGCAGTACCAGAAAGATCAGAATACCGATCAGGACCTTTTTCCACAGCTTCATAGTTCTGGCCCCAGCCCTACGTAAAATTGTAATCCATGTGCCTCGTCATCCCCGATGGGTCTGGCGATATCAAATTTGATGGGGCCAACCGGCGAAGACCAGCGCACGCCGACGCCCGCACCGGTTTTGATATTGCTCTGTTTGATGTCGTTAACGGCTTCACCCGAGTCAACGAACACCGCGCCCCACCATTTTCCGGTGACGTTGTACTGATATTCCAGCGATCCGGTGGCGAGTTTGGATGCACCAGTGAGTTTGCCGTCGTCGTCACGCGGTGAAATGTTTTTGTATTTGTAGCCGCGAATACTGCGGTCGCCCCCGGCAAAAAAGCGCAGATCCGGCGGCACTTTGTCAAAGTCGTTGGTTTCGATCCAGCCAAGATTGCCGCGCGCCACAAAGCGATGGCTGTCGCCCAGCGTGCGGATCCAGACGTTTTGCGCCTGCAGGATCAGGAAGTCAACGTCTGAACCCCAGGTCGTATCAGAGACGTCCACCGAGTAGCGCTGTGAATCGCCCCACGTCGGCATCAGACCGCCACGCGAACGGGTGCGGTTTACGCTGACGCCGGGATAGAGCAGCATCGTGGTGTTGGTCACGCTGCCCTGCGTAAAGTGGTCCAGGCTCCAGCGCAGGTTAACGGCCTTCTGCCAGCCGCTGCTGCTGTCCCAGTTGCGCGACATCGCCAGCGTCGTGGTATCGGCTTTAGTGTCGTTGAGGTCGGTGCGCTTCAGGCCACCAGAGAAGGTGTAGTACTGCTCCAGCGGGCTTTTCAGCAGCGGCACTTTGTAGCTGAGATCGACCTGCTGTTCCGGCGCAGAAACGTAGGCGCTGGCCGCCAGGCTGTGGCCGCTGTCGTTGATCCACGGTTTTTTCCAGGTGCCTTTCAGGCGCGGACCGACATCTGTGGAGTAGCCGACACCGGTTTCAATGGTATTTTCGGTGCGGGGCGACATCACGGCATTCAGCGGCAGGACTTTGGTCTGGCGTCCCTTGCTGAATTCCGGCGCGACCACCACCGAATTAAACCAGCCAGTGGCGGAGAGACGCCGATTCAGTTCGGCTAAATCGCGGGAGCTGTAGTAATCCCCCTCTTTGAACGGCACCAGGTTCTGCAGATACTCTTCGCGAATCTGCGAACCCTGGAACGTGACGTCGCCAAAGCGATAGCGCTCGCCGCTGTCGTAGTCAATATCCCAGAAGGCTTCACGCCGCTCTACCGAGACGCCGAGCTGGCTTTTTTTAAAGGTGCCGTCGAAATAGCCGTTACGCAGCGCAAGATTCGAGAAACCGCTTTTGAATCGGTCATACTGGCCGTGGTTAAGCTGCGTGCCCACTTTGGGCCGTCCCTGCTTCACCCAGGCTTTATAATCGGCGTCGTTCCGCGCATCGCCTTCGACCACGATAGTGCTGCCGCCGATTTTTACCGGTTCGCCTGGGGTGACATGGGCCACTAAAACCGGACGTCCACCCTGCGCAGGCGCGGGGCGGGATTCAAAATCGATGGTGGGCTCATAATAGCCGAGTGCGCGCAGCCCCTCTTTTATTGCAACAGAGACACGCGCGCGAAAACGACCATCGTTAGAGACCTCATCACTGCCGATGGTCGACAGGCGCGCCCTGACATTTCTCTGAAGATCCCCGGTTAAGCCGTCTACCTGTAATCGCACTGTCGCCGCCTCAAGGGCGGGCGCGGCAAGCAGCAGGCCAGCCATGCAATAAACATAAAATCGTGGCACCTGTACTCCTGTTAATCATGCCGGCCCCTTTTCCGCGGGGCACTTATTAATCATCTTTGCCCGCACTACCGCAACGGCAACACCCTCATCATAGCCGCACTTTATGGTAAACGGCGACGCAACGCTGACATCTAAGTCAAATAACAGGGTATTGTCGGTAAATGGGTATCGCGATACAACTCCTGAGGGGGGGAATGATCAAATCCGGATGACTCACTCAGATAAATCCGAGTCAATAACCGGCCGCTCTGGACGCAGATGCGGTGTGATGCGGCGGTTTGCCCTCTGGCGGCACAATGAGCGCTCCTGCTATAATCTGCCACCACAGGCATTCCGCCTGTTTTCATTTCTGCCCCGACATCTTTTTCCTGTCGAACAGGCGCAGACATTTTTGGCACGGATAGCTGTGATTCACGGATAAACCAACTCTGTTTGCGCTTACCCACGCTGCCCAGGCCAAAAATGACAAGTGGATAACCCTTTGGATCTCATATGTTAGATAGCTTACTTGTCATTCTGTTGCTGATCGTAATCAGTGCCTTTTTTTCTCTGTCAGAGATATCGCTGGCGGCCGCCCGTAAAATCAAAATGAAACTGCTCGCCGATGAAGGCAATGTTAATGCGCAGCGTGTCCTTAAAATGCAGGAAACGCCGGGCATGTTCTTCACCGTGGTGCAGATTGGCCTTAACGCCGTCGCCATCCTGGGCGGTATTGTCGGCGACGCCGCCTTTTCACCGGTTTTCAGCGGCCTGTTTAACCGTTTTGTCTCGCCGGAACTGGCAGAGCAGCTCAGCTTTATCTGCTCCTTCACCATCGTCACCAGCCTCTTTATCCTGTTCGCTGACTTAACGCCGAAGCGGGTTGGCATGGTCGCACCGGAAACCATCGCGCTGCGCATCATCAACCCAATGCGTTTCTGCCTGCTGGTGATGCGTCCGCTGGTCTTTCTGTTTAACGGCCTGGCCAACGTCTTCTTCCGTATTTTCAAACTGCCGATGGTGCGTAAAGATGACATCACCTCTGATGACATCTATGCCGTCGTTGAAGCGGGTGCGCTGGCGGGCGTGCTGCGTAAGCAGGAGCATGAGCTGATTGAAAACGTGTTTGAGCTGGAATCGCGTACCGTTCCCTCTTCCATGACCTCACGTGAGAATATCGTCTGGTTTGATCTGCATGAAGATGAGACCAGCCTCAAGACCAAAATCGCTGAACATCCGCATTCTAAGTTTCTTGTCTGCAGCGGTGATATCGATCATATCGTCGGTTATGTCGACTCTAAAGAACTGCTGCTGCGTGTGCTGGGCAATCAGAGTATGGCGCTGAACAGTGGCCTGCAGATTCGCTCTGCGCTGATTGTGCCGGACACGCTGACCCTCTCCGAAGCGCTGGAAAGTTTTAAAACCGCTGGTGAAGATTTCGCAGTGATCATGAACGAGTATGCGCTGGTCGTGGGCATCATTACTCTGAATGATGTGATGACCACGCTGATGGGCGACCTGGTAGGCCAGGGCATGGAAGAGCAGATTGTGGCGCGCGATGAAAACTCATGGCTGGTTGAGGGCGGTACGCCGATTGATGACGTGATGCGCGTGCTGGACATTGATGATTTCCCGCAGTCAGGCAACTACGAAACCATCGGCGGCTTTATGATGTATATGCTACGTAAGATTCCGAAGCGTACTGATTTTGTGAAGTTTGCTGGTTACAAATTCGAGGTGGTGGATATTGATAGCTATCGCATCGACCAGCTGCTGGTTACCCGCATCGACGAACGACCGCCGGTGCTGAGCATGACGAAAAGCGAAGAAGAGTAGAATGACCGAGGGCCAGGTTCAGATTGTCGAATAAAATAGTCTGACGGGCAGACACTAAGGGCGCCATTGGCGCCCTTGATATTAGTTGAACTCAAGCTTGAGACGAACGACCTGGCGGTTAATTTCTGACATCACGCTCAGATGCTGTTTGTCTTTGACGCGCGGGATTAAGACTTTCCCTTTATCAAACTCGAACGCGCCTACGTCCTTGATATACAACCTTCCTTTGAACAGCGTTTTTACATATTTCGCTATTTGTAGCGGATTATAGCGCTGGAAGATCTTCATACTGACTAACTCCTGTACATTTTTAAAGCACGCTTCGCCGTTTCCAAATTTGGTTCCAGCCCATGAAGCGCGAATTCGCGATAACTATAGAACACTAAAATCGACTGGTGTTCCGAAAAGTGAATTTTTTTACTGAATTGACACATCATTACAGAACACTCTGTTATCAGGGTCATACAAGACAGTATAAACCTTCATTGGTTAAGGAATTGTGGTGTCCATAACAAACCTGACACCTTTCCATGACAGGCGCATCATCCCTGCTTACTATTGCAGTAAAATGACTGACTGGTCCGATCACTTAAGGAAATAGCAATGCGAAACATTCTGACCGCGGTGGCGTTGTCTTTGCTGATACCAGCAAGCGTGATGGCCCATGACCTCAGGCTGGGATCACGAGTCCCCGCCATTGGCGTCAACGATAAAGGCGAACTGTTATTACAGCAGGAGAAGTTTAGCTACAAAAACTGGAATAGCGCGCAGCTCAGTGGAAAAGTTCGTGTGGTCCAGCATATTGCTGGTCGCTCTTCCGCTAAAGAGATGAATGCGGCACTGATAGAGGCGATCAAAGCCGCGAAGCTGCCACACGATCGCTATCAGACCACCACTATCGTGAATACCGATGACGCCATTCCCGGCACCGGCATGTTTGTGCGCAGCAGCGTCGAGACCAACAAGCAGCAATATCCATGGTCGCAGTTTGTCATCGACAGCAAGGGTAATGTCCAGCATGCCTGGCAGCTACAGTCGGGCGGTTCCGCTATTGTGGTACTGGATAAACAGGGCAAAGTGAGTTTTGTGAAGGATGGATCGCTGACGCAGGATGAAGTAACAAAGGTGATGGCGCTGCTGGCCTCACTGCTGAAAGAGTAACCGCTGAAATCCCGGCGGTCACAGAGCGACCGCTGGGATTTCATCAGCCTGCAAATTCAGACAGCATTAAAACAGGGAGACGCGGAAGCCAGGATTAAGGAAGGATTCGCGCGGCGCGTAGTCCAGGGTTTTACCCTGCCAGTCATGTACATGGGCGCCAGCGGCCATCGCCACGGCATGACCCGCGCCGGTATCCCAGATGTTGGTTGGCCCAAAACGGGGATAGAGCTGGGCTTTCCCTTCCGCCACCAGGCAGAATTTCAGAGAAGAGCCGGTGGCGACGGTCTGATGTTCACCCAGCTGTTTCAGGTACTCTTTCATCTCGGCGTCATCGCCATGTGAGCGGCTTACCACTACCAGCGGAGGACGCGCGTCACGGGCATGAATCTGTTCACGCTGGCCGCCCTCCTCTTTCCACGCTTTACCGTCTGCTGCAGAGTACATTACGCCCAGCACCGGTGCATAAACCACGCCCATCACCGGCTTGCCCGCTTCGATTAGTGCAATATTGACGGTAAATTCGCCGTTGCGTTTGATGAACTCTTTGGTGCCATCCAGCGGATCGACCAGCCAGTAACGCTGCCAGTGCTGACGCACCTCCCAGGCTGGGGGATCTTCTTCTGACAGCACCGGGATCTCAGGCGATAACTGCTTCAGGCCCTTCATGATAACGTTGTGCGCCGCGATATCCGCAGCGGTCACCGGTGAATCGTCCGATTTGTGAGAAACGTCAAGCGGCGCGGCACCGTTATAGACCTGCATAATCGCGTCGCCCGCTTCGCGTGCCAGTTGGCAGATTTGCTCTAACATTTTTCACCTCGTTGCGTCTGTCTGCTGCGGGATAGGTTCACCCCAGCTAGTGACATTTTAGCAGTTCAGCTTGCGGTGCTCATGTTCAGGCAGGCTGACCCATCAATTCATAGATATATCAATATCATAGTTATCCGACAATCGCCACGCCTGCGCTGCTGCGCCTCCGTCGTATAAGAATCCGCCGCTGGCTGATGCGTCAAAACGTTATATCCATCACGATTTAAAATGACTATCTGTCATGCTTTTACATTATTTTGAGAACCTTAATCTAATTTGCAGCAGGAGCAAGCATGTTTAAGCCCGGAATGATGTTACTGGCCCTGAGCGTTTCCGTCGCCACCCAGGCCGCAACGGTAGATTTGCGGATACTGGAAACCACCGATCTGCACAGCAACATGATGGATTTCGACTATTACAAAGACACCCCAACCGCGAAGTTTGGCCTGGTGCGAACCGCCACGCTGATTCACGCCGCGCGCCAGGAGGTGAAGAACAGTCTGCTGGTCGATAACGGTGACATCATCCAGGGCAGCCCGCTGGGTGACTATATGGCGGCCAAAGGATTACGTGAGGGCGAGACTCATCCGGTCTATAAGGCGCTCAATACGCTGGATTACAGCGTTGGCAACCTCGGTAATCATGAATTCAATTATGGCCTGCCCTACCTGAAAAAAGCGCTGGCAGGCGCCCGCTTTCCCTATGTGAATGCCAACGTGATTGACGTGAAGAGCGGCAAGCCGCTGTTTACCCCATACATCATCAAATCTATCACGGTGGTTGATCGCGAGGGCAAAAAGCAGACTCTGAAAATTGGCTATATCGGCTTTGTGCCGCCGCAGATCATGGTGTGGGATAAAGCAAATCTGCAGGGCAAGGTGCGGGTCGACGACATCACCGAAACGGCCCGCCGTTATGTGCCTGAGATGCGCGCACAGGGTGCCGATCTGATTATCGCTATCCCCCACTCCGGCCTGAGCAGCGAGCCGTATCACACGATGGCGGAGAACTCGGTTTACTATCTCAGCCAGGTGGAAGGCATCAACGCCATCCTGTTTGGTCATGCACATGCGGTCTTCCCCAGTGAGGAATTTGCCGCCATTAAGGGTGCGGACATCGCTAACGGCACGCTGAACGGCATTCCGGCGGTGATGCCAGGCATGTGGGGCGATCATCTGGGCGTGGTCGATCTGGTGCTGAGCAATCAGGATGGACACTGGCAGGTAAGCAGCGGCAAAGCGCAGGCGCGGCCGATTTATGACATCGCCGCGAAGAAATCGCTGGCGGCTGAAGATCCGGCGCTGGTGAAAGTGCTCGCTGACGATCACCGCGCGACGCGGGAGTTTGTGGCAAAGCCCATCGGCAAATCCGCCGATGTGATGTACAGCTATCTGTCGCTGGTGCAGGACGACCCGACAGTGCAGATCGTCAATAATGCTCAGCGCGCCTACGTAGAGCACTTTATTCAGGGCGATCCGGATCTGGGCCGACTGCCGGTGCTCTCTGCTGCTGCGCCGTTTAAAGCGGGCGGACGTAAAAACGACCCATCGAGCTACACCGAAGTGGAGAAAGGCGCGCTGACCTTCCGTAACGCCGCCGACCTTTATCTCTATCCCAATACGCTGGTGGTGATGAAAGTCACGGGCGCACAGGTCAAAGAGTGGCTGGAGTGTTCGGCGGGCCAGTTTAACCAGATCGATCCGCACAGCAGCAAAACGCAGTCGCTAATCAACTGGGATTTCCGCACCTATAACTTCGACGTCATTGATGGGGTAAATTACCAGATCGATGTGACCCAGCCTGCGCGCTACGATGCGGAGTGTCAGCTGATCCACCCGGATGCTTCACGTATCCGCCAGCTCACCTGGCAGGGTAAGCCCGTCGATCCGCAGGCCACTTTCCTGGTCGCGACTAATAACTATCGCGCTTACGGCGGCAAGTTTGCCGGCACCGGGGATAAGTACATTGCCTTTGCTTCGCCGGACGAGAACCGGGCAGTGGTTGCGGCTTATATCAGCGCAGAAACCAAAGCACACGGTGAAGTGCAGCCGAAGGCGGACAATAACTGGCGTCTGGCACCGATTATCTCATCCACCCCACTCGATATTCAGTTTGAAACGGCACCGGGTGATAAGGCGACCGGCTTTATTCAGCAGCATGCACAATATCCGCTTCAGCCCAAGGGGACAGATGCGATTGGCTTTGCGCTGTGGCAGGTGAATTTACAGCAGAAATAAGGCGGGAGAAAACGCTGCAACCGGGTTGGTTGCAGCGTCCGGGTATTACAGAATTTCCAGCAGCTCGACTTCGAAGATCAGGGTGCTGAATGGTGGGATAGAGGCACCCGCACCGCGCTCGCCATACGCGAGGTTCTGTGGGATCACCAGTTCCCATTTTGAGCCAACCGGCATCAGGGTCAGTGCTTCGATCCAGCCAGGGATAACACCGCTGACCGGGAATTCTGCCGGTTCGCCACGGGCAACCGAGCTGTCGAATACGCTGCCGTCGATCAGTTTGCCGGTGTAGTGAACGCGTACGCGATCCTGACGTGATGGGATTGGACCTTCGCCCTGAGTAATCACGCTGAACTGCAGGCCTGATTCGGTGCTGCTCACGCCTTCACGCTGCGCATGTTCCTGCAGGAACGCCTGACCTTCTGCTGCCATGGCTTCGGTACGCTCACGACGTACGCCTTCCGCACGTTCGTGTACTTCACGCAGTGCGCGATGAACCACGTCAACCGGTACGGCCGGTGAGTTCCCTTCCAGCGCGTCGCGCAGACCCGCGAGCAGTGCTTCTGGTTGCAGACCCTGCAGACCAGATTCCAGCAACTGCTGGCCAACCTGTAAACCAATACCGTAACTTGCTTGTGCTTCGACGCTGTCGAAAGAAGGGGTAGTCATCTTCGTTCCTTTCACTCTCGGATAAATTCGAACCGGCAGCATAGCAGCGCAGGCCGCTGGCGTAAAATGCCCTGCGTCGCAGATGACTTTTACTGATGAAAGAGAAACAATAGAGCCGTCAAATTTATCAATGCTGGCAGGCACTTCGCGCCGGTATTGCCCATACTATAACTATCGATGGGGATCACCCCGTCTGTAGCACCTGAATAAGAGAGCAAACATGGGCCAGATTGCCCCACGACGCCGCAGGATGCGTGCAAAACATCTTGTATCCCGGCTGCAGAGCTGGCTGGCCGCACGCAGGCCACAGCAGCCTGCCGGAGAGGAGAAACCCCGAATGGCTTCAGACGCGTCATCCCGACTGCCGACATGGCTTCAGCGTATCTGGCATTTTACCGACCATATTCGCTGGATGGACCCGCTGCCTGCGCCGCACCGTCGGGGCATCGTAGCCGCTCTGCTGGTAATGCTGGTCGCGTTTCTCTGGCCCGCCAGTACATTGCGCTATCCGGTTGAGCAGCCTGTTACCCCTCCGGCTGAGAAGGAGGTGCCGATGCAGGCGGATATTTATGAAAACAGCGGTACCCGCCAGCCTTCATCTTCACAATCTCAGCAGACGCCAAAAGCCGATTCTCAGGGGGAATGGCGTAACCTGACGATTGCGTCCGGTCAGACGCTGGCGCAACTGTTTCGTGACAACAGTCTGCCGGTAAATGATGTGTTTGCGATGGCGCGGGTAGAAGGCAGCGATCAGCCGCTCAGCTCACTGAAAAGTGGCCAGCAGGTTAAAATCCGTCAGGATGCGCAGGGAGTGGTAACAGGCCTGACAGTGGATGGCGCTAACGGCCCGGTGCTGTTTACCCGTCAGCCCGATGGCAGCTTTATTCGCGCGCAGTAACGCGCACCGCGGCCAGCACAAAGGCATAAAAACAAAAACGCCGGCACAGGGCCGGCGTTAATGTCGTGCTCAGTTAATCAGAATTAACCAGCAACAACTTTCACGTTCAGTTTAGCGAATACTTCGCTGTGAACCTGGAAGCTTACTTCATGCTCACCGGTAGTGCGCAGAACGCCGTTCGGCAGACGAACTTCGCTCTTAGCCACTTCAACGCCTGCTGCAGTCACTGCATCAGCGATGTCGCGGGTACCGATTGAACCGAACAGTTTACCTTCATCGCCTGCTTTAGACGTGATGGTTACCGTGCCCAGTGCATTAATTTTCTCAGCGCGTGCAGTTGCTGCAGACTGAACGTCAGCCAGTTTGGCTTCCAGTTCAGCACGGCGTGCTTCGAAGAACTCAACGTTTTTCTTAGTAGCAGGAACAGCTTTGCCCTGTGGTACTAAGAAGTTACGAGCGTAGCCCGCTTTAACGTTAACCTGATCACCCAGGGTGCCAAGGTTTGCTACTTTATCAAGCAGAATAACTTGCATTACCTTATCCTCTTAAAGTCGTTAATGGACAGTTGCCGATTACTGATGACGATCAGTGTACGGCAGCAGAGACAGGTAACGCGCACGCTTGATGCAGCGAGCCAACTGACGCTGGTATTTTGCACGAGTACCGGTGATACGGCTCGGGACAATTTTACCGCTTTCGGTAATGTAGTTTTTCAACGTTGCGATGTCTTTGTAATCGATCTCAACAACGCCTTCCGCGGTGAAACGGCAGAACTTGCGACGACGGAAATAACGTGCCATTAGGCTAGTCTCCAGAATCTATCAATTCAATCTGCTCGGCATGGAACACCACTTTGCTCTGGCCATTTCGTGCCTGATGGCAACTAATGAAACCGTCGAGTGTGAGTTGCGTGCCGACCGTTATATGTTGAGTAATCACCTGATGGGCGCTGCCGCTAATAATAACAGGCATACGACACCAGGCTTGCCGGTGAAACCCGGCCTCCTCCTGCACTGAGCGGTGCTCAAGCACGAACTGACAGTGAGGAATTCCTGACGGGCTAACTCTTCGAACCGGTGTCCTGCACACAGTGCCAGACAGGCGAAGCCGATTGACCGTCACGATGGATTACTCTTCAGAATCCCCAGCATCTGACTCATCAGCGGATTCGTTAGCAAAATCTTCGCGACGATCACGACGCTCATCTTTCGCTTTAACCATCGGCGATGCTTCAGTTACCGCGTTTTTAACGCGCATAACCATGCTACGGATAACGGCGTCGTTGAAGCGGAAGTTCGTTTCCAGCTCATCGATCGCTTCCTGCGGCGCTTCAACGTTCATCAGAACGTAATGCGCTTTGTGCAGTTTGTTGATCGGGTAAGCCAGCTGACGGCGGCCCCAGTCTTCCAGACGGTGAATCGTGCCTTCTGCACCAGTGATAGCACCAGTGTAACGCTCGATCATGCCAGGAACCTGTTCGCTCTGGTCAGGATGAACCATAAATACGATTTCGTAATGACGCATCGAAATTGCTCCTTACGGATTATTCAGCCTCCTGTCGGGGTCAACCGCGGCCCATGGAAGCAAGGAACGTTATAGGCTGTGTCCCACAAAGGTTCGCTGTGACGAGCGCTTGTGGGACACAGCCTGAGAATGCGGCTGAAAAATTGACGCGTAATCATACTGGCGACGGCCCCTGAACTCAAGCGCACATTTAAACAAATTGCCGGCAGCGTGCCAGATACCGTGGCTTTTTGTGCTAATGATGTGAATACAGCGGGTTAATACCGCTTTGTTCAAAAACCCTGACAGAGAGGTTCAGAGAGACGATCTGGCGATAATATGCTCAGTCGCTAAACTGAATAAAGACGCGACGGTTCGCTTAGTGGCGTCATTCAGAGTGTGTTCCCTGAAGTGAGGAGTCGGGCATGAAAACGTTCGTCATCGCCACTTTACTGGGTCTCTTCCTGTCTCCACCCGCTCTTGCCAGCTATGCTGACTGTGCGCAGCAGATGAGAAGTCACAGCAGCGAAGCGGCATCGGGTTATGTCTACGTTAACCGGCTGGATACGCCGGAAAGAAACCCGGTTAATGCGCCTGCCAGAACAGCAGAACAATCGTCTGCACACTGGTAAGGGCCGGTAAGTTTACGGGCGGCAGAGTCCTTCTCCGCCCGTTCATTGTTTAAAGCTGATTTTTAAAAAAGCTGATCAGCGTCGTTAAGGCGGATGGCGTAATCTTATGTCCAATCTGTTTTTCCGACAGCGTGGTCAGATGCTGCGCCAGCCCGTTGTCACGCAGTGCGCGCTCCAGTCGTACGCTCTCCGCCCAGGGCACCACCTCATCCGCCTCGCCATGCCACAACAGCAGCGGACGGTTTGCCAGTGCCTCCAGATGGTTGCAGGGATCATAGTCCGCCAGCGGGGCCATGCGGGCCGCGAACTGCGCCTTCTGCTCTGGCGTGTCAGCCACCAGCGGCGGAAACAGCGACTCGCTGAGCTGCATAAAATAGCCCGATCCCATCATGCAGGCGACGCTCTGAATCTGCGGATAACGTGCCATCGCACCCAGCGCCGTCATGCCGCCCATCGACGCACCCGCCACCGCGAAACGCTCGCCAGCGATCAGATTCTCATTACGCAGCGCAGTCTCCAGCAGTGGCAGCTCATCAATATTCTGCTTCAGAATCTCCCAGAAGCGGCCCAGCCGTGCTTCGGCGTCACCGTGATAACGCGCGCCGTGCAGTTCGGCATCCGGCATAACTGCCCGAAATCCCGCCTGTGCCAGCGCAACGGCGAAGTAGGCGTAGACCTCTTTTGATGAGGTGAAGCCGTGATAAAACAGTACGGTCGGCAGTGGCTGATGCCGCTGTCCGGCAGGCGTAGCGTGCAGGCATTCGATACCGGCCAGCGTTTCTGTGGTGAGTTCAATCATGGTCTCTCCTGAGCAGGGGCAAGGCGTGCCGTTCAAGTGTACGTTCTGCGGGTTAATTTGCGAAATTCCCCGCTGCGCTTAGTTATGCTTTTCCACGCTAAACTTTTTCCGCAGCGTGCCGTTGATCGTGTATTCCCCTAACTTGATCAAAGGTAATTTATGAAGCGTCTCTCTCTCAGCGGACTGAGTCTCGGAGTTAAGCTGTCTGTACTGACGTCTCTCAGCGTAGCGCTGCTGTTGCTGGTACTGACACTGACTCAAAGCCACAACGCCTCGCGCCAGCTGGAAAATCTCGCCATTGATGACATGCACAACCAGGTGCAGGGCATCTATGAAATGACTACCATGTTTAACGCCACCCTCACCGAAGAGGTGGCTCACTACACCGATTTGTTTACCAGTTTCCTGCCCAAGCGCTTTAGCCTGGATGAAAGCTCGCGGGTGCAGGTGGGTGCCTTTTCGACACCGGTGCTGCGTGCCGGGTTAAAAACGCTGAACCTCGATCAGACCGCGGTTGACGATTTCACCGACCGCACCGCCGCCGTGGCGACCATTTTTGTGCGCGATGGTGATGATTTTGTCCGTGTTTCCACCTCGCTGAAAAAAGAGGATGGCAGTCGCGCCATCGGTACGCAGCTTGACCGCACGGGCGCCGCCTGGAAGAGTGTTCACCAGGGCGAAGTCTACCGCGGCCTGGCCACGCTGTTCGGCCATCGCTACATCACCCAGTATCAGCCGGTAAAAGATGAGAGTGGCAAGGTCGTCGCCATCCTGTTTGTCGGCGTAGGCATTGATAAGCAGTATGCTTTGATGCGCGAGAAAATCCTGGCGCGCCGGCTGGGCGACAGCGGCCATTTCTATGTGCTCAACGGCACGCCAGGCAAGAATCAGGGCGAGTATCTGTTCGATCAGCACAATGAAGGAAAACGGCCAGACTGGGATGACACGACACTACAGACTCTGCTGACGCAGCCGCAGGGTATGCAGCAGGTGGAGATCAACGGTAAACAGCAGATGCTGGCATGGCAGCAGTTGCCGGGCTGGAACTGGGTGATTACCGGTGAAGTTAACCGTGCCAGCCTGCTCGCCCCGATTACCCACAGCCGTAACCTGTTCCTGATTACCGGACTGATTCTGGTGGTGATCTTCGCGCTGGGCTTTGTCTGGTACAGCCGTCGGGCGATTACCCGTCCGCTGCAGCAGGTGATCCATCTGGCGGAGCAGTATGCCGCCGGAAATCTGCAGGTCCATATGGATACCCGCCGTCGTGATGAAGTCGGTCAGTTGATTATTGCGATTAACGGCATTGGCGATGGGCTGGAAAAAATCGTCGGCCAGGTGCGCGGCGCGGCGCAGGAGATCAGCGACGGCACGGACACCATCGCGGCCAGCAGCCATAACATCAGCGAGCAGATCGGGCGTCAGGCCAGCAGCGTGGAACAGACCTCAGCCAGCATGGAGCAGTTTGGTGCCACGGTCGAACACACTGCTGACAGCCTGCGTCAGGCGATGTCACTGGTGGCCGAAGCCAGCGATATCGTCAGTCATGGCAGCCAGACGGTGGTGCGCTCGGTCAACACCATGTCGGCCATCAAGGTGTCATCGCAAAGCATTGCGGATATCACCCATGTGATTGAGTCGATCGCCTTCCAGACCAATATTCTGGCACTGAATGCGGCCGTTGAAGCGGCACGAGCCGGTGAACAGGGCCGGGGCTTTGCCGTGGTGGCCGCAGAAGTGCGTGCGCTGGCACAGCGTTCCGCGCAGGCCGCCAAGGAGATTGATGGACTGATTGCCACCTCCATCAGCAACGTGGCGGAGGGCCACCAGCTGTCTGAGCAGACGCGCGATGCGATGACCGACATTGTGACTCACATCGAACAGGTGCAGGCGCTGATGGGCGAGATTAACGTGGCAGCGCAGGAGCAGGCGGCGGGTATCGGCCAGGTGAATCTGGCGATGAACCAGATCAGCCAGGCGACCCATCAGAACAGCGAACTGGTGGCACAGGCAGAAAACAGCGCACAGAACCTGAGTGATAAAGGGCATCACCTGACCCAGTTGGTCAGCGTTTTCAGCCTTAAATCCTGACGTCATTCAGGACGATGACATACACTTACTGTTTCGTCCTGAACAGGGGTTTTGCTATGCGTTACGCTTACTTACTGATAATAAGTCTGTTGCTGGCAGGCTGTTCCGCGCTTGAAACCACGCCAAAAGCCCCGCCTGCGCCAACCCAACAGGCGCAGGAGATTTCACGGGCACAGAGTGGCGGTTTGCCGAAGCTGGGTAACATTACCGTTAACGTGCATGGCTCACCGGATGATGCCCAGCGGGCCATCGCCGCTCAGGCTAATCAGGCTGGCGCGGCTTACTATCAGATTGTGATGCTGAGCGAAACGGTAATGCCCGGTTTATGGTACGCCAGCGCGATTCTGTACGGTGCCTCACCGGCCACAGGCGCGGGCCAGTAACCGGTCAGTCACTGCAGCCTCAGACGGGTGTGAACCCCGCTGGTCGAGCCACTGCTGGCACCACGCATCGGCCAGGGGTGGCTCACTGTATTTCAGTAGCTGAGCGCCTGTCGCCAGCTGCAGCAGCGTGTGGGTGACGTCGCGCGCCTGCTCTTCGGGAACGTTCTTAAGCTTCAATCGCAGCTGACGCCAGCGCGTATCGAAATGCCGATTACTCCCTTTTACCGCCTCAAACTCCTGACTCAGCATCTCTGTCACCTCTGCGTGACGGCTGAGTACGCGCAGCACGTCAAGACACATCACATTGCCCGATCCTTCCCAGATGCTGTTGACCGGCATGTCACGATAGAGGCGCGGCAGCTCACTCGCTTCGCAGTAGCCGATGCCCCCCAGCACTTCCATCGATTCCGCCACAAACGGCGCTCCCGCTTTGCAAATTACATATTTTGCCGCTGGCGTAAATAAGCGGGCAAAGGCGACCTCATGCGATTTGGCCGGTTGTGACCAGGCACGAGCCAGACGCATCAGCAGGGCAGTTTGCCCCTCAAGTTGCAGCGCCTGCTGTGCCAGAACCTGACGCATCAGCGGCTGATCCACCAGATTTTTCCCCATGACCTGACGCTGATGAGCATGCCAGAGCGCCACCGAGAAGGCGCGCCGCATCTGACCATGACTGCCGAGCGCGCAGTCAAAGCGCGTCATACCGGCCATTTTCAGGATCAGCCGTACGCCTTCGCCCTCCTCCCCCAGCAGCCAGCCGATCGCGTCGCGAAACTCCACTTCGCAACTGGCATTTGAGCGATTGCCCAGCTTATCTTTGAGCTGCTCAAGCTGGATGGCGTTACGTGACCCGTCGGGCAACAGGCGCGGCAGGAAAAAGCAGCTTAATCCCTCGGGCGTCTGGGCCAGTACCAGATGCGCATCACTCTGCGGCACTGAGAAGAACCACTTGTGGCCGGTCAGCCGCCAGGCTTCACCCGGGCCTCGTGCGCCCAGCGGCTCGGCACGGGTAGTGCTGGTAAGCAGATCGCTGCCGCCCTGCTTTTCTGTCATGCCCATCCCGATCAGCAATCCGCGTTTCTGGTCGCCGGGCTGTGCATGCGTGTCGTAGCGATCGCTGAGCAGCGGATCGAGCCAGCTTTCAAACGCGGCGGGCAGATAAGCCTGCAGCAGCGGAATGGCGGCGTGCGTCATGGTCATCGGGCAGAGCGTACCCGCATCTACCTGTGCGTGCAGAATAAAGCGTGCAGCGCGCGCTACGCTGGCCTGTTCACGCACCGTCGGTTGCCAGCTGAGATTGTGCAGACGACTGGCACAGACGCCCTGCATCAGCAGGTGCCAGGCAGGATGAAAGCGAACCTCATCCAGGCGCACGCCACGGGCGTCGTAGCGCAGCAGTTCAGGCGGTTCAGCGTTGGCGAGCCGGCCCAGCTCCAGCGACTCGGCGCTGCCCAGCTGGCGGCCGACTGACGCCAGCCATTCCCCATCCCATCCGGCGCCTTCGCGTGACAGTGCCTCGCCAAGCGGCGTGTCGGACAGGAACAGGTTACTGTTGCTCAGAGGATGGGGCTGATTAAAAACGGTGTGTGTTGTCCAGGTCATAACCACTCCTCGCGGATGTCACTCAGTAAGTATACCCGTCGTCTTTCAAGCTGCATTTTTGTTGGCTGCGTTCACTCACCCGAATCACTTACTCATGTAAGCTCATCGGGATTCGTTCTCTTGCCGCCTCAATGCAACCCGAAATCCTTTGGGTATATACGAATGACACGCAGTTATGCCTGGTACAGAAACTAATTTGTGGCGAGGATCACATCGGGGATCAGGCGTTGCGCTGACGCACCGCTTCAAACAGGCAGACACCGGTTGCGACCGAGACGTTGAGTGAAGAAACACTGCCCGCCATCGGAATACTGATCAGCTCATCGCAATGCTCGCGGGTGAGACGACGCATGCCTTCGCCTTCCGCGCCCATCACCAGCGTCATCGGACCGGTCATTTTGCTCTGAAAAACGGTATGATCCGCTTCCCCTGCGGTGCCGACCACCCAGATGTTGTACTCCTGCAGCAGGCGCAGTGTACGCGCAAGGTTAGTGACGCGAATCAACGGCACATTCTCTGCTGCACCGCTGGCCACTTTTTTGGCCGTGGCATTCAGGGGAGCAGAGCGATCTTTCGGCACGATAATCGCATGAACACCCGCCGCATCGGCGCTGCGCAGGCAGGCACCCAGGTTGTGCGGATCGGTAACCCCATCCAGCACCAGCAGGAAAGGCTTCTCCAGGCTCTGCAGCAGATCCGGCAGGTCGCCTTCCTGATACTGACGACCCGGTTTTACCCGCGCCACGATGCCCTGATGTACACCGCCTTCAACGTGGCTGTCGAGCCACTTACGCTCGGCCAGCTGAATCACGATCCCCTGAGCTTCCAGCGCGGCGACCACGGGTTGCAGGCGACGATCGTCGCGGCCTTTGAGGATAAAGACTTCCTGGAAACGTTGTGGGTCACGTTCCAGCAGCGCCTGCACGGCATGGATACCAAAAATAATTTCGCTCATCGATCTGCTCAGTGGTTGGAAATGAATAAATGACCGCCCTTTCTGCGGAGAGAAAGGGCGGGTACGCGCATCCTGTTACGCTCAGCCTTCAGGCTCAGCTTTTTTTCTGGCGCGCTTCGCCCGGGTGGCGGCGGCGATTTTACGGGTTTTTTCCGAGACGTTTTTACTTTTTTTCTCGGTATTGGCCGCGGCAGGTTTGCCCTTGTCACCCCGGAATGCAGCATCCGGCTCGAAGTTGGACTTTTTGTTCACATTACGACGACGCTTTGCTGGTGCGTTGTCTTCACGCTTCGCCCGATCACGCGCGGTTTTACCTTCACCACGCACCTGACGCTGGCTGGAGATAAGAGCAAAGTCGATTTTACGCTCGTCCATATGGACCGCCTCGACACGCACTTCAACGGTGTCACCCAGACGATAAGTGCGGCCGCCCGATTCACCGATCAGACGCTGACCTACCGGGTCAAAACGGTAGTAATCGTTGTCGAGGGTTGATACGTGCACCAGACCATCGATGAACAGATCGCTCAGGCGGACAAAGAAGCCAAATCCGGTCACGCTGGAGATGACGCCGTTGAAGACGTTGCCGACCTGATCCTGCATGAAATCACACTTGAGCCAGTCCGCGACGTCACGGGTTGCTTCATCGGCGCGACGCTCGGTCAGGGAACAGTGCAGACCCAGCTGCAGCATCTCCGGCATCTCGTAGTGATAGCCGCCGGTTGCTGTCGTCATATCTTTGGCGACATTGCGCTCCTTCGGCATCAGATATTTGATGGCGCGTTGTACCAGACCTTTACCTTCATCCTGCTCTTTTGCCAGCAGATATTTAATGGCGCGGTGCAGCGTCAGATCCGGGTAGCGGCGAATTGGCGAAGTAAAGTGCGCATACGATGAGAGTGCCAGACCAAAGTGACCGCGGTTTTCCGGATCGTAAACCGCCTGCTTCATCGAACGCAGCAGCATGGTTTGCAGCATTTCTGCATCAGGACGATCGGCAACCTGCTTCAGCAGCGCCGCATAATCCACAGGCTGCGGTTTGTTGCCGCCTGGCAGAGTCAGTCCCAGCTCGTTGAGCACGGTACGGAAGCTCTTAATGCTCTCATCGGTCGGGCGATCGTGATCGCGGAACAGTGCCGGTTCCTGATTTTTCTCAACGAAGCGTGCTGAGGCAATGTTCGCCAGTATCATGCACTCTTCGATCAGCTTGTGGGCGTCATTACGTGACGCGCGCTCAACCCGTTCAATACGGCGCTCGGCGTTGAAGATGAACTTCGCCTCTTCCGTTTCAAACGAGATCCCGCCGCGCTCTTCACGTGCAGCGTCCAGTACCTGGTAGAGGTTGTGCAGCTCTTCAAGATCTTTGACCAGCGGTGCATACTGCAGACGCAGCTCTTTATCGCCCTGCAGGATGTTCCAGACTTTGTTGTAGGTCAGACGCGCATGGGAGTTCATCACCGCTTCGTAATGCTTAAAGCCGGTGAGCTTACCTTTGGTCGAAATGGTCATTTCGCACACCATACAGAGTCGATCGACCTGCGGGTTAAGCGAGCATAAACCATTCGACAGCACTTCCGGCAGCATCGGCACAACCTGCGACGGGAAGTAGACTGAGGTGCCGCGCTGATGCGCTTCGTCATCCAGTGGCGTACCCGGACGGACGTAATAGCTCACATCGGCGATAGCCACCCACAGACGCCATCCGCCACCGCGTTTTTTCTCGCAGTAGACCGCATCATCAAAGTCACGGGCATCTTCACCATCAATGGTGACCAGCGGGAGTTTGCGCAGATCGACGCGGCCTTTTTTGGCCTCTTCCGGGACTTCTTCCTTCAGCTTGCTGACCTGAGCTTCCACTTCTGGCGGCCAGGTGTGCGGTATTTCATGGGTCCGCAGCGCCATATCAACTGCCAGGCTGGTGCCCATATCATCGCCCAGAATCTCAGCCACTTTACCGATCGCTTTGGTGCGGCGGTTCGGACGCTGGACCAGCTCAACCACCACCACGGAACCCATGCGGGCATTCATCGTCTCTTCAGGCGGGATGAGGATATCAAAACTCAGGCGACTGTCGTCCGGTACCACGAAGCCGGCACCGGCATCGGTAAAGTAGCGGCCAACGATCTGATTGTTACGTGGTTCCTGCACGCGGACCACGCGCGCTTCGCGGCGGCCTTTGCGATCGGCACCCAGCGGCTGCGCCAGGATCACGTCACCGTGCATACAGAATTTCATCTGTTCTGCGGAGAGGTAGAGGTCATCTTTCTGACCTTCTGCCCGCAGGAAGCCGTAGCCATCACGATGACCAATGACTTTACCGCGCAGGAGATCAAGACGTTCTGGCAGCGCATAGCATTGACGGCGGGTGAACACCAGCTGACCATCACGCTCCATGGCGCGAAGGCGGCGACGCAGCGCCTCAAGGTGCTCTTCTTCGTGCAGATTCATCTCTTCAGCCAGCTCTTCACGGCTGGCTGGTTTTTCACGTTTTTCTAACAGCGCCAGAATAAATTCACGGCTTGGAATAGGGTTTTCGTATTTTTCAGCTTCTCTATCCTGAAAAGGATCTTTTGACATAGCGGTTCCTCCGATGTCATTTAATATTTATTTCCGCCGGCGATTTGGACAGGATGATTTCATAAAGTGGTGTATTTCCTTCGACCAAATCTGCCAGCGTATAGCTATCCAGCTCCTGCAAAAAGCGCTGCACTGCATCGTGCAGTGCCTGCTTCAGACGGCAGGCTGGTGTGATGGAACAGGAGGCGCAGTCCACTAATTGTAGCGGTTCCATCTTGCGTACCACGTCGCCAATAACAATCTGACGAGGCGGCATACCCAGGCGAATGCCCCCATTTTTTCCACGTGTTGCGGCAACGTAGCCCGCACGGCTCAGCTGATTGATGATTTTGACCATATGATTACGGGACAAACCATAAGTATTTGTCACTTCCGTAATATTGGTCTGCTGACCTTCAGGCAACGCTGCCAGATAAATCAGCGCCCGTAAGCCATAATCAGTAAAACTCGTGAGCTGCACAGTAACCTCAGTGAACCTTCAGGCGTGGCATTGCATTATTCGCCCTGTGATTGATGTCAGAATTAAATCGGATCGTCATTCGATTAGCTACGATGATAAACCAGAGTCTGATTTGCCGTGCGTTTTTTTAAGCCAGCACAAGGTTTGACAAGCGAAGGGAGGTAAAGTGGCATCAAAGAGTGGAAAAACAAGGGCCGGACAGCGTCCGGCCTGAATGATTATGCGTCGAATGGATCGCGCAGAATCATTGTTTCACTGCGGTCTGGACCGGTTGAGATAATATCAATCGGCACACCCGTAACCTCTTCTACACGCTTAATGTAGTCGCGTGCAGCCTGAGGCAAACCTTCCAGCGTCTTCACGCCAAATGTAGTCTCGCTCCAGCCTGGCAGGGTTTCGTAGATCGGCTCAATGCCTTCCCAGTTCTCTGCCGCCAGTGGCGTAGTGGTCACTTCGCGGCCATCAGGCATACGGTAAGCCACACAGATTTTCACCTCTTTCAGGCCATCCAGCACGTCCAGTTTGGTCATGCAGAAACCTGACAGGGAGTTGATCTGAACCGCGCGGCGAACCGCGACCGCATCCAGCCAGCCGGTACGACGACGACGTCCGGTGGTCGCACCAAACTCATTACCCTGCGCACAGAGGAATTCGCCGGTTTCATCGAACAGCTCAGTCGGGAACGGACCTGCGCCCACGCGGGTTGAGTACGCTTTCACAATACCCAGCACGTAGTCGACATAGCGCGGACCAATGCCTGAGCCGGTTGCCACGCCACCTGCGGTCGTGTTGGACGACGTCACGTACGGATAAGTTCCGTGATCGATATCCAGCAGCGTACCCTGCGCGCCTTCAAACATAATCAGATCGCCACGCTTGCGCGCGCTATCCAGCAGTTCTGAAACGTCAACCACCATGCCAGTGAGGATGTCAGCGACTTCCATCACATCGCTCAGCACTTTGTCGAAGTCCACAGCCGGCTCTTTGTAGTACTCAACCAGCTGGAAGTTGTAGAAATCGACCACTTCTTTCAGCTTGGCAGCAAAGGTTTCTTTGTTGAACAGGTCGCTGACGCGCAGTGCACGACGGGCGACTTTGTCTTCATAAGCAGGGCCGATGCCACGACCAGTAGTACCAATCGCTTTGGCACCACGGGCACGTTCACGCGCCATATCCATCGCAACGTGATATTGCAGGATCAGCGGACAGGCTTCAGAAATCAGCAGACGTTCACGTACCGGGATCCCGCGCGCTTCCAGGCCTTTCATCTCTTTCATTAAGGCTTCAGGAGAAAGCACTACGCCGTTACCGATAATGCTGGTGACGTTATCGCGCAGAATGCCAGAAGGGATCAGGTGGAGGACGGTTTTTTCACCGTTGATGACAAGCGTGTGGCCCGCATTGTGGCCGCCTTGATAACGCACAACGTAATTCGCGCGCTCAGTCAGAAGGTCTACAATCTTACCTTTACCTTCGTCACCCCATTGGGTGCCCAGTACGACGACGTTCTTACCCATTTCTCAAAATCACCGATTGCTTAAAAAAGGATTCTACCATCTGATCCCATGGTTTTCAGCACTTTTAGCATACGATTGCGCGCTTTTTTGCCTGAGTTTTGATCACTACAACATGTTGGGGATAATGGCGCGAAGAGGCACAATTTAGCCGGTCTGAAACCCGATTTACAGGTTGCCGTGCAGGCTGAGCATGCAGTAAATCACCATGCCCGCGACCACCAGTCCGCCGCCAAAGCGATGCAGCAGACGGTCGGGTAAGCGGGTCATCGTCAGGATCATGCGTCGCCAGGCGCGTGGCATAAACATCGGTCCCAACCCTTCCAGCACTAATACCAGCGCCAGTGCCATCCAGATGCTTGTTTTCATCTTGCTACCCAAAAAAAAGGCCGACAACATTGTCGGCCCACAGGTTATATCAGTTCTTAACGTGTCGCGTTAGAGGGCGCCTTCATATATCGGAAGAAGTCGCTATCCGGGCTTAACACCATCACATCCTGATTTTCATTAAAGCTGTTTTCATAGGCACGGAGGCTACGAATAAAGGCGTAGAAGTCAGGATCTTTGCTGAACGAATCCGCAAACAACCGCGCCGTTTCTGCATCACCGTCACCGCGCGTGATCAGGGCTTCACGCTGGGCTTCAGCCAGCGTACGCGTCACCTGATAATCGGCCTGAGCACGCAGTTTTTCTGCCTCTTCCTGACCCTGTGAACGCTGACTACGCGCTACGGCTTCACGCTCAGCACGCATACGGTTGAAGATTGCATCTGAAACTTCGGTCGGCAGGTTGATCTGCTTGATGCGCACATCCACAACCTGAATACCCAGTGCTGCCATGCTGTTCGGATTCGGCGCTGGCTCGCTGCTGTTGGTTTCACGCTCTACACGGGCTGCTGCGCTGGCAATCGCATCATCAGCCGCAGGCGTGGCGATTTCATCATCGCTGCCCGCAGAACCGGTATTCAGCGCGTCACGCACATCGGTGGTCAGGCGACCACGGGAATCTGTGACGATATCCTTCACATCCAGACGACCCATTTCAGAACGCAAACGGTCACTGAACTTACGTTTCAGCAGCACTTCTGCCTGAGAAACATCACCGCCACCGGTCGCTAGGTAGTAGCGACTGAAATCGCTGATACGCCATTTGATGTAGGAGTCCACGATCAGATCTTTCTTCTCTTTGGTGACGAAGCGATCGGCCTGGTTATCCATAGTCTGAATGCGTGCATCCAGCGTTTTAACCGTTTCCAGGAAAGGGATCTTAAAATGCAGACCCGGCTCAAACACCTGGGGTTTGTTTTCGCCGTCGCGCAGGACTTTACCGAAGCGCAGAACAATGCCTCGCTGCCCTTCCTGCACCACAAACAGCGACGCATAGAGCGCCACCAGCACGACAATGATTAAAAATACTATTGGCTTACGCATCGATTACTCTCTCCCTTCGCGCTGGCTGTCGCTGCGCTGAGCATTCGCCCGACGCTGATCCATGATATTGTCCGGACTGTATGACGACGTGTCATTGCGGCTGGCGTTGCGATCGGAGGTGGCTGGCAGCGAAGAACTGTTACCGCCTTTCTGACCATTCTGACCCGATGTCGCCTGACCGCCACGCATCAGTTGATCCAGCGGCAGCATCATCAGGTTGTTACCCCGATCGTTAACCAGTACTTTGCGGGTATGGCTCAGCACACGTTCCATGGTCTCGATATAGAGACGCTCTTTGGTGATTTCAGGCGCGGCTTTATACTCCGGCAGAATCTTGGCGAAACGCGCCACTTCACCCTGCGCTTCCAGAACGGTACGCTCTTTGTAAGCGCGCGCTTCTTCCAGAATACGCTGTGCCTGGCCATTAGCACGAGGCTGAACTTCGTTGGCGTAAGCTTCTGCTTCACGAACATACTGTTCGCGGTTTTCACGTGCGGCGATCGCGTCATCAAACGCAGACTTCACCTCTTCCGGCGGACGGGCAGCCTGGAAGTTGACGTCCAGCACCGCGATCCCCATGTTGTAAGGGCGAATTGTTTCATCGATTTCACGCTGGGTGTCGCTACGCACCACGGTACGGCCTTCGGTCAGAATGCGGTCCATGGTAGAACGACCGATCACGCCGCGCAGCGCACTGTCGGTAGCCTGACGCAGGCTGTCATCCGCGCTGGTCACGGCATAAAGATAACGTTCCGGATCGGTCACGCGATACTGCACGTTCATTTCCACGCGCACGACGTTTTCATCTGAGGTCAGCATCACGCCAGAAGCCGCCAGTTCACGCACTGCTTCAACGTTAACCGCGCGTACCTGATCAACAAATGTCGGTTTCCAGTTCAGGCCGGGCTCAACCAGGTGACTGAACTTACCGAAGCGCGTTACCACGCCACGTTCCGCTTCTTTGATGGTGTAGAAACCGCTTGCAGCCCAGATGACTACAGCAGCAACAGCCACGATGCCAACAATTTTGCCACCGCTGCCGGAGCCGCGCTGACCGTTGTCGCTCTGTTTGCCACCGCCCAGTCCACCAAGCTTTTTGCTCAGCTTACGGAAGATATCATCCAGATCAGGAGGCCCGGATTCCCGTCCTCCCTTATTTCCCCCAGAGTTGCCGCCTTGATTATTGCTGCTTCCCCACGGGTCGCGGTCCTGTCCGTTATTTCCGGGCTGATTCCACGCCATGTCTCTACTCCATTTATTGTAATTACGGTTTTTACCCTTCATCTTTCGGATTGCAGCGGTACTGGCTGCCTTCGCTCACCCCGTTCACTTACCTGCGTAAGCGCCCGGGGATTCACTCAGTTGCCGCCTTGCTGAAATCCGAAATACCCGGGTAAATCCTGCGTATTCAGGCCTGCAACGAAAGTGCGACAATCTTCAATTTTTAAGGTAAATGCGTTTGGGCAATATCAAACAATGTAACTGGTCAGCGACGGTTCCTGCTTACATAAACGCATCCACTCAATGATGGGCATACGTATCTGCAAGCCTACACTGCCGTCCTCTTCATTCCACTCTTTCTCAATCGCCTGCAACTGATAGAAACGGCTGCGAAGTCGCCCCGCCTCCGGTGGCAGACGTAACGCGTGCTGGGCAATTTCCCCTGACAGGCGCTCGGACAGAGCCTGCCACAGCAACGGAATGCCTGCACCGGTCTGGGCGGAAAGCCAGACGCGGATGGGCAGGTTCTCTTCGTTGCGATCGATACGCGGTTCGAATCCGTCGAGCATATCGATTTTATTCATGACCAGTAAGGTCGGAATTTCGTCCGCTTCAATCTCTTCCAGTACGGCATCGACGGCGGCGATATTTTCCGTAACGCGAAGATCGGCACCATCAATCACGTGCAGTAACAGCGTCGCCTGACGTGTCTCCTGCAGCGTGGCTTTAAATGCGGCAACCAGATCGTGAGGAAGATGGCGAATAAAGCCGACCGTGTCCGCCAGAACCACGTCTCCGACATCGGCAACATTCAGACGGCGCAGTGTGGGGTCAAGTGTCGCAAACAGCTGGTCTGCGGCAAAGACGTTGGCAGAGGTCATGGCGTTAAAGAGGGTCGACTTGCCGGCGTTGGTGTAACCCACCAGCGAAACAGTTGGCACATCGGCTTTAGCACGAGACTGTCGTCCCTGCTCTCGCTGTTTTTCAACCCGCTCAAGACGAGACAGGATCTGACTGATACGTCCGCGCAGAAGACGGCGGTCGGTTTCTAACTGTGTTTCACCCGGACCACGCAAGCCGATCCCGCCTTTCTGACGTTCAAGGTGCGTCCAGCCACGTACCAGACGTGTCGCAAGGTGACGCAGCTGCGCCAGCTCAACCTGCAATTTACCTTCGTGGGTACGCGCGCGTTGGGCAAAAATATCCAGAATAAGACCAGTGCGATCAATGACACGGCATTCGCACAGGCGCTCGAGGTTTCTTTCCTGAGCGGGCGTAAGGGCATGATCGAATAATACGACCGATGCTCCAGTTGTTTTTACCGCATCGGCAATTTCAACGGCTTTTCCTTCACCGACAAAATACTTGGGGTGTGGCGCTTTACGGCTGCCAGTAACCACTTGCAGCGCCTCAACGCCAGCAGAAGAGACCAGAGTTTCAAACTCCTGTAAATCTTCTACTTCTTTGTCTTGGGAGAACCAGATGTGTACCAGTACGGCCTGCTCACCGGCATCATAACGGTCAAACAAGCTATAACCTCGCTAAATAAAAGACCAGGACGGAAAACCTCTGTTCTCCGTTCCTGGATGTACGGCGACGCGTTATTCTGCGTTATCACCGTCTTGTTGTGGCTGTGGCTGCGCAGATGTGTTGCTGCCACCATGATGGTAATTGTTGCTGCCGCCACCGGTATTATTGCTATGGTGAGAAACCGGGCGCGAAGGAACAACGGTAGAAATGGCGTGCTTATAAACCATCTGGCTTACCGTGTTTTTCAACAAAATGACGAACTGATCAAATGACTCA
Organism: Pantoea sp. X-Soil-YNGN-844; assembly: GCF_059730595.1. Lineage (NCBI taxonomy): Bacteria > Pseudomonadati > Pseudomonadota > Gammaproteobacteria > Enterobacterales > Erwiniaceae > Pantoea > Pantoea sp. X-Soil-YNGN-844. The sequence continues at coordinate 3,548,948 of NZ_AP036007.1, forward strand.
ATCTGACCCTGCAGCTTAATACCGTTAACCAGATAAATCGAAACCGGAACACGTTCACGACGCAGTGCGTTCAAAAACGGGTCTTGTAATGATTGCCCCTTAGCCATTCTATCTTTTCCTTATATGCTTGTTGTTTGTTGCTAGTAGAACCTATGGTTCTGAAAAAACTGCGTAAAAATTTGCGCACGATAACCCATCAATTGTACACAATCACCCATGCTTCGCACTAAGAACCTGTAACACTGTATCACGCGCCAGCCGGGGCTCGTCACTGTCAAGCCAGTGAACATTTTCCCAACCGCGTAACCAGGTCATCTGTCGCTTAGCAAGCTGCCGGGTTGCGCAAATTCCCCGATAAACCATCTCGCTGTAATCGATTTCGCCCGACAAATAAGACCACATCTGACGATAACCAACACAACGAATGGAAGGCATGTCCGTATGCAAATCACCTCGTGCAAACAGGGCCCGAGACTCCGCTTCAAATCCTGACGCCAACATCTGCTCAAAACGCAACGCGATGCGCTGGTGCAGCAATTCGCGGCTCGCGGGGGCGATGGCAAACTGTTGCACGTCGTAGGGTAACGCTTCACCGGATGTTTTTGTCAGTTCCGTTAAAGTTTTACCCGAAATAAAAAAAACTTCCAGTGCTCGCGAAAGTCTCTGCGGATCATTCGGATGAATACGACTGCCGGCAACCGGGTCGATCTCACACAGCTGGCGGTGTAAAGCTTCCCAGCCTTTTTCACGCGCCGTTTGCTCTATCCGCTGACGAACGTCGGGATCGGCCGAGGGCAACGGCGACAATCCTTCAAGTAACGCCTTGAAGTAGAGCATGGTTCCACCAACAAGCAACGGTATTCGTCCGGCTTCAACGATATCCGCCATTTCTGCTAAAGCATCCCGCCGGAACTCCGCTGCCGAATAGGCTTCTGCGGGGTCGCGGATGTCGAGCAGACGATGGGGTGCCACTGCTAACTCCTCAGCCGACGGTTTCGCCGTGCCAATATCCATCTGACGATAGATTAAGGCAGAATCAACGCTGATTAGTTCCACGGGTAACTGCTTACGCAATTCAATTGCTAAAGCCGTTTTGCCAGACGCCGTGGGTCCCATCAAAAAAATAGCCTTTGGCCGGCCAGCCTGGTTTAGTTCACTCATGCTTCAACGCGTTGACCGCGCTCTCAATCTCTATAGGCTGCAATAAGCCTGAAGGCGGCGATTTCAGCAGCTGAGGGCAAAGCCGTTCAAGCTCAGCCAGCAGGTTGATCGCCTGTGAGTGATTCCAGTCAGAGGACTCTGTTTCCTGACGCCGCGCCAGCCACTGGGCCAGTTGCGTCGCAGAGTTCTCCTGCTGCCGGGCGAGATAGCCTAACAGCTCAGGAATCAAGATTTGTAAATTTTGTGTTCGTAACGGTAAAGGCACCGCGCGCAACGTCACGTGGTCTCCTTCAGGCTGAAGTTCAATGCCCATCTGATTGAGCAGGCTGCTATTTTCTTGTGCCGCCTGTCGTTCTTCCTGGGCGATTTTCAGGCGCACCGGGATCAGCAATGGCTGTGGTTTAAGCCCCTCTTCGCCCGGTTCAAGCTGCGCCTGTTTCAGCCAGCGCGCCGCCACCGGCAACGCCATCAGCATTAATGTCTGATCCTGCTCCAGCAGTGCAAAGTGATTGTGCAACACGGTCAGTACACGGCCAAAACTTTGAGCATGCGCAGCCAGTGGCGAAGGTCTTTCGGCCTGACGCGCTATCGGCTCGCGGGCTTTTGTCGGTGATGACGTGCTGACAGGGGTTTTCAATAACTGCTGATAAACCGCCCCTTCACGCTGACGATACACATTCTCTTTGTTCTGCCAGGCCGGTGCAGGCTGTGTTTCACGCCCGGATGCTGCTGATTTCTTCTCGCTGGCAGACGCCGCAGGCTGCGCAAAATGATTACCGCCTGCTGCCTGACGGTTTTCCGGCTGCCAGCGCGGTGCGGGCTCTTCTGCCTGAAGCGCAGGTAAGATCGGTGCCGCCATCGCCTGTAATGCGCTGACGACACCCTGATAGATAAAATCATGCACCAGGCGTGACTGATGAAACCGTACTTCATGCTTGGCCGGATGGACGTTGACATCAACCTGATGCGGGTCAATCTCCAGATAGAGCACATAAGCGGGCTGCTGGTCATCCTGAAGCTGGGTCTGGAACGCCTGGCGGATAGCGTGGTTAATCAGCTTATCGCGCATCATCCGGCCATTCACATAACAATACTGCAGATCGGTGACCTGACGCGAACCAGCAGGGTCGGCAACCCAGCCGCGCAGCAAGAGGTCGTCATGCTGCCAGTCGATGCGCAGCGCATGCTGCATAAACGTGGTGCCGCAGATAGAAGCCAGTCGCCGTTCGCGCTGGCTCTCCTCGCTGACGGCCCGATACTGACGCATCATTTTACCGTTGTGGCTCAGCGACAGTGCCACGTCAAAACGTGCCAGGGCAATACGGCGAATGACCTCGTCGATATGACCGAACTCGGTTTTCTCGGTGCGCATAAATTTGCGGCGTGCCGGCGTGTTATAAAACAGGTCCAGTACTTCCAGCGTGGTACCGCAGGGATGTGCCGCCGGTTTAACCGTTACCACCATATCACGCCCTTCTGCATAGGCCTGCCAGGCTTCAGTTTGATCGGCGGTGCGTGAGGTGAGTGTCAGGCGGGAGACAGAACTGATACTGGCCAGCGCTTCACCGCGAAAACCCAGGCTCATGATCGCTTCCAGGTCATCCAGTGAGGCTATTTTACTGGTCGCGTGTCGGGCGAGCGCCATCGACAGCTCGCTTTTCACGATGCCGCAGCCGTTGTCACGAATGCGAATCAGCTTTGCGCCGCCCTTTTCAATATCAACGTCAATGCGCGTCGCGCTGGCATCCAGGCTATTCTCCACCAGCTCTTTAACCACGGAGGCAGGACGCTCAACCACTTCACCCGCCGCAATCTGGTTAGCCAGCTGGGGTGGTAAAATTTGAATCGGCATGATTTTCCTTTTAGCTGGCAGCCCGGCGCAGTGGCCGGGCAAACAATCAGGATGCAGGAATTTTCAGGTTCTGCCCCAACATGACGTTGGTCGACTTCAGATTATTAGTCTGCATTATCGCTTTCGGACTGACGCCGTAGTGTGCGGCAATGCCGGTTAATGAATCACCCACCACAACTTTGTGGCGCACAACGCCGCGTGGCGCAGCGCGCGTGGTGCGACTGGCGACTGCACTGGCCGGCACTTTCAGCCGCTGTCCGACCCACACCACATCCCGCTTCAGGGTGTTCATCTCACGCAGGGTGTCCATGCTGACGCCATACTTCGCGGCAATCCCGGAAAGTGTCTCACCGCGCGTTACCGTATGGCGCTGCGTTGCGCCGGTATATTGCGTCACCCCGGTCGCCGGGTTGCTGGCGACGCTAACCGCTGGCGACGAGCCCAGCGGCCGGTTTTCCTCCTTTGGGATGGATTGTAGCGGGTGCGCCAGGAAATAAGTGCGCAGACCTTTGTAGATCGACTGCGCAATCTTATCCTGGTGTGCGCTACTGCCTAGCAGTCGCTCCTCCGAGGAATTACTGATAAAGCCGGTTTCCACCAGCAAAGAAGGAATATCGGGCGAACGCAGCACGCCCAGGCTGGCATGCTCAGGCAGACGTTTGTGCAGCGAGGTGACGCTGCGCATCTGCTGCAAGACTTTCTGCGCGATGTCATAACCGACACGCTGCGAGTGGCCGAACTGCAGATCCAGTACTGCCTGACTGAGGTAGGGATCGGCCTGACTGTTAGCCAGCAGATCACCCGCGCCGCCCAGCAGTTCAGACTGTTTCTCTTTCTGCTCCAGCCAGTTTGCCATCTCGTTGTTGGCGCGACGGTTGGACAGGACCCAGACCGATGCACCGGTCGCCGCATGGCTTGGCGCAGCGTCAGCGTGAATAGAGACCAGCACGTTGGCATTCGCTTTACGCGCCACGTCGGAACGTCCCATGACCGAGATAAAATAGTCGCCATCGCGCGTCAGGACGCCTTTGAACATCGGATCGTTATTGAGCAACACCCGCAGTTTGCGGGCAATGGCGATAGTGACGTTTTTCTCTTTCAGTCCGCGCTGCCCGATAGCGCCGGGATCCTGACCGCCATGTCCGGCATCGATTGCCACAATCACAGTGTCATTCTGGCTGACGGCAGTGCCGGGACGTACGGAACTCGCGGTGCTGGTCACGGACGTCACCGGATTCGAATTGAATGGGTTAGCCGCTGCGGCACTCTGCGTAGGTACGCGCGTCGGTGCTGTGACGGGCGCAGGCACACTGCGCGTGACAGCGGGCGGCTTGCCGGTAATCGTGAAGACCACGCTGTAGCTGTTGCCATTGCGTTGGGTGACTGCCCGGGTTTTACCCGCCTGCGTCAGTTCAAACACCAGCCGCACGCTCTGTTTGTCTTTTGGGGTGCTGGTACGGATTCGCTTTACGATGTTTTCGCCACTGAAATTCAGCGGCAGTCCCTGCACTACGCCGCTCTGGCGCACATCCAGCACCACACGATTCGGGTTGTGCAGAGAGAAGAAGGCATAAACCGGCTGTCCGGCAAAGTTCAGCGTAACGGTAGCCTGACTGTCGCCATTGGCCACTTTGATATCAGACAGCGTGGCGGCAAACAGGGGCGTACAGACCAGCAGCATCAGTGATACCAGTGCTATTTTCATCCGTGACATCATGCCTGATCCCTGCCCTGACCAACGTGTTCAAGCCATTGCTGGCCGGACGCGGATTGGGCCGTCAGTTCCGCTTCACGCGCCTCACCCACATAACGTAGCGTTAAGGTGAGATCGGGCTGCGGCAGAAAACCGGCACCCTGCTGCGGCCATTCCACCAGACAGATGGCTTCACCGCTGAAGTAGTCGCGGATGCCCATAAACTCAAGCTCTTCGGGATCGGCAAGGCGATAGAGGTCAAAGTGATAGAGCGTACGGTCATCCAGCGAGTAAGGTTCAACGAGGGTGTAAGTGGGACTTTTGACATTGCCCTGATGGCCCAGCGCCTGCAGAAAGCCGCGGCTGAAGGTGGTTTTACCCGCCCCCAGATCGCCATAGAGATAAATCACTGCCGCGCTGCCACAGGCGCGCGCCAGCTGAGCGCCCAAACTGAGCGTAGCCGCCTCATCGGGCAAAGAGATAACACAGGTCTTCATGCTTCTTTATTCATCTCAGGATTAACAAACTGCCACAGCAGATCCAGTAAATCAGTGGCCAGCATACCGCGAGTACCGCGTTCTGCCGCAACCGCATCGGCCGCTGCACCATGTGCAACGCAACCCGCGCAGGCCGCATCGAACAGCGTCAGTTTCTGACCCACCAGCGAGGCGATAATTCCACTCAGGAGATCGCCCATACCGCCGGACGCCATACCGGCATTGCCCACATCCGCAAAGGCCATTTCACCCTGCTCGCTGGCAATCAGCGTGCCGGCACCTTTCAGTACCACTACGCCACCATAACGTTGCGCCAATGTCTGCGCTGCATGTAAGCGGTCACTCTCAATTTCACTGGTCTCGATATTCAGCAAACGCGCCGCTTCGCCAGGATGCGGCGTAATAATGCGATTCTGACGTTTCTCAGCACTGATTGCCAGCAGGTTAAGTGCATCCGCGTCCCAAAGCATCGGCTTTTCACTGCCTGCTACCCGCTTCAGTGCCTGCTTTCCCCATTCACGCTGACCCAGACCGGGTCCAATCGCAATGACATCAGCCCACTCCAGTGCCTCCGTCAGGCGTTCATCCGTCAGTTCATCGACCATAATTTCAGGCCGTGCGGTCAGAATCGGAATAATATTATCTTTGTGAGTGAGTACTCGCACCAATCCACTGCCGCTGCGTAACGCGGCTTCTGCCGTCATGCGTACTGCGCCAGCGGTACCTGCATCGCCTCCCACAACCAGCAGTCGGCCATGACTGCCCTTGTGCGAGGTCGGTCTGCGTGGCTTAAGCCAGCGGGTTAGTGCGCTGGCATCATAACGGGCGATAGGTGCCTCTTCTCCGGCCAGAAAAGCAGCCAGACCAAGATCGGCATACCAGAGCTTTCCGATGTATTCTCGCGCCTTGCCAGTGATCTGGCCCGGTTTCAGGGCGACCATACTCAGCGTGTGACTGGCATTAATCACCTCACCGGGCGCGGTGCCGTTGCGCGCGGATAAGCCGGAGGGCATATCAATGGCGACTGTCGGTGCTGCATGGGCGTTTGCCCGCTGGATCAGCATGGCATAGGGCTCTTCGGGTGCGCGATTGCTGCCGGTTCCCAGCAGGGCATCGACAATCACATCAATCTGCTCTGGCCAGGCCGCATCGGCCGCATGGATTTCACCGCCCGCGTCCAGCCATGCGTCCCGCGCGCGCTGCGCCTCTTCCGGCAACGCTTTTTCGCTTTCGCACGCCAGCACCGTTATGGTTTTTCCCGCCGCCTGGCCCAGTCGCGCCAGCACATAGCCATCACCGCCGTTATTGCCGTGACCGCACAGGATTAGCCAGTGGCTGGCTTCGGGCCAGTGGGCTGTCAGATGCTCGTAAGCGGCCTGCCCGGCACGCTGCATCAGCTCATACAGAGTAATCCCGAGCACATCGGCTCCCTCTTGCTCAAGCTGCGCCACAGCCTGCGCAGGCCAGACAGAATATGGTAAACTGCGGCTGTTTTTCTTCGAATACTGGTCACTCATGTCATACCCTCTCGATCTTCATGAACTCGCACAACAGATTAAACAGTGGGGATTGGATCTCGGCTTTCAGCAGGTCGGCATCACCGATACCGATCTCAGTGCAGAAGAGCCGCGCCTGCAGGAATGGCTGGATAAGCAGTATCATGGTGAGATGGCATGGATGGCGCGACACGGCATGATGCGGGCGCGTCCTCATGAGTTGCTGCCCGGCACGCTGCGCGTCATCAGCGTTCGTATGAACTACCTTCCGGCCAAAGCTGCCTTTGCCAGCACGCTGAAAAATCCCCGACTGGGCTATGTCAGCCGTTATGCACTCGGCCGTGATTACCACAAAGTATTGCGCAATCGACTGAAAAAGCTCGGAGAAATGATCCAGCAGCACTGTGGTGAGCTGAATTTCCGGCCGTTTGTGGATTCGGCACCGCTGCTTGAGCGCCCGCTGGCGGCTAAAGCCGGGCTCGGCTGGACCGGCAAACATTCGCTGATACTGAATCGGGAAGCCGGTTCGTGGTTTTTCCTCGGCGAGCTGCTGATCGACATTCCGCTGCCGGTCGACTCCCCGCAGCAGGAGCAGTGTGGCCGCTGCGTTGCCTGCATGACCATCTGCCCTACCAGCGCTATCGTTGAGCCTTACGTCGTCGATGCCCGGCGCTGTATCTCCTATCTCACCATTGAGCTGGAAGGGGCTATCCCGGAAGAATTTCGCCCGCTGATGGGCAACCGGATTTATGGCTGCGATGACTGCCAGCTGATCTGTCCGTGGAATCGCTATGGACAACTCAGTGACGAAAGCGACTTTTCACCGCGCGCGGCGTTACATGCACCGGAGCTGCTCGATCTGTTTCAGTGGGATGAAGCGAAATTTTTACGCATCACGGAAGGCTCAGCGATTCGCCGTATTGGCCATTTACGCTGGCTGCGCAATATTGCCGTGGCGCTGGGTAATGCACCCTGGTCGCCCCAGATCATTCAGGTGCTGGAACAACGACTGGGAGAGAGTGAACTGCTGGATGAACATATTCAGTGGGCAGTGATGCAACAGCAGCAGAAACGCGAGCAGCTGGTAGTTGAAGTGCAGCCCGCCCAGCAGAAACGGCTGGTTCGTGCAGTTGAGAAGGGTTTACCGCGTGATGCATGATTGAACAGCGAGCCGCTGGATATCGTTTTCCACATGCTGTGAATAAAAATAAAAAGCTGTTGTCATTCAACTGCAACAACGCTGATTTCACTGTGAAATAACAAATTGAAATATCTTCATAAATATAAATATCAACAACTTATGAAAAATTTGTGTTTATTTAATAATGAGACTACCGCTGCGGTTAAAACACAAAGCTGTGGATAAGTCTGTTCAGAACACATTTACAGATCGCCCTGACAGGCACGAAAGATGGGAGGTGATGCTGTGGATAACCTTCAGAACACAACTAAAATCACGCGACCAAAAGCAGTCGTATAACGAACTGAAACAGGGGGTGATGTAAAATCTGGAGCGGGAAACGAGACTCGAACTCGCGACCCCGACCTTGGCAAGGTCGTGCTCTACCAACTGAGCTATTCCCGCATAGAAGGGTACTGCTTTATAAAACTGGAGCGGGAAACGAGACTCGAACTCGCGACCCCGACCTTGGCAAGGTCGTGCTCTACCAACTGAGCTATTCCCGCAAAGAGGTTGCTGCTTACATTTTAAATCTGGAGCGGGAAACGAGACTCGAACTCGCGACCCCGACCTTGGCAAGGTCGTGCTCTACCAACTGAGCTATTCCCGCGCCTTGTACCGATACTAAATTCTTCACCGGTACGGGGTGCGCATTATACGAGAAATCGTTGCTGCTGCAAGCGTCTGAAAGCAAAATTTTTCGCTTTTCGCGCGTTTGCTGATTAAATCAGCAACCTGGTGATTTCATGCGCACCCGTGGTCGATTAAAGCTGCAAAAAGTGTTCGCGGTAGTAAGCCAGCTCCGCCACCGACTCGCGGATATCGTCCAGCGCCTGGTGCGTACCGCCTTTTTTGAAGCCGGGCAGGATTTCCGGTTTCCAGCGACGAGCCAGCTCTTTCAGGGTACTGACATCCAGATAACGATAGTGGAAATACGCTTCCAGCTCAGGCATGTACTTAAATAGGAAGCGGCGATCCTGCCCGATGCTATTGCCACAGATTGGCGACGTGTTAGCAGGAACCCACTGTTTCAGGAATTCAATAGTCGCCAGTTCGGCTGCGCGATCGTCAATCTGGCTTTCCTTCACCCGCGCAACCAGACCGCTGTTGGTGTGGGTGCGGACATTCCACTCATCCATCAGCGCCAGCTGCGCATCGGACTGATGGACGGCCATGACCGGCCCTTCCGCCAGAATGTTCAGGTTGGCGTCAGTCACCAGAGTCGCAATTTCAATAATGCGATCGTGCGTCGGATCAAGTCCGGTCATCTCAAGATCAATCCAGATCAGATTCTGTTCATTTCCAGTAGCCATGCTGTTTCCTGCGGTTGCTGTAGTCGTCATTCACGATGAATAAGGTGTATCATAGACGTTTTGCCCAGCCGGGCGAAATCTGGCTAACGCTGTGAGGGTGAGTGAGTAAAAATAAACTGTCGAAGGGCCAACAACGTCGCGTAAGCGCTAACCACGATCGCCGTCTCAACCAGCGCAGAGAGCGTCCGGAAGCGGATGACAACCTGTTTGGTGAAGCTGCAGATGGGGTCGTTGTGAGCCGTTTTGGCATGCATGCTGATGTTGAGGATAGCGCAGGCGTCGCCCACCGCTGCAATATCCGCCGTACAATCCGTTCGCTGGTTACGGGCGACCGTGTGCTGTGGCGTCCGGCCACCAGCGGCGGCAAAGGCATTGTTGAAGCGGTGCATGAACGCACCAGCGTATTAACCCGCCCCGATTTTTACGACGGCGTGAAGCCGATGGCGGCGAATATCGATCAAATCATCATCGTCTCTGCGATCCTGCCGGAACTGTCGCTAAACATCATTGATCGCTATCTGGTTGCCAGCGAAACGCTGGACATCGAACCCTTACTGGTCCTGAACAAGACCGATCTGCTGGATGACGAGGCGCGCGTCTTTGTTGATCAGCAGATGGATATCTATCGCGATATTGGCTATCGCGTGGTGATGGTCTCCAGCCGGGCGAAAAACGGCCTGGACGATCTGAAAGCGGCCTTGACCGACCGCGTGAGTATCTTTGCTGGTCAGTCTGGCGTCGGCAAATCGAGCCTGCTGAATGCCCTGCTCGGCTTTGACAAAGATGAGCAGGTCGCGATTCTGACCAATGAAGTGTCAGACGGTTCAGGCCTGGGCCAGCACACCACTACCGCATCCCGCCTGTATCACTTCCCGCACGGCGGTGATGTGATTGATTCACCCGGTGTGCGTGAGTTCGGTTTGTGGCATCTGGAACCAGAACAGGTTACGCGCGGCTTTGTCGAATTCCGCCCCTTCCTGGGCTATTGCAAATTCCGTGACTGTAAACATGGCAGCGATCCCGGCTGTGCGATTCGTGAAGCGGTCGAACAGGGAAAAATCCACATCTCCCGTTTCGATAACTACCACCGTATCCTGGAGAGCATGGCGCAGGTAAAAACGCGTAAAAATTTCCCTGATGGTGAAAGTTAATCGGTATAACCGCGTCTGAGCGGATAAGCCGCTGCATTTTGCGAGGTGGATTCCGATCACGCGTACGGACCGTGCAGCGTGCCGGAAATCAGGTATAGTCGCCATCTGAACAGGGCACTGCTACAATCCGCCCCCTTTTTACCATGTCCTGAAATAGCCAGGAGGCTAAGGTGTTTGATCGTTTAAAACTCGGCTTGAATCATATTCTCCCGAAGAAATGGCTGACTGAACTTGCCGGTTGGGGCGCCAGTCGCCGCGGTGGTTGGTTGACCAAACTGGTCATTGACATCTTTGTCTGGTTTTACAAAGTCGACATGGCGGAGGCGCGCAAGCCCGATACCGCCAGTTATCGCACGTTTAATGACTTTTTCGTTCGTCCGCTGAAAGACGATGCGCGTCCGGTGGATGCTGATGCCAGCCTGATCGCCCTGCCAGCAGATGGTGCTATCAGCCAGCTCGGCCATATTCATGGCGATCAGATTTTCCAGGCTAAAGGTCATCACTACACCATCGATGCTCTGCTGGCGGGTGATGAGCGGATGGCCGCTCAGTTTGTGGAGGGTGAGTTCGTCACCACCTATCTGGCTCCGCGCGATTATCACCGCGTCCACATGCCGTGCAACGGTATCCTGCGTGAGATGATTTATGTGCCTGGCGATCTCTATTCAGTCAACCCGCTGACCGCACGTAATATTCCCAACCTATTTGCCCGTAACGAGCGCGTCATCTGCTATTTTGAAACGGATATCGGACCGATGGTGCAGATTCTGGTGGGTGCGACGATTGTCGGCAGCATTGAAACCGTCTGGGCGGGCACCATCACGCCACCGCGTGAAGGTGTGATCAAACGCTGGCACTATCCGGCAGCGGATGATGAAGGCGCAGTAGTACTGCTGAAAGGACAGGAAATGGGCCGCTTTAAACTTGGCTCTACCGTCATCAACCTGTTCGCACCTGGCCGCGTCAAACTGGCTGAAAGTCTGGAAGCAGAAAGCAAAACCCGTCTGGGCCAACCGCTGGCGATCGCGCTGCCGGTAGCGACAGACATTTCCGACGTCATCGTCGACTAAATTGAGTGTCCTCTGTGCGTTCGATTCTCCTCCTGCTGCTGAGCCTGTGGCTCAGCAGCCCGGCCTTCGCGGCCAGCCTTCCTGACGCCAGCCAGCTCAAACAGCAGCTGGAAGAGATAAAATCGGCCAAAAGTTCTCCATCCCAGGCGGAACAGATCCAGACGATTGAAGCTGCCTTGAACTTCCTCTCTGAACGCGATGACTCGCTGGAGCGCGCGGCGCAATATCAGCAGGTGATTGATGACTTTCCGCGTCTGGCGCGCGAACTGCGTCAGCAGATCGCCGCACTGAGCGACAGCGGAAAAACCGTACGCAGCAACATGAGCAGCGCCGAGCTGGATCAGGAGATTCTGCAGGTCAGCAGCCAGCTGCTGGAAGAGGGGCGTCAGGCACGCCAGGAACAGGATCGGGCACGGGAAATCAGCGATTCTTTGTCGCAACTGCCGCAGCAGCAGACCGAAGCGCGCCGGGCGATGACGGAGAGTGAACGCCGGCTGCAGGGCGTCAGTACCAGTTCACCGCAGGGCCAGCTGCAACTGGCGGCTCGTCAGGCGGAAAGCGCCGCAAATAAAGCGCTCGTTGATGAACTTGAGCTGGCCCAGCTCTCCGCCAACAACCGTCAGGAGCTGGCGCGGATGCGGGCGGAAGCCCATCAGCGTAAGGCGACGCATCTCGATAACTACCTGCAGGCGCTGCGCAACCAGCTCAACGATCAGCGGCAACGTGAAGCGGAAGTCGCTCTCGCCCGCACCGAGCAACTGGCGGAAAACAGCGGCGATCTGCCACCAGCAATCAGCGATCAGTTTCGGGTTAACCGCGAACTCTCTGTTGCGCTGAATCAGCAGGCGCAGCGTATGGATCTGGTGGCGTCGCAGCAGCGGCTGGCCACCAACCAGATTATTCAGGTCCGTCAGGCGCTCTCTACGTTGAGAGAACAGTCGCAGTGGCTGGGTGCCTCTAATCTGCTGGGCGAAGCGCTTCGGGCACAGGTCGCACGTCTGCCAGAGATGCCTAAGTCCCAGCAAATTGATAATGAGATGGCACAGCTTCGCGTACAGCGTCTCTATTATGAAGATCTGCTGGAGCGTCAGGAGACGCTGCGCAAAGGACGGCAGGCCGATGGTCAGCCCTTCACCGCAGAACAGAAGCGTATTCTTGATGCGCAGCTACGCACCCAGCGTGAACTGCTCAACTCCCTGATCTCCGGCTGTGACACCCTGATTCTGGAGATCACCAAGCTCAAGGTCGGCAATACCCAGCTGCAGGATGCGCTGACGGAAGTCAAAGACGCGACGCACCGCTATCTGTTCTGGACCGCTGACGTCAGTCCGATCGGTCTGAGTTATCCGCTGGATCTGGCTAAAGACCTTTCCCGCCTGCTATCGCTGGATACGCTGGGTCAGCTCGGCAAAGCGATGGCGATGATGTTTACCAGCCGTAATTCAGTGCTGCCGATTATTGGTGCGCTGCTGCTGGTCGGTTTCAGCATCAGCTCGCGACGCCACTTCAATGCCTTTCTTGAACGTTCTGCCAGTAAAGTCGGCAAGGTCACCCAGGATCGTTTCCGCCTGACCATTCGTACCGTGTTCTGGTCGATTCTGGTGGCGCTGCCGCTGCCCGTGTTGTGGGGTGCGCTGGGTTATGGCCTGCAGAACGCCTGGCCCTACCCTATCGCCGTGGCGATTGGCGATGGCATTACCGCCACGCTGCCGCTGCTGTGGGCATTTATGATCAGCGCCGCCTTTGCCCGTCCGAATGGCCTGTTCATTGTGCATTTCCGCTGGCCGCAGAACCGGGTAGCGCGCGCCATGCGCTATTACTCGCTGAGCATCGGCCTGATTGTGCCGCTGATTATGCTGCTGATCGCCTTTGGCAATCTGGAAGATCGGCAGTTCTCCTCGTCGCTAGGTCGCCTCTGTTTCATCCTGATCTGCGGAGCAATCAGCATTGTTACCGTCAGCCTGAAGCGGTCCGGTATTCCGCTCTATCTCGATAAAGAGGGAAATGGCGAGAACATAGTGAATCGGATGCTGTGGAACCTGATGATCGCCATGCCGCTGATGGCTGCCTTCGCCTCCGCCGTGGGGTATCTGGCGACCGCGCAGGCGCTGCTGGCGCGACTGGAAACCTCAGTCGCCATCTGGTTCCTGCTGCTGGTTATCTATCACATTATCCGGCGCTGGATGCTGATTCAGCGTCGCCGTCTTGGTTTTGACCGCGCCCGTCAGCGCCGTGCCGATATGCTGGCTAACCGGGCGCGCAGTGAAGAAGAGAAAGAGCAAAGCGCGCTGAATACCGACGCGATTGAAATCGAAGAGCCGGTGATTGATCTGGATGCGATCAGTGCGCAGTCGCTGCGGCTGGTACGTTCTATCCTGACGCTGATTGCCCTGGTCTCGGTGATCGTGCTGTGGTCAGAAATTCACTCGGCCTTCGGCTTCCTGGAGAATATTCAGCTGTGGGATGTCAGTACGTCCGTACAGGGCGTGGAGTCAATTCAGCCAATCACCCTGGGGTCAGTGCTGATTGCTATTCTGGTGTTTATCATTACCACTCAGCTGGTGCGCAATATGCCCGCGCTGCTTGAGCTGGCACTGTTGCAGCATCTTAATCTGACGCCGGGTACCGGTTACGCCATTACTACACTGACCAAATATCTGCTGCTGCTGATTGGCGGGCTGATTGGTTTCTCGATGATTGGTATTGAATGGTCGAAACTGCAGTGGCTTGTTGCTGCGCTGGGTGTGGGACTGGGGTTTGGCTTGCAGGAGATTTTTGCCAACTTTATCTCTGGCCTGATTATCCTGTTCGAAAAGCCGATTCGTATTGGTGATACCGTGACGATCCGCGACCTGACCGGCAGTATTACCCGGATCAACACGCGTGCGACCACGATCACCGACTGGGACCGCAAAGAGATCATCGTGCCAAACAAGGCCTTTATCACCGAGCAGTTCATTAACTGGTCGCTGTCCGATTCCGTGACGCGGGTGGTGCTCACCATTCCGGCCCCGGCCAAAGTCAGCAGTGAACAGGTAACCACCATTCTGATACAGGCGGCCGAGCGCTGCAGTTATGTGCTTGATACGCCACCGCCGGAAGCGTTCCTCGTCGATCTGCAGCAGGGGATTCAGTTGTTTGAGATCAGGGTACATGCTGCAGAGATGGGGCACCGTATGCCGCTGCGTCATGAGCTGCACCAGCTGATTCTGCTCGGATTTGAGCAACACGGTATCGAGATGCCGTTCCCACCGTTTCAGATGCGCATGGAAACGCTTGGTAAGAAGCTGCCTGCCAGTAACGGTGCGCCCGCAGCCCGCGCCTATAAATCTGGCGGCCTGTAATGCAAAACGCCCGGCAAAGCCGGGCGTTATTTCAGGTCTGAGCCGTCTGTTACTGCTTAACGAACTCTTCTCCCTGAGCGATATCTTTCTTCAGCGTATCGAGCATGCCTGACAGCGCCTGCTGTTCGTAAGCGCTGAGTGTGCCAATTGGCCTGCGTTCAGCAATGCCATTTTTACCGAGCAGCAGCGGCTGAGAGAAGAAGCGGGCATATTCACCCTCACCTTCCACGTAAGCACACTCTACAACATTCGTCTCACCCTTCAGCGCGCGTACCAGCGACAAACCGAAACGCGCGGCCGCCTGGCCCATCGACAACGTAGCCGATCCGCCACCCGCTTTAGCTTCCACCACTTCTGTGCCAGCGTTCTGAATGCGTTTGGTTAAATCAGCCACTTCCTGATCGCTGAAGCTGACGCCTTTGACCTGTGACAGCAGCGGCAGAATGGTTACGCCGGAGTGGCCACCAATCACCGGGACTTCAACCTGGTCAGGCTGCTTGCCTTTCAGCGCTGCGACAAAAGTATTGGCGCGGATGATATCCAGCGTGGTCACGCCAAACAGACGATTTTTGTCGTAGACGCCGTGCTTTTTCAGCACTTCTGCCGCAATGGCCACGGTGGTATTGACCGGATTGGTAATAACGCCAATCAAGGCTTTAGGGGCCGTTGTGGCAACCTGTTCAATCAGGTTACGAACAATGCCTGCGTTCACATTAAACAGGTCAGCGCGATCCATACCAGGTTTACGTGCGACACCGGCAGAAATCAGTACCACATCGGCACCCTGTAAGGCAGGCGTGGCGTCTTCTCCACTAAAACCTTCAATAGCGACAGCAGTAGGAATATGGCTGAGATCAACGGCGACGCCAGGCGTAACCGGCGCAATGTCATACAGTGAGAGTTCTGAACCTGCGGGAAGCTGGGTTTTGAGCAGAAGTGCGAGCGCCTGGCCTATGCCGCCAGCGGCACCGAGAACGGCAACTTTCATTCTTAACTCCTTATTAAGGTGGGGCAGAGATGGGCCGAAATTCTATCTGTGTCAGACCTTAATCAACTGCTCAGGCGATGATAAATATCCGCTGTTAATTCTACGTGTTTTCACACTTGCTCGCCGGATTCAAAAGTTACTTATCATTGCGCCTGAATGACCGACAACTTTGCCGTCGTCAGACAGAGAACGGCTATGTGCGTTTTCTGTTACTACTTCTGATACTACACCACCAATAATATAACAACTTTGCAACCTTCGCCTTTCGGGGCTGTGACGGGGGTTTTGGTCTGAGCGGATTTATTTGCTATTATCGCCGCCCGCTAGCCGCCCGAACTCTGCTCATCAATCGACCGATTGCATAAAAATGCATTTAAATGCATAATCACCACTCTGCCGCGGGCGGATGCGCGGTTATTCTCTCTATTTATTGGTAACCTATGCGAAACCCATCGAAACAAGACGATCTGATCAAGGCTTTCAAAGCCTTATTAAAAGAAGAAAAATTCAGTTCCCAGGGCGAAATTGTTCAGGCGCTTCAGGATGAGGGCTTTGAAAATATCAATCAGTCCAAAGTCTCGCGGATGCTGACCAAGTTTGGCGCAGTGCGCACCCGTAATGCCAGGATGGAAATGGTCTATTGCCTGCCCGCTGAGCTGGGCGTGCCGACCACCACCAGCCCGTTAAAAAACCTGGTACTGGATATCGACTACAACGATGCGCTGGTGGTGATTCATACCAGTCCGGGCGCAGCACAGCTGATTGCACGTATGCTGGATTCGCTGGGCAAAGCACATGGGATTCTTGGCACGATCGCTGGCGATGACACGATCTTTATTACCCGTGCGCGCGACTTTACGGTTAAGCAGCTGCACAGCGCGATCCTCAACCTGTTTGAACAGGAACTCTGATCGCTGACTGACGGCCTGCAATCCCGCCCCGGGCCGTCAGTTTGTTCTCTCTGCCCATCGTTTTGCGGCACACTCCCCCGCTGTTTAGTACTAATAAGCCAGTTTTAATACACCTGGCTCCTGGTCAGATCGCTTACTCTGCTTAACCTTCTGCACTATTTTACACTGCTTTACATCACTGATCCGGTACCATTGCCCGGATCCAGATCAAACTCCAGTCCAATACGCCTCATAGTTTCGCACTAAACGTTAAAGTGATCTATCTCGCTGTTTTTCTGATTAAAATCATCGTAAAGGCTATTTTTTATGCTGTTTTTATAACGTTAAGTTATTAAAAGTAGGCATAAGGATAAAGAATCACAAAAAAACATTATTAGCCGGATATTAATTTCTCTCGTTATTAGTTCTATACTTCTTTTCGTGATGCAAATCACACTAACTAGAAAGATAAAAAGAAGACGAGGAAATATCTATGAACGTAAAAACTACCATCGCTACCCTGAGCATTCTCTCTGCGCTCTCATTCGGTGCAGTAGCAGCAGAATCTATCGATGCCGCACAGGCACAGGATCTGCAGGCTGTCGGCACCATCAGTGTCAGCGGCGTCGCGGGTTCACCGATGGATATCAAACAGAAGCTCAGTGATAAAGCGGATCAGCAGGGCGCAAAAGCCTATCGCGTGATCGAGGCTTACAACAACGGCAATTATCACGCTACCGCCGCGCTGTATAACTAAACCCAACAATGCCAGCTGCTCTCTGTCTGACGCGCCTTTTGCGCTCCGGAGGGCTGAAGCAAAATCTTCAGGAGAGTTGACCATGAAAATGAAATTATCGATTGCTGCTCTTAGTCTGGCGTCCCTGTTCTCAGTAGGTGCCAGCGCCGCCAGCCTGGTATCAAATGAACAGGCGCAGGGTCTGCAGCCCATGAACCAGACCATCAGCATTGGTGGACGTAACGGCGACCAGACGCATATCCGTCAGGTGCTGTCAGAGAAAGCGGATGCACAGGGCGCAAGCCATTACCGCATCATCGAAAACAACCAGGACAATACCTGGCATGTCACCGCTGAGCTTTATAAATAATTAACCGTGATGACGCCTGAAGGCGCATAACAAATATCGACGACCGGCCCTTACGAGTAACCGCAGGTTGTTGATTGTATTGAGGAGATAATCATGAACATCAAAACAACCATCGCTACAGTCAGTCTGCTTTCCGTTATGGCGTTCGGCGCATCGGCCGCACAGCTGGTCACCAGCGAACAGACGCAGAACCTGCAGCCTGCGGGCACCGTAAGCATCAGTGGAACCGGGGGATCCCCAATGGATTACCGCGCTGAGCTTTCACAGAAAGCAGATGAACAGGGTGCCAGCGCATATAAAGTGATCGAGGCGCGCACCGGTGATAGCTATCACATCACTGCACAGCTTTATAAGTAATTCCTCGTCAGATCTATGACGAACCCTTTGGCCCCGCTCGCCGGGGCCTTTTTTCATCTGATGTATTATCTGACGTTAAAGTGCAACCGGCCTTCCAGCTCCTCTTCCGCTTCATCAAATAACAGAATCAGCGCGCCATAGCGCCGTCGCTGGCCCCTGCCCAGATTGACAAACTCAATTTCCAGCGGCATCGGTAACAGATCGCCCGTCACGACATCCCACAATCCATCCAGATCGCAGATGCGGCGCTCCTCCAGTGCAAATCGCTCGCTGAACTGGCGAAAGAAATGGGACTGGTCGACTATTTCATTAAAATCAAAACGCTCGATTTTCATGCTGACGGCTCCCATGCTCCGTCCGCGGGCGACCTCTGCCGCCCGTTCGTGACCGTTAGCTCAAACCGCCCAGGTGCAGCGCTTTGACCTCCAGATACTCTTCCATACCGAGTACCGAACCTTCGCGGCCCAGACCCGACTCTTTCACTCCACCAAACGGCGCCAGCTCCGTGGAAACGGCGCATTCGTTAATGCCGATCATGCCGCTTTCCAGCGCCGCTGAAACGCGAAACACCCGTTGCAGATTCTGGGTATAAAAGTAAGCGGCAAGGCCGAATGGCGTATCATTGGCGCGGCGGATGACGTCATCTTCATCATCAAAGCGGAAACAGGCAGCTACCGGACCAAAGGTCTCCTCCTGCGCAAGCTGCATGTCTTCATGCGCCTCGGTAATGACCGTAGGCTGCCAGAAGTTGCCACCCAGCGCATGGCGCTCACCTCCTGCCAGTAGTTTGCCGCCTTTGGCTACCGCGTCTTTCACGTGCTGCTCAACTTTTTCCACCGCCGACGCTTCAATCAATGGTCCGACAATCACGCCTTCGTCCATGCCGTTGCCCACCTTCAGCTTGTTCACTTCGGCAGCCAGTTGCTGAGTAAACGCATCATAGACAGCGTTATGAATATAGAAGCGGTTAACACTGACGCACACCTGACCCGCATTACGGAATTTGTTGGCAATCGCACCCTTTACGGCGGCATCAATGTCGGCATCGTCGAACACGATGTATGGGGCATTTCCGCCTAATTCCATCGACACTTTTTTCATGGTTTCAGCAGCATTACGCATCAGCAGCTTGCCTACCTGGGTGGAGCCGGTGAACGAGATTTTACGCACCGCTTTGCTGGCCATGATCGCATCGCTGATGGCATGGGTATCACCCGCCACCGCGTTCAGCACGCCATCCGGCACGCCCGCCTGCTTCGCCAGCGCCAGCAGGGCAAAGGCGGAGAGTGGCGTGTTATTAGCGGGTTTGATAATACCCGTGCAGCCTGCCGCCAGAGCCGGACCCAGCTTGCGGGTCAGCATCGCCATCGGGAAATTCCAGGGCGTAATGGCAGCCACTACGCCAATCGGTTCGCGGGTCGCCAGAATGCGGGAGCCGGGTTTTGCCGGCGGAATGATCTCGCCGTTCGCCCGTTTCGCCTGCTCGGCGAACCACTGAATAAAGCTGGCGGCGTATTCAACCTCTCCCTCCGCCTCCTTCAGGGGTTTACCCTGTTCAGTGGTCATCAGCTGTCCCAGCCAGCGCTTGTTCTCAATGATCAGCTGGTACCAGCGAGTGAGAATTTCAGCGCGCGCTTTTGCGGTCTGCGCCCGCCAGGCGGGAAAGGCGCGTTCCGCGGCGGCGATCGCCTGTTCCGTTTCCGCCTTACCGGCTTTTGCTACCTGCGCAATCACCTCACCGGTTGCCGGATTGGTCACGTCAAAGGTGGAAGCTGCCTGATGCCATTGGCCGTCGGCTAAATAGCCGGTCCGGAACAGTTCGCTCTCTTGCAGTGATTTCATTGATTCGCTCCTGTCAGTTTTGCTCTTCCGTCTGGAGAGTATAGTTGGCAAAAGCGACAGATTTTGTGATGGGTGGGGATTGCACAGGCCGCTGCAGGTCGCAGCGGCCAGATTCAGATTTGGATGAGCGTGTTCTGGTACTTATCCAGCATCGTCGCCAGTCGTTTGACCGGTTCCGTTACGCTGACGGGTGCCTCGTAATGGACCAGTTTTTCCTGATAGACATCCAGCTCTTTGAGCAGACGTTCAAAGTAGTAACGGCGCTTGTCGTCGCTGCTGGCGGAGATCACCCGGTCAGCGGTATAACGCAGCTGTCGGTGATACGCAGAGAGATCTGCGTTAACGGGCACTTCTGCGTCGCGTAATCGCTGATGACCGATGATCAGCGTCAGGGCGATACGATATTTATTGATGTCGCCCGGAAACAGGTTCAGCAGCAGAAACAGTTGCTGATAGAGCGCCGGCAGATGATTTTCGCGCCGACGTGCCTGATTGGTGGTCATGGCCGAGACCGCTGCATACATAAAGCGGTTCAGCAGTTTGCGGCCGGTACGCGCCTTCGATTTATCCCGAATCAGCAGAATGACCATCATCGCGACAAAGCAGCCGATAACCTGACCGAGCACATTATCGAGGAAAACGTTAATGTGAAATTCCATCGGATTATCAAGGACCAGAACGTTAAGCGTACCAATCAACGCACCCAGCGTGCCGAGCTGACGCCGCTGTATGAAGATGCCGCCGATAAATCCCAGTATGCCGATGGCGATGCAGAGCAGTAGCGCGCTCTGCTGCGTCGCGGGCAGAACATACATAAAATAGAGCGCCCCGAGTGGAACCGCGACCGTCATGCCGTAGAGAAAATCCTTGGCCATCATCAGCGGATTAGGCATACGCATCGCCAGCGCGGTAATAACGGCCAGCATGACCATACAGCCACTGCCAGACGTCCAGCCCGTATAGAGCCAGAACAGCGAACCCAGCGCGGTTGCAACGAAGGTACGGATGCCGTTAATCATCGCATGATGTGTTTCAGCCGAACGCGCCTGAATCACCACTTCGCGCTGCAGAATCTCCTCTTCCAGCGAGGTTATCCGGCTGTTGCTTTTGATGCCTTTAAGCAGCAGCAGATATTCGGTAGCGGTGCCTACCCAACTGGCCAGCGTGACCGGCGTTGTTTTGCCCGTAGCGCCAATCACCCGCCGCATCACTTTCATCCGCTTATGTACCTCTTCAACCGTCGAGGCCGGTTTTTCAACCATCAACCGGTACTGGGGCGGAATATAGTCCGGGCGGGAATTCTGAATGAGGAACGTTTCGGCAGCCTGCGTTATCAGCGTCAGTGACAGGGTATTAAGCATCTGCAAACGGCGGTTGCTGTTCTTCCAGCGTGACGACTCCATCATCAGCTGGCTGCGCATGCTGTTCAGCGCCGTGGTGCGCCGCACCAGCGCGCTCCAGGCTTTATCGACCTCTTCCTTATCACCATGGGCGACGCAGAGTTGCAGCAACTGATAGTGGGCCACCAGCAGCGAATCAACTTCCGCGTCGATCACTTTTTTAATCGAACGTGGCGAGAAGATCATGTCGGCCAGAATGGCGCACAGAATACCGAGTACGATTTCACTGCAGCGCTCAACCGCATATTGCGGCACCAGCGTCAGACCGCCGCTGGCGTTAGCCGTCACCACAATAATCAGCGCGGTGTAACCCGCCAGTCCCAGCGCATAGGAGTTTTCTACCTTAATCAGCGAAGAGAGCCAGACGCAAAGCCCTGCCCAGATGCAGCACAGCAGCAGCATCACAACCGGCGCACGCACGGTGGCGATCATGATGGTGAGTGCAGCGATACAACCGATGAATGTCCCGATAATACGTAAAATGCCGCGATAGCGCAGTGCGCCGGAATAGGGATCGCCACCTGCCGCAAACGCGGTGCCGCCCGCCACGATCCCGGCGGTCATGACTGCCCAGCGTGGTGTTTCAAGGTTAAAGTGAAACCCTACCATCAACGCTAACACCAGCGCGAAGGTCAGCTTTACCGGGAAACGCAGGAACTCGATCATATCGCCCTCTTAACCAAACTCACGCAGGCGATTGAATAGTCGGATCATGGGTGAAACCTGTTCAGGCTGACGATCGGCCTGACCGGTAATCACCACGGTCGCGGTGGTTCCCGCCGGGAAGCGATTGCCGGGCTGCTGATCAAGCCGGATGCGCACCGGCACACGCTGTGCGAGACGGACCCACTCCAGATTGGAATCTACCGTTGCCATGCCTTTACTGTCGACCGAGCTGCTGCTGTTGGTGACGCCCGCCGCGACGCTGTCGACGGTGCCACGCAGCACAATGTTGCTGCCAAGTGGCGTCACTTCCGCGCGGAAGCCCTTCTCAACGCCGTGCAGTTTGGTCTCTTCCAGGTAAGCCAGCACATAGAAAGAGTGCTGCTGAACCAGCGCCACCGCCACAGAACCACGGGTAATAAATTCGCCCTGATAGACGTTGAGGTTGGTGACCCAGCCATCGGATGGCGCTTTCACGGTGGTGCGCTCAAGATCGATCTTCGCCAGATCGCGCGTCGCCACCGATTTTGCCAGCTGATGCTCACTGGTTTGCAGATCGTTGTTAGATTGCTCAATCGCCTCGCGCGACATTGCAGAGGTACCAAGCTGATTACGGCGGCCGGCTTCGCGACGTTTCTCACTCACCAGGGCCTGGTAATATTCAACATCCGCCTGTGCCTGATCGAGCGCCTTCTGATAGCGAGGGCGGTCAACCACAAACAACGTATCGCCCTTCTTAACCAGCTGGTTGTCGTGTACCGGAACCTCAGTAATCAGGCCAGTGACGTCAGGCGAGATCGCCACCACGTCAGCTGCAAAACGTGCATCACGGGTCCAGGGTGATTCGGTATAGAACACCCAGGCGCGGAAGATGATAACCACTGCGATGATGACCAGCAGAATAGTGATCGCGTAGCGCGCGATTTTTCTTATGAGTGCTTTCACTTCAACCTCAGACTAATAAACGGGAGACAAGGTAAAACACACAGCAGTAAAGCGCTGTATTAAAAAGTGCCGGATGCCAGACAAGATCGTAGATTCCGCTCGGCGTCAGCACGCGTTTCACTAACCAGAACAGCATCAGTGAAATAATCAATTCGATGAAAACGGGCGGAAAAGAGAGCCCAAACATGACAAATACCGGAAGCACACTCATCACAAATCCTTAGTTCGACCTTGCCGGGATACTTCGTTGCCTTTTCAGATGTAGCAGGAAAACCCTCTGGCAGCGCTATCCGAACCGCAGCTGGCTTAATAATAGCGTATCATCGAAGGGTTTAAGGCAATGAAGAATCACCGGGAAATACCCCGGCGCGCTTATAATAACGCGCCTGACTATAAGTTTTCTACAGAATGTGATCTAAATCACTTTTAAGCCAGAGTAAATAATGGAACGACTGAAAGGTATGTCTGTCTTCGCCAGAGTAGTCGAACTCGGTTCGTTTACCGCGGCGGCGCGTCAGCTTCATCTGAGCGTCTCATCCATCAGCCAGATCGTCGCGAAACTGGAGGATGCACTGCAGGTTAAGCTGCTGAATCGCAGTACCCGCAGTATCGGGCTGACCGAAGCGGGTAAAATCTATTATCAGGGCTGCCGCCGTATGCTGGCGGAAGCGACACAGGTGCATGAACAGCTCTACGCGTTTAACAATACGCCGATTGGCGTGTTGCGCATTGGCAGCTCCTCGACCATGGCGCAGAATGTATTAGCCGGTATGACCAGCGATATGCTGCGGGAGTATCCGGGGCTGAGTGTGAATCTGGTTACTGGCGTTCCGGCCCCGGATTTGATTGCGGATGGTCTGGATCTGGTGATTCGGGTGGGCGCATTAAAAGATTCCAGCCTCTTTTCGCGTCGTCTTGGCGCGATGCCGATGGTGGTGTGCGCCGCAAAAAGCTATCTGGCACAGCACGGCACGCCGGAGAAGCCGGGCGATATCGATAATTTTTCCTGGCTGGAATATAGCGTACGGCCCGACAACAATTTTGAGCTGATTGCGCCAGAAGGCTTAGTCACCCGCCTCGCGCCACAGGGGCGTTTCGTGACCAACGATTCGCTGACGCTGATTCGCTGGCTGAAGTCGGGCAATGGCATCGCCTACGTGCCTATGATGTGGGTGATTGATGAGATCACCGCAGGCGAGATCGATATTCTGTTTCCGCACTATCAGTCCGATCCGCGTCCGGTGTATGCGCTCTACACCGAGAAGGATAAACTGCCGCTGAAGGTGCAGGTCTGCATCGATTATCTGACCGACTATTTTGAACAGGTGGCTGAACAGTATCAGCAGCACCGTAAAAGCTAACAACCCGCCGGGCGGCGGGTTGTTGAGGTCACATCAGGCGGTACCGCCGATGGTCAGTTTATCCAGCTTCAGGGTTGGCTGACCGACACCGACCGGCAGGCTCTGGCCCTCTTTACCGCAGACGCCCACGCCTTTATCCAGCGCCAGGTCATTACCCACCATCGAGATCTGCTGCATCGCTTCAATGCCGGAGCCAATCAGCGTGGCACCTTTGACCGGTTTGGTGATTTTGCCGTTCTCAATCAGATAAGCCTCTGAGGTTGAGAAGACAAATTTGCCGGAGGTGATATCCACCTGACCACCACCAAAGTTCGGCGCATAGATGCCGTACTCAACGCTTTCAATAATATCCTGCGGCGATGATTTGCCTGCCAGCATATAGGTGTTGGTCATGCGCGGCATCGGCAAATGCGCATAGGATTCACGGCGTCCGTTACCGGTCGGGCTGACGCCCATCAGTCGCGCATTCAGCTTATCCTGCATGTAGCCTTTCAGCACGCCATTCTCAATCAGCATGTTGTACTGCCCGGGAACGCCCTCATCATCGACCGCCAGTGAGCCGCGCAGACCTTCGAGGGTGCCGTCATCCACCACGGTACAGAGTTCAGAGGCAACCTGCTGACCGATTTTACCGCTGAACACGGAAGTGCCACGGCGGTTGAAGTCGCCTTCCAGACCATGACCGACTGCCTCATGCAATAGCACACCTGGCCAGCCCGCCCCCAGCACGACCGGCAATGCGCCAGCAGGTGCCGCCACGGCGGAGAGGTTAACCAGCGCCATTCGCACCGCTTCACGCGCCCATGCATCAGCACGCACGTCACCATTTTCATCTTCAAGGAAGAACGCATAGCCGGTACGTGCGCCGCCGCCGCTTGCACCGCGTTCACGCTTGCCCTGATCTTCAACCTGAACGCTGATAGAGAGGCGAACCAGCGGACGAACGTCTGCCGCCAGCGTGCCATCAGTGGCCGCCACCAGCACCTGCTCGTAAACACCGGTCAGGCTGGCATTGACTTCCTGCACGCGCGGATCAGCCGCACGGGCGACTTTATCGACGCGATGCAGCAGGGCAATTTTGTCTTCACGCGTCAGGCTGCTCAGCGGATCGACCGCCGAATAGAGCGAACGGTTCATCACGGCAGAAAGCGTATGGGCCTTGCCGTTTCCCTGTTCGCGTACAATGCTGCGAGCCGCTTCAGAGGAAAGACGCAGCGCATTCAGCGTAATCTGGTCGGCATAGGCGAAGCCGGTTTTCTCACCGCTGACCGCGCGCACGCCGACGCCCTGATCGATATGGTATGAGCCATCTTTAATGATTTTGTCTTCCAGCACCCAGGATTCGTGAAAGCTGGACTGAAAATAGAGATCGGCATAATCCAGACGACGTTCTGAAAGCTGCCCTAACAGGGAAAATAGGTCCTGCTGATTAATGCCGTTAGCAGTCAGTAACTGCTCACTTACCAGGTTCAGAGTCATCGTTTCTCACTCATTATGTGCTCAGATAATCATAGCCTGCGGTAATTCCGGTACGGCGTCAAATTCACTTGTTGTCTGTTTCACGCGGTTTACGCAGCACTTCATTGATTTCCGGTTTATCCAGCGGGCCACTGATGTGATAACGCAGCAGCGATATCTTGTTCCACAGGGGTCCCAGAACTTTACTGGCGGCAAATACCGCCGCGCCAATCACCGGATTAATGACAAAGGCAGTCGCTACGCCGACAGAGGCAGAGATCTCAGGCGCAACCACCGCTTCCATATCGATCTGACGTTTCACCAAATCGAGATTGCCCTGCATGGCGATGTCTGCTTCCAGTCCATCCACCAGCAGGTTATCGGTGCGCATGACGCCGTTTTCGATCCAGGCCGTGCCGTTAATCGAATCGAAATAGAACGAGTTGGTAAAGGTGTCGCTGAAGTCGAAGCGCAGCTTGCGCAGCAGCGCATCGAAGCTCACCAGCCGCAGGATTTTTCCCGCCGTGCCGGTATTCACATCCGCGATCTGGCCTTTGCCAAAGTGGGTCTTAAGGGTGCCGCTCAGCGTCTCTGCCGAGGGCTGCCACGGTGCAGAGCGCCAGTGCAGGTCGTAAGCAATATCAAAAGGCGCATCGCGCAGCGGGGTATTCACGCCAAACCAGTTGGTCGCATTATTAATATTCGGCCCCTTAAGCGTGCCCTTCAGCGAGGTGCGCTGGTCGTCCGCGCGATTAACCCACTCACCGTTAATTTTAAGCTGCGAGCTGCCGGTATCCACTTTTCCGTTAGTAAGCGCTAACGTATCTCCTTCAGGCTGCAGCATCGCGGAGACCTGGCCATATTTCTGGCCCAGTACCCAGCACTCTTTACAGCGCAGCTGTAAGGCGGGCCACTGACTGAAGTTAATGTTTGTGGTTTGCTGAGAAGACGCTTTGCCGCCCTTGCCTGCCTCGTTTTCCCATTGCGGATTGTAGTAGAGGTAATCGAGGTTCACCTGCCATGGCGCTCTGGGGGCCATCGCCAGTTCACCGCGCAGCTCTTTCGCATTGACGCTGACCTGACCCCGGCCACCTGAATTTTGTGCCAGCGTCGCCTCAACCGCATGCCATTGCTGTCCGGCCAGCGTAACCGCAGGACTGCGCAGCGTGATGTTACCCGGCAGTGTAACGCCACCGGTCTGGAAGTCGCTCCCGCCGCCCGACACACCCGCTCCCGCAGAGCCGCCTGCAGCCATCATCGCTACCCAGGCCTCACCATCCAGCGCGGGCAGATTCAGTACCATGCCCTCATGGTCGGGTAGCGCAGGCGTTTTCTGTGCATCATTCAGCCAGATGCCACGATCGACGCGCAGCGTCGGCTCCAGTAACCAGCGGCTATTAAACCGATGGTTTGCATCGACGCTGCCGCTGAGATCGAAATGGTTCAGGTCACCGCTGGCCTGAATGGCAACTGGCATCGCCTCACCGGCTTTTTTATCGAGTGGTGAAGGTAAGTGACTACTTACTTCTTTGGCATTACCGTTCAGCGTCACGTCATAACGTGCCCCGCCATGATGCGGCAGCGTAATATTGACGTCGCCCTGCCACGGCAGATGCCCGCCGAGCTGCCTGCTGACAGCTGCCGGAACCTGGCTGATTTTCGCGGGTTGCCAGTCGCCCTGAAGTTTGACGTTAACGCCAAAGTCATCCGGGTTCTCCCGGGTGCTGAAACGGACGCCCATCGGCTGCCCAAACCAGTTCGCCCGCAGCTCCTCACTGGCCAGATTGCCGTTGTCATAACGGAAGCGGCCAGAAAGATTGTTGATGGTGGTTTTTAACGGTTTGATAAACAGCGAATTGTTATTGAGATCGACATTGCCGCGGGCGTGGACCTGCTCTCCATCCAGTGGAATGTCCAGATTCAGATGGCCACCGACACGGCCTTTAATTTCCAGTTGCTCCAGCGCGGCACCCAGTGACGGCTTAAGCGGCGTCTGATCGAAATAGTCAGCGATCTGCTGGCCTTCACCACTGATATCCCCGTCGATGATCAGTTTTTCTTTCAGGTAGTCAGGGATCACCGCCGTGACGTTGCGAGCATCTACTTCGCCCAGTCTGGCCACTGGCGCTTTCATCCACAGACCGTCGTTCAGAAAATTGAGGTCGACATCGAGATTGCTCAGCGCCGGCCATTTGGGCTGAAACGCATAGGTCGCCTGGCGAAGCGGCACCCAGACCTGGAACATGCCATCATTGTGCTTGAACGGGAACAGCGCCGGATTACCGGCAAACAGCAGCGTGGCGTTGTCCACCCTGCCACCCTTCACCGCCCCACTCAGATAGTGCGTCAGGCTGTTACCCATCAGCGGCACCGGGAAGTAGCGCCAGGCATCGCCTGCATCGGTAAGCCGGATACCCGCCAGAATATCCAGACGGGGCTCACCGCCGCTATTCTGCTGGTAGCTGAAGTCGCCGCGCGCCCAGAGTGAGCGCGCTTCGAGGTCAAGGTTTTCACCCGCCAGCGTCAGGCCATGTTCATCTTTAAGCCAGCGCAGCGCACCGGTCACCCGCTTAATCTCTAACGGAGCCTGAAACATATCGCCATAGGGAACGGTTGCCGCGCCCATATCCACACTGACCTGACCATGGCTCAGGCTGCCGCGTGCTTCTCCGCTCAGGTGACTGATGCCCGGCAACAGTTTCCAGTGCTGCCAGCTGAAATCACGCCACTTCACCTGTAAACGGGTTTTTTCAGGCTGCTGTAATGGAATATCCAGCGCCAGGCCATCGATGGTGCCCTGTGGCTGCAGCGTCTGCCAGTTTTCAAACAGCGTCGGAGAGAGCGGCGCAAATAACGGAACGATCGGCGCAATATGACTCAGCACCAGCTGTGTGGCGCGCACCCGCACCTCCTGCTGACCATCCGGCCCCAGCAACTGCTTATCTTCAGGACGCCATAACAGCGAGAAATGACCGGCGGGCCAGGCCTCGCCGTCGGTGCTTAGCCGAGTCTGCGGCACATTGATCACCCAGCCATTCTGGAAGCGTGACAGATGCGCGGTCAGCCCATCGACTTCTATGCGGTGTCGTCCGGTTTCGCCTTGCCAGCTGGCGCCGCCCTTGCGCAGCAGTAGATCACCAGCATAGATGTCGCCATCACGTAAGTTAACCCAGGCCGCCAGGCTGAAGCGGGCACTGTCCAGCCGGGTATTGTCGCGTACCCAGCGACCCAGCCATGGACGCATGTCGACGTCATCGGCCTGCATCCAGATACGGCCGTCATTAAGTAAACCGTTACTGTCGTTAAGGTCGAGTCGCACCTGAACCACGCCGTGCTGACCGGTAAAGCTCGACAGACTGACTTCGCCTTCGGCGCGATGACGGTTATCTTCATTGACCCAGGTGAGTCGGGGGATCGCCAGCTCAGCATGCTGGCCGGAAGGCGTACGGAAACGAATGGTGCTGTCGCGCAGGTCAAAGTGGTCAAACTGACGCAGGAAAAGTTCGTTAATCTGCGCCGGACGGAAACTGTTTTTCTCTTTGTCGTTGTCGAGTAAGGGGCGATTCGTGTCGAGGTGCAGCTGCCAGAAGGTCAGATCGCGGAACTGCCAGCGCCAGTGCAGCAGAGACTGCCAGACGTCGAGCGCCAGATTGATACGTTTAATCGTGAGTTTGCCGTTTTCATGCAGATCGACGCTGAGGTCACGAACCTGCAGGGTTGGGCCGAAATTCTCCCATTTACCCTGTAACTGGCTGGCGTTGACCGGCACATCCGTTTTGTCGGAGATGAATTGCAGAAGGTTGTTGCGATAGCTGTCGAGATGCGGCATCACCAGACGCAATCCGCTGACCAGCAGCGCGACAATCACGATGATTCCCGCGACCAGCAGTAACAAAATCCTCGGCAACTGCCTCACTCACGCCTCTCCTTGTGTTCCGTAAACGACGGATAGTTGGTTCTCATACCCGACCGTCTTCAGATAAAAGCGTTAAAGATGCGCATTTTATCCCAAACAAGGGCGTTTATTCAGCCCAATTACGGGCTGACGTTACATCATTACCACGTCGAACTGCTCCTGAGTGTAGAGCGCTTCAACATGAACTTTCACCTGCTTACCCACAAAGATTTCCACTTCAGCCAGCGCATGAGACTCGTCGGTTTTCAACGCCTCACCTACCGTTGGTGAAACATAGACCAGGAAACGGTCAGAATCATAAGCGTGATGAACCCGCACAATCTCACGCATGATTTCATAGCAGACCGTTTCAACCGTTTTCAGCGTGCCGCGCCCTTTGCAGACCGGGCAATCCTGGCACAGGACATGCTCAATGCTTTCACGGGTACGCTTACGCGTCATCTCCACCAGACCCAGCGCCGAGAAACCATTAATTCCGGTTTTGACCCGATCTTTACTGAGCGCGCTTTCCAGTGAATGCAGTACCCGGCGTCGATGGTCTTCATTGCTCATGTCGATGAAGTCGATAATGATGATACCGCCAAGATTACGCAGTCGCAGCTGACGCGCAATAGCCTGAGTGGCTTCAACATTGGTGTTGAATATCGTCTCATCGAGATTGCGATGGCCAACAAATGCACCGGTATTAATATCGATAGTCGTCATCGCTTCGGTCTGATCGATGATCAGATATCCGCCTGACTTTAGTTCAACTTTGCGATCCAGCGAGCGCTGGATCTCATTTTCAACGTCAAACAGGTCAAAAATAGGCTGTTTACCGTTATAGAGCTCCAGTTTACCGGCCATCTCCGGGATATATTCGCCGGTAAATTCCACCAGCATGTCGCAGGTCAGACGCGAGTCGACCCGAATGCGATCCAGCGCTGCGCCCGCAAAATCACGCAGGATACGCTGCGCCAGGGCCAGCTCGCCATAGAGCAGACAGCGGGTCTGGTTGCGCTTTTTACGCTCGCTGACTTTGGTCCAGAGACGTTTGAGAAAAGCCGCGTCCTGCGCCAGCTCCTCTTCGCCGATCCCTTCTGCGGCGGTGCGAATGATAAAGCCACCGAGGTCGTCACAGTAGTCAGCCACCACCGCTTTAAGCCGATCGCGCTCTTTCTCACTCTCGATGCGCTGAGAGACACCGACATGCGATGCGCCAGGCATAAAGACCAGGTAACGCGAAGGCAGGGTAATGTCGGTGGTCAGCCGGGCGCCTTTGGTGCCAAGCGGATCTTTAACTACCTGAACCACCAGGTCCTGTCCCTGACGCACCAGCTCGGCGATATCGCGCACGATGAAATTTTTCTTTTCGTCGCCCGCCACACATTCCGTATGCGGCATGATGTCAGAAGCGTGCAGAAAGGCGGCTTTTTCCAGGCCGATATCGACAAAGGCGGCCTGCATGCCGGGCAGAACACGGCTTACCCGTCCTTTATAAATATTGCCAACAATGCCGCGCCGCGCTTCACGCTCAATATGGATTTCCTGAAGGATGCCGCCATCAATGTAGGCAACGCGTGTTTCAGAAGGCGTGACGTTCACCAGTAATTCAGCCGTCATGTTGACCCCTTACGGCACGCAGTGACTGGAAATGGCTGAGCAGCTCCGCTGTCTCAACCAACGGTAATCCGACCACTGCATGATAACTTCCATTAATTTTGTGGACAAAGTTTCCTCCCCTGCCCTGAATGCCGTATGCACCCGCTTTATCCATTGGCTCACCGGTATCGATATAGTCGTCGATGTCGCTCTCAGTTAAGGTGCGGAATGTCACATCAGTCGTCACGATGCAATCCAGCGCCTGCTGGCTGTCGGCCAGCGCCACTGCCGTCATGACCTGATGCGTATGACCAGAGAGTTTACGCAGCATCGCGTGGGCATCGGCGGCATCGCGCGGTTTTTCCAGCACGTCACCATTCAGCACGACAATCGTATCTGCGCCCAGCACCGGCAGATCCTGCGCGGCCAGTTTTACGCCCGCCTGCGCTTTGTCATTAGCCAGGCGGCGGACATAGCTCTCCGCCGCTTCATTCGGCTGACGCTGTTCTTCAACTTCAGTCACGATGCGCTCAAATGTCAGGCCAAGTTGAGTTAACAGCTCACGACGACGCGGTGAACCGGAAGCAAGATAGAGGGTTACCATAAATTTCCTTATTGAACAGCGAACTGACGACGAATTTTTCTCATAAGTAAGAATAGCCAGGGCCAGAGAATACCGTCGACGACACTGCTCCAGAAAATTTCAGGTCGGAATGAAACGTTGATTACCAGGAATTCAGCCCAGAAGACAATCACATCCATCGCCAGTGACAGCACCATAACCATTAACGCTTGCTGCCACAACGCTAAGTTGCGGAATAACTGGAACTTAAAGGCTATCAGGTAGGCGATGATACTGAGTGCCAGCGCACGTACGCCCAGCGTGGATCCGGCAATCAGATCCATGATAGCACCCAGCATAAATCCGCTGCCGACGTTGACCCGATGCGGCAGTGCGAGAACCCAGTAGATAAGGATGAGCAGCAGCCATGAAGGCCGGAACATATAAATTTCATCCGGCCATGGCATGATCTGCAGAACTAGCGCGACCAGGAAAGAGAGCCAGATGACCCAACGTCCCTGGCTGCGATATCGACTCAAGGCTGCCCCCCGCGTGAACGCGAGGAGTTGCTCTGTCCGCTACTGCCACCTGTTGATGGAGCAGGCGGCCCCATCTGTGCGGTGGGTGCAGGCGGGCCCATTTCACCCGCAGGCGGTAAGACCTGCGGCATCATCTGCATCAGACGCTCATTCGCAACGCGATGAACCTCATCCTGCGGCAGCGGCATATCGCCATTACGATCTGCACCCCACAGCAGCAGCAGATAACGCAGACGCTGCAGACCCGCGGTCGGATGCGCCTGAATCACCGTGTAAGCGCGCTGAGTATCCACTTTCACAGAGGAGACCACGCCCACCGGATAACCCTCAGGGAAACGCCCCCCGATACCTGACGTCACCAGCACATCACCGACCCGAATGTCCGTATTACCCGGCAGATGCTCAAGCTGGAGATCTTCAGTACAGCCGTTACCCGCGGCAATCACACGAATGTCATTACGCAGCACCTGAATAGGCAGCGCATGTGAGGCATCGCAGATCAGCAGAACACGGCTGGTGAGCTGTCCGACGGCGATAACCTGACCGACCACGCCTTTATCACTGATGACCGGCTGACCTTCATAGACACCGTTAACGCTGCCTTTGTCGATCACCACCTGGTCGGTGTAAGGATCGGTGCCGGTGGAGATCACCTGCGTCACCATCTTTTGCTCATCCTGACGCAGCGGTGAACCCAGCAGTTCACGCAGGCGTGCGTTTTCCTGCTTATATTGCCCCAGCATTAGCAGGTTACTGTTTTTCAGGAAGAGCTCACGACGTAACGCTTTGTTTTCCTGCTCCAGCTGCTGACGCGACGCCAGCGACTCCGACACGCCATCCAGCAGCTGACGTGGCCCATTAGCCAGGAAGTAAAACGGACTGACCGACGTATCCAGATAGTTGCGTATTTGGGTGAAAGAGCTCACACGGCTGTCGGCAATGATAATGGCAATTGCCACAATGACCGCCAGGAAAAGACGCAACTGCAGGGAAGGTCCCCTGCTAAAAATCGGCTTCATATAATCTGCGTGATCCTCGACAACAGGAGAGGAAGCGACGGCAAAACACCGTGCTTCCCTGGGCTGAACGCACTGTACCGGCACAGATTTCGCCGGTTCACATGCCACTCCCTCGCATGATCATTGCGTTCTCAGCCGGTTGAGGCAATTATTCTTCGCTGAACAAATCGCCGCCATGCATGTCGATCATTTCCAGCGCCTTGCCGCCACCGCGCGCCACACAGGTCAGCGGGTCTTCAGCAACAACAACCGGAATACCCGTCTCTTCCATCAGCAGGCGATCCAGGTTGCGCAGTAATGCACCACCACCGGTCAGAACCATACCGCGCTCTGAGATATCGGAGGCCAGCTCAGGCGGACACTGCTCAAGAGCAACCATCACCGCGCTAACGATGCCGGTTAACGGCTCCTGCAGCGCTTCCAGAATTTCGTTGGAGTTCAGCGTGAAGCCGCGCGGTACACCTTCTGCCAGGTTACGGCCACGCACTTCAATTTCACGGACTTCATCACCCGGATAGGCTGAACCGATCTCATGCTTAATACGTTCTGCGGTTGCTTCACCGATCAGTGAACCGTAGTTACGACGCACATAATTAATAATAGCTTCATCGAAACGATCGCCACCAATACGTACGGATGAGGAGTAGACCACACCGTTCAGGGAGATCACCGCCACTTCGGTAGTACCACCACCGATATCAACGACCATTGAACCGGTCGCTTCAGAAACGGGCAGGCCTGCACCAATGGCTGCAGCCATCGGCTCTTCAATCAGAAAGACTTCACGCGCGCCAGCGCCCTGTGCGGATTCACGAATCGCACGACGTTCTACCTGCGTAGCCCCGACGGGTACGCAGACCAGCACACGTGGGCTGGGACGCATAAAGCTGTTGCTGTGTACCTGCTTGATGAAGTGTTGCAGCATCTTTTCGGTCACGAAGAAGTCAGCGATAACGCCATCTTTCATCGGACGGATAGCGGCAATATTGCCTGGCGTACGGCCGAGCATCTGTTTGGCGTCATGACCTACGGCCGCGACGCTTTTCGGTGAACCGGCACGGTCCTGACGAATAGCAACCACGGAAGGCTCGTTCAGCACGATGCCCTGTCCTTTTACGTAAATCAGGGTATTCGCGGTACCCAGGTCAATGGACAAGTCGTTGGAAAACATGCCACGAAATTTTTTAAACATACTAAGGGATAATCCTGCAAGCTGGGGGCGGAAAATAAAATCCGCTTACTTTACCAACCACACGAAGCTGCCACAAGGCGGAAAAACGTTCTGCTTCGGTGAAAAAAGACGCCTGATTGCGTTTAAGTCATCTGAACCCGCGATCCGTAGCAGCAGAATGGCGACCAGACGCCATCAGTGCTGCATTTGCCGTGATTTCCGCTTGCCATGCCCGACATAAAATTTAACATTTCCGGCACGATGGTTATGGGTTCAGATGCGGCTTAACATTAAAAAAAACCGTCAATTTCTGTCATTACGACAGCAAATCATTAAATACGGTAACGTTGGGAATACTTCTTCACGTTACTGTTAACCGGAAGCGAAGGGGCAAAAAAGTCGCCCTGCCCGCCTGCCACACCTAGCGCCACTAATGTCTGCCACTCCGCTTTAGTGCGGACACCGGTAGCAAACACCCGAATACCCGTGGACTTACAGACCTCCAGCAGACTCTGAACAAACAGCTGATTGGCGGTCCGTCGTTCAATGTTGCGCACCAGACCCGCATCAAGCTTGATCAGTTCCAGCGGCAGCTGTCGTATATAGGCGCTGCTGACGACGGTTAAACCCGCCTGATTTACCGCTACCCGGCAGCCAAAAGCCTTAAGTGCACGGAATACTGGCGTTAAATGGTCGATGTGTTGACAGACATCTGCCTCGGCAAGTTCAAATAAAAATCGTTTTCTTTGTGATTTGGGGCACTGCAGCAGCATATTCTGCAGCCAGAGGACAAATGAACGTTGCAGGAGAGAGGTTATCGTCACCGGCATCACCAGCGTCTCTTCCGGCCAGAGTTCAGATAGTGCCGCGATGCGCGTGACCAGCTGACGATCCCAGCCATCAGCCATACCGAGCTGCTGCACCAGCGGCATATATTCTGCGGCCAGCACCTCTTTATCACCATCGAAGATGCGGGTCAGCATGACCCGATGCTGTACCTTGCCTTCGGTATTCACGGTGGGTTTATGGTACAGCCGCGGACCGCCGCGACTGAGCGTGTTCTCCAGCAGGGTTCGCCAGCGCACGCTACCCCGCCCGGCGTCCTGAGGATTTCCTTCGCCATTAGTCCAGTTATTACCCCCCAGCAGTGCCGCACGTCGCGTGGCCATTTCGGCATTTTCTATCACCTGCAGGACGGTCTGCCCGCTGTGCCAGGCGGTGATACCGATATGGATCAAATCATCGCGATTGACCAGGCGCATCGGCGGCAGAGAATCAACAGCATTGATCAGCTGATCGGCAATACTGTTTGCCTCTTTAAGACTGCGATGCGGCAGTAATACAGCAAAATCACTGCGAAAATAGCGTGCCAGCAAGGCGCCGGGATAGCGCAGCACAAAGGTAGAGAGCATGTTGACGAAATTGAACAGGTACTCCTCAACCTGCGCCGGCTCCAGTGAATCTTTCAGCGCGTCAAGATCGGGCAGGCGCACCATCATCACCACACCGTGGGTGCCGACAGCTTCCTGATCTTCCAGCAGGGTCGCGAGCTGATTATCAAAGAACAGCCGGTTGTTAAGGCCAGTGCGTCCATCCTGCGCGGCAAAGGTGCGGATCAGCGTGTCGATACGCAGACGCTGTTCGCCCGCTTCCTGCAGATCCGCCAGCAGTACATCCATCGCGCGACTCGCCCTGGATGGCCACTCATCCACATCCCGTTTCGGCACGACCCCGCGTTCGCCGTTGATAATCGCCTCTGCCCGTACTTCAAGATGCTCCATGCCACGCCACTGACGACTGAGCCAGCGATGCATCATCAACAACAGCAGACTCATCACCAGCATGACCGTAAACAGAATGCCCAGCGTAGAGGTACCGGTGATGGATCGCAGCCAGGTTTTGGCAGGATCAAGGGTCACAACACGCAGCTGTAAGCCGGTCTGGTGCATCAAAGGCACATCGACCTGGATAAAACGATTGGGTTCGTCTTCCAGCATCTGGTTTTCGTGTCGGGAGAGTGTGAGGAAAGTCTGCCTGCCGTTATGAAGTGAAATCTGCTCGGCATTCATTATGGGCATCATGCGCGTAAGCCAGTTATGAAGCTGTTCTGGCGTTTCGGAGAACATCGCCTGATCGACCTCGGTCGCCAGCACCTGCGCCCGATGTTCAACCCGCTGATGACTGAACCAGAAAACACTGAATGCGCAGCCTGCCAGCATCAATGACATCGCCAGCAGGCTTAGAAAGGTAATAAACGCAGATAATTTTGTGGTTAATCGCATCCCTGTGCCTGTATTGCTGCGGTGATAACCGGATCACCCCACCTTGTACCGTCAGCCTGACGAAAACGCGAGCAAAATAGCATAATTTGCCGCTGCCGACAGCGCCGAGTCGCATGAAGCCGAAGTATATCGTCGGGACAGGATTGCTGATGTTGATTCCGACACTTTTCAGCGCATTCTCATCGCGCAGGCCAGCCAGGAAATTTCACATTTTCAGGGCGAAACTGGCTGATATCAGCGATAGTCATCATGCTGGTTGATGACATCCTGTCTGGAGAAGCCCCATGAAACGCATACCCTGTCTGACCGAAGCCGACGTAACGCCGGAAAGCATATTTAATATGAAGCGCCGCCAGGTGCTGAAAACGCTGGGACTGAGCGCTGCGGCGATGGGTATGCCGGGCGTGGCAAATGCCGATATCCTCAGCTGGTTCAAAGGCAACGATCGCCCACCTGCCCCAGCAGGCCGGCCGCTCGACTTCACCAAACCGGCGCAGTATCAGGCCGATCTGACGCTGACGCCTGCGGATAAAGTTTCTGGCTACAACAATTTCTACGAGTTCGGGCTGGATAAGGCCGATCCGGCTGCCAATGCCGGAACACTGAAAACAGAGCCCTGGAAACTGACCATTGATGGCGAAGTGGCGAAGCCCGTAACCCTGGATATGGATGACATCTTCAAACGCTTTGCTATGGAGCAGCGAATCTATCGCATGCGCTGCGTGGAGGCCTGGTCGATGGTGGTGCCCTGGGTAGGCTTTGAGCTGAATAAACTTCTCTCGCTGGCAGAACCCACCAGCAAAGCGCGCTTTGTTGCCTTTCAGACGCTCTACGACCCTGAGCAGATGCCAGGCCAGAAGGATCGCTTTATTGGCGGTGGCCTCAATTATCCCTATGTCGAAGGTTTGCGTCTGGATGAAGCAATGCATCCGCTGACGATACTGACCACCGGTGTCTATGGCAAAGCGCTGCCGCCACAGAATGGCGCGCCGATTCGTCTGACGGTGCCGTGGAAATATGGCTTCAAAGGCATTAAGTCGATCGTCAAAATCACGCTGACCGACAAACAGCCGCCGACCACCTGGAACCAGATTGCCGCCGACGAGTATGGTTTTTATGCCAATGTGAACCCCCACGTTAATCATCCACGCTGGTCACAGGCGACAGAGCGGTTTATTGGCCCAGGCGGCAGTCTGAAGGTCGAACGTCAGCCAACGCTGCTCTTTAACGGCTATGCCGAACAGGTGGCGTCGCTCTACCGCGGCATGGATTTACGGGAGAATTACTAAGTGGTCCGCCTGTCGATAAAACAGATCATGTGGCTCAAGGTGATCCTGCATCTGGCAGCCCTGTTGCCGCTGGTCTATCTGGTGCTTGCCGCGATGCAGGGTGGTCTGAGTGCGGACCCGGCAAAAGATATTCAGCATTTTACCGGCCGCATGGCGCTGAAGCTGCTGCTGGGTACGCTGCTGGTTTCACCACTGGCACGCTACGGCAGGCAGCCGCTGTTAATCCGCACCCGGCGCCTCCTCGGCGTCTGGACGTTTGTCTGGGCCTCACTCCACCTGCTGAGCTACTACCTGCTGGAATTGGGCGTGGATAATCTTCGTCTGCTGGGCAGCGAACTCATCTCCCGGCCCTATCTGACACTGGGAATTATCAGCTGGCTGCTATTACTGGCCCTGGCGGTAACGTCGTTTCAGCGCGCTCAGCGCAGGCTTGGTAAACGCTGGCAAACCCTGCACAACGCGGTCTATCTTGTGGCGATTCTGGTGCCGATTCACTATATCTGGTCGGTAAAAACCTTGTCCCCGCAGCCACTTATCTATGCCCTCCTTGCTGCATTGCTGTTAGCCTGGCGTTACAAAAAATTTCTCAAATGGTGGCCCCGCTAGCACTTCACCCGTTGTTTTCCTCTGCTGTTTTCTGATAAAAGATGTGGCCCGCAGGCCACATCCGATCATCTTCGCAGATAAGACCAGTATTTTGCTGCGAAATGACACGAAACGGATATAATGCCCGGCTTTATTGCTCGTCGGGTCTTCTTTTTCAGCCTGAAAGGTGACAAATGAAGATTCGCAAGGTATTTTACGCGATGCCTCAATGATTGCGGGAGATGGCAGCACGATGGCGCATAAATTACATATTCTGCTTTTAAACGGGCCCAACCTGAATCTGTTGGGAACGCGTGAACCTGAGAAGTATGGTCATACCACGCTGAGTCAGATCGTTGACGATTTGACGCGTCAGGCAGACCAGTTGAATGTGGAGTTGAGCCACCTGCAAACCAATGCTGAATTTCAGCTGATTGATCGCATTCATGAGGCCAAAGGCAATGTGGATTACATCATCATTAATCCTGCCGCGTTTACCCATACCAGTGTCGCACTGCGTGATGCCCTGCTGGCGGTAGAAATACCGTTTATCGAGGTTCATCTCTCCAATGTGCATGCCCGCGAGCCCTTCCGTCATCACTCCTATCTTTCTGATGTTTCTGCTGGCGTGATCTGTGGGCTTGGCGCTGACGGCTACACATGGGCTTTACAAACGGCAGTAAAACGCCTGTCTCAAACTAATTAATCAAACTGAGTACGGAACCCCACTCATGGATATTCGTAAAATTAAAAAACTGATCGAACTGGTTGAAGAGTCTGGCATTTCTGAGCTGGAAATCTCTGAAGGTGAAGAGTCCGTTCGCATCAGTCGTGCACCTGCAAACGTGGGTTACCCGATGATGCAGCAGGCTTACGCTGCGCCGGTTCAACAGCCTGCTCTGGCGACAGCCGTTGCCCCTGTTGCAGCCGTTGCCGAAGCGGCACCGGCTGAAATCAGCGGTCACATCGTGCGTTCACCAATGGTAGGTACCTTCTACCGTACGCCGAGCCCGGATGCGAAAGCCTTTGTGGAAGTTGGCCAGAAAGTGAATGCCGGCGATACCCTGTGCATCGTCGAAGCTATGAAAATGATGAACCAGATCGAAGCTGACAAATCAGGCGTGGTGAAAGCTATCCTGGTTGAAAGCGGTCAGCCGGTCGAATTTGACGAGCCACTGGTTATCATCGAGTAACGGGGCAGATCATGCTGGATAAAATTGTTATTGCTAACCGTGGTGAGATCGCACTACGCATTCTGCGTGCCTGTAAAGAACTGGGCATCAAGACTGTTGCGGTACACTCAAGCGCGGATCGTGACCTGAAGCACGTGTTGCTGGCAGACGAAACCGTCTGCATCGGCCCGGCGCAGTCAGTCAAAAGTTACCTCAACATCCCGGCGCTGATCTCTGCAGCAGAGATCACCGGCGCGGTGGCGATTCACCCTGGCTACGGCTTCCTCTCTGAGAATGCCGATTTTGCTGAGCAGGTTGAGCGCTCCGGCTTTATCTTTATCGGCCCGAAAGCAGACACCATTCGCCTGATGGGTGACAAAGTTTCTGCAATCAATGCGATGAAGAAAGCAGGCGTCCCGACCGTACCCGGTTCTGACGGCTCGCTGACGGATGATATGGAAAAAAACCGTGCCTTTGCTAAGCGCATCGGTTATCCGGTCATCATCAAAGCCTCTGGCGGCGGCGGCGGTCGTGGTATGCGCGTAGTGCGCGGCGACAAAGATCTGGAAGAATCCATCAACATGACGAAAGCGGAAGCCAAAGCGGCTTTCAACAACGACATGGTTTACATGGAGAAGTATCTGGAGAATCCGCGCCATATCGAGATTCAGGTACTGGCTGACGGTCAGGGCAACGCGATCTATCTGGGTGAACGTGACTGCTCCATGCAGCGTCGTCACCAGAAAGTCGTCGAAGAAGCGCCAGGCCCAGGCATCACAGAAGAACAGCGTCGCTTTATCGGCAACCGCTGTTCCCAGGCCTGTATTGAGATTGGCTATCGCGGCGCAGGTACCTTTGAGTTCCTGTACGAAAACGGTGAGTTCTACTTCATTGAGATGAACACCCGTATTCAGGTAGAACATCCGGTAACCGAGATGATCACCGGTGTCGACCTGATCAAAGAGCAGCTGCGTATTGCTGCCGGTCAGCCACTGTCAATTAAACAGGAAGATGTGATCATTCGCGGACATGCGGTCGAGTGCCGTATCAACGCTGAAGATCCAGTCACCTTCCTGCCAAGCCCGGGTAAAATCACCCGCTTCCACGCGCCAGGCGGTTTTGGCGTGCGCTGGGAGTCGCATATTTACTCAGGCTACACCGTACCGCCTTATTACGACTCCATGATCGGCAAGCTGATCACCTATGGTGAAACGCGTGACGTGGCTATCGCTCGCATGAAAAATGCGCTGGCGGAGCTGATCATCGACGGTATCAAAACCAACGTTGAACTGCAGATGAAAATCATGTCCGACGAAAATTTCCAGCACGGTGGAACCAATATCCACTATCTGGAGAAAAAACTCGGCTTGCACGAGAAATAATCGCAACGCTGAGTCAGTCTGAGGCCGGTTAATCCGGCCTTTTTCTTTTGCCGCTGGCGTTAAGGTTGAATCATGGATGCTCGTTTTATACAGGCACATAAAGAGGCGCGCTGGTCGCTTTACCTCACACTGCTCTGGCTCGCTGCCTGGGGGCTCTCGGCCTGGCTGGGTGGCAGTGAAATCGGTGTTACCGGCCTGCCGCGCTGGTTTGAACTCTCCTGCCTGTTTGCTCCCCTGTTGTTCATTTTTCTGTGCTGGATGATGGTGCGGGTGATTTTCCGCGACATGCCGCTGGAGGATCAAAGTGAACAGTGAAATTATCCTGCCGTTACTGATTTATCTGGTGCTGATTGCCGCGCTGTCGGTGTTTGCCGTCCGTAAAAAGCGTGAAGGCAGCTTCCTGACTGAATATTTCCTTGGCAGCCGCTCCATGGGCGGATTCGTACTGGCGATGACGCTCACTACCACCTATATCAGCGCCAGCTCATTTATTGGGGGTCCCGGTGCCGCCTACAAATATGGGCTGGGCTGGGTATTGCTGGCGATGGTGCAGGTTCCCGCCGTCTGGCTGTCGCTGGGTGTGCTGGGGAAAAAGTTTGCCATTCTGGCACGCAAGCATAATGCGGTAACGCTGAATGATATGCTCTATGCCCGCTATCAGAGCCCGCTGCTGATCTGGCTGGCGAGTCTGAGTCTGCTGATTGCCTTTATCGGTGCCATGACGGTGCAGTTTATCGGTGGTGCACGGCTGCTCGAAACCGCCGCTGGCATCCCGTATGACACCGGCCTGCTGATTTTTGGTGGCACCATCGCGCTCTATACCGCTTTCGGTGGATTCCGTGCCAGCGTGCTCAATGACGCCATGCAGGGCATTGTGATGCTGATTGGCACTTTTCTGCTGCTGTTCGCAGTGATTCATCAGGCAGGTGGCCTGAGCACGGCGGTGCAGAAACTGCATGACATCGATCCGGCTCTGCTGTCGCCACAGGGGCCGGGCGAGATTATTACGCCAACCTTCCTCAGTTCGTTCGTTGTGCTGGTCTGCTTTGGGGTGATTGGCCTGCCGCATACGGCGGTGCGCTGTATCTCTTATAAAGACAGTAAGGCCGTCCATCGGGCCATTATTCTGGGCACTATTGTCGTGGTGGTGTTGATGCTGGGCATGCATCTGGCCGGTGCGCTGGGCCGCGCGGTACTGCCGAATCTGACCGTACCGGATAGCGTCATTCCGACTCTGATGATCACTGTTCTGCCACCGTTAGCGGCCGGACTGTTTCTGGCAGCCCCGATGGCCGCAATTATGTCGACCATCAATGCCCAGCTGTTACAGGCTTCAGCCACGCTGATCAAAGATCTCTATCTGCGTGTCGCCCCGCAGCAGCTGGAAAATGAGTCACGGCTGCGGCTGTTATCTGGCACCATTACCTTCGCACTGGGTATCCTGCTGCTGATTGCGGCATGGAATCCGCCCGATATGATTATCTGGCTCAACCTGCTGGCATTCGGCGGCCTGGAAGCGGTTTTCCTCTGGCCGCTGGTTCTGGGCCTCTACTGGGAACGTGCCAATGCCGCAGGCGCCATCACCGGCATGGTAACAGGTGGAGGCTGCTACGCTTTTATGGCGAGCCTTAACCTGCAGATTCTGGGTTTTCACCCTATCGTGCCCTCCCTGCTTTTAAGCCTGCTGGCATTTCTGGTGGGCAACCTGTTTGGACGCGCGCCGCACGTGGCCGACGCGCCGCAACATTGACGGAAAGAGAGACGTTATGCCGTGGATTCAAATCAAAATTAACAGCTCAGGTGAACATGCGGAAACGCTGAGCGATGCGCTGATGGAGATCGGTGCGGTTTCAGTCACCTTTCAGGATACCAACGATACGCCGGTGTATGAGCCGCTGCCAGGCGAAACGCGCCTGTGGGGCGACACCGACGTTATCGGTCTGTTCGATGCAGAAACAGATATGGCCCTGATTACTGCCGAACTGGCGCAGCATCCGCTGCTGGGTGACGGTTTTCGTCACCGGATCGAACAGATCGAAGATAA
The DNA here is from genome assembly GCF_059730595.1 of Pantoea sp. X-Soil-YNGN-844. Lineage (NCBI taxonomy): Bacteria > Pseudomonadati > Pseudomonadota > Gammaproteobacteria > Enterobacterales > Erwiniaceae > Pantoea > Pantoea sp. X-Soil-YNGN-844. The sequence goes on from NZ_AP036007.1 coordinate 3,592,257, forward strand.
AGACTGGGAGCGCGAATGGATGGAAAACTTCCACCCGATGCGCTTCGGCGAGCGTCTCTGGATCTGTCCAAGCTGGCGTGATGTGCCGGATCCTGATGCCGTCAACGTCATGCTCGATCCCGGTCTGGCATTTGGCACCGGTACGCATCCCACCACCTCGCTCTGCCTGACGTGGCTTGATGGGCTGGATCTGGAAGGCAAAACGGTGATCGATTTCGGCTGTGGATCCGGGATCCTGGCGATCGCCGCCCTGAAGCTGGGCGCAGCTCAGGCGATCGGCATTGATATCGATCCGCAGGCTATTCAGGCCAGCCGGGATAATGCTGAACGCAACGGTGTCTCCGATCGCCTGTCGCTCTATCTGCCCCACCAGCAACCTGACAACCTGCAGGCTGATGTGGTGGTAGCCAATATCCTGGCAGGCCCGCTGCGTGAACTGGCACCGTTGATCGGGGTACTGCCGAAGTCTGGCGGTCACCTGGGTCTTTCGGGCGTGTTAGAGAGCCAGGCGGAGAGCGTCTGTGAGGCCTATGCCAGCGAGTTCACACTCGACCCGGTTGCGGTCAAAGAGGAGTGGTGCCGGATTACCGGGATTAAATCCTGATTTTAGCGCTTGTCCGTTTGCGCTGATATCGCCGTCGCCGTAACAAAGCGGCTTAACAGAATATTCAGCCAGCCCGTAGCGTAAGTTGCGGGCTTTCCCGATTTGAAATGGATGCTTGTATCGTTAATCACGGCATGTGACGTTTTTTATCTGGCGAATTGACGTACTTTTCTGGAAAAACTTTTGCTCACAATTTCAGCATAAATAGCTAAATCATTGTTATTTAACATTATTAATGCATAACACCGATCATCATCCGGATTTCATTGATCTTTCTTGCTGATTGTTCAAAGTTTGGCCTTTCATCTTCCTGCAAAAATGCGTAATATACGCCGCCTTGCAGACACAGTATGGCCATTCTGACTTCATGCGTATTGGAAACCTCCAGCTGAGAAATCGACTGATTGCAGCACCGATGGCCGGTATTACCGACAGGCCGTTCAGGACGCTGTGTCACGAAATGGGTGCAGGCATGGCAGTTTCTGAGATGCTGTCTTCTAACCCGGAAGTCTGGGCTAGCGACAAATCTCGATTACGTATGGTTCACAGTGATGAGCCAGGCATTCGCGCCGTGCAAATTGCCGGTTGCGATCCCAGTGAAATGGCGCAAGCTGCACGCATTAATGTTGAGGCTGGTGCACAGGTCATCGACATTAATATGGGATGCCCTGCCAAGAAGGTTAACCGCAAAATGGCGGGTTCAGCCTTGCTGCAATATCCTGCCGTGGTGGAGTCTATTCTCTCCGCAGTGGTTAATGCAGTGAATGTGCCGGTTACGCTGAAAATTCGTACTGGCTGGGATCCTGAAAACAGGAACTGTGTCGCGATTGCCCAATTGGCTGAACGCTGCGGTATACAGGCTCTGACGATACATGGTCGCACTCGTGCCTGCCTGTTCAACGGAGAAGCTGAATATGACAGCATTCGGACAGTTAAGCAGAGTGTCTCCATTCCGATTATCGCGAATGGAGACATAACTGACCCGCATAAAGCCAGAGCGGTGCTCGACTATACAGGGGCCGATGCTCTGATGATAGGACGCGCTGCTCAGGGAAGACCGTGGATCTTCCGGGAAATCCAGCATTATCTGGACACTGGGGAGTTGCTTGCCCCGCTGCCGATGGCAGAGGTCAAGCGCTTGCTTGTTTCGCATATACGTGAGCTGCACGACTTTTACGGTTCAGGCAAGGGATACCGTATAGCGCGAAAGCACGTCTCCTGGTACCTGCAGGAGCACGCCCCGAATGACCAGTTTCGGCGCACATTCAACGCCATAGAGGATGCCAGCGAACAGCTGGAGGCGTTGGAGGCATACTTCGAAAATCTTGCGTAACGAAATAAAGAGCTGAAAGAACTATGTTCGAACAACGCGTAAATTCTGACGTACTGACCGTTTCTACCGTTAACTCACAGGATCAGGTAACTCAAAAACCTTTACGTGATTCGGTTAAACAGGCACTGAAGAACTATTTTGCTCAACTGAATGGTCAGGATGTGAGCGACCTGTATGAGCTGGTTTTGGCTGAAGTCGAGCAGCCTCTGTTGGACATGGTGATGCAGTATACCCGTGGCAACCAGACCCGTGCTGCCCTGATGATGGGTATCAACCGCGGTACGCTGCGTAAGAAATTGAAAAAATACGGCATGAACTGATTTTTAGTTCTGTCTGTTAATCACGCCAGCCTTCGGGCTGGCGTTTTTATTTGTGCGTCATCGCACAAAGTAACGGCAGGGAGAGTGAAACAGTTGCCTGTCGTATGGTAACTATAGTTGCAATCGCTGGCGTGATATTTCATCCCCTCGCTTTCTTCCGATCTGATTTGATTTAAGTAATGTCCTGCCTCCAGCTTTGCTGCCTATGCCTGTCACTGCTGGGCATGTGACTTCCTGCGCATAAAAAAGCAACGCCTTCTCTTCTTACATTTCTGCCTGAGCGAGCGCTCACATTGCTCTCATATAGTGAAACTATTTGCACTAAATGTGATCGGGTCGTCTCGCATTGCTTCCTTTTGGTGCGCCATATTAGCGAAACTTTCCAGGTGCTTCTGATTATTAACCGTTCTTTCATACGAATTCAGGATCCTGCAAACCTGGCATCAGCTTTGCAGAGTCGTGGATGGCTGACCGCCACAGACAGGAAAAACGCACACCAAAGTGCGCAAACATAACAACATGATCCCGCCACACAGGATGCTTTATGAAAAAGATGATGCTCTCAACGCTGATCGCTGCCGCCTCGCTGGTTGCCATTGCTCAGCAGGCACACGCAGGCACCACACTGGATGCGATAAAGAAAAAAGGTTTTGTTCAATGTGGTATCAGTGACGGCCTGCCGGGCTTCTCCTATGCAGATGCTGGCGGCAAGTTTACCGGTATCGATGTGGATGTGTGTCGTGCTGCGGCTGCCGCGGTATTCGGCGATGCGACCAAAGTGAAGTATACCCCGCTGACCGCGAAAGAGCGTTTTACCGCGCTGCAGTCAGGCGAAGTGGATGTACTTTCACGTAACACCACCTGGACCTCATCGCGTGATGGCGGCATGGGCTTCCTGTTTGCGGGCGTAAACTATTACGACGGCATCGGCTTCCTGACTCACCAGAAAGCCGGTCTGAAAAGTGCGAAAGAGCTGGATGGTGCCACCGTCTGTATCCAGGCGGGAACAGACACCGAGCTGAACGTGGCAGACTTCTTCAAAGCCAACAAAATGCAATATACGCCGGTGACTTTCGACCGCTCCGACGAGTCAGCTAAGGCGCTGGACAGCGGTCGCTGCGATACGCTGGCATCTGATCAGTCTCAGCTTTATGCCCTGCGCATCAAGCTCGGCAAACCCGATGAATTTATTGTCCTGCCAGAAGTGATCTCCAAAGAGCCGCTGGGACCCTTGGTGCGTCGTGGTGATGATGACTGGTTCACCATCGTCAAATGGTCGCTCTACGCCATGCTGAATGCCGAAGAGATGGGCATCAACTCGAAGAATGTTGATCAGATGACAGCTAAGCCGACCACGCCAGATATGGCGCATCTGCTGGGTGCTGAGGGTGACTTTGGTAAAGATCTGAAGCTGGATAACAAGTGGGCCTATAACATCATCAAACAGGTCGGCAACTATCAGGAAAGCTTTGACCGTAACGTCGGTAAAGACAGCGCACTGAAGATCGCGCGCGGTCAGAATGCGTTGTGGAACCAGGGCGGGATTCAGTACGCACCACCGGTACGTTAACAGACCTCACCAATCGGGCACCGTATTCTGCGGTGCCCTACCCCAGCTTTCGTTACTGAGGTTTCAACATGTCACAACGCCCAACCGTGAAAAGGGATTTTTCATTTGGTAATCCCACGGTTCGCGCCTGGATTTATCAGTTCATCGCCGTCGTCGCGGTGCTTGGTGTGGTGGGTTATCTGGTGCATAACACCATTATCAACCTTGCTAATCGCGGCATTACATCAGGGTTTGGATTTCTTGAGCGCACTGCCGGTTTCGGCATCGTTCAGCATCTGATTGAGTATACTGAGGGAGATACCTACGCGCGCGTGTTTCTGGTCGGATTAACCAACACGTTGCTGGTCTCTGCACTCTGTATTGTTTTCGCGTCGATTCTCGGATTCGCGGTCGGTCTTGCCCGCCTTTCTGATAACTGGCTGCTGCGGAAGCTCTCGAATATCTATATCGAAACCTTCCGTAATATCCCGCCTCTGCTGCAAATCTTCTTCTGGTATTTCGCTGTATTACGCAATCTGCCAGGCCCACGTCAGGCGCTGAATGCGTTTGATTTAGCCTATGTCAGCAATCGCGGGCTCTACGTCCCGTGGCCGACCTATGCACCAGGCAGCTGGCCGTTTGTTATCGCACTGCTGCTGGCCGTGGCTGTCAGCTATGGCCTGTACCGCTTTAACCGTCAGCATCAGCTGAAAACCGGTGAGTTATGTCGTACATGGCCCGCCGCTGTTGCAATGCTGATCCTCTTTCCTTTGCTTGCGCACCTTGGGTTTGGTGCAGCGACGCACTGGGATGTGCCGCAACTGCGCGGGTTCAATTTCCGTGGCGGCTCGGTGATGATACCGGAGCTGGCGGCGCTGACCCTGGCACTGTCGATCTATACCTCGTCGTTTATCGCTGAAGTGATCCGCTCGGGGATTCAGTCGGTGCCGCATGGTCAGCACGAAGCTGCACGCTCGCTGGGTCTGCCGAATCCGGTGACGTTGCGTCAGGTGATTATTCCCCAGGCCATGCGCGTCATTATTCCGCCGCTGACCAGCCAGTATCTGAACATCGTGAAGAACTCCTCACTGGCCGCTGCTATCGGATATCCCGATATGGTGTCGCTGTTCGCGGGATCGGTGCTGAATCAGACCGGTCAGGCCATCGAGACGATTGCTATCACAATGGGCGTTTACCTGATTATCAGTCTGCTGATATCGCTGCTTATGAACTTCTACAACCGCAAAATTGCGCTGGTTGAGCGTTAAGAGAACGGGATAACTATGTCTGTCACTACGCATGAAACGCCCCCCGTGCCGACGACGCCTGTCAGTCGCGCCTGGCTTTGGGCTCGTAAAAATCTGTTTTCCAGCTGGTTTAACACGCTACTGACGCTGTTTTGCATCTGGGTAATCTGGCACGTTATTCCGCCCGCGCTGAACTGGCTGGTCTTTCAGGCAAACTGGATTGGCACCACGCGTGCCGATTGCACCAAAGAAGGTGCCTGTTGGGTCTTTATCCATGCGCGTTTCGGTCAGTTCATGTATGGGCTTTATCCACATGAGCTGCGCTGGCGTATTAACCTGGCGCTGGTGATTGGTCTGCTGTCGATTGTGCCGATGTTTCTCAAAAGCCTGCCCTATCGTGGACGCTACATTGCGGCCTGGGCCGTCATCTATCCTGTGATTGTCTGGTTCCTGCTCTATGGCGGCTATCTGGGACTGGAACGTGTGGAAACTCGTCAGTGGGGCGGGTTAACGCTGACGCTGATTATCGCGTCGGTGGGGATTGCAGGTGCGCTGCCGCTGGGCATCCTGCTGGCGCTTGGCCGTCGCTCACGGATGCCGGTGGTCCGCACGCTGTCGATTATCTTTATCGAGTTCTGGCGCGGCGTTCCGCTGATTACCGTGCTGTTTATGTCATCGGTGATGCTGCCGCTGTTTATGTCTGAAGGGACGACTATCGACAAGCTGGTACGTGCGCTGGTCGGTGTAATCCTGTTCCAGTCTGCTTATGTGGCGGAGGTGGTGCGCGGTGGCCTGCAGGCATTGCCGAAAGGTCAGTATGAGGCTGCAGAATCGCTGGCGCTGGGCTACTGGAAAACGCAGATGCTGGTCATTCTTCCCCAGGCACTGAAGCTCACCATCCCTGGCCTGGTTAACACCATCATCGCACTGTTTAAAGATACCAGCCTGGTTATCATCATTGGTCTTTTCGATCTGTTCAGCAGCGTCCAGCAGGCAACGGTCGATCCGACCTGGCTGGGCATGTCGACTGAAGGTTATGTCTTTGCTGCACTGGTCTATTGGATTTTCTGTTTTAGCATGTCGCGCTACAGCCAGTATCTGGAAAAGCGCTTTCACACCGGGCGTACATCGCACTGAGGTTTTACATGACTGACTCTATGACACACTCTTCCGACGCGTTGATGATTTCGCTTGAGAACGTGAATAAATGGTACGGGCAGTTTCACGTACTGAAAGACATCAACCTGCAGGTTAAACCCCGAGAGCGTATCGTGCTGTGCGGCCCTTCCGGCTCCGGCAAATCGACCACGATCCGCTGTATCAACCATCTGGAAGAGCATCAGCAGGGGCGTATTGTTGTTGACGGTATCCACCTTAATGACGACGTACGTAACATTGAGCGCGTACGCACAGAAGTGGGGATGGTATTCCAGCACTTCAATCTTTTCCCGCATCTGACCGTATTGCAGAACTGCACGCTGGCACCTTCCTGGGTGAGAAAGATTCCAAAGAAGGAAGCGGATGAACTGGCCATGCACTATCTGCAACGCGTGCGTATAGCTGAGCATGCGCATAAGTTTCCGGGTCAGCTTTCCGGCGGACAGCAGCAACGCGTCGCCATCGCTCGCTCACTCTGTATGAAACCCAAAATTATGCTGTTTGATGAACCAACCTCAGCGCTGGATCCGGAGATGGTTAAAGAGGTGCTGGATACGATGATTGGTCTGGCTGAGGATGGGATGACCATGCTGTGCGTCACCCACGAGATGGGCTTTGCCCGAACGGTGGCTGACCGGGTGATCTTTATGGATCGGGGTGAGATCGTCGAAGTTGCGCCACCGCAGGAGTTCTTTGCGAATCCTAAATCGGAGCGTACCCGGGCGTTTTTATCGCAGGTTATTCACTGATTACCGACTGAGTTCATTTTACTACCCGGCTTGGTGCCGGGTTTTTTTATGGACTGACCAGCAGGTGCATTGAGCTGACTAACAGGATGCGATGATAAAGGTAAGAGACAGAAGGCTGATAAGAGGAGGTTTTATTGCAGATTATCGGCTTGCCACAACGAAAAAAGCCCTTCGCATACGCGAAGGGCTCTCTCTTATTTGATGCCTGGCAGTTCCCTACTCTCGCATGGGGAGGCCCCACACTACCATCGGCGCTACGGCGTTTCACTTCTGAGTTCGGCATGGGGTCAGGTGGGACCACCGCGCTACAGCCGCCAGGCAAATTCTTTTATTTACCGAACTCGTGTCTTAACTGGTGCTGATACCCAGAGTCGAACTGGGGACCTCACCCTTACCAAGGGTGCGCTCTACCAACTGAGCCATATCAGCACACTAAATTTGATGCCTGGCAGTTCCCTACTCTCGCATGGGGAGGCCCCACACTACCATCGGCGCTACGGCGTTTCACTTCTGAGTTCGGCATGGGGTCAGGTGGGACCACCGCGCTAAAGCCGCCAGGCAAATTCTGTCTCCGCGCCGCCACAGGGGCCGCGCAGAATATCCGGTAACAAAGCTGAAAATCGTGTCTCTCAAAAACGCCTCTGGCGTTGTAAGGTTAAGCCTCACGGGTCATTAGTACCGGTTAGCTCAACGCATCGCTGCGCTTACACACCCGGCCTATCAACGTCGTCGTCTTCAACGTCCCTTCAGGACTCTCAAGGAGTCAGGGAGAACTCATCTCGGGGCAAGTTTCGTGCTTAGATGCTTTCAGCACTTATCTTTTCCGCACTTAGCTACCGGGCAATGCCATTGGCATGACAACCCGAACACCAGTGGTGCGTTCACTCCGGTCCTCTCGTACTAGGAGCAACCCCCCTCAATTCTCCAGCGCCCACGGCAGATAGGGACCGAACTGTCTCACGACGTTCTAAACCCAGCTCGCGTACCACTTTAAACGGCGAACAGCCGTACCCTTGGGACCTACTTCAGCCCCAGGATGTGATGAGCCGACATCGAGGTGCCAAACACCGCCGTCGATATGAACTCTTGGGCGGTATCAGCCTGTTATCCCCGGAGTACCTTTTATCCGTTGAGCGATGGCCCTTCCATTCAGAACCACCGGATCACTATGACCTGCTTTCGCACCTGCTCGAGCCGTCACTCTCGCAGTCAAGCCAGCTTATGCCATTGCACTAACCTCACGATGTCCGACCGTGATTAGCTGACCTTCGTGCTCCTCCGTTACTCTTTAGGAGGAGACCGCCCCAGTCAAACTACCCACCAGACACTGTCCGCAGCCCGGATCACGGGCCTACGTTAGAACATCAAACATTAAAGGGTGGTATTTCAAGGTTGGCTCCACGCAGACTGGCGTCCGCGCTTCAAAGCCTCCCACCTATCCTACACATCAAGGCTCAATGTTCAGTGTCAAGCTGTAGTAAAGGTTCACGGGGTCTTTCCGTCTTGCCGCGGGTACACTGCATCTTCACAGCGAGTTCAATTTCACTGAGTCTCGGGTGGAGACAGCCTGGCCATCATTACGCCATTCGTGCAGGTCGGAACTTACCCGACAAGGAATTTCGCTACCTTAGGACCGTTATAGTTACGGCCGCCGTTTACCGGGGCTTCGATCAAGAGCTTCTCCTTGCGGATAACCCCATCAATTAACCTTCCGGCACCGGGCAGGCGTCACACCGTATACGTCCACTTTCGTGTTTGCACAGTGCTGTGTTTTTAATAAACAGTTGCAGCCAGCTGGTATCTTCGACTGGCTTCGGCTCGGGGAGTAAATCCCTCCACCTACGCGCCAGCGTGCCTTCTCCCGAAGTTACGGCACCATTTTGCCTAGTTCCTTCACCCGAGTTCTCTCAAGCGCCTTGGTATTCTCTACCTGACCACCTGTGTCGGTTTGGGGTACGATTCTGTGTTACCTGATGCTTAGAGGCTTTTCCTGGAAGCTGGGCATTTATCACTTCAGCACCGTAGTGCCTCGTCGTCACGCCTCAGCGTTAATAAGGGACCGGATTTACCTGGACCCTCCGCCTACACGCTTAAACCGGGACAACCGTCGCCCGGCTGATATAGCCTTCTCCGTCCCCCCTTCGCAGTAACACCGAGTACAGGAATATTAACCTGTTTCCCATCGACTACGCCTTTCGGCCTCGCCTTAGGGGTCGACTCACCCTGCTCCGATTAACGTTGAACAGGAACCCTTGGTCTTCCGGCGAGCGGGCTTTTCACCCGCTTTATCGTTACTTATGTCAGCATTCGCACTTCTGATACCTCCAGCATGCCTCACAGCACACCTTCGACGGCTTACAGAACGCTCCCCTACCCAACAACACATAGTGTCGCTGCCGCAGCTTCGGTGCATGGTTTAGCCCCGTTACATCTTCCGCGCAGGCCGACTCGACCAGTGAGCTATTACGCTTTCTTTAAATGATGGCTGCTTCTAAGCCAACATCCTGGCTGTCTGTGCCTTCCCACATCGTTTCCCACTTAACCATGACTTTGGGACCTTAGCTGGCGGTCTGGGTTGTTTCCCTCTTCACGACGGACGTTAGCACCCGCCGTGTGTCTCCCGTGATAACATTCTCCGGTATTCGCAGTTTGCATCGGGTTGGTAAGCCGGGATGGCCCCCTAGCCGAAACAGTGCTCTACCCCCGGAGATGAGTTCACGAGGCGCTACCTAAATAGCTTTCGGGGAGAACCAGCTATCTCCCGGTTTGATTGGCCTTTCACCCCCAGCCACAGGTCATCCGCTAATTTTTCAACATTAGTCGGTTCGGTCCTCCAGTTAGTGTTACCCAACCTTCAACCTGCCCATGGCTAGATCACCGGGTTTCGGGTCTATACCCTGCAACTTAACGCCCAGTTAAGACTCGGTTTCCCTGCGGCTCCCCTATACGGTTAACCTTGCTACAGAATATAAGTCGCTGACCCATTATACAAAAGGTACGCAGTCACCCCCATAAAGAAGGCTCCCACTGCTTGTACGTACACGGTTTCAGGTTCTGTTTCACTCCCCTCGCCGGGGTTCTTTTCGCCTTTCCCTCACGGTACTGGTTCACTATCGGTCAGTCAGGAGTATTTAGCCTTGGAGGATGGTCCCCCCATATTCAGACAGGATACCACGTGTCCCGCCTTACTCATCGAGCTCACAGCATATGTGCTTTTGTGTACGGGAGTATCACCCTGTACCCTGCGACTTTCCAGACGCTTCCACTAACACACATGCTGATTCAGGCTCTGGGCTGCTCCCCGTTCGCTCGCCGCTACTGGGGGAATCTCGGTTGATTTCTTTTCCTCGGGGTACTTAGATGTTTCAGTTCCCCCGGTTCGCCTTGCAGCACTATGTATTCATGCTGCAATGATGCACAGAGTGCACCGGGTTTCCCCATTCGGACATCGACGGCTGTAGCGGTTCATATCACCTTACCGTCGCTTTACGCAGATTAGCACGTCCTTCATCGCCTCTGACTGCCTGGGCATCCACCGTGTACGCTTAGTCGCTTAACCTCACAACCCACAGGCGTTTTTCAACGCTGTAAGCTGCAAGCATTTGAGAGACTCGAACGCATCGTATTTTTCATTCTTATTACGGAGAATGAAAACGACACGTCGTTTCAATTTTCAGCTTGTTCCGGATTGTTAAAGAGCAAATATCTCAAACGCGACCCGGCTGCTTACGCAACCCGAACGGTTTTGAGATACTGTATGGAGACACCTTTCACCTGTCACCAAGCAGGTGGCGTCCCCTAGGGGATTCGAACCCCTGTTGCCGCCGTGAAAGGGCGGAGTCCTAACCGCTAGACGAAGGGGACACGATAGTGTCACGACTTCGCAGCCGTCCTGCTCATTACTTTTTATCAGACAATCTGTGTGGACACTGCGCGGGAAGGTATCTTCAGGTAAGGAGGTGATCCAACCGCAGGTTCCCCTACGGTTACCTTGTTACGACTTCACCCCAGTCATGAATCACAAAGTGGTAAGCGCCCTCCCGAAGGTTAAGCTACCTACTTCTTTTGCAACCCACTCCCATGGTGTGACGGGCGGTGTGTACAAGGCCCGGGAACGTATTCACCGTGGCATTCTGATCCACGATTACTAGCGATTCCGACTTCACGGAGTCGAGTTGCAGACTCCGATCCGGACTACGACGCACTTTGTGAGGTCCGCTTGCTCTCGCGAGGTCGCTTCTCTTTGTATGCGCCATTGTAGCACGTGTGTAGCCCTACTCGTAAGGGCCATGATGACTTGACGTCATCCCCACCTTCCTCCGGTTTATCACCGGCAGTCTCCTTTGAGTTCCCGACCGAATCGCTGGCAACAAAGGATAAGGGTTGCGCTCGTTGCGGGACTTAACCCAACATTTCACAACACGAGCTGACGACAGCCATGCAGCACCTGTCTCACGGTTCCCGAAGGCACTAAGGCATCTCTGCCGAATTCCGTGGATGTCAAGAGTAGGTAAGGTTCTTCGCGTTGCATCGAATTAAACCACATGCTCCACCGCTTGTGCGGGCCCCCGTCAATTCATTTGAGTTTTAACCTTGCGGCCGTACTCCCCAGGCGGTCGACTTAACGCGTTAGCTCCGGAAGCCACGCCTCAAGGGCACAACCTCCAAGTCGACATCGTTTACGGCGTGGACTACCAGGGTATCTAATCCTGTTTGCTCCCCACGCTTTCGCACCTGAGCGTCAGTCTTTGTCCAGGGGGCCGCCTTCGCCACCGGTATTCCTCCAGATCTCTACGCATTTCACCGCTACACCTGGAATTCTACCCCCCTCTACAAGACTCAAGCCTGCCAGTTTCAAATGCAGTTCCCAGGTTAAGCCCGGGGATTTCACATCTGACTTAACAGACCGCCTGCGTGCGCTTTACGCCCAGTAATTCCGATTAACGCTTGCACCCTCCGTATTACCGCGGCTGCTGGCACGGAGTTAGCCGGTGCTTCTTCTGCGGGTAACGTCAATCGGTGCGGTTATTAACCGCACCGCCTTCCTCCCCGCTGAAAGTACTTTACAACCCGAAGGCCTTCTTCATACACGCGGCATGGCTGCATCAGGCTTGCGCCCATTGTGCAATATTCCCCACTGCTGCCTCCCGTAGGAGTCTGGACCGTGTCTCAGTTCCAGTGTGGCTGGTCATCCTCTCAGACCAGCTAGGGATCGTCGCCTAGGTGGGCCATTACCCCGCCTACTAGCTAATCCCATCTGGGTTCATCCGATAGTGAGAGGCCCGAAGGTCCCCCTCTTTGGTCTTGCGACGTTATGCGGTATTAGCCACCGTTTCCAGTGGTTATCCCCCTCTATCGGGCAGATCCCCAGACATTACTCACCCGTCCGCCACTCGTCACCCAAGAGCAAGCTCTCTGTGCTACCGTCCGACTTGCATGTGTTAGGCCTGCCGCCAGCGTTCAATCTGAGCCATGATCAAACTCTTCAATTTAAGTTTGATTTGCTTAAACAAGTTAAGCGGTGCTCATCTGTAAAACGTCATAATGAATTTCATTATGTGTTCACTCGTGAGACTTGATATTTTGTTGCGTCCGGAGACGCTGATATCAATCCTGCGAGTGCCCACACAGATTGTCTGATAAATTGTTAAAGAGCAGTGCGAACAGTGCGTTAGCGTCCTGTCGCGAGGTGGCGTATATTACGCTTTCCTCCTGCAGAGTCAACTTCTTTCTCAGAAGTTTTTCTCCGGCGGCGCAGTCTCCTGTGCCTCTCAACCCGTTTCCCGTTGCCGGTGTTCCGTGTCGATGGAGGCGCATTATAGGGATCCCGTTTGAGAGCACAACCCTTTTTTAGGATCTTTTATCTGAACGGTTATAAATGATCCAGATTGGTGAGATCGCCAGCGATCCGCGTCAGAATTGGCTTGTCAGCTGGCTAAAATGGCATCAGGCTGCAGTGAAAACAGAACAAAGGAGAACAAGATGACTTCCGCCCTACGTCCCTATAAAGATCTTTTCCCGCAAACGGGTCAGCGCGTTATGGTCGATCCAAGCAGTGTTGTCGTCGGTGATGTGATTATGGAAGATGACGTGAGCATCTGGCCGCTGGTTGCGATAAGAGGTGATGTGAATCAGGTCCGCATTGGTGCCCGTACTAATGTGCAGGACGGCAGTGTTCTGCACGTCACGCATAAATCAGCCGCCAACCCACAGGGCTTCCCTCTTATTATTGGCGAGGACGTTACCGTCGGGCATAAAGCGATGCTACACGGCTGTACCATTGGCGATCGCGTGCTGGTCGGTATGGGATCGATTCTGCTGGATGGCGTAATAGTAGAAGAAGAGGTAATGATTGGTGCCGGAAGTCTGGTGCCGCCCGGTAAAAGGCTGGAGAGCGGCTATCTCTACCTGGGTAGCCCGGTAAAGCAGGTCAGGCCGCTGAATGACAGTGAAAAGGAAGGTTTACGCTATTCCGCTAATAACTATGTTGGCTGGAAAGATGATTACCTGGCGGGAGATAACCAGATCCAGCCCTGATTATCTACATCATCCTGACGAATGGCCGCTTCGGCCTCATCTTCCAGATCCCAGCGATGGTGCTGAAACAGCGCCATCGCCTCTCCTTCACCAAAACGTGAATTCAGCGAATCGCGGCTGATTGCACAATTCAGCCGCATGCCGTTGACCATTACTGGAAAACAGACCGCGTTCAGTTCAGCGTCATAGATTTCCTCATCCGGGAACTGTATCGCCTGATTCATGGCTGCATGGCCTGCTTAAGCTGAGCAATCACGGGCGTGATTTCCGGCATCACACCGTGCCATATGTAGAAAGCATGCGCAGCCTGACCCACCAGCATCCCCAGTCCATCGGCCAGATGATCACTCCCTTGCGCCTGACACCAGCGTAAAAAAGGCGTCAGCCCGCTTTGGTAAAACATGTCGTAGCAGCGCACTTCAGAATGGATGACCTCTGCAGGTAAAGGAGGCGTTTCTCCATTCACACCACTTGAAGTGGCGTTGATGATCAGATCAAAGCGCTGATCCGTCAGCTGCTCAAAACCAGATGCCCGGATAGTCCCGCTCGCGCTAAACAGGTTCGCCAGCTCTTCAGCGCGCGCGGCTGTACGATTGACGACGGTCAGCGTCACGCCTGCTGAAAGCAGCGGCAGAATAACACCGCGTGCGGCCCCGCCCGCTCCCACCAGCAAGACATTGTGGCCAGCGTTGATCATATTCAGCCGTTCAAGATCGCTTAACAGGCCGATACCATCCGTGTTGTCTCCCAGAATCTGCCCATCACTGAGCTTTTTAACGGTGTTTACCGCACCTGACAGAGCTGCACGTTCGCTGAGCTGATCGGCAAATTCCCATGCCTGCTGTTTGAAAGGTAACGTCACGTTGGCACCACGACCTCCCTGCCCGAAAAAGGCAGAAAGCGATTGAGGAAAACCATCAACCGGGGCACAGATGCGACCATAGCGATGTTCAATGCCCGTCTGCTCAGCGAAAGCCTGATGGATCAGCGGCGATTTACTGTGGCTGATCGGATTACCGAAAACGGCGAAGTTATCCATGAATTAACCCTGACGTATGAGTTCGCCGCTAATGACATCGCGGATTTCAGAAGGATTGATTCGTCCACTCGTTTTACCCGACAGAACCGGGAACGGCTCACCAAACTGCTGCTTCACTTCTTCAGCCGTACGGCAGGGAGGCTGGCCTGACAGGTTTGCGCTGGTCGAGACCAGCGGTTTGCCAAACGCCCGACATAGCGCCTGAACATCCGGATGGTCACTGACGCGAATGGCCAGTGAATCAAACTGTCCGGTAAGCCAGCGAGGTGTCTGTGGCGGCACAGGCACGACAAAAGTCACCGGGCCGGGCCAGCAGGCAGACATCCGCTCTCGCTGGACTACAGAAAGTTCGCGCGCCGAGATGTAAGGCTCAAGCTGACTGTAATCAGCCGCAATCAGGATGAGCCCCTTCTCTACCGGGCGCTGTTTCAGCGCCAGCAACGCCATAACGGCAGATTCACTGTCAGGGTCACAGCCCAGACCAAATACGGCTTCCGTGGGATAGGCGATGACCGCCTGACGATTCAGATGCTCTAAACAGGTCTCAAGTGAATCGGCGAGGTGTTGATTTTCCATGGTCTATGAATTCTCTTCAGCGATGGCTTTGCCACAACTCTTACTGGCGCAGAAGCGCTTAACGCCCTGCGCCGTCTTTTTCTCAACTAACAGCGGATACTCACAATAAGGACAGATTCCGGCAACGGGTGTCAGATTGACGACAAACTGGCAGGCCGGATAACGATCGCAGGAGTGAAACGTTTTGCCGTAACGGGAACGCCGCTGAACTAACCGGCCTTCATGGCACTGTGGACAGGCCAGCGAGGTTTCATCCGGTTTATCGATGGTTTCTGTGTATCCGCATTCCGGATAGAGGCTGCAGCCGATAAACATGCCAAAACGTCCCTGCCGCAACACTTTATCCGCACCACATTCAGGACAGGCGTGTCCTTCCAGCACTTTGACCACATGGCCATCGGCCTGACCTTTTAAAGGTCGAATGTAGTCACAAGCCGGGTAGTTCGCGCAGCCCAGAAAAGGACCGTGTTTACCGGAGCGGATAACCAGTTCTGCCCCGCAAGCGGGGCAGGGATCCTGTTTACGCACGGTGAAGAGTGCAGCTTTACTCATAGCGATCAATGCATGAAAGGAAATTTAATGCAGCATACCTTCATTGGCGTCGAATAGCAGTTCTTCCATCTGCTGATAGGCATTTTCACATCCCGGGATGTTGAACAACACCATCAGCACCACCCATTTGAGATCCTCCAGATCAAACTCTGAGGTATCCAGCGCCATGATACGTTCGATGACCATTTCACGGGTTTCCAGGTTCAGCACCTGAATCTGCTCCAGGAACAGCAGGAAACCACGGCTGTCAGCATCTAAACGTTTGCTCTCTTCATCGGTATAAATACGCATGGAGAGCGGATCATTTGTCAGTAAAATGGGTTCTACCAGTCCTTCCTGATAGTCAGCCAGTCTTTCTAACCAGTTCAGCGCACTGTAAACATCTTCACGATGGAACCCGGCATCCGTCAGGTCATCTGTCAATCTGTCCTGATCAACACCCATTTCTGCTTCGTTGTGGATATATGTCTCAAACAAGTACATCAGTACGTCGAACATGGCATGCCCTCCTCAATCGGACATAGCCGCCGGGTACAGCTGCGATCCATCCTGCTAACTCCAGTTCCAGCAACTGAGCTGAGATAACTGGCACAGATTGGCCGGCACGTTCAGCGACAACGTCAACAGGTGTAACATCATCTCCTACGTTAGCCAACACATCAGCAAATGGCAATGGAGCATCGTCCCTCACCTCAGAATAAATTTCATCCGCCTGAGCCACGGGTAGCCAGTTAAGTGCATTTGCCAGATCTTCTGCGATGTTATTGGGATGAGCCACCAGCAGCGCGCCCTGCTGAATCAGCCAGTTTACGCCTTCGCTTAACGGGTTGCCGAGCGCGCCAGGTAAGGCATAGACATTGCGATTTTGCTCCAGCGCATAACGGGCCGTCACCAGTGAGCCACTTTTCAGCGAGGCTTCTACCACCAGCACACCGTGGCTCAGGCCGCTAATGATACGATTACGGCGTGGAAAATTAAGCGGATGCGGTATGGTCGTCAGTGGAAACTCAGAAACGATAGCACCGCCCTGATCGACAATCTCTGCGGCAAGACGGGTATGGTTTTTGGGATAAAGATGCTGCAACCCGCTTCCTAACACCGCCACCGTTTTACCGCCCACGTTAAGTGCGGCCTGATGCGCAACGCCATCAATACCCCGCGCCAGTCCGCTGGTGATGGTCAATCCGCCCAGGCTTAAATGCTGGGTAAACCAGTCACACCAGTAACGGCCATAGTGAGAGCTGTTCCGGCTTCCTACAATTGCTAACTGTGGTGTACTGATAACAGCAGGATCGCCATCAATATAAAGCAGCGGCGGAAAGCGATTGGTTTCTTTAAGACGGGCTGGATAAGCTGCATCCAGAGCGGTAATCAGATGATGAGCCGGACTCTGCGCCAGCCAGCAACAGACTTTCTCAATATTTTTTTCATTAAATTCATAATATTGCTGCCGCTGGCTGGCATCTAATCCAAGCCGGATAAGCTGATCATCGTCTGCCAGTCCGGCACCTGTCTGCTGCGCCACGTCAACCCAGCGTTTTCCTGTCATTCCGGTGACGGCCGCCAGCCGCATATACTGCTCTGTTTTGTCCATCTCCTGCTCCCTGAACGCCCTTGCTTCCTGCCGCACAATGCTGTCAATCAGGCCTCGAAAAGTCTACAATATGAGGCAGTAATCTTTTCTTAACCGAATACAGATCTGGATATTTATGTCAGTTTTGCAGGTATTACATTTCCCTGACGAGCGTCTTCGCAAAGTCGCCGCGCCCGTTAAAGAAGTTAACGCAGACATTCAGCGTATCGTTGATGATATGTTCGAGACGATGTATGCCGAAGAAGGTATCGGTCTTGCGGCTACGCAGGTCGATATTCATCAGCGCATTATCGTGATTGATGTCTCTGAAAGTCGTGAAGAGCGTTTAGTCCTGATTAACCCTGAGCTGCTGGAAAAAAGCGGCGAAACCGGTATTGAAGAGGGGTGCCTCTCTATTCCGGAACAGCGCGCGTTTGTTCCACGTGCTGAGCGGGTAAAGGTTCGCGCACTTGATCGTGATGGTAAAAGTTTCGAACTGGAAGCCAGCGAGTTACTGGCCATCTGCATCCAGCATGAGATTGATCATCTGGAAGGCAAACTGTTTATTGATTATCTGTCGCCTCTGAAGCGGCAACGAATCAAAACTAAGTTAGAGAAACTGGCGCGTCAGAACGCGCAGGCTTCCTGAGATCTTAAGAAGGGATAAACGTGTCTGCCCCGCTAAAAATCATCTTTGCCGGCACACCTGACTTCGCAGCGCGTCATCTTGACGCGCTGCTTGCTTCTGAACATCAGGTTATCGGCGTATTCACCCAACCCGACCGTCCTGCGGGTCGCGGTAACAAACTCACGCCGGGCCCGGTCAAAACGCTGGCGCTGGCACATGACATTCCGGTTTATCAGCCTAAGTCACTGCGACCTGAAGAAAATCAGCAACTGGTCGCTGATCTGAAGGCAGACGTGATGGTGGTTGTGGCCTACGGATTGATTCTGCCAAAGGCCGTACTGGATATGCCACGTTTCGGCTGTATCAACGTTCATGGTTCGCTGCTGCCGCGCTGGCGCGGAGCCGCGCCTATTCAGCGCGCACTGTGGGCTGGCGATAGCGAAACTGGCGTGACAATCATGCAGATGGACGTGGGGTTAGACACCGGCGATATGCTGCATAAGCTGGCTTGCCCGATTACCGCTGAAGATACCAGTGCAACGCTCTATGACAAGCTCGCGCAGCTTGGTCCACAGGGGCTGCTGGATACGCTGACGTTACTGAGCACAGGACAGGCTTCACCTGAAAAGCAGGATGAAACACTGGCCAACTATGCTGAGAAGCTCAGTAAAGAGGAGGCGCGTCTTGACTGGTCCCTTTCTGCAGACCAGCTTGAACGTTGCATTCGCGCCTTTAACCCCTGGCCAATGAGCTTTTTCACCATTGACGATCAACCGGTAAAAGTCTGGCAGGCAAGCGTTCTGCCGCACAGCGATCGTTCGCCGGGTGAAATTATCAGTGCGGATAAGCATGGCATACAGGTCGCGACGGCTCAGGGTGTACTGAATCTGCTGCAGTTACAGCCTGCCGGTAAAAAACCGATGTCGGCTCAGGATCTTCTCAACTCGCGCCGGGAATGGTTTGAACCTGGAACCCTTCTCGACTGACTCCCAGGCCCGGTCACTCACCGGGCCTTTTGTTTGATGACAAAACCCTATGACTAAATCTATCAACCTGCGAAGTCTTTCCGCTCAACTTATTGAGCGTGTGGTCGACAAAGGTGAATCCCTGAATACCGCACTGCCGGCCGCCCAGAAAAAACTCTCTGACAAAGATAGCGCGTTAGTGCAGGAAATCTGTTTTGGCGTATTGCGCACATTGCCGCAGCTGGAAGCGCTAATTGGCAAATTGATGGAGCGCCCACTGACCGGCAAACAGCGGGTTCTGCACTATCTGATCATGGTCGGGCTTTATCAGCTGGAATATACCCGCGTGCCTGCCCATGCCGCACTGGCAGAAACCGTCGCGGGCGCCGAAGTCCTGAAGCGTACCAGCCTGAAAGGCTTGTTAAATGGTGTATTACGCCAGTTTCAGCGTCAGCGGGAAGAGATGCTCGCCAGCATTCAGGATGGCCCACAGCGTTATCTGCATCCGGGATGGCTGCTAAAGCGATTGCAGCATGCCTGGCCGGAACAGTGGCAGCAGATTGTGGAAGCCAATAATCAGCGTCCGCCGATGTGGCTGCGGGTTAACCGCCAGCACCACAATCGTGACGCATGGCTGGCCATGCTGGTCGAAAGCGACAGAAATGCACAACCCGCTGACGACGTACCGGATGCGCTGCGGCTTGACGCGCCTGCCCCGGTCAGCCAGCTACCCGGCTTTGATCAGGGTTGGGTGACCGTGCAGGACTTATCCGCTCAGCGCTGTGCTTTGCTGCTTGAACCGCAAAATGGCGAACAGATTCTGGATTTATGCGCGGCGCCTGGCGGTAAAACGACCCACATTCTTGAAATTGCGCCGGAAGCAGAAGTGATGGCCGTCGACGTAGATGCGCAGCGTCTTAAACGCGTTGAAGAAAATCTGCAGCGGTTGGGCATGAAAGCAGAGGTGAAACAGGGGGATGGACGAACGCCGCAACAGTGGTGCGGTAATCGTCAGTTTAACCGTATTCTGCTGGATGCGCCCTGCTCTGCGACCGGTGTAATCCGCCGTCATCCTGACATTAAATGGCTGCGTCGCGATCGTGATATCGCTGAGCTGGCAAAGCTTCAGAGTGAAATTCTTGACGCCATCTGGCCGCACCTGAAACCAGGCGGTACGCTGATTTATGCCACCTGCTCTATCCTGCCTGAAGAGAATCATCAGCAGATTGATGCTTTCCTGCAACGCCAGCACGATGCTCAGGCAGAATCCCTCAGGGGTGCGCCGGCGAACGGCTTGCAGGTATTCCCGCAGGCCGAAGGCGGAGATGGTTTCTTCTACGCTAAGCTGATAAAGAAATCGGGTACAAACTGAGATGAGTATTGATAAGCGATGAAAATAATCATTCTGGGCGCAGGACAGGTTGGCGGAACTCTGGCAGAGAATCTGGTGGGTGAAAACAACGACATTACGGTGGTCGATACTGACTCTTCGCGCCTGCGTCATCTGCAGGATAAGTTCGATTTGCGCGTTGTTCAGGGCCATGGTTCCCATCCGCGAATTCTGCGTGAGGCGGGTGCGGAAGATGCCGACATGCTGGTTGCCGTAACCAACTCGGATGAAACCAACATGATCGCCTGCCAGATTGCTTATTCGCTTTTCAATACCCCGAATCGCATCGCCCGTATCCGCGCGGCCGACTATCTGCGTGATGCAGACAAGTTGTTTATACCTGAAGCGGTGCCTATCGATCATCTGATCTCACCTGAGCAGCTGGTAATCGACAATATCTACCGGCTGATTCAGTATCCTGGTGCATTGCAGGTGGTTAACTTTGCTGAGGGAAAAGTCAGTCTGGCAGTGGTAAAAGCCTATTATGGCGGGCCGCTGGTAGGAAATCCGCTCTCGATCATGCGTGAGCACATGCCACACATTGATACGCGCGTAGCCGCTATATTCCGGCAGGATCGCCCTATTCGTCCTCAGGGTTCAACCATTGTAGAAGCAGGTGATGAAGTGTTCTTCATCGCTGCCAGCCAGAACATTCGTGCGGTGATGAGTGAAATGCAGCGGCTAGAGAAACCTTATAAACGGATTATGCTGGTCGGTGGCGGCAACATCGGTTTCGGTCTGGCGCAGCGGCTTGAGAAGCACTACAGCGTTAAGCTGATTGAACGGAATCCCCAGCGCGCAGCGGAACTCGCAGAACATCTGCATGACACAGTGGTGTTTTATGGCGATGCGTCCGATCAGGAGCTGCTCGCTGAAGAGCACGTTGAGCAGGTCGATCTGTTTATCGCCGTCACCAACGATGATGAAGCCAACATCATGTCAGCCATGCTGGCGAAAAAGATGGGTGCGAAAAAAGTGATGGTACTGATTCAGCGCCGCGCTTACGTCGATCTGGTCCAGGGCAGCGTCATCGATATCGCTATTTCCCCTCAGCAAGCCACGATCTCTGCTCTGCTGGGTCATGTGCGCAAAGCGGATATCGTTGGCGTTTCATCGTTACGACGCGGTATAGCAGAGGCGATCGAAGCGATAGCGCATGGTGACGAGTCGACGTCACGCGTTGTGGGTCGTTCGATTGATGACATCAAATTGCCGCCAGGGACCATTATTGGCGCAGTCGTTCGTGGTGATGATGTGATGATTGCCAATGATAACCTGCGTATTGAACAAGGCGATCATGTCATCATGTTCCTGACCGATAAGAAATTCGTGTCAGATGTGGAACGCCTCTTCCAGCCGAGTCCGTTTTTCCTGTAAATGCCGCTTTTACAGGCTAACTCAGCATGCTGCATGCAAAACTGCCGCTTAATTAGCTGTGTTGATGGCAAAAACAGTGAGGTTTGTTAGACTTTATGGCGTTGGCTTGGGCAAGGAGATAAGTATGAGTTTAATCAAAGAGTTTCGTGATTTCGCAATGCGCGGCAACGTAATGGATTTAGCCGTGGGTGTCATCATCGGTGCAGCATTCGGTAAAATCGTTTCATCATTAGTCGCTAATATCATCATGCCACCATTAGGCTTGCTGATCGGCGGAGTCGATTTCAAATCATTCGCATGGGTTCTTAAGCCCGCAACAGGCGATGCGCCAGCTGTTGTTATGCAGTACGGTATCTTTCTTCAGACCATCTTTGATTTCGTCATTATCGCTTTCGCGATCTTTATGGCGATTAAGTTGATGAATCGTCTGTATAAGAAAAAGGAAGTTGAGAAGCCGGTTGCTAAACCGTCAAACGAAGAAGTCTTACTGACCGAAATCCGCGATCTGCTGAAACAGCAGAACACCCGGGTATAGTGAATAAGCCGCCTCCAGGGCGGTTTTTTTTACTGTAAAAGCAGAAGGGCAGTGATAAGACGCTTTCTTATCACTGCCCTCCCATCCAGTCCCCTTGCCATGTTTCTCTTTCCGCTTAAAACTGCCTTTACCCTTTTGCTTCTGCTCAATACGTTGTCGAAATAACGGGTCGTGCAGCAGAGCCTGAATCGCGTTATCGCGAATTTGCCCTTTAGTATGCTGATATTTACTCATAACGCCTCCTGTTGAGATGGTCAGATACTCTATTCCTTTGCAGCAAAATAACAAGATGCTTATTTACTCAGCGCCTCTCCCCGCTCCAGTGCCTCAAGAATTGAGCACGAAATGCTACTGTGACTGTCACCACAACACGCATCAGAGAGGTGTCGCAAAGAGCGCTGCATCGTTTCCAATTCTGCGATCATCTGAGCCACTTCACTTAGCCGCTTTTCAACGATAGCTTTCGATTCCTGACAGGTATGATGCGCAGGATCGACCCGGATGGAAAGCAGCTCTCTGATGGCTTCAAGGCTAAACCCAAGTTTACGACCGTAGCGGATAAATTTCAGACGCTGAAGATCGGCCTCGGTATAAAGGCGAAATCCTCCTTCCGTACGACCGTCATGATCCATCATCTGCTGTTTTTCATAAAAACGGATGGTATCTGGCGTGACGTCAGCAAGCTTAGCTAACTGTCCGATGCGAAACATCTACTCCTCCTCACTGAAGTGATTCTGAAGGGCTGTCGAATAATCGCCATGCAGAAAATCCGTGCTCATACCCGCCTGGCGTAATCGCAGCGCCAGCAACTGAAGCCGATGACAATGATCCTGATAGCGATGATCCTCGGGATCGAGCTGGCGAATAAGATCGTTCACTTCCATCGCCTCCCGTCTTAACTCCAGCTCCGGCGGCAGAAAGCCCGCGTTTTTCAGTAGCCGGTAGCCCGCTCTTAATTCAGGAGGAACATGACTGTCATCATCCAGCTGTAATGGCTTTCCAGAGCCCGGAAGATTGCTCAGCTCACCCTTTTCCAGCGCTGCCTTAATATGCTGTTCCGCAAGTTCATCAACCAGCCACATAATCGACTCCTTTGAACATGAAAGACATCTTTCTAAGGTAGTAAATTTCAGGCAATAAAAAACCCGCCGAAGCGGGTTTTTTACGTTGCTACAGATTACTCTGCGGCTGCTTCTGCTTGAGCTTCTGGACGATCAACCAGCTCGATGTAAGCCATCGGAGCGTTGTCACCAGCACGGAAGCCACACTTCAGAATACGAGTGTAACCACCGGCACGGCTCGCAAAACGCGGGCCCAGCTCATTAAACAGTTTTGCCACGATCTCGTTATCACGAGTACGGGCGAATGCCAGACGACGATTAGCTACGCTGTCGGTCTTGGCAAGAGTAATCAGCGGCTCAACTACGCGACGCAGTTCTTTGGCTTTCGGCAGAGTCGTTTTGATGATCTCATGACGAACCAGAGAACCGGCCATGTTGCGGAACATAGCCTGACGATGGCTGCTGTTGCGGTTCAGTTGACGACCACTCTTACGATGGCGCATGACCTTATCCTTCTCAGTGAAACCTTAACCTGTGATCTGATTATTCATCAGCAATGCTTGCTGGCGGCCAGTTCTCGAGGCGCATGCCCAGAGAAAGACCACGCGAAGCCAGCACATCTTTAATCTCAGTAAGAGATTTTTTACCAAGGTTAGGCGTTTTAAGCAGCTCAACCTCGGTACGCTGTACCAGATCACCGATGTAGTGGATAGCTTCTGCCTTAAGGCAGTTAGCAGAGCGGACAGTCAATTCCAGATCGTCAACAGGGCGCAGCAGGATCGGATCGAATTCTGGTTTCTCTTCTTTAACTTCCGGCTGACGTACATCACGTAGGTCAACGAAAGCTTCAAGTTGTTCTGCCAGAATGGTTGCCGCACGACGAATCGCCTCTTCAGGATCGATTGTGCCGTTGGTTTCCATTTCGATGACCAGCTTGTCCAGGTCGGTGCGCTGCTCTACACGCGCTGCTTCAACATTGTAGGCGATACGGTCTACAGGGCTGTAGCAAGCGTCAACTAACAGGCGGCCGATTGGGCGCTCTTCTTCTTCCGAATGAATTCGGGCAGAAGCCGGCACATAGCCACGTCCACGCTGAACTTTGATACGCATGCTGATAGCAGCGTTCTCATCGGTCAGATGGCAAATGACATGCTGAGGCTTGACGATTTCGACATCACCATCATGGGTAATGTCGGCTGCAGTCACAGGGCCAATGCCAGATTTATTCAAGGTCAGAATAACTTCATCTTTACCCTGAACTCTTACCGCCAGCCCTTTCAGGTTGAGCAGGATTTCCAGGATATCTTCCTGTACGCCCTCTTTGGTGCTGTACTCATGAAGTACACCATCAATTTCAACCTCGGTCACCGCGCAACCCGGCATGGATGAAAGCAGAATACGGCGCAGTGCGTTACCAAGAGTATGGCCAAAGCCACGCTCTAAAGGCTCAAGGGTCACCTTGGCGTGCGTCGAACTCACTTGCTCGATATCTACCAGGCGCGGTTTTAGAAACTCTGTCACAGAACCCTGCATTGTGTCCTCTCTTTGGTACTAAGCCTTACTTGGAGTAAAGCTCGACGATCAGGTGTTCGTTAATGTCCGCAGACAGATCAGTACGTTCAGGAATACGCTTGAACACACCTTCCATCTTAGTCGCATCAACTTCCAGCCAGGTTGGCTTTTCACGCTGCTCAGCCAGCTCCAGAGCGGCCTTCACGCGAGATTGCTTTTTGGCTTTCTCACGGATGCTAACGACATCATTCGGAGATACCTGATAAGAAGCGATGTTAACAACGCGGCCATTTACCAGAACAGACTTATGGCTCACCAGCTGACGTGCTTCTGCACGAGTGGCACCAAAGCCCATACGATAAACTACGTTGTCCAGACGACCTTCCAGCAGAGCCAACAGGTTTTCACCGGTGTTGCCTTTCAGACGAGCTGCTTCTTTATAATAGTTACGGAACTGACGCTCCAGCACGCCGTAGATACGACGAACTTTCTGCTTTTCACGTAACTGACCGCCGTAATCAGACAGACGCGGTTTACGCGCACCATGCTGACCAGGGGCTTGTTCAATCTTACACTTGGAATCAATCGCGCGAACGCCAGACTTAAGGAATAAGTCAGTGCCCTCACGACGGCTCAGCTTGAGCTTAGGACCCAAATATCTTGCCATTTTCTTTCTCCAACTATCCTAAAAAAACGGGCGTTATACGCGACGTTTTTTCGGCGGACGACAACCGTTATGAGGGATCGGAGTCACATCAGTAATATTAGTGATGCGGAAACCAGCGGCGTTCAAAGCACGAATCGTAGATTCGCGACCTGGACCCGGACCCTTTACCATAACTTCCAGGTTCTTAATTCCGTAATCTTTTACCGCTTCTGCACAGCGCTCTGCAGCGACCTGAGCAGCAAACGGAGTGGATTTACGTGAACCGCGGAAACCGGAACCACCGGCGGTTGCCCAACCCAGTGCGTTACCCTGACGATCAGTAATGGTAACGATGGTGTTGTTAAAAGAAGCATGGACATGAGCCACGCCATCTGAGACTTGTTTTCTTACACGCTTGCGTGCACGAACTGGTGCCTTTGCCATTATTTACTCACCCCGATTATTTCTTGATCGGTTTACGCGGACCCTTACGGGTACGTGCGTTGGTCTTAGTACGCTGACCGCGAACCGGAAGACCACGACGATGGCGCAAACCACGGTAGCAACCAAGGTCCATAAGACGCTTGATGCTCAGGGTGATTTCACGGCGCAGATCACCTTCTACAACGAATTTCGCAACTGCATCACGCAGCTGATCAATTTGTTCTTCAGACAGCTCACTGATCTTAACATTTTCAGCAATACCCGTTGAAGCGCAGATGGCTTTTGAACGGGTTTTACCGATACCGAAGATCGAAGTTAATGCGATAACGGTATGTTTTTGATCAGGAATGTTAATGCCTGCTATACGGGCCACTATGCACTCCTATAATTAAACAAGCACGTCCCATGCTGAAAAGCCCGTTTTCAGGATACTCAAATGGAAACGTACTGACATACAAAAGATTGGCTGGCTAATCTAGCCAGCTCAACCCGACTTTGCAAGAAAAATATGTGACAAAATCAGCCTTGGCGCTGTTTATGCTTTGGCTCGGCGCTGCAGATCACACGTACGACACCGTCGCGACGAATGATTTTGCAGTTACGACATAATCTCTTGACGGAAGCACGAACTTTCATTTTTACTCTCCGTAACTTCTCAACCAACTGAATTAACGGCCGTAGCCTTTCAGGTTAGCTTTCTTCAGTGCCGACTCATACTGACTGGACATCATCAGAGTTTGCACTTGAGCCATAAAGTCCATGATGACGACAACTACGATGAGCAGTGAAGTACCGCCAAAGTAGAAGGGAACCTTCATCGCATCACGCATGAACTCCGGGATAAGGCAGATAAAAGTAATATACAGAGCGCCGATTAAGGTCAGTCGTGTCATCACTTTATCAATATACTTCGCCGTTTGCTCTCCCGGACGAATTCCCGGTACGAATGCACCAGACTTCTTCAGGTTATCTGCTGTTTCACGTGGGTTGAAAACCAACGCCGTATAGAAGAAACAGAAGAAGATGATTGCAGTCGCATAGAGTAGCACATAAAGCGGCTGTCCTGGCTGCAAATACAGCGAAATTGTTGTCAGCCAGTTCCAACCGGTACCGCCCCCAAACCACGATGCAATCGTTGCCGGGAACAGAATAATGCTGGAAGCAAAGATGGCTGGAATAACGCCCGCCATATTCACTTTCAACGGTAAATGTGTGCTCTGTGCAGCGTAAACGCGACGACCCTGCTGACGTTTTGCGTAGTTCACCACAATGCGGCGCTGACCACGTTCAACGAAGATAACAAAGAAGGTCACTGCGAATACGAGTACTGCAACCAACAGCAACAGAAGGAAGTGCAGGTCGCCTTGCCGCGCTTGCTCGATGGTATGGCCAATGGCCGGCGGAAGACCCGCAACAATACCTGCGAAGATAATGATCGAAATACCGTTACCGATACCACGCTCAGTAATCTGTTCGCCCAGCCACATCAGGAACATTGTTCCTGAGACCAGACTCACAACAGCGGTAAAGTAGAAAGCAAAGCCTGGATTCATAACCAGGCCTTGCATCCCTGGCATATTCGGCAGACCGGTAGCAATACCGATCGACTGAAATATGGCCAATACCAACGTACCGTATCGGGTGTACTGGCTAATCTTACGACGGCCAGCCTCCCCTTCTTTCTTAATTTCCGCTAACGCTGGATGAACCACCGTTAATAACTGGATGATGATCGATGCCGAAATATACGGCATGATACCCAGTGCGAAAATAGAAGCACGGCTGAGAGCACCACCAGAGAACATGTTAAACATTTCAATGATGGTGCCACGCTGTTGCTCAAGCAGTTTGGCAAGTACAGTGGCATCAATACCAGGGATTGGAATAAAAGAGCCAATACGGAAGACAATGAGTGCGCCGATTACAAACAGCAGTCTGCGTTTCAGCTCACCAAAGCCGCCTTTGGCACTTTGAAAATCTAATCCCGGTTGTTTAGCCATCTGCTACTTATTCCTCGATTTTACCGCCAGCAGCTTCGATTGCAGCACGAGCACCTTTGGTGACACGCAGGCCGCGAACCGTTACCGGTGTAGATACTTCACCAGACAGAATTACTTTAACGAATTCAATCTGAACACCGACAATGTTGGCAGCTTTCAGCGCGTTCAGGTCGACGATACCGCCTTCAACTTTCGCCAGATCAGACAGACGAATCTCTGTGGTGATCATTGCTTTGCGAGAGGTGAAACCGAACTTCGGCAGACGACGGTACAGAGGCATCTGACCACCTTCGAAACCGCGACGTACGCCACCGCCAGAACGTGAGTTCTGACCTTTGTGACCACGACCACCGGTTTTTCCGAGGCCAGAACCGATACCACGACCCAGACGCTTGGTAGCGTGCTTAGACCCTTCGGCCGGAGACAGAGTATTTAAACGCATCTCTTACTCCTCCACTTTAACCATATAGGAAACCGCGTTAACCATACCGCGTACTGCAGGCGTGTCTTCACGCTCAACGGTGTGGCCAATACGACGCAGACCCAGGCCAACCAGAGTGGCTTTATGCTTAGGCAAGCGGCCGATTGAACTACGGGTTTGAGTGATTTTAATAGTCTTAGCCATCGTGATTACCCCAGAATTTCTTCAACGGATTTACCACGCTTAGCAGCGACCATTTCCGGAGATTTCATATTGCCCAGGCCGTCGATAGTTGCACGAACCACGTTAATCGGGTTAGTAGAACCATAGGCTTTTGCCAGTACGTTATGAACTCCAGCGACTTCCAGAACGGCGCGCATTGCACCACCGGCGATGATACCGGTACCTTCTGAAGCCGGCTGCATGAACACGCGGGAACCCGTGTGTGCACCTTTAACAGGGTGCTGCAGGGTGCCGTTGGTCAGCGCGACGTTAACCATGTTGCGACGGGCTTTCTCCATCGCTTTCTGGATCGCTGCTGGAACTTCACGCGCTTTACCGTAACCAAAACCTACGCGACCATTACCATCACCTACCACAGTCAGTGCTGTGAAGGAAAAGATACGGCCACCTTTAACAGTTTTAGAAACACGGTTTACCGCGATCAGTTTTTCCTGCAGTTCGCCAGCTTGTTTCTCGATGTGTGCCATCTTAGACCTCTACCTTAGAACTGAAGGCCAGCTTCACGGGCAGCATCTGCCAGTGCCTGGACGCGACCATGATATTGGAAACCGGAACGGTCGAAAGAAACACCAGTGATGCCTTTTTCGATTGCGCGTTCTGCGATAGCTTTACCTACTGCAGCTGCGGCTTCTTTATTACCGGTATACTTCAGTTGTTCAGTGATAGCTTTTTCTACAGTAGAAGCAGCGACCAGAACTTCGGAACCGTTCGGGGCGATTACCTGTGCGTAAATATGACGCGGGGTACGATGTACCACCAGGCGAGTAGCACCCAGCTCTTTGAGCTTGCGACGTGCACGGGTCGCACGACGGATACGAGCAGATTTCTTATCCATAGTGTTACCTTACTTCTTCTTAGCCTCTTTGGTACGCACGACTTCGTCGGCGTAACGGACACCCTTGCCTTTGTAAGGCTCAGGACGACGGTAGGCGCGCAGGTCCGCAGCAACCTGACCAATCAGCTGTTTATCAGCGCCTTTCAGCACGATCTCAGTCTGAGTTGGACATTCTGCAGTGATACCCGCGGGCAGCTGGTGATCGACTGGATGAGAAAAGCCCAGAGACAGGTTTACCACGTCGCCTTTAACGGCTGCACGATAACCTACACCAACCAGCTGCAGCTTCTTAGTGAAGCCTTCGGTAACACCGATAACCATTGCGTTCAGCAGCGCGCGAGAAGTACCCGCCTGCGCCCAGCCGTCAACGAAACCTTCGCGCGGAGCGAAAGTCAGAGCGTTGTCAGCATGCTTAACTTCAACAGCATCATTGATAGTACGAGTCAGCTCGCCGTTTTTACCTTTAATCGAAATTACCTGACCGTCGAGTTTTACCTCTACGCCGGCAGGAACAACGACAGGTGCTTTAGCAACACGAGACATATGTATCCTCCGATTACGCTACGTAGCAGATAATTTCGCCACCAAGACCTGCCTGGCGCGCTGCACGATCAGTCATGACACCTTTAGATGTAGAAACTACAGCGATGCCCATACCAGCCATTACCTTTGGCAGCTCATCTTTTTTCTTATAGATGCGCAGGCCAGGACGGCTTACTCGCTGAATGCTTTCTACAACAGCTTTGCCCTGGAAATACTTGAGAGTAAGTTCCAGTTCCAGCTTGATGTCGCCTTCGATTTTGAAATCTTCAATATATCCTTCTTCCTTCAGAACGTTGGCAATTGCCAATTTCAGCTTGGAGGAAGGCATGGTGACCGCAACTTTGTTCGCGGCCTGACCGTTACGGATACGGGTCAGCATATCCGCGATCGGATCTTGCATGCTCATCTGTGTTACTCCCGTGATTCAATTGGTGACAATTACCAGCTAGCCTTTTTCAGACCCGGAATTTCACCGCGCATGGCGGCTTCGCGGACCTTGATACGGCTCAACCCAAACTTCCGCAGGAAACCGTGCGGACGACCTGTTTGACGGCAGCGGTTACGCTGACGTGAAGGGCTGGAATCACGCGGCAG
The DNA here is from genome assembly GCF_059730595.1 of Pantoea sp. X-Soil-YNGN-844. NCBI lineage: Bacteria > Pseudomonadati > Pseudomonadota > Gammaproteobacteria > Enterobacterales > Erwiniaceae > Pantoea > Pantoea sp. X-Soil-YNGN-844. The sequence continues at coordinate 3,622,688 of NZ_AP036007.1, forward strand.
ACTCTGCAGCTTCAGAACAGCATCCCAACGGTCTTCGTCGGAAGCGTTCACATCAGAGATGATCGCTTTCAGTTCAGCGCGTTTAGCGAAGAATTTGTCTGCTAATTTTGCACGCTTAACTTCGCGCGCTTTCATAGATTGCTTAGCCATTAAGTAACCCTACCTTACTTACGGAACGGGAAGTCAAAGGCAGCCAGCAGAGCACGGCCTTCATCATCAGATTTCGCAGTAGTGGTAATGGTGATATCCAAACCACGAACGCGATCGACTTTGTCGTAGTCGATTTCTGGGAAGATGATCTGCTCACGTACACCCATGCTGTAGTTGCCACGACCATCGAATGACTTAGCGGACAAGCCACGGAAGTCACGGATACGTGGAACTGCAATGGTGACCAGACGCTCAAAGAACTCCCACATGCGCTCGCCACGCAGAGTTACTTTACAGCCGATCGGATAGCCCTGACGGATTTTGAAGCCTGCAACTGATTTGCGTGCTTTGGTGACCAGCGGTTTTTGACCGGAGATTGCTGCCAGGTCAGCTGCTGCGTTATCCAGCAGTTTCTTGTCAGCGATCGCTTCACCAACACCCATGTTCAGGGTGATCTTCTCGACCCGAGGGACTTGCATGACAGAATTGTAGCCAAACTCTGTCATGAGTTTCTGGACTACTTCGTCTTTGTAGTAATCATGCAGTTTCGCCATCGTACTACTCCAAATTACTTGATAGTTTCGCTGTTAGACTTGAAGAAACGGACTTTTTTGCCGTCTTCGAATCTAAAGCCTACACGGTCAGCCTTACCAGTTGCCGCGTTGAACAGTGCAACGTTAGAAACCTGAATAGCAGCTTCTTTTTCAACGATGCCACCTGGTTGGTTCAGGGCCGGAACCGGCTTCTGATGTTTTTTAACCAGGTTGATACCTTCAACGATGACCTTACCAGAAGACAGGACATTCTTAACTTTACCGCGCTTACCTTTATCTTTACCGGTTAACACGATAACTTCGTCGTTACGACGGATTTTAGCTGCCATTGTTCGCTCCTTAGAGTACTTCTGGTGCCAGAGAGATAATTTTCATGAACTTTTCAGTACGAAGTTCACGAGTTACCGGCCCAAAAATACGCGTACCGATAGGCTGCTCACTGTTATTGTTCAGAATAACGCATGCATTACCATCGAAGCGAATGACAGAACCGTCCGGGCGACGAACACCCTTCCTGGTGCGCACCACTACCGCCTTCAGGACATCACCTTTTTTGACTTTACCACGAGGAATTGCTTCCTTGATGGTAACTTTGATGATGTCACCGACGCCTGCGTAGCGACGGTGCGAGCCACCCAGAACCTTGATACACATTACGCGACGTGCACCGGAGTTGTCGGCGACGTTCAGCATAGTCTGTTCTTGGATCATTTTAGTGCTCCGCTAATGTCAACTACTACTTCGGGACCTAAACCTCAGGTCGTTAGAAAGCCCCATAATTGAGGGCGCGGCATTGTAACACCGGTTCTCACAGATGGGTAGAAAAAATAAACGGCTCTCAATCGAGCCGCTGATTTTCCCTGATGACAGGGAGGGCGTATTCTAGGGAATAGTGCGAACAGTAGCAAATGTAATCTGCCTTATTTTTCGTCGCCTCCCTAATAAAGTGCCCTTCTGGCTCAACTAACCAGTTTTCTGGCCAGTTGGTTATGCTGATGCAGCACGGCTGGCAGTTCAATTCCGGCCAGTTGTCCGTCACGCACCCTGACTTTTCCGTTGATGATGCTGTAAGCGACCTGCCCCGGATTACAGAACACCAGGGCGGCGACAGGATCGTGCCCTGCCCCGGCAAGACCAATGCGATTCAGGTCAAAGATCGCTAAGTCAGCCATCATGCCCGGTGCAATGGCGCCCACGTCGTCGCGATTCAGCACTTTTGCTCCACCCAGCGTCGCCAGCTCCAGAGCCTGACGAGCCGTCATCGCATCCGGACCGAAACCCACGCGTTGCAACAGCATCGCCTGACGTACCTCTGCCATCATGTCTGAGCTGTCATTGGAGGCTGACCCATCCACGCCCATACCGACATGGACACCGGCATCACACATGTGGCGTATTGGTGCTATACCCGAACCGAGACGCATGTTTGAACAGGGACAGTGTGCAACGCCGGTTCCGGTACGTGCAAAAAGCTCCATACCATGCTGATCCAGTTTTACGCAGTGTGCATGCCAGACATCCGGCCCTACCCAGCCGAGGTCCTCAACGTACTGCGCTGGCGTCATGTTGAATTTCTCGCGGCTATAGCGGATATCGCTGTCGTTTTCCGCCAGATGAGTATGCATCGAGACTTTGAAGCTGCGTGCCAGTGCAGCGGACTGCTTCATCAGCTCACGACTGACCGAGAACGGTGAACATGGTGCCACCACGATGCGTAACATCGAGCCGTGGCTGTCATCGTGATAGCGCTCAATTACACGCTGCGTGTCCCTGAGGATGGCGGCTTCATTCTCAACCAGCGAATCAGGCGGCAGGCCACCCAGGGATTTACCGACGCTCATGCTGCCCCGGCTGGCATGGAAACGCATGCCCATTAACGCTGCAGCCTCAATGCTGTCGTCAAGCTTACAGCCGTTAGGGTAGACATAGAGATGGTCACTGGTGGTGGTACAACCGGAGAGCATTAACTCGGCCATCGAAATCTGCGTTGAGATATGAATCATCTCAGGTGTCAGATTCTGCCATAGTGGGTAGAGGTGGGTAAGCCAGTTGAACAGTTCGCCGTTTTGTACCGCAGGAATAGCCCGGGTCAGGCTCTGATACATGTGATGATGCGTATTAATCAGGCCAGGTATAACAATGTGTCCCCGCAGATCGATAATCTCATCTGCGCTATCGGGTAACGATCCTGCTTCCCCGACCGCAACGATCTGATTTCCTTTAATCAGAATACTGGCGTTCCGTATTTCCCGCCGGTCGGCATCCATGCAGACCACGCATTCAGCATTCTTCAGTAACAGAGTTCGTTCCATGCTATTGCCTGTGGGTTGTGATTGTGTGCTACCCGATAATAGCGGCAAGCTTTTGGCAGAGCTAATCGCAGGTAACGCAGCTAACAGTGGCAGCTTTATCAATGACCGGCGTAAGCGGTCAGGACTCTCCATTTTCACAGCACATTTCCTTGTACAGTTATGATAACCCGGACCTTTATGGCCCGCAGCTTTCAGGCCTCATTGCCTGAACCGTCTCAGCTTAGACCTGACAATCTGCTAGATTTTTGAGCACCATCAAATCTGCTCTGTCACAGGCACAAATGGATCAACCCCGATTACAGGCAAAAAAAAACCCCCTGCCGAAGCAGAGGGTTTCCTCAGAGAATACAATTCTTATTACAGAACCGCTTTCTCGATTACGCGAACCAGGGTCCAGGATTTAGTCTTGGACAGTGGACGGCATTCGCGGATTTCTACCACGTCACCAATTCCACATTCATTGTTCTCGTCATGGATGTGCAGCTTGGTCGTACGTTTGATGAATTTGCCGTAGATCGGGTGTTTCACAAAACGTTCGATAGCAACAACTGCAGATTTCTGCATTTTGTCACTTACTACACGACCCTGCAGAGTACGGATTTTATCGGTCATTACGAACCCGCCTTCTCAGTCAGTAAAGTCTTAACGCGTGCAACATCACGGCGAACCTGTTTCAGCAGATGAGTCTGCTGCAGTTGGCCAGATGCTGCCTGCATGCGCAGGTTAAATTGCTCACGCAGCAGATTAAGCAGCTCAGTGTTCAGCTCTTCAACGCTTTTTTCACGCAGCTCAGTTGCTTTCATTACATCACCGTCTTAGTTACAAAGGTGGTTTTGATAGGCAGTTTTGCTGCTGCCAGCTTGAATGCTTCACGGGCCAGCTCTTCTGGTACGCCGTCCATTTCATACAGGACTTTACCAGGCTGGATCAGGGCAACCCAATACTCTACGTTACCCTTACCTTTACCCATACGCACTTCCAGCGGCTTCTCGGTGATCGGTTTGTCCGGGAATACTCGGATCCAGATCTTACCTTGACGCTTAACTGCACGGGTCATAGCACGACGTGCTGCTTCGATCTGACGAGCAGTCAGACGACCACGGCCAACAGCTTTCAGACCGAAAGTACCGAAGCTGACATCCGTACCCGCAGCCAGACCGCGGTTACGGCCTTTGTGCACCTTACGGAATTTCGTACGCTTTGGTTGTAACATCAGCGACTCTCCTTACTTACGGCCTTTACGCTGCTGCTTTTTAGGTTGAGCAGCCGGTTCCGGTTGTTCAACAGCAGCCATACCACCCAGGATCTCACCTTTGAAGATCCATACCTTAACGCCGATTACACCATAAGTGGTGTGCGCTTCAGAGGTGTTGTAGTCAATGTCAGCACGCAGTGTGTGCAATGGCACGCGACCTTCACGATACCATTCGGTACGTGCGATCTCAGCGCCACCCAGACGGCCGCTAACTTCAACTTTAATACCCTTCGCGCCAAGACGCATGGCGTTCTGAACTGCACGCTTCATAGCACGACGGAACATCACACGACGCTCCAGCTGTGAAGTGATGCTGTCAGCTACCAGTTTCGCGTCCAGTTCCGGCTTGCGGACTTCGGCGATATTAATCTGTGCAGGAACGCCAGCGATTTTCGCGACGACCGTGCGCAGTTTTTCTACATCTTCGCCTTTCTTACCGATAACGATGCCCGGACGAGCGGTGTGAATAGTCACACGGATGCTCTTCGCTGGACGCTCGATAACGATACGAGAGACAGATGCTTTAGCCAGTTCTTTAGTCAGGAACTGACGTACTTTAAAATCGCTGTCCAGGTTGTCAGCGAATTCGTTGGTGTTCGCAAACCAGGTAGAGTTCCATGGTTTTACAATACCCAGGCGAATACCATTAGGATGTACTTTCTGACCCATTGCTAGTCTCCAGAGTCTCAGCGATCGGACACAACCACAGTAATGTGGCTGGTGCGCTTCAGGATGCGATCTGCACGACCTTTGGCACGCGGCATAATGCGTTTCATGGTCGGACCTTCATCAACGAAAATTTTCGTGATTTTCAGATCGTCGATATCAGCGCCATCGTTGTGTTCGGCGTTAGCAATGGCAGATTCCAGAACTTTTTTGACCAGTACAGCCGCTTTCTTATTGGTGTAGGTCAAAATGTCCAGTGCCTGCGACACTTTCTTACCGCGAATCAGGTCAGCAACAAGGCGAACCTTCTGAGCAGAAGAACGAGCGTGGCGATGTTGAGCTAAAGTTTCCATCTCTTCCTCCTACTTATTTCTTCTTGGCTTTTTTATCAGCCGCGTGACCGCGATAAGTACGTGTCGGCGCGAATTCACCCAGTTTGTGACCAACCATTTCGTCGGAAACAAAGACAGGAACGTGCTGACGACCATTATGGACAGCGATGGTCAAACCGATCATGTTAGGAAAGATCGTTGAACGACGGGACCAAGTGCGCAAAGGCTTCTTGTCACCGCTTTCCACCGCTTTCTCTACCTTCTTCAGCAAGTGCAGGTCAATAAAAGGACCTTTCTTGAGAGAACGTGGCATGGCTTATCCTCTAATATTATTTGCTACGGCGACGTACGATAAATTTATCAGTACGCTTGTTGCTACGGGTCTTCTTACCTTTGGTCTGAACGCCCCACGGAGTTACCGGGTGCTTACCAAAGTTACGACCTTCACCACCACCGTGCGGGTGATCAACTGGGTTCATCGCGGTACCACGAACGGTCGGACGAACACCACGCCAACGGGCTGCACCAGCTTTACCCAGAACGCGCAGCATATGCTCAGCGTTGCCGACTTCGCCCAGTGTTGCGCGGCAGTCAGACTCGACTTTACGCATTTCACCTGAACGCAGACGCAGGGTAACGTAAGAACCTTCACGCGCAACGATCTGCACGTAAGCACCAGCTGAGCGAGCAATCTGACCGCCTTTGCCTGGTTTCATTTCTACGTTATGCACGGTTGAACCCACCGGGATGTTACGCATCGGCAGTGTGTTACCTGCTTTGATCGCAGCATCAACGCCAGATTGGATCTGGTCGCCGGCTTTCAGGCCTTTAGGGGCCAGGATGTAACGGCGCTCGCCGTCTTTGTACAGAACCAGTGCGATGTTCGCAGAGCGGTTCGGATCGTACTCAAGACGTTCAACGGTTGCCGGGATACCATCTTTGTTGCGTTTGAAGTCAACAATACGGTAAGCCTGCTTGTGACCACCACCGATATGACGGGTAGTGATACGACCATTGTTGTTACGGCCACCGGATTTGCTGTTTTTTTCTACCAGCGGGGCAAATGGTTTGCCCTTGTGCAGCTCCGCGTTTACCACTTTAACTACATGGCGACGACCCGGAGATGTCGGTTTACATTTAACAACTGCCATTGTCTTTCTCCTCCGACTTACTCAGCGCCGCCAGCGAAGTCCAGATTCTGGCCTTCTTTCAGGGTGACGTAAGCTTTTTTCCAGTCGCTACGACGACCGATACGCTGTCCTTGACGCTTAACTTTGCCCTTAACTACCAGGGTGTTTACGTCTTTAACTTCTACTTCGAACAGTTTCTCAACAGCAGCAACGATCTCTGCTTTGGTCGCGTCATTAGCAACTTTGAGAACGATGGTATTAGTTTTTTCCATCGCGCTAGATGCTTTTTCAGATACGTGCGGCGCGCGCAGTACTTTCAGCAGACGTTCTTCACGGATCATGCCAGCATCTCCTCAACTTGCTTAACTGCATCAGCAGTCATAACGACTTTGTCGAAGGCGATCAGGCTAACTGGGTCGATACCGGATGCATCACGCACGTCAACCTTGTACAGGTTACGCGCAGCCAGGAACAGATTCTCATCCAGTTCACCGGTGATGATCAGCACGTCTTCCAGAGCCATGTCTTTCAGTTTCTGTACCAGCAGCTTGGTTTTCGGTGCTTCTACAGCAAATGATTCGACAACGATCAGACGATCTTGACGTACCAGTTCGGACAGGATGCTTTTCAGCGCGCCGCGGTACATCTTTTTGTTAACTTTTTGACTGTGGTCCTGCGGCTTCGCAGCAAAGGTCACGCCACCTGAACGCCAGATTGGGCTCTTTACAGAACCTGCACGCGCACGGCCGGTGCCTTTCTGACGCCATGGCTTTTTGCCTGAACCGGTTACTTCGGCGCGAGTTTTCTGCGCGCGAGTACCCTGGCGGGCGCCAGATGCGTAAGCAACAACAACCTGGTGAACCAGCGCTTCGTTGAAATCACGACCGAAGGTAGTTTCGGAAACAGTCAGCGCGCTCTGCGCGTCTTTCAATACTAATTCCATTGCTATCCCCTTACGCCTTCACAGCTGGTTTAACGATCAGGTCGCTACCGGTAGCACCGGGAACTGCACCTTTAACCAGCAGCAGGTTGCGCTCAGCGTCAACACGTACTACGTCCAGACTCTGAACGGTTACGCGCTCATTACCCAGCTGACCTGCCATTTTCTTGCCTTTGAACACTTTGCCCGGAGTCTGGTTCTGACCGATAGAACCCGGAACGCGGTGAGACAAGGAGTTACCGTGAGTAGCGTCCTGGGTACGGAAGTTCCAGCGCTTAACGGTACCGGCGAAACCTTTACCTTTAGAGGTACCGGTTACGTCAACTTTCTTAACTTCAGCGAAAATCTCAACGCTGATGCTCTGACCTACAGAGTACTCTTCACCTTCAGCGGTGCGGAATTCCCACAGGCCACGGCCAGCTTCAACGCCAGCTTTAGCAAAATGACCAGCTTCAGGTTTGGTCACACGGTTTGCTTTTTTAGCACCGGTGGTAACCTGAATTGCCTGGTAACCATCGTTTTCCAGGCCTTTGACCTGAGTAACGCGGTTCGCTTCAACTTCGATTACGGTGACGGGGATAGAAACGCCATCTTCAGTGAAGATGCGGGTCATGCCCACTTTTTTACCGACTAAACCAATCATTGTTTCAACCTCTCAATCGCTCGATGACCTGATTAACCCAGGCTGATCTGCACGTCAACACCGGCAGCCAGATCCAGACGCATCAGAGCATCAACCGTTTTTTCAGTTGGCTCAACGATGTCTACCAGACGCTTGTGAGTGCGGATTTCGTACTGATCACGCGCATCTTTGTTAACGTGCGGAGAGATCAGAACAGTAAAACGCTCTTTGCGGGTTGGCAGCGGGATTGGACCACGAACCTGCGCACCAGTGCGCTTGGCGGTCTCAACGATTTCCGCGGTTGATTGATCGATCAGACGATGATCAAACGCTTTAAGACGGATACGGATTCTTTGGTTCTGCATGAGACCAGAGCTCCAAACTTTTTATAGACGAAAAAAATTACTACTCGAGCCCATTACGATTGATGGGAGAGTGTAATCGTTCAGCATATAACTCCCCAATTGGGAGTATTGTCAGGCGGCCTATATTTCAGCCGTCTGCGATTCTGCTCGAATCGCGCCTGCAATATCTGCAGGCCCGCGCATTATACGTAAATCTGTTCAGGAAGCAACCCGTGTTGCGGTTTTCCCTGTTAAATAGTGGCCGGTTCATGCGGCACGCGTCGCAATGCAGTGCCGCAGAGCGGTTAAACCACAAATTTTGTTGCGAGCACTTTTCCGCCGTTATTTATCCATGGATGACACAGATTAAGAAGCCGATGAAAGTGCTCTTAACCTCTCATCCGGAGCAGCATCATGTCACTGTTCACTCAATTCACAGCACTCGCTGGCGGAGGCGCACTGGGAAGCTTTCTTTCGCTGGCCTGTATGCGCTTCTCACCCGCCCTCTCACCGGCTCAGTGGTTTGTCGCACTCTGCTTTCCCGGTTCACGGTGTGATTGTTGTCAGCAGCACCTGCTATGGCACGATGCGCTGCCATTGATTAGCTGGCCACGGCTAAAAGGTCGGTGCCGCTTCTGTCATCATCCGTTCGGTGCGGAAAGCTTTGTCACTGAATGGCTGGTCGCAATACTTTGCCTGCTGGTGTTGCAAAGCTTCACCGATTCTGCCGACGCTATCTTCATCATTACTGCCTCCAGCCTGCTGCTTCTGGTGGCTGCCATTGATCGCCACCACTTCTGTATACCTGACCCGCTCAGCTATCTGCTGCTCTGGCTGGGATTACTCCAGGCCAGCGCGACCGGAAATGAAACAGCAGCGATATGGGGCGCCCTGTCGGGCTACTGTACATTGTGGCTGCTCGCCTGGAGCTATCGGCAGGTTCGGGGCTACGAAGGATTAGGTTATGGTGATATCAAGCTTTTCGCGGCGTTAGGCGCGTGTTGTGGATGGCAAGCACTACCCTGGATTGCACTGGGTAGCACTTTTCTGGCACTGGCGACAATTGTAATGCTGCAGCGTCGGGGGATAATTCAGGGGAAAAGCCCGCTGCCATTTGGCCCTTTCCTGGCCATTGCGGGCTGGGTAACGATCGTGCTGCAGACCCGATTCACTCTTCTTTGATTTGAGCCTGCAGATAGTTCTGGATACCCATCTTCTGGATTAACTCAAGTTCCGTTTCAATCCAGTCGATGTGATGCTCTTCATCAGCCAGGATTTCAATCATCATGTCACGGCTGACATAGTCATGTACCTTGTCAGCATAGGAGATGGCCTCACGCAGATCTTTAGCGCCTTCCAGCTCCAGATTCAGGTCTGAACTCAGCATCTCCTCGACGTCTTCACCAATACGCAGACGTCCCAAATCCTGAAGATTTGGAATGCCCTCAAGAAAGAGAATGCGTTCAATGTATTTGTCAGCATGCTTCATCTCGTCGATCGATTCGTGATACTCCACATCGTTGAGGCGCGTCAGCCCCCAGTTTTTAAACATGCGCGCATGCAGAAAGTACTGGTTGATGGCAACCAGTTCATTTCCAAGCAGTTTATTAAGATGACTGATAACTTTGATATCGCCCTTCATTATTAACCCTCCGCGTCTGGTTTATTAGAGCGTAGATGTGGTTAAAAAGAAGTCAAAAAAACGCGACAGATATTGTGGGTATCCACACATCCAGGGTCAGTCAGGCAATCTCTTTATAGAGCGGGGCATGCTGCATCTCTTCATCCATAATCTCACGCGCAGCACGAACGCATTTGCCACACTGTTTGCCTACCGGAACAAACTGGCGCAGCTGCTGAATAGATTTGGGCTGATATCGACGCACAACTTCACGAAGGGTTTTATCACTGATGGCATTACACAGGCAGACGTACATTGATTCATCACTCGGGTACATTTTCTGTACACAGTGTAAATGCGAATCGTTTTTATTTCAAACCTACCCTTTGCAGGGTTATGGCCATTTTCAGAGCAAAAAAAAGAGCACCGAAGTGCTCTTTTTCACTGTGTTGCAGTAGCCGTTTGCACGACCACAGCAGGTATCACAATTAAGCGATAACTTTAGCAACAACACCCGCGCCAACGGTACGGCCACCTTCGCGGATTGCGAAGCGCAGACCTTCGTCCATTGCGATTGGGTGGATCAGGGTAACAACCATTTTGATGTTGTCGCCTGGCATGACCATTTCAACGCCTTCTGGCAGCTCTACTGAACCGGTTACGTCAGTTGTACGGAAGTAGAACTGTGGACGATAGCCTTTGAAGAACGGAGTATGGCGGCCACCTTCGTCTTTAGACAGAACGTAAACTTCTGACTCGAACTGGGTGTGTGGCTTGATTGAGCCTGGCTTAGCCAGAACCTGGCCACGCTGGATGTCTTCACGCTTGATACCGCGCAGCAGAACACCACAGTTTTCGCCTGCCTGACCCTGGTCCAGCAGCTTACGGAACATCTCAACACCGGTACAGGTTGATTTCGCAGTATCTTTGATACCCACGATTTCAACTTCGTCGCCGACTTTAACGATGCCGCGCTCAACACGACCGGTAACAACAGTACCACGGCCAGAGATTGAGAATACGTCTTCGATTGGCAGCAGGAACGGCATGTCGATCGCACGCTGTGGTTCTGGGATATAGGTATCCAGATGCTCAGCCAGTTCGATGATTTTCGCTTCCCACTCAGCTTCGCCTTCCAGCGCTTTCAGAGCAGAACCACGAACGATTGGAGTGTCGTCGCCTGGGAAGTCATATGCTGACAGCAGGTCACGAACTTCCATCTCTACCAGTTCCAGCAGCTCTTCATCATCAACCATGTCGCACTTGTTCAGGAACACGATGATGTAAGGAACGCCAACCTGACGACCCAGCAGGATGTGCTCACGGGTCTGTGGCATCGGGCCATCAGTCGCAGCAACAACCAGGATCGCGCCGTCCATCTGCGCAGCACCGGTGATCATGTTTTTCACATAGTCGGCGTGGCCTGGGCAGTCAACGTGTGCGTAGTGACGAGTCGGGGTTTCATACTCAACGTGTGAAGTGTTGATGGTGATACCACGAGCTTTCTCTTCTGGTGCGTTATCGATCTGATCGAATGCACGAGCCTGGCCGCCGTAAGTTTTAGACAGTACGGTGGTGATAGCTGCAGTCAGGGTGGTTTTACCGTGGTCGACGTGACCGATGGTGCCCACGTTTACGTGCAGTTTGTTACGCTGAAATTGCTCTTTCGCCATGGCGATAATTCCTTACGTTGTGCCTTCACCATCTGGGTGAAGGCATCAGTTCAAATTTAAACCGTAGCTTATTTGCTACGAGCTTCAATAACGGCCTGCGCTACGTTGTTCGGCGCATCGTCATACTTCAGGAACTCCATGGAGTAAGAAGCACGACCTTTGGTCAGAGAACGCAGCTGAGTTGCGTATCCGAACATCTCAGACAACGGAACTTCAGCGTGAATCTGAACACCAGTAGCGTTAGATTCCTGCCCTTTGAGCATACCACGACGACGGCTAAGGTCACCGATAACATCACCCGTGTTCTCTTCTGGCGTTTCAACTTCAACCTTCATGATAGGCTCAAGCAGAACAGGTGTCGCTTGTTTAAAGCCTTGTTTGAAGGCAATAGACGCGGCCAGTTTAAACGCCAGTTCTGAGGAGTCGACATCATGGTAAGAACCGAAGTGCAGACGCACGCCCAGATCCACAACCGGATAACCAGCCAGAGGGCCTGACTTCAGCTGCTCCTGGATACCTTTGTCAACCGCAGGGATGTATTCACCAGGAATCACACCACCTTTGATGTCGTTGACAAATTCGTAACCTTTCGGGTTCGAACCTGGCTCCAGTGGGTACATGTCGATAACAACATGACCGTACTGACCACGACCACCAGACTGCTTGGCGTGTTTACCTTCAACATCGGTAACTTTGTTGCGAATCGCTTCACGGTAAGCAACCTGTGGTTTACCCACGTTTGCTTCAACGTTGAACTCACGCTTCATGCGGTCAACGATGATGTCGAGGTGCAACTCACCCATACCCGCAATGATGGTCTGGTTAGATTCTTCATCAGTCCATACGCGGAATGATGGGTCTTCTTTCGCCAGACGGCCCAGAGCAAGACCCATTTTTTCCTGGTCAGCTTTGGTTTTTGGTTCAACGGCGATAGAGATTACCGGCTCCGGGAACTCCATGCGCTCAAGGATGATGACGTTCTCTGGGTCACACAGGGTGTCACCAGTGGTCACATCTTTCAGGCCGATTGCAGCTGCGATATCACCCGCACGGACTTCTTTGATCTCTTCACGCTTGTTAGCGTGCATCTGAACGATACGGCCCAAACGCTCACGGTTTGACTTAACCGGGTTGAACACGGTGTCGCCTGTGTTAACAACACCAGAGTAAACGCGGAAGAAGGTCAGGTTACCCACAAACGGGTCGGTAGCGATTTTGAACGCCAGTGCAGCAAACGGCTCGTTGTCGTCTGAGTGACGAACAGCCGGCGTGTCTTTACCGTCGTCCAGCATACCGTTGATCGCGGTAACGTCAGTCGGTGCTGGCAGATATTCAACAACTGCATCCAGCATCGCCTGAACACCTTTGTTCTTAAATGCAGAACCACAGGTTACCAGGATGATTTCGTTGTTCAGAACACGCTTACGCAGAGATGTTTTGATCTCTTCTTCAGTCAGTTCTTCACCACCGAAGAATTTCTCCATCAGCTCATCAGAGCCTTCAGCAGCGGCTTCAACCAGCTTCGCACGCCATTCTTCAGCCAGTTCCTGCATATCAGCTGGGATATCTTCGTAAACGAAGGTCACACCCTGATCTTCGTCGTTCCAGTTGATTGCTTTCATTTTCACCAGGTCAACAACACCGGTGAATTTCTCTTCTGCGCCAATAGCCAGCTGCAGAGGAACTGGAGTTGCGCCCAGACGAACTTCCATCTGGTTAACAACTTTCAGGAAGTTAGCACCCATGCGGTCCATTTTGTTAACGAACGCAATGCGTGGAACTTTGTATTTGTTAGCCTGACGCCATACGGTCTCAGACTGTGGCTGAACGCCACCAACTGCACAGTAAACCATTACCGCGCCATCAAGCACACGCATAGAACGTTCTACTTCGATGGTGAAGTCAACGTGTCCTGGGGTGTCGATGATGTTGATATGGTGTGGTTCGAACTGCTTAGCCATACCAGACCAGTAACAGGTGGTCGCAGCGGAAGTGATGGTAATACCACGTTCCTGTTCCTGCTCCATCCAGTCCATGGTTGCTGCGCCGTCATGTACTTCACCGATTTTGTGGTTTACACCGGTGTAGAACAGAACGCGTTCGGTAGTGGTAGTCTTACCGGCGTCGATGTGCGCACTGATACCGATGTTACGGTAGCGAGCAATGGGTGTTTTACGAGCCATTTGATTCCTCGGTTTTTCGGACGTTCAAAATTAGTCAACCCCAGCGGGTTGGCCCTTTGGGCGCCCGCTGGTTTAACAACTACGCGACTGTTACCAGCGGTAGTGAGCGAACGCCTTGTTGGCTTCAGCCATACGGTGAACGTCTTCACGTTTCTTCACTGCAGTACCTTTGTTCTCTGCAGCATCAGAAAGTTCGTTCGCCAGGCGAAGAGCCATTGATTTATCACCGCGTTTACGAGCAGCATCTACGATCCAGCGCATTGCCAGGGCATTACGACGAACCGGACGGACTTCAACTGGTACCTGATAAGTAGAACCACCAACGCGACGTGACTTAACTTCGACAGTCGGACGCACGTTTTCCAGCGCTACTTCAAAGGCTTCCAGGGAGTTTTTACCTGAACGCTGAGCCAGGGTCTCAAGCGCGGTATAAACAATTGATTCTGCAGTAGATTTTTTACCATCTACCATCAGGATATTTACAAATTTGGCCAGCAGCTCTGATCCGAACTTAGGATCTGGCAGAATTTTACGCTGACCAATGACGCGACGACGTGGCATGGAAATACTCCGTTGTTAATTCAGGATTGTCCAAAACTCTATGAGTTTATTATGACATTTAATTTAAAACGTTTGGCCTTACTTAACGGAGAACCATTAAGCCTTTGGCTTCTTCACGCCGTACTTGGAGCGAGCCTGCTTACGGTCTTTAACACCTGAGCAGTCCAGCGCGCCACGAACGGTGTGGTAACGCACACCTGGCAGGTCTTTTACACGACCGCCACGGATCAGGATCACGGAGTGTTCCTGCAGGTTATGACCTTCACCGCCGATGTAGGAGGTAACTTCAAAACCGTTGGTCAAACGCACACGGCAGACTTTACGCAGTGCGGAGTTTGGTTTCTTAGGAGTGGTGGTGTACACACGAGTACAAACGCCACGTTTTTGCGGGCAAGCTTCCAGCGCCGGCACGTTGCTCTTTGCAACTTTGCGGACGCGTGGTTTGCGAACCAGCTGGTTAACTGTTGCCATTAAATAGCTCCTGGATTTGCTTTTGCTTCGTAAACACGTAATAAATCGCCTCGTAGAATTACGAGGAGGCAGAATTTTAGGGCTGAGTCAAAGGGGTGTCAAGAAATAACCAGGTTTTAGCCGATTACCAGACCATTTGTTGCGGATGCCTGATCGTTAGCGTGACAAAGCCAGTATAGTCTACTGACTGCACGCTGCTCGAAATTTGTTCAGTAAGTCCGCGCGCCTGGACATCCTCAGCAAGCACCCATAGCGTTGCTTTACACGCTGACAACTGCGCCAATGCGCGACTGCCTGCTAAGGCAGCCAACACACCATCCTGCAGCAGCAGCAGGTCATCACCCTCACCCGCGATTAAAAGCAGGGTTTCGAGGTCACAATGGGCCGGCGAGTGCATTAAAGTGTGCAGCATTAACGTCTCTTAAAAAGTCAGAATGCGATCGTAGCTGGCCAGCGTCTGCCGCAGCTCCGGCGCGTCCAGCAGCGTAACATCCAGCAACCGGTCAGCGTCAACCGCTAATCCACGCGCTATCAGCGATGTCCGGCAGAGATAACACTGTTCAATGTCATACAGTGCCAGCACGCCAAAGGTCGCAGCATAGTGACGACTCTTAATCGCCTCAGGCTGCTGGTGCAGATTGAGCTGCAGTACGCCATCACCAATAAAAAACAGGCCGATATCTTCACTGAGTGCGCCCGTAGCCAGCGCGGCATCCAGCCCCTCACGTCCTGCACTGCTACCGTGCGGGGCCCGGGTAAAGACAAATGCGACACGATTCATCAGAACTGCACCATACGTTCACAGCTCAGCGCCGCTTCTGCCAGCGCACCCAGCCCGCTCAGGGTAAAACCCGGCTGCAGGTTACTGCCCGCCAGCTGGAGTCGGGCCGCTTCCTGCTGATCGCTGACACCACGCCGCAGCGCAGCCGCTACACAGATGTTCAGTGCCACACCCTGCTCCTGATGTAATGTCTGCCACGCGCGTACCAGATCAAACTCATCGCTGGCCGGTGCGGTGAGCTGATTAGCGTTCAGCACCCCTTCGCGATAGAAGAATACGCTGTCAAGCTGATGGCCCGCCGTCAGCAGCGCGCGGGCGAACAGATATGCACTGGTCGCCTGTTGCGTCCCATAAGCCGGGCCGGTGACCAGCAGGGTATAGCGCATTACCGATCCTGTCCCTGGAAGTCGCCATTTTTAAACTGACGGATGTAAAGATAAACGGTGTGCTTCGAGATGTTCAGACGATCTGCCACCTGGTTAATGGCATCTTTAATGTCAAAGATTCCCTTCTCATACAGGTTCAGCACAATCTGACGATTCTTGGCGTTGTTCGACACGTTGCGATCGGCACTCACCTCTTCAATGGTGAACTCCAGCGTCTGCATCACCAGATCGTCGACCGAACTGGCGAAGTTGACGTTGGAATCAACCTGCTGCATCTCAGGCGGCATGAAAGTCGACATGATCTGTGAGAACGGCACATCCAGGTTCATGTTGATGCAGAGCAGGCCAATAACCCGTTGCTGGCGGTTACGGATCGCGATGGTGACCGACTTCATCAGCACGCCGCTTTTGGCACGCGTGAAATAGGCACGTGACACGTTGCTGTCCGCGCCATGCATATCATGCAGCATACGCAGGGCCAGGTCGGTAATCGGCGAACCGACTTTACGACCAGTGTGTTCACCATTGGCGATACGCACGGCCGAACACTTCAGATCTTCAAGCGAATGCAGGACAATTTCACAATGCGAGCCGATCAACATCGCCAGGCCATCCACGACAGCCTCGTACGATTTCAGAATATCGTAATCAGTTTCTTCGAACGGGCGCTGCTCCAGAAGATCGAAGTCGCTCAGTTCACCCGGATTGAATGGATTAGACATTGAAGAGTATCACCCTGAATGGCTGGAGCCTGTCACAGCGGCTTATGGGCAGACTCAATATTGGGATAATTAGGCAGGCATTAGTCTGGCAAATGTCGTCGGCTTATGCCAGAGGTTTGTCGTGAAGCTAAAATGAAACCGCCACCCGGAGGCGGCGGTCAGCAGATTACTGCGCTTTTTCTGCAGCAGCAGGCGCAGGGGCCTGTGCTTTTTCATCTGCTTTAGGCGCGGGTTTGATATCAAGCAGTTCAACATCAAAGACCAGGGTGGAGTTAGCCGGGATGCCCGGAACGCCGTTTTTGCCGTAAGCCAGATTCGGTGGGATCACCAGCTTGATCTTGCCACCTTTCTTCACGTGCTTCAGACCTTCAGTCCAGCCTGGGATAACGCCATCCAGACGGAATGAGAGCGGCTCGCCACGGGTATAAGAGTTGTCGAATTCATTACCGTCGATCAGCGTACCTTTGTAGTTCACCACGACAGTGTCGCTGTCTTTAGGTGCGTCGCCAGTACCTTCTTTCTCAACTTTATACAGCAGGCCGCTTTCGGTTTTCTTCACGCCGCTCTCTTTAGCAAATTTGGTTGCGAAAGCGTCGCCCTTTTCAGCATTCTCTTTCGCATCTTTTTCCATTTTCGCTGAGGCTGCGCCTTTCACGCGGCCTTCAAAGGATTGCAGCGTCTGCTCAATCTCTTCGTCAGACAGTTTGCTCTTGCCACCAAACGCATCCTGAACACCAGCAATCAGCTGCTGCTTATCCAGTTTGATGCCCAGTTTTTCCTGCTCCTTCAGGGAGTTGTCCATGTAGCGACCCAGTGAAGCACCCAGTGCGTAGGCAGACTGCTGGTCTTCATCTTTGAAAGCCGCATTCTTAGGTGCCTGAGGCGCGGACTGTGGCGCGGCGGCTGGTGCAGCCTGTGGCGCCGCAGCGGTGTCTGCTGCCATTGCCATTGATGCATTCAGTGCAACAGCCATGGTGGTAGCTAACAATGTGACTTTAAACAGTGATTTCATCCATTCTCCAAAACCGAAGCGTCTAACCTCGGGAAACATTGCGGACTTCAGGGCCCACACTATAACTTTACGTGGCAGTGTCGAACACTCCCACAATGTAATTACCCGGTCTACCTCCGACCTTTATAACATCGGGAAGTTTCATCAGAGATGATGCCGCGCTGCCTTTTTTCAAGCGCAACGCCTCCGGGCGTGAAAAAAACAGGTGATTCCTGGCATTCAGGTCGTAGAATCACGCCCTGAGTCGCACCTTAACAGAGGAAGAGGTCATGCAACAATCTGAGTGGGAACAGCGTCTGGAGACGTTAGAGAGCAAACTGGCCTTTCAGGAGATGACCATTGAGCAGCTGAACAGCGCGGTGGTTCAGCACGAGCTGGAGATGAACAAGATGCGTGAGCAGATGCGCATTTTGACCGACAAGCTCAAAGCGAATGCGCCCTCGATGGTCGCCTCGCAGTCTGAAGAGACGCCACCGCCACACTACTGATGGTGGGCAGTATCTGGCCCCGGCTCAGCCGGACCGAACCAGAGTATCAGCCAAAAGAAAGGCCACCCGGAGGTGGCCTTAAAAGGTCTGTTGAGACTTAGTGGCTGCAGCCGCAACCGCCAGTACCACAACCGCCTTTACCGTGGTCGTGGTCGTGATCATGGCCGTGATCGTGGTCATGATGATGGCCATCTGCACCGTGAACGTGGCCATGAGCCAGCTCTTCCGGTGTGGCTTCACGGATAGCAACCACTTCAACGTTGAAGTTCAGGTTCTGACCCGCCAGCATGTGGTTACCATCAACCACGACGTGATCGTCTTCCACTTCGGTGATTTCTACCGGTACCGGACCCTGATCGGTCTCTGCCAGGAAGCGCATGCCAACCTGCAGTTCGTCAACGCCCATGAAGACGTCTTTAGGTACGCGCTGCACCAGGTTGTCGTCATACTGACCGTAAGCATCGTTTGCCGGGATATGCACGTCAAACTTGTCGCCGGCAACGTGGTTTTCCAGCGCATTTTCCAGACCAGAAATCAGGGAACCATGACCGTGCAGGTAGTCTAACGGTGCACTCACCGGTGACTCGTCAACTAACACGCCGTCTTCTGTACGTACCTGATAGGCCAGGCTTACCACCAGGTCTTTTGCTACTTTCATGATATCTCCTAACCGTTGAGAGCTGAGATCCCGTCTCATTGGTCTATTCTTGCGTGCAATAACACCAACCAGAAAGGTTCGGGGTTGAGTGCAAGAGGGGTTTCACTTTCTCTTGCGACTTCAGCCTTAATGGCGTCAATTGTAACGGAATTCAATCCCGCTGTAAGTTTAAGCGTGAAAAAAGCTGCCCGATTCCGCTATTCAGGATGGAAAATGCCGATAACCTGCTCATTGGTCCGAACCTGATCGCGCGCCTGCTTATCTGCCTCACGCATCTGATGACCACATTTCACACACTCCACCACATCGACATTGTTTTCACGCCACATCGCCAGCGTGTCCTTCTCCTGGCAGTGCGGGCATGTCGCACCAGCAATAAAACGTTTACGCATTAGCTTCTGCCTGTTTAAAAAGTTTATTGATCATCGTCCCAGCCGTCGATCTGCCGCTTTTCGCGCTGCATTTCCCGCTGGAAGATATCTTCCAGTTCACGCCGCGCTTCACGGACACGTGAAGCCTGTGCCGCGCTTTCAGAGAGCGTCGGCACCAGCTCGCGAAGCATCCGCATATCAAGCCGGCGAAAATGCTGCTGAGCGCGATGCGCCTGATGGGGATGCATCCCCAGTGACATCAATGTTTTACGGCCCAGCTCCAGTGCACTCGAGAAGGTCTCACGCGAGAACTGGGTGACGCCTGCCTGCAGGAGCTCATGCGCTTCCACACGGCCCCGGGCGCGCGCCTGAATCTGCAACTGCGGAAAATGCTGCTGACACAGATGCACGATAGTCATCACATCTTCCGGCTCATTACAGGTGATCACAATCGACTGGGCGCTGGCTGCACCGGCAGCACGCAGTAACTCCAGCTCGGTGGCATCACCGTAATAGACTTTGTAACCATATTTGCGCATCAGACTCACCACACTGATGTCCCGTTCCAGCACGGTAATGCGTTTGTTGTTCGCCATCAGCAGGCGACCTATCACCTGTCCGAAGCGACCAAAGCCCACCACAATTACCTGCGGCTGATCATCTTCGACAAAGTGTTTCTCTGCATTTTCGTCCGGCTCATTAAAGCGGCGTGCCAGCAGTCGGTCGATACCCTTCATCAGCAACGGCGTGGTCATCATCGACAGCGTCACCGTCACCAGCAGCATCGGCAGTTGATCGCCTGAGAAGAGCTTTGCCGACGAGGCCGCTGAAAAGAGCACAAAGGCAAACTCGCCGCCCTGACTCAGTACGCCAGCAAACTGCTGGCGCTCGGAACTGCGCAGGCCATAAATGCGCGCCAGCAGATAGAGCACCAGCGTTTTCACCGCCACCAGCGTTACCACGCCCAGCAGGATGGTCACAATATGGGTATAGAGCACTCCGAGGTTGAGTGCCATGCCCACCGAAATAAAGAACAGGCCCAGCAGCAGCCCCTTAAACGGATCGATAGCGACTTCCAGCTCATGCCGGTATTCACTTTCTGCCAGCAGGATCCCGGCAATAAAGGTGCCCAGCGCCATCGACAGGCCCAGCGCATCCATAAACAGCGCCGAACCCAGCACCAGCAGCAGCGACGCCGCGGTAAAGACCTCACGGACACCTGATGCGGCGATATAGCGGAAGATCGGCCGCAGCAGATAACGCCCACCCACCAGCATGCCGGCAAACGCCAGCACTTTCATGCCGACCTTCATCCAGTCGATGTGACCGCTGTCGGTGCCGGCCAGCAGCGGGATCAGCGCCAGCGCCGGGATGACCGCGATATCCTGAAACAGCAGCACCGAAAAGCCCAGTTGTCCGGCTTCGCTGCGGTTCATACCTTTATCCATCATCAGCTGCAGCGCCATGGCGGTCGAAGACATCGCCAGACCAATCCCACCGATAATTGCCGCCTGCCAGCTAAAGTCGGTCAGCCATAATAAGCCGCCCAGAATAGCCGCTGAGAAGATCACCTGCGCCGCGCCGACGCCAAAAATGGAGCGGCGCAGCGCCCACAGCTTTGCCGGGTTCAGCTCCAGCCCGATAATAAACATCAGGAAAACCACGCCAAGCTCAGAGAAGTGAAGAATCTCATCGACGTCGCTGATAAAGCCTAAACCCCACGGACCGATAGCGATACCCGCCACCAGATAGCCCAGAACAGCACCAATACCGAGGCGAGCCGCCACCGGCACAATCAATACCGCCGCGACCAGATAAATCACCCCCGCGGTCAGCAGCGTTTGCCCTTCCATCTATACCCCTCCATTCGGCAGCGGTGCTGCCAGCCAGTCGCCATAGGCGCGGGCATAATTTTTCATTAATTCCGGACTCTGCCGACGCGCCCAGTAGACGATCATCGGCGGCATCCAGTGCATACGGCACATCTGCGCGGTCAGCTCAAAAGGACGCATAATGTCATTGAGCGAATAGCGGTTCAGACCCTGCTGTTTAAAAGCACTTTCCGGTTCTCCGGTCGTCACCACGCTGCGCCAGTACTTGCCTTCGAGTGCATTGCCATCCACACCATTGGCGAAACCGCGTGACAGAACGCGATCCAGCCACTCTTTCAGCAGCGCCGGACAGCTATAGGTATAGAGCGGATGCTGGAAAATGATGACGTCGTGTTCGCGCAGCAGCTGTTGTTCATAGTGAATATCGATAAAAAAATCCGGATAGGCCGCGTACAGATCGTGCACGGTGACGTGTTCCAGTGCCTGAGCCGGCTGCAGCAGGATCCGATTTGCGACCGAATCCTGTGATTCCGGATGAGCATAAAGCAGCAAAACCCTGGGTGGCTGCGACATCCTTTCCCTCCAAAGCGTCGTCATTGGTGCGGTTTTCCGCTACCATGCACGACGCAGCAAAATCTCATTATGTTGCCAGTAAATTAACATATTCTGACGATACGGCGCTTACATGATTGTCTTCTCAGCCTTACAAATTCGCCGCGGCATCCGCGTCCTGCTCGACAATGCCACCGCCACCATCAATCCCGGTCAGAAGGTCGGGCTGGTGGGTAAAAACGGCTGTGGGAAATCCACGCTGCTGTCGCTGTTAAAAGGTGAAATCACCAGCGATGCCGGTACCGTCACGTTCCCCTCTCACTGGGCGCTGGCCTGGGTGAATCAGGAAACCCCCGCGCTGGATAAAGCTGCGCTGGAGTACGTGATTGATGGCGATCGCCAGTTCCGCCAGCTTGAAGCAGAACTGGCGGACGCCAATCTGCGCGACGATGGCAATGCCATCGCGCTGCTGCATGGCAAGCTGGATGCGGTGCAGGCGTGGAGCATTCATGCGCGCGCCTCAAGCCTGCTGCACGGTCTGGGCTTCAGCCAGGAACAGCTGCAGCGTCCGGTCAGCGACTTCTCCGGTGGCTGGCGTATGCGCCTTAATCTGGCCCAGGCGCTGATTTGTCGTTCCGATCTGCTGCTGCTGGATGAACCGACCAACCACCTCGATCTCGATGCGGTGATCTGGCTGGAGCGCTGGCTGAAGAGTTATGAAGGCACGCTGATCCTGATCTCGCACGATCGTGACTTCCTCGATCCGGTCATCGACAAAATTATCCATATCGAACAGGAGTCGATGTTCGAATACACCGGCAACTACAGCTCCTTTGAGCGGCAGCGCGTCGCCAAACTGGCTCAGCAGCAGGCGCTGTATGAAAGCCAGCAGGAGAAAGTGGCGCATTTACACAGCTACATTGATCGCTTCCGTGCGCAGGCCACCAAAGCCAAGCAGGCGCAGAGCCGCATCAAGATGCTGGAGCGCATGGAGATGATCGCACCGGCCCATGTCGACAATCCGTTCAGCTTCACCTTCCGCAAGCCGGAGAACCTGCCTAATCCGCTGATGAAGATGGAGAAGGTGACCGCGGGCTATGGCGACCGTATCATTCTCGACGCCATCAAGCTTAACCTGGTTCCGGGATCGCGCATCGGCCTGCTGGGACGTAACGGCGCCGGTAAATCGACCCTGATCAAGCTGCTGGCGGGTGAGCTGGAAGCGATGGACGGCAAGATGGGGCTGGCGAAAGGGATCAAGCTCGGTTACTTCGCCCAGCATCAGCTGGAGTACCTGCGGGCTGACGAGTCGCCGCTGCAGCATCTGTCGCGCATTGCGCCTCAGGTGCTTGAACAGCAGCTGCGCGACTATCTGGGCGGCTTCGATTTCCGTGGCGATAAAGTCACTGAAAACACCGAGCGCTTCTCCGGCGGTGAGAAAGCGCGACTGGTGCTGGCCCTGATTGTCTGGCAGCGCCCTAACCTGCTGCTGCTCGATGAACCTACCAACCACCTGGATCTTGATATGCGTCAGGCGCTGACCGAAGCGTTGATCGACTTCGAAGGTGCGCTGGTGGTGGTGTCGCACGACCGTCACCTGCTGCGCGCCACCACCGACGATCTCTATCTGGTGCACGATGGCAAAGTGGATGTGTTTGAGGGCGACCTCGAAGATTATCAGCAGTGGCTGAGCGATCTGCAGAAACAGCAGGCGCAACAGGATGCCGCACCGAAGCAGGATAACGGCAATAGTGCCCAGGCGCGTAAAGATCAGAAGCGCCGCGATGCCGAACTGCGCACCCAGACGCAACCACTGCGCAAAGAGATCGAGAAGCTGGAAAAGCAGATGAGCAAATGGCAGAGCCAGCTGGCCGATGCCGAAACACAGCTCTCAGACAGTGCGATTTATGATCCGAGCCGTAAAGCGGACCTGACCACCGCGCTGCAGCGTCAGGCGGAGAGTAAATCTGCGCTGGAAGAGGTTGAGATGGCGTGGCTGGAAGCCCAGGAACAGCTCGAACAGATGATGGCTTCATAAATAAACTCTCCCCGCTCGCGGGGAGATTTTTTTAACGCGGTTTATCGCCCAGCACCGTTGCCCGCTGCATGATGCGCCGGGCGGGATAGTAGTCGGCATTGGCATAATGCTGCGTCACCCGATTATCCCAGATAGCCAGATCGTCTGGCTGCCAGCGCCAGCGCACCTGAAACTCCGGTTTGGTAGCATGCGCAAACAGGAAGCCCAGCAGCGCATCGCTCTCCTTCTCGCTTAAATCCACAATCCGCGTGGTAAAGCCCTCGTTCACAAACAGCGCTTTTTTACCGCTGACCGGATGCGTGCGGATCACCGGATGCTGCACCGGTGGATGCTTCGCCACCGCCTGCTGCCAGCGCTGATGCTCCTCTCTGGTTTTGCAGTACTTATATTCCTGGAATGACTTTTTGAAATCATGCTCGGCACTCAGGCCTGCCAGCAACTGCTTAAAAGGCTCAGAGAGCGCTTCGTAGGCCGCAATGCCGCTGGTCCAGAGCGTATCACCGCCCGCCTCCGGTAACACTTTTGAGGCCAGCAAAGCGATAGCCGGTGGCGTGTCGATAAAGGTGACGTCGGTGTGCCAGTTGTCGTTATCCGGCGGATTATCCTGATGCGTATCCAGCACGATAATCTCCTCAACGCCTTCTGCGTGGGGATAGACCGGATGGATATGCAGGTCGCCAAAGCGGATCGCCAGGGCACGATGCTGTTCCGGCGTAATTTTCTGGTCACGCAGAAACAGCACCTGGTGGCGCAGCAGGCCATGGTAAAGCTGTTCAAACTGCGCATCACTTAATGGCCGGGAGACATCCAGGTTTGAAACCTGCGCGCCGATATAGGGGCCAAGCGGGGTAAAACTGATACGTTCATTCATGACTGTTCTCCACTCCAGGGCGTCAGACGGCGCTGCAACGCGCGGAGCCCGAGTTCTAAACTAAAAGCGATAAAGGCGATCACTGCGATACCCGCCAGCACCACATCGGTGGCGAGAAACTCTCCCGCTGACTGCACCATAAAACCGAGACCCCGCGTGGCGGCAATCAGCTCCGCCGCCACCAGCGTTGACCAGCCCACTCCCAGACCAATGCGCAGACCGGTCAGAATCTCCGGCAGCGCGCCCGGCAGGATCACCCAGCGCAGCAGCTGCCAGCGGTTAGCCCCCAACGAGCGAGCGGCGCGAATCCGTACCTGCTGCGTGTTACGCACCCCGGCCAGGGTAGAGAGCGTCACGGGCGCGAAGATCGCCAGGTAGATCAGCAGGATTTTCGAGGTCTCACCAATGCCGAACCAGATCACCATCAGCGGCAGATAGGCGAGTGGCGGAATCGGGCGATAAATTTCAATCAGCGGATCGAGCAGGCCGCGAGCTACCGGGCTGAGGCCCATCAGAATCCCCACCGGAATACCGATAGCGGCAGCAGCCGTCAGCGCGATCAGCATCCGCGTCAGGCTGGCGGCCAGATGCTGCCACAGCGTGGCATCCATAAAGCCCTGCGCGCTGGCAATCACCAGCAGCTTGCTGAACACCTGCTGCGGCGACGGCAGAAACAGCGGAGCAATCAGGCCCAGCGCGGTGACGCCCCACCAGAGCAGTAACAGCAGAGAGAGGCTCAGCACGCTCAGCGTAAAGGCGGTTGAAAACGGCCAGCGCAGCCGACGGCGCACCGGCAGAGACTTATCGTGGATTAACGCGCTCATGCAAACGCCTCCCGCTGATCAAATACCCGGCTCAGCACATATTCGCGCTGGGCGATAAACTGCGGATCGGATTTGATGCTGCGGCACGACTCTCCCGCAGCAAAACGGCGGCCAAATTCGGGCCGTAGCCGCTCCACGATACGGCCCGGTCCTGGCGACAGCAGAATCAGTTCGCTGGCGAGGAAAATCGCCTCTTCTATATCGTGTGTAATCAGCAGGATCTGTTTACCGCTGTCGCGCCACAGCGTCAGCAGCAGTGTCTGCATCTGCTCACGGGTAAAAGCATCCAGTGCGCCAAACGGCTCATCCAGCAGCAGCAGTTGCGGATCGGTGGCCAGCGCACGGGCAATACCTACCCGTTGACGCTGACCGCCGGACAACTGCCAGATGGCGCGCTTTTCCGCCCCTTCCAGCCCGACCTGCCTGATGAGTTTCTGCGCTATGGCCTCACGTGCCTGGCGCGGCATCCCCGCCAGCTGCAGGCCAAAGGCGACGTTATCCAGCACGTTGCGCCACGGCAGTAACCCTTCATTCTGAAACACCACGCCGCGCTCCGCGGCTGGCCCGGTCACCGGCTGGTTATCCAGCGTGATGCTGCCCGACTCCACCGGCAGGAATCCGGCGACCAGATTAAGCAGCGTGGTTTTGCCACAGCCGGAGGGGCCGAGCACGACCAGCAGTTCCTGGCTATCCAGTTGCAGATTGATATCCTGCAACACTGGCTGTCCGGCATAACGGGCATTAAGGTGAGCGATGCGCAGCATGGTGCCTCCTTACGGTTTAACTAATGGCTCGACGAAGCGGGAGGTCACGTAACTGCTGTAGTCGTTATCTGCCTGCGGCACCCGGCCCTGCGCTTTCAGGAACTGCGCGGTATCGACGATCGCCTTATTGACCGGCTTGCCCAGCTGCTCAACCTGCTGCTGGGCCGTCAGGTAGGTATTGCCCTTCACCAGACCCGGCACCTGCGCTTCCGGCACGCCGCTCAGGCGTGAGAGTTTGCTGAGGTTATCAGGCTGCTTCAGCCAGCTGTCGGGACTGTTAAGGTAGGCCTGCTGCGCATCGATCGCGCTGCGGGCAAAGGCGGTCACGATCTCCGGGTGCTGTTCGGCAAAATCTTTGCGGACTACCCAGACATCCAGCGTCGGTGAACCCCAGCTCCCCACTTCCGCAGAGTCGGTTAACACCTTGCCCTCTTTCTCCAGCTCATTGACTGCGGGCGCCCAGACATAGGCACCATCAATGTCACCACGCTGCCAGGCCGCGATAATTGCTGGCGGCTGCAGGTTTACCAGCTGAACCTGCGACGGCTTGATGCCCCAGTGTTTGAGTGCAGCCAGCAGGCTGTAGTGAGTAGTAGAGATGAACGGCACCGCGATGCGTTTGCCGACGAGATCTTTAGGAGAGGTAATGGTCTTTTTTACCACCAGCGCTTCAGAGTTGCCCAGCTGAGAGGCGAGTAAAAACGCTTCAATTGGCAGTTTCTGCGCTGCTGCGACCGCTAACGGACTGGAACCGATGTTGCCAATCTGGACGTCGCCGGACGCCAGTGCGCGTAAGACGCCTGCACCGCTGTCAAACTTACGCCAGTCAACGCTGGCCCCGCTCTCTTTCGCAAAACTGTTGTCAGCCTGCGCCACTTTCGCGGGTTCGGCTGAGGTCTGGTACGCCACGGTGACATTGACCGCATCTGCCCGAAACGCCAGCAGTGCCAGCGCTGCGGCTAAAAAAGTTAAACGTGTTGCTGCCATGATCATTACCCCGCCGTTTTTATAGTGGAGGTAGTGTCTGCGGCCGCTATAGTTTCATAAAGGAATTAAAAATTATCCCTAATAGAAATAAGTTCTTAGATCACTATCTGCAAAACTAAGTTAAAAATCGCAAATGCTGAAAATAGCTAAAGTAAGCAAAAATGTCAGGCGCTCACATTATCCCTGTGCTATTGATATGCGTTCCCAATTATTGCCTGTTAAGGTCTCTGTATCCGATGTCGATCGAGAAAGTCGCTCAGCTGGCTGGCGTCTCCAAAGCCACGGTATCGCGGGTTCTTAACGCGCATCCCGGTGTAAAGCCCGATACGCGTGAGAAAGTTCTGGCGGCAATCTCTGCCTGCGACTATCAGCCCAATCTGCTGGCGCGTCAGCTGCGTACGGCGCAAAGCAACATGCTGCTGGTGCTGATCTCGGATATCACGAATCCCTTCTGTTCACGCGTGGTTCAGGGCATTGAGGCCGAAGCGGAACTGCATGGCTATCATATCCTGCTCTGTAACTCCGCCTCGCAGCTTCAGCGCGAAGCCGCCTATCTTAGTCTGCTGACCGGCAAAGTGGTGGATGGCGTGATTACCATGGATGCGGCCTCCGGCTTACAGGATTTGCAGGCGCTGATCGCCGGAGCTCCCTGGGTGCAGTGCTGTGAATTTAATCCCGATATTCCCGCCTCCTCGGTCAGCATTGATCACCTTGAAGCCGCGCGCGACACCGTCCATTACCTCGCCGGTAAAGGGCGTAAACGCATCGGGCTGGTCAATGGCGACATGCGCTATCTCTACTCGCATCATCGTGAAAAAGGCTACCGACAGGCGATTGAGGAGCTGGGGTATGCGTGGTCCGGCGTCTCTTATACCTATGAAATCTCTCCTGAAGCAGGCAGCCAGGGGCTGAGGGAGTTGATGGCGCTGCCGGAACCGCCGGATGCAGTGTTTGCGGTATCAGATGTACTGGCGGTGGGCGTCGTGCATGCGGCGCTGGAAGCAGGTCTGCGCGTGCCGGAAGATCTGGCGGTCGTCGGGTTTGATGGCGTGCCGTTTACCCGCAGCCTGAATCCACCGCTGACCACCATTGAGCAGCCGATGAATCAGCTCGGCGCGCGCAGCGTGCAGCTGCTGCTGCAGAAGATCCGCAATCCGAATGCGCCGGTCATCCGTGAGGTGCTGCCCTGGACGCGCGTTGAACGCGCATCCAGTTGACTCAGTGCCAGATTAATAGCACGCAGGCCGCAGTCAGCAGCCCCATAGCCAGGTTAAAGATTTTCCAGGCGCGACGGCTGCGCAGAATGCGGCCGATCATCGCGCCAAATGCCATCCAGATCGCGCCTGACACCAGATTGACCAGAAACATGCCGACGCTTATCGCCATCACTGAATGACGATATGCATCACCCGCCAGACTGAAGCTGGCGACCGCGCCCAGCGCCATCAGCCAGGCCTTAGGATTGATAAGCTGCAGCAACCCACCCTGCCAGAACGGCATCGGCGCATCCGGTGCCTGATCGGTTTCCAGCTTTTCATAGCTGGACGTCGCTATCTTCCACGCCAGCCAGAGCAGATAGAGGCTACCCGCGATCTTCAGCACCAGGTGCAGCGACGGATAGAGCAGGATCAGACCGCCAACGCCAAAGGCCACCATCAGCAGCATCACCTGCATGCCGATCATGATGCCGATCATCAGCGGAATGGTGCGCAGAAAGCCAAAATTAGCGCCTGAGGCGGTGAGTAACATATTATTAGGCCCGGGCGTAATCGCCGCGACCCAAAGAAAGCCCAACATTGATAAGAAAAGACTCAGTTCCATGGCAATCGGGTACTCCTTACCCTTGCAAGAAAAAACTTATCGAAGCTAACAGTGTGATATGGAACAGACAAGCTTTTACCACATGAAATTTACCGGACCGGAAAACGAGCAATTCACGCCGCCTGACAGCCTGCGTAACGCGCACCTGCAGACGATGCTGCCGCGCCTGTTACGTCGCCGTGTCACGTTCGTTCCTCACTGGCAGCGACTCGATCTGCCGGATGGCGACTTCGTTGATCTCGCCTGGAGCGAAGATCCACAACTGGCGCAGCATAAACCGCGCGTCGTGCTGTTTCATGGGCTGGAGGGCAGCTTTCACAGCCCCTACATTCATGGCCTGATGAACATCTGCCGTGCGCGCGGCTGGCTGGCAGTGGTGATGCATTTTCGCGGCTGCAGCGGCGAACCTAACCGGCTCAATCGCATCTATCACTCCGGCGAAACGGAAGATGCCCGCTTTTTCCTGCACTGGCTGCGTACCCGCTGGGGCCAGGTGCCGACCGTCGCCATCGGTTTTTCGCTGGGCGGCAATATGCTGGGCTGCCTGCTGGGCCAGCAGGGCGCAGCTGCCGAAGTGGATGCAGGCGTCATTGTCTCCGCCCCGCTGCTGCTTGAGCCGTGTAGCGTAAAACTGGAACGCGGCTTCTCACGCTTCTATCAATACTATTTGCTGGCGCAACTGAAGAAAAATGCCCGCCGTAAACTGCACGCCTGGCCGGACACGCTGCCGGTCAATCTGGCGCAGCTAAAAGCACTGCGGCGACTGCGCGATTTTGATGATGCGATTACCGCCCGTGCCCACGGTTTTGTCGATGCAGCCGATTACTATCATCGTGCCAGCGCCATGCCCTGGCTGAAGCACGCAGAGAAACCGCTGCTGATCATCCACGCCAAAGACGATCCCTTTATGAGTGATGAGGTGATCCCGCACAGCAGCCAATTATCTGCCACTATTACTTATCAACTGACACCACACGGCGGCCACGTCGGTTTTGTCGGCGGGACATTACGCCAGCCCGAAATGTGGCTGGAACAGCGCATCCCGCAGTGGATCGCCCCTTTTCTGGATAACTGATCTCGTGATTATTCCCTGGCAACAAGTCTCTCCTGAGACCCTTGAAAATCTGATTGAAACCTTTGTGCTGCGTGAAGGCACTGACTATGGCGAGCATGAACGCAGCCTGCTGGACAAGGTGGCTGATGTGCGACGCCAGTTGGAAACCGGTGAAGTAGTGCTGGTGTGGTCGGAACTGCATGAATCGGTCAATATCATGCCGCGCAAAGAATTTCGTGGCTGATGCACCCGGCACCCTTTCATGATAACAATGCTCATCGTCCGACCTCACAGGGAGCTTTTCTATGTCTGCACGTCATCCCATTATCGCGGTGACCGGTTCCAGCGGCGCAGGAACCACTACCACCAGCCTGGCATTCCGCAAAATCTTTCAGCAGCTTGACCTGCATGCGGCGGAGCTTGAAGGTGACAGCTTTCACCGCTTTACCCGCCCGGAAATGGATATGGCGATTCGTAAGGCGCGCGACCTGGGACGTCATGTCAGCTACTTCGGCCCGGAAGCCAATGACTTTGGTCTGCTGGAGCAGAGCTTTAAAGAGTACGGTCACAGCGGGCAGGGGCAGTCGCGTAAATATCTGCACACTTACGATGAGGCGGTGCCGTGGAACCAGGTGCCCGGCACCTTTACGCCCTGGCAGCCGCTACCGCAGAACACCGATATTCTTTTTTATGAAGGATTGCATGGCGGTGTGGTGACGGCGCAGCACAACGTGGCGGAACAGGTCGATCTGCTGGTGGGCGTGGTACCGATTGTTAACCTGGAGTGGATTCAGAAGCTGGTACGCGACACCGGCGAGCGCGGTCATTCACGTGAAGCAGTGATGGATTCCGTGGTGCGCTCAATGGAAGATTACATCAACTTCATCACGCCCCAGTTTTCACGCACCCATATCAACTTTCAACGCGTTCCAACCATCGATACTTCCAACCCGTTCGCAGCCCGCGCCATTCCGTCACTGGATGAGAGCTTTGTGGTGATCCACTTCCAGGCACTGGAAGATATCGACCTCCCCTACCTGCTGGCGATGCTGCAGGGCTCGTTTATCTCGCACATCAATACGCTGGTGGTGCCTGGCGGCAAAATGGGTCTGGCCATGGAGCTGATCATGGGGCCGCTGGTGAAACGGCTGATGGAAGGTAAACGGATAGAGTAAGAGTTCAGAAATGGTTTCTTCAAACCTATAACAAAGCCAAAGCACGGTAAATCTGACAGCAACACGAAAGCTCAACACGCAGGGAACCGGGTCAGAAGAGGAAAGCGTCCCGCGCCAGGACGGCGCGGGAAGAGCATGCCATGGATGGCGGATTTTGCGTCTTTCCGATCTGACCCGGTTCTCTGCGCCGGCACAGTCTTAAAGCAACCTGCATCAGACACTGGCAGTGAAGTTAGCAGGTCTGGGATAACCCTTGCGACTGTTACAGCTCAACCACTTCATAGCTATGCGTCATCGTCACACCTTTACCCAGCATGATGGCCACCGAGCAATATTTTTCAGCCGAAAGATCCACCGCGCGTGAGACCGCTTTATCCTGGAGCGCTTTGCCACTCACGATAAAATGCAGGTTGATGTGCGTAAAGATTCGCGGCGCCTCTTCACGACGTTCTGAGGTCAGTTTTACTTCACAATCAGCCACATCGTTGCGGCCTTTTTGCAGAATTGAAACCACATCAATCGCGCTGCATCCACCCGCCGCCATCAGCACCATCTCCATTGGGCTGGGCGCTTTATCACCCGAATTGCCATCCATCAGTATCTGATGGCCGGATGAGGATTCTCCGAGGAATGTCAGCCCTTCTACCCATTTCACTCTTGCCTGCATGATTTTTGCTCCGGAATACGCTGTTTTGTCGCCAGAGTACGCTTTCACCTGGTAAACAGCAATCCAGAGAAATCCGCCCGTAGCTGAAGCGAGACAACAGAAGACAGTCGGCAAAAGCTGTGCTACAAACAGTGCTGAAAATATTTTTCGTCACCCGATGGCGAAGCCGGGAAGAATGATGCGCACTGCGCCTGATGCGGCCCGAATAATTTCCTGAAAAGGAAACGCTTGAAGCTTTCACCGCCTGACAGGGAAAACTGCCCCCTGTATTTTGGGCACGATTACAACAGAGGATAATAGCGAATGGTTCTCGGCAAACCGCAAACAGACCCTACACTCGAATGGTTCCTGTCCCATTGCCATATTCACAAGTATCCATCCAAAAGTACGCTGATTCACCAAGGTGAAAAAGCAGAAACGCTTTACTACATCGTGAAAGGTTCCGTCGCGGTTCTGATTAAAGATGAAGAAGGCAAAGAGATGATTCTTTCCTACCTGAATCAGGGCGATTTTATTGGTGAGCTTGGCCTGTTCGAAGAAGGTCAGGAGCGCAGCGCCTGGGTACGTGCGAAAAGCGCGTGCGAAGTGGCGGAGATTTCTTACAAGAAATTCCGTCAGCTGATCCAGGTTAACCCCGACATCCTGATGCGACTCTCCTCGCAGATGGCGCGTCGCCTGCAGGTCACGTCTGAAAAAGTGGGTAACCTCGCTTTCCTCGACGTCACCGGACGCATTGCACAGACTCTGCTTAACCTGGCGAAGCAGCCAGATGCCATGACGCATCCCGACGGCATGCAAATTAAAATCACTCGTCAGGAAATTGGCCAGATTGTGGGTTGTTCACGTGAAACCGTGGGCCGTATTCTGAAGATGCTGGAAGATCAGAACCTGATCTCCGCACACGGCAAAACCATCGTCGTTTACGGCACCCGCTAATTCCTGTCATCCACGGCGTGATGGCAACATCACGCCGTTATTGTTTGTGTTGGGCCGATGTGGCGTCGAATCATTTACCATCCTGAAGTTAACTACGCCTTGCGGCAAACGCTGGTGCTCTGTCTGCCGGTGGCACTGGGCTGGCTGGCTGGCGACCTGCAAAAAGGTCTGCTGTTCTCGTTAGTGCCCGCCTGCTGCAATATCGCCGGTCTGGATACCCCGCATAAACGCTTCTTCAAACGTCTGATTGTGGGCGGCAGCCTGTTTGCCCTCGGCAGCTTTCTGATTCAGTGGCTCACTCTGCATGCGATTCCACTGCCGCTGATCCTCTTCGCTATGCCTTTGCTGCTTGGCGTCACCGGTGAGATTAGCCCGCTGCATGGCCGTCTGCTGCCCGGCACCCTTATTGCCGCGATCTTTACACTCAGCCTGATTGGCCGCATGCCCATCTATGTCACTCCGCTGCTCTATATCGGCGGCACGCTCTGGTATGGGGTATTTAACTGGTTCTGGTTCTGGCTGTGGAAAGAGCAGCCGATGCGTGAGAGCCTGAGCCTGATCTACCGCGAGCTGGCCAACTACTGCGACGCCAAATATACCCTGCTGACGCAGCTGACCGATCCCGAAAAAGCGCTGCCGCCGCTGCTGGCTCACCAGCAGAAAGTGGTCGATCTGATCAACACCTGTTATCAGCAGATGCACATGCTGTCGGCCAGCCGCGATCACAGCCATAAGCGGCTGACGCGCGCTTTCCAGGTGGCACTCGATCTGCAGGAGCATATCTCGGTCAGCCTGCACCGCCCGGAAGAGGTGCAAAAGCTGGTGGAGCAGAGCCATGCTGAAGCGGTGATCCGTTGGAATGCCAAAACCATCTCGGCCCGGCTGCGGGTACTGGCGGATAACATCCTTTATCACCAGTTACCCGACCGCTTTGCGATGGATAAACAGCTCGGCGCGCTGGAGAAAATTGCTCATCAGCATCCCGATAATCCGGTGGGTAACTTCTGCCTTTATCACTTCAACCGCATTGCGCGCGTGCTGCGCACCCAGAAGCCGCTTTACCAGCGCGATCTGATGGCAGACCGCCAGCGCCGCCTGCCGCTGTTACCGGCGCTGCGCAGCTATCTCTCGTTTCGCTCGTCGGCGCTGCGCACGGCAGGTCGCTTTGCGGTGATGCTGATGCTGGGCAGCGCGCTGGCGCTGTTCTTCAACATCCCTAAACCCTACTGGATCCTGATGACCATTATGTTCGTCAGCCAGAACGGCTACAGCGCCACCCGCGTCCGTATCCAGCACCGGGCGCTGGGCACCTTTGCAGGACTGGTGATTGCGGCTGCCACGCTGCGGCTGGCGGTGCCGGAGTCACTGGTACTGATGATCATGCTGGCGATCACCTTTATCAGCTATCGCTTTACCCGCCAGTTCTATGGCTGGTCGATGATTGGCTTTACGGTTACGGCGGTTTACTCACTGCAACTGCTGTCACTGAATGGCGC
Organism: Pantoea sp. X-Soil-YNGN-844; assembly: GCF_059730595.1. Taxonomy (NCBI): domain Bacteria; kingdom Pseudomonadati; phylum Pseudomonadota; class Gammaproteobacteria; order Enterobacterales; family Erwiniaceae; genus Pantoea; species Pantoea sp. X-Soil-YNGN-844. Next base: position 3,656,937 of record NZ_AP036007.1, read on the forward strand.
GCAGTTTCTGCTGCCGCGACTGATGGATACGCTGATGGGTTGTCTGATCGCCTTTGGTGGGATGCTGTGGCTGTGGCCGCAGTGGCAGAGCGGCTTATTGCGGCAGAACGCCCACGACGCGCTGGAAACCTATCAGGATGCGCTGCGGCTCTTGCTGGGCGATGAACAGTCGTCAGAGAAACTGGCTTATCAGCGCGTGAAAGTGAATCAGGCACACAATGCGCTGTTTAACTCACTGAATCAGGCGATGCAGGAACCGGCATTCAACGCCCGCTATCTGAGTGATATGCGGCTCTGGGTCACCCACAGTCAGTTTATCGTCGAGCATATCAATGCGATAACGATTCTGGCGCGCGAGCACACGATGCTGACCGCCTCGCTGGCTCAACGCTATCTGCAATCCTGCGAAATTGCGCTGCAGCGGTGTCAGCAGCGGCTGGAATATGATGGTGAAAGCTCACAGGTGAATCTGCTGGATGACCTGGAGAACATCAGTGAGGGACCGATCACGGTGGTGGAACAGCATGTGCGGCGCATTCTCGATCACCTGAGCGTGATGTACACCATTTCATCGCTGGCGTGGAACCAGCGACCGCAACATGGCCGCTGGCTAATCAGACGCTTACGCAAAAACTAAGCTAGCCGTTGAGCACTTTGCCGACGGCGGTGGCGAAGCGGCTCATGCCCTCTTCAATGTCAGCAGGCTCGATGATCAGCGACGGGGCAAAGCGCATCACGTCGGTGCCGGCCACCAGCACCATCACCCCTTCAGCGGCAGCTGCATTCAGGATGTCGCGCGACCTGCCGGCATGCTGAGGTTTCAGCGCCGCGCCAATCAGCAGACCTTTGCCGCGAATGTCACTGAACAGGTCATACTTCGCGTCGATGGCCTGCAGCGCCGTGACAAAGTGCTGACGACGCATCTCCACGCCCGCCAGCACCTCCGGCGTATTAATAATATCCAGCGCGGTTTCAGCAATGGCACAGGCCAGCGGGTTGCCGCCATAGGTGGTGCCATGCACGCCCGGTGCCATGGTTGAGGCGATCTCGTTAGTGGTCAGCATGGCGCTCACCGGGAAACCGCCGCCCAGCGCTTTGGCTGAGGTCAGAATATCGGGCTGGACGCCATAATGCTCATAGGCGAACAGTTTGCCGCTACGTCCCATACCGCTCTGCACTTCGTCCAGTACCAGCAGCGCCTGATGCTGATCGCAAAGTGCACGCAGTCCCTGCATAAATTCCTGCGTCGCGGGCATGACGCCGCCCTCACCCTGAATCGGTTCAACCACAATGGCACAGGTGTGATCGTCGATTACCGCTTTCACGGCGTCCAGGTCATTGAACGGCACGTGGACAATATCCGCCGGTTTCGGGCCGAATCCATCAGAATATTTTGGCTGGCCGCCGACCGTAACGGTAAACAGCGTCCGGCCATGAAAAGCGTTATGAAACGCGATGATCTTACTTTTGAACGGGCTATGACGTTTGCAGGCGTAGTAACGCGCCAGCTTAAACGCAGCTTCATTCGCTTCGGCACCGGAGTTGGCGAAGAAGACGCGATCGGCAAAGGTCGCCTGAATGAGCTTACTGGCGAGACGCAGTGCCGGTTCGTTGGTAAAGACATTGCTGGTGTGCCACAGCGTTTCGCCCTGGCTTTTCAGTGTTTCCACCAGCGCAGGATGGCAGTGTCCAAGTGCGGTAACGGCAATACCACCCGAGAAGTCGATATACTCTTTGCCCTGTTGATCCCATACGCGACTGCCCTTGCCTTTTACCGGCACAAACTGCGCAGGTGCATAAACAGGCAAAATAACGTTATCGAACGTCTCCCGCGTGACCGCAATTTTTTCCGCTGCCATTAGTGACCCCATTTGAATGATTATTGTGCAACATTGAAATAATAATCACAAAATATGCATAAAAAATCACTCAAAGGCAACTTATTGCGCAAGGAAATTGCGCAGCAGCTGATGTCCCTGCTCGCTGAGAATGCTCTCGGGATGGAACTGCACGCCTTCCAGCGCCAGGGTTTTATGGCGGAATCCCATAATTTCGTCAGGCTCGCCGTCACGCACCGTCCAGGCCGTCACCTCGAACGCATCGGGCAGGGAATCGCGCTGCACAATCAGCGAGTGGTAGCGGGTAACGGTAAGGGGATTATTGAGATTTCGGAACACACCCTGGCCGGTGTGCTGAATCGCGGAGGTTTTGCCGTGCATCACCTGACGCGCCCGCACCACCTTCGCGCCATAGGCCTGCGCAATCGCCTGATGGCCCAGGCAGACACCCAGCACCGGCACGTTACCGGCGAAATGCCGAATCGCCGCCAGCGAGATGCCCGACTCTGACGGCGTGCAGGGGCCAGGGGAGATGACCAGATGGGTCAGCGGTAACGCTGCCATCTGCTCCAGGGTGATGGCATCATTGCGCACCACCTGAACCTGCGCGCCCAGCTCGCAGAAGTATTGATAAAGATTCCAGGTAAAGGAGTCGTAATTGTCGATAAGCAGCAGCATGACGCGTCCAGAATGATAAACCGCGCCGCTATTCTACGCGGTTAAGCCGCCTCACTCACCACTTTCGCAAACACCTGCTCCAGCGGAGTCAGGTCTCCGGCTACACCCGCCTGATTAGCGGTTTTCCAGCTCTCCGCGTCCGTCTCTTCCCACGACAGCAGATAACCGGCATGCAGCGCCAGCTGTTCAAAGAAAATCCGCTGCGCGCGGCCATTTCCATGACGGAAAGGATGCAGCATATTAATTTCGCAGTAGTAATGGGCGATGCGCTGGATAAACGCGTCACGCGGCAGCTCAGCGAGTCCTTTTTCCTCTTCCAGCGCAGCCATCAGCGCGTTACCTTCCTTTTCGATATATTCAAAATGGCAGAACGGCGTCTCATCACGCCAGATATCGATGGTGCGCAGTTCGCCGGCCCAGCTGTAAATGTCCTGGAACAGCGTGCGGTGGATCTGGCGCAGGTAAGGCAATCCGGGATTACGCGGCCCCAGTTCCAGCGTGGCGGCACGCGCTGCACTGAAGCTCAGCTCCGCCTTGCGCAGTTGCGCGGCGTCATGAATGTCGGCCAGATTTTTCAGCACCGTGTCATGCTGCCACAGGTAAGGATCCTGGGTCACAGCGGTATTAGAGTCCATATTGCCTCCTCAGTGACGCCAGGCGTGCAGCCGCATCTTCACTGTTCAGGCTGGTTTCATTCGGCGCAAAGCCTTCCAGCTTACAGCTGGCCTGATAGCTGGCGCTACGCCGCTGTTGCCACAGAGTGACCTTCTGTTTTTCGGTGAGTTTGTTCGCCATACCGCCTCCTGCTCAGGTTTTTGCCCTAAGTATAAGAGCAAATTCTGGCTTTGCCGGAAGCGGCAGGCGGTCGCCATCCGCAGATGGCGACAAAAAGCGTTAAGGCAGGACTTTAGCGGAGAGGATAACTACCGGTTTGGATGGCACATTCTGGTATGGACCCACATCTTTGGTCGGAACCTGAGAAATTTTTTCAACCACATCCTGACCTTTCACAATCTTACCAAATACGGCATAGCCGAAATCGCGCTGGCCGTGGTCGAGGAAGGCATTATCCGCAACGTTGAGGAAGAACTGGCTGGTGGCACTGTCTTTATCGGCAGTACGCGCCATAGAGATGGTACCGCGCAGGTTACGCAGTCCATTGTCCGCTTCGTTTTTAATTGGCGCGTTGGTCTGCTTCTGCTGCATATCCGTGGTGAAGCCACCACCCTGCACCATGAAGCCCGGGATCACGCGATGAAAAATGGTGTTGTTGTAAAAACCGTTGTTGACGTAATCAACAAAGTTTTTCACAGAAACCGGCGCTTTCTGGTTATTCAGTTCGAGTTCGATATTGCCGGCGGAGGTGGTGAGCAGAACGTGGGTGTCACCTTTTGCGGCCAGCGCCTGGGCGGAAACGGAAGAGAGCGCTAACAGGGTGATGGCCGCTGTTAAAGTACGTTTAAACATGAAAGATTCCTTACCTGGGAGAGCGGGCACAAAAACGTGATTGATTGTAAAGAGACTCTATTCCATGAGCCAGCGTTTTACCTATATTTACGCTGTTGCGGCAAAAGCGCTGAGCAAACGTTAAACAACCGTAATTACGTGATTAAAATCACACAACACATGAAATATGGATCTGTAGTTTCACTGCTTGTTTATTAAGATCACAGTTCCGTTTACACTTTCTGACACTTTTTGGCACTCGGTTCTCAACAGGTTCAGAACATGACAAACCGTAATCGTATTGGCCTTACCTGGATAAGCTTCTTCTCCTACGCGCTGACCGGCGCGCTGGTGATCGTTACCGGCATGGTAATGGGCGATATCGCAAAAGATTTCCAGATCCCTATCTCCAGCATGAGTAACACCTTCACCTTCCTCAACAGCGGCATCCTGGCGGCGGTCTTCCTGAACGCCTGGCTGATGGTGATTGTGCCACTGAAGCGCCAGCTGATTTTCGGCTTCGTCCTGATGGTGCTGGCGATAATCGGGCTGATGACCAGCCGCGATCTGACCATCTTCTCGCTCTGTATGTTTGTGCTGGGCGTGGTCAGCGGCATCACCATGTCGATCGGCACCTTCCTGATCACTCACATGTATGAAGGCCGTCAGCGTGGTTCACGTCTGCTGTTTACCGACTCCTTCTTCAGCATGGCGGGCACGCTGTTTCCGGTGCTGGCAGGCATTCTGCTGGCGCGTCAGCTGCCGTGGTACTGGGTCTACGTCTGCATCGGCGTTATCTACGTCGCCATCTTCGTCATGACGCTGTTTGTGGAGTTCCCGGTGCTGCGTAAGCCTGAGAACAGCCCGACCGTTGAGAAAGAGAAATGGGGTGTGGGCGTGCTGCTGCTGGCTGTCGCGGCACTCTGCTACATTCTGGGCCAGCTCGGTTTTATCTCCTGGGTGCCGGAATATGCCACCAAAGTTATGGGCATGAACATCAATGACGCCGGACAACTGGTGGGCAGCTTCTGGACGGCGTATATGGTCGGTATGTGGGCCTTCAGCTTCCTGCTGCGCTTCTTCGATCTGCAACGCATTCTGATGGTGCTGGCGGGTCTGGCTACGGTGCTGATGTATTGGTTCGTCAGCAGCAGCGATGCCGGCATGCTGAAATGGATCATCATGATTCTGGGCTTCAGCTCAAGTGCTATCTATACCACCATCATCACTCTCGGCTCGCTCCAGACCAAAGTGGCGTCACCGAAGCTGGTAAACTTCATTCTGACGTGCGGCACCGTCGGCACCATGTTGACCTTTGTGGTCACGGCGCCTATCGTTGAGAAAAGTGGTGTGCATACCGCACTGGCGACGGCGAATGCGCTTTACGCCGTGGTATTTGTGATGTGTGCCCTGCTCGGCTTTGTCAGCCGTCATCGTACTCACGGTCACGTCACGCATTAATCCTTCAGGGCGGCGAGCGATCGCCGCCCTGCTCGTTAACGTCGGAAATCTACGCGCTCCCGTTCCCGCCAGTAAATCTCACTTTCTGCAGGCTTCGTCTCCGCCACCACCACGCCACGACGCACTGAATAGCGCACCGGGACCTGCCTTCTTACCGCATCAAAACCGCTCTCTGCTGGCAATATAATCAGACTGGCCTCGTTGCCGCTCTGAATGCCATAGCCTGCAAGCTGCATCGTTTTCGCGCTGTTATGCGTAATCAGATCCAGACCCGCATCAATCTGCTCATAGCCCATCAGCTGACAGACATGTAATCCCATATGCAGCACCTGCAGCATGTTGGCGGTGCCCAGCGGATACCAGGGATCAAACACATCGTCGTGGCCAAAGCAGACGTTGATCTCTGCCTCCAGCATCTCTTTTACCCGCGTAATGCCGCGCCGCTTAGGATAGGTGTCGAAGCGGCCCTGCAGGTGAATATTGACCAGCGGATTGGCGACAAAGTTAATGCCCGACAGCTTAAGCAGCCGGAACAGCCGTGAGGCGTACGCGCCATTGTAAGAGTGCATCGCGGTGGTATGACTGGCCGTCACGCGTGCGCCGTTGCCGTCGCGATGTGCCAGCGCCGCCACGGTTTCCACAAAGCGCGACTGTTCATCATCGATCTCATCGCAGTGAACATCGATCAGCCGATCATAGCGGTCAGCCAGCGCAAAGGTTTTATGCAGCGACTCGACGCCATATTCGCGGGTGAATTCATAGTGCGGAATCGCGCCGACCACATCCGCGCCCAGCCGCAGGGCTTCTTCCAGCAACACTTCGCCGTTGGGATAAGAGAGAATGCCCTCCTGGGGAAACGCCACAATCTGGATGGTGATCCAGGGTGCCATCTCCGCTTTCAGCTCCAGCATCGCTTTCAGCGCCGTCAGTGACGGATCAGATACGTCAACATGGGTGCGCACAAACTGAATGCCGTTGGCGATCTGCCACTTCAGCGTCTGCAACGCCCGCTGTTTCACATCTTCGTGGCTGAGCAGCGCCTTTCGCTCGGCCCAGCGCTCAATTCCTTCAAACAGCGTTCCGGACTGATTCCATGCCGGTTCACCCGCCGTCTGGGTGGTATCCAGATGAATATGCGGCTCAATAAAGGGCGCGCAGGCTAAGCCGCCCTCGCCGTCCAGCGATTGCTCCACCGGAGAAGGCTGCTGCGGCTGGGCTGAAATTCGGGCTATTTTTCCGTCGGCGATTTCGATTTGCCACAATCCTTCGCGCCAGGGTAAACGCACGTTATTGATCCACTGAGGTGACAGCATGGCTGATTCCTTATCCGATTAACCTGTGTGATTAAAACTAACACGATTCATACCACCCGCGGCAATGCAGGATATTCAGCAGGTTAGCCCTGACGGGTAAACTTAATTAAAATCAATCATATACCTCTTAATGGGTATATGGGGTCGTGGTTGATGTATATCAATAAGCGCCAGAAAGGGCGCGCTATTGTAGCCGCAGATATCGCAAATTTGAGGCAAAAATGAGCAAGCACAATGTCGTCGTTATCGGTAACGGCATGGTCGGCCACCGCTTCATAGAAGAGTTACTTGAGAAAGCGGAACCCGACCAGTTTTCGCTGACCGTCTTTTGTGAAGAACCCCGCGTCGCCTACGACCGTGTCCACCTGTCCGCTTACTTCTCCCACCACACCGCCGAAGAGCTGTCGCTGGTTCGTGAAGGGTATTACGACAAACATCAGGTCAATCTGCTGCTAGGCGAGCGCGCCATCACCATTAACCGTAATGAGAAGCTCATCCACTCCAGCACCGGTCGCGCGGTTCACTACGATACGCTGATTTTTGCCACCGGTTCTTACCCGTGGATCCCGCCGATTAACGGTGCCGAAGGCAGCGACTGCTTTGTCTACCGCACCATCGAAGATCTCAATGCCATTGAAGCCTGCTCGCGCCGCAGCAAACGCGGTGCGGTGATTGGCGGCGGCCTGCTGGGACTGGAAGCCGCGGGCGCACTGAAAAATCTGGGTATTGAAACCCACGTCATTGAATTTGCGCCGGTACTGATGGCAGAACAGCTCGATCAGCAAGGCGGGGAACAGCTGCGTCGCAAGATTGAGCAGATGGGCGTGCGGGTCCACACCAGCAAAAACACCCAGCAGATAGTGCATCATGAGCACGGCGGTAAAACGCTGCAGTTCGCCGACGGCAGTGCGCTGGAAGTCGATTTCATTGTCTTCTCAACCGGCATCCGCCCGCAGGACAAACTGGCAAAACAGTGTGGATTAACCCTGGGTCCGCGCGGCGGCATCGCCATTGATGACCAGTGCCGCACCAGCGATCCCGCCATTTACGCCATCGGTGAGTGCGCCGCCTGGCAGAATCGCGTCTATGGCCTTGTGGCGCCGGGTTACAAAATGGCGCAGGTCGCCAGCGATCAGCTGCTGGGCCGCGATAATGCGTTTACCGGCGCGGACATGAGCGCCAAACTCAAGCTGCTGGGTGTCGATGTCGGCGGCATTGGCGATGCGCGCGGCACCACGCCAGGTGCACGCTGCGTGGTCTGGCTGGATGAAAGCAAATCGGTCTACAAACGTCTGATTATCAGCGAAGATCAGAAAACCCTGCTGGGTGCGGTGCTGGTGGGCGACACCAGTGATTATGGCAACCTGCTGCAGCTGGTGCTGAATGGTATTCCGCTGCCGGATAACCCGGAAGCGCTGATTCTGCCTGCGGGCAGCGGAGACAAACCGGCCATCGGCGTCGATTCCCTGCCTGACAGCGCGCAAATCTGCTCCTGCTTCGACGTCAGCAAAGGCGACATCATCAGGGCGGTTCAGGGTGGCTGTCATACCGTGGCCGCGCTGAAAAGCAGTACCCGCGCAGGCACCGGCTGCGGCGGTTGTATCCCCCTGATTACCCAGGTACTTAACAGTGAACTCAGTCGTCAGGGTATCGAGGTCAATAACCACCTATGTGCCCACTTCGCCTGGTCACGTCAGGAGTTGTATCACCTGATTCAGGTTGAAGAGATTAAAACCTTTGATGAGCTGCTGGCCCGCTATGGTCAGGGTTACGGCTGTGAAATATGCAAGCCCGCGGTTGGCTCCCTGCTCGCTTCCTGCTGGAACGAATACGTACTCAAGCCGCAGCACGCGCCGTTGCAGGACAGCAACGACCTCTATCTGGGCAATATCCAGAAAGATGGCACCTATTCGGTCATCCCGCGCTCGCCCGGCGGTGAAATTACACCACAGGGACTGAAAGTGATTGGCGAGATCGCCGAACGCTACCAGCTCTACACCAAAATCACCGGCTCGCAGCGCATCGGCTTGTTTGGCGCGCAGAAAGACGATCTGCCCGCTATCTGGTCACAGCTGATCGAGGCCGGATTTGAAACCGGTCAGGCTTATGCCAAGGCGTTGCGTATGGCGAAAACCTGCGTCGGCAGCGCCTGGTGCCGTTACGGCGTGGGCGACAGCCTCGGCTTCGGCGTCATGCTCGAGAACCGCTATAAAGGCATCCGTACACCGCACAAGATGAAGTTTGGTGTCTCTGGCTGCACCCGTGAATGCGCAGAGGCCCAGGGCAAAGATGTCGGCATTATCGCCACCGAAAAAGGCTGGAACCTCTACGTCTGCGGCAACGGCGGCATGAAACCGCGTCATGGCGACCTGCTGGCGGCAGATCTCGATCAGCAGACGCTGGTCAGCTATCTCGACCGCTTCATGATGTTCTATATCCGCACCGCCGATCGCCTGCAGCGCACCTCGCTGTGGCTGGAGAGTCTGGAAGGTGGCATCGACTATCTGCGTAGCGTGATCGTGGATGACAAACTCGGCCTTAACAGCCAGATGGAACAGCAGCTCGCCGCGCTGCGTGCCAGCGTTCGCTGTGAATGGCAGGCGACGCTGGAAGATGAGAGCCAGCTGACGCACTTTGCCCACTTTATCAACTCGCCGCAGCGCGATCCTGCTGTGCAGCGGGTGGCAGAGCGCGATCAGCATCGCCCGGCGCGCCCCGAAGAACGCATTGCCGTGACCCTGATTGAGGAGACCGAATTATGAGCCAGTGGAATCCGGTGTGCCCGCTGACGCAGATTCTGCCCGCCACGGGCGTCTGCGCGCTGGTCAAAGGTCAGCAGGTGGCTATCTTCCGCCCGTGCGACGATGAGCAGCTTTATGCCATCAGCAATATCGACCCGTTTGCCGACGCCAGCGTGCTATCACGCGGCATTATCGCCGAACATCAGGATGCGCTGTGGGTGGCCAGCCCGCTGAAGAAACAGCATTTTCGCCTCAGCGATGGCTACTGCATGGAGGATGATACGCGCTCCGTGGCGGCCTGGCCGGTGCGGGTCAATGCCGGACAGGTTGAAGTCTGCCTGTAACGCCTGTCAACAGCCCGCCTTAGCGGGCTTTTTTAAGGACCTCTGATGGACTACTTCCCCTTGTTCTGCCGCCTGCAGGGCCGACGCTGTCTGCTGGTCGGCGCGGGTGACGTGGCGGAGCGAAAAGCGCGCCTGCTGCTGGAGGCCGGTGCCGATCTGTGGGTCGGTGCCCCCGATTTCTCCCCCACTTTCCTGCAATGGGCGCAGCAGAAAGCTGTTACGCTGCTGCCAGGGCATTTCGATCCCGCGTGGCTGACCGGCTGCTGGCTGGTGGTCGCCGCCACCAGTGATAACGCGGTCAATCAGCAGGTGGCAGACGCAGCTGAAAAACAGCAGATCTTCTGTAATCTGGTCGATGCGCCGCAGCAGGCCAGCGCCATTATGCCGTCGATCATCGACCGCTCGCCGCTGATGGTCGCCGTCTCTTCCGGGGGACGCGCGCCGGTGCTGGCACGGCTGCTGCGGGAGAAGCTGGAGGCGATGCTGCCGCAGCATCTGGGTCAGCTGGCGCAGCGGGCGGGCGGCCTGCGTGCACGAGTGAAAAAGCAATTCGGCTCCCTCAATGCCCGCCGCCACTTCTGGGAGCGCTTCTTTCACAGCGAGCGGCTGGCCCAGACGCTGGCTAACGGCGACGGTGAACGCGCGGATCAGATTACCGACGCGCTTTTTAGCGCAGATATCTCTAGTCAGGGTGACGTGGCGCTGGTCGGTGCCGGTCCGGGCGATGCCGGATTGCTCACACTCAAAGGCCTGCAGCTGATCCAGCAGGCCGACGTCATCGTCTATGACCGGTTGGTCTCCGATGAGATTTTGAATCTGGTGCGCCGCGATGCCGAACGCATCTTTGTCGGTAAACGCGCCGGACATCACTGCGTGCCGCAGGATGCGATCAACCAGTTGCTCTGCGAACAGGCGCTGCGCGGCAAACGCGTGGTGCGGCTGAAGGGCGGCGATCCCTTTATCTTTGGTCGCGGCGGTGAAGAGCTGGAAGCGCTGGCACAGCTGAAAATTCCGTTTAGCGTGGTGCCGGGCATCACCGCGGCATCGGGCTGTGCGGCCTACAGCGGTATTCCCCTGACCCATCGCAATCATGCGCAGAGCGTCAGGCTGGTTACCGGGCATCTGCAGAAATCCGGTACGCTCGCCTGGCAGACGCTGGCGGCGGAACAGCAGACGCTGGTTTTTTATATGGGGCTGGCGCAGGCCGGAGAAATTCAGCAGCAGCTGATAAAACATGGAATGCGCAGCGATATGCCGGTGGCGCTGGTGGAAAACGGCACCAGCACGCGTCAGCGCGTGGTTACCGGAACACTGAATGAGCTGGAAGCGTTAGCCGGTCAGGTGAGCAGTCCCAGCCTGATGATCATCGGCAGCGTGGTGAGTCTGCGCGACAGCCTGCGCTGGTTCTGAATGGGCAAATAAAAACGGCGGGCACAATGCCCGCTGTTTTTTATCTGCTCAGCCATTACGGCATCGCGACAAAGCCTACCGCTTCGTAAACCTTCTTCAGCGTTTCCTGCGCCTGTGCGCGTGCTTTCGCCGCGCCATCACGCATCACCTGCTCCAGCAGCGCTTCATCGTTGCGGAAGCTGTGATAACGCTCCTGCAGCTCAGAGAGCATGCCCGACACGGCATCGGCTACTGCACCTTTCAGGTGGCCATACATCTTGCCTTCGAACTCCTGCTCCAGCTCAGCGATGGTTTTACCGGTCACGCCCGACAGAATATCCAACAGGTTAGAGACGCCCGCTTTCTCTTTGATGTCGTAGCGCACCACTGGCGGCTCTTCAGAATCGGTAACGGCGCGTTTGATTTTCTTCACGACCGCTTTCGGATCTTCCAGCAGGCCGATCACGTTGTTGCGATTGTCATCAGACTTGGACATCTTTTTGGTCGGTTCCAGCAGCGACATCACGCGCGCGCCAGACTTCGGAATGAACGGCTCTGGTACCCGGAAAATATCGCCATAGATCGCATTGAAGCGATGCGCGATATCGCGGCTCAGCTCCAGATGCTGCTTCTGATCTTCACCGACCGGCACCTGATTGGTCTGATAGAGCAGAATGTCTGCCGCCATCAGCACCGGGTAGTCGAACAGTCCGGCGTTGATGTTCTCTTCGTAACGTGCTGATTTGTCCTTGAACTGCGTCATACGGCTCAGTTCACCGAAATAGGCGTAGCAGTTCAGGATCCAGCTCAGCTGCGTGTGCTCTGGCACATGCGACTGAACAAAGATGGTGCTTTTTTGCGGGTCGATACCACAGGCCAGATAGAGCGCCAGCGTGTCCAGCGTCGCTTTACGCAGTGCAGCAGGATCCTGACGCACGGTGATCGCGTGCAGATCAACAATGCAGTAAATGCAGTGGAAATCATCCTGCATCTGCACCCACTGACGCAGCGCTCCCATATAGTTGCCAATGGTCAGTTCGCCGGACGGCTGTGCGCCGCTGAAAACGATGGGTTTCATACTTAAGTCCTGATATTTACAGCCCCAGTGTGGGCAAAAGTTCGTCGAAAGAGTCGAGGGTTAAATCGGGCTGGCTGGTGGCAATCGGCTCGCCATAGTTATAGCCATAGGTCATGGCCACATTGGGCACGCCCGCCGCCTGCGCCGCCTGGATATCATTGCGAGAGTCGCCAACAAACAGCAACTCGTTCGGCAGTACGCCGAAGGTGCCCAGGACCAAAAAGATCGCTGCAGGGTGCGGTTTTTTAACCGGCACATCGTCGCCACCGATAATCAGCGAAAATGCATCGGCAATGCCAAGCGATTCAAGCAGCGGTGCCACAAACGGCGTCGGCTTGTTGGTCACAATCGCCATCGGCAGCCCGGAAGCTTTTAAGGCATCCAGCGTCTGCTTCACCTGTGGGAACAGCGTGCTGCCCGCATCCACGGTGTCGGCGTAGTGGCGGTCAAACAGCGCGCGTGCATCACGCTGCTCTTCCGGCTGGGGCTCACGGCCCAGCGCAAAGGTCAGCGCACGGGCCATCATGATATCGGCACCGTTGCCAATCCAGGTTGAGACACGCTCAAGGCCCGCCTGCGGCAGGCGGAGATCGTTCAGCGTGCGGTCGATCGCATCGGCAAGGCCTGGCGCGCTATCCACCAGCGTGCCATCGAGATCAAACGCCAGCGCACGAATATCAGTGAAATGAGCCATTGGCTTTCTCCAGTTCGTTGCGCATGTCGTCGATCACTTTTTTATAATCAGGATGACCGAAGATGGCAGAACCCGCGACAAACATATCTGCACCGGCAGCCGCAATCTCGCGGATATTGTCGATCTTCACGCCGCCATCCACTTCAAGACGAATGTTGTAGCCGCTCTGATCGATACGTCTGCGTGCTTCACGCAGTTTATCCAGGGTGCCGGGAATAAATGACTGACCGCCAAAACCAGGGTTCACGGACATCAGCAGAATGATATCCAGCTTATCCATGACGTAATCGAGGTAGCTCAGCGGGGTCGCCGGATTAAACACCATACCCGCTTTACAGCCGTGCTCTTTGATCACTTGCAGGGTGCGGTCAACGTGCTCGCTGGCTTCGGGATGAAAGGTAATATAGGTGGCACCGGCTTTGGCAAACTCCGGGATCAGCGCATCGACCGGTTTTACCATCAGATGCACATCGATGGGGGCAGTGATGCCATAGTCGCGCAGTGCTTTCAGCACCATCGGACCCATGGTCAGATTAGGGACGTAGTGGTTGTCCATTACGTCGAAGTGAACCACGTCACCTCCGGCCGCCAGCGCTTTGGCTGTGTCTTCGCCCAGGCGGGCAAAATCCGCCGACAGGATTGAAGGGGCCAGCAAATATTGTTTCATCCGATTCTCCCACTGTTGTGCGCCAGCACTCAGGCTGGCGTAATGCGTTGGTCGCGGACGAAACAGACTAGCGATAAAGTGCCAGCAGTTCGTCGACCTTGGTGCGACCGGCTATGCTCCGGCTGATAGAACGCCGGGCTTTGACCACATGTAACACTGCATCCTGATACCATAAACGCGTCAGTGCAGTGTCGTGGTTAGAAATCAGTACCGGAATCCGGTGCTCCGACGCAGCCAGCTGTGCCGCTAACGCCGCCAGATTCTCCTGCTCACGCAGGCTGAAGCTGTTGGTGTGATAAGCCGTAAAATTGGCCGTGGCTGACAGCGGCGCATAAGGCGGATCGCAATAGACCACCGAGCCTTTACCGGCACTGGTCAGGGTAACATCGTACGATTCACAGACAAACGTCGCTTTTTGCGCACGCTCGGCAAACCACAACAATTCGGCTTCCGGAAAGTAGGGTTTGCGATAGCGGCCAAACGGCACGTTGAACTCACCACGCAGGTTATAGCGGCAGAGGCCGTTGTAACAGTGACGGTTCAGATAGAGGAACAGCAGCGCGCGCTGGTAGGCGTCGGTGCTGCTATTAAATTCGGTGCGCCGCTGGTAATAACAGATTTCGTTGTTACCTTCCGGCGTAAAAAGCAGCTGCGCGTCACGGATGAAATCCGCCGTGCGCGTTTTGACAATGTTGTAGAGATTAATCAGGTCACTGTTGATATCAGCCAGATGGTAGCGATCAAATTCCGTGTTCAGAAACACCGAACCCGCGCCAACAAATGGCTCAACCAGACAGTCGCCTTGCGGCAGATGACGATGGATCTCTTCTACTAAGGGAAATTTTCCCCCTGCCCATTTCAGGAAAGCGCGATTTTTTTTCATGCTGTCGTGGTTATTACATCTTATTGTGAGGCTGTGGCTGGACCGACAGCAGATCTGCGCTTAAAACGGGGCCAGAGCCTGGCCCCACATCCGCTATTGGCTGGCTTCTTTCTTCACCTGGCTGACTGGTTTTACCCACGGGTTCTTCGCACGCACGTCTGCAGGCAGCGATGCCACAGCGCGTTTGGCATCGGCCGGTGTGGCATAGGAGCCACTCACCAGCACGTACCACGACTGACCGTTACGGGTGGTTTTGTAGACGTGATATCCACTCAGATTTTGTTGCTTAGCCCAGGCATTCAGGCTTTCCGGCTTCGATGCACCGCTCAGCTGCAGAGTGTAGCTGCCACCTGGCAGTGATTTGCTGGCTGAACTGCTGCCCGCGGCCGTGGTAGCTGGCGCAGAACTCACTGGCGTACGCGCTGGCGTGGTGTGCGTTTTGCTGTCACGGGTTACTGGCTTCGATGCTGTTTTATGCGATGAATCGTGCGCCGGACGAGCAGCCGTATTTGTTTTGTTCGGTGTCTGACGGACTGAAGGTGCCGTGACAGGATTGGCAGCCGTTCCGGCATTGCCGCTGACCGTTGCTGGCGCCGTTGGCAGTGAACTGCCGCCCTGCGTGCCCATCGCGGCACTGTCAACCTGCTGCTGCTGATTAGTCAGCGCGCTGTTCAGATCACCCGGCAGCGTGACACGCTGCTGGTTCGCGGGCGCATCAACCGGTGCGGCCTGGGTAGGCGTTGAAGCCACAGGCGGCATCGAGATGTCGCGCTGCGGATTAGAGGCAGCATCACCGCTGGTCGCCGCGTTATTTTCGCTGGTGGCGGGGGTAGTCTGCGCATCTGACGGAGGCGTCTGACCGCCGGACATGGAAGAGGAGCCCCCCAGGTCAATGTTCTTCTCGCTGCCGGAACCGCCATTGGTGGCAGGGGTTGTGCCCGCCGTGGCCGGTTTTTTCTCATCCGGGCCATTCAGCGCCGAACCAATCCCCAGTACCAGTAACAGCAGAACCAGGATCCCGACGCCCATCATGATACGCTGGCGCGAAACCGGTGTTTTGGCCGCAGTAGAGGACTTACGAGGGCGCGAGGGACGGCGGTCGCTGGCGTCAGGCTTTAACTCGTCTTCCGGTTTAAACTCATCCATTTTGGCTCCTCCGTAAAGCGGCATTCCGCACTGCGCACCCTGCGCGCCGCGTCACCACTCAACTGCTTAATCTCAGGGTTGCTGACAATCGTTAATTGCAGTCAGCACCATATCATGTGCCACGCCACCACGCACTTCAGAGCGGCCAATCGACAGCGGGAGTATCAGCCGCAGTTCGCCCGCCAGAACTTTTTTATCGCGCATCATGTGCGGCAGATACATCTCTGCACTCATTGCCTGCGGCCCATGCACCGGTAAACCGGCACGACGGAACAGGGCAATAATGCGGTCGGTCTCTTCCGCCCGGAACTGTCCCAGACGTTCAGCCGTGCGTGCGGCCATTACCATGCCCGCCGCAATCGCTTCACCGTGCAGCCAGTTGCCGTAGCCCATGTGTGCTTCAATCGCATGACCAAAAGTATGGCCCAGATTAAGCAACGCCCGCTGACCGTTTTCACGCTCATCGGCCGCCACGACGTCAGCCTTCAGTTCACAACAGCGACGAATGCAGTACGCCAGCGCCTGTTCATCCAGCGCTAGCAGAGCATCGAGATTCTGCTCCAGCCACTGGAAAAACGCACCGTCGAGGATAATGCCGTACTTAATGACTTCCGCTAAGCCAGACGCCAGCTCACGCGCAGGCAGCGTCTTCAGACAGGCCGTATCAATCACCACTGACGCGGGTTGATAAAACGCGCCGATCATGTTTTTGCCCAGCGGATGGTTAACGGCCGTTTTGCCGCCAACTGAAGAATCAACCTGCGACAGTAAGGTGGTCGGTACCTGGATAAAGCGTACGCCACGCTGATAACTGGCCGCAGCAAAACCGGTAAGATCGCCAATGACGCCGCCGCCTAAGGCAACAAGCGTCGTATCACGACCATGCGGCTTTTGCAGGAGCGCGGTAAAGACCTGATCCATCACGGCCAGCGTCTTATATTGCTCGCCGTCGGGTAAGATCACCTGATCCACTTTTACACCTGCCGCTGTCAGCCGCGCTGTCAGCTGGTCAAGATAGAGCGGAGCCAGCGTCTGGTTTGTCACCACCATGGCGTTTTCGCCCGCGGTCAGCGGCCAAAAAGAAGCCGGATCGTTAAACAGTCCGGCGGCGATAGTGATGGGGTAACTGCGTTCCCCCAGTGAGACGGTGATCTTCTCCATGATGCCCGATACCTGTTAAAAAGCCTTCGAACGTTGGATCAACTTTTTTCCAACATGTGGATAATCTGATTCGCCACCACTTTTGCACTCTGATCATCTGTGCGAATGGTAACATCGGCGATCTCTTCGTAGAGCGGGTTGCGTTCGCCAGCCAGCGCTTCAAGCACTTCGCGCGGCGGTGAATCCACCTGCAGCAACGGACGTTTTTTGTCACGCTGGGTGCGCGCCAGTTGCTTCTCGATGGTGGTTTCAAGATAAACCACAACACCGCGGGCGGAGAGACGATTACGCGTTTCCCGGGATTTGACGGAACCACCGCCTGTCGCCAGGACGATGCCTTGCTTCTCGGTCAGTTCGTTAATGATTTTTTCTTCGCGATCGCGAAAGCCAGCTTCGCCTTCGACATCAAAAACCCAGCCCACATCCGCTCCGGTGCGTCGCTCAATTTCCTGATCGGAATCGAAGAACTCCATGTTGAGTTGCTGAGCCAACTGACGGCCAATAGTGCTTTTGCCGGCACCCATCGGCCCAACCAGAAAGATATTGCGTTTCTCTGCCATTTTGTCGGTATTACTAAGAATTCGTTAATGATACCCCGCGTTCAGCATTTGCTGGCGGGACAGGAACTGAGACCTCATGAGCGTTAGCAAGAGTCAGATGAAAAATTATCTCAACACTCAAGGCTGTTTGGCAACCGATTATATTGCCTTCAGCACATCCATTTCTGAATTGGCCTGTGTTCGCGAAACTGTAACGCGCCAGCGCTGCGTCTTTACAACGCTGCTTACAGAGGAGTTTTCTGATCTGTTTGCCGGGATTTACCCTGCATAGACGGTTACACCGTATTGAAAATCGCTAAACCTTGTAAGCTAATTCCTCTCCTGCGTCAACGCAGATGGCCTTAAGGGACGCATTTTCCGTTTTATCCAGCCGTAAGCGCTGCTTCCCTGACCAATCGCGGCGTTATGAAGATCACCAGCTCTCTTTTTTTGCGCTGCTCCGATTGCTGACGAAACAACCCGCCAATCAGCGGCACATTTCCCAGCAGTGGCACTTTATTCTCTCCGTGACTGCGCTGCTGCTGAAAGATACCCCCTAACGCCAGTGTTTGCCCGTCACTGACCGTGACCTGCGTCTCAATTTCCTGTTTATCAATGGATAATATGTCGCTGTCGCCGGTTCTGATGCTGCGACCCGGCATGTTCTGACTGATATGGATCTTCAACTGGATGCGGCCATTCCCGGAAATCGTCGGTGTTACCTCCATGCCCAGCACCGCTTCTTTAAACTCAATACTGGTGGCACCGCTGTTTCCCGCCGACACTTCATAAGGTATCTCCGTGCCCTGCTTAATCGACGCGGTCTGCTGATGTGAGGTAAAAAGGCGCGGACTGGCGATGATTTCAATCTGGTTCTCCTGCTCCAGCGCACTTAATTCCAGATCCAGCAGCTGACCGCCGATGCGCGCCAGCGCCATACCCACGCTGATGCCGGGTGAACTCACCGCCAGCGGAATATCCAGCCGGGGATGATGCAGGATGTCAGTCACGGCGGCGTCACCGGCCTGCAATCCCCACTTCACGCCCAGCTCCTGCAGATGCTCTTCGCTGATGGTGACGATATGCGCCGATAGCTCGATCTGCTCCAGTGGCAGGTCCAGCGCCCGTATCCAGCGTTCCGTCTCTTTCAACGCCGCTGCGGTATCGCGCAGTAACAGGGCGTTAGTGCGTTTGTCGACCGTCACGCTGCCGCGCGGTGTCATCAGCGACTGCCGTTCAGTCAGCAGGCTGGCATGCACCTCGCTGGCGCTGGCATAGCGCAATATTACAGCGCGCTGCTGCAAAGGCGTCTGCTGCAACTTTTCCTGCTGCTCCGCTTCCCGTGCCTGCTGCTGAGCCTGCTGCCAGCTCTCCGGATAGACCAGCAGCACATTATCCTGTTCTATCAGCGTCAGCTTTGCCATGCGCGCTACCAGGTCCAGCGCCTGATGCCACGGCAGGTTATCGAGCCGCAGCGATAAGGCCCCTTCCACCTCTGGCGCAATCATCAGGTTGATCTGCTGATAGTCAGCCAGCGCCTGTAAAATGCGCGCTACCGGCGCATTATCAAATGTCAGGCTGAGAGGCTCCTCATCAGCGGCGTAAACTGGCAGCAGGCAGCTTATGAGCAGCAGCAGAGTAGCTATCCTTTTCATACGAGCGTCCTTTTAAGTAAAACGAAGTCTGTTGTGCAGTGCAGCTATTCGGTACCGCTAAGGAGAGATTGCGGTGGGTCATCTCAGCGAGTTGCCAGGGCGACAGGGGAAATGGCTTGCCTGTGCGGACTGCGACGCTCTCTCCCTGCGGGTTCACCAGCCAGGCATGAAAATGCATCTCACGGCCAATGATCCCCTGCAGACGCCAGCCGGTAAGCGGCTCCACGAGCGCCTCACAAATCGAACCGGCAACAGGCCGGAACGGATCACGTGCCAGCACACCGCCACAGCACAGCAGTAAAATCAGCAGGCTATGGCGCATCGTCGGGCTCCAGCCAGAGTTGAGCCACCAGATACTGCGGCTGTGCCAGCAGCTGGAAATGCACCGGAAACGCCAGGGAAGCATCGGCAAGCTCGGCAAAAAGTGACTGAAACGCCGGCCACTGCAGATGCAGGGTCAGCGTGCGTGAAGGAGAATCCGGCTGCCACTCTTCCAGCTGATGACGATGTGCCGCCAGCATCGCTTCCACTGCCCGGGCTGATGCGCCCGGTGCAGATCTGGCGGTCTGCATCGACTGCAGCTGCGCCTGCAACTGCGCTATATCCGGGTTCTGACCCCACTTCTGCCGCCGCTGTTCCAGGCTACGGTTCAACTGCAACAGTTTCTGCTGTTCAGCGATCAGCGCCTGCTGCTGTGGCCGCAACCAGAAAACCCATGAGATCAGTAACAGGCCGGCTGAGAGGGCGGCGAGCATGCTGTAACGCGGAAGTGCAGCCATCTGCCACCAGCGATCCCACCACTCATTCATCAGTCACCTCCTGCACCTCTGCCCGCAGTGAAAAGCGATAATGACTATCAGCCTGACGCTTAACGCTGCCCTGCCTCACCTGACCAAACAGTGCGACGGTGGTTAACTGCTCACGGAACTGCCGGACCGCCGCCATATCCTGCGCCAGCCCCTCCAGCGTGAGACGATTGTCGCGCTTCTCCAGCCGGGTCAGCCAGGCGGTGTCAGGCAGTAACGCGGGTAAATCGAGCCAGAACTGATGCCATGCGGTCAGTTGCAATGCCTTCTGGCGCTGCTTCGCCTGCTGTTTTTGCACTACCGTGCGCTGTGCCAGTAACGTCTTTTGCTGCGCCAGCTGCGCGTCCAGGTTTTCCAGCGCCTGCTGCTGTACCCTGCCCGTCTGCGCCACCTGCTCACGCGCCTGACAGATGCGCCAGCTTTGCTGCATGACTCCCACCAGAACAGCACTCAGCATCAGTAACAGCACGACAAGGCTCTGCCGCCGCTGCTGTTGCTGACGACGCTGTCGCCACGGCAGCAGATTCACTGCGACCATCATTGATCTCCGTCGCGCAGTGCCAGCCCGGCCGCCAGCGCAAAGGCACCCGGATTTTCCGGAAACGGCGGCTGTTTATAATGGAACAGATCAAAAGTGGAAAACGCGCGGGCGTCAGCGGGCAGTGCAGAATTATCGGCTGAGCACCAGGCGACAGAACGGGCGTCGGGGAAGGCCTGCTGCTGCAGCGCCGCAAGCGTGGTAGCTTCGCCGTTGTCAGCCGCGGTATGCACATCGCTCCAGAGCCAGCGGTTATCCTGCTGCAGCACCAGTACCGCACCCTCCTGCAGCGCGGCCTGTCGGGCCAGCCGCCTGAGCGCTTCGGTAGTCAGCTCGAACACCTGCGGCTTTAATCCCGCCTGCAGCAGTGGCGCTGCCCACTGGTCTATAATCTCCAGCCGGGCCGCCGTGACGCAGAGCTGGCCGCTCTGTGCATCCGTGCGGTAATCCAGTGCCAGCGCAGCAGGCTCCAGCGGAAAGAGACGGCGCGCGGCCGCCTGCACGTAGTGCCCCAGCGCAGGCTCATTGAGCGACTGTGCGGGCAGGGGAAGCTGGCGCTGCAGTACCAACCGGGCAGGCAGCGCGACCCGCAGCGAGTAACGACGCGGCAACCGCTGACGCCAGGCCGTTAAGGCTGCCAGTAATTCAGGCGAAGATTGCAGCACGCCGTTTCTTAACGTATCTTGCGGCAGCCGCTGCTGCCACCAGTGGCGTAGCTGCCAGCCATCACGACGAGGCTGGAGGGCCAGGGCACAAATCTGCCTATTCTGAATATCCAGCCCAATTTGCCAGGTATGAAAAGCCATGCGCGCGATCTCCTTATCGTCCGGGAAAGATGGACATATCAAAGCGTCTGGCTTGCCTTTATACTACCGCGCGGTTGTTTATAAACTGCTCAAACGACAAGAGATGGGAAATTCCAGGTGAAGTTCGTAAAGTATTTATTGATCCTTGCAGTGTGTTGCATCCTGTTGGGAGCTGGCTCGATTTATGGTTTATACAAATACATAGAGCCACAGCTGCCCGACGTAAACACGCTGAAAGATGTGCGTCTGCAAACCCCGATGCAGGTTTACAGCGCCGATGGCGATTTAATCGCCCAGTATGGCGAAATGCGCCGTATCCCTTTGACTCTGCAGCAAGTGCCACCTGTGATGGTGAAAGCGTTTATTGCGACCGAAGACAGCCGTTTCTATGAGCACCATGGTGTTGACCCGGTGGGTATTTTCCGTGCGGCCAGCATTGCGCTGGTTTCCGGTCACGCCTCACAGGGTGCCAGTACCATCACTCAGCAGCTAGCCCGTAACTTCTTCCTGAGCCCGGAACGCACTCTGATGCGTAAAATAAAGGAAGCGTTCCTGGCGATCCGCATTGAGCAGTTGCTGAACAAAGATGAAATTCTTGAGCTCTACCTGAATAAGATCTACCTCGGCTACCGTGCTTATGGCGTCGGCGCAGCTTCGCAGGTCTATTTTGGTAAGCCGGTTGACCAACTGTCGCTGAGTGAGATGGCGATGATTGCCGGTCTGCCAAAAGCGCCGTCCACCTTTAACCCGCTTTATTCACCGAGCCGCGCCCTGTCACGCCGCAACGTGGTACTGGCGCGTATGCTGGATCAGCATTACATCACGCAGCAGCAGTATGACGAGGCACGTAATACGCCGCTGGTAGCGAAGTATCACGGTCCGGAAATCGCCTTCTCTGCCCCCTATCTCAGCGAGATGGTGCGTCAGGAGATGGTGAAACGCTACGGCGACAATGCCTATACCGACGGTTACAAGGTTTACACCACTGTCACCCGCCGTCTGCAGGAAGCCGCTCAGACCTCGGTGCGCAATAACGTCATGGCTTACGATATGCGTCATGGCTATCGCGGCCCGACCAGCGTGCTGTGGAAAGTGGGTGAACCTGCCTGGGATCAGACGAAGATTGAGAAGGCGCTGAAGCCGCTGCCGGTCTATGGACCGTTGCATCCGGCCGTGGTCACAGAAGCACGCAGCGATGAAGCGACCGTGATGCTGAAAGATGGCAGCAATGTGTCGCTGGCACTGGCGGGTGTGCGCTGGGCACGTCCTTATAAGTCTGACACCGTGCAGGGCCCGACGCCGAAAAGCGTGACGCAGGTCCTGCAGGCAGGCCAGCAGATCTGGGTGCGTAAAGTGGGTGACGACTGGTGGCTGGGCCAGGTGCCGGATGTGAACTCTGCGCTGGTCTCGCTGGATCCCAATGATGGTGCGGTGCGCGCGCTGGTCGGCGGTTTCGCCTTTAACCAGAGCATGTTTAACCGTGCGACCCAGGCGCTGCGCCAGGTCGGTTCTAACATCAAGCCTTTCCTCTATACCGCCGCCATGGATCGCGGGCTGACGCTCGCTTCCATCCTGAACGATGTGCCGATTTCCCGCTGGGATGCGGGTGCCGGTGCGGACTGGCGTCCGAAAAACTCACCGCCGACGTATGATGGTCCGATTCGTCTGCGTCAGGGGCTTGGCCAGTCGAAAAACGTCGTCATGGTACGTGCGATGCGTGCGATGGGCGTGGACTATGCCGCAGAGTATCTGCAGCGCTTTGGTTTCCCGGCTCAGAACATTGTGCACACCGAGTCGCTGGCATTGGGTGCGGCCTCATTCACACCGTTACAGGTGGTACGTGGCTACTCCGTGATGGCGAATGGCGGCTTCCTGGTCGATCCTTACTTCATTACCAAAATTGAGAACGAACAGGGCGGCACCGTATTTGAAGAGAAACCGAAGATCGCCTGTCCACAGTGCAATCTGCCGGTCATCTACGGTGAGACCAAAAAAGCGCTGGCGTTGAATGAAGAGAGCGTCGAGAACGTTGCTGCCTCAAATAACAACCAGAATCAGGCGGTTCCTCAGCCTGAACTGGAGCAGGTTCCGGCGCAGGCACAGCAGGGTGAGCAGCAATATGCGCCGCACGTGATCAATACCCCACTCACCTTCCTGATTAAGAGCGCGCTGAACAGTAATATCTTTGGCGAACCGGGCTGGATGGGAACCGGCTGGCGTGCCGGGCGTGACCTCAAGCGTAATGATATCGGCGGCAAAACCGGTACCACCAACAGCTCGAAAGACGCCTGGTTCTCAGGTTACGGCCCTGGCGTGGTGACGTCAGTCTGGATCGGTTTTGATGATGCGCGCCGCAATCTGGGCCGCAGCACGCTCTCCGGTGCCATTCCCGATCAGATTTCGGGCTATGAAGGCGGTGCGAAGAGTGCACAACCGGCATGGGATGAGTACATGAAGAGCGCGCTGGACGGTGTGCCGGTACAGCCGTTAACCCCGCCGGATGGCGTGGTCACAGTGACTATCGACCGCAGCACCGGCAAGCTGGCCAATGGCGGTGGCAACACCCGTCAGGAGTACTTCATCAATGGCACCCAGCCAACCGAATATTCGGTGCATGATGTGGGTACGACGATTATGGATAACGGCGAGAGTCACGAGCTGTTCTGATGTGATATCCATCAATTGAAATGTCTGAGGCTGGTCACTGTAAGGTGACCAGCCTTTTTTATCGGCCCGTTTATCCTGACGAAACAGGTGATGCTTTTCGTACCTGCGCGGCTCAGTCAGTCGGGGCGGAAAAAAGAAAGGTAAAAACCGAAGAGAGCATCATCTGTTGCTGAGAAAAATGCCGATCACTCTGAGCGATCGGCATTAATTGAGTCTGACAATATAAAGCAATGTGTATTAAGCGATTCGGTAAGTGAACCGAAAAAAATAATATAGTTATTATATCGCTATGATTAGCTTAGTCTTCCCTGGTGCCAGCAAATATAATTATTGGTATATCAAATAAACAACGGTTGCCAGCGTACTGTTAATTACGATCAATAACAGGAGGGATATTAACTCTTGCGCATCGCTTATCATCATGATAAGAATGGAAAGCCCGAAACCCTCTAATTTGATTTAATCACCTAAGGATATTTTTGTATATGGAAATTAAAGTGGGCCATACGCAAGACCCCAAAACCGAAGAATATATTATTCAGCAACTCTGGCAGCATAATGGACGCTTTGCTGACATCAACATGAAAACGCTGAATGTTATCCTGTATGACGATCAGCAAAATATCCAGGGTGGCCTGTTAGCTCATACCTGGTGCGGCACGCTGGATATTCATTACCTCTGGATAGATGATGCCTGGCGCCTGCATGGCACCGGACGTCAGCTGATGCAGAGGGCAGAAGAGGAAGCGCGCAATCGAGGCTGCCATATGTCCGTCGTTGACACGTTAAGTTTTCAGGCGCGTGGTTTCTACGAAAAGCTGGGTTATCGTGTTTATGGCGAACAGGATGGCTATGCGCAGCGCTACGCACGTTATTATCTGGCAAAAAGATTATAATCTGAACGCTTTCAGCGAGGCGCCATGGACAGCCCATACCGTAGTATCGATGAATTCATTTCTGCATTCGCCACCACCATGGATTTATTACCAACGCCCTGGGGTTTTAAGAATGCTGCATCGCAGCATCTTTATATGAATGAAGCTGCAAAATTGTATACTGCTACGCCTAAAAGTTATTTATTAGAGGGAAAAAGAGACAGTGAGTTTCCCACGCGCTGGAGTGATTGCGCCGATGAATTCTGCAATCACGATCAACAGGTAAAATTGAATAACCGTTGCGTAGCCGTGATTGAAACCCATTACTGGTATGGCAACAATTATCTCACCCCGTTTATCAGTGAAAAATACCCTGTTTTCGACAATCGAAATCAGTGGCTGGGCTGCATCTGGAATGCTCGTCCGGTTGATAACCTTACGGCAATGAGCTTTATCGATCCCAGAAAATCCTCTGTACTGACGACGCGTCTGGAACATGCCCTGTTTACCCCCGCCGAGCTGGATGTCATTTTTCTGCTGCTACGGCGCTTCAGCGCAAAAGAGATCGCCCGCATCTATAACCTCAGCGTAAAAACTGTCGGTAACCGCATCACCACGCTGTATCAAAAAGCGGGTGTGCATTCGCTACAACAATTTGAAAGCTACTGCCGTGCGGAG
Source organism: Pantoea sp. X-Soil-YNGN-844 (assembly GCF_059730595.1). Classification (NCBI taxonomy): domain Bacteria; kingdom Pseudomonadati; phylum Pseudomonadota; class Gammaproteobacteria; order Enterobacterales; family Erwiniaceae; genus Pantoea; species Pantoea sp. X-Soil-YNGN-844. The sequence continues at coordinate 3,682,340 of NZ_AP036007.1, forward strand.
TCACTGGAGAATTATCTGCCAGAGCGGTTTCTCAGCACAGGCGTTGTTTATATATAAACGGTAAGGAAACCATGTCGTGAGTAAATTTGATGATTATCCACTGAGCCCTGTCCCGGCAAATAAAAGACTCTCACTGCTGAGCGTCGCTATTGTGCATATGGGTATGCTGACTGCGCTGGATCAGTTTATGCTCGGCGCGGTTCTGGGCAACAGCATGACGCTGGCAGAGGCGTTTACCGCAATCACGCTGGCCAGCCTGCTGTTTGGCGTGCTGACCTTTGCGCTCGGCTATGCAGGAATGCGCGAGGGACTGCCGGGGAGCTTGCTGGCGCGATGGTGTGGTTTTGGTCGCCACGGCTCTGTGCTGATTGGCCTACTGGTCGCGGTCAGCCTGCTGGGGTGGTTCGGCATTCAGAACGCGGTGTTTGCCCGATCGCTGAGCTATGCCCTGAATGGCAAGCTCAGCTTTGCAGAGTCGGCCGCACTCTCAGGTACCGTGTTGACGTTACTGGTTACTTTTGGCTTTAAGGCGCTGCGCTTTACCGCACGCATTGCGGTTCCGCTTTTCATCGCGCTGGTCGGCTGGATTTTCTGGCACGCATTTCACGGCCAGTCTGGCCAGAATATACCGCCGGTTATCGCCAGCCAGGCCATTACCATAAGTGCCGCGATGACCATGGTGATTGGTGGTGCTATCCTGGCCAGCCTGATGACGCCTGACCTGACGCGTTTTTCACGTCACGGCAAAGATGTGTTTGCCATTACGCTGCTGACCATTCTGGCGGGCGAATATGGGGTCAATGGCGTAGCGATTCTTATTGCCAGAGAATTGCAGACCTCAGATATCATCGCGATTATTACGCAAACCACCAGTTCACTGGGTTTGCTGGCTGTCGTTTTTTCTACCCTGCGCATCAATGACCTGAATCTCTATTCATCCACGCTGGGCATCGCTAACGCGATTGAAGGCGTGACTGGCTATAAACCTCGCTATCAGGTGATTACGCTGCTGCTGGGGCTGCTCGGCACACTCTGTTCAGTGTTCGGCATTCTCGATCGCTTTGTCGATTTTCTGGAACTGCTGGGCGTCATCTTCCCGCCGATACTGGGCGTAATGATCGTTGACTACTACGTACTGAAAACTGACCGAAAGACGCTGGCGCTCAGCCGTACCAGCGGTGCCTTACCGGCAACCTCTCAGCTTATTGGCTGGCCCGCGCTGATCGCTAGCGTCGCAGGTACAGCCACGGGTTTGCTGGTTGAGCGCGGCGTACCGGTGCTTAATTCAATGCTTGTCGCGTGCGTCATTTACCTGCTGACCGCGCCACTCTTAAAGCGATCATCGTCCTTACAGGAAAAAGTTACTGCTGAATAAAGCAAAAACGCGCCTGTAGCAGGCGCGTTTCTTTTCTCAGCCGTTACGCTTCAGTAATTCAGCCGCCCCTGTTTCACCAGCCATTCGCGCGCCATAAACAGCGCACTGACATTACGTGCTTCGCGGAAATCGGGTTCGTCCAGCAGCGACAGCATATCGCTCAGCGGCCAGCGGTGGACAATCAACGGCTCCGGCTCATCGCCTTCCAGCTTTTCAGCGTAGAGACCTTCCGCTATCACAATATTCATCTTGCTGGAAAAATAGGAAGGAGCCATGGTGAGCTTGCCCAGCGTGGTCAGCTGTTCGGCACCAAAACCCACCTCTTCTTTCAGTTCGCGCACCGCCGCTTCATTGACGGTTTCACCGGCATCAATCAGCCCTTTCGGAAAACCCAGCTCGTAGGTTTCCAGTCCGACGGCATACTCCTGAATCAGGATCAGATGGTCATCAATAATCGGCACAATCATTACCGCTTCACGCTCAGAGGGCTTCATCCGCTCATAAACGCGATGCGCCCCATTGCTGAAAGCCAGATCGACCGACTCAATAGTGAATAACCGTGAACGTGCCACGGCGGTGATATTGAGGATGTCGGGTTTTTTTGGAATTTTCATATCAGCCTCAAATTATTCTGCGTCGGCTATCTGGAGCGAATTAGCATACCTAACCACGGGCAATTGTGCGACAGTCAGGCAATGACGTTATCGTTGCATAGATTACAGCGATTGAATAACAGCCTTTGGTTATCAGTTAAGACTAAATTTGCATTAGTCAATATGCTGCGATAAGTTTCAGATAATACCGATATTTAATCCAGTTTGTGCCAGTTACCATTCGGACAAGGCAGGGTTTAACAAATGCCAATAAGATATACGCTGGCACTATTTCATCGGGTGTCTGACTCCTCAGGGTTATATAATCTTCCGGAATGCCTCTTTTATAGTGAGCATAACCGGAGGCGAAAGTTTAAAGTGAAGGCAGCATTTTGGCTGAATTGAGCAGAGCATGAGCACAATCTTTATGATACTGGCCATAGTGCTGACCTGTTCAATCCTGGCAGGTATTGGGTTCTGGTACGCTATGCGGCATCGCCCGCCGTTGGCGAAACCGCTGCCATTCATCAGTCCGCCCTGCCGTAAACTTTCTGCCCAGGAGCGTGAGGCGGTCGATAAATATGTCGCCGCGCTGGAAAAGCAGCCCCGTACCACGCTGACTACCGATAAGCGCAGCGCGCCTGAACGTCTGACACTCACGGCGCAGAGCAACAATGTCTATCCGGTTACCCGCGCCATTACCCGCTATGGCCTCTCGACTGACGATCCCCATAAATGGCGCTACTACCTGGATGAAGTTGAAGTTCATCTGCCGCCGCTGTGGGAACAGTACATCACCGACGAAAACTACGTTGAGTTAATCCGCACACAGTCCATTCCGCTGGTGATCTCACTGAACGGCCACTCGTTGGTGGATTACGCGGTCGACCAGCAATCGCTGCCAACACTGATGCGCCCGGTGTCGACCAACGCCTCTATCCGCAAAGCAGAAACGGAAAATGTCGAACTGCTGCAGGTGCGCAAAGAGACAGCGGAAGAGTATCAGCTGTCACGGCCAGACGGCACGCGTGAAGCGGTGATGATCTCCCTTGCCTTCTTACTCTTCTTCTTCAGCCTGTTAGTGCCCACCACACTGATGATCTGGCTGGTACTGACGGGCGCAGTCACGATCGCGGCCAGTCTGTGGCTGCTCTATCGCATTCCCGGTGAGCGCGGACTGCGTGATATCCATTGCCTGCGCGGCGCGCCAAAGCGCTGGGGCCTGTTCAGCGAATCGAATCAGGAGCAGAGCAACATTACGCTGGGGATTATTGACCTGGCCTATCCCCCGCACTGGCAGCCCTATGTGGCACACGATCTTGGTCAGGTGACGGATGTCGAAATTTACCTCAACCGCCAGGTGGTGCGTCAGGGACGTTTCCTGTCGCTGCAGGATGAAGTCAAAAACTTCCCTATCCAGCGCTGGCGGAAAAACGTGGTGCTGGCCTGTGGTTCGCTGATGGTGCTGACCATGCTGGTTACCTGGATCCCGCTTGGTATGCCGATTAAGCTCAGTCTGGCCTGGGCCAGAGGCACCGACAGTCTGGAGGTCAACAGCGTCGATAAACTCAGCAGCGTGCCGCTGAATATTGGCGACAACCTTAAAGTGAGTGGTACCGGCATGTGTTCCGTGCCGGACAACTACCAGAGCAACCGCAGTTACGCCTATATGCCGTTTGACTGCTCGGCGGTCTACTGGAATAACGCCACGCCATTGCCGCAGCCACAATCGGACATCATCGACAAAGCCGCGGCGCTGCTGGATACCACGACAAAGCAGCTGCATCCGGAAACCAATACCGATCCCAAACTCAATCCACAACTGGCGTCCGCGATTCAGAAGTCCGGCATGATCCTGCTGGATGATTTTTCTGATCTGGTGATGAAAACGCAGGATCTCTGCAATCAGCCGCAGGACTGTATGCGCCTGAAAAATGCGCTGGTGAACCTGGGCAATGCCAAAGACTGGGAAGCGCTGATGCGCCGGGCAGATTCCGGCCAACTTAACGGCATGAATGTGCTCCTGCGGCCAGTGAGCGCGGAAGCGCTGGAAAATCTGGTCAATACCGCTACCTCAACCTTCTTTTTCCGCGAAACCCGTCGTGCGGCAGAAAATCTCAACAGCCCGCCGCCAGGGGGATTCCTGATCGTCAGCGACGAGGGTCGCCAGCTGGTGAATCAGCCACAGCCCACCGTGTCACTGTTTGATCTCGATCCGCCCTCTCAGTGGCGCGAGCTGCAACGTATCTCTGCCATGTTGCTGCACACGCCGTTCAGCGCCAGCGGCATCATTACTGGCATTTCTACCGATGCCAACGGCACACGTCACATCATGCTGCACAATGAACCGGACGCCATGGCGCAGTGGCGCTATCTCGGCACCGTATTGCTGCTGCTGGTGCTGCTGACCTGCGGCGTAATCAACGGGCTGCTGGCGCTGCGCCGCATGCACCGTAATCGCCAGCGCATGATCGATATCCAGCAATACTACGACAAGTGTTTCAACCATAACCTCGGCACTTTGCAGAGCGTGCGCTCGATATTCTGAGCCCTGCCCTTCTGTGCTACCCTGTCGCCCGGTTTTTTAGAGGGTCTGACACGACGATGCTCAACTGGTCTGAGATTGATACCGTGCTGCTCGACATGGATGGCACGCTGCTGGATCTGGCATTTGATCGCCACTTCTGGCTGGAGCATGTCCCTGAACAGCTCAGCCAGCAACGCGACATCACCCGTGCAGAAGCCGACGCGATCATCACGGAAAAGTATCAGGCCGTCGCCCATACGCTAAACTGGTATTGTCTGGATTACTGGGCAGAGGCGCTGTCGCTGGACATCCGTGCCATGACCTGGGCGATGCGCAGCCGGATCGCACTGCGTGACGATACGCTGCCTTTTTTGCAGGCCCTGCGTCGCGCCGGAAAGTCCACGATTCTGCTGACCAACGCGCATCCTTACAATCTGGACGTCAAACTGGCGCAGACAGGTTTAGCGCCGCACCTTGATTTATTACTTTCCACCCATACCTTTGGGTATCCGAAAGAAGACCCGCGTTTATGGCACGCGGTACAACAGCACACCGGCTTTTCTGCGCCGCGCACGCTGTTTATCGACGATAGCGAAGTGATTCTGGATGCTGCAACGTTATGGGGCATCGGCTGGTGTTTAGGCGTTAAGAATCCCGATTCGGGTCGTCCTGAACAAATCTTTCAGCGTCACCGCGCCACGGACGATTACCGGACGCTGATCTGAGTCAGGAGCAGCAATGAAAGAGAAAAGCAGCGAAGAGGTTCGCCTCGACAAGTGGCTGTGGGCGGCGCGCTTCTACAAAACCCGGGCGATGGCGCGGGAAATGATTGAAGGCGGCAAGGTGCATTACAACGGCCAGCGCAGCAAACCCGGCAAAGTGGTAGAGCTGAATGCGGAACTGACACTGCGTCAGGGCAATGATGAACGTACCGTGGTGGTAGCGGGTATCACCGCGCAGCGCCGTCCCGCCAGCGAAGCCCAACAGCTCTATCACGAAACCGATGCCAGCATTGAAAAACGCGAAAAAATGGCGCAGGCGCGCAAGATGAATGCGCTGACTATGCCCCATCCCGATCGGCGACCTGACAAAAAAGAGCGTCGCGATTTGATGAAGTTTAAATTATCGGGCGATGAATAACGCCGTCTTCGCTGACGCACCATCGCCCCGTTCCAGTGAGAGAAAAAAATATGTCAGTCCAGGATCAACTGCACCGTTATCTGTTTGAAAATGCCGCCGTGCGCGGCGAGCTGGTGAACGTCTCTGACACCTGGCGTGAAACCGTGAAGAACCACGACTATCCGGCACCGGTTAAAACGCTGTTGGGTGAGATGCTGGTCGCCACCAGCCTGCTGACCGCTACGCTGAAGTTTGATGGCGAAATCACCGTGCAGTTACAGGGTGACGGTCCGCTGTCGCTGGCGGTGATCAACGGTAACAATAATCAGGAGCTGCGCGGCGTCGCACGTATCAAAGGCGACATCGCGGACGACAGCACCCTGAAAAGCATGGTCGGCAATGGCTATCTGGTGATCACCATCTCCCCTGAAAAGGGTGAGCGTTATCAGGGCGTGGTCGGGCTGGAAGGTGACACCCTGGCAGCGTGCCTGGAAGATTACTTCATGCGCTCAGAGCAGTTACCCACGCGCCTGTTTATCCGCACCAGCGACAAAGGCGCTGCCGGTATTCTGTTGCAGGTACTGCCTGCGCAGGATACAGAGAAAGAGGTCTTCGAACACCTGGCGACACTGACCGAAACCATCAAAACGGAAGAGCTGATCGATCTGCCTGCCAATGAAGCGCTGTGGCGTCTCTACCATCAGGAAGAGGTTACCCTCTACGATCCGCAACCGGTGATCTACAAGTGCACCTGCTCGCGTGAACGATGTGGCGAAGTGCTGACTACGCTGCCGCAGGAAGAAGTGGATGAGATCATCGCGGAAGATGGCAAAATTGACATGCACTGCGACTATTGCGGCTCAAACTATGTGTTTGACGCAGTAGACATTGCCGCTATCCGCAGCCACTCCCATGAGAATAACGACCGACTGCACTGATTAATCGGGCGGCGTCTGCCGCCCCTTCTCTTCTCCCCCAGCCTATCCCCATAATTTTTCAGACAAATTATCTTTTTTTACTTTCATAACATCTTTTAAACGTTCGAAACATGGCCTTAACGCGCCCTGAGTCGCATTTTTAGATCACTGCCCTTTTTCCCTTAACGCAGAAGAGTAAACTGCGCGCGATCGTGCAAACGCCCGGAAGCCAGGGGCAGATGCCCTGAATAGCCCGGTTAGCTTTGCAGGCTGTCGTAACGACGCGCAGTAAACCGTCAGTGATTCACCGCACCCGATACAACAGCCGGTGGCACGATCCCAACCTATCTCTGCTTTGCAGAACAGACACCGATTTAAGGAGCAGTAAAATGCGCGTTAACGGCCTGACCTCGCAAGACCTTGCCGCTTTGGGCATCGTGGATACCACGGAAGTGGTTTACAACCCTGATTTCGACACGCTATTTCAGGAAGAGACGCGCCCGGACCTCGAAGGTTTTGCTCGTGGCACCCTGACGCAGAGCGGCGCGATTGCAGTAGACACCGGAATTTTCACCGGGCGATCGCCAAAGGATAAGTACATTGTGCGTGACGACACCACGCGCGATACCCTGTGGTGGAACGACCAGGGCACCGGCAAAAACGACAATCAGCCTCTGTCACAGGAGACCTGGAACGCACTGAAAAGCTGCGTTACCCGCCAGCTTTCCGGCAAGCGTCTGTTTGTGGTGGATGCCTTCTGCGGTGCCAATGCCGATTCACGTCTGAGCGTTCGTTTTGTCACCGAGGTGGCCTGGCAGGCGCACTTCGTGAAAAACATGTTTATTCAGCCTACAGACGCTGAGCTGGCCGACTTCACGCCTGACTTTGTGGTGATGAACGGAGCCAAATGCACCAATCCGGACTGGCAGGCGCAGGGTCTGCACTCGGAGAACTTTGTTGCCTTCAATCTGACGGAACGCATGCAGCTGATTGGCGGCACCTGGTACGGTGGCGAGATGAAGAAAGGTCTGTTCGCCATCATGAACTACCTGCTGCCGCTGAAAGGCATCGCCTCAATGCACTGTTCAGCTAACGTCGGTAAAGCAGGTGATGTGGCGGTCTTCTTCGGTCTCTCCGGCACCGGCAAAACCACACTCTCCACCGATCCTGACCGCCAGTTGATCGGCGATGATGAGCACGGCTGGGACGATGATGGCGTGTTTAACTTCGAAGGCGGTTGCTACGCCAAAACCATCAACCTTTCTGAGCAGGCTGAGCCGGAGATCTACCGCGCCATTCGCCGCAATGCGCTGCTGGAAAACGTGGTAGTGCGCGAAGATGGCAGTGTTGATTACGCCGACGGCAGCAAAACAGAGAACACCCGCGTCTCCTATCCGATTAATCACATCGACAATATCGTGCAGCCGGTCTCAAAAGCGGGCCACGCGAAGAAGGTGATTTTCCTGACCGCCGATGCGTTTGGCGTGCTGCCACCGGTTTCACGCCTGACCCCGGAGCAGACGCAGTATCATTTCCTGTCAGGCTTCACCGCCAAACTGGCCGGCACCGAGCGTGGCGTGACGGCGCCGACCCCGACCTTCTCCGCCTGTTTTGGCGCGGCATTCCTGACGCTGCATCCGACGCAGTACGCTGAAGTGCTGGTGAAGCGGATGGAGGCGTCCGGTGCCCAGGCTTACCTGGTCAATACCGGCTGGAACGGCAGTGGCAAACGCATCTCACTGAAGAATACCCGCGCCATTATCAATGCAATCCTGGCGGGTGAGCTGGATGATGCACCGACAGAAACGCTGCCAATCTTTAATCTGCAGATGCCGGTTGCGCTGGGCGAGCTGGACAGTGACACACTCGATCCGCGTCGTAGCTGGGAAAGTGAAGAGAAGTGGACCGCTGCCGCCGAAGGTCTGGCACAGCGCTTTATTGATAACTTCGACAAGTATACAGATAACGCCGCAGGTGCTGCGCTGGTGAAAGCCGGCCCGCAACGCTAACAGAACCGGCGCGGCAGTGATACTGCCGCGCCGCGTTTATCAGTTTGAGATGCTGTTGCTGCCATTGTTGTGGCTCAGCGCCATCGTTTCCACTAACGGCAACCAGGCACGAATACGTAACCCGCCGCGTTCGCTTTCGCCAATCTCCAGCGAGCCCTGATGGGCATCGATAATCCGCTGTACAATTGCCAGACCGAGACCGGTTCCGCTGGTGCTGCGGGCGCTGTCGCCCCGCACAAACGGCTGGAACAGATGCGCCAGCTGATCCGGCTTGATGCCAGGGCCATCATCTTCCACCTGGAACCAGGCGCGATGCAGTTCCCGTCCGCTGCTGACCTTGATCCAGCCATTGCCGTAGCGTGCGGCGTTGACCACCAGGTTAGCCAGCGCGCGCTTAATCGACAGCGGGTTGATATCCAGCATTAACTCTTCCGGCATCACCGCATTTTCGATTTCACGCTCGTAGCCACTTTCCGCCGCAACTACCTCACCCAGCACGCTGTTGAGGTCGGCGCGCTCGGTCTGCATCTCCTGACCGGTGCGCAGGTAGTCGATGAACTGTTCGATGATGGCGTTGCACTCTTCGATATCTTTATTAATCGATTCGGCCAGATAGCCATCCTGCTCGCTCATCATCTCGGTGGCGAGACGAATACGGGTCAGCGGCGTACGCAAATCGTGGCTGACGCCCGCCATTAACAGCGTGCGGTCATCCGCCAGCTGCTTCACCCCGGCCGCCATCTGATTAAAGGCACGCGTTACCGATCGCACTTCTGACGCGCCATACTCACGCAGCGGCGGCGGAATAATCCCGCGTCCCACCTGCAGAGCGGCGTGCTCCAGATCCACCAGCGGTCGGTTCTGGATGCGGATAAACAGCCAGGCACCGCCAATCGCCAGCAGCATAATCGCCAGGGTATAGCGGAACAGCGGTGAGAAGTCGCCCTGATGAATCTCTGTCAGTGGCACCCGCACCCAGATGTCGGGCGACAGCCAGGTTTTCAGCCAGACTACCGGCGAGTTTTTGTTCACCTCAACCCGGACATCGGTCGGACCGCCGAGCTGCTGCCCCATCTGCTCGCTCAGGAATTCATAATGCTGCGCCCAGCGCAATCCGCTCTCCTCTGCTGCTGCATTGGTGTAGAGCGAGATCCCCAGTTCGCGGTAGATTTCCCGGCGAAACGCCGGGGGCACTTCCAGCTGCGTGCCATCTTCCAGCTGCAACCGGTCGGTCATCAGCATACGAACTTCGTAAGCGAGCACCTTATTGAACTGTTGCAGGCTGGGAAGAATGGCGAAGTTCAGCACCACCAGATAGGTCGTGACCAGGCTGACGAACAGCAGGGTAACGATCAGCAGCAGGGTGCGGGCAAACGAACTCCGTGGCGAGAAGCGCAGTCGCTTCATGCTTTACTGCCGTCCGGCACAAAGACGTAGCCCAGACCCCAGACGGTCTGAATATAACGCGGATGCGCAGGATCCTCTTCCACCATGCGACGCAGGCGGGAGATCTGGACATCGATCGAACGTTCCATGGCACTGTATTCACGGCCACGCGCCAGGTTCATCAGTTTGTCACGGGACAGCGGCTCACGCGGGTGGCTGACCAGCGCTTTCAGCACGGCAAACTCACCGCTGGTCAGCGGCATCGGCTCATCTTCACGGAACATCTCGCGGGTGCCGAGGTTAAGTTTGAATTTACCGAAGGCGATAATCGCCTCTTCCTGCGACGGTGCGCCTGGCAGTTCGTTGGCCTGACGGCGCAGCACCGCGCGGATACGCGCCAGCAGCTCACGCGGGTTGAAAGGCTTGGGAATGTAGTCGTCAGCGCCGATCTCCAGCCCCACGATACGGTCCACCTCTTCGCCCTTGGCGGTCACCATGATAATGGGCATCGGGTTGCTCTGACTGCGCAGACGACGGCAGATAGAGAGGCCATCTTCGCCCGGCAACATCAGATCGAGCACCATCAGATGAAAGGATTCACGGGTTAACAGACGATCCATCTGCTCGGCATTAGCGACACTGCGCACCTGAAAGCCCTGCTCGGTGAGATAGCGTTCAAGCAGTGCACGCAGACGCATATCATCATCGACGACCAGAATTTTGTAGTTCTCTTGCATTTTCAACTCCCAAAGGCGCTATTGCCTGAGCCAACATTGTTAAAAAAAGATGCCTTATAGTGACAGTCATTAATGGTTTATATTCTAGCCAAAATTGTTACAAAGCATATTAAACAGGAGCTTATATTTGAATTAAGATGATTTCGGGCCTGTTTTAACCCATTTGCCCCTGCCCGGCCCCTGATACGGCAAATCTGAAAAAAAGGCCCTGTTTCTCTGTATCGCTGGCGTCAGAAGCGAGCCAGTTTTTAATCAATGAATCAATTCAGTGAGTTAGCAGATAATTTGACTTAATGATCAGCCATCATTGTAGATAAGCTCCAGATAATCTACCTCAACAGCGAAGCGGCAGCATAATATTCCAGTAAACCTGCCTAACGCCCCACGCTCCTCTCGGATTAGTTTCAGCGGCCCTCTCAGCAAGGCCAGTTTAAATTAAAGCCCTTTAAATCAATCAGTAAAGCCAACTTTTCGCCCCTCTCGTTTTGAACCAGACTGCTCTGGCAACATTCGATGTCTCAACGGGGAATACACAATGAAAAAAACAATTTTACTGCTGAGCGCGCTGGCATTAGGCAGCGTCAGCCCAGGTTATGCTGCCACAGCAACCGGTGAAGCCGCCGGTGCAGCAGCGACAACGACTGCAAAAGGTAACTCTGACGCCATCGGTGTGGGTGCAGTCGCAGCCCTGCTGGGCGTTGCGCTGGCCACCATGGGCGGCGGCGGTGGTGACGGTCACAGCACCGGCACCTCGACCACCACGGCGACTCACGCCGGAAAATAAGTTTAAGCATCTACTGGCTTCAGATTACTGGTTTGATTTTGAATCACAGCACCAACCCTTTCGCCGCCGGGGAAATCAACGTGGGTTTTTAGCCTTTAAAAACCCTTTCCCCGACTCTTTTTTGCCGCGCCCTCTTTGCCTTACACTGTCGCTCCTGAGATCACTGTGGCCGGTATAGCATGAAAACCCGACTTATTACCCGCGAAGGCTTCGATAAGCTGAAAGCGGAACTCGACTATTTATGGCGTGAAGAGCGACCGGAAGTGACGAAAAAAGTCACCTGGGCTGCCAGTCTTGGCGATCGCAGTGAAAATGCCGATTATCAGTACAACAAAAAACGGCTGCGTGAAATTGACCGCCGCGTTCGCTACCTGACCAAAAGTCTTGAACAGCTGCGTATTGTTGACTATTCCCCCCAGCAGGATGGCAAAGTCTTCTTTGGTGCCTGGGTGGAAATTGAGAACGATGAGGGCGACCTCAAACGCTTCCGCATTGTGGGCTACGATGAGATTTTTGGCCGCAAAGATTACATCTCTATCGACTCGCCGATGGCGCGGGCGCTGCTGAAAAAAGAGGTCGGCGATGCCGCCACCGTTGAGACGCCACTGGGTCCGGCACTGTGGTATGTCAACGCGATTGACTACCCGCAATAACGATTCAGATTATCGCTGAAAGCCGCCCGCGTCTCTGGCAATTTTGACCATCAATCCGTATAACTGTCGGCTATTTCTCAACCCGGAAAGCAAGACAGTCCTGATGATGAAAGTTCTGAGCCAGATAATTGCCAGTGAGCTACAGGCGCGACCAGAGCAGGTTGACGCTGCCGTTCGCCTGTTAGATGAAGGGAATACCGTGCCGTTTATCGCACGCTATCGTAAAGAGGTCACCGGCGGCCTGGATGATACCCAACTCCGCCAGCTGGAAACCCGCCTCAGCTATCTGCGTGAACTTGAAGAGCGACGCCAGTCGATTCTGAAGTCGATTGACGATCAGGGAAAACTGACTGACGACCTCGCCCACGCCATCAATACCACCCTCAGCAAAACCGAGCTTGAAGACCTCTACCTGCCCTACAAACAGAAACGCCGCACGCGTGGACAGATCGCGATTGAAGCCGGTCTGGAACCGCTGGCGGACACACTGTGGCAGGATCCGTCGCACATCCCGGAGCAGCTGGCTGAGCAGTATGTCGATGCTGACAAAGGCGTCGCCGACGTCCGTGCTGCGCTGGATGGTGCCCGCTACATTCTGATGGAGCGTTTCGCCGAGGATGCCGCGCTGCTGGCCAAAGTGCGTAACTACCTGTGGAAAAATGCCCACCTGGTCTCACGCGTAGTGGAAGGCAAAGAGGAAGCGGGCGCGAAGTTCCGTGACTACTTTGATCATCATGAAGCGCTGAGCACCGTGCCGTCGCACCGTGCGCTGGCGATGCTGCGTGGCCGCAACGAAGGCGTGCTGCAACTCTCGCTGAATGCCGATCCGCAGTTTGATGAAGCACCGCGTGAAAGCCACGGCGAAACCCTGATTGCTGAGCACCTGAATCTGCGCCTGAATAACGCCCCTGCCGATAGCTGGCGTAAAGCCGTCGTGAGCTGGACGTGGCGCATCAAGGTGATGCTGCATCTGGAAACCGAACTGATGGGTACGGTGCGTGAGCGTGCAGAAGATGAAGCGATCAACGTTTTTGCCCGCAACCTGCACGACCTGCTGATGGCAGCGCCGGCGGGGATGCGTGCCACCATGGGGCTGGATCCCGGCCTGCGTACCGGCGTTAAAGTCGCTGTGGTCGATGCCACCGGTAAACTCGTGGCGACCGATACCGTTTATCCACACACCGGACAGACCGCCAAAGCGGCTGCCGCTGTTGCCGCGCTCTGCATTAAGCATCAGGTCGAGCTGGTGGCAATTGGCAACGGCACCGCTTCCCGTGAAACAGAGCGCTTCTTCCTGGATCTGCAGCAGCAGTTTCCACAGGTCACGGCACAGAAAGTGATTGTCAGTGAAGCTGGCGCATCGGTCTACTCTGCCTCTGAACTGGCGGCGCTGGAATTTCCGGATCTTGATGTTTCGCTGCGCGGCGCGGTGTCGATTGCCCGCCGTCTGCAGGATCCACTGGCTGAGCTGGTGAAAATAGACCCGAAATCGATCGGTGTCGGTCAGTATCAGCATGACGTCAGTCAGAGCCAGCTGGCAAAGAAACTCGACGCCGTAGTAGAGGATTGCGTAAATGCCGTCGGCGTTGACCTTAACACCGCCTCGGTGCCGCTGCTGACCCGCGTCGCGGGCCTGACGCGCATGATGGCGCAGAACATTGTCGGCTGGCGTGATGAGAACGGCCGCTTCCAGAATCGCCAGCAGCTGCTGAAAGTGAGCCGTCTTGGGCCAAAAGCCTTTGAGCAGTGTGCGGGCTTCCTGCGCATCAACCACGGCGATAACCCGCTGGATGCCTCGACCGTCCACCCGGAAGCCTACCCGGTCGTGGAGCGTATTCTGGCCGCCACCGAGCAGGCACTGAGCGATCTGATGGGCAACGCGGGCAGCCTGCGTAACCTCAGCGCCCGCGATTTCATTGATGAACGTTTTGGTCTGCCGACTGTTACCGACATCATGAAAGAGCTGGAGAAGCCGGGCCGCGATCCCCGTCCTGAGTTCAAAACCGCGCAGTTCGCGGAAGGCGTGGAAACGCTGAACGATCTGACGCCAGGCATGATCCTCGAAGGTGCCGTCACCAACGTCACTAACTTCGGTGCGTTTGTGGATATCGGCGTGCATCAGGATGGCCTGGTCCATATCTCGTCGCTTTCAGACCGCTTTGTGGAAGATCCACATCAGGTGGTAAAAGCGGGTGATATCGTCAAAGTGAAAGTGATGGAAGTCGATCTCCAGCGTAAACGTATTGCCCTGACCATGCGTCTTGATGAGCAGCCAGGCGAAGGCAATGCACGTGGCGGCGCAAAGAATGCCGCCCCGCGCGAAGAGAAACGTCCGGCCGCCGGTAAAGGCCGTCCACGTCCGGTCAGCACATCTGCGGGTAACAGCGCGATGGGTGATGCACTGGCCGCGGCATTCGGTAAAAAACGCTAAGCTTTTCAGGGGGCCATCATCTGGCCCCCCTTTCTCACCCTTCTCCCCGGTTGAAAATCCCCGCCATCGCGCTACGCTGAAAAGACGCCTGTCATAAAAACAACACCTGCTGTGGCACCCAATTCACAATGGAAACGATCACCGATCTGATTGAGAAGATTTATGCTGGCACATTCCCGGAGGCGACCTTTGCGCGCCTGCAGGCTGACATCGCTACCGCCCGCGAGGCGATTAAGCTGCCCCGTAAGGCACACTGGGATGAACAGGATGTGGTGCTGATCACCTACGCCGATCAGTTTCGTGAAGCCGGTAAACCCACACTCAGCACCTTCTCCCGTTTCTACCAGCAGCATCTGCAATCCACATTTCCGCTGGTTCACCTGCTGCCCTTTTTCCCCTGGTCGTCCGATGATGGATTTTCGGTGATTGATTACCATCAGGTCGATCCGCAGTGCGGCGACTGGCAGGACATTGCGCGCCTGCATCAGGAAACCCGTCTGATGTTTGACTTCGTCTGCAACCACATGTCGTCGCAGAGCGCCTGGTTCCGCCACTTTCTGGCGCAGGATCCTGGCTGGGACGATTTCTTTATCAGCATGCCGCCCGCTACCGATCTCAGTGCCGTCACGCGACCGCGCACTTCGCCGCTGCTGACGCCGTTTAAGATGGCCGATGGCGATACCCGCTTTATCTGGACCACCTTCAGCGCCGACCAGATCGACCTTAACTTTGCCAATCCTGAGGTGTTGCTGCGCATGGTTAACGTGCTGCTCGACTACCTGATCCGTGGCGCTGACTATGTACGTCTCGATGCGGTCGGCTATATGTGGAAAACGCCCGGCACGCGCTGTATTCATCTGGAAAAAACCCATCAGCTGGTGAAGCTGTTTCGCGCCATTGCCGACCATGTCGCGCCCGGCACGGTGATTATCACCGAGACCAACGTGCCGCATCAGGACAACATCAGTTATCTGGGCAACGGCCACGATGAGGCGCAGATGGTCTATCAGTTTTCACTGCCGCCGCTGGTCCTGCATGCCATTCATACCGGATCGGCGCGCGCGCTGCGGCAGTGGGCCAGTTCGCTGGATCTCAGCAGCAACGACACCACCTTCTTCAACTTTCTGGCGTCACACGATGGCATCGGGCTGAATCCGGCGCGCGGCATTTTGTCTGAAGTGGAGATTGTGGCGCTGGTGCGCGATCTGGCACTGGAAGGCGCGCTCGTCTCCTATAAAAATAACCCCGACGGCACCACCAGCCCCTATGAAATCAACGTCACCTATCTGGATGCGTTAAATAGCGAGGCTGACGATGACGCCACGCGACTGAAACGCTTTTTGCTGGCCCATGCGATTCTGCTGGTCTTTCCTGGCGTGCCTGCCATCTATATCCAGAGCATTCTGGGCGGTCGTAACCATTATGATGGCGTGCGGGCCGCCGGACACAACCGAGCGATTAACCGTCAGAAGTATGATTTGCAGCAGATTGAAGCGGCGCTGGCGGGCGGTGACTGGCTGCGGCAGCAGATTTATACCCGGCTCGGCCAGTTGATACAGCTGCGTCGTCGCCAGCCTGCATTCCATCCCGATAATCCGATGACGCTGTATGACAGCGAAAATGCCGTGCTGGTGCTCAGCCGTCATCAGCCGGAGAGCGGCGACGGACTGCTGTGCGTGTTTAATCTCAGTGGACGGTCAGTGATGACGCAGCTGCCGATGGCGCATACGTTGCAGGATGTGGTGAGCGGAGAGAAAATTGATGGCACCCAGCCGGTTAAGCTGGATGCCTGGCAGTTCATGTGGCTACGTTAATTACTTGTAGACTTCAGCGGTGGCGCTGAATTTACCGTGTTCGCGACCGGCGATCACCAGGTAATATTTACCGCCTTTTTCGTCAGCGAGCTTAGACAGCACTTTTTTAGCATCCATTGGCGAGGTAGTTTCCGCCGTGGTGTTAACGGTGCCAATCTTCTGCAGGTTCATTGTCTTAACTTCTTCTTTGGTGACTTCTTTCGCTGCCATCGCAGAAAATGAAATCGCGCCCATCATCATTGAAGCCACAACCCATTTAAAAACCTTCATTATGTTTACCCTCATTCATGATCCATTGTGAGATGTAAGCAGCCGCTAAACGCGTAAGGCAGTATGGAACGGCATAGTCATTTCCGTGACTAATCACATAAAATTGCAGCGGCCTTGCTCACAGAGAGAAGTATTGCTGCTGTCAGCGATTTTGCCAATATAAAGCAGCACTATCCTGGTAAATTACTGATAAAGTTAACAATATGCTGACAGAAGTTGTCAGGATGGGAAATAAAAGGTGCATGCGCTGCTTTTTCGATAACCACCGAAGGCGAATCTGGCAACATTTCATCTATCTCAGCGGCTATCCGGCGCGGTACCAGTCCATCCAGCGCCCCGTAGAGTCGCAGGAACGGCAGCCTGATCTGCGGTAGCGCGTCGCGCATATCGACCTGGCGCAGAATCTCCAGACCGCCATCCAGTACCGCCACCTCCGGCATCGGTTGTGACAGCACCACCTCTTTCAGCTGTCGCGCATCGGCACGCGCGGTTTCGGTGCCCAGCGTCTGCAGCGCCAGAAAGCGCTCCACCGTGCGCTGAAAATCGTTGCTGAGCATCTGCTGAAAGTTCTGCAGCGTCTCCGGTTTAATGCCGGGCCAGCGCTCTGTGGCGGTGAAACAGGGCGACGACGCCACGGTAATCAGTGCAGCCAGCTTTTCTGGCGCTGTCAGCGCCAGCTGCGTTGCTACCAGTCCGCCCAGCGACCAGCCCACGACAATCGCCTGCGGTGGCAGCAAAGGCAGTATCTCTTCTGCCATCTGCGCCAGCGTCAGCGCGCCAACATTCTGACTGCGGCCATAACCCGGCAGATCGACCAGATGCAGGCGATAGTGCGGGCTGAGTCGCGGAATAATGCTTTGCCAGACTTCGGCGTTCAGTCCCCATCCGTGCAGCAGCACAAGATCGCGTTTTCCTTCCCCGCAGGTGTGCCAATAGAGCGACATCATCAGTTACTATCCCGAAATTGATAAGGAGGTCGCTATGCTAGCAATGCCCGCCCTGTGTTGGCTATGCCGGATGCCGTTACGGATAGCCCGGCACGGCATCTGCAGTTTATGCCTGCGCGGATTACCGCCGTTGCCATTGCTCTGCCCGCGCTGCGGATTGCCGGCTGGCTCAGCAGAGGTCGCCTGTGGCCGCTGCCAGCTTAAACCGCCCGCCTGGCAGGCGCTGGTCTGCGTCAATGACTACTGTCCGCCGTTCAGCCAGTGGGTTAATCAGCTGAAGTTTTCTCACATAACCGCACTCAGGGTGATGCTGGCGCGGCTGCTTTTGCTAAGCTGGCTGAATGTTTACCGGCGTGGCAAGGTGCCGCGTCCCGATCTGCTGCTGCCGGTTCCGCTGCACCGGCGGCGACGCTGGCAGCGCGGCTTCAATCAGACGGTACTGCTGGCCGCTCCGCTGGCGCACTGGCTGGGATGTGAATGGCGTGAAGGTGTTTCCCGCAGGCGAAGGGGCGCACTACAGCATCAGCTCAGCGCCCGGCAGCGCCGCACCAATTTACGCGGTGCCTTCCGCCTTGAAATGGCGGTGCAGGGACGCCATATCGCCCTGCTGGATGACGTCATTACGACCGGCAGTACCGTAGATGAAATCAGTCGTCTGTTACTGGCGCAGGGTGCCGCCAGCGTGCAGGTCTGGTGCCTGTGCCGTACCTTGTAGAGCGTCATTGATGGGCGTATTATAACCAACTAAATTAGTCAACTATTGAGCAATCGACATGATCCGAATTACTGACTCTGCCCAGGAACATTTTTCTAAACTGCTATCCAAACAAGAAGATGGCACCCAGATTCGCGTATTCGTGATTAACCCGGGTACGCCAACAGCAGAATGTGGCGTCTCTTACTGTCCGCCCGATGCAGTTGAAGCGACTGACACCGAACTGAAGTTCGAAAAGCTCTCAGCGTATATTGATGAGCTGAGCAAACCGTATCTGGAAGATGCGGAAATCGACTTCGTAACGGATAATCTCGGCTCACAGCTGACGCTGAAAGCGCCGAATGCCAAAATGCGTAAAGTCTCTGATGATGCGCCCATGGTTGAGCGCGTTGAGTATCTGCTGCAGGCGCAGATCAACCCACAGCTGGCTGGCCACGGCGGTCGCGTGTCGCTGATGGAGATTACCGATGAGGGCTACGCCATTCTGCAGTTTGGCGGCGGCTGTAACGGCTGTTCAATGATCGACGTGACTCTGAAAGATGGTATTGAGAAAGAGCTGCTGGCCGCCTTCCCGGAACTGAAAGGCGTGCGCGATATTACCGAGCATCAGCGCGGCGAACACTCGTTCTACTGATGATAAAGCGCGGCAGCCCGGCTGCCGCGCCCTTCTTAATTCTCTTTCTTTCCTGACTGACGCTGCTGACTCACGACCTTCAGCAATGCATTCACTTCCTTGTCCGCAAAGATCTCCTCCAGCGTTTTGCTCAGCTTGCGTCGCCAGTTAGGGTACTGATCCACCGTACCCGGCACGTTAACCGGCGTGGTCATGCCGAGCCAGTCCTCCGGTTGTAGCCCCAGCAGCGCACTGTCGGTATCCGCCAGGAAGCGATGGATCGCCCGGTTCAGCGCAGGCGTCATAGCCAGCTTCTCCGCCTTCTTCTGGCTGCGAGCCGGTAAGGCACCCGCCTGATGCAGCGCATCCAGCAGCGCCTGCTTCTGTGCGGCACGCTGCTCATGTAACGCTTTCACCGCATCGCCCGGATAAAGGCCCAGCTTCTCACCCAGTTCCAAATCGCCCTGCTCCCAGAAGCCGGTCAGCGTCGGCAGATCATGGGTACTGGCGCTGGCGATAGACTGACGCGGGTAGTCTTCTGGCGCGCGATAGCGTTCATCTTTCTCCTGCTCAAACCACAGCACCTTCCATGAAAAGACGCCGCTTTTACGCAGCAGGCTGACGATCTCCTGAGGCACGGTGCCGAGGTCTTCGCCAATCACCATACAGCGCAGCCGGTGGCTCTCCAGCGCCAGAATAGCCAGCAGATCGTTGACCGGATAGGCCACATAAGCACCTTTATCCGCCGTCTCTCCGGCTGGCACCCACCACAGGCGCAGCAGCGACATCACATGGTCGATACGCAGCGCGCCACAGTCACGCATATTGGCGCGCAGCATGTCGATAAATGGCTGATAGGCGCGCGCCTGCATCACATGCGGATCCATCGGCGGTAAGCCCCAGTTTTGTCCCAGCGGTCCCAGACGGTCAGGCGGTGCGCCCACCGAGGCCTTGAGGCGATAAAGCTCCGGGTCGTGCCAGGTCTCCGCACTACCTTCCGCCACGCCCACCGCCAGGTCACGGTAGAGACCGACGCTCATGCCCAGCGCCTGACTGTGCGCCCAGCAGCCTGAGAACTGCTGCTGCGCCAGCCATTGCAGCCACTGCCAGAAGGCGATCTCCTCTTCATGCTGTTCACACCACTGCTGCACTTCCGGCGACTGACTGTTGCGCCACGCCTCTGGCCAGGCAGGCCAGCCGCCCTGCTGCGACTTGTCTGCCTGCCGCTCCAGCTGTATGCCATCGTAGGCAGCCTGATAGCGCAGGCTGTCACCGCCGTCACGCACAAAAGCAGCAAAGGAGAGAGGCTCTTCGCTCTGGCTGTCACGCGCCTGAAAGTGTGTCCAGGCATGGCGCAGCGCCGCCAGCTTCAGCGCCATCACGGCTTCGTAGTCGACCTGCTCCGCCTCACGCGCTTTGGTCAGCGCCTTCTGTGTTTTCGCGCTTTTCCACCACTTCTGCGCCGCCGCGCTTTGCTGAAAATCGGTCACCTGACTGACGTCGATATAAATTACGTTCAGCCAGCGGCGCGATGACGGGCTATACGGGCTGGCAAAACCGGCGCTGGCGGGATAGAGCGCATGCAGCGGATTCAGCCCGACGAAATCGCCGCCGCGCTCAGCCAGCTGTACCAGCAGTTGATCGAGATCGCCGAAGTCGCCGATGCCCCAGTTCTGTTCAGAGCGCACGGTATAAAGCTGAACCAGTGCACCCCAGCGTTTTTCTCCGGCTTCCAGCGCCGGAGGCAGATAGCAGCGCCGCGGCGCGACAATAATCTGCGTCTGCCAGCTTTTCTTTCCTTTAGTGAGCGTCAGCTGGTGATAACCCTGGGTCAGCGGTCCCGGCAGCGTAAAAGGCTCACCGGCGGTTAACTCGCCGCTGTGCTGTTTGCCCTTTTCGGTTTGCAACTGCCAGCGGTAAGTGCCACTGCCCTGTGGCGTCAGCTGTCGCTTACTGCTGCCGCTGAACACCGCGACTGGCGGCAGCGGTGATTTACTGGCCTTCTGCGGTTCGGCCATCACCGCCAGCAGTGCGCGTTTGGTCTCATCGCTGACGGCCTCTTTCCTGCCGTTGACGTCGATGTAATCCAGTGAAATGCCTGCGGCACGGGCGGCCTGATCGAGTGAATTTTGCTTCATTGCTGCTCCTTAGCGCGGTGCCTGCCAGATACGTTGCTGATAGTCACGAATGGAACGGTCCGAACTGAACATGCCGGTTCGTGCCGTATTGAGGATGGCGGCGCGGGTCCAGCCTTCGGGGTCACGCCATAGCGCTTCAACCCGTTGCTGCGCCTCGATATAGGCCTGGAAATCGGCCAGCACCAGCCAGGGATCGCCGTGTTTGGTCAGGCTTTCCAGCATCAGGTCAAAGGCGTGCTTATCCCCGTCGCTGAATTTGCCCTTCTCCAGCGATTTCAGTAAATCGTCCAGCGGCTTGTTCTGCTTACGCACCTTTTTCGGGTTGTAGCCTTTCGCCTTGAGCGCCTTCACCTCATCCACGGTGTGGCCGAAGATAAAGATGTTCTCCTCGCCCACCTGTTCGGCAATTTCGACATTAGCCCCATCCAGCGTGCCAATCGTCAGCGCACCGTTCAGCGCCAGCTTCATGTTGCCGGTGCCAGAGGCTTCATAACCGGCGGTGGAGATCTGCTCAGAAAGATCGGCTGCCGGGATCATCTGCTCGGCCACGGTGATACGGTAGTCGGGGATAAACACCACTTTGAGTCTGTCGCCAACCCGCGGATCGTTGTTCACCACCTCTGCCACTTTGTTAATGGCGTAGATGATATTTTTGGCGAGGTAGTAACCCGGCGCGGCCTTAGCCCCGAACAGGAATACCCGTAGCGTAAAAGTGACATCTTCCGGGTTATTACAGAGCGTCTGATAGCAGTAGAGGATATGCAGCAGGCTGAGATGCTGCCGCTTGTACTCATGCAGTCGCTTGATCTGCACATCGAACAGCGCAGCCGGATTCACGATGACGCCGGTGTGCCGCGCAATATACTCTGTAAGCTGCGCTTTGTTCTGCTGTTTGATGCTGCGATAGCGCTGACGAAACGCCTGATCGTCGGCATAAACCTCCAGACCCATCAACGCATCAAGGTTATTGGCCCACTCCGTTTTCAGCGTCTCATCAATCAGCCCGGCCAGCGCCGGATTGCACTGCTTCAGCCAGCGACGCGGCGTAATGCCATTGGTGACGTTATGGAATTTTTGCGGCCAGAGCTGGTGATATTCAGGGAAGAGATCGCTGACCACCAGACGGGAATGCAGCGCCGCCACGCCGTTGACCGCAAAGCCGCTGACCACGCACAGATTCGCCATCCGCACCTGGCCGTCAGCCACCACCGCCAGCTTGTGCCACATCGCTTTGTCATCCGGCCAGCGCTGCTTCACCTGCTTTTTCAGCCGCTGATTAATCTCTTTGATAATCAGCATATGGCGCGGCAACAGGCTGCGCATCAGCTTCTCATCCCAGCGCTCCAGCGCCTCCGGCATCAGCGTGTGGTTGGTATAAGCAAACAACCGGCTGGTGATCTGCCATGCCTCATCCCAGCTCAACTGATGCTCATCCAGCAGCACACGCAGCATCTCCGGAATGGCAATGGTCGGATGGGTATCATTGAGCTGGATCACTTCGAAATCCGGCAGGCTGTGAATACTACGCCCCGCCAGATGGTGACGCCGCAGGATATCCGCCACCGCACAGGCACACTGGAAATATTGCTGCATCAGGCGCAGCCGCTTGCCAGCCTGATGGTTGTCATTGGGATAGAGTACTTTGGTGAGCTTTGCCGCTTCGATGCCGGGCTGCTCCGCCTGCAGGAACTGGCCGTCGTTAAAGGCGGTAAGATCAAAGGGATGCGCGCTCACTGCCTGCCACAGGCGCAGCGGCAGCGTCACGCCGTTGCGATAGCCGGTAACCGGCAAATCCCAGGCCTCGCCGCGCAGCGTAAAATCGGGATGCCAGCGTACACCACCGTTTTCCAGCTTTTCTACCCGGCCGCCCATCGCGACGTCAACATCCAGCGCCGCATTGTGACGGAACCAGGGATAGCGCTCGCGCTGCCAGTCATCGGGCGCTTCAATCTGCTTACCCTCGTCAAAAGACTGGCGGAACAGGCCGTACTGGTAATTCAGTCCGTGGCCGGTGGCGGACTGCCCTACCGTTGCCATTGAATCCATGTAGCAGGCGGCCAGTCGTCCAAGCCCGCCGTTGCCGAGCGCCGGATCGACCTCCTGCTCCAGCAGTTCGGTTAAATCGAGCTGCTGCTCAGCCAGCGCCGCCTTAACCTCGTCATACCAGCCGAGATTCAGCAGATTGTTGCCGGTCAGACGACCAATCAGAAACTCCATCGACAGATAATTAACATGCCGCTGCTGCACCGCTGGACGCGGTGCCGGTTGTGCGGCCAGCAGTTCTGCCAGCACCGCACTCACCGCCTGCCACGCCTGGTGCGGGGTCATCTGTTGTGCGGAGAGGAGACTTAACTGCTGCCACTGGCGGGTCAATGCGGCGTTAAAACGGGCTTTATTAAATTTTTGCTGCGGCATATCACTCCCTTCTGTTACGCAATGAGGTGAAGCAAAAATAGAAAGCGCACGGGCTGGCAACCGGGTGCCAGCAACCGTTAAGTAAAGACGTGAGTGAGGAAAAAAGCGACAGCAATCAAAGAAAAACGCCAGCCGGGCGGCTGGCGTGGCAGGAATCAGCAGAGTTCGAGGTGAACCTCATGCTGCTCAATCACTTTCATGACGCTGGCGGGTGGCATTTTGTCGGTGTAGAGATAGTCCAGCAGACTCATATTGCCAAGGTTAACCATGGCGTTACGGCCAAACTTCGAGTGATCCACCACCAGCATCACGCAGCGTGAATTTTCAATGATGGCGCGCTTGGTGCGGACTTCGTGATAGTCGAACTCCAGCAGCGATCCATCCATATCGATGCCGCTGATCCCCAGGATGCCGTAATCGAGCCGGAACTGGGAAATAAAGTCGAGCGTCGCTTCACCCATTACCGCC
The DNA here is from genome assembly GCF_059730595.1 of Pantoea sp. X-Soil-YNGN-844. Classification (NCBI taxonomy): domain Bacteria; kingdom Pseudomonadati; phylum Pseudomonadota; class Gammaproteobacteria; order Enterobacterales; family Erwiniaceae; genus Pantoea; species Pantoea sp. X-Soil-YNGN-844. The sequence continues at coordinate 3,706,251 of NZ_AP036007.1, forward strand.
CCATCGCGGGTCCGTACTTCACCGCCTGCGATGATCACCCGGAAGTCGGGTTTGCCCATCAACAGCATCGCCACGTTAAGATTGTTGGTCACCACACGTAAATCGCTATGGTTGAGCAGCGCGTGCGCCACCGCTTCCGGCGTGGTGCCGATGTCGATAAACAGCGTGGCGCCATCCGGGATCTGGCTGGCAACGCGCTGCGCAATCCGCGCTTTTTCCGCTGACCACATCATTTTACGATCGTGCCAGGCGGTATTCTCAGAGCTGGAAGGAAGCGCCGCGCCGCCGTGGTGACGCTGAATTTTATTCTGATCGGCCAGATCGTTGAGATCGCGACGAATGGTTTGCGGGCTGACCTCAAAGTGATCCACCAGCTCCTCAGTACTGACATATCCCTGACGACGGACTAAATCGATAATCGCATCATGACGTTGCGTCTGCTTCACGTTCCTCTCCTGTTAACCCGCTTATATCCTGTCTAACGACGCGTGACGTGACGCGTATCCACCAGCGCCATCGCCAGCCCGACGACCAGACCGGCGACGTGCGCCGCGTTGGCAATAGCCAGACCAAAGACGCCGAACCAGCCAATCACCAGCCAGACCAGCGCAAATCCGATCAATCCCCTTTCAAGATAGACGCCGCTGTCAGGATCGCGCTCGCCGCGCAGCCAGCAGTAACCCATCAGCGCATACACCACGCCAGACAGACCGCCAAACCAGATGCCGCTGAACTTCGCCTGCAGCCAGCCGCTGAGCAGCGCCGAAATCAGCATTATCACGAACAGTTTGCCGCTGCCAAGGCGCTTCTCAACCGCGCCGCCGAGATACCACCACCACATCAGATTAAACAGGATGTGCAGCAGTGAAAAGTGCAGCAGCGCATGGCTGAACCAGCGCCAGACCTGCAGATGCTGGTCGGCATCCGGCCAGGAGAGCCAGGCCATCACAGTCTGATCGCCCATCACCTGCATCAGAATAAACACGGCAATACAGAGCACCATCAGGGACATGGTCAGCGGACCGGCCCGCTCGCGGATGTTCGCCCAGATGTTGCTGCGCTCATAGCGCAGGCCGCTGTCGGTCTTGCCGCTGTGCCAGCTGGCAGCCTGATAGCGCGGATGGTTAGGGTCGTGCAAAAACTGCTGAAGTTCGTTTTCAACCACTGAGATCTTGCTCTCGTCATCCAGCATGATGACGTAGTGATTTTCATGCTCGATGCGCAGCGTGATGCCCTGCGTCGCCATGTAGTCCACAAACGCCTGCGCCATGCGCGGCTGATTAAACTGGGTAATGCGCATCAGTAACTCTCCATGTGACGGGCGGCAATTTATTCACTGCCGAGGGCAACCTGCTGAGGAAAGGCGGCACGCCAGGCATCAAAGCCGCCATCAATGCTGTAGGCCGCGCTGAAACCCTGTCCCAGCAGATATTGCGCCGCGCTTTTGCTGCTGTTGCCGTGATAGCACATTACCAGCACCGGCAGGCTGTGGTCTGCGCCGCTGACAAAGTCGCTGAGGTTGGTGTTGGTCAGATGAAGCGCGCCTGCCGCATGACCCAGGGCATAACTTTGCGGATCGCGGATATCCACCAGCAATGCACCCTCAGCCAGATGCGCCTGCGCCTGCTGCACGTTAATACATTCGAACATTTCCATGGAATCTCTCATAACAGCGTCGTCGTAATGGTGCGTAGTGTAACCCGAGAATCCACGCCGATAACCTGACAATCGTTACGGCTATCTGTTTTTTTGGTGGGCAGAATGTTAGCTATATCACGCAAAAATGTTTTTACCCGGTTAAAGACTGGCGTAAATGTTGGTTTGCGATTATGATTATGCTCGAAAACGAACATTAGAGAACTATTCCGAACATCGGAGGAGATGACGTGGAAACCAAAGACCTGATCGTGATCGGCGGCGGCATCAACGGTGCCGGCATTGCAGCAGATGCTGCAGGACGCGGACTGTCGGTGTTAATGCTGGAGGCGCGGGATCTGGCTTGCGCGACCTCCTCTGCCAGTTCAAAACTGATTCACGGCGGCCTGCGCTACCTTGAACATTACGAATTCCGTCTGGTCAGTGAAGCACTGGCCGAGCGCGAAGTCCTGCTGAAGATGGCCCCGCATCTGGCGTTCCCGATGCGCTTCCGCCTGCCGCACCGTCCGCACTTGCGTCCGGCGTGGATGATCCGTACCGGTCTGTTTATGTATGACCATCTTGGCAAGCGTACCAGTCTGCCAGGTAGTAAAAGTCTGCGGTTTGGCGCGGATTCGGCCCTGAAGCCGGAAATTACGCGCGGATTCGAATATTCTGACTGCTGGGTCGATGATGCCCGCATGGTAGTACTGAATGCGCAGGAAGTGGTGAAGCGTGGCGGTGAAGTCCGTACCCGCACCCGTGTAACCCGTGCCTGGCGTGAAGGTGGCTTGTGGAAGGTTGAAGCGGAAGATGTCGATACCGGCAAAACCTTTACCTGGCAGGCGAAAGGCCTGGTCAACGCCGCTGGTCCGTGGGTTAAGCAGCTGTTTGATGACAGCCTGAAGCTGAAATCGCCTTACGGTATCCGCCTGATCAAAGGCAGCCACATCGTGGTGCCGCGCGTTCATACCGAGAAGCAGGCTTATATTCTGCAGAACGAAGATAACCGTATCGTGTTTGTCATCCCGTGGATGGATGAGTTCTCAATCATCGGCACCACCGATGTGGAGTACAAAGGCGATCCGAAAAACGTCAATATCGACGACAACGAGACCGAATACCTGCTGAAAGTGTTCAACGGACACTTTAAAAAGCAGCTGACCGCTGACGATATCGTCTGGTCTTACTCTGGTGTACGTCCGCTGTGTGATGATGAATCCGATTCACCTCAGGCGATCACCCGTGATTACACGCTGGACGTGCGCGACGATAATGGTCAGGCACCGCTGCTTTCCGTATTCGGCGGCAAGCTGACCACCTATCGTAAGCTGGCAGAACATGCGCTGGAAAAACTGGTGAAGTACTACCCGAACGCCGGTCCGGCCTGGACCAAAAACTGCGTGTTACCGGGCGGCAATATCTCCGGCACCCGTGAAGATTATGCAGCCAGCCTGCGTCGTCGTTATCCGTTCATCAGCGAAAATATGGCGCGTCACTTCTCGCGCACTTATGGCAGCAGCACGGAAACCCTGCTGGCTGGCGCGAAAAGTCTGGATGACCTGGGTGAGAACTTCGGACACGAGTTCTACGAAGCGGAACTGCGCTACCTGGTGCAGCATGAGTGGGTGCGTGAACTGGATGATGCTATCTGGCGTCGTACCAAACAGGGTATGTGGCTGACCAAAGAGCAGCAGGCGCGAGTCACCGAGTGGCTGGCAGCGAAAGCTAAACCCGCCCTGTCGCTGGCATCATAAACTGTCCTAACTAAAGAATCAGAAAGCAGGCTTCGGCCTGCTTTTTTTATGTCTGCGATAGCGGGTCGGTGAATCCGGGTGCTGATCCGACAGGTTGCGCTTTTCAGCGTGTAGCAGAGTTTATTTTTGTACGACGAACTTTTTATTCAAAATGCCAGGCTCACACCATTCTTTATACAGAAATCCGTTTATGCGATCACATTTTTAGTCAGCGCCTAAACTCAACTCTTTCTGCTTCGTATATCAAAACGTTCACATCCCATTGTTACTGTAAATATAACGTTCAGGCTTTTTGCTTAATTGAACGACGTCATCAGAAAGCACAAACTTTCCTCAGTAAAAACGAAACAACCGTTATTTTAATCAGGAGGTTGAAATGAACACAGGCCAAACGCCTGCCCGGGAATGGAACACGCGCCGCAGTGAAAAAGCGCGTCGTCTGGCATCCTTCCCTGTTGATGGCAAAGTCATTCCTACTGAAAGAGCTGTAGAAGCATTTGAAAAACTGATTGCACCGGGCGACCGGGTGGTACTGGAAGGGAATAACCAGAAGCAGGCCGATTTTTTATCACGTACCCTGGCTGAGGTTAATCCGGCGATAGTACACGACCTGCATATGATTATGCCGAGCGTCGGCCGCAGTGAGCATCTCGATATTTTTGAAAAAGGCATTGCGCGTAAACTCGACTTCTCTTTTTCAGGTCCGCAAAGTCTACGTATTTCTCAGTTGTTAGAAGACGGTCAGCTGGAAATTGGCGCTATCCATACCTATATCGAACTCTATTCCCGCCTCTATGTTGATCTCAGCCCGAATGTGGCACTGATTGCCGGTTACAAAGCTGACCGCAAAGGCAACCTTTACACCGGCCCGAGTACGGAAGATACGCCTGCCCTGGTGGAAGCCGCCGCGTTCCGTGACGGTATCGTGATTGCCCAGGTCAATGAACTGGTCGATGACGAGACCGACCTGCCCCGCGTCGATATTCCCGGCTCCTGGATCGATTATATCGTCGTAGCCGATAAACCTTTCTTTATCGAACCGCTGTTTACCCGCGATCCGCGCCTGATTAAGCAGGAACATATCCTGATGGCGATGATGGCCATTAAAGGCATTTACGCCGAACATCAGGTGCAGTCACTTAACCACGGTATCGGTTTTAACACCGCCGCGATCGAACTGCTGCTGCCCACCTACGGCGAACAACTCGGCCTGAAAGGCAAAATCTGTAAGCACTGGACCCTTAACCCGCATCCGACGCTGATCCCGGCGATTGAGAGCGGCTGGGTTGAAAGCGTGCACTGCTTCGGTGGCGAACTGGGCATGGAAGAGTACATTCGCGCCCGTCCCGATATCTTCTTCACCGGCAGCGACGGCTCTATGCGCTCTAACCGCGCCTTCTGTCAGCTGGCAGGTCAGTATGCGGTCGATATGTTTATCGGCGCCACCCTGCAGGTCGATGGCCTGGCAAACTCCTCAACCGTAACCCGCGGTCGTCTTTCCGGGTTCGGCGGTGCGCCTAACATGGGCCACGATCCGCACGGCCGACGTCATGCCACGCCTGCATGGCTCAATATGATCACCGAACCGGACCCGATGCAGCGCGGTAAAAAACTGGTGGTTCAGATGGTGGAAACCTTCCAGGCCGGTGCCAAACCGACCTTTGTTGAAACGCTTGATGCCGTTGAAGTGGCGAAATCGACCGGTATGCCGCTGGCACCGGTGATGATCTATGGCGATGACGTCACCCACGTGCTGACCGAAGAGGGTATTGCCTATCTCTATCGCGCAGAAAGTCTTGAAGAGCGTCGCGCTATGGTCGCTGCCGTTGCGGGCATTACCGACATCGGTCTGGGTGTGGATGCGGCACGCGTCGCATTCCTGCGTAAAAGCGGCAAAGTGGTCTACCCGGAAGATATGGGCATTCGTCGTTCAGATGCGACCCGCTCACTGCTCGCCGCAAGCAGCGTCTCTGACCTGGTGGAATGGTCGGGTGGTCTTTATAACCCACCTGCTAAATTCCGGAGCTGGTAATGAAACTTCTGTCGCAGACTCAAACCGAGGCGCAGTCCAGCCAGCTGGCGACGATGGCGCGCGATTGTCTGATCGATGAAGCACGCCTGAGCCCTAAGCCGGGTCTGGTCGACAGTCGGGGAAACGGCGCGCATCAGGATCTGACGCTGGCGCTGATGGAGCGTTCCGCTCACAGCCTGATGCCAGCCTTTCTGGCGCTGGCCCGTCACAGCTGGCTGCGTCCCGCTGATATCGCCCTGCGCGAAACGGTAGGCCGCCTGGGCCGCGACGGTGAGCAGCAGATGATGGCGGCAACCGGCGGCGTTAACACCCATCGTGGCGCGATCTGGGCGCTGGGCTTGCTGGTGAGTGCCGCGGCCATGCACGGCGGTGCTGCCAGTGCCGACCAGCTGACCCGCACCGCCGCCGCACTGGCCAGCCTGCCCGACCGGGCTGCGCCAAAGCTGTTCAGCAAAGGGTTAAAAGCGACGCACCGCTATCAGGTGCCCGGCGCACGCGAAGAGGCGCAACAGGCGTTTCCTCACGTGATGAAGCTGGCGCTGCCACAGCTGCTGACCAGCCGGGCGGTGGGTGCCAGTGAAAGTGAAGCCCGTCTTGATGCGCTGATGGCGATCATGACCTCGCTCAGCGATACCTGCGTGCTGTCGCGTGCGGGTATGAACGGACTGAACGCCATGCAGCAGGGCGCACGCGCCGTACTGCTGGCGGGAGGCTGCCGCACAGCCGCGGGTCAGGTGGCGCTGTCGCAGCTCGACCGGCGCATGCTGGTGCTCAATGCTTCGCCTGGCGGGGCCGCCGATTTGCTGGCCGCGACGCTGTTTATTGATCGGGTCTGTTCACCTGAACATTCTTATTTTTAGAGGCCATTATGGAACACATCACATTATCTTTACCTGCTAACCGCCTGCTCAATGGCAGAGCGCTGGCCGGGGTCGTTGGTTCCGGTGATATGGAAGTGCTGTACACCGCAACTGAAGGCCAGACACTCAACATCGATATCACCACCTCACTGGATAACAGCGACGCTCGCTGGAAGGCGCTGTTTGACCGCCTGAACTTAATTAACGGCCTGCCCGCCGGAGAGCTGATTATTCACGATTTCGGCGCGACACCCGGCGTAGCGCGTATCCGTATTGAACAGGTTTTTGAAGAGGTGAGCCATGCGTAACGATGCCAGTTTTATTGAATTACGGGCCCGTGAACGCGCCCATGCGCTGCTGGATGCAGGCAGCTACCGCGAACTGCTTGATCCGTTTGAAGGCATTATGTCGCCATGGCTGGCCCCGCAGGGCGTGGTACCTCAGTCAGAAGACGGCATGGTGGTCGCGCGCGGCACCCTGAACGGTCAGCCTGCCGTGGTGGTTGCCATCGAAGGCACCTTCCAGGGCGGCAGCATGGGCGAAGTCTCCGGGGCGAAGATGGCGGCAGCGCTGGAGCTGGCGGCGGAAGACAATCGCAACGGCATTCCGACTCAGGCGGTGCTTTGCCTGGAGACCGGTGGCGTGCGCTTACAGGAAGCGAATCTCGGCCTGGCGGCGATTGCGGATATTCACGCAGCGATTGTCGATCTGCGTCGCTACACCCCGGTTATCGGCATCATCAGCGGCACCGTTGGCTGCTTCGGCGGAATGTCTATCGCTGCCGCGCTGTGCAGCTACCTGATTGTCACGCGCGAAGCCCGTCTGGGGCTGAACGGTCCGCAGGTGATCGAGCAGGAAGCAGGCATTGAAGAGTATGACTCGCGCGATCGCCCGTTTATCTGGAGCATGACCGGCGGCGAAATCCGCTACGCCAGCGGCCTGGTCGATGCACTGGTGAGTGACGGCATCAACGCGGTGAAAACCGCCATGAATGAGTTCATTGCTAAAGGCGTTCCGGCCCGGAACCGCAGCGATAACTATGCCGATTTCCTGTCACGTCTGTCGCAGTTTGATACCCGCCAGCAGGCGGATACCGCGCAGATTAAACAGCTTTTCGCCCGGGAGGAGAAATAATGACTCAGACAAGCAGCCGCGGTGCAACCTGGCTGGAAAAACTCGCACCCAATGCACAGCGTCTTAGCGGCCTGTGTGCCTCTGTTCAGGTGGCTGACGGCCAGCTCAATGGCGAAAACGTCCGCTTTATCGCCGTCGTGCCCGATGCACAGAACCACTATCCGCGCGCCGCGCAGGGTGAAGTCGGTCTGCTGGAAGGCTGGACGCTGGCGAAAGTGGTGAATGAAACACGGGAAGCAGACAAAAACAGTGCCGTGAAACGCCCGATTGTGGCGGTGATCGATGTGCCAAGTCAGGCCTATGGCCGCCGCGAAGAGGCATTTGGTATTCATCAGGCGCTGGCAGGTGCGGCGGGTGCCTATGCCAACGCACGCCTTGATGGTCATCCGGTGATAGGCCTGATTGTCGGCAAAGCGATGTCCGGTGCGTTTCTGGCACACGGCTATCAGGCTAACCGACTGATTGCGCTTAACGATCAGGGTGTGCTGGTGCATGCCATGGGCAAAGCATCGGCGGCGCGTATTACGCTGCGTTCCGTGGAAGCGCTGGAAAAACTGGCTGCGACCATTCCACCGATGGCTTACGACGTAAATAACTTCGCCACGCTGGGCCTGCTCTCCGATCTGCTGAACGTGGGCAATCCTGATGCGCCGTCTGACGCTGATGTGGCGATGGTTGAGATTGCGCTGCACAAGGCGATCAGCGACGCACGCCAGGATCCGAGCCTGAAAAGCCGCCTCGGTGCCTCCAATCGTCACAGCTCCTCCCTGGTTCGCGAACGTATGCGCGCGGCCTGGTAATTAACTAAAAAAAACCTGCCGAAACCGGTCTGACGGGGCGCATCGCTAATTGCGCCCCGGAGCAGTGGCCGTGTTCAGAATTATAAACATCGCTGTTTTTTAAAGAATTTTTCTTAAATACAGGTGATTTATGATTTATATAATTGTTCATGCCCTTGCTCCGATCTTTGTCATTATGCTGCTGGGTTTCTGGGCCGGTAAGGCCGGAATGGTCAACAACAAAGATGTCTCTCTGCTTAATATCTTCGTGATGGATTTTGCACTGCCCGCCGCGCTGTTCAGCGCCACAGTTCAGACACCGTGGCCAGGCATTGTGGCGCAGTGGCCGCTGATTGTGGTGATCACCGGTGCAATGTGGATTACCTATGGCACCGTCTATTTTCTTGCGACCAAAGTGTTCAAAAAGTCACCGCAGGATGCGGCCGTTCTGACGCTGACCGTGGCGCTGCCTAACTACGCCGCACTGGGACTGCCCATTCTGGCCAGCGTGCTGGGTGAAAATGCGGCCACCTCCCTCTCTGTCGCGGTGTCGATTGCCTGTGGTTCAGTGCTGCTCACCCCGCTGTGCCTGCTGATCCTGGAACGTGAAAAGGCGTTTGCCGCAGGTACCGAACACGGTTCAACGCTGAAAATGCTGCCGATCCTGATGTGGCGTTCAGTAAAAAAACCTATCGTGATGGGACCGTTGATTGGTGTGGTGCTGTCAGCGCTGGGCATTAAAATGCCGGATCTGGTGCTGGCCGCGATCAAACCGCTGGGCCTGGCTGCCACCGCGGCTGCATTGTTCCTGACGGGTGTCATCCTCTCTGCGCGTCAGCTGAAACTCAACGCCGTCGTCGGCGTCGGTACTGTGGCTAAGCTGCTGATTCAGCCCTTTATCGCCTGGGGTCTGGTTCTGGCGCTGGGGCTTAACGGTTCAGTGGCCATCACCGCTATCCTGATGATTGCGCTGTCGGCCGGTTTCTTCGGCGTGGTGTTCGGCAACCGCTTTGGCGTGCAGTCACCCGATGCTGAAGCCGTGCTGCTGTTAAGCTCAATTCTGTGTATTTTATCGTTACCGCTGTTCATCACGCTGACTTCAGGAATGTAATATGAGTGCACCGCGCCCCCACGATCTGCTCTGGCTGCGTCACAGTGACACGTTAGCCGCGGTTAAAGAGAGCTGGGTCAGCCCGTTCTGGCATCCCGATCTGCCGGTGGTGGTACGGCGCGACCACCGTGAATCCGGTCTGATTCCGGTGGGTGTGCGCGGTGAACGACGTGAGCAGCGCGCCGCCGGCTGGATTAGTCCAGCCGATATTGTCCGGATGGTGACGCCAGAGAGGCTGGCAGAACGGACATGGCTGCTGGATTCACCCTTTACCGCCTATGCGCCGGTTCGCGCGGCGATTGCGCTCAGCGAGACTCTCTGGCCCTGGCACTGGGGCATTACCGGCAGCACCGGTTATGCGCTGGCGACGCAGCGCCCTGTGCTGCACGCTGCCAGCGATCTTGATTTAGTGATCCGCGCCCCGCAGCCGCAGCCACGCGATGCGCTGCAACAGTGGCTGACGCAGACCGACGCACTGGACTGCCGTGTGGATACCCAGGTGGAAACGCCGTCTGGCGCGTTTGCGCTGAACGAGTGGCTGCGTGAGGGGCGCGTGCTGTTAAAAACCGATACCGGACCGATACTGACCGCTTCACCCTGGAGCAGGGAGAATCCATGAAAATACTCTTTACCTTTCCCGGCCAGGGCACCCAGCGTGCCGGGATGCTGCAGCATCTGCCCGACGGCGACGCGGTGTTAAACAGCGTGCGAGTGGTACTGGGCGACGAGACCGACCGGCTCGACAGCACTGAGGCGCTGCGCCATACCCGCGCCGTGCAGCTTAGTCTGCTGATTGCCGGCGTCGCCTGGGCGCGCGAGCTGATACGCTGTGGAGTGAAACCGGACATCGTCAGTGGTCTGTCGATTGGTGCATTTCCCGCTGCGGTGATCGCCGGTGCGCTCGATTTCAGCGATGCCCTGCGGCTGGTTGCGCTGCGCGGTGACCTGATGGAGCAGGCGTATCCGCAGGGATATGGCCTGACCGCCATCGCCGGCCTGACGCTGAATCGTCTTGAGAAGCTACTGGCTGGCAGCAATACCTACATCGCCAACCTGAATGCGGAAACGCAGATTGTGATTGCCGGTCGTGATGAGGATATGGCTGTCGTGGCGAAGAAGGCGCTGGATGCCGGTGCCAGTAAAGCGATTAAACTCGCGGTGAGCGTGCCGTCGCACTGCGCACTGCTGGATAAACCCGCCGCCGAACTGGCTCGCGCCTTTGAGTCCGTCACCCTCTCCCGCCCCGATTGCGCTTACCTCAGCGGCTCAACCGGACGGGTAATTTGGGAACCGGAGAAGATTGCTGACGATCTCGCCTTTAATATGGCGCGCACGGTGCAGTGGAATGATGCGATGGTTTCCGCTAATCAGCGCGATGCCCGACTGGCGATTGAGATGCCGCCTGGCAATGTTCTGACCGGCCTGACGCTGCAGGCGAACTGGCAGGGCGAAGCGATCTGTCTGGAGCGCAACAGCGTCGGGGTGGCGCAGCATCTGGCTAAACGGTTGAGTCAGTAAGGCTGCGGGCATACATCCGCCCTTCTGCCGCCAGCGCCAGCAGGTCATTATCCCGTTCGCGACGATGTGAGTAGACAATCGAGATCTGCTGACGCATCTGATAAGGCTCAGCGAGCGGCAGCAACTGAATGTTGTTTTCATACACCTTCTTCATTCGTCCCGGGATCAGCGCCAGGCCAATGCCCGCCTGCACCAGGCTTATCATTGAGAAGATGTCATTTACCTGGGTGACCATGCGCGGTTCAAATCCGGCTATCTGAAACGCCTCCCGCGAACCGGCATAGGTGGCAAATCCCTCAGCCAGTGAGACAAAATCACGGTTGGCAAAATCACGCAGATCCACCGGGCCGGTTCCCTCCTGCGTCTCTCCGGCCGGTGCAGCCAGAAAAATACTGTCCTCAAACAGCGGAATCACATCAAAATGCGCATCGCTGAGTTCACCGTCATCGGTGGCGATCAGAATCGCATCCAGCGCGTCATCTTCCAGCATATTCATGAGCATCTGATTGGAGCCCATGGTCAGATCAAGCTCCAGCGTGGGCCGGCGCAGTTTCATACCCATAATCAGCCGGGGGATGGTTTCAAGCGTCAGCGAGTAGAGCGTGCCAAGCCGCAGACGACCTACGCCGATGCCCGCCACCTTGCGCGCCTCTTCAATACCTTTGCCCATCAGGGTAGTTACGTCGCGACAGTAGTCCAGCAGCGTCCAGGCGGCAGGCAACGGCACCAGGTTACGGCCTTTGTGGATGAACAGCGGGCAGTCGATGCCCTCTTCCAGCGTGTGCAGCGCGCGATGCACGCTGACGCTGCTTAGCGCCAGCGATTCCGCCGTGCGGGCGATATTCCCTTTGCTCATAAACATCATAAAGACGCTGAGCTTGCGAAAGGTAATTTCCTGATTGATGTTGTCACTCATGGGCCGCGGTTGCCTGTCGGGTCGTTTTGCTTTCCCGCATAGTAGCGATTCTCAGCCAGGGTGTAATGATCTGGCTCGCTCTGCGGGCAGATACCGGCACAGAAATCATAAGACGCTGAACCCTATGAAAAAGTGCGCGGGATGGCGGGAGGGTCAGAAGAGAAGATGGCAATGTGGCGGCCGGTTACCCGGCCGCAAAGAGCGTCAGAAAGGCGTACTGCCCGACCCTACAGCCTTATTGGTGTGATGTTCCAGATCTCATCGGCGTACTCCTGAATGGTACGGTCCGACGAGAAGTAGCCCATGCCGGCGATATTTTTCGCTGCGCGGCGCTGCCACTCATCCGGTTTACGATAGAGCGCATCCACCTTATCCTGGGTATCCACATAGCTGCGATAATCCGCCAGTAACTGGTAGTGATCGCCGAAGTTAACCAGAGAATCGAACAGATTGCGGTAGCGACCCGGATCCTGCGGGCTGAATACACCAGAGGCAATCTGAGTCAGCACCTGATGCAGCTCTTCGTCCTTTTCGTAATAGTCACGCGGGTTATAGCCGCCCTTACGCAGCGCTTCGACCTGCGGCGTGGTATTACCAAAGATAAAGATGTTCTCTTCCCCGACGTGATCCAGCATCTCAACGTTGGCGCCATCCAGCGTACCGATCGTCAGCGCACCGTTCAGCGCAAACTTCATGTTACTGGTGCCGGACGCTTCCGTCCCTGCGGTCGAGATCTGCTCAGAGAGATCGGCCGCCGGTATAATGATCTGTGCCAGACTCACGCTATAGTTCGGGATGAACACCACCTTCAGTTTGTTCTTCACCTGCGGATCGTTGTTGATCACATTCGCGACATCGTTGATCAGATGAATGATGTGCTTGGCGACGTAATAGGCCGACGCCGCTTTACCGGCAAAGATATTCACGCGCGGCACCCAATCCGCCTGCGGATCGGCTTTGATGCGATTGTAACGGGTGATCACATGCAGCACGTTGAGCAGCTGGCGTTTGTACTCGTGAATACGCTTGATCTGTACATCAAACAGCGCGTTCGGGTCGAGCACCACATCCAGATTCTTCGCTACCCAGTCGGCCAGCCGACGCTTGTTCTGATGCTTGGCAACTGCGACTTTTTCAATAAACGCCGGATAGTCGATCTGGGCTTTCAGCTCATCCAGCTGGCTGAGATCGGTACGCCAGTTGCGACCAATCTCCTCATCCAGCACCTCTGACAGCGCCGGGTTCGCCAGCGCCAGCCAGCGACGTGGAGTGACGCCGTTGGTTTTGTTGCAGAAGCGGCCCGGGAACAGACGGGAGAAGTCGGCAAACAGTGACTGCACCATTAAATTGGAGTGCAGCTCTGACACGCCATTCACTTTATGACTGACGACGACGGCCAGCCAGCCCATGCGTATCCGGCGTCCATCGTTTTCGTCGATGATCGAAATGCGCGACAGCAGATCCAGGTCATCAGGATAGTGATCCTGAATCGTCTTGAGGAAGAAGTCGTTAATCTCGAAAATGATGCTGAGGTGGCGCGGCAGGATCTTACCGATCATATCGACCGGCCAGGTCTCGAGCGCTTCGGTCATCAGCGTATGGTTGGTATAGGAGAAGACCTGACAGCAGACGTCAAAAGCGCTGTCCCAGCTGAATTTATGTTCGTCGATCAGCAGGCGCATCAGTTCGGGGATCGCCAGCACCGGATGGGTATCATTCAGGTGAATGGCGATCTTGTCCGCCAGGTTGTCCCAGGTCTGGTGCATCCGCCAGTGGCGATTCAGGATGTCCTGCACGGTCGCGGAGACCAGGAAATATTCCTGACGCAGACGCAGCTCACGGCCTGAATAGGTGGAGTCATCCGGGTAGAGCACGCGCGACACGTTTTCAGAGTGGTTTTTATCTTCCACCGCCGCAAAATAGTCACCCTGGTTGAACTTGCCGAGGTTGATTTCGTTGCTGGCCTGCGCCCCCCACAGTCTCAGGGTATTGGTGGCATCAGTGTCGAAGCCCGGAATGATCTGGTCATAGGCCATCGCCAGGATCTCTTCGGTCTCCAGCCAGCGCACCTTCGTGCCTTCATGCTGAACGCGACCGCCAAATCGTACTTTGTAACGGGTATTGAAACGCTGGAATTCCCACGGATTACCATATTCGAGCCAGTAATCCGGCGACTCTTTCTGCTCACCTTCCACGATGTTCTGTTTGAACATGCCGTAATCATAGCGAATGCCATAACCGCGGCCCGGCATGCCCAGCGTTGCCAGTGAATCGAGGAAACAGGCCGCCAGGCGACCCAGACCACCGTTGCCCAGCCCCGGATCGTTCTCCTCTTCCATCAGCTCGGCCAGATCCAGACCCATCTCATCCAGCGCCTGGTTGAGATCGTCATAGATCCCCATCGCCAGCAGCGCATTTCCTAACGTGCGGCCCATCAGGAACTCCATCGACAGGTAATAGACCTGGCGGACATCCTGAGAGAGCTGGGCACGGCTGGAACGCAGCCAGCGCTCCACCATCCGGTCTCGCACTGCCAGCAGCGAGGCGTTGAGCCACTCGTGCTTGTTGGCGATCGAGGGATCTTTGCCGATAGTGAACATCAGTTTGTAGGCAATCGAATGCTTTAAGGCATCAACCGTCAACGTTGGTGAGGCGTAAGTGAAAGGTGCATTCATATCCAGTTTTCCCAATCCGTTACATCAAACGTTGGTAGAGATCACGGTAGGCTTGTGCGGCCACCTGCCAGCTAAAGTCCATGCCCATCGCCTGACGCTGAACGTAACGCCACAGTGAAGGACGGGACCACAACACAAACGCGCGCCGGATGGCCCGCAACAGCGACCAGGCGTTGGCATCTTCAAAGCTGAAGCCACTGGCGATACCGTCGGCAAGGTTCTCCAGAGAGCTGTCATTGACGGTATCTGCCAGCCCGCCGGTGCGGCGCACTAACGGCAACGTACCATACTTCAGGCCATAAAGTTGAGTCAGGCCGCAGGGCTCAAAGCGACTCGGCACCACGATCACATCCGCGCCACCGACAATGCGGTGGGAGAACGCTTCGTGATAGCCAATCTGCACACCCACACTGCCCGGATGCTCCGCTGCTGCCGCCAGGAATCCCTGTTGCAGCTCGGCATCACCCTGTCCCAGCAGCACCAGCTGTCCGCCCTGCGCCAGCAGGCCAGGCAGCGCCTCAAGCACCAAATCCAGGCCTTTCTGTTTAGTCAGTCGGCTGATCACGCAGAATACCGGCGCTTTATCATCCACCTTCAGCCCCATCGCCACCTGCAACTGCCGTTTGTTTTCCGCTTTCGCTTCCAGCGTGTCGCGGTTATAGCGCGCACTCAGCAGCAGGTCGTGCGCCGGGTCCCAGATAGAGGGATCGACGCCATTAAGGATCCCGCTAAGACGGCCTTCCAGCATCCGCTGCGCCAGCAGGCTTTCCATGCCATAAGCATATTCGGCAGAGGTAATTTCATGCGCGTAAGTCGGGCTCACCGCCGTAATGTGGTCAGCGTAAAAGAGTCCCGCTTTCAGGAAGGAGATCTGACCGAAGAACTCCAGCCCATGCATGTTAAAGAACGACCACGGCAGGCCAATCTCATCCATGTGATGCGCCATGAACAGCCCCTGGTACGCCAGGTTGTGTACGGTGAAGACGGATTTAGCCGGACGACCACGCGCTTCCAGATAGGCGCAGGTCAGGCCAGCATGCCAGTCATGCGCATGCACAATCTCGGGACGCCACATAGAGTCCATGCCGCACGCCAGTTCACAGCCGACCCAGCCCAGCAGCGCAAAGCGCAGATAGTTGTCAACATACGCAAACTGCGACTCGTCATGGTAGGGACTGCCGGGACGATCGTAGAGGCCAGGCGCATCAATTAAGTAGATGCCCACACCATTAAATTCACCAAATAGCAGACGTATATGACCGGCAAATGTCTCTCGCTCCGTCACTACCTGGAGATCGGGTATGCCTTTGCGCAATGCGGGAAAAGCGGGCAACAGTACCCGTGTATCCGTGCCGCCCGCAATCTGCGCCTGAGGTAATGCCCCGACTACATCAGCCAGTCCGCCCGTTTTCAGCAGCGGGAAAAGTTCTGAACAGACATGTAAAACCTGCATCCTCGACCTCATTAAGTTATCCGGCACGCTCCGCGTGCCGATTGCGTAAGTTCCGCTTATCGCTTACAGCCCCGCTTTGGCCAGCCTTGCCAGCATGGCGCGGGTGACCAGTACGATCCCTTCATCCGAACGGTGAAACCGGCGACTGTCTTCATCGGGGTTTTCGCCAATAACCATGCCTTCCGGCAGTTCGCAGGCGCGATCAATCACACAGCGACGCAGGCGACACGATCGGCCCACTACCACATCAGGCAGCAGTACGGTTGAATCAATATTACAAAACGAGTTAACGCGAACGCGTGGGAACAGCACGGAATTGACCACCACCGAACCGGAGATGATGCAGCCGCCCGAAACCAGCGAGTTCATGGTCATCCCGTGACTCCCGGAACGATCCTGAACAAATTTGGCCGGCGGCAGCGGCTCCATGTGCGTACGAATCGGCCAGGTGACGTCATACATATCAAGCTCAGGCATCACCGAGGCCAGGTCGAGATTGGCGCGCCAGTAGGCTTCCAGCGTTCCGACATCGCGCCAGTAAGGCGGCGCATTGTCATCGTTCTGGACACAGGAGAGCGCAAAGGAGTGCGCATAGCCTTCGCCGCTTGCCACGATTTTCGGCAGGATATCTTTGCCGAAATCATGGTTAGAGCCTGGCGTCTGCAGATCCTCCTCCAGCAGCTCATAGAGATAGTCCGCGTTAAACACGTAAATCCCCATGCTGGCGAGCGACTGCGTGTCATCACCTGGCATGGTGGGCGGTTTCGCGGGTTTCTCCACGAAGTCGATCACCATGTTCTCCTCATTCACCGCCATCACGCCAAACGCCGTGGCTTCATGCACCGGTACCGGTAAACAGGCGATGGTACATTTCGCCTCGTTTACCACGTGATCCAGCAGCATGCGTGAATAATCCATCTTATAAATGTGGTCCCCGGCAAGGATCACGATGTACTGCGCCTGATAGCGGCGAATCACATCAAGGTTTTGCGTCACGGCATCGGCCGTTCCGCGATACCACTGTTCGGTCGAAAAGCGCTGCTGCGCTGGCAGCAAATCGACAAACTCATTCATCTCTTCATTGAAGATCGACCAGCCACGCTGGATATGCTGAGTGAGGGTATGGGACTGATACTGCGTAATGACGCCAATCCGCCGGATACCGGAGTTGACGCAGTTGGAGAGGGCAAAGTCGATAATGCGGAACTTGCCGCCGAAATGCACCGCCGGTTTGGCACGTTTGGCCGTTAAATCGACCAGCCGCGTGCCGCGTCCGCCGGCAAGGATCAGAGCAACCGTCTGTGTAGGGAGCTGGCGGGCCAGCATCAGGTGTTCTGTTCTATCTAACTTAACCATGTCTGACTCCTTATGATTGCTTTTGGAACACGCACACACCGTGTGCGGGACCATGCCAGACAGTTAGCAGGATGGGGTTGTCGTCCCCGGCGAAAGGAGGAAGGGCACGCCATTCTCCGTCTGGTAACACGATGTCATTCACCGTATCCGTGGCGTTTATTGTTATTAACCAGCGGCCGGACAGCAGGATCTGCAATCTGTGCATCCCCTGTGCCCATTCATCGTGTTGCAGTGGCTGGCCACCGGCATTGAGCCACTGCACATTGCCGTCACCGTCCTGCCACCAGCGATCTGCGGTCAGCGCCGGAATGCGCTGCCGCAGAGCAATCAGTGCTGCGGTGAATCCGACTAATCCCTTCTCATCCGCCTGCCAGTCAAGCCAGCTCAGGGCGTTATCCTGACAGTAGGCGTTGTTGTTGCCACGCTGCGTATGGCCGCGCTCATCGCCGGCCAGCAGCATTGGCGTGCCCTGTGACAGCAGCAGCGTCGTTAGCAGTGCCCGTACGCTGCGACGGCGGCGTTCGATCACGTCAAAGCTGACGTTCAGCCCCTCTTTGCCGTGGTTGTGGCTGTAGTTATCACCGTGGCCATCACGGTTATCTTCCCCGTTCGCTTCGTTGTGTTTACGTTCGAAGCTCACCACATCCCACAGCGTAAAGCCGTCATGGGCGGTGATCAGGTTAACCGTGGCGTGTGGCGGCCGGTCATCATGCTGATAGAGATCGCTGGAGGCGGCAAAGCGGCGGACGAACTCACCATTGCTCAAGCCGCCATGCAGCCAGTAACGACGCGCGGTGTCGCGAAACTTATCGTTCCATTCGGCAAACGGTGGCGGAAAACGGCCAACCTGATAGCCGTCAGGGCCGATATCCCAGGGTTCTGCAATCAGCTTGACCTGAGAGAGCAGCGGACAGGCGCGTATCGCCTCAAAAAAGGGTGCATCACGCTGGTAATCGGGTGTGCGGCCCAGAACCGGCGCAAGGTCAAAGCGGAAGCCGTCGACATGGCAGACGCGTACCCAGTAGCGCAGCGCCTCTAAGGTCCACGCCATCACCTGCGGATGGTGGATATTCAGCGTGTTGCCGCAGCCGGTCCAGTTCTGATAACCGCCCTGCTCATCGAGCCAGTAGTAGCTGGCATTGTCGATACCGCGCATTGAGATCGTCGGGCCAATCTCATCCAGTTCAGCAGTATGGTTAAACACCACATCCAGCAGTACTTCAATACCCGCGGCGTGCAGGCTCTTGACCGCCTGCTGAAACTCCTGCAATGGCGTCACACCCGGCTGACCGGAGGCGTAACGGGGATCCACCGCCCAGAGCGCAAAGGGGTTATAGCCCCAGTAGTTACTCAGGCCGAGCTGCAGCAGTCGCGGTTCGCTGGCGAAGTGGGCCACCGGCAGCAGCTCAAGGGTGGTAATTCCCAGCTTGCGCAGGTAATCCACCATAACAGGATGACCCAGCGCCGCGTAAGTCCCACGCAGCGTTTCCGGAATTTCCGGATGCTGCTGCGTCAGGCCGCGCACATGGGCCTCATAAATTACCGTGTTGCCCCAGGCCGTACGTGGCGCGACATCGCCCTGCCAGTCAAAATCTTCGGCTACCACCACACATTTAGGCGCAATCGCGGCGTTGTCATGCGGATCGGGCTGCGCTTCGCCACCCTGAAACAGCGGGTCATCCGGAACATCGCCTTCCACCGCGCGGGCGCAGGGGTCAACCAGCAGCTTTGCCGGGTTAAAGCGATGTCCCCGCTGCGGCGACCAGAGGCCATGCACCCGGTAGCCGTAGCGCTGTCCCGGTTTTAACGCCGGAACATAACCGTGCCAGATATCCCCACTGCGGCCAGGCAGGTCAAAACGCTGTTCTGCACCCTGTTCATCAAACAGGCAGAGCTCTACGCGCTCCGCATGCTGTGAGAACAGAGTGAAGTTAACGCCTTTGCCATCGTAACTGGCACCCAGCGGTTCGGGATCGCCGGCAGTCATGGTCATTCAGCCTCCCGCACCAGCCAGACTGTTGCCAGCGGCGGCAGATCAAGACTCAGCGACTGCGGTCGTCCGTGGCTCTCCTGCTCATCGGTATGCACCCGATGAATACGCACGTCACTGCCGTGATACTCATGCTGATCTGTGTTCAGTACTTCGCGCCAGTAGCCAGGCTGATTAACGCCAAAGCGATAGCCCGGACGCGGCACCGGGGTAAAGTTACTGACGACGATTACTTCGTTTCCTTCACGGTCGCGGCGGACGAAGGCGAAGACGGAGTGTTCCGCATCGTTCACCACCAGCCACTCAAAGCCTGCCGGATCAAAGTCCAGCTGATGCAGCGGCGTGTAGTGCTGATAGGTATGGTTGAGGTCGCGCACCAGACGCTGCACGCCGTGATGCCAGTTATCGCCGCCTTCCAGCAGATGCCAGTCCAGGCTGACGTCGTGGTTCCACTCGCGGCCCTGAGCAAATTCGTTGCCCATGAACAGCAGTTTCTTGCCGGGGAAGCCCCACATCCAGCCGTAGTAGGCACGCAGGTTGGCGAACTTCTGCCAGGCGTCGCCCGGCATACGATCGAGAATCGAGCGCTTACCGTGCACCACTTCGTCATGCGACAACGGCAGCACAAAGTTTTCAGTGTAGTTGTACATCATGCCGAAGCTCATCAGGTTGTGATGGTGCTTGCGGTAGATGGGATCGACCTGCATGTAGTCAAGCGTGTCGTGCATCCAGCCCAGGTTCCATTTGAACCAGAAGCCCAGCCCGCCACCTTCGGTCGGACGCGTCACGCCAGGATAGTCGGTTGACTCTTCAGCCATGGTTACCGACCCGGACGCCACAGTGCCGAGCGTGCGGTTGGTGTAACGCAGAAATTCGATCGCTTCCAGGTTCTCACGGCCCCCGAACTGATTTGGTACCCACTCTCCTTCGTTGCGACTGTAATCGCGGTAAATCATGGAGGCGACAGCATCCACGCGCAGGCCATCGATGCCAAAGCGTTCGGTCCAGTAGAGCGCATTGCCCGACAGGTAGTTGCTCACTTCCCGGCGACCAAAGTTGTAGATCAGGGTGTTCCAGTCCTGGTGGAAGCCTTCTCGCGGGTCGCTGTGCTCATAGAGCTGCGTGCCGTCGAAGCGCGCCAGACCGAAATCATCGCTAGGGAAATGACCCGGCACCCAGTCGAGCAGCACGTTGAGGCCCGCTTCATGGGCGGCGTCAATAAAGGCGCGGAACTCATCACGGGTTCCAAAACGGCGGGTCGGCGCATACATGCCCAGTGGCTGATAGCCCCAGCTACCATCAAACGGATGCTCGTTGATCGGCAGCAGTTCGATATGGGTAAAGCCCATCTCTTTAACGTAAGGCACCAGCTGTTCAGCCAGCTCTTTGTAGCTCAGCCAGAAGTTGTTGTCGGTGTGACGACGCCAGGAGCCCAGGTGCACTTCATAGATGGAGATGGGCGCGTCAAAACCGTTGGCGGCTTTGCGCTCCTCTTTCATCTCAACCGGCTCTGGCAGGCCACAGATCATCGACGCAGTTTGCGGGCGCATCTGCGCTTCAAAGGCGTAAGGATCCGCTTTGATACGCAGTTCACCATTGGCATCGATAATTTCATATTTGTAGAGCTGACCGTTGACCGCACCCGGTACAAACAGCTCCCAGATGCCCAGCTCCTGACGCAGGCGCATCGGATGACGGCGGCCATCCCAGAAGTTGAAGTCACCAACCACTGAGACGCGACGGGCGTTGGGTGCCCAGACGCAGAAGCGGGTCCCGAAGACGCCATCGATGACATCGCCATGCGCGCCCAGCGTTTCGTAAGGACGCAGGTGTGTTCCTTCCGCCAGCAGCCACAGATCCATCTCCTGCAGCAGCGGGCCAAAGCGGTAGGCATCATCGACCAGATTTTGCTGGCCGTGCCAGTTCACCGCCAGCTGGTAGCGGAAATGATTTTTACGGCGTGGAATGACGCCACTGAAGAAGCCGCGTGCATCCTCGCACACCAGCTGAGCCAGTTTACGTCCGGTGGAGGTTTCAATGACCCACACTTCGAGCGCTTCGGGGAGCAATGCCCTGACTTCCAGGCCTTGCTGAGTTCGGTGCATCCCTAGTAACGAAAAAGGGTCGGCATAATTACCCGCAAACAGGGCATTGATCGCATCGCGATCGGGAAGCTCTGACATGACTTTCTTCCTGTGATAATTGGCAGCCGAAATGAACGCAACATAGCCTGTCGCGCTTCACCTGCGCTGCTCTTCATTGAGCCATACGTACAACGACAAAGAAGTCAGGCCATTCCGTGGGAAAATTTTTTTGCCGTGTACCACAACCATTTAGTCCGGAAAGCACAAGAGTGACCTGTGGCACATCATGGTTAAATCATAGCTTGGTCGCGGCAGTTGCCATGGACTTAAGCAAAATATTCTTTAGCGATCGGCAAAAAAGGGAAGCTGATCACTTAGTAAGCGAAACGGCAGATTGTTTCGTGTACGAAAGGGACAAAAAAGGCCGGACAAATCCGCAGATTAGTGTCATTTATGCTGCCCGGCGTGTCCGGATGAAAGACGCTGCATTTTTCACCGGACTGGAACAGCGTCTCTGCCGCCGGGCAATGTCAGACACCCGCGTGATGAGCGCAGACGGCGATGGAGAAAAGCTACCTGATAACGCGTTGTAAAGCGATGGTTAACAGCATGTTTCTAATCGACTCAGAGATAAGAGCATATAATGGCTAATATACAGGGCACCTGTACTTCATCCTGCTCAGCATCTTCGTGCTGCCTGCTCTGTATCACAGGCAGAGTAACATTGTCGTTATGGCTCAACGCCCTGACTGCACAGGCACTCTGTAAGGATGCAAAAAGAATGGGTTATCAAAAAACAGGTTAAGCACGCTACATAGCCAGACGCCAGCCATCAATGGCCATACAGGTCATGAAGTACAGAGCGGTATGTTGCTTAAAACGCAATAACACCATCCCAGGCCAGTCAGCAAAAAAGCCCGCAACCATCAATGATGATTACGGGCTTTCATATAGCCATCCGATCCTTTTTGTCTTATCCGATCGGCATGACTCAGGCGATATTTGCTGACTAGTTGGTCAGCAACCGCAGCATGCGACGCAGCGGTTCGGCTGCGCCCCATAACAGTTGGTCGCCTACCGTGAAGGCGGAAAGGTACTCCGGCCCCATGTTCAGTTTACGCAGACGGCCAACCGGCGTGGTCAGCGTGCCGGTCACGGCGGCAGGCGTCAGTTCACGCATCGTCAGCTCGCGATCATTTGGCACCACTTTGACCCACTCATTGTGAGAGGCCAGCAGTTGCTCAATTTCAGCCAGCGGCAGGTCGCGTTTCAGCTTCAGCGTAAACGCCTGGCTGTGGCAGCGCAGCGCGCCGACGCGTACGCATAATCCATCAACCGGGATAACCTTCGAAGTAGCGAGGATCTTGTTGGTCTCCGCCTGGCCTTTCCACTCTTCGCGGCTCTGACCGTTTTCCAGCTGCTTGTCGATCCAAGGAATCAGGCTGCCCGCCAGCGGTACGCCGAAGTTATCGGTTGGTAAGGTGCCGGAACGGGTGAAATCGGTCACGCTACGCTCAATGTCGAGGATGGCGGAAGCCGGGTTCTGCAGCGCAGGCGCAACGTGATCGTGCAGCATGCCCATCTGGGTCAGCAGTTCGCGCATGTGGCGCGCGCCGCCGCCAGAGGCTGCCTGATAGGTGGCAACCGAGGCCCACTCCACCAGATCCTGCGCAAACAGGCCGCCCAGCGACATCAGCATCAGGCTGACGGTACAGTTTCCGCCGACAAAGGTTTTGATGCCACGGTCGATGCCCTGGCGAATCACAGCATGGTTGACCGGATCGAGAATGATGATGGCATCATCCTTCATGCGCAGCGTGGAGGCCGCATCAATCCAGTATCCCTGCCAGCCGCTGGCGCGCAGCTTTGGATAGACGTCACTGGTGTAGTCGCCGCCCTGGCAGGTGATAATGATATCCAGCGCGCGCAGCGCCTCAATATCAAACGCATCCTGCAGGGTGCCCTGCTGTTTGCCCGCAAACGCGGGTGCCGCCTGACCATGCTGCGACGTCGAGAAGAAGACCGGATTGATTGCATCAAAATCACGCTCTTCACTCATGCGGGACATCAGCACTGAGCCGACCATGCCGCGCCAACCAACAAAACCTACATTCTTCATGTCGTGTCCGTCTAAGGCAGTTACACCTGCTTTTCATTTCAGAGGAGAGAGCCGCGTGCTATTTTCACGCCGCTCTGCGTAATAATAGGATTTACCTGTGTGCTATCACTCTACAAAATGCAGGCCGGGTAGCAAGTGAATTAATTCGATTACGCTAACTTTTTCAGCAGCGTAACTAATAACTCCGCTTTTTCGCGAACAACATGGCGCAAAACCGATGACTGAAATGATTTCGGCAACAATATTATTGTTGTTAATTATGGATCCACTGGGCAATCTGCCGATTTTTATGTCGGTTTTAAAGCATCTGGAGCCGAAACGGCGGCGGGTTGTGCTAATCCGCGAAATGCTGATCGCGCTGATCATCATGCTGCTGTTCCTTTTTACCGGTGAACGCATCCTGGCGTTTTTGAATCTGCGCACCGAAACGGTGTCGATCTCCGGCGGGATCATCCTGTTTCTGATCGCCATCAAGATGATTTTTCCATCGGCCGAAAGCAGTAGTTCTGGCTTACCAGCGGGCGAAGAGCCGTTCCTGGTGCCACTGGCGATTCCACTGGTCGCTGGGCCATCGCTACTGGCCACTTTGATGCTGCTGTCGCATCAGTATCCGCATCAGATGTCGCATCTGGTGGGCGCGCTGCTGATCGCCTGGGGCGTAACGGTCGCTATTCTGCTGATGTCAGGTCTGTTCCTGCGTCTGCTGGGCGATAAGGGTGTGAATGCGCTGGAACGTCTGATGGGATTGATACTGATTATGCTGGCAACCCAGATGTTCCTGGACGGCATCCGGGCTTATCTGAAGTTATAAGCGTGCCTTTGTCCTTTTGAACTGACAAGCATGCAGCCGCATCAATTCAGCCTGTTTATCATAAAGTTACGACATTGAAATGAACAATAATATTAATATAATGTTGTAAAAAAGGAGATTTCTATGGCGGGTAGTATTGAAAATTATGCCGGGACAGGCGTCTTTATTATCGTTGAGCGGCTTTACAGCAGGGATGCACCGAACTGGCACGGTGTTGGCGCCTCCATGATGCAGATCCACAAAATGGTTTACCAACTTTATCATAAACAAGATGTTTATCTGGAAGGCACAAAGATCGAACCCGACAGCGCGACGGTCTGGCAACGTTTAAAAATCCTGTTTGGCGCGGATTTGGTACAGAAAAATGCAGCCGATAGCAGTACCTGCTTTTCCCTCGATTATGCAGGTTCCCGCTTTGTCACTACGCCTTTCTCAGGCGTCGACTCAAAAAAATCCCGGATTTTTTGACCAGAGAATATACCCTGCCTGGCCGAAACGTGCTGGCCTTTGGCAGCGATCCCTTCCCGCATGTCGGCCTTTATGGCCGTGCAGATGCACGCTTTGTGATGGCGGAGGGCGGTAAAGGTGACCCGACCGCCGCCGCGAAATACGATGCAAAAAGTAAACAGCTGGTGATGGTGGACCCCGGAAAAGAGCTGCCGCAGCTGATTCAGCGGCTGAAAACCCGGAGGGAAATGCAATGAGGTTGTTATTACCCTTTTTCTTCGGCGCGCTCTATCTGATAACAGGTTACTTCTCCCTTCAGGAAGTCCTGGAGTATGCCAGCAGCGGCCATTCAGGGGTGATCACAGATATGCGCAGTTATCTGGTTGCCCCGCTACTCTGCTCGTTACTCTGGCTACTGGTTTATCTGATAGCCTGGTGGGGTTTCAGAAAAATTGCCGCCCTGTCCGTGGCTAAAGAAACAGCCTTTCAGTCGCTATTTTTTCTGGCAAATATACTCTGTTTAGCTGGCCTGACCGTATTATCCGTCCCGGGCCAGAAAGCGGCGTTAAATGACGTGCAACTGATGCAAGTTGACGTCACTGATTTTGCCTGGGTTTACTTGCTTGCCGCCGCCATCACGCTGGTTTTTTTTGCTCTGATAAGAAGAAAATGGGCATGAACAGTCTGCCGCAGATTATCAAAAGCTGTCTGCTGCGCACGTTTAACTATGAAGGGCGTGAAGAAAGGACGAGCTATTTTATTTTCCTGCTGTTTCAGCTGGTCTGGTTCTGCAGTTATCTGCAATGGTTTACCGGGCCAGAGCATGAACCAGGCTTAATCGCGCTGCTGCTGTTTATTTTGCCTCTATTTTCCTGCGGGGTGAGAAGAATAAATGACGCTGGCTATTCACGCGGCGTCATTGTCCTTTTGGTAGTAGCACCTTATCTGCTGTTCCCTTTTTTACTCTTTCCCGGCTCGCGGAAAAAAAACTGACGGACAGATAGCCCGTCAGACTGGTCAGGAAAGCAGTTCGAAAGCAATCATTCCAACAACTGCACCTACGGTGCCGAGAATGGTCTCCATCAGCGTCCAGGTTTTCAGCGTTTCCGCTTCGCTGGCCCCGGTGAAGCGGCCAAACAGCCAGAACCCGGCATCGTTCACATGGCTGATAATAATCGAGCCACCGCCGATGCAGATCGACAGCGCCGCCAGTTGCGCACCGCTGTAATGCAGCGGTTCAATCACCGGCATGATTAGCCCGACGGTGGTCAGACAGGCGACCGTCGCCGACCCCTGAATCACCCGCACCGCGCCCGACAGAATAAAGCAGGCCAGCGCAATCGGCAGACCTGCACCGGTCAGCGCATTGCCCAGCACCGGCCCTACGCCTGAATCCACCAGCACCTGCTTGAATACGCCACCCGCTCCAATCACCAGCAGGATAATCCCGGCCGGTTGCAGCGCGCTGCCGCACACCTGCATCACCCGCTCTTTATCCATACCCTGACGGTAAGCCAGGCCATAAATCGCCACCAGCAGCGCCAGCAGAATGGCGGTGAAAGGATGGCCGATAAATTCCAGCCACTCGTACAGCGTGGTGCCTTCGGCTGTGAAGCGTGCGCCGATGGTTTTCAGGCCGACCAGCACCAGCGGGAACAGGATCAGTGAGAGGCTGAAGCCAAACGACGGCAGCTTGCTTTCATCAACATCCGGCTGATGATCTTCCGGCGGTGCGCTGAACGTGACGTGATTGCCAATGAAGTTGCCAAATAGCGGCCCGGCAATCAGCATGCCGGGGATCGCCGCACAGAGACCCAACAGGATCATCCAGCCGAAGTCCGCGTGCATCTGTGAAGCAAGCAGCATCGGAGCCGGTCCAGGCAGCAGGAACGCCGCCGCCGCGGCCACACCGGCAAACAGCGGGATCACCAGCTTCACCAGATTGCCCCCAGTTCGCCGCGCCACTGCAAACGCGATGCTGATCAACAGCACCACTGCCACCTCAAAGAAAAGCGGCAGCGCGCAGATCAGACCGGCAATGCCCATCGCATAATGGGCGCGGCTCTGACCAAAGGTTTTCAGCATCCGGATAGCGATCTGATCCACGGCGCCGGTTTCATGCAGGATTTTGCCGAACATCGCGCCCAGTGCGACCACAATGGCAAGGAAGCCGAGCGTGCCGCCCATCCCCTTCTGCATGGTTTCCGCGATTTTGTTCAGTGGCATGCCGGAGAAGAGTCCGGCACCGATGGAGACTAACATCAGCGCGACAAAGGCGTGCATACGGGCCTTCATCACCAGAAAAAGCAGCAGCAGGACGGAGCCTGCTGCGGTCAAAACGAGTGTTGCGGTATTCATCTCTAATCCTGGCTGATAGCGTCCTGGATAGTCGCAACCGTAGCCGCCACCACCTCGTCCAGTGAATGCGCG
This sequence comes from Pantoea sp. X-Soil-YNGN-844, assembly GCF_059730595.1. NCBI lineage: Bacteria > Pseudomonadati > Pseudomonadota > Gammaproteobacteria > Enterobacterales > Erwiniaceae > Pantoea > Pantoea sp. X-Soil-YNGN-844. Next base: position 3,733,358 of record NZ_AP036007.1, read on the forward strand.
ATATCCACGACCAGGACATCCGGCTCATCACTGCCCGGCTCTTCCAGTGTGGCAAACTGGGTGACCAGCATCTGCGGCTTGAAGAAGTGGCCTTTACGCGCCTTCAGGCGGGCTTCGATGGTATCGAAATCGCCTTTCAGGTAGACGAAACGCAGGTTATCGTTGCCCTGACGCAGAATGTCGCGATAACTTTTTTTCAGGGCTGAGCAGACAATGATGGAGATCGCCTGGGTACGCTGCATGGCAAACGCGGCATCATTCAGCGCCTGTAACCACGGCTGGCGATCGCTGTCATCCAGCGGATGACCATCGGCCATCTTAAGGATGTTGGCGCGCGGGTGGAGAAAATCACCGTCAAGAAAAGCGGTATTCAGCTGGTGAGAGACCTGGTTGGCGACAGCAGACTTTCCGCTGCCTGAAACGCCCATCAGGATAAAAACGTGATGCGACGGGGATTGCGTTGTCATTTTTCTGCTCCGGCAGGTGAGAATTTGCCAATGTTACCGATAACAATGTCGTTTCTCATTCTCCTGGCCGGTTAACAGCCTGGCAACCTTTTTACCAGGAAAAGCATGAAAGTGTGAGCTGACTCATAAAAACATCACAATCAGATGCTGCCACCTTCACTGATCTCAAAACCGATATCCCGCAGCGGATCATCGCTGCTCTCACCGGCAATGCGCGCCAGCAACATCGCCGCCGCTTCACGACCCATGCGGTCGCGCGGCGTCAGTACTGTCGCCAGCTGTGGTGTGACGACCTGACTGATATCATGGCCGTGAAAACCCGCTATCGCCATCTGAGTGGGTACCTGCAATCCCTGGCGCTGACACTCAAACATCGCGCCGACCGCCAGGTCATCATTGGTACAGAACAGGCTATCCGTTTCAGGATAGAGACGTTGTGCTTCACGCAGCAGATCGCCACCGGCGCTGAATGATGAGGCATCCTCCATCATCACGCTGTGCGGCGTCAGACCCGCTTCGCGCATGGCGATTTCATAACCGCGCTGCTTTTGCAGCGTGCGTTCATCAAGGCGTGCGCCAAGATAGACGGTGTGACGATGGCCTTTGCTGAGGATCGCCTGTGTCATCTGCCGGGCCGCTTCGACGTTATCAAAGCCGACCGCCATGTCCAGGCAGGGTGTAACGCTGTCCATCACCTCAATCACCGGAATACCGGCCACTTCCAGCATACGCAGCGTGCCTGGCGTATGGGTGCGTTCGGTGAGGATAACGCCATCGATGTTCCAGCCCAGCAGCGAGCGCAGTTGCAGCTCCTCTTTTTGCGGGTTGTAACCAAAGTGGGCAACCAGCGTCTGATAGTTGGCTTCGTCAGTGACGGCTTCAATGCCGCGCAGGACGTCGGCAAAAACCTGGTTGGTGAGTGACGGCAGCAGCACGCCGATGGCACGGCTGGTAGCGTTAGAAAGCATATCGGGGGCGCGATTGGGGATATAACCCAGCTCATCCAGTGCCACTGCAATCTTATCCCGCAGGGCAACAGAGACCTGCTCAGGATTACGCAGGTAACGGCTGACGGTCATTTTTGTAATGCCGACGCGATCGGCAACGTCCTGTAATACCGGTCTTTTCTTCTTCATCGTAGCGCCTGGGATCGCCCTGAAAGCTAAAGTACGATGAGTCTATCACTTTTCTGTCACAAAATTCCTAACCGGGCGCGACGAGGCGCGCCCGTTATCTGCTTAGACCGGTGGCAGATCAAACAGCAGGACTTCGGCCGCCGAGCTGGCTTCAATCGTCAGCGCGCTTTCGTCCCAGATCGCCAGGGCGTCGCTGGTGGTGACCGCGTTGCCGTTAACGGTGACATCACCTTTCACAACCTGAATCCAGATACGACGTCCCGCATCAATCGCGACGTTATCCTGCTCACCGGCAGCCAGTACCCAGCGCGATAAGGTCATGTCCTGATAAACTTTCAGCGACCCTTCACGGGCATCCGGGCTTAACACCAGCTGGCGTCCCTGCACATCCGGGAAGCGGCGCTGATCGTAGCGTGGCTCAATGCCGGTACGCTCAGGAATGATCCAGATCTGATAAAGGTGCAGCGGCTCGCTTTCGCTGGCGTTGTACTCAGAGTGACGCACGCCGGTGCCGGCGCTCATGATCTGGAACTCACCAGCCGGGATCTGCTCTTTGTTGCCCATGCTGTCCTGATGCTCAACCGTACCGGACAGCACGTAGGTCAGAATTTCCATATCTTTATGCGGATGGGTGCCAAATCCCTGACCGCCATCGATGACATCCTCATTGATGACCCGCAGCGCGGAGAAACCCATGAAGTTCGCATCGTGATAGCTGGCGAAAGAGAAGGTGTGCCAGCTATCCAGCCAGCCATGGTTTGCGTGACCGCGTTCTTCAGCTTTGCGTACATAGATCATGTTCAAATCTCCTCAATGTTTTTTATAGTGTGTCCCTGAGGCGGTTTGATTGATAGCTGAAAAACTTCACTCCTCTGTTCAAATTCATTGAATGATCGTGCAGGAGTGGCTGAAAAGCATTGAAGGAGAGCAGGCAAAAAAAAGCCAGCATCTAAGCTGGCGAAATAATACTGGAAGCAATGTGAGCAATGTCGTGCTTTCCGGCGCTGTCGGGCGACTGCCCCGGAATGCATGACAATAATAATCATTATCATTCGCGTCTGTAAAGTCATTTTCACTTTTTTAGCTTGATTAATGATCTGAATACCTTGATGTTTAAAAGGTTTTTATGGGCTAAAGGAGCGATCATGAGTGAAATAGTTGTCCGCCACGTCATGCCAGAAGATGCTGCTGCGCTGCACAGGATCTACAGTCAGCCAGATACCCAGGCCAGCACGCTACATCTGCCTCACTCATCGCTACAGATGTGGCAGACCCGCCTTGCTACGCCACAGCCTCATTCACATCTGCTGGTGGCCTGCATCGACGAAGAGGTTGTTGGCCAGTGCGCGCTGGACGCAGTAGCGCGCCCCAGACGCCGTCACGTTGCCTCGTTAGGGATGGGCGTGGATGCGCGTTACCGGCAGCGAGGCGTCGGCACTGCACTCATGCGTGAAATGGTCTCGTTGTGCGACAACTGGCTACAGGTGAGCCGGATGGAGCTGACGGTGTTCGTGGATAATGGGCCGGCTATCGCCCTGTATCAGCGTTTCGGCTTCGAGATTGAGGGAACGGCCAGAGGTTTTGCCATACGGCACGGTGAACTCATCGACGCGCATTATATGGCGCGGGTTAAAGCCTGACCTGTGATGATGAAAAAGGTCACCTGCTGGTGCCCTTTATGCTGAAAACCCTGGCACGGTTCGCTGTCAGTCATCGCCTGCACAGGAAACGGGGTCAGATCGGAAAGACGCAAAAGCCGTCATCCATGACACGCTCGGCCCGCGCGATTACGCACCTCATCCATGAGGTGCGCCCGTATCCGGGCCAACGCGTTGCGTTGTTCAAAAACGCTCCCGGCGTTTTTGTCCCAGGCGCGGGACGCTTTCCTCTTCTCACCCCGTTCCCTGCGCGTTAAGCTTATTTATTGCTGTCAGATTCACCTGGGTCAGGTTTGTATCAGTAACCCGCACTCAAATCATCAATGCTGCGCGGATCCGAAGCACCATACAGCATGCCATCCGGCCCAATCATGATGCTCTGCGTACTGCCCATCGACGGCAGCACTTTCACATGCTGGCCTTTAGCTTCCAGCAGACGCAACGTATCGGGACTGAAGCCCTTCTCCACCCGCAACTGATCCGGCAGCCACTGATGGTGGAAGCGCGGCGCGTTGGTGGCTTCCGCCACGTTCATCCCGAAATCGATGCTATTCACCACCATCTGCAACACCGTGGTGATAATGCGGCTGCCGCCCGGACTGCCGGTGACCAGCCAGGTTTTGCCCCCTTTAGCGACGATGGTTGGCGACATCGAAGACAACGGACGTTTCGCCGGCTGCACCGCATTCGCTTCCCCGCCCACCAGCCCGTAGACATTGGGTGTGCCCGGCTTGGCGGAGAAGTCATCCATCTCATTATTCATCAGGATGCCACTCTTGCCCGCCACAATTCCGCTGCCGAAATAGGTGTTCAGCGTGTAGGTCACCGCAACGGCATTGCCCTGCTTATCCACCACCGAGAAATGGGTGGTCTGGTTGCTTTCGTAAGGTTCGAGCTTGCCCGGTTTAATCTCACTGGAAGGTCGCGCCTTCGCCACGTCGATCTGCTGCGCCAGCGTTTTAGCATAGGCTTTACTGGTCAGCGCCTGCCACGGCACCTTCACGAAATCAGGATCGCCGAGATATTCCGAGCGGTCCGCGTAGGCATATTTTTCCGCTTCCGCCATCACCTGCATGGCGTCAGCGCTGCCAAAGCCCATCTTCGCCAGATCGAAGTTCTCCAGGATATTGAGGATCTGCACGATGTGGATACCACCGGATGAGGGCGGTGGCATTGAGAAGACTTCATAACCGCGGTAGGTGCCACTGATGGGCGTTCGCTCGACCGCGCGATAAGCCGCCAGGTCAGCTTTGCTGATCAGCCCGCCATGCTGCGCCATCTCGCCGGCGATCTCATCCGCGATTTCACCTTTGTAAAAGGCATCCGGCCCCTGGCGGGCAATCAGTTGCAGACTGTGAGCCAGGTTTTTCTGCACCAGCCGATCGCCCTTCTGCCACGGCGTGCCGTCCGCTTTGTAGAAGATCGCTTTGCTGTTGGGATGGGTGATCAGCACCTCTTTGCCGTAGGTCTTCAGGTCATCCGCCAGCGCATCGTTGACCGGAATACCGTCACGCGCCAGTTTAATCGCCGGTGCCAGCAGAGTGCTCAGCGGCAGGGTGCCATATTTCTGCGCCGCCAGCGCCAGTCCGGCGACGGTGCCCGGCGTGCCGGAGGCGAGATGTGAGGTCAGCGACAGCTTACTGTCGGCGTTGCCCTGCTTATCCAGGAACATATCGCGCGACGCGTGGCCCGGTGCCATTTCACGGAAATCAATGGCGGTAGCGCGACCAGACGCGGTGCGCAGCAGCATAAAGCCGCCGCCGCCCAGGTTGCCCGCCTGCGGATGGGTCACGGCCAGCGCAAAGCCCACGGCGACCGCGGCATCCACCGCATTTCCGCCCTGACGCAGAATTTCCACGCCCACCTGGGTTGCCAGCGCATCCACCGACGCCACCATGCCGTGCTGCGCTTTTACCGGGTGAAAAGTATCACTGTCCACACCGTAGGAGACCGGCGGAGCCTGAACAGGCGCGGCGTTCGCGCCTGCCACCACGGTAAAACTCATCACCAGCGACCAGCTAAGCTGACGCACTGTCTGCTGCATTTTCATCCTGCCACCATCCCATGTTGTTATTTACATTTTTTTATCATTTCTGCAAGTGCCTACAAATACAGCAAAATAACCGGGGTTAAGTCAAATCAGGAATACATCTGAAAGTAAGGTCTGTGATATCGCGTAAACTTATGGGTGCGACCCTGATATCGGTGTGCGCCGTTGTGCACCCAAAAAACCTGTCGCGATAAAGGAAGGAGGAAAGATGAAAAAGTGGATGATTGTTTTAGCCGCCCTGCTGCCTTTCGCCAGTCAGGCGAACACGCTGAACAGCACCAACGATCCGAATAAACCGGGTTATAACCCGAGTCAGCAGCGGATGCAGTCGCAGATGCAGAGCCAGCAACAGCAGCAACAGCTGAAGCTGCGCCAGGATCAGCAGCGTCAGACGCAGGACATGCAGCGTAAAATGCAGGAGCAGCGCAACAGCGCCCAGCAGCGGGTGATTACCACGCAGCCGGGCCAGCAGAACCAGAATCCGAATCAGAACTAATGAAAATCGGGGCCAATGATGTCGATGCTGTCAGTACAGATGGCATCGACGCCCCACTTCAGCAATTCCCGCGCCCGGTCCGGGCTGTTCACGGTATACACCAGAATCTTCAGTCCGCCTGCTTTCAGTTCGGCGACCCGCTCAGCGGTCAGCACCTTGTGATTAAGATGGATCGACACGCACGCCAGCGCGGTCGTTTTTTCCTGCCACTCGGGATCCCAGCTGTGCGACAGCAGGCCACGCGGCAACTGCGGCTCGGCCTGCATCGCGGCTTCCAGCGCCTCAAAAGAGAACGACGAGAGCAGCGGTGCGGTCTGATCCTGCCACAGGATCGCGGCAGCCTGCGCCACGGCGCGTCCGGTTTCAGCGTCGCTGCCGGTGGTCGGCTTGATTTCGATGTTCGCCATCATCTGATGCTGACGACAGCGTGCCGCCACCTCATCCAGTCGTGCCAGCTTTTCGCCGGTAAACGCGTTACCAAACCAGCTGCCCGCATCGAGCTGCGACAGCTTCTCCCACGGCAGCTGACCCGCCACGCCCCAGCCGTTGCTGGTGCGATCCAGCGTGTCGTCATGCAGCAGGAAGATCTGCGCATCCATTGATAACTTGGCATCAAACTCAATCATCTGATGACCATACTTTGCGCCGACATCAATTGCCGCCAGGGTGTTTTCCGGTGCCATTTTACCGCCGCCGCGATGGGCAACGATACGGGGATAAGGCCAGTGTTGTGTGCTCATTCCAGACGCTTTCCATGGGTTGAATCGAAGAAGTGTAACGCATCTGACGGCAGATGCAGCCACAGCGTACTGCCTGGCTGCGGCCGTTCGCTGTGGGCTAAGCGTACCACCAGTGGCGTGTCCCCGATGCGACCGTGTGCCAGATTATCGGCGCCCAGCATCTCCAGCGTATCGACGCGTAGCGGTACGCCGCCCTGCTCACGGCTGCTTTGCCGGATATGCTCTGGCCGGATACCCAGCACCACCGGCTGGTTAGCCCATTTCGGTTTACTGTCACTGAGCGGCAGTGCATGCGAGGCATCGAGATTAAAGCGCGAACCATCGCTGCTGATCTGCCCTTGCAGCAGGTTCATCGCGGGCGCGCCGATAAACGAGGCGACAAACTGGCTGGCGGGACGTTCATAGACGTCAACTGGGGTGCCGATCTGCTCGACCACGCCTTTATTCATCACCATCACCCGCTGCGCCAGCGTCATCGCCTCAACCTGATCGTGCGTCACATAGAGGCTGGTGGTCTGCAAGCGGCGATGCAGCTGCTGCAGCTCCAGCCGCATCTGCACCCGCAGGCGGGCATCGAGATTCGACAGCGGCTCATCGAACAGAAACACCGCCGGTTCACGCACGATGGCGCGCCCCATCGCCACGCGCTGGCGCTGTCCGCCCGAAAGCTCGCGAGGCCGGCGCATCAGCAGGTGATCCAGCTCCAGACTGCGCGCCGCGTCGAGCACCCGCTGGCGGATCTGCTCTTTGCCCATCCCACGGATTTTCAGGCCATAGGCCATATTCTCCTCCACCGACATATGGGGATAGAGCGCGTAGTTCTGGAACACCATCGCAATGCCGCGATCTTTCGGCTCTTCCTGAGTGACACGCCGGTTGTCGATATAGATATCGCCGGAGGTAACGCGCTCCAGTCCGGCCACCATGCGCAGCAGGGTCGATTTACCGCAGCCGGATGGCCCGACCATCACCATAAACTCGCCGTCATTGATGGTGACGTTCAGCGGCTGAATGATCTGATTTTTGCCATCGTAGGACTTGGTTACTGCCTGAAGGGTTACGCCTGCCATCTTATTTCTCACTCTCAACCAGACCGCGCACAAAGGCACGCTGCATGACTAACACCACCGCCAGCGGTGGGATCAGGGTTAATAACATTGCCGCCATCACTTCGTTCCACTGGGTTGGCGATCCGCTGGATGAGATCATGCTTTTGATCCCTGCCACCGCCGTGCCGAGGCTGGCGTCATTGATGATCAGCAGCGGCCAGAGATACTGGTTCCAGCCATAGATAAAGGTGATCACGAACAGCGCCGCAAGATTGGTTTTCGACAGCGGCAGAACAATGTCGATAAAGAAGCGCATCGCGCTGGCACCGTCGATGCGCGCTGCTTCCACCAGCTCATCCGGCAGTGACATAAAGAACTGACGAAACAGAAAAGTGGCGGTCGCTGAGGCCATCAGCGGCAGGGTTAAGCCACTGTAGCTGTCGAGCAGATTAAGGTCGGCAATCACCTGTACCGTGGGGAAGATACGTACCTCAACCGGCAGCATCAGCGTGATGAAGATCAGCCAGAAAAAGAGCGTGCGCAGCGGAAAGCGAAACCAGACCAGCGCAAATGCCGACAACATCGACACGGTGATTTTGCCGAAGGTGATGCCCAGCGCCATGATCATGCTGTTGAGCAGCATCAGGCCAAACGCCGGTCCGCTGCCGTTAACGCCGTGCGTCCAGATGCGCGAGATGTTCTCCCACAGGTGCGTACCGGGCACCAGCGTCATCGGCACCTGATAGACCGCCTCGTTATCCAGCGTCGCCGCCACAAAAGCGACATAGAGCGGAAACAGGATAGTGAGCACGCCCAGCACCAGTACGATGTGGCTGAAGAGATCCAGTCCGCGTCGATTCTCAATCATTGGTATTGCACCTTACGTTCAACAAAGCGGAACTGGAGCACCGTCAGCCCGATGACCAGCAGCATCAGCACCACCGACTGCGCCGCGGATGAGGAGAGATCCAGACCGGTGAAGCCTTCGCGATAGATTTTGTAGATCAGCGTGGTGGTCGCCTGCACCGGTCCGCCGCCGGTTGCGGCATCGATCACCGGGAAGGTATCGAAGAAGGCGTAGATCAGGTTCACCACCAGCAGGAAGAAGCTGACCGGCGTAATCAGCGGCAGAGAAAGGTTGAAGAAGCGACGCACCGGCCCGGCACCGTCGATGGCGGCGGCTTCCACCAGCGATTTCGGGATTGATTGCAGTGCGGCGAAGAAGAACAGGAAGTTGTAGCTCATCTGCTGCCAGATCGACGCCAGCACAATCAGGAACATCGCCTGACCGCTGTTCTGCGCATAGTTCCAGTTGTAGCCGATGTGGTTCAGCAGATAGCTGAACAGGCCCAGACCGGGGTTAAACAGAAACATCCAGAGCACCGCGGCCACCACCGGGGCAACGGCGTAGGGCAGCAGCAGCAGGGTCTGATAGAGGCGGCGCAGTCGTACCACATAATCCACCAGCGCCGCCAGCAGCAGCGAAAACACCATGCCGAACACCGTGACCATGCCGCTGAATTTTATCGTGGTCCAGAACGAATCCAGATAGTAGGGATCGGCAAACAGGCGTCTGAAGTTTTCCAGCCCGACAAAGCTGCTGGAGATGCCAAAGGGATCGAGACTTTGCAGCGAATACCACAGTGCTTCACCGGCAGGCCAGAGAAAGAAGATGGCGGTAATCAGCAGTTGCGGCAGCACCAGAAGATAAGGCAACAGGCTGGTGCGAAAGACCGGACGGGATGAAGACATGGCGTACCTGACGTCAGAAAAGAGGGGCCAGCCTGGGCTGGCCAGGGGAGAGATTACTTCATTTGCTGCTGGAAGCGGCGCAGCAGTTCGTTGCCGCGTTTCACTGCGTTATCCAGCGCGCTTTGCGGTGACTGTTTACCGGTCCAGACGCTTTCCAGCTCCTCGTCGATCACGGTGCGGATCTGCGGCATGTTGCCCAGACGCATCCCTTTGGTGAACGGCAGTGGCGGCTTGTTCATCATCTGGCGGGTCGCGATATCTGCACCCGGATTTTTGTCGTAGAAGCCCTGCTGTTTCGTCAGCTCATAGGCGGCGGTGGTAATCGGCAGGTAGCCGGTTTTCTGGTGCCATTCCGCCGCGATTTCCGGTTTCGCCAGGAACTGCATAAACTCAGCCACGCCTTTATACGTTGCCGCATCTTTGCCTTTCATCACCCACAGGCTCGCACCACCAATCAGGGCGTTCTGCGGCGCATTCGGTACGGTGTCGTCATACGGCATCATGCCGACGCCGAAGTTGAATTTAGCGTAATGACGGATATCGGCCAGCGAACCGGATGAAGCGGTGGTGATACCGCAGTCGCCGTTGTAGAACTTGGCGGTGGACTCATCTTTACGGCCAAAGTAGGTAAAATCCCCTTTCTTATTCATCGCTTCCAACAGGTCGATATGACGAACCTGCACCGGCTTGTTGAACTCCAGCACCGCGTCGAGGCCGTCAAATCCGTTGTTCTCTGTCGCCACCGGCAATGCATGCCAGGCGCTGAAGTTTTCGATCTGGATCCAGCCCTGCCAGCCGCTGGCGTAACCACAGCTCAGGCCTGCTTTGCGCAGTGCCGCGGCATCGGTCGCCAGCTCCTGCCAGGTTTTCGGTGGCTGGTCCGGGTTCAGACCCGCTTTTTTGAAGGCGTCCTTGTTGTAGTAGAGCACCGGCGTCGAGCTGTTGAACGGCTGAGAGATCAGCTGACCTTTGCTGTCGCTGTAGTAGCCCGCCACCGTGGGTACGAACTGTTTTTCATCAAAGGGGATGCCGGCATCTTTGAAGACCTGATGTACCGGCACAATCGCCTTAGAGGCCATCATGGTCGCCGTGCCGACTTCATAGACCTGTAGCACCGCAGGCGCTTTACCGCTGCGCACGGCCGCAATCCCTGCCGCCAGGCTCTGCTCGTAGTTACCTTTGTAGGTCGGAACAATTTTGTAATCGGGATGCGTCTCGTTAAAACGCTGTGCCAGCGAATCCACTTCTTTGCCTAACTCGCCTTCCATGGAGTGCCAGAAGGGGATCTCAGTGGCGGCCATGGCATGGCTGCTGAGCGTCAGACCGAGCAGCACGCTCATCAGGCTACGACGAAAGGTAACGACGGACATAGAATTTTCCTGTGCAGGTAAATACGCGTGAAATCACGGATTTCTGGTTCGCGAAGTAACATGACACGGGGAAATGACGGATTAATAACAACCCGATGACAGCCGGATGACAGGCGAAAGGGAGGAAAGGCGGAGCAGCTAACTACTTTGTTGACAAAATCTGGCCAGGTTGCTGTAAGACTGAGCATGCACAAGGAACACGGTCAGATCGGAAAGACGCAAAATCCGTCATCCATGACACGCTCGGCCCGCGCCGTCCATGGCGCGGGACGCTTTCCTCTTCTGACCGTGTTCCCTGCGCGTTGAGTTTATTTGTTGCGGCCAGATTCACACTGATTTGGGTTTGTCAGCAGTCTGAGCGGCTATACATCATTACTACGTCGGATTTATTACCATAATCTGCAACGGCCTCGGGCAATAGCCGCGCTTGTCCGTGCTTTTGCGCAAATTTAAAGGCCATCGACACTACCACACCAACACTCAAGGCCGTCGGCGTCGCAGGCAGTTCGGCACCGGCCAGCGCACAGCATCCGGAGCGTACTGAAGTACGTGAGGAATGCGAGCACTGCCCGGTGTCGAAATGGCAAGTAAGCCAGGCCTCTAAAGGTTAAGCGCCGAGGTATGCGCTGCGGACGGCTTCGTTGGAGAGGAGAGCTGCACCGGTATCTTCCAGCACCACATGCCCGTTCTCCAGCACATAGCCCCGATCCGCCAGCTTCAGCGCCTGATTCGCATTCTGCTCCACCAGGAAAATCGTCATCCCTTCGCTGCGCAGTTGCTCAATGGTGTCGAAGATCTGCTGAATAATGATCGGTGCCAGTCCCAGCGACGGCTCATCCAGCAGCAGCAGGCGCGGCTGGCTCATCAGCGCGCGGCCAATCGCCAGCATCTGCTGTTCGCCGCCTGACATCGTTCCGGCACGCTGGATTTTACGCTCCTCCAGCCGTGGAAAGAGTTCATACACGCGCTTAATCCGCGTCAGATACTCCGGACGGCTGGCAAAAAAGCCGCCCATCGCCAGGTTCTCTTCCACCGTCATGCGCGAAAACACCCGCCTTCCCTCTGGCACGATGGCGATTGCTTCACGCATAATGCGCGCCGTTTGCCAGTCGGTAATCGCTTTGCCATCAAAGGTGATAGTGCCCTGGGTCGCGCGCGGCTCGCCGCACAGCGTGCCCAGCAGCGTGGTTTTTCCGGCTCCGTTAGCGCCAATCAGGGTGACAATTTCGCCCTGATTGATATAGAGGCTGACATTGTGCAGCGCCTGAATTTTGCCGTAGTGAGCGCTGACGTTCTCAATGGTTAACATCGCATTTGCCATCTCAGGCCTCTCCTAAATAGGCACGAATGACATCCGGATTATTACGAATCTCCTCCGGCGTTCCGTTAGCCAGCGGCGTTCCTTGATTAACCACGTAAATACGGTCAGAAATGCCCATCACCAGCTTCATATCATGTTCAATCAGCAGCACCGACACCTTGTGTTCGCCACGCAGCTCCGCAATCAGCGCGTCCAGCTCGTGGGTCTCTTTAGGGTTAAGACCCGCCGCCGGTTCATCCAGCATCAGGATCTCCGGGCGCGTCACCATGCAACGCGCAATCTCCAGACGACGCTGCTGCCCATAGGCCAGATTGCCCGCCTGACGGTTTGCCAGATCCAGCAGACCCACCCGCTCCAGCCAGGTCGCCGCACGATCCAGCGCCTCGCTCTCACTGCGGCGAAACGCCGGGGTTTTCAGCAGGCCGGAAAATACGCCGCTTTTCAGGTGCTGATGCTGCGCGACCAGCAGGTTCTCAATCACGGTCATCTCACGGAACAGGCGGACGTGCTGGAAAGTGCGCACGATGCCCATACGCGCAATCTTCTGGCCCGGCAATCCTTCCAGATGCTGCTCACGCAATGTGATCGTGCCGCCGGTGGGCTTGTAAAAGCCGGTCAGACAGTTGAACACGGTGGTTTTACCGGCACCGTTGGGGCCAATCAGTGAAACGATCTCCTGCGGACGCAGCTCCAGTGCCACATTGTTCACGGCTAACAGACCGCCGAAGCGCATCATCAGGCCTTCAACGGCTAATAAAGGCTGAATCATGCCTGCTCTCCTTTTTTAGCGGCTCTGAGCTTCAGATGCGGACGCTTCATCGGTAATAATCCCTGCGGACGCCAAATCATCATCAGCACCATCAGGCCACCCAGCACCAGCATGCTGTATTCATTCAGATCGCGCATCAGCTCGCGTGACACCACCAGCAGAATGGCGGCCAGAATCACCGCAAACTGCGAGCCCATCCCGCCCAGTACCACAATCGCCAGCACAAAGGCGGACTCGACAAAGGTAAAGGATTCCGGACTGACAAATCCCTGACGCGCGGCAAACAGACTGCCGGCAAAGCCCGCAAACGCGGCACTAATGGTAAAGGCGGTCAGCTTGATGCGGGTCGGACTCAGGCCCAGTGAACGGCAGGCAATCTCATCCTCGCGCAGCGCTTCCCAGGCGCGGCCCAGCGGCATCCGCAGCAGCCGGTTGATCACGAACAGCGTCAGTACCACCAGCAGCAGCGCCACCAGGTAGAGGAAGATGATGCGATCGCTGGGATCGTATTTCAGCCCAAAGAAGTTGTGGAAGGTATCCCAGCCGCCCTCACGCGGCGTACGGCCAAACTCCAGACCAAACAGCGTCGGTTTCGGGATCTGGCTGATGCCGTTTGGCCCGCCGGTCAGGGCGGTATTGTTCAGCAGCAGAATACGTACGATCTCACCGAAGCCCAGCGTCACAATCGCCAGATAGTCGCCGCGCAGTCGCAGTACCGGGAAGCCCAGCAGCAGGCCAAACAGCGCAGCAACCATGCCAGAGAGCGGCAGGCACTGCCAGAAGCCAAGACCGTAATAGTGGTTCAGCAGCGCAAAGGTATAAGCGCCGATGGCGTAGAAACCGCCATAACCCAGTACCAGCAGGCCAGAAAGACCGACCACCACGTTTAAGCCCAGACCGAGCATCACGTAGATCAGCGTCATGGTGGCGATATCGACGGTGCCGCGTGACACCAGGAAAGGCCAGGCAATCGCGGCGATAATCAGCACCGTCATCACCAGCTTCTGCTTCGGCGTCGAGCCATCCAGACCGGGCAACACCAGCGCCGGTCCAGACACTTTCTTCAGTCCGCGTTGCCAGACCGGACGCAGCAGCTGAAACAGAAAGACCACCGCACAGCCTGCGGCGATCCAGTTCCAGCGCACGCTACCGGCGTTCTGCACTACCAGATTCGTGCCATCCAGATTCAGGCGCAGTCCCATAAAGAAGGTGGCAAGCACCAGCAGCATCAGGGAGGAGATCAGGGCGTTAATAAAAGAGGTCTTCATACTTTTTCGACCTCCGGACGACCCAGAATCCCGGTCGGCATCACCAGCAGCACCACAATCAGCAGGGCAAACGAAACCACATCTTTATATTCCGTGCTGAGATACGCCGAGGTCAGCGCTTCAGCGATGCCCAGCACCAGGCCACCAATCATTGCGCCCGGAATACTGCCAATTCCGCCCAGCACCGCGGCGGTGAAGGCTTTCATGCCCGCCATAAAGCCGATGAAGGGGTTGATCGAACCGTAGAACTGGCCCAGCAGTACCCCCGCGACTGCCGCCATCGCGGCCCCGATCACAAAGGTCAGCGAGATCACGCGGTCGGTGTTAATCCCCAGCAGGCTGGCCATTTTCAGGTCTTCCGCGCAGGCGCGACAGGCGCGGCCCATGCGGGAATAGCGGATGAAGGTGGTCAGCGCCAGCATCGCCAGGAAGGTCACCACCCAGATCACAATCTGCATGGCAGAGATGGTCGCGGCAAAACCGTTGCTCTCGCCTACCGTCCACTGTCCGGTGATCAGGCTCGGCAGCGCCAGGTCACGTGAACCCTGGGTCAGGCTGACGTAGTTTTGCAGGAATATCGACATCCCGATGGCGGAGATCAGCGCAATCAGGCGCTTGGATGAGCGCACAGGCCGGTAGGCGACGCACTCAATGCTCCAGCCGTAAGCGCTGGAGATAATGACTGCCATCACAAAGCCAGCTGCAATCATCAGCCAGGTGGTGTCGATGCCCATCATCATCAGGGCGGCAATCACGATAAAGGAGACATAGCTACCGATCATGTAAACCTCGCCGTGGGCGAAGTTAATCATGCCGATAATGCCGTAAACCATGGTGTAACCGATGGCGATCAGCGCGTAGGTGCTTCCCAGGGTCACACCATTAAACATCTGCTGAATAAAATAGAGGAACTGCTCGGACATACCTTGACCCTTACTTAACCGATCACAGGCGATCGGGGTACAAAAAACGCCTGGCAGACGAGCACCAGGCGTTCGTGTCGCTGGTCAGGGGAAACCGGTTATCTGGCTTCCCGCTCACCACAAAACAGCCTGGTTTACTTCACAGCGGTCGAGGTGCCATCGGCATGCCATTTGAAGACGCCGAATTCAAAGCCCTTGAGATCGCCCTTCTCATCCCAGTTCAGGTTGCCCATCACGGTTGGGACCGCAGCGCCTTCCTTGAGGTTTTTCACGATAGCGTCCGGCTCTGCGCTCTTGCTGCGCTCCATGCCGGTTGCCAGCGACTGCAGTGCTGCATAGGTGGTCCAGACGAACGGGCCGGTCGGATCCAGTTTCTTCGCTTTCAGCGCGTCCACAATCGGTTTGTTGGTTTCAACCTGGTCGTAGCGTTTCGGCAGGGTCACCAGCATGCCTTCAGAGGCTGCACCGGCGATGTTCGACAGCGAGGCGTTACCCACGCCTTCTGGTCCCATAAACTGGGTTTTCAGACCCGCAGCGCGCGCCTGACGCACGATCTGCCCCATTTCCGGGTAGTAACCGCCGAAATAGACGAAGTCGACGTTCTCTTTCTTGAAGCGGGCTACCAGCGTAGAGAAATCTTTATCGCCTGCAGTAATCCCTTCAAACATCACGATATTGGCGCCCTGCTTTTTCAGGCTCTCCTGCACGGAGCGCGCCAGGCCTTCGCCATACTGCTGTTTGTCATGCACCACAGCGATACGCTGCGGTTTCAGCTCGGTCATTACGTATTTCGCGGCGGTCGGCCCCTGATCGGAGTCGAGGCCGGTGGTGCGCATAATCAGTTTATAGCCACGGGAAGTCAGGTCAGGTGCAGTCGCGGCCGGGGTGATCATCAGCACGCCTTCATCTTCATAGATGTCAGACGCCGGCTGGGTGGAGGAAGAGCAGAGGTGGCCGATGACGTAACGGATGCCGTCGTTAATCACCTTGTTCGCGACCGCAACCGCCTGTTTCGGATCACAGGCGTCGTCATATTTCACCGCCACCAGCTTGTTGCCGTTAACGCCGCCTTTGGCATTGATATCTTCAATCGCCTGCGTTGCACCGGCGAACTGCATGTCGCCGTACTGCGCTACCGGACCCGACATTGCGCCGACAATGGCCACTTTGATATCTTCAGCCAGCGCCGCATGGCTCATCGCCAGTGCTACACATCCCGCCAGTAATGCGCGACCTTTCATTTTCATCCTGACTACCCCATTTGTTTTGTCGTGTATGTTGTGAGTGCTTGCGTTGCCAGATAAAGTCGAAAACTGATTAATGATGAATGAGTTAGCGTACTTTTCTGACATTTATTAGTAATAAGGCTTTATTTTTCAGTTTATTAAACAGGAAGTTTCTTCTGTAAATCAACTGACACATTCAGAATTGACCGGGTTTAACAGCATAATACACTGGATGCAACGGCCGGTTTATGACCACTTTGCCAGCGCGTTATGCTGGATTGATCGCCCGCCATCCAGGTTTACTCCTGTTATCCTGGCATCCAGGCCATCTTTTGACCTGTTTTATTGATGAAAATGTGGTGGCCCTCTGGTTGTATACTTTCGCTACACTTTCCCCTTTTTTAGAGGTTTTTGTTATGAAGCTCACTATCCAGCGCCTGACTGCGCTGACGCCGCAGGACCGCATCGATCTTGGCAAAGTCTGGCCGGATCTGGAGATGGATAAACTGGAACAGAGTTTGAGTGAGTCTCATCGTCTTTACGCGGCGCGTTTTAACGACCGCCTGCTGGCGGGTTTGCAGCTGGAAATTTCCGGCATCCACGGCAAGGTTCACCGGCTGGCGGTGCGCGATGTCACCCGGCGACGCGGGGTAGGCCAGTATTTGCTGGAGGAGACGATCAGGCAGAATGGTTCAATCGCGGACTGGTGGATTGCCGATGATGGCAGTGACGATCAGCAGGTACGCGCGGCGTTTATGCAGGCGTGTGGCTTCAGGGCGCAGAGTGACGGCTGGATACGGGCGGCAGACTAGCCGGACGCAGAAAACAAAAAGGGCGACATCATCTGTCGCCCCTTAAGGTGTTGAAGTGCGTTACGCTTCGATCGCCATACGCAGTTTCTTCATGGCGTTCTTTTCCAGCTGCCGGACACGTTCGGCAGATACGCCGTACTGATCGGCCAGCTCCTGCAGCGTGGTTTTATTGTCTTCGTCCAGCCAGCGGGCGCGAATGATGTGCTGACTGCGCTCATCCAGACCTTCCATCGCATAGCTCAGCTTGTCAGCCGCGTGCGCATCCCAGTTGTCCTCTTCGATGCCGTCGGCAAAGTCAGAGGTCTTATCCTGCAGATACAGCACCGGTGCCATAGAACGGCCTTCGCTGCTCTCGTCGTCGGCAGACATATCAAAGGTCATATCCTGCGCGGCCATACGCGATTCCATTTCGCGCACGTCTTTGCTGCTTACGCCCAGCTCGCGCGCAACCATCTCGACTTCGTCCTGATTGAACCAGCCCAGACGCTGCTTGGTTTTACGCAGGTTAAAGAACAGCTTACGCTGTGCTTTGGTGGTCGCGACTTTCACGATACGCCAGTTACGCAGCACGTATTCGTGAATCTCCGCTTTAATCCAGTGCACGGCGAACGAAACCAGACGCACGCCCACTTCAGGGTTGAAGCGACGCACCGCTTTCATCAGGCCGATGTTACCTTCCTGGACCAGGTCAGCCTGTGGCAGACCATAGCCGGAGTAATTACGAGCGATATGAACTACAAAGCGTAGGTGTGACAGGATCAGCGTCTTAGCTGCTTCCAGATCGCCCTGGTAATGCAGCCGTTCAGCCAGCGCTTTTTCCTCTTCTGCCGAGAGCATCGGCCAGGTATTCGCCGCCCGGACGTAAGACTCCAGGTTGCCAAGAGGAGCAATAGCTAAAGTTTGCATTTCTTTGGTCATTCAAACCCTCACAAATTCAGTGGAATTGCCGCACATTTCCCTGCGCAGACGATACATTACGTCAACGTCGCGCGAGATCCGAAAGCAATCTGTGCTACTTAGAGTGATAAAGTTATCCACAAGTTCAATTATAGCAGTGAATATTTTACACACAGATGACAGGAAGGGAAGAGGGGGAAAATCCTCTGCACCCACCATCGGTAGCAGAGGACCATTATAACAAAAAAATGTTGCAGGCGTTTACTGCGGCGTAAATCGACGTAAATGTTGTACCGTCGCCAGCCAGGCAGCCACCCAACCGATGATGGCCGCAATCATCAGCAGCAGCAACGCTTCATCCCAGGAGAAGCCTTCCAGCGAGAAGGTGGTACCGAATACAGTTGCCACACTGGCGACGACTGACTGCAGACGCAGCACCAGCACTTCCGACAGCAGCAGCGACAGCACTGCCCCACTGAAGCCCAGCAGCGCTCCGCCGTAGAGGAACGGACGCAGGATAAAGCCGTCAGTGGCACCAATCAGCTTCTGCACGTTAATGGTGTCGCGCCGGGCAAAGATGCTAAGACGGACGCTGTTACCGATCACCAGGAAGACTGCTACAATCATCAGCACGCCAATCATTGAGGCGATTTGCCCCACCAGCCCGGTCAGCGCCGCCAGCCGCGCAAACCAGCTGTCATCCATTCGCACTTCATCCACGCCCTGCACTTTGCTCACCCGATCGCGCAGGCTCTGCATGGTGTCTGAATTCTGGAAGTTGAGCTTAGGCGTGATGATGGCCACCGCAGGCAGCGGATTCTGCTCCAGCATATCCATTGCGCCACCAAAGCCTGACCAGTTACGGAATTCGTTCAGCGCCTCTTCCCGCGTCAGGTAGTTGACGTTATCCACGCCTTCAGCCTGCTTGAGCTGTGCCACCACATTTTCTGCCGCCGTATCATCCAGCGTTTTGGAGAGATAAACGGTCAACTGCGGCGCCGGGTACCACTGCGTGGCCGCCTGGCTGACGTTTTTCCACACCATGTAGCAGACGCTGGGCAGCGTCAGAGAAATGGCGATGACCATCACCGTCAGCAGCGTCGCCAGCGGCTGACGCCACATGTCCGAAAGTGTGCCGCGCAGCGCATAGCGCCACTGCTCCTGCCAGCCGCCCTTCAGCGCTTTACTCTTCGACTTCGACGGCTGCTTCGCTTTCGGTGCAGCCGGACGTTTAATGCGTTTATTGACCATCGTGGCCTCCGTGCAGACGTCCCTGATTCAGCGTCATCATCCGGTAGTTGCGTCGGGCGATAAGACCGCTGTCATGCGTCGCCATCAGGACGGTGACGCCGACGCGGTTAAACTCTTCGAACAGGCGCAGAATGTCTTCTGACAGCGCGTCGTCCAGGTTACCGGTCGGTTCATCGGCCAGCAGCACGGCCGGCTTGTTCACCACCGCACGGGCGATGCCCACACGCTGCTGTTCACCGCCCGAAAGCTGAATCGGATAACTTTTCGCTTTGTCGAGCAGGCCCACTTTATCCAGCGCCGCCGAAACGCGACGACGGATATCTTCGCCGCTGGCACCGGAAATAATCAGCGGGATCGCCACATTGTCATAAACCGACCGATCCATCAGCAGGTGGTGATCCTGGAAGATCATGCCAATCTGACGACGCAGGAAAGGCACCTCACTGTTACGCAGGCGGGAAATGTCATGGCCGCTGAACCAGATTTTTCCGGCACTCGGGCGCTCAATGCCACAAATCAGCTTCAGCAAGGTACTTTTACCGGCACCGGAGTGGCCGGTCAGAAACGCCATTTCGCCGGGACGCAGATGGAAATCTACCCCCTGCAGCGCCTGACGTCCGCCGAGATATGCCTTACTGACCTCTTCAAAGCGAATCATCCTAATTAGTCCTCTCGGGCAAACAGTGCCTCAATAAAATCTTCCGCCTTAAACGGCCGTAAATCTTCAATGCCTTCACCGACGCCGATGTAGCGAATCGGGATACCGAACTGATCGGCCACCGAGAAGATCACGCCGCCTTTGGCGGTGCCATCCAGCTTAGTGAGCGCAATCCCGGTCAGGCCGACGGCTTCATTAAACAGTCGGGCCTGGCTGACCGCATTCTGTCCGGTGCTGGCATCCAGCGTCAGCATCACTTCGTGAGGCGCGGAATCATCCAGCTTTTTCATCACGCGGGTGATTTTTTTCAGCTCTTCCATCAGGTGCGATTTGTTCTGCAGACGACCCGCCGTATCGGCAATCAGCACGTCAACGCCGCGAGATTTCGCGGCCTGAATGGCATCGAAGATCACCGAAGCAGAATCTGCGCCGGTATGCTGCGCAATGACCGGAATGTTATTACGCTGGCCCCACACCTGCAGCTGCTCAACCGCCGCGGCGCGGAAGGTATCACCGGCCGCTAACATCACGGACTTGCCCTCGGCCTGATACTGGCGCGCCAGCTTACCGATGGTGGTGGTTTTACCCACGCCATTGACGCCCACCATCAGGATGACAAATGGCGTTTTGCCTGAAACGTCCAGTGGCGCATCCACTTTCGCCAGAATCGAGGCCATCTCTGCTTTCAGCAGACCGTAGAGCGCTTCCGCGTCACGCAACTGCTTGCGGTTTGCCTGCTGGGTCAGGTTGGTGATGATGCGGCGCGTGGTATCCACGCCCACATCCGCAATCAGCAACTGCTCTTCCAGCTCATCAAACAGGTCATCATCAATCTTTTTGCCACGGAACAGGCTGATAAAACCGGAACCGAGGTTCTGACGGGTTTTGACCAGGCTGCGCTTCAGGCGGGAGAAGAAGCCCTCTTTGCTGGGACGCTCCTGCTCCTGCACGATGAGCGGTGCGGCGGCCAGCGGCAGATCGCTGACGGTATCGGATAACGACTCAGTCGGTTCCTGGTCAGTGACGTCGGCATCACCCAGTGCGAGTGCGGTCAGCTCTTCCTCGGTCAGCGGCGCATCTGCTTCGCTATCCTGAGTTTCAGCGATCGCTGCGTCATCCAGCACCTGTCGCGTGAGCACTTCGTTGTTTAACGGTGCTTCGCTGTGCGGGGGTTCGACGATTTCTGCATCGCCCAGCGCCAGCGCCGTCAGTTCTTCTTCGCTTAACGGCGCCTCGGTTTCGCTGTGCGGGATGTCAACGATCTCTGCGTCGCCGAGCGCCAGTGCCGTCAGCTCCTCTTCGCTTAACGGCGCGTCTGCGGGTTCCGCATCAGCGATCGGCCTAACCACATCGTCGGCGTCGATAACCGGCGTCGCATCATGTTCAGGTGCAGCAACTTCCAGTAGCGCTTCAGGGTCGGCCTCAATCGGCTCAGCCTCATCCAGCACCGCGGGTGCTGATTCATGCGGCGCTGCCGCAGTGACTTCCGCCTCACGCTGCTGTCCGGCCACCGTTTCGGTGATGACGACAGTCTCTTCCGCTTGTGCTTCAGCCTGGCTTAATGCCGGCGCTTCCTGTTCGGGCTGAGCGACCTCTGGTGTCTGCTCCTCTGCTGCAGGTTGTTTCTCTTCCTCTTTGCCAAATCCCAGCCAGGAAAAAAAGCCACGTTTTTTCTCTTTTGCCATTGTGTGACGACACTCCTCGATGGCTTTGTCCCGGTCGCGCGTGGTTTCCAGGGGTAAATCAATGAAATTGGTCAGCGCCAGACCGGCGTAAACCGCAGAATAATGCATGACTTCAGCAACTCAGTAGTCTAACACTTTCCAGCCAGCTCACCACAGCACCCTTTTTTAACGTTTCTTCTCACCGATTCGCCCGTTAAACTACGCAACAAATTATGACGAGTTGTGAGCAAGATGAATAAAAACCCCCGCAGTACAGGCGGTGCCGGGCAGATTCGCATCATTGGCGGTCAGTGGCGCGGACGCAAATTGCCGGTGCCGGACAGTGCCGGGCTGCGCCCGACCACCGATCGGGTTCGCGAGACGCTGTTTAACTGGCTGGCCCCGGTGTTGCCAGAGGCGCGCTGCCTTGATTGCTTTGCCGGTAGCGGCGCATTAGGCCTGGAAGCGCTGTCGCGTTACGCGGGATCGGCGACGCTGCTGGAACTGGAGCGTCCGGTGGCACAGCAGTTAACAAAAAATCTGCAGACGCTGCGCGCCACGAATGGCACCGTGGTTCAGACCAATGCGCTAAACTGGCTGGCACAGGCGGGTACACCCTTTGACGTGGTGTTTATCGATCCCCCGTTTCGTCAGGGATTGCTGGAGCAGACGCTACAGCTGCTGGAGCAGAATAACTGGCTGGCCGATCAGGCGCTGATTTACGTCGAAAGTGAAGTGGAAAATGGCGCACCACCGGTGCCGCCAGAGTGGGATCTTTATCGCGAGAAAATAGCCGGACAAGTGGCTTATCGTTTGTATCAACGTCAACAGGAGACGCAGGATGTTACTTAATTTGGGGCGTCTGTTGATGCTATGCGTGTGGGGATTTTTACTGGCTAATCTGGTCCATCCCTACCCGAAGCCACTGACTTATTTTATCAACGTTGCACTGATCTTCATGATCCTGATGCATGGTCTGCAACTGGTATTACTGCGCACGACGCAGACCAAAGATGCACCGCCGATTGACCGCGTCACTCAGGCGAAAGTGTTTCTGTTTGGCGTGTTTGAACTGGTCGCCTGGCAGAAGAAAAACTTCCCACGCAAAAAGTAGTGTCGGGCGGGCGCAATGCCCGCCTTACTGCACGGGCGTGAAGCTGATAAAGCGCGTGCCCTGCATCTTCAGCTCACCTCTCGCGCCTTTATCCAGCTGGTGATACTCCCCCTCTTTAAGCTGCACTTTGATGTCGCTGTCACCGTTCAGCGGATGAAACAGCACCTCATACCGCATCTCTTCCCCGGCGATGACTTCACGCTGCCGTGAACGACGATTGGGTGAAGGGAATTCACGCTTAGTTTTGACTTCAGCCTGCAGAGCACGCGTGGGGGAGGCATCATTCACCGCAGCCTCACGCCGTTGCTTAATAAACTGACGACTCGCCAGCACGGCAATAATCGCCAGAACGATGATAAAGATTAACGGTGGTTTGCTCATAGCGCTCTCATGCCTGTTAAATCAGGCGGCAAAGCATACAACCAGAGTTGCCTGATTGTCACATCTCAGAGGCTTAACCTAAACTGGAAGTGATATTTTGGGATCTTTCACCATTTTGAGTAAAAAAGGGAGAAACAATGCTCTGGTCTTTCCTCGCTGTACTTTTCTCCGGCTGGCTCTATGTCGATGCCACCTATCGCGGCCCACAATGGCAGCGCTGGCTGTTTAAGCCCGTCACCCTGCTGCTGCTGGTCGGGCTCGCCTGGCAGGCTCCGGTGCTGCAAACCACGGACTATCTGATTCTGGCCGGTCTGGTTGCGACACTGGTCGGTGATGCGTTAACGCTACTGCCGCGTCAGCAGATGCTCTATGCCGTCGGGGCATTTTTCCTGTCACACCTGCTCTATACGCTCTGCTTCGCCGCCAGCATGACCATGACCTTCTTCTGGCCGATTCCGCTGACGCTGCTCATCATCGGTGCCGCCCTGATTGGCATCATCTGGAGCCGACTGGAGGATCTGCGCTGGCCTGTCTGCACCTTTATTGGCATGACGGTAGTGATGACCTGGATAGCGACCGAGCAGTACTTCTTCCGCCCGACCGATTACAGCTTCTCGATCATGGTCGGTGCCGGTCTGCTGCTGCTGGCCAACGCGGTCTGGTTTATCTCGCACTATCGTCGTCGCTTCAGTGCTGACAGTGCGATTGTGGCCGCCTGCTACTTTGCCGGTCACTTTATGATCGTGCGTTCGCTGTGGGTCGTCTGAGAAATTAGTCTTGACTCTGGAGTTCACTCCAGAGTGTAGGATAAGGGATGGGCAACGTTGCTCATCCCGCAACTCTTACACTCCGGAGGTCATATGCATCAACATCACGCCTGTGGCTGCGGCAAACCGCGTGCCAGCCACGCCGCAGCAAAACCGCTGTGCCAGGTTCGTCAGGCCCGTCCACTCTCTCTTTCTATTCATGCTGCTACGCCCGTGACGGCGGATACGGCAGGCTGCTGCTGTGACTGCAATAGCAGCCCTGGCAATGAGGCCGACTCCACTGAGGAAAGCGACCGGCGAGGCGCCTGGCCCTTTAGCTGGCAGGTCAGCGGCATGGACTGTCCGGGCTGCGCCCGCACTATTGAAACCGCCGTGCGCCAGATAAGCGGCGTAACCGACGCCCGCGTGCTGTTCAGCAGCGAGAAGCTGGTGGTTAACGCTGACAACGATGTACAAAGCGCCGTTGAACAGGCGGTAAAAAAAGCCGGTTTCCAGCTTGTTACACCCTCGGAGACGCCGTCCGCAAGCTCGCGCTGGCAGCAGAACCGCATGCTGATTTTGCTGGCACTGCTGGTGCTCGCCAGCAGCGTTCTCAGCCAGTTCGCGCCCGTCTGGGGCGATCGGCTGTTCGTGCTGACCACCCTGGTCGGCCTGGTCCCGGTGGCGCGCGGCGCCTGGCAGCGTCTGCGCAGCGGATCGCCTTTTACCATTGAGACATTAATGACGCTGGCGTCGGCAGGCGCGCTAATTATTGGCGCGCACGCTGAAGCCGCGATGGTGCTGGTGCTGTTTCAGCTGGGCGAACAGCTGGAAAGCTATGCCGCCTCCAGGGCGCGCAGCGGCGTCACCAGCCTGATGGCGTTGCGGCCTGAATCGGCGATTCGCCTTGAACAGGGCAAACGTCTTGAAGTACCGCTGGCGGCGCTGCAACCCGGCGATGTGATTGAAGTCGCGGCGGGCAGTCGCCTGCCGGTCGACGGCCGTTTAATCAGCCCGCTCGCCAGTTTTGATGAGAGCGCGCTGACCGGGGAATCGCTGCCGGTCACCCACGCCAGCGGCGAAAAGATCCTTGCCGGGGCCACCAGCGTGGATCGGCTGGTGACGCTGGAAGTGGTGTCGAAGCCAGGTGAAAGCGCGATTGACCGTATCCTGCAGCTGATTGAGGAAGCGGAAACGCACCGTGCGCCGGTTGAACGCTTTATCGATCAGTTCAGCCGCATCTACACGCCGCTGGTCATGCTGCTGTCGCTGCTGGTGATGGTGGTGCCGCCACTGCTCTTCGCAGGTGACTGGCAGCCGTGGATCTACAAAGGGCTGACACTGTTGTTGATTGGCTGCCCCTGTGCACTGGTGATCTCTGTGCCAGCCGCCATTACCTCCGGGCTGGCTGCGGCGGCGCGACAGGGCGCACTGATTAAAGGCGGTGCGGCGCTGGAGCGGCTGAGCTCGGTGCGCAGAATGGCGTTTGATAAAACCGGCACGCTGACGCTGGGCAAGCCACAGCTGACGCAGATCCTGCGCTTTGGCACGGCCAGCGAGTCAGAGATGCTGGCGCTGAGCGCCGCTGCGGAACAGGGTGCCACCCATCCGCTGGCCAGCGCTATCGTGGCGGCCGCGCAGGTGCGTGATCTGGTGATTCCTGACGCACAGGATCAGCAGGTGCAGGCGGGACGCGGCATCAGCGCGAAAGTCGCTGACCAGCAGATTCGGCTGCTGACGCCCGGCCATGCACCCGGTCTGACGCCGCAGCAAAATGCGCAGATAGCGCAACAGGAAGCCGAAGGTGAAACCCTGGTGGTGCTGATGCGCGATGGCGAAGCGCTGGGTGCGCTGGCCCTGCGCGATCAGCTGCGCGACGACGCCGTTGAGGCGTTAAAGGCGCTGAAAAAGCTGGGTATTGAGAGCCTGATGCTGACCGGCGATAACCCACGCGCTGCGGCGACCATTGCCCGCCAGCTGGATATTGATTATCGCGCCAGCCTTCTGCCTGCCGATAAGGTAGCGGCGATCCGTGAACTGAGTCAGCAGCAGCCGTTGGCGATGGTCGGGGATGGTATTAACGACGCCCCAGCAATGAAAGCGGCAACGCTGGGCATTGCGATGGGCAGCGGCACCGATGTGGCGCTGGAAGCGGCCGATGCTGCCCTGACGCGTAATCAGCTCGGCAATCTGGCTCCGATGATTGCGCTGGCACGCCGGACACGGCGCATCATCCGCCAGAATGTCGGTATTGCGCTGGGGCTGAAGGCGATTTTCCTGGTCACCACCCTGCTGGGTCTGACCGGACTCTGGCTGGCGGTGCTGGCGGATTCGGGTGCCACCGCGCTGGTCACCGCCAACGCGCTGAGGTTACTGCGTCGCCACGACTGAGTAAAAGGCTCTGTCTGAAGAGTAGGGTTAACGGCGGCCTGAACGGCTGCTGTTAACCCGCCATACCTTTGCGGATCAGAAACTGATAGGGCAGCGTGTCGGTCTGCTGTGCCAGCAGGCCATGTTCCATGAAGCGGCAGAAGCCGGGAATATCGCGGGTCGTCGCCGGATCATCGGCGATGATCAGTAACGTCTCGCCATCCTGCAGGCTGCGTACGGTTTTGCGCACCATCATCACCGGCTCCGGGCAACGCAGGCCACGGGCATCCAGCTGATGGTCTGCAGAGGAAAAAGCATCGCTCATAATCAACTCGGTTCAGGTAAGGGGCGCTCATTCTAGCGCGTGCTGGCGGTGAAGCAAGGCGATAACGATTGCGTTAAAATTAACCATTGCATAAAAAGCACAACGCGGTAAGATGCCGCCGCTTTTTGCTCATAAAACTGCCAGGCGCTGCCCGAACGGCGTCCCGCAATGGGTTCCCTCACCCCAACATTAAAAAGGTTGAATATGCTCGCATTTTCTTCACGTCAGCGCATGCATGCGCTTTTCTGGTTATCGCTGTTTCACCTGCTGGTGATCACCTCCAGTAACTACCTGGTTCAATTGCCGATCTCCGTCTTTGGCTTCCACACTACCTGGGGTGCGTTCAGCTTTCCGTTTATCTTCCTGGCGACCGACCTCACCGTGCGTATTTTTGGCGCACCGCTGGCCCGACGCATTATTCTGGCCGTGATGATCCCGGCGCTGTTTATCTCTTACGGTGTTTCGGCGCTGTTCTATCAGGGTGAATGGCAGGGCTGGCAGGCGCTGGAAGTGATGAACCTGTTTGTTGCCCGTATCGCCTGCGCCAGCTTTATGGCTTACGCGCTGGGTCAGATCCTCGACGTGCATGTGTTTAACCGTCTGCGTCGACTGCCACAGTGGTGGATAGCACCGGGCTGCGCGATGTTCCTGGGGAATATCAGCGATACGCTGGCCTTCTTCTTTATCGCCTTCTATAAAAGCCCCGATGCCTTTATGGCACAGCACTGGGTTGAGATCGCCCTGGTGGATTACAGCTTCAAAGTACTTATCTGCATGGTCTTCTTCCTGCCCGCCTACGGCGTGCTGCTCAACGCGGCGCTCAAGCGTCTGGCGGAACGCCAGACCGCTCGCCAGGTCAATTTCGGCTAAGAACTTATATAATTTCCGTCATTACCCGCTAAGATCTTCTGACAATCATCAGGTTGCGTTTGCAACCTGATTCCTGTTGTATTAATGCCTGACTGGAAACTTAAAAAAGGGATTCTGATGCGCAACCTGGTGAAATATGTAGGAATGGGTTTACTGGTACTTGGCCTGGCGGCCTGTGACCAGAAGAAAGATGAAGCGGCGAACGACAACGGCGTCAGTGCCAGTCAGTCGGCGCAGACTGTCACGCTGATGGATGGCAAACTGAGCTTCTCACTGCCACCAGGCATGTCAGATAAAAGCGGTAAACTGGGTTCGCAGACCACGAACATGCACGTTTATGCGGATGAAACCGGAGCCCGCGCCATTATTGTGATTGCCGGTGACCCGACCAGTGACGGGCTGGATGTGCTGTCGAAGCGCATGGAACAGCAGCAGCGCAACCGCGATCCGCAGCTGCAGGTGGTTTCGAACAAATCTGTGACGCTGAAAGATCAGCCCGCTCAGCAGCTGGATACGGTGATTTCTGCCAACAACCAGACCTCATGGTCTTCCGTGGTTCTGGCAAAAGTGGATGGCAAACTGGTGACGCTGCAGATTACGCTGCCAGGCGATAATCAGCAGCAGGCCCAGAGCGATGCTGACAGCATTGTGAAAAGCATTACGCTGAAGTAAAACAAAAGGCGGGCTTCCCACAGGGAAGCCCGCCTTTATTCAGAGCACGTTATAACCCTGTATTTTCCCGGATATATTTCCGCGCTTTCACCGCATACTCAAACGGATTGGCCAGCGCCGGATCCTGCTCCGCTTCCACCACCATCCAGCCTTTGTAGCCGTAATCGTCCAGGATTTTAAACACTGGCTTAAAGTCGATCACGCCATCGCCCGGCACGGTAAAGGTGCCCTTTTTTACCCCTTCCAGGAACGAGAGATGATTCTCGCGTACCTCAGCCACTACTTCATCACGCACATCCTTGAGATGAACGTGGAAGATGCGCGGCAGATATTTTTCCAGTACCGCCAGCATCTTCTGCTGGGAGCCTTCGGAGTAGTAGACGTGGCCGGTGTCATAGAGCAAACCGACCTGCTCGTCGGTCATCGCCATAAACCGGTCGATCTCTTCCGTCGTCTGAATGCCGGTGCCCATGTGGTGATGCAGCGTCACGCGCATCCCCTTCTCTGCTGCGATGCGGGCCAGTTCGTTGTAGCCCTCTGCGGTTAACCGCCACTCTTCATCGCTGAAAATCGCTTTTTCTTCGAATACCGCCAGCGTGGTGCCCTGAATACTTTTACTCTGCTCAGAACAGCCAATCACCCGTGCGCCCATCGCATGCAGGAAGTTCATATGCTCGATGAACTGCTCGATGGTTTTCTCTTTGTCGCCATTAGCGAAAAAGGTGCTGAACCAGGCGTTGCAGATTTCGATGCCGCGAATATCGAGCATCGGTTTCAGAATCGCCGGATCGCGCGGATATTTGCTGCCCACTTCGCTGCCGGTAAAGCCCGCCAGCGCCATCTCACTGACGGTCTGCTGGAAGGTATTTTCACTGCCGAGATCCGGCATGTCATCGTTGGTCCAGCCGATCGGCGCGATCGCCAGTTTTACGTTCTCTTTGTTCATTTTCTTATTCCCAGGCGGAGAGCGGCCAGGCCGCAGAGAGAGCTAAATCAGTTATAGAAAGCAGGACGCGGCGGCATCTCTACCGGCTCGATCGCACCACTGCTCTGCGCTTTGATGCAGGCGTCGGCGGCCACCGAGGCAGCAAAGCCATCCCAGGCAGAAGGGCCGGTAAGCTGACCCGCTTTGATGTCGTTGATAAACGCCTGCAGCTCAACGTCATACGCTTCGATAAAGCGATCTTTCCAGTCCACCAGAATGGTATTCGACAAGCGGGCATCTTTGCGCAGCTGCACCGAAGAAGGCTCTGGCAGGCGGGCAATGCCCTCTTCACCGACCACTTCACACTGAATGTCATAGCCATAAGCGCAGTTAACGAAGATCTCGACGTCGATGCGGACCCCTTTGTGGGTTTCGAACAGGACGATCTGCGGGTCTTTCAGCTGACCATGGGTCTTCGACGTCACGCGCGGGAAGATCACCTGCACCGTTTTATAGTCGTCACTGGTCAGCCAGCGCAGCACATCCAGCTCGTGGATCAGGGTATTCGTGATCGCCATCGGCGTGGTGTAGTTTTCCGGCACGGTCGGGTTGCGGTGCGCGCAGTGCAGCATCAGCGGCTCACCGATATCGCCATCGGTAATCACTTTTTTCAGGGCGCGATAGCCCGCATCGTAAGGACGCATAAAACCGACCTGCACCAGGCGTTTACCCGCCTGAATCTCTGCATCCACCACCCGGCGACAGCCCTCGGCGCTCATCGCCAGCGGCTTCTCACAAAAGACCGGTTTACCGGCGGCAATCGCCGCTAAGGTGAACTCTTCGTGGGTCGGATCCCATGAGGTGACCAGCACCGCATCGACGTTGGGAGACTGAATCACATCGTGACCATTTTCAAACACCTCCGCCTCAATGTTCAGGCGTTGCAGTGCAGCCCGCGCGCCGTCGACATTGATGTCAGAGACGGCAACCACCTGAGCCCCCTGCAGCACATGGCTGCAGCGGCGAATATGTTCCTGACCAATTGCACCTGTACCGATGACGCCAAGTTTCAAAGTCATAATTACACCTGTGTAGGGTTCGTACGGAGAAGAGGAAAACGGGCCGCAGCACGGCCCGGAAATCAATATTTGCGCGCCTGATCCAGATGGCTGTTGAGCTTGTCCGCGACCGCCTGAGCGCGTTCGGTTTTCGACGCCTGCGCCACGCCGACGTGCCACCAGCTGAAATATTTGTGGATCATGGTTTTTGGCAGCACTTTGATGTCGATAAGGGTGGAAACCGTCTGGGTGCGCGCATCTTCCAGCGCCGCTTTAAGCTGTTCCAGGCTGGTAACGCGATAAGTTTTGCAGCCATAACCGGCAGCAATGGCCGCGAAGTCGACCGGGATAAAGCCACCGTCCAGCCTGCCGCTTTCCGCGTTACGGAAACGGAACTCGGTGGTGAAGCTGTCCATACCGTGTTCCATCTGCAGGTTGTTGATACAGCCGTTAGTCATGTTATCCAGCAGCACGACGTTGATTTTCGCCCCTTCCTGAATCGAGGTGACCAGCTCAGAGTGCAGCATCATAAAGGAGCCGTCGCCGACCAGCGCATAGACCTCGCGCTGCGGCTGCGCCAGTTTTGCACCCAACGCAGCATTGACTTCATAGCCCATGCAGGAGTAGCCATATTCGACGTGGTAGGCGTTGTAATCTTTGGTGCGCCAGACACGCTGCAGGTCGCCCGGCAGGCTGCCTGCGGCGGCTACCACGACCGCATCTTTCGGCAGTTGCTCATTTAAGGTGCCGAGCACGCTGCTTTGCGTCAGCAGTGACTGAGTCAGGCGGTTAAATTCAGCGAACACCGCTTCGCGGTCGAGATGGTCAGCTATCTCCGGCACAAAGTCGCCATCGTGATATTCCACCTGATAGACGCGCTGCGTCTCTTTCAGCAGCTGGCTCTGCGCCTGCTCAATCTGGTTGCCCCAGTCATTGCTGTAGTGCTGTGAGGCCAGCGCAGCGGTGAGCGCGGTCAGCCCTTCACGGGCATCGGCCAGCAGCTGCACGCCATCGAGCTTGTAGCTGTCGAAGTTGCTGACGTTGATGTTCAGGAAGCTGACATCGGGATGCTGGAAAATCCATTTCGATGCGGTGGTGAAGTCGGTGTAGCGGGTGCCGATGCCGATGACTAAATCGGCCTCTTTCGCCAGCAGGTTCGCGGCCAGACAGCCGGTTTCGCCTACGCCGCCGATATTCAGCGGATGGTCAGAGACCAGCGTGCCTTTGCCCGCCTGCGTCTCGGCAAAGGGGATCTGATAGCGCTCGGCAAACTGGCGCAGCGCCTCGCCCGCTTCAGAGTATTTCACCCCGCCGCCGCAGATAATTATCGGCTTGCGCTTACGGTTAATCAGCGTCAGGGCATCCGCCAGCTGTGCCGCGACCGGCAGGCGGCGATCCAGACGGTGCACGCGTTTCTGGAAGAAGTAGTCCGGGTAATCCCAGGCCTCACCCTGCACATCCTGCGGCAGCGACAGCGTGACCGCGCCGGTTTCGGCCGGATCGGTCAGCACGCGCATGGCATTGATACAGGCAGACATCAGCTGCTCAGGACGGCTGACGCGATCCCAGTATTTGCTGACGGCGCGGAAGGCGTCGTTGGTGCTGATGCTGAGATCGTAGCTCTGCTCAATCTGTTGCAGCACCGGATCGGGCTGACGGGTGGCGAAGACGTCTCCGGGCAGCAGCAGCAGCGGAATGCGATTAGCGGTCGCAGTGGCGGCGGCAGTAATCATGTTAGCCGCACCCGGTCCCACAGACGAACTGCAGGCGATAATCTGACGGCGCAGCGACTGACGGGCAAAGCCGGTGGCAGCATGGGCCATG
This sequence comes from Pantoea sp. X-Soil-YNGN-844, assembly GCF_059730595.1. Classification (NCBI taxonomy): domain Bacteria; kingdom Pseudomonadati; phylum Pseudomonadota; class Gammaproteobacteria; order Enterobacterales; family Erwiniaceae; genus Pantoea; species Pantoea sp. X-Soil-YNGN-844. The sequence continues at coordinate 3,765,150 of NZ_AP036007.1, forward strand.
CCCTGCTCGTTACGACCCTGCCAGACCACCAGATCGCCGCTATCCTGTTCCAGCGCTTGGCCCAGCCCCAGCACGTTGCCATGGCCGAAAATCGCGAAGATGCCTTTGACGAACTTCGTCTCAGTGCCATCAACATCGATGAATTGATTATCAAGAAATTTAACCAGCGCCTGTGCCGTGGTCAGTCTGATTGTGCCCATGTTTCTTCCTTACATGCTGGTGGACCCCGACTTCCGCGACAGCGCGCAAGGCGTTGTCATTGGCGGAAAAGCGGCCGGAATAACTGAAACGTGAGGCGATTATAAACAAATATATTTTTCATAAAACACGATTACAGAAGAAACATTTCATTTTGCGAGTGAGATCAAATTTAACGATGGCAACAGGTCTGGCGGGCGATCACGACGGGGGAATCTGGAACGTTTTGCAGAGAGTGGTTCATGATGAAAAAATTCATTTCAATGCAGCAGCTTGCCTGACTGGTATACAGATTCCTGCGATCCCCCTCACAACCCTGACATACCGCACATCGTGACAGCAGAGACCACGCAGGCGGGTGGCAATCAGGAGTTTTACCTGGTTCACAAAATTGCGATGGATATTTCATTTCATATTGAATATGGAATTTTTATTCCTCATACTCCCCTCATAGCCAGTCAGATACCCACAGACCCGGAAGCAGAGCCTGCCTGGATCGGTCTTTTCGCCCGCCAGCTCTGCGAATCACAGAAGGAAACCACAGGTATGAGTACACAACAGAAGCCGCTTGATGTGATTTGTATCGGGCGCATCGCCGTTGATTTTTATGGCCAGCAGATTGGGGCACGGCTGGAGGATGTCACCTCCTTTGCTAAATATCTGGGCGGATCATCGGGCAACGTCGCTTATGGCACCGCGATTCAGGGGCTGAAATCGGCGATGCTGGCGCGGGTGGGAGATGAGCACAATGGTCGCTTTCTGCGTGAGGAATTGCAGCGCGTGGGCTGCAACACCGATGCCCTGATCACCGATGCAAAACGTCTGACCGGCATGGTGATTCTGGGGATTAAAGATGAAGAGACTTTTCCGCTGATTTTCTACCGTGATAACTGCGCTGATATGGGTCTGGTACCGGACGATATCGATGAAGCCTTTATTACCTCGTCCCGCGCGGTGGCGGTCACCGGCACGCACTTATCTCATCCGCAGACCCGTGAAGCGGTGCTGAAAGCGCTGGATATCGCCCGCCGCAATGGCCTGCGAACGGCGCTGGATATCGATTACCGCCCGGTGTTATGGGGACTGACCTCTTTAGGCGACGGTGAAACACGTTTCATTGAGTCGTCTCAGGTCACTCAGCAGTTGCAGGAAGTGGTGCACTATTTCGATTTGATCGTCGGCACCGAAGAGGAGTTTCATATTGCCGGTGGCAGCACCGATACCCTGACCGCACTGAAGAACGTGCGTCAGGCGAGCCAGGCGACGCTGGTCTGCAAACGCGGTCCACTGGGCTGTGTGGTGTTTGAAGGTGAAATTCCGGATAGCTGGGAACAGACTCAGCTGCATACCGGCGTGCGCGTCGACGTGCTCAACGTGCTGGGTGCGGGCGATGCCTTTATGTCTGGCCTGCTGCGCGGCTGGCTGAATGATGAAGGCTGGGAGCAGGCGTGCCGTTATGCCAACGCCTGTGGCGCGCTGGTCGTGTCACGCCACGGCTGTGCCCCTGCCATGCCAACCAAAGCAGAGCTGGATGATTTCCTGAGCCGCGACACAGAGGTGAAACGTCCCGATCTCGACAGTCGTCTGAACCATCTGCACCGCGTGACCACCCGTAAGCAGCAATGGCCGGAGCTGAACGTTTTCGCTTTTGACCATCGCAAACAGCTGGCGGATATGGCGCAGGAAGCGGGCGTTGATGAGAGCCGTATTCCACAACTGAAACTGCTTTTGCTGGAAGCCGCTCAACAGGCGGCCAGTGAGGCGGGATTAGAGAACAAAAGCGGCATTCTGGCGGATACCACGTATGGTCAGAAAGCCCTGAATGCCATCACGGGTAAGAAGTGGTGGATTGGCCGCCCGATCGAGCTGCCCAGCTCACGTCCACTGCGTCTGGAGCATGGCAACATCGGCTCGCAGCTAATCGACTGGCCCGCCGAGCATGTCGTGAAATGTCTGGTTTTCTATCATCCGCATGACAGTGCTGAACTGCGCAAAGAGCAGGATGATCTGGTGCTCGATGTCTGGAAAGGCTGTAACAAAAGTGGCCATGAGCTGCTGCTGGAAGTGATTCTTCCCGAGAACAACCCGGATAAGAATGAATCCTATTACCTTGATATACTGAGCCATTTCTACAGTCTGGGTATTCAGCCGGACTGGTGGAAACTGCCTCCGCTATCCGCAGAGAGCTGGCAGGCGATCAGTCGTCTGATTGAAGAGCAGGACCCTCACTGTCGCGGCATTCTGTTGCTGGGTCTGGATGCGCCCGAAGAGAAGCTTAAAGCGGGCTTCGCTGCGGCGGCCAACGCGCCATGGGTGAAAGGTTTTGCGGTGGGTCGCACCATCTTTGGTCAGCCTTCGCGTCAGTGGTTGCAGGGTGAACTGGACGATCAGGCACTGATTGAGACCGTAAAAGGGAATTACCTGCGGCTGATTGCGCACTGGCGCGCTGCGCGCGCCTGATTTGCTGCTCTGCACCAGGCTGTCTCAACCGCGATGGCCTCAGACTGCTGACTCACTCAAAGCAGGGTGAATGTTGCAGCAACGAATAAGCTCAACGCGCAGGTAACACGGTCAGAAGAGGAAAGCGTCCCGCGCCCGGGACAAAAACGCCGGGAGCGTTTTTGAACAACGCGAAGCGTTGGCCCGGCAACGGGCGCACCTCATGGATGAGGTGCGTAATCGCGCGGGCCGAGCGGCCATGGATGGCTTGAGCGACTTTCCGATCTGACCGTGTTACCTGAGCCTGTGCGGACTCATAGCAGGCAGAGACAGACTTTTTAGTAATATCACACCATCCCAACCGGGATGGCGTTTTACTGGTTACCCCTCTTCCCTTCTGTCATTTCATCCCGTTTTTCACCCTGTCATTGCCCGCCTGGGCGCGCTAAAGCCAATCTGTGAACCATTTCATAAAGCCATGAAATAAACCGCGTCGTTGACGCAAACAAATGAAATTTTCCATCCATCTGATACTATAGCGCTCATTATGCAGCCATTATTCTCATGATACGGGCAGAAGTGATGAACAATAATCCCACCCAACTTTCTCTCTTGCAGGACGATATTCGTCGCCGCTATGAAACGCTGAGCAAGCGTCTTAAACAGGTTGCGCGCTACATCCTTGATAACAGTAATAGTATTGCTTTCGATACCGTCGCCTCGATTGCTCAGCAGGCCGATGTGCCGCCATCGACGCTGATCCGTTTTGCGAATGCGTTTGGCTTCAGCGGCTTCAACGAAATGAAACAGGTTTTTCGTCAGCACCTGATGGAAGAGACGGTCAACTATACCGAGCGCGCGCGTCTGTTTCGTCAGACCTCTACGGACGACAGCGCCAGTGCGCCTGAGAGTCCGGCGGAGATCCTTAACGTCTTTACCATGGTGAACAGCCAGGCGCTGCAGCAGCTGGCGATGCAGGTGAATCCTGAGCAGCTGAACAAAGCAGTAAAACTGCTGAATGAGGCTGAGAACATTTATGTAATTGGCCTGCGTCGCTCGTTCAGCGTCGCCTCCTATCTGGTCTACGCGCTGCGTCATCTGGAGCGGCGTGCTTTTCTGATTGATGGTCTGGGCGGGATGTTTACCGAGCAGCTCAGTCTGGTTAACCCGAAAGATGTGGTGATTGCGATCAGCTACTCGCCCTATGCGCGTGAAGCGGTCGAGGTCGTCGAAATGGGGGCCAAGCGTGGCGCGCATCAGATCGCCATTACCGATAGCCAGGTCAGCCCGCTGGCTGCCTTCAGCGATGTCTGCTTTGTTGTGCGTGAAGCGCAGGTCGATGGCTTCCGTTCGCAGGTCGCCTCACTCTGCCTGGCACAGACGCTGGCGGTGTCACTGGCGCTAAACAACGCCAAAACGTCCTGAGTTGCAAACAACAAAAAGGGCAGCCCGATTGACTGCCCTTTACTACAGGCATGCGCTGATAAAACCGCTGAGCCTTACTCTGATCGCGGATAGCTGTCGCTGTTCACCCAGGCGTGATCTTTCTCCCAGCTGAATTTCCACAGCCGTACCGGCCCTGCCATCACGTTCAGATAGTAGTTGTTATAACCCGCCAGCGTCGCCACCGGATGATAGCCACGCGGTACCATCACGACGTCGCGGTTATAGGGTGCCATACAGGCATCCAGTGAGCGATCGTCGGTGTAAACGCGCTGCATGGCAAAACCAGGTTCCGGATCGAAACGGTGATAGTAGGTCTCTTCCAGGTAGGTTTCGTTTTCACTCTCCTCCTGATCATGCTTGTGGCTGGGATAGGAGCTGGTATCGCCTTCGTTGGTATAAACCTCCACTACCAGCAGGCTGTCAGCGGGTTCAGTATCAGGGAGGATATTATGCACCAGACGCTGGTTGCGCCCTTTACCGCGATGCTCAACACCGACATCAGCTGGCGCAATCAGTCTTGCAGGCAGATTGCCCTGGCCGGGCGCGTTACAGACGGCCAGTTCAAGATCGCTGTCAGCATAGACTTCCACTTCATCGTCATGCGGCACATACACGGAATACGGCGGCACGCGTTCGAAAGGCGACATGCGCTTACCGATTCCGGGAAACTCAGCATGGCGGGTTTTCACCGAGGCCAGCCCGGCCACCAGCACCAGACACAGCTCTGCATCACCGCTGTTGAGGCGCAGGGTTTGCCCTTTTTTCAGCAGATAAACGTCAAAGCCAACATAACGCCAGCCAGCGCGCTCAGGCGTCACATGCTGGATACGACCCTGTGCGTCAGGGACTTGTGCTTTCGACAGTAAAGACATCCTAATCCTCCTCTCTGTCACGATTGACGCTGCGTCAGGCTCACGGGCGAGGTGCCAGCGAACAAAGCGACCGGCAGACTCTTCTGCCGGTCGCGATCAGCGGTGAAATGAATTAGCCCAGGGTTGGCATACTGAATTCAGACACGGTCTGCTGACCGGACGGCCAGCGCACGGTGGCGGTTTTCATGCGGGTATAGAAGCGCACGCCATCCGGCCCGTGAACATTGAGCGCGCCAAACACGGAACGCTTCCAGCCACCGAAGCTGTGGAATGCCATCGGCACAGGAACCGGCACGTTAACACCGACCATGCCCGCTTCAACGTTCTGCACGAACTCACGTGCGGTGTGACCGTTGCTGGTGAAAATTGCGCTGCCGTTACCAAACTCATGGCTGTTGACCAGCTGCAGCGCGCTGTCGTAGTCCGGTGCGCGCATGATGCTCAGCACCGGCCCAAAAATCTCTTCACGCCAGATCACCATTTCAGAGGTGACGTTATCAAACAGCGTGCCGCCAACGTAGTAACCTTCGGCGTGACCTGCAACCTGCACGTTACGGCCATCGACCACCAGCTTCGCGCCTTCCTGCTCGCCTTTATCGATGTAACCCAGCACCTTCTTCTGGTGCGCGGCTGAGACAACCGGCCCCATCTCATTTTCATCGGCACCCTGATTGATCCCAGGACCGATCCGCAGCGCTTTCACCAGTGGTGTCAGACGGGCAATCAGCTTGTCAGCAGTGTCATCGCCCACCGCGACCACAACCGGTAGCGCCATGCAGCGTTCACCGGCCGAACCAAACGCACCGCCCATAATCGCGTTAACGGTGGCATCCAGATCGGCATCCGGCATGACGATGGCGTGGTTTTTCGCCGCGCCAAATGCCTGCACCCGCTTGCCGTGGGCGCTGGCGGTTTTATAGATATGCTCAGCCACACCGGACGAGCCGACGAAGCTCACCGCTGCGATGCGCGGATCTTTATAGAGCTGCTCAGCATCTTCGTTAGAGCTGTGCACCACGTTGAATACGCCATCCGGCAGGCCCGCTTCGGTCAGCAGCTCGGCCATACGCACGGCCGCAGAGGGATCTAGCGCCGGTGGCTTCAGAACAAAGGTATTACCGCAGGCCAGGGCGATCGGGAACATCCACAGTGGCACCATCGCGGGGAAGTTAAACGGCGTAATACCCGCTACGACACCCACCGGCTGCATCAGCGAAAAGCTGTCAACGCCGCCGCCGACGTTCGGGGAATATTCACCTTTAAGCAGATGGGGGATCCCGCAGGCAAACTCAATCACTTCAATGCCGCGCGTCAGTTCACCTAACGCATCAGACCAGACTTTGCCATGCTCAGAGACAATCAGCGCCGCCATCTCTTCACGATGCTGCTCCATCAGGGCTTTAAAGTTAAACAGAACTCGGGCGCGACGCAGCGGCGAGGTTTTTGACCAGGCAGCAAATGCGTCATGCGCGACACCAATCGCCTGGGCCACTTCATCAGCGGTACTTTGCGTCAGTTCACGTACCACTTTGCCGGTTGCCGGATCGTAAACAGGAATGGTTTCGTTGCTGGCGCTGAAAGTCGTTTTACCGCCAATAAAGTTACCTATGATTGTCATGATGTTGCCTCTTAAGATGGTTATGTTCCCTGCAGACGGGCCCTGTGGCCTGCCACACTGCCTGACCAGGCAAACCTGAAAGCGTGCTATGAAGCTATTACAGTGGAATAAATTTTTCAAATAGTTCTTTTTGGAAAATTTACTTTTAGCGGCACGGATCGCATTTTTGCCACCCTCAAGCTAATGACGATGTCCCGATGGCAGAAGGCGTTTATCAGCGCGCAGCCTTAGCCTGACAGGCGAACAGCAGAGGCGGATAGAGCTGGTATTCCTGCGAGATTGATCCAGCGTTTATGCATCAGACTGAAACGGAATATGAAATTAATGCGAGACCGATCTAATAATTCGCATTTCATAATTCACTATCAATGAAATAAATGTTTTCTTTAGCCCATCCTTCTCCTGTCCCGGAGTCAGCGCATGGCCATCGATCCCACCCGTTTCTGTATCAACCGTAAAATTGCGCCCCGGCTCTCGCTGGAGGCCTTCTTTCAGCTGGTTCAGCGTCTGGGGCTAAGCAAGGTCGAACTGCGTAATGACATGCCGGGCGGCAACGTCACCGATGACCTCAGCACCGATCAGCTGCGCGCCCTGGCGGATAAGTATCACATCGATATCGTCACGATTAATGCGCTCTATCCCTTTAACCGGATCGATGACGCGCTGCTGACGCGGGCGGAGTCGCTGTTACAGACAGCACAACAGATCGGCGCAAAGGCACTGGTGATGTGTCCGCTGAATGAGGGGATTACCGTGTCGCCTCAGCAGACGCAGGCAGCAATGCAGCAGCTGGCGCCGCGCTTTGCACACTATGGCATTCAGGGGCTGGTAGAACCGCTGGGGTTTCCGGTTAGCTCACTGCGTTCGATCGTACAGGCGCAGCAGTTAATCGCCGCGGCGGATGTACCCTTCAGGCTGCTGCTGGATACCTTTCACCATCATCTCTATGAACAGGCTGAACAGGAATTTCCGGCGGGTATCGATATTGACCAGATTGGGCTGGTGCATCTTTCGGGTGTGGAAGATCGGCGCCCGACTGCCGAACTGACCGACGACGAACGCATCATGCTGAGTGACAACGATGTGCTGAAGAGCGTGGTGCAGGTTAAACGGCTGGAGATGCTCGGCTATAAGGGCGTCTACGCTTTTGAGCCGTTCTCCGGTCAGCTCAACAACTGGACACCGGCGGAGATTGAACGCCAGATCCGCCACAGTATTGAACTGCTGCAGACCTGAAACCTGTTCGCACCCGAAATTTATTGATTTATCTGTGTCTGAAAAGACGTTATGGCCCGCTGCTGGGCCATTTTTTTATCCTGACGAATCCCCGGTTACTGGCTCTGAAGCCTGACGCCGCTGCAGGCGCAGCGTGCAGAAGAAAGCGACACAGACCAGCAGCGCCGTGAGCAAGTAGACGCGTGAGACACCGGCATAATTCATGATGAATCCGGCCAGTGGCCCGGTTATTCCCAGCGACAGATCCATAAAAGCGGTGTAGGTCGCCAGGGCGCTGCCCTGATTCTGCTGCGGCACCACTTTTACTGCCACCACGCCCAGTGCCGGAAACACGAGTGAAAACCCGGCACCGGTCAGAAACGCGCCCGCTTTTGCCATCCAGGGATCGCCTGCGGCGGCGACCAGAAAGAGCCCGGCAGCCTCAACCGCCAGACAAACGCTGGCGACCCACAGGCCACCGTGGCGGTTAATCGCATTCGGGAACAGCAGGCGCGCCCCGACAAAAGCACCGCTGAACAGGGAAAGCGCAAAGGCGGCCCCTTCCCAGCCTTTATTCTGATAGAACAGCGTGATAAAGGTGGCAATCACGCCGAAACCCGCTGACCCCATCGCCAGAATCGCGCCAAAGCCAGCGATTTTCCCCAGCACCGCCCGAAACGGCAGCGGTCTGGCGCGGCTGGCTTTTACCGCCGGACGCGGGACCGCGCAGACGATGCCCACCACGCAGATGGCCACAATCACCAGCGATAGCCACAGCAGCCCGCCGGCCCGGAAGATCACCACGCCCAGCGGCGCACCTATCGCCATCGCGCCATAGGTGACGATGCCGTTCCAGGAGATGACCCGGCCAATGTGCAGTGAACCGACCCGCGCCACTCCCCACAACGAGGTGCCGGTGCCGGTAAAGCTCTGGCCCACGCCCAGTATCAACCGGCCGACACAGAGCAGTATCAGGCTCCACAGCGGTGATGCGATCAGCGCCGCCAGCAGAATACACAAGCCGCTGATCAGACAGCCCGCCAGACCGGTCACCACCACTTTCTTTGGCCCCCAGAGATCGGCATAGCGCCCGGCATGTGGCCGGCTCAGCAGCGTCGCCACATATTGCAGGCTGATCACCACGCCCGCCCAGAATGCGCTGAAGCCCAGCTGGTCATGCACCCAGCCAGGCAGGACCGCCAGCGGCAGACCAATGGTGAGATAGCTGGCAAAGTTGTAGGCGACGATAGAGAGGATGAGCAGCGAGATATTCAGGCTTCCGGATGGGACGTTCTGTTCCGCTGCAGGCTGTTCAGGCATAGGTTCTCGCGCGTAGTTGGCTGAATGATAAGGTTTATCGTTTAACTATACCCGCTTTCGCCACCGGCGCATCACACTGGCACGGTTATCGCGCAGCAGAACGCGGTGCAAAAACAGGAACAGCAGGAGGTCGCGGTCCTGCCGTCATAGCTGAGTGCGGTGGCGCTGATTATCTCGCTATTATGCCGCCGCGCTTTACCGTTTCTCTGATAAATCAGTTTGTTAATTTTCTTTCAGCTACACTTCCAACAGCCAGATTACGTCACGGGAGAGGCAATGAGCGAGCTGCAACGGGAAAAGATTGGACAAAATATTCTGATAAAACTGGCGATGCTGGTCATTATTCTTGCCGGGGTTCGGGCCGCGTCCGATATTCTGGTCCCGCTTCTGCTGGCGGCGTTCTTTGCCATTGTGCTCAACCCGCTGGTGACAATGCTGATGCGTCGTGGCTTCCGCCGTGGGCTGGCGATTGGACTGGTCATTACCGTGATCTTCTGCGGTATTCTGCTGCTGGGTGCCATCATCGCCAGCTCAATGAGCGAGTTTTCTGACCTTTACCCGCAACTGCGCGCCACCATGGAGCAGAAAATGACGGTGCTGCAACATCTCGCGGCGGGCTTTCATCTCAATATTTCAACCGATGCGCTGGTACAGCGTTTCGACCCAAATACCATGATGAACCTGGCGAGCGTGGCGCTCAGCGGCTTTTCGGGTGCGATGACCAATACCGTGCTGCTGGTGCTGACCGTGGTCTTTATGCTGTTTGAGGTTCATCACCTGCCTTACAAAATGCGTAATGCGCTGGTAAATCCCAAAATTCGCATCGCCGGGCTGCATAAGGCGCTGAAAGGCGTGACGCACTATCTGGCGCTGAAAACCCTGGTGAGTCTCATCACCGGTATCGCCGTCTGGCTGAGTCTCTATCTGCTGGATGTAAAGTTCGCGCTGCTGTGGGGCGTCGTGGCATTTATCCTCAACTATATTCCGAATATCGGCCCGATCATTGCCGGCATTCCGCCCTTCCTGCAGGCGCTGTTACTGAACAGCCTGTTTGATGCCGCGATGGTGGCAGCGCTGTTTACCGCGATTCATATGGTGTTCGGCAACATGCTGGAACCGCGCCTGATGGGTCGCGGCCTGGGCTTATCAACGCTGGTGGTGTTCCTGTCACTGGTCTTCTGGGGCTGGCTGCTCGGTCCGGTCGGCATGCTGCTCTCAGTGCCGCTGACCAGCATTACCAAAATCCTGATGGAAACCACGCCAGGCGGTAGTCGGCTGGCGATTATGCTCGGCACCGGACGACCTAAACGCGTACGGGGATTAACCAAGTAGCCGCTGCTGGACGTGCTGCAGATGGCTCTCCATCGCCTGGCGAGCCGCGGCTTCATCACCTGCCACAATCGCGTCGGCAATCTGCTGATGATCAGCATTCATCGCCTGCGCAAAGCTGTTATCGGCATAATGGAGTTCCAGCCGCTGCACGTGCGGGCTGTGACGCCGGTTCCAGAGCTGCTCCAGCAGGTCGCGTAATACGTCATTGCCGCTCATCTCGCCGATCAGCAGATGAAAGCGTTTATCCTGCTCCAGAAACGCCGCGTCGTTTTCATTGTACTGCTGCAGTTCAGCGGTCAGCGCCAGCAGTGCCTCCCGCTGTCCGGCGGTGCCGTGACGGGCGGCAAATCCTGCCAGCATGCCTTCAAAGGCTTCACGCGCCTGCAAAAGGTCCTGCAGGCTGCAGGTTTCACTCTCCTGCGGGATGGCGGCCTGGGGCAGCGGCTGAGCGACGTAGATACCGTTGCCGGTGCGGATATCGACCCAGCCGGTCATCTCCAGCGCAATCAATGCTTCACGCACTGACGAACGGCTGACACCCAGCTGTTTTGCCAGCTCGCGTTCGGGCGGCAGCAGGCCACCCGCCACAAAATCACCGCGCGTGATGCCGGCCATAATGGCGTTGGCGATCTGACGATACAGGCGCTCCGTTTTGATAACCGGCAGGCTCATTACCCTCTCCTTTTATTCCGCATAAACCGCTCACTTGCCGGATGCAGTTTGTCATGCTGCGATCCGGATCACGGCCCTGATGTGTCCACTATCATACTCTTGGCCCAGCGGCCTGACCACTGGGCCACATCACAGTTGAGGAGTAAAAATGGAACATACATGGCGATGGTACGGCCCGAACGATCCGGTCTCCCTGGATGATGCGCGTCAGGCGGGCGCAACCGGTATTGTGACGGCGCTGCACCATATCCCTAACGGCGACGTGTGGCCGGTTGAGGAGATTAAAGCGCGTCAGGCACTGCTGGCGGAAAAGGGTCTGGTCTGGTCGGTGGTGGAGAGCATCCCGGTTCATGAGGCGATCAAAACCCAGCGCGGTGACTACCTTCGCTATATCGCCAGCTATCAGCAGTCGATACGCAATCTGGCCGCCTGCGGCATCGATACCGTCTGCTACAACTTTATGCCGGTGCTGGACTGGACGCGCACCGACCTCGCCTGGACGCTGCCGGATGGCGCAAAAGCGCTACGCTTCGACGCCGACGCTTTCGCCGCCTTCGAACTTTATCTGCTGCAGCGTCCGGGCGCGGAGCAGGATTACAGCGCGGCTGAACAGCAGGCCGCCGCTCAGCGCTTTGCCACCATGAGCGCTGAGGATAAAAGTACGCTGGTGCGCAATATTATCGCCGGTCTGCCCGGTGCCGAAGAGGGTTACACCCTGGAGCAGTTCCAGGCGCAGCTGGCGCAGTATGACGGCATCGACAAAGCAACACTGCGCGAGCATATGGCGACCTTCCTGCGCGCTATCGTGCCGGTTGCGGAGGAAGTGGGGATTAAACTGGCGGTACATCCGGACGATCCACCGCGCCCGATTCTGGGCCTGCCACGCATTATCTCTACCCAGGAAGATATGCAGTGGCTGAAGGAAACCGTGGACAGTCTGCACAATGGTTTCTGTTTCTGTACCGGTTCCTATGGCGTGCGTGCCGACAATGCGCTGGTTGAGATGGCGGAAACCTATGCCGACCGCATTAACTTTGTCCACCTGCGCGCCACAAAACGCGAGGATAACCCCAACAGCTTCCATGAAGCCGCGCACCTGGCGGGCGACGTCGATATGGTCGGTGTCATCAGGGTCATTCTGGCGGAAGAGCAGCGCCGTCGCCAGGCAGGCAATCAGCGAGCAATTCCGATGCGCCCCGATCATGGCCATCAGATGCTGGACGACCTGCATAAACGTACCAATCCCGGCTATTCTGCCATTGGTCGGCTGAAAGGACTGGCTGAACTGCGTGGCGTTGAAGTGGCGCTGAAACAGATCTATTTTGCTGATTAAGAATTACCTTTACCCTGCGCCCGCTCTCAGGCGGGCCAGGGTCACCCCAGGCGGCAGCAGCGATTCGCCCTTCTGCCCTGCCTCCCGTTCTCACCTGTTTTTTTGCTGAATACCAATAAAGGCAAAACAACCTGTCAATAAAATGTAAAGTCTGGTCGATAATTGACCTGAGTCAGTTCAGTTGATCGCAAAAACGCTAATCTGCACCGCCCGGAGAAATGCTATGCTGCGCCACTGATTAGCCCCTCCGTATAATACCAATAATATCCAGAGGATTTAGCGGTGCCGCTACTGAAACGAAAACGCGACTACGCCAGGCTGGTGATTATTATCTCCGGCGTGCTGCCTCTGATTATTGGCATTTTTTTCACGGCCCTTGATGCGCGCCACACCGTGCGGCAGCAGCAGGTGAGCGCGGCAAAGACGCTGTTATCTCAGGCCGAGAGAATGAGCGACAGCGCCTGGAATATGATTACTGAGCTGCGCCAGTTTCAGCATCAGCCCTGCAGCCAGATTGAAAACCAGTTACAGCGCATCGGTGCGCTGAATCCCTATTTTCGCGCCATTGGTAAAATGGAAGAAAACAGAATTGCCTGCTCTTCAGCCTATGGTACGAAGCCTGCTTTTCTGAGCGATATGATCATGCGTGATGCGCCGGTCACCGGAAAAGCCTGGTGGAGCCTGTCGATTGCCGGAACGGCGGGTGTGCCGGACCGTCCCGCAGTGATTTTTATGCGCGATCTGCCCGATGGTGAGGGGTTCTGGGCAGTCGTTGATGGCCAGTATCTGATCGATTTTATGCGCGCCATCAGCAGCACCCATCTCTATCATTTCAGTATGGAGTTCAACGACGGCGCGCCGATCTCGTTTGGCGATCCGCAAATCGCCCTGTCCGGCTGGTTTGAACCGCTGATTTATCAGGCCAGCTCCAGCCGCTATCCGCTCTCTGTCACCCTTATTGCCTCACCCTCTGAACTGATCCTGGCCTGGCGTCAGGTAATGTTGATCATCATGCCGATGGCGATAATTTTCTCGATTCTGTTGATGATGCTGATGGCGAACTGGCTGCAACGGCGTATCTCCTGGCGCGATGAGATTCGGCGGGCCATCGCCAGCGGTCAGTTCAGGGCGCACTATCAGCCGGTCTATGACAACCGGCTGCAGCGCTGTAGCGGCGCAGAGGCACTGCTGCGCTGGACAACGCCCGACGGTAACGGCATCCGGCCCGATATTTTTATCGGTGCCGCTGAAGCGGAAGGCATGATTGTGCCGCTGACCCGTCATCTGCTCGATTTAATTGCAGAGGATGTGCAGGCGTGGCAGGTTGAACCAGGCTTCCATCTGGCCATTAACGTGGCGGCCGATCATCTGCAGCACCCGGACTTTGTCGACGATATGCTGCACTTTGCTGACCGGGTTAAAGATAAGCAGTTCCTGATTACCCTGGAGCTGACCGAACGCAGCCTGATCAAAGATGGCGTTGAGGTGGCACGCAAGCTGGAGCAGCTGCGCGGTTGCGGAATGAAAGTGGCGATTGATGATTTTGGTACCGGTCACTGTTCGCTGAGTTACTTACAGACCTTCACCATGGATTATCTGAAGATCGATCGCGGCTTTATCAACGCGATTGAATCCCTGGAGGGCAGAACCCCGGTACTGGATGCAATCATTCAGCTCAGTCATGAGCTTGAGCTGGAAGTGCTGGGGGAAGGCGTCGAGAGCGCATTGCAGTTCAGCTATCTGCAACGGCGCGGCGTGGTCTTCATCCAGGGCTATTATTATGCCCGCCCGATGGACAACGCGGCGTTGATTGCCTGGCTCGCCAGACAGGGCGAACAGCCGGTTAAAGCGGATCACGCCCCTGAGACTCATCAGACAGCCAGCATCTGAACCGACCCTGAACTTAACAGGCTTGCCGCGCAATATCGGCGTCTGCGCGTCTTTCGTTATGTCGCATGGCTTACTGCCACCCTGCTCTGTATAGCGAATAACCACCTGCGGCGTCGGTATCGCCGCTCATCACCCTTTCCCGCCCCCAATTTGCTGAAAAAAACGGCGGTCGTCACGCGGCGTGATAATTTTTTTGCGCAGCTAATCAGGCGTATTAGTGGTAAAAATAGCCTGTATGTAGCCCAAACATGACAGATATCACACAAAAACGGTATACTCTGTCGCTGTTCGCAATAATAACAACAGTAATTATTGTGTCAGTGGGCGCGTAAACCGCGCTTATTTGAAGCTATGCTTAAATTTCTCAACGCAGCGGTCTGACTGCTTCAACCCGGCTCGCGCCGTTGAGGACTTTCGTGTTCCATTACAGGGTAATTCTATGAAATTGCGTAGGAAGCGTGTAAAACCAATTGGGATCGATGATGTGACCATCATCGATGATGCCCGTTTACGTAAAGCCATCACCGCGGCCTCTCTGGGTAACGCGATGGAGTGGTTCGACTTCGGTGTTTATGGCTTTGTGGCCTATGCACTGGGTAAAGTCTTCTTCCCGGATGCATCACCAGGCGTGCAGATGATCGCTGCGCTGGGTACCTTCTCTGTACCCTTCCTGATCCGTCCGCTGGGTGGTCTGTTCTTCGGTATGCTGGGCGACAAATATGGTCGTCAGAAAATCCTTTCCATCACCATCATCATCATGTCGGTCAGTACGTTCTGTATCGGACTGATACCCTCCTATGCCTCCATCGGCATCTGGGCGCCGATTCTGCTGCTGTTAGCTAAGATGGCACAGGGCTTCTCGGTAGGTGGTGAATATACCGGTGCTTCAATCTTTGTCGCCGAATATTCGCCTGACCGTAAACGCGGCTTTATGGGGAGCTGGCTCGACTTCGGTTCGATTGCGGGCTTCGTGCTCGGTGCGGGCCTGGTGGTGCTGATCTCCTCCATTATCGGGGAAGAAAGCTTCCTTGAGTGGGGCTGGCGTCTGCCGTTCTTCGTCGCGCTGCCGCTGGGCATCATCGGTCTTTACCTGCGTCATGCGCTGGAAGAGACGCCGGCATTCCAGCAGCACGTGGACAAACTGGAACAGGGCGACCGCGAAGGCCTGCAGGATGGTCCGCAGGTTTCGTTTAAAGAGATTGCGACCAAACACTGGCGCAGCCTGCTCTCCTGTATCGGTCTGGTTATCGCCACGAACGTCACCTACTACATGTTGCTGACGTATATGCCGAGCTACCTGTCGCACAACCTGCATTACAGCGAAGATCACGGCGTGATGATTATCATCGCCATTATGATCGGTATGCTGTTTGTTCAGCCGATGATCGGCATGATGAGTGACCGTTTCGGCCGTCGTCCGTTTGTCATCATCGGGAGTATCGCCCTGCTGGTCTTCGCAATTCCCGCCTTTATGATGATCAACAGTGGCGTGCTGGGCCTGATTTTTGCCGGTCTGCTGCTGATGGCAGTGATCCTCAACGCCTTTACCGGTGTGATGGCCTCGTCACTGCCTGCGATGTTCCCGACGCACATCCGCTACAGTGCGCTGGCGAGTGCGTTTAACATCTCGGTACTGGTTGCCGGTCTGACGCCAACGCTGGCGGCCTGGCTGGTAGAAACCACCAGCAACCTCTACATGCCAGCCTACTATCTGATGGTGGTGGCGGTGATTGGTCTGATTACCGGTCTGTTCATGAAAGAGACGGCGAACAAGCCACTGAAAGGTGCGACGCCAGCGGCCTCAGACATGGAAGAAGCACGCGAAATCCTGCAGGAGCATCACGATAACATTGAGCACAAAATCGAAGATATCGACGAAGAAATTGCCCGCCTGGAAGCGAAACGTAAAAACCTGGTGCAGCAGCATCCGGATATCAACGAGTAATCGTTCTGCTCTCCCGCCGCCCGGCGGGAGAGTCCCTTTCCCTCTTATTACCGCACACAAACCTTCATGCCTCGCGGGCAAAGAGAGTAAACTGTCGTCACTTTTTTCACCTGCGTAAGAATGAAAATGTCTGATTATTCCCTTATCCAGCGCCCAAGAAGATTGCGCGCCAGCGCTTCAATGCGTGAAATGTTCCAGGAGTCTTCTCTGAGCCTGAACGATCTGGCTCTGCCTATCTTTGTTGAAGAAGAAGTCGACGATTACAAAGCGATTCAGGCGATGCCTGGCGTAATGCGTATTCCGGAAAAACGTCTCGCTTATGAGATTGAGCGCATCGCCAAAGCGGGCATTCGCTCGGTGATGACCTTTGGTATTTCGCACCATACCGATGCGACCGGCAGCGATGCCTGGAACGAAAACGGTCTGGTGGCACGCATGTCCCGCATCTGCAAAGACACCGTGCCGGAAATGATCGTGATGTCTGACACCTGCTTCTGCGAATACACCAGCCACGGTCACTGTGGCGTGCTCTGCGATCATGGCGTCGATAACGATGCAACCCTGGCCAATCTGGGTAAGCAGGCGGTGGTTGCCGCCGCAGCCGGTGCGGATTTCATTGCGCCGTCAGCGGCGATGGATGGTCAGGTTGAGGCGATTCGCCGGGCTCTGGACGCGGCGGGCTTTACCCAGACCGCCATCATGTCCTACTCCACCAAATTCGCTTCATCGTTTTACGGCCCGTTCCGTGAAGCTGCCGGCACGGCGCTGAAAGGCGACCGTAAAACCTACCAGATGAACCCGATGAACCGCCGTGAAGCGATCCGTGAATCACTGCTTGATGCGGCCCAGGGCGCGGATTCACTGATGGTGAAGCCGGCAGGTGCCTATCTGGATATTCTGCGCGACATTCGTGAACGCACCGAACTGCCACTGGCGGCGTATCAGGTGAGCGGCGAATACGCGATGATCAAATTTGCCGCACAGGCCGGTGCCATTGATGAGCGTAATGTGGTGCTGGAAAGTCTCGGTGCGATTAAACGCGCCGGTGCGGACCTGATTTTCAGCTATTTCGCCCTTGATCTCGCAGAACAAAAAGTGCTCTGATCCCCTCCTCATAAAGAGCGTGGTTGCTATGTCACGCTCTTCTTCTTCGCCGTAAGGCAAACACCAGAACCTGGCTTCCGCTAAAACAATAAAGGTCTCTGTGATGAAAGCACCTGAAATCCCTGCCGACGAGGCACAACGTTTATCGCAGTTGCGTGCGCTGAACATAATGAACACGCCAGCGGAAGAGCGGTTTGATCGTTTAACCCGCCTGGCGCGCCGCCTGTATGACGTCCCTATCGCGTTAGTCAGCCTGCTGGAAAATGACCATCAGTGGTTTAAATCTGCTCAGGGCTATGAACCTAAAGGATCACCCCGCAACATCTCCTTTTGCGGCCACGCCATCCTGCAGGACGAGATCATGATCGTTGAAGATGCGCAAAAAGATGCGCGTTTTCATGATAACCCGCTGGTGACCGGCGAACCGCATATTCGCTTTTATGCAGGCTGTCCACTGCGTGCGCCCGGCGGCGCGAAAATGGGTACGCTCTGCATTATTGGTCGCGAACCGCGTCAGTTCAACGAAGAGGATCAGGCAACGATGCGCGACCTGGCCGCGATGGCTGAAGCGGAACTGGTCGCCTTTCAGACCGCCACCTGCGATGAGCTGACCCAGATTACCAACCGTCGCGGCTTTATGACGCTGGGGCAGATGGTACTGAATGAGTGCCTGATGAAAAACCGACCCGCCTGCCTGACCTTTCTCGATCTCGACAAGTTTAAGCAGATTAACGACACGCTGGGCCACCGTGAAGGCGACCGCGCGCTGATGGACTTTGCCGATGCGATGAAGGTGGTGTTTAAGCACTCCGATCTGTTTGCCCGTCTGGGTGGCGACGAGTTTGTGGTGCTGTTTAATGGCCTGCAGCAGCAGCAGAGCGAAGCGTTACTCGCCCAGTTTGACCGTTATCTGCAACAGCAGTCAGTCAGTCTGAATCGTCGTTACCGCCTGCAATTCTCGTCCGGCGTGGTGGAGTTTGACGCAGCGCATCCGCAGTCGCTGGAACAGTTGCTGCATGACAGCGATGAGCAGATGTACCTCAGGAAAAAGCAGAAACGCGTAGCGGTTTGAGATCAGGCGCCGCAGCGCCTGACCCGTCAGGGCCGCGCCAGATCGTCGAGCAGCGTCTGATTAAACGTTGCCGGTTCTTCCATTTGTGGCGCGTGTCCCATCCCGGGGAATTCAATTAAACGCGCGCCCGGAATACGTTTTGCGGCCTCTTTACCCAACACCGCGTAATCGCCCAGCCGGGCTTTGACCTTTGCTGAGGCGATATCACTGCCGATGGCCGTGGTGTCTGAGGTGCCGATCATCAGAGTGGTCGGGACTTTCAGATCGCCAAATTCATAAAATACCGGCTGCGTGAAAATCATGTCGTAGATGAGGGCGGAGTTCCACGCCACTTTCTGATGTCCCGGCCCGCTGTTGAGCCCGGCCAGCATATCGACCCACTTGTCATATTCCGGTTTCCAGCGCCCGACATAGTAAGTCTGCTGCTCATACTTCTTAATGCCCTCCGCGCTGAGTTTGAGTTCACGCTGATACCATTGATCCACCGAACGCCACGGTGCGCCTTTGGCTTTCCAGTCCTCCAGCCCAATCGGGTTGACCAGCACCAGCTTCTGCGTCTGTTCCGGGTACATCAGCGCATAACGCGTGGCCAGCATTCCGCCCGTGGAGTGACCGATAACTACCGCCTTCTCCACACCCAGCCGGGCGAGCAACTGATGGGTGTTTTCAGCCAGCTGCTGAAAACTGTATTGATAGCTGGCGGGCTTGGTCGAGCTGCAGAAGCCAATCTGGTCGGGCGCGATAACGCGATAGTCCTGCTGACTCAGCGCGCGAATGGTCTCTTCCCACGTTGCGCCACAGAAGTTTTTACCGTGCATCAGCACCACCGTTTTGCCGTTGGCCTGTTGCACCGGCTTCACGTCCATATAGCCCATACTCAGCGTTTGCTGCTGGGACTGAAAATCGAAATGCTGCAGAGGATAGGGGTAATGAAATCCTTCCAGCTGTTCGCCATAAACAGGCGCGGCACTGGCGGGCGCATGCGCAAATAAAGCCAGCGAGGTGAGCAAAGCGGCAAGCGGTTTTTTCAACGCGTATGTCGGGCTCATCCGGGGTTCTCCAGGTTAAAGGTGAATCGTAAGCCTGGCATGTCGCGGCAGAAAATCTATTGATGGTCCGTGCTATGGCCTTGATTTCACAGACGCTGGCCGCCTTAACCGCGAAGCGGCAAGCGAAATACTATGCTCGCGTTTATCGTTATCCATCCCTGGATAAATTATTCCCCTTATAATCAACAACAAACTAATTACAATTCATCCTTTTTATTAATAACTGCTGTTCATATGAATATCTTCAGAGATAACGATTCAAATACTGAAAGAACTTTACGCAAAGAATAAGCACATTAAGATAAATAATTCATAATTCCGCTGAATTAAACAGGGGAGAACAGCTATGAAAGAAAACAGATATAACGAAAGCGTGATCGTCTCTATCACTGAGTGGATTAACAATAATCTCGACCAGCGTTTAAGCGTGGATGATATTGCAGAAAAAGCCGGGTATTCGAAATGGTATTTACAGAAACTCTTTGCCCGTTATCATAATGAAACGCTGGCGCGCTATATTCGTAAGAAAAAACTTAACGCCAGTGTGAATGATTTAAAAAACAGCCGCACGCCAATCATCAGCCTGGCGCTGAAATACCATTTTGAAAGCCAGCAATCTTTTACCCGCTCGTTTAAGCAGATTATGGGCTGCACGCCAAGCGCCTGCCGTAAACGACTGATGAGTGAAGAAGCGAAGCAGCAGATGGCCGACGTTGACGACCCCTGCGCGCTCTGCAGCTACGTCCGGCCAGGCAGCATAAAGCAGAGCTGTGGCGTAACAGTCCGGCCTGTTACGCGCTCAGCGCGCGGCTATGCGCAGGCAGATGCTTTCTGCGATATCAGTTAATCAGGATTCATCCGGCTGATAATATTGCACACCAATCTTAATACGCTCACGTCCCTGGGTGACGCGATGACGATTGGTGTCGCGCAGCGAATAGACGCAGCCGCAATATTCCTGCTGATAGAAGCTCTCGCGCTTGCTGATTTCAATCATGCGCGCCGATCCGCCACCTTTACGCCAGTTAAAATCCCAGTAGAGCAGATCCGGATACGCCGCCGCTGCGCGGACACCACAGCTATTAATCTGCTTCATATCTTTCCAGCGTGAAATACCCAGACAACTGGTCATTACCGG
Source organism: Pantoea sp. X-Soil-YNGN-844 (assembly GCF_059730595.1). Taxonomy (NCBI): domain Bacteria; kingdom Pseudomonadati; phylum Pseudomonadota; class Gammaproteobacteria; order Enterobacterales; family Erwiniaceae; genus Pantoea; species Pantoea sp. X-Soil-YNGN-844. The sequence continues at coordinate 3,785,793 of NZ_AP036007.1, forward strand.
GAATCCGTTCTCATGGGCGTAGAGTGCCGTGCGCTCAAAGCGCATATCAAAGCACATGGTGCAGCGTTCACCCCGTTCCGGCGACCACTCCAGCCCGCGCGCCCGCTCAAACCAGTTATCCCGGTCGTAGTCAGCATCGACAAACGGCACGCCAAATTTCTCGGCAAAGCGAATATTCTCCTCTTTGCGCAGCTCATACTCTTTAAGCGGATGAATATTCGGGTTGTAGAAATAGATGGTGTATTCAATGCCGGAGGCCAGCATCGCTTCCATCACTTCCCCCGAACAGGGTGCGCAGCAGGAGTGCAGTAAAACTTTTTTATGGCCGCCCGGCAAGGGCAGCGGCTGACGCTGGAAAGGTTCAGACATAAGCACCTTCAATCAATAGCAGAAAGGCGGAAGTGTAATGCCGCAGGCGGTCAGTTGCAAAATCTGACCTGATGCAGGCTGCTTTGCGTATTCGTGCCTCGGCTGCGGTTTCCCGTTTCTGAATCAACCTGCTGATCTCTGATGCTTTCTTTCACAGCCATGTTGTGCGACCCCGGCGATAGCCGGAAGTGTGATCGGAACCACATTGATATCGACTATGTTTACATAACATTAACAATATTGACACTGAATCACCGCAAGGAGACTCGCATGGCCGCGGCTAAAAAATCGGGAAATCATCAGAACCGTTTTACCTGGTTCGTCTGTTTTATGGCGGCGCTGTCCGGCCTGCTGTTTGGTCTGGATATCGGCGTCATCGCAGGGGCCTTGCCGTTCCTGGCGAAGGATTTGCAGATAACCAACCATCAGCAGGAGTGGGTGGTGAGTTCGATGATGTTTGGTGCGGCGCTGGGTGCGCTGGCGGCGGGCTGGATGTCCTCAAAGCTGGGACGTAAGAAAAGTATGCTGGCGGGCGCGACGCTGTTTGTGATTGGCTCGCTGTGGTCCGCCTTTTCTCCCGATGTGGAGTCGCTGGTCTGTGCCCGTGTGATGCTGGGGCTGGCTGTAGGGATCGCCTCTTATACCGCGCCGCTCTATCTGGCGGAGATTGCGCCGGAACGTATTCGTGGCTCAATGATTTCGATGTACCAGCTGATGCTGACCACCGGCATCGTGGTCGCTTATCTCTCCGACACCGCGTTCAGCTACAGCGGCAACTGGCGCGGGATGCTCGGCGTTATCGCTATTCCGGCGGTGATCCTGTTTATCGGCGTGCTGTTTTTGCCCAACAGTCCGCGCTGGCTGGCGGCGCACGGACGCTTCAACGAGGCGCAGCGCGTGCTGGATCGGCTGCGTAACAGCAGCGAGCAGGCGCGGGAGGAGCTGGAAGAGATCCGGGAAAGCCTCCAGGTGAAACAGCGCGGCTGGTCGCTGTTCCGCTCTAATGGCAATTTCCGCCGCGCGGTCTGGCTGGGGATGCTGCTACAGGTAATGCAGCAGTTTACCGGCATGAACGTGGTGATGTATTACGCCCCTAAAATCTTCAATATTGCCGGTTTCTCCAGCACCAGTGAGCAGATGTGGGGCACGGTGATTGTCGGGCTGGTCAACATGCTGGCCACGCTGATTGCCATCTTTTTTGTCGATCGCTGGGGTCGCAAGCCGATGCTGACCACCAGTTTTCTGGTGATGGCGGTGGGCATGGGCGTACTGGGCACGCTGCTGCATATCGGCGTCGAAACAGATTTCCGCAAATACTTTGCGGTCGCGATGCTGCTGATGTTTATCGTTGGCTTTGCAATGGCGGCCGGACCGGTCATCTGGCTGCTCTGTTCAGAAATTCAGCCGCTGAAAGGGCGTGACTTCGGCATTACTGCTTCCACCACCACCAACTGGGTCGGCAACATGATAGTGGGAGCTACTTTCCTGACGATGCTGGATCAACTGGGTAATGCCAACACCTTCTGGTTATACGGCGCGCTCAATCTGGTGTTTATCGTGCTGACGATGATGCTGGTGCCTGAGACCAAACATGTGACGCTGGAGCACATTGAACGCAACCTGATGAAGGGTAAGGCACTGCGGGACATCGGGGCGTAACCGCCCCGTTTCAGCTTACCATTGTAGCTGGTGGCCGGCGTAATCGACGTAGTGATGCCCCCCGCGTCCGCGCCACTGGGTTAACTGCCGGACGATACCGGCCGCACTCTCTTCTGCCGTCAGCGGCGCACTCTCGCCGCCCATATCTGTTTTCACCCAGCCTGGATGCAGCGTCAGCAGCGTCCCGTTCTGTGCTTCAACCGCTGGGGTCAGCGTGCGGCTCAGCATATTCAGTGCGGCTTTGCTGGCCGAGTAAATCGGCATCTGCGCCTCCGGGTTTTCATTCAGGCTGCCGAGCTGGGATGAGGTCAGCGCCAGTACGCCCTCCGGCTTCAGCAGCGGCAGCAGAATCTCTGCAGTGCGAACCGGGGCTATCGCATTGGTCAGGAACAGCTGTGCCAGTTCCTGATCGTCACTCTGCGACACCTTCTGGTGCGAAGGCCCGGAGATTCCGGCATTGATCAGAATCGCATCGAACGCGTTGCCACTGAGCTGGCCCGCAAGCTGCTGAACCGCCGATGCGTCGGTCATATCCAGCGCCTGCCAGTCAATACCTGGCCTGTTGCCCTGTTCCGGAACACCGCTGCGATGGGTGGCTGTAACCTGCCAGCCGTCACCGGCAAACGCCTGCACGACTGCCAGACCGATACCGCGTGAAGCACCAATAATCAGAACTTCTTTTTGCTGCGCCATATTCACTCCTCATTAATTGTCTCGCTACAAGCTTAACGGTATTTCCGCCCGGACAGCGGCCCGCTGTGCTTTTTAACCTGACGACCGCACTGAGGGTAAAAGCTCATGGCGCAATGCTGTTGATGGTTTCCCATCATCAAATTACTTTATCTTTTACTTTTAAACGGTTAGAAGAGATAAACAGTCTGACAGGCAGCAGCTAATCGCCGTTTTTCGCGTGGAGTCTGAATGAAAAAGCTCACCTTAGAGGTGGTGGCAAAAATGGCGGGCGTCGGGATTGCGACGGTCGACCGGGTGCTGAATGAGCGCGGCGGCGTCTCGCTGGAGACCAGCCGCAAAGTTCTGAAGGCCGCGCGCGAAGCGGGACTCCGGCGTCTGCTGCCAGAGGAGTATCAGCATCCGTGGCAAATCGAAGTCTTCCTCAGCAACAACGGCTCATCCTTTTTTCAGCAGCTCACCACCTGTTTCAGCGAGATCGCCAGTCAGCTTGGCTATCGCCGCCTGAAGCTGCATAAAACGCTGGTGGCCGAAGCGCAGCCCGAGCAGCTGGCACAGAGCATTATCGCCCGCAGCAGCACCCGCGACGGCATTATTGTGTTTGCACATGACTCACCGCCTGTCTATCGGGCACTGGCGCTGTGCCGCAGCCGCAATGTGCCGGTGATCACCATCGTCACCGATCTGCCCGACGCTGATCGCCTGTGTCATGTTGGCATCGACCAGTATCAGGCAGGCCGCACCGCGGGCCTGCTGATGAGTAAAACCCTGAACCAGCCCGGCGACATTCTGATGGTCAGCGGCCGCTTTGATTATCGCGCCCACCGTCAGCGTATCGCCGGTTTCCGTGAAGCCATGGAGCTGCGTGCGCCGCAGCGTTATCTGCGTGAGGTGCTGTCGGGTCAGGATCAGCGGGAAACCATCCGCAGCGAGCTGGCCCGCAATCTGCGTTCGTCACAGGCGATTGCCGGAGTCTACAACACCGGCATGGGCAACACGGACGTCAGCGATACCCTGCGTGCCCATCAGTTGCTGGGTAAATGCACCTACATCACCCATGAGCTTTATGATGTGACCCGTCAGCTACTGCTGAACGATGAAGTGGCGTTTACGCTGGATCAACATGCCCGACAGCATGCCCGGTTAGCGATCGATCTGATGCTGAGTCATCTGGAAACCGGTTATCAGCCGGATGTCTATCAGGCGGGTAAAGTCGCGTTCAGGCTGTTTACGGCGGAAAATATGGTGTGAGATGAACCCGGTTTTCCCTGATGAGGCTGTTTAATCAGGGAAAACCAGGTGAGCGTTTTTAATCCGACTCGTCACGGCTTTCATTGCTATCCGGACTATCGTCATCATTACCCTGACTCTTCTCCACTTCCTGCGGATGTCCCATCGAAAGCGCCGTGGCGCTGGCCGGATCGAACAGTGACAGACTCTCAATCTGGTCAACCATGATCACTTTACGGAACGACATCGCATCTTTGGGCTTCGAGTCGAGCGTGATCTCATGCTCGGCGTACCATTTGCTGTAGTTATGCTCTACCGCCAGCTTTAGCGTTTTGCTGTCGCGATAGCCGCTCAGCATCGGGATCAGCACGATGTTTTTAGTGCTCTCATATTCAAAGGTCGAGGCATGCACCATGCCGATGTAAATACGGCGCGACTTCAGCGTAATCCACGCCAGTTCGCCCTCTTCCATGCACTGAAACAGCAGTTGCTCCACACCATTGGAGCGTGACAGCCGCTGATAGAGGTCTTTACGCCCTGATACATTCAGGCGTGCGCTGCCCGCCCAGTTTGAGCGATAGAGGCAAAGCAGAATGGCGAAAGCGAGCATAATGACAACCGGTGCCTGGATGCCCAGGAAGCTCCAGTTCATGAACTCTACCTGCCACTTCAGATGCACGCCGGGGATCATCTGCAGGGCATTGGCGATACCGGACATACAGAGCAGCAGCAGCCAGACGATGCCGGTGGCGAACACGCCCTGCAGAACAAAAATACAGCCGTAAAGCGCGACCAGAAAATAGACATCCCAGCCCGACGAGCGGCGGATTTTAAAGCGGCTGTTTAAATCACGGCTGGTGTACCAGTAACCACTGACCATCAGCACCATAAATATTGCGGTACCCACCTTACACTCCCTTTAACGTATTCACATGGCGGGCAAAATCTTCGTGGACTTCCTCACTCAGCGTGTTGACCGAGATATTACCGTTCTCATCAATAATGATGCGCTCACCTTCGGCGATGGAGTCATTGATATCCTGACGGGTCATGATCTGCAGAAACTTCTCGGGACTGGCAAAGACCGACTTAACAAATTTAAACATAGCGATCCACTTGTTGGCCTGAAAATTGAAGTATGTGACCGAATCCACACTCTCGCCTGTTTAATTTCAGGTGAAATTTCTTAAAATCAATTAATTAGCGAAGCGGTATCCACACGATCCGGCCTGTTTTTTGCAGAAATCTTCAACGTAACCAGCAGCCTGCCGCAAAAAGCCTCCTTTTTATACCGGTGTGGTATGCAACAACGCCGAACCGCCTCCCCGCCGGAAAGCGCTAAGCTCAATGGTTAGCCCTTTTCTGTCACCCTGTCTGAAACGCATCGAGGAAGGTTTGCATGAAATTACGAACACTGGGCCGCACCGGTCAGCGCGTCTCTGAAATTGGCTTTGGCGCATGGGCCATTGGCGGAACCTGGGGAGAAGTAAGCATAGAGGATGCCAAAGCCGCGCTGAACGCCGCGCTGGATGCGGGCATCACCTTTATTGATACCGCCGATGTCTATGGCGATGGCCGCTCAGAAAAGATTATCGCAGAGGTGCTGAACCAGCGCGGCGGGGAACGCCCGTTTGTCGCCACCAAGCTGGGGCGTCGGCTTTCACCGCACGTGGCTGAGGGCTACAACGCCGAAAATCTCAACACCTTTATCGATCGCTCACGTGAAAATCTGCAGACCGAAACGCTGGATCTGGTGCAGCTGCACTGCCCGCCGACCGAGGTCTACTACAACCCGGACGTCTTTGCGGTGATGGATGAGATGGTGGCTGCCGGAAAAATCCGTCACTACGGTGTTTCCGTTGAGAAAGTCGAGGAAGGGCTAAAGGCGCTGGAATTTCCCAACGTCTCGTCGATTCAGCTGATCTACAACATTTTCCGCCAGCGTCCAGCAGAACTGCTGCTGCGTGAGGCGAAACGCCGTGATGTGGCGATTATCGCCCGCGTGCCACTGGCTTCAGGTCTGCTGACCGGTAAAATGAATGCCGACAGCGTGTTTGCCGCTGACGACCATCGCACCTTTAACCGCAATGGCGAAGCGTTCGATAAGGGCGAGACCTTCTCCGGCGTGCCGTATGAGGTGGCGCTGGAAGCGGTTGAGGAGATTCGCCGCTTTGTCACCGGGGACACCACCATGGCGATGTTTGCGCTGCGCTGGATCCTGATGAACGAAGATGTCAGCGTGGTAATCCCTGGCGCGAAAAACCGTGAACAGGCTGAAGCCAATGCCCGCGCCAGCGATGTCGAGGCGCTCTCTGAGGAGACGATGGCAGCGCTGAAGCAGATCTATCAGGAGAAGATCGCGCCTCACGTGCATCAGCGCTGGTAGACGCGCGTTACAACGCCTGGGCGCAGGCCCAGGCGGAACTCCAGGCCCACTGGAAGTTATAGCCGCCCAGCCAGCCGGTGACATCGGCCACTTCACCAATAAAGTAAAGTCCCGGCACCGCACGCGCCTCCATGGTTTTTGATGAGAGCTGCGTCGTATCCACCCCGCCCAGCGTTACTTCCGCCGTACGATAGCCCTCTGTGCCGTTTGGCTGGATGCGCCAGGCGTGCAGTGTCTGCGCCAGTTCGGTCTGCTGTTTGCTGTTGAGCTGCTTCAGAGTGATGTCTGGTACCACCTTCAGCGTCTGCAGGACTTCCACCAGGCGCTTCGGCAGAATTTTCGCCAGGCTGTTTTTCAGGCTGAGATTCGGATGTGCTTCACGCTGTGCCTTCAGAAACGCCTCAAGCGGTGTGGCGGGCGACAGATTGATAGTGACGAATTCACCCGGCTGCCAGTAGCTGGAGATCTGCAATACCGCCGGACCGGACAGGCCGCGATGGGTGAAGAGCATCGCCTCTTTGAAGCGGGTGCCATCCTGCGCATCAATCGTAGTTTCCAGCGCGACGCCTGACAGCGTCTGCAGCTGCTCCAGCAGCGGCTTGTGCAGAGTAAAGGGCACCAGCGCCGCCCGCGTCGGAAAGACGCTCAGGCCGAACTGCTCTGCAATTTTGTAGCCAAACGGCGAAGCGCCCAGAGCTGGCATCGACAGGCCGCCGCTGGCGATGACCAGCTTCTCCGCCTGAACCGTACTGCCGTTGAGTTGCAGGGTATAACCGCTTTCATCACGCGCCACACTAAGCACTTCACTGCGCAGCCGCAGGGTGACATTGCCCTTGTCACATTCGGCCAGCAGCAGATCGACAATCTGCTGAGCCGAGTCATCACAGAAGAGCTGGCCCAGGGTTTTCTCATGCCAGGCAATCCCGTGACGATTGACCAGATCGATAAAATCCCACTGGGTATAACGCGCCAGCGCCGATTTACAGAAGTGGGGATTGTGCGACAGATAGGCCGCCGGTTCGGTATAGAGGTTGGTGAAGTTGCAGCGGCCACCGCCCGACATCAAAATCTTGCGTCCCGGCTTTTTGCCGTTATCCAGCAGTAACACGCGGCGCCCCCGCTGTCCGGCCTGGGCGGCACAGAACAGACCGGCGGCGCCGGCACCAATGATGATAACGTCAAACTGTTCCACTGCGGTTCACTCACTTAACTGGAAAGGCGCAGATTGTAGTGATCTGCTCACTGAGACGCCAGCGTCAAAAAATTGCCGTAAATGTGTCATATTGTATCTGCTTAATATCTAACCCTTTTTAGCTGAGTTACCCTTCAGCCTTACGACGAAAGGTCAAATTAACGCTATATTTTCCTTTCCCATACAGCACGTTGTCGCGGATAATGCGCCGCGTTCATGTCCTCCAAAAATGGCGTAACGTTTATGCTACATCTGTTTGCTGGTCTAGACCTCAGTACTAGCCTGTTATTGGTTCTTGCCCTGCTGTTTGTATTGTTTTACGAAGCAATCAACGGTTTCCACGACACGGCCAACGCAGTTGCGACGGTCATCTATACGCGTGCCATGCGTGCCCAGCTTGCTGTGGTGATGGCGGGTGTATTCAACTTCCTTGGCGTGCTGCTCGGTGGATTGAGTGTCGCTTACGCTATTGTTCATATGCTTCCCACCGATCTGTTGTTAAATGTTGGATCGGCTCACGGTCTCGCCATGGTGTTTTCTATGCTGCTGGCGGCGATTATCTGGAACCTCGGCACCTGGTATCTCGGTCTGCCGGCCTCCAGCTCCCATACCCTGATCGGCGCCATTATCGGTATCGGTCTGACCAACGCCCTGATGACCGGAACATCGGTAGTTGATGCACTCAACATCCCGAAAGTCCTGAACATCTTCCTTTCTCTGATCCTGTCGCCGATTGTCGGCCTGGTGATGGCGGGCGGCTTGATCTTCATTCTGCGTCGCTACTGGAGCAATACCAAAAAGCGTGCGCGTATTCATATGACGCCTGCTGACCGCGAGAAGATCGACGGCAAGAAAAAGCCGCCGTTCTGGACCCGTATCGCCCTGATTGTTTCGGCAATTGGCGTGAGCTATTCGCACGGCGCGAATGACGGTCAGAAAGGCATTGGCCTGATCATGCTGGTCCTGATTGGCGTGGCTCCGGCCGGTTTCGTGGTGAATATGAATGCCTCCGGGTATGACATTACGCGTACCCGCGATGCGGTTAATCACCTGGAGCAGTATTACCAGCAGCATAACGCCTCGCTGACGCACATCATCCAGATGGCACCGCCTAAGCTGCCAACGCCGGAAGAAGTGCCAGCGACCAGCCCGCAGGAGTTCCACTGTGACAGCGCGCGTGCACTGCAGGCAGTTCAGCGTGCTCAGGTGTTGCTGAATAATCTGCAGAGCTACGACCAGCTGACGGTTGAGCAGCGCGGTCAGATGCGTCGTCTGCTGCTGTGTATCTCAGACACCGCCGATAAAGCGGCCCGTCTGGAAGAGACCTCGCCAGATGACAAGCGCTTCCTCAATAAGCTGAAAAGCGACCTGCTTGGCACGATCGAGTATGCGCCGATCTGGATTATTGTGGCCGTGGCGCTGGCGCTGGGCATCGGCACCATGATTGGCTGGCGTCGTGTTGCCACCACCATTGGTGAGAAGATTGGTAAAAAAGGCATGACCTATGCACAGGGCATGTCAGCGCAGGTGACCGCCGCGGTGTCGATTGGCGTCGCCAGCTATACCGGCATGCCCGTTTCCACTACGCATATCCTCTCTTCATCCGTAGCCGGTACGATGCTGGTTGACGGGGGCGGACTGCAGAGCCGGACCATCAAGAATATCGCCATGGCGTGGATTTTCACCCTGCCGGTCTGTATTCTGCTGTCAGGTTCGCTCTACTGGATTGCCTTAAAACTGGTGTGATGCCAGCTAAAAAAAGGGCGACGCAAGTCGCCCTTTTTTAATGCCAGATCGCCAGCGCCACCAGACTGATGACCACCAGCCCGCACAGCGCACTGGTCAGCATAAATTGCCCACGCACCCGCTCGCAGCGCCGGATAAACTCATCGTCATGATGATCGAGATAGCGCTTTGCCCAGATATAAGTGACCAGCCGCACCTGCTTGCTCGGCTGACCATGAGAGGTGAAAAATCCCGCCCCATCGACATACTGATACAGCAGCGGATCACAGCCCCGTAATACCGCCAGCAGGGCACGCAGCGATGAAAAATAGCGCGCCATATTCACGATACACACCACACAAAGAGCCCAAAAAAGCGCAATAGTGTTGATCATATTCTCCCCCTCCTGGCTGGCATTGCAGCAACAGACCCAGCGTCAGACACTGTATCCGCCTGCAGAAAAAACCAGCCACTGAAAATCACCGGACTGCGAAAATTTTCGACCCCCTGAGCGGCTGCGAACCGGACCGCCTTTTTTCAGTGTAGGAGAATTCTTTACATTTTTTCCAACGATGATTTTCGTTCAGCGCGAGTAAATCTGGCATAGCCTTGATCTTATTCATAAGCCAGGCGGCAGCGGCAGCATTTGCAGTGAGAGAAGGCTATACTCAGAACATAACAACATCATCACCTGCAACGCAGGTAGACACTTTGGTGGCGCTCATCGCCCGCTCGCGCAAAGGATTTCGCTAAGCTGTGACGCGGCAGGAACACCGGATGCCATCCTTAATCTCGTGAAAGGAGTTTTATCATGGCTTATAAACACATCCTGATTGCAGTAGACCTTTCTCCCGAAAGTCAGTTACTGGTGGATAAGGCCGTCTCGCTGGCTCGCCCGTACGATGCCAGAATTTCCCTGATTCACGTCGATGTGAATTACTCCGACCTCTACACCGGCCTGATTGATGTCAACTTAGGGGATATGCAGAAGCGCATCTCTGAAGAGACGCATACGGCACTGAAAGGGTTATCAGATGCCGCGGGCTATCCGATCAGCGAGACGCTGAGCGGCAGTGGCGACCTCGGCCAGGTGCTGGTTGATGCGATCAAAAAATATGACGTTGACCTGGTAGTGTGCGGTCATCATCAGGATTTCTGGAGCAAGCTGATGTCTTCAGCCCGTCAGTTGATCAATACCGTGCATATCGACATGCTGATTGTGCCGCTGCGCGATGAAGACGAAGAGTAACCGCTGTTATTAAAGCCGGTGCAAGCCGGCTTTCTTATCGGGCTGAATATATTTACGCTTTATTCTGGCCCGCGATTTAAGTTCCTGATTCCCGCGCAACGCCACCTGGATTTCTTTTTATTTATAAAGATATCCGCCAGCCTGACTTTACACAAAACTCAATATACGCAGCTTCATCATTTCTGACATCCGTTTATATTTCCTCCTTTTAGCACTGTAACTACAACCCTATACATAAATTTAAACCCATCATTACATTGCTCATTCATCCAGTCGCTAATGATAAGAACTTTATTAATAGCAAAGCGTAATTTATCAAAATCTTACTATAGGAAAAGGTTAGTTCATCCGTTATCTTTCGCTGGCTTATCTGCTGCGCAGGCAACGGATAAAGCAAAATAATAATTCCCATTATTTTAAAAAACCAATAAGGATATTAAAAGTGAGAGAGATTAATCAGACAGAAATTGCTGCCGTTAGCGGCGCGGGCCTGACTGAATTCCTGGGTGAGGTTAATACTGCATTGACTGAAGTGTCCGGCTTATTTGACACCACCGTCGCATCAATCAAGGAAAGCACTGATCTGGGCCAGACTCTGGGTCTGACTTACAAAGCGATTGGCCTTAGCTTCGCCAAAAGCTTTTTGAATGCATTTTCAGGCTTCCTGACTAAATTGGCCGCCTGACCAAATCAGTAGCACCGCATTAACGCGACAATGCGCGTGCGGATAATTAAAGCCTGCCTGATAGTATTTCAGGCAGGCTTTTTTATTTAGCAAAAATATTATGCCAGGTCACTTTCAGACCAGGCATACGGAGATAAGCGGCAGGAAAATTATTATGGCCTGAAGCAATCGCTTCAGATCGTCATTCGTCTAAAGCGTACTGACCAGCGGCGGATAAATATCAAAGCGATGGCTTTTGGTTATGACCGCCGCCTGCGTCACAACACCCGCCAGCGGCGGCGCATAGTCTGGCCGCTTCACCACAATCCGTTTTTTTGCCAGCCGACGCGCCGGTTCCAGTAGCGCATCGGCATCTTCATCCGGCCCGACCAGCGACTGAAAGACCCGCATCTCCTTTTTTACCAGCGCACTTTTCTGGCGATGGGGATACATCGGATCGAGATAAACCACATCCGGCTGCGGCGTAATCTCGCCCAGTGCCTGCGCGCTGGCCGCATGAATCAGCGTCAGGCGGTCGCGCAGCCAGGGGCCAATTTCCGCATCCTGATAACCGCGCTGTAAACCATCTTCCAGCAGCGCAGCCACCACCGGATGACGCTCCAGCATCCGCACCCGGCAGCCGAGCGCCGCCAGCACAAACGCATCGCGTCCCAGTCCGGCGGTCGCATCAACCACATCCGGCAGATAACCGCCCTTGATACCCACCGCTTTGGCGACAGCTTCACCGCGTCCACCACCAAAGCGACGGCGATGCGCCATCGCGCCAGTGACAAAATCAACAAAAATACCGCCCAGCTTTGGCTCATCACGCTTGCGCAGTTCAAGATGCGTCGGTGTCTGCACCAGTGCCAGTAGCGCATCTTCATCGTGCTCCAGCTGCCAGCGCTGCGCTAAACGTGATAAGGCGCCGTCTCCGGCGCCTGATTCATCGAGTAAACAGATTTTCACGAACCGACTTATCCCTGAATGCCGTAATGTTCCAGCATCGCATCGAGCTGCGGCTCACGGCCACGGAAGCGTTTGAACAGCTCCATCGGCTCTTCAGAACCGCCACGCGTCAGGATGTTATCCAGGAACGACTGACCGGTTTCACGGTTAAAGATGCCCTCTTCCTCGAAGCGGGAGTACGCATCCGCCGCCAGCACGTCCGCCCACAGATAGCTGTAGTAACCCGCCGCATAGCCACCGGCAAAAATGTGGCTGAAGGCGTGTGGGAAACGGCCCCATTCAGGGCTCGGAACGACTGCCACGCGGCTTTTCACTTCGCGCAGGGTTTCCAGAATCTGTGCGCCTTTCTCCGGATTAAACTCGGTGTGCAGACGGAAATCGAACAGGCCGAACTCCAGCTGACGCAGGATAAACAGCGCGGCCTGATAGTTTTTCGCCGCCAGCATTTTATCCAGCAGTTCTTTCGGCAGCGGTTCTCCAGTCTCAAAGTGACCGGAGATAAAGGCCAGCGCATCCGGCTCCCAGCACCAGTTTTCCATGAACTGGCTTGGCAGTTCGACTGCATCCCACGGCACACCGCTGATCCCGGAAACCCCAGGCGCTTCGATGCGGGTCAGCATGTGGTGCAGGCCGTGACCAAACTCATGGAACAGGGTAATCACTTCGTCATGGGTGAACAGCGCAGGTTTGCCTTTCACCGGACGGTTAAAGTTACAGGTCAGGTAAGCAACGGGTTTCTGCAGGCTGCCATCGGCTTTACGCATCTGGCCGACGCAGTCATCCATCCACGCACCGCCACGTTTGTGCTCGCGGGCGTAAAGGTCGAGATAGAAGCTGCCGCGCAGTTCACCGGTTTCATCGAACAGATCGAAGAACTTCACGTCAGGATGATAAACCTCAACGTCGGTACGCTGCTTCGCAGTGATGCCGTAAATGCGTTTCACCACTTCGAACAGACCGGCGACCGTGCGCTCTTCCGGGAAATAAGGGCGCAGCTGCTCATCGCTGATGGTGTAGAGATGCTGCTTCTGCTTTTCACCGTAATAGGTGAGATCCCACGGATTCAGTTGCTCAACGCCATGCTCTTTCTGCGCAAAGGCACGCAGCTGCTCCAGCTCTTTTTCACCCTGCGGACGGGCGCGTTCAGCCAGGTCATTCAGGAAGTCGATCACCTGAGACGGGCTTTGCGCCATTTTGGTCGCCAGCGATTTATCCGCGTAAGAGTCGAAGCCCAGCAGCTGAGCCAGCTCGTGACGCAGCGCCAGCTCTTCCGCCATGATAGGACCATTGTCCCATTTACCGGCGTTCGGACCCTGATCGGAGGCGCGGGTCGCATAGGCGCGATACATCTCTTCGCGCAGCGCCGCGTTGTCGCAGTAGGTCATGACCGGCAGATAGCTTGGAATATCCAGCGTCAGCAGCCAGCCTTCCTGCTCTTTGGCTTCGGCCTGGGCTTTCGCCGCCGCCAGCGCGCTTTCCGGCATACCGGCCAGCTCGTTTTCATCGGTAATTAGCTTGCTCCAGCCCATGGTGGCATCAAGCACGTTGTTGCTGTAAGCCGAACCCAGCTCAGAGAGGCGCGCGGCGATTTCGCCATAGCGCTGCTGTTTATCTTTTGGCAGGCCGATACCGGAGAGTTCGAAATCACGCAGGGCGTTATCGACCGCTTTCTTCTGCGCCAGATCCAGAGCCGCGTACTGATCGCCCTCTTTCAGGTTGCGATACGCCTGATACAGCCCTTCATGCTGACCGACCCAGGTGCTGTACTCAGAGAGCAGCGGCAGCGTCTGCTCATAGGCTTCACGCAGCTCCGGGCTGTTTTTTACCGAATTAAGATGGCTGACCGGGGAAAAAACACGGCTCAGGCGATCGTCGGTTTCCGCCAGCGGCTGAACCAGGTTATCCCAGGTGTACGGCGCACCCTGCGCCACCACTTTTTCGACTTCTGCGCGGCATTGGCTCAGCACTTCCGTCACGGCAGGAACAACATGTTCAGGCTGGATGGCAGAAAAAGGGGGGAGCGTAAAAGATGTCAGTAGCGGATTGGTCATAGCGCAGTCCTTTATCAATGTATGGGGCGCAGCGGGTCGCGCAACGCAATCTAAGTAACATGCGGCTTAGTGTAGTGAAAATCAATGGGGTCAGGATGAGGTGGGGAAGAAACACGCGAATGGCTACCCGAAAGCCCGCGGCTTTTAAACTATGACTGTGATTACGGTGGGCGCGTCTGGCAGCTTTCCGTACCTGCATGCCTGCAACAGGATGCCACGCCCTGTAATCCCGATTTGTTATCACGCTTCTGGCCCATCGCCAGGCCATCCCTGATATAATCGCGGATTCTCATGCTTTTCCTGCGTCGGTTGCTGTGCGTCGTTCTGTGGGTAATACGTGAGGTAATAATTGGTATAAATTGATTTTCCATCAATTAAAACCTTATACATTCAACAGGATAAATAATGCTGAGTTATCGCCATAGCTTCCATGCGGGCAACCACGCCGACGTGCTGAAGCACACCGTTCTGAGCCTGATCATCACGGCGCTGAAAGAGAAAGAGAAACCGTTTTTCTACCTGGATACCCATGCAGGCGCAGGCCGCTACCAGCTGAGCGGCGAGCACGCCGAGCGTACCGGTGAATATCTGGAAGGCATCTCGCGTATCTGGCAACAGCCCGATGCACCGGAACTGCTGCAACCCTATTTTGACGCGATCGGTGCGCTGAATCGTGGCCCCTCGCTGCGCTACTATCCCGGCTCCCCGCTGATTGCCCGTCATCTGCTGCGTGAAGATGACAGGCTGCAACTCACCGAGCTGCACTCCAGCGACTATCCGCTGCTGCGCAACGAGTTCAGCAAAGATAACCGCGCGCGCGTCGACCGTGCCGACGGTTATCAGCAGTTAAAATCGAAACTGCCACCGCCGTCGCGTCGCGGTCTGGTCCTGATCGACCCGCCGTATGAGATGAAAAGCGACTACCAGGCGGTAGTGAAAGGGATTCAGGAAGGCCATAAACGTTTTGGCACCGGCGTCTTTGCGCTGTGGTATCCGGTGGTGTTACGTCAGCAGATCAAACACATGCTGCGCGACCTGGAAGCGACAGGCATTCGCAATATTCTGCAGATCGAGCTGGCCGCCCGTCCGGACAGCGATCAGCGCGGCATGACCGCCTCCGGCATGATCGTGATTAACCCGCCGTGGAAGCTGGCCGATCAGATGACTACCCTGCTGCCGTGGCTGCACAAGAAACTGGTTCCGGCCGGTACCGGTCACTTCGTGGTGAATCAGATCGTTCCTGAATAAACCGATTATGTGGATTCTGCTGGCAGGCGCGCTGGGCGCGCTGCAACCCATCCGGCGGCTGGCGCTGATGCTGTTAGCGCTCGCCGCGCTGCTGGGGTTTTATCATGGCGTCCTGACATGGCCAGTGCTGCCGCTGCTGGCCGGGATCGCGGCACTGGTCGCGCTGCGCCGCTTTGACCCAATCCGTTCCCGGCAGCACATCCTGAGCGAAACGCTGCTGGTGCTGATTTCGCTTGGATTGTTCCTCCATCTCTTTCCCGGCTTTCACAATCTTCTCGTCGTCGATGAGGTTAAGGTGGGCGCACAGAGCCTGCCGTTCAGTTTCTCCTTCAACTTTGATAAAGCGCTGATCCCCTTTGTACTGCTGGCCTGCCTGCCGACGCTGTTCCGCGCCCGGGCCTGTCCACCACGTTATCCGTGGATCGCTGCGCTGGCATTAATCGTCGCCGTGCCGCTGCTGCTGGGTAGTGCCGTGCTGCTGGGCGGTCTGGCCGTTGAGCCTCACTTTCCGCCCTGGCTGCCCGCGTTTATGCTGGCGAATCTGTTCTTTGTCTCGCTGGCCGAAGAGGCGCTGTTCCGGGGCTATCTGCAACAGCGGCTGAGAGAGAAGCTGGGTGGGATGCCCGCGCTGCTGATTAGCACGCTGCTGTTCGGGCTGGCGCATGCCACCGGCGGCGTACTGCTGGTAGTTTTCGCGACGCTGGCCGGGCTGCTTTATGGTCTGGCGTGGCACTGGAGCGGCCGCTTATGGCTGGCAGCCGCTCTGCACTTCGCGCTTAACCTCACTCATCTGCTGCTGTTCACTTATCCGGCGCTGCATCACTAAACCGTAAACACCGCCAGGTCCGAGGCCAGCTCGGTGCGGGGGAAAATGGTCTGGCACTCCGCCAGCAGGCGGCTCATGTCCTTTGCCAGATAGCGGGAGCTGAAATGGGTGGCGATCATCCGCTTTGCCCCGGCGCGCTTTGCCACCTCCGCCGCCTGCAGGGTTGTGGAGTGCCCGCGCCCGTTGGCTTTCTCCACCATCGCGGCCTCCAGCGTGGTTTCATGCACCATCAGGTCAACCTCCGCCGCCAGCTGCAGCGCAACCTCCGTGGGAGCCGTATCGCCAAAGATGGCCAGCTTTTTGCCGGGTGTCGCCGGGCCAAGGTAGTCAGCGCCGTTAATTACCCGCCCATCTTCCAGCGTCACACATTCCCCCTGCTTCAGCTGCTGGAACCACGGGCCGCGGGGCACGCCTTCGGCTTTCAGCCGCTCGGCATCCAGCAGGCCGGGTTTGTCATGCTGTTCAATGCGATAGCCAAAACACTCCACCGGATGGCTCAGCGGCCAGGCACTGATACGAAACTCACCGTCATCCAGCGTCCAGCCCGCCTCAATCTCAACAATGTTAAGCGGGTAGTCGGTGTAGGAACCGCTGATCGACAGCGCCGTCTCAACAAAGGTCTTTAATCCTCTGGGGCCATAAACCGTCATCGGTGAGGTCAGTCCGGCCATCGACCGGCTGGTAAGTAAGCCCGGCAGCCCGAAAATATGATCGCCATGCAGATGGGTGATAAAAATCTTATCCAGCTTGCCCGGTTTCAGGCTGGAGCGCATAAACTGTAACTGCGTGCCCTCCCCGCAGTCGAACAGCCAGGTTTCACCACTCAGCGCGCGGGTAAAAGCAATGGAGGTCACGTTACGTTGCAGGCTGGGAGCACCGCCGCCGGTGCCAAGAAAAGTAAGGTGCATGGTATGCTTCCCTGTAAGCGAGTGAAAAAACAGAACCCTATTACAATCATAGGCGCTAACTTTGCGTCATTTCGACCCGCAGCGTTACACTCAACCCCAATTTTTTATGCAACCGGATGGATACTTCAATGACCCGACATTTCGACTATCTCGCCATTGGCGGCGGCAGCGGCGGCATCGCCTCGATTAACCGTGCGGCTATGTATGGCCAGAAATGCGCCCTGATTGAAGCAAAAGAGCTGGGTGGCACCTGCGTGAACGTGGGTTGCGTGCCGAAGAAAATCATGTGGCACGCCGCGCAAATCGCCGAAGCTATCCATCTCTATGGGCCGGACTATGGTTTCGACACGACCGTGAACCGCTTCGACTGGGCCACGCTGGTGAAAAACCGCAGCGCCTATATCGATCGCATCCACAGCTCTTATGACAACGTGCTGGGTAAAAACAAAGTTGAAGTGATCAAAGGCTTTGCCCGCTTTGTCGATGCGCACAGCGTTGAAGTGAACGGCGAGATTATTACGGCTAACCACATTCTGATCGCCACTGGCGGTCGTCCGGTTCACCCTTCTATTCCGGGTGCGGAGTACGGTATTGATTCCGACGGCTTCTTCGAGCTGGACGCGCTGCCAAAACGCACCGCGGTTGTCGGCGCGGGCTATATCGCGGTTGAGCTGGCGGGCGTAGTGAACGCGCTGGGGTCAGAAACCCACCTGTTCGTGCGTAAACACGCGCCGCTGCGCAGCTTCGACCCGCTGCTAACCGAGACGCTGGTCGAAGTGATGAACACTGAAGGCCCGGCGCTGCACACCGAAGCCATTCCTAAGGCTGTGATCAAAAACAGCGATGGCAGCCTGACGCTGCAGCTGGAAAACGGCAGCGACTACACCGTAGATTGCCTGGTCTGGGCGATTGGCCGTGAGCCTGAAACGGACAATCTCAATATTCAGGCCGCAGGCGTGGCGCTGAACGAGAAAGGCTATATCAGCGTCGATAAATTCCAGAACACCAATGTCTCAGGCGTCTACGCCGTGGGCGACAACACCGGTGCGGTTGAGCTGACGCCGGTGGCGGTTGCCGCAGGACGTCGTCTCTCTGAGCGTCTGTTTAACAACAAGCCGGACGAGCATCTGGATTACAGCAACGTGCCGACCGTGGTATTCAGCCATCCGCCGATCGGCACCGTAGGACTGACCGAGCCGCAGGCGCGCGAACAGTATGGCGACGATCAGGTGAAGGTCTATAAATCGTCGTTTACCGCCATGTACACCGCGGTCACCCAGCATCGTCAGCCGTGCCGCATGAAGCTGGTGTGCGTGGGTGCCGATGAGAAGATCGTCGGCATTCACGGCATCGGATTCGGTATGGATGAGATGCTGCAGGGCTTCGCCGTGGCGTTGAAGATGGGCGCGACCAAGAAAGACTTCGATAACACCGTGGCGATCCACCCGACCGCAGCGGAAGAGTTTGTGACGATGCGTTAACCCGCACCGGGCTTCAGAAACAAGACAGGCGACTTAAGGTCGCCTGTTTTTTTATGCCGCGTCCACATCCGCTTTCTGACCGTGCAGTGCAGCACCGCGTCAGTGCAACTCAGCTTACGCGATCCAGCCAGCGGACATACGCCTGATCCCACAACGCTGCGGGCGTACCCGCTTTGCCGAGGCCAAATCCGTGTCCGCCTTTGCTGATCTGAATCAGCTCAACCGGCACGCGGTTGCGGCGACAGGTGTCGCGCATCAGCTCGGTGTTAAACGGATTGGAGGTATGATCGTCCTCGGCCTGCGCCAGAAACGTTGGCGGATATTGCCGCGTCACGAAGTTCTGCACTGACCAGTTTGCCTCATCCTGCGGCGTGGCATTTTTACCGACCATCATCAGATGCGTATTGGTGTGCTGATAAGGCGCTTCCAGGGTGATAACCGGATAGATCAGGCCGACGCTGTCGACTTTTGGCACCACTTCATCCAGCGGATCGAGGGCCGGATAAGATTCAAAATCCGGCCGCGCCGCCGCCAGCCCCAGCAGATGTCCGCCTGCCGAGAAGCCCAGCACATGTACCTTGCGCTCAAAAGAGCGTACCAGCCGGATGGCGCGCTGCGCATCCTGCAGCGGTGCCAGCCGCCCCGCCTGCCACTTCTCATGCGGCAACCGGTAGCTGAGCACATAGGCAGTATAGCCACTGGCGTTCAGCCAGCGCGCTACCGGCCAGGCTTCACGGCCCATGCCGATCCAGCGATACCCGCCGCCTGCGGCGATTAATACCGCTTCGCCATTGGGATTTTCCGGTTTAAAGCGCTGAATCGCCGGGCTGACGATATTTGACCAGGAACCGCTGCTGTTAATATGCAACTGGCCGGATGGGCCGCCGCCGCCGGGCGGATCGTCCGGCCAGAGGGGGATAATGTCATCGCGGGCAAATAATTTGCCGGTGGTCATGGAGAGCCCGAGCGCTCCCGTGCCGAGAATAAAGCGTCGACGCGTAATCATATTGCCTGTTGTGTGATGCCAGAGTAATGAGCAAGCCGTTGCGGCAGGCTACAGAAGAAGTAACAGATGCAAGTCTGGTGCCATGGGTGGCGATTATGTACGCAATAGCCTCAGGAAAGCCATAAAAAAACGCGCCGGGCAGGCGCGTTTTTATTTAATTCCGTGTGGTTAATCTTCCTGCTGGAACTGCGCCATCACGGCCTGTTCACACTGCTGTTCGTTGACGCGCAGTTTGGCCCGCTCATCGTCGCCAAGTTGCAGCCAGGCACTGGCCACTTCACGCGCGGACTCTTCATCAAATTCCGGCTGATTCATCGCCGACGGTGACTGGCCGCCCGCCACGGTCGATTTCATCTGCTCGACGTAATGATCTGCAGTGGCGACCTTTTTCTCGCCGCTGACAATGTGGCACAACTGACTGGCGTAAACATTCTGCTCAGTATCAGCGTCGTCCGCTGCCAGCGCGCTGCCGGTGGCGAGCATGCTCAGCAGCACTATCTGAGTTACTTTCATTCTTAACTCCTGTTCGTTCAGGTTAAACCTTACGCTGAAGGGCTTCAAGGCGCTTCTGACGCCAGTTCAGCAGCGGCGTCACGGTGGTGCCGTGAACCACCACGCTGCAGACCACCAGCGTTAACGCCATATTCGTCATGATTTCCATCTGCGGGCCTTGCATGCCGTGCGTCCAGGCATAGGCGATGTAGTTCAGACTGCCAATCCCCCGGATGCCCAGCCAGCCAATCAGCAGGCGCTGCCCGAGCGGCAGTCCGGCGCGCAGCGTCACCAGCCAGACGGCCAGCGGTCGTACTACGGCAAACAGCACCAGGCCAATCAGCACGCCATAGATGTTCCAGTGCTGCGCCAGTGTGACACCCAGCACCACCATCATGCCAGCCGCCAGTAAACGTTCAATAGTATCGCCAAAAGAGAGCGCGTCGCCTACTACAAACCCAATCGACTTCACCATATTATTGTCGCCCTGATGCGCCAGGCGTTTGTTAGGATTCACCAGCGCCTCAGAGGGCAATACGCGCTCGTCGTCAGAGAGGTCTTCCGGCTGATGACGATGGAACACACCCAGTTCGGCACGGCGTAACCCCAGTCCGGCGGCGAAGGCGGCCAGGAAGCCGGAGGCACCCACGTACTCCACCAGCGAATAACTCAGCGCAATCAGTGCCAGCGCCAGAAAATCATTGGGCGCAACGTCGCCATTGGCATTGCGCAGTCGGGTCGCCAGCATGCCGATTAACTGCCCCAGAACAAAGCCAATGATCAGACCGCCGCCAATCGCCCAGAGCACCTCGACCGCGCCCCAGTGCATCAGCATCGCGCCACTCAGGCTCTCGCCATTAAACAGCAGCAGCGCCAGCATCAGCAGTGGCAGCGCGGAGCCATCGTTCATGCCCGCTTCACTGGAGATCGCCACACGCAGCGAGTCATCATCCTGCGCATCGTTGACCGAGATTAAGCTCGCCAGCACCGGATCGGTCGGCGCGACAATCGCCCCAAACGCCAGCGCAACCGGCCAGTCTAATCCCACCAGGAAGTGTGCCAGCAGGGTCATCGCGGCAACGGTAAGCAGCATGGCGGGAAACGCCAGTTTCAGCCCGGTGTGCCAGCAGTTGTTCTGCAGCGGCTGACGCAGCTTGAGTCCGGTGATAAACAGCGAGGCCGCCATGGTGATTTCGGTGATATGGGCCACGGCTTCGGAATGGGTGACGATATCGAGGTGGATAACATCAAATCCCCACGGGCCGCACAGCATGCCCGCGATCAGGAACAGACCAAATGAGGTGACTGGTCCCCGGTGAATCCAACCGGAAGCCAGCGACATCAGCAGCAGAAGGCCGCCCGTCGCTGCTGTCCAGGCTAAAAAGTTCATAACACTCCACAATATTTCGGGTTTATGAATAAGCCTGGCACATTTTTTGACGGGCGAGGTGTCAGTTTTTCAGGTGGCGACTGGCGAAGCGGACCGCGAGAGCCGCGGCACCGGCTAAAGTGGCGAGCGCAACGACGCCATTCCAGCCCCAGTGAGCCAGCGCCAGACTGCCCAGCGCCGCACCGGTCGCCATACCGATAAACACCACGGTAAACAGCAATGCATTCAGGCGACTGCGTGCTTCCGGTGCCAGGCCATAAACCAGCGTCTGATGCGCTACCAGCGTAGCCTGCACCCCCAAATCAAAGCCGATGGTACAGACCACAATCAGCGCCAGCTGTGCGGGCATGGGCAGCAGCGGCAGTAGAAACATCAGCGCAAAAGAGATCGTCACCAGCGCGGCACCGGCCTGCGTGACGCGTGCCGGACCAATGCGGTCAGCAAAACTGCCCGCCAGCGGCGCGGCCATGGCACCCGCTGCACCGGCTAAACCAAACGCCCCCGCCACCGCACTGTCGAGATGAAAGCGGTCGCTGAGCATTAACGCCAGCGTCGACCAGAAGGCGCTGAAAGCGACGGAGAGCAGACCCTGAGCCAGCGCAGCCCGGCGCAGCGTCTGATGGTGACGCCACAGATGCACCAGCGACAGCAACAGTCGCGGATAGCTCACTGAGGTGCCCGGCGCGAAGCGTGGCAGCACCCGCCACAGCGTCAGCGTAATCAGCAGCACCGCCAGTGCGGCAATCATGTACATGGTTCGCCAGCCGAAATACTCCGCGACAACGCCGCTGACCACCCGCGACAGGAGGATCCCCACCAGCAGCCCGGTCATCACCGTGCCGACCGTTTTACCCCGGCTGCGTTCCGGGGCCAGCGCCGCCGACGCGGGCACAATGTCCTGCGCCACCGTGGCGGTCAGCCCGGTGATAAAACTGGCAACCAGCAGCGCGCTGAGTCCGCCGGAAAAGCCACACAGCAGCAGCGCCGCGACCAGCAGTAAGCCTTTGATAAAGATAATGGTGCGGCGGTCGTGACGATCACCCAGCGGGGCCAGCAGCAGAATACCCAGCGCATAGCCCGCCTGAGTCAGCATCGGCACCATGCCAACTGCACCGATGCCCGCATTAAACTGCTTACTGATGATATCCAGCATCGGCTGGCTGTAGTAAATCGATGCAACGCTGAGTCCGGCCCCGGCCGCCAGGGTAAACACCAGCGGCGTGGAGAGTGATTCATTTTGCGTCTGAGTCTGTATGGCTGACATGCTGTAATCCTCATCATTTCGTGCAACCATTAAAGCGCATCACGGTTATACGCGGTAGACTGATACCAGACAAAACCGTTATGCGTGGCGCGTATGAATAACCCTAACAGCAGCGATCGCATCGACCTGATGCAGACGTTTATCCGTATCGTCGAGAGCGGCAGCTTGTCCGCAGCAGCAGCCCAGCTTGGCACGACACAGCCCACCGTCAGCCGCCGATTGCAGACCCTGGAGCAGCGGCTGGGCCTCAAGCTAATCCTGCGCACCACCCATGCGCTGAAGCTCACTGATGATGGCGAACGCTGCTACGCCCAGGCACGGCAGTTGCTGGCGACCTGGCATGCGCTGGAAGATGAGCTGACCGGTGCCAGCGATGACCCGGTCGGTACGCTGCGGGTTCGTGCGCCGCACGCCTTTGGTCAGGATCAGCTGATCGCGCCGCTGGTGGACTATCTGCACCGCTATCCCCGCCTCAATATCGAGTGGATGCTGAATGACCGCACGCCCGACTTCATGGCGGAGAACGTGGACTGCGCCATTCAGGTCGGTGCGCCCACCGATCCCTCTGTAGTAGCGATTCTGCTGGCCGAAGTGCCGCGCATTGTCGTGGCGGCCCCGCACCTGCTGGCGCAGCATCCGCCGATAGAACGTGTGGCACAGCTGCGCGATCTGCCGTGGCTGGCGCTGACCAGCTTTTACCGTAATGAAGTGGCGTTGCAGAAGATTGACGACGGTCAGCCGGTGAACCTGGCGATTACGCCCCGGCTGAGCAGCGACAGCTTATATGCGGTGCGCAAAGCGGCGCTGGCCGGAATGGGCGCGGCGATTGTCTCCTCGTGGGCGGTGCAGGAGGATTTAGCGGACGGCAGTCTGGTTCAGCTGATGCCCGCCTGGCAGGCCCCGCCGCTGCCGGTATGGCTGACCTATCCCTGGGCGAGTTACTACCCGGCCAGGCTGCAACACTTTTTTGCCATGATCAAAGAGGTGATGCCGCAGCTGGCGGGCACGCGTCCGGCGTCGCAGCCGGCAGGTCGTTCAGGGGAAGCAGAGCAGAAGGGATAAAGCAGGCGCCCGCGTCAGCGGGTCACCAGGTGATAAATTACTTTTTATCGTAGCGCGACATTTTGTCCAGCCAGCCCATCACAAAGGCCGAGAGCACAAAGGTCAGATGGATAATCACGTACCACATCAGCTTGTCGTTTTCGACGTTGCGCGCTTCCATAAACACCCGCAGCAGGTGAATCGAGGAGATGGCCACGATAGAAGCCGCGACTTTGTTTTTCAGCGAGCCGGAGTCCATCTTGCCCAGCCAGCTCAGCTTCTCTTTGTCTTCGTCAATATCAAGCTTGGAGATGAAGTTCTCATAACCCGACAGCATCACCATCACCAGCAGGCCGCCCACCAGCGTCATATCCACCAGCGACAGCAGCAGCAGGATCAGATCGTTTTCCGCAATGCTGAAAATGTTGGGCAGCAGGTGGAAAATTTCCTGGAAAAATTTAATGGTCAGCGCCAGCAATCCCAGCGAAAGTCCAATGTAAACCGGAGCCAGCAACCAGCGCGATGCATACATCAGGTTTTCGGTAAAACGTTCCATACAATCCCACGAATAATCAAACAGGTCCGGAAGTATAACCGATCCACTGTGAAGTTATTTCAGCCCTTCGTCAGAAATTTCAGGGATCGGCGGCAGCGGCAGTGAGAGACGAAATGCTGCGCCACCTTCGGGTCGGTTCTCTGCCCAGATCTGGCCGCCGTGGCTCTCGACAATGGTTTTACAGATTGCCAGACCCAGCCCGACGCCCGGCACCGCCGACTCTTTATCACCGCGCCAGAACTTATCGAATATCCGGGTTAAATCGTCTTCGGCAATGCCCGGTCCGCTGTCCCAGACCGCAATCTCCAGCCGTGTCGCAGCACGCCAGGCGCGGATGCCACGCGGTGCGCTGTTACCGGCATACTTCAGGCTGTTCTCAATCAGGTTGGTGAAGACGCGTTCCAGCAACGTGCTGTCGCCTTTGATCAGCACGATGTCATCCGGCAGATCGAGCTGAACCTCATGCCCTTTCAGCGACGGTGCCATGCTGCTCAGCGCGCCGCCGATCACCTCTTCCAGCGCCAGCCACTCTTCACGCAGGTTGAGGCCGCCCGACTGAATGCGCGCCATATCCAGCATGTTGCTCACCAGCCGGATAGTGCTCAGCGTCTGCTCGCGGATCTGGCTGGCCTGCGGCACATATTTTGAGTTGTCGCTGGCCAGGTCGAGCATCAGCATTTCCGCCTGACCAAACAGCACCGTTAACGGCGTGCGCAGGTCGTGCGACAGCGCCGACAGTAGCGCATTGCGCAGTTGTTCCCGCTCCGCCGAAAGCCGGGACGCCGCCTCACTGTGCGACAGCGCCATGCGCTCCAGGGCGTTGGCAATCAGTACCGTAAAGGTTTCCACCAGCCGCTGCTGTTCGGGGATCATCAGCTGACGCAGGTTCTGCGGCTCCACCACCAGCAGACCCCGACAGTGTGCACCGCTTTTCAGCGGCAGGATCTGATAGGGCACCGCCGGTAAGGTATCGGTGCCCGCGCCCGCAGGCTGGCCTTTGCTGTAACTCCATTTCGCGATGGCGCGATCCGGTTCGCTGGCCGGTAACGCCTCGCCGACCGGTTGCAGCTCACCCTGCTCATCCGGCAGCAGCAGCAGGCAGCGCGCCTGCAAAGTAGCATCCAGCACCCGCTGGCTGGTGGCGGCGATATCCTGCGGCGTCAACGCGCTGCCCAGCGATTTCGCCATCTCATAGAGCTGGCGCGCCCTCTGCTCGCGGTAGCGCGCCACCCGTGCCTGATAACGCACGCCTGCCGTGAGATTGCCGACGATCACGCCGACCGCCAGCATCACGCCAAAGGTCACCAGGTATTGCAGGTCGGAGACCGCCACCGTGCCGGTGGGCGCAACAAAGAAGAGGTCGAAGGCGACGATATTCATCACCGTGGCGATCACCGACGGCCAGCGGCCATAGCGCAGCGCCACGATCACCACCGCCAGCAGGTAGATCATCACGCAGTTGGCGGGATCAAAATTGATCAGCACCGACTGTCCGGCTGCGGTGACGACGATGCAGAGCACCAGCGCCATCATCACGCCGCGCAGCTGAATGCGCCATTTTTCGCTGGTGACGCGGCCATCCGGCAACGGATGCGGCGCATCCTTCAGCGGCTCATCCAGTGCGACGACCAGCAGGTCGAGATCGGGGCCGAGCTGGCCCAGACGTTCGGCAAAACTGTCACGCCGCCAGCGCCGCTGCGGGCGACGGCCAGTGACGATTTTGCCCAGGTTGTGCTCGCGGGCGTAGCCCAGCACCGCTTCCGCTTCATCCGGTTCCGACAGCGTGGCCGTTTCCGCCCCCAGCTCCTGCGCCAGCTGTAAGGTGCGCAGAATCGCCCGTCGCCGCGCTTCCGGCAGCCGATTAAGCCGGGGCGTTTCGACATAGACCGCGTGCCATTCACTGCCGAGCCGTGCCGCCAGCCGGGCAGCGGTACGCACCAGCTTTTCACTGCCACTGTCGTCACCAATGCAGAGCAGAATGGCGTCGCGGGTGTGCCAGACGCGATCCCGTCCCTGCTGATCGCGCCAGGCGCGCATCTGGTCGTCCACCCGATCGGCAGTGCGACGCAGGGCCAGCTCACGCAGGGCGAACAGGTTACCTTTGCGGAAAAAGTTTTCGATGGCGCGTTCCGCGCGGTCGCCAATGTAGACTTTGCCCTCTTTCAGCCGCTGCCGCAGATCGTCGGGCGGCAGATCGACCAGCACCACTTCATCAGCGCTGTCGAAAAAGGGATCGGGCACGGTTTCGCGCACCTGAATGCCGGTGACGCCGCCGACCACATCGTTGAGGCTCTCAAGATGCTGCACGTTGACGGTGGTCAGCACGTCGATGCCCGCTTCCAGCAGCTCCTCGATATCCTGCCAGCGCTTGGGATGGCGCGAGCCCTGCACGTTGGTGTGCGCCAGCTCATCCATCAGGATCACCGCCGGATGGCGGGCCAGCGCGGCATCAAGATCAAACTCCGCATGACGCGAGCGGCCGGTTGCGCGCCGCGGCAGCAGGGTTAAGCCTGTCAGCAGCTGCGCGGTTTCCGGCCGTTCATGGGTTTCTACCACGCCAATCAGCACATCCAGACCCTGCGCACGCAGCCGCTGTGCCTCCTGCAGCATGGCGTAGGTTTTGCCCACGCCCGCACAGGCACCAAAGTAAATCTTCAGCTGCCCGCGATGACTCTCGCGGTTAGCCTGCAGCAGCGCGTCGGGATCGGGACGCTGGGGTTCGTGGTTCATCGCTTCCTTAGAGCCTATGCCAGTAGGCGTAATTGTTGCAGACAGTCTGGACACGGACAGCGCGAAACAGCCAGCGTACACGTAGTACGTGAGGATTACTCGCTGCGCTCGCCCCTTCAGGGCCGCCCTGACGGGCGTTCAGGTTGCTAAAGCAGCCTGTGTGAGCACTGCCCAGGTTCAGACTGACAAATAAAATAGCCTGATGGGATAGGCTCTTAACACCATTACAGTTCGTTGAGCGCCATGTTCAGCTGCAGCACGTTGAGGGTCGGCGTGCCGAGGAAGGGCATCAGCGGACGATGCGTCATCTTTTCAATCAGCGCCTCGACTTGCGCGACCGGCACGTTGCGGCTGGCAGCGACACGCGGAGCCTGCCACAGGGCAGCCTGGGGCGAAATATCCGGGTCCAGCCCGCTGGCGGAAGCCGTCACCAGCTCCACCGGCACGGCTGCAGGTGCCTGTGGGTTGGCGGCCCGCAGCGCAGCGACGCGGTCGGCGACCGCTTTATCCAGCGCCGGGTTGCTGGCGGCCAGATTACTGCCTCCCGAGGCCAGCGGGTTATAGGCTTTATCACTGGTGGCTGAAGGACGACCCCAGAAATAGCCGGACTGGGAAAAGTTCTGCCCAATCAGCGCGGATCCGTGCGCCACGCCATCTTCTTCCAGCAGCGAGCCATTGGCCTGGGACGGAAACAGCCACTGCGCCAGCCCGGTGGTGAGGAAAGGATAAACCACGCCGGTAACAAGCGTAAGCAGCAACAACAGTAAAATTGCCGGACGTAACTGACTCATTTTTTTCTCCTCAGGCCATGCCTGAAAGCACTAACAGCAGATCGATCGCTTTGATGCCGACAAACGGCACCAGCAGGCCACCCAGACCGTAAATCAGCAGGTTGCGGCGCAGCAGCGCAGCCGCACTCAGCGGGCGGTAGCTGACGCCTTTCAGGGCCAGCGGGATCAGGAAGATAATCACCAGGGCGTTAAAGATCACCGCCGACAGAATCGCGCTGGCGGGCGAGTGCAGCTGCATCACGTTGAGCATGTTGAGCTGCGGATAGGTCGCCGCAAACGCCGCCGGAATAATGGCGAAATATTTCGCCACGTCGTTAGCGATACTGAAGGTGGTCAGAGAACCGCGCGTCATCAGCATCTGTTTACCGATGTGTACCACTTCCAGCAGCTTGGTCGGGTTCGAGTCGAGATCGACCATGTTGCCCGCCTCTTTCGCCGCCTGCGTACCGGAGTTCATCGCCACCGCGACATCCGCCTGCGCAAGGGCAGGCGCATCGTTGGTGCCGTCGCCGGTCATCGCCACTAACCGTCCTTCTGCCTGATACTGGCGGATCAGCGCCAGCTTGGCTTCCGGGGTCGCCTCTGACAGGAAGTCATCCACGCCCGCTTCCGCCGCAATGGCCGCAGCGGTCAGCGGGTTATCGCCGGTAATCATCACCGTTTTAATGCCCATTTTTCGCAGTTCGGCAAAACGCTCTTTGATACCGCCTTTCACGATATCTTTCAGCGCCACCACGCCCAGCACGTTAGCACCCTCGGACACCACCAGCGGCGTGCCGCCACTGCGTGCCACCTCTTCCACCTGCGCATTCACTTCGGCAGGGAAACGACCATGGTTCGCTTCGATATGGCGACGCACTGCATCGACCGCACCCTTGCGGATCAGCCGGTCCTGCACGTTTACGCCACTCATGCGGGTCTGGGCTGAGAACGGAATAAAACTGGCGCCCATGCTGCTGAGATCGCGTTCACGCAGATTAAAGCGCTGCTTCGCCAGCACCACGATGCTGCGGCCCTCTGGCGTTTCATCAGCCAGCGAGGCGAGCTGCGCGGCGTCGGCCAGCTGCTCTTCGCTGACGCCCGGCGCGGGCAGGAACTGGGTCGCCTGACGGTTACCCAGCGTGATGGTGCCGGTTTTGTCGAGCATCAGCACATCCACATCGCCTGCGGCTTCCACCGCTCGTCCACTGGTCGCAATGACGTTCGCACCCAGCATCCGGCTCATTCCCGCCACTCCAATCGCCGACAGCAGGCCACCGATGGTGGTCGGGATCAGACAGACCAGCAGCGCCACCAGCACGGTGATACTGACCGGCGTGCCGCCCCATGCCGAGAACGGCCAGAGTGTGACGGTCGCCAGCAGGAACACGATGGTCAGTGACACCAGCAGAATAGTCAGGGCGATCTCATTCGGGGTTTTGCGGCGCTTCGCGCCTTCCACCATAGCGATCATCCGATCAAGGAAGGTTTCGCCCGGGTTGGCGCTACAGGTGATCACCAGCCAGTCAGAGAGAATACGCGTACCGCCCGTCACGGAGGCAAAGTCACCGCCTGACTCACGGATGACCGGTGCAGATTCACCGGTAATAGCGCTCTCATCCACGGAGGCACCACCCTCTATCACTTCACCGTCGCAGGGAATAATGTCGCCCGCTTCGACCAGCACCGCGTCGCCTTTGCGCAGCGCATCGGCACTGACCTGCTGCCACTCCGCGCCATAGCGCGCCGCTGACAGTTTTTTGGCAAAGCTGGTCTTTTTGACCCCTTTCAGGCTGCTGGCCTGGGCTTTACTGCGCCCCTCTGCCAGCGCCTCCGCCAGGTTGGCGAACAGCACAGTGAACCAGAGCCAGAGCGCAATCGCGCCGGTAAAACTGGCGCTGCCGCTGATGCGGCCGGACAGCATTGCCAGCGCCAGCAGCGTGGTCAGCACGCTGCCGAGCCAGACCACAAACATCACCGGGTTACGGAACTGTACCCGGGGATCGAGCTTTTTCACCGCATCCCAGGCCGAGGTACGCAGCAGGGCTGCGTCAAATAACGCCTGTTGTTGACGACTCATGAGGATTGTCCCTGAACAAGTTGCAGATGCTCAGCCACCGGGCCCAGCGCCAGAGCAGGAATAAAGGTCAGTGCACCCACCAGCAGCACTGTGCCGATGAGTAAGGCAATAAACAGCGGACCGTGGGTTGGCAACGTGCCGTTACCCACCGGCTGCACTTTTTTCACCGCCATCGCACCGGCTATCGCCATCACCGGAATGATGATGCCGAAGCGGCCCAGCAGCATGCAGACCGCCAGTAGCAGGTTCCAGAACGGCGTGTTAGCACTCAGTCCGGCAAAGGCGCTGCCGTTGTTGTTGGCCGCCGAGGAGACGGCGTAGAGCACTTCGCTGAAGCCGTGAATGCCGGGATTCGCCATTGCACTGCGACCAGCGTCGGTCATCATCGCCAGCGCGGTGCCGATCAGCACCAGCGCCGGGGTGACCAGAATCGCCAGCGCGGTCATTTTCATCTCCCACACGTCGACTTTTTTACCCAGGAACTCCGGGGTACGGCCAATCATCAGCCCGGCGATAAACACCGCCAGCAGCACAAACAGCAGCATGCCGTAGAGACCGGCACCGACGCCGCCAAACACCACTTCACCCAGCTGCATCAGCCACATCGGCACCATGCCGCCCAGCGCAGTGAAGGAGTCGTGCATGGCATTGACCGCACCGCAGGAGGCCGCGGTAGTAATGACCGCGAACAGGCTGCTGTTAAGAATGCCAAAGCGCGTCTCTTTGCCTTCCATGTTGACGGCGCTGTCGGCACCCAGCTGGAGGAAATGCGGGTTGCCCTGCAGCTCGGCCCACATCACGACGGCGACCGCCGCGACAAACATCAGCGTCATCGCCCACAGCAGCATGTGGCCCTGACGACGGTCACGCACGCTTTCGCCAAATGCGAAGCAGAGCGCAGCCGGGATCAGGAAGATGCTCAGCATCTGCACCAGGTTGGTCAGCACCGTCGGGTTTTCAAACGGATGGGCGGAGTTGGCGTTAAAGAAGCCGCCCCCGTTGGTGCCCAGCATTTTAATCGCTTCCTGCGACGCCACTGGTCCCATCGACAGCGTCTGCTGTACGCCTTCCAGCGTGGTGAAGCTGTGGTAAGGCGCGAAGTTCTGAATGCTGCCCTGACTGACAAAGAACAGCGCCATCAGCAGGCTGATGGGCAGTAAGACGTAGAGCGTGATGCGTGTCAGGTCGCGCCAGGCGTTACCCAGAGAGGCAGAGCTGCGATTAGCGAAACCCCGGATCAGCGCAAACGCCACGGCGATCCCGGTTGCGGCAGAGAGGAAGTTCTGCACCGTCAGGCCCACCATCTGGCTGAAATAGCTCAGGGTGCTTTCGCCGCTGTAGGACTGCCAGTTGGTGTTGGTGACGAAGCTCACGGCGGTGTTCAGCGCCAGATGCCAGCTCAGGCCAGGCAGCTGCTGCGGATTCAGCGGCAGCGAACCCTGCATCAGCAGTATGGCCAGCAGCACCACGAAGCCCAGCGCGTTAAACAGCAGTATCGCCAGCAGGTAGTGCGGCCAGCGCATCTCCGATTGCTGCGCGCCCAGCAGTCGCCACAGCGGCGCTTCCAGGCGGGCAAACACCGGCTTATCAGCCACTAACGCGGCCAGACCCCGTCCAAGCGGCTGTGCCAGCACCATCAGCAGCACCAGATAAAATGCGATGAGTAAAAAAGCATTGGCCGCCATCAGAAGGCCTCCGCATTTAACAGGGCATAGATCAGATAGCCCAGTAACAACACCACCAGCACAATGCCGGTTATTACGCCCACGCTCACAGGAACCTCCAGAGGATTGGATTTAGGGCTTAGCTTGCGCGGAGGCGTATAAAGAAGGGGTTAAAATGCAGCGGGCGGGCGTAAAAATAGTGTAAAAATGGCGAAAAATCAGGCGACTTCCAGCGCCCAGATACGATTGAGATCGACGTTACCCCATAGCGTACTGTCCTCTGCGCCCACAATGCTGTCGGTGCAGAAACTGTCGCCAAGGTCGAGCTCCTCCGGTTTTACTTCACGCTGAGCGTGCAGCGACCAGAAGACATGCACACAGGGACGCATCAGCGACTTTTCCCCCGCTTTCACCACCAGCGCCACCCGGCCGGAGGCCAGACGGACCAGCGAACCTACCGGATAGATGCCGATAGTGCGCACGAAGGTGTGCAGCAGGCCCGGATCGAAGTGGCCGCGCCAGCTCAGCATCTGGTGCATCGCCTCTGCCGGTGTCCAGCCGTTGCGATAGGAACGGGTTGAGGTGACTGCATCGTAGACATCACACACCGCCGCCATCCGGGCGTAGAACGAAATCGCTTCTCCTTTCAGGCGATGCGGGTAGCCGCTGCCATCATATTTTTCATGATGATGCAGGGTGATATCGAGCAGATCGTCATCGGCGTCGGCTTCTATCAGCATCTGCGCACCGACCACCGGATGCTCACGCATCACCCTGAACTCCTCTTCAGTCAGCTTGCCCGCTTTGTTCAGGATCGCCAGCGGCACGGCCGCTTTGCCGACATCATGCAGTAAACCGCCCATGCCCACCCGACGCAGCTGCTGCTCATCCAGCCCGAGTTTTTTACCCAGCGCAATCATCAGCCCGCAGACCGCCATGGAGTGCAGATAGGTGTAGTCATCATGATTTTTCAGCCGTGCCACGCTGAGCATCGCTGAGGGTTCACGCGTGATCGAGCCGGCGATTTCATCTACCAGATCCATCATATAATCGAGCTTCAGGCCGTTGCCCAGCCGCGCTTCGTTGAACATCGCCAGTACTTTCGGTTTGCCCTGCTGGAAGATCAGCTGTGCCTGGTCCAGCTCCTGAAAAAACGGGGTGCGGCCAATGGTTCTTTTCGCGATCGAGGTGGCAATCGGCGCCTGCACGGATCGATCGAGGTCGATCCAGAGCTGGCGGATCCCTTCACTGCGTAACGTGGCGATTTGTCGTGGATCGGTGATCAGCATCTGATTATGAATACGCTGGTCCTTAATCCACCAGACCTCCAGCTTGTGGATAAACATCCCTGGGCGCAGTTCATCAATGGTAATCAGCTTTATCACGCTATCACTCCTTACGATCAGCGGGTGGTAAGGTGATATCGGCAGCTGGACAAATATTCTTCAGGCTGTTTTGTGCGGAGGCGGCGTGCAGGCGAGTGGTCAGAGGAGAGGCCTCCTGCCTCACGCTCTGTCCATCATGGTTAAGTCATTGTTGCCGCTACACTACGCGGGTGAGCGCAGGCTCTCCACGGGCAATCGCCAGTATGTTCTCAAACACCAGGTCCGCCATCGCCGCCATGGTTTCGCGGGTGCTGCTGGCGATATGTGGCGTAATCACCACATTGTCGCGCTGGCGCAATTCGTCAGGGACATGCGGCTCCTGTTCAAACACATCCAGTCCGGCACCGGCGATCTGCCCGGTTTCCAATGCCGCCAACAGCGCCTGCTGATCCACCACGCTGCCGCGCGCGATGTTGATCAGATAACCCTGCGGGCCCAGCGCCCGCAGCACGTCTGCGTTAATGATATGCCGCGTTGCGGCCCCGCCTGGCAGCGTGAGCACCAGAAAATCGGCCTGCTGCGCCAGCGCCACCAGGCTCTCATGCCGGGTAAAGGGTACGTCGGGACGTGAACGCGGGTTGTAGTAGTGAATCTGCATATCAAACGCCTGCGCACGTCTGGCTACCGCCTGGCCGATATTGCCCAGCCCGACGATGCCGCACACCTTGCCGCCGATTTTGCTGCTCAGCGGAAAGCGACCCTGCGACCAGTGCCCGGCGCGCGTGAAGCGATCGGCCTCACTGATGCGGCGCGCCACATCCAGCAGCAGCGCCATGCCCAGGTCGGCAACGCAATCATTCAGCACCTCGGGCGTGTTAGTGACGACAATGCCGCGTAACCGGGCGGCTTCCGTATCAATGCTGTCATACCCGACGCCGATACTGCAGATCGCTTTCAGGTTGGGCAGCGCGGCGATCAGCGCGGCGGGTGCGCCCATTACCGCATTGCCGCTGGTAACCAGTATGTCGATATCTGCACCCTGTTCAGTCAGAAAGGCTGCCTCATCCTCCGCCTCCCACAGCCGGAAGGCGGTGAACGCGTTTTCGATATTCTCAATCAGCTCTGGTGGCAGAAATTTCCCTTTGATCAGCACATTACATTGCTTTAATGCCATCTTCTTTCTCCTGATGGTTATAGGCTGCCGGGCGATTGGTCTCTTCGCCGACGCGTTCAATCGGTCCCATCACCAGCAGGAACAGCAGCGCCGCGACCACGCAGTGTGCCGCCACAAATGCCAGCCCGATGCTGTAGCTGCCGGTCAGCCCGACGATGATGCCGAACAGCAGCGGCGTGGTGAAACCGGCAATATTGCCGATGCCGTTAAAAATGGACCCCGCCAGACCCACCGCCTCTTTGGGCGCGGTGTCGCTGATTACCGTCCAGGTGCCTGCGCCCGCCGCGATGCCTTTGCCGAAAAAGGCGAAGGACATAATGGCGATGATGCCGCCATTACCGGGAATAATCGCCGCCAGCACCAGGCTCGACGCCATCAGCATGCCGACGATGTAGGGGGTTTTACGCGCCCAGGAGACGCTCCAGCCCCGGGCGATTAACTTATCTGACAGGTAACCGCCGCTGATCCCGCCGAGAAAACCAAACACCGCCGGGGCGATGGTGGCGAATCCCGCCTCCATAATGTTCATGCCGCGTGCCTGCACCAGATAGATCGGGAACCAGGTAATGAAGAAGTAGCTGAGCGCGATGATGCAGTACTGACCAAGATAGGCGCACCAGAGCATGCGATTGGTAAACAGCTTTCTGAACATCGCTTTGCTGACCGGTGGCCGGGCCTTAAGGGTCTGCGCTGCATCGATATCCACCAGCGCGCCGCCATCAATGATGTGGCGCAGTTCACTTTCCGACACGCCGGGGTGATTACGCGGCTCGCGCATCCAGGCCGTCCAGACAAACACCGCCAGCAGGCCGATACCGCCCAGCACAAAGAATGGCCATTCCCAGCCAAAGCGCGACACCAGCCAGCCTGAAAGCGGCGAGAAGATGGCGACGGCAAAATATTGCGCCGAACTGAATAGCGATGACGCCCGTCCCCGCTCAGCGCCAGGGAACCACATAATCACCACGCGCGCATTGGCGGGAAAGCTGGGTGCCTCAATGAGTCCCAGCATAAAGCGCAGACCAAACATCAGCATCAGCGCGCCGGTCATACCGCTGGAGAATTCACCCACAAATCCCATCGCCAGTGTCGAGACAGACCAGAGCGCCAGCGTGATGCCATACACTTTTTTGGCCCCGAAGCGGTCAAGAAATAGTCCGCCGGGGATCTGGCCGATAACGTAGGCCCAGCTGAAAGCAGAGAGGATCAATCCGAGCTGGATCGCTGACAGGCCGAACTCCTCTTTGATCGCCGATCCGGAGATCGAGAGGATCGAACGGTCGGCGTAAGCCACGACTGACAAAAACAGGATCAGGCAGAGGATCCCGATGCGGACATGGGTGGTCCGTTGAGGTGTTGCATCTTTAGGCATGAGCTGAATTCCTTAAAAAGCGGCAGGTTGCGCCACGAGGTTTTTTTCAGGAATAACGCTGAGATTTCCCGCTTCTGGAAAAATATAGATAGGAGGCTAACCATCGGTCATTGTGCGGATGTAGAGATCGACGGGTCCGAATAAACGATTTTCTGGCAACCGCCACAACCGCCCGTGCGGCGCTGCACAAAAGCGCAAAAAGCTGCTGCTCTCTGCCGCAGAGTGTGCACCCGATCGGGGTTTTAACCGGCGCTGACAGCTATGACGCGACGAATTTGCAGCAAAGTGTGGCGACGCCAGCAAGAGTGAAACGGGCGGCTTGTCAAACCTGACGGCAATTTCTAAGCTGCAGATGATCCTATTTATCCATTTTTATAATAAATGAAAAATACATTCCATCCGGTTAACCTCGGGAGTCCGCAATGAAAACACGCGCATGGGCATTACTCTGTCTGCTCTCTCTTTCCACGTCGGCGCTGGCAGAGAAGATTGGCGTTTCGATGGCTTATTTCGACCAGAACTTCCTGACCATCATTCGCCAGTCGATTGAGAAAGAGGCGAAAGCGCGTCAGCTGGATGCGCAGTTCGAAGATGCGCGCGGCGACGTCGGCCGTCAGACCGATCAGGTACAGAGCTTTATCAGCGCCGGGGTGGATGCGATTATTGTCGATCCGGTCGACTCCGCCAGCACCCCAGCCCTGACGAAACTGGCGCAGCAGGCGCACATTCCGCTGGTCTACGTTAACCGCACGCCGGGCGATAAAACCCTGCCACCGGGCGTGGTGTTCGTCGGCTCTGACGAACGCGAATCGGGCACGTTGCAGATGGAGGCGCTGGCGAAGCAGGCCGGTTACCGTGGCAATGTCGCCATCATGATCGGTAACCTCAGCGATGCGGGCGCACTGCAGCGCACCCGGGATGTGGAGCAGGTAGTGGCAAAATATCCCGACATGAAAGTAGTGCTCAAGCAGACTGCCAACTATGCGCGCAATGAAGGCATGGATTTAATGCTCAACTGGCTGTCGAACGGGGAAGCGATTGATATTGTCGCCGCCAACAATGATGAGATGGCGATTGGCGCAACCATGGCAATTGCTCAGGCGAAGCCAAAGAAAACCATTCTGGTGGGCGGCATTGATGCCACACCGGATGGCCTGAAAGCGCTGGCGAGCGGCAGACTGGCGGTGACGGTGTTCCAGGATGCCGTGGGTCAGGGCAGGAAATCGGTTGAGGTGGCGCAGCAGATGATCAAAGGCCAGAAGGTGGATTCCCACCAGTGGATCCCGTTTGAGCTGGTGACGCAGCAGAACATGCAGCACTACAGCACTAAAAATCCGTAACGCAACACGGCGCGGCAGCACTGCCGCGCCGGTTATCACTCCCCGTTCAGCAGCTTCGCCATC
This sequence comes from Pantoea sp. X-Soil-YNGN-844, assembly GCF_059730595.1. NCBI lineage: Bacteria > Pseudomonadati > Pseudomonadota > Gammaproteobacteria > Enterobacterales > Erwiniaceae > Pantoea > Pantoea sp. X-Soil-YNGN-844. Next base: position 3,822,707 of record NZ_AP036007.1, read on the forward strand.
ATCACCACATCGCGCAGCTGACCGCCACGCAGGGCGGCCTGGCGTTTGACCCCTTCCCGCTCAAAGCCCAGCCGCTCATAAAGCCGCAGTGCCCGGTCGTTGTCGTGAAACACTTCCAGCTCCATACGGGTAATGCCCAGCCAGTTGCGGGAGTAGTCGAGCGCGGTGCGGATCAGGCGCTCACCAACGCCGCGACCGCCGAAATCGGGATGCACGCCCAGCCCAAAACTGATGCAGTGGCGGGTGCGCACCTTGTTATCCACAAACAGCGTCAGTTCGCCGGCCAGCACGCCGTCGATCTCGGCGACAAAGGCGATAAAGCCCTCGGCATCCATTCTGGCGATTTTTTTCTCCCAGGTGGCGACGCTGGGAAACGGCAGTTGCAGCGTCCAGGGATAGACGTCGGGATGACTGTAAAGCCGCTGATAAGCGGCAGCGTCCTGCGGTTCCCGTGCCCGAATTGTGATTTCCATATTTTCTCCTGTTAGCCGAATGGGGTTCATGCACTAAGCTGTAGCTCTTTACCGGACGGAAAGAGTATCGCTATGTTGTATCGTCGTTTTGAGCGTTTTATCAATATATTTCAGGACGCACCCACCGATTCGCCCCCCTCAACGGTCTGGTCGTTTTACCTCTACTACCTGCGCCAGGTCTGGCCCAGTTTTGCCGCGCTGCTGGTGGTCGGGCTGGCGTCAGCCCTGATTGAAGTGTCGCTGTTCAGCTATCTGAGCCGCATTATCGATATGGTCAATCACTCCACGCCCGCCACCCTGTTCCGGGATAACTGGCCGATACTGCTATGGATGGGCGCGGTGGCGCTGATTCTGCGGCCGGTTTTTATCGCCCTGCACGATATGCTGGTGCATCAGAGCATCAGCCCGAGCATGACCAGCATGATCCGCTGGCAGCATCACAACTACGTGCTGCGTCAGAGCCTTAACTTCTTCCAGAGCGATTTCGCCGGGCGTATTGCCCAGCGCATTATGCAGACCGGCAGTTCACTGCGTGACTCGGCGGTGCAGTTGGTGGACGCCATCTGGCACGTGCTGATCTACGCCGTCACCTCGCTGGTACTGTTTGCCGGTGCCGACTGGCGGCTGATGATCCCGCTGATTATCTGGATGGTGGCCTACAGCGCCTCGCTGCGTTTCTTTGTACCGCGTGTTAAAGCCCGTTCGGTGGTCTCCTCGGAAGCGCGATCAAAGCTGATGGGCACCATTGTTGACGGCTACACCAACATCGCCACCATCAAGCTGTTCGCCCACAGCGACCTGGAACGTCAGTACGCGCGTGAGGCGATTCAGGAGCAGACCGACAAAACCCAGCACGCCAGCCGCATGGTCACCAGCATGGATCTGACGCTGTCGGCGCTGAACGGCCTGCTGATTGTTTCAACATCCGGCCTGGCATTGTGGCTGTGGAGCCAGTCGCTGATCAGCGTCGGGGCGATTGCGCTGGCGACCGGGCTGGTGATCCGTCTGGTGAATATGTCCGGCTGGATCATGTGGGTGGTCAACGGCATCTTCGAAAACATCGGCATGGTGCAGGATGGCCTGAACACCATTGCGCAGCCGCTGAGCGTGCAGGATGCGCCGCAGGCGAAGCAGCTTAAGGTGACGCGTGGCAACATCCGCTTTGAAAATGTGCGCTTCGATTATGGCGGTGGCCGTCAGGTGATTAACGCTTTTAACCTCGACATCAGACCCGGTGAGAAGATTGGTCTGATTGGGCCTTCGGGTGCCGGTAAATCGACGCTGGTGAACCTGCTGCTGCGCCTCTATGACCTGAACGGTGGGCGGATTGTGATCGACGAACAGGATATTGCCGCCGTGACCCAGGAGAGCCTGCGCAGCCAGATTGGCATGATCACCCAGGACACCTCGCTGCTGCATCGCTCAATCCGTGAAAACCTGCTCTATGGCCGTCCTGACGCCACTGAAGAGGAGCTGCAACTGGCGATTAACCGCGCCCGCGCCGATGAGTTTATTCCACTGCTCTCCGACTCGCTGGGCCGCACCGGGCTGGACGCGCACGTGGGCGAGCGCGGCGTGAAGCTGTCGGGCGGTCAGCGTCAGCGTGTGGCGATTGCCCGCGTACTGCTGAAGGATGCGCCGGTTCTGATCATGGATGAGGCGACCTCAGCCCTCGACTCTGAAGTGGAAGCCGCCATTCAGGAGAGCCTGGAGTCCTTAATGCAGGGCAAAACCGTTATCGCCATTGCGCACCGCCTGTCGACCATTGCGAAGATGGATCGGCTGGTGGTGCTGGATAAAGGCGGCATTGCCGAAATGGGCAGCCATCAGGAGCTGCTGGCGCAGAACGGTCTTTATGCCCGACTGTGGCAGCATCAGACCGGCGGATTTGTCGGCGTCGATTAATCGCCGCGTCGATAGGGTAAGGCGTCGCGCGCTTCTTCCGCCCAGCCGCGTACGCCTTCCCGCTCCTGCACCAGAAAATCTGCCACGGCCTCGCGCAGGCCGGGATGCAGCAGATAGTGCCAGGAGTGGGTAATCTGCGGCTCAAAGCCGCGCACCAGCTTGTGCTCGCCCTGCGCCCCCGCATCAAACCGCGTCAGCCCTTCATCAATCGCTAAATCCATCCCCTGATAGAAACAGGTTTCGAAGTGCAGCCGGTCAAACTCCGCCAGACAGCCCCAGTAGCGGCCATAGAGCGTGTTGCTGTCGCGCAGATAAAAGGCCATCGCCGCCGGTTGCTGCTGCAGGCGGGCGATTACCACCACAATATTCTGCGGCATCCGCTCTGCCAGCAGGCTGAAGAAGTTGCGCGTCAGGTAGGGCCGCTGGCCGCGTACCGCGTAGGTGTTGGCGTAACAGGTGTAGACAAAATCCCACTGATCTTCACGCAGCTGGTCACCGCGATAGCGGTCAAACCCGAAGCCGCTCTGCGCCACCTGCTCGCGCTCTTTACGCAGCTGTTTGCGCTTGCGCGACATCAACGTGTCCAGGAAATCCTGAAAATCACGGTAGCCACGATTATGCCAGTGATACTGACAGCCGAGCCGGGAGAGCCAGTCGGGCTGATCGGCCAGCAGCAGGTTCGCCTGCGCATCGGTAAAGTTGATGTGCGCGCCGCTTAAGCCGTGCTGCAACAGGCTCTCCGGCAGGGCCGACAGCAGCTGTGCGGCGGCAGAGGCGTCACCCAGCAGGCGCGCGCCGCTGACCGGACTGAAGGGAATCGCCCCCAGCCATTTCGGGTAGTAGCGGATCCCGGCGCGCTGGCTGGCATCCGCCCAGGCGTGATCAAAAACATACTCGCCCTGTGAATGATATTTCTGGTAGCCCGGCAGCGCGGCGCGCGTCACGCCCTTTTCCCGCCACAGCAGATGATCAGGCTGCCAGCCCGATTCAGGCCGCACGCTGCCGCTCTTTTCTAAGGTGAGCAGAAAAGCGTGGCGCAAAAACGGCTGGTCATCAGGCAACAGCGCATCCCACTCGGCGGCCGGGATCGCCGCCAGTGACGTCAGGTGAATCAGCGACATGAATTACTCCAGAGAACGTCGGGCAGAGCGTCAGTCAAGCAGGTTTTCCCCGCCAGCGAAAGGGTTAAGGCACGCAATCTGAAGGCTGCAACGCCTGGCCGCAGCTTCTATACTGCGACTTTACCCTTTCAGGACTTCGCCATGGATCGACTCGATTGTGACCGGATGTTTGTCACGGTGCTGGAAACCGGCAGCTTTTCAGCGGCAGCGCTGCGTCTCGGTACCAGCAGCAGTCAGGCTTCTAAACTGGTTTCAAAGCTGGAGCAGCAGCTCGGCGTCCAGCTGTTTAAGCGTAGCACGCGCGCCCTCTCGCCCACCGACGTTGGCCGTAGTTATTATGAGCGGGTAAAAAACCTGCTCGATGCGTTTGAGACGCTGGATGCCAGCGTGCGTGAAAGCGCCACCACCCCCACCGGCAGGCTGAAAATCAGCGCGCCCGGCTCTTTTGGCACGGCGGTGCTTTCTCAGGTGCTGGTGGCGTTTGCCCGGCGCTATCCGCTGATTGAACTGGATGTCAGCTTTTCCGACCGGGCCGTGAACATCGTCGATGAGGGATTTGATATGGCGATCCGCATCGGCAACCTCAGCGACAGCAGTCTGGTGGCGCGCAAGCTGGGCGAAGTGCATGTTCGCATTGCTGCGTCACCGATCTATCTTGAACAGTTCGGTACACCACAGCACTGGCGGGACATGGCGCAGCATCAGTGCATTATCGATACCAATTTCCGCGATCCCTGGCACTGGCCGTTTGTCAGCGGTGACGGCTGCAACGAGATTGTCACCGTGCCGGTCCGGGGCCGTCTGCGATTTGCCAACACTGAAGCCTGTCTGCAGGCAGCGATGGCCGGATTAGGCATTGCGCGCCTGCCCGGTTTCATCGCCGCTCCCGCGCTGCAACAGGGTGATATTGTCCGGCTGCTGGATAACTTCGACACGCCGCCGCTGGGCCTGTTTGTGGTCTATCCGCCCGCCCGTCATCTGGCGCATCGCGCGCGCCTGCTCATCGACTTTCTGGTGACCCACTTTACCCACTTTCCGCCCGCGTGATTTCTTCCATAATGGAAGAAATGATTATCTTTATGACCGGATTATCAGCCGTTTAGTCATCAGTTAAGCTGCTTCTCAAAACAGAGAGGAGTCGCGCGATGTTAGTAGAAGGCAAATGGAGTAGTGACTGGCATCCGGTGCAGGCTACCGATAAACAGGGCGGCTTCGTCCGTCAGACGTCCGGCTTCCGGGATTTTATCAGCAGCGATGGCTCCACGGCATTCGCCGCCGAGCCCGATCGCTACCACCTCTATGTGGCCCTGATTTGTCCGTGGGCGTCACGTGCGCTGATCGCCCGTAAGCTCAAGGGGCTGGAATCGCTGATCGGCGTGACGGTGGTCGAGCCGCAGCTTGGCGCTCAGGGCTGGCGCTTCGGCAACTTTCCCGGCGCGCAGCCGGACCCGCTGAATAACGCGCAATACCTGCATGAAATTTACACCCGCGTCGCGCCCGACTACACCGGGCGGGCCACTGTGCCGGTGCTGTGGGACAGGAAAACTGCCACCATCGTCAGCAACGAGTCTGCGGACATTGTGCGGATGTTTAACAGCGGCTTTGGCGATCTGGCCGATAACCGCATCGATCTTTACCCTGCCGCGCTGCGTGCGGAGATTGATGCGCTGAATGAGAGCCTCTATCCGCGTCTGAATAACGGTGTTTATCGCGCGGGCTTCGCCACCACCTCCGTCAGCTATCATCAGGCGTTTAATGACGTTTTCAGCCAGCTCGATGAACTGGAGGCGCTGCTCAGCGATGGTCGTACCTTCCTGCTGGGTGAACGGCTGACGGAAACCGACATCCGGCTGTTTGTGACCCTGATTCGCTTTGACGTCGCCTATCATGGCCTGTTCAAATGCAACCTGCGCCGGATCCGCGACTATACGTTGCTGAACCGCTATCTTAAGAGCATGTTGTCAGTCTCTGGCGTACGTGAAACGGTCAACATTGATCATATCAAACAGGGTTACTACTCGATCAAGGCGCTGAACCCGAACGGCATCGTTCCGGCGGGTCCTGATCTGAGTGAATACGGTTTATAAAAGGAGCAATGATGGCAAAAGCACTGGTGATTTTTCTGCATGGCGTGGGCAGTAACGGCGACGATCTGGCACCGATTGGCCGTCACTGGGCGACGCTGTTGCCGGATGTGGTTTTTGCCGCGCCCAATGCACCTGAACGTTTTCCCGCCGGTTTTGGCTGGCAGTGGTTCAGCCTGACAGACGTAACACCAGAAAACCGGCCAGGTCGGGTTCGGGCGGCACGGGCCGCGTTTGATGCCACCCTCAATGAAATTGTCATGCAGCACGGCTTTGCCGACCGCTGGCAGGATGTGGTGCTGGTGGGCTTCTCTCAGGGGTCGATCATGGCGCTGGATGCGCTGGCGTCTGGCCGTTATCCGCTGGCGGGCGTGGTCGCCTTTTCCGGTCGTCTGGCGGTCGACGGTGAATTAACGCCGCAGGCTCATGTGCCCGCACTGCTGATCCACGGTCAGGCCGATGAAGTCATCCCGTGGCAGGAGAGCGAATCTGCGGCGGCCCGGCTGCGAGCCGCGGCGGTGCCGGTTGACGCGCGCTTTGAACCCGCCACCGGCCACACCATTTCCGCTCAGGGTGCCATGCACGCCGCCGCGTTTATCGGGCAGTGCTTACAGGATTAACCCCAGCAGCGCGTTAACGCCTGCCAGGCATGGCGGGCAGCCACGTCGGGCGGCAGGCGTTTCAGCGCATCATTAAAGACTTCAATCCCCACCGGCCCCTGATAGCCCGCGCTTTTGAGCTTATCGACAAAGCGCTTAACGTCGATAATCCCATCGCCGGGCAGCAGACGCTGGTGCTTCGCCATCGCCATCAGGCTCTGCTTATCCTGCGCGGGAACGGCGGCCATATCACACAGCTGCACTTCATAGATGCGATCGGCGGGAATGCCGTCCAGATGGGAGGCGTCACCACCCAGCGCGCAGATGTGGAACAGATCGACCACCAGCCCGATATTGGGCTGATCGAGCCGCTGCAATCGCTGCCACGCCAGCGGCAGCGTGTTATCTACGCTGCACCAGGCCATCGGCTCATACATAATGCGCATGTTGTAGCGCGCGGCTTCAGAGGCCATCCAGCGCAGGTCATCATCAATCTGGTCGGCACAGCAATCCTCACGGGTGCTGGCCGGTGCCTGAATGGTGTCACAGCCCAGCGCCTGGGCAATCTGTATAAACTGACGCAGCTCTTCGCGCTTCTGAGATCGCAACGCACTGGGTGCGCCGGTGAAATCACGCAGTACCTGCAGATTGGTAAAGCCAGGTCCCTGTCGTGCGCTGATCTCAGCCAGTGCCGCTGCACCGCCTTCACAGGCTTCAACATCCTCGCGCCAGATCTCGACCTGATCAAAACCGGCGTCACGCGCCGCCTGGAGCTTCTGGCCGGGTTCACCGTTTAACAACACCAGGTTAAGGAAGGTGGGATGGGTTCGCATTGCTCGGCTCCTTAATCGTCCGGAATAATCGGTGAGGGTCAGCGTCAGCGCCACGCATTATCCGATGCACAGCGCTGACGCCCGAAATCAGTATCTCTTGAGCGGTATGGCGCGTACCGGGTCAGCCCAGCAGCGTGACCAGTGCGAAACCGGCAAACGCCATCAGCAGCGAGCCAATTACATGCACCAGTGCGCTGGCCATCGCCCAGAAATACTTCCCTGATTGTAGCAACACCATTAATTCTGCCGTGAAAGAGGAGAAAGTCGTCAGCCCGCCGCAGAGTCCGGTGACGATTAACAGTTTCCAGATCGGGTCGATGTCGGGATGGCGGACAAACCAGGCCATCGCCCCGCCGATCACCAGACCGCCGATCAGATTCACCAGCAGCGTGCCGGGCGGCAGGTTGGGAAAGAGTGCATTAAAACGCATCGCGAACAGCCAGCGCAGTACGCAGCCGGCAGAACCGCCGATCACCACAGCCAGTAAGGGTTTAAACATGTCTTGCTCCTGATTACAGAGTAATGCCGGGCTGAGGAGGAGAGGCAGAGATAAACTGCGCCTGACACCTCAGCTCCCGCGAAAGGATTGAGTGTCAGGCGTCATCAGCCGGTGTTAAGCCCACCGGCGGTTGGGAAAGGTGGCACGCCATCACCTTGAGCCGGTGATAATACGACGCCCGTTCCAGGCTGGCAATACGGCTGAATCGCTTGACGCCCTGCCAGCTGGCGGGGTAATGCTGAAGGTTTACAGCCTGTTGCGGAGAGCCTATGCGTACCCTGATTTTTGATACTGATATCGGCGTGGATGACGCCTTTGCGCTGGCTTATGCGGCGCGGACGCAGCATCTGCTGGGGATTACCACTGTTTTTGGCAACGTGGCGGTGGGTCAGGCAGTGAAAAATGCCCGGCTATTCTGCGACAAAATGGCGATTAACGTGGAGGTCTGGCGCGGCTGTTCACGGCCGCTGGCGCTGGCCCCCTCTGCGCCCGCCAGGCTGCACGGGGAAGATGGGCTGGGGGATGCGTTTGATAATGCTTTTAGCGATCAGGCACCGGGCGCGGTGCAGTTTATTATCGACAGCGTGCGGGCGCAGCCGCATCAGATCACCCTGGTGGCGATTGGTCCGCTGACCAATATCGCCACAGCCATTAATCAGGCGCCGGATATTATTCCGCTGGTGAAAGAGCTGGTGATCATGGGCGGCGCGTTTGGCACCGACGGCCATAGCGGCAACGTGACGCCTTTCAGCGAATTCAATATCTGGAAAGATCCGCACGCCGCCGATCAGGTGCTCGCGTCAGCGCTGAACGTGGTAGTGATCCCGTTGGATGTCACGCACAAGGTGCTGATCAGCGGCGATGAGGTGCAGCGTCTGAACCAGCCGGTGCTGAGCGCTATCTGTCGCCCTTACCTGGCTTACAGTCTGGAGAAAGAGGGATTCGACGGTATGGCGCTGCACGACACCCTGGCGGTGGCGTGGCTGACGCTGCCGCAGGCCTTTGCGCTCACCGAAAGCCCGCTGCGGGTGATTACCGAGGGCATCGCCTGCGGTCAGACGGTGCGTAAGCTCAGCGCGCTGGCATCACGAGCCGATCCGTTTGCCGGTCTGCCCGCCCAGCGCATCGCGCTCGGCGTGGATGCCGACGCGGTGCGGGCGCACTTCTTTGAGACCCTCACCGCGCCCTGAATCACGTTACCTGTCGAAGTGAATGACGCCTTTGATCAGTTCGCGATTGTTAATGACCTGCGCCTCAAAGGTTTCATCCAGCGTGGAGAAAGCCAGATGGTGATTCAGCATCATGTCGGCGCGCAGCTGGCCGCTGGCCATTAACGCACGCACCCGATCAAAGTCTTCGCGGGTGGCGTTGCGGCTGCCCATCAGCGTGGCCTCTTTTTTGTGGAATTCACTGTCCGGGATGACCAGATCGCCTTTGTGCAGACCGACATAGACGATGGTGCCGCCGTGCCGCATCAGGTTGACCGCATTATTCATCGCCGCCGGATTGCCGGTGGCGTCGATCACTTTCAGCGCCAGACGACCACCAAACTGCTCGCGCAACGCACTATCGAACGCTTCATCAGCCGGATTCAGGGCCGCCAGACCGAGCTGGTCAGCGACATGCTGGCGACGAAATTCGCTGGTATCCGCGACGACCACCTGTGCGCCGCTGGCAGCGGCAATGGCGGCGACACCCAGCCCAATCGGTCCGGCACCCACCACCAGCACCTGCTCATCCGCCCCAATTCCGGCACGCCGCACCGCATGGGCGCTAATGGCAAACGGCTCAATCAGCGCGGCCGCTTCCGGTGCGACCTCATCCACCGCCAGCAGGGTGCTGACCGGCACGCTCAGGTAGTCGCAGAAACCGCCATCCTGATGCACGCCAATCACCGAGATCCGCTCACAGCAGTTGGTTTTTCCGCTCTGGCAGGCGTCGCAGCGCAGGCAGGAGATGTAGGGCATGAGTGCCACCCGCTGGCCTGGCTGAAAGCCTTCCACGCCACTGCCCAGCGCCACTACTTCCGCACAGATTTCATGGCCCAGCACCCGGGGATAGCTGAAGAACGGCTGATTGCCGGACCAGGCGTGGATGTCAGTGCCGCAGATCCCGGCAGTCAGGATTTTTATCAGTGCCTCGCCCGCGGCAGGCGTAGGGGTGTCGCGGGTGGCCCAGACCATCTTACGTGGTTCAGCGATGACCAGTGCTTTCATTGTTGTCATGGTGATTCTCCGGTTGTCCTGCTGGCAGTTATGGCGAATCCTGCTCGTCGCGCGGCGTTCGCTTGCGGGAAGTGTGAAGCACGGCGATTTTTTTGGGCTTTGAATGGTTTTTAATGCATAAAAAACCGGAGAGTGAGATGAGCCGCAGCCAGAATTTGCGTCAGAACGTGATCAACCAGATGCTGGAAAGTATTGCTCAGCGTCACATCTGTTCACCCCTGCCGCCGCAGGCCGCGCTGGCCGAGATGTTCAATATCAGCCGGACCACGGTGCGTCATACCCTGCACTATCTGCATCAGTGCGGCGTGCTGGATAAAGTCGATCAGACTTACGTTATCGTGCGCGATCCGCGTGAAGATGACGGCTTTAGCGCCTTAACGCCGCCGATTGAGCAGCAGGCCAGCCACTTTGAGCAGATGTTTTTTAATATGATTAATCAGCGGCAGCTGGTGCCGGGCGACACCTTCAGCGAGCTGCAACTGGCGCAGCAGGTGAAGGTCAGTCCGGTAGTGGTACGCGAGTTTCTGCTGCGCTTTATGCGCTATGACCTGCTGGAGCCGGTGAAACGTGGTCAGTGGCGGATGAAGAAGTTCACGCAGGATTACGCCGAGAAGCTGTTTGAGCTGCGCGAGATGCTGGAAACCCACGCCCTGAGCCGCTTCCTCAATCTGCCCGCCAGCGATGAGCGCTGGGTTCAGGCGCGGGATCTACTGGATCGTCACCGATCGATGCGCGACACCATCGCCAGCAACTATCGCCACTTTGCCGCGCTGGACCGCCAGATGCATTCGCTGATTTTATCCGCCGCTAACAATCCGTTTTTCAATCAGTCGCTGGAGATTATCTCGGTGATTTTTCATTCGCATTATCAGTGGGATGAAAGCGATCTCAAGCAGCGCAACATTGTGGCGCTGGAGGAGCATATGGCGATTCTCACCGCGCTGATTGGCCGTCAGGATATCGACGCGCTCTGCGCCCTGCATAACCATCTGGCGACCGCCAAAACCTCGATGGTGCGCTCAATCGGTCAGTACAATTAAAAACCGATTAAAAACCACAAAGCATTAGCTCCCGCACGATTCAGAAACATCTTTGCAACATTCTTAACTCTTTGCTCTTAGTCTCGACTGCAACGTCACGGCGGCCTTTTGCCGCTGCGCGCAGACCCCTTCTCACCATAACGATAAGTACCCAGTTTCGGGAGAGTGCAATGGAAAAGACTTCAGTAACCGGCCGCGACAGCGTGACCGGCGACACGCCACCAGGCCAGGATTTCGTGCCGATGCGCAGCGACGTGGTGCGTTCACCGCGCATCCGCAAAGTGCAGATCACGGCAATGTTGCTGCTGCTGTTCGCCGCCATCATCAACTATCTGGATCGCAGCTCGCTGTCGGTGGCGAATATGACCATCCGCGAGGAGATGGGGCTGAGCGCCACCGAAATCGGCCTCCTGCTCTCTGCTTTTTCGCTGGCATATGGCCTGGCGCAGCTGCCGTGCGGTGCGCTGCTGGATCGTAAAGGCCCGCGCATTATGCTCGGTATCGGCATGTTTATCTGGTCGCTGTTCCAGGCGGCCTCTGGTCTGGTGCATAACTTTACCCAGTTCGTGCTGGTGCGCATCGGTCTCGGCATTGGCGAAGCGCCGATGAACCCGTGCGGCGTGAAAGTCATCAACGACTGGTTCAACATTAAAGATCGCGGCATGCCGATGGGGATGTTCAATGCGGCGTCGATGATTGGGCTATCAGTGGCCCCGCCGATTCTGGCGGCGATGATGCTGGTGATGGGCTGGCGCGGCATGTTTGTCACCATCGGTATCCTCGGCATGTTCCTCGCGATCGGCTGGTATATGATTTACCGCGACCGCGATAACAACACCCTGAGCGCTGAAGAGATCCACTATCTGCAGGCGGGCAGCGTGGCGTCACGTAAAGAGCCGATCAGCTTCAGAGAGTGGCGCGGCCTGTTTAAGCAGCGCACCATGTGGGGCATGATGATTGGCTTCAGCGGCATCAACTACACTGCGTGGCTCTACATCGCCTGGCTGCCGGGCTACCTGCAGTCGACCTATCATCTCGACCTGAAAAGTACCGGCCTGCTGGCGGCGATTCCATTCCTGTTTGGTGCGGCGGGCATGCTGCTGAATGGCTATGTGGTCGACTCGCTGGTGCGTCGCGGCTTTAACGCGGTGAAAACCCGCAAAGTCTGCATCGTCAGCGGGATGCTGCTGTCCGCCGGGTTTACTGCGGTAGTGACCCGCGCGACCGATACCACCAGCGCCGTGACGCTGATTGGGATGGCGCTGTTCTGCATCCACTTTGCCGGCACCTCGTGCTGGGGACTGATCCACGCCAACGTCACCGCCCGCATGACCGCCTCGGTCGGCAGCATCCAGAACTTCGCCAGCTTTATCTTCGCCTCGTTCGCGCCCGTCATCACCGGCTGGGTGCTCGACACCACCAAATCGTTCAGCCTGGCGCTGATGATTTGCGCCTGTGTGACGCTGGCTGGCGCACTCGCCTACCTGCTGCTGGTGCGCCAGCCGATTACCGACGGCGAATAATCACCGCTGACGGCGGCTACGTCAGCGCCGTCAGGGTGACGCCATATTTCGCACCGTAGCGTTTAATACCCGCCATCACCTTCTCTGTACTCAGAGGAGGGGGTGGTGGCAATAGCGGTGCCCGTTCACGCAGCGCCGAGTCGAAGCGGGCAAACGTCGCGAAATCACGCGGGAAACGCTCTTCATCCACCCCAATCAATGCCCCCTCGTCACGCGCATGGGAGAGCAGCGCCCGCCAGCGATCGATCTCCGCCAGCCCGATGCTGTCAGTACCGTGAGAAAAGAGCATCATGTCGATGTTGCGGAACGGCGGCTGTTTTTCCAGGAAGCGTTGCAGCGCCGCCGCGGACGGTTCGGTACAGAACACCAGCCAGAACGGAATCGCCTGCTGCTGCTGCGTACACCAGGGATCCATCAGCAGGAAACTGTCCACCGTCAGCCGGGTCGGTAAAATACCCGCTGCCAGATACCAGTCGCGATAAATCTCCGCCACCACATAACTCATCGCTTCCGGGTCTTCGTAACGAATCTCCATCAGCTTCCAGTTCTGCGCCGCCGCCAGTTTTTTCAGCGGGGAAATCAGATAACCATCCAGGCCCCACTCCGCTTCCGGCACGTGGTCGGTGATGTCAGGCGGCGTCCAGCGCTCGCGGTCAATGCCGTAACGCGCCAGATATTCCGCTACCCGCGGGCCACCCTGTAAATACTCTTTTTCGGTTGCGCCACCGAGCGCGCCAAACTGAAAGAACGAGCGATCGCTGGTGCGTGTTACCGGCCACTGGCGGGTGCAGTGGCTGATAAACAGCGTTGAACCCGCGGGCAGGCTCCCCATCAGGAATTCATTGAAAGCCAGCGGCAGTTCGCGCAGTTTGAGCCGGAAATAGCGCATCTGGTCAAGCATCAGCCGATCCTGATTCGGGTCATGCATATGGTGCACCGCCAGCCTCGGCCAGGCGGCCAGCAGTGCAGCCGCAATCTCTTTACCCTGCTCAAAGCTCGCCATCGCATCATCGGGATCGCTGTTGGTCGCCCGCACCGGACAGAGAAAGGTCTGCGGCAGCCAGGGCACGCCCATCGCCGACGCCAGATGCACCAACGCGCCGTTCGACGAGCCAATAAACGCCGCCGGATAATCCTGCTGCGGGTACTCGCTGACCATCCATTCTGCGATGCCTTCTACATCCAGCTCGCCCGCCTGACGCAGGCTGATGCCTTCTGCCATGCCGCCCAGCGCATAGCCCCACTCGCGCAGACCGGTCGGCAGACGGTTCAAAGAGGGTAGCAACCGGTCGAGCGTCGGTGACTGGCTTGGGCTGGCAAAGGGACGATCGTGGAGCGCATTGGCCAGCGCAAGCAGCATGGCGGCGGCAGAGTCAAAACGGGCGATGCCCTTGGGCGGTTTACTCATGCTCATTCTCCTGCTGAATACGCGCCAGGAAGGGGCGGATGGCGTTGCAGAAACTCCACGGATAGACGTAGTGCAGCGTATGGGTGCCGTCTCGCAGCGTCAGGCGTTCGCTGTGCGGCATCAGGGCAGCAAGCTCATCCAGCCAGCGCGCCCGACAGATGGGATCGCGCGAGCCACGCAGCAGCAGCGTCGGCGCAGTGATGTAAGTCAGACGATGTTCTATGCGATCGCGCATCATGGCGCGCATCGTGCCAAAGGCGCGCCATAGCCCCGCTTTAGCGTAATCGATACGGGCCAGCGGCCCCGGCGGACGGCGCGTTTCCAGGCGGCCATTACGCCAGCTGCGCCATAGCTGACGCGGCAGGCTGCGGGCATGACGATCGACCGTCGGCCCCTGCAACACCAGCCCCGCCACCGCCTGTGGATGTTTCACCGCCAGCGCGGCCAGAATCTGGCAGCCAAACGAATTGCCGACCCAGATAGCGCGCTGGAAACCGTTATGCTGTAACCACAGCCACAGCGCATCCGCCAGCTGATCCACCGACATGATCGGCGCAGAAGGGGGCAGTGTGCTGGCGCCAAAACCGGGCAGATCCGGCACCAGCACGTGATAGTCGCGCCCCAGCGCCAGCGCCAGTGGCTCCATCGCCCGGCCCGACATCACCAGACCGTGGATTAACACGACCGGCAGTCCCTGAGCCTCATTGGGAGTAACGCGGGTAAACATGCGCCAGTCACCAATCTGCTGATAATAACCGGCCAGACCGGCGTGATGACTGTTCGGCGACACCGGCGGCGTCTCCTTAAGCTGCCGCCAGCGTTTCATGCCCCATAACGTGGCCGCCACACCCAATCCAACACCTGCCACAATCGCTGCCTGTTTTCGTCGATGCTTCTGGATCATCCGCTGCTCCTGGTTTGGGGAGAATAATTCAGTGTAGGTCGGGATCAGGCAGCAGGCGGGTTATCCGCGTGATGGTGTGAAAAAGTATGGGGTTTCGCCTAAGAAGATGCTGGCGTTGCGGGTGATAAACTCTGGCGTGAGATCTGTCTGGTGTAAGCGGGAAGGCAGTGACGGCAGTGACGGCAGTGACGGCAGTGACGGCAGTGAATGATGTGTGTACGCTGTGAGCGAGAAGCAGACATGAGAGATATAATTAATCCGCCATGAGAATCTCAGATTCCCAGGACTTATTAACCCGGTGAATGACGCCATTAAAAGGGAGACAGGGTGGCAATCGATCACAACGGCTTTATTGCCCTGCCAGAAACCAATAAATTGCAGCCAGAGTTCCGGAATATTGTTGCACAGGTCGTGGCAAAGCTAATCCAAAGTTTTCCTGAGCTTATACATAGCCTTTATTTGTATGGCAGTGTGGCTGAAGGCCGGGCAAAAATCGGGAAGTCCGATCTGGATATAACAGTCATATTTAGCGTTGACCCCGGCGAAGTGGCTAAAGTTCAAATTACTGAAATACAATGTAAAATTGAAAAAAATAATCCTGTTGTCAGTAAAGTCGATTTTGATTGTGGTCTGTTACAACAGGTAGTGCATCCGGATAATCTGCTTAGCTGGGGATACTGGCTCAAACATCACTGTGTCTGCGTTTACGGAGAGGACCTGAGTCAACGATTCCAGGCATTAAAACCTTCAAAAGAAATCGCGGTAGCAGTGAATGGTGACTTCCTGCCGGTGCTGGAAAAATTAATAACTCAAATGCAGTTATCTGCTGACGAAAATAAAAAGTTGCAGCTACAGCGTGCTGCTGCACGAAAGGCAATCAGAGCAACCAATATTCTTCGCAGTGAACATGACAAAGAGTGGCCTGAAACACTCGAGGAGTATCGCTTTACATTCAATGCCCGATATCCAGCGTTAGCAAAAGAAATGGATTACTTGCTGGCAATCAGTAATACGCCTCAGGGGAGCATCGCTGATTTCAAAAAGCGCGTTATGGCTTTTGCCCGATGGCTTAACGTAACATTTCATAACGAGCAGGGTTTATGAAGAGAGGATTAACATCGGGGTAGCCTGATAAACGCGGAGCAGGTCAACGGACCAGAGATGATGCGAATTTCAGGCAATAAAAAACCCGCACTGGGCGGGTTTCTTTTATTATCAGCAGATCTTATCTGCTCAGACTTATGTCTTCATCGCTATTGTAAGCGTCGCTGATAATGAGCGCGGCTTACTGCGCTGTGACGTTGCCAGCTGCAGGGCCTTTGGCGCCATTTTCAATGGTGAAGGAGACTTTCTGACCTTCATCAAGCGTTTTGTAGTTATCACCCTGGATAGCAGAGAAATGTACGAATACATCTTTGCTGCCATCATCGGGAGTGATAAAGCCAAAACCTTTATCTGAATTAAACCATTTTACTAAACCAGTCATTTTGTTAGACATAGATATTTCCTTAATCGATTAGCCACTAAGAGCGGCGAAGATGGCCTGTAGTTAGAGATTTACTTATTGGGCACTTAGGAGGAGGCTCTCGAAGAAGGATATCTGTGGATAACACTTGAACTGAGGACTACTTTACTAAAACTGCTTTCATAAGGTCTGTGTTCCAAACCGATGACGCATTAAGACATAGCGATAATAATTTAGCAATGTATATGTTTATTTATTTTAACCATTTAAACGCTCAGATGGCTGAATGGCTGTTTTATTTTGACTGCTCAGGAAGTGCTTCAGGCTCCGCTGTGTGCGAAGAGGAGCAGGCCAGCCCCGTCATAATGACGGTGCCGATTTAACGTTGATGCTTAACAATAAACAGAGCCAGTAAGGTCACATTGCCTAAAAATTTCCGCACGGCCAGTGAAGCGCTGTCATCGCCCTCTTCATCTGTGAGCTTTACCTGCTGCATATCGTACGCCCGGCTTTCGGTATCTTTCATCCTGATACCGGTCAGTATCCGGACGACCTGCCCGCCCTCACCCCGCATCTGAAATGCTGGAGGTTTGCCACCCGCCTCCATTCTGGTGCAGAAGCAGCCTGCCGCGATGAGCGAGAAGCGGGCTAAACCCTACCTGTCCGCCCATTTTGGGCATGCTGACTGTCTCAGTGACCGTGAACGGTCAATCCTACGAGCCGGATAACAACAGGACGGACAACCAGTATGCAAAAGAAAGCCGCTGGCATGGCGACCCGGTAAGCATTCATCACATTTGTCATGTAATGAGGCCCCATTCCGAATTCGGCTAACGTGATGACCAGACTCAGCAGGAACGCCATGATGATCGCCATATAAAGTGCAAATATGTAAGGTGTCGTGCGCACCGGCAAGCGGGTTCGTAAGGTTTTTTTTGTTGCAGCATCAGTCATCTGAATATCCTGTTTAACAAAAGTAGATAAGACTGCGGCTAACTTAACAAGCTTATGCGGGGGGTTGTAGAGCGGTTATGCTTTAATCATTATTAAGTAAAAGTGACGAATTAACGGTTGAGGATACGATGGACATTTTAGGGCTGATTAGCACTTTTATCCGCGTGGTGGAAAACGGCAGTATTGCAGCGGCGGCACGCGCTAAAGGTATGAGTCCGGCAGCAGTCAGCCAGAGTCTTTCCCGTCTTGAAGCGCATCTGGGCGTGCGACTGCTATCGCGCACCACCCGCAGCATGATCTTAACGGAAAACGGTAAACGCTATTTCGAGAAAGTCCGTCACATCCCACATGATATCGAACTCGCCTCTCAGGCTGCTGCGAATGAAATCAAACCGCAGGGCCCACTTTGTATCGCTACGACAGCCGCGTTTGGTCGGTACGTTCTGGCTCCCCTTATGCCCGCTTTCAAAGCGTCTTTCCCCGATATAGATATTGAACTGATCAGTACCGATCGCAACGTCGATCATCGCCTGGAAGGCGTCGATGTCAGTATCCGCATCGAAGCACAGCTGAATGATCAACTGATCGCCAGAAAAATCGCATCGTTACCCTTTATATTCTGTGCGGCTCCCGCTTACCTTGATCGCGCTGGTACGCCTCAGACGCCTGGAGAACTTAGCCAGCACGCCTGCCTGGTTTTCCGCTATCCCACCGACAGACGGTTTCTGCCATGGACGTTTATGGTCAACGGACAGCCTGTTAATGCAAAACTCAACCCCAGTTTTATCAGCGATGATATTGATATCATCGCCAGAATAGCCGTAAACGGCGGCGGTATTGCCCGTCTGGCAAGCTTTGTAGCTCAGCCACTGATAGACAGCGGTCTGCTAAGGCCTTTGTCCTGGTCAGGTCACAGTGGCGAGAGCACCATTGAGTCCCTGCCGATGAATATCTATGCCTGTGTCACCGAACGTTCGGCACTCAATTCGAAAGTACGGACATTTATTGAATTTGTGGCCGATGCGATTTAAGACAGGAGCGTTTTTGCCGGGCGAAAATTGATGCATTTTCTGCTTATCCACCCGCAAAAGTAACTCACCGCTGCCGGTCGTGGTGATACAGAAAGCGGCCCTTTTGACGATGTGCAGAAAGGATATAAGTACGCTTTGAGAAGGGGTTTAACGCGGTGAGATTGGGATCCAAAAGTATCTGGCAGTCAGTAAAAACTGCCAGAATTGAGGAATGAAAAGTCGTTATCAGTCGCTAATTCTGATGACGATTTTGCCAAATGCACCACGGGAGAGATGCCGGAAGGCTTCAACCGCCTCATTAAAGCTGTAAACCTGTTCAATGACGGGTTTAATATTATGTTTATTGAGGAACGGATTCATCCGATCAAACGAGGAGCGTGGTGCAACCGCAATGCCCCGGATTTTTGTCTGACGGAAAATTAACGGCATCAAATCAAGTTGTGCTGTCTGGCCGGTAAGAAATCCTACCTGAGCAATCGTACCGGCAACTTTTGTCGCAGCAATTGACTGATTGATGCCATTGCCCCCGGCGACATCTATCGTTACGTCAGCGCCTTTACCATCAGTCATTTCAAGCACTTTTCTTTCCCACTCAGGGTATTTTTTATAGTTAATCCCTTCATCTGCTCCCAGTGATTTAATGCGCTCAAGGTTTGCATCGTTACTGGAGGTGGCAATGACACGTGCACCATAGGCATGCGCTATCTGAGCAGCGAAGACCGATACGCCACCGGTTCCCTGTACGAGCACGGTCTGACCGGGCTGCAGATTGCCGATATCCATTAGCGAGTACCATGCCGTAAGTGCAGCGATGGGAAGTGTAGAGGCTTCTTCATCGGTCATGCTGTCAGGCGCTTTAACTGCGCTGTCCTCATGAATAATCATGTATTCAGCCAGCCCGCCGGGTAACGGCATTCCAATACACCATGCTGGCTCATCGGCCGCAGGTTCACCCTCTAACCAGCGTGAATAGAGATGCGAGTTAACGCGATCACCCGTGCTAAAACGGGACACACCCTGCCCCGTGGCAACAACGGTACCTGTGGCATCAGAGACAGGAATCAGTGGCTTTGGAACCAGATGAGGCTCATAAAAGCCCTCTACTATTGCCTTATCCCTGAAGTTCAGAGACACCGCGCCAACTTTAACCAGAAGTTCACCCGGACCGGGTACAGGCGTTTCCACCTCTTCAAGCTTTAAGTTTTCAAGTCCAAAATCTTTCAGTAACCATGCTTTCATTTTGTCATTTCCCATGTGTATGCATCCAATAGGGTGATGATAAAAAAAGCAGGCAGGCGTAAAAAGCCACGTAAAAGGACTTCAGTGTTACTGCAGGAGAAACAATCGGAATGAGATATAATCCGCAATACACTATTTCGGCAAAAATATTTTTTGCGGAGTTAAATGATGCGCTCGAACATGCTGGAATTGATGGATATTTTTGTTCACGTCGTTGAATTCCGTAGTTTCACCCGGGCCGCTGACGCCTTACAGCTGCATCGCCCTGCGGTCAGTAAGTCCGTACAACAACTGGAAGACAAGCTTGGCGTTAAGCTATTGCACCGCACCACGCGCAGTCTGAGTGTGACCGTTGAAGGGGAGGAAATTTATCAGCGGGCTAAAACGCTGCTGAGTGATGCCAGCGATATCATGGCTTCTTACTCTTCAAATCAGCGACCTCGTGGCCAGCTGCGCATTGATGTTCCACTGGCGCTGGCGCACAGTATCCTGATCCCACAATTAAGCGAGTTTCAGGCTTTATATCCTGAAATTGAAATAGTCTTAACCGCTTCAGATCGCCTGACCCATTTAATTACAGAAGGTGTGGACTGTGTTATTCGTCTCGGTGAGCTTGCTGATTCGAATTTTATTTCGCGCAGAATGGGCAGCCTGCAGATGGTCACCTGTGCAGCACCCTCTTATCTGGATAAATATGGCACTCCTTTAACGCCTGATGACCTTAAAGATCACAAAGCCATTTATTTTTTTAATGAACACAGTCGGGACATCCAGGAATGGAAATTTGTCATAAATGGCGAAATTGTTTCACGGCATCCGGGAAGCAGCATACGAGTTAACAATTCTGACGTCCTTCTTTCCTGTGGCGTGGCGGGCCTCGGCATGCTTCACGCATTATATACGGCATTAAAGCCCTGCCTCGAAACAGGCCAGCTGAAGGAAGTATTATCGGGTTATGCGACTATGACGAAACCGGTTTCTATACTCTACCCTGACCGACGCTATCTTCCGCCTAAGGTCCGGGTCTTTATCGAATGGTTTACTGAAATATTCAGGAAGAATCATCAGGGTTAACCGTGAATCTTTGTTTCGGCACAGGCAATCCCGTGACCCATTAAAAGTGCGTGTTTCCTGTTTAAGGTATGCCGTCATTTTGTCTGGCATCCGGAAATCTCCCGGGCAGATTAGATCACTGCAGCAACGTCTTTTCTGGCTCAAAGTGACGCATAACGGGAAAATCAGAAGGAGAGGAGTAGCAACAAACAGGATGCAACCGAAGTGCAAAAACGCGGGTTTAAGTCAGCAGAAGCAAAGGCAGAAAAAGCAGAAAAAGCAGAAAAGGTGATAATCACAGGTCGATCCCTGACCGCGATTATCGAGGGTTTCTTGCGGGGTGCTTAGTACATGGCACCCGGCGGTACGTGTTTGAACGTCTCAACGTAAGCGCGGAACACGTGTTTAATGATGCGTTTCATAGAATACCTGTTTCAAATTTAGTTGAAGATATACTGAAAAAGTATAGCCCCTGCGCGTTTTAACAGCAAATAAATTTGAACCAGATCACAAAAATGGGGCTTTTTCAGGCAAAAGCCCTAGCCCATGTAGCCAAGATGTTGCATCAGAATGGTGGAGCCAACGGCGATCAAGACGACGCCGCCCAGCACTTCCGCCCACTTGCCCAGCACCGGACCGATAAAGCGCCCGACCAGTACGCCTGTCGTCGCCATTACCGTGGTAGCAGCACCAATAGTCAGCGCGGTGGTAATAATATTCACCTGCAGGAAAGCCAGACCGACACCGACAGCCAGCGCATCCAGGCTGGTCGCGACGGCGGTGGTTGCCAGTACCATAAAGCCGTGGCTTTGCGGGGCTTCGCAGGGTTCGGTGACGGCCGTCTTACGGAAACCTTCCATCATCATACGGCCACCCAGAAACGCCAGCAGGCTGAAGGCAACCCAGTGATCCCACGCCATGATATAACGGCTGGCGGCCAGGCCAAGCGCCCAGCCAATCAGTGGAGTCAGGGCTTCAATAGAGCCGAAGATCAGACCGGTACGCAGCGCTTCTTTAAAACCAGGACGATGTAAGGTGGCACCTTTGCCCAGCGCAGCAGCAAACGCGTCCATCGACATACCCAGCGCAAGAATTAAAGTGGCAATAAAGGTCATGATTTATTCACCTGGGGCGAAAAAGCGGCAATTCACGCTGAATTCACCACACAAAGTGTTCAGTTATGAAAAAGTGGGCGCAGTCTACCACGCAAACCTGAAGATAAAAAGACAGTAAAATCAGGGATTTAAGTATAGCAAAGGCTATAACTCTTATCATTCGCTATGAATGGCGCTAAGTCGATGGTGGCAAAGCATTTTCTTCAGGCTGACCTGGCCGGTTCGGGCTGCGGGATGGCGCTTTGGCGCACGCCACCATTGAACCCTGCCGCCGATTGCCGGAAAATGCCGGGCTGATAAATATGGGATACCGGTTATGAATAACCCTTTTGAAACGTTGATCGTGCCGGGTGGCATTTTGCTGCTGGGCTTTCTCTCGGCGCTGCTGCTGCCCGCGCCCGCCTTTAGCGTGACGGTAGCGCAGCATCTGTTGCAGATGTTCCATTTGCAGGACCTGAATCAGCTCTACACGGTGGTGTTTTGCGTCTGGTTTTTGCTGCTGGGCGCACTGGAGTTTTTTGTTATCCGTTTTGTCTGGCGTCGCTGGTTCAGGGGCTGACCGCCTGCGCATCGACCAGCGCTTTTAGCCGTTCGGCACTGCGCGCATAACCTTCACGCGGCAGATGTGCCGCACCCAGTATCAGGCCCGCAGCACGCTGATCGGGCTGCTGATACCAGATCGACAGCGGCGACGGTGCCATGCCCCACTCTGCTGCCTGCAGCGCAATCACCTCATCCGGCGTATCGGCGGGTAAGCGGACAATCACCGCCAGCCCGGCGCGTTGCAGGTCGGGAAAGTAAGGATGGAGCGCCGCGATCATCTGCTCCAGCCGCTCCTGATAGACGCGCTTCATGCGCCGCAGATGCCGCATAAAGTGACCTTCCCGCAGAAACTCCGCCACCGCGTTGTGCAGCAACCCTGAGGACGCAGGCGAAAGTAACGCGCAGACCTCCCCGAAGCGCGCCGTCAGCGCGGGCGGAACCACCATAAAACCAAGCCGCAGTTGCGGCGTCAGCGTCTTGCTGAAGGTGCCGATGTGCAATACCCGCCCTTCGCTGTCGAGCGCAGCCAGTGCCGGTGCCGCGCGATTGCCGGGCTGAAGCTCGCCGAGATAGTCATCTTCGATAATCCAGCGCTGCTCGCGGCTGGCCCAGCTCAGCAATGCATGGCGGCGCGCCAGGCTCATCGTTATGCCAAGCGGCGCCTGCTGTCCCGGCGTGACCAGCGCGAAAGCGGCATCCGGCGCGCGGGCCATCCCCGCCTCCACCTGTAACCCTTCAGCATCCACCGGCACGGCAACCGGCGTAACGCGCAGCGCGTCAACCGCGCGACGCGCCACCCAGAATCCGGGATCTTCCAGCCAGGCCGTTTTGCCCTGAAAATCCATCGCCAGGCCAATCAGGCCCATCGCACCCGCATAGCCGCTGGTAATAATGATCTGGTCCGCCTGACAGCGCAGGCCACGCGCCACTGCCAGATAGGCCACCAGCGCCTGGCGCAGCGCTAAGCTGCCGCGTGGATCGGGATAACAGGCCGGTCTGCTGACCTGCATGCGCGCCTGACGCTGCAGAATGCGCAGCCAGACTTTAACCGGGAATGCATCACTGGCCGGAATGCCCATCTGAAAGGTCAGCGGAGGCGCTTCAGCCTCTTCTGTGCTCGCCAGCAGCTGGCGTTCAGCACTGGCGATAGCCGGTTTTAACGGCGGTAGTGCGCTGACGAAGGTGCCTGCCGCGCCTCTGGCCTGCAGAAACTGACCATCGACCAGCATGTCATAGCTGGCGCGAACGGTGCCGCGCGCCACGCCGAGCTGTGCCGCCAGATCGCGACAGGAAGGCAGACGCGCACCGGGCGGCAAGCGCCCTTCCCCAATCGCCTGCTCAATCAGCTGGCGTAGCTGTTCGCTGAGGCCACGTGACGTGCCGCGCTGGAGCGTCAGCGTCGAAAGCGGCGATGGACCAGTCAGACTCTCATTTTTTGGCACTTTATCTGCTCCATTGAAAGGCCGAAAATCGCCTCATTAACCCTGAATGAGGCAATAAGATGAGCGAACGTATCGATTTTCACAGTGCGGCACCAGCAGGCATGAAAGCACTGGGCGGCGTGTACAGTTATCTGGCGCAAACCGATCTGCCGCTCACTTTACTGGAACTGCTGTTCCTGCGCATATCGCAGATTAACGGCTGCGCTTACTGCATTGATTTACATACTAAAGCGCTGAATAAATCGGGCATGGGCTGGGATAAGATCGTATTGACTCAGGTCTGGCAAGAATCTGGCACGCTGTTCAGCGATAAAGAGAAAGCAGCCCTGCACTGGGCTGAATGCCTGACGCTGATTGCTCAGCAGGGCGCGCCGGATGCCTGCTATGACACATTAAAAGCGCAGTTTAGCGAGAAAGAGATTGTCGATCTGAACATCGCCATTGGCCTGATGAACACCTATAACCGCATGGCGATAAGTCTGAAAAAGCTGCCTGCCAGTGCGAATCAGTCATAAGTGAATCCGATGCGTGCACTGGCGTGCACGCATTTTCGGACTCACAAAAATGTAACATTATTTTTACACGAGCAGCTATTCAGGCTTTCTTCACCTGATTCCTGTTATTCCTTATTGCATAATAAATCGCTAAATTTCAGCTAATTAAATAATTCCGCACCGTTTGCACCCATTTCTGCGTTGCACCAGCATAGGGCTTTTACGCAACAACCATTTTCAGTTAACCTACTGACTTCACTCTAAAAAACCGCTAATACGCCACTGCCCGTGATGATTAATTCTTATGCTGAATCATTTCTGCATTTAAAAAATAAACAAATGTTTAATTCAGATGCGAGAATGTTATATTCGGATGACAAAGCATAACGTGCAGTTAACGCGTTATCACCGCTTTAACCCTATACCTGAGACTTAACCTTTGAGAAATAGCGCAACGCGCTCGAAAGAAGCGTGACTATTTCGCCTGCGAAACTGTTGGGCTTCAGGTCAACAGAAGAGGAGATGTCGCCTCATGTGCAATTCAGCTGTAAACCTTGCGCTCGCGATGAGTGCCATGGCAAAGGACACCACTACTACCGCGCAGGAGCGCAAAGACGTTGACGTGCTGCTGATTGGCGCAGGTGTGATGAGCGCTACCCTCGGTGCATGGCTGCAGGACTTAGAGCCGGACTGGTCCATCGAAATGGTGGAGCGGCTCGATAGCGTGGCCGAAGAGTCGTCCAACGGCTGGAATAACGCGGGCACCGGTCATGCGGCGCTGGCGGAGCTGAACTATACGCCTCAGCAGGCGGATGGCAGCATCGACATCTCCAAAGCGGTAACGATTAACGAATCGTTCCAGATTTCCCGCCAGTTCTGGGCTTATCAGGTCCAGAAAGGCAACCTGCGCAACCCTGAAAGCTTTATTCACAGCACGCCACACATGAGCTTTGTCTGGGGCGACGACAATGTCGAATTCCTGCGCAAGCGCTTCAGTGCGCTGCAGAAGAGCACCCTGTTCCGTGGCATGGCTTACTCTGAAGATCCGCAGCAGATTGCCCGCTGGATCCCGCTGGTAATGAATGGCCGTGACCGCAGCCAGAAAGTGGCCGCGACCTGGACAGAGATGGGCACCGATGTGAACTTCGGTGAAATCACCCGTCAGCTGATCGCCGCATTAGAGAAGAAAGCGAATTTCCAGCTGCGTCTGCGCCAGGAAGTGCGTGAGCTGAAGCAGCTCGCCGATGGTCGCTGGCAGGTCACCCTGCAGTGTCTGAACAGCGGCACGCGTCGCACACTGACGGCAGGCAAAATCTTTATTGGTGCGGGCGGCGCGGCGTTACCGCTGTTGCAGAAAGCCGGTATCCCGGAAGCCAACGGCTACGCCGGTTTCCCGGTGGGCGGTTCGTTCCTGGTCACTGAAAATCCGCAGGTCGTCGCGCAGCACATGGCGAAGGTCTACGGTAAAGCCAGCGTCGGCGCACCGCCGATGTCTGTGCCGCACGTCGACACCCGCGTGCTGGATGGCAAGCAAGTATTGCTGTTTGGCCCGTTCGCCACCTTCTCAACCAAGTTCCTGAAGCAGGGTTCGCTGATGGATATGTTCACCTCGCTGAACAGCAGCAATATGCTGCCGATGGTGAAAGTGGGGCTAAAAAGTTTTGACCTGGTGAAATACCTGATGGATCAGGTGCTGCAAAGCGATCGCGACCGGATGGACGCCCTGCGCGCCTATGTGCCGCAGGCGAAGCAGGAGGACTGGCGTTTAGTCACTGCCGGTCAGCGTGTGCAGATCATCAAGAAAGATGAGAAAGAAGGCGCGGTATTGCGTCTGGGCACCGAAGTGGTTGCCTCACAGGATGGCACGATTTCAGCGCTGCTGGGTGCCTCGCCAGGTGCCTCTACGGCGGCACCGATCATGCTGGAGCTGCTGCACAAAATCTGCCCTGAGCAGATGGCTTCGCCAGAATGGCAGAACAAAATCCGTGCGGTGATCCCTTCCTGGGGTCGCAAACTGAACGGTGACGTGGCGCTGACAGAGAAAGTGTTAGCTGAAACCAGCCGCATTCTGCATCTCGATTACTCACCGGTCACCCCGATGGCGGCCAACGATGAAGGACGGGAAACCGCATTCGTCGTCGGCAAGTAATTCAGCGCCATTGATAAAGAGGCTCCGCACTGCGGGGCCTTTTTTATTGGCTGGTTGCCTGGTCGTACTGCGGATTCTCTATTAGGGTTAAGGCATCTTTTAGCTGAACGATCAGGAGGAACCCGCATGTCTTACTCCCCTGCGTCACCGGAATTTACTCTGCTCGACCGCTACTGGCGGGCGGCAAATTACCTCTCCGTCGGACAGATTTACCTGATGGATAACCCACTGTTACGCGAACCGCTCAAACCGGAGCACATCAAACCGCGTCTGCTGGGCCACTGGGGCACCACGCCAGGGCTGAATTTTATCTATGCCCATCTCAACCGTGTTATACGCAAACAGAACCTGAATATGATCTACATCTGCGGGCCAGGACACGGCGGCCCCGGCATGGTGGCGAATACCTGGCTGGAGGGCAGCTACAGCGAAATTTATCCGCACATCTCCCAGGATGCAGCGGGCATGCAGCGCCTGTTTAAGCAGTTCTCGTTTCCGGGCGGCATTCCCAGCCACGCAGCACCGGAAACCCCCGGCTCGATTAATGAAGGCGGTGAGCTGGGCTATTCTCTCTCCCATGCCTTTGGTGCCGCTTTCGATAATCCCGATCTGGTGGTGCCGTGCGTGATTGGCGACGGTGAAGCCGAGACCGGCCCGCTGGCCTCCAGCTGGCACGGCATCAAATTCCTCAATCCTGAACGTGACGGCGCGGTGCTGCCGATTCTGCATCTTAACGGTTACAAGATTGCCAACCCTACGCTGCTGGGTCGCAGCAGCGACGACGATCTCCACCAACTGTTCAGCGGCTACGGCTATGAGCCAATATTTGTCAGCGGACATGAGCCGGAAAAAATGCATCCGCTGATGGCGGAGGCGCTGGATAGCGCCTTCACTAAAATCGCCACTTATCAGCATGAAGCCCGCAGCGGCAACGCCAGCACCGATGTGCCGCGCTGGCCGATGATCATCCTGCGCAGCCCCAAAGGCTGGACCGGCCCCAAAACGGTCGACGGTAAGAAGGTGGAAGATTTCTGGCGGGCGCATCAGGTACCGGTCGCCGCCTGCCGTGAAGATGACGGTCATCGCCAGATCCTTGAGACGTGGATGCGCAGCTACCAGCCCGATGACCTGTTTGATGAACAGGGTCGCTTAAAACCGGAACTGCAGGCGCTGGCACCGGAAGGCGATAAACGCATGGGCGCTTCACCTTATGCCAATGGCGGCCTGCTGCGCCGCGAGCTGGATACGCCTGCGCTGGCGGAATTTGCCTGCGATGTCAGCGAGCCAGGCACAGAGATGGCGCAGGCCACGGAGCATCTGGGCCGTTATCTCAGCGTGCTGTTCCAGCGCAACCGCGATAATTTCCGCCTGTTTGGCCCGGATGAAACCGCCTCTAACCGCCTGACGCCAGTGTTCGACGTGACCAGCCGCACCTGGCTGGAACGAACCGAGCCGTACGATGAACAGCTGGCGCGGGATGGCCGGGTGATGGAAATCCTCAGTGAGCATCAGTGTCAGGGCTGGCTGGAAGGTTATCTGCTGACCGGTCGTCACGGGCTGTTCAACTGCTATGAAGCCTTTATCCACATTGTTGATTCGATGTTTAACCAGCATGCCAAGTGGCTGAAAGTGTCGCGTAAGCTGGGCTGGCGTAAGCCGATTTCATCGCTTAACTACCTGCTCTCTTCCCACGTCTGGCGACAGGACCACAACGGCTACAGCCATCAGGATCCGGGCTTTATGGATCACGTCGCCAACAAGAAAGCGGATATCGTGCGTATCTATCTGCCGCCCGATGCCAATACGCTGCTGTGGGTTGGCGATCACTGCCTGCGCACCTGGAACCGGATCAATGTGATTGTCGCGGGCAAACAGCCAGCGCCGCAGTGGCTGGATATGGCAAGCGCCGTGGTGCATTGCGAAGCGGGGATGGGCGAATGGCGCTGGGCAGGCACGACGCCGGAGAATGAACAGCCGGATGTGGTGATGGCCTGTGCCGGTGATGTGCCGACCATGGAGACAATGGCGGCGGTGGATCTGCTGCGCGAGATGCTGCCCGAACTGCGCATCCGGGTGGTGAACGTGGTCGATTTACTGGCGCTGCAGCCGCAGGATAAGCATCCGCATGGCAAGTCTGATGCGGAATTCGACGCCCTGTTTACCCAGGATAAACCGGTGATTTTTGCCTTCCACGGCTATCCGGCGCTGATACATCGGCTGACCTATGCGCGTACCAATCATCGCAACTTCCATGTGCGCGGCTTCAATGAAGAAGGAACCACCACCACGCCATTTGATATGACGGTGCTGAACGAACTTGACCGCTATCATCTGGCGCAGGAGGTGATTCTTCGGGTGCCTGGCCTGGCCGACGCCCATCCCGAGCTGCTGGAGGATTTACAGCAGCGTCTGGCGGAACATCACCGCTATGTCCGTGAACATGGCGAAGATTTGCCGGAGGTGCAGAACTGGAAATGGCCGTCGGCTACCGCACCCGGTGCGCCGGATTAAGCGGCCAGCAGCGCGTCGGTCAGCATCCAGACGGTGGTCGCCACCAATGACAGCGCCATCAGGCTGTTAAACAGCTGACGCTTCCAGGCAATCTGCAGATGGCTGCGCAGGCGATCGCCCAGCGCAGCCCAGATCAGGATGCAGGGCAGATTGAGCAGCATAAAGCCGATCATCACCGTCAGCACGCCGCTGCTGCCGGTGTAGAGCAGCGCGACGTTGGTGGCCATCAGCCAGGCTTTGGGGTTGATCGCCTGGAAGCAGGCACCGCCCACCAGCGTCATCGGCTGTGGTCGGGTTCGCGCTTCCGGTGCACCGGCGCGAAAAATTTTCCAGGATAACCACATCAGATAGGTACAGCCTGCCAGCGTCAGCGGCAGGCGAATCGCCGCCATCCAGTGCAGCAACACTTCCAGCGCCATCCCGGCAATCACCGTCTGTAGCGCACAGCCTACCAGAATGCCAAACACCATCGGCAGGGTGCGCCGCATGCCAAAATTGACCCCGGAGGTCGCCAGCAACAGATTGTTCGGGCCTGGCGTAATGGACATCACGGTGACGTAACTGAAGAAAGAGGGATCGAGCATAGTGGCTCTCCTGAAAGTGGACAGAGTTCTATGCTACGGCGGAGAAAGAGATGGTAACAGTGACACAAAATTACTATTGTTATGGTTACAGTTCCCGTTAACAGTAATTGTACCCATCTACGCCGGAGGCTTCTATGTCCCTTGCTCCCACTTCCGATCAGCCACTCTATCAGCAGCTCGCAGACAGCTTCGCTGAGGCCATCCATCAGGGCACGCTGAAACCCGGTAAACGCCTGCCGGCGATCCGCCGCGTCGCCCAGTCACACCAGGTCAGCGTCAATACGGTATTGAATGCCTGGCAGATGCTGGAAGATCGCGGGCTGATTGAGGCGCGTCCGCAGTCGGGCTATTACGTGCGTGGCGTATTGCCCGCCGTCACCCGTCACGGTCAGCATAAAGCCCGGGTGCGCGACCCCAGCAGCGGCAAGCTCGACCTGATTGATAAGGTGTTTGCAGCGCAGAACCATCCCGACTACACCAATATCTCGTTGGCCTGCCCGCAGGACAGCGAGCTGTTTCCGGCGGCGCGCATCGCCCGGATTACCGCCTCACTGCTGCGCCGTCATCCCAACATCATCGGACGCTATGCACTCCCGCCCGGTAGTGAGCGCTTACGGGAGGAGATTGCGCGACGGGCGCTGCACGCCGGGCAAACGCTCACCGCCGATGAGATCACCCTGACCCACGGCTGCATGGAGGCATTACAGCTGGCGCTGCGGGCGGTGACGCAGCCCGGCGACTGTGTCGGGCTGGAGTCGCCGACTTACTTCTTCCTCTTCCCCCTTTTAGCGTCGCTGGGCCTGAAGGCGCTGGAAATCCCTACCGATCCGCAACATGGCCTGTCGCTGGATGCGCTGGAGATGCTGCTGCAGGAGCAGCGTATTAAGGCAGTGATTGCAATGCCCAGCGTGCAGAACCCGCTGGGCTGCGGCATGTCGCTGGAGAATAAGAAGCGGCTGGCAAAGTTAGTGAATACTTACCACGTTCCGCTGATTGAAGACGGGCTGTATGACGAGTTGCAGTTCGACTGGCCGCTATCGCCCGCCGTAAAAGCCTTTGATCGCGATGGCTGGGTGATTTACTGCACCAGCTTTACCAAAACCGTGGCACCCGATTTCCGACTTGGCTGGACCGCCGCAGGCCGTTTTCATGACGCGATTGCCCGGCTGAAAGCATTATCGTCGATGGCCGAATCCGCCCTGCTCTCCGAAACGCTGGCGGAGTTTCTTGCGTCCGGCGGTTACGACCATCATCTGCGCACGCTGCGTCGTCGCTATGCGGCCAATCTGGATGAGGCGCGCGGTCTGATCGCACGCTACTTCCCGGTGGGAACCCGCGCCACGCTGCCGCGCGGTGGATTTGTTTTCTGGGTCGAGTTACCGGGCGGCGTGAATACCACCGAGATGTTTGATCGGCTGCTGCAGGAGCAGATTTGTGTCACGCCTGGCGCACTCTATTCGCTGAGTGAGCGCTACAACCATGCGCTGCGTCTCTCCTGCTGCTATCCGTTTGATGCGCGCTACACCCGCGCGATTCAGCGCGCGGGCGAAATCGCCTGTGAACTGGCGGGCGTGCCGTGCGGCGAAGCTCAGGGTGTACCGTTGCGGCCCCAGACGGTATAGCCGCGACGTTCAGTCAGACGCTCATAATAGGTGCGCACCGCCGGATAGTCGGGATGATCGAGCGGGGTTTCAAACCAGCGGTTCACTGCCAGGCCAATCGGAATGTCTGCCAGAGTAAAATTGCGTCCGGCGACGTAGCGGCCGGTTTTTTCCAGTTGCTGATTGAGAATGCTCATGGTGTGCGCCCAGCCTTTGCTGGCCGCAGCCAGCAGTCGCGGGTCCTGATGGGCCAGTGAGTTTCGCACCAGCGACATAAAGGCGTAGCGCCATGAAGTGTTGAGTTCAGTGGATTGCCAGTCCATCCACTGATCGACAGGCGCACGCGTCTGCGGATGCAGAGGATAAAGCCATTCACCGCCATAGGCGTTCGCCAGATAGCGCAGAATGGCGTTGGATTCCCACATCACAAAGTCATCATCTTTCAGCACCGGCACCATCGCATTCGGGTTGAGTGCCATGAATTCGGGCAGGTGCGTTGAACGGAAGCCGTCGCCCCACTCTTCGCGCTGGTAATCAAGGTCCAGCTCGTCACACAGCCATAATACTTTGCGCACGTTGATTGAGGAGGCGCGTCCCAGGATCGTCAGCATTCACAGTCTCCAGTAAAATCTTTAACTTATTGATAACGCTGTTAGCTGTTATAAGCAATCATCCGGCAGAGAAAAGGCCACACTGAACCCAGAGCAAGGAGTCACAATGAAGGTCGCGTTTAAGCAAGTCGATGTGTTTACCTCATCAGCCTTTAACGGCAATCCGCTGGCGGTGATCATGGATGCTCAGGGGTTAAGCGACAGCCAGCTGGCGGCGATTGCCCGCTGGACAAACCTGTCGGAAACCACCTTTGTCCTGCCGCCTCAGCATAGAGAGGCGGACTATCGGGTGCGTATTTTTACCGTTGAAGGGGAACTGCCGTTTGCCGGTCATCCGACGCTGGGCACCGCCCATGCGCTGCTGGAGGCGGGCTGGCCAGTCCGTACGCCGGGTGAAATCGTGCAGGAGTGCGGCGTCGGTAACGTGACGGTGAAGATAGATGACGCAGGCCTGGCATTTGCCGCGCCGGCTGCCACGCTGATGCCCTGGCAGGATGCGCGGATGAGTAACGCCTTAAACAGCGATGCGTTCGATCTGACACAAAGCCCGACGGTAGTGGACATGGGGATCCGCTGGCTGCTCATACCGATGATCAGCGCCGAAGCGGTACTGGCGCTGCAGCCCGATGTCAGTGAATTGCAGTGTCTGATTCAGCATGCGGGTGTCTCGGGCATCATGCCCTTTGGCCGCCTGCCCACTGGCGAGCCTGAACAGTATGAAGTGCGCGGTCTGCTGGTGGAGAATGGCAGCCTGACCGAAGATCCGGTGACCGGCAGCGCTAACGCCTGTCTGGCGCGTTACTTCGCCGCAGCGGGACAAACCACCCCGTATCGCGTTCGTCAGGGCACAGCTCTGCAGCGTGCGGGTCGGGTGAACGTGACCTTTGCCGGTGAGACCATCTGGATTGGCGGCAATACTGTGACCGTTATCGACGGCACCATTACGCTGTAAAATCAGCGGCGTCGTGTTTTCCACGACGCCGCCCGGGGTTAAATTCCCTGCCCGCCGGACGCTTCAATGCGCTGCGCGGTGATCCAGCCGGTTTCGTCACTGAGAATCGCGCTGATAGCGTCGCCGATATCATCCGGCAGTCCGACCCGACCCAGCGCCGTCAGCCCGGCAATCTGGTCGTTAATCTCGCGGGTATCGCGCACCCGTCCTCCGCCAAAGTCTGTCTCTATCGCGCCAGGTGCCAGAATATTGACGCGAATGCGGCGTTCACCCAGCTCTTTCGCCTGATAACGCGTCAGGACTTCCATCGCCCCTTTCATCGACGCATAGGTTGCGGAGCCAGGATAGACCAGCCGGGTCAGACCGCTGGAGATATTCAGGATGCGACCCCCGTCGTTAATCAGCGGCAGCAGCTTCTGGGTCAGGAAGTAAGGCCCTTTGAAATGCACTTTCATCAGTGCATCAAATTCCGCCTCGGTGGTGTCGGTAAACGGCTTGTAGTGTCCGTGACCGGCGTTGTTCACTAAATAGTCAAAGCGCTCACGCTGCCACTGCTGTTGCAGCACCTCTTTCACCTCACCGACAAAGCGATCAAACTGCCCGGTTTCGCCGACATCCAGCGCCAGCGCCACGGCGCGCTGTCCTAGCGCTTCAATTTCCTTTACAACCGACTGCGCCTCATCGGCATGGCTGCGGTAAGTCAGAATAATATCTGTGCCTCTGGCAGCCAGTTTTAAGGCCCCATTGCGGCCTAAACCGCGGTTTGCACCGGTAATTAACGCCACTTTCTGATTCATCTCACACACCTGTTGAAAAATTGAACACGGTTTAAGGATATTCGCGAATTATTGATCTATAAACAGGGTTAAACGCGCATCACTGTTTCAATAAAAACAACAATCGGTGAACAACATGGACAAAATTCACGCAATGCAGGTGTTTGTGCGGGTGGCCGAAATGGGCAGTTTTACCCGCGCGGCAGAGAGTTTAGGCGTACCCAAAGGCAGCGTATCGCGACAGATTCAGGCGCTGGAGAATCAAATGGCAACACGTTTGCTGCATCGCACCACGCGCCGGGTGCAACTAACCCAGGATGGCCTGGTCTATTACGACCGCTGCCTGGATCTGTTGTCGATGATTGACGATATGGACAGCCTGTTTCAGCACGAGCCCGCTTCGCTCAGCGGTAAACTCCGGGTCGACATGTCAGTGGCAATGGCCACCGGCTTTATCCTGCCAAGGTTGCCAGAATTTTTGCAGCACTACCCGGGCGTGGAAATTGAGCTGAGCAGCAGCGACCGACAGGTGGATGTGATCCGGGAAGGATTTGACTGCGTCATCCGGGTCGGTGAGCTGAAGGATTCGGGTCTGATTGCGCGAAAAATTGGTACCCATACCTTGATCAACTGCGCCAGCCCTGGCTACCTTTCGCGGTTCGGCATGCCAATCCGGCTGGAAGAGCTGTCGCAGCATGCGATGGTGCATTACAGCCAGCAGCTCGGCCAGGCCTCACCCGGCTTTGAATATTTTGATGGCAGACAGTGCCATTACGTTCATACCGGTGGCGTGGTGACGGTGAACAGCACGGAAACCTACCGCGCCGCCTGTCTGGCAGGGCTGGGGATTATTCAGGTGCCCGCCGCCGGAATTCAGACATTACTGGAAAGGGGCGAGCTGGTGGAAGTGCTGCATCGCTTTCCCGCCAGGCCGATGCCGATCCATCTGCTCTATCCGCACCGGCGCAATGTGGCACGCCGCGTAAGGGTATTTATGGAGTGGCTGAGTCAGGTGTTACAGGAGTACGTCACCTGAGCGGCTATACTTTGATTTTAATGATAAACAGGACAGTGAAGGTCTATGACAGACAAGCAGGAAAACCCGCAGGATATGCAGCCAGAAAAGCCGCTTATCGATATTAAAACCGGCAATCACACCGTGGATGAGTCGATTGTTCGCGTGTCGCGCTTCGCCACCTGGTTCCAATCTATTCCGGCGGTAGCGCATTTTATTCGCGCTCTCGACCGCTTTAATGACCGACTCGGCAGCCAGTTTGGCGCAGCCATTACTTATTTTTCATTTTTATCGCTGATCCCCATTCTGATGGTGTCGTTTGCCGCCGTGGGTTTTGTGCTGGCATCGAATCAGGATCTGCTGACCGATATCATCAACAAAATCGTCAGCAGCATCAGTGACCCGACGCTGGCAAACACGCTGAAGAATACGGTGAATACCGCCATTCAGCAGCGCGCCACCGTGGGTATCACCGGTTTACTGCTGGCGCTCTACTCCGGTCTTAACTGGATGGGTAATCTGCGTGAAGCGATCCGCGCCCAGTCGCGCGACGTGTGGGAACGCAAACCGGATGACAAAGAGAAGATCTGGAAACGTTATATTCGCGACTTCCTGTCGCTGACGGGTCTGATGCTAGCGCTGGTGATTACGCTGTCGCTGACCTCGGTGGCCGGTTCTGCGCAGGCGACCATTGTGAGTGCGCTGGGGCTGGATGGCATTGAGTGGTTACGGCCTGCCCTGACCATTATCGCCACGTCAATTTCCGTTCTGGCGAACTATCTGTTGTTCCTGTGGATTTTCTGGATTCTGCCGCGTCATAAGCCGCGCAAGAAAGCACTGTTCCGCGGCACCCTGCTGGCAGCAATCGGCTTTGAGGTGATTAAGTTTGTGATGACGCTGACGCTGCCGAAGCTGGCAACCTCACCTTCCGGTGCAGCCTTTGGTTCTGTACTCGGCCTGATGGCGTTCTTCTATTTCTTCGCCCGTCTGACGCTGTTCTGTGCAGCGTGGATCGCCACGGCCAAATATAAAGACGACCCTCAGATGCCGGAAGCGGGCAGCGCATCCCGCCGCAAAGCATCGTAATCCGTTAACAACAGCGGAAAATGTCACCCTTCGGCTATTTTTTCACCAGATAACAGGATGAATAGCTGAGGGGTCACTTTTATTTAGCCCTTTCTTAGAGTATCCCGCCAGATATCGTCCGGTTTACCCCGGTATCGCCCGGCATTCGTCATACCACAGAAATTATCCTCTTTTTGCCCTCTGAAGCCAGACGCGGCGCGGGTTTTCATCATTGAATGCGCTCTGGCAGATGCGTAAGATTCTTTGTCTGTATTTACAAATAAGAAACAGTTATGCAAGCCTCCCTCACAGACACACTCGACAAACAGCAGGATCCCACACCGGTTAACTCACGCAGTAAAGTGGTGATTGCCTCGCTGGTCGGCACGGCCATCGAGTTCTTCGACTTCTATATTTATGCCACTGCTGCGGTCATTGTTTTCCCGCACATCTTCTTCCCGCAGGGTGATGCCACGGTCGCGACGCTACAGTCGCTGGCCACTTTTGCTATCGCCTTTATCGCGCGTCCGATTGGCTCTGCGGTGTTTGGTCACTTTGGCGATCGCGTCGGGCGTAAAACCACGCTGGTTGCCTCGCTGCTGACCATGGGGATCTCTACCGTGGTGATCGGCCTGTTGCCGAGCTATGAAACCATCGGTGTGCTGGCGCCGCTATTGCTGGCGCTGGCGCGTTTTGGTCAGGGGCTGGGGCTGGGCGGTGAATGGGGCGGCGCGGCGCTGCTGGCGACGGAAAACGCCCCGGCGAAGAAGCGTGCGCTTTATGGCTCTTTCCCTCAGTTGGGTGCGCCGATTGGCTTTTTCTTCGCGAACGGGACTTTCCTGCTGCTCTCCTGGCTGCTGACCGATGAACAGTTTATGCAATGGGGCTGGCGTGTGCCGTTTATTCTCTCTGCCGTGCTGGTACTGATTGGTCTGTATGTGCGCGTGTCGCTGCATGAGAGTCCGGTGTTTGCCAAAGTGCAGAAAGAGAAGAAGCAGGTTCGCGTGCCGATTGCGGCGCTGCTGGGCAAGCATCTGACCGCCACCATTCTCGGCACCTTTATCATGCTGGCGACCTATACGCTGTTCTATATCATGACCGTCTATTCGATGAGCTATGGCACCACGCCAGCACCAGCGGGTCTGGGCATTCCGCGTAACAGTATGTTGTGGATGCTGATGCTGGCGGTGATTGGCTTTGGTGTGATGGTGCCGATTGCCGGTTTGCTGGCCGACCGTTTTGGTCGTCGCAAGACGATGATTACCATTACGCTGATGATTATCGCGTTTTCGTTCCTGTTCCCGGCAATGCTCGGTTCAGGCTCGCAGGCGCTGGTGATGGCATTTCTACTGCTGGGTCTGAGCATTATGGGGCTGACGTTTGGCCCGATGGGCGCGCTGCTGCCGGAGCTGTTCCCGACCGAAGTGCGTTATACCGGTGCCTCGTTCTCCTATAATCTTTCCTCGATTCTGGGAGCCTCGGTTGCGCCGTACATCGCGACCTGGCTGAATGCCAATTATGGTCTGCAGGCGGTGGGGCTGTATCTGGCGTCGATGGCGGTGCTGACGCTGATAGCGTTGCTGGCCTGTAAAGAGACGCGTCACCAGACATTGTATGACGTTTAATCCTGTTGGATGAAGGTCAGTGAAACCCGGCAGCCGCCGGGTTTTTTTATGGAGCGGGCTCACAGAGTACAACTGCTCTGAAGGGCTAAAAAAAGCATCGTCTTATGGTCAGGTGACAGGCTCAGGGAGCATACGCCTTTCGTAAAGACACAAAACCGCCCTCTAAGGCGAGGCTCAGCGCGGGCGATTACACACCTCATCCCTGAGGTGCGCCCGTACCTGGCCAACGCTTTGCGTTGTTCAAAAACGCTCCCGGCGTTCTTGTTCATGGCCCGCTATGCTTTGCTACAGGCGTATGCTCCCATCGCTTTAAGTGGATTAGTTATCTGTTCGAAAGTGCTCACTCGCGTTTAAATGTATAAAACCTGAGGCGGGGTAATTCTTACAGCAATTAAAAAGCCTGAGGGCACTGGCAACACGGTCAGAAGAGGAAAGCGTCCCGCGCCCGGGACAAAAACGCCGGGAGCGTTTTTGAACAACGCAACGCGTTGGCCCGTTTACGGGCGCACCTCAGGGATGAGGTGCGTAATCGCGCGGGCCGAGCGGCCAGGGATTGGCTTAAGCGCCTTTCCGATCTGACCGTGTTGCCTGTGCAGGCTCGGTCTCACAGCGAAGCAGGCAGTGCAGGCAAGTGTTCACAAACAAAAAACCCCGGCGAGCCGGGGTTTATTTTGCTGAAAACTGTGTTGCCGGTTATTAGCCCGCGACAGCGATACGCTTCATATCGGTCATGTAGCCACGCAGTTTGCGGCCAACAGTTTCAATTGGATGCTGGCGAACCGCTTCGTTGACGTCACGCAGCTGCGCGTTGTCAACCTGCGTGCCCTCAACCGCTTGACCCAGATCGCCCGGCTGCAGTGTGGTCATGAACTCTTTCAGCAGCGGCACCGCAGCGAAGGAGAACAGGTAGTTACCATATTCGGCGGTATCAGAGATAACTACGTTCATTTCATACAGACGCTTACGTGCGATGGTGTTCGCAATCAGCGGCAGCTCATGCAGTGACTCGTAGTAAGCAGACTCTTCGATGATCCCGGCATCGACCATGGTTTCAAACGCCAGCTCAACGCCCGCTTTAACCATTGCAACCATCACTACGCCTTTGTCGTAGTACTCCTGCTCTTCGATTTTGCCTTCATACTGTGCGGCGGTTTCGAATGCGGTCTGGCCGGTCTCTTCACGCCAGGTCAGCAGGTTTTTATCATCGTTGGCCCAGTCGGCCATCATGCCGGAAGAGAATTCGCCGGAGATGATGTCATCCATGTGCTTCTGGAACAGCGGCGCCATGATGGTCTTCAGCTGCTCTGACAGCGCATAAGCGCGTAGTTTCGCCGGGTTAGAGAGACGATCCATCATCAGGGTGATGCCACCAAACTTCAGTGACTCGGTGATGGTTTCCCAGCCGAACTGAATCAGTTTTTCTGCGTAAGCCGGGTCCGTACCTTCAGCCACCAGCTTATCGAAGCAGAGCAGTGAACCCGCCTGCAGCATGCCACACAGAATGGTCTGCTCACCCATCAGGTCAGATTTCACTTCTGCAACGAAGGAGGATTCCAGCACACCAGCACGATCGCCGCCGGTCGCTGCTGCCCAGGCTTTAGCAATCGCCATGCCTTCGCCTTTTGGATCGTTTTCCGGGTGAACCGCGATCAGCGTCGGAACACCAAAGCCGCGTTTGTACTCTTCACGGACTTCTGTACCCGGGCACTTTGGTGCCACCATGACTACGGTGATGTCTTTACGGATGCTTTCGCCCACTTCAACGATGTTGAAACCGTGCGAGTAACCCAGCGCAGCGCCATCTTTCATCAGCGGCTGAACAGCCTGAACGACAGCAGAGTGCTGCTTGTCTGGCGTCAGGTTAACCACCAGGTCCGCCTGCGGGATCAGATCTTCGTAAGTACCCACTTTGAAACCGTTATCGGTCGCTTTGCGCCATGAAGGACGTTTCTCAGCAATCGCTTCGGCACGCAGTGCATAGGCGACATCCAGACCTGAATCACGCATGTTCAGACCCTGGTTCAGGCCCTGCGCGCCACAGCCAACGATAACGACTTTTTTGCCTTTCAGGAAACTGGCACCATCCGCGAATTCATCACGCGCCATGAAACGACATTTGCCTAATTGCGCCAGCTGGTTGCGCAGGTTCAATGTGTTGAAATAGTTAGCCATGGGTACTCCGATAAGGTTGTGTTTGCTTTTTTTGTTCAGGAACGGCGTGTCATACAACGCCGCGAATGACCCCATCATATGACAGGAATTCTGTTGCTTAAATTGATATATTAACAACGTCACATTGCAATAAATGCAACACTAAACAGAGGCGACGCGCGCATGGATTTACGGGATCTGAAACTGTTTCTTCATCTGGCAGAAAGCTGCCACTTCGGGCGCACGGCGCGTGCGATGCACGTCAGCCCTTCCACACTGTCACGCCAGATCCAGCGGCTTGAAGACGATGTCGGCCATGCGCTCTTTCTGCGTGATAACCGCACCGTAACGTTAACGGAAGCGGGAGAACGCCTGCGCCAGTTTGCCCAGCAGACGCTGTTGCAGTATCAGCAGCTGCGCCATGTGATGGATCTTAACGGCCCGTCACTCAGCGGCGAACTGCGACTGTTCTGTTCTGTGACGGCGGCCTACAGTCATCTGCCGCCGATTCTCGATCGCTTTCGCGCGGAACATCCGCAGGTCGAAATCAAACTGGATACTGGCGATGCTGCGGATGCGGTAGAAAAAGTGCATTCCGGCGATGCCGATCTGGCGATTGCCGGACGGCCTGAAACCCTGCCCGCCAGCATTGATTTTATGCCACTGGGGCTGATCCCGCTGGTGCTGATTGCGCCCGCACTGCCCTGTGCCGTCCGCACCCAGGCCACCCAGCCGCAGCCCGACTGGTCAAAAATTCCGTTTATTCTGCCGGTGCAGGGACCGGCACGGCGGCGTATCGATCTCTGGTTTCGCCGCCAGCGCATCCCGAATCCGGTGATTTACGCCACGGT
Source organism: Pantoea sp. X-Soil-YNGN-844 (assembly GCF_059730595.1). Taxonomy (NCBI): domain Bacteria; kingdom Pseudomonadati; phylum Pseudomonadota; class Gammaproteobacteria; order Enterobacterales; family Erwiniaceae; genus Pantoea; species Pantoea sp. X-Soil-YNGN-844. The sequence continues at coordinate 3,862,548 of NZ_AP036007.1, forward strand.
ATCGGGCCATGAAGCGATTGTCTCGATGGTGGCGCTGGGTTGCGGTATTGCGCTGTTGCCGGATGTGGTGCTGGAGAACAGTCCGGATCCGGTGCGGAACCGCGTGCTGTTGCTGGAGAATATTGACTCGGTTGCGCCGTTCGAACTCGGGATCTGCGTGCAAAAAAAGCGGCTCGGGGAGCCGCTGATCAGTGCTTTCTGGAGCCAGCTGTAATCAGTGGCCTGACAGGAAGAAGCGGAACGCCGGGTTCTGGCTTTCGTCATGAAAGTCGTAACCCAGGTCGGTGAGATGCTCCTCGAAACGCGGCTCATCGCTGCCAAGTTCAAAAGCCGCCAGCACACGACCGTAGTCGGTGCCATGGCTGCGATAGTGAAACAGCGAGATATTCCAGTGGGTGCCCAGCGTTTGCAGGAACTTCAGCAACGCGCCTGGTGCCTCCGGGAATTCAAAGCTGAAGAGCCGTTCACGCAGCGGCTTGGAGGGACGTCCGCCCACCATATAACGCACGTGCAGTTTTGCCATCTCATCATCTGACAGATCGACCACCTGATAACCACCGCAGGTGAGTTCGCTGATGATCTCGCTGCGCTCTTCCACGCCACGCGTCAGACGTACACCAACAAAGATGCAGGCTTTATCCGCGTCCGCGTAGCGGTAGTTGAACTCGGTGATCGAACGTCCGCCCAGCGTCTGGCAGAAACGCAGGAAGCTGCCCTGCTGTTCCGGGATAGTGACGGCCAGCAGCGCTTCACGCTGTTCGCCCAGCTCGCAACGCTCGGAGACGTAACGCAGACCGTGGAAGTTGACGTTGGCACCGGACAAGACATGCGCCAGCCGCTCGCCTTTGATCTCGTGCTGCTGGATATACTTCTTCATGCCCGCCAGCGCCAGCGCGCCAGACGGCTCCGCCACGGCACGAACATCTTCGAACAGGTCTTTCATCGCAGCGCAAATCGCATCGCTGTCGACGGTGATGATGTCATCGATGTAGGCCTGACAGAGCCGGAAGGTTTCGCTGCCAATCCGCTTAACCGCCACCCCTTCGGCAAACAGCCCGACGCGTGGCAGATCGACCGGATGACCGGCGTCCAGCGCCGCTTTCAGGCAGGCTGAATCTTCTGACTCCACCGCGATGACTTTGATCTGCGGCATCAGCTGCTTGATCAGCACCGCAACGCCCGCGGCCAGACCGCCGCCACCTACCGGGACAAAGACCCGGTCGAGGTGCGCATCCTGCTGCAACAGCTCCATCGCCAGCGTGCCCTGTCCGGCAATCACAGCCGGATGGTCAAACGGCGGCACGAAGGTGTAGCCACGCTGTTCAGCGAGCTCTATCGCTTTGGCTTTCGCCTCGTCAAAGTTGGCCCCAAACAGAAAAGCCTCACCGCCAAATGCGCGCACCGCATCAACCTTGATGTCTGCGGTCGCCAGCGGCATCACAATCAGTGACTTGATGCCCAGCTTCGTCGCGGAGAGCGCCACGCCCTGCGCGTGGTTACCGGCTGATGCCGTCACCACGCCGCGCGCTTTCTGCTCTTCGTTCAGACCGGCAATCATCGCGTAGGCACCGCGCAGCTTGAAACTGTGTACCGGCTGGCGATCCTCCCGCTTCACCAGAATGGTGTTGCCAAGACGCGATGAAATTTTTTCCATAACCTGCAGCGGCGTCACCTGTGCCACTTCATACACCGGTGAACGCAGCACTGCGCGCAGATACTCCGCGCCGCATGGCGCGTCGGGTAGCGGTTGAGACTCGGCCATGGTTAGCCTCCCAGCTTGCTCTTATCGCGGACGGCGCCTTTGTCAGCACTGGTCGCGAGTAATGCGTAAGCACGCAGCGCAAAGGAGACTTCACGCTGACGATTGACCGGCGTATACGCCGCATCGCCACGTGCCTGCTGCTCTTCACGGCGGGCGTGCAGTTCGTTATCCGGCACAGCGAGTTTGATGCCGCGGTTAGGGATATCGATTGCAATGGTGTCGCCATCTTTGACCAGCGCAATAGTGCCGCCGTTGGCCGCTTCAGGCGAAGCGTGGCCGATAGAGAGGCCTGATGTACCACCGGAGAAACGACCGTCGGTAATCAGTGCACAGCTTTTGCCCAGGCCCATCGATTTCAGATAGGTGGTCGGATAGAGCATTTCCTGCATGCCCGGCCCACCTTTTGGCCCTTCGTAGCGGATGACGACCACGTCGCCTGCGACTACTTTGCCACCGAGAATCGCTTCTACTGCGTCATCCTGGCTTTCATAGACTTTGGCCGGACCGGTGAAGGTCAGGATCTCTTTGTCTACGCCTGCCGTTTTAACAATACAGCCATCTTCGGCAATATTGCCGTAGAGCACGGCCAGACCGCCATCCTGTGAGTAAGCGTTTTCGCGGGTGCGGATACAGCCTTCGGCACGGTCATCATCCAGCGTGTCCCAGCGGCAGTTCTGCGAGAATGCCTGGGTAGTACGGATGCCCGCCGGGCCCGCGCGGAACATATCTTTTACCGCCTGATCTTTGGTCAGCATGATGTCGTACTGATCCAGCGTTTCACGCATCGTCTGCTGCAGGATGTTGCGCGCGCTGCTGTCGAACAGACCTGCGCGATCCAGCTCGCCCAGAATCGCGAAAACGCCACCTGCGCGATGCACGTCTTCCATGTGGTATTTCGGGGTACTTGGCGCGACTTTACAAAGCTGAGGCACTTTACGTGACAGGCGATCGATGTCGGAGATGTTGAAGTCGATGTCGCCTTCCTGTGCCGCCGCCAGCAGGTGCAGCACAGTGTTGGTGGAGCCGCCCATGGCGATATCCAGCATCATGGCGTTCTCGAAAGCGGCCTTGTTCGCGATGTTACGTGGCAGCATGTTGACGTCATCCTGCTCATAGTAGCGCTTGGTCAGGCTGACGATGCGCTTACCGGCATTAATGAACAGCTCTTTGCGATCGGCGTGCGTGGCCAGCAGTGAACCATTACCAGGCTGCGACAGGCCGAGTGCTTCGGTCAGGCAGTTCATCGAGTTGGCGGTGAACATACCGGAACAGGAGCCGCAGGTCGGACAGGCAGAGCGTTCGATCTGATCGCTGTCGGCATCGCTGACGTTCGGGTTGGCACCCTGAATCATCGCATCAACCAGGTCCAGCTTGATGATCTGGTCAGAAAGCTTGGTTTTACCCGCTTCCATCGGGCCGCCTGAAACGAAGATCACCGGGATATTGAGGCGCAGAGACGCCATCAGCATGCCTGGGGTGATTTTATCGCAGTTGGAGATGCAGACCATGGCGTCGGCGCAGTGCGCGTTAACCATGTACTCGACCGAGTCAGCAATCAGCTCACGCGAAGGCAGTGAATACAGCATGCCGCCATGACCCATGGCAATACCGTCATCCACCGCGATGGTGTTGAACTCTTTAGCCACACCGCCCGCCGCTTCAATCTGCTCAGCGACGAGTTTACCCAGATCGCGAAGGTGAACGTGGCCCGGGACAAATTGGGTGAATGAGTTAACCACAGCGATAATCGGCTTGCCGAAATCGTCGTCGGTCATTCCTGTCGCGCGCCATAAGGCACGGGCACCCGCCATATTGCGGCCGTGGGTGGTAGTGGCGGAACGGTACTTAGGCATGCTCTATTTACTCCAGTAAGAATTAGCTCGCGGACGTCAGATGACGCCCGCGCTGTATCTGATTATGGGTTAACCGGATCTAACCAGCCCCACTTGTCTTCGGTTTCGCCCGTGAACAGACCAAAGAAGGCCTGCTGGACACGTTTGGTGACCGGACCACATTTGCCTTCGCCCACCTGAATGCGGTCAACGCTGCGCACCGGTGTGATTTCTGCTGCGGTGCCAGACATAAAGACTTCGTCAGCCAGATAGAGAGATTCACGCGACAGAGTCTGCTCACGCACTTCAATGCCCATATCACGCGCCAGCGTGATGATCGCATCGCGGGTGATGCCCGGCAGTGCCGAAGAGGTAAATGGCGGGGTATAGAGCACGCCATCTTTAACTTCAAACAGGTTTTCGCCTGCACCTTCTGAGATCAGGCCATTAGTATCCAGCGCAATGCCTTCCTGATAGCCGTGACGACGGGCTTCGCTGCCCACCAGCAGTGAGGAGAGGTAGTTACCACCCGCTTTAGCAGCAGTTGGCAGAGTGTTTGGCGCAACACGGTTCCATGAAGAGACCATGGCATCAATGCCGTTCTCCAGCGCTTCAGCGCCCAGGTACGCACCCCACGGGAACGCAGCAATGATCACGTCAGTCGTGAAGCCGTCTGGCGGGTTCACGCCCAGGCCCACGTCGCCGACAAAGGCCAGCGGACGGATATAAGCACTTTTCAGTTTGTTCACGCGGATGACTTCGCGGCACGCTTCCATCAGCTCATCAACGCTGCTTTTAATCGGGAAGCGGTAGATTTTGGCGGAGTCGTGCAGACGTTGCATGTGTTCACGATGACGGAACACAACCGGTCCTTTGTGAGAGTCGTAGCAGCGGACGCCTTCAAATACCGACGTACCGTAGTGCAAGGCGTGGGACATGACGCTGACCTTCGCTTCTTCCCACTTAACCATCTCGCCATTGAACCAAATAAAGTCTGCTTTCTTCGTGCTCATTGTTATTCCCTCTCGCGGCTACGCGCGGATTTGTTGTGTTGTCTGTTGTTGAATCTGAACGCATGCAACGTCGATCAATTTACTTAACTGCGAAGACAGTAAATCGACGGAGCGCTGGCTGGCAACGGTCATTTCAATATTAATGTTTTCTGCGTTGGCGACTGAGGCCATGTTCATAGAACAGACCTGAAAACCGCGGTGACGCACGACGCGTAAAATGCGCTCTAATATTTCAGGGCGGAAACGGGCTTCGATAGACAATTGATGCTGGTTCATACGGTTTTCTCCATCATGTTTGCATTGCTGGCACCCGGCGGTACCAGTGGCCAGACGTTTTCATGCTCATCAATTGCAACATGCAGGAAGTAAGGACCTTCGCTGTTCAGCAGAGCATCAAGGGCGTCGTCGACCTGATCTTTACGGGTAATGCGCTGGCCAGGAATGTTGAATGCGCTGGCCAGCGTGAGGAAGTCGGGATTGTCGGACAGGTTAGTTTCACTGTAGCGACCATCGAAAAACAGCTGCTGCCACTGGCGCACCATACCCAGACGCTGGTTATCCATCAGTACGATTTTGACCGGCAGCCTGCCGCGCTTGATGGTGCCCAGCTCCTGGATGTTCATCATGATGGAGCCATCGCCCGAGACACAGATCACCGTATCGTCCGGACGTGCAACCTGCGCGCCAATGGCAGCCGGTAAACCAAAGCCCATGGTGCCTAAACCGCTGGAGGTGATGAAGTTCTCCGGCGCGCTGAAATACATATGTTGCGCTGTCCACATCTGGTGCTGACCAACATCAGTGGTGACGACGGCATTGGCCGGTTTGCGATCGGAAAGCTGCTTCAGCAGCAGCGGCGCATAGATCGCGTCGCCCGGATGGTCGTAGCGCCATGTATGGCTGGCTTTCAGTGCCTGCACCTCATCACGCCAGGCGTTGATAGATAAAGGCTGACTCAGGGCGGGCAGCAGTTCGTTAAGATCGCCCTGCAGAGAGACATGAGCGCGACGTAATTTGTTTAATTCAGCGGGGTCGATATCGAGATGAATCACGCTGGCGTGCGGTGCGAAAGTATCCAGCTTGCCGGTGACGCGGTCGTCGAAACGGGCACCGACTGCGATCAGCAGGTCACACGCCTGTACGGCCAGGTTAGCGGCTTTGGTACCATGCATCCCCAGCATACCGAGATAGACGTCACTGTGTGGGTCCACACTGCCCAGTCCCTTCAGAGTAGCAACTGCCGGGATGCCGGTCTCTTCTGCCAGCTTGCGCAGTGCCGGAACCGCCTGCGCCAGACCAACACCGCCGCCAACGTAGAGCATGGGCTTTCTGGCCTGCGCCATCAGTGCACGTGCCTGGTCAATCGCCTGATGCGGCAGCGCATTTCCTTCTTCAACCGGAACCAGATGCGGCGTAGGTTCACCCTGTGCAATCTGAATATCTTTCGGGATATCAACCAGTACCGGGCCAGGACGGCCTGACTGCGCCAGCGCAAAAGCTTCCGCCATGATGGCCGGCAGCTCATCCAGCGATTCCACCAGGAAGCTGTGCTTGGTGCAGGCCAGTGAGAGTCCGAGTACGTCGATCTCCTGGAAGGCATCGGTGCCGATAAAGGCCGAGGTGACCTGACCCGTTACCGCCACAACCGGCACTGAATCCATCATGGCATCTGCCAGACCGGTGATCAGGTTAGTCGCGCCAGGACCAGAAGTGGCGATACAGACGCCGGTTTTGCCGGTGGAACGGGCATAGCCGATTGCCGCCATCACAGCGCCCTGCTCGTGACGACACAGTAGGTGTTCCACGCCGCCATCATAAAGCGCGTCGTATACCGGCATAATGGCGCCGCCCGGGTAACCAAATACGGTATCAACACCCTGCGCGCGTAAAGCCTGAACTACCCACTGTGCACCTGTCATCGCTATTCTCCTGTGTCCTGACCGGAACAACAGAATTTTATGCTACTGTTCATTGTTTGTTCCTTGTGGATTTACTGATATTTCCTCGGGTCGAAAAAAAAACCCCCGGACCTTTCGGTGCGGGGGTTTTTTCGGATTCGAGGCTTGATTTTTAAGCCTTTCTTTCTCCAAGCGTTGCCCCGCACGGTAGGTTAATAACCACCACCACGCTAATCACGACCAGGCTAATCACTTGTAGAAGGGCTTTCATGTGTTGTTCAATTCTTTTTCGTGTTCGAAGTAATACCTACAGAGTTATCATAGTCAGGGGGCATGACACAACTTTTTTTACAGATTTATTTTAGCTTGTGGCGCTGAATCAAGGCCTATCAATCTGTAATACAAGAAATAATTACATAATGATAATTATTCATCACTTCAGGGACGTAATAATATTTCGATGAATTTGCGTACTGTCGCGCAGCGTTTTAAAACGCCATGAAACAACTTTCGATGGGGTGTGCGATGGCCCGAACTGTGCTGATGCTGTGCTCGCTTTTCTTTGATGCAGTCACCAGACTGACGGCAACAAGGAGCGAGTATGTCATTGTCAAAAGTTCTGACCCGGGCAGCACTGGGGGTGGAAGCCCCGCTGGTGACCATTGAGGCACATATCAGTAACGGCCTGCCTGCCTTAACCCTGGTAGGCCTGCCGGAAACCACGGTCAAAGAAGCGCGTGAGCGGGTACGTAGCGCCATTATCAACAGCGGTTTCACCTTCCCTGCAAAGCGCGTCACCATCAATCTGGCTCCAGCTGACTTACCCAAAGAGGGCGGACGGTATGACTTACCTATGGCGATCGCCATTCTGGTCGCCTCTGAGCAGCTTCCTGCCGACAAGCTGACGCACTATGAGTTTCTGGGTGAACTGGCGCTCGACGGCGCGCTGTGCGGTGTACAGGGCGCGATTCCGGCGGCCATGGTGGCAATTCAGGCTGGACGACAGCTGGTTCTCTCTGCTGAGAATGAGGCGGATGCCGGACTCATCCTTCAGGGATCATCGCTGGTCGCCTCTCACCTCAGCGATGTATGCACTTTTCTGCGCAATGAACTCACGTTACCGACAGCCCAGTCTCCTGAGCATCAGGGCAATCCACCTGCTGACGATCTCGCAGATATTATTGGTCAGGAACAGGGACGCAGAGCGCTGGAGATCACGGCGGCTGGCGGGCATAACCTGTTGCTGATTGGCCCGCCAGGTACGGGTAAAACCATGCTAGCCACCCGGCTGCCCGGCATTATGCCTTCTTTAACCGATCAGGAAGCACTGGAATGCGCGGCAATCGCCAGCCTGGTGAACAATAGCAGTACTCTGCACCGACAATGGCGTACCCGGCCTTTCAGGTCGCCTCACCATAGCGCATCTCTCTATGCATTGATTGGGGGTGGATCGCTGCCACGCCCCGGCGAGATCTCACTGGCGCATAACGGCGTGCTATTTCTGGATGAGTTGCCGGAATTTGATCGCAAGGTGCTGGACTCTTTGCGCGAGCCATTAGAGTCGGGGGTCATCGCTATTTCACGTGCCCGCGCAAAAGTCACCTATCCGGCACGATTTCAGCTGATTGCTGCGATGAACCCAAGTCCAACCGGACATTATCAGGGACAGCATAACCGCACCTCACCTCAGCAGGTGCTGCGTTATCTCAGCAAGCTGTCCGGCCCTTTTCTCGATCGTTTTGATCTTTCGCTGGAGGTGCCGCTACTTCCTGGTGGAATGCTTAGCGGTCAACGCCCTGTAGCAGAAACGTCTGGACAGGTTCGTCATCGGGTGGTCGCAGCGCGGGAGATTCAGCTGACCCGTGCAGGCAAAATTAATGCGCATTTAAACAATGCGGAGATAATGCGCTGGTGTCAGCCGGCTAAGGAGGATGCGGAGTGGCTGGAGTCAGTACTAGAGAAACTGGGTTTATCTGTACGGGCATGGCAGCGGATTTTGAAGGTGGCGCGTACCGTGGCCGATCTGGCGGGAGATGCAGAGATCAGCCGGCATCATCTGCAGGAAGCTGTCAGTTATCGCACGATTGATCGTTTAATGATTCATCTGCATAACAGCCTGCAGTAAAAAGGGGCTTTCGCCCCTTCTCTGTTAATCGTCGCTGTCGGTAAAGTCTTCGACGGTGTCCATCTGCGGTTTACCGCCGGACAGCGTATGAAAACGCTTAGGACGCTTAATGCGGGTCATATATTTAGACCATACACGTTCGGCTTCCGTTTGCGGCTCACGCACGCCACGACATACTTCAATAAACAGACGTTCTTCTTCTGTTACAGGCTCACGCTTTGATAAATCCAGCTCATTAAAGGCGAAACCGTGGCGTTCAAGAAGCTGAGCTTCTTTAATAGTAAAGTCACCGTGGCGTGAGAAACCACGCGGGTAATGTTTGTTATCAAAGAAACGATTCTCTGTTGAGAAGCTTTCCGCCATGTTACACGCTCCTGATTTTCTAATGCCGTGCTGTTAATGGCGCGGAGTATTAGATAGGCTTGACAGAGTGTAAAACAAAACATTTAAATCTATACGACAAACATTTTTTGGGAGAACGCTGTGGATACGGAATTACTGAAAACTTTCCTGGAAGTGAGCAGAACACGCCATTTCGGGCGTGCTGCAGAAGCACTTTACCTCACGCAATCTGCTGTCAGTTTTCGCATCCGCCAGTTAGAGAATCAGCTTGGCGTTAACCTTTTTACACGGCATCGCAATAACATACGTCTGACAGCGGCCGGAGAGCGCCTGCTTCCCTATGCTGAAAGCCTGATGAGCACCTGGATGATGGCGAAGAAGGAGGTTTCCCACACTCAGCAGCACCATGAGCTTTCGATCGGTGCCAGTGCATCGCTATGGGAGGCCTATCTGACGCCGTGGCTACAGACGCTGTATGAGAATCGTGAAAGCCTGCATTTAGAAGCGCGCGTGGCACAACGACATCTGCTGGTTAAGCAGCTCCATGAACGCCAGCTGGATCTGTTGATCACCACTGAAGCGCCTAAAATGGATGAGTTAACCAGTCAGCAAATTGGTCATATCTCGCTGGCACTGTTCTGCGCCCGGCAAAGCGAGAAACGCGAAAAATATGATTACATTAAACTGGAATGGGGAGCAGATTTTCATCAGCATCAGAGTTATCTTTCCGGGGCGGATGATGTGCCAGTACTGACCACCACGTCGGCGCATGTTACCCGCGAACTGCTGCATACCACCGGCGCGTGCGCGTTCCTGCCTGACTTCTGGCAAAGTGTTTACAGTGAGTTGATGGTGATTCCGGATACGCCCGTCGCCGTTCGTCCGCTCTATGCTGTCTGGTTGCAGAACAGCGATCAGCAGGCGCATATCCGTCAGTTGCTTAAATTCCCGATTCTGGTGAGGCAAAACAGCTAAAGATTGGCAGGTAGAGAAGCAAGCAGGGAAGAGATGAGACCAGTTAGATTTAGCTGGTTCTTCTTTTTTGCCTTTCTGAAGGCAAAAAAAAATCCTTTGCCGAAGCAAAGGATCGTTTTCTGGCAGGGGCGGAGGGACTCGAACCCCCAACACCCGGTTTTGGAGACCGGTGCTCTACCAATTGAACTACGCCCCTAATAGGGTGGCGGAACGGACGGGGCTCGAACCCGCGACCCCCTGCGTGACAGGCAGGTATTCTAACCAACTGAACTACCGCTCCACCGATTCTTTCACGCTTATCAGCAACCGGCTGATAACCGTCTGTTCCCGTTATTTTCCCTGTCAGAGGAAAAGGAACAAATTTGATGCCTGGCAGTTCCCTACTCTCGCATGGGGAGACCCCACACTACCATCGGCGCTACGGCGTTTCACTTCTGAGTTCGGCATGGGGTCAGGTGGGACCACCGCGCTAAAGCCGCCAGGCAAATCTTGGTGCACGAAACGAACCTTTCACGCCATGACCGCGTTGCCATCGCTCAGCCACACCGGTCACATACTTCAGTATGCTCCCGCTGATGTCTTCGCTCTGCGCCTCGTCACGCCGCAAAATCTTTCGTTTCCGCTAATTTTATCCGGAATAAGCTGAAAATCTGTCTCTCAAAAACGCCTCTGGCGTTGTAAGGTTAAGCCTCACGGGTCATTAGTACCGGTTAGCTCAACGCATCGCTGCGCTTACACACCCGGCCTATCAACGTCGTCGTCTTCAACGTCCCTTCAGGACTCTCAAGGAGTCAGGGAGAACTCATCTCGGGGCAAGTTTCGTGCTTAGATGCTTTCAGCACTTATCTTTTCCGCACTTAGCTACCGGGCAATGCCATTGGCATGACAACCCGAACACCAGTGGTGCGTTCACTCCGGTCCTCTCGTACTAGGAGCAACCCCCCTCAATTCTCCAGCGCCCACGGCAGATAGGGACCGAACTGTCTCACGACGTTCTAAACCCAGCTCGCGTACCACTTTAAACGGCGAACAGCCGTACCCTTGGGACCTACTTCAGCCCCAGGATGTGATGAGCCGACATCGAGGTGCCAAACACCGCCGTCGATATGAACTCTTGGGCGGTATCAGCCTGTTATCCCCGGAGTACCTTTTATCCGTTGAGCGATGGCCCTTCCATTCAGAACCACCGGATCACTATGACCTGCTTTCGCACCTGCTCGAGCCGTCACTCTCGCAGTCAAGCCAGCTTATGCCATTGCACTAACCTCACGATGTCCGACCGTGATTAGCTGACCTTCGTGCTCCTCCGTTACTCTTTAGGAGGAGACCGCCCCAGTCAAACTACCCACCAGACACTGTCCGCAGCCCGGATCACGGGCCTACGTTAGAACATCAAACATTAAAGGGTGGTATTTCAAGGTTGGCTCCACGCAGACTGGCGTCCGCGCTTCAAAGCCTCCCACCTATCCTACACATCAAGGCTCAATGTTCAGTGTCAAGCTGTAGTAAAGGTTCACGGGGTCTTTCCGTCTTGCCGCGGGTACACTGCATCTTCACAGCGAGTTCAATTTCACTGAGTCTCGGGTGGAGACAGCCTGGCCATCATTACGCCATTCGTGCAGGTCGGAACTTACCCGACAAGGAATTTCGCTACCTTAGGACCGTTATAGTTACGGCCGCCGTTTACCGGGGCTTCGATCAAGAGCTTCTCCTTGCGGATAACCCCATCAATTAACCTTCCGGCACCGGGCAGGCGTCACACCGTATACGTCCACTTTCGTGTTTGCACAGTGCTGTGTTTTTAATAAACAGTTGCAGCCAGCTGGTATCTTCGACTGGCTTCGGCTCGGGGAGTAAATCCCTCCACCTACGCGCCAGCGTGCCTTCTCCCGAAGTTACGGCACCATTTTGCCTAGTTCCTTCACCCGAGTTCTCTCAAGCGCCTTGGTATTCTCTACCTGACCACCTGTGTCGGTTTGGGGTACGATTCTGTGTTACCTGATGCTTAGAGGCTTTTCCTGGAAGCTGGGCATTTATCACTTCAGCACCGTAGTGCCTCGTCGTCACGCCTCAGCGTTAATAAGGGACCGGATTTACCTGGACCCTCCGCCTACACGCTTAAACCGGGACAACCGTCGCCCGGCTGATATAGCCTTCTCCGTCCCCCCTTCGCAGTAACACCGAGTACAGGAATATTAACCTGTTTCCCATCGACTACGCCTTTCGGCCTCGCCTTAGGGGTCGACTCACCCTGCTCCGATTAACGTTGAACAGGAACCCTTGGTCTTCCGGCGAGCGGGCTTTTCACCCGCTTTATCGTTACTTATGTCAGCATTCGCACTTCTGATACCTCCAGCATGCCTCACAGCACACCTTCGACGGCTTACAGAACGCTCCCCTACCCAACAACGCCTAAGCGTCGCTGCCGCAGCTTCGGTGCATGGTTTAGCCCCGTTACATCTTCCGCGCAGGCCGACTCGACCAGTGAGCTATTACGCTTTCTTTAAATGATGGCTGCTTCTAAGCCAACATCCTGGCTGTCTGTGCCTTCCCACATCGTTTCCCACTTAACCATGACTTTGGGACCTTAGCTGGCGGTCTGGGTTGTTTCCCTCTTCACGACGGACGTTAGCACCCGCCGTGTGTCTCCCGTGATAACATTCTCCGGTATTCGCAGTTTGCATCGGGTTGGTAAGCCGGGATGGCCCCCTAGCCGAAACAGTGCTCTACCCCCGGAGATGAGTTCACGAGGCGCTACCTAAATAGCTTTCGGGGAGAACCAGCTATCTCCCGGTTTGATTGGCCTTTCACCCCCAGCCACAGGTCATCCGCTAATTTTTCAACATTAGTCGGTTCGGTCCTCCAGTTAGTGTTACCCAACCTTCAACCTGCCCATGGCTAGATCACCGGGTTTCGGGTCTATACCCTGCAACTTAACGCCCAGTTAAGACTCGGTTTCCCTGCGGCTCCCCTATACGGTTAACCTTGCTACAGAATATAAGTCGCTGACCCATTATACAAAAGGTACGCAGTCACCCCCATAAAGAAGGCTCCCACTGCTTGTACGTACACGGTTTCAGGTTCTGTTTCACTCCCCTCGCCGGGGTTCTTTTCGCCTTTCCCTCACGGTACTGGTTCACTATCGGTCAGTCAGGAGTATTTAGCCTTGGAGGATGGTCCCCCCATATTCAGACAGGATACCACGTGTCCCGCCTTACTCATCGAGCTCACAGCATATGTGCTTTTGTGTACGGGAGTATCACCCTGTACCCTGCGACTTTCCAGACGCTTCCACTAACACACATGCTGATTCAGGCTCTGGGCTGCTCCCCGTTCGCTCGCCGCTACTGGGGGAATCTCGGTTGATTTCTTTTCCTCGGGGTACTTAGATGTTTCAGTTCCCCCGGTTCGCCTTGCAGCACTATGTATTCATGCTGCAATGATGCACAGAGTGCACCGGGTTTCCCCATTCGGACATCGACGGCTGTAGCGGTTCATATCACCTTACCGTCGCTTTACGCAGATTAGCACGTCCTTCATCGCCTCTGACTGCCTGGGCATCCACCGTGTACGCTTAGTCGCTTAACCTCACAACCCACAGGCGTTTTTCAACGCTGTAAGCTGCAAGCATTTGAGAGACTCGAACGCATCGTATTTTTCATTCTTATTACGGAGAATGAAAACGACACGTCGTTTCAATTTTCAGCTTGTTCCGGATTGTTAAAGAGCATAATACTTCGCAGCACACCGTTGCCGGTACGCTCTGAAGTATTCAGAAAAAACAGTTAAAACGGTATGGTGGAGCTAAGCGGGATCGAACCGCTGACCTCCTGCGTGCAAGGCAGGCGCTCTCCCAGCTGAGCTATAGCCCCATACAGTTACTGCAGAGACCACTACTACCACTCAACCGAGTACACTTCGTGAGAAATGCAATTCGTGCTCAGGCAAGGCATGTTTCCGCGAAGCATAGTGAACTATGCGAGCCGGAGACATAACGCAGCGTGAGTGCGAATTTGGTAGGCCTGAGTGGACTTGAACCACCGACCTCACCCTTATCAGGGGTGCGCTCTAACCACCTGAGCTACAAGCCTGTAGAGGTTTTTTCTGCTCGTTACTTTTTATCAGACAATCTGTGTGGACACTGCGCCGGAAGGTATCTTCAGGTAAGGAGGTGATCCAACCGCAGGTTCCCCTACGGTTACCTTGTTACGACTTCACCCCAGTCATGAATCACAAAGTGGTAAGCGCCCTCCCGAAGGTTAAGCTACCTACTTCTTTTGCAACCCACTCCCATGGTGTGACGGGCGGTGTGTACAAGGCCCGGGAACGTATTCACCGTGGCATTCTGATCCACGATTACTAGCGATTCCGACTTCACGGAGTCGAGTTGCAGACTCCGATCCGGACTACGACGCACTTTGTGAGGTCCGCTTGCTCTCGCGAGGTCGCTTCTCTTTGTATGCGCCATTGTAGCACGTGTGTAGCCCTACTCGTAAGGGCCATGATGACTTGACGTCATCCCCACCTTCCTCCGGTTTATCACCGGCAGTCTCCTTTGAGTTCCCGACCGAATCGCTGGCAACAAAGGATAAGGGTTGCGCTCGTTGCGGGACTTAACCCAACATTTCACAACACGAGCTGACGACAGCCATGCAGCACCTGTCTCACGGTTCCCGAAGGCACTAAGGCATCTCTGCCGAATTCCGTGGATGTCAAGAGTAGGTAAGGTTCTTCGCGTTGCATCGAATTAAACCACATGCTCCACCGCTTGTGCGGGCCCCCGTCAATTCATTTGAGTTTTAACCTTGCGGCCGTACTCCCCAGGCGGTCGACTTAACGCGTTAGCTCCGGAAGCCACGCCTCAAGGGCACAACCTCCAAGTCGACATCGTTTACGGCGTGGACTACCAGGGTATCTAATCCTGTTTGCTCCCCACGCTTTCGCACCTGAGCGTCAGTCTTTGTCCAGGGGGCCGCCTTCGCCACCGGTATTCCTCCAGATCTCTACGCATTTCACCGCTACACCTGGAATTCTACCCCCCTCTACAAGACTCAAGCCTGCCAGTTTCAAATGCAGTTCCCAGGTTAAGCCCGGGGATTTCACATCTGACTTAACAGACCGCCTGCGTGCGCTTTACGCCCAGTAATTCCGATTAACGCTTGCACCCTCCGTATTACCGCGGCTGCTGGCACGGAGTTAGCCGGTGCTTCTTCTGCGGGTAACGTCAATCGATGCGGTTATTAACCGCACCGCCTTCCTCCCCGCTGAAAGTACTTTACAACCCGAAGGCCTTCTTCATACACGCGGCATGGCTGCATCAGGCTTGCGCCCATTGTGCAATATTCCCCACTGCTGCCTCCCGTAGGAGTCTGGACCGTGTCTCAGTTCCAGTGTGGCTGGTCATCCTCTCAGACCAGCTAGGGATCGTCGCCTAGGTGGGCCATTACCCCGCCTACTAGCTAATCCCATCTGGGTTCATCCGATAGTGAGAGGCCCGAAGGTCCCCCTCTTTGGTCTTGCGACGTTATGCGGTATTAGCCACCGTTTCCAGTAGTTATCCCCCTCTATCGGGCAGATCCCCAGACATTACTCACCCGTCCGCCACTCGTCACCCAAGAGCAAGCTCTCTGTGCTACCGTCCGACTTGCATGTGTTAGGCCTGCCGCCAGCGTTCAATCTGAGCCATGATCAAACTCTTCAATTTAAGTTTGATTTGCTTAAACAAGTTAAGCGGTGCTCATCTGTAAAACGTCATAATGAATTTCATTATGTGTTCACTCGTGAGGCTTTGATATTTTTTGCGTCCTGAGACGCTGATATCAATCCTGCGAGTGCCCACACAGATTGTCTGATAAATTGTTAAAGAGCATGCCGCGATTTACAGCGGCGCGGGCTGCGTATATTACGCTTTCCGCATTGTCAGTCAAGCATTTATTTTCGCTTAACTCACTGGTTCGTATGATTTCGAACCTACTCAACCCGGCGCTTCGTAAGCCGTTGTGCCGTGTCAGTGGAGGCGCATTATAGGGAGTTCTCGGAGGCTGACAAGTGCTAATTTCAAATAAAATTCCGAGTGCTGATTTTTTCAGCTAAAAGCCGCTAAAGCGCCAGTTTTTCGAGCAACGGGAAGCCATAACGCTGCAAAACGGGTGATAATTGTACCGCTTCGCCATCCAGCGCCGTACAGAATGCGACATTCTGCTGAGAGGAGTGCACTTCTGGCGATTCATGCTCCAGCAGCCAGACGGTACGTCGGGCGATTGCCGCACCGGAATCAATCAGACGCGTTCCTTCAGGCAACACCTGCTGCAGCTCTTCGCGCAGTAAAGGAAAATGCGTACAGCCTAAGACGACCGTATCCGGTGGCTCAGCCATCCGCAGCCACGGCTGGACAATGCGGCGCACCTCGTCCAGTGCAACTTCCTCACCGTGCAACTTCGCTTCTGCCAGCTCCACCAGCTCGGCCGATCCCAGCATCTCAATGTTGCAGGAGCCGGCAAACTGCGACACCAGCTCATGAGTATAAGGACGGCGCACCGTAGCCCGCGTTGCCAGTAATCCCACCACGCCATTACGCGTCAGGCGCGCGGCCGGTTTAATTGCCGGCACCACCCCCACCACAGGAAACGCAAAGCGTTCACGTAAAGCGGGTAATGAAACCGTGCTGGCCGTATTACAGGCGATGATGACCAATGAGAGAGGATAGCGCTGCGTAATAGCCTCAACGATAGCGACTACCCGCTCCACGATGAAGGTTTCGCTTTTCTCACCGTATGGGAAGCCCGCGTTATCGAAGGCATAGAGATAATGCAGGTCCGGCAATAGCTGACGGACCTCGTCATAGACAGAAAGTCCACCGACGCCGGAATCAAACACCAGCACGGTAGGGCGCAAATCAGAAGTTGTAGCTGCCGCTGAGGTAATACTCTCGTCCTGGAGTCTGATAGCCATACACTGTCTCGTAATCTTTATCGAACAGGTTGGCAATTCTACCACGAACCGTGAGTTGTGAAGTGACCGGATATGAGACGGCGAGATCCCACAGGCTCACTCCCCCTAACTTCGCGCGTCGGCTGGGCGTGCTGTTAAAGTCGGTATCATAACGGTCGCCCAGATAATGGTAGGTGACGGACCAGTCAAACTCATACAGCGTCCAGTCGAGCTGATACTTCACCTGCTGCTTAGCCCGGCGAATGAGGGGCTGATCGGTGCTGCCATCCCGCGCATCAACATAATCATAAGAGAGCTGATGCGTCAGCGGCCCGGTATCAAATCCGGCGGTGGCTTCAACGCCTTTAATACGCGCCTGCTCAATGTTGTAGTAGCGGAAGGTCTGCGGATCGCCTTCAATCAGGTTATCAATGTCATTGCGATAGCCCGACACGCGCCAGTTTACCGGCCCGCTCAGGCCTTCAAAACCGCCTTCCCACTGCTTACTTTTTTCCGGGTCGAGGTCGCGATTACCATAAAACGGACTGTAAACCTGCGACAGATTCGGTGCTTTAAAAGCAGTGCCATAAGAGGCGAATGCGCGGTAACCAGAGATGAACTCCCATGACGCCGCCGTCTGCCAGGTGTTATGCCAGCCGAACTGATTGTTGTCGTCACCGCGTATCGCACCTTCAAGGGTGACGCTGCCAACCTGCTGCTGGCCGGTCAGGTAGAGGCCGGTGTTACGCTGCTCATAGCTCTCTGACAGATAGTTCGTGCCCGGCTCGGTCGTCTCTTTCTGCCAGTCGACACCGGCGCTGACGGCGCCCTGCCCCACCTGCACGGTGTTGCCCCACTGCAGATTGTACTGGGTGACATCATCAAAGGTGGACGCGGCACCGTAGCGGCCATTGCGTGGATCATAGTTGATGTCTTTGGTATGGCCATAACTGGCGATGAGCTGGGTAGAGTAGAAGTCACGATTGAAGCGTAACCCGGTGTCCCAGGTCTGGCTGTAGAGCTGGCGGGTATCCGCCAGCCCGATAATATTGGAATTATTATCGTAGGTATATGAACCGTCGTAGGCGGTGCGGTTATCAAATCCGTAGCCGCGCACAAAACCACTGAGCTCATCGCTGAACTGATGCTCAAGGTTGCCATACAACGTTTTGCTCATGAAGCCGTCGCGATCGTGCTGCGCCGGACCATAGTCATTGGGATAGCCCGCCACCACGTCATACCCTTTGGTATAGGTGTAGTTGCCAGCCAGGGTCAGCTTTGTCGCATCACTCAGTTTCTGCTGGGTGGAACCATCGTATGTCTGATAACCATTTGACCCCATGCCAGCCGTCAGCGTGGTGCCCGGTTGCGATCGACCTGTGATGATATTCACCACGCCGCCAATCGCATCAGAACCGTAAACCGCAGACCGCGCGCCGCGAACATATTCGATGCGCTGCACCAGCGACAGAGGGATCTGGCTGAGGTCAGACGAACCGCTGATACCCGCCTGATTAAGCCGGATACCATCAATCAGGATCAGCACATGTCGGGACTCGGTTCCCCGGATAAACAGTGAACTCTGCTGCCCCAATCCGCCATTCTGTGCGACATCGACACCCGGCAGGCGGCGCATCACATCCGTCAGACTTTTGGCCTGCCAGCGATCAATCTCATCTCGCGTGACGACGGTGGTCGGTGCCAGCACACCTGAAACGGGTTCAGCAAAACGGTTGGCGGTAACGATTTGCGTATCATCATTTCCCTGCGCAAAACCGTTTTGCGTCCAGAGGGAAATCGCCGTTGCGCTCAGCGCGAACAGCGATGCAGTTTTTTTAGTCATTTTTAATCGCATCCATAAGACGAAGCAGGATGCCGCGGGCCGACAATCAATAGAACGCGATGATTGAACGAGTAGCGACGTTACACCGGCAGGTCTTCGGGCTGGGAACCATAAGTGATGATGACTTCCCATCCCGCAGGACAGTGTCTGCACTTGCACACATCACGACATTCCTTACCGCTGCGCGTCAGCTCCAGATTCACACTGGATTCCCTGGTAACTCAGGCTTGAGGCCGGTGCTTGCAGTCTACGGAGTGGAGATACGGAAGTCCAGACTGCTAAATATCTTCTCGCTGCAGGACTGGACATCAGCAAGTGAATGCCTACAATCGCCCGCTGGTAAGCTATTAATCAGGATTGCTCATGACACCCGAACATCTCCCCATTGAAGACTATGACGCACAGCTGGCGGAAAAAGTCAGTCGTTTAGAGACGATGATGACGCCGTTTGCTGCGCCCGACGTGGAGGTGTTCCGTTCACCGGTCAGCCACTATCGGATGCGCGCCGAATTCCGCCTGTGGCACGACGGCGATGATATCTACCACATCATTTTTGATCAGCAGACACGCGAGCGGATCCGTGTTGATCAGTTCCCGGCGGCCAGCCAGCTGATCAATCAGCTAATGCCAAAGATGATCGCCGCGATCCGTGATAACCGTACCCTGCGTCATAAACTGTTCCAGATCGACTATCTGTCGACCCTGAGCAATCAGATTGTGATTTCGCTGCTCTATCACCGCAAACTGGATGATGAGTGGCAGCAGGCAGCCGTGGCGCTGCGTGACCAGCTGCGCGCGGAAGGGCTGCATGTGCAGCTGATTGGCCGTGCGACCAAAACCAAAGTCTGTCTGGATCGCGACTATGTAGACGAATGTCTGCCCGTGGCGGGTCGTGAGATTATCTATCGTCAGGTCGAGAACAGTTTTACCCAGCCTAACGCGGCGATGAATATTCAGATGCTGGAGTGGGCGCTGGATGTGACGCAGGATTCCCAGGGTGATCTGCTGGAGCTTTATTGCGGCAATGGTAACTTCTCGCTGGCGCTGGCGCGTAATTTCCGCCGCGTGCTGGCGACTGAAATCGCCAAACCCTCTGTTGCCTCGGCGCAATACAACATTGCCGTCAACCAGATTGATAACGTGCAGATCATTCGCATGGCAGCGGAAGAGTTTACGCAGGCGATGAATGGCGTACGCAGCTTTAATCGTCTGGAAGGGATTGACCTGACAAGCTACGAATGCGAGACGATTTTTGTCGATCCGCCCCGCAGCGGACTGGATGAAGAGACGGTGAAAATGGTGCAGGCCTATCCGCGTATCCTTTACATCTCCTGCAATCCGCAAACCCTGAGCGACAATCTGCAGACGCTGTCAGAAACGCATGAGGTAACGCGGCTGGCGCTGTTTGATCAGTTCCCCTATACCCACCATATGGAATGCGGCGTTCTGCTGACGCGTAAAGCGTAACAAAAACGGGAACCCTGAGGTTCCCGTTTTTTTATATTCCTGATGATATTCCTACTGATTACGCTTGCGCTTAAATCGCGTCGCAATCCAGAACACCAGCGCCACCATCAGAACGGTAGGAACAAAGTTGGAGCCAATGTCCGGGTATTCCGCCCGCACCAGCGCGCTATACACCAGAATCCCCAGCAGGAAAAACGCCGCCGCCAGACCTGGCATGCCGTCCGGCATGTTGGTGTTGAGATAACGCTGATGCAGACACCAGGCCGCCAGACCCAGCGCAATCAGCGGAAAAATCGAAAAGGGAACAAAAGCGCTGAACAGCACAGAAAACGAGCCGTTAATCGCTAAGCCGGTAATAAAAGCCAGTGCCAGAGTGCTTTTATCGCGCATACCTGGGTGGGTCATGGACGGATCCTTACTTATTGCTCTTCGGGTTTTTCCAGGGTAACCGCCAGTCGTTCCTGCTCACGGCGATACCAGTAATAAGCGCCTTTGGCGATCATACGCAGCTGCAGCACCAGCCGATCCTCAAGCTTACGTCGCTGCTCAGCATCAACATCCAGTGCTTCTGCACCGGCGCTGAAAACAATGGTCACCATCGCTTCAGCCTGCGCTTCGGTAAAACTACGCGGCATGCGATTTTCGACCTCAAGATAATCGGCCAGTTCAGCGATGAAGTGCTGAATTTCACGCGCCACGGCGGCACGAAAAGCGGCAGAGGTACCGGAACGTTCACGCAGTAACAGGCGAAAAGCGTTGGGGTTGTTGCCGATGAACTCCATAAAGGTCGCCACCGACGTTTTAATGATGCTGCCACCTTTGGCGATACGCTGGCGCGCCTGACGCATCAGCTGTCGCAGCATCAGTCCGCTTTCATCCACCATCGTCAGACCAAGCTCATCAACATCCTTAAAATGACGATAAAAAGAGGTAGGTGCTATTCCCGCTTCACGGGCGACTTCCCGCAAACTCAGACTGGTAAAACTGCGTTCGGCGCTGAGCTGACTGAAAGCTGCTTCAATCAGTGTACGTCGTGTACGTTCTTTTTGTTGCGCTCTGACGCCCATGCTCTCTGCCTTTAGCGGTATTGAGTGGGCACTATAACAAAATTTTCAGCGTACAGATTGGCAATCTTTGTCACCGCCTGTGAACCTCACTCTTTGTCAAAATGTGATGAAAATCGCTGATAGAATTCAGAAGTGCGCGACGAGATGTTAGAATCTCGTTGTAAAAATGTATAAATAATAGGACGTATCGGTATGCAAAAGTCTTACGATTACGATGCCATTGTGATTGGCTCAGGGCCCGGCGGTGAAGGGGCGGCGATGGGGCTGGTAAAACAGGGAGCGCGCATCGCCGTGATCGAACGCTACCACAACATCGGCGGCGGTTGTACGCACTGGGGCACCATCCCTTCTAAAGCCCTTCGCCACGCCGTCAGTCGCATTATTGAATTCAACCAGAACCCGCTCTACAGCGACCATACCCGACTGCTTCGCTCCTCTTTCGCCGACATTCTCAATCACACTGAAAATGTGATCAGCCAGCAGACAGCCATGCGTCAGGGCTTCTACGAGCGTAACCGCTGTGAGCTTTATCAGGGTGATGCGCATTTTGTAGATGCCAATACCATTGAGATTGAGCAACCCGATGGCACGCGTGAGACGCTGACGGCAGAGAAGTTTGTTATTGCCTGCGGTTCACGACCTTATCATCCTGACGATGTCGACTTTACCCATCCCCGCGTTTATGACTCTGACTCTATCCTCAACCTGCACCACGAACCGGGCCATGTCATTATTTATGGTGCGGGCGTAATTGGCTGTGAATATGCATCTATTTTTCGTGGCCTGAACGTCAAAGTTGATCTGATTAACACCCGCGATCGTCTGCTGGCATTCCTTGATCAGGAGATGTCGGACTCTCTCTCTTACCACTTCTGGAACAGCGGCGTAGTCATTCGTCACAACGAAGAGTTTGAGAAGATCGAAGGCGTGGAAGATGGCGTGATCATGCATCTGAAGTCCGGCAAGAAAGTGAAAGCAGACTGCCTGCTTTACGCCAACGGCCGTACCGGTAACACCGATTCACTGTCGCTGGAAAATGTCGGTCTGGAAGCGGATGGTCGTGGCCTGCTGAAAGTGAACAGCATGTATCAGACGGCTCAGCCGCACATCTATGCCGTGGGTGACGTGATTGGCTATCCAAGCCTGGCCTCTGCTGCTTACGATCAGGGCCGTATTGCCGCGCAGGCGATTATCAGAGGAGAAGCGTCCGCGCACCTGATTGAAGATATCCCGACCGGCATCTACACCATTCCGGAAATCAGCTCCGTGGGTAAAACCGAGCAGCAGCTGACGGCGATGAAGGTGCCTTACGAAGTGGGTCGTGCGCAGTTCAAACATCTGGCGCGCGCGCAGATCGTCGGCATGAACGTGGGCAGCCTGAAGATTCTGTTTCATCGCGAAACGAAAGAGATTCTGGGGATCCACTGCTTTGGTGAGCGTGCTGCCGAGATTATTCACATCGGTCAGGCGATCATGGAGCAGAAAAATGGTGGCAACACGATTGAGTACTTCGTGAATACCACCTTTAACTATCCGACCATGGCTGAAGCTTATCGCGTTGCCGCGTTAAACGGCTTAAACCGCCTGTTTTAACGTAGCGTCGAAATAGTGGGCCATGTGGGTTTTAATCGCCTCTGCCAGTTGTTCATAACGGCTGCGCAGAGGTGACCCCGGACGATAGACCAGCGCAATCGTACGCTGTGGCACCGGTTTGTAGCAGGGAAGATAGCAGACGCCATCGCGGATGCGTTCCGGCGGGACTGCCAGCGCTGGTAACAGCGTAATGCCGCTGCCAGCCGCCACCATATTACGCAGCGTCTCAAGACTGGTCGCGCGGAAGTGGGTATCTTCATCCGCACCCGCCTCAAAACAGAAACCCATCGCCTGGTCACGCAGACAGTGCCCGTCTTCCAGCATCAGCAACTTCTCCCCAGCCAGATCGGACATCGGTACGCGATCGCGATCGCACCACGGATGATCGGCATAGACGGCCAGCTTCATCGGCTCATCAAACAGCGGCACTTCGATAAAGGCCTGACTCTCTTTGACCAGCGCGATAATCGCGCAGTCCAGCTTGCCGCTGTCGAGCTGAGACAGCAGTTGCTGCGTCTGCGCTTCGTGCAGGTACATCTCCAGCTTCGGGAATGTCTGGTGCAGCGTCGGGATAATCTGTGGCAATAAGTAAGGCGCGGTGGTCGGGATGAGGCCGATATGCAGCGGACCTGACATCGCTTCCCCTTGCTGACTGGCCATCTCTTTCAGCACTTTCACTTCACGCAGCACCGTTCGCGCCTGATCCACCAGCAGCAGACCTGCCTGTGTGAACAGCACTTTACGGCTGGTGCGCTCCAGCAGCATCACACCCAGCTCATCTTCCAGCTTACGGATCTGCCCGCTTAATGTTGGCTGACTGACATGACACGCATCCGCGGCACGGCGGAAATGACGGTGTTCAGCAAGCGAAACCAGATATTCAAGATCACGAATATTCATTATTACCCTCCAGACCACGATAGCCCGTGGCGATAGATAGAATAGCAATGAACGATTGGCCCTATCAAGGGTGGTTGGGAATAATGCGCGCATCAAATGGAACACGGCAGGTCAGGAGCAAAAAATGTTTGCAAGTCAGGAAGGTAAAGCGATTCCGTCAGTCACTTTTCACACGCGTCAGGGCGATCGCTGGGTCGATGTCACCACAGAAGCGCTGTTTAAAGATAAAACGGTAATCGTTTTTTCACTGCCGGGTGCATTTACACCGACCTGCTCCTCCAGCCATCTGCCGCGTTACCACGAATTAGCGGGTCTGTTTGCCCAACAGGGCGTGGACAGCATTCTGTGCGTCTCGGTGAATGACACCTTTGTGATGAACGCCTGGAAAGCCGAACAGCGCGCAGACAATATTACTTTTATTCCTGATGGCAACGGCGAGTTCACGCGTGGCATGGAGATGCTGGTTGAGAAGGCCGATCTCGGTTTTGGTCCGCGGTCATGGCGCTACTCGATGCTGGTGCGTAACGGCGTGGTCGAGAAAATGTTCGTTGAGCCGAACAAACCTGGCGACCCGTTTGAGGTCTCCGATGCCGACACCATGCTGCGCTATCTGGCGCCGGAGTGTAAAGCCCAGGAGTCGGTCTCCATCTTTACTAAACCTGGCTGCACCTTCTGCACTCAGGCAAAACAGATGCTGATGGATCATGGTATTCAGTACGAAGAGATTGTGCTGGGACAGGATGCGACAACCGTGAGTCTGCGTGCCGTTTCAGGCCGGGCGACGGTGCCGCAGATCTTCATGGGCGGTCGTCATATTGGCGGCAGTGAGGAGTTGCAACACTACCTGCTGTCAGCGTAAAGAATCTGAGCGTCGGCCGGGAGAGCAGGCGCTTTGATGATGTGCCTATAAAAAAGTAGTAATTCTGAAGCTAGAGGTTGGCGGGCATATACTATGCCCGCTTTTTTTTACCTGCTATTTACGCCAGACGTTGCTTTGCGTCATCAATGGCACGGGCAACCTGCTGCGGCGAAACACCGCCCTGCGCATTACGCTTATCCAGACAGGATTGCAGCGCCAGAATCGGATAAACATCCTCGCCAATCACCGTACTGAACTGCTGCAACTGCGCAAGCGACAGCGCTTCCAGCGCCACGCCCTGCCCGATGGCAGCCACCACCACTTCTCCGACGATATGGTGTGCTTCACGGAACGGCACGCCTTTAGCGACCAGATAGTCAGCCAGTTCGGTGGAGTTTGCGTAACCCTGTTCAGCGGCTTCCTGGCAGCGCGGACGTTTAACCTGCAGGCCATCCAGCACCAGTACGGACATATGCAGACAGTCGAGCCAGGTGTCGAGCGCGTCAAACAGCCCCTCTTTGTCTTCCTGCATATCTTTGTTGTAGGCCAGCGGCAGACCTTTCAGCGTCATCATCATGCCGGTCAGTGCGCCCTGCACCCGACCACACTTGCCGCGAATCAGCTCCAGCGCATCCGGGTTTTTCTTCTGCGGCATCAGTGAGGAGCCAGAGGTGACTTTATCTGACAGCTCAATAAAGCCCGCTTCGCCGGTATTGAAGAAGATCATATCTTCGGCAAAGCGCGACAGATGCACCATGCCAATGGCCGCATCAGAGAGCAGCTCCAGCACGTGATCGCGGTCTGATACGGTATCCAGACTGTTACGCGTGGCAGAAGCAAAACCCAGCCAGCCAGCCAGCTGCTGACGATCAATCTCGTAAGCGGTACCAGCCAGAGCGCCACAGCCCAGCGGGCTGACATCAAGCCGCTTCAGGGTATCCTGCAGTCGGCTCTCGTCACGCGCCAGCATTTCAACGTAGGCCAGACACCAGTGCGCAAACGTCACCGGCTGCGCGCGTTGCAGGTGGGTGTAGCCTGGCATCACGGCATCCTGATTGGCTTCAGCAGTCACCACCAGCGCCTGCTGCAGTTCGCGGGTTGCACCCAGCAACGCCTCAATCTGCACTTTGCACCACAGTTTCAGATCGGTCGCGACCTGATCGTTACGGCTACGACCGGTGTGCAGTTTTTTGCCCAGCGCACCGACTTTGTCGATCAGCTTGCCTTCAACCCAGCTGTGGATATCTTCGGCGTCGCTCTGCAGGATCTGCTCAGGATCCTCACGGACTTCATCCAGTAACGTATTCAGGGCCGCTTCCAGCTGCTGCTGCTCATCCTGAGTCAGGACATTTACCGTCACCAGCGCTTTGGACCAGGCAACAGAGCCAATGATGTCCTGCTCTGCCAGGCGGTAATCGAAGCGCAGCGAGTCATTGAACTGTTTAAAACGTTGATCCGCTGCCTGAGTAAACCGTCCACCCCAAAGTGCCATGTGAAAACTCCTCTGAATCGTTAAACAAGAGGCGGCATAAATGCCGCCTCTGAATTAAAATGGTGAGGCGAGGCGCACCCCGCCTGAAAATTACTTCTTCTGCTCGTTCAGGGCGCGGATACGCGAAGAGAGCGAGAACAGACGGATAAAGCCGCCCGCGTGACGGTGATCGTAGACTTCATCTTCACCGAAGGTAGCAAACTCTTCTGAGTAAAGGCTGTTCGCGGAACGCTTCTGGGTGGCTGTCGCCTGACCTTTGTAAAGCTGCAGCACCACTTCACCGTTAACCTCTTCCGCCAGCGATTCGGCAGCAGCCTGAATCGACTTACGCAGCGGGGCGAACCAGCGGCCGTCATAAACCACATAAGACATCTCGTGGCCCAGCTGCTCACGCCATTTGAAGCTATCGCGATCCAGCACCAGCTGTTCAACCGCACGCAGCGCATTCACCATAATGGTGCCGCCCGGGGTTTCGTAGCAGCCACGGGATTTAATGCCCACCAGACGGTTTTCAACAATATCGATACGGCCAACGCCATGTTTTGCGCCCAGTACGTTGAGTTTTTCCAGACACTGGAACGGACTCATTTTTTCACCGTTAACCGCCACAACCCGACCTTTCTCAACGGTCACGGTCACTTCTTCCAGCTGGTCAGGTGCTTCCAGCGGATCGACAGTCCAGACCCAGCAATCTTTGTTCGGTGCGTTGGCCGGGCTTTCCAGCACGCCGCCTTCGGTGGAGATGTGCCAGGCGTTTTCGTCGCGGCTGTAGATTTTTTCCAGCGACGCAGTGGTCGGAATGTTGCGCTCTTTCAGGTAGTCCAGCAGTGCTTCACGTGAACGCAGGTTCCATTCACGCCACGGTGCCACCACTTTCAGCTGCGGTGCCAGTGCGGTGTAGGTAGTTTCGAAACGCACCTGGTCATTCCCTTTACCGGTTGCGCCATGACACAGCGCATCCGCGCCCACTTTCAGCGCCAGCTCAACCTGGGCTTTAGCGATGATAGGACGCGCCATTGAGGTGCCCAGCAGATAGGTGCCTTCATACAGCGCACCGGTCTGCAGCACCGGATAAACGTAGTCGCTGATGAACTCTTCACGCAGGTCAACCACGTGACATTCAGATGCGCCAGACTGCAGCGCTTTCTTCTCCACACCTTCCAGATCGCCACGCTCCTGACCGATGTCTGCCACGAAAGCGACCACTTCACAGCCGCCGTAGTTCTCTTTCAGCCATGGAATGATGGCTGACGTATCAAGACCACCGGAGTAAGCCAGAACGATTTTTTTGATGTTTTGCGTTTGCATTTCGTAATCCTTGAATCAGAGTCGTTAAGCGAGAATCCGGGTGCCAATCGACACGCCGTTAAACAGGTCAGGCAGCCGCTCAGCGTGACGCCAGCTGGCAATATCCACCGGGCGGCCCAGCGTACGTGCTGCATCCAGCGCAGCGTGTACTTTCACAATCATGCCGTCGGTAATAATGCCCTGGGTAATCAGCTGCTCGGCTTTATCGGCGGTCATCTCTTCGATGCGCTGACCTTTGCCGTCGAGAATACCACTGACGTCTGACAACAGAACCAGATCAGCGCCCAGCGTCGAGGCCAGTGCGGTCGCTGCCTGATCCGCGTTGACGTTCATCAGGTCGCCGCTGTCAGTAATACCAATCGAGCTGACTACTGGCATGTAACCGGCCGCCAGCAGGGTGTTCAGCAGCGCCGGATCGCCCGGCGTTGCGTGGCCAACATGGCCGAGTTCTTCATCAAACGGGGCGACATTGACGATGCCTGCATCGCCCAGGCAGAGACCCACTGCGTTGATACCCGATTTTTTTGCCCAGGCCAGCAGCGTTTTATTCGCGGTTCCCGCCAGCGCACCGGTAATGATGTCGATCTGATCGGCCGGGGTGACGCGCAGGCCATTTTTCTTCATCACCGGCAGCGCCAGCTTTTTCATCAGTTCATCGACCAGGCAGCCGCCGCCGTGGACGATGATCAGCGGACGCTGATGAGCGCTACGATAGTTAAGCAATGCTTCAAACAAGCGCGACAGCGCTTCTTCGCTGTCTAACAGCACACCGCCCAGCTTAATAATCAATGGATTGGTCATGGTTTAGTTATCCGTTAAATCAGTGACTGCGTTTCAGGGAAGCCGAACCGGATGTTCAGGCACTGTACTGCCTGCGATGCCGCCCCTTTCAGCAGATTATCTTCGGCTGCTACAACAATCAGATGCTCGTCCTGCACTTCAAAACCGATATCGCAGTAAGGCAGGCCGACAACGGCTTTCAGCGCCGGTACGCCCTTATCGTAGAGGCGTACCAGCGGCTTGTCGTCATAGGCACGATGGAAGACGGCAGCGATATCTTCGCGGCTAACACCCGCTTTCAGACGGCAGGTGATGGTGGCCAGGATACCGCGCGGGAAGCTTCCCAGGTGCGGAGTGAAGATTACTGGCGTACCGAGGTGCGCGACAATTTCCGGGTGGTGACGATGATTGAACAGCCCGTAAGGCTGCAGGCTCACTTCACAGAAGCTGGTGCCGACATTGGCTTTACGTCCGGCACCGCTCACGCCGCTGGTGGCGTTGATAACCGGCCACTGCGCATCGTTTAACAGTCCTGCATCCACCAGAGGTTTCAGAGCCAGCTGAGCAGCGGTCGGGTAGCAACCGGGTACCGCCACCAGCTGCGCCTGCTGAATTTTCTCATGCTGATATTCCGCCAGGCCGTAAACGGCTTTATCGAGCCAGTCGCCATGCTGATGCGTGAAACCGTAGAAACGGGTGTAAAAATCAGCGTCGTTCACGCGGAACGCACCCGACAGGTCGAATACCACACAGCCAGCCTTGAGAAATTCCGGGGCCAGATCGTGGCTGACTTCGTGGGCCGTCGCCAGGAACACGACATCCACTTTGTCTGCCCACTCCGCCGCGCTGCTCAGCGGCTGCAGCGGTAAATCCACCACGCCTTTCAGCTGCGGATGGAGATCGGACAGGCGCTTGCCGGCATCAGGGCTTTGCGCCGAAACCGCCAAAGCGGTTATGTTGATATGTGGATGGCGATTCAGGAAGGTGGCAAGCTCAACACCAGCGTAACCACTGGCACCAACGATCAGCGTATTCAACATCAGGCTGTAACCCTTTTTACAGTCGCACGTTCCGGGTCGCGGCCTTGCCCCGTTACCCACCCTGTCATCTGCAGTGATTTAAGGTTCCCTTGCAGAGGACATTAATGTATTTTTATTCACTATTACTGCATGAATATGGATACATCCTAACCCAAGGACCGCCAACAGTGAAGACAAAATTACCGCCTTTTATTGAACTGTACAGCCAGTTAATCGCCACACCGTCGATCAGTGCAACCGATGCCGCTCTGGATCAAAGTAATGAAACTTTAATCAATTTGCTGGCCGGCTGGTTCCGCGACCTTGGCTTCAGCGTTGAAGTGCAGCCGGTGCCCGGCACCCGCAATAAATTTAACATGCTGGCGCGAACCGGCAGTGGAGCGGGCGGCCTGCTGTTAGCGGGTCATACGGATACCGTTCCCTTTGACGATGGCCGCTGGACGCGCGATCCCTTTACCCTGACCGAGCACGACAACAAGCTCTATGGTCTGGGCACGGCAGACATGAAAGGCTTCTTCGCCTTTATTCTCGATACGCTGCGCGATGTGGATGTCAGCACGCTGAGTAAGCCGCTCTATATCCTCGCCACGGCCGATGAAGAGACCACCATGGCGGGTGCCAAATACTTCTCGGAATCAACGCAATTGCGTCCCGACTGCGCCATCATCGGTGAACCGACCTCGCTGAAACCGGTGCGTGCGCACAAAGGCCATCTGTCGAATGTGATTCGTATTGAAGGAAAATCGGGCCATTCCAGCGATCCGGCGCGTGGCGTCAACGCCATTGAACTGATGCATGAGTCGATCACTCACCTGATGCAACTGCGCAACACGCTGCAGGAGCGTTATCACCATGACGGCTTTGCCATCCCCTATCCCACCATGAATTTCGGGCATATTCATGGCGGCGACGCCGCTAACCGTATCTGCGCCTGCTGTGAACTGCATATGGATATCCGACCGCTGCCGGGCCTGTCGCTGAGCGATCTGGATGGGTTACTGAACGAGGCGCTGGCACCAGTGAGTGCCCGCTGGCCGGGCCGTGTCACGGTGGCCGAACTGCATCCACCGATTCCAGGCTATGAGTGTCCGGCTAATCATGAGCTGGTGAGCGTGGTAGAGAAATTGCTGGGTACGCCAACGGAGATAGTGAACTACTGCACCGAAGCGCCGTTTATTCAGCAGCTCTGCCCGACGCTGGTCCTGGGTCCGGGTTCGATTAATCAGGCACACCAGCCAGATGAATTTATCGATACGGCATTTATTAAGCCGACGCGGGCACTTATCAGTCAGGTTGTGCAGCATTTTTGTCACTGATTGACAGTAAATGGGGCATTTCACTGTATTAACAGCAAAATGCCCCCTCATTCTGCGGGATTTAACAATAAGAATAACTTATCCCGCTTCCTTCCCGATAAATTCTGTGAATTTCCGTTAGTTAGCGCCATCTTCAGCACACTTTAACGCATTTGACGAACGCAACATTACGTGGCTAGATAAAAGACGATGTTATGCCCACCGGGTGATTATCCAGAACGTTTCAGAATGCGGACAGGCGGCAACGGAGGCGGTTCCCTGTAGATTATCGGGAACACGATGTTGCTGATTTTTTGCTGCCTGAAAGGTCGGGTGTAGAAGTTTTTAAAGACGATAAGGGTGTCAGGGTCCAATGAACGAACAATATTCCGCAATGCGAAGTAATGTCAGTATGCTCGGCAAACTGCTCGGGGATACGATTAAGGATGCACTGGGAGAGAACATCCTCGACCAGGTGGAAACCATCCGTAAGCTCTCCAAGTCATCCCGTGCAGGCAATGATACTCATCGTAAAGAGCTGCTCAATACGCTGCAGAACCTCTCCAACGAGGAGCTTCTGCCGGTTGCACGCGCATTCAGTCAGTTTCTGAACCTCACCAACGTAGCGGAGCAGTATCAGACCATCTCGCAGAGCGGCGAAGGTGAAAACCATCCTGAACTGCTGAAAAAGACCTTTGATACCCTGAAGCAGCAGAAAGATATCAGCGAAACCGACATTCTGGCGGCCATTGAGTCGCTGTCGCTGGAGCTGGTGCTGACTGCGCACCCGACCGAAATCACCCGTCGTACGCTGATTCACAAGCTGGTTGAAGTGAACAGCTGTCTGAAACAGCTCGACCACAGCGACGTCTCCGACTACGAGCGTAACCAGATTATGCGCCGTCTGCGTCAGCTGGTGGCACAGGCGTGGCACACCGATGAGATCCGCAAATATCGTCCGACCCCCGTCGACGAAGCCAAATGGGGCTTTGCCGTTGTAGAAAATAGCCTGTGGGAAGGCGTTCCCGCTTTCCTGCGTGAGCTGAATGAGCAGGTCGAAGAGGCCTTTGGCATTAAGCTGCCGGTCGATTTCGTGCCGGTTCAGTTCACCTCATGGATGGGTGGCGACCGCGACGGTAACCCGAACGTCACAGCCTCTATTACCCGCCATGTGATGCAGCTAAGCCGCTGGAAAGCCACAGACCTGTTCCTGCGTGATATCGGCGTGCTGATCTCCGAGCTGTCGATGTCCGAGTGCAGCGAAGAGATCCGCGAGCTCAGCGGCGATCCGGAAGCGCTGGAACCTTATCGCGTAATCCTGAAACGCCTGCGCAGCCAGTTAATGTCTACCCAGTCATTCCTGGAACGCCGCCTGAAAGGTGAGCGTCTGCCGCGTCCGGCCGATCTGCTGGTCTCCAACGATCAGCTGTGGGACCCGTTGTATGCCATCTATCAGTCACTGCAACAGTGCGGCATGGGCATTATTGCCAACGGTCAGTTGCTCGATACGCTGCGCCGCGTGAAATGCTTCGGCGTGCCGCTGGTGCGCATAGATCTGCGTCAGGAGAGCACCCGCCACACGGAGGCGATTGCTGAAGTGACCCGTTACCTGGGCCTCGGCGATTATGAAAGCTGGTCCGAAGCAGACAAACAGGCCTTCCTGATCCGAGAACTGAACTCCAAACGCCCGTTGCTGCCACGCAGCTGGGAACCCAGCGATGAGACGCGTGAAGTGCTGGAGACCTGTCGCGTTGCGGCTGAAGCGCCACAAGGCTCTATCGCCGCCTATGTTATTTCGATGGCGAAAACCCCTTCCGACGTGCTGGCCGTGCATCTGCTGCTGAAAGAAGCCGGTATCGGTTATGCGATGCCGGTTGCACCGCTGTTTGAAACACTGGATGACCTGAACAACGCAAACGACGTGATGAGCCAGTTACTGAGCATCGACTGGTATCGCGGCTTTATTCAGGGCAAACAGATGGTGATGATTGGCTATTCTGACTCGGCGAAAGATGCCGGTGTGATGGCCGCCAGCTGGGCGCAGTATCAGGCACAGGATGCGCTGATTAAAACCTGCGAAAAAGCCGGGATTTCCCTGACGCTGTTCCACGGACGCGGCGGCAGCATTGGCCGTGGCGGCGCACCCGCGCATGCCGCACTGCTGTCACAACCGCCAGGCAGCCTGCGCGGCGGTCTTCGTGTGACCGAGCAGGGCGAGATGATCCGCTTTAAATATGGTTTACCAGCCGTGACGATCGCCAGCCTGTCGCTCTACACCGGCGCGATTCTGGAAGCGAACCTGATGCCACCGCCGGAGCCAGAACGCGAATGGCGCGACATCATGGATCAGCTCTCTGCTGACTCCTGCGCAATGTATCGCGGGTATGTGCGTGAAAATGCGGATTTCGTCCCCTACTTCCGTTCGGCGACGCCGGAGCAGGAACTGGGCAAATTACCGCTCGGCTCACGTCCGGCCAAACGCCGTCCTACCGGTGGCGTGGAGTCGTTGCGTGCGATTCCGTGGATTTTTGCCTGGACGCAGAACCGTCTGATGCTGCCTGCCTGGCTGGGTGCCGGTGCTGCCCTGCAGCAGGCGATGGCGGCCGGTCATCAGGATCAGCTGGAAGCGATGTGCCGCGACTGGCCGTTCTTCTCTACCCGCCTGGGCATGCTGGAGATGGTGTTCTCGAAAGCGGACCTGTGGCTGGCGGAATATTACGATCAGCGTCTGGTCGACAAATCGCTCTGGCCGTTAGGCAAACAGCTGCGCGACCAGCTTGATGCCGATATCAAAGCGGTACTGACCATTGCCAACGACTCGCATCTGATGGCTGACCAGCCGTGGATTGCCGAGTCGATTGCACTGCGTAACGTCTATACCGATCCGCTCAACGTACTCCAGGCGGAACTGCTGCATCGTTCCCGTGCACAGGAAGCGCGGGGTGAAGAACCGGATGCCCGCGTTGAGCAGGCTCTGATGGTGACGATTGCGGGTGTCGCAGCAGGCATGCGCAATACCGGTTAACCCAGGTCAGGCGCGAACCACACTTCGCGCCGCCAGAGAGCAGCAGTAAAAAAGTCGGGCATCTCCCGACTTTTTTATTGGCTCAGGCAGAGCGGTTAAGCCGCCGCCGCAACCGGGCGAACCCCTAACGTGTGGCAGATGGCGTAACTCATTTCGGCACGGTTCAGCGTGTAAAAATGGAAATCTTTCACCCCTTCACGTGACAGGATTTTCACCATATCCATCGCGATATTCGCTCCCACCATTTTGCGCGTTTCCGGATCGTCATCCAGACCGGCAAACATCGCGCTCATCCAGCCGGGCACGCGCACATTGGTCAGCGTGGCAAAGCGTTGCAGCTG
This sequence comes from Pantoea sp. X-Soil-YNGN-844, assembly GCF_059730595.1. Classification (NCBI taxonomy): domain Bacteria; kingdom Pseudomonadati; phylum Pseudomonadota; class Gammaproteobacteria; order Enterobacterales; family Erwiniaceae; genus Pantoea; species Pantoea sp. X-Soil-YNGN-844. The sequence goes on from NZ_AP036007.1 coordinate 3,896,435, forward strand.
CTTAAAGTTAGAGACCGGCAGGATGCCCGGCACAATTTCCACGTCAATGCCAGTCGAGACACAGCGATCGCGGAAACGCAGATAACTCTCGACGTCGAAGAAAAACTGGGTAATGGCCCGGTTTGCGCCTGCATCAATTTTTCGTTTGAGATTAATCAGGTCAGCCTGGGCGCTTTTCGCTTCGGGATGGACTTCCGGATAGGCGGCGACGGAGATATCAAAATCGCCGACCTCTTTCAGCAGCGAAACCAGATCGCTGCCGTACATCTCTGGCTTGCCGCTGCCAGGTGGCAGATCGCCACGCAGTGCCACAATATGTCGAATGCCGTTGTTCCAGTAATCCTGAGCAATAGTTCGCAGTTCATCGCGCGTCGCATCAACACAGGTCAGATGGGGTGCTGCTTCCAGGCCGGTGCGATCTTTAATGCCTTTGATAATGCTGTGGGTGCGATCGCGTTCACCTGAGTTCGCACCGTAAGTGACAGAAACGAATTTCGGTTTCAGACTGCTCAGGCGGTCAATTGAGGTCCACAGAGTCTCTTCCATTTCGCTGGTGCGCGGCGGAAAGAACTCAAACGACACATTAATCTGCCCGTTCAGTTCAGCCAGGCTCTGGTTTAGCGCTTCGCGCTGATTGGCATGAAAGAAACTCATCCTGCAACCTCACTGATTAATAATCGGCCCGTAAACATCTACACGTTTAGACGTCCAGATGTTCAAAATGACGCAATCTCAGTGTGCCGTCAACGCAAAAATGGTCAACAGACATGATCAATTTTCAATCAACATGAAGGAATTTCAACAGGGTGGAGGCAACACTTTGAAAACAGGCGCCGAAGCGCCTGATGAAGAAGGATTACAGCAGTTGTGCGAGGCGATTAATATCGGACTGAATAGCGCCGGCGGTGACATCCCGGCCTGCGCCCGGCCCGCGGATCACCAGCGGATTATCGCGATACCAGCGGCTCTCAATGGCAAAGACGTTGTCGCACGGCAGCAGCGCGGCCAGCGGATGCTCAGGTCGCACCGCTTCAACACCTACGCGCGCCTTGCCGTTAGCATCAAAACGGGCAACGTAGCGCAGCACCAGGTCCATCTCCCGCGCGGCTTCCAGCCGCTGCAGCATCTGCTCGTTCAGCTCTTCGCCATTTTCAAAGAAGTGATCAATCGATCCCTGAAGACAGTTGTTCGGCACCAGCGATTCAACCCGCACCTGATCCGGCTCGATGTTGTAGCCCGCCTCACGCGCCAGGATCACCAGCTTGCGCATCACATCCTGACCCGAAAGATCGGCGCGCGGGTCGGGCTCGGTTAAACCCTGCTGCCATGCCTGATCCACCAGCTCGGTAAACGGCACCGTGCCATCAAACTGCAGGAACAGCCACGACAGCGTACCGGAGAAGATCCCGCTAATTGCCAGAATGGTATCGCCGCTATCGCGCAGATCGCGCACCGTATAGTTAATCGGCAGACCAGCACCAACAGTGGCGTTATAGAGCCAGTGACGCCCGGTTTTGGTAAAGGCATCCCGAATCTGCCGCCAGGTCTGACTGTCAGACGCACCCGCAACTTTGTTGGCGCTGATCACATGAAAACCGTGGCTGGCGAAGTCGAGATACTGCTGCGCCAGCGGTGTGCTGGCGGTGACATCCAGCACCACCAGATCATCAAACGGGTGAGCACGCATCCACAGGAACAGCGACTCTTCATCGCGCTCCACTGCTTCATCATCAAAGAAGGCGAGCGCACGACTGGCATCCAGCCCGTCATAGCTCAGCAGGCTGCGGCGGCTGTCCGCGACGCCCGCCAGCACAAATTCAAAGCCGGTGCGCGCTGACAGCGTTTCCTGATCGCGGGCAAACAGTTCCAGCCAGCGTGAACCGATATTGCCTTTGCCAAACAGCATCAGACCGATGCGCTTTTCTGCGCGGAACAGTGACTGATGCAGTCCCTGAATCAGGTGCTGGGTCGGCCCGACGCGCAGCACCGCCACCACGCTGATGTGATCTTCTGACTGCCAGATGAATTCAACAGGCTGATCTTTTAACTGCTGCCAGAAGCGATGAGTATGCAGCGGGTTACGGGTAACGCCTGCTCCCACTAGCGCTACCAGCGCCAGGCCGTCGCGCAGCTGCAGATGACCCGGTAAACCGGCGTCCTGTAGCAACGTGAAGGCGCTGTTGACCACTTCGGAGGTATAACAGAGTTGCAGCAGCTGACGATCAGGATGGACGCCAAACGCCAGCGGGCGCAGTTGCGCGCGCTTCAGCAGCAGATCGATCTCTTTGTGCAGGATAGCGAAGTCATGCTGCTCTGGCAGCTGAATCTCAATCAGGCAAACATCATCGTGGCTGGTTACGATGCGCGCCCCGGTCCCCGAAGCCAGCACACGCTCGATGCGGGTTGAGCCCTGCTCTGGCTGATAGCTGCAGCGCAGTTGCAGGTCGATATCGCTGCCAGAAACCGGCTGCAGCGTGCGGGTATGCAGCACCGGAGCAGCCAGACGCGCCAGCTCACTGGCTTCATCCAGCCTTAACAGCGGCAGCAGACAGGCATCAGAAACTTTGCGGGGATCGGCGCTGTAAACGCCCGCGACATCGCTCCAGATGGTCACGCGTCCGACACCCGCCAGCGCGCCAATCTGCGTGGCGGAATAGTCGGAGCCGTTGCGGCCAAGCAGGACGGTTTCACCGGCATCGTTGCGGCTGATAAAGCCGGTCACCACGATGCGCTTTTGCGGATGCTGCGCCAGCAAAGTCTGCAGCAGGGGCCAGGATTTCCCCTCATCCACCTGCGGCTGAGCAGCGCGTTCAGCACGCAGAAACTCACGCGCATCCAGCCAGCAGGCCTGCAGATCACGCTGGCTCAGTACCGCTGACATCAGGCGTGCCGACCATATTTCACCGTGCCCGACCACTTCGGCATAGACCGCATCGGTGATCGGCGCATCCAGCAGTACGGCCAGCTTTTCCAGATCGCGGATAAATGCAGTGATTAAGGGTTCGGCGATCTCAGCAGGCAGCAGCGCACCGATTAGCTCGCTCTGGTAGCGCCGTAAAGCCTGTTGCACCTGATGCGCAGAGAGCCGATCGTTCTGGCTCAGCTTCAGCCAGCTAATCAGCTGGTTGGTGGTTGAGCCTGCTGCGGAGACCACCATCAGATCGCCCGGCTGGCTGTAGTCCGCCATAATGCTGGCAACGCGCTGATAGCAACGCGCATCGGCCAGGCTGCTGCCGCCAAACTTATGCAACTGCCTGATGTTCGGCGTTCCCGCGCCTGCTGAAATCGTCATGCTTAACCCTCGGCTGCGATCCGGAATGCATTATCCAGATCGGCAATTAAATCTTCGTGATCTTCAATACCAACAGAAACCCGTAGCAGCGTATCGGAAATGCCTGCTGCCGCGCGTGCTTCTGCCGACATCCCCGCGTGCGTCATGGTGGCGGTATGGGAAATCAGACTCTCTACGCCGCCCAGCGACTCCGCCAGCGTAAACAGCTTCAACGCGTTGAGGAAGCGACGCAGCAGCGCCTCATCACCGTCGACCTCGAAACTCAGCATGGCACCAAAGCCGCGCTGCTGACGTACCGCATGTTCGTGTCCGGCGTTTTCCGGCAGCGAAGGATGATACAACTTTTTCACCCGCTTCTGCTGCTTCAGATAGTCCACAATCGCGAGTGCGTTGCGTTGTGCGGCTGCAATGCGCGGCGCAAGTGTACGAATGCCGCGCAGCAGCAGATAACTGTCAAAGGCTGCGCCGGTCACGCCAATGTTATTTGCCCACCAGGCCAGGTCAGTCGCCAGTTGTGGATCTTTGGCAATGACTGCGCCCGCCACCACATCGGAGTGACCATTGAGGTATTTGGTACAGGAGTGGATCACCAGGTCCGCACCCAGCGCCAGAGGATTCTGCAGCGCCGGACTCATAAAGGTGTTGTCTACCACGCTGACGGCACCCGCAGCGCGCGCGGCGGCGCAAATCGCGCTGATATCCACGACGCGCAGCAGCGGATTGCTTGGGCTTTCAATCAGCACCAGTTTCGGTTTTTCATCCAGTGCTGCCTGCAGCGCCACCGGATCGCCCTGATCGACAAATTTCACCCGATACGCGCCGCGTTTGCTCAGGCTGTCAAACAGCCGATAGCTGCCGCCATAACAGTCGTGTGGCGCAACCAGCAGATCGCCAGGCTTCAGGAACACCGTCGTGACCAGGTGAATGGCCGACATGCCGGTATTGGTTAATACCGCACCTGCTCCGCCTTCCAGCTCCGCCAGCGTACGCTGTACGACATCACGTGTGGGGTTACCACGACGGGAATAGTCATGTGCACGAGGCTCATTGAAATCAAGAAAGTTATAGGTTGTAGAGAGGTGGATGGGCGGGACAACGCAGCCATATTGCTCGTCATCATTCAAACCGCTGCGCACTGCGATGGTTGCCGGTTTACGCGTCATGAGCGAATTGTTCCTGAAGAGTTAAGAAAATGTAGTCCACAGAATATCACCCCTTAATTAGACGTCAATACATCTGGACATCTAAATGTCTTTGCGTATAGATTGAGCAAAAACGCAATAACCGCTAAAATTATGCGTCATCGCCTGGCGTTCCCCTCTGTGATGAAGAGGCTGCGAGCGAAGAAAACCCGCCATATCAGGGGTCAGGCAGGAAAAAATCAGGCATAATCCGCTGATTTCCTCACATTTAACGTTTATTAATTAAGGTAACCCATGGCTGAATGGAACGGCGAATATATCAGCCCGTACGCTGAGCACGGTAAGAAGAGCGAGCAGGTCAAGAAGATTACAGTTTCTATCCCATTGAGCGTGCTGAAGATTTTAACGGATGAGCGTACCCGTCGTCAGGTGAACAACCTGCGTCACGCCACCAACAGCGAGCTGCTTTGCGAAGCCTTTTTACATGCCTTTACGGGCCAACCGCTGCCGGATGACGTCGACCTGCGCAAAGAGCGTAATGATGAGATTCCGGAAGAAGCAAAAGCAATCATGCGCCAGATGGGTGTCGACCCGGATACCTGGGAGTATTGATCCCCGGGGTCCGGTTTCACTGAATCCCGCTTCAGAGGAGCAGGCTCCGCTCAGGGAGCCGCTTTCTGATGCGATATGAGCGGCTTTTGCTGCTTTCCGCAATCTGATTGACCCTTCTGAATATTGCCCGTCAGACTTATCATAAAAATCCAGCCTGTTCTCATATTATTCCTTTATTTCTGTTGCAATAAGAATGCCTTTTTATTTCGATAATAGAATAATTACTATTGTTCACTATTATCCGCATCCGTAAAATTTTGTCTGAGCGACTATTTCACGGAAAGAAAATGAGTATTAAATATAAAATAACGTCATGTGCATCTGCTTTTATTATTATCCTGGTCGCCTCAGCAACTCTCTCTTGTTTTGAACAGGCGAAAGCTGCACCCGCTCTCACAGAGCCAAATGGGAATATCAATGCACTGCAACAGGATCGTGTACGCAAAGAGCAACTGATGCCTGAACCGCAGCGGGCAGCGTCTGAACAACAGCGCTTCCGGCCAGAAGATATTCCCTTTCCGCATGAAGAAAACTGCTATCTCATTGATAAGGTCTCTTTAAAGCAGGATAGCAAAAAACTTCACCTCGAAAAATTAAAGTATTTTACTTCTCAGGCAGAAGGAAAATGTCTGGGTATCGCGGGTATAAGATTGCTGTCAAAAACCCTGCAGAATGAAATCATCCGGGCAGGATATATCACCACACGCGTTAATTTACCGGAGCAAAACCTGTCAGATGGCGAATTACAATTTGATATTAATGCCGGTAAAGTGGGAAAAATCGTTCTTAATAAATCCGGGGAGGACTATATCAATTTAACGAGCACATTACCGTTCAAAACGGGTGATGTGCTTGAACTCAGCGACATTGAACAGGGTAGCCTTAATCTTCAGCGCGTACCGGGATCGCAGGTTAATGTCAATCTGGTGCCTGGCAGTGGCAAAGGTGAAAGTGACATCTATATCCAGCGCAGGCAGGATAAATACTGGCAGGTGGGTGCATGGCTTAATGATGCTGGCTCAGTTGCAACAGGCCGTTACCAGGGTGGTGCAGCGCTCTATCTGAATAATATCACCTCACTGAGTGACACCCTTTATGTCTCTTATGGCCACGATATTGCCCCGAAGCACACGATAAAAGGTAACAGTAATAAATCGATAGGTTATTCAATCCCCTGGGGATACTGGTGGCTCGACCTCTATGCCAGTCACAGTGACTACCGGCAATTTATGACCGGAAACTGGGCAAAATGGACGCTGAATAATAAGAACCGTTATTACAGTGCGCAACTCAATCGACTGATTTCACGCACCGTACATCAGACCAGCACAGTTGGCCTGCAAATATTCAATGCGGAATCACGTTACTCCCTGGATGATTTTGACCTTGTCAGCATGCATAAAAGAAGTGCGGGCTGGAAAGCGGTGCTGCAACATCAAATCAATGTCGATAATGCAGGTCTCGCAACCACACTAAGTTATCAAAGAAAGATGCCCTGGTTTAACAGCAGCAATACTGTTGAGCAGGAGTATGGACTCATTGATAAGCAAGGCCGGATTGTTACTTTAGATCTTGAGGGTTCCGTCAACTTTCGTGTCTATGAAAACTGGCTAAACTACTCTCCTCATTTCAGCCTGCAATATTCGCCCGATAGCCTCTCGTCACTCAACCGCTTTTCGCTGGCAAACCGCTGGACGGTGCGCGGTTTCGATGGTGAATATTCTCTTCAGGACAATAAGGGATGGTACTGGCGCAACGATCTTAGCTGGATAATTCCCGGCAAACCGATTCAGCCCTATATCGGTGTTGATGCAGGCCAGGTCTATGGCAATTACAACCAGAAGTATTATACCGGAAAAACCGTCACAGGCAGCGTTGTCGGCCTGCGTGGAAAACTTCTGCAAACACGCTTTGATCTTTTTGCCGGTACCCCGCTAAAAAAACCACAAGCCTTTCACACTGATCCACTTACGCTGGGATTTTCATTGCAATGGAAATATTAAAAAAGATGGAGATTTTTAATAAAAAACAGCTTTAAAAAATAAACACTCTCACAAAAAAGGATAGAGATAATGAAGAAGCATAAGTTTAACCTGGTCTTCCTGGCTACCGTGGCCACACTGTGCAGCCAGCCTGCGCTGGCTGCACTCAATACTTACACCCATGCAAATGGATCGACCGTCGTTAATATTAACCAGGCTGATGCAAATGGTCTTTCACACAATATGTATCAGAACTTTAACGTCACCAGTGATGGAATGGTCCTGAATAATAGCACCACAGATTTAGTGCGTGACAAGGGTGATCTTGCGCGAAACAGCAATCTGGATAAGTCAGCCAGCCTTATCCTGAATGAAGTTATCTCAAAAAGCTCTTCTTCACTGAACGGGTATATTGAAGTCGCCGGTCAAAAAGCGGATGTCATTATCGCTAACCCGAATGGTATTACCTGCTCTGGCTGTAGCTTCATTAACACCGGACGCGCCACGCTGACCACCGGGACGCCCACCTTTACCGATGGTGCATTGACTGGTTTCAATGTGGCGAAAGGCACGATTACGGTTAATGGTGATGGTCTGAAAGGAGCCGATTACACCGACCTGCTGGCGCAGAAAATTAATATCCAGGGAGAGATCGATACCACTCAATTGAAAGCGATTGCCGGTATCTATGATTACAATATCACTTCCGGTTCGGCGACAGCGAATGGAACGGCCAAAGCCTACGGCAACACCATTGATGTCAGCGCGCTGGGGGGGGCAACTGCGGGAATTATTCAGCTGCAGACTACTGATGCCGGTGCGGGTGTCAATAACAGCGGCGTACTGAATGCGACTAATCTCTACATTACAGCTAATGGCACATTAACCAACAGCGGCACGATTGAAACCGGACTGCTGAGCGCTACCGCAGGTGGCAGCATAACGAACAGAGGAACGCTGTCTGCCAGCCAGGCTGTTATGCAGACAACGGATGCGTTCACCAATAACGGCACCATTAAAACGACGGATTACGCCACGATCGTCAGCCTGGGAAAAATTTCTAACAACAATAATGCGCAAATTGATGCTGCTGGTGCTGTAAATATTGTTTCTCTGGCCGGTAATATTGAGAACAGAGGAACCATCACAACGCCAAAAACCCTGGCCATGCAAACCGGTTATAACACGGTTGACGGCGTCGTCACGGCTGTCGCCAACACCAGCCTGCTCAATTCAGGGGCGATTCAGGCAGGTAACCTGAGTATGAATGCCGTTAAAGAGGTCAGCCTCCTGTCTGGTGGAGACGTGACTACACAGGGTACAGCCTATGTTTCTGCGACAAAGGTCTCTAACGCGGCGACTCTGACCGCTCAGAATGCTTCTGTTATAGCAAATGAGGTCAGCAATCAGGGCGTCATGCAGGCAACCGGACTGTTAAACGTGTCGGGTAAAAACGGCATCTCTAATAGCGGTACCATGAAGGCGGGAACGCTGACACTGGCGACAGACGAGAAAATCAGTAACGCATCCTGTTTACTCTGGGTGCTGTGCAGTAAAGGCACAATGTCAGCCGATAAAATTACGATTACCGCACCGAAGATCGCTGCGATTAGTGATTTAAATGGTACTTATACGACGCAGGTACTTGAACTGAATAAGCCTGCGGCGACCCCGGCAACGGACACCAGCCTGTAACAGCCATAAAAAAACCCAGCCGAAGCTGGGTTTTTTCTTGCCGCCGAACCCGCAGGTTCAGGTGCCTTTTAATCTTATTTTTTAGCGCCTGGCACGCTGAAACGCTTGTTAAAGCGGTCAACACGGCCACCAGTTGCCACTTCACGCTGCTTACCGGTATAGAACGGGTGGCATTTGCCACAAACGTCCAGGTTCAGTTCGTGAGTCAGTGTTGAACGGGTGTGGATCTCGTTGCCGCAGGTACATTTGATAGTAACTGCTTCGTATTTCGGGTGAATACCTTGTTTCATGGGAAACCTCATAGAAGGCCGTGTCGCTCTCCGTGCCAGGCCTTAACCTGCACAGCACCACACGCGGTTGAACATTATAGGGTGTACTCCGGCAAGATCTTTCTCACCGAAGGCGGCGTATTATACAGGTAAGTTTGGATTGCTGCAAATATATGCTGAGATACCCGCCATAGGGGTCAGCGTGTACACTAGCTTCCCCGATGATTGAGCCGGAAAGAGAGAGTTATGCCCGTTGTTCAGGTTGCCCTGCCCGTCCCCTTGCCCCGCCTGTTTGACTATCTGCCGCCTCAGGGTCCGCAGCCGGTCATTGGCGGGCGTGTGAGTGTGCCCTTTGGCAATCGCAGGATGATCGGGATTGTGGTCGCCTTTCGTGACAGCAGCGATCTGCCGGAAGCACAACTCAAGCGCGTGATCGAGGTGCTGGATAGTGAGTCTCTCTATCCGCCGTCGCTGTGGCGCATCCTGAACTGGGCCGCCAGCTACTATCACTCGCCGCAGGGCGAAGTTTTGAGCCACGCGATCCCGGTGCTGCTGCGCCAGGGCAAAGCGGCGCAGGACAATCCCCTGTGGCGCTGGGAAATCACTGAACAGGGCCGGGCAACCGCGCCGGAAAGTTTAAAGCGGGCACCAAAACAGCAGCAGGCGCTGGCAGCACTGCGTCAGCAACCGCTCTATCGGCATCAGGTCAGTGAACACGATCTCACCGAGGCGACATTACAGGCATTGCGGGCTAAAGGATTATGCGAACTGCATGAGCATCAGCCACAGATGCACGACTGGCGCACCACCTATGCTGTGAAAGGCGAACGGCTGCGATTAAACACCGATCAGGCGATGGCCGTAGGTGCGATTCGGGCAGATGATGAACATTATTCCGCCTGGCTGCTGGCGGGCATCACCGGCTCCGGCAAAACCGAGGTTTACCTCAGCGTGCTGGAAAATGTGCTGGCTCGTGGTAAACAGGCGCTGGTGCTGGTGCCGGAGATTGGTTTAACCCCGCAGACGATTGCCCGCTTTCGCGAACGTTTTGATGCGCCCATCGATGTGCTGCACTCCGCCTTAAATGACAGTGAACGGCTGGCGGTCTGGTTGCGTGCGCGGCGCGGCGAAACGGCCATTGTGATTGGCACCCGTTCGGCGCTGTTTACGCCGCTGGCCCGTCCGGGCGTGATCATTATTGATGAAGAGCATGACAGCTCCTATAAACAGCAGGAAGGCTGGCGCTATCAGGCGCGCGATCTGGCTGTGTTCCGTGCACATGAAGAGGATATCCCGATTGTCATGGGCTCGGCGACACCGGCTCTGGAGACATTGCACAATGTCCGCAGCGGCAAGTATCGCCAGCTCGACCTGACAAAGCGCGCCGGTAATGCCCGACCGGCGCTGCAACAGCTTATCGACTTAAAAGGCGTGCAGCTGATCGGTGGCCTGGCGCCCGGCCTGATTGGTAAAATGCGCCAGCATCTGCAGGCCGACAATCAGGTGCTGCTGTTCCTTAACCGCCGCGGCTTTTCGCCCGCCCTGCTTTGTCACGACTGCGGCTGGATTGCCGAGTGTACCCGCTGTGACCGCTACTACACCCTGCATCAGCACCACCGCCAGCTACGCTGCCATCATTGCGACAGCCAGCGTCCGCTACCTAATCAGTGCCCGCAGTGCGGTTCAACCCATCTGCTGCCGGTCGGGGTCGGGACTGAACAGCTGGAGCAGCAGCTCGGCACACTCTTCCCTGGCGTGCCGGTGTCGCGCATCGATCGTGATACCACCAGCCGCAAAGGGGCGCTGGAGCAGCATCTGGCTGACGTCCATCGCGGCGGCGCACGTATCCTTGTCGGCACGCAGATGCTGGCCAAAGGCCATCACTTCCCCGATGTCACGCTGGTGTCGCTGCTGGATGTCGATGGCGCGCTGTTCTCAGCCGATTTCCGTGCAGCGGAACGCTTTGCTCAACTCTATACCCAGGTCGCCGGTCGCGCTGGCCGTGCCGGAAAGCAGGGCGAGGTATTGCTGCAGACGCACCATCCCGAACACCCGCTGTTACAGACGCTACTGCACCAGGGTTATTCGGCATTCGCCCAGCAGGCACTCCTGGAGCGCCAGGCGGTTCACCTGCCACCCTGGAGCCGGCATGCACTGTTCCGTGCGGAAGATATGGATAACCAGCAGGCGGCGGAATTCCTGCAGCAACTCCGCAATTTGCTGGAAGCGAGCCCGCTGAACGATAAGGCGATGTGGTTTATGGGTCCGTTGCCCGCTTTGCAGCCCAAACGCAGTGGACGCTGGCGCTGGCAACTGCTGTTGCAGCATCCTTCCCGGCAACGTCTGCAACAGTTACTGAGCAGTTCGTTGCCGCTGGTTTCAACGCTCCCCGCTGCGCGCAAAGTGAAATGGACGCTGGATATCGACCCGACCGAGAGCTGATTTTTGCTGACACTGCGAGCCAGATCGAAAAACGTCGCATAAGTCACAATTTTTATGCAAATTAAGTAACAACCAGCCGGGCAATCGTTAACAATGTTGCCCGGATTGCTTTCAGGTCAGGCAAAAACAGAATCGAACGCGCCATAACGCGTCAGGAGCATGTGTTGGAGCAGAATCAACAACCGCCCGCCGCCACGATGAAGGATGTCGCGGAGCACGCGGGCGTCTCAACCGCCACCGTATCGCGTGCGCTGATGAATCCGGAGAAGGTTTCTGCGGCGACCCGTCAGAAAGTCGAGCAGGCCGTTGCCGCCGTCGGCTATGCAGCACACGGCCCTGCGCGCAACGCGCGGCGTAACGAAACGCGAACCATTCTGGTGATTGTCCCTGACATCTGCGATCCCTTCTTTAGTGAAATCATTCGTGGCGTCGAAGTCACGGCAGCCGAAGAGGGCTATCTGGTGCTGATTGGTGACTGCGCTCATCAGAATCAGCAGGAGCGAACCTTTCTCAATCTGATGGTCACACGACAGATCGATGGCATGGTGCTGCTCGGGTCACAGTTGCCCTTTGATGCCAGCATTGATGAGCAACGCAACCTGCCGCCCATGGTGATGGCGAATGAGTTTGCGCCGGAAATGTCGCTGCCCACGGTTCACATTGATAACCTGACCGCCGCATTTGAAGCGGTCAATCATTTACTGCAGTTAGGCCACACGCAGATCGCCTGTATTGCCGGGCCGGAAGAGATGCCGCTCTGTCAGTATCGGTTGCAGGGCTATGTACAGGCGATGCGTCGCAGCGGGCTGACGGTCGATCCCACCTATATTGTGCGCGGTGATTTCACGTTTGAAGCAGGCGTTGCCGCCATGAATCAGCTGATGACCCTGCCACAACCGCCGCGCGCCCTGTTCTGCCACAGCGATATTATGGCGCTGGGGGCGATGAATCAGGCCAGACGCTGTGGACTGCGGATACCGGAGGATCTCTCTGTAGTGGGATTCGATGACATTGAACTGTCACGTTACTGCGAGCCGCCGCTGACCACGGTGACACAGCCACGTTACCAGATTGGTCGGGAAGCGATGCTGCTGCTGCTGGATGAGTTAAATGGTAAACGGGTGATCAGCGGATCGCGGTTGCTGGATGCCGGCTTAACGATTCGTGGCAGTACGGCGCGTGCAAAAAAACGTGAAAAATAAGCCTGTTCATCTGGTTTTTTCAGTAGATTCTTAAAGCGAACACTGCTGGTCAAAGTTCCGACCCTTGAGTAACATGGCGGACTCCTTGCCGGGCGCGTAAAAATCATCATTTCGCCCAACTGGCACTATTTTTGAAGGGTATAAGAACGAGAGTGGCACAAAAAGATTACGTAGGCCGCGGGCGTTCAACAGGGACGCGTCGCAAAAAAAGCCCCAGCCGTGGCAAGAAGAGCAAAGGCGGTTCGGGAACATCTAAATTGATGATTGTACTGGCGGTCGCAGTGTTGGTGACCTTTGCCGGTGGTTTATGGTTCCTGGCGCATCACAAGAAAGAAGATGTGCCGGTCATTACGGATCATAAAGCCAACGGCAATGGCTTGCCGCCGAAGCCAGAAGAGCGCTGGAAATATATTAAAGAGCTGGAGAACCGTCAGGTCACCGTGCCGACGCCTATCGAACCCTCTTCAGGTGGCGAAGTGAAGTCGCAGACACAGCTGACCGACGAGCAGCGCCAGTTGCTGGAGCAGATGCAGGCTGATATGCGTCAGCAGCCAACGCAGCTCAACGAAGTGCCGTGGAATGAACAGACGCCGGCGCAACGTCAGCAGACGCTGCAGCATCAGCAGCAGTTGCAACAGCTGCAACGTCAGCAGCAGCAGGTTCAGCAGCAGCAACTTCAACATCAGCAACAACAGCAGGTTCAGCAACAGCGTCAGCAGTTGCAGGCCCAGCAGCAACAGCAACGCCAGCAGCAGTTGCAGCAACAACAGCAGCGTCAGCAACAGCAGCAATTACAACAACAGCAACGTCAGCAGCAGCAGCAGCAGCAGCAAAACGTACAGCGCCAGTCGCAGCCTGCCCCCATTACGCGGGAACCGGACGTACAGTCTAAACCGCAGGAGACGGCGAAGGCGAAACCAGCGGAGAAAGCCTCTTCGCAGCGCTGGATGGTGCAGTGTGGTTCGTTCAAAGGCACTGACCAGGCGGAATCGGTGCGTGCAGGCTTAGCCTTTGAAGGCTTTGAAAGCCGTATTACGACCGGTGGCGGCTGGAATCGTGTGGTTATCGGTCCGTATAAAGACCGCGCATCCGCTGACAGCACCCTGAAACGCCTGCGCAGTTCCGGACACTCCAGCTGTATTCCACTCTCCGTCGGGGGTTGAAACCCGTCAAACCCGCCCCATATCTGTTGCATGATACTCCGCGCCCCGTGCGCGGAGTCCTTTTCCGACTGCAACAAGGGGTCTGCCCGTGACAACAATAGTAAGTGTACGACGCAACGGCCAGGTAGTGATTGGCGGTGATGGCCAGGCTACGCTCGGCAATACCGTGATGAAAGGCAACGTTAAAAAAGTGCGTCGTTTATACAACGATAAGGTGATTGCCGGATTTGCTGGCGGCACCGCAGACGCCTTCACCCTGTTTGAACTTTTCGAACGTAAACTGGAAATGCATCAGGGCCATCTGGTGAAAGCTGCGGTGGAACTGGCGAAAGACTGGCGTACTGACCGTATGCTGCGTCGCCTTGAAGCCTTACTGGCCGTCGCTGATGAGTCAGCTTCTCTGATCATCAGCGGTAACGGTGATGTCATCCAGCCTGAAAACGATCTGATCGCCATCGGCTCCGGTGGGCCTTTCGCCCAGGCAGCGGCACGTGCGCTGCTGGAGAATACCGAAATGGGCGCACGCGACATCGTCGAAAAGTCGCTGAATATCGCGGGTGATATCTGCATCTACACTAACCACAACGTTAATTTCGAAGAATTAACGTCTAAGGCGTAAGGGTATAAATATGTCTGAGATGACTCCACGCGAAATCGTCAGCGAACTGAACCGCTTTATCATCGGCCAGGACAGCGCCAAGCGCGCCGTGGCGATTGCACTACGCAACCGCTGGCGCCGCATGCAGCTCAACGAAGAGCTGCGTCATGAAGTGACCCCTAAAAACATTCTGATGATCGGTCCGACCGGTGTCGGTAAAACCGAGATCGCGCGTCGTCTGGCTAAGCTGGCCAATGCACCGTTCATCAAAGTCGAAGCGACTAAATTTACCGAAGTGGGTTATGTCGGTAAGGAAGTGGACTCTATCATTCGTGATCTGACCGATTCGGCCATTAAGATGGTGCGCAGTCAGGCGATTGAAAAGAACAAATACCGTGCCGAAGAGATGGCCGAAGAGCGCATTCTCGATGTGCTGATTCCGCCTGCAAAAAACAACTGGGGCCAGGCAGAGCAGAGCGCTGAGCCGTCTGCAGCGCGCCAGTCATTCCGCAAAAAGCTGCGCGAAGGCCAGCTGGACGATAAAGAGATTGAGATCGATCTGGCCGCCAGTGCGCCTGGTGTTGAGATCATGGCGCCTCCTGGCATGGAAGAGATGACCAGCCAGCTGCAGTCGATGTTCCAGAACCTCGGCGGTCAGAAGCAGAAAGCCCGCAAGCTGAAGATCAAAGAAGCGATGAAGCTGCTGATCGAAGAAGAAGCGGCAAAGCTGGTTAACCCTGAAGAACTTAAGCAGGACGCAATTGATGCCGTTGAACAGCACGGTATCGTGTTTATTGATGAGATCGATAAAATCTGTAAGCGCGGCGGCCAGAATGCCGGCGGCCCGGATGTCTCTCGCGAAGGTGTTCAGCGTGACCTGCTGCCGCTGGTTGAAGGCTGTACCGTTTCGACCAAGCATGGCATGGTGAAAACCGACCACATTCTGTTTATCGCCTCAGGTGCGTTCCAGGTGGCCAGCCCTTCCGATCTGATTCCGGAACTGCAGGGTCGTCTGCCAATCCGTGTTGAACTGCAGGCGCTCACCGTGAATGATTTCCAGCGCATCCTGACTGAGCCGAATGCCTCCATCACCGTACAGTACAAAGCGCTGATGAATACTGAGGGCGTGAACATTGAGTTCACCGAAGAGGGTATCCGCCGGATCGCGGAAGCCGCATGGCAGGTCAACGAAACCACCGAAAACATTGGTGCGCGCCGCCTGCATACCGTGCTGGAACGTCTGATGGAAGATATCTCGTATGACGCCAGCGATCGTCACGGTGAATCCGTGACCATCGATGCTGATTATGTCGGTAAACATCTGGATGAACTGGTGGCTGACGAAGACCTCAGCCGCTTCATTCTCTGATTCACTGAATCAGCGCTTTTCCGAAGCCCGGCCCATCCGGCTGGGCTTTTTTATGCATGTTCTTGATCGAACGATGCTTTTTTCATACTGATGATTTTGCCAACAATCTGCATATAGCGATATACTTACCCTTCCTGTGGCAAACAGACGAAACCCCTATGAAATACGATACATCTGAACTCTGCGATATCTACCATGAAGAAGTGAATGTTGTTGAACCGCTTTTTTCAAACTTTGGTGGGCGCACTTCATTCGGTGGTCAGATTACCACAGTGAAATGCTTTGAAGACAACGGCTTACTCTATGATCTGCTTGAAGAGAATGGCCGGGGTCGCGTCCTGGTGATTGATGGTGGCGGCTCCGTGCGTCGTGCGCTGGTCGATGCGCAGCTGGCACGTCTGGCGGCAACCAATGAGTGGGAAGGCCTGGTGATTTACGGTTCGGTACGCCAGGTTGATGAGCTGGAAGAGCTGGAGATTGGCATTCAGGCCATTGCCGCGATTCCGGCAGGCGCTGCGGGTGAAGGGATTGGTGAAAGCGATGTGCGCGTCAATTTCGGCGGCGTCACCTTCTTCTCCGGCGACCATCTCTATGCCGATAACACCGGTATCATTCTGTCAGAGGATGCGCTGGACCTCGAATAGGCCAGATATGAAAACGGGTGCCTGAGCACCCGTTTTTCACATCAGCTGAGGCTTCAAACCTCTTCCATTTTTCCCAGCAAGGCACGCAGACGTTCCTGCCATACGTGTTGCTCTTCTTTCAGGTGCTGATTTTCACGCATCAGCGCATCGTGGTTGCCCGCGACTTGTTGCGCATCGTTACGCAGTGAGTTGTTCTGCTCTTTCAGCTCTTCGATTTCCATCTGCAACAGGGTGATGGTATCAATCGCCTGCTGTACTTTCGCTTCCAGTTTCTCAAACACTTCAAATGACATCTTTCTGACCTCTCCTAAATTACTGCAAGGCGTTGATGATGCCAGCTTAAGCCAGCAACGTTGTCCCGATTGTATGTAGCCTCACCCCGCAAGTCCAGCAACGCGGCCTTTGCGGGCGTAGTCTGTAACACTTTTCAGCCAATCCCTGAATTTACGCTGCGCTTACTGAAGCTGCGTTCGGGCACTGGCCCGTTATCGCTGTAATGAGGCGCGAATAATGGCTTAAGAAAGCCAGAATACGCGAAAACGCGCATTTTTATGACACAGTACACAAAAAACGATTTCGCTATTTCTCGTTTATGTTCGTTAACGATAAATTCACATCAGCCCTACATAAAAGCTGGGTGCCTCATGGACTGAGAACAAAAACTGATAAAATTTAACCTCGCTTCAGGAACCACTATTATGAGTCAGACAACTAACACGCTCAAAGGTCAGTGTATTGCCGAATTTCTGGGGACAGGCTTGATTATTTTCTTCGGCGCAGGCTGTGTGGCTGCACTGAAACTCGCCGGTGCCGCCTTCGGTCAGTGGGAAATCTGCATTATCTGGGGCTTAGCCGTCTCAATGGCTGTCTATCTTACCGCTGGGGTATCAGGTGCGCATCTGAACCCTGCCGTTACGGTTGCGCTCTGCCTGTTTGCCAACTTCGAAGGCCGTAAAGTGGTGCCGTTTATTCTGGCGCAAATCGCCGGAGCATTCTGCGCGGCCGCGCTGGTTTATGGCCTCTACTACAGCCTCTTTTTCGATTACGAACAAAGTCATCAGATGGTACGCGGTACGGTTCAGAGTCTGGATCTGGCGGGTATCTTCTCAACCTATCCTAACCCGCACATCAGCGTAGGTCAGGCGTTCCTGGTCGAGATGGTGATTACTGCCGTGCTGATGGCAGTGATTATGGCGCTGACCGACGATGGCAACGGTGTACCGCGTGGACCGATGGCACCGCTGTTAATCGGCCTGCTGGTCGCGGTCATTGGTGGGTCAATGGGTCCACTGACCGGCTTTGCTCTTAACCCGGCACGTGATTTCGGACCTAAGCTGTTCGCCTTCTTCGCTGGCTGGGGTAACGTTGCCTTCACAGGTGGTAAAGATATTCCTTACTTCCTGGTCCCTATTTTTGGCCCGCTGGTCGGTGCCTGCCTGGGTGCAGTCGGTTATCGCACCCTGATTGGCCGCTACCTGCCAGGTGCCGCTAAAGAACCTGCAAAAATTCCAGCAGACAAACCGGTTGCACGCGCTCAGCAGCGTAAAGCGTAAGTTTCACCTTTTATCATCAGGACTGAATTTATGACTACCACAGATAAAAAATATATTGTCGCGCTCGATCAGGGCACAACCAGCTCACGCGCCGTTGTTCTCGACCACGATTCCAATATCGTTGCGGTATCGCAGCGCGAATTTACTCAGATCTACCCGAAAGCGGGCTGGGTTGAGCATGATCCAATGGATATCTGGGCTTCACAAAGCTCTACGCTGGTTGAAGTGCTGGCCCATGCCGACATTCGCTCTGATGAGATTGCGGCTATCGGTATCACTAACCAGCGCGAAACCGCTATCGTCTGGGAAAAAGAGACCGGCAAACCTATCTATAACGCCATCGTCTGGCAGGATCCCCGCACCGCCGACTACTGTAACAAACTGAAGAAAGAGGGTCTGGAAGAGTATATCCAGCACACGACGGGTCTGGTGATTAACCCCTACTTCTCCGGGACAAAAGTGAAGTGGATCCTGGATCACGTTGAAGGCTCACGTGAGCGTGCAAAACGTGGCGAGCTGCTGTTCGGTACCGTTGATACCTGGCTGGTCTGGAAAATGACTCAGGGCCGCGTTCACATCACCGACTATACCAACGCCTCACGTACCATGATGTTTAACATTCACAAGCTGGAGTGGGATCAGCGCATGCTGGATATCCTGGATATCCCACGTGAAATGCTGCCGGAAGTGAAATCTTCGTCTGAAGTCTACGGTCAGACCAACATCGGCGGTAAAGGCGGTACACGTATTCCTATCGCCGGTATTGCCGGTGACCAGCAGGCCGCGCTGTATGGCCAGCTGTGTGTACAGCCTGGCATGGCAAAAAACACCTACGGCACCGGCTGCTTTATGCTGATGAACACCGGTACTGAAGCGGTGACCTCGACCCATGGCCTGCTGACCACTATCGCCTGTGGCCCGCGCGGTGAAGTGAACTATGCGCTGGAAGGTGCCGTATTCATCGGTGGTGCCTCTATTCAGTGGCTGCGTGATGAGATGAAGCTGATCAGTGAAGCGGCTGACTCTGAATACTTCGCAATGAAAGTGAAAGACACCAACGGCGTTTACATGGTGCCTGCTTTCACCGGCCTGGGTGCACCTTACTGGGACCCGTATGCCCGTGGCGCAATCTTCGGTCTGACGCGCGGCGCAAACGCTAACCACATCATCCGCGCGACGCTGGAGTCGATCGCTTATCAGACGCGTGACGTGCTGGAAGCGATGCAGAACGATGCCAACACCCGCCTGCAGGCGCTGCGTGTGGATGGTGGTGCGGTGTCCAACAACTTCCTGATGCAGTTCCAGGCTGACATCCTCGGCACCCGTGTTGAGCGTCCGGAAGTGCGTGAAGTAACGGCGCTGGGTTCTGCCTATCTGGCGGGTCTGGCTGTCGGCTTCTGGCAGGATCTGGATGAAGTGCGCGCTAAAGCGGTTATTGAGCGTGAGTTCCGTCCAAGCCTGGAAACCACCGAGCGTAACTTCCGCTATGCCGGCTGGAAAAAGGCGGTTGCCCGCGCACAGGCGTGGGAAGACCAGGAGTAATCTCTGTGCCCGCGACGCTGGCCGTCGCGGGCCTTTTCCCCGCCCTGCTGCCCCGCTGTGATACACTGCCTGCCGGTTTTTTGTCAGGTAGATGCCATGAAACGAGAACTTGCCATTGAATTTTCCCGCGTAACCGAAGCTGCCGCCCTGGCAGGCTATCACTGGTTAGGACGCGGCGACAAAAATGCGGCTGACGGTGCGGCAGTCCATGCCATGCGTCATGTCCTGAACTCCATTGAAATTGACGGTCAGATTGTGATCGGTGAAGGCGAAATCGACGAAGCGCCGATGCTCTATATTGGCGAAAAAGTCGGTACCGGTCGCGGCGATGCGGTCGATATTGCTGTCGATCCGATTGAAGGCACCCGCATGACGGCGCTTGGCCAGGCTAACGCACTGGCCGTGATGGCCGTCGGCGATAAAGGCAGCTTTCTGCACGCCCCTGACATGTACATGGAGAAGCTGATTGTCGGTCCGGCAGCGCATGGTGCGATCGACCTCGACCTGCCGCTGGAAACCAACCTGCGCAATATCGCGATAGCGATGAACAAGCCGCTGTCGCAGCTGACCGTATCGATTCTGGCAAAGCCGCGTCACGATGCGGTGATTAGCCAGCTGCAGCAGCTGGGCGTGCGGGTATTTACCTTCCCGGATGGCGACGTCGCCGCCTCGATTCTGACCTGCATGCCGGACAGCGAAGTGGATGTGATGTATGGCATTGGTGGCGCACCGGAAGGCGTGGTCTCTGCGGCGGTGATCCGTGCACTGGACGGCGATATGCAGGGCCGGTTGCTGGCACGTCATCATGTGAAAGGCGACAGCGCTGAAAACCGTCGGCTTGGTGAGCAGGAGCTGCAGCGCTGTGCAGAGATGGGAATTGAAGCGGGCAAAAAGCTGACGCTGAGTGAGATGGCGCGCAACGACAACGTGGTGTTTGCCGCCACCGGCATTACCAGTGGCGAACTACTGAAAGGCATTACGCGTCAGGGCAATATTGCCACCAGCGAAACGCTGCTGATTCGCGGTAAATCACGCACCATTCGCCGCATCCAGTCGATTCACTATCTCGACCGTAAAGATCCGGCGCTCCATCCGTTTATCCTGTAACCGGCTGGTTGCCGCGCTCCGGCTGACGTGAGAGCGGCAACCAGCAGAGCAGCATCACCAGCGCCGTGAAGAACATCAGCATGCCGAGGCTGAACTGATCGCGCTGCGGCATCATGGCTGACAGCCACGCCACAAGACCCGATCCCAGATTCTGCATCCCGCCAATCAGCGCGCCCGCGCTACCCGCCAGCCAGGCGTAAGGCTCCATCGCGCCTGAGGTCGCCAGCGGAAACAGCATACCGGCACCAAAGAAGAACAGCGCGGCGGGGACCAGCAGCGTCCAGATATTCATCACGCCGAACCACGCCGGGATCCACATCAGAATGCCCGCCAGCAGGCAGCTATTCACACCCCACCACATCAGGCTGTGCCATGAACCCTGCTCGCGCCCGGCAAACCAGGCACCGAAGAACGCAGCCGGAATCGGCAGGATGAACAGGATGCTGACGGTGAGGCTGTGCAGGCCAAGCACGCCGCCCAGCAGAACGCCACAGCTCGACTCAAAGACCGCAATCCCGGCCAGCGCGCCAATCAGCAGCACAATATAGCGGACGAAATTCGCGTCGCTGAGCAGGCGGGCATAACGTTTAAAGAAAGGAGTCACTTCCGCACTCTGCGGCCGGGTCTCCGGCAGCCAGCGCGCCATGGAACCGGTCACCGCCAGACAGAGCAGCAGCAGAAAGGCGAAACAGGCGTGCCAGCCAAAGAGCTGGGTCAGCAGCGCACCAATCACCGGCGCAAGCAGCGGGCTGACCAGAATGCCCATGTTAAGCAGGCTGTTAGCGCGGCGCAGCGCGTGCCCCTCGTAGAGATCACGCGGCATGGTACGGGCCATCACGCCTGCCACGCCGGTTCCCAGTCCCTGAATAGCACTGCCGAGCACCAGCATATCGAGTGAGGTTGCCATCAGAGCCGTGATTGCGCCGATCATAAAGATCGTCATGCCCGCCAGGATCACCGGACGACGGCCCACGCTGTCTGACAGCGGACCGTAGATCAGCTGGGATCCGCCATAAGTCATCAGATAAGCCGCCATCACACGCTGCAGCGCGCCATCCCGCACATTCAGGGCGTCCGCCATCACCGACATCGCCGGGACGTAGATAGTCTGTGCCATCTGCCCGACTGCCACCAGCACAATGAGCATCACCAGCAGTGGGCGATTTTCCAGTTTACTAATCATGATTATGCAAAATTTCTTTCTATGAAAGGAGGTTAAAACAGCGGTTTACCCGCCAGTCATCTTGTTATGGCGGGCAAAATATCAGGATTAGATGACAAAGCGAGAGGTAAGCGAAAAGGTCCCGGCTTGCGCCTGTCAAGTTTATGCGCCAGCCTGTAAAGACAAAGCAACAGTTTGTCGATTAGAGCCTTTGCCAGGGCGCAGGCTGGCAATCTCGCCGGCGAGTCGCGAAAATAGTGACCTGCCTGAATAATCAACAACCAGGGAGTGATTATGGCTGAGTGGGTCAATGGTGAAGTAAAGGAAGTCAAAAACTGGACGGATGCATTGTTCAGTCTCCGGGTAAAAGCGCCCATCGATCCCTTTATCGCCGGGCAATTTGCCAAGCTGGCGCTGGAAATCGACGGTGAGCGGGTGCAGCGCGCTTATTCCTACGTCAATGCGCCAAAAGATGATCTGCTGGAGTTTTACCTGGTCACGGTGCCAGAGGGCAAGCTGAGTCCGCATCTGCAGGCACTTCAGCCTGGCGATCAGGTGATGGTCACCAAAGAAGCTGCGGGATTCTTTGTGCTGGATGAAGTCCCGGAGTGCAAAACTTTATGGATGCTGGCAACCGGCACCGCGATTGGTCCCTACCTGTCGATGCTGCAGCAGGGCGAAGGGCTGGATCGCTTTGAAAACATCGTGCTGGTGCATGCTGCGCGCTATGCGGCTGACCTGAGCTTTTTGCCGATGATGCAGCAGCTGCAGCAGCACTATCACGGTAAATTGCACATCCAGACGGTAGTGAGTCGCGAAGCAATCCCCGGTTCGCTGACGGGCCGGGTTCCGGCGCTGATCGAAAATGGCGAGCTGGAGCGTGCCACCGGATTAACGCTGGATGCCGACAGCAGCCATGTGATGCTGTGCGGCAACCCGCAGATGGTGCGTGATACGCAGCAGTTACTGAAAGAGACGCGCGAGATGCGCAAACACCTGAAGCGTAAGCCGGGCCATATCACCAGTGAACATTACTGGTGAGCCGTTTGCCGGTATCGCACCGGCTGCGTCGCGGTACCAAACCGGTTAGCGCCGGGGGTACCGCGAAAGACGCCGAGATCGAGCAGCAGGCCAGCGATTAACACAAACGGAATGGCACGGCCCAGCAGCCAGGGCAGTACACCCTCCAGCATGCTCCAGTTTCCTGCCACCAGCAGCCAGGCAACAATCACCAGAAACCCCCAGTAGCCACGTCGGTTACGATCGTGCAGCCGTTTAACCATAACCGCGCTGGCGGGCCACAGCAGGCAGACCACGCCAAAGGCCGCCATCTGGGTATCAATCCAGTCGTTTGCTGCTAAGACGAATAACAGTGTCGTGGTCAGCAACCAGACCGCCTGCCAGATCCAGAAATCACGTCGTCCCAGCCGGCCGCGCCAGGAAAAACACCATTGTTGTAACGTCATGCATTATCATCCAGAGAGAAGAGAAGCGCCGCGCTTTTGACCTCGCGGATAAAAACCGTTTTAATTTGCGCCTGAGTTTACGGGTTAGGATCGACAAAATGAAGAATTTGCCTGGCGCACTGCTGTTATCGTTTGCGCTGACGGTTCCGGTCTTTGCCGCCGATCCGCCACCGCCGGAACGGCCCGATGCGTTGCCCACCGCGCCTTATCTGCTGGCGGGCGCGCCCACCTTTGATATGACTATCGGCCAGTTTCGCGAAAAATATAATCTGGCCAATGCAGCGCTGATGCTGCCGGAGTATCGCGCTATTGATAACCGGGGTGATAAAAGCAACCTGACGCGCGCCGCCAGCAAAATCAATGAAACGCTCTATGCCTCTACCGCGCTGGAGCCCGGCACCGGCAAAATCAAGACGCTGCAGATTACCTGGCTGCCACTGCCTGGCCCGGACCAGAGCGCCTCGCAGCAAAAAGCTCTGGCCTACATGACCGCCATGCTGCGCTTCTTTGTACCGGGATTAAGTGCCGACGAAGGGCGTAAAAAGCTGGAGGGTCTGCTGAAGGAAGGTAAGGATTTACCCTACTTTGCGCAGGTCGACGGCGCACTGCGTTTTGTGGTCGCTGACAACGGCGACAAGGGGCTGACCTTCGCGGTCGAACCGGTCAAACTGGCGCTCGCGAGTCCCTGATGATGTGGCTGAAAATGACGAAAAGCAAAGCCATCACTACATTTGATCTCTATACTGTCTGGCAGACAACGCTGCCGGCTGGCAGCGATTTTTCATGTATCGCGTTATGCGGAGGATAGAATGCGACATCCACTGGTTATGGGTAACTGGAAGTTGAATGGCAGCAAGCAGATCACAGCTGAACTGATCGCCGGTCTGCGCAAGGAACTCTCTGGCGTTGAAGGTTGTGGCGTCGCCATTGCACCGCCAGCGCTCTATCTCGAGCAGGCAAAACACGCCATCTCCGGTAGCCACATCGCACTGGGTGCGCAGAACGTAGACGTTAACCTGTCTGGCGCGTTTACCGGTGAAGTTTCCGCTGAAATGCTGAAAGATATCGGCGCGAAATATATCATTATCGGTCACTCAGAACGCCGCACTTACCACAAAGAGAGCGACGAGTTCATCGCGAAGAAATACGCGGTACTGAAGTCAGTAGGCCTGGTCCCGGTGCTGTGCATCGGTGAAACCGAAGCAGAAAACGAAGCGGGTAAAACCGAAGAAGTCTGCGCGCGTCAGCTGGATGCCGTTCTGGAAACTCAGGGCGCTGAAGCGTTCAAAGATGCGGTTATCGCGTATGAGCCAGTCTGGGCCATCGGTACCGGCAAATCTGCGACCCCTGCTCAGGCACAGGCCGTCCACAAATTCATCCGTGATCATATCGCGAAGAAAGATGCGGCTATCGCAGAACAGGTCATCATTCAGTATGGCGGCTCGGTTAACGATAAGAATGCTGCTGAGCTGTTCACCCAGCCTGACATTGATGGCGCGCTGGTTGGCGGTGCGTCACTGAAAGCAGATGCTTTCGCGGTCATCGTTAAAGCTGCGGCGGCTGCAAAAAGCGCTTAAGCATTAGCATTCCGGTCAGAGGCGGCGCTTAAGCCGCCTTTTTTCTGGGCGCAATCAGCTGACAGGCGTGATCCTGCAACTCCTCCGCCGAACCACTGTTCAGTAGCAGCCAGTTCCGCTCTATCGCCATTAACACCAGCCTCCCATCACTTAATTCAGCCAGTGCCAGCCCATATTTCCCCATCTCTGTCCGTGCCTCAGGCCGTTCATCGGCCAGCCGGATAAAGGCACTCTGCTGAGTCAGCTCATCTGCCGTCAGGGTTCGCAGCCAGTAGCGGTGCTTACGTAGCGTGAGTTCCTGCCACTGACCGCCCAGCTGCGGCGTCAGCTGATCCAGCTGTTGACGCACATCGGGTCGCAGACAGGAGAGATGAATATGGAGCTGATTCTGCGTGCGACCATATTGTGAATTAATAGCCAGTGACAGGACCCGATCATCAATGGGTGAGCCGCGTCGCTGTGCAAGCAGGGTTCGTTCATGCCACGCAAGGGCAAAGTAGTTGGGCGTCGTGGGTTGCAGTAACCGGGGGCTTTCGATACCGGTGATTTTGTCGAGCGGGATCAGCAGATACTGCAACGGCCCGTTCATATCTTTCAGCATGGCATAGCGATGCGGCTGGTCGACACGCTGGCAGGGCGCAGGGTCTCCGCTGCTTTGCTGATGAGGCAGGCATTTCTCGCTGACGATCTGCCAGAGTGCATCACTGTTCTTTTTGAAATGCAGTGCGGCGGCCAGCATCCCCACAACAACCAGCGCCAGCAGAACGGCAACCAGGCGGGTTGCACGACGATTGGTCGGCATAACTACGCTTCCTGAATGGTTTAGCAGCCTGCATCCTCGCCTGGCGGGAAAAAAATGTCACGGGGAATTCGGCCTGATGAACTGGCGGCTGGGCAGAGAAGAGAAAAGACGTGATAGTGGCGGATAAGCGGTCAGCGCAGAGCACGCTGACCGCAATACATTATGGTTTCATGACCTCGTCATAGCTGCCGCCATCGGCGAAGTGGGCTTTCTGAGCCTGCGCCCAGCCACCAAACTTGTCCTGAATGGTAAACAGCTTCACTGGCGCAAAGGTGCTGGCAAATTTCTTCGCGATTTCAGCATCACGCGGACGATAGTAGTTCTGTGCTGCGATGGTCTGGCCTTCTGGCGAGTAGAGATATTTCAGATAAGCATCGGCGACTTTACGCGTGCCCTTTTCATCCACCACTTTGTCGACCACCGACACGGTCGGTTCAGCCAGAATCGATTCGCTCGGGGTAACAATCTCGAACTTATCTTTGCCCAGTTTGTTAACGGCCAGATAAGCTTCGTTTTCCCAGGCAATCAGCACATCACCAATCCCGCGCTCAACGAAGGTGTTGGTTGCGCCGCGTGCACCCGAATCCTGTACTTCAACGTTCTTAAACAGCGCTCTGACGTAAGCCAGCGCTTTGGCCTGATCGCCATTGTTATGATCCAGCGCCCAGCCCCAGGCCGCCAGATAGTTCCAGCGTGCGCCGCCGGACGTTTTCGGGTTCGGGGTAATCACAGATACGCCTGGCTTCGTCAGGTCACTCCAGTCATGGATACCCTTGGGATTATCTTTACGGACCAGGAAGACAATGGTCGAGGTGTAAGGCGCAGAGTTGTCCGGCAGACGCTTGATCCAGTTCTTATCAATACGACCACGTTCAGCAATGGCATCAACATCCGATTGCAGCGCCAGTGTAACCACATCTGCACGGATGCCGTTAATCACGGAGGTCGCCTGCTTGCCAGAGCCGCCATGCGACTGGCGGACCACAACATTATCGCCGGTTTCCTGTTTGTAGTGCGCACTGAACGCTTTGTTGTACTGTTCGTACAGCTCACGCGTTGGATCGTAGGAAACGTTTAACAGCTGAATGTCTTTCGCCAGCACGCTGGTTGAGGCCAGCAACAGGGTAACGCCAATACTCCACTTGTTCATTACGCACTCTCCCAATGTCGTTATGGGCTAAGCGTGACATAAACCATTACAGAGCTAAAAGAATTAAAAATAAGCTGTTATAACCTCGGGGAATATAGAAGGGAAATGACGGGGCATGCTGTGCAGCACACCCCCGCAGGGGAATTAATAGAGCTTTTTCGCGGTGTCGAGCCAGTCGCGCTTGAACGGACGCTTCATGTTTTCAATGGCGTCGACAATATCGTGATGCACCATCTTCTCGTTCTGAATACCAACGCAACGGCCGCCGTAACCCTGCATCAGCAGTTCAATGGAGTAAGCGCCCATGCGTGAAGCCAGGATACGGTCATATGCACAAGGTGCACCGCCACGCTGAATATGGCCCAGAACGGTCGAACGGGTTTCACGTTTGGTTTCTGTTTCAATGAAACGCGCCAGATCGTCGATATCGCAGATGTGCTCGGTAATCGCCACGATAGCGTGCTTTTTACCTTTGGCGATGCCCGCTTTGATTTCCGCCACCAGCTCTTCGCGGGTATACGGGAACTCTGGCAGGACGATGAACTCACAGCCACCGGCAATCGCCGCCGCCAGGGTCAGATCGCCACAATAGCGGCCCATCACTTCAACAATCGAAATACGCTGATGCGAAGAAGAGGTATCACGCAGGCGGTCAATCGCTTCAACCACGGTTTCCAGCGCAGTGAAATAACCGATGGTGTAATCCGTTCCGGCCACGTCGTTATCGATGGTGCCTGGCAGACCAATGCAGGGGAAGCCCATTTCAGTCAGGCGCTTAGCACCCATGTAAGAACCATCACCACCAATTACAACCAGCGCATCGATGCCGCGCTTTTTCATGTTCTCAATGGCAACCTGGCGCACATCTTCATTACGGAACTCAGGGAAACGCGCTGAGCCCAGGAACGTGCCGCCACGGTTAATCATGTCGGAGACGCTGTAGCGATCAAGATTGATCATGCGATCTTCGTACAATCCCAGATAACCGTCATAGATCCCAAAAACTTCCAGTCCTTCACTCAGCGCGGAACGAACCACTCCACGAATAGCTGCGTTCATGCCTGGGGCGTCACCGCCGCTGGTTAATACACCAATTTTTTTGATCATGACAACCTCTGGATTGTTCAAAACTAAGGGTTAATCCTGCCTGTCGATCGCTGCTGAAGGTCATTTTACGATTAGCGCGACATGTGATGGCAGATAGTATATCAAAGGCTTGCTGCTGAATTGATTCAGGTCAGACAACTTTTCACTATTTTTTGCAGCAATGTTAGCGTTACGTCATTCCTTTCGTATCGATTTGATTCATTTACGTTAAAAACCTAAAGAATCTTCTCTCTCGAACGGTACCACAGAACAGGGATCCTGATGGATAATTACGTCTGACCCAGGAAATTCTTTGCGCAACGCCTTCTCAACCTGATCGGCTACCCGATGCGCCTGCACCAGTGGCAACTGGTCTTCCAGTTCCAGATGTAGCTGAATAAATTTGGTCGGGCCGGACTGACGGGTTCGCAGATCGTGGACACCCTGCACCTGTGGCCAGTTTGTCGCCAGCGTCAGAATCTGCTGCCGCTCCGCTTCCGGTAGCGCGCGATCCAGCAATGACTGCACTGCCTCATAGCCCATACGCAATGCACTGTAGAGAATGAAAATGCCAATCCCCAGCGCGAACAGGGCATCTGCCCGGGCAAAGCCATAGCTGCTCAGGACCAGCGCGATCAAAATGGCACCATTCATGATGACGTCAGACTGATAGTGCAGCATGTCAGCCCGAATCGCCTGGCTGCGGGTTTTACGCACCACCCAGCGCTGAAAGGCGACCAGCACCAGCGTTGAGCTCAGTGCCACAACGGTCACCACAATACCGACGCCGGGTGCCCGCATCTCACTGGGCGAGGCAAGATGCTGCAGGCCGGTCAGAAACAGAAACAGTGCCGAGCCGGAGATAAACATACTTTGCGCCAGTGCTGCCAGCGACTCTGCTTTGCCGTGCCCGAACGTGTGATCTTCGTCGGCAGGCTGCAGCGCATAACGCACCACCAGCAGATTGGTCAGCGAGGCAGCGATATCCACCAGCGAGTCCACCAGTGAGGCCAGCAAACTCACCGAACCGGTGTACCACCAGGCAAAAATTTTCACGATTAACAGCACAGATGCAAGAATGGTGGCGGCCAGCGCAGCACGCTTTACCAGTCGGCCATAAGAGGGTTGCATGCCAGATTCCCTATGCAGCATCAGCGACGATGCGTACTCAAATGAAAGAATGGCTAAAGTTTAACACCAGGAGGCGGGCAGTGCTTAGCGGGTCATTCAACGACTCAGTCTCTTTTGCAAAAGCCTGGCAGGCATAAAAAACAAGCCCCGACCTCGGGGAGGACGGGGCAAAGTGTCATACACATCAGTGTCAGACCACAGTCATGTGCTGGTCTGGGCTGAGAAAGACGCGGCGATTACTTTTTGCCGCCCTTTTTCCCTGCTTCTGATGCTTTTTCACGATCGTTTTTGAAGTTTCCGCCGCCGCTGCTCTGGCCGCCTTTCTTACCGGCTTCAGACGCTTTTTGCGGATTATCTGCGAAATTACCTGAACCACCACGATGCTCTGCCATAACTTACTCCGTTAATAGATTCATTCAGGACTACATAATGTGGTTGTTGCTCCCTGAGACTTCGCAAAGACACTTAACTTCCCTGCAGTGACAGGATTAAGTGTAGAGTGTGCGCCTGAACCGGCAAGCGTAACGCGGGAAAACCAACACGTTGATAGTTAAGATAAAAGCTTACACCACAAGGTTATAAATCTATCATTTTCAGTGGCTTAAAGTATTTAAATGGCCTTAAGATGCTTACCGGTACGCTTAAATTTACGTTATGGCCTGAATAGTCAATAATCGTCGGGCCTGAGAAACAAACGTTAAACAAGCGCTAATAAAATGGAGATTTTGTTGCGCGGTGATGATTCCAGTCAAATTAAAAAAAGCGAAAAAAAGATAAAAAAAACCCCCACCATCATGGCGGGGGAAGACAGGGATGTGTCTATGGCAAGGAAAACAGGGATACTATGTTACTGGTTACTGCTGGTACTACTCACTGCCTGCAGCGATGACGCTGACTGCAGATTCGAAAACTGTCGCAGCTCGTTAAGTCGCCGCTGGTAATTCTTCTGCAACGTGGCCTGCTGGTCCGGCGTTAGCAGTTGAAACATTTGATTCTGTACGCGCGCCATCTCAACCTGCTGTTCAACCTGAACTCTGGCGATGACTTCCGCCTTTGCGCGGATGGCCGCTTCGTTAAACTGGTCTGCAGTCACTAAGTCGTGTAGTGCTGCGATATCGTCAATATGAACGACCGGGCGCTCATGTCGGGCCTGTTGCATCAGGTCCCGCATCTGCTGACGCTGCTCTTCAGTCAGCTCGATACCATCGAACATGTGGCTTTGCGGATTTTGCGTCATACTGCCTGTCGGCAATCCGCCATGATGCATCTCGTCAATCGTCGTCGCATCTTTAGCACCTGCGCTGGCGACACTCAGAGCCATCGCTGAGGCAAGGACGACGGCGGTTAATTTGCGCATCGTGTACTCCAGTTCGTTCCGTTTTGCGATTCAACGAGAGCCAGTGTACGGCGACAGCTGCAAACATCCGTCAGGGGGTGTAAAACTACGTAAAGCGATAGATAGGTGCGCCAGGAACACGGTATTTTGCCTGCGGAGGGCTACAAAAATGAATAAAATCCTGTTGGTAGATGACGACCGCGAATTAACTTCGCTTTTAAAAGAACTGTTAGAAATGGAAGGGTTTGAAGTGGTGGTAGCCAGCGATGGTGAACAAGCGCTGAACCTGCTCGATAACTCTATTGATTTGCTTTTACTGGATGTCATGATGCCGAAGAAAAACGGTATCGACACCCTGAAAGAACTGCGACAGCAACATCAAACCCCCGTCATCATGCTAACGGCGCGCGGCAGCGAGCTGGATCGCGTACTGGGCCTGGAACTGGGTGCAGATGACTATCTGCCCAAGCCATTTAACGATCGCGAACTGGTGGCGCGTATCCGCGCTATTCTGCGCCGCTCCAACTGGAGTGAACAGCAGCAGCAACACGACAATAGCTCGCCCACACTGGAAGTGGACTGCCTGCGGCTCAATCCTGGCCGTCAGGAAGCGAGTTTTGATGATGTCACGCTGGATCTCACCGGCACGGAGTTCACCCTGCTCTATCTGCTGGCGCAGCACCTGGGCCAGGTTGTATCGCGTGAACATCTGAGTCAGGAAGTGCTGGGCAAGCGCCTGACACCTTTTGACCGCGCCATCGACATGCACATCTCGAATCTGCGTCGCAAGCTGCCTGAACGCCGTGACGGTCATCCCTGGTTTAAAACCTTACGTGGCCGCGGCTACCTGATGGTTTCGGCATCATGATTGGAAGTCTGACCACCCGTATCTTCGCCATCTTCTGGTTAACGCTGGCGCTGGTGTTGATGCTGGTGCTAATGGTGCCCAAGCTCGATTCACGACAGATGACCTCGCTGCTGGAGAGTGAACAGCGGCAGGGCATCATGATTGAACAACACGTCGAAGCAGAACTGTCACAGGATCCCCCTAACGATCTGATGTGGTGGCGTCGTCTGTTTCGCGCCGTGGAGAAGTGGGCACCGCCGGGTCAGCGGCTGCTGTTAGTGACCAGTGAAGGTCGGGTGATTGGCGCGCAACATAACGAAATGCAGGTTATCCGCAATTTTATCGGCCAGTCTGATAACGCCGATCATCCGCAGAAGAAGAAATATGGTCGTGTTGAGCTGGTAGGGCCTTTTGCCGTCCGGGATGGCGAAGATAACTACCAGCTTTACATGATCCGTCCCGCCAACAGTTCCCAGCTCGATTTCGTCAATCTGCTGTTTGACCGTCCGTTACTGCTGCTTATTGTCACCATGCTCATCAGCTCACCGCTGCTGCTGTGGCTCGCCTGGAGCCTGGCGCGTCCGGCGCGTAAGCTGAAATATGCCGCCGATGAAGTCGCAAGCGGAAACCTGCGTCAGCATCCGGAACTGGAATCGGGCCCACAAGAGTTTCTGGCGGCGGGTTCCAGCTTTAACCAGATGGTCAGTGCGCTGGAGCGGATGATGACCGGTCAGCAGCGTCTGCTATCGGATATCAGCCATGAGCTTCGTACCCCGCTTACCCGTCTGCAACTGGCTACCGCGCTGCTGCGTCGGCGTCAGGGCGAAGGTAAAGAGCTGGAGCGGATTGAGATGGAAGCACAGCGTCTTGATGGCATGATCAACGACCTGCTGGTGCTGTCACGCACCCAGCATAAAAATGCGCTGGTCAGCGAAGCAATGAAGGCGAATCAGTTGTGGAATGGGGTGCTGGAAGATGCCCGTTTTGAAGCTGAGCAGATGGGCAAGAAGATGGATATCCCCTACCCGCCTGGCCCATGGCCGCTCTATGGCAACCCTCATGCGCTGGAGAGTGCGCTGGAAAATATCGTCCGCAATGCGCTGCGCTATTCACACACACATATCAGCGTCAGCTTCTCCGTCGATATTTCTGGTATCACGGTACACGTTGATGATGACGGTCCAGGCGTGAGCCCGGAAGATCGCGAACAGATTTTCCGTCCCTTCTATCGTACTGATGAAGCACGCGATCGTGAGTCAGGCGGTACCGGCCTTGGTCTGGCGATTGTCGAAACAGCCGTGCAGCAGCATCGCGGCTGGGTTAAAGCCGATGACAGCCCACTGGGCGGCCTGCGTCTGACCCTCTGGTTGCCACTCTACTCCTCCGGTCGTCAATAATTTGCTATGCTTCGGCCCCTGTCATCGGGGGCCTTATGCTTAACATTGTCTTGTTTGAACCAGAAATTCCGCCGAATACCGGCAATATTATTCGCCTGTGCGCCAATACGGGCTTCCAGCTTCATTTGATTCAGCCGCTCGGCTTCGCGTGGGATGACAAGCGTTTACGTCGCGCCGGACTGGATTACCACGAATTCACGGCCATAAAATTCCATGCTGACTATCAGGCGTTTATCGCCGCGGAGTCGCCTGAACGTCTGTTTGCGCTAACGACCAAAGGGACGCCCGCACACAGTGCCGTCGCGTATCAGGCTGGCGATTATCTGCTGTTTGGACCTGAGAGCCGTGGACTGCCAGCGGAAATTCTGGCGGCATTACCGGCGCAGCAGAAAATCCGCATCCCGATGAGAGCGGAGAGCCGCAGCATGAATTTATCGAATGCCGTGTCGGTGGTAGTCTATGAAGCGTGGCGCCAGCTGGATTACGCGGGCGCACTGATTAAAGACTAGATGCCGTCGCCAAACTGAAAACCGGCCAGGCTGCCATTGAAGTGCTGATCCATATCCATTGACGGCTTTTCACTGCCTGGCTTGCCGACGATACGCGCGGGTACGCCTGCTGCCGTAGTGTGTGGCGGCACAGGCTGTAACACCACAGAACCCGCGCCGATTTTTGCTCCCCTGCCGACTTCAATGTTGCCCAGCACTTTCGCACCGGCACCAATCATCACCCCTTCGCGGATTTTCGGATGGCGGTCGCCGCTGGTTTTGCCGGTACCGCCCAGCGTCACCGATTGCAGGATCGAGACATCATTCTCAACCACCGCGGTTTCACCAATCACAATGCCTGTAGCATGGTCGAGCATGATGCCGTGGCCTATATTCGCAGCGGGATGAATATCGACGGCAAAGGAGACTGAGATTTCATTCTGCAGATAAACCGCCAGCGCGCGTCGGCCTTCATTCCACAGCCAGTGACCAATGCGGTAGGCCTGAAGCGCATGGAACCCTTTGAGATAGAGCAGCGGCGTGGAGTATTTATCGACCGCCGGGTCGCGCTGACGTACCGCCTGAATATCGTAAGCCGCCGACAGTATCATTGACGGATCTTCACGGTAGGCTTCTTCAACGATTTCACGAATGGCGATGGCGGGCATAATCGGGTTTGCCAGCTTGTTGGCCAGCATATAGCTCAGTGCACTACCGAGATTTTCATGCTTGAGCAATGTCGCGTGGAAGAAGCTGGCCAGCATCGGCTCACAATCAGCCAAAGCGCGCGCTTCTGCTTTAATATTATTCCAGACCAGTTCTAACTCATCAGACGACATTGCTGCTTTCTCCCGATAAAAAAGCGCCTGAATGGCGCTGCAGGTGATGATGCTACGCGTCCTGCGTTAGCTGATGCTGTTTTCGTCCTTCCTTGTTCGTCCCAGCAGGCTCAATGCTGCATCTCTCGCCGGTTTTTCGCAATACAACACCTGATAAATCTGCTCGGTGATCGGCATTTCCACACCAAAACGTGCAGCCAATGCTTTGACTTCTTTAGTGTTTCTGTACCCTTCTACAACTTGTCCGATAATGCGTTGCGCGCTATCTACATCTTCGCCCTGGCCCAGCATCATGCCAAAACGACGATTTCGCGATTGATTATCGGTACAGGTCAGCACCAGATCGCCCAGACCCGCCATCCCCATAAAGGTGGTGGGATCGGCACCCAGCGCTGCGCCCAGCCGGCTCATTTCAGCCAGACCACGGGTGATCAGTGCTGTTCGCGCGTTCGCGCCAAAACCAATCCCGTCAGACATACCGGCACCGATAGCGATAACGTTTTTTACCGCGCCGCCCAGCTGTACGCCGATGAAATCAGGGTTGTTATAAACGCGGAAGCTTTTACCGCAGTGCAGCTTCTGCTGCAGGTCGTCAGCAAACTGCGCATCCGTGGCGGCCAGCGCGATGGCCGTCGGTAATCCTGCCGCCAGCTCTTTCGCAAAGGTCGGCCCGGAGATCACGGCCAGCGGAATGGCATCGCCTACGATTTCACGTGCCACGTCCTGCAACAGACGGCCCGTCTCTTTTTCCAGCCCTTTGGTCGCCCAGACAATACGCGAGTCTGGCCGCAGATGAGGTTTAATCTGCTGCAGCACATCGCCAAACACATGGCTCGGCACCACGATTAATAAATCGCGGCTGGCGGCAATGGTTTTGGTCAGATCAGGCTCAAGGGAGAGGTTATCGGGGAACGGGACATCGGGCAGGAAAGCAGTGTTGCAGCGGTCAGTCTGAAGTTGCGCCAGATGCGCCGGGTTATGTCCCCACAACAGCACCGTGTGGCCGTTACGGGCCAGCGTAATCGCCAAAGCGGTGCCGTAGGAACCGGCACCGATGACGCTAATCGAAGCGTGAGTTGTCATCAGGCATCCTGATGTGGTTCAGCACCTTCTTCACCTTGTTGCTGCTGCAGGTAGTTCATGAACAGCGCATCAAAGTTAACCGGTGCCAGGTTCAGCTGCGGGAAGGTACCACGGGATACCAGGCTGGTAATGCATTCGCGTGCGTATGGGAACAGAATGTTCGGGCAGTATGCACCCAGGCAATGTGCCATCTGCGTTCCTTCGATACCGCTGATGGTGAAAATACCGGCCTGCTGAACTTCACACAGGAAAGCGGTCTCTTCGCCCACCGTTGCGGTTACAGTCACACGAAGTACCACTTCGTAAACGTCGTCAGCCAGCTGAGAAGATGCAGTATCCAGGTCCAGCTTAACGTCCGGTTCCCACTCTTTCTGGAAAACCTGCGGGGCATTTGGCGCTTCAAAGGAGATATCTTTAGTGAATACGCGCTGAATCTGGAACTGCATTTCGTTGGTGTTGTGTTCTGACATGTGACCAAATCCTATATATGAGGTTGTCCGGCGTAAAATTACGCCTGCAGTAAGGGATCTAAACCTTCGCGATTATCGAGTGCGAATAAGTCATCGCAGCCGCCAATGTGCTGCGCATCAATAAAAATCTGAGGCACGGTGGTACGACCGCTACGCTTGATCATCTCTTCGCGCTTAGCCATATCGCCATCAATGGGGATTTCCTGAAACGAGACGCCTTTTTGCGTTAACAGCGCCTTCGCACGATGGCAGTAAGGACAGGTGGCCTTGGTATACATTTCAACATTTGCCATGATCAGCACCTCTGTAGGATTATTTACCGCGAACTAACGGCAGATTTTCGCCGCTCCAGCCACTGATACCCTCTTTCAGCACTGAAACCTGCTCAAAGCCTGCCGCGCTGAGATGTGCAGCAGAATTACCTGCGCTTTGTCCGGTTGCACACACCACAATTATGGGCTGCGCTTTATGCTTTGCCAGTTCGTCGAGGTTGCCTTTTTTAATCTCAGCGGCTGCCACATTCAGCGCACCTGAAATATGCCCCCTGCGGAAATCGTCGCGCGAACGCACGTCTACTACTACCGCGTCCTCTTTATTAATCAGGCGGGTGGCTTCACCGCGGCTGATCGTTTTTACCTTAGAGAACATTCCTTTAACGGTAGTCACAATCACCATAACGAGTAAAACGACCCATGCCAGACTCAGGATGGGGTGATTGCTTGCAAACTGCATAATTTCTTGCATGAGGGGTAACGACTCCAGACCGGGCTAATAAGCTAAAACAAGGGTTCTGAGTATACCTGCGCCACTTCGCATGTACAGATGCTATGCGGCCAGAGTATCGATTTGTGCTCCATTTTCCAAAAAAAGTGGCTGAAAGGCAAAAATGGCGTAAGGGTTAATCCATGTCATGGTGAAAGTGGACATAACTGGAAAAGCAAATGCCCGCTGGCAGCACTGGTAAGCGGCGGTTCATCGTGGAATAATCATTGGCCTATGAAGGGAAAAACAACCGTTTCGCACACAAGGACCCGTCCCAACGGCGATAACCTGCCGTTGTTCACACACCTGTCCAGCCTCTCCCTTAGTCTGCTTTGTGCGGGAGCACTGTTGTTGCCTGCCGCTGTTCACAGCGCAGAGGACAGTAAATCTCAGCTGCAATCCATTCAGCAAAACATTGCTGCAAAAGAGAAAAGCGTTAAAGCGCAGAAACTGCAGCGCAGCAAACTGCTGGATCAGCTGCAAAGCCAGGAGAAAGTCATCGCGCTGGCGAGCCGTCAGTTGCGTGACACCCGCAATAGCCTCACCGCTCTGAATGACGAAATCAGGCAGCTCGCTGCCTCCATCGCCCGCCTTGAAAAACAGCAGACTCAGCAGGAAAGCCTGCTTTCTGAGCAACTTGATGCGGCATTTCGTCAGGGTCAGCACAGCGGCGTGCAGCTTCTGATGGGCGGTGAAGAGAGCCAGCGCAGTGAGCGTATTCTGGCCTATTTCGGCTATCTGAACGCTGCCCGCCAGAAAAGTATCGAATCGCTGCAAAAGACGCGACAGGATTTAGACCAGCAACGCGCCTCGCTGGAGCAGAAGCAGCAGCAGCAGAAAGAGTTATTAGCGCAGCAGCAAGGGCAGCAGCAGAAGCTGCAACAGGCGAGCGACGCGCGTAAAAAGACCCTGACGTCACTGGAAAGCGCGCTGGAAAAAGATCAGGCCGATCTGGTCGAGATGCGTCAGAACGAAAGCCGTCTGCAGGATAAGATCGCCCGGGCGGAACGTGAGGCGCGCGAGCGCGCAGCCCGTGAAGCGCGCGAGGCGGAAAAAGTGCGTCAGCGTCAGGCGCAGGCGAAAGCCAAAGGCTCCAGCTATCAGCCGACTCAGAGCGAACGTGAACTGGTAGCCCGCACGGGTGGACTGGGGCGCGCGGGCGGACAGGCGTTGTGGCCGGTGCGCGGACGCATTGAACATCGCTTTGGTGAACAGTTGCAGGGTGAACTGCGCTGGAAAGGACTGGTGATTGATGCGCGGGAAGGCACCGAGGTGAAAGCGATTGCCGATGGTCGTGTGCTGATGGCCGACTGGTTGCAGGGCTACGGTCTGGTGGTGGTGCTGGAGCACGGCAAAGGTGATATGAGCCTGTATGGCTACAACCAAAGTGCGCTGGTGAGCGTGGGTACGCAGGTGAAGGCAGGACAGCCTATCGCACTGGTGGGCACCAGTGGTGGCCGCGGTACCCCGTCGCTCTATTTTGAAATCCGACGTCAGGGACAGGCCGTCAATCCACTCCCGTGGTTAGGAAAATAAGTTTTGCTGCAACGTCGAAAAATCTCCGTTCTGTTGAGCGCCTTACTGTTCAGCTATGCTGCACAGGCGGGCAAACTGGCCATTGTCATCGATGATGTCGGCTATCGCCCTGCCGAAGAGAACAAAGTCCTGCAGATGCCGCAGGCCATTTCAGTAGCGGTCTTGCCCAACGCACCCCATGCACATGAGATGGCGACTAAAGCACATCAGAGTGGTCATGAAGTCCTGATCCATCTGCCGATGGCACCGCTCAGCAAACAGCCGCTGGAAAAAGATACCTTAACGCCGGAGATGAGCAGCGAAGAGGTTACCCGCATCATGCGTAATGCGGTTAACAACGTGCCTTATGCCGTCGGTCTGAACAACCATATGGGCAGCAGGATGACCTCAAGCCTGCCCGGTATGCAGAAAGTGATGCAGGCGCTGAACCACTACAATCTCTACTTCCTGGATAGCATGACCATCGCTAACAGTCAGGCGATACCTGCCGCACAGGGTACCCAGGTCAAGGTGTTAAAACGCCGGGTATTCCTTGATGACAGCCAGGATATTAACGCCATCCGCCAGCAGTTCAGCCGGGCGGTGAAGCTGGCACAGCGCGACGGTTATGCGATTGCCATTGGTCACCCCCACCCGACTACCGTACGGGTGCTGCAGCAGATGTTACCCACGCTGCCAGCCGACATTACGCTGGTTCGCCCCAGTCAGCTGCTGAACGAATCACTGCGAAGCGGCTCACCGACGCCTGTCGCTCCGGCAAAACCGGTGCCACCACGCTTCCAGCCTGCCGGCCTGTGTAAAGCGAAACAGCCACTGGCACCGGTTCCGGCGACCCGAGCCTTAGCGGTAATCGCTGAAAGTGTGAATCACAGCCCACTGTTTACCACGCTAAAAAATCTCTTCTGATTTGCTATGAATGCTAAGTCTCAGGCTTAGCGTTCATTTATACGCAGAAATTACTATAATCCAGGGTCGGACAATAACGGGCTGTGCGGAAACAGTGATAGGGATGACGATAAATAAACAAAAAATCCTGCTGCTGGATAACGGCAGAGAGTGGGGCGGCGGCACCAACAGTATGCTGGAGCTGCTGAAACGTATCGATCGTCAAAAATTTGATATCACCTGCTGCTTCTACCACAACTACAGCCGTGGTAACGACGAAACGATTGAGGCCACGCTGAATGCGCTGGCCATTCCTGTCTTTTTTATTCCGCAAATCAAACAGCCACGCTGGGCAAAATTTGTTAAAGAAGCCGCGCGCGCGCTGCTGTTTTTCAACAAAAAGCTTAAGAAGCGTGTTATCGACGAGATTGATACGCGCTGGCGAATTATGCCTAATGCCAGCAAAATTAATTCCCTGCTGCAGTTGGGTAACTTCGACACGCTCTATATGAATAACCAGCCCAGTACTAATGTGGAAGGTTATCTGGCCGCGCGCAGCCTTGACGTTGCGGTGGTTCAACACTGCCGTATCGATCCGGTTCTGGAACCGCGGCTGGTCAGCATGGTGAATCAGGATTGCCAGGCTGTGATTGCCGTATCTCAGGGCGTCAATAACACCCTGCGTCGCCATGGTATCGATGCGGAACGCTGTTTTACCGTCAGTAATGCCATCGACGTTCACCAGACTCTGCCCGACCGCCTTGAAGTACGCCAGCGCTTTAAACTCTCCCCTTCGACCTTTGTGTTTGGCACGATCGGCTCTCTGATATTGCGCAAATCTAATCACCATATCCTGCAGGCGCTGGGCCGTTTTAAACGCGCCAATCCCGATGCAGACTGGCGGATGGTGATTGTCGGCGCAGGTCCGGAACTTCAGCATCTGCTGCAACTTGCGACTGCAGAGAACATCCAGCATCACGTGGTTTTTACGGGCTTTCAGAACAATGCTCTCGATTACCTCACCGCCTTTGATGCGTTTATTCTTGCCTCACGCAGTGAAGGCTTACCCCGGGTTGTGCTGGAGGCGATGCTGGTAAATACCGCCGTTGTGGGCTCCCGTGTGGTCGGCACTGCCGAATTGATCAGTCATGACGAAACCGGGCTGCTGTTTGATTATGGCAACGTGGTACAACTGACCCAGCACCTGACCGCGCTATGGCAGGATGCGGATTTGCGTCAACGCCTGATCAATGCGGCAGCGAAACGCGTACGTGAACAGTACGCCATTGAAACTTATATCAGCGGCGTCGAGAATATTCTGCAAAGCGTCGCCAAAAAGAAACCTCATGCTTAATTTTTTAAATCCCCGTTACCGCCATATCAGAGCGCGCCATAACCTGTCTTATTCGCAAAAAGAGGTTCAGGGCACTGTGCCGGTCACCTCTGTCGTAATCCCCTGCACCGGCGCGGACTATATTGAAGAAGCTTTGCTAAGTGCCGATTTTGCGGCACGTTTCGCGACGGAGGCAAAAGAGGTCGTGATTGTCAGCGATCAGCCAGCGCACGCCTTTGGCAACCTGCCCGCTAAAACCCGCGTGGCGACGCTGGATGTGTCGCACCGGGAAGAGAGTTATCGCTATAAGCAGATCTATCGCAGTCGTTTGATCAAATTGCAGGCGCCCTTGCAGGCAGAAGGCGACGGTATTCTGATGATCGATTCCGACCTCAATCTGCTTAAGATGCCGCAGATCATGATGAAGCCGGGCCATCTCTATTCCAGCTTCCGTCAGGGGAAAATGATTGCCAAGCTGGACGGTGCGCCGCAAGAGGCGATTCCCGCCTACTATCCGCACAGTATCCGGCCTTATCTGGTGGACCACGTGAATGGCGCTTACCTGGCTGCCACCCGTGAAGTCTGGCAGCGCATTTCGCCACTGTGGCTGACGCTGTTTAATGACACCTGGAATTTAATGAACGACAGCCAGCCGCCGACCGATCAGCTGCCGCTCGCGGTGTTGCTGGATATGCTGGATATTAAAACCGTCAATCTGGGCGAATGGGCTAACTGGCCGGTCTCCAAGAAAATCGGTGGTCAGTCAGCAGTCATCCCGCCGGAAGTGGTTGGCGCGCATGGCGGCTTTCCGCTGTCGGAATGGCAAAAATACCTTGCTGACCCGCAGCAGCCGCTGAACTTCAAAGGCCAGGACTACACGCGCAAAGTGCGCTACCTGACCGACGAAGAGAAGAAGAAAAGCTAATCCTGCGGCCGCCGTGCCAGCGGCCGTTGTTTTAATCCCAGCTTAGTATCACTTTCCCCGAGCGTCCTGAACGCATCTCATCGAAGCCCTGCTGGAAATCGTCGATACCGTAGCGATGCGTAATGACCGGCGCTAAATCGAGACCGGACTGAATCAGCGCCGCCATTTTGTACCAGGTTTCAAACATCTCACGGCCATAGATGCCTTTGATAAAAAGCCCCTTAAAGATCACCTGATTCCAGTCGATCGCCATTTCACCCGGCGGGATGCCCAGCAGTGCGATCCGCCCACCGTGATTCATCACCTCCAGCAGTGAACGGAAGGCAGGAGGCGCGCC
This sequence comes from Pantoea sp. X-Soil-YNGN-844, assembly GCF_059730595.1. Lineage (NCBI taxonomy): Bacteria > Pseudomonadati > Pseudomonadota > Gammaproteobacteria > Enterobacterales > Erwiniaceae > Pantoea > Pantoea sp. X-Soil-YNGN-844. The sequence goes on from NZ_AP036007.1 coordinate 3,937,659, forward strand.
CGACATCTCCAGTCCGACATCAAACCCTTCCGTCATCCCCAGCGACTGCATCACGTCGCGCAGATCTTCATTCGCCACATTGACCGCACGTGTGACGCCCATTTTCCGCGCCAGTGCCAGGCGATACTCATTGATGTCCGTGATCACCACGTTGCGTGCGCCGACGTGGCGACAGACTGCAGCGGCCATGATGCCGATTGGACCTGCACCCGAGATCAGCACATCCTCACCGACCAGGTCGAACGAGAGCGCGGTGTGCACCGCATTGCCGAACGGATCAAAGATTGCCGCCAGCTCATCGGAAATGTTGTCGGGAATTTTAAATGCATTAAAGGCGGGGATGACCAGATACTCCGCAAAGCAGCCCTGACGGTTAACGCCCACACCCATCGTGTTACGGCATAAATGAGTGCGTCCGGCGCGGCAGTTGCGACAGTGTCCACAGGTAATGTGCCCTTCGCCCGAAACCCGGTCTCCAATCGTAAAGCCTTTCACTTCCTGTCCAATCGCGACCACCTCACCCACATACTCATGCCCGACAATCATCGGCACCGGAATGGTTTTGCGCGACCAGTCATCCCAGTTGTAGATATGGACATCGGTGCCGCAGATGGCGGTTTTACGAATCTTAATCAGCAGATCGTTGTGACCCGGCTCCGGAACCGGGGCATCAGTCACCATCCAGATGCCCGCTTCCTTCTTCAGTTTGGCGAGTGCTTTCATGACGGACTCCTCAGGCGATAACGCCCAGTTGTTTGCCGATGCGGGTAAAGGCCGCCACCGCACGTTCCAGCTGCTGCTGGGTGTGCGCCGCAGAGATCTGGGTGCGGATGCGTGCCTGACCTTTTGGCACCACCGGATAGAAGAAGCCGGTCACGTAGATGCCTTCCTGTTGCAGCAGGCGGGCAAACTCCTGGGCGACGCTGGCTTCACCCAGCATCACCGGAATAATGGCGTGATCGGCACCGGCCAGCGTAAAGCCCGCCGCCGTCATCTGCTCACGGAAATAACGGGCGTTGTCCCACAAACGCTGACGCAGTCCGTCGCCTTCACTGAGCAGATCCAGCACCCGCAGCGAGGCAGACACGATGGCTGGTACCAGCGAGTTAGAGAATAGATAGGGACGGGAACGCTGGCGTAACCACTCCACGACTTCGGCTTTTGCAGCCGTGTAGCCACCTGACGCGCCGCCCAGCGCTTTCCCGAGCGTACCGGTAATGATGTCGACCCGGCCCATGACGTCGCAATATTCATGGGTGCCGCGTCCGGTGTTACCGACAAAGCCCACCGCATGGGAATCATCCACCATCACCAGCGCGGAGAATTCATCAGCCAGATCGCAAATGGCGGGCAGATTTGCAATCACCCCATCCATTGAGAAGACGCCATCGGTGGCAATCAGAATATGTCGGGCACCTTTATCGCGTGCTTCCTGCAAACAGGCACGCAGCTGCGCCATATCGTTATTGCCATAGCGATAACGCTGCGCTTTGCACAGCCGGACGCCGTCGATAATTGAGGCATGATTCAGCGCATCCGAGATAACGGCATCCTGCGCATCGAGCAGGGTTTCAAACAGGCCGCCGTTTGCATCGAAACAGGAGGAGTAGAGAATGGCATCCTCCATGCCGACAAACTCTGCCAGCCGCTTTTCCAGCTGCTTATGGCTGTCCTGCGTGCCGCAGATAAAGCGTACTGACGCCATGCCGAAACCATGCGAATCCATCCCCTCTTTCGCCGCCTGAATCAGCGCCGGATGGTTCGCTAAGCCTAAGTAGTTATTAGCGCAGAAGTTAATCACTGCCGGATCGCTGCCAACCGCGATCTCCGTCTGCTGAGCAGAGGTGATGATCCGCTCCTGTTTAAACAGTCCTTCCTGACGTGCATCATCAAGTTGCTGACGAAGTTGTTGATAAAATTGCGTAGGCATCATTGCTCTCCTCAGATGGCAAAAATCTGGCATATCTTACTGGACAGGCCGCTTCTTCACGATAAATCGCCCAACAGAATGTCATTTTTGCAGCATAGTTCACGCCGCGACGATGTACGCACAACGCGTTACAGAGTCATCTGGCTGTCTGCACTCTGATGAAATGTTATGATGTGAGGTATTCGTGTGTGAAACCTCCTGTTTCACCCCACAACGTTGAAGGTAACAACATGATTATCGTAACTGGCGGCGCAGGAATGATTGGCAGCAACATCGTCAAAGCGCTGAACGATCGCGGTCACACCGACATTCTGGTGGTGGATAATCTGAAGGATGGCACCAAGTTTGCCAATTTAGTCGACCTGGATATCGTCGATTACATGGACAAAGAAGAGTTCCTGATGAGCGTGATCGCAGGCGATGATTTAGGCCCGATCGAAGCGGTCTTCCATCAGGGCGCCTGCTCCTCCACCACTGAGTGGGATGGCAAGTACATGATGGAGAACAACTATCAGTACTCCAAAGAGCTGCTGCACTTCTGTCTTGAGCGCGAGATCCCGTTCCTTTACGCCTCTTCCGCAGCCACCTACGGCGGTCGCAACGAGAGTTTCATCGAAGAGCGTCAGTATGAGCAGCCGCTGAATGTCTATGGCTACTCCAAGATGTTGTTCGACCACTACGTCCGCCAGATGCTGCCGGAAGCGAACTCGCCGGTGTGCGGCTTCCGCTATTTCAACGTCTACGGACCGCGCGAAGGCCACAAAGGCAGCATGGCCAGCGTTGCTTTCCATCTGAACACACAGATCAGCAACGATGAAAATCCAAAACTGTTTGAAGGCAGCGATGGCTTTAAGCGTGATTTCATCCACGTTGATGACGTGGCAGAAGTGAACCTGTGGTGCTGGGAAAATGGCGTCTCCGGGATTTATAACTGTGGTACAGGCCGCGCCGAATCCTTCCAGGAAGTGGCTGATGCGGTTCTGAAATTCCATCAGAAAGGTCAGATCGAATACATCCCGTTCCCGGAAAAACTCAAAGGACGCTACCAGGCCTATACGCAGGCCGATCTCACTAAATTGCGTGCTGCCGGTTACGACAAGCCATTTAAAACGGTGGCGCAGGGCGTCGCTGAATATATGGTCTGGCTGAACCGCAACGCATAAAGGAAGCTGCTCCGGCGATGAAAATTCTGGTAATCGGCCCGTCGTGGGTCGGCGATATGATGATGTCGCAAAGTCTCTATCGCACACTCAAGGCCGAACATCCGGATGCAGTGATTGATGTGATGGCACCCGCGTGGTGCCGTCCATTACTGTCACGCATGCCGGAGGTAAATCAGGCGCTGGCGATGCCGCTCGGGCATGGCGCACTGGAGATTGGTGAGCGTCGCCGGCTGGGAAAAGTACTGCGCGCCAGTCACTACGACCGTGCTTATGTGCTGCCTAACTCCTTTAAGTCGGCACTGGTCCCCTTCTTTGCCGGAATAAAACGCCGCGTCGGCTGGCGCGGTGAAATGCGCTATGGCCTGCTGAACGATTTGCGGGTGCTGGATAAAACCGCGTTTCCACTCATGGTTGAGCGCTACGTTGCGCTGGGCTATGACACCCCTGTTGCCTCGGCGGCGCAGCTGCCACAGCCGCTGTTGTGGCCAAAACTGCAGGTTGAAGAGCATGAAAAGATTGAGACCGCCGCACAGTTTCAGCTCGCGGCGACCCGTCCGATCATCGGTTTTTGTCCGGGCGCTGAATTTGGCCCCGCCAAGCGCTGGCCGCACTATCACTACGCCACGCTGGCCCGTCAGCTGATTGCTGACGGCTTCCAGATTGTGCTGTTTGGCTCCGCCAAAGATCGCCCGACTGGCGACGAGATTATCGCTGCTCTGCCAGAGGATGCACGCGGCCACTGCCGTAATCTGGCCGGTGAAACCCAGCTGGAGCAGGCAGTCATTCTGCTGGCGCAATGCCGCGCCGTGGTCAGTAACGATTCCGGCCTGATGCATATCGCTGCGGCGCTGGACCGTCCGCTGGTGGCGCTCTATGGGCCGAGCAGCCCTGACTTTACACCACCGCTCGCAAAACAGGCGCGTATTATTCGCCTGATCACCGGCTATCACAAAGTGCGTAAAGGCGATGCCGACCAGGGCTATCACCAGAGCCTGATCGATATTCAGCCTGAGCGCGTACATCAGACGCTGAGCGAACTGCTCGCACCACAGGGGGTGCCATGCACGTCCTGATTGTTAAAACCTCTTCAATGGGTGATGTACTGCATTCACTGCCGGCACTGACCGATGCGATGCATGCTATCCCCGGCATCCGTTTCGACTGGGTGGTGGAAGAGAACTTCGCGCAGATCCCTGGCTGGCATCCTGCGGTCGATAAGGTGTTACCGGTCGCAATCCGCCGCTGGCGCAAACACTGGTTTGGCAGTCAGCAGCGTGAAGAGCGTGTGCTGTTTAAGCGCGCGTTACAGTCGCGTGAGTACGATGTCGTCATTGATGCGCAGGGGCTAATCAAAAGTGCCGCGCTGGTTACCCGCTTATCGAAAGGGGTGAAGCACGGGCAGGACAGCCGCAGCGCGCGTGAGCCGTTTGCCAGCTGGTGGTATGACGTCCGCCATGAAGTCAGTAAGCGACAACACGCGGTTGAGCGGACGCGCGAACTGTTCGCCAAAAGCCTGGGCTATGAAAAGCCGCAAAGTCAGGGTGACTATGCGATTGCCGGACACTTTCTGCATCATTTGTCCGCTGACGCACATCATTATCTGGTCTTTCTGCATGCCACGACGCGTGACAACAAGCACTGGCCGGAATCACACTGGCGTCAGTTGATTGAGCTGGTGCAGCCCAGCGGGCTGAGGGTGAAATTGCCCTGGGGTGCGGAACATGAGCATCAACGCGCCTTGCGCCTTGCTGAAGGATTTGATCATGTCGAGGTGCTGCCTAAGCTGACGCTGGAAGCGATAGCCCAACAACTGGCGGGCGCGCGGGCGGTGGTCTCGGTCGATACCGGATTGAGCCACCTGACGGCGGCGCTGGACCGCCCCAACCTCACACTGTATGGCCCGACCGATCCCGGCCTGATTGGCGGGTACGGGCAGAACCAACAGGCACTGAGCGCCCCAAATCATAATCTGGCGGAGCTGGCTGCTGACACGGTGGCAGAAAAACTGCGGGCCGTTATTACGGAAAATACGCCATGAACTATGTGCTGATCTACCTGCTGCTTCTGCCTTTCCGGGCCATAATGCAGCTGTTTTACCGTCCAACCGGACGCAGCTTAATCATTCAGACGGCGAAGATTGGTGATTTCATCAATATCACACCCATGCTGCGCGCGCTGGGTCAGTCTGAGTTGCTGATCAGCAAAGCAGTGGAGCCGCTGGCGCGTCACGATGACACGGTCAGCCGCTATTTTCTGATTGAAGACGCAAAGCGCAGCTTTTTTGCCAAACTGAAGCTCGCGTTCACCCTGATGAACCGCTATGACAACGTCTATCTGGTGCAGCCAAACAGCGTAAACCTGTTCTTTGCCGCGTTATGCAACGCACCGAACAAGCAGTTTCTGCGCACCTATGTGCGTAAGTCCTACCATAAGACGTTCTATCGCAGCGCCAGCGGCATTGTCGACCACGCTAAGACAGATTTGACACTCGACAGCTACCTGAAGCTGATTAACCGCGACTATCGCTACACCGATTTCCCTAAACACGCGACCTCGCCGCTCTGGCAGCCGCCCGTGCCGCCCGCCGCGCTGCAGAATCCGCACAGCGGCATTAAAATAGGTATCAGCATTTCTGCCGGTAATAAGGCTAAGACGATTCCTGCCAGCATCTGGCAGCAGCTGATGACATCGCTGGATGACCTGCCCTGCACCTTTTATGTGTTTGGTCCGCCATCTGAGCAACCGTGGCTGGATGAGTTACTGAGTCTGACTGGCCCCAAAAAGAATATTGTCAGTCTGATTGGTAAGCTAAAGCTGGAAGAGGTTCCGTGGGCCATTTCGCAGATGGATTTCTATATCGCCTCTGATTCTGGCAATGCCTATATTGCAGATGCCCAACAGATTCCAGTGATCATGCTTTACGGGCCGTGTGAAGTCAGAGAACAGCGTCCGGTTAATAATGTGTTGTTCATCGGACCGGATAATGTTGATGCCTCGACGTTCGTTTTTGCCACCCGTTTTAAGTTTGATGAGCCTGCTGAAAAATTATTCGGGCTGGATCACGATAAACTGACTAGAATACAAACGTTTATTACTCATAATCTGGAATAGTGAAGCGTAATGGCAATTACCCCTCTTGCTGATGCCGTTCAGCAAAGTCAGCTGCTGGTTAACACGCTTGCTGACACGGATGATAATCCGGTTCACGTTGCGTTTGGCATCAACCACGCCTACGCGCGTGGCCTGGGCATTACGTTGTTTTCACTTCTCCATCATCATCCTGATACCGCGTTTCACGCCCATATTTTCTCAGATTCCCTGCGTGATGAAGATGTAGAAAAATTGCGCTCCCTGGCCACGGGCCACCATCTGGCGATCACGCTGCATATTTTTAACAGTGCCTGGGTTGATCAGTTGCCTGCTGTGGGCCGCTATCCTAAAAGCATCCACTACCGTTTCCTGATCCCGGAAACCGTAGCGAGCTATAGCGATCGGGTGATCTATATTGATGCGGATACCCTGGTGGTGGGCGATTACTCTCCTCTGTTCGCCCTGGATATCACGGATTACACGCTGGCGGCCTGTAACGACACACCACGGGCGCGGCAGAACCAGTGCGCAAGGCTGGGACTGAAGCATCACCACTATTTTAACTCCGGCTTTATGCTGATCAATATTCCACGCTGGCTCGAAAGGCAGACCACCGCGCGCATTACCGACGCGCTGGTGACGCGAGGCGCAGAGTTTGGTTTCCCGGATCAGGATGCGCTGAATATTGTGCTGGAGAGTGAGATTCTGATCCTGCCGGACCGCTATAACCATATTTACGACATCATCGCCAATAAAGTCTGGGATCACTCGGGCGTGCCTGAAGAGACGGTGATGATTCACTACACCGGTAAATGCAAACCCTGGCATGCATGGGCTGGCAGCGATCTTTCCCAGCGCTACTATAGCTATTACCAGCGCTCACCCTGGGCTTCACAACCGCTTGATACACCAAAGCATTATAAAGAGATGAAGCGATTCGCCCGCGTAAAATGGCATCAGAAACAGTATGGCGAAAGCCTGAGCTGGATTTTGAAGTATGTCCGGCTCAAGTTTTTTAAACAGCATCATCAATAACGCTGCAGAGTTAATCATTTATAGGCGGGCGCGGTTATTCCAGCGCCTGACTTTCCCCTCATTTTATCCCGCCTGCTGTCTATCATAACTTTCATAAAAAAACGACGCTGACAGCATAATAATCTGTTTACCTGCACGCCCGGCTTGCGTAAAAAAAGCGCATATATCGCATTATTACTGGCGGACGTGGTTTTTAGTAAAGCAGGAAAGCCACACCGTCTTATAATCGTGAACTTCCTGATTCCATTGTGCTGATTTGGAAATGATTTATGACGAGGCAACGCCCTTTCGCAGTGAGTTCAACGCGGGTGCAGATAGTGTGATGAGTACTTCTCCTTTGCTGAGTATCATTACGCCGATGTTCAATGCGGGCAGCATGTTTGATGAGTTCATGCAGTCTCTGCTGGCGCAGACGCTGACCTCGCTGGAGATCATCATTGTCGATGACGGTTCAACCGACGGCTCAGGTGAGCGCGCTGACCTGTATGCACAGCAGCACGCTCATATTCGTGTGATTCATCAGGAAAACGGCGGCGTGTCGCGCGCCCGTAACGCGGGTCTGGCGATAGCCCGTGGGAAATATGTCACCTTCCCGGATGCAGATGACACCATGCAACCCGAGATGTATCAGACGCTGGTGACGATGGCAGAAGCGGACAATCTGGATGCGGCACAGTGCAACGCCGAGTGGTTTTTCAAACACAGCCAGCGGGTAAAACCGCTGATTCCGCTGGACCGTTTGCGCAGTACGCCGGTGCTGAGCGGTGCCGACTGGCTCAATACCGCGCTGAAAACCCGTCGTTATATGCACGTGGTCTGGCTGGGCATCTACCGCCGGGCATTGATTGAGCAGCATCAGTTGCAGTTTGAACCCGGCCTGCATCATCAGGATATTCCCTGGACCACCGAGTTTATGCTGCTGGCGAAACGCGTGCGGTACACCGACGCCGTGCTCTATCGCTACTATATGCACGATGCCTCAATCAGCAACCGTAAACGTACCGGCGAACGTAACGTTGAATATCAGCGTCACTACCTGAAGATTGCGCGGCTGCTGGAAGAGCTTAACACCCGTTATCGTGACCGCGTGAAAATCTACCCGTCGTTTCACTATCAGGTGACCCATGAAGCGCTGAGCGTTTGTCACAGTGTGAGGCGTGAGCCTGATGCGCGTGCACGCCAGGCGATTATTGCCGAGCTGTTCATGACCGGGACGCACCTGCGCATGCTCCGTAATGCCCGGGGAATTAAGCAGTGGTATCAGTTGCTGTTATGGCTGGCGCGGCTCTCTCGCTGGCGTGATAAATAACCTTTGAGGCTGGCTTTATCCTAAAAAGGGTTTGCCCTACAATCGGTTCACTGAATTCTGAGAACTCTTGTTTATGGCCAGCCTGACTCCAGCAAACATCTCTCCAAAAAATATATTACTGATTAAGCTGCGCCACCATGGTGACATGCTGCTCACTACGCCCGCCATCAATGCGCTTCATGAGCGTTATCCGCAGGCCAGCATCGACGTATTGCTCTATCAGGAAACGCGTCCGATGCTGGAAGCGCATCCGGCCATCCGCCATTTGCACGTCATCGATCGCAAATGGAAGCAGGAGGGTACCTGGCGCAAGCTGGGCCATGAGCATGCATTAATTCGCGCCGTACGTGACGCCCAGTATGATCTGGTGATTAACCTGGCCGATCAGTGGCGCGCGGCCCTGATTACGCGATTGTCCGGGGCACCCGTCCGTATCGGTTTTGCCTTCAAAAAACGCGATAACGCCCTGTGGCGCTGGTGTCACAACCGGCTGGTCCCTACACACAATCACAGCAAACTGCATACCGTTGAGCAGAATATGTCGGCGCTGGCCCCCCTCGGCATCAGCAGCGATGGCGCACGCGTCTCAATGCACTACAGCGACACTGATAAGCAAATCGTGCTGGCCCGACTGGCGGAACATCATATTACCGCGCCCTATATTGTGGTGCAGCCGACCTCACGCTGGGGCTTTAAATGCTGGGAAGAGGAGAGCGTTGCGGCCACACTTGATCAGCTGGCGCAACCGGGCCGCAAAGTGGTGCTGACCGCCGGGCCAGACAAGCAGGAGCTGGCGATGATTAACCGCATTCGCGCGCGCTGTGCGTCGCCTGACGTGGTTTCGCTGGCGGGTCAGTTCACGCTGCTGCAGCTGGCGGCGCTTATCGATCATGCCCGTCTGTTTATTGGCGTCGACTCTGCGCCGATGCATATGGCTGCTGCGCTTGAAACGCCCTGCATTGCGCTGTTTGGCCCGACCAAGTTGCAGCACTGGCGGCCCTGGGGTGACAACAATCATGTTATCTGGGCGGGCGATTATGGCCCGCTGCCCTCACCCGATTCCATCGACACCAAAACTGACCAGCGTTATCTCTCGGCCATTCCGGTAAAGGATGTGGTCGCGGCAGCGAGGAGCTACCTGAATGAGTAAGTTACGGCTGGCGATTGTCCGGCAGAAATATCGTCCGGATGGCGGTGCTGAACGTTTTATCTCACGCGCGCTGGAAGCGCTGGGCAGCGAAAAGCTCGATCTCAATATCATTACCCGCAGCTGGCAGGGCACGCCTAATCCTGACTGGCATCTGCATATCTGTAATCCGGCAAAGCTGGGCCGGGTCTCACGTGAGCGCGGGTTTGCCCGGGCAGCACGTACCTGCTGGGAGCGCGAAAAGTTCGATATTGTACAAAGCCATGAGCGCATCGCGGGCTGTGACATTTTCCGTGCGGGTGATGGCGTGCATCGCGTGTGGCTGGAACAGCGCGCCCGCATCGTCTCATCGTGGCAGCGGCTAAGCGCGACGCTCAGTCCTTATCACCGCTATGTTCTGCAGGCGGAAGAGGAAATGTTTAACTCTCCGACGCTGAAAGCGGTGATCTGTAATTCTGAGATGGTAAAGCGCGATATCCTGCGCTGTTTCTCGCTCGACGCCGGGAAAATCCACGTCATTCATAACGCTATCGATGCCAGTCGTTTCCAGCCCGCTACAGAAACAGCCCGTCGCGCCACGCGTCAGCAGCTGTCACTGCCCGATGCCGCTACCGTACTGATTTATGTCGGCTCGGGCTTTGAGCGTAAAGGGTTGAAAGCGGCGATACAGGCGCTGGCTGCCAGCGATCGTTATCTGATTGTGGTGGGCCAGGATAAACAATTACAACGCTATCAGCAGCTGGCAAATCAGCTTAACTGTCTGGACCGCCTGCGCTTTGTCGGCGTACAGCAGGATGTGCAGCCGTTCTATCACGCGGCGGATGGCCTGCTGCTGCCCACCCTCTACGATCCTTTTCCTAATGTGGTGCTGGAGGCGATGGCCTGCGGCTTACCGGTGATTACCAGCACTGGCTGCGGTGGCGCAGAATTTATTACTGCTGGTCAGGAAGGCTTCGTCTGTGATGCCTTGGATATCAATGGCTTAAACCGGGCAATTAACGCCATACCGGCGCTTTCCGTCGATTCACGAATGGGTGACGCGGCGCGACGTAAAATTGAACCTTATGGTCCACAACAGCTGGCGCAGGCGCTGACTTCGCTTTATCAGCAGGTACTGAGTAGCAACTGACAATCCGGGATGAGTGCATGCGGGGTTTCTGATAACATGCCGCCATCTCATTTTAATCTGTTTTTAGACGCGAATCTGCTGTAACGGTAACTATGACGACCATTTACACCGCATTGCTCTACTTCATTCAGCCACTGATCTGGCTGCGCCTGTGGCTGCGCGGTCGTAAAGCGCCTGCCTATCGCAAACGCTGGGCAGAACGCTATGGCTATTGTGTCGGCAAAGTGAAGCCCGACGGCATTGTGCTGCATTCGGTCTCTGTGGGTGAAACGCTGGCCGCGATTCCGCTGGTGCGCGCACTGCGTCATCGTTACCCGACCCTGCCGATTACCGTCACCACCATGACGCCAACTGGTTCTGAGCGGGCGCAATCTGCTTTTGGCAAAGATGTGCATCACGTCTATCTGCCTTATGATCTGCCAGGTTCGATTAATCGTTTTCTGGATACGGTTAATCCACGGCTGGTGATCATCATGGAAACGGAGCTGTGGCCGAACATTATCCGCATTCTGCACCAGCGTAACATTCCGCTGGTGATCGCCAATGCCCGCCTCTCGGCCCGCTCCGCCAAAGGCTATCGTAAGCTGGGTAAATTTATGCGCCAGCTGTTGCAGAGCATCACGTTGATTGCGGCACAAAATACGGAAGATGGCGACCGCTTCCTGAGTCTGGGCCTGAAACGTTCTCAGCTGGCGATTACCGGCAGCCTGAAGTTTGATATTTCCGTGACGCCAGAACTGGCCGCCAGAGCGGTAACACTGCGTCGCCAGTGGGCGCCGCGTCGCCCGGTGTGGATTGCCACCAGCACGCACGAAGGCGAAGAGGCCATCGTGCTGGATACCCATCGTCGCCTGCTGCAGACGTTTCCGGATCTGCTGCTGATTTTGGTTCCCCGCCATCCTGAACGTTTTAACGATGCGCGCGAACTGACGCAGGAACGCGGCTTCAGCTTTATCCTGCGCAGCAGTGGTGAGATCCCTTCGGGTTCCACGCAGGTGGTCATCGGCGACTCAATGGGTGAACTGATGCTGCTTTACGGCATCGCCGATCTGGCGTTTGTTGGCGGCAGCCTGGTTGAGCGGGGCGGACACAACCCACTGGAACCCGCTGCCCATGCGCTTCCGGTCCTGATGGGGCCACACATCTGGAACTTCAAAGATATCTGCAGTAAGTTGCAGGAAGGCCAGGGTCTGATCACCGTCACCGACGTGATTTCACTGGAAAAAGAGGTCACCAACCTGTTACAGGATGATGATTACCGCCGTTATTACGGACGCCATGCGGTAGACGTACTGCACCAGAACCAGGGTGCGCTTCAGCGTCTGCTACAGTTACTCGAACCGCATCTGCCACCACGGGCCCACTAATGTCAGCACGCCAGCGTCTTTCTGTGGTTATGATCGCCAAAAATGAAGCGGAGCTGCTGACGGATTGTCTGGCCTCAGTCAGCTGGGCCGACGAAATTATTGTGCTGGATTCTGGCAGCAGTGACGACACTGTTGAGATCGCCACACAGGCCGGGGCGCAGGTCTATCACAGTGATGACTGGCAGGGTTATGGCATCCAGCGCCAGCGTGCGCAGCACTATGCCACTGGCGATATGATTCTGATGATCGATGCGGATGAGCGCGTTTCACCCGAACTGCGCGCCGCGATTGAGCAGGTGCTGGTCGCCCCACCCAGCCGCACGGTTTACAGCCTGGGTCGCAGTAATCTGTTTCTCGGCCGCTTTATGCGCCACAGTGGCTGGTATCCCGACCGCGTGATGCGTCTCTATCCACGCACCTTCCACTACAATGACAACCTGGTACATGAATCACTGCAGAGTGACGGTGTGCCGGTGGTGGCGTTGCCTGGCGATCTGCAGCATCTGACCTGCCGCGATTTAATCGCCTTTCAGCGCAAACAACTGGCCTATGCCGAAGCCTGGGCCACAGAACGTCACCAGCGCGGTAAGCGTTGCGGCCTCTTTTCTGTGTTCAGCCATACGCTGGGCGCGTTTGTTAAAACGTTGCTGCTGCGTGCCGGTTTTCTCGACGGTAAGCAGGGCTGGATTCTGGCGGTGGTCAACGCGCAATATACCTTCAATAAATATTCAGCCCTCTGGGCGCTGAATCACGCTTCGGCAAAAGGGCGAGTATGACCACTAAAGCCATCTATCCCGGTACGTTTGATCCTGTAACGCTCGGTCATCTCGACATCGTGACGCGGGCAGCGCAGATGTTTGATCAGGTGATTCTGGCCATTGCTGCCAGCCCCAGTAAAAAACCGATGTTCAGCCTGGATGAGCGCGTGGCGCTGGCCGGTCAGGTGGTGGCCCATCTGCCGAACGTTGAGGTGATCGGCTTCAGCGACCTGATGGCAAATTTCGCCCGTGATCAGCAGGCGAATGTGCTGGTCCGTGGCTTGCGTGCGGTGTCAGATTTTGAATATGAAATGCAGCTGGCGCAGATGAATCGTCACCTGCTGCCAACGCTGGAGAGTGTGTTCCTGATGCCGTCTGAAGGCTTCTCGTTTATCTCCTCTTCGCTGGTCAAAGAGGTGGCGCGTCACAGCGGCGATGTTTCCGCCTTTCTGCCCGCGCCCGTGCATCAGGCACTGCTGGCTAAACTGGCTTAATGCTGGCAGCTGGGGCACCAGTAGGTGCTGCGCTGCCCGTGCCTGCCGCTGATAATCGGCGTACCGCATGCCCGGCAGGGTTCACCGGCCCGGCCATAAACCTGCAACTGCTGGGCAAAATAGCCAGGCTTGCCGTCGGTCTGTAAGAAGTCACGCAGCGTAGTACCGCCCTGCTCAATTGAACGTAACAGCACCGCTTTAATGGTGTTGACCAGCAGCTCCGCTTCAGCCTGCGACAGACTACCTGCGGCACGATCGGGAAGGATCCCGGCGGTAAACAGTGACTCACTGGCGTAAATGTTGCCCACGCCCACCACCACTTTGTTATCCATCAGCCACTGCTTGATGAGCGTCCGTTTGCCACGTGACTTATCAAACAGGTAAGCGCCGTCAAACTGGTCGCTAAGCGGCTCAGGGCCAAGATGTGCCAGCACGCTGCTGCCCGTCAGATCGCTGCTCCAGAGCCAGGCACCAAAGCGGCGCGGGTCGGTGTAACGCAGTACTTTGCCGTTGCTCATCACCAAATCAACATGGTCATGCTTCTCTGCTGGCAGCTCCCCGGATAGCACGCGCAGGCTGCCCGACATGCCCAGGTGGATAATAATCCAGCCATGCGGCAGTTCCAGCAGCAGATATTTCGCCCGACGCTGCACGCTGAGCACCGGCTGATCGCTTAGCGCCAGGATCTCCTGCGAAACAGGCCATCGCAGACGTGAATTACGCACCACGGCGTGAAGAATGGTTTCACCGACCAAATGCGGCTCGATACCGCGGCGGCTGGTCTCAACCTCTGGCAACTCTGGCATACCTTCTCCTCAGCGTTTTACATAAACAAAAAACCCGGCCGGAGCCGGGTTTTTAGCAGAACACTAAAATTACTTAATTTTAGCTTCTTTGTAGATCACATGCTGACGTACAACCGGATCGAACTTTTTCAGTTCCAGCTTCTCTGGTTTAGTACGTTTGTTCTTCGTGGTGGTATAGAAGTGACCTGTACCAGCAGAGGAAACCAGCTTGATCTTCTCACGAATACCTTTAGCCATGATTCAGTTCCTTAGTACCTTAGTACTTCTCACCACGGGCACGCATGTCGGATAAAACCGTATCAATGCCCTTTTTATCAATAATGCGCATACCTTTAACAGATACACGCAGAGTAACGAAGCGCTTCTCGCTCTCAACCCAAAAACGGTGTGAGTGCAGGTTCGGAAGGAAACGGCGTTTCGTCGCGTTCATTGCGTGGGAACGGTTGTTACCCGTTACCGGACGCTTTCCAGTTACCTGGCAGACTCGTGACATGTCTATATCTCCAAAAATCAAATCAGCTCGAGCTTTAAAAATTAGGTTTTGGCCGCCTCGTCAGGCTTGCAGCCCGCCAGGCGAGTTCCATGGAACCCGCTAAGCTGGCCTAACCGCCAAACCCGAGATTCTCAAAGGTGGCGTAGTATACGCCGCTCAGCCCAAGTGCTCAAGTCCCGAACAGATAAAGATCCCGAATGATCGGGCAAAAAGCCGCCACCTGGCGCGAATTTTCCCTGAATCAGAGCCATCCCCGCTCAGCAAAGGAGACATATTCGCCATGGCCAATCACCAGATGATCGAGCAGACGGATGTCGAATAGCTGACAGGCTTCGCTGACTTTATGGGTCACTTCACGGTCAGCACGGCTCGGTTCCGCCATCCCCGACGGATGATTATGCGCCAGTATCAGGGCGGCTGCGTTGAGCTTCAGCGCTTCCCGGACGATCTCGCGGGGGTGAACTTCCACACTATTAATGGAGCCAGAGAACATATTCTGTGCCCGCAGCACCCGATGCTGATTATCCAGAAACAGGGTCATAAAGATCTCCCGCTCCTGGTGGGCTAACAGACTTTGCAGATACTGGCGTGTAATCTGTGGATTTTCCATCACGCTTTCGCGCGCCAGCTTACTGGCGAAAAAGCGCTTCGCCAGTTCGGCAATCGCGTGCAGTTGCGCCAGCTTGGCATCACCGACACCTTTAATTTTGCAAATTGCCGCTTTGTCTGACGTCATGAGCTGATAAAGCGAGCCAAATCCCTCCAGCATCTGCCCGGCTAGCTCAAGGACGTTCTGCCCCGGTGAGCCGGTGCGGAGAAAGATGGCCAGCAGTTCGGTATCGCTGAGCGAATGCGCGCCCAGTTTTTGCAGTTTTTCCCGTGGTCCCTTGATTTTCATCTTTGCTCTCCCTGAGATGCGCCTAGAGTGGCCCATCCTGAAGCGTACTGCTATCAGTGGCGCATCAATCTTCGAGGCGGCTCGCAAACGCAGCTGGTGAAAAGGCGCGTCCACGCTTTTGTGATAAAGTCCGTGCATTCGCCGCCGCGGGCGGCAGAGAGCTTAGTGAGGCCAACATCATGATGGGATTAGCCGGCAAAAAAATTCTTCTTGGCGTGAGCGGTGGTATCGCCGCTTATAAAGCACCTGAGCTGGTGCGTCGCCTGCGCGACCGCGGCGCTGATGTCCGCGTAATGATGACGGAGGGGGCAAAGGCCTTTATTACTCCGCTCAGCCTGCAGGCCGTTTCAGGCTATGCGGTGTTTGACGATCTGCTTGATCCGGCAGCGGAAGCGGCGATGGGTCATATTGAACTGGCAAAATGGGCCGACCTGATTGTGCTGGCACCCGCCACTGCCGACCTGATTGCCCGTATCACTGCCGGTATGGCAAACGATCTGGTGACCACCGCTGTCTTAGCGACGGCCTCACCCGTAGCGGTAGTGCCCGCCATGAATCAGCAGATGTATCGTGCAGCGGTGACCCAGCACAACCTGCAGATACTGCATGAGCGTGGCGTGCAGATCTGGGGGCCGGACAGTGGCAGCCAGGCCTGCGGTGATGTCGGGCCGGGCCGGATGCTCGACCCGCTGGTGATTGTTGACCATGCGGTGCAGTGGGCGGCGCCCGTCAACGATCTGCAACATCTCAACATTATGATAACCGCCGGTCCAACCCGTGAGGCCCTGGACCCGGTGCGCTACATCTCGAATCACAGCTCCGGCAAAATGGGCTTTGCGATTGCCGCCGCCGCTGCCAGGCGCGGCGCACAGATAACGCTGATCAGTGGTCCGGTCAGCCTGGCGGCACCAGCGGGTGTGCGGCGCATTGATGTTACCAGCGCGCTGGAGATGCAGGCCGCCGTCATGAGCGAGATAGATAAACAACATATTTTCATTGCAAGCGCAGCCGTGGCAGACTACCGGGCAGCCGATATTGCGGCCGATAAAATCAAGAAACAGGGCGGCGATGATAACGTCACGCTGAACCTGGTAAAGAATCCCGATATTGTTGCCGGGGTCGCCGCACTTCAGGAAAACCGGCCATTTGTGGTTGGATTTGCTGCTGAAACACAGAATGTGGAAGAATACGCCCGGCAAAAACGGGTGCGCAAGAATCTGGACCTGATCTGCGCTAACGATGTCGCTAAAGCCGGACAGGGATTTAATAGCGACACCAATGCTCTTCACCTTTTTTGGCAGGATGGAGAAAAACGCTTACCGCTCAGCGATAAGTCTCTCCTTGGCCAACAATTAATAGACGAGATTGTCAGCCGTTATGATGAAAAAAATAGACGTTAAAATTCTGGATGCGCGTGTCGGCAAAGAATTTCCACTGCCGACCTACGCCACGTCAGGTTCCGCTGGGTTAGATTTACGCGCCTGTATTGATGAGGTGCTCGACATCGCACCAGGCACAACAACGCTGGTCCCGACCGGCCTGGCGATTCATATCGCCGACCCCGATCTGGCCGCTGTGATCCTGCCGCGCTCCGGCCTTGGCCATAAACACGGCATCGTGCTGGGCAACCTGGTCGGGTTGATTGACTCCGACTATCAGGGACAGCTGATGGTGTCGGTCTGGAATCGTGGCCAGGAAAGTTTCTCTCTGCAACCTGGCGATCGCATGGCACAACTGGTGTTTGTACCGGTGGTACAGGCGGAATTTAACCTGGTCGACGATTTCGACGCCAGCCTGCGCGGCGAAGGCGGCTTCGGCCACTCAGGTCGCCAGTAACCCGCATTACCGACTTTCACTTACGCCCGTTATTTTTCCTCATCGCCATGGGACGCGTTCCTGTGGCAGATGCGTAGGTGTTGCCTGTTTTTAGGTGAATTTCAGGGGTTTTTAAGGTCATGGCAGAAAAAAAAGTCGCGAAGCGGAACCGTCGCGAAGAGATTTTGCAGGCGCTGGCACAGATGCTGGAGTCAGGTGATGGCAGTCAGCGCATTACCACCGCCAAGCTGGCAGCCACGGTAGGCGTTTCCGAAGCGGCGCTGTATCGTCACTTCCCCAGTAAGACGCGCATGTTCGATAGCCTGATTGAGTTTATCGAAGACAGTCTGATTACCCGCATCAATCTGATCCTCAAAGATGAAAAAGAGACCATGACGCGCCTGCGTCTGATCGTGCAACTGATTCTGGGATTTGGTGAGCGTAATCCGGGACTGACGCGCATCCTGACCGGCCATGCGCTGATGTTCGAGCAGGACCGGCTGCAGGGACGTATTAATCAGCTTTTTGAGCGGATTGAAGTGCAACTGCGACAGGTGATGCGTGAACGGAAAATGCGTGAGGGCGAAGCTTTTCAGGCTGATGAGGCGTTACTGGCAAGCCAGCTGCTGGCTTTCTGTGAGGGTTTACTGTCAAGGTATGTCCGTTCTGAGTTTCGTTTCAGTCCCACCGCAGACTTTGAGGCTCGCTGGCCGCTAATGGCCACCCAACTGGTGTAAAGCGTAAAAGAAGGCGGGCATCATGCCCGCCTCTGTTAAATCCCGTATGCTTTCTGATAGGCACGAACCTGAGCCAGATGATCGGCCATCTCCGGCTTCTCTTCCAGCCAGCTAATCAGGTCGGCCAGTGTGATAATGGCGGTCACTTTGCAGCCGTAATCACGTTCCACTTCCTGAATCGCCGACATCTCTCCACGTCCACGCTCCTGACGATCAAGCGACACCAGCACGCCTGCCAGGGTAGCGTTGTGCGCACCGATAATATCCATCGACTCACGAATCGCCGTGCCTGCCGTGATCACATCGTCCACCAGCATCACTTTGCCCTGCAGCGGGCTGCCCACCAGCAGGCCGCCTTCGCCGTGATCTTTGGCTTCTTTGCGATTAAAGCAGTAAGGCACATCGCGGTCATGATGATCCGCCAGCGCCACCGCCGTGGTGGTCGCAATCGGAATGCCTTTATAGGCCGGGCCGAACAGCAGATCGAAATCGACAGCGCCATCCACCAGCGCCTGCGCGTAGAAGCGTCCCAGCAGCGCTAAATCCCGTCCGCTGTTAAACAGACCAGCATTAAAGAAATAGGGGCTTTTACGCCCTGACTTCAAAGTGAACTCACCGAACTTCAGCACCTGCTTGTTCAGGGCGAATTCAATAAACTGACGCTGCCAGGCTTTCATTTCTCACTCCTCAAATAAAGAAAAGGCGACCCGGAGGTCGCCTGTTACATCAATTTTCCAGCGCTGCTTTCTGCGCCTGAATCAATTCCTCAATGCCGCCACGTGCCAGCGCCAGTAGCGTCAGCAGCTCTTCATGGCTGAACGGTTCGCCCTCGGCGGTGCCCTGCACCTCGATCATGCGACCATCTTCCATCATCACGACGTTCATGTCGGTCTCTGCCGCGGAGTCCTCAACGTACTCCAGATCGCAAAGCGCTTCGCCTTTAACGATACCAACTGAAATCGCCGCGACCATGCCCTTCATTGGATTGGCTTTTAGCTTGCCGCTGGCCACCAGCTTGTTCAGCGCATCGGCCAGTGCCACGCAGGCGCCGGTGATTGACGCGGTGCGGGTGCCGCCATCGGCCTGAATGACGTCACAGTCGAGCGTAATGGTAAATTCACCCAGCGCTTTAAGATCAATCGCGGCGCGCAGTGAACGGGCGATCAGACGCTGAATCTCCAGCGTACGGCCACCCTGCTTGCCTTTTGCGGCTTCACGCGCCATACGACTGTGGGTTGAACGCGGCAACATGCCATATTCAGCCGTGACCCAGCCCTGGCCCTGGCCTTTAAGGAAACGCGGAACCCCTTCGTCTACGGAGGCAGTGCAAAGCACTTTCGTTTCGCCGAATTCCACCAGAACGGAACCCTCTGCGTGTTTGGTGTAATTGCGGGTCAATGTGACTGGACGCACCTGTTGTGCGCTACGGCCTGCTGGACGCATGGGTATTCTCCGGCTTGCTAATGATTGGCTGCGCATTATACGGACTTCCTTGCCCGCTGTCTCTTGCGCCGGTCTGACGCAGGCACCAGATGAAATTCCCGGCCAGCTGTGGCTAAATGCGCTTTCCTTTCTCTCTGATAAAAAGACATATGGCCGCCATTCTTCATTTCCTGCTGGCGCTGGTGGTGATTTTTGCCCTTGCGCTGCTGGTCAGTCATGACCGTAAACAGATTCGTCTGCGCTTTATTGTTCAACTGATTGTGGTGGAAGCCGCGCTGGGCTGGTTCTTCCTTCACTCTGCCGGAGGGCTGGCGCTGGTTGGCTCGTTCGCGGGATTCTTTGAGACGCTGCTGGGCTTTGCCGCCCAGGGTACAGAATTCGTGTTTGGCGGAATGAGTAAACAGGGGCTGGCATTTATCTTCCTTGGTGTGCTCTGCCCGATTGTCTTTATTTCAGCACTGATCGGCATACTGCAGCACTGGCGCATCCTGCCGCTGCTGATCCGGATTTTCGGGACGCTGCTGTCGAAGATTAACGGCATGGGCAAGCTGGAGTCGTTTAACGCCGTCAGCACGCTGATTCTCGGTCAGTCGGAAAACTTCATCGCCTATAAAGGAATTCTGGGTGATATCCCGCCGCGCCGGCTCTACACCATGGCAGCGACCGCGATGTCTACCGTTTCGCTGTCGATTGTCGGTGCTTATATGTCGATGATTGAACCGAAGTATGTAGTTGCCGCACTGCTGCTTAACATGTTCAGTACCTTCATCATTCTGTCGATCATCAACCCGATGGAGAGCCAGAATGAGCAGCCTATCGCGCTGGAAAAACTACATGAAGAGCAGAGTTTCTTTGAGATGCTGGGTGAGTACATCCTGGCTGGTTTCAAAGTGGCAATGATCATTCTGGCCATGCTGATTGGCTTTATTGCCCTGATTGCTGCCATCAACGCGCTGTTTGCGGCGGTGTTCGGTTACAGCTTCCAGCAGCTGCTCGGCTACCTGTTCTATCCTCTGGCCTGGCTGATCGGCATTCCCAAAGCCGATGCGCTACAGGCGGCCAGCATCATGGCGACCAAGCTGGTCGCGAATGAGTTTGTGGCGATGATTGAGCTACAGAAAGTCGCGGCGGGCATGAGTGCGCGTGGGCTGGGTATTCTGTCGGTGTTCCTGGTTTCCTTTGCTAACTTTGCCTCTATCGGCATTGTGGCGGGCGCAATTAAAGGCCTGAACGAGAAACAGGGAAATGTGGTTTCCCGGTTTGGCTGGAAGCTGGTCTATGGCTCCACACTGGTGAGCCTGCTCTCTGCGGCTTTTGCCGGTCTGTTTATCTGAGTACTCCGCGGGCGGCCTCGCTGCCGCCCGCGTTCATCCTAGAATCCGACACAGACGGGTGCATCCACCCGCATCACCGATTCCTGACCAAAGCGTTTTTTATAGAGGGTACGTAACGCCTCAATGTCCTGATTGGTGGCAGGATCGATACCGTGGATCAGCATCAGCGCTTTACTGTTCTCACGTGCCAGTTTGCCGTTCTCGCCCAGCCATTGCCCTTTAGCGTCATAAACCGACAGTCCCGCTTTGAAGCGTGGCGTGACCTCATTGTCCACAAAGTTCATCCAGTCGAGTGAACTCACCCTGCCGCCATCTGGTTTGCTCAGTCCAAACCACAGTGTGGTCTGCATCATCATGTCGCCACCCGCACAGATGGGTTGCGGTTTCGTGGGCGGCGCGTGGCGCGTCTGGCAACCCGCCAGCAGCAGAGCCATCACAACAGGAAGGGCAATAACGCGTGACATAGATCGATCATCCTCACAAAGGGTCAGTGGTCATCATAAGTGGCTCTCGCGGAAAGCGGAAATGGTTCGTTATTTTCCGGTGAGACGCTTATGCCTGTTATGCCGTGGCTCGCCTCGCTATACTTCACCCATCTTTCCGCAAATGAGTACCGCTTATGATCCGCAGTATGACCGCTTATGCCCGCAGCGAAGCCAAAGGCGAATGGGGCAGCGCCGCCTGGGAGCTGCGTTCTGTTAACCAGCGTTATCTGGAAACCTACATCCGTCTGCCGGAACAGTTTCGCGGGCTGGAGCCGGTTATCCGCGAACGCATTCGCCAGCGTCTGACGCGCGGTAAAATTGAGTGCAACCTGCGTTTTGATGCCGACCCCAGCGCGCAGGGCGAGCTGATGCTCAACGAAACGCTGGCGAAACAGCTGGTACAGGCGGCCAACTGGGTGAAAATGCAGAGCGATGAAGGCGCGATTAATCCGCTGGATATCCTGCGCTGGCCCGGTGTGATGTCTGCACAGGAGCAGGATCTGGATGCCATTAACACGCAGTTGTTGAAGGCGCTGGATAGTGCGCTGGATGATTTCATTGCGGCACGGGAAAGCGAAGGCACCGCGCTGAAAGCGATGATTGAGCAGCGTCTGGAAGGGGTTTCGCAGGAAGTCAGCAAAGTGCGTGCGCAGATGCCTGAAGTCATCAAATGGCAGCGTGAGCGTCTGGTCGCCAAACTGGAAGATGCTGAAGTCCAGCTGGAAAACAATCGCCTTGAGCAGGAACTGGTAATGATGGCGCAGCGTGTTGACGTCTCTGAAGAGCTGGATCGCCTGGATGCGCACGTTAAAGAGACCTACAACATCCTGAAAAAGAAAGAAGCGGTTGGCCGTCGGCTCGATTTCATGATGCAGGAGTTCAATCGTGAATCGAATACGCTGGCATCGAAGTCGATCAATGCCGATATCACCGCGTCAGCGATTGAACTGAAAGTGCTGATTGAACAGATGCGCGAGCAGATTCAGAATATCGAGTAATACATTTCCGGCAGGTCATTAATGAAGCGCCATTGATGGCGCTTTGTTCATTTTTCAGGCACTATAGTTTGAGATTCATCAACACCTCCGACCTTTTATTACCGTGGCTGGCTTCAACACTACGTAAAGATTGATAAATAAACATTTCCGGACTCTTCCGGAACGCCTGTCAGTCACACTTCGCATTTCAGGTCTGTCTTTTTTAATTTTTTGAATTTAAAATCTTTTTTCTGTTGTTAACCCTTTTTTCGCACCCGAAACTCTGGCTCCATGAAACAGGTCAATCCTGTAGATTCCGCAGTTTCCCTTTCTTTGAAGGCACTTTTTGATAAAGTGTTGGTCGAAATCAGTACAGCTGTACCGCCTGGAGACTTATGGAAGTGCTCTTTATGCGATACATCCATCTATCTCATGAAGGTTGTTAATGAAAAACACCGGAAAATTTAGCAGTTCGCTGCTGCATCCGCGTTATTGGTTTACCTGGTTTGGTCTTGGTGTACTCTGGCTTCTGGTCCAGCTTCCCTATCCTGTTCTTATGCGTCTCGGTGCCGGTGCCGGCAAAATTTCCCGTCATTTCCTGCAGCGCCGTGAGCGAATCACCCGTCGTAACATTGAGCTCTGCTTTCCTGGCATCAGTGAAGAAAAAACAGAACATATGATCGCCGGTAATTTTGCGTCGTTAGGCATGGCGCTGGCTGAAACCGGTATTGCCTGGTTCTGGTCTGACCGTGCGGTAAAACGTCTGTTTAAAGTGTCAGGTATGGATAATCTCCACGCTGCGCAGAATGAAAAGCGCGGTGTGATGCTGATTGGCGTGCATTTCATGTCACTGGAGCTGGGCGGCCGCATCAGCGGTCTCTGTCAGCCGATGATGGCGATGTATCGCCCGCACAACAATCAGGCAATGGAATATGTGCAGACCAAAGGCCGGATGCGCTCGAACAAAGCGATGATCGACCGCCGCGATCTGCGCGGCATGGTTAATGCCCTGAAACAGGGTGAATCGGTCTGGTTTGCGCCGGACCAGGATTACGGCCCGAAAGGCAGCACCTTTGCGCCACTGTTTGCGGTAGAAAAAGCGGCCACCACCAACGGCACTTTTGTGCTGTCGCGTCTGGCGAAGCCAGCGATGGTGCCGATTATGCTCATCCGTAATGCAGATAATGATGGCTATCATCTGATCATTGAGCCGTTGCTGGAAAATTATCCGCATACGGACGAGGCTGCAGCTGCAGCTTATATGAATAAAGTGATCGAGAATCAGATTCTGCGCGCACCGGAACAATACCTCTGGCTGCATCGCCGATTCAAAACCCGTCCGCCGGGTGAACAATCACTCTACGTCTGAGTAAACAGATAAAGCAGGCACCGCGCCTGCTTTTTTTATTCTGCTAATCCCGCCTGCTTAGTATCCTCTCCGATTCATCCATGTGCTGCGTGCTCTATCCCAGGTTAACACCCGCTTTAATTTTTGCTGTTCAGCGCCTCTTCCACGGCCACCAGGCTGGTATCAGAAAGTTAATTAAGGAATGATGAATTCTCTTACCTTGTTAAAGCCGGATAATCTTATGGATATCAACGATACACTGCAGTGGCAGAGGCCGCTGATTGATGACCGCCTTACGCCCTATATTGAAGTGGATGCAGAGCGCCTGGAGCAGAATCTGCAGCATATGCAGCGCAAAGCCAGTGCGGCAGGCGTCGCGTTGCGTCCGCATATCAAAACACATAAAAGTGTCTGGATTGCTCAGCGTCAGCTTGAATATGGTGCTCAGGGTGTCACGGTCTCTAAACCCAGCGAAGGTATCAGCTTTATTCAGGGGGGCGTTCGCGATCTGCTGTTAGCCTACCCGGTTGTGCAACCGCAAAGCGTGGCTGAGCTGCTGTGTCTTGCTGTGCTTCATCAGGCAAAACTTACCCTGATCGCGGACAGGCTGCAGGGTGTGGCAGCAATTGCGGATGCGTGGCAGCAACAGCCAGACTGCGAGCTGGCGGTGGCGATTAAGGTGGATGTTGGATTACACCGGATTGGTGTTAATCCTGATAGTGATGAAGCCGTGCTGATTGCTCAGGCGCTGCGGGACAGAGGCTTACGCTTTGCCGGATTAGTGTCGCATGCCGGTCACGCTTATGGTGCCGGTAATGCCGCGGCTATTGTTGATGTTGCCAGGCAGGAAACGGTATTGATGCAGCAACTTCAGGCAAAACTGCAGGCTGCGGGATTTACCGACTGCCCGCTCTCTGTGGGTTCAACGCCTACGGCCCTGGCAGCCGAGGTTGCGCCCGGCATCAGTGAAATCCGGCCTGGCAACTATGCACTGCTGGACCTTACCGCCTGTCGCCTCGGGCTAAGTCACGTCGACCAGCTGGCAATGAGCGTCATTACCCGTGTGGTAGCGGTAAACGATCATTTCGCAATTGTGGATGCCGGATCGAAAATGCTGAGTTCGGATAAAGGGCCACACGGCACCAATGCGAGCGGCTTTGGTGTTGCAGCCGACGAAGCTGGCCACACGTATGAGGTGACAAAGTTATCTGAGGAGCATGGTTTTCTGCTTTATCAGGATCGCCGTCCTGAAGTCGGCACGCTGCTTCGTATCTTCCCGAATCACAGTTGCGCAGTGATGGCTCAGTCGGATGGCTTTGTTCTGCGTCGCGCCAGTGGGCATAGCGAAGAGCACGCAGTTTCTGCACGCGGCAATTTCATCTGAGTCAGCGGCAGCCAGCCTCACCCGTTGTCTGCCGTTTGTACGAAACCCTCTCAACACCACACTTCTGCTGTTACAACGTATTAACGAGCCTGACCCCATGCTTTAATGCTTTTTTAGCTTATCCTCCGGAGGTTATATGCTCTCCTCGCGCACGCTGAGCCTGACGATTCCGCGTCACTGGTTAGATCTTTATGAAACCATCTGGAAGCCGGAATTTTTTCCAAAGTGGGCGTCCGGGCTGACGAATAGTGCATTAGAACCCGATGGCAATCGCTGGCGTGCTAAAGGCCCTCAGGGAAATGTAAAGCTCCGGTTCTCGCCACATAATCCGTTTGGCGTAATGGATCACTGGATTGACAGTGGCTCAGGAAAGGAAATCTATGTGCCGATGCGCGTGATAGCCAACGAGCAGGGTGCCGAGGTGATGGTGACGGTTTACCGCCAGCCATTTACTTCAGATGAGAAATTTAAGCAGGATATTGAATGGGTTAGCAACGATCTTGAGAAGCTCAACCAGCTTCTGACACAGTAAATCAATGACTTAGCTCGATTTTTTCTCTGTACTTATCACTGGCTGTTTATGAAAAAAAACAGAAAAACTTCCGATGATAAAGCATAAAGCGTTTATCTGATTACATGCCCCTTCTACACGTTTATCACCAACCCTGCTTAAGCATTGTTGCCAGGAAAATTCCTGGCAAAAGTGCCTGACAGGCAGGCTGTCCCCACTGATTTCAGGCATCTTCATCTGCTATGTAAACAATTTCGCTAAAACACATACATTAATCATCAACAATCGTTTATTACTCTCGTACTGGAGATTTAATATTTATCATGCATGAAGTGAAACCATTTATTTCTGCGGTAGCGTAATCAGACTTTTCTTATGGTGTTAAATTAAATAAAACAATGTATAAATCATTCCACACACAGCAATACCCATAATGATAAAGCAGGAAAAAAGTCATGGACCGCTCTGCGTATCCTTTGTTATCAGAAAAAGAATTCGTTGAGATTGCCGCAAGGATGCTGGCAGGAGAATATAAAACTACAACAGGATTTATTCGTGATCTGGCGGAATTCTTATTCGCTGCAGGGGGTTACGCCATGACACGAAACAGAGAATTTACCAGGGATATCTATTTTTTATCCGGGCACTATTTGATTGAATCCATAATAACATGGCAAGCCTGGAAAGGTATTTCAGGACTCCGGCCGGAAACATTGCACTAACCAACGGTGTCACAGCAACCTCTCATTGCTGTTACACAACGATTTAATTCTCACAGAGTCAATGAACTCTAACGAGTATATTATGGCAATACGTGAAAGCAGTCTTAATAGCGCAAAGTGGTCTCTGCTCTCTTCAATCAAAATTATTGGCATCGGCGTACTGCAGCTTTCGTTGCTGGCGCAGATTCTGCAGGCGAATGAACTGAACCTGCTGGCGATCGCCGTGATAGCTTTACTGGCTATCGATACGCTGGCCGATCGCGGCTTCTCAAATAAGCTTATCCGCCGCTGTATGCTCTCTATCAACGACCTCTCCACGATCTACTGGGGTAATATGTTGATGGGTGTCACGGTGTTTGGACTGTTATTTACGGGCAGTCATCTACTGAACAGTCTGTTTGGTCAACCTGAACTGGCGTTAATGCTGCAGATGGTCTCAGTGGTGTTTATTATCATCCCGCAGGGTCAGCATTACCGTGCGATATTACAGCGCGAAAAACAATATACCCGTATCGCTTTTGCTGAAACCTCATCAGTATTAGCCGGTCTTGCCGTCACTTTATTTACCGTCTGGCTGACACCTTCAGTATTGTGTGCGATCTGGGGTTATCTGGCGATGGCATCTATTCGCATGCTGATTTACTGCTACTATGGTCGTTCATGGTTCCAGCCGGAATACCATTTTAGCCTGAAAGCCTTTTCTAAAATTCGTGCAAGAAACAAATAATAAAATAAGTCTGTATGGTGGGCTCTGAGCATCCGAAACGATGCGTTGGCGTGCTGTTAACCAGCACGCCTTTTCTTTTTATTAAGCCTGTTGCTTTATTTCTCTGATCGATTCCCTTCTTTATCTGCCGCATCCAGCCTTTTTACCTCATTTATAAACTGACTTACCTCCAACCGTTGTCTGGCGTTCACGGTCGTTTAATATCCGCCCGTCCGGAACCGGAAAACAGCGGGCCGCAACGCACAAACCTTTTGCAGACTGTTTCTTCTCAGATTTAAACAGGCACTCACCGCAGGCTCTGCGCAGAAAAGTCTTTCTATACGGACGCCAGGGCTGGCTGGTATACACTGCGCTTATCACGGACGCCGATCGCCTGAAAATCTCTGTCGCCGTCTTTCAGGCAAAGGCGTCGCCTTGCCGCCGTTTTACCGGAGTCTGCTATGTTACTGACCGTTCTCTACATCATTGGTATTACTGCTGAAGCCATGACCGGTGCGCTGGCGGCAGGCCGCCGCAAAATGGATCTGTTCGGTGTCATTATTATCGCGTCAGTGACTGCTATCGGGGGTGGTTCGGTGCGCGACATCCTGCTGGGTCACTACCCGCTGGGCTGGGTTAAAAATCCCGAATACATCATGATTGTGGCAGCAGCAGCGGTCATCACCACTTTCCTGGCGCCACTGATGACACATCTGCGCAAAGTGTTCCTGGTGCTTGATGCGCTGGGACTGGTGGTTTTTTCCATTATCGGCGCGCAGGTTGCGCTCGATTCCGGACATGCCATGATTATTGCCGCAATAAGCGCGGTCATTACCGGCGTCTTCGGTGGCGTACTACGTGACATGTTCTGTAATCGCATTCCGCTGGTGTTTCAGAAGGAGCTTTATGCCGGTATCGCCTTCGCCTCAGGCTGGATCTATATCCTGCTGCTGAAAACTACGCTGGCACATGAAGCGGTGATTATCATTACCCTGCTGTTCGGCTTCTTTGCCCGTTTACTGGCGCTGCGCTTCCGCCTCGGTTTGCCGATCTTCAACTACCCCCATCCCGAGCATTAAGGAAGAAGGTATGCCCTGCTGTTGCAGGAACGCGATCAGCGCCTGCACACGGGCATCATGGAACTGCGCAACCAGACGCTTTGCCAGCGCAGCACCAACGCCCGGTAGCGCCTGCCAGCCCGCAACATCCCGCTGCATTAAGCTCTCCCACTGCTGATCGGGTAGCGACTTCAGGGCTTTCCGCGGCAGTGAAATACCTAAGGCATCCACCCAGTGACGAAACGGCTGCTGACGGGTGAGATTAAAACGATGCCAGAGCTGACCTGCCCGTTCCGGGGAGAAGCCCGTTGCGGCAGCGATCTGTTCCGATGTTAACGTCAGCCAGCCGAACAGATGCGTCATACTGCCGGTTTCCAGTAAGCGCAGCCAGGTGCTGCGCTCAACGCCCGGAATGTTCAGCACCGTTTTCTGGCTGAGCCAGCGTAATTTTGCCAGTAACTGCTTCTGGCACTCCGCACTGAAGGTGTAACAGCTTAGCGGCGTGTAATGCGACGCGTCGGGAGGCTGAGGATAGTCGCGCTCTGCCACACGCCAGATCACCCGCTCCAGCCGGGGAATGCCCTGGCCCGCCAGACTCAGCGTGATCACATCACCCGCCACAATATCGCTTTCCTGCCAGCGACGCAGGGATCCGACATTGACCCGCCTGACGGTCTTGTCATCCAGCTGCACCGGCTGCAGATTAAGGACGGCAGCTATTTTCCCGGTTCGGCCAACCGGAAAATCGACGGAGAACACTTCAGCGCTGATTTCCGGAGGCTGATACTTCCAGGCAACAGCCCAGGTTCCCTCTCCCGGCAGCCAGTTTTTGCCCGCAGGACGAAGACTCTGATGAACCACCACACCGTCAGTGACAAAGGGCAGCGCAGCATGGAACCAGCGATCCCGCCAGGCAGCGACCTCCTCTTCATCTTTAACGCTGTGGCTCCATTTAGCCGCAACGCCCAGTCCCCAGCGGCTGAGTTGCTCAAGGCGTTCCGTCATGGTTGCTGGGCCATCTGGCCAGGCCCAGATGAAAACATTGAGCGAATTCAGCAGGGGAACACGCTGTTTACTCATCATGGCTCCGGCCACTTGTGAGCGAGCATTTTTACCGCCATCAACGGCCTGTTGATGATCGGTCATCGACAGGAATAGCTCACCCTGCAGCACAACCTCGTCGAGGCGGGTCTCGATATTCAGCGGAATCGCCGGGATCCAGGCGGCTTTAGCCAGCCACTCTTCACCGCGCAATCCATCGCCACGGCTTAACAACGAGACCAGCCTGCCGTGGCGATACACCAAAGAAACGGCGATGCCATCAACTTTGGGCTGCACCCAGAGATCGCGTCGCCCCTGCATCCAGTAAGATAGCGCCAGTTTGTCACGCATCTTTTTTACGCCAGTATGGGCAACCGGATGCAATGACGTGCCATTGCCCGGTAATTGTGGGGCGTAAGCCGGCTGATAAGGGCTAAAGCAGTGCTGCCACTGAATGAGTCGCTGCTGAAGAGCATCATAATCCGCATCCGCCACAGGACTCTGCCCCTGGCGATAGTAAGCGTCATCCCAGTGTTGCAGTTGCTGTTGCAGGCGGCGGATCTCTTCCGTCGCCCGGTTCGGTGTCCAGACCGGACAAACGGCGCTATGCACAGGCCATGTAACGATCCACAAAACAGCCGCAAACAGCGGCCAGCCGAATCCTTTCATACTCTTTCCCCTGACGTTTTTCGGTATTCAATATCAATGCTTTGGCGTCAGCCAGAAACGATGTCCGGTTCAGGAAGGGCTATCGTGGCAATAAAGGATTAGTTGCAGCGGCCTGACAGACATTTGCGCGAAGAGACGCAAAAGTTGGCTGTTGCCGCTGCGCAAACGCTGCGTGGCAGCAGGAAGCTGTGTATACTGTGCAGGAAATCGACTCCGCTTTTAATCAATTCAAGAAAACCATGGCTCAAGGCACGCTCTATATTGTTTCTGCACCCAGCGGCGCAGGGAAATCCAGCCTGATTCAGGCACTGTTAAAGACCCAGCCGTTGTATGATACGCAGGTCTCTGTTTCGCACACGACGCGCGGCATGCGTCCGGGTGAAGCCCATGGCGAACATTATTTTTTCGTTGAAAAACATGAGTTTGAGCGGATGATCGCGGAAGATGCCTTCCTCGAACACGCTAAAGTTTTCGATAACTATTACGGTACCTCGCGCCATGCTATTGAGCAGGTGCTGGCAACCGGTGTTGACGTGTTTCTCGACATCGACTGGCAGGGTGCGCAGCAAATCCGCGCCAGAATGCCAGGCGCACGCAGCATCTTCGTTTTACCGCCGTCGAAAGAAGAGCTCGATCGCCGTCTGCGCGGTCGTGGCCAGGATAGCGAAGAGGTCATCACGCGTCGTATGGCGCAGGCAGTAGCGGAAATGAGCCACTACGCCGAGTATGACTATTTAATTGTGAATGATGATTTCGATCTGGCGCTGTCCGATCTGAAAACCATTATTCGCGCCGAACGTCTGCGTATGGCGCGCCAGAAGGCGCGTCACGATGCTTTAATCAGCAAACTGTTGGCAGTCTGAATACAGTTTCAGTATGATGCGCAGTCATTTCTTCATCTGTGGAGTAGCACACCTATGGCACGCGTAACCGTTCAGGACGCAGTAGAAAAAGTTGGTAATCGTTTTGACCTGGTGTTGGTCGCTGCACGTCGTGCACGTCAGATGCAGGTTGGCGGCAAAGATCCGCTGGTTCCGGAAGAGAACGACAAACCTACCGTTATCGCTCTGCGCGAAATCGAAGAAGGTCTGGTCACCAATCAGATTTTAGATGTGCGTGACCGTCAGGAACAGCAAGAGCAGGAAGCCGCTGAGTTACAGGCCGTTACCGCTATCGCTGAAGGTCGTCGTTAACAGCCACCTGCAGGTCGCCCTTGTATCTGTTTGAAAGTCTCAATCAACTGATTGAAAAATACTTGCCAGAGGAGCAGATCAAGCGCCTCCAGCAAGCCTACCTTGTTGCACGTGATGCCCACGAGGGACAGACACGCTCCAGCGGTGAGCCTTATATCACCCATCCGGTTGCCGTGGCCTGTATTCTGGCGGAAATGAAGCTCGACCATGAAACCCTCATGGCCGCGCTGCTGCATGACGTGATCGAAGATACGCCTGCCACTTACCAGGACATGGAACAGCTGTTCGGTAAAAGCGTGGCGGAGCTGGTCGAAGGCGTTTCCAAGCTGGATAAGCTGAAATTCCGCGACAAGAAAGAAGCGCAGGCAGAGAACTTCCGCAAGATGATTATGGCGATGGTGCAGGATATCCGCGTCATTCTCATCAAGCTGGCTGACCGCACCCACAATATGCGCACCCTGGGGTCATTACGTCCGGACAAACGTCGCCGCATCGCGCTGGAAACGTTAGAGATTTACAGTCCGCTGGCGCATCGCCTGGGTATTCACCATCTTAAAACGGAGCTGGAAGAGCTCGGTTTTGAGGCTCTCTACCCGAACCGCTATCGGGTGATTAAAGAGGTGGTGAAAGCCGCGCGCGGTAATCGTAAAGAGATGATCCAGAAGATTCTTTCTGAGATCGATGGCCGTCTGCAGGAAGCAGGCATTCCCTGCCGCGTCAGCGGTCGCGAAAAGCATCTTTACTCGATCTATCGCAAAATGACGCTTAAAGAGCAGCGTTTTCACTCGATCATGGATATCTATGCCTTTCGCGTCATCGTGAAAGATCTGGATACCTGCTATCGCGTTCTGGGCCAGATGCACAGCTTGTATAAGCCGCGTCCGGGCCGCGTAAAAGATTACATCGCCATCCCCAAAGCTAACGGCTATCAATCGCTCCATACCTCCATGATCGGTCCGCACGGCGTGCCGGTTGAAGTGCAGATTCGCACCGAGGATATGGATCAGATGGCGGAAATGGGGGTCGCTGCGCACTGGGCGTATAAACAGGCGGGCGAAAGTGGCACTACCGCACAGATTCGCGCTCAGCGCTGGCTGCAAAGCCTGCTGGAGCTGCAGCAGAGTGCGGGCAGTTCGTTTGAATTTATTGAAAGCGTGAAGTCCGATCTCTTCCCGGATGAGATCTACGTCTTTACGCCTGAAGGCCGCATTGTTGAGCTGCCAACCGGCGCGACGCCGGTGGACTTCGCCTATGCGGTTCACACCGACATCGGCCATGCCTGCGTCGGCGCACGCGTTGATCGTCAGCCTTATCCGCTGTCGCAATCCCTGACCAGCGGACAGACGATTGAGATCATCACCGCGCCAGGCGCCCGTCCCAACGCCGCCTGGCTCAACTTTGTCGTCAGCTCCAAAGCCCGCGCCAAAATTCGCCAGCTGTTGAAGAACCTCAAGCGTGAAGACTCGGTTAATCTGGGTCGCCGTCTGCTCAGCCATGCGCTGGGCGGCAGCCGTAAACTGGCGGAGATCCCGGCTGAGAATATCCGTCAGGAGCTGGACCGTATGAAGCTGACCTCGCTTGACGATCTGCTGGCGGAAATTGGTCTGGGCAATGCGATGAGCGTGGTCGTGGCGAAGAACCTGCTGCAGGCGGACAGCAAGACCATCAGCAGTAACAGCAAGCGCGGTAAGCTGCCGATCAAAGGCGCTGATGGCGTGTTGATTACGTTCGCTAAATGCTGCCGCCCGATTCCCGGTGACCCGATTGTTGCTCATGTCAGCCCTGGCAAAGGACTGGTGGTGCATCATGAATCCTGTCGCAATATCCGCGGCTACCAGAAAGAGCCGGAAAAATTCATGCCGGTCGAGTGGGATAAAGTCACCGAGCAGGAGTTCGTGGCGGAAATCAAAGTCGACATGTTTAACCATCAGGGCGCACTGGCGAACCTGACGGCAGCAATCAACACGGCCGGTTCCAATATTCAGAGCCTGAATACCGAAGAGCGTGATGGCCGCGTCTACAGCGCCTTTATCCGCCTGACCGCACGCGACCGTGTCCATCTGGCGAATATCATGCGTAAAATTCGCGTGATGCCAGATGTGATCAAAGTCCACCGTAACCGTAATTAGGCATGAACGATCAACGTTTTGCCCGGATTCAGGCGATGCTGGCACTGCGCCAGCACGACCTTACGGTCTGTATGGAGCAGGTGCATAAGCCGCACAATGTGTCGGCGGTGATCCGCACGGCCGACGCAGTCGGCATCCACGAAGTGCATGCTGTCTGGCCCAGCCAGCGGATGCGCACCCAGGCTTCCGCGTCTGCCGGAAGCAACAGCTGGGTGAAAGTGGTCACCCATCCCACCATCGGCGATGCCGTAAAACGGCTTAAACAGCAGAAGATGCAGGTTCTGGCGACCCATCTTTCTGACGATGCCGTGGATTTCCGTGAGATTGATTATACCCTTCCCACCTGCATCCTGATGGGACAGGAAAAAACCGGCATTACTGAAGAAGCACTGGCGCTGGCTGACCGGAAGATCGTGATTCCCATGGTAGGCATGGTGCAGTCACTGAATGTCTCAGTCGCCTGTGCGCTGATCCTCTATGAAGCGCAGCGGCAGCGACAAAACGCCGGTCTTTACCTGCGCGATTACAGCCTGCTGGACGACGATGAGCAGCAACGCCTGCTGTTCGAAGGCGGATTCCCGGTGCTGGCGCGGGTCGCAAAGCAGAAGGGTTTACCCTATCCGCGCATCGATGCGCAGGGCGAAGTCGACGCCGATCCCAGCTGGTGGGCAACTATGCAATCGACCGGTAAAAAAAGATGAAAGGCCGTCTGCTGGATGCCATCCCGCTCAGTACCCTGACCGGCGTCGGTGCCAGCCAGGCAGCAAAACTGGCCAAAATTGACCTGCATACCATTCAGGATCTCCTGCTTCATCTCCCGCTACGCTACGAAGATCGCACCCAGCTCTATGCCATTGACGATCTGCTGCCCGGTATCTGGGCCACCGTAGAAGGCGAAGTGCTGCACACTGACATCACCTTTGGTCGCCGCCGGATGATGGTGTGCCAGATCAGCGATGGCAGTGGTGTCCTGACGATGCGCTTCTTCAACTTCAATGCCGGGATGAAGAACAACCTGTCGCCGGGCCGGCGCGTCACCGCCTATGGTGAGATTAAACGCGGTCAGCGCGGCGCCGAGATTATTCATCCCGAGTACCGCATCCAGGGCGAACAGAGCAATGTGGCGCTGGAAGAGACCTTAACGCCGGTTTATCCCACCACCGAAGGCATCCGACAGGCCACGCTACGTAATCTTACCGACCAGGCGCTGACGCTGCTGGAGAGCTGCCCGATTGCCGAGCTGCTGCCGCAGGAACTGAGCGGCGGTTTAATCAGCCTGCCTGATGCGCTGCGCACCCTGCATCGTCCACCGCCCGATCTTCGACTCAGTGAGCTGGAAAGTGGCCGTCATCCGGCGCAACGCAGACTGATTCTGGAAGAGCTGCTGGCGCACAACCTCAGCATGCTGGCGGTACGCGCCGGTGCTCAGCGCTATTACGCGTTACCGATGCCGCCGCGACACAACCTTAGCGACCAGCTGCTGGCCGCGCTGCCCTTCTCACCGACTAATGCGCAGAAACGCGTGGTGGCGGAGATAGAGAAAGATCTGGCCAACGATTTCCCGATGATGCGGCTGGTGCAGGGCGATGTCGGCTCGGGCAAGACACTGGTAGCCGCGCTCTCTGCGCTGAACGTTATCGCCCATGGTAAGCAGGTTGCGCTGATGGCGCCGACCGAACTGCTGGCTGAACAGCATGCCAGTAACTTCCGCCAGTGGTTTGCGCCGCTGGGCATTGACGTGGGCTGGCTGGCCGGAAAACAGAAAGGCAAAGCCCGCCAGGCACAACAGGAAGCGATAGCCAGCGGTCAGGTGGCAATGGTCGTGGGCACACACGCGCTGTTTCAGGAGCAGGTGCAGTTCAACGGTCTGGCGCTGGTCATTATTGATGAACAGCACCGGTTCGGCGTCCACCAGCGACTGGCCTTGTGGGAAAAAGGCGAGGAGCAGGGTTTCCATCCGCATCAGCTGATCATGACCGCCACCCCGATCCCGCGCACCCTGGCGATGACTGCCTATGCCGACCTTGATACCTCAACCATCGATGAGCTGCCGCCGGGACGTACTCCGGTGACTACCGTCGCCATTCCCGATACGCGACGCGATGAGATTGTGGCGCGGGTTGAGCATGCCTGCCGCGAGGGACGTCAGGCTTACTGGGTCTGCACCCTGATTGAAGAGTCCGAATTGCTGGAGGCGCAGGCGGCAGAAGCCAGCTGGGAATCCCTGAAAACCGCGCTTCCCGACTTAAACATCGGACTGGTGCATGGCCGCATGAAGCCCGCAGAAAAACAGGCGGTGATGCAGGCCTTTAAAGCGAATGAACTGCAGCTGCTGGTGGCCACGACAGTCATCGAGGTCGGCGTTGACGTGCCGAATGCCAGCCTGATGATTATCGAAAACCCGGAGCGGTTAGGGCTGGCGCAGCTGCATCAGCTGCGGGGCCGTGTAGGTCGTGGTGCCGTGGCATCGCACTGTGTGCTGCTCTACAAAGCGCCACTGAGCAAGACGGCGCAAAAGCGTCTTCAGGTGCTGCGTGACAGCAATGACGGCTTCGTCATTGCTCAGTTCGATCTGGAGATTCGCGGGCCGGGTGAACTGCTGGGCACGCGTCAGACCGGCAACGCTGAATTCAAAGTAGCCGACCTGCTACGCGATGCCGCAATGGTGCCGGAAGTTCAGCGTGTGGCGCGCCACATCCACCAGCACTATCCCGAGCAGGCCAGCGCCCTGATTGAACGCTGGCTGCCAGAGAACACCCGTTATACCAACGTCTGATTGATCTCCATCTGAGTCGGCCTTTTTTATCCTCACCGGGCAAACGATTGCTTTTAGCCTGCGGATGATTACAATCGCCACACTATTTTTTGGGAAGAACAGAAGATGTCCACCACTCCTCAGCCAGACCAGCCTTCCGCCACGAAAAGTGAACTGATTTATCGTCTTGAAGATCGTCCACCCCTGCCACAAACGCTGTTTGCCGCCGGTCAGCACCTGCTGGCAATGTTTGTCGCGGTTATTACGCCTGCGATTCTGATTTGTCAGGCGCTGGGCCTGCCTGCAGAAGATACCCGGCACGTGATCAGTATGTCGCTGTTTGCATCGGGCGTGGCATCACTGCTGCAAATCAAAACCTGGGGACCGGTGGGTTCGGGCCTGCTGTCGATTCAGGGCACCAGCTTCAACTTCGTGACGCCTCTGATTATGGGTGGGATGGCGCTGAAAAATGGTGGTGCTGACGTGCCCACCATGATGGCGGCTCTGTTTGGTACGCTGATGGTAGCCTCCTGTACCGAAATGGTGCTGTCGCGCGTATTGCATCTGGCGCGCCGGCTCATTACCCCACTGGTTTCCGGTATCGTGGTGATGATTATCGGCCTGTCACTGATTCAGGTCGGCCTGACATCGATTGGCGGCGGTTTCAGTGCGATGAACGACCATACCTTTGGCGCGCCGAAAAATCTGATGCTGGCCGGAGCCGTGCTGCTGGTGATCGTGCTGCTGAACCGACAGAAGAATCCCTACCTGCGCGTCGCCTCCCTGGTGATTGCCATGGCGGTGGGCTATCTGCTGGCCTGGGCGATGGGCATGCTGCCTGCAGCAGGTATTCCTGCTGATCAGCCGTTAATCATGGTTCCAGCGCCGCTCTACTACGGACTGGGCTTCGACTGGAATCTGCTTATCCCGCTGATGCTGGTGTTTATGGTCACCTCTCTGGAGACCATCGGCGATATCACCGCCACTTCGGATGTTTCAGAGCAGCCGGTGAGCGGTCCACTCTATATGAAACGCCTGAAAGGCGGCGTGCTGGCGAATGGTCTTAACTCCTTTGTCTCCGCGCTGTTTAACACCTTCCCTAACTCCTGCTTCGGTCAGAACAATGGCGTGATTCAGTTGACCGGTGTGGCCAGCCGCTACGTGGGCTTTGTGGTCGCACTGATGCTGATTGTGCTGGGACTGTTCCCGGCGGTCAGCGGTCTGGTTCAGCTCATTCCTGAGCCGGTGCTCGGCGGCGCAACCATTGTGATGTTCGGCACCATCGCCGCCTCGGGCGTTCGCATCGTGTCACGCGAGCCGCTTAACCGTCGCGCCATCATGATCATCGCGCTGTCGCTGGCGGTGGGGCTGGGTGTTTCTCAGCAGCCGTTGATCCTGCAGTTTGCGCCCGAGTGGCTGAAAACCCTGCTCTCTTCCGGCATTGCGGCGGGCGGCATTACCGCCATCGTGCTCAACCTGATTTTTCCGCAAGAGAAGTAAGTCCACAGGCAGGCTTCGGCCTGCCTGCTAATTATTCGGATTTACATCCAGGCTGTTGAGCTGTAACGGTAATTCAGGCATAACAACCTCTCACCGGATTTAACTCGGGAAGGATGCTATGAAATTTCTTGGAAAGTTTTTCCTCACCTTACTTTTGCTGCTGCTTTTCATCCTTGTGGTGATCTATGTCTTGCTGCAGACACAGTGGGGTGCAGGCTGGTTTAGCCGTTGGGTGAGCGACAAAACCGAATGGCATCTCTCCCTGAGTAAAATTGAACACAATTTCTCTTCTCCCTCTCACATCATTCTGGATGACTTCAGCTTTGGTCATGATGGGCAGCCTGCGGTTCTGGTAGCGAAACGGGTCGATCTCGGTCTGGCACTGATTCAGTTCAGCGATCCGCTGCATTTCAGCAGCCTTGAACTGCGCGACGGGGAAGTGAATCTGGCCAATCTGACGCCAGGCAGTACGCTGCCCATTCAGGCCGATCGCCTGCAGCTCAATAACATGCGTATCGACAGCCCCAACAGCACGTTACCGCTGTTTGCTCAGCAGGTTAATGGCGGCATTCTGCCGTGGAAACCCACAGCCCTTGATATGCTGGGCCGCGATGCCCGCTTCCAGGTGAGTGCAGGCAGCATGACGCTGAATAAGGTGCCAGCTGAAAACGTCCTGATTCAGGGCAGTGTTTCCGAAGGACGAATGCGCTTTGACAATATGGGTGCCGACCTGGCGCGTGGCTCCATGACCGGCAACGGTGAGCGCGATGCCCAGGGCAACTGGAAAATTAATCAGCTGCGACTGAATGACATTCGTCTGCAGACCGCCAGCAGCCTGAAGGATTTCCTGCATAGCCTGCAGGTGGTTCCCTCGATTGCTGTTACGCGCCTCGACATGACTGATGCCCGCCTGCAGGGGCCTGACTGGGCGGTGACAGATCTTGACCTGACGCTGAGAAACGTTAACTGGCAGGGCGATGACTGGCAGAGTAATGACGGTTCGCTGGCGCTGAATGCCAGTAATTTTATCAACGGTGGATTCGAGCTTAATGACCCTATCGTTAACCTGGATTTCTCGCCGCAGGGCCTGGCGCTGACGCAGTTCAGTTCTCGCTGGGCGAACGGGGTGATTCGGGCTGACGGTGACTGGTCACGCAGCGATAAACGCCTGACGCTGAAAAATCTGGCTGTTGCCGGACTGGAATATACCCTGCCGCAGGACTGGCGCGACCGCTGGCAGGCGGCACTGCCCGCGTGGCTGGATAGCGTAGCGGTGACGCGTTTCACCTCTAATCGTAACCTGATTATCGACATCAATCCGGCGTTTCCCTTCCAGCTGACCTCACTGGATGGATCCGGCGAGAACCTGCTGCTGGCGCAGCAGCATCAGTGGGGGATCTGGTCGGGTAAGCTCAGCCTGAACGCGGCAGAGTCGACCTTTAACCGCACCGATCTGCGTCACCCGTCGATTGCGCTGAGTGCCGACCCGCAACAGATTCAGGTGACCGAGCTGAGTGCGTTCAGTAACAAGGGCCTGCTGGAAGGGACGGCTACCGTCGGCCAGCAGCCAGCGCGACCGCTGACGCTGCGACTGACGGGGCATGCAGTGCCGGTGAATGTGTTGCAGAACTGGGGATGGCCCGCATTGCCGTTAACCGGTGACAGCAATATGCAGCTGCAACTGAGCGGCGCTTTAGCCGCAGGCCAGCCATTACGCCCGACGGTTAATGGCACGCTATCGGTAACAACCGACAGTCAGCAGGTGCAGCAGACCATGCAGGCAGGCGAGGTACGTTAATAACATAAGGGCCGCAAATGCGGCCCTTATGATTAATTGATACGTGCGCCGGAACCGCCCTCTTCCAGCGGCCCATCCGGATCGGCGGGCAGAACGATGTAAACGCCCTCAAACACCGCGCCACATTCATCATCGCCAAACAGCTCCACTTCAAGCTGAACGCGTGCTTTACGTCCGCGTGCCAGACGGTCAAGGTCGCCGCTTAGTGAGCCGAGGTCGGCAATCGCGCCAGGGCGTCCGCTGATCGGACGGCTGTAGCGAATGTGCGCATCTGCCAGAATAATGGTGCCGCCGAGATGGCGCTCGCGCAGCAGCAACCAGATCAATCCCCAGCCGGTCAGCGTGGCAAGCGAGAACAGGCTGCCGGCGAACAGCGTGTGATGTGGATTCTGGTTGCCCGCTTCAGGCATGGTGGTGATAAATTTCTGCCCGGTAAACTGCAGGATACGCACACCCATCTTCTCGCTGAGCGGAATATGATCATACCAGGCCTGTTGCAGCTGACCGCACCAGTCGGCGCGATGCAGGATATCATCAAGCGTAACGACCGGCTTGATCATCAGAAAGTGGCGTACCGGCGTTGTCTGCGGCGCGGTAATCTCACCCTGATTGATATAGCCGAGCTTAGCGAAGAAGGCGACCGCATCTTCGCGGGCGCTGCAGGTTACCCGCTTAGCGCCTTCCTGACGCGCGACCGACTCCAGGGTCATGGCCATCAGCGTACCCAGCCCTTTGCCCTGCACCGACGGATGAACGGCCATGAAGCGGATAGCGGCCTCATTGTCGGCGTTGATGTAGAGACGGCCAATGGCGACCGGATTCCCCTGCTCATCAACCACCATCTGATGATGCGCGAGGGCATCCCAGGCGTCACGTTCCGACCCCTGCGGCTGACGCAGCGGTTTACGCAACATTTCCCAGCGGAACTGATAATAGATATCCAGCTCTTCCGCCGTCTGTGGCACGCGAAGGTGATACATGTAATGTTTCTCCCGCTCGTATAGGTGGCCTGTTCCCTGCCGCTCCGCTTGCGATCTCACACCTGTAACCAGAACGTCACAGGACCATCATTCACCAGCGAGACCTGCATATCCGCCGCAAAACGGCCATTCGCCGTGGTCATGCCCTGCTGGCGACAGTAATCGCTGAAGTAGTCATACAAGCGTTCGGCCTCAGCAGGTTCCGCGCCACCTGAAAAGGAGGGGCGCATCCCTTTTTGCGTATCTGCGGCCAGCGTAAACTGCGACACCACCAGCACGCTTCCGCCCGCCTGACGAACACTCAGGTTCATTTTGCCCTGTTCATCACTAAAGATGCGATAGCCCAGTACGCGTTCTGCGAGACGTTCCGCACGCGCATTGTCATCACCCTTTTCCACGCCCAGTAAAACCAGTAAACCGGCACCGATTTCGCCGATGACGTTCTGATCGACGCTGACGCTGGCACGCTGCACGCGTTGAATCAATGCAATCATGTTTCCTCGCGTTGTTCTTCTTTGTGCTGCTGTTTTAACTGCCGATAGTCGGCTAACGCGACGGTAATTTCAGCGCCTAACAACACAATACACCAGGTCCAGTAGACCCAGAGAAACAGAATGGGGATCACGGCCAGTACGCCGTAGATCAGCTGATAAGAGGGGAACATAGTAACATAGAGCGCAAAGCCCTTTTTACCCAGCTCAAATAGCGCACCCGCTACCAGCGCGCCAATCAGCGCATCGCGCGGCGGCACCCGCTGGGTGGGTACAATGCTGTAGAGCAACCAGAAGGCGAGCCACGACAGCAGAAGCGGGAAAATGCGCAGCATCTGGTCGACCAGGCTGGTGACGCCGGTCGCATTAATCCAGCGCAGTGACAGCAGATAGGAGCTGATCGCCAGGCTGGCACCGGCCAGAAGCGGACCGAGCGTCAGGATCATCCAGTAGACCGCAAAGGAGTAAACCATCGGCCGCTTCTTGTTGCTGCGCCAGATGGTATTCAACGCGGTATCAACCGAATGCATCAGCAGTAAGGCCGTCACGATCAGGCCGACGGCCCCGACCGCCGTCATCCGGTTGACGTTAGCCACAAACTGCTCAAGATAGCGTTGCAGCGTGTTGCCTGCAGCCGGCATCAGATTGTTAAAGACAAACTGTTTTAACTGCACGCTGATATCAGAGAAGACCGGAAACGCTGCAAACAGCGCAAACACCACCGCAATCAGTGGTACCAGCGCCAGCAATGAGACATAGGCCAGATTACCAGCCTGCGTCGTCATGCCATCCTCATCTATGCGTTTCCACAACAATTTGAGCCACAACCAGAACGCATGCAGCCCGGGACGAAATTTACGTGACATCATGAGTTACGGTTGACCTGCAAACCAGTCAGGTACCGTTTTACTGTCAGTAACCAGTACACTTTCAATGCCCAGAGCGCGCGCCGCCTCAATGTTCTCCGGGTTATCGTCGAAAAACACCGCCTGATCGGCAGTCACACCCTCCGCGTCCAGCACATGCTGATAAATCCGGGCTTCCGGTTTACGCATACCCAGCTCCTGCGAGAGATAGAGTTTGTCAGCTGCCTGCTGTACGTCGGGATACTGCGTCGGCCAGAATTCACAATGCAGCTTATTGGTGTTAGAAAGGATCACCACCCGATGACCTTCAAGTCGCAGCCGGTTCATCAGCGCCAGGGTTTCAGGACGCACGTCTACGAAGACCGCCTGCCAGCCAGCAGTAAACTGTTCATAACTCAGCGCGATTTCCAGCTTTTCACACAGCGCCAGCGCGAAGTCTTCATCGCTGAGTTCTCCACGTTCGTGTTGTTCAAACGCTTCATCCATCTGGAAATGGCTTTGCAGCGAGGCCAGTGGCACACGGCTAAGGTCACTCCAGACACCCAGCACGCGGTTAAAGTCGATATCAATAATCACGTTGCCCAAATCAAAGATATACAGCATGGTGTGTCTCCTTCTGTTCCCTGGAGTATTCACTCTAGCGGCAAAAGTGCAGGCTGAACAGGCACGCGTGGAGAGAAAAGCGTAAACGCCAGAAGGTGGAGAGAACGCACCCAAATATTTACTGGCCCGACTGGAGAAGCCGGAATTTCAGGCAAAAAAAAGCCCCGCATGCGGGGCTTTTTATCAGTTAAAGGCGCACTTATGCGTCTTTAGGACCACGTGAAGCACGTTTACGGTCGTTTTCAGTCAGGTGACGTTTACGGATACGCACTGACAGTGGTGTTACTTCTACCAGTTCGTCATCATCGATGAACTCGATAGCCTGTTCCAGCGTCATTTTCTGCGGTGGAACCAGCGTCGTTGCTTCATCAGTACCGGAAGCACGCATGTTGGTCAGCTTCTTACCGGTCAGACAGTTTACGGTCAGGTCGTTAGAACGGCTGTGAATACCGATGATCTGGCCTTCATAGACTTCAGCACCGTGACCCAGGAACAGCTTACCGCGATCCTGCAGACCGAACAGGGCGAACGCGACGGCTTTACCCTGACCGTTAGAGATCAGTACGCCGTTCTGACGCTGGCCCACTTCGCCTGGACGGATATCGTCGTAGTGGCT
The DNA here is from genome assembly GCF_059730595.1 of Pantoea sp. X-Soil-YNGN-844. NCBI lineage: Bacteria > Pseudomonadati > Pseudomonadota > Gammaproteobacteria > Enterobacterales > Erwiniaceae > Pantoea > Pantoea sp. X-Soil-YNGN-844. The sequence continues at coordinate 3,980,439 of NZ_AP036007.1, forward strand.
GAAGGTAGAGTAGAGCAGACCGGTACCGGACGTCATGGTCATGAATTCGTTACGGAAGCCAATCAGGCCACGGCTTGGGATCACGTAGTCGAGACGTACGCGGCCCTTGCCATCCGGATCCATGTTTTTCAGATCGCCTTTACGCTCGCCCATGGCTTGCATAACGGAACCCTGATGCGTCTCTTCGATATCCAGCGTAACGTTCTCAAATGGCTCCTGTTTACGGCCATCGATTTCACGGAAGATAACTTTCGGACGGGATACCGCCAGCTCGAAACCTTCACGACGCATGTTTTCGATCAGGACTGACAGGTGAAGTTCACCACGACCTGATACGCGGAAGGCGTCAGAATCTTCAGTTTCTTCAACGCGCAGTGCTACGTTGTGAACCAGTTCTTTGTTCAGACGCTCAAGGATCTGACGTGAAGTCACGTACTTACCTTCTTTACCGCAGAACGGTGAGGTGTTGACGTTAAAGAACATGGTTACAGTTGGTTCATCGACGCTCAGGGCTGGCAGCGCTTCCACATTCTGCGTGTCACAGATAGTGTCGGAGATGTTCAGCTCGCCCAGACCGGTGATAGCAATGATATCGCCCGCTTCTGCCAGGTCGCTGTCGATACGCTCAAGACCCAGATGAGTCAGGACTTTACCGACTTTAGCGTTACGGGTTTTGCCTTCGCTATCGATGATAGTGACCTGCTGGTTAGGCTTCACTTTACCACGCTTGATGCGGCCGATGCCGATCACACCCAGGTAGTTGTTGTAGTCCAGCTGAGAGATTTGCATCTGCAGTGGCGCTTCAACTTCAACCTGCGGAGGTGAAACGTGATCAACGATAGCCTGGTACAGCGGGGTCATATCGTCAGCCATATCGGTGTGCTCAAGACCTGCAATACCATTCAGCGCAGAGGCGAAAATGATAGGGAAGTCGAGCTGCTCGTCAGTGGCATCCAGGTTTACGAACAGGTCAAATACCTGATCCACAACCCAATCCGGACGCGCACCCGGGCGGTCTACTTTGTTGATAACCACAATCGGCTTCAGACCATGCGCGAACGCTTTTTTGGTCACGAAGCGGGTTTGCGGCATAGGGCCATCCATCGCATCTACAACCAGCAGCACCGAGTCCACCATGGACATGACGCGCTCAACTTCACCACCGAAGTCGGCGTGTCCTGGGGTATCAACGATGTTGATACGGTAGTCATTCCACTTAATGGCGGTGTTTTTTGCGAGGATGGTAATCCCACGCTCTTTCTCCAAATCATTGGAGTCCATCACGCGCTCGGTTGCTTCGGTACGGGCATCAAAAGTACCGGATTGTTGCAGCAGTTTGTCAACCAGGGTGGTCTTTCCATGGTCAACGTGCGCGATGATGGCGATGTTACGCAAATTTTCGATCACAGCTTTGCCTCAGGCATTAGAAATAGCGCGGTATTGTACACGGATTAAGCGGAAGACTGAACAGGATCACACTTTTCACTGAAAGTTTATTGCATCGGCGCAAATTTGCCCTGTTCCCGGTGCAGAAAATGCACTAAGTTGGTCCTGCGCACCAAAATAGTGCTAATAAATCACCGTTAAGCACCGCAATGGTGCATTAAGACCATCGTGGTGCAGGCGCTTTATGACAAAAAGGTGCATCACAAGGCGATTTAAGCAACATCAAAAAAGTTGGCACAGAATTCGCTTTATCTAAATCAAGCGTAAACGCCAGACAGATGTCGGTTGAAGAGCGTGCCGGAAAAGATGAGTCAGGGAGTGGTTTTCCCAAACGCATTCCGGAAACGACGTTTCCTCGCCATGTAGATAATGAAAGACCATTTCCAGGAGAGTTGAGTATGTCCGCTGAACACGTTCTCTCGATGATGAACGAGCATGAAGTTAAGTTTGTTGACCTGCGTTTTACCGATACCAAAGGTAAAGAACAGCACGTTACGATCCCTGCTCACCAGGTTAACGCTGACTTCTTCGAAGAAGGCAAAATGTTCGATGGTTCGTCTATTGGCGGCTGGAAAGGCATTAACGAATCAGACATGGTGCTGATGCCTGACGCTACCACGGCAGTCATGGATCCTTTCTTCGAAGATTCTACGCTGATCATCCGTTGTGACATTCTTGAGCCAGGCACCATGCAGGGTTACGATCGCGATCCACGCTCTATCGCCAAGCGCGCTGAAGATTACCTGCGCTCTTCCGGCATCGCGGACACCGTGCTGTTTGGACCAGAACCCGAATTCTTCCTGTTCGATGACATCCGTTTCGGTTCATCAACGTCCGGCTCACATGTGGCTATCGACGATATCGAAGCGGCATGGAACACCGGTAAAGAGTACGAAGGCGGTAACAAAGGTCACCGTCCAGGTCTGAAAGGCGGCTACTTCCCGGTTCCACCGGTTGACTCATCACAGGACATCCGTTCTGCCATGTGTCTGACCATGGAGCAGATGGGCCTGGTTGTTGAAGCGCATCACCACGAAGTGGCGACCGCAGGTCAGAACGAAGTGGCAACCCGCTTCAACACCATGACCAAAAAAGCGGACGAAATTCAGATCTACAAATATGTCGTTCACAACGTTGCGCACGCTTACGGCAAAACGGCGACCTTTATGCCGAAGCCAATGTTTGGCGACAACGGTTCAGGCATGCACTGCCACATGTCACTCTCTAAAGGCGGCCAGAACCTGTTTGCTGGCGATAAGTACGGCGGCCTGTCTGAAATGGCGCTGTTCTACATCGGCGGTATCATCAAGCACGCGAAAGCCATCAACGCCCTGGCGAACCCGACAACCAACTCTTACAAGCGTCTGGTCCCGGGTTATGAAGCACCGGTTATGCTGGCTTACTCTGCCCGTAACCGTTCTGCCTCAATCCGTATCCCGGTTGTTGCCAGCCCGAAAGCTCGTCGTATCGAAGCGCGCTTCCCGGATCCAGCCGCTAACCCATACCTGGCGTTCACCGCTCTGCTGATGGCTGGCCTGGATGGCATCATCAACAAAATCCATCCTGGCGACGCGATGGATAAGAACCTGTATGACCTGCCACCGGAAGAAGAAGCTGAGATTCCAAAAGTTGCAGGCTCGCTGGAAGAAGCACTGAATGCACTGAACGAAGACCGCGAGTTCCTGACCCGTGGCGGTGTATTCACAGACGAATCGATCGATGCTTACATCGAACTGCGTAAAGCAGAGATGGATCGCGTTCGCTTGACGCCACACCCGGTTGAGTTCGAGCTTTACTACAGCGTTTAACTGGTCAGACGTTTTTGTTGCCGTGGAAACTTTTAGCCCATCTTCGGATGGGCTTTTTTCTCCGCGAATTCACCGTTCATTCGCCCTCTTTTCGGCTTAAAGACTAAAATGCACCTGACTGGTGCAGAGGAACGTTGTATGGCAACTGGCTCTCTGCCCGATGCGGGGCAGATTCTCAACGCGTTAATCAACAGTATTTTGTTGGTGGATAACGATCTGGTTATCCATTACGCCAACCCGGCGGCGCAGCAATTACTGGCGCAAAGCTCACGCAAATTGTTCGGCACACCATTACCGGAATTAACCGGCTACTTTTCGCTGAATATTGAGGTGATGCGCGAGAGTCTTGAGGCTGGCCAGGGATTTACTGACAGTGAAGTCACGCTGGTGGTAGATGGTCGCGCACATATTATGTCGCTGACCGCCCAGCGGTTACCCGATGGCTTAATCCTGATGGAAATGGCGCCGATGGATAATCAGCGTCGCCTCAGTCAGGAGCAGTTACAGCACGCGCAGCAGGTCGCCGCTCGCGATCTGGTTCGCGGTCTGGCCCATGAGATTAAAAATCCGCTGGGCGGATTACGCGGCGCGGCACAGCTCCTATCCCGCGCCCTGCCCGATCCGTCACTGAATGAATACACCAAAGTGATTATTGAACAGGCCGACCGGTTGCGAAATCTGGTGGATCGTCTGTTAGGTCCGCAGCAGCCAGGCATGCACATCACGCAGAGCATTCATCAGGTGGCCGAACGGGTGGTCAATCTGGTGTCGATGGAGCTGCCGGAGAATGTTTCGCTGGTACGGGATTACGACCCCAGCCTGCCGGAACTGCCGCATGACCCCGACCAGATTGAACAGGTGCTGCTTAACGTGGTTCGCAACGCACTTCAGGCGCTGGGCGACGACGGTGGCACCATTGTTATCCGCACCCGCACTGCTTTCCAGTTGACGCTGCACGGCACGCGTTATCGCCTGGTGGCACGTATTGATATTGAAGATGATGGCCCCGGCATTCCGGCCCAGCTGCAGGATACGCTGTTTTATCCGATGGTCAGCGGACGTGAAGGCGGAACCGGTTTAGGCCTCTCCATCGCCCGTAGCCTGATTGATCAACATTCAGGAAAAATAGAATTTAACAGTTGGCCGGGACACACCGAATTTTCGGTTTACCTGCCTATTCGCCAGTGAGGTTTCTATGCAACGAGGGATAGTCTGGATCGTCGATGACGATAGCTCCATCCGCTGGGTGCTTGAACGCGCGCTCACTGGAGCCGGTTTGAGCTGTGCGACCTTTGACAGCGCAAGCGAGGTGCTGGATGCCCTCTCAACCAAGACCCCGGACGTTTTACTGTCAGATATTCGCATGCCCGGTATGGATGGCCTGGCGCTGCTGAAACAGATTAAGCAGCGTCATCCGATGCTTCCGGTCATCATAATGACGGCGCATTCGGATCTGGACGCCGCCGTCAGCGCCTATCAGCAGGGTGCCTTTGATTACCTGCCTAAACCGTTTGATATCGACGAAGCGGTGGCGCTGGTCGAACGAGCCATCAGTCACTATCAGGAACAGCAGCAGCCGCGAAATCAGCCGGTCAGCGGACCCACCACCGATATCATTGGTGAAGCGCCGGCGATGCAGGATGTGTTTCGTATCATTGGCCGGTTATCGCGCTCGTCGATCAGTGTGCTGATCAACGGCGAGTCCGGTACCGGTAAAGAGCTGGTGGCTCATGCGCTGCATCGCCATAGTCCGCGTACCAAAGCGCCTTTCATCGCGCTGAACATGGCGGCGATTCCCAAAGATTTGATTGAATCCGAACTGTTCGGTCACGAGAAAGGTGCCTTTACCGGCGCAAACCAGATCCGTCAGGGCCGTTTTGAGCAGGCGGATGGCGGCACGCTGTTTCTGGATGAGATCGGTGATATGCCGCTGGATGTGCAGACCCGTCTGCTGCGCGTGCTGGCCGATGGCCAGTTCTATCGCGTTGGTGGCTATGCGCCAGTGAAAGTGGATGTGCGTATTATCGCCGCAACCCACCAGAATCTGGAATTACGCGTGCAGGAAGGCAAGTTCCGTGAGGACCTTTTCCACCGCCTGAATGTGATTCGCGTGCATCTGCCACCGCTGCGTGAGCGTCGTGAGGACATCCCGCGTCTGGCACGTTACTTCCTGCAGGTGGCGGCCCGTGAGCTGGGGGTGGAAGCGAAGATTCTGCATCCGGAAACCGAGACAGCCTTAACCCGGCTTCACTGGTCCGGTAACGTCCGTCAGTTGGAGAACACCTGTCGCTGGCTGACCGTGATGGCAGCGGGCCAGGAAGTACTGATTCAGGATCTGCCCGGAGAACTGTTTGAAGCCAGTACCCCGGAAAATCCGGTGCAGTCGCTGCCTGACAGCTGGGCAACCCTGCTGGCACAGTGGGCCGACCGCGCCCTGCGTTCCGGTCATCAGAATCTGCTGTCAGAAGCCCAGCCAGAGATGGAGCGTACGCTGCTCACCACTGCGCTGCGTCATACGCAAGGCCACAAGCAGGAAGCAGCACGTCTGCTGGGCTGGGGACGAAACACGCTGACGCGCAAGCTGAAAGAGCTGGGCATGGAGTAAGCGGTTCGGTACGGGCTGGCAGATGACGCCAGCCCGTTTCTTCAGATAACGCGCGAGAACTGCTGCTGACGCGCTTTCTGACGCAGATAACGATCAAAACACATGCAGATATTACGAATCAGTAACCGGCCAATCCCCGTCACCTCCAGCCCGCCAGCCGTTTGTACCACCAGCCCATCGGCCATTAACGGTTTCAGCAGCGCCAGGTCCTCAGCAAAATAGTCGCTGAAGCAAATTCCCCATTGCGCTTCTGTCGCGGCAAAATCCAGCGAAAAGTTACAGATCAGCGTTTTAATCACGTCACGACGCAGGCAATCATCGTCGGTTAAGGCGATGCCGCGCCACAGGCCATTCCCCTGCTGTTCAACACTCTTGTACCAGGTGTTGAGGTCTTTCTGGTTCTGCGCATAACTGTCGCCAATCATGCTGATGGCTGAAACGCCAAGCCCCAGCAAATCGCTGTCGCCCTGCGTCGTGTATCCCTGGAAATTACGATGCAGCTGCCCTTTCCGCTGCGCGATAGCCAGCTCATCCTGCGGCTTTGCAAAGTGATCCATCCCGATAAACTGGTAGCCCTGCTGAGTCAGCGTCGCGATGGTCTGCTGTAAGATATCCAGCTTTTGCTGAGCGGAGGGCAGTTCATCCTGTTTGATTTTACGCTGCGCCGCGAACATCGCTGGCAGATGTGCATAGTTAAACACGCTAAGGCGATCGGGATTGAGCGCCAGTACCCGCTCCAGCGTCCAGGCAAAGCTGGCTGGCGTCTGCAGGGGCAAGCCATAGATCAGGTCGATGCTGACAGAGCTGATACCCTGTTCACGGGCGCGCGCCATCAGGCCGAAAATCACCTCTTCGTCCTGCACCCGGTTAACCCGTTCCTGCACCGATTTATTGAAGTCCTGTACTCCCATGCTCAGACGATTGAATCCCAGCGATCGCAGGTGATCAATCATATCCAGCTCAATTTCACGGGGATCAATCTCGATCGACATTTCAACATCGTTGGCCACGCTGAAGTGTTGCTTCAGTAAACCCACCAGCCGTGAAATCTGCGCATTGTCGAGAAAAGTTGGCGTGCCGCCGCCCCAGTGAAGCTGCGTGACCTGACGCTGACGAAACAGCGGCGCACGCTGAATGATCTCCTGCTCAAGCACATCCAGATAACGGTCCGCTTTGTGGCGCTGACGCGTCACAATCTTATTGCAGCCGCAGAAGTAGCAGAGACGATGGCAGAAGGGAATATGGACGTAGAGTGACAGCGGACGATCAGGGTAGCGCGCCACAGCTCGCTGAAAATCGCCTTCCGCGTAGTGCTCGCTGAACTCCAGCGCGGTGGGATAAGAGGTGTAACGCGGGCCGGCATAATTGTACTTTTCAATTAACGCCTGATCCCACTCAATCTGCTGCGATGGCATGCTCACTCCTTCCGGTGACGTCGTCTGAGAGAAGGTCGCGAAGAAGAGGAGATGAAAGGTGAGCGGGTTGAGACCCGACGTAAACGTTGCTTCAGCCGCGACAGGCGTCGTAGTTTAAACAATAACCACAGCAGATAACATGTCGCCAGCAGCGCGAAAATTGATCCAGGCCAAAACATTGTTGTTTACCTGATAAGTACGGCATGCGGAAACTGCATGCCGATCAAATCTGCTTAGTTGCCCTTCAGCAGACGGTACATATCTTCTTCAGCCTGCTCATCGTCAGCATCATCCATCACAATGCCTAACTGCTCCATCAGTTCGTCGATACGATCCAGCGAGGCATCCAGCCAGCCCTGATCTTCAGCCGACAGCGTTTCGCCATTTTCCAGACGATCGAGTAGCGCATCCAGACGCTCGTCATTTTCCAGCTTCGCCAGCTCTTCTTCGGGCGTCAGACGCACTTTCTTCTCAGCTGCCGGTTTTGCCACGCTTTTCTTTGGCTTAACGGCTGCGGTTTTCCCCTCAGCAATCAGGGCCACCGGTTTTTTACTGCCGATACGCGGATCTTTTACGCTGCTCTCCTGACCTCCGCCGTTGCTTTCGGACGCAGCCGGATTAGCACGGCTGCCAGATGCGTGTCCGCGATGCTTTTTATCACGTTTGCGATCGCGTGCTTCATGGTTGATATCGTCACGCGATTTGCGTTTGGCTTTGACGGCAGGTTTGCCGTTAGCAGCTCGTGCAGGTTGCTTCATAGTATTCGGTCCCGGCTTTTTTTATTCAGTATAGAATTGCGGCGAAATCTAGCAGAAACCAGACAAAGAAAAAAGGCGACAGCTCAAGCTGTCGCCTTATTTCATACCTTCATAAGAAGGAATCATGTTTTAAGTCCTTTTCGGCTCGTAACATCCCGGTCAATCCCGCGCCTGCTCAACTCCTGAGCTTTTCCTTATCCCTGTCTGGCCGTATCCCTGACCGTTTCCATTCCACCGCTCGTTGCCTTCCTGACATCCCTGAGCGCATCATCCTGATGTGTGCTGCCGTTCACTGCACAATAATGTAGACCAACTGGTAAAAGCCTCAAGTCGGTGTCAAAAATAGTTAGTTCAAAAAAAGAACGATTATTGTCAACGTCATGAATTTTAATGTTTTTTATTTTTAGTAATTAAAGTAAAAAGCGAAATAACCTGCAGCCTGAATGGCAAATCTCTTACACACTTTGTTATCGAGATGTGATTGAGCACTTTCGCGCCATAACGCGTATAATCGCCGCCATTGCCTTAATGCGTTTTCTGGAGTGTTACCTTGTCTGAATTGAATTATCACGTTACCCACTTTGTCATGAGCGCGCCGGATATCCGTCATCTGCCTGCCGATACCGGAATTGAAGTGGCTTTTGCTGGCCGTTCGAACGCGGGAAAATCGAGTGCGCTGAATACGTTAACCAATCAGAAAGGTCTGGCACGTACCAGTAAAACGCCGGGACGTACGCAGCTGATTAACCTGTTCGAAGTGAAAGAAGGTAAGCGTCTGGTCGACCTGCCTGGTTACGGTTATGCCGAAGTGCCGGAAGAGATGAAGCTGAAGTGGCAGCGTGCGTTAGGAGAATACCTGCAAAAACGTCAGGCCCTGAAAGGACTGGTCGTGCTGATGGATATCCGTCATCCGCTGAAAGACCTTGATCGACAGATGATTCAGTGGTCAGTAGAAAGCGGTATTCCGGTGCTATTGCTTCTGACCAAAGCAGACAAACTGGCCTCAGGTGCCCGTAAAGCGCAGCTCAATGTCGTGCGTGAAGCCGCACTCGAATTCGTGGGTGATGTGCAGGTAGAGCTCTTCTCCTCGCTGAAGAAAATCGGCGTGGATAAGGTTCGTCAGAAGCTGGACAGCTGGTTTAATACGCTTGAACCGGCGGTTGAGGATCAGGACGGGGAAGAGTAAGTGGCAAAACGGTGCCGCTGAAGCTGGCGGTGCAAAAAGCCCAATAAAAAACGCCCCAGTCACAGAATGACTGGGGCGGCTAAATTCAGCCAAATCCGATTACGTGAAGTAAAAGGTCTGAAAGATAGAACATCTTACCTCTGTACCCTACGCGACGAACTTTACCTGATTTTCTGTGCGTGACAAAGGCTTTTTTGTTGCTTACTTACATCAAACAGGGCTTTTTTTACCATACACATCACAAAAATAGCGTTGCGATGTAGTTAAATAACAAAAAAAGTGTTTAGCCGATAAGCAGTTAGAAAAGCGCGTAATCTCAGTACCAGCGCTGGCCGGGTTAAACCAGGTAATTAAACGATTTACTTATACCTGACTAAGGGTCGATTCCGTTCTGTGGAACCGACCTGAAACCGTGAATCAGTGGGCTTCATCCCAGTTGTCACCCACACCGACTTCAACCAGTAAAGGCACATCGAGCTGCACGCTACCCTCCATCAGCGCACGGATTTTCTGGCTGGCTGCTTCAACAGCCTCGGCTTTCACTTCGAACACCAGTTCATCGTGAACCTGCATGATCATTCTGACACTATTGTCATTTTGCTGTTCCAGCCACGCATCAACAGCAATCATCGCCCGCTTGATAATATCCGCTGCCGTTCCCTGCATCGGCGCATTGATCGCGGCACGTTCAGCGGCTTTCCGGCGAATGGCATTGCTGGATTTAATATCCGGTAACCACAGCCGACGGCCTTCAATCGTTTCGACATAGCCTTTACTTGCCGCCAGCTGACGGGTGTTCTCCATATAGCGCAGTACGCCCGGATAACGTTCAAAGTAGAGGTCCATATACTTTTTCGCTTCGCCTGCGCCAATGTTCAGCTGGCGCGAAAGACCAAATGCACTCATGCCATAGATCAGACCAAAGTTGATCGCTTTCGCACTACGGCGCTGTTCGGCGCTGACCTTGTCCAGTGGTACACCAAATACTTCGGATGCCGTGGCACGGTGAATATCTTCGCCCTGGGCAAAAGCGTCCAGTAATCCTTTATCCTGAGAGAGATGCGCCATGATACGCAGTTCGATTTGTGAATAGTCTGCCGCCACAATGCGATAGCCTTTGGCCGCGACAAAGGCCTGACGGATTCGGCGTCCTTCGTCATTACGCACCGGGATGTTTTGCAGATTCGGATCGGCAGAGGATAAGCGACCGGTTGCGGTAACGGCCTGATGATAAGAGGTATGCACCCGCCCGCTCAGCGGGTTGATCATCAGGGGTAACTTATCCGTATAGGTCGACTTAAGTTTGGATAAGCCGCGATGTTCCAGAATCACTTTGGGCAGCGGATAGTCGAGTGCCAGCTCAGCTAACACCTCTTCGCTGGTTGACGGCGCACCGCCCGGTGTTTTCTTGGTGGGTTTGATACCCTGTTTTTCAAACAGGATCACCTGTAACTGTTTGGTGGATGAGAGGTTGAAGGGTTCTCCCGCCAGCTCATGTGCTTTTAATTCAAGCTCAGCCAGTCGGGCAGTCAGCTCTTTCGAGTGTTGCGCCAGAATAGCCTGATCGATTAACACGCCATTGCGCTCAATCCTGGAAATGACCGTCAGTAACGGCATCTCAATCTGCTCGAAGACTTTTCTCGGGCCCGCTTCTTTCTCCAGCTCTGGCCACATCTTCAGATGCAACTGCAGGGTCACATCGGCATCTTCGGCAGCATAATGGGATGCCTGCTCCAATGCGATTTGATTGAAAGTCAGCTGATTTTTGCCTTTACCAGCGATCTCCTGGAAGGTGACCGTTTTGTGGTTAAGCCAGCGAGCAGCCAGGCTATCCATGTCATGTTTACCCACCACGCTGTTGAGAATATAGGACTCAAGCATGGTGTCGAATTTGATACCGGCCAGTTCAATATCGTAATTTTTCAGTACGCCACGATCGTATTTCAGGTTCTGGCCCACTTTCCAGGCGCTGTCATCTTCCAGCAGGGGCTTGAGCTGTGCCAGAACGGCCGCGCGATCCAGTTGATCAGGCGCATCGAGATAGTCATGGGCAACCGGCAGGTAGGCGGCTTCGCCGGGCGCAATCGCGAAGCTGATGCCCACGATGTTAGCGCTCAGGGTATCCAGCGCGTCGGTCTCCAGATCAAAAGCAAAGACCTCGCTTTTTTTCAACTTCTCCAGCCAGCTGTCGAAAAGATCCTGATCCAGAATGGTGACATAATTCTCGGTCGGTAATACGCTGCTGGTTTCAGGCACAGCAACCGGCTCATCAGAGAGCGCTTTCTGTGCCTGAGTATTGCTCTTCTTGCCCTGAAGCCATTTCCCATCCTGCAGGTCGCTCAGCCAGCGTTTGAATTCGTACCGACTGAACAGGGCCTGCAATGCTTCGACATCGGGTTCCGTGACCGTAAGCTCTTCACAGGGCAGCGCCAGCTCAACGTCGGTCTTAATGGTCGCCAGCTGGTAAGAGAGAAACGCCACATCCCGATTCTGCTCAAGTTTGGTCGCCATGGTTTTGGCACCACGGAACCCGAGATCGGCTACCTTGTCCAGATTGTCATAGATGGTTTGCATGCTGCCCAGACCCTGCAGCAGAGCCTGTGCCGTTTTCTCGCCCACGCCGGGAACGCCAGGAATGTTATCTGAGCTGTCGCCCATCATGGCCAGAAAATCGATGATTAAGGCCGGTGGCACACCATATTTCTGCTCGACCTCTTCCGGCCCCAGGATGGTGTTGCTCATGGTGTTAATCAGCGTGATGGCTGGCGTGACCAGCTGCGCCATATCTTTATCGCCGGTGCTGATCAGCACTGAAAGGCCTTTTCTCTCCGCTTCCAGCGCCAGCGTACCGATAACATCATCGGCCTCAACGCCGCTCACAGCCAGTAGCGGCAGACCCATCGCCCGCACCATCTCATGCAGCGGCTCGATTTGCGCCCGCAGTTCGTCAGGCATCGGCGGACGATGAGATTTATAATGCTCGAACAGCTCATCCCTGAAGGTTTTGCCTTTGGCATCGAACACCACAGCAACGTGACTCGGATTATATTGCGCCAGCAGGCTTTTCAGCATGTTGAGCACGCCGTACATGGCGCCAGTGGGTTCACCTGCACTATTGGTCAGCGGCGGAAATGCGTGATACGCGCGATAAAGATAGGATGAGCCATCGACCAGAATGAGGGGATTTTCTGCTATTTGCGCCATAAGTCTGTGTTGTCTTCGTTGCTATGGGTTGGTCTATAAGGATGCCACAAGCTGGCGGAAATGGTGAACTAAGGCGCAGGATATGTCGCGTTTTTAACGGTTCTGGAGGAAAGATCGCAACGATCATTCTGTGGATAACTTTGTGCGTAAAAATTATAACGCGCTGCTATTCAGGATCTTAAATGATTTGGCCATTAATAAAACCCATAATTTTCATTGACTTATTTAATTTCTGTGACCCGATCGCCATTTTTAATTACGTGATCCCTTGTGTGGATATTAAATTTATGCCCTGGAGATGGACAAAATTTACGTCTCTGTTTAATGGCATAAAAAAACGCCAGCAGAGCTGGCGTCAGATGGGGTGGTAAGGCAGATTACTTCTGGCTTACAAGGAATTTAACCACGTTCGCGTAATCAGCAACGAAATTGTCCATAGAGCTGGTATCGAGGCCGCCGTTGTTCACCATATATTTGCCATTCACGAACATCGCTGGCACACCGCGCAGATCAACATCCGCAGCCGCTTTCTGCTGTTGTGCAACCAGCGCTTTTACGGCAAAGCTGTTCCAGGCAGCATCGTAGTCAGCAGCGGAGATACCGGCCGCTTTAACAAAAGTCTCTTTCAGACTGGCAGGATCGGTAATGGTCTGCGTTTTCTGAATGCCATCAAAGATCGGTGCTGTCACCTTATCTTCCACGCCCAGCGCCATGGCGACAGCCCAGGCCTGAGTCACAACCGGTCCCAGATCACCACCAAGAAAATCGACGTGGTATTTCACCAGCTTTGTATCAGCAGGCAGATTCTTTTTCACCGCGTCATTAACATGATAAATACGTTCAAACTGATAGCAGTGCGGGCAGAAGAAGGAGAAGAACTCCATCACCTGAGGTTCACTGGCCACAGGTTTTGGCAGACTCACATATTGTTTACCTTCAGTGAACTGGGCAGCAGACGCGCTGAATGCCAGCACTAAACCCATCAGTGCAAACCAAATTTTTTTCATCGTGAAAACTTCTCCTGACTACGTCGTTAATATTGCGGTGTCAGCTGCAGAGGAGGTTCCTGCAACAGCTTCTCCTGCTCGGTAAAGAGTGAAATTTGCCTGCGCCAGAAATCTTCATCTGTCATCCAGGGGAAAGCGCGCGGAAAAGCGGGATCCTGCCAGCGTCGGACAACCCAGGCCAGATAATAAACCATGCGCATAGCGCGTAAAGGTTCAATCAGTGACAATTCATTAATATCAAAGTCACTGAATTCACTGTAAGCCTCCAGCAGGATATCCCACTGTATACGCTGTTCCTGTCGATCGCCGCTGATGAGCATCCACAAATCCTGTACCGCCGGGCCATTACGGGCATCATCCAGATCGACAAATAGCGGTCCATCGCGCCACAGGATATTCCCCGGATGACAGTCGCCATGTAATCGTAGCGGCTGCCACGTGGTATGCCACTGTTGCTGCAGCGTGTTACCCAGCTTATCGATCGCCTGTAGCAGCGCGGCCTTAAGCGAGGCAGGCACTAATTGTGAGTGCTCCAGCGCCTGCCGGGGTTCATGCAGATACTCATCAAGACCGATGGCAGGACGATGGCTGAACAGCGCTTTGCGCCCGGTCTGATGAATGCGGCCCAGGAATCGGCCTACCCATTCCATCTGATCTTCATTGTCTGTCTCATATTGCCGTCCGCCCAGACTGGGAAATACGGCAAAGAAGAAGCCAGCGTGGCTGTGCAGTGTCTCGCCCTTTAACCGCAATGGTGCCGCGATGGGCACCTCATCAGCCAGCAGATCGAGCGCATACTGATGCTCTTCAGCGATCTGTTCAGCACGCCAGCGCTGTGGGCGATAAAACTTCGCGACATAGCGGCGTTTTTCATCATCGCTGAATTGGTAAACCCGGTTCTCATAGCTGTTCAGGGCTGTCAGACCTGATTCGACGCGAATTCCTGTATCCCAGAGCGCATCAAGCAATACGTCGGGATTCAATGTCTGGAAGTTGAAAGCAGCGTCGCTCATCATATTACCTGTAGTTGCCCTTGCAAATAGCAGCCAAGGATAACACTACTCGTCCTGTTTAATGACACCCCGTGCGCGGAGCAGTGCGGTTTTGAAATCAACTTCATAGTCTTTTTTCAGGCCTGGGATCGCATCATCGCTGGCTGAGTCACGCATTTTGAGATGGTAAATTAATACATCGTCGGTTAATTCACTTAACGGGCCACGGAAACCAGATTCCTGCGCCAGTTTCTGTAAAAATGTGACCAGATTCAGGTCAGGCTCTTTTTGCCAGGCGGGTTGCAGCAGTTCGGTCAACTCGTTTAAACGATGGCATTTCATTGAGGTTTCTCCGTTATTCACAGTGCGTCATCAGCGAGGGCAAAGCCATGACAATATTGACTGGCATCATTCTGGCCGGTGGTCAGGGCCGCCGTATGGGTGGTCAGGATAAAGGATTAGTGCAACTGGATGGCAGGCCGCTTTATCAGCATGTCCTTGAACGGCTCAGGCCACAAGTCGACATTGTCATGATTAATGCCAATCGTAATATTGATCGCTATCAGTTAAGCGGGTGTCGGGTTGTGCGGGATGTTTTTGATGGCTATCCGGGTCCGCTGGCCGGTATCTACAGTGCATTAGTGGCCATCGACGGTGAATGGGCTGCCTTTTGCTCCTGTGATACGCCTGCAGTTCCTCTTAACTTCGTTGAAAAACTGGCTGAACAACGTGGAGACGCCCCTGCAGTCTGGGTTCGTTCACAATCACGCGACCACCCCACGCTGGCGCTGATTCATCGGAAGATGGCAGTGCCTCTTCATGACTATCTTCACGCCGGTGAACGACGTCTGATGCATTTCCTGCGCGACCATGGCGGCCATGCTGTTCAGCTGGATGATGATGAATCTGCCTTCCGCAATATCAATACGCCTGATGACCTAAATTATACTAGCTCAACCAACTGAGGAGGGGATTGATACAGATAAAATTTAAAAAACGAAGCTCAGTTAACAATGTCTTTTTTTATTAAAAATAAGGCAGGAAATTTATCACGCTCGAAAAAACAACCTGTTACTCATTTAAAATAATAGCTTTTATCTGAGTTGAATTTTCCTGAAAGCGACCAATAAAATTGTTAACGGGGAGTCAGCGGACTACATTAAATGGGCAATAATAGTCATTACTGCCCAGGATCTTTAGAGAGCTATCAGCCAGCAGTGAGGATATTAGTCCAAACTGCATCAGCACGGGCCACTGAGTCAGTAGTCCCTTCAGCAGCACCGACTACCAGTCCAAAAACAGCGCCCCAAATACCGCCAAACAGGCCACCAATGACACCCTGTGCTGGAGCCAGAATTCCACTGGTTACGCCGTCAGTATTAGCAGAAATATTATAGCAGGACCATGCAACGCCCATTGCGCCAGCAATCATTCCAACCACTGCACCACCGATGCTGTCTAAGAATCCAGTAGAGGCGGCACCTGATACTAATTCTGTTTCAGCGATAGTAAGTTCTTTCATTTTAATCTTCCTTAAATTAGTTAATACGCAATTTAAATCCATCTAAGACATTTAACTTAATTAAATATCATCATTAGTTTCAATCAGGCACTAATAAATGTAAATAGAATAAAATCCATTTATTCCAGCAATATATTTTTCGTCTTTTATAAAACTTACAATCACATTAGGTTAATAAGTTAGTTAAACATTAAATTATAGAATATTAAAAGTAATTAACTCGATATTTATTCTATTTTTTATCTGTTGAGTGTCATAATAGTCAATATAAAGGAGATCACTGGCCGTAGTTTACCGTATCAGAGAGGGGTTCTCAGGCTGTTTTCGGAGATTGATTATGGTGCGGTTTTTCACGATCTGCAGACGTAAAAAAGCCCCGCACTCTCGTGCGGGGCTTCTTCACTTATTTAATGCCTGGCAGTTCCCTACTCTCGCATGGGGAGGCCCCACACTACCATCGGCGCTACGGCGTTTCACTTCTGAGTTCGGCATGGGGTCAGGTGGGACCACCGCGCTACAGCCGCCAGGCAAATTCTGTCTCCGCGCCGCCGCTGAGGGCCGCGCAGAATATCCGGTACAAGGCTGAAAATCGTGTCTCTCAAAAACGCCTCTGGCGTTGTAAGGTTAAGCCTCACGGGTCATTAGTACCGGTTAGCTCAACGCATCGCTGCGCTTACACACCCGGCCTATCAACGTCGTCGTCTTCAACGTCCCTTCAGGACCCTCAAGGGGTCAGGGAGAACTCATCTCGGGGCAAGTTTCGTGCTTAGATGCTTTCAGCACTTATCTTTTCCGCACTTAGCTACCGGGCAATGCCATTGGCATGACAACCCGAACACCAGTGGTGCGTTCACTCCGGTCCTCTCGTACTAGGAGCAACCCCCCTCAATTCTCCAGCGCCCACGGCAGATAGGGACCGAACTGTCTCACGACGTTCTAAACCCAGCTCGCGTACCACTTTAAACGGCGAACAGCCGTACCCTTGGGACCTACTTCAGCCCCAGGATGTGATGAGCCGACATCGAGGTGCCAAACACCGCCGTCGATATGAACTCTTGGGCGGTATCAGCCTGTTATCCCCGGAGTACCTTTTATCCGTTGAGCGATGGCCCTTCCATTCAGAACCACCGGATCACTATGACCTGCTTTCGCACCTGCTCGAGCCGTCACTCTCGCAGTCAAGCCAGCTTATGCCATTGCACTAACCTCACGATGTCCGACCGTGATTAGCTGACCTTCGTGCTCCTCCGTTACTCTTTAGGAGGAGACCGCCCCAGTCAAACTACCCACCAGACACTGTCCGCAGCCCGGATTACGGGCCTACGTTAGAACATCAAACATTAAAGGGTGGTATTTCAAGGTTGGCTCCACGCAGACTGGCGTCCGCGCTTCAAAGCCTCCCACCTATCCTACACATCAAGGCTCAATGTTCAGTGTCAAGCTGTAGTAAAGGTTCACGGGGTCTTTCCGTCTTGCCGCGGGTACACTGCATCTTCACAGCGAGTTCAATTTCACTGAGTCTCGGGTGGAGACAGCCTGGCCATCATTACGCCATTCGTGCAGGTCGGAACTTACCCGACAAGGAATTTCGCTACCTTAGGACCGTTATAGTTACGGCCGCCGTTTACCGGGGCTTCGATCAAGAGCTTCTCCTTGCGGATAACCCCATCAATTAACCTTCCGGCACCGGGCAGGCGTCACACCGTATACGTCCACTTTCGTGTTTGCACAGTGCTGTGTTTTTAATAAACAGTTGCAGCCAGCTGGTATCTTCGACTGGCTTCGGCTCGGGGAGTAAATCCCTCCACCTACGCGCCAGCGTGCCTTCTCCCGAAGTTACGGCACCATTTTGCCTAGTTCCTTCACCCGAGTTCTCTCAAGCGCCTTGGTATTCTCTACCTGACCACCTGTGTCGGTTTGGGGTACGATTCTGTGTTACCTGATGCTTAGAGGCTTTTCCTGGAAGCTGGGCATTTATCACTTCAGCACCGTAGTGCCTCGTCGTCACGCCTCAGCGTTGATAAGGGACCGGATTTACCTGGACCCTCCGCCTACACGCTTAAACCGGGACAACCGTCGCCCGGCTGATATAGCCTTCTCCGTCCCCCCTTCGCAGTAACACCGAGTACAGGAATATTAACCTGTTTCCCATCGACTACGCCTTTCGGCCTCGCCTTAGGGGTCGACTCACCCTGCTCCGATTAACGTTGAACAGGAACCCTTGGTCTTCCGGCGAGCGGGCTTTTCACCCGCTTTATCGTTACTTATGTCAGCATTCGCACTTCTGATACCTCCAGCATGCCTCACAGCACACCTTCGACGGCTTACAGAACGCTCCCCTACCCAACAACACATAGTGTCGCTGCCGCAGCTTCGGTGCATGGTTTAGCCCCGTTACATCTTCCGCGCAGGCCGACTCGACCAGTGAGCTATTACGCTTTCTTTAAATGATGGCTGCTTCTAAGCCAACATCCTGGCTGTCTGTGCCTTCCCACATCGTTTCCCACTTAACCATGACTTTGGGACCTTAGCTGGCGGTCTGGGTTGTTTCCCTCTTCACGACGGACGTTAGCACCCGCCGTGTGTCTCCCGTGATAACATTCTCCGGTATTCGCAGTTTGCATCGGGTTGGTAAGCCGGGATGGCCCCCTAGCCGAAACAGTGCTCTACCCCCGGAGATGAGTTCACGAGGCGCTACCTAAATAGCTTTCGGGGAGAACCAGCTATCTCCCGGTTTGATTGGCCTTTCACCCCCAGCCACAGGTCATCCGCTAATTTTTCAACATTAGTCGGTTCGGTCCTCCAGTTAGTGTTACCCAACCTTCAACCTGCCCATGGCTAGATCACCGGGTTTCGGGTCTATACCCTGCAACTTAACGCCCAGTTAAGACTCGGTTTCCCTGCGGCTCCCCTATACGGTTAACCTTGCTACAGAATATAAGTCGCTGACCCATTATACAAAAGGTACGCAGTCACCCCCATAAAGAAGGCTCCCACTGCTTGTACGTACACGGTTTCAGGTTCTGTTTCACTCCCCTCGCCGGGGTTCTTTTCGCCTTTCCCTCACGGTACTGGTTCACTATCGGTCAGTCAGGAGTATTTAGCCTTGGAGGATGGTCCCCCCATATTCAGACAGGATACCACGTGTCCCGCCTTACTCATCGAGCTCACAGCATATGTGCTTTTGTGTACGGGAGTATCACCCTGTACCCTGCGACTTTCCAGACGCTTCCACTAACACACATGCTGATTCAGGCTCTGGGCTGCTCCCCGTTCGCTCGCCGCTACTGGGGGAATCTCGGTTGATTTCTTTTCCTCGGGGTACTTAGATGTTTCAGTTCCCCCGGTTCGCCTTGCAGCACTATGTATTCATGCTGCAATGATGCACAGAGTGCACCGGGTTTCCCCATTCGGACATCGACGGCTGTAGCGGTTCATATCACCTTACCGTCGCTTTACGCAGATTAGCACGTCCTTCATCGCCTCTGACTGCCTGGGCATCCACCGTGTACGCTTAGTCGCTTAACCTCACAACCCACAGGCGTTTTTCAACGCTGTAAGCTGCAAGCATTTGAGAGACTCGAACGCATCGTATTTTTCATTCTTATTACGGAGAATGAAAACGACACGTCGTTTCAATTTTCAGCTTGTTCCGGATTGTTAAAGAGCAAATATCTCAAACGCGACCCGGCTGCTTACGCAACCCGAACGGTTTTGAGATACTGTATGGAGACACCTTTCACCTGTCACCAAGCAGGTGGCGTCCCCTAGGGGATTCGAACCCCTGTTGCCGCCGTGAAAGGGCGGAGTCCTAACCGCTAGACGAAGGGGACACGATAGTGTCACGACTTCGCAGCCGTCCTGCTCATTACTTTTTATCAGACAATCTGTGTGGACACTGCGCCGGAAGGTATCTTCAGGTAAGGAGGTGATCCAACCGCAGGTTCCCCTACGGTTACCTTGTTACGACTTCACCCCAGTCATGAATCACAAAGTGGTAAGCGCCCTCCCGAAGGTTAAGCTACCTACTTCTTTTGCAACCCACTCCCATGGTGTGACGGGCGGTGTGTACAAGGCCCGGGAACGTATTCACCGTGGCATTCTGATCCACGATTACTAGCGATTCCGACTTCACGGAGTCGAGTTGCAGACTCCGATCCGGACTACGACGCACTTTGTGAGGTCCGCTTGCTCTCGCGAGGTCGCTTCTCTTTGTATGCGCCATTGTAGCACGTGTGTAGCCCTACTCGTAAGGGCCATGATGACTTGACGTCATCCCCACCTTCCTCCGGTTTATCACCGGCAGTCTCCTTTGAGTTCCCGACCGAATCGCTGGCAACAAAGGATAAGGGTTGCGCTCGTTGCGGGACTTAACCCAACATTTCACAACACGAGCTGACGACAGCCATGCAGCACCTGTCTCACGGTTCCCGAAGGCACTAAGGCATCTCTGCCGAATTCCGTGGATGTCAAGAGTAGGTAAGGTTCTTCGCGTTGCATCGAATTAAACCACATGCTCCACCGCTTGTGCGGGCCCCCGTCAATTCATTTGAGTTTTAACCTTGCGGCCGTACTCCCCAGGCGGTCGACTTAACGCGTTAGCTCCGGAAGCCACTCCTCAAGGGAACAACCTCCAAGTCGACATCGTTTACGGCGTGGACTACCAGGGTATCTAATCCTGTTTGCTCCCCACGCTTTCGCACCTGAGCGTCAGTCTTTGTCCAGGGGGCCGCCTTCGCCACCGGTATTCCTCCAGATCTCTACGCATTTCACCGCTACACCTGGAATTCTACCCCCCTCTACAAGACTCAAGCCTGCCAGTTTCAAATGCAGTTCCCAGGTTAAGCCCGGGGATTTCACATCTGACTTAACAGACCGCCTGCGTGCGCTTTACGCCCAGTAATTCCGATTAACGCTTGCACCCTCCGTATTACCGCGGCTGCTGGCACGGAGTTAGCCGGTGCTTCTTCTGCGGGTAACGTCAATCGGTGCGGTTATTAACCGCACCGCCTTCCTCCCCGCTGAAAGTACTTTACAACCCGAAGGCCTTCTTCATACACGCGGCATGGCTGCATCAGGCTTGCGCCCATTGTGCAATATTCCCCACTGCTGCCTCCCGTAGGAGTCTGGACCGTGTCTCAGTTCCAGTGTGGCTGGTCATCCTCTCAGACCAGCTAGGGATCGTCGCCTAGGTGGGCCATTACCCCGCCTACTAGCTAATCCCATCTGGGTTCATCCGATAGTGAGAGGCCCGAAGGTCCCCCTCTTTGGTCTTGCGACGTTATGCGGTATTAGCCACCGTTTCCAGTGGTTATCCCCCTCTATCGGGCAGATCCCCAGACATTACTCACCCGTCCGCCACTCGTCACCCAAGAGCAAGCTCTCTGTGCTACCGTCCGACTTGCATGTGTTAGGCCTGCCGCCAGCGTTCAATCTGAGCCATGATCAAACTCTTCAATTTAAGTTTGATTTGCTTAAACAAGTTAAGCGGTGCTCATCTGTAAAACGTCATAATGAATTTCATTATGTGTTCACTCGTGAGGCTTTGATATTTTGCTGCGTCCGGAGACGCTGATATCAATCCTGCGAGTGCCCACACAGATTGTCTGATAAATTGTTAAAGAGCAGTGCGAACAGTGCGTTAGCGTCCTGTCGCGAGGTGGCGTATATTACGCTTTCCTCCTGCAGAGTCAACCTCTATTTCAGAAGTTTTTCTCCGGCGGCGCAGTCTCCTGTGCCTCTCAACCCGTTTTCCGTTGCCGGTGTTCCGTGTCGATGGAGGCGCATTATAGGGAGTTTCCTCCGGCTGACAAGTGTTTCTTCGAATTAATTTACTGAGCGCATCTTTTTTAAACGAACGGCTTAAAAAGAGACGTTTCATGGCCGAATAACGCACAAAAACAGCGATCAAACGTTGTAAAGAGACCTGCCGTTGCGGGTTACGGGTGCTATTATTTTGCTTCTTCTCGCAGGATAACCCCAGGAAGGACACTCAATGATAAAATCCTCGCGCAGCATGGCCGGTTTGCCATGGATAGCGGCTATGGCCTTTTTCATGCAGTCACTCGACGCCACTATACTGAATACTGCCCTGCCCGCTATCGCCACCAGCCTCGACCGTTCTCCCCTGGCCATGCAATCCGCCGTTATCAGTTACACCCTCACTGTCGCGATGCTGATTCCGGTCAGCGGCTGGCTCGCCGATCGCTTCGGCACGCGCAAGGTATTTATCATTGCGGTTTCGCTGTTCACCCTTGGCTCGCTGGCGTGTGCGCTCTCACCGACGCTTTCAGTGCTGGTTATATCGCGGATCGTACAGGGCGTGGGTGGCGCAATGATGATGCCGGTCGCACGACTGGCGCTGCTACGCGCCTATCCGCGCAGTGAACTGCTGCCGGTGCTCAATTTTGTCACCATGCCAGGATTGGTTGGCCCGATACTGGGCCCGATGCTGGGCGGTGTGCTGGTAACCTATGCGACGTGGCACTGGATCTTCCTGATTAATATCCCGATAGGTATTCTCGGCATTATCTACGCACGCAAATATATGCCGGACTTCACCACGCCCAAGCGCCGCTTCGACTTTCTGGGTTTTATACTGTTCGGGGCTGGGCTGGTAATGATCTCGATTGGGATTGAGCTGTTCGGTGAGCGGATTGTTTCCGCCTGGCTGGCTGGCGGGATATTACTCAGCGGCATCGTGCTTTTACTTCTCTATATAGTGCATGCCCGAAATCACCCGTCGCCCCTCATCAACCTGCCGATGTTTAAAACCCGGACCTTCTCGGTTGGCATTGGCGGCAACATTGCATCACGTCTCGGTACCGGCTGCGTCCCCTTTTTAATGCCGCTCATGTTGCAGGTTGGCTTTGGCTATTCAGCTATTATTGCAGGCTGCATGATGGCACCTACCGCCATTGGTTCAATACTGGCGAAGTCCACGGTGACACAACTGCTGCGCTGGCTGGGCTACCGCCGTCTGCTGGTCGGCATCACCGCTATTATTGGCATCCTGATCGCCAGCTTCTCTCTGCAGTCGCCTGCTGAAAGCATCTTTGTGCTGTTGCTTCCGCTGTTTATTCTCGGCATGGCGATGTCTACGCAGTTCACCGCCATGAACACCATTACTCTGGCCGACCTGGATGATGATAATGCCAGCGGGGGTAACAGCGTGCTGGCCGTGACGCAGCAGTTAGCGATCAGTTTCGGTGTGGCCGTCAGTGCTGCGGTACTGCGCTTCTATCAGGAGTTTGAAACCAGCACCATTTCACAGTTCCATGCCACGTTCCTGACCATGGGTGTCGTTACCGTGCTTTCAGCGCTGACTTTTCTGCTGCTGAAAAACGGCGATGGACGTAATCTGATCACGAATCGCGACAGGAAGAAAAAGCGCTAAACTGAGCCACGTACCACCAGCTCCGGCGTCAGCACCAGCGTTTGCTGGCTGGCGTCGGGATCGCTGAGACGATGAATTAAGGTATCTATCGCCAGTTCGCCCAGTGCATCTTTGGGCTGATGAATCGTACTCAGTGGCGGAGTGAGATAGCGCGCCAGTTCAATATCGTCATACCCCATGACCGCCATTTGCTGCGGAACCTGCATGCCAGCCTGATAGAGGGCATGATAAACGCCGACAGCCATCGCATCGTTACTGGTGAATACCGCTTCCGGCAGCGTTTCCAGCGCCAGCAACTCGATCATCCCGTTGTAGCCACCCTGAAATTCAAAGTCACCATTCACGATATAGCCAGGCAAAATCTCCAGCCCACTCTTAGTCATGGCGTTGCGATAACCTTCCAGACGCATACGGGCCGGGGTTTTATCCTGGGGACCGGCGATACAGGCGATACGGGTATAGCCGCTGTCGATAAGATGCTGAGTGGCCAGCTCGCCGCCCAGCAGCGCGTTATCCTGAATGATGTCACCGCGACCCTCAAACGGTGCCCAGTCCATCATCACCGCAGGTATAGAGGGATAACGATTCAGAATGTCTGCCGACGGCAGGTGACTTTCAGTGCACATGATCAGCAAACCATCGACACGCTTCTGCATCAGCGTTTCCAGGCTGCGGTTCATCCGCTCCTCATCTCCCGCCGTATTACAGAGAATCAGGCTGTAGCCACGCTGATAGCAACTCTCCTCCACGCCCCGCACCACTTCAGCATAAAAAGGGTTACTGCTGGTAGTCAGCAGCATACCGATAGTGTGCGTCTGATTGATTTTCAGACTGCGCGCCAGTGCAGAAGGGGCGTAGTTAAGATGACGTATCGCCTGCTCAACTTTTTCCCGCACGCCTTCACTGACAAAGCGATTGTTATTAATGACGTGCGAAACAGTGGAGGTAGAGACACCCGCGAGGCGAGCGACATCTTTCATGGTACTCAATCGCTTAACCCTGCTGCTGCAAAAATTCATCGATCTCCGCGCGCCACGGCACGGAGGGCTGTGCACCTGAACGCGTAACGGCAATCGCAGCGGCGGCATGGGCAAATCGCACCGCGTCATACATCGGCTTCTGCTCCAGTCGCGCGGTAATAAAGGCACCATTAAAGGTGTCGCCTGCGGCGATGGTATCAATAGCTTTAACGCTGAAGCCTGCAATACGCTGACTGTCTCCCTGCTCGCTCAGCCAGACACCGCGGCGACCCAGCGTAATCAATACCGTGCCGATGCCTTTCGCATGCAGTGCCGCCGCCGCGCGGGCCGCATCTTCATCATTGTTAACCGCAATACCGGTCAGACTCTCTGCTTCGGTCTCATTCGGGGTAATAATATCAATCAGCGCCAGCAGCTCATCGGAGAGAGGAGTAGCGGGTGCCGGATTAAGAATAACCTGCGTCTGATGCTGCCGGGCAAATGTCGCGGCAGCCAGTACGCTCTCCAGCGGAGATTCCAGCTGCATTAAGAGTGCATCGGCATCGGCAATAACCTGCTGATGACGCGCCACGCAATCGGGCGTTAGCGCCGCGTTTGCCCCGGAGTAGATACCAATATTGTTCTCTCCGTCACCGTTGACGAAAATCATCGCCACACCTGTCGACTCGCCCTCAACCACTTCTACGGGCGTGGTATCAATATTGTCCTGGGCGAGCTGCTCACGAATACGTTCGCCAATGTCGTCAGCGCCTACACAGCCAATAAAGGCGATATCGGCACCCGCACGACCCGCGGCGACCGCCTGATTCGCGCCTTTACCGCCAAACGCAACCTGATAATTCTGCCCGATCACCGTTTCACCGGGACGAGGGAAGTGCGCCAGATTAAGGATGTGGTCAGCATTAATGCTGCCAAGAACGGCCAGTTTTGCGTTTTTGCTCATTAGGGGAGTCCGGAATAAGTGCGCCACCGGGAGGGTGGCGCGGTGCCCTGCTTTTCTTTGAGTTATTGAGTGACCAGCTTCAGGTCGACCGGATTGATCGCCTTCACTTTTTCACCCTTCAGCACTTTATCAGCGGTGTCCACGCCGATCATGCCAATTTTTTCTGGCATCTGTGCCACGGTCGCAGACAGTTTGCCAGCTTCTACAGCTTTCACGCCATCAGCAGTGCCGTCAAAACCCACCACGATCACACCGGTTTTTCCGGCAGTCTGCAGCGCACGCAGCGCACCCAACGCCATTTCGTCGTTCTGAGCGAATACCGCCTGAACATCCGGGTGTGCCTGCAGCAGGTTCTGCATGACATTCAGACCTTTGGTACGGTCAAAGTCAGCAGGCTGGCTGGCGAGGATCTGGAATTTATGCGCATCAGCGGCCTGTTTGAAGCCTTCGCCACGTTCGCGGGCAGCAGAGGTTCCGGCAATGCCCTGCAGCTCAATAATTTTGGCATTTTCGCCGACTTTTTTGGCGATGAAGTCACCGGCCATTTTACCGCCAAAACGGTTATCGGAAGCGACGTGGCTGACCACCGTGCCCTGTGCCGCAACGCGGTCCAGCGTGATGACAGGAATATTCGCCTGGTTAGCCATCTTCACGGCGTTGCCCACAGCATCAGAGTCAGTCGGGTTGATCAGCAGCAGCTTGGTGCCGCGAACGGTCAGATCCTGCACGTTCGCCAGCTCTTTTGCCGGGTTGTTCTGTGAATCCAGCACCACCAGGTTATAGCCCAGTTTGTCCGCTTCTTTCTGAGCCCCCTCTTTCAGAGAAACAAAGAACGGGTTGTTCAGGGTTGAAACCACCAGCGCGATAGTATCTTTTGCCATGGCGCTGGTACTGAGCGTTGCGCCGAGGATCATGGCCAGTGCGGTTAACTTTTTCATTTTATTATCCTGTGTAAGGTCAGAGTTATTTACTGCTTTTATTATCCACCAGCACCGCCAGCAGGATGACTACCGCTTTAACGATCATCTGGTAGTACGAAGAGACGCCCATCAGGTTCAGGCCGTTGTTCAGGAAGCCGAGGATCAGCGCGCCAATCAGGGTGCCGAAAATACGGCCTTTACCGCCAGCCAGACTGGTTCCGCCTAACACGACCGCAGCAATCGCATCCAGCTCATAGCCGGTACCCGCTGTCGGCTGTGCTGATGAGAGACGCGCCACCTCAATGGTGCCCGCCAGCGCCGCCAGCATACCGCTCAGTGAATAGACGATGATTTTGACGCGATTCACATTGATGCCAGAGAGACGCGTTGCCGCTTCGTTACCGCCAAGCGCATAGATATAGCGACCCAGACGCGTGTGCTGCAGCATGTACCAGGCGGCGATAAAGACCAGCGCCATCAGCCAGACCGGCGCAGGGATACCCAGAGGGCGACCAATACCAAACCAGCCCAGCAGATCGGCATTGGCACTGAAACCGGTGTTAATCGGGCTGCCGTCGGTGTAGACCATGGTCACACCGCGCAGCAGCAGCATCATGACCAGCGTGGCGATAAAGGCCTGCACCTTACCGCGCGCCACAATAGTCCCGGTCAGGGCACCGATTGCCGCACCCAGCGCCAGCGAAGCCGCCACCGCGACCAGGGCGTTGACCTCCATGCCCACCAGCGATGCACCCACTGCGCCCGTCAGAGCCAGTAGCGAACCCACCGAGAGGTCAATACCTGAAGTCAGGATCACCAGCGTCATCCCGACTGCCATAATGGCGTTAACCGAGGTCTGCTGCAGAATGTTGAACAGGTTTGCCACGGTAAAGAAGTTCGGGCTCTGGCTGGCCACCACGGCGATCAGCACCATCAGCGCAATCAGCGACTTCTGTTCCAGCAGCCAGCTTTTGCTAAACCAGCGACGGCTGGCCGGTAAAGTTTGGGTCGTCATACCACTAAATCCTCGCTGTGTTGCTTGCCTACGGCGGCTGCCATCAGGCTTTCCTGAGTGGCGTCTTCACGGGTAAATTCGCCGCTGATACGGCCTTCATGCATCACCAGAATCCGATCGCTCATGCCCAGCACTTCCGGCATTTCCGAGGAGACCAGAATGATGCTCAGCCCTTCGGCTTTAAACTGGTTAATCAGTTGGTAGATCTCTTTCTTCGCACCGACATCCACACCGCGGGTCGGTTCGTCCAGAATCAGCACGTTAGGGCGGGTCATCAGACCGCGGGCAATCGCCACTTTCTGCTGGTTGCCGCCTGAAAGCAGGCCAATCGGCTGCTCCATAGAAGGCGTTTTCACGTTGAACAGCCGGATAAAATCGCCTACCGCCAGCTGCTCTGCCGCATGTTTCAGCATGCCGCTGCCGTGACTGAAATAGCCTAACGCCGTCAGCGACATGTTCTCTTTCACTGACATGCCCAGCACCAGACCATCACGCTTACGATCTTCCGAGATGTAGACGATACCGTTAGCCAGCCCGTCCTGCGGCGAACGCGTCACCACTTCCCGTCCATTAAGCCACATTGCACCTTCACGACGCGGCAGCGCGCCGTAGAGCACCTTCATCAGTTCAGTGCGGCCCGCGCCCATCAGACCCGAGATGCCAAGGATTTCACCTTTGCGCAGACTGAAGCTGACGTTCTCCACGCCCGGCCCGCTGACGTTCTCCACTTTGAGCCGCACATCCCCTGGCGCCTGATCTAGATGCGGATATTGATCTTCCAGCTTGCGCCCGACCATCATCTCGATCAGGCTCTCTTCGGTCAGCTCGCTGACCGGACGTTCAGCAATAAACTGACCGTCGCGGAATACCGTGACGTCATCGCAGATCTCAAAGATCTCTTTCATGCGATGCGAGATATAGACGATGCCGCAGCCCTGCGCTTTCAGTTCGTTGATCACCCGGAACAGCGACAGCGTTTCGGTATCCGTCAGCGCATCGGTCGGCTCATCCATGATGATGACCTGCGACTCAAAGCTCAGCACTTTGGCGATTTCAACCATCTGCTGATCGCCAATCGACAAATCGCCCACCAGCTTGTGGCTGTTGAAGCGCAGATTGAGCCTTTTGAGCAGCGCATCGGCTTCGGCATACATACGCGGCCACTGGATACGGCCAAAACGCCCCACATATTCGCGACCGAGAAATATATTCTCCGCCACGGTTAACTGAGGGATCAGGTTCAGCTCCTGATGGATGATGCCAATACCCGCTTCCTGAGACGCTTTCGGTCCACTGAAACGGGTCTCTTTGCCGAGCCAGCGCAATGTACCGGCATCATATTGATAGATCCCGGTCAGCACTTTCATCATGGTGGACTTGCCGGCGCCGTTCTCGCCCACCAGCGCCATCACGCGTCCTGCACGGACATTCAGCGACGCCCCCTTCAGGGCTTTTACGCCCGGAAAGGATTTTTCAATGCCGTCGAGTTGCAGTAAAGGTTGCATAGCGGCCTCAGAAGGTCACACCGGCGCTGAGGATGACATTCGCAAACGGAGAGCACTCTCCGCTGCGAATGACTGCCTGACTACGCTGCGTTTGTTGTTTGAATTGTTCATGACTGGTGTAGCTGATGGTGATGCGATTCCCCTGGTGCTGTTGCAAGGCTTCGAGCACGGCGACAAGCGCGCTATGAAGGTGCGGATTATGCTGCTTAATCTCCTCCGCGATCAGGGCGCTCTCTACCTGCATCTCCAGTGCGACAGCATTCACCACCTGCATAAAATCGGGCGTACCCGGCGTGAGCGCTAAGTCGATGCGCTGCGGTCCTGCCGGAATCGGCAAGCCAGCATCGGCAATCGTCAGCGTATCCGTGTGTCCCAGGCGGGCAATCACATGTGAGAGTTCAGCGTTTAACAAGCGACCTTTTTTCATCTTTTCACTCCACAGCGAAACGTTTCGCTGTCTGGAGTGTATGAAAAGCCGCCATCAACTCAACCGGCAAAGAAGAAATCTGTGATCGCTATCGAAACGTTTCGCTCACGCGGGAGGAAATTTGCATTAAGGCGAGGAAGGGAACGAAAAAAGGGCCGCGAATGCGGCCCGGCAGAAAGGGATTAAGGCTGTTTCTTAACCTGTTTAACGTCCATCTCAATGCTGTTGAAATCTTTATCCAGTTCACCCGTCAGCTCAACGTTATCTTTGGGCGTGATGGTCTGGCCGTTCCAGTGCTTGTGGTCGATTTCGACCTTCATGGTGCCGGTCTGATCACGGAACAGATAATCTTCCTTGCCGATCTGTTTTTCCAGCTTGCCGCGTACGGTGATCCAGCTGTCATCTTTCATCTCTTCAGCCTGCTTCACGGTCACCACACTGGTGTGATCGGCACTGAAGCCGCCCTGACCGGATGCTGACGGCGTCTGTGCGGCTGGCGCACTGGGATCAACAAATCCGCCCTGCTGTGCAGCGAAAACCGGGGCGGAAGCCAGCATAACGACGGCCAGAATTGCAGCGTGCTTTTTCATGGTGTACCCCTTTCTCAGTGGTGTTTTCGGTTTGAATTCGCCCAGTTGACCACAGAGTTCTTAACAGCTTCTTAAGCGTGAAAAATAAGCCATTTTCGCCGAAATCAGCTGTACAGTGAGGAAGTTGCTTCGTATAAAACGCTATCGGAACAGGGAGACGTGATGCGTATTTTACTGATTGAAGACGATCGCTTAATTGGCGACGGTATCAAAGCGGGGCTGAGTAAACTGGGCTTCAGCGTTGACTGGTTTACGTCTGGTGAGTCGGGCTGTAACGCGCTGGAGGCCGCGCCATGGGATGCGGTGATCCTGGACCTTTCTCTGCCTGAGCGGGATGGACTCGATATCCTGCGGCAGTGGCGGCAGCAGGGCAACGATGTGCCGGTCCTGATACTGACTGCCCGCGATGCGCTCGATCAGCGGGTTGAAGGCCTGCAGATGGGAGCCGATGACTATCTGTGCAAACCCTTTGCCTTAACCGAAGTGGCCGCGCGCTTACAGGCGCTAATCCGCCGCCGTCATGGTCAACTGCAGCCCGAACTCCGTCACGGTAACGTGGTGCTGATCCCCGGCAGCCATAGCGTCATGCGCGATGACGAAGCAATTGAGTTAAAAAGCCGTGAACTGGCGCTGCTGGAACTCTTTATGCGCAACCCGGGCCGGGTGCTGACGCGCAGCCAGCTGGAAGAGAAGCTCTACAGCTGGGATGCCGACGTCTCCAGCAACGCGGTAGAAGTGCATATCCACCATCTGCGTAAAAAGCTGGGCAGCGCGTTTATCCGCACGCTGCACGGCGTCGGTTATACCCTGGGAGCCGCTGAATGCGATCAATGAGCCTGTTTCTGCGGCTCGGCATCGGTTTCGTGCTGCTGCTCGGCCTCTGCTGGGCCAGTGCCAGCCTGAGTGCCTGGCATCAGACCCGTGAAACCCTTGATGAGCTGTTTGATACCCAGCAGATGCTGCTGGCCAAGCGCCTGCTGACGCTTGATTTCTCTTCGCTGGACAACACCACTTTGCCCCGAACCAAAGCGATGCTGCGGCACCATCGTGGCGATCAGGATGACGATGCTCTGGCCTTTGCTGTCTTTACCCGTGACGGCAGGCAGGTAATGAATGATGGCGATAATGGCCGCTATCTGCCGTTTGAGGCGGACTATCAGGGATTTCATGAAGGACAGCTCACCAATGATGGCGATCGCTGGCGGTTTGTCTGGCTGACCACGCCGGATCAGAAGTTCCGGGTAGTCGTCGGTCAGGAGTCGGAATACCGCGACGACATAACACAGGATCTGATGGAAGCCAGTATGCTGCCCTGGCTGATCGCGTTGCCGTTTATGCTGCTGTTGCTGATCGGCCTGGTCTGGTCTGAACTGCGACCGCTGAAAACGCTGGCGCAGCAGCTGGCGCAGCGCGCGCCTGATGACGATACGCCGCTGCAGGCAGACCGCGTGCCGAAAGAGGTACAGCCGCTGATGATGGCGCTCAATGGCCTGTTCAGCCGCATCAGCGCCATGATGCAGCGTGAACGACGCTTTACCTCCGATGCAGCACATGAGCTGCGCAGTCCGCTCGCCGCGCTGCAGGTGCAAAGCGAAGTGATCCAGCTGACGGCGGATGACGAAGTGATGCGAACCCATGCGCTGCAACAGCTGGATGCCGGCATTGTCCGCGCTACGCGGCTGGTGGATCAGCTTCTGACGCTCTCGCGGGTTGAAGCCGATGATGCACGCAGCGCCTTCGAACCGGTGGCGCTGAAACGCACGGTGCAGGAGACGATCGCCGCACAATTGCCGCTGGCGGATAAAACCGGCGTCACGCTGCGGCTGCACGCGGAGGCCGATCCACAGATTCAGGGTCATCCACTGTTACTGTCACTGCTGGTGCGGAATCTGCTGGATAACGCCATTCGCTATACGCCTGCGGGCAGCGAAGTCGATGTGCGACTGCAGGCAAACAGCCTGTCGGTGGAGGATAACGGCGAGGGTCTGAGTGCTGCCGACCTGCAACGGCTCGGTGAGCGTTTCTGGCGACCGCCGGGTCAGGAGAAGAGCGGGAGCGGGCTGGGATTATCGATAGTGCGTAATATTGCCCAGTTGCATGGGATGCAGGTTACGTTCAGCCAGCGACCCGGCGGCGGCTTGTGCGTCATGCTACGCTGGTCAGCGCCCGCCCCGTTAGGCGGGCGCTGACAATCAAATCTCGACCTGGGTGCCGAGTTCAATCACGCGGTTTGGCGGGATCTCAAACTGGTCTGGCGCACGGAGCGCATTGCGCTGCAGCGCCAGGAAGAGTTTGCCCCGCAGGCGCAGATACCACGGCCGTTTGCCGATGATCAGCGACTCATGCGACATAAAGAACGAGGTCTCCATCATGCGGCAGTTGAGTCCTTCCAGCCCGCAACGGTGGAAAATCTCCTCGACGTTTGGCGTCTCACGCCAGCCATAGCTTGCCACCACCCGCCAGAAGGTCGGCGACAGCTGCTCAATGGTGACACGACGCACGTTGTGCACGTAAGGCGCGTCTTCAGTGCGCAACGTCAGCAGCACGACCCGCTCATGTAACACTTTGTTGTGCTTGAGGTTGTGCAGCATGGCAAACGGAATCACATTCAGGGCACGCGACATATAGACCGCCGTGCCCGGCACGCGAACCGGTGGCGATTTCTCCAGCGACGCGATCATCGCCTCCAGGGAGTTACCATGTTCGTGCATGCGGCGCAGCAGACGGAAACGTTCGCTTTTCCACGTCGTCATAATGATAAACATCACCAGACCGAGACAGAGCGGCAGCCAGCCACCAGAGAAAATTTTCACCAGGTTGGCGGTAAACAGCGGCACGTCGATGCAGAGCATCAGCACCAGGATGACGGCGACCGCCAGCTTATTCCAGTGCCAGTTTTTAACCGCCACGGTGCAGGAGAGCATTGCCGTCAGCACCATGGTGCCGGTCACCGCAATACCGTAGGCCGCAGCCAGATTACTTGAATGCTCAAAGCTGATAATCACAATCAGCACGGCGAAATAGAGCAACCAGTTGATCACCGGAATATAAATCTGGCCCGATTCGCGCTCAGAAGTGTGGATGATACGCATCCCTGGCAGATAACCCAGTCGCACCGCCTGACGCGTCAGCGAGAAGACACCAGAGATCACCGCCTGTGAGGCGATCACCGTGGCCAGTGTCGCCAGAATCAGCATCGGGATCAGCGCCCAGTCCGGGGCCAGCAGGAAGAAGGGGTTTTTAATTGCTTTAGGATCGCTGAGTAACAGCGCGCCCTGACCAAAGTAGTTCAGCACCAGCGACGGCAGCACCACCGAGAACCAGGCCAGCCGAATCGGCACTTTACCGAAGTGCCCCATATCGGCATAAAGCGCCTCGACCCCGGTAATCGCCAGCACAACTGCACCGAGGGCGAAGAACGAAACGGACTTATAGTGCAGGAAGAATTCCACCGCATAGGCAGGATTCAGCGCATGCAGCACGTCCGGGTTTCGCATGATGCCCATGACACCCAGGATCGCCAGCACCAGAAACCAGACCAGCATTACTGGCGCGAAGAGTTTACCCACCATACCGGTGCCATGCTTCTGAATGGCAAACAGCAGCGTCAGCACCGCAATCGACATCGGCACAATAAAGGGATCCAGCGACGGCGCTGCAATCTCAAGGCCTTCGATGGCGGACATCACCGAAATGGCTGGCGTGATCACCACCTCTCCATAGAAGAAGCTGCCACCAATCAGGCCCATGATCACCAGCACCGCCGTGGCGCGCGCACCGGTATGGCGACCTGCCAGCGACATCAGGGTCAAAATCCCGCCTTCCCCGGCGTTGTCGGCACGCATCACATAACTGATGTACTTCAGTGAGACCACCAGCACCAGCAGCCAGAAAATCAGCGACAGAAAGCCAAATACCGCCTCCCGCTCAACGCCGAAGCCAAACTGTCCGGAGAGACATTCACGCAAGGTATACAGCGGACTGGTGCCGATATCCCCGTAAACAACACCAATAGCGGCCAGCGTTAATCCGCGAAGTGACTGCTTATTATCCGAGCTCATAGAGTTATCTTTTGTTGGAGTCTAAGAGGTGCAAAACCCCTCGCTCAGGCCATCAAAAAGCGCACAGTATGCACGGTTTAACGAAAATTCCTATACCCGCTTCGCCTCGCGGTCAGGGTAACGGGATCATTTCTGACGATAAATTGTCATCCGGCACCACTTTAAAACAGGCAAACCTTCTGAAACAAAAAAGCTGACAGCTATCAACGCTTTCACGCATGATGATCTATAGAGTAAGGCGCTTGCTTAAGCGCGGCGGCCCGACGATCGTAAGGACATTGATGTGATTATGGCTCAACCCCATCTTTTGGCAGAAAGAATTTCTCGCCTTAGCAATGCGTTAGAAAAAGGATTATATGAACGGCATCATGCCATTCGCCTTTGCCTGCTGGCCGCGCTAAGCGGTGAAAGCGTGTTTCTGCTGGGACCGCCGGGCATCGCCAAGAGCCTGATTGCCCGCCGCCTTAAATATGCCTTTCAGCACGCCCGCGCCTTTGAATATCTGATGACCCGTTTCTCCACGCCGGAAGAGGTGTTTGGCCCGCTCTCTATTCAGGCACTGAAAGATGAAGGGCGCTACCAGCGCCTCACTAAAGGCTATCTGCCCGACGCCGAGATTGTTTTTCTGGATGAGATCTGGAAAGCCGGCCCGGCGATTCTGAATACCCTGCTGACCGCTATCAATGAACGCCGCTTCCGCAATGGTGACAGCGAAGAGACCATCCCGATGCGGCTGCTGGTCACCGCCTCCAACGAACTGCCGGAAGCGGATAGCGGCCTTGAGGCGCTCTATGATCGAATGCTGATCCGCCTGTGGCTGGATAACGTGCATGAGAAGCAGAATTTTCGCAGCATGCTGACCCACCAGCAGGATGAGCACACCAATCCGGTCGCGGAATCCCTGCGCATCAGTGATGAAGAGTATGCGCAGTGGCAGCTCGGCATCAGCCAGGTCAGTCTGCCCGATGCCGTCTTTGAGCTGATTTATCAGCTGCGTCAGCAACTGGAGAGCCAGCCTGCCGCACCTTACATTTCCGATCGCCGCTGGAAAAAAGCCATCCATCTGCTGCAGGCCAGCGCCTTCTACAGCGGTCGCAATACCATTGCCCCGATAGACCTGATCCTGCTGAAAGATTGCCTCTGGCACGATGTCGCCTCCATGCAGCTGCTGGAACGAGAAATCGATCAGCTGATGACGCAGCACGCCTGGCAGCAGCAGCCAATGCTGCTGAAACTGCAGCAGATAAAAGCGCGTCGTCTGGCTCTGCAACAGCAGCAGAGCATCGCGCAGGCGATCACTCTGGAAAGACACAGCGGCATGTTCAGCCGCAAGCCCCATTACGACCTGCCCGAAAGCTTTACCGATGAGCAACTGACGCTGATGCTGCAAAAGCCGCTGATGCTGCACGACATGCAGGTAAGCCATATTGTGATTGCGCGTGATGCCCTGAATCAGTGGCTGCAGAAAGGCGGTGAGGTTCGCGGCAAGCTCAACGGGATTGGCTTTGCGCAAAGCCTGGATTTACAGGTGGATGCGCAGCACTGTCTGGCTATCCGTGATGTGAGCCTGCAATCGTCACGTCTGACCCTGCCTGGCGTCAGCAACAGCGAGCCGCTGCCCGGTGAGATCACCGAAGCACTGGATGCACTGGAGAGTGAACTACGGTCACAGCGTCATCAGTTCAGCCAGCATCAGCGCTGCCTGTTTATCAGTGATGACTGGCTGGCGCGGGTTGAAACCAGCCTGCAGGATGTGGCGGAACAGCTGAAACAGGCGCGTAAATGATCTCAGTGGAGACGCTGAGCACGCTGCTCTCAGTGGGTGAGACCGAACTGATTGAAGAGCTGATTATTGCCCTGCTGGCGTCCCCACAGCTGGCGCTGTTTTTTGAAAAATTCCCCGGACTGAAAAAAGCGCTGCTGCGCGATGTGCCACGCTGGCGAGCGGAGATTAGTGCTGAACTCAAAGCCACGCCGGTTCCGGCCATGCTGGCCGAAGAGTTTCAGCTGTTCCAGCGCATCCAGCTCCTCAGCGATCGTGAATTCAGCCAGCAGCTGACTGCCACACTTGAGGCGCTTCAAAGCCTGCCGTCTCCTTTTATTGATGAAGCTAACCGGCTGTTGCTGCACACCGATATCAGCCATCTCAGCAGCGCGCAGCACCAGCTTTTTTTACAGCGCTGGCGGCTGAGCCTGACCTTACAGACCCTGACGCTGAATCAGGATTTGCTGGAGCAGCAGCGCGAACGCCTGCTGGCGGAACTGCAGCAGCGCATGGCGCTGAGCGGTCAGCTGGCTCCGATTCTCAGTGACGATGATGAAGCCGCCGCTGGCCGGCTGTGGGACATGAGCAAAGCGTCACTGCAGCCCGGTGACTATCAGCTGATGCTGCAATATGGCGACTTTCTGGCGCACCAACCGGAGCTGCTGAAGCTGGCCCAGCAGCTGGGTCGCAGCCGCGAGGCAAAATCGGTGCCGTCACAGGATGCCCCGATGGAAGCTTTTCATCATCTGGTGCAGGAGCCTGCATCCGTGCCGGAAGAGGTCAGCGGCATTCATCAGAGCGATGACGTGCTGCGACTGTTACCGCCGGAGTTAGCCGCGCTGAGCATCAGCGAACTGGAGCTGGAATTTTACCGGCGGCTGGTCGAGAAACGGCTGCTGACCTATAAGCTGCAGGGCGATGCCTGGCATGAAAAGGTGACGATGCGTCCGGCCAGCCACCAGCAGCATGAAGAGCAGCCGCGCGGGCCGTTTATCGTCTGCGTGGATACCTCCGGTTCGATGGGTGGCTTTAATGAGCGTTGCGCTAAAGCCTTTTGTCTGGCACTGCTGAAGGTCGCGCTGGCCGATGGCCGTCGCTGCTACATCATGCTGTTTGCGCATGAGGTGATCGGCTATGAGCTGACCGGTGATGACGGGCTGGAACAGGCGATTCGCTTTCTGAGCCAGCGTTTCCGTGGCGGCACCGATCTGGCCGCCTGTCTCTCTTCGGTTGTCACCCGAATGGAAGGCGTACTGTGGGAGGAAGCCGATGCGGTGATCGTTTCCGATTTTATTGCCCAGCGTCTGCCGGAAGAGGTCATCGGGGCGATCAAAAAGCGCCAGCGACATAATCAGCAACGTTTTCACGCCGTGGCAATGTCGGCCCACGGGAAACCAGGTATTCTGCGCATCTTCGACCATATCTGGCGCTTCGACACCGGCATGAAAAGCCGTCTGCTGCGTCACTGGCGGCGTTAAGTCATCGGGCAGAAATGCACATTTGCTATAGTGAATTACCGTTTCACTTACTCAGCAATCTGGAGCTCCCTGTGACGCTTGCTCAACCTCATCGCGATCTGCCTGCGCCGACGCGAACGCTACTGCTCTCCGGCCATAACATTGAACAAAAACGTGCCGAATTGCTGGCCTATTTTCAGCAGACCTGGGAACAGTATGAAAGTCTGTTTACCTGTCTGGCCGATCCCCTGGCCTGGTTTACCAAAGCCATTCCGCTGCGCCATCCTTTAATCTTCTATTTTGGCCACACCGCTACCTTCTACATCAATAAGCTGATGGCCGGACGCCTTATCGACGCGCGTCTGGACGATCGTATCGAAGCGATGATGGCGATTGGTGTGGATGAGATGAGCTGGGACGATCTCAACGACAGTCACTATGACTGGCCCACCATTGACAAAGTCCGTGAATACCGCGGACGCGTTAAAGCGCTGGTCAGCGATTTGATCCAGACCATGCCGATCACGCTGCCGATCAGCTGGGAGAGCCCGGCCTGGGTGATCCTGATGGGGATTGAGCATGAGCGTATTCATCTGGAAACCTCCAGCGTGCTGATCCGCCAGTTACCAGTGGAGTGGGTCAGACCGCAGGCCGCATGGCCGGTCTGTCCGATGGCGCGCCATCAGCGCGAAGCTGTTCCGGCCAATGCCCTGCTGCCAATGCCAGGCGGCACCGTCACGCTGGGTAAAACCGACGATACCTACGGCTGGGATAATGAATATGGCCGCCAGCAGGTTACGCTGCAGCCGTTCCAGGCGAGCAAAATGCTGGTCAGCAATGCGGAATTCATGGCATTCGTTGAGGCGGGCGGTTATCAGGATGCGCGCTGGTGGGATGACGAAGGCTGGGGCTGGTGTCAGTTTGCCAAAGCAGAGATGCCCACCTTCTGGGTCGGCACGCCTGCGATGCCCGATCAGCTTAAACTGCGTCTGATGTGTGAAGAAGTGGCGATGCCGTGGGACTGGCCTGCCGAGGTCAATCAGCTGGAAGCGGCGGCTTTCTGCCGCTGGAAGGCAGATCAGACCGGTATGAGCGTTCAGCTCCCCTGTGAAGCGGAGTGGGCTCAGCTGCGCGAACAGGTCGCGGGCGATCAGCCGGACTGGGAACCGGCGCCGGGCAACATTAACCTGGCGTACTGGGCTTCCTCATCGCCGGTCGATCTCTTCGCCCAGGGCGCGTTCTTCGATATCGTCGGTAACGTCTGGCAATGGACGACCACGCCGACCAATGGCTTTGAAGGCTTCAAAGTCCACCCGCTTTACGATGATTTCTCTACCCCGACCTTCGATGGTAAACATTCCCTGATCAAAGGCGGAAGCTGGATCTCGACCGGCAACGAAGCGCTGAAATCAGCACGCTATGCTTTCCGCCGCCACTTCTTCCAGCACGCCGGTTTCCGCTACGTGGTGTCCAGCCATCAGGAAACCATGGCGCTGAACCCGTATGAATCCGACGCGATGGTGTCGCAGTACCTCGACTTCCAGTATGGCCCGCGCTATTTCGGTGTGGATAACTATGCCGAAAGCCTGGTAAACCTCGCGCTGAACTACACCACGGCACGCAGCGAGGCCCTGGATATCGGCTGTGCCACCGGACGCGCCAGTTTTGAACTGGCTCGCCACTTCGAACGTGTCACCGGGATGGACTACTCGGCCCGCTTCATCGATGTGGCGCTGCAGCTGGCCAGCGGCGAAGACTTCCGCTATCTGCTGCCTCAGGAAGGCGATCTGGTAGAGTACCGTCAGGTTCGCCTGAAAGATTTTGCGCTGGAGAGCGAACTGGCACAGCGGATTCAGTTTGTTCAGGGCGACGCCTGTAACCTGAAGCCGCAGCCGGGTCGTTACGATCTGGTGCTCGCCTCCAACCTGATCGATCGCCTGCGCCAGCCTGCTCGTTTCCTGCGGGATGTCACGCCGATGCTGCGTCAGGGCGGCATCCTGCTGCTCTCATCGCCTTATACCTGGCTGGAGGATTTCACGCCGAAGGAGAACTGGCTGGGCGGCGTGCGTGAAAATGGTGAGGCGCTGACGACGCTGCAGGCACTGCAACGTCTGCTGGCAGCCGACTTCGAACTGGTCGGTGAACCGCAGGATAAACCCTTTGTGATCCGCGAAACGGCCCGCAAATTCCAGCACACGCTGGCGCAGGTCACCGTCTGGCGCAAACGCTAAGTGAACCGGCAGCGGCGCCCGTCGCTGCCGGTAGTTGCCTGAACCACTATTTTGCTGCACATTCACCCTTGTTTACTTAAAGCAGACCAATAACGAGGATGGCCATGGCCGAACATCTGCAGCTCGATAACCTGGATCGCGGCATTCTGAATGCCCTGCTGGATAATGCGCGCACCGCTTACGCCGAGCTGGCAAAACAGTTTAATGTCAGCCCCGGCACCATTCATGTGCGTGTGGAAAAGATGAAGCAGGCGGGCATTATCCTGGGAACCCGGGTTGATATCGATCCGCGTCAGCTGGGGTTTGATGTCTGCTGTTTTATCGGCATTATCCTCAAGAGCGCACGAGACTATCCGGCGGCGCTGAGCAAACTGGAGGCGCTGGATGAAGTGGTTGAGGCCTGGTACACCACCGGGCACTACAGCATCTTTATTAAAGTGATGTGCCGGTCAATCGACGCCCTGCAACAGGTGCTGATCAACAAGATCCAGACCATCAATGAAATTCAATCGACAGAAACCCTGATCTCGCTGCAAAACCCGATCATGCGTACCATCAAGCCCTGATCCATCCCGCCTTGTGCATAATCTTATCCCTGACGAATGTGGCGGCTGACAACGGCTGCGTTCGCTTCTTCTGATCTATTAACCCTGTTGTCCACAGGTGGATCACTGCTTGATCACAGCGTACAATGCTCGCCTTAATCTCCGGGAGAGCAAGATGGCCGATATTACCTTAATCAGTGGCAGTACTCTGGGTAGCGCAGAGTATGTGGCTGAACATCTGGAAGAAAAATTACAGGAAGCGGGCTTCTCAACGCAGATGCTGCATGGCCCGGAGCTGGATGAGGTGCCACAGGAAGGTATCTGGCTGGTGGTCTGCTCAACCCACGGTGCAGGGGATATTCCCGACAATCTGCTGCCACTGTTCGAAGCCATCCGTGACAGCCAGCCCGATCTCTCTCAGGTCCGGTTTGGTGCGATTGGACTCGGCAATCACGAATATGATCTCTTTTGTGGCGCGATCCGCCAGATAGAAGCGCTGTTAATTGCTCAGGGTGCCCGTCAGATCGGCGATCGCCTGGAGATTGACGTGCTGGAGCATGAGATCCCTGAAGATCCGGCGGAAGCCTGGCTGGAAAGCTGGAAAAAGGCGATCTGAACGGGGCTGGGGATCGCGAAATAGTCACGATCCCCAGTGGAAGATGCTGATTTTATCCTTTTCCTCTCGTTTATTTTGTGGATAACTACCCTCTTTTACTGCGTATAA